>NC_009674.1:695000-3572500 GCF_000017425.1 Bacillus cytotoxicus NVH 391-98
AACAGGTTGATATTCCTGTACCACCTCTTTATCGTTTGAGCAATGGAGGGACGCAGAAGGATAGAAGAAGCGTGCGATTGGTTGTGCACGTCCAAGCAGTTAGGCTGGTAAGTAGGCAAATCCGCTTACCGCGAAGGCTGAGCTGTGATGGGGAAGCTCCTTATGGAGCGAAGTCTTCGATTCCCCGCTGCCAAGAAAAGCTTCTAGCGAGATAAAAGGTGCCTGTACCGCAAACCGACACAGGTAGGCGAGGAGAGAATCCTAAGGTGAGCGAGAGAACTCTGGTTAAGGAACTCGGCAAAATGACCCCGTAACTTCGGGAGAAGGGGTGCTTTCTTAACGGAAAGCCGCAGTGAATAGGCCCAAGCGACTGTTTAGCAAAAACACAGGTCTCTGCGAAGCCGTAAGGCGAAGTATAGGGGCTGACACCTGCCCGGTGCTGGAAGGTTAAGGAGAGGGGTTAGCGTAAGCGAAGCTCTGAACTGAAGCCCCAGTAAACGGCGGCCGTAACTATAACGGTCCTAAGGTAGCGAAATTCCTTGTCGGGTAAGTTCCGACCCGCACGAAAGGTGTAACGATTTGGGCACTGTCTCAACCAGAGACTCGGTGAAATTATAGTACCTGTGAAGATGCAGGTTACCCGCGACAGGACGGAAAGACCCCGTGGAGCTTTACTGTAGCCTGATATTGAATTTTGGTACAGCTTGTACAGGATAGGCGGGAGCCTTTGAAGCCGGAGCGCTAGCTTCGGTGGAGGCGCTGGTGGGATACCGCCCTGGCTGTATTGAAATTCTAACCTACGGGTCTTATCGACCCGGGAGACAGTGTCAGGTGGGCAGTTTGACTGGGGCGGTCGCCTCCTAAAGTGTAACGGAGGCGCCCAAAGGTTCCCTCAGAATGGTTGGAAATCATTCGTAGAGTGCAAAGGCATAAGGGAGCTTGACTGCGAGACCTACAAGTCGAGCAGGGACGAAAGTCGGGCTTAGTGATCCGGTGGTTCCGCATGGAAGGGCCATCGCTCAACGGATAAAAGCTACCCCGGGGATAACAGGCTTATCTCCCCCAAGAGTCCACATCGACGGGGAGGTTTGGCACCTCGATGTCGGCTCATCGCATCCTGGGGCTGTAGTCGGTCCCAAGGGTTGGGCTGTTCGCCCATTAAAGCGGTACGCGAGCTGGGTTCAGAACGTCGTGAGACAGTTCGGTCCCTATCCGTCGTGGGCGTAGGAAATTTGAGAGGAGCTGTCCTTAGTACGAGAGGACCGGGATGGACGCACCGCTGGTGTACCAGTTGTTCTGCCAAGGGCATCGCTGGGTAGCTATGTGCGGAAGGGATAAGTGCTGAAAGCATCTAAGCATGAAGCCCCCCTCAAGATGAGATTTCCCATAGCGTAAGCTAGTAAGATCCCTGAAAGATGATCAGGTTGATAGGTTCGAGGTGGAAGCGTGGTGACACGTGGAGCTGACGAATACTAATAGATCGAGGACTTAACCAATAAAAAAAGCGGAAGCGACTCGCTCAGAATGGAAGAGCATTGGAGTGCCTGACTATAGAAGCGTTCTTTGCTTCGGCAGGAAGGTACGAAATGATCGAAATTCTAGTCGCTGGAGCTGGATTCAATATGAAGCAAGTGTTATCTAGTTTTGAGAGAATATAAAAAAACTTGTTGACTTTTTAAGTGAATTAGGTATAATAATGATTGTCTCAAATGAATATTGTCTGGTGATGATGGCAGAGAGGTCACACCCGTTCCCATACCGAACACGGAAGTTAAGCTCTCTAGCGCCGATGGTAGTTGGGGCCTTGCCCCTGTGAGAGTAGGACGTTGCCAGGCAAATGGAGGATTAGCTCAGCTGGGAGAGCACCTGCCTTACAAGCAGGGGGTCGGCGGTTCGATCCCGTCATCCTCCACCATAATATATCGGAGGGGTAGCGAAGTGGCTAAACGCGGCGGACTGTAAATCCGCTCCTTCGGGTTCGGCAGTTCGAATCTGCCCCCCTCCACCATTTTCATTATTGGGCTATAGCCAAGCGGTAAGGCAACGGACTTTGACTCCGTCATGCGCTGGTTCGAATCCAGCTAGCCCAGCCATTTAAGAGCCATTAGCTCAGTTGGTAGAGCATCTGACTTTTAATCAGAGGGTCGAAGGTTCGAGTCCTTCATGGCTCACCATTTAAAAGAATATGCGGGTGTGGCGGAATTGGCAGACGCACCAGACTTAGGATCTGGCGCCTTTGGCGTGGGGGTTCGACTCCCTTCACCCGCACTTTTAATAAAATACTTATAACATGTCTTGCGGAAGTAGTTCAGTGGTAGAATACAACCTTGCCAAGGTTGGGGTCGCGGGTTCGACTCCCGTCTTCCGCTCCAAATATGACATGCCGGGGTGGCGGAACAGGCAGACGCACAGGACTTAAAATCCTGCGGTGGGTGACCACCGTGCGGGTTCGACTCCCGCCCTCGGCACCATATGCGCCCGTAGCTCAATTGGATAGAGCGTTTGACTACGGATCAAGAGGTTAGGGGTTCGACTCCTCTCGGGCGCGCCATTAACGGGAAGTGGCTCAGCTTGGTAGAGCACCTGGTTTGGGACCAGGGGGTCGCAGGTTCAAATCCTGTCTTCCCGATACTTAATTTGGGGCCTTAGCTCAGCTGGGAGAGCGCCTGCCTTGCACGCAGGAGGTCAGCGGTTCGATCCCGCTAGGCTCCACTTTTATTATTGTTGGAGGTATACCCAAGTCTGGCTGAAGGGATCGGTCTTGAAAACCGACAGGCGGTGAGAGCCGTGCGGGGGTTCGAATCCCTCTACCTCCTCCATTTTATTGAAATGGAATTATTCATAGTTTATAAAGACTAATATATAATATTACCTTCATGGAGGTATACCCAAGTCTGGCTGAAGGGATCGGTCTTGAAAACCGACAGGCGGCGAGAGTCGCGCGGGGGTTCGAATCCCTCTACCTCCTTATTTTAAAAATACATTGTCGCGGGGTGGAGCAGTCTGGTAGCTCGTCGGGCTCATAACCCGAAGGTCGCAGGTTCAAATCCTGTCCCCGCAACCAAATGGTCCCGTGGTGTAGTGGTTAACATGCCTGCCTGTCACGCAGGAGATCGCCGGTTCGACCCCGGTCGGGACCGCCATTACATAAGGCTCGGTAGCTCAGTCGGTAGAGCAGAGGACTGAAAATCCTCGTGTCGGCGGTTCGATTCCGTCCCGAGCCACCATTTTGAATTAGCGAGCCGGCTTAGCTCAATTGGTAGAGCAACTGACTTGTAATCAGTAGGTTGGGGGTTCAAGTCCTCTAGCCGGCATCGTTTAGGGGCATAGTTTAACGGTAGAACAGAGGTCTCCAAAACCTCCGGTGTGGGTTCGATTCCTACTGCCCCTGTTTAGAAATATGGGCCTATAGCTCAGCTGGTTAGAGCGCACGCCTGATAAGCGTGAGGTCGATGGTTCAAGTCCATTTAGGCCCATCATCATATTCCGCAGTAGCTCAGTGGTAGAGCTATCGGCTGTTAACCGATCGGTCGTAGGTTCGAGTCCTACCTGCGGAGCCATGGCCCGTTGGTCAAGTGGTTAAGACACCGCCCTTTCACGGCGGTAACACGGGTTCGAATCCCGTACGGGTCATAAAAAAGAGTCAGCATAATTGCTGACTCTTTTTTCTTATGTTACGTATACTTGTTCCTTTTACATACGATGTTGTAAATCTAAACAAATATGAAGAGAAGTATTTGAAATAAATAAAGGGAATTTGGAAAAACTATGGTATGTATTAAAAGGAGGGAACAAATAATATGCTATTTGTAAGAGATTTGATGAGTACAAATATTGTACAATGTACGCCTTTAGATAATGTGTATGAAGCAGCCGTTAAAATGAAAGAAGAAGAAATTGGTATGATCCCGGTCGTCGATAATAATCAAATTGTTGGTCTTGTTACAGATCGCGACTTAGTTGTTCGTGGAATTGCTGAGAAGCATCCAGGGTCTAATAAAATTACAAATGTGATGACCACAAATATTGTTTCAGTAGCACCTAACGATCCGGTTGAGAAGGCAACAGAGTTAATGGCAAGGCATCAAGTGAGAAGGTTGCCAGTAGTAGAGAATGGAGTACTCGTTGGAATGTTAGCATTAGGAGATTTAGCAACAGTAGAAGCAGCTGATGATCAAGCTGGTTTTGCCTTAGGTGAAATATCCGAGCATACAAAAGGATTACATGAACTTTAAGACAGTTATGTAAACTTTGATGAATAAAGAATGAGAATCAGATACATTATTCTTACAATTAGAATGCAAAGGCATTGTGAGTGTAATGTATCTGAAATAAAATTCAAAGATCATTGCTATATTTGAAAAGTTTTTTAAAATTTTTATTCTTAATTTTTATCACGATAAAAAATGATATACTAATAGATATGAGAGTTATGAGTGATTTTGAATATAGCAATATTTGTTGAGTTTTTATTATTAACAAACTTTAGCGTGTTTATATAGAAGGGAAAATTGAAAGGGGAGTTATATGAAAGCTGTGCAGGGAAATCCGAATTGGAATTTGGTTATTGATACATACGTGGAACCAAAAGATTTTGCTGATTTATTTTCTTTACTTGTACCTTGTCGTCCAAAAGGTGAAGAGAAAGAGAGAACACTTCTAGTATGGAAAGAAAAAGAGTTTTACAAAGAAGAAAATTTGATTCCATTCATTTTATATGGAATGAACAAAGCAAAAGAATTACCTCAATTTCATAAAGATGAGATTCCTACATTGGTGCGTATTGTTCGTTTATGTCAAGAGATTGGTTGGTATCAAGAAGCATATACATTTATGGTAAATCAAAGGTTAGATGAATTTGTATATACTTCAATGGAGTATGAAACGTGGGATTCCATAACACAAATTGTCGCTTTAAACTATTTAATTATTAAGTACCGTGTTGGAGAATTAAAAAGTGAAGATGTAGCGATTTGGAATAGAGTAAAATTTAATGAAAAATGTATAGAAGAATATAGAGAATTAGTATCTCATAAAGAAGTCTTAGAGTTCACATTCTTTTACCTATGTAAACAAGCAAAATCTCTTTCTAAAAAAGAATTAAATGATGACATGATGAACCTAGCAATACATTGCAATACATATTTAGGTGATTTATACACATTTGACTTATTAAGAAAATATCGCAAATGCACAGATTTTCTTTCATACTATGGACCTAATCATGCTGTTATTGCATGTCAGAGAGCTGTTATTTCTCAAATATCAGATCGACTTGATCCATTAAAAACAACACATGTTGATGATTATTTATATGTTATGAAAGAAATGATGGAACATATGACAATCGAGATTATGAACAGCTATGGACACTTTATTGGTAAGCTATTATCTTACATACCATTCTTTGAAATGATTCAAGTTCCTCAGCATGCATATTATTGTGAAGAACTCTTGCATGTATGTAAAGGAATTGAATATAAGGAAGAAATTTTACGGAATTATATTTTTATACAGTTACATGATTGTTTACCGTCATTCTTTAGAGTGTTTTTAAAGAACAAACGTTATGCAACTATTCATGACATTTTATTTTACTGGTGTGACGATGAACAGAGAATGAGTCTAGAAAAAAAATATAACTTAAGCTTCATTTATGAGAAGTATGCATGTGGCTAAAAACAAATACATAAGTAAAAGGGATCTCATGTAAATTGAGATCCCTTTTACTTAGTAGTATGAATTAGCAGCCTTGATTTTCTTATACATCAAAGAAAGTAATTTGTTTTCTCTTTCTAGATCCCTGGCTGCTTTTGTTTTTCTTGTTTCTTTTGTTTATCAGGAACATTAATATATTGGGATATAACTAGTAAGATTCCCAAGAAGAATACAGGGAATATGGAAGATAGATAAAAGCCACCATTTACTACGTTTGTTATAAAAGCACTTAAAAGAAAAAGCATAACGTAAATATGAGCAATTTTTTGTTTCAGTCGAATTTGAAATGCTTCCATCATAATTTCTAAAATAACAAAAGTAATAACAATAGATAAAAATACAATGCTTGTATTATAAATAATTAAACAACAAATTAAGCCAAAGAAGGCTATAGATTCAATCATTAATGGGATATTGCGTGGCATAGTATTTACCTAACTAAATATGGCAGTGGATCCACTGCATTCGTTTTTTCAAAATTCCATTCTCCATTATGTAATTCAAAATGAAGATGTTGTCCAAAGGAATGTCCTGTATTTCCCATATGTCCTAATAGTTGTCCAACCTGTACGTGGTCTCCTACCTTTACAGCGCGATCTTTCATATGAGCATAAACAGTTGTATACAATTTTCCATTGATCCGATGAGCAACGAAAACAACATTCCCATAGCTTGCTGAATAATAAGACTTCACAACTTTTCCTGAAGCGGCTGCATGAATAGAAACATTCCCTTGTGCAGCAATATCTACTCCATAATGCATTTGTTCCCAGCGCATATCAAATGTTGAACTAATTTTTCCTTGTGTCGGAAATTTAAAAACAGCTGGGATAGAAGGATTTGTCTTTTTATTTTGCGCCTGATTTTGGAGGATATAATGTTTGGCTACATAGCCATACGCTGTGCCGAAGCGAATTTTATACCAAGTTCCGACTGTTTCTACAACCTGAACTTGTGTACCGTTTTGTAAAGAGCCGATAATCGCACTATTCGTTCCCGCATTACTACGCACGTTTAGTTTTGGAGTAGCAACGGTATAGGTAGGAGTGTTTTGCACGGTAATTCCTTTTACTAAAGGTTTTGAACCGCTAGATACAAAGTCTTTTTGTACATATCCAATTTGTCCGTTGTGAAAAATTTTATACCAATTTCCTTGTGTTTCTTGGACTGCAACGAACTTACCATTCGGTAATACGTCAAGAATAGAAGATTCTGTATTCGGTTCAGAACGAACATTTAACGCATTTGCATGTACAATATATTGCTCGCTTCTCTTACTAGATTTTGTAAATGTAATAGCATCTTTTTTTATGTAACCGATCTGATTATGAATATTTACTTTATACCAGTCGTGAACTGTTTCAAGAATGGTAACAGGGGTGTTATAGGGGATGCTACCAATTGAATCATTGTTGACGCTTGTAGTTGGATATAAGTTTACTTTATCTACCTTCACATAGCCAGTCTTTGCTTTTGCTGTTTGCTGTGCAGCAGCTGTCTGCGTATCTACTTCTGTTACAGAAGGAAGTAAGGAAGCAATTGCGACAGTAGTTGCTGTTAAAGCTGTAGCTTTCAAGTTCATATAATCAAGGCCTCCTCTAGATGTAATACTGTACCTTTTATTATAGTATAAAGATAGAATCGAGTGGGGCTTATTCACATAAATGTAATATGAAATCAATAGAAAAATAATGTTAAATGTATAGATGTTTGCTTTTTTATAAGAAAATAGTGCAATGCCATGCGAAATCAAAAAGAGAGAATGCTTTCTTGTATCCCTCTATTTTCGGGTAGTAAGAATCCCACTTCAAGATTCGAAGAGAAACAAGGAAACTGGGAGCTCATATGCAGCGTATTTCTCATTTTATTATTAGGTGGATAATTAAGAAAATTAAAATAGTTGCTGAAGCTTGATGACGGTGTTATACTGACAATGGTAATTTTATATTGTGCTAGGAGAGTTGGTGTTGCCAACTGAGAGTAAGGCCGTGAGTCTTTGATCCTTTTATTACCTGATCTAGGTTATGCTAGCGTAGGGAAGCAATTTGGACGAAAGTATAAGTCCCCGTTTCTTTGCGCATGGAAACGGGGCTTTTTTATTTTATCTTTTTAGGCGAGAAGACACCCACCTCAAGGAACGTGCAGGGCATAGCCCAATGAGTAGGTGGGGGATGAATCGCCTTCGGATAGGGTGTGGCTTATGCCACGTTAACGATCCGACACACTTAAACCTTTACGAATAAGCTCGTAAACCGCACCTGCAAAACTCGTGATGTAATTTTCTTTTTGGTATTTTTCGATTTCTGCCACTAAATCAGCAGGAAACTTAATTAATTTTGAAATACGTTCCATACTACTTCACTTCCATTTCGGTATATACTTATGTTTGATATATAATGAGTATATACTAAAAGGAGGTGAAATCAATGTTAGTTAACAAAGTGTATAAGTTTCGTATCTATCCAAACAAGGGGCAAGAAATTCTAATTGCAAAAACAATCGGTTGTTCACGTTTTGTATTCAATCATTTTTTAGCACAACGGAATGACGCATACAAAGAGACAGGCAAAGGATTAACTTATAACACTTGCTCTTCTCAATTAACACAACTAAAGAAAGAATTAGTTTGGTTAAAAGAAGTAGACAGCACATCACTGCAATCATCACTCAAAAAACCTTGCTGATTCGTATACTCGATTCTTCAAGAAACAAAACAAAGCACCGCGTTTCAAGTCTAAAAAGAATAAAGTGCAATCCTACACGACAAAGCATACGAATGGAAATATTGCGATTGCGGGTAACAAAATCAAGTTACCTAAACTTGGATTAGTTAAGTTTGCGGTTACCAAAACAAAGACGTTAAGAATCTCAACCTACGTGAATGGGATTGTCCTTCTTGTGGCACACATCACGATCGAGATATGAATGCAAGTATCAATCTAAAAAATGAAGCAATAAGACTTCTAACCGTAGGGACTACGGGGATAGCCTAATCAATAACTAACCGTTAGGTTGGTGTTCTTAGGAATCTCCCACTTCAAACAGCTCGTAAGAGTGTTAAGTGGGGGTAGTTCAAAATTTCATAACGGATACCACTAGGGGTGCCTAATAGGCTGAGAGAGGAATGAACCTTAACCCTTATGGACCTGATCTAGGTAATACTAGCGAAGGGAAGTGGAGCAATGCATATATATTTTTTTATTTGCTGTAGCCACTTCTTATATAGGAGTGGCTTTTTATTTGGATAAAAAGATATAAAGGAAGGGGAAATATATATGAAATTTTGTGAAAGATTATTTGAAGTCGTGCAGCCTGTTTGGGAAAAAAGTCATAATCATCCTTTTGTAACGGGGATGGGAGATGGCACGTTAGAAAAGGATAAGTTCCAATATTACATCATACAAGATTATTTATACTTGCTAGATTATGCAAAAATTTATGCAATTGGTGTTGTAAAAGCAACGAATCCACAAGTTATGGCAAAATTTGCGGAACAAATTGATGGCATTTTAAATGGAGAAATGACCATTCATAAGCAGTATGCAAAGCGTCTTGGAATTTCTATAAAAGAGATCGAATCAGCGAAGCCATCAGCTAAAAATTTAGCGTACACAAACTATATGATGTCAGTATCGCAAAATGGCACACTAGCTGAGCTTATTGCAGCGCTTCTTCCGTGTATGTGGAGTTATTGGGAAATTGGAAAACGTTTAAATGATATTCCAGGAGCAAGAGATCATGAGTTCTTTGGAGAGTGGATTCAAGGATATAGTTCAGAAGAGTATGGGAATCTTTGCATTTGGTTAATCGATTTATTAAACGAACTAGCTGAAGGAAAAACAGAACAAGAATTAGCCCGCTTAGAAGAGATTTTCCTATATTCCAGCCGCTTTGAATATTTATTCTGGGATATGGCATATAGCAAGGAGATGTGGGGATTTGAAGACAAAGAGCATACTACAGTTTCATAATGTTTCCTTTCATTATGATGAAAATCCTATTATAAAGGACCTAGATGCTTCCATAAAGGAAAAAGAATTTGTTAGCATCATCGGTCCGAGTGGCTGTGGCAAAAGTACATTATTTCGCTTAATTACAGGATTAGAAGATGCAGCGGCTGGAACAATTCAACTGATGGAAACAAAGAGTCATCCTGTAGGATATATGCCACAAAAAGATATGCTCTTGCCATGGAGAACGATTATTGAAAATGCAGCTCTTCCTTTAGAATGTCAAGGAATTAAGAAAACAGAAGCTGAAAAAAGAGCGAAAGCGCTTTTAGAGCAATTTGGATTACAAGAATACGAACAAAAGTACCCAAAAGACTTGTCGGGAGGAATGCGGCAACGAGTATCGTTTATTCGAACATTACTAACAGGTGGAGATATTTTATTGTTAGATGAACCTTTTAGTGCGCTGGATGCATTAACAAAGGCAACATTGCAAGAATGGCTGTTTGAACAATGGAAACAGTGGAAAAAAACAATTTTATTTATTACACATGATGTAGAGGAGGCGCTGTTTCTTTCGAATCGAATCCTCATTGTGACAACGCAGCCAATTACAACGCTAACAGAGCGTGTTGTACCACTTGGGAAAGAACGGACAAGAAAAGACTTACACAGACCAGAAGTACTAGCGTTAAAGGATGAACTACTTAGTATGTTAAAAGGGCAGGTGCTTATATGAGGAAAATGAGAGAGCTACTGCCTGCATGTATATTAAGTGGCATATTGCTTATAAGCTGGGAAGTGGGAGCTAGAATTATAGATGAGATGTATATTTTACCAGCACCGACTGCAATTATAGTGAAAATGTGGGCGCTGCATGACATACTCTTTACGGTTCATTTACCAGCGACGTTGTATGTCGTTTTTATCGGTATAGCAATTTCTATTGTCCTTGGTGTTGGGCTTGCAATGGCAATGAATGCAAGTAAATGGATGGAAAGATCTTTTTATCCGTTACTCGTTGCCTCACAAACAATACCGATTACTGCTTTGGCTCCATTATTTGTTTTATGGTTTGGATATTCCATTTGGAGCAAAGTTGTTGTGACGGTTTTAATTACCTTTTTTCCGATTGCGGTCAATATGTACGATGGATTGCGCAGTACGAAAAAGGATTGGGAAGAGCTGTTAGTTACATACGGCGCAACGAAACAAGATATTTTTTTAAAATTAAAGTTGCCATCTGCACTTCCTTATTTTTTCTCAGCACTTAAGATCGCCGTTCCGCTTAGCGTTATCGGTGCAGCAATTGGTGAGTGGCTTGGAGCACAAGCGGGCTTAGGCTACTTTAGTAAGCGAATGATGACGCAGTTAGATGGGGCTGGGGTTTTTGCACCGATTGTCCTTTTATCATTACTTGCTATTTTGTTTGTCCTACTTGTTTCTATATTAGAAAAGAAATTCATTAGTTGGAGGAAACATTCATGAAATTATTCAAATGCATCTTTGTGTTTACTTTATTCATTGCAATGATTGCGGGATGTTCTACTGATTCAGCGTCAGATAAGCAAAAAAAGGAGAAAGAAGTTACGGTGATGCTCGATTGGTATCCAAATGCGGTGCATAGTTTTATCTATGCAGCAATCGAGAAGGGATATTTTAAAGAAGAAGGTGTAAAAGTAAATATAAAATTCCCTTCTAATCCAACTGATCCTTTAACATTACCAGCAACAGGGAAAGTGACAGTGGGCTTATATTATCAACCAGATGTAATTATTGCAAAGGCAAATGAACAAATTCCTGTGAAATCAATTGGGGCGGTTGTTCGCTCACCGTTAAACCATATTGTTTCATTAAAGTCAGCAGGTATTCAGTCACCAAAAGACTTAACGGGAAAAACAGTTGGTTATTCTGGAACACCTTTAAGTGAAGCGTATTTAAAAGCAATGGTAAAAGAAGATGGTGGGAATCCAAGCGATGTAAAAGTAGTCGATGTAGGATTTGATTTAGTACCAGCATTAATTACGAAAAAAGTAGATGCTGTCACAGGGGCATACATTAACCATGAAGTTCCTGTCATGCGTCATCAAGGTCATGAGCCAGCATACTTTAATCCAGCTGACTACGGCGTGCCAAATTATCATGAGCTTGTGTTTGTCACAGGAGAGAGAACGTTGAAAAAGGATAAGGAAGCTCTGCAAGCTTTCTTACGCGGTACGAAAAAAGGATATGAATTTATGAAAAAAAATCCAGATGAGGCTCTTAACATTTTATTAGATCATCAAGAAAAGGAAAACTTCCCGCTCATCCCCGAAGTTGAGAAGGAGAGCATGAAAATTTTATTAGAAAAAATGGAAACAAAAGATGAGCCGTTTTTATCAGATTCAAAAGGGGCATGGGAAAAACAAAATAAATGGTTGAAAGAAAAAGGAATGACAAAAGAGATTGTTCCTGCTAATGAATTATTTGAAAACATTTTAAAGTAGGCGAATGTGTATGAAAAATGAACTTCATGTCATTTCAAATGGTCAAATGACATTTGAAGAGCTGACGAATGTAGCGATGCAAATGGAGAGTGAGATTGATTATTTGCATATTCGCGAACGGGAGAAAAGTACGAAAGAGTTGTATGAAGGTGTGGAAGGTCTCTTAAAAAGAGGCTTTCCTGCATCTAAACTTGTGCTTAATGACCGAATTGATATTGCAATTTTATTAAATATTCCGCGCGTACAATTAGGATACCGTAGCGTAGATGTGAAATCTGTAAAAGAGAAATTTTCTTATTTGCATGTTGGTTATTCTGTGCATTCTTTAGAAGAAGCAATCGTAGCGTTCAAAAATGGAGCGGATTCACTTGTTTATGGGCATGTATTTCCGACAAGCTGTAAGAAAGGTGTCCCAGCAAGAGGACTAGAAGAAATTTCAGATATGGCAAGGCGGTTAACAATACCGATTACAGCTATTGGAGGAATAACACCTGAAAATACAACAGAAGTTCTTAAATCTGGTGTGAGTGGTATTGCAGTTATGTCTGGAATTGTAAGCGATCGTAATCCATACGAGAAAGCAAGATTGTATAAGGAAATAATAAGAAAGTGGGCGGAAAATCATGAGTAAGAAGTATGATGTAGCTATTATTGGCGGTGGTGTAATTGGTAGTTCAGTTGCACATTTTCTAGCAGAAAGAAGTTGCCATGTTGCAATTGTTGAGAAGCAAAGGGTTGCTTCGGAAGCATCAAAAGCAGCGGCAGGACTTCTTGGAGTACAGGCGGAATGGGATGTATATAACCCGCTCTTTGAACTTGCTAGAGAAAGCCGTGCAATATTTCCGCAACTTGCAAAGGCGTTACGAGAAAAAACGGGAATTGATATTGGATATGAAGAGAAAGGGATATATCGGATTGCTCAAAATGAAGAGGAGAAAACAAGAATACGAAATATAATGAACTGGCAACAAGAAACAGGTGAGGAATCTTATTTTCTAACAGGAGATGAGCTTCGCCAAAAGGAACCGTTTCTTTCTTCCTCCATTATCGGCGCTGTCTATTATCCCAAAGATGGTCATGTTATTGCGCCAGAACTAACGAAAGCGTTCGCACACTCTGCGGCCATTTCTGGTACTGATATATATGAACAAACAGAAGTATTTGATATTCGAGTTGAAAAAAATAGAGTGTGCGGAATTGTTACGAGCGAAGGCTTTATTTCATGTGAAAAAGTAGTCATTGCAGGTGGTTCATGGAGTACAAAACTACTTCAATATTTTCATAGAGATTGGGGTACTTATCCTGTAAAAGGGGAAGTAGTCGCAGTAAAAAGCTATAAGCCATTAGTAAGAGCTCCGATTTTCCAAGACAGATTTTACATCGCACCAAAACGTGGTGGTCGCTATGTAATTGGAGCAACAATGAAACCTCATACGTTTAACAAATCTGTACAACCAAAAAGTATCATTTCGATATTAGAACGTGCGTATTCAATTTTACCAGCTTTAAAAGATGCGGAGTGGGAAACCGCATGGGCAGGGCTTCGTCCGCAATCCAATCATGACGTTCCTTATATGGGAGAGCATGAGGAAATAAAAGGGTTATATGCTTGTACAGGTCATTACCGAAATGGTATTTTATTAAGTCCTATTTCTGGTCAATATATGGCCGATATCATAGAAGGAAAACAAACTAATCATTTGTTAGATTCATTGTTTTCAAAGTCAGTTTAGAAGGGGGATGGAAGCTTGTATTTGAAAATTAATGGTAGGCAAGTAGAGGTGCCAGAACATATTAAAACGGTAGCGGAATTGCTTACTCACTTAGAGTTGGATACAAAGATTGTTGTGGTAGAGCGAAATAAGGAGATTCTGCAAAAAGAAGACCATCAAGACACTTCCGTTTTTGATGGCGATCAAATTGAGATTGTAACTTTCGTAGGAGGCGGTTGATTATGTTAAACATTGGACCTTTCACATTCAAATCTAGACTTTTATTAGGAACAGGAAAATTTTCTGATTATGACGTGCAAAGAAAAGCAATCGAAGTATCAGAAGCGGAAATTTTAACATTTGCAGTGCGCCGGATGGATATATTTGATGCACAGCAACCGAATTTATTAGAAAAAATTGATATAAAAAACTACACATTACTTCCAAATACAGCAGGGGCAAAAACAGCTGAAGAAGCGGTTCGTATTGCAAAGTTAGCAAAAGCATCAGGTCTATGTGACATGGTAAAAGTAGAAGTGATTGGTGATGATAAAACGTTATTGCCAGATCCAGTAGAGACGTTAAAAGCATCTGAAATGCTTCTTGAAGAAGGGTTTATTGTTCTTCCTTATACATCAGATGATGTTGTATTAGCTCGCAAACTACAAGAGCTTGGTGTGCATGCGATTATGCCTGGAGCGTCACCAATTGGTTCAGGACTTGGTATTGTAAATCCATTAAATATAAGCTTTATTATTGAACAAGCAACTGTACCAGTTATTGTAGATGCAGGTGTTGGGAGTCCAGCTGATGCAGCATTTGCGATGGAATTAGGGGCAGACGGTGTGTTATTAAATACGGCTGTATCTGGTGCGAAAGATCCTATTAAAATGGCGGAAGCAATGAAACTAGGTATTCATGCAGGACGTTTAGGATTTGAAGCAGGACGTATTGCACGGAAACGCTTTGCAACAGCAAGCAGTCCTTTAGAAGGAATGAGCGTAGTTGAATAATCGATATTCTCGTCAAGAGCTATTCTCCTCAATTGGAGAAAAAGGGCAAAAAAAGATAGGGAAAAAGCATGTATTCATTATCGGTGCAGGAGCACTTGGTAGCGCCAATGCAGAAATGCTTGTAAGAGCGGGTGTGGGAAATGTAACGATTGTAGACCGCGACTATATTGATTGGAGTAATCTGCAAAGGCAGCAACTATACGCTGAAGAAGATGTGAAGAACCATCTCCCGAAAGCGATCGCGGCAAAACAGCGTTTGAAAGCGATTAATAGTAGTGTAGTGGTAAAGGCTTTTGTCAAAGATATAACCGCAGAAGAGCTAGAAGAACTTGTTACAAATGTCGATGTCATCATCGATGCGACTGATAATTTTGAAACACGCTTTATTATAAATGATATATCACAAAAATATTCAATTCCATGGATTTACGGTGCTTGTGTAGGGAGCTATGGTCTTTCTTATACCATTTTACCAGGAAAGACACCGTGTTTATCTTGCTTACTACAATCCATCCCACTTGGCGGAGCAACATGTGATACAGCAGGCATTATTTCACCTGCTGTATCGATCGTTGTTTCGCATCAAGTAACAGAAACTCTTAAACTTTTAGTAGAAGATTATAAAGCGCTTCGAGATGGTCTCGTGTCATTTGATGTATGGAAAAATGAATATTCCTGTATGAATGTACAGAAGTTGAAAAAGGATCATTGTCCATCTTGTGGTGAGAAAGCAATCTATCCATATTTAAATAAAGAGAATACGTCAAAAACGGCTGTTTTATGCGGGAGAAATACAGTTCAAATTCGTCCGCCTCATAAAGAAAAACTGGACTTTCATAGATATAAAGAACTGTTACGTGACCGCGTAGCTGATTTAACAGTGAACCCATATTTATTATCATTTCGTGCAGATGGAAAACGGCTTGTTGCTTTTCAAGACGGACGAGTTCTTGTGTATGGCACGAAAGAGATAGCAGAAGCGAAAACAATATATCATCGTTATTTTGGATAAAAGGAGTGAATGAGATGAAAGTAAATAAAGCATTAACAATTGCTGGATCTGATAGCGGTGGCGGCGCTGGAATTCAAGCGGATTTGAAAACATTCCAAGAGCTTGGTGTGTACGGGATGACGGCGATTACAGCCATTACTGCTCAAAATACACTTGGTGTTCAAGGGGTATATCCTGTTTCGCTTGAAGGAATTATAGAGCAGTTGAATTCAATTGGTGACGACTTAACACCAGATGCAGTGAAACTTGGAATGTTATTTAGTGGTGAAATTATTCAAATTGTTGCAGAGTATATTAAAAAATTTGGCTGGAATAATATTGTTCTAGATCCGGTTATGATTGCAAAAGGCGGAGCTTCACTATTACAGCAAGAAGCTGTCAATGCATTGAAAGAACATTTACTACCGATCGCCACTGTTATAACGCCAAATGTGCCAGAAGCAGAAGTGTTAACAGGTATTAAGATTCATAATATAGAAGATAGCAAAGAGGCTGCAAAAGCATTGCATACATTAGGTGTTCAGTATGTTCTTATGAAAGGTGGACATGCAGAGTATCAAGGAAGTGAAGTTATTGATTTCTTGTTCGATGGTGAGCAATTCATTGAATTTAAAAGTGAAAGAATTGCTTCAAAACAAACGCACGGTAGTGGTTGTACATTTGCCTCTGCTGTAACGGCAGGACTTGCCAAAGGATACGATATGAAAGAAGCCGTTCAAGAAGCTAAACAATTTATTAGTAGTGCAATTGCAGAGCCATTAAACATTGGCAATGGCCATGGACCAACAAACCATTTTGCATATAAACGTCAAGAAGTACGCATGTAAATATTTAAGATAAAGGTGCTAGAAAACAGGAGCTAACTGGTTCCTGTTTTTTTATGACGATTAACAACTTTTTTTAAATAATATATTAAAAAACTTTATTGATTTTCGAGGATGTTCAGAAAATCGTTCACTATTTTTAATTGTTTACAATTTCCATATTTAGGAGTATGATAGCAGCCAAAATCTGTTTTTGTAACGCTGAGTCCAATGATTTGGAGCGGAGGAACCAAATGGTGCATGGTCACTAGGGGTGAATCTTTCATGATGAAAGTAGGGCTACTCTCAAAGTCCGAATCCGACAGCTAACTTCGTAAGCGTTTTGAGAGAGGGTGGTACAATGATGGATGTATCTCTTCATCAATCTGGTTAGTATAGGAGAATATCAGCTGATTCTTTTATGCTAGGGAGGATGAAATACATGGGTGAGAAACAAGGACTAACACTCATTTGTGTAGGAGAAAAGGATAAGTTAAACAGTTTAAGAGAATTAGTATCGTTTCAAAGTGAATTGATTATTGTGGCTGCTGATGAACAAATAGCAGGAGAAGCAAGAAAGTTTGGCTTTCAAACAATTTATTGTTTTGGTAAGGAGTTGAATAGAACAAGTATTTGTACAGGCATAAAAAAGGTTATCCTGCTCGGTGACGAATTGCCGATCGTTAGTTTTTTTACGGAATGGATTCGTTTTTCGTTTCAAGCACCTATTACAATTGTGACAAGAAATAAAAAATATCCAGTCAGGCTCTATCAAACAATGGGAGCTACATTTGTCGTGTTTACAAACTGTGATAACATTTCTTTTTTATTTCTTGAATAGAGCGGAGGAAGCGGAAATGAAAGTATTATTACTTGACGATATAGCAAATCGCTGGGCAGTATCATTAGAGAGAATTCAAGAATTAGCTGCGCTAGATCCTTTTTTTCCAAGGCCGTATATGATATTGCTGTCAAAAGATAATTTATATTTAGAGAAGGATATTATTGAATATGAGCAGTTACATGCAGAATTGTCACAAGTTTATATTCGAGGGAGAAGTTTACGTGCATTTTTATGGAGTAAATAAATGATTGAGCACCTATGAAGTATAGTAAGATCGCCACTTCATAGGTGCTCTTTTCTTTTTATCCCGCCATTTTCGGGCAGCCCGATTGGTGAGGGCTCATAATCAGTGAGGGATGAAGCCCCCCACTGATTAAAGTTTCACTTTATGTAACAAGCCATTTTCACGAAAAAGAAAGAAAAGATAAGAAAATAGATGATAAAATAATTATATTCAGTAATGTAAGCGGTTATATGGCAAGAAATCTTATTATTTTCAGTAATTTTATTCTTTACAAGTCAAAAATAGAGGAGTATATTTACTCTCATAAATTATTTATAAAAATTTCCAAAAATAACCTTATATCGCTGAGTCCAATGATTTGGAGCGGGGGAACCAATTTTGTGCATTGTCACTTGGGGTGAATCTTTCATGATGAAAGTAGGGCTACTCTTTAGGCCCGAATCCGACAGCTAACTTCGTAAGCGTTTGGAGAGGAGGTTTACTTTTGTGTTGTTCATTTTTGAACACTGAGTAGAGCCTCAGTGTTCTTTTTTTAGTGGTTCGATGGTAAAAAAATACATTTTGTGAGGGATAAACATGTTAGATATTCTGATGATTGGATTTTGTATTCTACTCGTATTCTCCATGATTGGTCTAGCAAAATGGTCGGATAAAGTTGTGAAAGAAGGGAAATCGAAATGACGATTATACTTTCGACCGTAGTACTCTTTCTTACAGGCTACTTAGTTTACGCGTTATTAAATCCAGAAAAGTTCTAAACTAGGAGGAAGAAGCAATGGTAACATGGGTCGCAGCTATCGTAACGATAGTATTGTTTATATTACTTGCAAAGCCAATGGGAACATATGTAGAAAAGGCGTTTCAAGGGAGTAGAACGTTAGAGAAAGTGTTTGGTCCGATAGAGAGTATCATTTTTAAAGTAGGTGGCATTCAGAAAAAGAATCAAACTTGGATCCAATACGTATTTGCGATGTTATTTACGAATGCTTGTATGATTTTGTTTGTATATCTTGTTTTTAGATTACAAGGCGTTCTACCATTAAACCCAAGTAAAGTAGAGGGAATGGAACCGACACTTGCATTTCATACAGCGATTAGCTTTATGACGAATACGAATTTACAGCATTATAGTGGTGAAAGTGGATTATCGTACTTAGCACAAATGATTGGGATTACGTTCATGATGTTTACAGCGCCAGCGACAACATTGGCATTTGCAATTGCATTTATTCGAGGATTAGCTGGAAAAGAAGTAGGAAACTTCTTTGTTGATTTTGTTCGAGCGATTATAAGGGTGTTAATGCCAATTGCATTTATTATGGCACTTATATTCGTCGCGCAAGGAATGCCACAAACATTGAGCGGCAGCGCAGTCGCTCAAACGCTTGAAGGAGCAAAACAAGTGATTCCGCGGGGGCCAATTGCTTCGTTAGAATCTATTAAAATGCTAGGAAATAATGGTGGTGGATTTTTTGGAGTAAACTCTGCACATCCTTTTGAAAATCCAACAGCGATTACGAATGTGTTACAAATGATGCTTATGATGTTTATTACAACATCACTGCCATTCACATATGGAAGAATGATTGGTAGTAAGAAACAAGGAAGAATTTTATTTGTATCAATGCTTATAATGTTTGTCATTGGATTTGGTATGGCTGTTACAACCGAATTACAAGGAAACCCCGTTTTAAATCAATTTGGCATGGACCATGCACAAGGGAATATGGAAGGAAAAGAAGTTCGATTCGGTACAATAATGACAGCACTCTTTGCAACAGTTACGACAGCATCGGAAACAGGTGGTGTGAACGCGATGCATGATACGTTTACCCCGCTTGGAGGGATGCTTACACTTGTGAACATGCTTTTAAATACGGTGTTTGGTGGCGTTGGAGCAGGGTTTATTAATGTGATAATGTATGCGATGATTGCTGTCTTTATTTCAGGATTAATGGTTGGACGTACGCCAGAGTTTCTTGGGAAAAAGCTAGAGGGAAAAGAGATGAAACTTATTGCTGTTACATTATTATTTCAACCTTTATTAATTCTCGGAGCATCGGCAGTTGCATTTTCTACCAATTTTGGTACAGAAGCGATTACAAATTCAGGATTTCATGGCATTACACAAGTAATCTATGAATTTACTTCATCAGCAGCAAATAATGGTTCTGGTTTTGAAGGATTGGCGGATAATACACCATTTTGGAATATTTCAACGGGACTTGTAATGTATGGAGCGCGTTTCTTCAGCTTAGTAACAATGCTTGCTGTTTCGGTATCTTTAAAAGAAAAAGCAGTCGTACCAGAAACAGTCGGAACATTCAGAACAGATAATGGACTATTTGGAGGGATTTTTGTTGGCACAATCTTTATCGTCGGTGCGTTAACTTTCTTTCCAGTATTAGTATTAGGACCAATTGCAGAGTTTCTGACTCTATAAGAAAGAAGCGAGGAGAATCAATATGAGACCAGTGATAGTAAAAGGGAAGCATGTGCAGGTTATGTCATCTTCCAAAAGAGAAGATGGTGAGGTAAGAAGTGCGAAAACAATGGATCGTGATATTGTATCAAATGCTTTTAAACAAGCAGTTTTGAAATTAAATCCAAAGCAAATGATAAAGAATCCAATTATGTTTGTTGTCGAAATTGGATTTTTCATTACATTGCTTTTGTCGGTTGTACCGAGTTTATCAACAAATGTTCCGTTATGGTTCAATATAACGGTCACACTTGTTCTTTTATTCACAGTTTTCTTTGCAAATTTTGCAGAAGCATTAGCAGAAGGACGCGGGAAAGCACAAGCAGATTCATTAAAACAATCAAAAAAGGATGTTTATGCGAATATCGTAAAGGAAAATGGAGAAATTACTCGGGTTTTAGCATCTAACTTAAAAAAAGGTGATATGGTTCTTGTAAAACAAGGAGAAATGATTCCAGGTGATGGGGAAGTTATTCGTGGTTTAGCATCTGTAGATGAATCGGCAATTACAGGTGAATCGGCACCAGTAATGAAGGAAGCAGGCGGTGATTTTTGCTCTGTGACAGGCGGTACAATGGTTGTGAGTGATGAGATTACGATTCGAATTACAAGTAATCCTGGCGAATCTTTCTTAGATAAAATGATCTTATTAGTAGAAGGGGCAACGCGTCAAAAAACGCCGAATGAAATAGCGTTAAATACAGTATTAATAAGTTTAACATTAATCTTTCTCATTGCAGTTGTAACGCTTCCGTTATTTACAAATTATTTAGGATTTCAAATTGATACTTCCATTCTTGTTGCGTTACTCGTTTGTTTAATTCCAACAACAATAGGCGGACTATTATCCGCAATTGGGATTGCTGGTATGGATCGTGTAACAAAGTTTAATGTACTCGCAATGAGCGGAAAAGCAGTGGAAGCAGCAGGTGATATTAATACAATCATTTTAGATAAAACAGGTACGATTACATTTGGAAACCGGATGGCACATGCTTTACTGCCTGTCGGAAATGAAACAATAGAACAATTAGCGAAATGGGCGGCACTTAGCTCGGTGTTAGATGAAACACCGGAAGGACGTTCTGTTATGGATTATGTACAATCAAAAGGGTTTTCTTACAATGTATCTAAGGAAGAGATAGGAGAATTCGTTCCTTTTAAAGCTGAAACGAGAATGAGCGGTATGGATCTAAAAAGCGGGGAAAAAGTAAGAAAAGGAGCAGTTGGTGCCGTAATTGATTGGGTACAATCTCAAAGAGGAAAGATTCCAACCGATTTACATCAAAAAGCCGATTTAATCGCCAAAGAGGGTGGTACACCACTTGCGGTTGCAGCGGGAAATCGTATTTTCGGTTTAATCTATTTAAAAGATACTGTAAAACCTGGTATGCGTGAGCGTTTCGAACAGCTTCGGCAAATGGGAATAAAAACAATGATGTGTACAGGAGATAATCCGTTAACAGCGGCAACGATTGCAAAAGAAGCAGGGGTAGATGAATTTGTGGCTGAATGTAAACCGGAGGATAAAATAGCTGTTATTAAAGCAGAGCAAGAATTGGGTAAATTAGTTGCGATGACAGGTGATGGGACAAATGATGCTCCAGCGCTGGCACAAGCGGATGTTGGTCTTGCAATGAATAGTGGTACCGCAGCAGCGAAAGAAGCGGCAAATATGATTGATTTAGATTCTAATCCAACAAAAATTATTGAAGTGGTTGCGATTGGAAAGCAGCTATTAATGACGCGCGGTGCATTAACGACATTTAGTATTGCAAATGATGTAGCAAAATACTTTGCGATTATTCCAGCGATGTTTACAGTTGCAATTCCGCAAATGGAGGCACTTAATATAATGGGATTGCACTCACCGCTTTCTGCTATTCTGTCAGCGCTCATTTTTAACGCGCTCATCATCCCGATGTTGATTCCACTTGCAATGAAAGGAATTGCATATAAACCGATGAGTTCCAATACGCTACTTTTTCGTAACTTATTGATTTATGGTTTTGGTGGTGTACTTGTACCATTTATTGGGATTAAGTTGGTCGATTTAGTCGTTGGACTATTCATTTCATAGAGAAGGGAGAGATACACATGACTGAGAAACAAAATTTGTTTGGACCTGTTGTTCGCTTAACTGGAGTACTTGTTGTTCTATGTGGTTTGATTTATCCAGCCATGGTAACGGGAATTGCACAAGGGGTAATGAAGGATCATGCAGATGGAAGTTTAATATATGAGAAAGGAGAAATCATTGGATCTAAACGAATTGGACAGGAGTTTACCTCCGCCAAATATTTTCATGGACGTATATCAAGTATTGCCTATAAAGCGGAAGGGTCTGGATCAAATAACTATGCACCTTCTAATCCGGAGTTACGACAACGTACAGAAGAAAGTATTGAAAAATGGAAGGAAGATAATCCTTCTGTCCCAGTAAGAGAAGTACCAATAGATTTAGTAACAAATTCAGGTTCAGGGCTGGATCCGGATATTAGTCCTAAAGCGGCATACGCACAAGTAGACCGCGTTGCAAAAGAAACGAAAATTTCGAAAGAGGAGTTAAAGGCTATCATTGCTTCGCATATAGAAGGTCGTGCATTTGGATTATATGGAGAAGAACGTGTGAATGTTTTACAGTTAAATATGGAAGTCAAAAAACGAATACAATAAAAAATAGACTACCTCAATCCTATTTTGATTGAGGTAGCTTCCTTTTGTAAAGGAGTGAGATTATGTACGCTGAAGAATATGAGCCGAAATTTCAAAGAAGGTCACCGGAGGATTATTTAGAAGAAATACAGAGAATGAATAGAGGAAAACTAAAATTATACGTCGGGGCAGCACCTGGTGTTGGGAAAACGTATAAAATGCTACTTGATGCACATGAAATGAAGAAAGAAGGGCTAGATGTTGTTATTGGGCTGGTTGAAACACATGGGAGAAAAGAAACGGAAGCGGCTATTTTGGATTTAGAAATAATTCCTTTACAAGAAATAGAGTATAAAAGAAAGCGATTTTATGAGCTGAATGTAGAGAAAATTATAAAGCGAGCACCGCAAGTAGTCGTGGTAGATGAACTTGCGCATAGCAATATTCCAGGAGCGAAACATAAAAAAAGGTATATGGATGTAGAAGAACTATTAGAGGCGGGAATATCAGTATTATCTGCATTTAATATTCAACATTTAGAAAGTGTTCATGATATCGTAGAACAGATTACAAATATAAAAGTAAGAGAGCGTATTCCTGATTGTATTTTACAAAAAGCAAATGAGATTCAACTTGTTGATGTTACGCCAGAAGTGTTACGGAAAAGGTTAAGAGATGGAAAGATATATAAGGAAGAAAAGATTAAGCAAAGCTTGGAACACTTTTTTACTATTAATAATTTGGGGGCTTTACGAGAGTTATCGCTGAGAGAAGTTGCCGATGATATGGATGAGAAAATGAGTCAATCACTCATAGAACCGATTGGTGTAAAAGAAAAGATCCTCGTTTGTGTGCAATATAGTTTGGCGGCAGAAAAATTAATTCGGCGTGGATGGCGGATGGCGAATCGGTTAAATGCTGAATTATTTGTATTAAATGTAGAAAGAGGCAACGTAGAATCTATTTCAGCAGGAAGAAGACAAATCATTGCTGAATGGAAAGCATTGACGAAACAGTTTGAGGCAACATTTCTATTAGAAGAGGCAAAGGGGAGAAAGCCAGCAGCTGTTATGATTGAAGTTGCAAAACGATTACAAGTTACACAAATTTTGCTTGGACAATCTGCAAGAACGAGGTGGGAAGAAATTTGCAAAGGTTCGATTGTGAATGAAATCATGAGGGAAACGAAGTATATCGATATTCATATTGTTGCTGATCAAAGGAAGTAAAAAAGAGAATGTTCAGAAGTAGTGAGACACTTTATCTGAACATTCCTTTTATATTATATTTCGCTATTTTTCGGTAGCTGTTTCCTTACATATAAGACGATGATGAGAAATAGCATTGCACCTATGAAGAAAATCCAAAAGTAATTTTGCGAAAAAAATAGAAAACCACCAATCATTGGACCTGTGCTCATTCCGATATACCGAATGAAATTGTACATCCCAATTGCAGTTGCTCGCTCCTTAATAAATTCTTCTGTTAACAAAGTTGTGTGAGTGGGCAGCGATATTCCCATGCTAAAACCGTATAGGGATATCGCAATAAGAAGAATGAGGATGTTTATATCATATGTGAAGGAGAATAAGAGAACACATAGGATATTGAAAAAGCTAGTAATCAGTAAAGCTTGTTTTGGCGAGAGCCATCTTTGGAAAAACTTATAGCAATAACTTCCTAGCATCATACATAAGGCCAGCGGTACAAACGTCATTCCAATTTCATGCACATTTAGATGGAATACGTTTGTAAGTATGCTAGGTAAAAAAACGAGGAAACAAAAATACATACAAAATTGCATAAAGCCGATGAGGGCAATAGAGAGACCAATTTTATGTTTGAAAAGATTCCAATAAAGACTGTTTTTTTTAGTTGTGGTAAGGATAGATGGCTTTGTTTCAGGAAGTAATATGATATTAACAATGGGTAAAAATATTCCAGTTATAGATAAAAATAGAAAAACAGTTACATGCCCATTTATGTCCCCAAGATAGCCACCAATTAGTGGACCGATAGTAGGAGCGAGGGCAAGTATCGTTTGATAAATGCTCATTGCTTTTCCACGTTCTGTCCCTTCAAATAAGTCCCCAATAATGGTGGCCGCTACAATCGGAATGGCAGCAATTCCGGACGCTTGAATCGTTCTAAATATAAGGAATACATACATATTTGTTGCAAAAGAACAGCCGATTGCGCCAATGGTTCCGATGCATAGACTAGGAATTAGGATATATTTTCTGCCTTTCATATCAATGAGTGGACCATAAACGAGCTGCATCACTGCGAGAATAAAAGTGAAAAGTGAAACGGTTAAATGAACAAGGGAGAGCGAAGTGTGAAAAGTAGTTTGAATCATTGGTAAAATAGGTGTATAAATATTTTGAGCCAAAGATCCTAATAGAGCACTCAAACAAACAGTGTATAAAATAGATTGTAATTTTATTGACGATAATGCCTGTTTCATAGTAGAACCTCCTTTTGTTTCCTAGGAAACTAAATATATTGTATCATGATTTTATTCCTTGTAAAGATGAAAAAATAAATTTAAAATGATATAGAGTTAAATTGTTTCTGTGGAAACATATATAATATAACGGAGGCGAATCGATTGGATCGTGCAGAGAAGCAAAGAGAAATACTTTCGGACATTCGGACACTTTTTCATAAAAAAGAAGAATATATGAAGGATAATCATGCCCGTTTTCTTCAGGAGGCAGGTGTGGGGGAGATGTCGTTATCAGAACTACATGTCATTGAATGTATTGGAAACAAAGGTTTAATAAATGTAACAGCGATTACGGAAGAAATGGGAATGACAAAAGGAGCTATTTCTAAAATTTGTACGAAGCTGTTTAACAAAAAGTATGTTGAAAAGATGAAAATGTTGGATAATCAAAAAGAAATATTCTTTTGTTTGACAGAGAGTGGAAATGAAATCTATAGAGCTCATGAGAAGTTGCATCAACAAGTTGAGGAGAAATGGCTTTTTCTTTTGAATCAGTATACAGAGGAAGAATTGTTGTTCATCCAAAGATTTGTAAGAGATGTAGGAGCACATTTAGAGACGCGTACAAAATAAAGAATGCTGCTATTTGAACTGTCATGTGAAGAGTAAAAGAGGCTAAGTCTTTTGAATATGTTTTTTTACACCTACTCATATATAATAGAAAGAGATACTTAACAATATGAATAATTAAATAGTCTAGGTATATAAAGAGGAGAGGAAGAAATGCTTGAAAATACGGGGTTAGTATTAGAAGGCGGCGGTATGCGCGGCGTATATACTGGTGGGATACTTGAATACTTTATGGAACAAGATTTATATTTTCCGTATGTCATTGGTGTTTCCGCTGGTGCTTGTCATGCAGCGTCGTATCTTTCTAGACAAAGAAATCGAAATAAGGTAGTAAATATTGATTACGCACAACATCCAAGATATTTATCATATAAGAACTTTTTAAAAAAGCGTCAACTATTTGATATGGATTTCATTTTTCATGAAATTCCGGAGAAGCACGTTCCTTTTGATTTTGAAACATATTTTAATAGTCCAGAACGTTTCGTTGTTGGAACGACCGATTGTGAAACAGGACAGCCTGTTTATTTTGAAAAAGAAGGAACGAACGAAGATGCATTAAACTTATTGCAAGCGTCTAGTTCTTTGCCATTTATTGCACGGATTGTAAACTATCGTGGCAAGCAATTATTAGATGGAGGAATCTCTGATCCAATTCCAGTTCGTAAGGCGCAGACAGATGGATATAAAAAGTCAGTTGTGATTTTAACAAGAAATCATGGATATACAAAGAAAAAAACAAAGTTTGGATGGGTTGTAGCTAGGGCCTACAAAAAATATCCGCATCTTGTTCGTGCTATGCTTACTCGTTATGAATTATATAACGAAACACTTCATTATATTGAAAAAGAAGAGGCAGCAGGTAATTTATTTGTCATTCGCCCTGAAATGCCATTGCAAGTAGATCGTATGGAAAAAGATGTGACAAAACTACAAGGCTTATATGAGCAAGGATATGAAGACGCAAAAAGAAAATTTGCAGATTTACAAGCATTCTTGCAAAACTAAATGTAGTTGTAATGATTGTTTCGCACTGGTGAGATGACGAAATTTGTTGGCTGATGGCTAAGTCATTAAACTTGATAAGGAAATGAAGAATAATAAAAAATAATAAAAACCCTTAGCTCACAATTTTGTGTGCTAAGGGTTTTTATTAATGTGGTAAGAAAATTAATTGATAAGCAAATAAAATTCCAAATATATATACAAGCGGGTGAACAGCATTGAATTTACCTTTTGCCATTTTCATAAGTGGGTATGAAATAAATCCAAGGGCAATCCCTGTTGAGATACTGGATGTAAGTGGCATGCTTAAAATCACTAAAAATGCTGGGAATGCTTCATCAAATACATCCCAATCAATGTTACGTACAGCACCCATCATTAAGCTACCAACGATAATTAATGATGGTGATGTGATTGCTGAAACGCCAGATACAGCACTTACTAAAGGACCGAAGAATGCTGCAGCTACAAACAATACAGCAACTGTAATTGTTGTTAAACCAGTGCGGCCACCAGCTGCCACGCCCGCAGAGGATTCAATGTAAGCTGTTGATGGTGTTGTTCCAAACATAGAACCAATTGTTGCTGAGAAAGAATCTGATAGAAGAGCTCGTCCTGATTTTGGAAGTTTGCCATCTTTCATAAATCCACCTTGCTGAGCTACTCCAAGTAATGTACCCGTTGTATCGAACAATGTAACAAGGAAGAATGAAAAGACAACGCCGTACAATCCGTATTGGATAACATCAGAAACAGCAGTAATTGGATTAGAAACAATAATTCCTTCAGGTAATCCAGGCATGGATGTAATGCCGTTTGAGAATGTTAATTGTCCCGTGAAGTAAGCAATTATTCCCGTTAATAACATTCCGATAAAAATAGCACCATTTATATTTAAGGACATAAGAATAAGCGTAATTCCAAGACCTGCGAACGCTAGTAACACAGGAGCAGAGTGAAGGTCACCAAGTCCTACTAAGTTAGAGTCATGTTTTGTTACGATTCCTGTCATGCGTAAGCCGATAAAAGCAATAAATAAGCCAATGCCAGCAGTGATTGCATGTTTTAAGTTATTCGGAATGACTTCCATTAATTTTGTACGGAAAGATGTGAATGATAATAAAATTAAAATCATACCTGCCACAAATACAGCAGAGAATGCAATTGTAAATGTCATGCCTTCGTGTGCTTTTACTACCGAGTATGAGAAGTAAGCATTCAGTCCCATACCTGGAGCAATTGCAATTGGTAAGTTTGTAAAGATGGCCATAAATAATGTTCCGACAATAGCAGCAATAATTGTTGCTGTAAATGCTTGCTCAAAAGGAACACCCGCATCTCCAAGGATAACAGGGTTTACGACAATAATATATGCCATTGTTAAAAAGGTGATTATACCTGCCATAATTTCAGTTTTAATAGAAGTTTTATGTTTTGAAAGGTTAAACATATAAACATCCTTTCTGTTTACGAATGATTCTAGCAACAGTTATATATAATATTCGTTTTTTGTTTTTTTGCAAGAGTTTTGTACAAAAAAAGTTTATACCATTTTGTATTTTATGTTTTGATGTCGAATATTAGTCATAAAACGATGTATACAATTCGTGTTTTTTCCGCTATTGATGGATAGTAAGACTCCTCTTTAAAATGCAGTGAAAGTACTTGATACATAATTACTTTTAGTAGATATGTACATGATAAGAAGAAAAGAGTAAGAAGGAGTTGAAAGAACGGATGACACAGCAGAAAACATTTTTAACATTGCCACCGCAACATCAAAATAAACAACCGGGAGTAGAGTCTCTTATGAATCCACTTCCTCAATATGATAATCCGTACTATAAGGGAAGCGGGAAATTAAAAGGAAAATATGTGCTTATTACAGGGGGAGATAGTGGCATTGGAAGAGCGGTATCAGTTGCTTTTGCAAAAGAAGGGGCAAATATCGCAATTGCTTATTTAGACGAACATGAAGATGCAAATGAAACAAAAAAGTTAGTAGAGAAACATGGTGCAAAGTGTATATTGCTTCCAGGAGATGTAAGTGATGAACAACATTGTGAGCAAATTGTGAAAGAAACTGTTTCTCAATTAGGTGGTCTCAATATTCTTGTCAATAATGTCGCGCAGCAATATCCGCAGCAAAGTTTAGAATATATTACTGCGCAGCAACTTGAAAAAACATTTCGTATTAATATCTTTTCTTATTTTCATGTTACAAAAGCGGCATTAGTACATTTAAAGCAGGGCGATGCTATTATTAATACAGCATCTATTGTCGCATATGAAGGAAATGAGCAACTTATTGATTATGCGGCGACAAAGGGAGCGATTGTTGCTTTTACAAGGTCGCTTGCAAAGTCATTAATGCAAAAAGGAATCCGGGTAAATGGTGTCGCACCGGGCCCTATTTGGACGCCACTTATTCCATCAAGTTTTGATAAAAAGAAAGTAGCTGAATTTGGAAGCGATGTTCCAATGAAGAGACCTGGACAGCCGTATGAATTGGCACCAGCTTACGTATATTTAGCTTCAGAAGATTCAACCTATGTCTCAGGACAAATGATTCATGTCAATGGTGGAGTGATTGTAAATGGATAAAGTGAAATTTTAATCAGTGGGGGGCTTCATCCCTCACTAATCGGGCTGCTATTTCTCTAAAATAGTGGATAAAGAAAAAGGAAAGAAGAGTATTCATATTTTATTCATAAGAATCGGCAGTATAGCAAAAGCTAATGGTACCATTGTATATGGTGGTACTGGGGGGATATAGATGAAAAAATTATGGCTAGCAGTCATCCTCTTTTTCAGCCTGCCGATTCATACGCTTGCTGAGACAGATCATCTCATATTGATTAATTTGACGACCAATCAATTATCTTTTTTTGAAAATGGGAATTATGTAAGAACATTTCCGGTAACAACAGGAAGTCCTCGTACACCAACTCCTGAAGGAAGCTTTTGCATCATTAATAAATATAAAAATAAAGAGTATCATCGAAAAAAAATTCCAGGTGGTGCTCCTAATAATCCACTTGGAACAAGATGGCTCGGCTTAAATGAAAAGGAATATGCAATTCATGGAACAAATCGTGAAGGCACGATTGGAAGGCGAGAATCCAATGGATGTATTCGCATGCATGATCGCGATATACAATGGTTGTATGATCGCGTATCCGTACAGACAAAGGTAATTATCTCAAGCTTTCATGCATCTCCAGAACAGGCAGCTCATATGTATGGGTACCGCGTTGTAAGTTGGAACGGTCGCAAAGTAGAAGAAGATCAAATTGGAATGTTGACGCTTGTAGATCGCATGAATTTATATTGGCAAGAACCAAATGGGCAATTGACAAAAATAAAGACAGTGTTGCCGAATGAGCGATATCCGGTCTATTCTCAACGAAAAAGGGGGTACTATTATATAGGGAATAATTTTTATATGATAGATGAATCAGGAGAGAAGACTCACTATGAACAATTACCTCATTCCGTTTTGAGCAATATATATAAACGAAAATATAATATTCAATAATAGCTACCGTAAATTTTTGGTAGCTTATTTGGAATGTTTCCCCAATTTGTCATATGTTGAATATAATACAGTATAGATTGGGGGGCGGATATATGAAGAAAGGAAATAGTGAATTTGCTTTTAAAATTTTTTTAATTACAACTGGTTTATTTGTTGTGTATTTATATGCACTGCTGTTCTTTTTCCTGTATGTACCATATGTTGATCTACTTTTAATGATAGGTTTTATTTGGGCTTTTATTGAAGCAAGAGATGGCGAGGAAGGAACATATCGAGAAATTACTTTGTGGGGAACAATTGTGATTGTGATCTTATACATGATACTCATGCATGATGCTTGGCAATATGGGAGTATTATGATATGAAATAGTGCAGAAGAAAACCCCTCATCTTTCATACGATGAAGGGTTTTGATTTAATATTTTGGTTTAAAGGTTTGACAACACGTTTCAAAGCTTGTTGTGACTGCACTTTCAAATGTTTCACCTGTTAAAGCTGCATTTGTATAGGAATTATCTCCTGGTTGATTTGCATTTTGATCATCAGGCTGAACGAAGATTGCAGTTGCTTGACAAAAGTTGCCTTGTCCCCAAAAGGAACAATTGGAAACGGAACAGCGTACTTCTGGCATAAAACCCCTCCTTATATAGTAGTGTGGGATTTTATATCCATTTCATGTATAGCGGAAGTTTCCTTTTCTTGTTACTTTTTCGTTTCTTTCAACCATTTACGAAAGGTTTCTTTGCCTGGGTCGCCGCTGATGCGACTTACTTCTTTTCCTTCTTTATAATGAATGATTGTTGGAGTCCCTTTAATGTTGAACTCGTCCCAAACAGCATCAGGCTCTTTTTCGATATCGATCACTTTCATATCAACATTCAAATCTTTCGCAAGAGGGACAACGATAGGAGACACCTTTTGACAATGTACACAATTTGTTTGATAAAAGTAAATGGTCTGGTCTTTTTTGTCTGTAATATTTTTACGAAGCTCCTCCAGGGTAATCTTGTTTGCATAGTAATCTTTTTTACTATTATCTTCCATAAATCTTACACCCCAAAGGGCCACAAATAAAACGATAACAATACCGCCAAATATAAGCAGTTTTTTCATGATTTCATCTCCTTATTTATTTTTTATGATTATAAAGCTACAAATGATGATGGTCATAAATCCGATTAATGCTAGAAATGGAATCGTGATGAAACCAAACCAGTTTATATATTCTCCTGTACAAGGGACACGTCCGCAAACTGCTCCGGCTTCTGAAAACGCTGGGATTTTTTGGATTCCATAGTGATATAAAGAAATGCAAGCACCAATACTTGCGATTGGCAAGGAATAGGAAGCGATGCGATAGTCTTTTTTCGCTATAGCTATACCAAGCCATAAAACGAATGGATACATAAAAATACGTTGATACCAGCAAAGCACACAAGGTTCGAATTTCATAATTTCAGAAAAATATAAGCTTCCAAGTGTAGCGATAAAAGAAGCTCCCCAAGCGGTCAATAAAGCGTATTCTTGTTTCTTTTCACGGTCCATGTTTTTACCTCTCTTATAATAGTTACATACTAAATTATAGTATGAAGAGGACATGAAAATAAAGAAAAAATATTTTTATCAAGAAAATTTATCGTAGTAAAAACAAAAAACAAGGTATACCACCTTGTTTTTATGAGTTATTTACAGCTCTTGTGACGTTGAAAAAACGTTGAAGAGCTTCTTTATTTTTTTCGGGATGTATTTGTAATATGGAGCCTGCATGCTCAATAAAAGCATGATTATACTCATTCTCAAGAGGAACACGCATGGTTTCTATTTTTGGTGTTGATAATAGACTATTGCGAATTGCAAATAGCGTTTGTACATCTAAATTTGTTTGGATGTCTGGTGCGATTTTTTGTGCCATTGCTGGTATATCAAGCATTCCATCTAGAGAATGCATCTTACGAGTAAATGTTCGTTTAACTGCTTGAAGTACTTCTTGTTGCCGTCTTACACGACCAAAATCACTCTCTTTATCGTGACGAAAACGAGCATATTTTAATAATTCTTTTCCATGAAGAGCCTGCATCCCAGGTGCTACAGATAATTTCATGTCATCGATAATGGATTGCGTGACATGTACTTTAATTCCTTCTGGTGCGATTGTATCTACAATGTTAACAAACGCTTGAAAATCGATTGTTACGTAATGGGAAGTGTCAATTCCGAAATTGTGATGAATTGTTTTGCGTAACAGTTCTGGACCACCGTAGTAGTAGGCAGCGTTAATTTTATTATATTTTTTGTCATAGGTAGGAATTTCTACATAGCTATCGCGCATAATAGAAGCGAGTTTGGCTGTATGCTCTTTTTTATTATATTGAGCAATCATAATGGTATCCGCACGCCCATGTTGTTCGTCGCGTGAATCACTGCCGATAATGAGAAGATTGTATGTATATTTATCTTGTTTCTTTCCATGAAATGAATCCATGTTTTTCTTTGGTTGACAACCGGTTAAGACTGTAATGGTACAAAGGAATATGTATAACAGTTTCCGCAAAGTTATCACGTCCAATTCACAATCATATATGTATTATGAACATGAATGTGGAAAAACATTCAAAAAGTTGGCGATTTCTACATGAGATAGCAACTAACCGATCAATCCCGTTACTTCATCGTTAGTAAAATTAATGCTTGTAAAAAGAGCCCGTCCAAAAATAATTCTTCTTGGACAAGCTCTTTCTTTACATTTGTAGCTGTTCAATTTCTTCCATATAGGACTTTTGTGAGGCATGGTCAATATATTGGAATAACAGTTGTAGTTGTTTATCTACTTCAGATAATTGTTTTCCATATTGATACGCATGTAAAAAGCGTTCAATTCGTTTTGAAAATATTTGATCTTTTGTTTGTACCATTAAAACAAGTAACTTATCCCAATTACAACAATATGTGTAATAGAGCGCTTTGTCGTAGTCGTTGTAGGTGTTCATTGTGTACCTCCTTACCGAGGAGTTACATATAGTGTGTGAAAGATAAGTGGAAATACACGTGAAAGAATTTGCTAATAAACAACGAGAGGATTCCTCGTTTTTAAGCTTTGGGCATTGGTGTAGGCGTCGGTTTTGCATAGCCTTCTTTATATGTATTGTCGATGTAATTTCTAATTTCAAGTAGAGACTTTCCGTTTTGCTGCATAGATGCAGATTTGACTGCAATTTCTAAACAGTTTACACATGTTGTTGCATGGGAGTCCCAAACAACTTCTCCATTTTGTTTTATTTCCTTAATAAAACAATTTTTATTACTTTTATGTCCCACATTTTCACCACATCCACAGTAACAAGGAATCCAACTTAATAATTCGGCGTTGTTTCCTGCGACTGTATAGATATCTTTTAGTTGTGGGTCTAGCTTGTCTAAAAAGGTTGGGAGTGTTTCTACTCCATTTGTTTTTTCTTGCACGTCACCTTGTGCAATGTGAGAAGCATGATCTTCTTTTGATCTTGAAACTTTCTTGTCATGTGCACTACTACATCCAGTAAGGAGTAGGCTCATGATTACAAGTAGAGAGAATATATATTTTTTTATATGCTTATCCTCCTTTAGCTACGTATTAATTGAATTGTATCAAATTCTCTACTGTTATGGAGCAGTTTTTTTCTTTTTCCATCGCCAGCGAATCGAGTGCCATATACAAAGTAAGGGAATGTATGTATATACAATATACATTCCAGTTTGAGATAAAGTGGTGTTTAATATGTTGATACTTTCTCGATTTGTAAAAAATAAAGAGGCGATGAATACAATTGTAATAAAAAAAGGGAGTGTAACTTTAAATGAGATATGGAAAGAACGCTTTACAGAACGACAAGCTGACCAGATTGTTAAGCATAGGTTGGGTAAAATAATCAGTAACCAAATAAAAATAATAATGTACTCAAATCGTTGAATAAAAGGAACTTTAATAATTTTTAACATCGTTAATGTTGGCCAGATGGTGTGATTTAGTAAGCCTTCACTAAAATACATAATAGAAACGGCCGCTAACACTCCATATACAATGGTAGTAAATAAAATACCACCATGAGCCCATTTTTTAAATGATTTTCCTTTTTCAATAAATGGATAAAAAACAAGTATGGCTTCAAATCCTAAAAATTCTAATGAAGAATCTTTAGCTGATTGTAACATTTCAATAGGTGAGTGTATGAAAATTGGTAATATGTTACGAAAATGAGCATATTGTAGTGGGAAAACTAAAAAAAGAACAACGAAAATGGGTAATACAGTTCCCCAAAAGCAGATTCCAGTTACAGAGCGGAATCCTCCTTTTAATGCATAGTAAGTAACAAGTAAAAAAAGTAAAGTCAACGTCCATCCTTTTATGGTAGGGAATACCCAAACTTGAATTACTTCAATATATGTCCGTAGAACGGTAAGACAAAATAATAGAAAATAAAAAGTGAAACATAAAGTTAAGAAAGACCCAATCCATTTTCCGAAGCATGTTGTATGGATCTGAACTAAATCATCATCTTTCTCTAACATTTTTAACATACAAAATAATACAATATGAGTTGCAGCACCAGCTATAATGATAGCAATCCATGCGTCATGACCAGCGCTCTTTATAATAATTCGTTGATAACCAAGAATACCCACTCCAATTTGTAAGGAGTGTAGTAAAAAAAATATGAAATAAGGAGAAACAGTTTTTGTTTTTTCAGTGCTTTTCGTACTCATCTTATCACCTCACTATTCTCCGATGCCAGATTGTACAATATTCACATTTACATCAACATGAATATCTGTTGAAGGATACATCTTTCTAATTTCTTTTATGTTCCATTCCCTTGTTCGGCTTCTCATTTCATCACATATACCTAATGGATCTATGTTTTTTTGCTGGAATTCTTGAATGAGTTGTTCTGCTTGTTTTTTTAGCGTATTTTCTACTTGTTTTCGAATGAAAGAAATATTTTTTTTATTTGTTAAGTTCATCCAATTAGGGGAGCTTGTGATTAATCCGTTTAGCTTTAAACGAATGCGTGCTTTCGCTGTATGATCCATATTGTTAACTTGGTAGATGCTTTTGCCAGATAAATTTTGAATCACAACGAGCCCTTTATGTTTCCCTTTTTGAATAGGTACTTCATAGTGGCCATTTTTTGTTGGATTCATAAGAAGTTTGACTAAAAAGGATCCTTGGTTATCCGTATACATGACGACTTTATCTTTTTTTAAAAAGGCAAGTCCTTTCACTGAAACTGCCTGGTCTTTATCGATTGAAATATACGGCAAAAAAGGGTCACGTACTTTTGAGTAATAGTCATATAAAAACAAATTTAAAGCTGTACGAGGAATCGTTTCATTTCGTACATTTTGTTCCAGTAAATCAGCAAGATATAAGGAACCGTGTGTTTTTACATGCTGTAAAAGCTTTTTAGATGAACCATCAACAAGAGCGAGTTGTACATCGCGACCAATGTTCGGATTGCGCTGTAAATTATTCACTATTTCACCTATTCCATATGTGCCAAAAGACTTTCCAAATAAGACGACACGCATTTGTCCAACTACAATATTATGCGGAGACTTTGCGTTCAAACGAGACGTAATCGTTTCGAGTGAAATTGCTGTCGTTGTTTGCGTTTTCGGTTTCGTATTTACACCATGGGTATATTCGGGATATAAAATAGTTCCTTGAAACTCCTGTTTTTTTGATATATCAAATCCAGCTGCATGAATCATTCTTTGTGTATCTACTGTATGCATTTGTGCGCATCCGAATTGAGAGCATAGCAAAATAATGACTAAAAAAGATAATATTCTTCTCATGTTTTCTCTCCATCGTATTTTTGTTTTGCTTTTTTAGCGTCATAACGCCATTGTGACTTTGGGCGTAAGAAAGAAGGGCGATTTGCCGTTTGACTAAATGGAAGACGAAGAAATCCTTTCGCTGTACTTAAACCACGGAATGGATATAACGGCAATAAATAAGGCGATCCAAGTGATTTTAAATGAAGTAAATGAGTTAAAATGAATACAAATCCGATAATGAGACCGAGACCTCCAAATGCACCAGCTAAAAGGATAAGTGGGAATCGGAGTAAGCGAATTGTAGATGACATTTTGACAGTTGGCGTTGTGAAAGATGCAAGAGCGGATAAAGCGACCGCAATTAATAAAATGGTGCTTGTTAAAGCTGCTTCAACAGAAGCTTGTCCAATTACGATTCCACCAACAATTCCAAGGGTTTGCCCGACTTTTGTTGGTAAACGCGCACCTGCTTCACGTAATAACTCAATTGTAATTTCTAAAAAAAGTGCTTCTAAAATTGGTGGGAAAGGTACATTTGCTCGAGAAAAAATAATCGGACCTAATAAATCTGCCGGAATCATTTGATAATGATACGTTAATACTGCTGTATAAATCGCAGAAGAAAATAACGAGAAGATCGCACCAAAAAAACGTATCATCCGAAAAAAAGAGCCAATAAGCCACGGCAAATAATAATCTTCCGGTGAAATAAAGAAATCTAATAAAGTTGTTGGACCAGCTAATGCATAAGGTGATCCATTTGTTAAAATGAGCACTTGTCCATTGATTAAAGCAAATACAGATCGGTCAAGTCGCTCTGTCGGTAGTAGAACGGGAAATGGCGAATTACTATTATCACTAATAAATTGCTCAATCATTGTTGCGTCAAAAGGAACATCAAAATCAATGCCCTCTAAGCGTTGAATAGCAGTATGAATATGTTGTTTATTCGTAATGCCTTCTATATAAGCTACGGCAACTTTTGTTTTGGATATAGATCCAACCGTAATTTCTTTGAAAATTAATTGTTCTGTTACAATATTTTTGCGTAGTAAGTGAATATTGATATCAATATTTTCGACAAGCCCGATTTTAGGTCCAATGACGCTATACTCATTTTCTGTATCGTTATATGTACGAGCTCCTATTGATGTATTTTCTACACGTATAAGGACATATTGTTTTGAATGGTTTTGCATTTGAATGAGAACATATCCAGCTAATAATTTTTCACGAATATCATCAATAGAAGGAGAGACGACAATGTCTTCCATGGGAATGCTATTTGCTACATCCGTTATATTTTTCAGCTTATTTAACTGCTTTTTGAGCGGTGTTAAAATAAACTGCTCAATGAGGCGTGCATCGACTACCGTTTTGTAATAAAAAAGACAGAGTGTTTCGTCCTGTACAATAGGGTAGGAAACAAAATCAAGAGATTCTTTCATTGTATGAATAAATTCAGGAATAGAACAAGGCGTCTTTTTCTTTGTCGATCCTTGTTTTTTTGATGAAAATTTGAACATCATATCCACCTCTTTTCCTTTATAAGTTGCTTTCGTTAGTTTTTGGGGATAGCGAAATATTATACGGTAAAATAAGGAGAATGTTTATGATGAAAAACTTGTGAACATGTCAAGTTTTTTAATTCATAGTAACTCTCGCTATTTTAGGGCAGGATTTTGATGGCTTTTCAACATAAAATATTGATTAATGATAGAAAACTAAGTTATAATCGAAATTGAAAATCACTATCAATAACAAACGTATACATATAGAGTAAAATAAGGGAGAGAACAATATGACTACATATACTTCCATTGCAAATGTCATGAAAGAAAGGCGATCGATTCGTACATTTATAGATAAAGCAGTTGAGAAAGAGCTATTAATTGAATTATTAAATGATGCGGCATGGGCACCGAACCATAAACATCGTGAGCCATGGAATTGTAAATTATTTATTGGCGAAGGGCGCAAGAAACTAGTAGATGCCGTATTAAATTCTTTTACAGAAGAAGAAAAAGCAAAGCGCGGTAAAATTTTATCCGATCGTTTCTTAAGCACACCTGCTCAAATCGTTGTTTATATGGATGAAGATCCACGTCAAATTCAGCGTGATGAAGATTATGCCGCAACATGTGCATTTATGCAAAACTTTCAATTGCTTGCGTGGGAACGCGGTTTAGGCTCTGTTTGGAAAACAGGTGGATTAATTTATAATCCATTATTTATAGAAGGAATTGGACTAACAAAGGGACAGCGCATCATTGGTATTCTTCATGTCGGTTATTTCGATAAAACGCCAGAAGGAAAAGCGCGCACACCGATTGTGGAGAAACTAGATATTATTGAAGAGTAATAAGGATAGAAAAAGTGACACTTCACATTGATAGTGTCGCTTTTTCTATCCTATTTTACAATCGAATTGTTTTGTAATTTGGGGCATTTTTTCTGTAATTGTGCAATAAAGGCTTCTTCGTTTTGTGGTGAAAGTTTCAAACTGCTAAAAAGTGAATTTCAATCCCTTCTAATGTTGCAGCTAACCGAAACCCGAGCATCATGTCATTTGTTTTATTGACCTTTGTCATATGGGGGATACGGAATGCTGCATCGAAATGGCCCACAGCGTGCATAAAGAGTTTCTTCTCTAAATTCATATCGAATATCAGACATAATCCAAAACAAAAAAAATTAATTCGTATAATTAACGAGAGTAAAATAATAAAGTCAACAGAAGTTAATGTAGAATCTAGAAATAGTGGAAGTGCTAGCAATAAATGAGGTAGTAGTAGTCCAAGTCCCGAAACAATATAGAAAAGGACTCGTTCTCGGCGAACAGCCCATACTTCATATCATCAGCTCCTTTATGATACATATGGAATGAGATTGTGTATATTTTAATATTCTATATTATAGTAGGAATTTCTGTTTACATTCAGGAAACGAAATGATTCCGATATGCATGAGAATTTTGTTTAGTTTTCATGAAAGCTTGTTTCCCTTCATACACTTTCTTAAGGGAGAGTGTAAGGAGGGAAAATAATGAGAGCGAGTGATGATAAAGCACTGCAATATGCGATTGCTGAAATTACAGAGATTGCGACTGGGTTTGGACTAGATTTTTATCCGATGCGCTATGAAGTATGCCCAGCGGAAATTATTTATACATTTGGTGCGTATGGCATGCCAACACGTTTTTCACATTGGAGCTTTGGAAAACAGTTCTTCAAAATGAAGCTGCATTATGATTTGGGACTTAGTAAAATATATGAACTTGTGATTAACTCGGATCCATGTTATGCATTTTTATTAGATACGAATTCTTTAATTCAAAATAAATTAATTGTGGCGCACGTATTGGCGCATTGTGATTTCTTTAAAAATAATATTCGCTTTTCGAATACGAAGCGCGATATGGTGGAAAGCATGGCTGCGACTGCTGATCGTGTTAAAGCGTATGAGCATAAATATGGAAAAGAAGAGGTCGAAAAATTTTTAGATGCTGTACTTGCAATTCAAGAGCATATTGATCCATCGCTCATGCGTCCAAAATTAGCATGGAGCATCGAGGATGTGGAAGAAGCAGAAAAGAAACGAGTTTCAGAATACGATGATTTATGGAGATTAGATGAACAAAATGAAAAGAAAGAACCAGCGCGAATAAGAAAAAAGAAAAAAATTCCACCAAGACCTGAAAAAGATTTGCTTTTATTTATCGAAGAGTATAGCCGAGAACTAGAGGAATGGCAGCGCGATATTTTAACGATGATGAGGGAAGAAATGCTTTATTTTTGGCCACAGCTTGAAACGAAAATCATGAATGAAGGTTGGGCTTCGTTTTGGCATCAACGCATACTCCGTGAAATGGATTTAACATCCGATGAATCGATTGAATTTGCGAAATTAAATGCAGGCGTTGTGCAACCTTCTAAAACGAACATTAATCCGTATTACCTCGGTATTAAAGTGTTTGAAGATATTGAAGAACGCTATAATAACCCGACCGAAGAGATGAAGCGCCGCGGGGTGAAGCCTGGGTCAGGTCGTGAAAAAATCTTTGAAGTACGGGAAATTGAATGGGATGTATCATTTTTAAGAAACTATTTAAATAAGGACTTAGTGATGAGAGAAGATATGTACTTATTCCAACGCCAAGGGAAAGAGTATAAAGTAGTGGATAAAGAGTGGGAACATGTTCGCGATCAGCTTGTAAATATGCGGACAAATGGCGGATTCCCATATCTAGTTGTAGAAAATGGAGATTATTTAAAGAATGGCGAGCTATATATTAAGCATTGTTATGAAGGAATTGAGCTCGATTTAAAATATTTAGAGAAAGTACTGCCATATATTTATCAACTATGGGGAAGAACGGTGCATTTAGAGTCGATTGTAGAGAGTAAAGGCGTTGTCTTTTCATATGATGGGAAGATGGTGCATCGGAAGTATGTGTGAAGAATAGTTATGTAATGAAAAGGATGGATAAACAATTGTATTTACATTTTTTGTCCATTCTTTTTCATTTATATGGATCATAAGCAATATTAGTGATTTGACATGAAATATGAACGAGCTGGTCCATCTTGCTGTTTTAAAAAGAGAAATAGAGACTGTCCACAGGTTATAGTTTTGGACGGCCCCTACATAAGTTTGTTTAGTTCCAAATTACTTTCATAATCTTTTCATACTCATCATTCGCTAATTGATATAGCATTCTCGCATGTTCGAAGACAAGCGCTGGGTTAAAATGTGGCTCTGAAAAGGCAAGGGAAGTGGAGATATCGATAATATTTCTATTGTTCAGTGTAAACTTTGCAAATCTATATGATGTGTTCAGCTCGTTTAACATATATAAAATGTCACTTTTGGATGTTGAATCAGCTAATTGTGCAACATTGAAGCAATATATATCTACAGTTGGATGGTCATTATGGAAGGCTGCGATTAGGTGTATTTTTGCGCCACTTTCTGTAGTTAAATTTACTGTGAAATGTACGGAACCATCATTTTCATCAACGATTTCTTCCATATATATATCATTGGACTTTAAATAGTCTTTAAAGTCGGAAATATTATGTTTTACGGCTGCTTTCATTTGTATGTGCCTCCTGTTAATTAAAATATTCTGCTATCTTTTATTATAATTTAAAGATATAAAAATTGATAGTTTAAAAAGTTTTAATTTTAGGAATTCTTAAGTTGATAGATACATAAAGCCCCAGCTTTATTTCTATAGAGCTGGGGCTTTGATTAATTGTTATGAGACTCTGTTTCTGTATCTTCTTCATTTTCATTATGATTTGAATCCTGATTTTCTTCTGCTTCAGGGTTAGATTGCTTTTTCTTATCTGACTCTTTCTTTGTATATGCAGGTAATCCAAGATGTTCACGAAGTTCATTTGTTAAGCTTTTTAAATTCTTTTCATCTGGTTTATAGTAATATATTCTACCACCACCAGCAGATTTGCTGCATGTGTCATCACCTTTAGCCATGTAGCAGTCTGTTCCTTCAATTTGCAATTTTTCAAGTGTAGAATCAGAACCGTATTTATAAAATGATAACATATCATCAAATGTTAAGTTTGTAACGAATTGTCCGTTAATATCATCAATAATATTTCCTACTTTTGTAACTGAACCAACGCTTGTTAGTTTCTTTAAAATTGCTTCAATCACAAGTTGTTGACGTTGTCCGCGCATTGCGTCGCTATCGATATGACGCGTTCTAGCAAGTGCAAGTGCTTCCTCACTATTTAATTTTTGAACCCCTTTTTTCAAGTGAATTGCATCTGGATTATCGTTACTATCTTGTTCTGTGAATTCAACAGGAACATCCACTTTAATGCCACCTAAATCATCAACAATTTTCATAAAGGATTTGAAATTGAATTTGACAAAGTAATCGACAGGAACATGTAGTAATTTTTCTACGGCATCGATACTTGCTTGTGGTCCGCCATTTTTCCCGTTTTTCGCTGAACCGTATGCATGTGCATGTGTAATTTTATCTTTTTTCTTTTCTACGGGAATATATGTGTATGTGTCGCGCGGGATGCTCAATAGCTTGACCGTTTTACTATCTTTATTAAAAGTTGCTAGTAATAGGGCATCAGTACGGATTGCGTTACCGTATTCTTTTCCGCGGACATCGCTTTCATCAACACCCATTATTAATACAGATACATTATTTGTAATAGGTTTTACAGCTTTATCACGCAAATCTGATTTATTACCGCGCGCTAAATCGTGAGCGGCATTTCGAACAGCAGAAGATGCTTTATTGACTAAAAACCAAGTATAACCTCCTCCTATTATTAAAAATAATAAAAGGGCGCTTATAATAATTTTTGTTTTTTTCTTTCCTTTTTTCTTTGTATTACTACGTGTATTCTCTTGTAAAGATGGGTTTTGATCCATTTCATGTACTCCTTCATTTGGATTGAAATACGAAACTCATATCAACTAATTATAATGAAATTTAGTGCAAAAGAACATTACAAATTATTTACATTTCGCAAAAATTCAATTTATTTTATGGGAAGTCAGATTTATATAGCATGTCATTATTATGTTTTATGAATATATGACAAGTATAATAGGTTTTATGTGAAATGAAAATATGTAATGTGAGAAAAGCATAGGAATGTCAAATTTGTTGGAATATGTCCAAGAAGAGAAGGAACGGGGCTATTTTATATAATTCAGCAGAAAAGCGACTTTGGTAAAAACAAAAAAGACGCCTGATTCAAGCGTCTCTTTTGTCTTTATAATGTTTGTCTTAATGAGAATTTTCCTTGTTCCCCTAACACACCATCTGCAATGTTGACAGCATGGTCACCGATACGTTCTAAATTACTTACCATATCGACAAAGATAATGCTCGCATCACCGGAGCAACTGCGCTCATTTAGGCGCATCACATGGCGTTTACGCAATACGCGTTCCATTTGATCAATTTTACGTTCTTTCGTAATGACTGTTTGAGCAAGTTCGGTGTCAAAGTTTGTTAAAGCATGGATCGCATCTTGTAATGTAGAAACTGTTAACTCTAGCATTTCATTTAGTTCTTCCATGGCTTCAGTAGATAGTGTAATTCGATTGGAAATTTGAGAGTCTACAAGCTCGATTAAATTTTCAACGTGATCTCCAATGCGTTCGATATCTCCGACAACAGATGATAATGCGGAATGTTTTTCAGAATCTATTGGCGAAAGAGGCTTTTCAGACAGCAATACTAAATAGTCGGTAATTTTTCGATCTAAATTATTAATCGCCCCTTCTAGTTGAGCTGCCATATCCGCGTGCTTCTTTTCTTTCGTATTTAAAAAGCAGCGCGCTTCTTTTAGTCCGTGTAATGCAAACTCTGCCATGCGAATCGTTTCTTTTTGTGCTTCTGTTAAAGCGATAGCAGGAGATTGTTCAATGAAAATAGGATTTAAGTGCTGCGGCTTACAGTCGATAGCAGCATCATCTCCACGAATGATTTTTGTTACAATCCAAGCTAAGACAGCGATGAATGGAAACTGAATTATTGTATTTGTCACGTTAAATGTTCCGTGTGCAAAGGCAATTGTCATTTCAGGATTTAAGTTTAATGATGTTTGGAAATATTGAATTAAACTTGTAAAAGGTATTAATAAGATTGTAAAGATAATGGTTCCAACGATATTAAAGATAACATGTACGAATGCCGCACGTCTCGCCGCGATAGAAGTACCAATTGCTGCTAAAACAGCGGTAATCGTCGTTCCGATATTATCACCAAATAATACAGGAAGTGCAGCTTTTAAATCAATTGCTCCTTGCCCGAATAACTCTTGCAAGATTCCAATTGTTGCACTTGAACTTTGTACAATTAAAGTAAATACAGTACCAACAATCACACCTAAAATAGGATTATTACTCATACTTACTGTTAGCTCCTGGAATGATTCTAAAGAACGGAGTGGTTTCATACCTGTACTCATTAATTCTAAACCGAAGAATAACATCCCAAATCCGAATACGACTTGTCCAAGAGATTGTACTTTTTTATTTTTAAAGAAGAATAGGAAGATTGCTCCGATTGCCATAATAGGAAGAGCATATTCTCCAATTTTAATTCCAATAATAAATGCTGTAACAGTTGTTCCAATATTTGCCCCCATAATGACGCCGATGGCTTGTCGTAACGTCATAAAGCCAGCACTTACAAGTCCAACTGTTAAAGCGGTTGTACCAGAACTAGATTGAATAAGCACAGTAACTAACATACCAGCTAGTACACCCATCAGTGGATTTGTTGTGAAGCGATCGAGAATATCACGGAGACGATCTCCAGCTGCTTGTTGCAGTCCATCTCCCATGTATTTAATTCCGAATAAGAAAATACCTAACCCCCCAATAAATTGGAAGAGCATATCTTGAATATTAAATTCCACGAATTCCACTCCTTATATTTCATGTACGGTGTAATTATTAACTAAACCTTGATTGACTGTAAACGGATTATCGTTAAAATTTACACTAAATTTACAAAGGAATAAAAAGTTTACATTTACTTAAAGAATCTTCTGGATTTAATTGGTTTTAAAAGTAAGTTTGTAAAAAACAATGATGAAGAAGCGTTATACATATTGTGAGGTCAATATACGAAAAATATGCAGATTATGAAGAGGATATGAATGAATAAGTAATATATAAATATATTGTTACTTTGGCAATAACGTAACAACAAAATTAAAATATCATCGTAATGAATAAGAAAAGCCGCTGAACCTCTGTTATCCAGCAGCTTTTTCGTGTCTTTTCCCTAATCGTCTTTCTTTTCTTACATTTGTTATGTAAATGAAAAGGAAGACGATTAGCAACACGGATGAGTAACGATATACAGTTGCATAGTCTGTAAAATGGGCAATAAATCCGAACAGAATTGCTCCAGCACCGATGCCAAGGTCAAATGCAGAGAAGAATGTTGCAGTAGCGACACCTCGTCTGTGCGGAGAAACCCGGTCAATCATCCATGCCTGCAAGGCAGGTTGAATGGCCCCAAATCCACTACCATAACAACTAGCAGCAATAATTAAATTTGGTATCGCTGTTGTATACGATAGAAGAATAATTCCTGCAAAAGTTAGTAAAACACCAGGAATGATTACAAATATATGTCCTTTTGCATCATATAACTTTCCAGAAAAGGGACGAGTTACAGCGATTGCAAGTGCGTTAAATAAGAAGAAAAGACTAATATCAGTAATTCCGACTTGTGCAGCAAATAATGTAATAAAGCTACCAATTCCTCCATACATAAGGGTAATACATAAAATTAATAATGAAGGAAGTAAAGCTTTTTTCTCAATAAAACCATCTAAAAATGTCTCGGGTTTTTGTAGAAGTGGCTTTGCCATTTCTTTCATTTTTAATAGTTTTGTTAAAATGAGAGAAACAACAGTACAAGATAGTGCACATAAAAAAAGAATAGTAAAGTTATAGTTTTGCATAATCCATAATCCGATGAGAGGACCAAGTGCCATTGCCATCGTTCCAGACAGACCAAAATATCCCATTCCTTCCCCGCGGCGAGCAGGTGGAATTAAGTCAGAGACAATCGTCCCATATGTAGTGGTTGTCATACCGAAACCAGCTCCGTGTAAAATCCGGACAGCTAGTAGAAGAAATACTGTTGAAGCAAACAAATAACTGCCCATAGCTAGCAAACAAATGGCAGTCCCAGTCATTAAAATAATTTTTTTATCAAACTTCTGCAATGCATTTCCTGTTAAGGGGCGAATAAAAAGTGCTGCAACGGTAAATATGCCGACAACAAAACCAATATTAGAACTTGAGCCACCAATTTCTTTTACGTAAACAGGAAGCGTTGGAATTAACATTTGAAAACCTAAGAACATACATAAATTAGCGAAAATTAGCGCGATAAATTCTTTTGTCCATAAGGATTCTCGCTCTATAAGTGCAGCTTCTCCCATATATTCATCTCCTATATTATAATTTTTCTCTGTTCCTTCGAGTATATGTATTGGCCAATGTAACAGTCAAGAAAGTTGAACTGAAGTAGAGGAATGATTTTTTATATAAAAAAGATTTACAAATTTGTGTAAAGACTACACAATTCTTTGAAAAAGAGTTAAAGTATAGATGTATAGTCTGCTAGTTGTTATGATTGACAGAAGTTTTTCGGAAAAGAAAATGGATTCAAAAATGTAGTAAATGGTTAGGGGATATAGTTATTCATCTACATTTATTTGTAAAGGTTTACAATTATGATGAAGAAAGAGGCGTATACTTTATGAGACAATTAGGTATTTCTATTTATCCAGAACATTCTACAGTAGAGAAAGATAAGGAATATTTAACATTAGCACATCAGTATGGATTTACACGAGTATTTACATGTTTATTATCCGTTGATGGAGACAAAGAAACAGTTATGAAAGAATTTAAGGAAACGATTTCTCATGCAAATGAATTAGGTTTTCAAGTACTCGTTGATATAAGTCCAGCAGTGTTTAAGCAGCTTGGTATTTCTTATGATGATTTATCGTTTTTCCATAAATTAGGTGCATATGGCATTCGGCTAGATGTTGGTTTTTCAGGATTAGAAGAATCTATTATGACATATAATCCATATGGGCTAAAAATCGAGATTAATATGAGCAATGGTACAAAATATGTTGATAATATTATGAGTCATCGTCCAAACAAAGAAAATTTAATTGGTTGTCATAATTTCTATCCACATCGCTATTCGGGTCTTTCTTATGATCACTTTATGAAATGTTCAAAACAGTTTAAAGAGTATGGAATGAGAACGGCAGCATTTGTTACATCTTTTGATGCAACATATGGTCCGTGGCCAGTAACGGAAGGGTTATGTACAATCGAACAACATCGTGAATTACCAATTACAACACAAGCGAAGCATTTATTTGCAACAGGGGTCATTGATGATGTCATTATTGCAAATGCATACGCATCAGAAGCTGAGCTAAAAGCACTTGGGGCAATCAATAAAGAAAAGCAAATATTTGATGTGGAAATTTATGATACAACAACAGAGTTAGAGAGAAAGATTATATTGGAAGAACCGCATTTCTATCGTGGGGACGTATCAGAATATATGATTCGCTCAACACAAAGCCGCGTGAAATATAAAAAAGAAGAATTTAAACCGCATCATACAAGAGCGATTAAACGAGGCGATATTTTAATCGATAATGAAGAGTACGGTCAGTATAAAGGGGAATTACAAATTGCCTTAAAAGATATGGTGAATACAGGAAAGACAAACGTAGTGGGCCGTATAGTGGAAGAAGAGATTTTCTTACTCGATTATTTACAAGCATGGGATAAATTTGGATTTACATGGAAGAAATGATCATACAAAAAATGGTAGAGAGCATCTTCTCTACCATTTTTTATTCATAACGTAAACACTCGATTGGATCAAGCTTTGCCTCTTTATTAGCTGGTAGTAAACCAAATAAAATCCCAATGAGCATAGAAAGTGCGACAGAAATAATTCCTAATTTTACGGAAACGACAAGTGGCCATCCAGCAAACATAGCAACGATCCAAGCGAAGAAAATACCGAGTAGGAATCCAATGAATCCGCCTAATGCTGTTAGAATGCAAGATTCAATAAGGAATTGCAGCAATATTTTTCCACGCGTTGCCCCAATTGCTTTTCGGATTCCAATTTCACGCGTTCGCTCTGTTACAGATACGAGCATAATATTCATAACACCAATGCCGCCAACAAGTAATGAAATGGCTGCAATACCACCGAATACACTTTTTAATATACCTGTAAAGTTATCAATTTCTTTTAAAGCTTCTTGCGGATCTTGTATTTTAAATTCTCCTGTATACTCAGGCTTTTTTGCATCATTTAATGATTTTATAACCGCATCTTGCACAGTTTGTTTATCTTGAGCTGGATCTATTTTTACTGTAATGCCATCATAATTATTTTTTCCAAATAGGATAGGCCAATTTTCAACAGAAATGATACCTTCTTTGAATTTCATGCCGCCCATCATAGATTCTTTAGAGTATACACCAACTACTTTATAAGGTGTACCTTTTATGTCTATATATAAGTTTGGTTTCCATGAAGAAAATAATTTATGAAATGCTTCTTTATTTAACATAATGGAATGTTCTGGTCGATCTAAATCAGAAGCGGTTAAAAACCTTCCATGTTCGAGATGGAATTTAGAGGAATCTTCAAAATAGTCACCTTTTGCCCCGATGATATCAAGATTTAATTCTTCTTTTCCTGCATATACTTTTTCTTTTCCACTTACATCCGGGTATACATCTTGAACTCCACTGATTTTTAATACATTGTCATACATGCTTGCTGATACTTTTCCATCCATATCTGAGTAATCTTCAGTCATATAGTTTACGGAGAATTGGTCTTTCTTTTCTTTTCCAATTTGCTCGCGGAACTTTTCATTTGTTCCGTCCCCGATTGAGATGATTGTAATGATGGCACTAACCCCAATGATAATCCCAAGCATTGTTAAAACGGAGCGCATTTTATGAGCGAAGATAGAGGAAAGGGCCATACGTATATTTTCATTTGTGTTCAATGTTAACCTCTCCAATCTTGAACGATATTTCCGTCACGAATTACAATTTGGCGCGCAGCTGCCTCTCCAATCTCTCTATCATGAGTAATCATAATAATGGTTGAACCTTGTTTGTTTAATTCGTAAAAGAGATCCATAATTTGTTTGCTCGTTTTTGTATCAAGCGCACCGGTCGGTTCATCAGCGAGGATGAACTTCGGATTATTTACAATGGCACGGGCAACGGCTACACGTTGTTTTTGCCCACCAGATAATTCATTTGGTAAATGTGTGGCACGTTCTGCTAACCCAACTTTTGTGAGAGCTACCAATGCGCGTTCTCGGCGTTCTTTTTTGTCTACTCCTGCGTAAATGAGCGGGAGTTCTACATTTTGTAGAGCACTGAGACGTGGGAGTAACATGAAGTTTTGGAATACAAATCCAATCTCCTTATTGCGAACATGAGCAAGCTCTGTTTCAGACATATTTGAGATGTTTTGACCGGCCAATAAATACGTACCTGTTGTTGGTTTATCTAAGCAGCCAATCACATTCATTAACGTTGACTTACCAGAACCAGACGGTCCCATAATGGAAGTAAACTCACCTTGGTTCAGTGTGATATCAATACCGTGCAAAACTTGAACGGATTCTGCACCATTTTGAAAAGATTTCGTGATGCCTTTTAATTCAATCATTGGGTGTTGACCTCCATGCCATCTTTTAAGTCTTTATCAGGTTTAGAAACGATTTGTTCTCCTTTTTTTACACCGGAAACTTTTGCTTCGCTATCTGTTTCGAATTCAACAGTGATTGGTTGTTCTTTTACCTTTCCATCTTTCATAACAAAGACAACGTTTTTATCCCCTTTTTTCACAATGCTACTTTTGGGGATAACAGTGCCAGTTGCTGCACCGGATGTATTTGTTACATATACATGGAATCCATTTTGCAAGTCTTCGCTATTATCTAATGTAACAATAAATTGGTAATTAGAAACGGTTTTGTTTTCATCCATGCTTTTGATCGGTGTTGAAGAGAGTTCTGTTACTTTTCCAGTCCATTTTTTTCCTGGTACTGTTTTGGAAGTAATGGTCACTTCTTGCCCGACTTTGACATGAGCTAATTCGAACTCTGACAGTTGTCCTTTTACTTTTAATGGACCAGTGTGACGAATTGTAATCCCGTTTAGACCTGTTTTTTCATCCGTATTTTTGGTAATCTCATCAATGAAACCATCTACAGGGCTTGTTACCGAAAGAGTAGTTAATTTTTCTTTGTTTGTTTTTATCATTTGTTCCGCTTTTTCGACTTCAAATTTTTTTATTTCAAGTTGTGATTCAAGCTGTTGTACTTCCGTTTCTGCCGCTTTTAGCATTTCTTGAGGTGCTCCAGCGTTTTTGTTTTTTTGTAATGTTTGTTTTGCTGTATCAATTTGTTTCTTTAATAATGTTACTTCTTTTTCAGCTAATTTCTTTTGCATTTCTGCCTCTGTAACACTTAATTTCATAGTAGGGTCATTGTACGTGAAAAGAAGTTGCCCTTTTTTCACTTCATCGCCTTTTTGGACAGCTAGTTCATAAGTTCCTTTTGATGGATCGAATGCAATTGTCTCCATCCCATTTGGAATGACTTCACCGCCGAATTTTTGTGTGTTTTCAATTTGCTTTTCGGTTACTTTATAACCACTATAGGCGATTGCTACATCAGAAGAGCCTCCAGTAAAAGCAAAATAGGAACCTGCTGCGATTCCAATTGCTACTACACTCGTAATGAATACCTTATTTTTCTTTTTCATTTATTTATCACCTTTTTGTTCGTTTTTATATCTATTTTCAGTATAGAAGAGAGGGAAAAAATGACAAATCGTTTTAGCTTACAATAACATTACAATTTTGTAAGGTTATTGTATGGCTACGAATGAGTCTGAGAAATGCGACTAAAGAAGGGAAGAAGATAAATTGATTGACGGACTTTTTCTTTCTTACAATAATATTAGGTGGAAGAGAATATCATAAGTAGCAATCGGCGTCTTTTTAGCTTTCATAAAATAGAGTTTATATGTTTGAGGAATAATCTGTATATAGAGATAAAAGGAAGGAGAGGGGGATGGAAACATATTTTCGAGGAGCGCCACGAACTCTATGGGCTCCATATTCAACACAACATGTGATTGTTCGATATACGATTGCTTTTTAATCCTGCTATTTTAGGGCAGTAAGACTCCCGCCTCAAGATTCAGAAAGAAGCAAGGAAGATAGGTGGGAGTAGCCCGATTGGTGAGAGTTCATAATTAGTGGGGGATGAAGAAAACCCCCACTAATTAAAGTTTCACTTTATTTCGTAGAAAGTTCACTTTCCATTTGTGTTTGCGGAATGAAATAACCAACAATTCCACCAAGGATTGCTGGGATGAGCCAACCGACTCCTAATTTATAAAAAGGAATTGTACTGACAATTGACGTAATAGCCGCTGGAACCATTCCGATATTATCAAGAGCGTTAATACAGCTAATGAAAAACGCTGCCGTCATTGCTCCGATATAAACAGATGGTTTTCGTTTTGTATATTTATCAATAAATGATACGAAAATCAAAATAATTGTAATTGGATATAAAATAATTAATACAGGTAATGTAATTTTAATAAGCAAACTTAGGCCTAAATTTGAAACAACAAAGCTAAAGATGCAAACAGATAGAACAAGTTGTTTGTAAGAAACGTTTGTTAATACGTTTGTAAAATAGTTAGCAAATGCACTTACGACACCGATTGCTGTTGTTAAACAAGCGAATATAATAGCGATGCTTAGTAAAATATTCCCGCTTGTCCCAAATAAGTGATACATAACAGTAGCTAACAATTGACCACCATTTTCAAACTGGCCAAGATTTCCGTGTGATGCCCCAATATAGCCAAGTAAGAAATAAACAATAGTTAAAAAGAATGCTGCAATGCTTCCGCAAATAATGGTGTACTTCGCAATCGATGTTTTTTCGTTAACGCCATTTTGGCGAATGGCATTTACAACAATTGTTGATAACACAAGAGCTCCGATTGCATCGAGTGTTAAAAATCCTTCAAGAAATCCTTTGAAAAATGGCATTTCCTTATAGTCGCCGATAGGTGCTACAAAAGAGCCGGGTGTAAGAATGGCTTTTATTGCCATAATTGCAATGATTCCAAGTAAAACAGGCGTTAATATTTTTCCAATATGATCAACTAGCTTAGATGGATTTAATGATAAAAAGTAGACGATCGTAAAGAAAATAAAACTAAAAACAAGCATAGAATACCATTGAGATTGAAAAATGGGTGCAATCCCAATTTCATAAGAAACAGAACTTGTTCTTGGAATTACAAATAGCGGGCCGATTGAAAGATAAATAATAATAGCTAATATTGCTGCGAATTTTGGATGAACACGGCTCGCTAAATTTTTAAAACTGCCGCCTGCAAGAGCAACAGCAACAATTGCCAATAATGATAACCCTACATCTGTAATAATAAATCCTGAAATAGACACCCACATATTCTGTCCAGAAGAAAGTCCGAGCAGAGGTGGGAAAATCATATTGCCAGCGCCAAAGAAAACTGCAAATAGCAATAAGCTAATGGAGAAAATTTGCGATGGCTTTAACGTATTACGCATATATAGAAAATCCTCCTAAGATTTTTGTCGAAAATTCAAATAATTTGTCGAGCAACTGTTATTATTTTAAAGGTCTGATGACTAGAAAGCAATAGGAAATTTTTAAAAAAATAAAAATTAATACGTTAAACTGAATAATTATACTGTTTCTGAGGAGGTTGTTTTTTCAGTAAATAAAAAATACACATACCAGTAGGGTATGTGTTGAAATCAGTTAAAAATAAATCTTTCGATCACGTTCTTCTTTTAGAATTTCTACAGCTTCACGGAAGCGTTGTGAATGGACGATTTCACGTTCTCGTAAAAAGCGTAAGCTATCATTTATATCCGGGTCATCTGATAAGTTAATGAGCCATTGATATGTTGCTCTTGCTTTTTCTTCAGCTGCAATGTCTTCATATAAATCTGCGATTGGATCCCCTTTAGCCTGAATATAAGTTGCGGTAAAAGGCACACCAGCTGCATTATGATAATGTAAAGCGCTATCATGATCTGCGTAATGTGGATCAAGGCCAGCAGCTTTCATTTGCTCAGGCGATGCGTCTTTTGTTAGTTTATAAACCATTGTAGCAATCATTTCAAGGTGAGCAAATTCTTCTGTACCGATATCTGTCAGTAATCCAATTACTTTATCGGGAATTGTATAGCGCTGATTCAAATAGCGAAGCGCAGCAGCTAATTCGCCATCAGCACCACCATATTGCTCAATTAATAATTTGGCAAGTGCAGGATTACAAGTACTTACTTTTACAGGGTATTGTAATTTTTTCTCATAAATCCACATACTCTCTCTCCTTTATATTTGCCATGGCCAAGGACCTTTGCTCCATTCCCACGGAGCATTCGAGTAACTATTTCCAAATTGCTGAAGAGGGCCATATTTCTTTTCTATTTTTTGTTGTTGCAAGCGTCTTTGGTAAGACAAATCATTAAATTGTTCAATCGCTGCAACATCATTTGGATGTGTATCTAAATACAATGTTAGTTCAACGAGAGCAAAATCCAGTGCTTGTAGTTCTTCAAGCCACTCATAATATTCTTTTGGTAATGATTCAGCCACGATTATGCTCACCGCCCTTTTCCATATGGATTTTCGTAATAATCATAAAAAACAGGCCATAAAGTTCCTTTTTTTAAAGCTTCTTGTGGGGAAAACTGTGGTAAATTGGGTGGCTGAAATCCCAAATATAGATTAGGAGGAGTAGAGTAATATTTCTTTCCAATAGGAGGACAAGGGTCTTGAGGGCTATGATAGGGAACATAAGATTTCATATATTTGTTCATGATAGAACCTCCTTCTATAAAACTAAAAAACTCATCATTACATAATGTATTCAGACATAATCCCCTTTTATGACACATATAGAAAAAAGGAAAGCGTACAGGAGGGAGAGAGCGGTGGAGGAAATTATGAATGCTGTTTTATTAGAAGTAAGAAATTTAAAAGATACATTATATTTTTATGAAGGAATTTTAGGTCTAAAGCCTAGTTCAGAAAGACCACAATTAGATGTTACGGGTGTATGGTATGATGTTGGTTCGACGAGAATTTGTATTATGATGAACCAAAACCGAACGCATGGGATAAATGCAGAGCGGATTACGTCTAAAGAGATACGGATTGTTATTTCTGATATAGAAAAGGTGAAGAAAAAGCTAGCTTTTTATCAAATATCGTTTTCTGAAAAACATAATCCGAATGGAACGGGCATTATCGTTTATGATCCTGATCAACATGAACTATACATTGAATCAAAAATAAGTTAGTTTTCATGTGAACATTTTTTCGCTAAGAGTGTGTGAAATATAGTGTGGGAGGGGAAGGAAATATGGATCGAACTTATGAAGAAAGCGCATTATTTGAACATAAATTTTGGTTAAGGGTGCTTGGAGATCATGCTCAATTTCTTTTAGATGCGTTAGCTCCAAAAGAAAAGGGAGACATTGATAAGGCGAGGCATTTTGTTTCGAAGTTTGAAAAGTATTTAAGTCGAATTCATACTGTAAACTTAGTTGCATTTGCCAAAGAGGCGAAACAAGCAGCTGAGGAAATGAGAACATTTAAGTTAAGTATTGTGCAGAAGCAGTTGGAAGGAAAAGTCACAATTCATTTTACTCCTACTTTTATTAATCATATGGTAAATGAAGTCGAAGAGTATATAACGGTATTAGAATATTTAATAAAAGGTGAGGTACCACCTATTTTTCACGAATTACATTATCACCTTGTTTGGTTAACAGATGCGGCTGGCCATGCGGGATCGATTGCCGGGGAACTTGATTTGGTGGAGAAACGTTTGAAGGAAAAAAGCGAGGAATATGCGAAGCATTTTGAACAATTTTATTTAAAAGCTGTTGAAATGACAGGGTATTTACGTACAGAACTTCATCATTTTCCAGCCTTGAAAAAATTCACGAAAGATGTCTCGTTAGAGCTCAATCTTTTCTCGCATTTTCTTCATGAGCTAGAAGAATTAGAGTTATCCGAGCAAATACTCAGCTCGCTATCCGCAAGAATGGCAGATCATATGGCAAGAGAAGAATGTTATTATTTATTGAAATTAGCCCAATCATCTGGTTTAGAGATGCCAAAATGTAATCCGCTTTAAGGATGCCTAGAAAAGCCACTTTATCGCGTGGCTTTTTATTTATGTTTTTATTATTTAAGGGAATGCTAAACAGGCATAAAAGGAGAGGTTGTATCAAATATTTGAAGGGATTTTTATAACATTTTCGATATAAAGGGGAGGAACTCTCGTCTTATTATTCTTTAGACCTTTGTCGTATTTGATAAAGGTTTTTTTATACAAAAAAGGAGGTCGTATCGATGAAAAAAATGATGAACAGATTCCGATTTATCTTTCATTTTCGCCGTTTTGGTCCATTTCTATATGAATTTTTCACTTCAAAAGACGTTGCTCTTTCCAAGAAAGTATTAACCGTCGCTCTTCTAATTGGATATGCAGCCTTTCCGTTTGATATCATCCCGGATTTTCTACTTGGATTTGGTATATTAGATGACATTGCTGTTGTGGCTTTTATTTTACAGTTTATTGTAAAAATGGCACCGCCACATTTACAAGAGAAATACAATATTAAGAAAGAGTAGAGGGGGATGCATGGACAGTTTCCTATGGAAGATTCGTTTGGAAAATAGATGAATGATACAAGCAAATGGATGAAGAGGGCATACATATATAGGGAATGTGGTAAGAGAGAGGAGATAGAGAAACTATGGCTTGTAATTGTTCTGTAACCGCTTTAACTTGTTGTCCAGATGAAAGCAACAATTTTGTACAAGATAAAGTCTGTAATCCTTGGTCTAGTTCGGAAGCTAGTACGTTTACGGTCTATGGAAATAATATTAACCAAAATATCGTAGGGACTGGTTATCTAACATATGACGTTGGGCCTGGAGTGAGTCCTGCAAATGCGATTACGGTGAATGTATTGGATTCGGGTGGAGGAATTATTCAAACGTTTACAGTGACAGAAGGAATGAGCGTTGCTTTTACGTTCCGTCGCTTTGATGTGATTCAAATTGTAACGCCGGCTACGCCAGTAGGCACGTATCAAGGAGAGTTCTGTATTACAACGCGCTATGTCATGTCATAAAGGGGGATTTGAAATGGAAAATTATAGTGCGAACCTTTCGTGTTGTGCAAATTCGCAAAAAAATATTGTACAAGATAAAGTGTGTATAAATTGGACTGCATCCGCGGCACCTGCAATTATTTATGCCGATAATATTGCACAAGATATTTATGCATCAGGGTATTTGAAAGTAGATACCGGAACAGGTCCTGTTACGCTCGTTTTCTATAGTGGTGGTATAGGCGGAACGGCTGTAGAAACGATTACGGTGGCTACTGGAAGCGGTGCATCCTTTACAGTTAGACGTTTTGATACTGTGACAATTTTGGGAACAGCATCCGCGGAAACTGGCGAGTTTTGTATGACAATCCGATATACTTTAATTTAGCGAAATATAAAAAAATCGTGTGAACAAAGAAGCTGTTCACACGATTTTTTTATAAAATGTGGGACGCACTTACATACAATCACTTTTGAATTTACAGTATGTAATTTGACAACAATAGCGGCCTTCTATATAGACAGAAGGATCACTTGGTATATTGATAAGAGAAACAGACTGTAATCCTGAACCGGTATATGAAACAGTATTGCCTGGCAAGGCGGTTAACGTATTTGTCGTTTCACCTACAATTTGTACAGTAATCGCGGTTGTACTGTTTCGATTATTGTATACAGAAATACTACCTGATAATGACGACAGTCCATCTCCTTTCCAAAGTTCGAAAGTGGAGTCTGATTGTTTTAATTGATTTGTTTCAGGAAGAAACGTGTCATTTGTAATTAGGAAATTCCCTACAAATTCATTTGTAACGAATTCAGCGTTTGATATAGGAGGGGGGGGAGGACATGGGACTTCACATATAATAGATAAAGGAGCAAAACAGCCTATTTTTTTATGCTTTTGCATCGACATTCCCTCCTTATATGATTCGTTCTTACTATTATTAAATGTTGGACTATACTTGTCTTATTAATAAAGATTCATAAATCCGTCGTCTTTTTGAAAAGAAGACAGTGATGTGTAACTTCATATAGAAATGACACTCTATTTACAGTATTGTAATAGCCTTCATAAACAGTTCGATTTAGATTAATATGCTTTCGTTACAATAATCCTTGTATTGGATAAACCAAACGAGGAGGAGTTAGGTAGGGTAGAAAATTGCATGAAAGCTAAGAAATTTAATCAGCGTATTCGCACTTATATCATTTCCATAGAATCCTTCGATTCAAGCAGAGGAGACAAAGCTTATATTTCCAGTTGTAAGTGATGTGCATATCAAAAATAGTGGTGCAGATGATATATTTCGCTGGAAGCGAGCGATTGAGCAGTTGAATATGCTTGTGCTGAAGCAAGATATATTTGTTATTGTGGGAGACTGTACAGATACAGGTTCAGGAGGGTAATATGATCGTTTTATGCAGATGATGGGCTTCTTTTTTGCTATACTAAAAGTAGAAGAAGCTTGAATAAGGGAGCGAATGACTTTGGAAGAGAAAAAACTAAAAAAAATTCTTGAATATGTATGGATCGCTGTTGTGCTCCTTGTTGGATATTATTTTTTGAAAGATAAAAGCATATGGATTTTATTTGTAATGACATTTTTATTGGCTGGGTTAGGAACGTTATTCATTAACTTTTTCTTTGACAGTGTAGCAGTATGGAAAAAGAAGAAAGACAAAAAATAATCGAATAGAAAGATATGAGAAATCGCTCGCTTTATGGCATAGTGAGCGATTTTTTTATAGTGAAAGTTTAAGTTTGTTTTGTTTGTCAGGAGATATAGTCCTATAACAAGCCAGAAGGTAAAGCTAATCCACGTTATTGCGGAAGGTTACTCATTCAATATACGCAATAGCAATGATCGGGAATATTGGGACAAAAGGAGTCCGGAATCTTCTTTTGAAATTTGGATGTGTTTTAATAAAGGAATCTTTCCTCTTTGATTAACGCGGCTCAATATATTAGAAACACGAACTTGTCCAGACATAACGACTAAAATAATAGCATTTCTGTAGTAATTCAGAGTATTTAATGAAATAAAAATGCAACAAATAAAATGGCATTAGTAAGGAGAGACTATCGTTAGGAATAGACGTATTCTATAAAGTAGGAGAAGATGCTATGCTGTTTTACTTTGAACTAGTTGTTATTTTACTTTGTACAAAACTAGCTGGTGACATTAGTGTGAGACTTGGTCAGCCATCTGTATTAGGAAAATTAATTGTTGGTATTATTATTGGTCCGGCAGTTTTAGGGATTATTGATAGTTCAGAACTCATTGATGAGCTAAGTGAAATTGGTGTGTTACTTCTTATGTTTATGGCAGGGCTAGAAACAGACTTAGAAGAACTAAATCGTAATTTAAAATCATCATTTGCAGTTGCAATCGGCGGTATTATTCTTCCTTTTCTCGGTGGTTATTTAGCAGGAATTGCGTTTGGGATGATGCAGTCACATGCCATTTTCTTAGGATTATTACTTTGTGCAACTTCCGTCAGTATTTCTGTTCAAACATTGCGTGATTTAGGGAAAATGAATACGAGGGAGAGCACAACCATTCTCGGAGCTGCCGTCTTTGATGATGTCATTGTTGTAATTTTATTAGCTTTTGTTATGAGTTTTTTAGGGACACAGGATGTGAATGTTACGCTTATGATTGCTAAAAAAGTCATCTTTTTTAGCAGTATTGTTGTAATTGGGTGGAAAGTCGTTCCGTGGATTATGCGCATGTTAGTGCCGCTTCGCGTATCAGAAGCATTAATTAGTGCAGCACTTATTATTTGTTTTTCCTTTGCTTATTATAGTGAACAAATGGGGGTTGCCGGGATTATCGGAGCTTTTGCAGCCGGAATTGCCATATCGCAAACGACATATAAGCATGAAGTAGAACATAAAATTGAACCGATTGCCTATGCTATTTTTGTACCAGTCTTTTTTGTTAGTATCGGAATGGAAATTACATTTCAAGGGATTGGAAACCAAATTTGGTTTATCGTTTTGATGACGATAATCGCAATCTTGACAAAATTAGTTGGATCAGGACTAGGAGCAAGATTAACAGGATTTAATTTGAAATCGTCGATTGGTATTGGAGCTGGTATGGTGTCACGCGGAGAAGTAGCACTTATTATCGCGGCAAATGGATTAACCGCAAATTTATTAGCAAAAGAGAATTTTACCTCAATCGTCATTGTTGTTATATTAACGACGATTATTACACCGCCATTGTTAAAGAAATATTTTGTATAAAAGGAAGGGCCTGTACTACTGGACGGGCTCTTTTTACATTTTTAGTAGCAGTGATTTGATGAAATTTGTCGATTGGTCGATATCTCATGTCGAACCGCCGATATATTTGAAAAATCGCTGATATATAATGAGTAGGATGGAACGAAAGGGGGTGATTAAGCTACAATAAAAATAAGAGTAAGGAATGGAGGATATTTGGTGAAGGCGTCAACACTATTATTTAAAATTAAAAATGATATGGATCAATTCTCACCCGCTGAAAAAAAGGTCGCGCAGTATATTATGGAACATGCTGAGATTGTTCCAAATTTAACGACGAAAGAAGTGTCTCATAATGCGGGAGCTAGTGAAGCAAGTGTCGTGCGCTTTTGTAAAACGATTGGTATTGGCAGCTTTAAAGCATTTAAACTAGCGCTTGTTCGTGAATTAACAATTGCCGATTATAATATTAATGATTTTTCCGTGCTAAATACAGAAGATGGTCCGTTTGATTTGTTTAATAAAGTGACATATGTGAATAAGGCTGCCATTGAGGCAAGTGTGACAGCAATTGATAAAAGAGAGTTAGAAAAAGCAGCAGATGCTATTTTAAAGGCGAGAACGATATTATTTTACGGAGTTGGCGGATCTGCTGCACCAGCAATGGATGGAGCATATAAATTTACAAGACTTGGGTTTACAGCAATGATGCTTTCTGATTTCCACATGATGCTTCCGCTTATTACGAATTTAAAGACAGGCGATGTCTTTGTTGCTATTTCAACATCGGGGCGTACAAAGGATGTATTAGAGGTGGTGCAGTATGCGAAGAAGCAAGGGGTAACTGTTATTGCCATTACGAAACTTGACCAATTATCGCCATTATATAAAGAAGCTGATATTCATCTTTGCATCCCAGATGTAGAGCAAGATTACCGCATTGCAAGTATTGCATCGCGAATGACACAATTAAATATCATTGATGCATTATATGTCATTACATTTAATCGGATGGGCGACCAAGTGTTGGATCGCTTTATGGAAACAAGAGCGGAAGCAGATCGGTTAAGAAAGTTAAAGTGAAACTGTACATATAGTGCTTGCTGGATTTCTTTACGAGCAGCAAAATTCTCCTCGCGAAATCTTACATAATTGTCATCTTTACGTAAGGTTTTTAAATGGTTTCATGATTATTCTTATGAAATAATAAAGACATAAGAAATCATTCTATTTTTTGAGGTGAAAGAAATGAACGGAAATCATATATTAGCTTCTTTAAGTTACTTTAGTATCTTTTTTGCACCATTTCTTCTTCCAATCATTATTTATTTTGTTGCAGAAGAAGAAGTGAAATATCATGCAAAGAAAGCTTTATGGACACATTTCATTCCGTATGTAGTTGTATTCATAGGTTTTGTAATGTCTAGTGTATTTGGACTAAGTTCAGCGAATAATGGTGCAGTTGGTATTGCTGTTATCGCTACATTTGTAATTGCGGGTATCGTAAGTATTTACTATTTCATTTGGAATATTGTAAAAGGGATTCAAGTGTTGAAATCAATTTAAATGAATGAAGAGCCTGTTCTTTTGAACGGGCTCTTTTTTATATTAGAAAGACACAATTTCGTCATGAATGAAAATGAAATTTCATAAAATGAATGGTGAATATTGATTTTAAATTTCTTAGTTATATAATAAAAGTGTGAAATAAAATTTCAAGGAGGGCGAAAGAATGTTAGAGCGTTTATCGACAGAATATCGGAATAAAAACACGATGAATTTAGATGAAATGAGTATAAAAGAGGTTTTAGAGGCGATGAATCAAGAAGATCGTAAAGTCGCGATAGCAGTACACAAGGAGATGGAACAAATTGAAAAAATCGTTCGAAATGTAATTTCATCTTTTCAAAATGGTGGACGCTTAATTTATATCGGTGCTGGGACAAGTGGCAGATTAGGTATTTTAGATGCTGTTGAATGTCCTCCTACATTTGGTACAGATGAGAGACAAGTACAAGGATTTATAGCCGGAGGAATGAAAGCGTTTACTAAGGCGGTGGAAGGTGCAGAGGATTGCGAGGAATTGGCGATAGAAGATTTAAAAGGGATTCAGCTAAATGATAAAGATACAGTGATCGGAATTGCGGCGAGTGGTCGCACACCATATGTCATTGGTGGATTAAAATATGCAAATTATGTTGGGGCAAAGACAGCGAGTATTTCTTGTAATAAAGGGGCTGAAATGAGTCAGTTAGCACAAGTGAGTGTAGAAGTAGAAACGGGTGCTGAAGTGCTAACTGGATCGACACGATTAAAAGCGGGCACGGCTCAAAAGTTAGTACTCAATATGATTTCAACGGCTTCGATGATTGGTATAGGAAAGGTATATAAAAACTTAATGGTCGATGTTCAATCAACCAATCAAAAATTAGTAGAACGTTCTAAACGAATTATTATGGAAGCAACAGAGGTAGATTACAAGGAGGCAGAGGCGTATTACGAAAAGGCAAATCGGAATGTGAAAGCAGCAATCGTTATGATATTACTACAGTGTGAATATGGGGAAGCACTTGAAAAATTAAAAGATGCAAAAGGATTTGTGAAGAAGGCGCTATAGAAATGGAGAGGAGAGATTCTACCATGAAGAAAGAACAGCGGATGGCAAATGACATTACAGAGCAACTTGGGGGAATACAAAATGTACGCAGCATTGCACATTGTATGACGAGATTACGTCTTACACTTCATGACGAAAGTAAAGTGAATATGGATCAATTGAAAAAAGTTGACGGTGTAATGGGCGTTATTGAAGATGAAACATTACAAGTTGTAGTTGGACCGGGAACTGTCAATAAAGTAGCGGCTGAAATGGAAGCGTTGACAGGGCTGCGAATGGGGGAAGTGGCTCATGATAACCATCTAGAAGACATTGGACAAGAAATGAAATCCGCCATTAAGAAGAAAAATAATACACCAGTGAAAAACTTTTTGCGAAAAGTAGGAAGTATCTTTATTCCGTTAATTCCTGGTCTTGTTGCTTCAGGAATTATAAATGGGGTTGCGAATTTTGCTAAAAATGCAGGGGCAGATCCGAATGCGACGTGGCTGCAAATCTTGCTTTTAATGGGTGGCGGTATTTTTACATTTTTAGGGATTTTAGTGGGGTGGAATACAGCGAAAGAATTTGGTGGTACACCAGTTCTCGGCGCAATCGCGGGTATTTTAATTTTCAACCCGGCTATGGCGGATGTGAAAGTATTTGGTGAAGCGTTAGTACCGGGGCGCGGTGGTTTATTTGCAGTAATCTTTGCAGCATGGCTCATGGTTATTGTGGAAAGACAAGTTCGAAAAGCGGTTCCAAATGCTGTTGATATTATAGTGACGCCGCTTATTACAGTATTAGTTGTCAGTTTAGTAACGATGCTAGCTATTCAGCCAGTTGCGGGATTATTATCCGATGGAATTACAAGTGGAATAAATGCAATTTTAAATATTGGAGGAGTTATTGCAGGTGCGGTGCTTGCAGGAACATTCTTGCCCCTCGTTATGGTTGGACTACATCACGGACTTACACCGATTCACATGGAATTTATTAACCAAACACATGTAACGCCACTGCTACCAGTTTTGGCAATGGCAGGAGCTGGGCAAGTAGGGGCAGCGATTGCGATTTTCGTGAAAACAAAAAATAAACGCCTTCGTAATGTCATTAAAGGGGGACTGCCAGTTGGATTTTTAGGAATTGGCGAACCGTTATTATACGGGGTGACATTACCGCTTGGGAAACCATTTATTACAGCTTGTTTAGGTGCGGCTGTTGGCGGTGCTTTTCAAGCAGTTATGAAAACGGCTTCACTTGGAATCGGCGTATCAGGGATATCGTTAATTCCGCTCATTGCCGATAATAAATATTTACTCTATTTCCTTGGCTTAGTAATCGCTTATATTTTCGGCTTTATTTTTACGTATTTCTTCGGATTTAAAGAAGAAATGGCAGAAAATATATAGGGGCTATCCTCTTTTTTTCCAGGGGAACTTGAACTGTACCCTATAAAATGGACAGTTTCATAAAAAGACCTTTAAAAATCAAGCACTTAAAAGATGGTTCTGGTATTGTACCGGAGCCATTTTTTTAAGTGTTCACGATTCGGGGTACAGTTCAAAACGAAAGATTCATAAAAAACTGAAAGAAGACGATTTACCTCGCCTTCAAAAATACGAATCTCATTAGGAAACGTTTGGTAAGCGCAATAGCTTCTCGAAAACAAATCCAGATGCCACGTTTATGCGCATGAAAGAAGATCATATGAACAATGGTCAATTGAAAGCAGGATATCATGTACAAGTAGGAACGGAAAATCAGTTTATTATCGGATATTCACTTCATCAAAATCCAACAGATACGCGTTGTTTCGCACCATATTTGGAGAAATTGGCACAATCAAATTTGCCTTTCCCGACAAGGAGCGTCGCTGATACGGGATATGGAAGTGAAACGAATTATGTATATGCGGAGGAGCAAGAATTTAAAGTATTGATTCCCCCACCTATGATGAGAAAAGAAGAATCCCCTTCATATAAAAAGGAGATTCGCCACGCAAGTAACTGGGAATATAAAGAACACGACGACTATTATATTTGTCCAAATAACCGAAAAGTAATGTTTAAACAGTATTTACAACGTACCGATTCCTACAGTTATACAAGAGATTTTAAAATATATGAATGTGAAGAGTGTTCGAAGCATTCAAAGAGAAATGTACAAAAGCGAAGGGAAATCGCCAAGTACACTACAACCCAGTGTATGAAGAATGAAACGCGAAAGCAAAACGAAGCCTTTGGTCTGACGAAGGAGCACAAATCTACGCCAAGCGAAAGATAGAAGCAGAAAGTACGTTCGGTCATATCAAGGGCAATCGGTCGTTCCGTCGATTCTCGTTACGAGGATTGGCAAAAGTAACGATTGAGTTTGGGTTGATTGCCATAGCCCACAACTTCCTCAAACAGGTGGAAAAAACCGCTCGTTTGAGAAAGAAAATCGAAAAAATAACAAAACCCACGGAGAAAATACATTTTCTCCGTGGGTTTTAGTCATTTAAAGGAGCTTTTGGGACAGTTCCTTTTCTCATATCTATTCCTACTCATAAAAAATGTAACAGAACAAATACTGGTCATTAACATATATTGAGCTATATCCATAGTAGTTAGATATTCGTAAGAAGTGGGATATCCCAAATATAAAAAAATACTAATCAATCCTGATCCTAAAAAAATATATATTATAACAGAAAATATAAAGTTATATTTATTTAATAAAATAATATACCTGAACAGTAGTTCACCTAAAATACAACCAAATAAAACCATTGGGGCTCCCAAAATACATGCAGCTAATGTTGCTTGGATTGTATTAACATAGACATCAATAAATATATTGTATTTAGATTTCCCCTCCAACAGCACGTAATTATACTGTTGGATTATATTTATAATGATTAGCAAGCTTAATACTGAATATGCATAGGATACCAAGAATTTCTTCAATCAAGTGCACCTCATCTCTATTTCAATATAGCTATCAAAAGTAATTAAAAATATAACATTATTAGTAAAAACTCAGCGCTCTCCAGCAACTGAGTTTTTACTATATCTTAGTATGATCTTAATTAACTGTATTCCTTGGAAATACTGCTAAAAATTCTACTGTAGATACACCTGGAAATAGAGCCCAAAATTCTAATACTGGATGCAATGTAGCTGTATGAAGAGTTACTACATTATCAAACCGAGGCTTAGCTCCTGAGTATAGCGCATTATAAAATTCATGGTTTGGTGCTCTATCATGGAAACCTGATGTTGCTCCACTACCATTTCTATTAAGAGTTACAGCTGCAAGCGCATCTATATCTGGCGCTCCTTTAACTAATGGATTTGAAGATGCAACTCTCATTATAAAATTAGCTTGTGTAGGCGTTGCAGATATAACTTTATAAGTTAAATCAGTATTAGCATTTGCTTTACCTTTTCTAGATACATTATTATTATCGACTCCGTGAGTCCAACCAGTTTCCTTATTAGAACTGAATTCTGCAGGGGTGCCTACCCAAGCTCCACCTGGTTTCATTTTCCAAGTAACTTTAACATCTAACCTCGTTCGGAATTGATCTGAGAAGAAACTAAATCTTCTTCTTGTGTCACCTTCAAAATATTTGTAACCAGATCCGAGTGGTCCTTCCACTTGAGCCATTGGAATAAATGTTTGATATCTAAATAAATATCCAAAATCAAAAGTATCAGCCGCCATATATTTTGATGGAGATTGAGCTGATTTCTGCATTGCACTCCATCCTGGTTTATCTACATATGTAGAAATTTCCTTTTCTTCGCATCCTAATTCATTTTTTTGATGTTCTGTAAGATTAATATCAGATGCTTTTAGAGAATTTACTTTTTCTTCAATCTTTTCTGCAGGAACACTCTTAAAACCTTTAATATCATAATAATTTCTATACGGATCATCTTTTGAAGATATATTATCTGCCTTATTTACAGCAGCTTTTTGAACAACTGACCTTTGGGATTCTATAAATTCATTTTTATTAGTTGTTGTAACATACTGACCATTTTTATAAACTTGATAAGTATTCCCATCAGTTGGTACATTTCCCCACGTTACTTTTACCATTCCGCCAGATTCAACCGTATTTATATAAGCATCTGTCATTGGATAAAGTATTTTACTATCATTTTCATTTGCAGCTGCCATACTGACATTAGCTTTTTCTGGGCTTAAAAATGCTTTTCGAACTTGTTGCTTGTCCTCTTTTGTTTTTAACGTGACAGCATTAATTTTACTTTCATTTAAGATATTTCCCTGATTATCATACGAAATTAATTTTAACGCATACGAATTAGAAGATTCCAAATCTGAAACAGTAAACTTTGTATCAGAACCATTCCAAATTTCTTCCCATTGATTATTATCATTGAATTTTTGCAACTTATAATTAGCTACAATGTTCCTTTTGTTCCAAGACAATTGGATAGAGTCTGAAGAACTCACTACATCCACATTTTCTCCATTGGTATTTAATTGTTTTTCATTACTACTTAGTTCTGTTTTAGAAATAGATGCACGCTGAACATTTGAATTAATCTTCTTACATACTTTCTCTCCAATAAGATTAATCCATTTATCACCTTCCCATGTCGCTATCTTTAACCAGCCATTAGGAATCTCTTCTAAAACCTTGACGGTCTGTGGCCCATATGGAATTCCACCATTTGCAAAATCAGAAGAATACGAAGGTTCATTATATGCGTAATATAGATTTTGTGGTATATACATTTTAGCACCATTCAATGCAACCCATTTAGGACCTTCCCAAGTTACTACCTTCCACCAGCCATCTTGACGTTTTTCCATTACAGCAAGGAATTTTTGTGGCCCAAATTGATTGCCCCCATTCCCTTTAGCTGATGTAAAAGAAGGTTCGTTATAAACATAAAAGTTATGATCAACTACTCTTGTCTCTGTAACATCTGGATACATCCATTTGTCGCCTTCCCAAGTTTGGACTTTTAACCAACCTGCAGTATTTCCATCAACTACTCTAATAGTAGTAGGATTATACGGTTTTTCCATATTTCCTTTTTGAGATGCAAACGATGGTTCGTAGAACACTAAAAATGGCTTATCAAAAGCTTTAAGTTCTCCGTCTGGATTAATCCACTTATCACCTTCATAAGTAACTACTTTCCACCAACCATTCGCTCGCTTCTCTTTAACACCTAAAGCTATTTGTGGTCCAAATTGATTGCCTCCATTAGACTTTTGAGAATTAAACGATGGCTCATTATATGCATAGAACCATTTGTTTAAAGGCTGTTTAACTACTGTTTCTTCTGCAAAAGAAATGTTGTTAAATGAAGGAATAACTAAAAATAATAACATGAAAATTGAAAAATACTTCTTCAATACCTTTTTCCTCCTTCAGAAAAATATTATATAAAATAGAAATACATATTATATAATGTCATATTTTAGTAGGGGTTTCAATAAAATACAAGCAGACTTCTTATTTACTTAACATAAATTAGCGCTATACTTTATTGGTAGAGGAGGAACCTGGGGTTAAGTAATTAATAGTATTAGCTAGGTTAAAAAAAGTACTTGTAGGAGCATAGCCATCAAGTTAACAAAAACACTCCAGATGCTTTCAGCATCTGGAATGTTTTTGTTAGATATAGAATACAAGTTTCTATATTTGGACATACTCAAATAAGACTTCAACATATTTATTTTTTAAGCGATGTGTTGAAGTGAATTTGTATATTCTTGAGTGATGCCAAGAATATCAAATGGTGAATATTTGGTATACCGATGCGCCTTCCTACCATTTTTCGACAGGTCTTCGAATAATCTGATAAGAATGGGAATTATGTCTCGACAGGATGTGAACAGCACATCGAGTATACTTGGAAAATAAATATATAATATATGTTGCCTTATATTCACTGATTTCTTTATGTTTCCTCTCCCATATGAGTCTCCGCATTTTATAAGTTATACTTGCGATAAGACATAACGCAATCAACTGTCCATACGAATGGCACTGGAATCGTTCGAGTTTTATCTTTTTAACCGCATGAATACCTAAAATAGATTTCCATGTTTTAAACAAAATTTCAATTTGCCACCTAAGGGAATAGAATTGATAAATCTCATGTGCTTTCATATCTGTTTCTTTTATATTTGTAATAAATAAGTTGATTCCACTTGCGTATGTAGGCATTCGTCTTTTTTCTTTTTTGTGCCGTTCTAATCGCTTCGTATGTTCAGACTTTGTTAATTTATAGATGATCAAACGTGTTACTTGTTTTTGATGAAATCCAATATATACGCAAGGCAACTCGATATGTTCTCCCTCTTTTAATTGTTTTGAAGTGGCTTCTATATCAATCAGTTCCCACATGTCCTCTGTTTTTCTATATACTTGTGTATTCCAACGGATACGCGAAATATAAGAAGCTCGCTTTTCCTCCATTTTCTTAAAATCATCAATATAAAAATACCCCAAATCTCTGACACATAAATCTCCTGGTTCTAATGCATCTGTTCGAGTTTGTCCGTATGCATTATCATTACTAACTGCATGATTCACATCCATTTGAAGAAAGTTTCCAGATAATAAAGCATACTCCAGTTGAATTTTGACTCCAGCTTCTGATCCACCACCACCAAAACCTTTATATATATGAGCGTAGTGCTTGGGAAGTTGAAACATGGTAGAATCTAAGATTCGAATTTGTTTAAAATTCCCTACTATCAATGGAGTTGGACAAATATTCTGATGGAATAGCCTTGCAAAAATTCGTTTAAAAATTTGAACGGTATGAGGGATAAAACGTTGATTCAGTCCTTCAGAAGATAGGGAAACGCCTGTTGATTCATTTAATTTGGTACAAAGACTAGCTAATGATTCTGTACCAATTGTTTTACTTAGAAAAACGCATAAAGAAACGATATCCTGTGCTTTACATTTCCTTGCACGTTGAATCATTCCTGTTTTTCGTGCAAGTGATTCTAAAAAGGAAAGTGAAAATGTACCTTTTAGTTCTGGTTCTAATAATTGAAGTTCTTCCGTAAGATTCATTGAAGACATAAAAACAGCCATCCTTTCATGGATACTCCATGAAAGGATGGCTGTTTTTGTTGAAAATTATACATACGTAACCTTAACTTGATGGCTATGACTTGTAGGAGTGCTTTTTTTAGAAGAAAATATACATAAGATATATAAGATGCATTAATATGCTTTTTGCGATGTAATTAAATCCATATTATTTTAATTCTGTATGTTTTCCTCGCTCGCCATTATAATCTTGTTCAAATTTAACTTTACCTGTATGAGGATTATCCCAACGTATGTATTCGTACCATATGTTGGGTTCATCTTTAAATTTAATATATACTCCGTATTGATTTATTTTACTACTAAAAAAAGGCTTAATTTCTAAAACATCTGACTTCGTATAGCCTTTTTCTTCTAAGTTCCACATTATACCTATAATGGTTTCTTCTCTTAATTTCGGATCACCTGTAATGAAATAACGATCTATTATGCTTTTTCCGATTATAAATAAACTAATTATAAGTAATAAAGATGTAATTATAAGAGCTCCTTTTTTTATGTATAAATATCCTCCTTATTTTAATTTATCCTTTATATGAGAATAAGGGAATTATACGGTAAATTGTAGATTTAGGAGTAAATAAAAGACACCTGAGTTGCCTTCTTCCAACTTGAACCACTTTAATTTTAGTAATATAACGTCTATTCAAATATTATCTTATCATGTTAAATTATTTTATACATTAAGAAATATAAAATACTACTCTTCATAGCTCTCTGTTGATTTTTTCCATACGGAAGAATACTTAGTGGCATTTTCTTCTATTTTTGTTCCATCCAAAAAGTAGTTCTCCATAGATATGTAGTTTTGTTTCAATAAGAGCTGAATTAATTCTGAGAAAAGAGGTTCAATCCTATCTTTCATTTGTTCTGAGCGAAAGTGATTAATTGTTCGAAAGTCGGGCATTTGTTGCCCAGATAACCACATCATTGGTAGGTATTCTCGTAAGGATTTGGCAATATCACGACAAGAATAGATTTTTTGCGTATACGCATAGAGAATCACTTTTGTCATCATTTTTGGGTGGTAGGACCTACGGCTACTCCCTTGATAACGAGAAAAGAATAAATCATCACTGACTTGTTCTACCATCTCATGGATGACTCTTGCCACATGATTTTCTGGGATTCAATCGCTATAATCCATTGGTAGAATCAATTGCCCAATGTTATAATGAATAAAAGTAACTGAATGGTTACTCATAAAAAAATCGCCTCTGCTTTCGTTTTTTTGTTAGTTTGGTTGCTTACAATTATACAGGATGAGGCGATTTTTTTTGTGCAAAAAATAAAAGGGCTGCCCATAAGTCGGTTTCACCGACTTATGGGACAGCTCCTTTTTCTATTAATAGAAAGGAAGATTTATATGCTAGGAGTTTCGATTTATCTTGCAAAAGAGGGAATAAAGAAACAAGAAGAATGGTTAAAAGTTGCGAAGGAAAATGGATTTTCATCTATTTTTACGTCTCTTCATATACCAGAAGATGACCCGAATACGTATAAAGAACTCATACAAATACTTGGAAGACAGGCACAAAAATATGAAATGGAATTAATGGTAGATGTATCTTCAAAATCATTACACCATTTAGGCGTTTCATATGAAAATGTAGAAGAGCTAGTAGGCTGGGGAATTACTGGTTTACGTATGGATTATGGGATAGAGCCAAAGCAAATTGCTCATATATCTCGTAAGATGAAAGTCGCATTAAATGCAAGTACAATCACACCATCTTTTTGGGAGGAACTTTGTAAGGAGAATATAAGAGTCGATTCCGTAGAAGCATGGCACAATTTTTACCCGCGTCCGGAAACGGGATTAGCAAAATCGTTTTTACAAAAGCGAAATCACTATCTACATCAATGCGGAATGAAAACGATGGCTTTTATTCCTGGTGATGGTGAAAAACGGGGCCCGTTATATGAAGGGCTACCAACTTTAGAAAAGCACCGATATATGCGGCCGCTTGAGGCATATTTAGAATGTGTACAAGAATGTGGTGTAGATAAAGTGTCAATCGGGGATATAAGCGGGAGTTTGCAAAGTGTACAAGACATTGCATGTGCAGAAAAAGGCGTGATTCCTATTCGTTATACACCTTGTATAAATGAGAAGAAGATAGTAGAGAGAATAGAAAGAGTACATACGAATCGGTTTGATCCAGCACGTGATGTCATTCGTTCTGTTGAATCAAGAGAAGAAAATCCGGTTAGATTACGAGCAGAGAACACAGTGGAACGAAAGTGCGGAAGCATTATAATTGATAACGAATTATATGGCCGATATGCAGGAGAGTTACAAATAACGCTTCAAGATTTACCAGAGGATGAAAAAGTGAATGTAGTTGGAAAGGTAGTAAAGGAGGATATTCCGCTATTATCTTATGTGAAGGCAGGACAAAAATTGAAACTTATAGGAGTGAAAAAAACGCCGTAACATCACGGCGTTTTCTTTAATGATTGCGCACAAGTGGTGTACGCGGCTGCAAGGTAGCAGTTTTAAAATGAGAAAATAAATAACAACCTGTCACAACAATTGCTGTTCCTAACACTTGCACCCATGTTAACGCTTCGCCTAAGAAAAGGAATGCTAATATAGCAGTGAAAATAGGATTGAAATTTAAGAAGATTCCCGACGTTGTCGCTCCTAATTTTTGCACGCCAATATTCCAAAGGACCATGCAGACGACAGTGGAAATAAGCCCAGTGTAAAGCAAAGAAGTCACAAAGGAAGCATCGATTTTCGTCACAGTAAATGTGCGGATATGAAAAGGTAATAATAGGATGACACCGAAAATTCCCGAATAGAAAGTTGCTAGCATGGGTGATATTGTTTTCGTTGCCCATTTACTACAAACGGAGTAGATGCCCCAAATACAAACGGCAGCAATCATCCATACATCTCCACTATTGAAACGTAATGAAAATAAAATGGAAAAATCCCCTTTTGACAGAACGAGAAGAACCCCAAAAAAAGATAGAATCATAGAAAGAATTTGCAGCATATTAATCTTTTCTTTTAAAAATAAAGCAGAAAATAAGGCAATTGAAATTGCATTTAATGTCGAGATGAGCCCGACATTCGTAGCGGATGTGTTCTCAAGCGCTAAAAATTGAAAAATATTAAAAAGAGCAACTCCTGTAATTCCCATTAGCACTAGCGGCAGAAGAGCAGCACGCGGCGGAAGGAGTTTCTTTTCTTTCAGCCATACAATCGGTAATAAACAAACAATCGCGATAATCCACCTTAAACTTGTAAGTGTCATCGGCGAAGCATAATCAACAAGTGATTTTCCAACGACGAAATTTCCTCCCCATAATAAGCTTGTTAGTAATAATAATAAAATATAAAAATAAGGCATGACCTCAAACCCCTTTTACAAAATAAGAATGAATTGTAAATCATTTTAGCATTTTTTCTTCAAATCTAATATGTTCTTTTGTATAATAGTGAAAATTCAATAAAATATTTCGTCAATCATCTATTTAACGAAAAAAATTCGTATTTCATATGGTTGTGATGTGTTTTTTCGAAGAATCATCGGTAAGAAAAAAGGAGGAGTTTGATGGAGTCTTCCGTTATTAAGGTATTGGATGATTTAGATGTCCAAATACTCGATATTTTACAAAAGGAATCACAAGTAAGTAATGCGGAATTAGCGCGACGTGTAAATTTATCACCATCGGCAATGCATGCGCGCATTAAAAGACTGGAGAATGAAGGATTTATTGATAGACAAGTTGCAATTTTAAATCAAGAAAAACTTGGGTTTGATTTGTTATGCTTTATTTTTATGAGTACAAACATTCATCAAGCAGAAAAGCTAGAAGTGTTAGAAAAAGAATTACAATCTATGCCGGAAGTGTTAGAGTGTCATTGTTTAACAGGGGAATACGATTACTTACTAAAAGTAGCTAATCGAGATCGCAAAGAATTAGAACGTTTTATTAGAAAATTAAATAAGCTTGGCATTACAAAAATACAGACAAGTCTGGCGCTTCGTGAAATTAAATACTCTACTGTATTGCCGATATGGGATGCAAAAAATCTTAAATAAACTTTTATTACAACATATGCCGCTATGAAAAAACATCAAGTAAAAGCCCCCCACATACTGAAAAGCATCTGGGGGCATTAGATATATTCGAGGTTCAAATTTAAAGAGAACCTTTTTTCTTATTCTCTTTCAGTTCTTTTAAAAGCTGTAGTATTTGTTTTTCGTATTCGATTTTTTGTTTTAAGTACTGTATAAGGTATAGAGCTAGTACTATTCCTATGAAGTATAAAGAGAACTTCGTAATCATATCGATAAAGACTACGAGGAATGAAGTGCCGAGGTGCCAACGAAATGGTGCAACTACTAGTAAACTTAAAATCAAAGCTAACCATAAAAATTTTTTATTCATTTTTATCGCTCCTTTTAAAGAGTTGATTAACTAAATCTTATAGGTAATGAAGAAATTCGTTTCTTTGTTTTTGGTACAATCATATATTTGATATAAATTATGCCAATGACTGTAAACAAACAAATGTGTAGCACTTGCCACGTAGATAGAAGGATGATGCTAGCACATAGTATCAGTTGAATACTTGCTAGAAAAGAGATAAGTGTAAGAAATTGACGCATTCGTTCATTCGTTTCAATCGGATACAATGCGACAATCATATTTCTTGAAAAATATGTCCATAGAGAGCGCATTTGCATTGATGTCATATATAGGAGGCAGTAAGTGAGAGCACTTTTTACAAATACGTTTGGTACGAAATAAACAAGGAAAGAGCCAATCATTGTGAGCCGCATATATAGACCGAAATAATCATTTGCACGTAAAAAAGATAGTGTATTTACATACAAAAACGTTTCTCGGTTTTGATATAAGAGTACTTCAATCCAACTAGTAAGCCATTTCCTTTGTTTTATTTGTTTTTTCAGTTGTGGTACATCGGTAAAGATGCTGGCAAATTGATAGAAATGAATGTCCATCTTTTCTTCTTGCTGAATGAGATAGTCCCAAGGTATTTGCTTTTTCGGTTGTTTGTTTGTATATAAAAGTGTAACGACAAGAAAGAAAAAAAAGCTTCCGAGTACGATTACGTTTGTATAAGAAAAAAGAGTATACAGAATGAGTACGTTAAGAATTGCTCGGACAGTAAGCCATATGTTTTTCTCAAGGCGCTCTTGCCATATCCAATGTATGTATACATTCCATCCTTTTACTAGTATAAGAATGAAAAAGGAAGTGCATAAGGAAGGTAATGTCATATGTAAGATTTGCATGGCGAGCGGTGTGATGATAAGAAAAGTGAACAGTAATGGGAACAACTGAACGATATAATTATATAGAAGAGCTTTCTTAAAATAAGATGTTAATTGTTCTTCAAGCGCTAGTAAATAGACAGCATCAGGCTTCTGCAGAAACGTCCGAACCGGGCATCTCATGAGTATAATAGTAAGTAAAATAACGATGATGAATAATGAGATGACTTTAGAAGGAGACGTTTTTAAAAATTGTGCGTAATAATAAGCACCGATACATGTGAGAAAAATAAAGCTATACAAAAGTCCATTGATCATACGAGTAAAATATGTGAACATGTTTTGCAAATGCTTTTGAAAGCGAGCACTCCATAATGTTTCAATTGACATGTTTTTCACCTCTATTTCTATTATAAAGTGAAAATAAAAGCGAGCAAATTGCTTTAGGCAACTTGCTCGCTTTTATTTTGTTTTGTATCGCGATTCATTAATGGATAAAAGGCAAATCCGACTATAAATAAGCCGATTCCAAGAAGGAATGTTTTTAGATCAGAAGAGCCCGTTTTAATCACCCATAGTGCATAGCATAGTGCAATGACTGCAATGATTCCGTCTAATATTCTGGAACCTAGTTCATTTTTATATGTTTCACCAGTTACAACCAGTTTTAATTGGAAAATTGGTGAAACGAGATATGGAATTAAGTAAGCTAATGTTGATACCGTAATGACAAATGTATAAGCTTCAGCGATTGTACCTGATAATGTCGAGAATAGGAAAACTTGTGACATAATATTTGTCAGTCTTAGTGAATAAATGGGGCTTCCTTTTTTATTTGTTTTCGCAAAGAAGGAAGGAAAGAAACCTTCTTTTGCTGCTTGATAAGGTACTTCTGAGCTTAATAAAATCCAGCCTAAAATGGAACCGAAGAGAGAAGTAAGAGCAAGGAGCGCCATTAATTTTCCTCCGCCGTGCCCCATAGCGGCATTTAATGCATCAGCTAATGGACGTTCTGAAATCTGCAATTTATCTATGTGAAGAACACCCATTGTTAAGATGGTGATTCCTAAATAAATTGCAACAGTGATTAATAATCCAGCTACGGTTGCATGTTTCACTGTTCTTGGGGATTTTGCCCGATTTGATAAAAGAACAGCAGACTCAATGCCGATAAATGCCCAAAGCGTTGTTAGAGCTGCTAAGTTTACTTGTGAAAGTAGCCCATGCGATACACCTTCTTTATCAACAATTGGTGTGTACCATTGTCCAAACTTTGAAGCTTGGAATGCAAATAAAGTTACTATGATAAATAGAAGGAATCCTGTTACCTTTGTTGTTGTTGCTAAAAAGTTTAATTTTCCAGCTCCATTTACACCGTTTGTTAAAATGATATGTGTTCCCCATAATAAGAAAGAACACATGGAAAATGTAATGAGCTTTCCAACTTCCACATCGAAAGTACCGATTGTAAATAATAGTCGTGTATCTTTCATAATTGGGAAGAAAAGCGATAAATAACCTGCAAAAGATGTAATAATGGCAACATTACTTGCCCAGTTTGCGACCCAGTAGCCCCACACCATGCTGAATCCAGCCATTTTTTTCTTCTTAGGTGATGAGAATAAAGCATAAGCGTGACTTTGTGGTCCTGTCGTTAAATCCGAACGACGAATTGCTAAATTGCCAAAAACAAGGGCTAACATTAAAACACCGAATCCGGTTGTTAACCAAGCTAACGTAACACCAAGAGGGCTTGCTGTTTGTGCTAATGTACTTGGCACCATGAAAATACCAGCGCCAACCATATTGCCGACAACAAATGCTGTTAGTACCCAAAAGCCCCATTTTTTCTGTTGCATAAAAAATACCTCCAAAGTTAGTATAACCAAGTCAAGCAAGGAGATATGTATGTCTTCCGAAAAGGAAGTAAGGCAAGCTTCGTACAAAACAAAAAAAACACCTACGATCGTCGCACGTGCTTTCTATCTTATAGGAAACCCACGACATACCTCTCGATAGCTCTCCACAAACAGTTGTTTGTGACAGTTCTGCATTTATTAAATAGCAGACCCAGCAAGTGTGCATAGTGGACACATCTTACTTCGGCAATCATTCCTTTCTCATTTATTCATCGATGCCACTCCATCTCCTAAAATGATACTCTTAATGACTGCAACCTCTACCTCACCGAGATACGAATGAGGATTTATGTATTTAATTAACATAAACAAGGGTAACAAATGAATTTTTATACGTCAATGGATATAGCAATAATCAGATTATAGAGAAGAGTTTGTGATTAAGAATGGCTAGTGCGTTTTCAACGGGGTGCTATGAAATATTTGGACAATTATCTTTATTAGTACCGTTGGCTCGAAATAGGAAAATGCTTATTTCAGCGTAATGATACAACAGTTGAAATGTTAAAGTGTGTATAAAAAATAGACCCTTTAAAGAGTCTGTTTAAGCGTTTTTACCTTTTTTCTTCCCAAGAAATGAAATTATCAATGCAATCGGGGCAACAAAAGGTAAAACGGGAGTCCAACTAATGAAATAAAATATTGGTGCTAAGAAGGCCATCCCACCAAAGAACATTGATAATTGGGATTTTTTCTGCAATCCATAAATAACCAATAATAATCCTGCCATTATCAATATTATAAAAGAGATATTAAGCAAATTCATAAAATTACCTCCGACCAATCTGCAAAATAATTCCATATATATTATACAACAAATCACATGAAAATTTCATTTTATAAAAAACAACGATGTTTACGAAAATAGCTTTGAATAAAAAAGAAGCCGATCTAAAACTAGATTGGCTTCTACATATAAGATTAAACTAAGTTTAATACAGTTACTTTTTCACGCGTCATAGACTCAAGGCTTTTACGAATACCTTGTGCGCCCATACCAGAGCCTTTTACACCGATGAATGGGAAGTGGTCAGGGCCGCGTTCTGTACGTCCGTTAATTTGAACAGAACCAGTATCGATTTTGTTTGCAATTGCAAATGCTTTATTAATGTCTTTTGTGAAGACACTTGCTTGTAGACCAAACTCAGATTTGTTTGCAATTTCAATTGCTTCTTCATCAGAAGAAACGCGGATAATTGGAAGGATTGGACCAAATGGTTCTTCCCAAGCCACCTTCATTTCTTCTGTTACGTTATCGATAATTGTTGGATAGATTAAGTTGCGCTCACGTTTGTTACCAATAATAATTGTTGCGCCGTTTTCTACTGCATCGTCAACTAAACCTTGAACGAAATCAGCTGATTTATCGTCAATTAATGGAACGATTGTACTATCTTGTTCTGGAGAACCAACAGATAATGCAGCAACTTGCTCTTTTAGTAAGCTTACAAGCTCGTCCGCTACATTTTCATGTACAAGCACGCGTTTGATTGCAGTACAACGTTGACCAGAATATGAGAATGCACCGCTTACGATATGTTTTGCAGCTTCAGTTAAATCAGCATCTTCGCATACGATACCTGGGTCTTTTCCGCCAAGTTCTAATACAAGTGGAATCATAGCAGCTTTTTTCGCTAAGTGAGCACCTGTATTTGTACCACCTGTGAACGATACCATATTAATGCCAGGATGTTCGACTAAGTAGTCGCCAATTACAGAACCACGTCCTGTTACAACGTTTACAAGTCCTTTTGGAAGTCCTGCTTTATGAAGCGCTTCAACCATTTTAATACCACTAATTGCACCTTGTGTTGCTGGTTTAAAGATAACTGCGTTCCCCATAATTAGAGCTGGTGCAACTTTTGCAGCAGCTAAGTTTACTGGGTAGTTAAATGGTGAAATGGCTAACACAACGCCAAGTGGTGCGCGCTGAATAATTGCAAGTTTCGATTTCGAACCACCTGGGAAGCTATCGCCCATCATACTATCGCCATGCATATGAAGTGCTTCATCTACAGTGTAGCGAATCAAATCTGCTGTACGAACAACTTCTTTCTTCGCATCTTTATGACCTTTACCGACTTCTTTCATTACAATATCGGCAATTTCATCTTGCATATTTACGAGCTCATCAGCCCATTTATATAAAAACTTTGCACGATCTTGTAGAGATGCCGCTGCCCAATCTTTTTGTGCTTCTTTTGCAGATGCAATCGCTTCGTCTACTTCATCGCGAGTAATTGCTTGTACTTTACCGATTACTTCGTGTAAATACGGAGATACAATGTCAATTGTTTGACCAGAAGAGCTTTCTCTCCATTCTCCGTTTAAATAAAATTTGTACGTATTGCTAGTTGTCATGATTAGTCCTCCTAAAATAGCAACTTGTAAGAGTGAGTATATGGTGATTGTAGGCGGTTTAAGAATATATTTCAAATAAAATGTTTGTGAAAACGATTTCTTATTAAAAATATATTTTATATTTCTTTTTTACAATCATTTTTTTCCTTTTCAAGTCGCATATAGAATATGTCATTGTTATATCAATACAGTATTCTTTCAAGTTTATTTTACAATTATGTAAAAAAATAATTGACAGAAAAGTCCGCTAAGTTATAAAATTAAAAAATAGAAAATGAAAGAAGGAGGTGTGCGTGATGATTGTAATGGTAAATATGATGAAGTTAACTGTAGGAAAAGTTGAAATGAAACATTCATATCATTGCGCAACCTGTACGGAAAGATAAGGCTTTTTTGTTTTTGAAAGCGTGCGTTGCGTAATATCGTAACGTACGCTTTTATGCATTTTCGCATATCGTCAAGCGGCGGTATGCGTTTTTTTTGTCTTTATAATGAGGGGTTATTATATTTTTTTATGGCTTTTATCTGCTATTTTCGGGCAGTAAGACGACCGTTGCAAGAGTCAGGGAGGAAGCAAAGAAGAGGGGGGCGGGAGTTTTATTGTCTGTAACAACCCGATTGGTGAAGGCTCATAATCAGTAGGGGATGGAGAAAATCCTCATTCATGTAGGTTTCACTTTATAAAAAAGAGAAGGTGAAAACATGTGATGTATGTTTTTTAATCTAAAAGTGCTTGCAGTCAAGCTGGAATAAGAGGGGAGAGATTACATTGTTTTCAGTATTACAAAAGTTAAGATGGTTCTTTAAAGAACATTGGAAGAGGTACAGCATTGCAATTGGAGCACTTTTAATTGTTAATATCGTTGAGATTATTCCTCCGAAAGTGCTTGGTTTAACGATAGATCAAATAAAAACAGGATCTTTAACAAATGGAACGATTCTTGCGTATATTTGGGTTTTATTTGGAGTTACAATCGGTGGATATGTTCTGACCTTTATTTGGCAACATCAATTATTTGGTGGGGCATTTGTACTCGAGAAAACGATGCGTTCAAAATTTATGGGGCATTTGCTGAAAATGACGCCAACCTTTTATCAAAAAAATCGCACAGGTGATCTAATGGCGCGCGCGACGAATGATTTAAAAGCAATCTCCATCACAGCTGGATTCGGGATATTAACGCTCGTTGATTCAAGTTTATATATGCTCACTATTGTATTTATGATGGGGTTTTCCATTAGTTGGCAACTTACATTTGCGGCGCTTATCCCACTTCCGATTATGGCATATGCGATGAATGTATATGGGAAGAAACTGCATGAGAGATTTACAATTGCTCAAGATGCTTTCGGAGATATGAACGATAAAGTACTCGAATCGATTGCTGGTGTACGAGTGATTCGTGCGTATGTTCAAGAAAGGGCAGATCAAGAACGGTTTCAACATTTAGGAGATGATGTGTACGAAAAAAATATGAAAGTAGCTCGCATCGATGCGTTATTCCAGCCAACTGTGAAAATGCTTGTTGGTCTTAGTTACTTAATTGGTTTAGTGTACGGGGCATATCTTGTGTTTCAGACAACAATTACACTAGGTGAGCTCGTTTCGTTTAACGTCTATTTAGGAATGATGATTTGGCCGATGTTTGCAATCGGTGAATTAATTAATGTTATGCAGCGCGGGAATGCTTCATTAGATCGCGTGAATGAGACGTTAGCGTATGAGCCTGATGTGAAAAATCCACAGAACCCACAGATGATTCAGCAACCGAAGCAGATTCAGTTTGATCATGTTTCTTTTTCCTATCCTTCATCAGCAAAAGTAAATTTAAAGCAAGTATCGTTTTCGTTAAAACAAGGAGAGACACTTGGAATTGTTGGGAAAACAGGAAGCGGGAAAACGACGATTGTACGACAGCTTCTTCGTGAATACCCACTTGGAGAAGGAAACATTACCATTTCCAATGTGCCACTTAATCGAATTCCAATTGAAAAAGTACGAAGTTGGATTGGGTATGTCCCACAAGAGCATATTTTATTTTCAAAAACAGCAAGAGAAAATATTTTATTTGGAAATAGAGAAGCGAGCGAAGAGGATCTTTGGAAAGCGATTGAAATTGCTGCGTTTAAAAAGGATTTAGAATTTTTACCTGAAGGTTTAGAAACGCTCGTTGGAGAAAAGGGAGTTTCTTTATCTGGTGGACAAAAACAACGAATTTCGATTGCAAGAGCTGTTATTCAAAATCCGGAAATTTTAATTTTAGATGATTCGTTATCGGCTGTTGATGCGCGAACAGAAGCAGCGATTATTGAAAATATTCGAACGGAGAGAAGCGGAAAAACGACTATTATAACGACGCACCGTTTATCTGCTGTGCAACATGCGGATTGGATTCTTGTTATGGATAACGGTGAGGTCATTGAAGAAGGAACGCATGAACAACTTGTCCAAAATGGAGGATGGTATCGAAAGCAGTTTGAAAGACAGCAAGGTGAAATGATAGAAGGTGGGGTGAAAATATGAGTATTTCCAAGCGATTATTTCAATACGCAATGAAGGTAAAAGGTACGATTTTTGCAGCGCTAGCGATGTTATTTATTTTTGTTATCGCTGAGCTCGCCGGTCCTTTCGTTGCCAAGACGATGATTGATGATCATATTGTTGGAATAGAAAAGCCGTGGTATGAAACAGGAAAGGGCGATGATACCGTTTTCTATAACGGTGCTTACTATAAGCGGAGTGACCGCTTTCAACAAGGCGAGAAAAAGGGAAAAGAAGTTCACGTTATTCAAGTTGGGTTTCAGTACTATTTTGTACCGAGTAAAATGAATCTCGAAGGGTCACGCGTTGTAAAAAATAATATGGTTACCATTCAAAATGGGAAAGCGGTGCAAGTATATAAAGCGAAGCCATTAACAAAAGAGGAAATATACGCGTTTTATAAGCCAGAAATAAAAAGGCTCCTACTGCTTGGTGGTGGATATTTTGCTTTATTAGTTGTTGTATCCTTATTTTCATATGGAAAGCAGTTTTTCTTACAGAAAGCAGCGAATAAAATTATTCAAATGATGAGAGAAGATGTCTTTTCTCATATTCAAACATTGCCGATTCGCTATTTTGATCGTTTGCCAGCTGGGAAAATTGTCTCTCGCGTTACGAATGATACAGAGGCGATTCGTGATTTATATGTAACGGTGCTCGCAACATTTGCTTCCAGTATTATTTATATTATTGGGATTTTCGTGGCGTTATTTTTACTCGATATAAAATTAGCGCTGTTATGTTTACTCATTATCCCCATTTTAATCATTTGGGCGGTTCTTTATCGAAAGTATGCTTCTGTATACAATCATAAAATGCGCTCTCGTTTATCCGATATTAATGGAATGGTCAATGAATCGATTCAAGGGATGACGATGATTCAAGCGTGCCGCCAAGAGCGTGGAACACAACAAGAGTTTGAACAATTAAACAGAGATTATTTTAAATATCAAAATAAAATTTTAAACTTAAATGCAGCAACGTCACATAATTTAGTCGGTGTATTAAGAAATATTGCCTTTACAGGGGTGATTTGGTATTTTGGAGGTGCTTCTTTAAGCGCTGCCGGGATAATTTCTTTAGGAGTTTTATATGCATTTATTGACTACTTAACAAGGCTTTTTTCGCCAATTACGAATATGATGAACCAGCTTGCTAACTTAGAACAAGCGCGCGTTGCTTCAGAGCGAGTCTTTGAATTATTGGAGGAAAAAGGAGAAGTGCTCAAGGAAGAGCGTATTCCGCGCTTATGTGGACATGTGAAATTTGATAATGTGTCATTTTCTTATAATGGAAAAGACGACGTGCTACAAAACATTTCCTTTGAAGCAAGGCAAGGTGAGACGGTAGCGTTTGTCGGCCATACTGGATCCGGAAAGAGTTCGATTATGAACGTACTGTTTCAATTTTATGAGTTTCAAAAAGGGAAGCTTACGATTGATGGTCACGATGTGAAGCAGATGCCAAAACAGGCGCTTCGTGAACATATGGGTATTGTCTTGCAAGATCCGTTTTTATTTAGTGGAACCGTTGCTTCTAATGTAAGCTTGGAAAATCCAAACATTTCAAAGGAGCGGATTATAAAAGCATTGCGAGACGTTGGTGCTGAGCGATTTGCGAATCATATAGATGAAGAAATTACAGAAAAAGGGAGTACGCTTTCGGCTGGGGAACGTCAATTAATATCATTTGCGCGTGCATTAGCTTTTGATCCAGCTATTTTAATTTTAGATGAGGCAACTTCTAGTATTGATACGGAGACAGAAGCGATGATTCAAAGGGCATTAGAAGTAGTAAAACAAGGAAGAACGACTTTTATTATTGCCCACCGCCTGTCGACGATTAAAAGTGCAGACCAAATTATTGTGCTAGATCGCGGCCGAATTCTTGAAAAAGGTTCGCACGATGAACTCATGAAACAACGAGGGCGCTATTATGAAATGTACAAAACACAATTAGAAGGAAGTCAAAGTGCTTAAATTTCAAAGAGTATTTATCACGCTTTCTATTCCTTATGATATGTTGAAGGAGCTTGCTTCTGTAGTAAGCTCTTTTTTTAATAGAGAAAAAGGTGTGGATTTTGTCGACTGGTCGGTATGAGATGAAGAAATCTTATATCTTATTTGTATTGCTTTTTCTTTTTTAGATGAAAAAGAGAATTTTTTTGTATAGAGAGAAGAGGTATTGTTTTACCTTCGTTATAATTAATGCTATATTAAAAAATGTTACTTATTTTTTGTGTGTAATATGTGTTTTTTGTTTGATTATGAAGAAAAAGGATACACTAATGACGAACATTTTCATTGAAAAATTGTTCAAGATTGCATACAATCAATATAGTTTTTTAAAATTCCTATCAGAATACTTGGAGGATTAGATCATGAAGAAATTATTTTCAGTGCTTGCGGTAGCTACTTTAGCAGTTGGGATTGTGGCAGGCTGTGGCAAAGAAGAGAAAAAAGATACAGCTAGTCAAGATGCATTACAAAAAATTAAACAAAGCGGTGAACTTGTAATTGGTACAGAAGGTACATACCCACCATTTACATTCCATGATACGAGTAATAAATTAACTGGATTTGACGTTGAACTATCAGAAGAAGTTGCAAAGCGTTTAGGTGTAAAGCCTGTCTTTAAAGAAACGCAATGGGATAGCTTGCTTGCAGGTTTAGATGCAAAACGCTTTGATATGGTGGCGAATGAAGTAGGAATTCGCGAGGACCGCCAAAAGAAATATGATTTCTCTAACCCATATGTTTCTTCTTCAGCGGCGTTAGTTATTGCGAAAGATAAAGATAAGCCAGCTACATTCACCGATGTGAAAGGGCTAAAAGCGGCGCAATCTTTAACAAGTAACTACGCGGACATCGCTAAGAAAAATGGCGCAGAAATCGTCGGTGTAGAAGGATTTAGCCAAGCTGCTGAATTATTAAATTCTGGACGCGTTGATTTCACAATTAATGATAAGTTATCCGTACTGAACTATTTAGAAACGAAAAAAGATGCGAACATTAAAATTGTAGATACAGAAAAAGAAGCATCACAAAGTGGATTTTTATTCCGCAAAGGCAGCGGTAAATTAGTACAAGAAGTAAATAAAGCGTTAGAAGATATGAAAAAAGATGGTACGTATGACAAAATAGCGAAAAAATGGTTCGGTGAAAATGTATCTAAGTAATGTATTCACCCTAGATCGTTTCTCTACGTGGATGGATATTATGCAAGCTTCCTTCATGCCTATGCTGAAGGAAGCCATTTTTACGACAATTCCATTGACAATTATAACATTTATCATCGGTCTCATTTTGGCGACTTTGACGGCACTTGCACGCATTTCAAATAGTCGTATATTACAATGGATTGCTCGTATCTATGTATCTATTATTCGCGGAACACCACTTCTTGTACAATTGTTTCTTATTTTCTATGGTCTTCCAACTTTACAAATCGAAATTGATCCATATACAGCAGCAGTAATTGGATTTTCATTAAACGTTGGTGCATATGCATCTGAAATTATTCGCGCTTCTATTTTGTCCATTCCGAAAGGACAATGGGAAGCAGCTTACACAATGGGTATGACGTACACGCAAGCGTTAAAACGTATTATTTTACCGCAAGCGACGCGCGTATCCATTCCGCCGCTTTCAAACACCTTTATTAGTTTAGTGAAGGATACATCACTTGCTTCCTTAATCTTAGTTACAGAGATGTTTCGAAAAGCGCAGGAAATTGCAGCGATGAACTATGAGTTTTTAATTGTATATTTCGAAGCTGCACTTATGTATTGGGTGATTTGTTTCTTATTATCCATTGTGCAACAAATATTAGAAAAACGTACGGAACGCTATATACTAAAATAATCCTTTCATAAAAGGAGTTTTTATTTTTATGATTTCAATTCAACATTTACAAAAAAGTTTCGGTGAAAATACCGTACTAAAGCATATAGATTTATCCGTTGAAAAAGGTGAAGTTGTTGTCATTATTGGGCCATCTGGTTCTGGTAAAACAACATTTTTACGTTGTTTGAACGTGCTAGAAACACCGAGTGCAGGCATGATTCGCATCGGTAAAAAAGAGTTAGATTTCTCAAAAAAGGTTACAAAGACGGATATTGTTAATCTTCGTATACAAACTGGTATGGTGTTTCAACATCATAACTTATTTCCTCATTTCACAGCGCTTCAAAATGTAATGGAAGGGCTTGTCACAGTGAAAAAGATGGGGAAAGAAGAAGCGAAGAAAAAAGCAGCGTATTTTCTTGAAAAAGTTGGTCTTGGTGGCAAGATGGATTTATATCCATTCCAGCTTTCAGGTGGTCAGCAGCAACGTGTCGGAATTGCACGTGCACTTGCGATGGAGCCGGAGGTGTTACTATTTGATGAACCAACATCAGCGCTAGATCCTGAACTTGTACAAGAGGTCTTAAAAGTAATGAAAGAACTGGCAAAAGAAGGAATGACAATGGTGATTGTCACGCATGAAATGCGCTTTGCTCATCAAATTGCGAAACGGGTGATTTTTATGGACGGCGGTGTGATCGTCGAACAAGGAGATCCAGAAGAAGTATTTACAAATCCGAAAGAAGAACGTACAAAGAAATTTTTACAAATGCTACAGTAGTAAGAAAGGTCTCAAGGCGAATGCCTTGAGACCTTTTTTGCCATATATATTTATTTTTGGAATCCGCCAAGGCTTTGCTCAGCCATTGCAACTAAACGTTTTGTGATTTCGCCACCAACAGAACCGTTTGCACGAGCTGTAGTATCTGCTCCTAATTGTACACCAAATTCTTGAGCGATTTCATATTTCATTTGATCAATTGCAGCTGTTGCTCCTGGTACTACTAGTTGATTTGAAGAATTTTGGTTTGCCATAGGAATATATCCTCCTTAGAGTATAGAAAATTTTGGTTGGATTAGCTGGGATTGAACCAGAGAATCGCCCCGTTCGGCGCTAATCCATTGTTTGAGGTGAATGTATTCATAGTATGGATGTTACCTAGAAAGATATGCGAAATAATAATTTGTAAATTTTGTAAAAAAGAAGTGGGCTGAAAAAAACAGCAAACGTTGTATTTTTAGAAAAGAAGGTCACACTAATGATAAAGATGCCTTAATTGGCGAATGACACGGAGGAATGATGATGATATGTCCACTTTGTAATGCATTAGATGCTCAAACATATTCTTGTCCAACTTGTCAAAATGTACTCCAAGATTATGGAAAAGTTGTGGATTATATAGATGATTACAGCCCCTATATGGATCAAGAGCTATTAACTGCTGTAGATGGTTTAACAGCACAGAATTCTGAGCGCTATTGCACGCATCTGTTTTACTGTGCAACATGTAATATAGATACTGAAATGGTGATCGAACTTCGCGGGGCATACTAACTAAGAGGATACAAATAGGAAATAACATAATAAAAACAGGAGCCATCATAAAGCTCCTGTTTCTTACCGTTCTCGTTTTAAAATGAGCGGAGTGGACGGTAAGTCCGTTTTAGGTAACTCCGTTTCATTTTTTTGCGTCTTTATTTTTGGGAATGCAAAAGCATGTTCAGTCAAATATAAGGCGTATTCATAAAATAATTGTCTCGTTTGCTCGCTTTGTTCTTTTAATTTCTCCTCTTGAAATATACTTCGGCCTGGTTTTGAGTTTGCTTCAAATAACCACGGGTTTTCGTCTTTATCTAAACCAATATCAAAGCCAATCTCGCCAATATTTCCTAAAATATGTTGATCTAAAACAGAGCTGAGCGTTAAGGCAGCATGAGACAATATATTCGTTATTCGAACTTGTTCTGTTGGATCTGCGAAAATTTCGTGTAAAAGTTTCACGTTTCCACCGCTATTCATATGGGTTGTCATGCTACCTCTGCCGGCCACTTTGGCAACAATTGTACTAACTTGCCAATTTCCAAAATGATTTTTATTTGTATGAATGCGAAAATCCATCGGTTGGCCATCAAAACGCAATAAAGGGATGCCTTGCTGCACAATAAATTGCTTTAAGTCATGTCCGCTTAAAATATGGTTCATAAGTGTTTCTAAAGAATTGTACTTTCGAAATTTATTTTGTTCGTTTTGACGATAACGACAATAATATTTGTTTTCTGTTTGCGAATAAAAAATTTGATAAATATTTCGCCCAAAGCTACCATGCATCGGTTTTAAATAGACATACTTATAGGTGGATAAAAATCTTTCTACTTGTTCGAAGTGTTGAAATGATTCTGTTCTAGGTAAGAAAGAAGCAATGTTTTCTTCTTTCATCAGTAGTTTATGAATATCCCATTTGTCAAAAAAACCAGGATTAAACCACGGAATCGTATATTTGGTTTGCAATCGTTTTTTTGCTCGAGCGATAGGTTTATAAGATTCTGCCTTCCTATTTGGTAAGCGATCATAAATGACATTTGGGAATGGAATTGTATGTTGCTCCCATTTTCCTTCCAAAAAGAATAATCCATCAATTGTTTCTTCATCCCAGTCGATATGCTGCGGACCAAATAAAAAAGCGAACGGCTGTAATGTGAAGGATGGCATAAGTAAATCAGTAAAAATAGTGGAACGGCTTCCTAAAGGTGCCATCTTTGATTCAGTGAACCCAGTCGTGAAAATGCCAAGTAACGGACCAAGGATAATCGTTTCCTCTTGCATAAAGGCGTGAATCGTTGGCACTGGGGGAAGCAGAAGATTTTGTGAAAGTTGCTCTCCAATTGTAATTTCATTTGCAAGCGTATAGTGCGTCTCAATATTTGTAAATGAAACGCTGCGAATGCCAAAAGATAGAGATGAAAGGGAACGATTGTTAGAGAATATGTAAGGCAATGTTATCGAATTTGGGTGTTTTTCTGAAATGTGTAGTGTATAGGTTTGTTCTTTCAATGAAATAACCTCCTTTCTTCATTATGGAGTAAAGCGACTAACCCGAAGCGGATTATGAAAGATGTCTTCGGTTAAAGCTTGTTTATAAGGGATAAAGGGAACTTGAATCAGTGGGAGTTTTTTTATCCCCACTGATTATGAACTCTCATCAATCGGGTTGTTACTGTCCTAAAGTTCATAAGCTGGTCTTAGATTCACATGTATAAACCAAATCGCTCCATTTCTGTCCATTATAATAGAAAGTTCCAATTTCCTGCATCTGTGTCATACATAAGACCTGTAATCAATTCAGTGTTTAAATTGATATCAAATAGAGTAAACTGAGCAACAACATTGTAAGAAAGGTATGCTTTTTTAGCGATTTCGGTGTAGTACGTTCATTCATGATAAAGCTTTGACGGGAAAAGTCCGAAAACCAACGAAATCACTCCTTTGCCTATGATGCTAGCAATGAGAAAAGATGTACATAATCAGTAAGTTTTTATATTATTATACTGTTGTCCATATAACGATATGCTATTTTTTCTTAGCTATATACTTGGAGAAACGAAAGGGAGATTATAATGAATGTTTGGCTAAATATGTTAACTACAACAGGATTAGGGGCGATAATTGGCGGATATACGAACCATCTCGCTATTAAAATGTTATTTCGTCCTCATCGTCCGATCTATATTGGAAAATTTCGCGTGCCATTTACACCAGGCTTAATACCGAAGCGTCGCGACGAACTAGCGGTGCAATTAGGAAAAATGGTTGTCGATCATTTATTAACCGCTGAAGGAATTGGAAAGAAATTAACAGATGAAAACTTTCAAAGAGAAATGATACAGTGGGCACAAATCGAGGTTGATAAACTGCTTATGAATGAGCGGTCGTTACGAGATGTGTTAGAAAAATGGGAACTGGCACATGTCGAAGAGAAGGCTGTTCAAGAAATAGAAGAGATGCTTATGAAAAAAGTAGATACATTTGTATCAAAGTATTATACATATACGTGGGAACAAGCTTTACCTCAATTCGTTCATGAGAAAGTGGAAGAAATGATTCCAAAAGCGGCAACGTTTATTTTAACAAGAGGTACTCAATTTTTTGAAAGTGATGAGGGAAAAGCAAGACTGCAAAAAATGATTGATGATTTCTTTGCTTCCCGAGGTACATTATTAAATATAGTCGGGATGTTTTTAGGAAACGTAAGTGTAGTGGATCGTGTGCAGCCGGAAGTGATTAAGTTTTTACAGCAGGAAGGAACGAAGCAACTGTTACGTGATGTTTTACAAAAAGAATGGCAGAAATTTAAAGGAAGAGAAGTGAAAGAATTAGCGTCTTTTATTGAAAAAGAAATGATTGTGAAATACATTGTATCAACAACGAAAACGCGAGATATCGTAAGCGGATTTCTTAATCAATCTGTTCAAAAGATATGTGAACCTGTGCGAACGAACATTGTCGAAACACTGGTACCGAATATAGTGCAAAAAGGATTAACTTGGGGAGTAAATAATACAGCACATATATTGAAAAGATTCCGTCTTGCGGAGGTTGTTCAACAAGAAGTATCTACATTTTCTACAGAAAGATTAGAGGAGCTCGTTTTATCCATTACGAAGAATGAGTTAAAAATGATTACATATTTAGGCGCTTTACTTGGAGGAACAATTGGACTCATGCAAGGTATATTATTGCTTTTCCTTATGTAAGGATTGTAAATAAAGTGAAATTTCTTCACATCTCTTGCATAGTTTGATATTGTAAGAAGGTGCGTATGGAAAAGGGATAGAGCTGAAATAAAGCGCTAACCTGCTAAAGGAGGAAAATAATAATGTCAAAAAATATTCATGATGTAGCATATGGTCTACAAAAAGCAATCGCAGATCATACAGATTTCAAAACGCTAAAAGAAAGCTATGCAAAAGTGCAAGGAGACGCAGATTCAAAGCAATTATTTGATACATTCCGTAACATGCAATTAGAAATTCAACAAAAAATGATGCAAGGTCAAGAAATTACAGAAGAAGATAACAAAAAAGCACAAGAAGTAATCGACTTAATACAGCAAAATGAACACATAAAAAAATTAATGGAAGCAGAACAACGCTTAAATGTTGTAATTGGCGACATTAACAAAATCATCATGAAGCCACTTGAAGAGTTATATAGTGCATATCAAGCATAATAACAGAGACGTCTCCTAAATAAAGGAGGCGTCTTTTTATATAAATAACCATTTGTATATGTTGTAAAATGAATGTTTTCGCTACATCTTATCTTGAAGTAGAATGAAAAAATTAGGAGGGAATCAAAAATAATCAACGGAATTTTTGGTTAATTTCAAAATATTATTATGAATTTTGGGAAAATATCCTCTTATTTACAAATTATATGTATAGTGGAAAAAATTGAATTTGTATCCTATACAGAAAAGGAGATATAATAGTTAAAAATATTTCAAAGTACAAATAAACGGTTTTAAATGAAAAATCTGATAAAAAAGGATTCAAAATGATTTTTTGTCAGCTACAATATGCAATGTCTCCGAATCGATAATGGAAAAAATCCACGATTCGGTTTTTTTATTCGTTTTAATCTTCCCCAGGCTGTTTTGCTATTCGTATGTAGTAGGAAGAGTAGAACAGCTTTGCATTTGTTTAACACTTATGCCTTTTCATATACCGTATAAAGATTTTCCCCTTAATCCTCATTATAAACGTAATTAAATGATATTCATTTAGAAAAAGCAGGCATGTATATAAACAGAAAAGCGATTATTCTTTCTTTTTTTAGAGAGCTTAATTGATACTATGCCGCATGAAATGAAAAAAGATAATGAGGAGAAGTGGAGGAACAAACAATTATATTCAAAAATTAATAAGAAAGAACGTGATGAAATGATAAGAAAAATAAGTAAGAAAAAATTTCAATATTTCATAGTAGTATTTTCTCTCCTTATTAGTGGGTATCTTATACATTTAATTCTCACATATCCTGAGGTTGGTATAAAGCTAAATTCAAACTATATTGTAAGCGAAGTGCATAGATTTACTTGGGCCCATAAGCATGGGATACAAGTAGGAGATAAAATAGAAAAGATAGATGATAAATTGCCGAGTCAGCACTTTACAGTTTCATCCTATCATGCCATTGAACAGGCGAAAAAAATATCTATACAAAAAGATGGGCAGGTAAAAGAATATAACATTCAATATGTTCCTTACAGTAGGCAACTTTTTTACCAGCTATTAATACCAGTTGGATTTTATATTACATGTATTTTTATGGCTCTTTATCTTTTAATATTTGTTCCTAAAACGAATAATAGTATACAAGATTTACTATACTTTTTGATTGCGATGGGAATGAGTTTCATTAGTATTATAGCCGCGCAACGAAAAGATGGAATTGCCTTTATTATCGCTTCTATCTCATTAGTTTCTTCCTTTACCTTCTTTATTAGATTTATGAAATTGTATTTTAAACATAATCAAATTAAATTTTTAACAAGAGAACAATTGAGAATTTTGGATATAATAATGATTGTATTAATTGCAGTAAACATCGTTGTTTATATGAAGTATAATGAAATTTCCGTCATGTTTACAATCGCTTTAAGCATTGCTTTATTTTTATTAACAGGCTACCTTTTAGTAAGGTTTTATTTTAGAAGCAAACATAGTCATCATTTTAAATTTATGAAGGTTATCGTGATGAGCTTTTTTGCATCTGTTATTCCGTTTATTTGTTTATTCTTAATTCCTGATATGATATATGGAAAAGAAATAATCAGTGTTGAAACAATTGGGATTTTCTTTTTGTTTATTCCAATATATATGTTTTATTGGGTGATTTCAGGAGATTTATTTGATGCTAAATTTATGATTCAACGAATTCCATATTATATTATGTTGTCGATTAGTTTTACAGGATTTGTAACTATATTGGGTATTTTTATTTTTAATGATAATGCAGATCATATATTAGATACCATTCGCTTTAGTTGTATTACTTTTATTGCAACAATTTTCTTTTTATTTATAAAAGATTACTTGGATTTTAAATTAAGAAAAAGTTTATATCATCATCAAAAAAATTATCAGTTTAGTTTGTATCGATTTTTATATCAAGCAAAACATGAATATAAATTGTCAAATTTGACTTATAGCATACAAAGAGAATTTTCTGATGTCTTGAAAATGGAAGAGGTATGCTATGTAGAAATGAATAAGGAGAATAAATCTATTCATGTTTTTGAGAGTAAATATGTTCCTCCTCAATCCATATTGGACAGTTTGTTCGATTTCCAATTGGAAACATACAAAGTTGGTTCTATGATGAAGTTGGAAGAACATTTTGGATTTGTTCTTTCTACAACGACAGAAAAAGTGATTATCTTATTGTGCAAAAATAATAAAAAAGAAACGTTAAACTTTGATGAGATTGTTTGGGTTGAGACATTATGTAATTATACAGATTTGCTATTAGAATGTTTGAATCAAATTGAAGACTTATTAAAACAATTACAAGATTTACAAAATATAGAACACCCTCCGATGTGGTTATCCCGACTTCTGTTCAAGTTATCGGAAAAAGAAAGAGCAAATCTTGCAAGCGATATACATGATGGGGTCTTACAAGATCAAATTCGTTTAGTAAGAAAGTTTGAATCTTACAATAAGCATATTCAAGATGAAGAAATGAAACATATACTTCATGAAATAAAAGAACAATTACTCGATCATATTTACATGACTCGAGAAACATGTAATCACTTAAGGCCACCATTTTTATATGAATTAGGAATAAAACAAGCGTTATTAAACTTATTCAAACAAATTAACTTAAAGGCTACTTTCTTTTTTTATTATGATATTCCTGAACATATAGTTGTACCTAGTGCAGAGCATGAACAAGCAATTTACCGGATTATACAGGAACTTCTAAATAATGCTTTGAAACATTCGAAAGCATCGAATGTAAGTATAAAATTATTTCAAAAAGATCAGCAGTTATTTTTAACCTATACAGATAATGGAATAGGGATAGATTTAAAGCATTTTAATTACTCGTATAATACTTTGGGATTGTCAGGAATTATAACGAGAATTCAAAGTATTGATGGGGAAATAACAATAGATTCAAAACCTAACGATGGTTTACAGGTATTTGTGAAATTTTAGGATATGTGATAATGCTAAAGGATAGAGAAAGGATGAAAGTGATGATTTCTGTACTAATAGTAGACGATCATGTAGCTGTAGGTTTGGGAACAAAAGCATTAATTGAGCAATATAATGATATAACAGTTGATGTATTACACGAAAGTGATAAAGTGATAGAAAGACTTCAAAGTAAAACGTATGATGTGTATTTAATTGATTTACAAATGCCGAATATAAATGGTTTGGAGCTTTCTAAGAAAATATTAACAATCCATCCAGAAGCATCTATTTTGATTTTCACTGGATATGATGTGTTATCACATTATAATTTATTAATTGACAATGGAGTTCTTGGTGTATTAAGTAAGACATATTTCGAAGAACAAATTATAGATGCGATTCGGCATGCCGTAAAAAAAGAAGTTGTTTTACCACATCAGCTTATTCAGCAGTTGAGAATTAAAGAGAGTGTATCGAATATAAATGAACAAGAGCAAGTAGAAAATGTAGTTTCCTTAACTGAAGAAGAAAAGAAAATTTTAATTGAAGTAAGTAAAGGAAAAACGAATAGAGAACTGGCTGAAATTTTACATTTAAGTCAAAGAGCTGTAGAGTACAAATTAACTGATATATTTCATAAATTAAAAGTAACTTCTCGAATGACAGCTGTTCAGAGGGCAAAAGAGTTGAAGATAATTGCTTTTCTTGATTTGTAAGAACAGTTTCATAATATTGAGTCGTAAATAGAAAGAAAAAAAGAGATCCTGTTCCAATTTATATGGGGCAAGATCTCTTTTTTATATTTTGCGTGAAGACGCTTTGTTCTCTATCGCAATAAATAGTTCCTATCTGCATAGTTGATATAAAAATGATGAAAAAATCAGAAGTTTCGTATTTTGCGTGGTAACACATAACTTTTTCGGATATGTAATCTCATTTTTCGTTTTATAATTTTCGGATAATTTATATAATAAAATCAAATAAATGGAAAGGGGGGATAGATTGAAAAAAGGAATAAGGCAGCTTAGTAAGATATGTTTAGCCAGTGGGATTATATTGACTCAAGTTAGTACACTCGGTTCTTTTTCAACAATTGCTTATGCGATGACAGAAAATCAAGTATCAGATTTTATAATAAAAGCTGATAAAGATCAGGTAAAGATAAATGAGAACATTGTGCTTACACTAGAAGGCATACATACGCAAGACCAAAAGATCGAAGTAGTATTACCTGATGGCATGAAGTTGAATGAAAAAGAGACAGCGAAGTTAAATGAAAAAAATCCGGCAATTGGAACCATTCAGATGACAGATGAATCGGTTATAAAAATTGAAAGAACATCTGAAGGTGTTGAAGTAGGAAAAGTATTTCTCGTCATTACAGGAAAAGTAGCTGGAGAACATACGATTACAGCAAAAGTACAACGAGAAAACAATGAGATAGAGACAAAGGTTAAAGTGAATGTTTCTGAAAATGCAAAAACAAATCCAAAGAAAATCGTTGAGAAACCTGAAGGGAACGATTTGGGAAAAGTGGAAGAAAGTCAACAAGTAGAATTGAAAGAAAATCTCCAAAAATCTACTGTGCAATCTCAAAATATTCCGGTTCAACAATCAAGTTATTTTAAGGATGCTAAAACAGATGTAATACCTGGCGATAATGCCTTTGTTGCAAGGTTTACTTCAAAAACAAAAGTTATTGTATCAGATGGTATACGGAGTAAGTGGGAAAATCTAATTGTTGATAATTCACATAAAACGGCAGTAGTAACTTTTACAAATGTAGGATACTACAAAGGAAAACCGGTAACATTAAAAGTAACTTTGCGAAATCACAGTTCAGCTGAATCGTGGACTAGTACTGAAGCTTACTTGTTTTTGTATTTGAAATTGGGGAAAGAAGTCGACGGTTCTAAATCTTCAGTAGATATGGAGTATGAATTTTTGGATGAAGAAGGTAATCCATTTCCAATAAAAACATCTTTAAATTATCAAGGTGTAAACCGCGCAAAATATATTACTATTCGTAATTTTAACGAAACAATTAGCAATATGTACGCTTCACAAGATTCACCTATTCAGTATGACATGCTAGATGGTGGAGCATATCGATTTCATTCTGATGTAAAAGAATGGTATGGTGATCCACAGAAACTGACTTTAACTACAAAGGAAGTTACTCATTTAAAAATGCATATAGAGAATCGAGAGTCTACCGAATCTGAAGTAAGATACTTGACAGATTTTTTTCCAAAAGTTGAAACTCCAAAAGTGGATGCACATAATCAATCGTTTCAAGTTGCAAATGACCCCAATATAAGTGCTGAATTTATTCAAACGGTTCCATACTTAAATCAACAAAGGTACATTAAACAATTATCATATCTCTTCACTTCCAATGAAGGAAATCAATATGCAAAGTCAAAATGGATTGTGGAAAATATTCATGGTAAAGATTGCTCAAATTGGTTTACCTTTGAAGAGAATTCAGACGGTACGACGAAAATTGCAGCGAAACCAGAAACATTAAACAATCCAAACTTTTATGATAATGTGTATTTTTTTAAAAAAATATATAACTTTGTAGGAAGTGAAACAAATCCAGTTGATAAGTCAAGGTTAAAGCAAAATAGCATGTATCCGATTGACTTTACTGTGTCCCAAAGTGTTGATGGAAATGTAAATCATGCCAAAGCAAGTGGGACAACTCTTGTTAACTATTTGAGTCAAGTCCAGGTGCAACATATTGACAAAGAAACGAATCAGCCTATTCCAAATGTACAAGATACGGTCGTAGAGGGTATTATCACCGATCCATTCCGTGTGGAGCCGATTGAGATTCCGGGATATCAAGTTGTAAAGAATACCCCGATTACAGGCATATTTTTACCTGAAAATCAAGTATTTACACATATATATGCTCTAGTTAAAGCAACTTTAGAAGCGAATGACTTTTCAACGGTGATAGGAAGTATCCCAACAAATCCAGAAGAATTGAAAACTTTCATCTTAAAAGAAGCAAAAGCCGAAGCCACGGAGTTGCCTAGCAATACAGATATCACCAGTCAAGTGGAAGTAGATAACGGTGGACTGTGCAATCAAATTGGAAGTTATACAGTGACCTTGAGAGTTAAGAATGTGAAGAAAACCATTACCGTAAATGTGATAGGGGGAAACTTGGAATTCATTGAAGTCCCCAAAACAATTGCTTTTGAAAATATTACAATTCCATCTAGAGAAAAAACGGTGAATCGTAGTAACGTGCAAGGCGAGATTGTTGTTTCAGATAAGCGTGAAAATAGAAAAGAGTGGAGCGTATATGTAAAACAAGCGAAACCATTAACTTCGAATGAAAAGGATATATTGCCAGATGCATTAGTATACACTCAAAATGGGGTAGATACTGTACTAAACGATCAAAATTACTTAGTGCATAGTCAAAAGTCATCAGACTATCAAAATGTTCATATTAACTGGAAAGATTCTGAAGGAATTCGGTTAAAAGTTAAGCCAGGTCCGAATGTCAAAGTGAATGAGACGTATCAGGGTGAATTAGAGTGGACCTTAACAGATACTCCAATTTAAAATGATATATCTAATAAGTATTTATTGATATATATCAATTAAAAGGGAGAGAGTAGAATGGTCAAGAAATATATAGTTGCAATGCTATTCATCATCAGTATGCTAATTCCCCTATTTTCCTCTTATGAAACAGTAAGAGCAGAAACAATGCATTCTAAAGCGGGAATTAGATTTTCAAATAGCTATATTCCAAATTCGGTAGTTATACCAGATGGTTCTACGCCGACTGATAATTCGTCTGATAACCAGTTGAATAAGAAGGTACTTCCTAAAACTGGAGGTAATCTATCTATTTCCTTTATATACATGGGAGTGGGAAGTATATTAGTAGCCTTAGCAATTTGGATAGCATTGGCGAAAAGTAACAGGAGAAATAAAAACAAATGTTTCTGTTAAATAAATAAAAAAAACATATTAATGGAGGTAAATTATGAAACTAACAAAAGTAGCATTAGCAGGAGTCGTATCATTTTCGGCAGTATTAGCAGCAGGAGCACCAGCATTTGCAGAAGAAGCAGCAACAATGAAGTCACATACAGATGTGTCATTTACACAAAATGAAAATCCAGTAAATCCAGTAAATCCAGTTAAACCAGGAGAAGATGTAGAGCCAAATGATCCACATGAACAAGGGACAAATGGTCCATTAAGTATTGATTATGTATCTAATTTTCATTTTGGCAAGCAAAAAATGTCAGGGAATGACAAAGTGTATACAGCGCAATTAGATACAGTGAAAGTAAAAGGAGGAGATGAAAAAGGAATACAAATACCAAACTATGTCCAAGTGACAGATGACCGCGGTACAAATAAAGGTTGGAAATTAACAGTAAAACAAGATGCTCAATTTAAAGCAGGGAATAATGAGTTAACTGGTGCAGAACTGAAATTGCATAATCCAGTTGCAAGCTCTACAATTGGGGCGGAATATGCTCCAGAGGTAAAAGAAGTAGCATTAGACCCAAATGGAGCTACACAAGAAGTAGCAATTGCTAAAGAGGGTAAAGGTATGGGGACATGGGTCACTCGTTATGGACAAGATGAAGTAGAAGGTGCAAAAAGTATTACGTTATCTGTACCAGGTGCAGTTGCAAAAGTTAAAGATGAAAAATATGAAACAACATTAACTTGGGCTTTAGAAGATACACCTCAATAAGTTAAAAGATAGATAAGGAGAAAAATAATATGAAACTAACAAAAGTAGCATTAGCAGGAGTCGTATCATTTTCAGCAGTATTAGCAGCAGGAGCACCAGCATTTGCAGAAGAAGCAGCAGCAACAATGAATTCAAAGGCTTTTATCAAATTTCAAGAAAATACGGATCATGTAGATCCAATAAATCCGAATAATCCAGGAGATAATGTGGAGCCGGTTAAGCCGGATGATCCGAACAATCCACATGAACAAGGAACAAATGGTCCATTAAGCATTGACTATGTATCGAATTTCAAATTTGAAGAACAAAAAGCCTCTGGTAATAATGAAGTCTATTATGCAAACTTAGATACAGTTGTTAAGAAAGGTACAAAAGAGACACTAGAAGTACCGAACTATATACAAGTAACCGATAACCGTGGTACAAACAAAGGTTGGAAGTTGACTGTTAAACAAAACGAGCAATTTCAAACTGAGAAAGGTGTAGAGTTAGAAGGAGCTGTTTTAACATTGAAAAACGGAACATTACAATCAGCTTCTGGAAATGCAGCGCCAACAACAAATCAGGAAGGGATCCAATTAACTCCAGGTCAAGCTTCTGATGTTATTACAGCTAAAGAAAACCAAGGTATGGGAACATGGACAAATGCTTTTGGTGCAACAAATGATGAAGCGAAGAAGAGCGTAGAGTTAAGTGTACCAGGTAAAGCAAAAAAAGAAAAAGCTATGTATACAACTTCATTAACTTGGGAGTTAAAAGAGACACCTATGTAATAGTTCTTTATATAGTGGGAATGAGGAAAGGGATAAAGAGGAATTTTCAATTTTTATCTCTTTCTTTATCTATATAAAATAACAAATGTGAGAGGGATATCGTATGAAATGTATGCAGAAAGTAGTAAGTAGCTTACTGGCCATAGTATTTCTGTTGCATGTTACAAATATTACTACACATGCAGCAGAAATGAAATTTGCAGTAACCGCAGTAATTCCAGAGAATCAAATTGATAAAAATCAAAGCTATTTTGACTTAAAAATGAAGCCTGGTCAAAAACAGACTCTTCAAGTACAAATGAAAAATGACACGGATAAGGACGTTATTGTCGAAACATATGCAAATACAGCAATTACGAATAGTAACGGAATTGTAGATTATAGTACAAAAAATCCAAAATTTGACTCCACTCTTAAATTTCCATTTTCTAAAATTGCAAAAGTACAAAAAGAAACAAAAATCCCTGCTAAAAGTACTGTTACATTAGACGTAAATGTTGAAATGCCAAACGAACCATTCGATGGTGTAATATTAGGGGGACTGTATTTTAAAGAAAAAGAAGATGAGAAGATAAAGGGAAAATCTGATAACGTACAGATTAAAAATAAATATGCATATGCAATTGGTGTTGTCTTAAGTGAAACAAACAATGAAGTAAAGCCTAATTTAAAGTTGAATGACATTAAGCCAGGGCAAGTAAATGCACGCAACGTTGTAACAGCGAACTTACAAAATACAAAAGCAGCAATGTTAAAACATTTAACTGTAGATGCAAAAGTATATACGGAAAAAGGGAAAAATATTTTACATGAAACAAAAAAAGAAGATTTACGCATGGCACCAAATTCAAACTTTGACTACGCAATTAGTTGGGAAAACAAAGCGCTAGAGCCTGGAACATATCGTTTAGAAATGAAAGCAACAGATGGCGATCAAAAATGGGAATGGACGAAAAAATTTACAATTGAAGGAGACAAGGCAAAAGAGTTAAACGAAACAGCTGTCGAGGCACAAAAAGATTATACAATGTACTACATTGTAGGCGGTATTGTACTAGTCATTCTCTTATTAATTTTGATGTTCTGGTTAGGAAGACGTTCGCAAAAGAAAAAGCAGTAAAAAATGATATATAAGGCGTTTATGGTGTTGAGACTTCCTTCATGAAAAGCTACTGATGTTAAATTCTTTTTTGCTTTTCATACTAGATGAAATTGCTGAATTTAACAGGAAGGGGGTTGAGAATTTGAAGATGCAAATAATAAAGAAATTTGGGATTCTTTTTTTGACGGGGGGAATTTTCTTTACACAAACGAGCGTACTAGATTATATTCCAAATAAAGTTTATGCTGCTACGAATGAAAAGCAAGGAACATTTAGTGTGGATATAGATAAGAAAAATATCAAAGTGAATGAAAATGTAGTATTAAAAATTACAAATAAAAACAAAGAAGATTCTCGTATTGAACTTGCATTATCCGATGGTCAAGTCTTCAATGAAGAAGAAACAAACAAGCTGAATGAAAAAAATAAAGCGGCTCAAGTTATATATCTACCTGAACAACGAATAATTCAAATTTCTAAAAAAGAGAAAAGTGATGATATAGGTGACGTTTCTCTCGTTATTCAAATGAAAAAAGTTGGCGAATATACATTTGCACCAATTGTCAAATCTAAAGGACAAGATAAGAAAGTAAAGGCAACAGTGTTAAGAGTGGAAGAACAAGAAAAACAGCTTTCTGATTTTAAAGAAAAACGTATTTTCACTCAACAACAGAATGAGAGTCCAGAAGATAACAGATCTACTAAGGAAATGAAAAATAAAGTGAAACAAAAAGAAGTTGAAAAAGCAGAACAAATAGAATCCAAAGCAAAGGCACCGGAAAAGTCTGAGGAACAAACAAATGTAACAAAACAAGAAAATCTACAACTAGATGAAAATAAGAAACATGAGACAAAACAAGCGCCCGAGAATGCGGATTACATTGCAAATGTATATGATGAGAAAACTTGGCATGCTGCTTGGGACAATCCTAAAATACAAGTAATCAATATTACACAGGATTTCTATACAATGGATCATATTAACTCAGGTGCTGTTACATTTAAGAACTATTATAATCAAGTGAATCGCGAATTAACAATAAAAGGGAATGGACATACAATTGATGCTGGTAGTGAATCTATCTCATTGTATGGTATAAATTGTAAAATAAGGGTTGAAAACTTAAATATTTACCATCGGAATTGGTATGGATTTATTACGACGGCTTTTGGTGCAAATAATTCAGAGATAACTTTTCATAATGTAAAGGATACTGGGGCACAAATGCTACATTCCTTTAATAGTAAATTAATTCTTTCAGGAAATATTGAAAATAATGAAGTTGGTTCATACACTTCACCAATTAATGGATATACTTACAATGTAGTAAACTCCTCTAATGGTGACGGAACAGATGGAATCGCTGTCCGAGGACAAGCGAACTGGGAAGTTGCGGATGTTACTGTGAAAGAAGGAAGTAAAATTAAAGCGAATGGGTATAGTACCGTTTCGAATTTTGCTATTCAAAATGGTGGAAATGTTCAAATTGAAAAAGATGTTTCTATCCTTTTTGATAATTCAGCTTCAGAAAATCATACAGATACTGATGCAAGTCCATCTATTTTTTTCTATGGAGCGGGTTCGCTAACACTGGGAGAAAATAGTCATATGAACATAATTAATGGACCAGGTCGTGCATATCGCCCAAGTGCGATTTCTATGGCTAACAATAGTAAGATATCGATTAAAAAGAATGCTGTACTAGATATTGAAATTCAAAAAGATGAAGTTGGTTATGGTAGAAATGAAAGTCCCATTTATATGGAAGGAAACAGTCAGTTCTTTGTAGATGATGGCGGTAGTTTTCATCTAAATGTAAAAGGAACGAATGCTGGAAGCGCTCCAGCGATTGTGAATATGGGGGCAGGAACATTTAAAGTAGGGAAAAACGGCACTTTTACAGTGATAAGTGATATGACATCTCCCAATTATGGATTAATATATATGGGAAATGGATCAACTTTTCAATTTTCAGATGCTAAGAAAATTGATTTGCAATTAACAAATCCTAATAGTCCTTCAGCACTGATTCAAATGCCTTCAGGAGAATGGAAAGTAGATGTTCAACGTGTCTATCAATGGAATAAAGGAAATATAACTCAATCGCCTGATTATAAATGGACACCGATTTTTGGAATGGCAATTCCATATGTGAATACAACGGTTGGGAATATTAGAGCGCAATCAGTAAATGAAGACATGCTTCGTGACTTTAAGCAACATTTTAATTCGGCTAAAGCACAACGAATCGTTTTCGATCATATACCTGATTGTAATGTGAAAATCACGAATCAGCCTTCCGATAATCCGAAAGATGAGAATTCTTATATTGTGGTAGGGAAAACTATACCAAATGCGTATGTTCGCTTATCAGGTAGTTCTTTTACGGAAAAGGATCATACAATCAAAAGTCCTGTTCAAGGCGAGGATATTCCTAAAGAAATATCTGATAATTTCACAGTGAAAGCTGATAGTGAAGGAAACTTTAAGTATACAATTTCACCTACACGTCATTTTGTAGCTGGAGATAAAATTGTTGCTTTTGCTTTTAATGAAGGGAAATATAGTGAATATTCAGTAGAAGTTTTAGATACAACGCCACCTGTAGGTACTGGAGAAAAGATAGAAACAGCGTTAAATGATACTACAGTTCCCGCACTATCAAATTTTATCAAAGAAGAATCAGATACGAATCCGAACAATAAGAAAATAAATTATTTATGGAGTGACAAGAATACGAGTGACTTGCAGACAATGTTAAAACAAGAGGGGACACACGAAGTGTATATTGTATTGGAAGACGACAATGGAAATACGAGTCAACCAATTAAGAGTGAACTAGTTGTTCATGCTACAGCTGGAGAAATCCATGCAACCGATATTAAAGCCCGTATAAATGATATACAATCTATGTCTAGAGAAGAGTTTAGACAATTCCTTTTAGATGAAAGTCATGTGAAAGCATGGTATGTAGCTGATTTTAAATATCATGATGGAGAAAAAGATGTTCAAATCCGTAATTTTGATCAAATAAAACAAGAGAAAGGAAGCTACATAGTTGAATTGTTCTTATCTAAAGATTTGACAAAACAGCGAGAAGATATTGTGAAAAAGATAAATCTAACGATTGACGAAGGAAATTTAGAATTAATTGCTGCGCCAGAAAAAATTTCTTTTGAAAACATTACAATTCCATCTAGAGAAAAAATAGTAAATCGCAGTAGCATGCAAGGCGAGATTGTTGTTTCAGATCAGCGACAACATAAAAATGAATGGAAAATTTATGTGAAGCAAGTAAAACCATTGACGTCTCTTGAAAATGATGTAATATCAGATGGATTTGTATACAGTAAGGGCGGTCAGGATATTGTACTGAGCGATCAAAATTCTTTAGTGTATCGTCATAAATCAGAAGATGATCAAAATGTGCATATTAACTGGAAAGATTCTGAAGGAATTCGGTTAAAAGTTAAGCCAGGTCCGAATGTCAAAGTGAATGAGACGTATCAGGGTGAATTAGAGTGGACCTTAACAGATACTCCGCTGTAAACAATCTAGTAGAATTCATCGGATGAGTTGAGCATAGGACTTCTCTAACGTAGGAATAAACTAATATTTCTTAACACTGTTTGCAAGGGCAAATAGTGTTTTTTTGATTCGTAATGCAACTCGCCACTGAAACGTTGCGGAAAAGCGAAGTAGCTTTTCGGTGAAATAAGAAGAAGGATAACGTATCCTATAATTACAGGAAGAGCAATAACTCGAAGAAAATTGGACGCTTGCATTTCTTCCATAAGTTCCATTATGACGATAAAAGTTAACTCTTATTTTCCTTAGCTATTTCTCATAATTCCCTACATGTTTTAAAAAATATGAAAAGAAATAGCGTACAATTTTTAAAACGAGTTACTCTGATTGTAGTGAAACTTTATTTTTATGTATTGTCTGTTTTGAGACGAGCCTGCCTCAAAAGTATAACTTTTGGGCGGCTTTTTTTGTTTATATGTTTTAGTAGCAGTGAGGTGCGAATTGTGTTGGTTAGTTGATCGCTTGTACCGAAATGCTAATATAGGATGAAGAAATGCCGTTATATTTGCTAAAAAGCACATATGCTTTAGTGCTCCTAGAAACAGCTAATTTATCGAGAGAAAATTTTAAAGACGACATTGCGACTGTAGAAGGTGCGGAGTGAAAAGAAGTGAATGCTGAAAAAAGAAGCAGGAGGGAAAATGATATCCTGCTTCTTTTTTATTTGGAAATAAATGGGTTGTTTTGAAAATAAAATCGCCAAGGGTAATGGACAGCTTCTTCTGCGTAATCAATATTAATGCGCGGGCCTTTTACTATTTCATATTGAGAAGAGAGGTGCTGTGATTCAGGCACTAATTCAATATATAGTTTGTCTCCTTGTAAAGAGAGTCCACGTTCTTCTAACGTAATGTTAAGCGCGCGGCATAACTTACCAGGTCCATTCGTCAAATTTTTATATTGTGTTTTCGTCAGTTCCATCTTTCCATATCGTGCCAGTTTCATTTCTTTTACTCCCTCGGCTGGCTCTAATGCCCGAATGAGAACGCCTTGGGGGATACCAACTGGTGCGGTAATTACATTAAAACAATGATACATACCGTAAATAAGATATACATAAGCATGTCCTGGTGCACCAAACATAATTTCCGTTCGTTCTGTTCGTCGCCCTCCATAACTGTGTGCGGCTTTATCATCCGGTCCTTTATATGCTTCTACTTCAACGATATATCCGCTTCGTTTCACTCCATCTACGATATGGACAAGTTTCTGTCCAAGCAATTTTTTCGCAACGTCCAATGTATCACCTTCATAAAAGGGAGGAGGTGCTTTCATGTTCATCGCTCCTTTCTTGATGATATATGTTTTTGGTACCTGTAAAAGCTCGATTCGCAAGAGAGTCTAATTCGTGAGAGATGAAGAAACTTTTCATAAATGAAGGTTTCTCTTTATATTAAACCAAATTTATAGTAGTAATTCTAACTCGTTCTATTTCGCATATTTCTTTCATAAATTATGGATAGGGTAAAGCAGCTAAGAGGAGGAATGTGTCATGATTTATCGCTTATTGGCTCTTAATATAGATGGGACGCTATTACAGAACAATGGTAAAATCCCAAAAGGCACAAGAGAAGCCGTTGATTTTGTAAAAAGAAAAGGCGTATATGTGACATTATTTACAAATCGTAATTTTCAATCGGCTCATAAAATAGCGAAATCTTTAAAGTTAGATTCTATATTAGTTACGCATGGTGGCGCGTTTATTTCAGCAACATTAGATAAGCCATTCATGCAAAAACGACTATCTGAAGAAAAGACTTTTAATATTGTGCAAGTATTAGAACATTTTGAATGTAATATTCGGATTTCACATGAGCGCTTTTCAATTGGGAACAGGGAACGCAATACCCCAAATTTAATTGCGCGCACTGTGTTATCGAGTGCAGACCCGCTCTTTTATCCCGTTCAATTTGTCGATTCATTAGGGGATGCGCTGCGCGATCATCCTGTGGCAGCTCCTAAAATTGATGTCATCTTTCATAGCCAGGGAGAAAAGGAACGAGCGTTTAAGACATTGCAGAAAGCATTTGCAGATATAGAATATGTGGAGTGTGATACAAGAAGGTTAGAAATCCTACCGTCTCATGTATCAAAATTAAGTGGATTACAAGTATTAGGGGAGCATCTCGGTATTCATGTAAATGAAATGGTAGCGATTGGAGATAGTTTAGAAGATCTTGAAGTGATTGAACATGTAGGCCTAGGGGTAGCGATGGGAAATGCACCTCTTCCGCTCAAACAAGCAGCAGACTGGATTACGCGTTCTAATAATGAAAATGGTGTGCAGTACATGATTAAAGAGCATTTCCGTAAACAATTCCCACTTCCGTTTTTAAAAAATCATACGCAAATGCCAAAACGGTGAGAAAAGAAGAAATATCGTTAATAGTTTTAACCTTGCTATTTACAGGCAGTAAGACTTCTATCTTAAAGTTCAGAGAGGAACAAGGAAGGTAGGTGGGAACGCATAATCAGTGGGCACCTTGCAAAAAATAAAATGGATTTCATCAAAATGTGAAGTATAGGAGTCTATCACCTGTATATAACAGGTGATAGACTCCTTTTTCTTATGAAATGGTCTTTTTCAGTGGTGTCTGTCTATGAATAAAGTTTCTTTTTTTAGCCATACAAATTTCGTGAAAAATTCCCAAATTAAGCCTGACATTTCCATAATATTCATTTATAATAGGGAAGTTGTGGGGTGATGGCTCCTTATTATGAGTTTTAGGATTTATTTTCCAGTTCAGTTAGTTTAATATCTTTTTTCTTGTAGAAGTTTTTGGAATATCTTATCCCAATGGCAATAAAAGGGGGGATTTTATGAACTCAAAAAAATGGTTTGTACTATTTTTAGTCTTTGTTGTTATTATGTCACAAAGTTTCATGCCAATCACTGCAAAGGCACAAGAATTAAATTCAGTGGGATTTGTAGATAGTATCGAGTTTGAGAGCACAGATTTATATTATGGACAAAGAACGAAAATCACTGTGAAATTTAGTGAAAAAGATAATTATGATTTACAGCCTGGAGATGTATTAACATTAACCTTACCTCAAGAACTAAAAGGATTTAATAAAAAAGTCGCATTAGATGATTATGGTGTTTGTGAAATATCATCAGGCATTGCGCAGTGTACATTTAATGAAAAGGTAAGTACGCATACAAATATAAGAGGGAAATTTGGTATTGATATTCAAGTTACAAATGTAGAAGTAGATCAGAAGAAAGAAATACAAACTAACTTAGGAACACTTTTAGAAATGAAAACCATAACTATTACAGGTCCAAGTAGCGGTGGTGGTAATGGTGATGGTGAAGAGCAAAAAGGACCATTTTCTTACAAAGGAGGTTATATAGATCCAGATAATACCCATGAAGTTCAGTGGTATTTGATGGTCAATTATAATAAGGATACTTTAAATAAAGATATTACGATAACTGATAGCTTACAAGGTGGTCAAAAATTAAAGAAGGATCATTTTTATATAGTGGTTGAAAACAGTGCAGAATATAGAGGTCTTACATTAAAAGATTTTGAGAGCCAAGGATATGGAACAATAAAATTTGTGAATGATTCAACTTTCAATATTACTTTTAATAAAAAGAAAGCTAGTGCTACTAGATTTTCAATTATGTATAACGTAGATATAACTGAAGAAGGAGAGAAACTTCAATATCTAAAAAATAAGTATACTATTAAATATGAGATAGAAAATCATAGACCGGTGTCTATGTCAGAAGTTGAACAAATTGAAAATATTACACTATATGGTGAGGCTGAAGGGGATAGACAGGAAAAAGATAAAGAGAAACCACAAGTGGAAGGCATGGGTGAAGAGAAAGAAACCGAAGAGACATGGGAAACAACAGATGAATTAAAAGAAGAGCACCCAAAACCGGAAACAGCGAAAGAATTGGAAGAAGAGGAAGAAGAGAAATTACAGGATCCAAAAGTAGAGAAACCACAAGTGGAAGGCATGGGTGAAGAGAAAGAAACCGAAGAGACATGGGAAACAACAGATGAATTAAAAGAAGAGCACCCAAAACCGGAAACAGCGAAAGAATTGGAAGAAGAGGAAGAAGAGAAATTACAGGATCCAAAAGTAGAGAAACCACAAGTGGAAGGTATGGGTGAAGAGAAAGAAACCGAAGAGACATGGGAAACAACGGACGAGTTAAAAGAAGAGCACCCAAAACCGGAAACAGCGAAAGAAGTGGAAGAAGAGAAATTACAGGATCCAAAAGTAGAGAAACCACAAGTAGAAGGTATGGGTGAAGAGAAAGAAACGGAAGAAACATGGGAAACAACGGATGAGTTAAAAGAAGAGCACCCAGAGCTGGAAACAGCGAAAGAAGTGGAAGAAGAGAAATTACAGGATCCAAAAGTAGAGAAACCACAAGTAGAAGGTATGGGTGAAGAGAAAGAAACGGAAGAAACATGGGAAACAACGGACGAGTTAAAAGAAGAGCACCCAGAACCGGAAACAGCGAAAGAAGTGGAAGAAGAGAAATTACAGGATCCAAAAGTAGAGAAACCACAAGTAGAAGGCGTGGGTGAAGAGAAAGAAACTGAGAAAACAACGGATGAATTAAAAGAAGAGCACCCAGAACCGGAAACAGCGAAAGAAGTGGAAGAAGAGAGATTACAGGATCCAAAAGTAGAGAAACCACAAGTAGAAGGTATGGGTGAAGAGAAAGAAACGGAAGAAACATGGGAAACAACGGATGAATTAGAAGGGCAACCACAGCCAGAAGAAACAAGTCGGTTTGGAAAACATCAAGTACAAGCGAAATCCGAAGTACATGGATCATCAAAAGGTGGCGGAAAACAATTGCCACAGACGGGTGGTCATATGTCATATGGAGGACATGTAGGTGGAGTGTTGTTTGTGCTAGGACTACTAATGTTAGTAGTGAATAAAAGAAAATATAACTAGATTGATTTAAACGGACTATTATAGGCATATAATAGTCCGTTTTTTAGTTAAGTTAAGCATTTATGAGTTACATAAAATGGTGATTTAATGGGAAGAGAAAAAGAGGGGATGCAATACATGGTTTACATAAAAAAGTAGTAAAATCTTCTATATTGACCTAAAAACGCCCTTCAAGTAAACTAAAGAGAGTTTACAAATGAAAAGGTGATAAGGGTTGTTAATTTCAATTAAAACGTTACAAGATGATCGTTTTTTACGTCCGCTACAACATATTAGTGGCTTGTTTTTTGAGGAGAGTACGATAGGGTTTGAGAAAGAAGGGGCAAATCTTATTGTTGATATACAAATTGAAGGAAATGTAATGGCTTCTGCCTGTTTAACAGACGTTGTGACAGGAAATGTATATAAGCAAACATTTTCTAAAGATTTATCTTCTTATGGAGTAGAAAAAGAACGTATGAAACAAGTGAAGCATGTTGTTTCCTATGTGTATCTTTCAGTTTTACAGCAACTAACTGGAATAAAACAGAGCTGGGGAATTTTAACAGGGGTACGTCCAACAAAACTTCTTCATAAAATGCTACAAAGTGGTATGTCAAAAGAAGAGGCGCATAAAGAACTTCGTGATAGTTATTTAATTGATGAAGAAAAGATTAAATTATTGCAGCGCATCGTCGATTGTCAATTATCAGTTATTCCTGATTTATATCGCTTAAAGGAAGAAGTAAGTATTTATATCGGTATTCCGTTTTGTCCAACGAAATGTGCGTATTGTACGTTCCCGGCTTATGCGATTAACGGGCGCCAAGGCTCTGTTGATTCATTCTTAGGCGGTTTGCATTATGAAATTCGTGAAATTGGTGCGTTCTTAAAGGAAAAGGGAATTAAAGTTACGACGATTTATTACGGCGGTGGTACACCGACAAGTATTACAGCAGAAGAGATGGATATGTTGTATGAACAAATGTATGAATCCTTTCCAAATGTGGAAAATGTGCGTGAAGTAACGGTTGAGGCAGGGCGTCCAGATACCATTACACCAGAAAAACTAGAAGTATTAAATAAATGGAATATTGACCGTATTAGCATTAATCCGCAGTCGTACCATCAAGAAACGTTAAAGGCGATTGGGCGCCATCATACAGTAGAAGAGACAATTGAGAAGTATCATTTAGCACGTAAAATGGGAATGAACAATATTAATATGGACTTAATTATTGGTCTTCCAGGTGAAGGGTTAGAAATCTTTCAGCATACGTTAGCTGAAACGGAAAAGTTAATGCCAGAATCATTAACTGTGCACACACTATCATTTAAACGTGCTTCTGAAATGACGCAAAATAAGCGCAAATATAAAGTTGCTGGTCGCGAAGAAATTACTGCGATGATGCATGAAGCAGAAGAGTGGACGAAAAAACATAATTACGTACCATACTACTTATATCGTCAAAAAAATATTTTAGGCAACTTAGAGAATGTAGGGTATGCGATGCCAACGCAAGAGAGCCTCTATAATATTGTAATTATGGAAGAAGTGCAGTCTATTATTGGTCTTGGTTGCGGTGCATCAAGTAAATTTGTTCATCCGAAAACAGGAGCCATTACGTATTTTGCCAATCCGAAAGATCCAAAGTCATACAATGATGGCTATGTAAAATATACAGAAGATAAGCTAAAGATTTTAGAAGAACTATTTTGTTAAACGAAAATAAGTCTGTCCTTTTGGATAGGCTCTTTTTTTGGTAGTGATGAGGTGGCGAATTTTGTCGTCTGATCGATATTTCGTGTCGAATCGCCGATATTTTTCATTTTGCGCTGATATTTCGTGCTCAATCGCCGATAAAAGTGCTACTTGCGCCGATATAATTTCATATATCGAGACCGCTTCTGTGATGATGTATGTTTTATTTCGCTATTTTAGGGCAATAACAGCCCGAGTGGTGATCATGTCGAGAAACATCAGAAAAAGAAAGTAAAAATGTGAAGGAAATGTCTATCTATACACGAAATGATAAATTTATGAAAGTATAAAGGGGGCATATTTTGGCATGTATATGACGATTGGGAGAATTTTTGATTTAACAGTTGGTAAGTATCCAAATAAAGAAGCATTGGTAGAACCGGCAAGAAATATTCGCTGGACATATACAGAATGGGATGAACAAGTAAATAAAACGGCGCATGCTTTATTAGCTGAAGGGGTGAAAAAAGGGGATACTGTATCGGTTTATTTATATAATTGTCATGAATTTGTAAACGTTTACCTAGCTTGTTCTAAAATCGGCGCAATCTTTAATCCAATTAATTTCCGCTTAAAAGCAAAAGAAGTCGCTTATATTCTTCAAGATGCATCCTCAAAAGTTGTTGTATTTGAAAAAGCTGTTGAACAAACAGTTGCCGCTATTGAAAAAGATTTCCCAAACAGTTCTTTTTGGTATATAGAAGATGACAAACCGAATTATGCTGAGTCATATCATGAAAAAGTACAGGCTGCACCATCAACAGAAGTCGATATAGTAGTAGAAGAAATAGACTTTTGTTCTATGCTATATACAAGTGGTACAACAGGTCATCCTAAAGGCGTGTTACATCGTCATCGTGAAATTGCAGAGCATAGTATGATTTGTACATATTTCTTAAAGTATAACAGAGATAGTATCGGGCTTTCGGTAGCGCCGCTTTATCACTGCGGAGAATTAAATGCTGGCATTTTGCCGCGTATTCAAGTCGGCGGAAAAAATGTTATTTTACACCACTTCGATACAAAGACAGTATTACATTCGATAGAAACGGAAAAAATTACAACATTCTTTGCCGCGCCAACGATGTGGAATATGATGTTACAAGAGGATTTGTCACAGTATGAATTACAATCGATGAAGGTTGGGATATATGGCGGCGCGGCAATGGCACCGGCACTTGTGAAAGAATGCAAGGAGCGTCTTTTTATTGATCTTGTCCAAATTTATGGTATGACAGAAATGGGACCAGTCGTTGCTTTTTTAGTAGAAGAAGATCAAATTACGAAAGCTGGTTCTGCGGGGACGCTTTGCTTTAGTCATGAAATTCGCATTGTGAAGCCGAATGAGGAGGGACCATCTGAACCAGATGATGTATTACTTCCTTATGAAGTAGGGGAGATTATTTTGCGTGGGCCATGTATGATGGCGGGCTATCATAATCATGATGAGGCGACAGCAAAAGCATTGTACAAGGGGTGGTACCATTCAGGTGATTTGGGATATTTAGATAGAGATGGTTATTTATATGTGGCTGATCGTGTAGACGATATGGTAATTAGCGGTGGAGTGAATATTTATCCGCGTGAAATTGAAGATTTCCTTCATAGTCATCCAGGTGTATTGGATGTTGCTGTTCTTGGTGAACCAGATGAATTGTGGGGGGAACGTGTTGTTGCAGTAATCGTGAAAAAAGATGAGTATGTAACAGCAGCTGATTTAGAAAAATTTTGTAAAGAAAGCGACCAATTGGCTGATTATAAGCGTCCACGCCATTATATATTTGTCGATGAACTTCCGCGAAATGCAAGCGGAAAGCTTCAAAAATTTATACTCCGTGAGTCGTTAAAAGGTGCGAAGAAATAGAAGAAAAACAGGAGTCAAAGGGCTCCTGTTTCATTCTTATTTACGTGAAAAGCCTTCTTCATCTAGGTATTCCGCTGCTTCTGGATAGGAATTAAATGTACCATCTAAGTTTAAGCTGGCGTACACGTTCCACATATCGTCTTCGTGAATGAGTGTAAGCGTATGACCATCTTCATTCCGCCATTCCTCTTCTGTTACCGGTGCAGCTTGTACCACGATTTCTTCTGGGGTATGTGATAGCCGCTCAATTGCTTTTTGAATGAGTGTTCGCAGTTCATCTGCTGAAAAATCGCGGATATTTACCATGCCTTTATCATCTGTTTTATAACCGCTAATTCCACTTGCATATACGAAACCATTTCCATTTGGGTGTAAATGATAGACAACGTTCTTTTTATCTAAACGACTTTCTTCAAAGTGAAAGTTAACGCGCTTTAACGATACATTTTTTCTTTCTAGTTGCGGGAAGGACTCGATAATTGATAATTTCTCTTCAAAAGTTAGCATAAAGCCTCCAAAGTATATAGTATAAGATTTAATTTGTTCATTATAGCATAGCGCGTTCTTTTTCTAAAGATGGAAGAGATCATTATATGTAGTGGTCAAAGTTGTTTTTTATCTTTCTACATACAGTGTTTATATGAATCTATGTTTGTAAGGTTTTAATATCGATATATTAGTATTTTATATTAAAGTTGACATTTAAAATTTTAGACAGTATAGTAACATTTTGTATTAGCAATATGCTATCATTAAGAATATATGAATTTAATCTTCCTTTTATTTGGAGGAGCGTTAAGCTGGAGGGAATATTTGATGTACAAACAGTTACCACATGGTGTAAAAATTGGGATTACGCGCTCAATTGTTGCTTCTTTTGAACAGTATATGAAAGACATTGAGTGGAATGCGGAAAAATTTGATATGCAACAGTTTGTTGAGCAGTGGAAACAATACTTATACACAAGATCGACTTGGCTTCATAAAGTAGATCGTGAACTAAAAGAACATCCAGATTTCCATCAAGCATTAGCAATGAGAGTAAACGAGAAAATAAATGAGCTAATTAATGAAGAGCCGACGGAAGAACAGAAAGAACAATTAAAGAAACATAAGGTAAAACATGTGGATGAAATGTGTAAATTAGAAGCACAGTATCATATTGACCGTTTACTTGTAACAAAATAGATTTTACATAGAAAAAGAGCCTATACAAAAGGATGAGGGACTCCATTCTTTTGTATAGGCTCTTTTAATGATAGAAATAAATAAGGGAAGACATGTTTACTCTGCCTTCTCTTATTTTATTAATCTTGTGGTACAATTGCTTTCCATGTGGATAAGTCCATCTCTTTTTTCAGTACGAAAGAAACAGGGAAGATAAATGACCACGGTTTTGTTGAATTTGCTTTAATTTCAAGGTTTGGTAATGTAAAAGCACCTTTCACAACTATTTCGCCAGATGCATCTTCGATATGAAGTGGAAGCTGCTTTAGTTGAATATTACGCTTGCAGCCATTACGGATTAAAATAGTCGCATGTAAATCGCCATTTTCTTTTTGAGCAGCTTGTAAACCTAAGAAGTTTAACTCACCATTTTGAGGAGGTGTTAAACTTTCTACAAAGTTGCGTAAAGCTTCCTTACCTTGTGGAGATAGTTGTGTTTCCCAAGTCGGATCTAAATCTAAGCGATGCTCGCCCTCTAATTCGAATGCTAATTGCCAATCTGTTTGAGATAATTCTGCATCGGTAATTGTTTCTTCATCGAATGTGAAAACCCAAGGCATATTTACATTGGCAGGAATATCGCCAATGTCTGATAAGTTAAATGTTTTACGTGCGCACAGCTCATCCTCTTTATTTAATAGTAATAACGTTACTTCTTCGAAAGAAATTGGCTTCGAAATGCTGCTGCGAATAAAAGCAGCTACAGCATAGGAGCCCTCACGCTTTTCAATTTCAATCCCAGATAAAGAAATTTGATTTTCTTGTAAACGTGGTAACTCTTTATGTAAGAACTGATAAATATATTTTTGTTCTTGAGCTACTTCCCCCCAGCTAGGATGAAAATATAGAACAGGTTTCACTGTTTTATTTTGGGGAGTTGCTTCTTTTTGACCAAATAATTGATCACTTGAAACAGCGGAATCCTTCCCTTTTTTCTTTGCTCTTTTTAAAAATGACAGCATAAAACTTCACCTCATTATACGTTTTGTGGCACTGTTAAGTGACGTGCGACATATCGGCACATATCTTTTTCGAAAGTGCTATATGTATATAAGAAAATTTCCAGCCCTTCTTTTTGATAAAGGCGTGTCGGGTCTTCTTGTTGATAGTGTCTTAGTCCAATACCTTCTTTTAAATGGTTCATTGCTTCTAAGTGGTTAATCCAGTTTTGATCTAGGAAGTGAAGACCAACTTGGCGTAATGACTGTTGTAAGTCTGTATGGCTATCTAGTTCTTTGACGCGCTCAATATAATCAGCAATTGTATCTTTTAATTCAGCCTGTAAATCTTCAGGAGAATGGATATTATTAGCCGATAGTTCTGGGAACGATTCAGATGGTAAAACTTCCTGTAAAGCAGCTATTAATTTTGTGAAATCCCATTCTTCCGGAAGCATTCCTTCTAGAAGATGTTGTTTTGCAATGGCATCGACTGCATGTTCAATCATCGGAATGAAAGTTTCTATCATATCTGTTTCCTCATTTAAGAAACGATTGCGAAGTTTATAAATGACATTTCGTTGATCATTAATCACATCATCTAATTTTAAGTTATATTCACGCATAGAGAAATGGCTACCTTCACAAATTAATTGTGTACGGTTAACAAAGTCATGAATTTTTGCTGATTGAATAAGACCTGAACTGTCTGCTTGTAGTGATTTTTTTAACTTTTCCACTTCTTCATGTGCAAAGCGCTGGATTAAATCATCTTCTAATGAAAGGAAGAACTGAGAACTTCCAGGGTCACCTTGTCGACCAGCGCGTCCCTTTAATTGGTTATCAACGCGGCGAGATTCATGGCGCTCTGTACCGATTACATGCAATCCCCCAAGCTCATGAACACCTTCACCTAGCAAAATATCGGTTCCGCGTCCAGCCATATTTGTCGCAATTGTAATTTGTCCTTTTTGACCGGCTGTTGCAATTAAGTCCGCTTCTTGCTCAGCGCTTTTAGCATTTAATAACTGGTAGGACAATCCAGCTTCATCTAAATAACGAGCAACCGTTTCGGATTGCAAAATGGACATTGTCCCAATTAAAATAGGTTGTCCCGTTTTATGACGTTTGATGACTTCTTCACGCACAGCTTTATATTTAGCGTCAGCGGTTACGTATACGACATCTTTTTTATCTTCACGAATAACAGGACGATTCGTTGGAATCGGGATCACTTCCATATTATACACACGGTTGAATTCTTTTTCTTCCGTTTTCGCTGTACCAGTCATTCCAGATAATGTAGGATACATACGGAAGAAGTTTTGAATTGTAATCGATGCTTGGGTTTGATTTTCCTCTGTAATTTGTAAGCCTTCTTTTGCTTCAATTGCTTGATGTAATCCATCGCTTAAAGAGCGTCCATCCATCACGCGCCCTGTAAAAATATCAACGAGCATAATCTTATCATCATGGACAATGTAGTCAACATCTCGTTGGAAGGTTACATGCGCACGTAGCGCTTGAATCATATAATGATACAATGTTTGATGTTCAAGATCATATAAGTTATCAATATCAAATAAATCTTCTATTTTCGAAATTCCTTCCTCTGTGAAACTAGAAGATTTTGTTTCTGCATCGTATGTATAATGCAAAGTATCTTTAAATGATTGAATAACCTTTGCACATAAATAGTGTAATTCAGAACTACTTGATTTTTTTCCAGCGATAATAAGTGGTGTTTTAGCTTCATCAATTAAGACACTATCGATTTCATCAATAATCGCAAAATGGTACGGGCGTTGTACTTGATCTGCTAAGGAAGGAGCCATATTATCACGAAGATAGTCAAATCCGAATTCTGTTCCGATACCATATGTAATATCAGCTTGATAGGCAAGTTTCTTTTCAGATGGATCAATTTGTGGGATGTTTAGCCCAACTTGTAAACCAAGAAACTCATGCACTTGTCCGATTAACTCTTTATCCCGTTTTGCTAAATAATCGTTTACTGTAATAACATGAACCCCTTTGCCTTCTAGAGCACGCACATATGTCGGTAAAGAAGAAACGAGCGTTTTCCCTTCACCAGTTGGCATTTCAGCGATATTTCCTTCTAATAATACAAGTCCTCCAATTAACTGAACATCATAGTGACGCAAGCCAAGTACGCGCTTTGCGGCTTCACGTACAACCGCGAATGCCTCTACTTTTATATTATCAATTGTTTTTCCGTTTTGGAGCATATTTTGAAATATCGTTGTTTTTTGACGCAATTCTTCATCTGATAAACGTTCCATGTCCGGTTCTAATTGATTTATTTTATTTACGAGTTGTTCATACTTTTTTAACTTTCTTTTCTGAGAATCTCCTAACAGCTTTTTTACCGAATTCAGCATTTTGTAACACTCCTCTTACTGACAATAGCTTCATTATATCACATGTTTCTCTAGAAAAAGTAGAAGGAGTAAATAGAAGAAAAATATGGGTAATAAACTTACATTTCATACATTTTATTTTCGATAGAAAAAGAAAGAGAGTATTCAATATATGAGAAATTTGGTATGATAACTTAATGAGATAAGGTGGTGCTTGTACGAATTTTGAAGAGCATTTCGAAAGAGAACATCCTACTATATATAGAAGTGGTCAGTGTTTTTATCAGCTATGTTATATGAAATGAAAAAGAAAATGAATGTAAATTTTCTTTTTGTTTCATGGCTATGGTTTATATGCTCGGAAAGTGAATTTATATATATTGTGTATACACTTTATCTATTTGAATATTTCGATAAAAATATTCAAAATTCATTCAATATATGAAAAGAAAAGAGAAGGAACATGAATAAAAAGTTCGTTAAAGGGGCTGCGATTTTAACGATTACAACGTTTCTATCGAAGCTGTTGGGAAGTTTTTTTCAAATCCCATTACAAAACATTGCAGGAGATGAGGTATTAGGTATTTTTCGCCTTGTTTTTCCTGTATATATGATAGCTTTAACTTTATCGGTTGCCGGGGTTCCAGTAGCGATATCTAAATTAATAGCAGAACTTCATGAAAAGAATGAGCAAGAAAGGATAGCGAAATTATTTACTTCTGCCTCTATTATAGGCAGTATATTTGGATTAATTGGCTGCGTTGTTATTGTACTTGGATCTAGCACAATTGCTAATATGCTTGGAGGGCAAGAGACAAGACTGTCACTTATTATCACTTCATTTGCACTTTTGGTTGCGCCGTATATGGCAGTATATCGCGGGTATTTTCAAGGGTTTGGAGATATGGCTCCAACTGGCGTGTCACAAGTGATTGAACAGTTTGTTCGCGTGTTTTTTATGCTGACAATTGCGTATGTATGTGTTGTTTGGAATGAAAGTAGCGATGTCGTAACAGGTGGGGCGATGATTGGCGCGGTTCTTGGCGTAATGAGCTCACTGCTATACTTGCGTGTCCAGTATAGTAAAAGTCCATATCGTTATAAGACGAAAACATACACATTTCAAGACTTGAAACGAGATGGAAAGAGAATATTGCACATTTCGATTCCGATTGCAATTGGCGCGTTATCTATGCCCATTTTAAATTTAATAGACTCCATTACCATTCCGAGTTTACTGCATGAATCCTCTGAAACGATTCATGCGCAATTTGGTATATATAGTCGCGGCTTTGCTTTTACGCAATTAATTGTCGTGTTTGCGAGTGCTATGGTATTTCCGCTAATTCCATTATTAACGTCAGCTTTAACGAAGCACGACACCCAGTTAGCGAGAGTAACAGTGCAGCGTACAACAGAACTTGCCCATGTTTTAACAATGCCTATGACAGTTTGGCTCATTGCGTTAACAGTACCTTTAAATGTAGGTTTGTTTACAGATGCGAAAGGGAGCGGTATGTTAGCCGTTGTGATTGGTAGTTCGTATTTTACTTCACTTATGGTATTATCAATAGGTATTTTGCAAGGCATTAATCATTCGATGAAAGCTGCATGGATTGTGATTTGTGCAAGTTTCGTAAAGATTATATTCAATATTGTACTTGTGGGAGAGTTTGGTATAAGCGGAGCAGCTTATAGCACGCTGTTTATATATATATTGATTTGTATTGTAAATCAAATGTATATTCGTAAATATCTTGCGTATTCCATTCATATAGGCAGATTTTTTGCTGTCATTTGTGTATCCTGTATTTTAGGATTTGGTTTATATGAGGTATCTACTACCATACCTGTAACGGATTCAAGATTTTTTGCGCTTTTATACAGCGGAATCGCATTTTGTTTGGCAACGCTATTATATGGTTTATGTGCATTAAAACTTGACTGGATATCGAAAGAACAGATATCCTTTTTAAGGAAATAGAACATTTAGTACTCTCATTTGTAGAGATTCATATCCGCTGATGCGGAATAGATAAAAGCAATGAATAGCTTTAGTAGGGAAGCTATTAGTTTTATGTTATCAAACCTTTTTTATCAAGGAGTTGATGGCCATTTGTTTAAGTACAAAAAGAGTTGATTGCGAAATGTTGGAGGAGATTAAGAGTGCGGTTAGTTTTATCAGGATATTACGGTTTTTATAATGTTGGGGACGAAGCGATTTTGCAGTCAATTATTAAGGCATTACATGAAGAGGATCCTACTCTTCAACTTGTTGTACTTTCCAATGATCCTGACTATACAAGGAAAATGTACGGTGTAGAAGCAGTAAATCGCTGGGATATAAAAGCGATTTATCGCGAGATAAAACAAAGTAATGGTCTCATTAGTGGAGGCGGTAGCTTATTACAAGATAAAACGAGTATTAAAAGCATCTTATATTATACAGGTATTATGCGCTTAGCTCGTTTTTTGAAGAAACCGTACTATATTTATGCACAAGGAATTGGTCCCATTACAAAGAAGCAAAATCGATTATTAGTAAAATGGCATGTGTCAAAAGCAGAATATATCTCAGTGCGTGATGAAGACTCTTTTCTGTATTTAAAAGAAATTGGTATTAAGAAAGGTATTGAACTTGTCCCTGACCCCGTATTAGCTTGTCAGCCAGAGCAGCAACATTCAGGCTGGTTACAAAAGCAATCTGTTCAGGGGAAAGTGATTGCAGTGAGTGTTCGTTACTGGGATGCAAAAGAAGATTATATGAGAAAGTTAGCCGAAACGTTAAAGAAGTTTAAGCAAGAGGGCTATCATATTTTGTTTGTACCGATGCATGGACCGTTCGATCAAAATGCATCTCGTGATATTATTAATTTAATGGGGGAAGAAGCTCATATGCTCCCGTATAAAATGGATATTCACGAAAAAATTGCTATTTTATCAGAATGTTCCCTGTTAATTGGAATGAGACTCCATGCGCTTATATTTGCTGCAGTAGCAAATATACCTATGATTGGTATTTCATACGATCCAAAGATTGATTCCTTTTTACAACAAGTGAATCAGCCGATCATTGGCAACGTAGATGGAGATTGGACAGCGGAAACATTATATAGCATGGCGATGAAACAACTTCAACAAAAAGAAAATGTACAGTTGACACTAGGTCAGCGCGTGGAAGAATTACGTGAACAAATTTCAAAAGCTTCCAAGCACATTATTTATGATTTACATACAAGAGAAGGGGCAAAAAGAGAAGTGAAATCGAAAATTTAGAAGTCATTCCCTCTTTTATAAATAACACTAAAAATATATAAGAATGAGAGAACGAATCAATATGATAATCTAGCTTCTAGATTATGAAAAAATATATCAATAATGTGAGTGAATAAAAAAGATCAAGGTGATTGTGACACCTTGATCTTTTTTATTTATATGCTTTTCGCGAAAAGAAGTCTGTTTTGTCGTATAAAGTCGAAAAATAGTAACAATTAGATGTTGAAATATGACGATTGTACCTGTTATAGTTGAATATAGATATATCTAAAGAATACGAATGTAATTTAGATGAAATCCTTTATATATATGTATTTTTTTGATTTTATTGGAAGTTATTTTTCCGTAGAAATAGAAAATTACATATTTAAGAAATTGAAATGTTACCATTTTTGTCGAAATTAACTGTTGAAAAATGTTTAAAAATATCCAAAAATGGTGTATTATGTTTATTGTTCTACTTTATGGATGATTTTTTCATTCTATTAAGATGAATTTTTAACACATTATATTTACTAGTTTCATAATTTATCAAAAAATACATTTTTATACATACATTATGAAGCTAGTATTACATTCCTGAAGGAGGAAATAGATAAAATGGCAAAGAATAACTCTTACAAAAAAGTAATCGCTGGTACAATGACAGCTGCAATGGTAGCAGGCGTTGTTTCTCCAGTAGCAGCAGCAGGTAAAACATTCCCAGACGTAGAAAATCACTGGTCAAAAGACTCAGTTTACTACTTAGTAGAAAAAGGTGCTATCAAAGGTAACGATGACGGTACATTTGCTCCTGACCGCACAGTAACTCGTGCAGAAGCAGCTACAATGATGGCTCAAATTTTAAACTTAAAAATTGAAGAAAATGCAAAACCATCTTTCAAAGATGCTCAAGATCACTGGGCTTCAAAATTCATCGCAGCTGTAGAAAAAGCTGGTGTAGTTGCAGGTAAAGGTGACGGCACATTCGATCCAAATGGAAAAATCGATCGTGCTTCAATGGCAGCTATGCTTGTAGGAGCTTACAAATTAGATTCTAAAGTAAGTGGAGAATTAAAAACGAAATTCGATGACTTAAAAAATCATTGGGGTGAAAAGAAAGCGAACATCCTAGTTGAATTAGGAATCTCTGTAGGTACAGGTAGCGCTTGGGAGCCAAACAAATCTGTAACTCGTGCAGAAGCAGCTCAATTTATTGCAAACACTGATAAGAAGTTCGGTGCAGCAGCAAAAGTTGACTCTGCAAAAGTAGCTACATCTCAAAAATTAGAAGTTAAATTCGACAAAGCTGTTGAAAAATTAACTAAAGAAGATGTGAAGGTAGCAAACAAAGCTAACAACGATAAAGTATTAGTTAAAGATGTAACTTTATCTGAAGATAAAACAACTGCTACAGTTGAATTATACGGTAAACTAGAAGCTAAACAAACTTACACTGTAGATGTAAATAATGTTGGTAAAACAGAAGTAACTGTTGGCTCTTTAGAACCAAAAACAATTGAAATGGCTGATCAAACAGTTGTAGCTGGAAAAGCAACTAAATTACAATACAAAGTTACTGATGAAAACGGTACTGAAATTGTTTCACCAACTGGTATTGAATTTGAAACTCCAGCTGCTGAAGGAACAATTAAAAACGGTGAGATTACTTTAGCAAAAGGTACTTCAACTACTGTAAAAGCAGTATACAAAAAAGGCGGTAAAGTAGTAGCTGAAAGTAAAACTGTAAAAGTTTCTGCTGAAGGTGCTACAGTAGCTTCAATCTCTAATTGGACAGTTACAGAACAAAATAAAGCTGACTTTACTTCTAAAGATTTCAAACAAAATAATAAAGTTTATGAAGGCGACAATGCTTACGTTCAAGTAGAATTGAAAGATCAATTTAATGTGGTAACAACTGGAAATGTTGAATATGAATCATTAAATACAGAAGTAGCAGTGGTAGATAAAGCTACAGGTAAAGTAACAGTACTAAGTGCAGGCAAAGCGCCAGTAAAAGTAACTGTTAAAGATGAAAACGGTAAAGAACTTGCTACAAAAACAGTTGAAATCGAAACTTTTGCTAAAAAAGCAATGAACGAAATTAAATTAGAAAAAACAAACTTAACTCTTTCTACAAAAGATGTAACAGACTTCAAAGTAGAAGCACCGGTATTAGACCAATATGGCAAAGACTTTGTTGCTGATAAAGTAGAAGTAAAAGTTTACGATAAAGATGGCAAAGAACTAAAAGAACATGCATTAAAAGCTGATTATAAAAACAAAGAATTAGTAGTAAATTCTAACGGCCAAAAAGCTGGTAAATACACAGTAGAATTAACAGCTATTTCTGGTGAAAAAGAAGTTAAAGCTAAATTAGCATTAGAGTTAAAAGACCCAGGTTTATTCTCTAAATTTGAAGTTCGTGGTTTAGAGAACGAATTAGATAAATATGTTACTGATGAACACAAGAAAAATGAAATGACTGTTTCGATTCTTCCAGTTGATGCAAATGGTTTAGTTCTAAATGGTGCAGAAAAGGCTAAATTAGAAGTAACAACAACAGATAAAGAAGGTAAAGAAGTACCTGCAACTAGTGCACAAATTTCTGTACAAGATAACCGTGTAATTACTGTTGGTACAGCTGCAAAAGCTGGTGAAACTTATAAAGTAGCTGTTAAATTAGCTGATGGTAAGTTAATCACAACTCACTCATTTAAAGTTGTTGATACAGCACCAGCTGCTAAAAAACTAGCAGTAGAATTTACAAGCACAACTCTTAAAGATGTGGCTCCAAAAGCTGATTTAAAAGCTGAGCTTGCAAACATTCTATCTGTTGATAACGTACCTGCAACTGAAGCAAGTGCAACTGTAACTGATGTGAAATTTGTTTCTGCAGATACAAATGTTGTAGCTGATGAAACTGGTTTATTTGGTGAAAAAGGTTCAACTTCTGTCTTTGTTAAAGAACTTACTGTTAAAAAAGGTGAGAAAACACAAAAAGTTGAATTTGACAAACCAGTAAGAGTAGCTGTAATCTATTAAAGAAGCACCAAAAAACTAATTTAAAATCATTTGATACATTAAATGATTAGTAAAAGCCTATGAGAAAATAGACAAAAGTCTATGAGTATCATAGGCTTTTTATTTGGTTTACAAAATAAAAAATTCTCAATTTTACTATATATCTTTATTGAGAAATATATCCTCACCCTATCAAAACCTCTTGCAATATATGTAAAGATTTTGTAAATCCCAATATTTTCTTACTAAAAATAGATTAGAAATATGAATGATATTGTCGAAAAACGAGGTATATTGTCATTAAAAGTCTGAATATTACAGATGCTGCAAAAAAATATTTGGATAATAATGTGTTTATTTGTGATATAATTCCATTTGTGTATTTGATATACAAATGGAAAAATTGATCCTATGGAATAGTAGAAGTGGTTTTATTATTGACTATATCTTGATAACACAATAAAAAGTTGAATTATCGGAAAATGTCGAATCTTCTTTTGATAAAACTGTTGAAAAAAAATAACCGAATATAGTATGATGAACTTGTTTCAAAAAGATAGTAAAAATGTATTATTTTACCTAATATTTTTTCTACTATCTATAATTATGTGAAACTCTTTGGAATTTGTATGTATGTTTGTATGTAGTTTTTCGATTAATAGGTTTATAAGTAACTAGTTTTCAAATTACATATGATTATGAAACTAGTAACATAGTCCTAAAGGAGGAAAAGAGAGAAATGGCAAAGAATAACTCTTACAAGAAAGTAATTGCAGGTACAATGACAGCGGCAATGGTGGCGGGAGTTGTATCTCCAGTAGCAGCGGAAAATAAATCGTTCCCAGATGTTCCATCTGATCATTGGGCAGCAGAATCCATTTATTATTTAGTAGATCAAGGTGCTATCAAAGGTAAACCAGATGGCACATATGGTCCAAGTGAAGCGATTGACCGCGCTTCTGCAGCAACGATCTTTGCACAGCTTTTAGAATTACCAATTGATGAAAATGCTCAGCCATCTTTCAAAGATGCTAAAAATACATGGGCTGCAAAATACATTGCGGCAGTTGAAAAAGCAGGTGTTATCGTCGGTGACGGTAAAGATAACTTCTATCCAGAAGGTAAAATCGATCGTGCTTCTTTCGCATCTATGTTAGTAAATGCATATAACTTAAAAGATAAAGTAAACGGCACATTAGTGACAAAATTTGATGACTTAAGAGGACATTGGGGCGAAGAAAAAGCAAATATCCTCGTTAACCTTGGCATTTCTGTAGGTACAGGTAAGGCTTGGGAGCCAGATAAATCTGTAACTCGTGCAGAGGCAGCTCAATTTATTGCACAAACACATAGTAAATATGGAAAAGAAGATAACAGTGAAGCGAAAGTAACGAACGTTTCTGTTTCTGGACCAACAGAGTTAACATTAACTGGTACAGGATTGAAAAAGCTTGCTGCTGAAGATGTAACGCTTGAAGGAAACAAAGCGATTGCAATTCAAGCAAGTGAAGATGGAAAAACAGCAACTGTAACACTTAGCGGTAAAGTTGCTCCAAATAAAGATCTTACTGTAAAAGTAAAAGATGATTCATTCAATGCGAAATATGTATATGAAGTGAAAAAATTACGTGTAGAACCACTTACATTTGATGACGATCGTGCAGGTCAAGCAGTTGTATTTAAAGTGAATGACGAAAAAGGCAACGCTGACATCGAATATTTAGATATAGCTGGTTACGATGTGAAATTTGTTGCGAATAACTTAGATGGTACTCCGGCAGAAATCTTTGAAGGAGGTTCTGCAGAGTCAACAACTGGTAAACTAGCTGAAGGTATCGCTGAAGGTAAATATAAAGTGGAAGTACAAGTGACAAAACGCGGCGGCATTACCATTACAAACACTGGCTTTATCGAAGTGAAAAACCTTGATGCAGAAGCAACAGCAATTAAAAATGTTGTCTTTGCAGTAGATGCAAATAGAGACGGAAAAGTAAATTATGCTAAAGTACTAAATGGAACAGACTTTACTTTAAATAGTAAAACATTAGTTGCTGGTGAAAAAGCAGGTATCCATAAAGTTGTTGCTCAAATTAATAAAGAGAACAAAGTTGTTGATCCTAATGCAATTAGCTTGAAATCATCTAATCCAGGTGTTATCTCCGTGAAAAACGGTGAAATTAAAGCGGAAGCAGCTGGTTCTGCAACACTTACTGTTAAAGTGGGCGATGTAACAAAAGACTTTAACTTTGTTGTAAAAACGGATGCACGTAAACTTACAACTGTAAAAGCAAATCCAGATCAATTAAAAGTTGTTGAAGGCAAAGAGTTACCAGTAACATTTGTAACAACTGACCAATATGGCGATCCATTTGGTGCAAACACTGACGCAATTAAAGAAGTGTTACCGCAAACAGGTATTGTAAAAGCTCTAGATGTTACTACAACAAAAGAAGGTTCAATTGGCACATCTTCTATTCTAGTAAAAGGTGCGAAAGTGGGAGCAGGTACAATCCACTTCCAAAACCCAAATAACAATGCAAGCGGCGAAGGTTACGGCTCACTTCATGTTGAAGTTACGAAGAGCAATATCGGTCATGACGCTCCACGTTTCGAGCTAGTTTCTAAAGCAGGTCAAAAAGATCAAGCAGCAGATACTACACTTGCAGCAGGAAATACAGTTGCATATCAATTATCTAACTACACTACAGAAGGTGTATATGCAGATGCAGCAAGCTTAGAAGGTTACGAATTTAGAGTAGGTAATGAGGAAATTGCGGAAGCTAAAATTGATGGAAAAACATTAAAAGTAACAGGTAAAAAAGCAGGTGTTACAGATGTTATTTTAACGAAAGATGGCGCTACAGCTGGACACGCTACAATTACTGTTACACAAGAAAATATTCAAATTACATCTGTTAAATTTAAAGATGTAGAAGTGGAACAATTTGAAAATCGTAAAGTAGATATTCATAGAGTACTTGACGTTGTGAAGAGTGATAAAGATGATGTTATAAACGGCATCAAATTAAATATCAACACAGAACATAAAGTACGTATTGTAGATGATGCAGCAAATCCAGAACAAGGTAAACTTTACCTTGACCGCAACGACAATGCTACATTTGATGGTAACGATGTTGCGCTTGGTTATGTAACAGCTGTGAAATCAAATGATACAGTATCTAAAGAAGGAAATGAACTATTCGACTTCTTAGCTGATGAAACTGCTGATAAGAAAAATGATGTCTTCAAAGGTGTAACAACTGCATTTGGAGATAAAGGTACAGTTATCTTTAAAGTATTGAAAGATAGAGTTGCACCAACTACTGAGTATGGTACAAAAGCTGTAACAATCAACGTAATTAAAGAAGAAATCTAATTGATTACTAATCCCTGCGCTACTAGTGGCGTGGGGATTGTTTTTGTTCTAATGAGATAAGCCCCTTTAGAGATTTCTAAAGGGGCTTATCTTATGATTATTGCTTAAACTTAAACATTTCACCACTTAAATTGGAGTCACTATATACAAACAAGACCATATTAATATTGTTGTCTTTTATGTATTGGTAAACATCTTTTTCGTGATAGTGACGTAAATCTAGTATTGATGTATGTTTAAAGTTTTGGGCGAAGTGCGGTATGATCGCATTTGCAAATGAGTCTTTTAAAATTAAAATACGGGTATTGTTTGGTGCATCATGATTTTCAAAGATAATTTCCGGATAATCGTTTGTGTAATACCCTGCGTATGATGTTGTGCCCTTTTGTTTTTCTGTACCATATAGTTCATCTAGTGAATGATAAATTGTGCCATTTGCATCTTTGACCGTAACACTTGTGAAGTGGAAGCCACCCTTTGGTGTGTAATAGCATAGTTTTTCACCTGTTGCATCGATGAGCTGATACAATTGGTTATTAAAGCTACCAACGAGATGCTTGTTTTTTGCACATACTCGCGTGTAATCTTCTCGCTTCACTTCTTTTCCTATATATATAGAAGATTCTTGTTTTATCGTATTCATAATGTATTGGTAGCCTAGAAAGGCACCATCCATATTCCAGTGATGATCTGTTTTAAAATACATATCTTGTATTTCTTTTTGTGTATATTGTTTCTGAAAATGCTCCATAATTTTAATTGGTTTTACATCCGCTGGAAGTTGATTTAAAAAGTATTGTAAATTTTCCTTTGCATATGTTTGAATGTGAGAAGGTAATTTAAATGATAAGGCGTTCGTTTTAGACGGCGGCAGTGCAAAGTAAAACTCAATATTTTGTTCTTTCAGAAACTGAGACAATTCTCGAATCCTTGGCATTGACTTGTCAATTTCTTTATATTTTGTTGTCCATGCCGGATTTTTTAAGAGCCATTTATCATCGGTAAGAATGATATCGTTAATGAGAGACTTGTCCATTTTGATCTGGGCAAGCGTATAGGTTTTTATGAGCTCATCTCGGCCCACTAATTGATCGTTTGTATATGCTTCGAAATCTTTAAAGAAATTGCCCGACACAATCGATTCTTTTGTCAGGACAGGTTTTTGAGCAAGTTGACGATTTTCAACAGGTGAAATCGCACGATCTGTTTTCAGCAATGATATAATTCCAAATGAAAGGATAATGGTGAGAAAACCGATACAAAGAACAAAGTTCCCCAATTTTTTCATAATTACTTTTCCTTCCTTTATAAGTTAGAACCTAAAATAAATAAATGGATTATATGTCGAATTAACGAGATACATAATCGAAATCATAAATAATGTGAGTAATATAATTGGACGTGCAATTTGCATAGAAAATGCATACGTCTTTGGCGCAAGTTCGAGTACGTTTTGAATGCGCATTAAAATTGGTGTTGCTGCAATGAAGGCAATGAGAAAGACAAGACCATATTCATGTAAGTATAACATCGTGTTATCATCTGTTAGTGGATGATGAAGACCGATCATTGATTGTAAGTATTGGAACGAGTACGCAAAATTGTCAGCGCGAAAAAAGACCCATCCAATCATAACAAGTAATAATACATACATATGTTGCAGCGGTTTCCATAGTTTTTGTAACAGTTTTTCAAGACCTGCTTTTTCAATCGAAATAATCAATCCGTAATATAATCCCCAAGCAAGGAACGTCCAACTTGCACCATGCCATAAACCAGTGAGCCCCCAAACGATACATACATTTCGATAGTTGGCTAGTTTAGAGACGCGATTTCCCCCGAGCGGGATATATACATAATCGCGAAACCAAGAACCGAGTGTAATATGCCATCTTCTCCAAAATTCCGAAATAGATTTTGAAATGTATGGGTAATGGAAATTGCGAGGGAAATCAAATCCGAACATTTTCCCAAGTCCAATTGCCATATCAGAGTATCCACTAAAATCGAAATAAATTTGTAGTGTATAGGCAATAATGCCAATCCATGCTGTGCCGACACCTATTTCTGAAGGAGGAAGGGCAAAAATTTTATCAGCAACAAATCCAACTTGATTGGCGATTAAAACTTTCTTTGCTAGTCCAAGAATAAAGATTTGAATGCCTTCTGTAAATTTTTCAAAAGAATGAATGCGCGATTTTATTTGTTCCGCAACGATATTGTATCGAACGATTGGCCCAGCAATGAGCTGCGGGAAAATCGAGATATACAATGCTAAATCGAGCGGATTTTTTTGAACCTTTCCATCTTTACGGTATATATCAATGACATAAGACATTGCTTGGAACGTATAGAATGAGATTCCAATTGGTAATGGAACAGGATCGATATGAATCGATAGGTTCAATGTTTGATTGACAATGTCAGCAAAGAAGGAAATATACTTAAAATAAGCAAGAAGTAAAATATTACCGATAATCGCCATAATTAAAAAGGTGATTTTCATATTTTTATGCTGCTCATAACGATGTACGAGTAAACCGAAGCAGTAGTTTAATAGGATGGAGAAGAGCATTAAGAAAACAAAACGTGGTTCTCCCCATGCGTAAAAGAGTAAACTAAATGCTAGTAATACGAAGTTCCGTAATGCAGCCCGCACAATAAAATAGAAAAATAATACTAAGGGTAAAAAGATAAATAAGAAAACAGTACTACTAAATACCAAGCTATTCTCCTCACTTTTTATAAAATACATTCTATTAGAACAGATTGAAAGAATTATTACTCATTTTATCTTCCAAAAAGCGACATATCTATTATATATTTTTTCTCATAAAAGTGCCTTTAATATTTTATCATTTTAATAATTCAATTAAAATGGGAGGAGGGTGAATCATGAAATAAGTTTCACTTCATATGTCATATTTTATATGTGCGGAATCCCTTTGACACCCACTATTTGGATAAGATAAGATGATAAAGTGTGATTCGTTTAGAAGGGAAGAGATGGTGTGTTATTTAACTCATTTGAGTTTATTTTTTTATTTTTACCAATCGCGTTTCTTTTATATTTTTTATTAAATAGATTTGGATATGTGACATTGGCAAAGGTATGGCTTGTGCTTGCATCGCTATTTTTCTATAGTTATTGGAATGTAAAGTATTTGCCGCTTATGTTAGTATCGCTTATTGTGAACTATTTTATTGGGATGCACCTTGTGCAGCATAGAAGTAAAGTGCTGTTAACGGTTGGTTTACTGTTTAATATCGGAATGCTTAGTTATTTTAAGTATTATGATTTCTTTTTAGAAAATGTAAACGAACTATTTGGAACGCATTTTGCATTGTTATCATTAACATTACCGCTTGCGATTAGTTTTTATACGTTCCAAAAGATTGCTTTTTTAGTAGATACATATCACGGAGAAACAGAAGCATGTCATTTTCTTGATTATGCGTTGTTTATTACGTTTTTCCCTCAATTGATTGCAGGTCCAATTGTGCATCATGCACAAATTATGCCGCAATTTATGGATCGTGAGAAGAAGCGTTGGCAATCGAAGTACATTGTGCTGGGGATATTCGTATTTGCAATTGGGATTTTTAAAAAAGTTGGGATTGCAGATGTGCTATCACCTCTTGTTCGGGAAGGATTTGATGTACAACCGAGTTTAACGTTTGTTGAAGCATGGCTATCGTCACTTGCTTTTACATTTCAACTGTATTTTGACTTTAGCGGGTATAGCGATATGGCAATTGGAATCGCTTTACTGTTCAATATTACATTGCCGCAAAACTTCAATTCACCGTATAAAGCAGTGAATATACAGGATTTTTGGCATCGCTGGCATATGACACTCAGTCAATTTTTAACGAAATATGTATATATTTCATTAGGTGGGAATCGTAAAGGCGTAACGCGAACGTATGTAAACATTATGATTGTCTTTTTAATTAGTGGTCTTTGGCACGGCGCTGGTTGGACCTTTATTTTCTGGGGATTTTTGCACGGGGCTGCTTCAGTGATTCATCGTTTATGGAGAAAGATGGGCGGGTGTATGCCGCCGTGGGCTGGTTGGCTGATTACATTCCTATTTATTAATATAACTTGGGTGTTTTTCCGTGCTACATCGTGGCATGATGCGATAAAAGTATTAAAAGGTATGATTGGCTTAAATGGATTTGAACTAGCAAACAGTGTGTTTCCTGCATTTATATTGCAGAAAATGCAGTTTTTGGCGCAGTATAGTATTTCGTTTACAGAAAGTTATCAAGTATCACAATTAGACCGGACGATGGTCGTTTATATTTTGGGTGCGTTATGTATTAGTTTCTTCTTAAAGAATTCTATTCAGTTAAGAGATACGTTTCGACCTCACATATGGAATGCAGTATTTACAGCAATATTGCTTGTATATAGCGTGCTACATTTAACAAGTATTAGTGAGTTTTTATATTTTAATTTCTAGGTGGGGAATATGAAAAACAAACATTGGCTTATTGTCGTTTCTGCATTTGTTTTCATTCCGCTTATTGGGGTAGGGATATTTAATAGCTATATTGATTCCCTTTGGATATTCCCTCATAAAAATAAGTGGAATAATGTTCAGTTTGGATTTAATGAGAGACAGCAAAAAACAAACTACATATCATATCGTCCGTTTCCTTACGATAGTATTATATTGGGAAGCAGCCGAACGACATTTATTAACCAGCATGATTTCACTGGATTACATGCATTTAACTATGCGGTTAGTAGTATGGATCCGCGTGAATATGATGCATATATTGAATATGCAAAGGAACAAAAGGGAAGTGAATTATCATCTATTGTGATTGGCTTAGATTTTCTTGGAACGAATGGAAACCGAGAGATTGGTTTTGATAAGCCAAACGTGTATATCGATCAGGCACGGAGCTGGTTATATCCAATTAAATCGTATGTGAGTACAGATGGGATTACCTATTCTTTACAGACAATTAAGACATCTATCCATCAGAGTACAGATATTGATCGATATAATCGTGATAATATAAAGAAAATGCGTGAGTATACGAAAGAAGAAAGAGATGCACAAATTCAAGCACAAGTTGATAAATTTAGTAGGGAAATCTATGGTGGGAATTATGAATATCAAAATATGAAAGAAATATTAGGTACTGTAAAAGCTCATAATCCAAATACGAAGTTTTATATTTTTACAACGCCTGTTTCTGAGCCACTTTTTCGGACGATGATTCAGTCTGGCAGATGGGAAGAGTATAAAAGATGGCTTCATGACGTTGTTGATGTATTTGGAGAAGTGCAACACTTTATGTATATAAACTCTGTTACAACAAACTTGGACAACTATATGGATGGACATCATTTCCGGCCAGAAGTGGGGAAAATGATTGCACATAAAGTTGTCAATAAAGAAGATCATACGATTCCAAAAGATTTTGGGATTGTGATTACAAAAGATAATATTGATGAAGTGTTAGATCGAATTTATGCATCTATACAACAGTAAAAAGCAGCATCTAGGGATGCTGCTTTTTGATTGAACATTAGAAATTATTCCGCTCGTAAATCAACAATTAAGTATGCAAGAATGACTACAAAGAAAATGCTAACAGATGGTGCAGTTAATACGTGACCGGACATAAAGCCGATGCCAAGCGATAAGAGAATGGTGCTAGCAAGCAGCGTATATTTTACAGTCAGCATTTGTTTGAAGTTTGCAAGGAAACGGATTAGTAATCGGACTCCAAAGTATAGAAGCGGTATGAAGTAAATGAGAAAGCCAACGATTCCGAAAGCAAAGAATATATCGTGAAAATCCATCTCGATTAACTTGATTTTTTTTGTATAGTTTCCAGCGTATCCCATACCAAATAGTTTCTGTGACAGGGGTGCTTCTTTATAATATCTTTGGTATACCTTTAAGAATTTATCTCGGTCGCTATAGATTAAGCTCTTTACTTCAGAATCTGTCAGTTCACCTTGCGCATGTTTTTTCGCTTCGTCCGGATCTTCTTTTACTACTTTTCCTTCTTTTCGTTCCTGCTCTTCTCGTAACGCTTTTTTGTATTCATATATTTGCAAATGTATGCCCATATTTTTTGCGATTGGAGTTAGCGGCGTAAGCACACCTAATCCTGCTAGTACAACGAGCGCAACAATTGTATTTACGAGCTGAGGGAATCCCTTCCCTTCCTTTTTCCGGTTCATCATATATTCAATAAATGAAAAGAAAAGGGCTATGCCTAATGTAACAACAATTGCGCCATAACCAACTTTTGTTCCAACCATAATGCTTGCATACATGGCTAACAGTGTTGGAATCCAGTAGTATATTTTTGAAAATGAAGTGGTTTTATGTATAGAGTAAAGGACAACGATTGGGAACATAATGGCGAAAATAGCACTTAAGTCATTTCCGGCAAAGAACCATCCTCTTGAACCAATCTTTGAATGTGGATAGCTTGGGAAATCTGTTCCCGTTGCCATCGATACAATCATGACAATACTTAAAATAATTGTTGTATATAAGAAATAGGTAATCAGTTTGTTGTATGTATCTGTTTGATCCTTTAATTCTTTAAAGACGATAATATATCCAAACAATAATACAAATGGATATACACTCTTTAAAATGAACTTCACTTCTTCGCTAAATGAAACAGGTGATTTTACGATCATATTGTTGATTAGGCCAATTCCCAAAACAATTCCAAGTAAGATCAAATAAATAATATACTTTCTATTTCCAGGCTTCTTTATATGAAAAAGAAGATACCCTAGTGCAAGAAGCATAAAAGCAAAACGGACTACAACTCCGACTGTCGCACTCATGTGTAATATGTAGATTGAAAAAGATGTTAGTAAATCTAAAATTGGTTGAAACACAATGAATAGTAACAGGAAATGTGGGAAGTAGTTATCCGTTTGTTTCAACTTGTTAACCATGTTTTCCTCCATTTCTTCATTCCTTTATTGCAGCGTGATTTTCCGCTGCTCATAACAGCCTTTCATCTATTGTAAGGCGAATGAATTTCTATATGATTTTGGTACATCAAACTTAAGAATACACTATTTCATTCTAATGGTAAATAGAAGGGAAGAGGTGAAGAATCTCTTTGAACTCCATTATTTTTCTTCGCAATCATTCGTTTTATACAAGAAAACATACAAAATTTGCCTTTATTAGACAGAAAATTAGGGAAAAAGAAGGGTTTTGTAGCTCTTTTCTATAAGTATAGAAGTATAATCATTGGACAAGAGAGAGGGGTATATAATGGAAGTAAAAAGCAAAGCAGAATCTGTTGTTGTGAAATATGAAGGACGTGTTGCAACAGTGATGGTCAATCGTCCTGAAGTATTAAATGCGTTAGATGAGCCTACCTTAAGAGAATTACGAAAAAAACTGAAAGAAGTGGCAGAAAGTCCTGCTCACATTGTCGTATTATGCGGAAATGGCCGTGGTTTTTCTGCAGGTGGGGATATTAAATCCATGCTTTCTAGCAACGATGAAAGTAAATTTGACGACATTATGAATACGATTTCGGAAATTGTTATTACGTTATATACAATGCCAAAGCTTGTGATTAGTGCAATTCATGGTCCAACGGCAGGCCTTGGACTAAGCATTGCGTTAACAGCGGATTATGTGCTAGCAGATATTTCATCTATTATTGCGATGAATTTCATTGGAATTGCGCTGATTCCAGATGGCGGAGGACATTTCTTCTTACAAAAACGACTTGGTGAAAATGTGGCCAAGCAAATCATTTGGGAAGGGAAAAAACTATCGGCAACGGAAGCGTTAGATCTCGGTTTAATTGATGAAGTAATCGGGGAAAACTTCCAAGGGGCTGTAAAACAAAAAATCAATGAGTGGTTGCAAAAGCCAATTCAAGCAATGATTCAAACGAAACAAATTTTATGTGAATTCAATCGCTCAAGTCTGGAACGAACACTAACACTTGAAAAGCGTGGACAATATGCAATGAGAAAAACAGCCGATCATAAAGAGGGAATTGCTGCGTTTTTAGAAAAGCGTTCCCCAATCTTTAAAGGAGAATAAAAAGGAAGAAAGTGCTAGCACATTTTAGTATAATTGTGTTAGCACTTTTTTAGGAGAAATAGATGAAAAAATAAAAGAAAAAGTATAATGGTGATTACGCTTTTCATCGTTATGTATGTTATATTGCATAGTTCAAAAGATTGTAAGGAATGAGAGGAAGGCAAAGAGACGATGGCAACATATAATAAGTTAGTAAGAGATCGTGTTCCAGAAAAGATTTTAATGTCTGGAAAAACATATACAGCACAAACATTAACAGGGCAAGCCTACATACAAGCATTAGCGAAAATTGGAACGGAAGAACTTCGTGAATTTGCTTCGATGAAGGAGCGGGAACATGCGCTTGATTCACTTGCTGATGCATTAGAGGTTATCATTGCATTAGCGCGTGCAGAAGGGGCAACGTTCCAAGACATCGAACGCATTCGGAAACAAAAAGAAACGGAGCGCGGAGGATTCGAAAAAGGAATCTACCTTCTTGATGTTTCTGAGGAATAGTGTAATAGAAAAAGCACAGCTTTTAGGAATGGCTGTGCTTTTTTTAATATGTTTGTTTCCTATGTAGAGACTCATCATGAAAAGGACTGCGGTGAATATCCATCCTACAGAAATGGCGATAGAAGTACCGATATGCAGGCATAATAAAGATGATAATATCCAAATTAAAAGTATTTCTTCATGTTTTTTTGTAAATTTCACAGGGTTTCCTCTTTTTTCATTTGACTGTTATATTTTACGATAATTGTAGAATTCGAAACAAGATATATAGAAGATGAGTAGAGGTTTTATGAGTATTTCGGTATACTGAATATTAGGAAAAAAAGAGGAGGAATGACAGTGGCACATCAAACAAAAGAAACGATGGAGCTGATCAAGCAGCTCGTTTCAATTCCAAGTCCATCTGGAAATACAGGGAAAATTATAAGCTTTATTGAAAACTATGTGAAGGAATGGAATGTAGAGACGAAACGAAATCATAAGGGAGCTCTTATTCTGACGCTAAAAGGAAAGAATGAGTTGCGGCACCGTTTAGTAACAGCGCATGTCGATACGTTAGGGGCGATGGTAAAAGAGATTAAAGCGGATGGCCGCCTTCGTTTATCGATGATTGGTGGATTTCGCTGGAATTCGGTGGAAGGAGAATATTGTGAGATTGAAACATCGAGCGGAAAAACGTATACCGGGACAATTTTAATGCACCAAACATCGGTTCATGTATATAAGGATGCAGGAGAAGCGAAACGTGATGAGAAAAATATTGAAGTCCGCATTGATGAACGAGTATCTTCAGCGGATGAGGTGCGTGCATTAGGAATTGAAGTAGGAAATTTTGTTTCATTTGATCCGCGCGTGCAAATTACAGAAAGTGGATACATAAAGTCGCGTCATTTAGATGATAAAGTAAGTGTCGGGATTCTATTACAACTTATAAAACGATTACAAGAAGAAAAGGTGATATTACCATATACAACGCATTTCTTAATTTCTAATAATGAAGAAATTGGTTATGGAGGAAATTCTAATATTCCAGAAGAAACGGTAGAATATTTAGCAGTCGATATGGGAGCGTTAGGAGATGGACAAGCTTCAGATGAATATACGGTATCCATTTGTGCGAAAGATTCTAGCGGTCCGTATCATTATGGCTTACGCAAGCATCTAGTAGAACTTGCAAAAGAAAACAAGATTGAATATAAAGTAGATATTTATCCATATTACGGCTCAGATGCTTCAGCAGCGATTCGAGCTGGATTCGATATAAAACATGCGTTAATTGGAGCCGGAATTGATTCATCTCATGCGTTTGAACGTACACATGAAAGCTCAATTGCACATACAGAAGCGCTTGTTTATGCCTATGTGTTATCACCGATGGTAGGAGAGTAATCAATCGTTGAAAAAGGTGAGTGGTATTTCAGTACTACTCACTTTTTTTGATGTTTCCAAGGAGTATATTTTAAAAATATGTTTACTATAATATTTTAATAATGTAAACTATTATAGTTGACATATTTTGGGTGATTAGTAGAACGAATATTTTACAATGAAAATGAGAGATTTTGAGGGGAGAAGGATTGACTTATGAATTACAGAAAAGTTGTTGCGGGCATTCTGACAGCTGCGGTATTATCTTGTCCAACAAGCAGTTTGGCTGCGGGAAAAAGCTTTCCAGACGTGCCGACATGGGCACAAGATTCAGTGAACTATTTAGTTGCAAAGAATGTACTGGATGGAAAGCCAGATGGGACGTTTGCACCGATTGAAGAGATTGACCGTGGATCGGCAGCTAAATTATTAGCGAGTGTTCTTGGATTAGATGTGAACAAAGAGGCAAAACCATCGTTTACAGATGCGCAAAATCATTGGGCAGCTCCCTATATTGCAGCAGTAGAAAAAGCTGGGATTATTGTTGGGGAAGGGAATGGGAAATTCAATCCAACAGGTAAAATCAATCGAGCTTCCATGGCGACGATGCTTGTTAAAGCTTATGCTTTAGAAGGGAAAGTTATTGGAGAAATCCCAAATCAATTTGATGACATAAAAGATCACTGGGGCAGAAAAAATGTGAACATTCTAGCGGCTTTAGAGATTTCTAAAGGAAAAGGAAATGTTTGGGACCCAGAAGGTCAAGTAACACGAGCTGAAGCAGTTCAATTTATTGCGAAAACAGATATGAGAAAAGAAGATACATCTAAAAGAATGTATATGGATAGACCATTTATCACGTATCATCAGCCATCCCTTTCATCTGGTATTACATCTAATCAACATAAACCACAAATTATTGAAGTAAAAGAACAGCGAAAAGACGGCTGGATGAAGATTGTAACAAGTACAGGTGATAAATGGACGCCATTACATGAGAAAACAGAGTATATCGGTGAATCATTTACTACGTATCAAGAAGCATCTCACAAATCTACGATATTAGGGAAATACGGCCCACAAACTGTAACAATTATGGAGGAAAGTGGAGACTGGATTCGCATTCGTACAAATGCTGGTTTTCAATGGTTAGATAAAAAGCAATTAAATCCTCCAAAACAAGCAAACTTCCTAGAAGGGAAAGCAATTATCATTGATCCAGGTCACGGTGATCCGGATCCAGGGAAAGACAGTTTATATATGGAAGAAAGTAAAATTGTGTTGGATACATCGAAACGAGTAAAGGCACTGTTTGAGAAGAAAACACCATTTACTGTTTTGTTAACACGTGAAGGAGATGCGAGACCAGGAAGCAGTGCAGCGGATTCCCTAAAAAAACGGGTAGAATTTGCACAAAGAAATAAAGCCGATATCTTTGTAAGTATTCATGGTAATGCATATAACGGACAAGCTAATGGAACAGAGACATTTTATTATAACTCTAAAACAAAAAGAACAAACCCACATGTAGATGAAAGCTACATGTTAGCTCAAAAAATTCAAAAACGCCTTGTTGCGGCACTTGGAACACGCGATCGAGGTGTACAACACAAAGACTTATACGTGACCCGTGAAAATACAATGCCGGCTGTATTAACAGAACTAGCATTTGTTGATAACAAGATCGAGGGTGAAAAACTAGCTCAGCCAGAGTGGAGACAACGTGCTGCTGAAGCAATTTATGCTGGTATTTTAGATTATTATGAGTGGAAGGGTAACGATGTGTCAGCTTATCGTTAATATACAAGTTTGATAGAAAAAGAGAGTGTGTCTATGAGTGATAGACACACTCTCTTTTTTATAGTGAAAAGGTAATTTTATATTTTTATATCTAAATGATACGTTTCTGTAATTAATATTTAAATATTAATTAATGTTATTCATATTTACTCAAATTAATAAATGGAATACACTAAATTAGGTACTATTTTAATAAATGAGATTTTGAGAATGAGAAGATTTGAGAGGAGAAACTAGCGAATGAAATACGGAGTAATCGCAGCTGGAATTTTGGCAGCTAACTTATTCACTTATCCATTAAGCACCTCAGCAGCAGGAAAAACATTTCCAGATGTACCAAGCTGGGCACAACAATCAGTTAACTATTTAGTGGAGAAACATGCACTTGATGGAAAACCAGATGGAACCTTTTCACCATCAGAAGAAATTGACCGTGGTTCAGCTGCAAAGTTAATAGCTATGGTACTAGGCTTACAGATTAATAAAGAAGCAAAACCTTCATTCCAAGATGCTAAACATCATTGGGCAGCTCCATATATTGCGGCGGTTGAAAAAGCTGGTGTCATTAAAGGAGATGGGAGCGGTCACTTTAACCCATCAAAAAACATTGATCGTGCTTCCATGGCATCTATGCTTGTTGAAGCTTATAAGCTAAATAATAGAATTATTGGTAATTTACCAACGCAATTTGCTGATTTAAAAGGGCATTGGGGTGAGAAACAAGCGAATATATTAGTTGCATTAGGGATTTCAAAGGGTACTGGTGATGGATGGAAACCAAATGGTATTGTGACGCGCGCAGAAGCAGCGCAATTTATCGCACAAACGGATATGCAAAAAGCAGATACATCAAAAAGAATGTACATGAACAGATATTTCATTACATATCATCAGCCATCCTTATCATCAGGGATTACATCAAATCAGCATGCACCGCAAATGATTGTGGTAAAAGAAGAGCGAGAAGATGGTTGGCTGAAAATTGTAACGGATAAAGGCGATAAATGGACACCATTACAGGAAAAGAAAGAAACAATTCATAGCGCGTTTACTACATATCAAGAAGCATCACATTCATCGAAAATACTAGGTACATATGCACCGCAAACAGTAACAGTTATAGAAGAAAGCGGAAGCTGGATTCGCATTCGGACAAGCTCTGGTTTTCAATGGGTTGATAAAAATCAATTAAATCCGCCAAAGCAAGATAACTTCTTGGAAGGAAAGGCGATTATTATTGATCCAGGTCATACAGGCGTAAATATGGACGAAAGTAAAATTGTATTAGATACAGCGCTACGTGTACAGAAATTATTTGAACAAAAAACGCCATTTACTGTATTGCTAACACATGATACAGATGTACGACCAGGAACAGATGCAAAAGATTCTCTGAGAAAACGAGTGGAATTTGCACAACAAAATAATGGAGATATCTTTGTAAGTATTCACGGTAACGGTTTTGACGGAACGGCTCACGGCACAGAAACTTACTACTACAGATCAGCAACACGTGCAACAAATCCATATGTAGATGAGAGTCGTTTACTAGCCGAAAAAATCCAAAGTCGTCTTGTAAGTGCACTGGGAACACGCGACAGAGGAGTTAAAGAAGGGGATCTATACGTAGTTCGTGAAAATACAATGCCAGCTGTATTAACAGAACTAGGATTTGTAGACAATCAAATAGAAGGTGAGAAACTATCTTCACCAGAATGGAGACAGCGTGCTGCTGAAGCAATCTACGCTGGTATCCTAGACTATTACGAAGCAAAAGGACATAACGTTTCTGCTTATCGTTAAAAAAAGAAATTACTGAAAAAGTCCTTATCGTTTAAAAAGTGAAAGTTTCCTCGATGAAGTCGAGGAAACTTTCACTTTTTTATTATGAAGATTTTTTCTATATTTTTTTGTAGGTAGCTCCTTGCATATCCCGCTTTACACACGTATATAAACTCGAGTTTATCATCTTTTTGAGATATACCTTGTGTAATATGGGATTTCATTTTGATCTAAATTGAATGGAGATTCGTTCGCATATTACATATTTCTTTTCTTTGAATAAGCAGAATCTCCAAATCTGTCTTACGTCTTTTCTCTTGCTGTAATGCTCTGTTCAAACGTTCAAGTCTATATTTTTATATAGAATCAAAAAAGGAAAGGAAGAAAACTCCCTTTAACAAAAGGAAAATATTATGTAAATATAAGTTATTTATTTAGTATCATGTATTTGTACGGGAATTGATATGATTTTAGGGTAGGTATAAATATTTTTAAATAGTAAATTTATCTTTAACTCTCTGTAAAAAAATGATTCCTATATGAATAGAGATATTGAAGAAAGAGGAAGTGATGGGTTTTTTAAATGTTTCTTCTGTTATTTATGAAAGAGGCAAAATTATGAATTTCAAACAGGACTTGAATTCAGTCATTATTTGTAAGTGTAGATGAAGAAATCCATTTCTACAAGACCTACCCTTTATTAGATTGTCCAATAGACAAATATGGTTCGTGTAACGATCGCTTTAATTCGGGGTAAACATATAGAAAAATATGTAAAAACACAAAAGTCGAGAATGTAAGTTTGCTACCGAATGAAATGATTTCATCAAGTCTAGTAGAACAATTCGATTTAAGTATGATACAAGAAATTTTTTTCATGGAATATGAGCGAAATGATGCTGTTATGTTTCTTTTATCTTTATATTGCAGTGAATAACTTAACAAACAAGTGAATTTTCAATTTTCTTGTTTAGCAGGGAGGGATATTGTGAAAGAACGTTTAGAACAATTACTTATAAGTAAGAACACTTCTTTAATAGAAGAAATTATGCAGTATCAATCATGTGAAATTGCTAAAGAGATAGAAAGATTTCCGCTTAGTAAACAAGTCGAATTAATGGATATTTTTCCGGTGAATGAAAGCATTCAAATTATGAAATACTTGATTCCTGATCAGCAATATAGTATTTTAATAAATCTACCTAAATTTAAAACGAAAATTATAATGAATACAAAACCTAATCGTGACCTAATCGATTTTTTATTAGCCATCCATTCAACACAACGAAAGGAAATGATGCATTATCTAGATGGCAATGTAAAAAAAGATATCCATAATTTAATAAGTTTGAATGCCAATAATATGAGAGGACTATTAGAAAACGACTATATATCAATTAGAGAAGCGTGGTCAGTGAAAAGAGCTTTTTCTCATATTAGAAAAACTGCTACAGACATAAAATATTTTTCGAATATATACATAGTTGATAATTATGGGTATCTTAACGGAGTTGTTTCTATTCATAAATTGTTATCAGCAGATGATGATGTGCTAGTTTCGGATATAATGATTCGAAAAGTAGTTACTGCACAAATAGATGAAGATTCGCAATCTATATTAAAGCGGTTAACAAGCATGAATGTATCAGAGCTGCCTGTAGTTACTAAGGATCATCGTTTAATTGGAAGCGTAGCTCTTAATGGAGCAATATACTCTACTGAGAATCATCATATCGAAAATACTTACAAGTTAGATTACTACCAGTCATCTCATCAGCCTTACTTGAATAGTTCAATCTGGAGCATTTATTGGAAACGTATCCCGTGGTTACTTGTCCTATTCATAGCTGAGGCATATACAAGTACTGTTATATCCTATTACGAAGAAGTCATTGCACACGTCGTTGCTCTTTCCTTTTTCATTCCATTATTAATTGGTACTGGCGGGAATACAGGTACTCAAGTTGTTACGACGCTTGTCTGTGCACTAAAAGTAGAAGAAATAAAATTTAAAGATATTTTCCATGTTATGAAGAAAGAAATATTAGTAGGTATATTTCTTGGTTTTACACTTGGAGGAGCTGCGTTGATTCGAGCATATACACTTGGTATGGGACAAGAGATTGCAAAAGTTGTAGCTATTTCAGCACTTTTTGTTGTAATATGGTCTTCTTTTGTAGCGTCAGTATTACCATTAATTCTTAATAAATTAAAATTAGATGCTACTGTTATTTCGGGTCCTTTCATAACGACACTTGTTGATGGGACGGGACTCATTATTTACTTTACAGTTGCTAAGATTTATTTGAATATTTGAATAAAATGGTAGGGGGTTCGTAATTTTTAACGGTATTAAAAATTAATGGAGGTAGAGACAATGAAGGAATTTGTAAAGCAAATTGACTACGCTTTACTACTCCCACTGGTATTGGTATCTACATTAGGGATTATAATGTTGTACAGTGCTAGTTCTATAGTTGCAATTACCCATTATGAACTTCCCAGTCATTACTTTTTTCAGTCGCAATTACACAAATTATTAATAGGTGGAGTATATTTGTTTATATGTATGTTTATTCCTTTTAAGTTTTGGAAAAAGAGGTTTATTTCAGTATGTATCGTAGTTTTTAGTATTACTTTACTTTGCTTAGTTTTGTGGAAGGGGAAAGTTGTAAATAATGCGCAATCTTGGATATTTGGAATACAGCCTGCAGAATTTACTAAATTGGGTATGATTATTGTAGTGGCTCGTTTTTTTGCGATTCGTCAAGAACTGGGAAAACCGTATTGGGAGGGAATTGGGAAAATCATTTTATTTCTCTCTGTTATCTTTTTTTTAATATATAAACAGCCTAATCTAGGTTCAGCGTTGTTAATTGTCGCAACAAGCTTTTCTATTTTTTTCTGTTCAGGTATAAGTATTAAATATTTAATAAAAAGAATTTTATTCACATCTGTTTTGACAGTGCCGATTCTATACGCTTTTATTAAATATGGCTTATCTGAAGTGCAAATGAAACGAATCACGACGATTTTAAATCCATTTGATGACCCACAAACAAGTGGATATCAACTCATTAATTCGTTTATTGCAATTGGATCGGGGGGGATAATTGGAAGCGGATTCGGTAATAGTATCCAAAAACGTGGATTCTTACCTGAGCCACATACAGACTTTATAATGGCCATTATATCTGAAGAGCTTGGCTTTATAGGGGTATTCCTCATTTTAATGGGACTGTTGCTACTAGTCATTCGCGCTTTGCGAATTTCTCAAAAGTGTCCAGATTTGTTTGGGAGCTTGTTAGCAATTGGAATTGGATGTATGATTGGAATACAGACAATTGTGAATTTGGGAGGGATTACAGGAATTATTCCTCTTACGGGTACACCGCTACCCTTTGTCAGCTTCGGAGGAAGTTCTTTCATAACCAATTTAATTGCGGTAGGAATATTAATGAATATATCAAAATCCACTAGACTTCATAATGATATGTTCTCTTCAAACGGTACGAATGCTTAGAACAGTCAGATTCACGCCTTAGGATGCAGAAAGAAACAAGGAATAACCAAGAAAACCCCGCAGATTAAAGCGTTACTGATCGGGCACGCATATTGGTCATCAGAACGGAAAAGAAGAAAAATTAAAGCCATACTAAGATTAGTAGCACAGATTATGGTTATGGTCTGTGCTACTATTTTTTGTAGTAGAAGTGAAGAATAGGCTGTGGAGAAAGTATTCTCCACAGCCTGGGAAATAAGAGTTGATTAATCTATTCGTTCATATGGTAAGTTCTTACGATACCGCCTGTCTGTCTTTCTCTAAATGAGTATCCTCCCAACACTCTGTGTTTTTTAAGTTAGGGATAGAACTTGCACGGAAAATTGGATCTTTTCCAGCTTTTCTTTGTTTTATATAGTCTGCTAAAGTCGCATATACAAACTTGCTAAGAAGTGTAATCGCAATTAAATTTGTAAATACCATTAGTCCCATAAATAAATCAGCCATATTCCAAACTGTTTGAAGTGTTGCGACGGACCCGAATAGTATCATTCCAACAACTGCAATACGATAAATCAGTAACCATAGTTTACTTTCTTTAATGAACGCAATATTTGTTTCACCATAATAGTAATTGCCTAGTAATGAACTAAAAGCAAATAAGAAAATAATAATGGCTAAGAAACTGCTTGCCCATGGACCAATTTGTGAACTTAATGCGTTTTGAGTTAATTCAATACCTTCCAAGTTTGTTGCTTTATATGCCCCAGAGCACAATACGATAAACGCCGTTGAGGTACATACTAAGAATGTATCTACAAAAACGCCGAGTGCTTGAATAAATCCTTGTTTTGCAGGGTGTGACACATCTGATGTTGCGGCAGCGTTTGGAGAACTTCCCATACCAGCTTCCGTCGCGAATAAACCGCGCTGAATCCCATACTTCATTGCGGCCCCGATACCACCGCCGATCGCTTGCTCTAAACCAAAAGCACCTTTAAATATTTCTGAGAAAACATCTGGCAATACATAGTAATTTTTAATGACAACAAAAACGGCAACACCGATATAAACGATTGCCATTGGAGGAACGATTGTTTCAGAAATACGTGCAATACTTTTAATACCACCAAAAATAATAATCGCAACTAATACAGCTAATATAATCCCTATTACATAACGTTCCACACCGAAAGCATTTTTAAATGCTAATGTGACTGTATTGGCTTGTACAGAGTTGAAAATTAAGCCGTAAGTAACGGTAATGAGGAGTGAGAACCAAACGCCCATCCAGCGCTTCTTTAAACCTCTTTCCATGTAATAAGCAGGACCTCCGCGAAACCTGCTTCCGTCTTTTACTTTATAAATTTGTGCAAGCGTACATTCTACAAAGCTTGTAGCTGCGCCGATAATTGCGATGAACCACATCCAAAATACGGCCCCAGGTCCTCCCATTGAAATCGCGAGTGCCACACCAGCTAAGTTTCCGATTCCAATGCGAGCTGCTGCACTTAAACAAAATGCCTGGAATGCAGATATACTACCTTTTTTCTTTGTTTTTCCGCTAAATCCATTACTTACTAATCGTATCATTTCGCCAAAATGGCTAATTTGTACAAATTTTAATCTAAAAGAAAAATAAAGCCCAAGTCCGATTAACATTGCAAGAAGAATATATGTCCATAGAATGTTATTCGTCATCCCAAGAAATCTACTAAAGGTTTCTATCATATAATGCACTTCCTTTTCTAGTTATAAGAAAAGTATATTCAAAAAATATAAGAGAATCAAATTCTGAATAAAATTAGCTAAAAAAGCGGTAATATATTAATTTTTATAATTATTTTGTTTTTAATAAATAATTATAAAATTCGGTTAAATTAAAATTTCCTCTCGATTGATATCTTTGAAAAAGTGCGAATCTGTTATGACTTTTCGGATATACCACACTAAAAAAAGTATGTGCATAAGAATGTAGAAGTATACAAACTTGAAGCAATTGGATGAAGAAGGTAAAGAAATAAACGAGGAATTAGATAAAGAGTCAAAAGAATGGTTTTTGGCTTTTTGGAGATACTCCTTATGAAATGTATTTAGGGAATGTTTTAAAAAGAGGAAAGAGTATTTTGCACCATTGAATGCAGCTTCGATATGAGAATGTTTCCGAGACTCGGTTTAAATACTTACATTTTAGAGAGAAGCTGAAATAGAGCAAGTTATATTGTAAGTTTGCGCGTATGCTACAATAAAAGAAGTATGTGGCATAAGGAAGTGGAAGCATGGATGAATTACAATTTTTTCAATCTTATATTGTGAAAAGTGCAGAAAAGATAGATCATGTATATATACGTAAAGAACATAATATCACTATTGTCCCCATTATAAAACAAACTGCGCGTAAAGTTGTCAAAACAGCTGAAATTTTTCTCGGTGAAGGGAAAGGGTTGGATGTTTCTACTCATATTATGAAAATGTTTTATTCCCCTAATGTAAAGAAAAAGGAAAATGATGTTTTAAAATGGTTAACTGTACATGAAATGGTTGACTATATAGAGCGCGGCATTTTAATAAAAGAAGTTCGTTTTAAAAAGGATGGGAAGACGGTTGAATCGATTATATATCGAATGGGATATGGATTATTTTTATATATTGAAAAGAAACGAAAGTTAGAGAAGAAGGAAGAGGAAGAGATGCTTCGGCAATGGATAGAAGAAAAACAGACGCTTCCAGTGTATACAAATGAATATACGGAAAAGTTATGGCGTGTTTTACATGATCTGGAATGTAAAATAAAACAAGAAGTATCTATTTTAGCTGAAAAACGTTGGTCTTTTCATAAAGTATGTCTATTTTTAAAATTTTTAATCGCTTTGTATAAAATGAGCTGTGAGAAACGAGCGTTTGATTGGAAGGAAATCGGTGCCATGTACTACCGAAGTATTGGTGGTTCCAAAAAGTTCGATCCATATTACGATTCACAATGGTGGAAGGTCGGCTGGAATGTGGGTCGATGCTCCTAGATAGTTAACTAAAAAAAGAGGTAAAAACATGAAAATAAAACAGGATACTATTGTAAAACCATTACCTTCAGAAGAGTTAATAAAAAACATGGAAATTTTTGGAGATTAAAACTACCAGGTTCATTTTTGGATTTTATTAAAATGTATAATGGTGCAGAAGTTGAAGAAGCTACATTTGTATGTGATAATCGCAGTTATGCGATAGAAAGGTTTTTATGTATGCTGGATGACATTGAAAATAACCCTAAAGGAATCTATGATATTGATGTTGTATTTTCACAGATAGAGGAAAGATTAACTGATAATGAAGATTTATTAGGTGCAGAGGTATTACCAATAGCTAATATATTTGCAGGGGATTTTGTATGCTTGGATTTTAGAGAAAATAAAGAGAATCCATCGGTGTGTGTATGGTCTCATGAAGAGTCAGGAGAGTTCGAACCAGTGTTTTATAAAGTAGTAGATAACTTTACTGAGTTTTTAGAGGTACTACAATAAAACTTGGTACAATGACTTTGTAAGTAATATAACAAGATTTAATATGTGGTATTAAAGTTAAAGACATATAAGAAAAGTGAAGAAAAAGAATGAATAAGCTGTTAAAAAGTAAGTACTCCATGATGGTTGTACCATTATAGAGTATTACGTGCAATGATAGAATAGAAAATAAAGTACGAGCTTAGGCGAGATGACATTTTACTGTGCGATGAATATAAAGACACGGCAATCAAGCGGAACGAGACATACGCCCTGTAAAATTACGACAAACAATGAGCGGTTCGTTCCGAAGTGAATATGGTGCTCGCAACTTTTTACGAATTAGAAGTTATATGAGTACGATCAAAAAACAAGGGAAATCTATCTTTCAATGTACCAAAGAGTGGATTGAAACAGGAGAGTTAGAGTTTTCCCATCTCAAGCTTAGGGGTAACGCTTCGTAGCGATTACCTCTATTTGTCTTGTGTTTTTAACTATAGGCTGAGTAGGTACATAAAAGATAAGAGAACAGCATTAACTTTTCGTTTTAAAATTGTATAATATAGTTCTGGTGATTTATTGATTTTAGGTTTCGGAGGGAATTATGAGTGAATATTAATGAGTTGCAAAAAGTAGACAAACGTACTATAAAGATTTGGAATATAGGAGATACCATTAAGTTTCTTATATTTACCGCATTTATTGTAGTGGTACAGTGCATTTTAAAGGATTATAAATTTGTACAAAAGCTTTGTTTAGTAGGATATTTCGCAAATGTGGGGCTGTATATTCAAAATATCTTTTTTAATTATCTTCTATTTAAAAATAAGTTATATAAAATAACAGAAGAAAATATTTGCATCTATAAAAAAGGAATGATCAATGAAGAAATCCGGATTCCTATCTTTCGCGTTCAGCATATGAACATTTCTCAAACATACATATCAAGGTGGTTTGAATTATATGAATTAACAGTGTATACCGCAGGTGATTGCAACACTATTGGATTTATTTCCAAAGAAGTAGCCGATGATATTATGCAACAGGTTCAGCAGTTTCTTCACGGAAAGGAGGATATGAATGCACCAAAAATTGAGAATGCGTAATCATCCTATCGAATTATTGTATATTAACTTTACGAAAATTAAGGATCATCTATATCCGCTACTTACAACACTTATTGCTACATTAGGGATTAATGGGAAATGGGAGAGGTTCGCTTATTACGGTTTTGCAATTTTTGTAAGCTATATCCTGTTGAAATCATTTTTGATTTGGAAAAATAATGTATTTATCTTTTATGAAGATATACTTTCTGTGAGAGAAGGGGTATGGAGTAAAGAATATAGCGATATACATTATACTAAGGTTAAATCAATCAGTATAGATCGTACGTTTGTGAAAAGAATACTAAACGTATCCAATGTTAATATAGAAACAGTTGGTGGCGACACAATTCAAATAGTTGTTTCCAATAAAAAGTTATCTTACATAAAGAGTATATTAAACCGGCATATTAACGAAGTTGCAAAAGAAACGCAAAATACAAATTTCTTTAAGCTAAAAGATTATATATTAATAACGACAACGAATTTTAAACTCTTCTGGGGTTCTATTCTACTAACCTTAACTACATCCCAACAACTAATTAAGTATTTAGGACTTGGAGAAAATCCAGAAAAAAATAAGGGACAAGAAAACTTGTTTTCCTTTGATTTTACAGAAGATAGTATACATATAAATTTAAGTCAAGACTTTAAGAATGATATTCAAGGACTCTTGCTTTCAAGCGGAACTGTTAAAACAATACTATCTTTTATTTTGGTTATTTTTATCATAATTATGATAGCTTGGTGTATATCAATAATCATTACGTTCTTTACGTATAAAAATTTCAAGGTTCAAAGAAGTACATTTGGTATTGATATTTCATATGGGTTAATTGATAAAAAAGAGGTATCTATTGCAAAACACGATATTAGAGCAGTTGAAATTGTTCAACCATGGATCTATCGTTTGTTTGGATATAGTAAAATACATTTACAACTTATTGGAAATAGCTCTAGAAAATCGAAAATTGTTCTTATCCCGTCGATTCAAAGTAGTGAAGTATCATCATTATTCAAAAAATATTTGCCTGATTTTTCAATGCCCAAATGTATAGAGAAAGTACATACTATTGCATTTTTAAAACCAGCAGCAGTTAAAGTCATAAAGATTGGATTGCTTATGCTTGTATTATGGTTATTCACAAATCTTCAAGTGAAATATGGGGTATTACTTTGCCTATACATCTTTGGAATGGAATTTCTAAAAAATAAACAGAAAGGTTTTTCTTTTGAAGAAAAACAAATTACTATTCAAACTATTAGAAGTGGTACTGTCCGTAAGGTTATTTATTTGAAAAAATTTATAGAAACTACAGGTGTATCAGAAAATACTTTAGAAAGAAAATTAAACCTGGCTACGTATGAAATAGCTGTCTTTTCGGAAAGAGTAAATGATGTTAGAAAAATCCGTTGTGCTACAAATATTTATAAGAAGAAATTTTTAGAATACCTTGAACAACATAAAGAGGGAAATTTAGTGAAAGATATTTGAGTGTTTTTCTTACCTTGCTGGTTAGGATATTGAGGTGGGAAACAATAACTCAATTAAAAGCAACAAACGAAGTATTTTTTGTTCGTATATGGGTAAAAAAGGAAGAAGCTGTCTCCTAAAGAGGCAGCTTCTTTTATATTATCGACTTGAGTCAGTTGAGCCTGAGAAAGGCGAAACATAAATCCCCCGCTATGCGGTGGAAAATAGAAGTTATAAAAAAACTCACTTTCAGTTTTATAATAGAGAGTGCTCAAGTCTTTGTAAGAAGGAAGGAAAGTGAGCATCTTTCGCTAGCTAATAAAGCGAATAGTTTGCACACACAAAATGGATATGTAAGTACCATGTAGTCTTCACTCCAAAGTGTAGACGAAAAATAATTTACAATCCATATAGAAAGAGTGTTGAAGAATTTTTAAGAACGTTATGTAAATATAAAGGGGTAGAAATTATAGAGGGTCATTTGATGCTAGATCATGTGTATATGTTGGTGAGTATCCCACCCAAGCTATCTGTTTTAAGTTTTATGGGATATCTAAAAGGAATTTGATAAACATGCAAACTTAAAATATAAATTTGGAAATAGGCATTTTGGGATAGAAGGATATGATGTGAGTACAGTGGAATGGAATGAAGCAACAATAAAAAAATATATTCAGGACCAAGAGAAACTATTTTTTGATAGAATATTCATACGATACTTTTATGTTCAAAATTCTGAAAATAACCATAAGACAGATTATACATAAAGTATTGAAAAATAATTATTTCATCGAAATGAATAAAGGAGGTAAAACATGAGTAATCTAGAAAATTTCCATTTCTATTAAAAAAGGGAAGCAATAAAATAGCGAAAATGGCTGATATCTATAGACCAGCTACAATCGTTGTGAACTATACACTTGAAGAAATGATAAAAAAAGACGAGGAATTACAAAAAATATGAGAAGTTCTTGAATAATCAGGATACGGAAGTAGGGGATGGAAAAGAGATGGATGTGCATTATAAGTCAAAGCATTGGCAACAAATGAAAGATGGGATCAATGAGATTACAAAAGATGCAATCCCGAACTTACGGCAAGCAGATGAACTTTTAGAGGATATACAAGAGAGAATACAAGACTTAGATTCAGATAGATGTATTGATTTCTATCATAGAAAACAAGAAAAGAAAATAAATACATTACTTGAGGATTATACAACGCTGCAAAACTATTGTGATAAAGCAGGACAGGTTGTATATGAACATATAGATGAACCGTTCTATAAAAAGATGGATGAATTTGCTCAAAAAATGAGAGACATATCCATTCGAGACTTTCAAACAAAAAATCGAATTGGTGCCACAACGACAACAACATTACCAAGTAGCCATGCATACGGGGTTCCGCAAACCATTACGACAAAAAAAGAAAAAATAACAGTAGATGACATTTTCAAAGACTCACTGGCCTTTGATCACGTACTTCGTGCGCAGTATAAAGAAGTCAAAAAGCAAAATCCAGATGCGAAACTAAACTACAAAGAATATCGTCAACTAATCCCATCTATGCGAGGATTTGAGTATACCTCTATAGAAGACGAACAGAAAAAATTAGAAGCATGGCGTGATGTAGCAATCAGCGGAGCACTGATCATCACGACAATCTTCTGTCCACCACTCGGAATCGCAGCTTCAGTTATATACGGTGGTCTCCAAGTAAAAAGTGCCATCGAAGGGGAGGATTGGGGAACGCGCCGAAAACTAAGCAAAGAAGAACAAGTAGAAGCTGGCTTCTTCGGAGCACTTGACCTTATCCCAGGACTCGGTTCAGCAACAAAAGCATTCAAAGGAACACTTGACCTCGGATCCCTGGCAAAGCTCACAAAATGGAAAGAGGGAATCGCTGATTTCAATCCAAATATAGGGAAAAATGTGGTACAATCGTTAAAGGATAATGAGACATTAAAGAATGCATTACATACATGGAAAAAACGAAGGTTCCCGTAGCAATCAGGTCAGCAGACACTGGAATGGGAATAAAAATTCCTCATATCGAACATGCAACTGTTGGAGAAATAGCAGAAAACTTTGCAAGAGTGCGAGCAACTGCTAAAGATGATGCTTATCAACTTGCGAAGGGGAATGGTGGTTCGGGAGTTAAGGGTACGGGTGAAGTCGATACGAAAGGTGCAAGGTACGGCGAAAGGAAAATTTCTGATCAGACATATGCTAAATTAAGAAGAGCATCGCCATCTTCTAAAATACAAAGAGAAGTTAATAAAAATATTGATGATATTATTGGAACTGAAGATTTTGCTTTGCCTGGAAAAATAATTGATAAAAAATTACATGCAGACCATATTGTTTCTCTAGAAAGAATGGCTCGTATGGAAGGTTTTGAAACATTAACTTACAATCAACAGAAGGAAATTGCCAATTTTGTTGAGAATTTTATAGGCCTTAGTGAAGCTGCTAATACATCTAAAGGTTCAAAATCATTTGCAGATTGGTATATTTATAAAAAAGAGAATATACCAGTAAATCCTGAATTTAGGGAGAAAATGATATTAAAAGAAAAAGAACTAGAAATTAAGATACAAGAGATGATAGATGAATTTAATAGGATAAATAAAAAGGAGTGATTTCAGATGGATAAAATATCTTTTTTAAATCAATACCGAAAAAGTATCGAGTTTGTATCTAACAAAGACTTACTCAATATTGAAAAGGAAAATATTCCTGGAAAATGGATAGAGATATTTAAAGAAACAGATAAAACTAGAAAGAAAGATAAATTAATAGCTTTATGGAATAGTGTGTGTGAAAAGGAATTGAGTAACACAATATTATACTTGAAAGAGAATTTGTTAGAATTTGAACTAATTGTAGATAATGGACAATATGCAGTACTATACAGCGTACTAAGTGAAAATGATGAAATTCTTTATTACGAAGGTGGTATACCAACCAACTCTGTTTATACTTCAGAAATGCAACAAAATTGGTCAAACGTTCCACAATCCATTAAGGGATTTTATGAAAAGTTGCACAATGGGTTTTATTATCTACCGAGTAGAGCTATGGGGCTTGTACCAGCGGAACGCATAACCCATTTTGAGGATTGTGAGTGGGGAATACTTGATGATTTAGATGAACCATTAGGAATTAATATGGCTACAACATATGGCTTTTTTGAAAATGGCATGGGAGGATATGTTGCTATAGATTTAAACAACTGTACCGATGAGGTAGCAACATTATGGTTTACCAATGATAATCCTGAGTATAATGTGAATTTCTGGGATGTTGTAGATGAATGGATTGTAATAGGGTTTCAAGATAATTGAAAAGCAAAGCATATATGAAGTGTACAGAAAAAGAAAAGGTCATTTTGAAGTAATGACCCTATGATGGTTATACCATCATAAGCTACCGTTTACACTCCCATATATCAACATGATAAAATAAGACACACGAGCTTAGGTGAGATGACATTTTAATGTATGACGGGTACAATGGCATGGGATGTATATAAAACTAACGAATGCACACAAGCTCGTAAATTTTAACGTACTATTTGCCACGAGACACAAAAGATGTCATACTTTCGTTGCAACGCAATGAAACTTAGAAAACAAATGAACTTAAAGCACTTGATTGTCAACTACGACAACGAGTGCTTTTTTACGTTTTAGCGTAGAAATTTAAAAGAGCATTATAATTTTATAAGTGCATTAAGTGTTAAATTTTTATTGTTGTTTTATAGACTGTAGTGGCCGTGAACAGTGTACGACGATAGTAGAGGAAAAAATAAAGGGTTGTGTTACTTTTTGAATTCATCGTAAAGTACGTTTTAACGGATGGACGTTATGCACATGTTATTCGCAAAAAACGGGGAAACGTTACAGGGATTGTAATTGCTGTAACGGGAGAGGACTCAATATGGAAGAGAAAGTAGTTGGTTATGTACGAGTTTCAACAGAAGGACAAGTACGTGAAGGTTATAGCTTAACGTATCAAGTAGAAGAAATTGAACGGTACTGCACTGAAAATAAACTACAACTGCTTCACATATACGAAGATAAAGGAATCAGCGGAGCGACAGTAGATGAAGATGGATTAACAGTTGAACGTGAAGGATTACAAGAGCTATTGTCAGATTTGGCGTATCAACAAGTGAGCCACGTGATTGTACTAAATACATCTCGGTTATGGCGCTCTGATATGGCAAAAGTGTTAATACAACGAGAGCTAAAGAAACATAAGGTTGATGTGAAAGCGATTGAACAACCCAATTATAGTATATACACGCATGACCCAAATGATTTTTTAGTAAATGGCATGTTAGAACTACTAGATCAATATCAACGTCTCGAGATTGCATTGAAGCTGAGTAGAGGCAGAAAGAAGAAAGCGGAACAAGGTGGATATGCGGGTGGCGGTGTGATGTTTGGTTACACAGTCAAGAAAGGACAAAAAGTGTTAGAAGTAGATGCAGAAAAAGCAGTGGTTGTACGTAGACTATTTGAGTTACGACACTTTTTTAGGCAGTGGTCGCTGACTCAATTGGCAGAACGACTGAATGCAGAAGGCTATCGTACAGAGAAAGGAAAGTTGTTTACGAAAGTACAAGTGAAACGCATGTTAGATAGAGAAAATTTTTATCGTGGCATGTATAAATACGGGAAAATACAAACAAAAGGACAACATGCAGCAATTATTTTATAAACTCACTTAAAAAAATTAGCTCATTTTACTATACATACTACTAAAGAGATGAAAAATGGATAGGCTTGCGTACCTATGCGCATCGGAAGATGAACGCTCGAACTAAGGTTGCCGACATTTTTATATATGACTAAATTATTGAATAGAGGGATGAGTTATGCATCATAGGCAGAACTATTTGTATGTAGGAGTAGATTTACATAAGGAGCATCATACGGCTGTTATAATTAATTGTTGGCAAGAGAAATTAGGAGAAATACAATTTGAGAATAAACCATCTGCATTTTCGGAGTTTTTATTAGAAGTAGAGACATATGTGTGTGATGGGATAACTGTTGTATTTGGTTTAGAAGATGTTGGTGGTTATAGAAGAGCGTTAGCGAAATATTTAGTAGACCATGAACGAGTTGTGAAAGAAGTAAATCCAGCTTTATCATTTTTAGAACGAAAGAGCCAAGTGATGATACAAAAAAATGATAGTTGGGATGCAGAATGTGTAGCACGCATATTGGTAAACAAATTTAATCAATTGCCAGATGCAAAGCCAAACGATTTATTTTGGTCGATACAACAACTAGTATCAAGAAGGAATGCATTAGTAAAAGCACAAAGTGCGTTAAAGAACCAACTACATATTCAATTAAACCACCATTATCCAAGTTATAAAAAGCTTTTCTCAGAGTTAGATGGAAAAACAGCACTAGCATTTTGGCAGCAATATCCGTCACCCTCTTGTTTAGAGGGGGCGAATATAAAGCAATTAACAGCTTTTTTATTGGATGTTAGCAACAATACATGTTCAGTAAAGAAAGCAAGCGGCATATTAAAACTTGTAAAAGAAGATGGACATACAATGAAAGAGTATCAAGAAATGCGAAACTTTTTAGTAAGAAGTATTGTACGGGAGATTGAGTTTAAAAAGAAGGAAATGAAATACATCGAAAGAGAATTAAAACAGTTAGTAAATCTACTAGATTATCAATTAGAGACGATGCCGGGAATAGAACTTGTGACGGCATCAGCATTAATTGCAGAAATTGGAGATGTAAGACGATTTCCAAATGTCAACAAATTAGCACGATTCGCGGGGATTACGCCTGTTTACTTTGGTTCTGGTGGGAAAGGTAAGACACACAAAAGCAAACAAGGCGTTACACGCTTTATTTTATAATTTAGCTGTACAGCAAGTGCAAGTAGCGAAAGGAAGTAAGACGCCACGGAATCCAGTATTTCATGCATACTATCAAAAGAAACTAAAAGAAGGAAAAACAAAGGGACAAGCATTGGTATGTATTATGAGAAGGCTTGTAAATATTGTATATGGCATGATGAAATATAAAACAGCTTATGAATTGCCGGTAGTAGAAGAAAAAGAAGTAGTTTAATAAGGTTTTACATGGTTTGCTTTTTTATTGTGAGGGTTTAAGATTACAACATAGGGTACGGGTAAAGGTAGTAGGATTATTCCTGGTACTCCGGGTATTGTAACAGGAGGAAATTCTACTAAATTAGGAAAAAATATGATGACAGAAATGGGGCTTAGACGTTCAACTAAATGGAGTGGATATCAAGCACAGCATATTATTCCTGCTGAAATGGCAGATAATCCTGTAATTAAAAAGATAGGTATGAACTTTGATGACTCATCAAATGGTATTTTTCTAAGAGTACCAGATGATAATATAAGTACAATGGCTAGACACAGAGGATATCATTCTGTTTACAATGAAGTAGTTGCAAGAGCATTAAATAAAATGGATATTAACCAAAGTATTGATAGTTTACAAAAGCAAGTATATGATTTGCAAAAAAATTTAAGAAAATTACAGGGGAATGGTTTACCATTGTACCCAAGCCAAGGTGCAACAGTAGAACTCTGGGAAAGAAAGCTAAAACAATTGGAAATACAAAATAAGTAAATATCAGTAAGGTGGTAAGGTGTAATGGAAAATAAAGATATTAGTTTGCTTGAAGAATTACTTTATAATACAAATAAAGAGGATACAATTAGCCGAATAAAGAATATAGATAATCCAATACTCCTTCATTGTTTTGCAGCAAATTATAATTGGAATAGTGGATTTGATATACCAAATGCAATTCTTGAAAACAAAGATTGTGACTTAGGAACGGGATTACTAATGTTTCATTATGCAGACGGATATCGATTATTAGAAAGTCCAGAGGAAGTTTCGAATTCTCCATTACAAGAATGGAAGGTTTTTATATTAAAACTTCAAAATAAAATTATGAATTTGGAGTTTAAAACACAAAATATATCATTTAGCCCTGAATTAACAAAAATTCAAATATTCAAGTTGAAAAAAAGGAACCCAAGTATTTCAGATATTCTTATTAATGAGTCACCAGGAAATATAATTGATATTCCTAAAATATAAATAAACATTAAAAACTCATTACATTAAATAAATGAGTTTAGTTATAGTGATTTTATAAAGCTTACTATACTAAATTATATTTTATGCACGGATATGATAAAGTTCGCGGTGCTAAATTTAAATACGCATAAGTATATATGAATAAAAAATAAAGTATATGTGAAGTAGATAGAAAAAATAAAAGGGTTTTTGAAAGTATGTACTCCATGATGGTTGTACCATCATGGAGTACTGTGTGCAATGATAGAATAGAAAACGAAGTACGAGTTTAGGCGATATGACATTTTACTAGGCGATGAATATAATCACATGGAATATATATTAAACTAAAGAACTCGTACAAGCTCGTAAGTTTTAGCGTAGTAGTTGTCACGACATATAAAAGGTGTCATACTGTTACTACAAAATGTACAAATTTATACTACTTAAAAATAGATGAACTTAAAGCACTTGATTGTCGACTAAAGGCAACGAGTGCTTTTTGCGTTTTAGCGTAGAAATTTAAAAGAGCACTATAATTTTATAAGTACATTAAGTGTTAAATTTTTATTGTTGTTTTATAGATTGTAGTGGCTGTGAACAGTGTACGACGATAGTAGAGGGAAAAATAAAGGGTTGTATTATTTTTTGAAGTCATCGTAAAGTACGTTTTAACGGATGAACGTTATGCACATGTTATCCGCAAAAAACGGGTAAACGTTACATGGACTTTAATTGCTGTAACGGGAGGGAGTTTGATATGGAAGAGAAAGTAGTTGGCTATGTACGAGTTTCAACAGAAGGACAAGTACGTGAAGGATACAGCCTAACGTATCAAGTAGAAGAAATTGAACGGTACTGCATTGAAAATAAACTACAGCTGCTTCACATATACGAAGATAAAGGAATCAGCGGAGCGGTAGTAGATGAAGATGGTTTAACAGTTGAACGTGAAGGTTTACAAGAGCTATTGTCGGATGTGGCGTATCATCAAGTGAGCATGCGTATGGGATCCCGCAAACCATTACGACAAAAAAGAAAAAATAGCAGTAGATGACATTTTCAAAGACTCACTGGCCTTTGATCACGTACTTCGTGCGCAGTATAAAGAAGTCAAAAAGCAAAATCCAGATGCGAAACTAAACTACAAAGAATATCGTCAACTAATCCCATCTATGCGAGGATTTGAGTATACTTCTATAGAAGACGAACAGAAAAAATTAGAAGCATGGCGTGATGTAGCAATCAGCGGAGCACTCATCATCACGACAATCTTTTGTCCACTACTCGGAATCGCAGCGTCAGTTGTATACGGTGGTCTCCAAGTGAAAAATGCCATCAAAGGGGAGGACTGGGGGACACACCGAAAACTAAGCAAAGAAGAACAAGTAGAAGCTGGCTTCTTCGGAGCACTTGACATCATCCCAGGACTCGGTTCCGCAGCAAAAGCATTCAAAGGAACACTTGACCTCGGATCCCTGGCAAAGCTCACAAAATGGAAAGAGGGAATCGCTGATTTCAATCCAAATATAGGGAAAAATGTGGTACAATCGTTAAAGGATAATGAGACATTAAAGAATGCATTACATACATGGAAAAAACGAAGGTTCCCGTAGCAATCAGGTCAGCAGACACTGGAATGGGAATAAAAATTCCTCATATCGAACATGCAACTGTTGGAGAAATAGCAGAAAACTTTGCAAGAGTGCGAGCAACTGCTAAAGATGATGCTTATCAACTTGCGAAGGGGAATGGTGGTTCGGGAGTTAAGGGTACGGGTGAAACTCTGGGGAATAAAAAAGTAGCAGTAGGAGAAGAGATTATTGCTCAAAGGGTACTGAAAGCAGAACTTGATTTAACACCAAAACTTACACCATACAAATCTTTAAGTAGGGGTCAGCAGAAAAAAATAAAAGAAAAGATTGAAAATCGTACAGTAACAAAAGAAGAATATAAAAGATATCAATGGGATAAAAGATTTTCAAAAAGAAGAGCTGCAGGGGTTAATGAATTTTGGAAGCAAGAAAAGAATTTTAGATGGAGAACCTACAACAAGGGATTGGACTAATGAACAGATACAAGAGATTTTAAAAGGAAAAAAACCTCAATACAATGGGAAATCAATAATTGGGCATCATACTTACAATGCTATGAATTATCCACATATATGTAATAGAGGAGAATTAATTTATCCTGTAACTGGCAGGGAACATTTAAAGGGTTGGCATGGCGGAAGCTATAGTAAAAATGCACCTGGTAGACCTGTTAATCCAAACTATTTAGAAGAATTTTAATGGAAAGGAGAATAATAGATGAGTAAAATGGCAATTAAAATAAGCTCTAATGGTTTATTTAGTAAATGTGTAGTACCATTAAGAAAGTACACTGGTTTAGGAATTACAGAGATAAAAAATAAAATTGAAAACAAAGATTTTTTTGCCGAAACAGATGCAAATGATATTGATGATATGGAAAATTTAAAAGGATTAGTTGATAACTTGTTGAAGTTAGGTGCGGAAGTAAAAATATTTGATAGCGATGAATACGGTGAAGGAATTTTCGATTACCAAGAAATTTCTTACGGCGAATTTATAAATAATATTGACCGGTTAAAAGAAATTATGGAAGAATTACAGGATTACGATGATGCTTTGTCTGACGAAGTTTAATTGGTCTTAATAATTATTATTTTGAAAATATATGTTAAGAGCTTGTGTTAGTAAAGCAACATAAGCGAGTGATAAAGCTCATGGTTCTAAAATCATAAATACAAAAGCACATAAGAAAAATGGATGAAAAAGAATGTATTTTTGAAGTGGATAGCAAAATATATGGTGTTTGAAAATATATACTCCATGATGGTTATACCATCATGGAGTACTGTGTGCAACGATAGAATAGAAAACGAAGTACGAGCTTAGGCGAGATGACATTAAACACATGGAATGTATATTAAACTAACGAACTCGTACAAACTCGTAAGTTTTAACGTAGTAATTGTCATGACATACAATAGGTGTCATACTGTTATTACAAAACTTACAAATTTAATGCTACTTTAAAGCACTTGATTGTCAGTTAAAGACAACAAGTGCTTTTTTGCGTTTTAGCGTAGAAATTTAAAAGAGCACTATAATTTTATAAGTGCATTAAGTGTTAAATTTTTATTGTTGTTTTATAGACTGTAGTGGCTGTGAACAGTGTACGACGATAGTAGAGGAAAAAATAAAGGGTTGTGTTACTTTTTGAAGTCATCGTAAAGTACGTTTTAACGGATGGACGTTATGCACATGTTATCCGCAAAAAACGGGTAAACGTTACAGGGACTTTAATTGCTGTAACGGGAAGGGGCTCAATATGGGAGAGAAAGTAATTGGTTATGTACGAGTTTCAACAGAAGGACAAGTTGTTTAGTGCAAAATGAAAGTGGTTCTTACGCACTTTTGGTGAATTGCTCTTTTGTGTACTACATTGATATAATAAAAGACAAGGAGTGAACCATGATATACCCTATCCCTTGGTTAAGTCCAGATCCTTTTCTCGAATTGATAGATGTATCTACAAAAGACCGACATCTTCGTTTCACTGTAAAAAGTAATCGTATTTCCGCAAACTGTCCATCTTGTCATTCTATTTCTTCTCGTCGTCATAGTCGTTATACCCGCCTTATACAAGATCTTCCTATTACAGATCAAACCGTCATTCTTCTTATTTTACACAAGTGGTTTTGTGATAATTCTTGTTGTTCTATTAAGGTTTTTACAGAACGATATGAATGGGTAGCCCCCAACGGACGTCGCACACTTCGTGCAGAAAAAGTTTTACGAAAAATTGCATTTTCTACAAGTTGCTTAGCTGGAGAGAAAGTTGCTCGTGCCATCCATCTTCCAATCAGTCATGATGCATGACGATCCATTGTTCGTAAAGCTCACATAGATACAATCGGTAAAATTAGACACTTACTAGCTTTATCATTTTAATCTAGAAGATTCTCCTTTTTAAAAGAAGTAAAGGAAGGGATGGAATAGTTTCGTTTGAGCATCGATAACTATAAGAACTGAATCATGTGTTATATTAAAATTAACGATAAAAATGTTACTTTTGTTTTCAAATAACAGAATATTCAATCTGTTATTTATCAGTTTACAACAAAGGTATTCTTCCTATGGAATATGTATAATTGTGGTAATATTTAGATAAAAGAAGAGTGTCGAGGAGGATGTAGTGTATGAGCACAGGTGTTTTCGCGCATGAAGTAATTATGGAACAACTCCATGATTTGTACCAATTGATGTTATCGCAGCAATTAATAAAAGCGACACAATTAAAAAAAGAAATAGATGAGAAAATAGAACATATTAAGCATGCAGAAGAAAAACAAAATCAGAATGTACTATTATACTATTCTTTGCTAGATTTTAAATACAAACTACTGACTGACAGATTAAGTATTAGAAAAGACAGTTTCGATGTAATTGATTCTATTGATGAAACAAACGATAAGCTTACAGCTTATTACTATCACTCTTTCAAAGGTGAGCATGCTTTAATGTTTAGTGATTATAATGAAGCTAGCAGACAATATGAAGAAGCTGAAAGGTTATTAGAATATATTTCTGATGAGTTAGAACATGCTGAATTTAATCAAAAACTCGCTGTATTACATCACACTTCTAAAATGTTAACATCGATTGAATATGCGAATAAAGCAAAAGAAATTTTTGCAAAACATGCTGGATATGAAGTGAAAGTGGCGTCTTGTGAAAATACATTAGGAACTGCTTGTATATTTTTAAAACAATTCGAACAAGCTGAAGAACACTTGAATCGATCCATCGACATTTTACAAAAACAGAATGAGGAAAAACTAATTTTAGTAGTTAGACATAATTTAGGATTATTATATGCAATGCAAAACTTATCTCCATTAGCGATTCGTCATTTATCTGAAGTTACAGAAAAAAATCCAAATCATTTTAAAGCATTGTTCTTACAAGCACGTGAACATTATAAGCTACAAGAAACAAATATTGCGCAAGAACTGATTGAAAAAGGATTGAAAGTTTGTGATGAAATAGGAAATGAAGAGTATGTGTACCATTTCAATATTTTACGTTTATTAAATGAAAACAAACCTATTGAACTAGTAGAAGAAGAAGTGAAAAAAAGCATTTCTTATTTCAAAAAACAAGGGTTATGGGAGTTTGTTGAAGAATATGGAGAGTTGTTAGCTGTTGCGTTTCGTAAATTACATAATCATGAAAAAGTTAGTGATTACTTCAATGTATGTTACGAAGCGAAACAACAAATAATTAGTAAAGGAGCATTAAAATGATGAAAAAATTTGTATTCGCAACGTTAGGATTGGTAATGGCTTTAGCGATTGGGTGGAATAACGAAGGTGATACACAACATGCTCTGCAAAAAGAAGAAATCATACAGTACTCGCATGCTGATCATTTTTAATTGATATAACAAAAGAGTGATTATTTGAACTGCACTTCAATTGTTAGATATAGCTAATAATTGGGGTGCAGTTTATTTATTAAGGGGATTTTTAGGACGAATCTTTATTTTAAAATAGATATTATCAATGTTCACTATGAATTTCTGCAAATAACGGCGTGTAAGTATAGAAAGCAACAGTTCTACCGAGCGTTAGCCCGACTTTAGGATGTTTCAGCAAAGTTCGAATCATTCCAGCGCTTTCACAGCTTTTAGAATCCATTTTTGAAAACTGCTTCGATGCAAAAAGAATATGCCAGTCCCAAGATTTTAAATCTGGTTCACTGAGTATTTGTTGGAGGATACTTTGAACACCTAGTGCTATCAACTGTCCAGCAACAAGTGTTACATACTGAAAGCTCGAATAGAGATCAATGCTGGCCATAATCGTAATAGAAAGCGTCAGCGTAGCGAGGTGCTCATGATGATTGATATAATGCCTCATCAGCAAGCTCCTAAGCGGTCGCATTAAATGATAAAAACTGTCGTTTATGGATTGTTGTGAAATCGTTTACATATGTTCCTATTTTCTTGGTACCCAATCTCATTCTAAAAAACAAAGTTTCATTTTTAACAACAGGAAACATTTTTAGTGCTAGAATTAAGGGACAATCAGTCTAAAGAAGATGGAGATATTGATTTTTGATTATGCTCGTGTTAATACAGAAGAATATAGACTATCTCATGAAGGAAATTACTGAAATAACGGATTCAACAAAACAACATTGTATGGATACTTAGAGAAGGCTTGAATATGAAATGGATTACAGTCGTAATTTGCTATTTTGTGATTTATGACCGAGCATATATTGAGTGATGTGAAAGCTATGCATAGGATGAAAAAGGGACAAAGTGATTTGCAAAATTAGAAAGAGTACATCTACTGAGTGTTTGAGTCTGTAGCATAAAATAAGGGTCTGTTAGGAATCTAGTATTCTCTAGGTTATACTTCATATATTTGTACCAGAACCAATAGGAGAGAAGAGATGAGATGAAGATGAAGATAGAAATCATTAAGAAGAAAGTTTTATTTGCTGAATTAGAACCATTAGGGAAAATTATTTTAGGCAATATTTTTCTAGGGCTAGCTTACGCGAAATGGATGAAGCCAAATGGGATTATTAATGGTGGTGTTACTAGTATTGCGATGATATTAGAAAAGGTAACAAGTATTCGAATTTTCTATTTGACGATAGGAGTCACCGTACTACTTTTAGTTTTTTGTTGGATATTTTTAGGGAGAGAGAATTTTTTGAAATCCATTATTAGCAGTATTTGTTTCAATATATTTTTTACACTTTTTTATTTGTTACAGTGGGATATTCAAGTTAATCTAGTGGTCGATTTTTTATTAGCAAGTTTGTTTATTGCAGTTGGTTACTACTATTGTATTTCATCAAATGCTTCTACTGTTGGGATAGATGTTATTGCATTGGCTATAAACAAAAAACATCCTGAATTTAGTATTGCTCGAGGCATTCGCTATATAAATTTTATCGTGCTAGCTTTAGGGTTAGTAACTTATGGGGTCAAATCAGTAGTAGTGGGTATATGCTTCAGCCTAGTAAATTCTTATATACTAGACCTTTTTTTAAGGAAGAATATCAAACAGAAAATATGAATAGCACAAGATTAGGAATGCAGGGAAAAAGCTTTTAGATGAAGGAGTGTTTTATAAGGTCATTATTGGAGTGATTTCTAATAGGAAAGTGTACATATCGCTAGCAAGCTAAGAAAACACATTCCACATTAAAATGAAAAAAACGCTATTCTTTCTATTAGAATTACAAGGAAGGATGGTGCTTTTTGGTTTCGGTGCAAAAACTTCAAGATACACGCAAGTAACTAGGAATATAAGGAACACGATGACTATTATATACGGTCAAATAACCAAAAAGTGACATTTAAATAATGTTCACAACGTATCGATTTCTACGATTATACAAGAGACTTTAAAATATATGAATGTGAAGATTATTCAGGTTGTCCATTCAAAGAGAAAAGTACAAAAGCGAAGGAAAATCGTCAAGTACACTACAACCTAGTATATGAGGAATGAAAAGTAAAACGAAAAGTCTTTGGTCTAAGAGATTCTCCAATAAATGATATATTAAAAACAGAAGCAATGAAAGTTTAGAGAAAGAAATTAAAAGTATAACGGATCAAAAAAGGTGTAATATTATTAGTTTATTTTTATATGTTAGCAGGAGATGATAAGTGGATCAAACCTGACAGAATGATAGTGTGTTTTTTAGAAAAAGCACTTCACAGAAGAGTTAAAATTGAAGAAGCTCAAAGTATCTTAGAAAAGGTTACTCACATATTTATGAAAAAATATCCAAATATCACCCGTATATTTTGAATTATTATATATAGAATTGAAAAACAATAATGGTCATTAAACAAACATGAGGATTTATGGATATATTTCGTATCTCTTAGAGAGTTTTGTATAAATACTCAAAAGTAAAATCTCATGTTCCCATAGTCAAACCTTCTGTTGAGTAGTAGTTCCGTTCATCGTATATACCGTTTTATATAATGTGAATGAAAACGAAAGAAAAAGAGTACATCATGGTTCACTCCATTTCATTTATTATATCAATGTAGCACACAAAAGAGCAACTCACCAAAAGTGTAGAAGAACCACTTTCATTTTGCAATAAACAAGATGGTTTCGCCTAATTTAAACTTTATATAAACTACTTGTAATGGCTCATATAGAGCAATGGATTTAATCTCATGAGAGAATGATGAAGAGGAGTATTGAGGGATTTTTATATTACACTTAGAATGTAAAAATCTATTCAAGAAAACTGTTGAGACATTGGGAAAACTATTTGATGATAGAGAACATATCCCGTATGATGTAATTGGAATTATGATTGTTAACATTGTTAATAAAATGCAAGAACTCATTGAACAAGTTTAAAGGATGCTTAACAACAGTGAGGCATTGCTTATTTTTTTGAATGAATTTTTTAGGAAACATAGAAAAGTATTTTGATGAAATATATGCTTATCTGTTAGATGGAAAAAGTATTGTTAATCGTGAGAAAACATATGTGGATGAAATAGCAGACACCCTATTTATGTATTTTGACAGAAAGAGATTTTTAATGTTATTTTTTGGAATGGGAAGTATTTACAAGTGAAGTGAGTGTTAATTCTATCCGTTGGATTTAGATTATCCTGTTTATCTATCGATTAAAGATCTCGAAAAAGCTCTTCTAAAGTAATACCTAATCCATTTGTTATTTTTGCTAAGCTTTCTATTGTAACGTTTTTTTCGCCACGTTCAATAGCACCTATGTGGTTAGTATGTATATTTGATAATTCTCCTAACCGCTCTTGGCTTAAATTTTGTTCTTTTCTTAAAAGGCGAATGCGTTCTCCTAATTTTTTGATGAGTTCCATATTTTCAACACCTTATCAACGTATAACTAATTTTTTTTATTATAACATTTATGAGTGTGGTAAGCATTCTATTTGTGACTGAAATGAGGAGAGTGCTAATTTATTTGATTGCTTCATTATATAAATATTTCTTTTATTAACGTTGTATAGATACTTAAATGTTGATATCTTAGTAAATTTGCATTAGTATTAACAAGGATATATAACTGACAAAAAAGTCGTGATTTATGTCAAAAGCGCTTTTTTTGTCTTTTTTTGTTTTCAAATGGATGGAATAACACCCTATTTTGTATGACTGAAAAGGTTTTTTTGTTAGTTGTTAAAAGAAAATGGAATGGGATACAATAAAATATACAAGAAGATACGTATCAAATTCTGTATAGGAGGAAAGAAAGATGCCGATTTATCGCAAGGGTGAGTTTTTTAATGGTCCTGGTGGTTTCGCAGCTGGCGCTCGTATGGCAAGAGTTTTAGATGCAAATGGAGAAGAATATCGAGTGGAACATACTTGGTCGAATGAAATTTGCCCAGATGCAGCTGCAACATATATAAATAACATATGCCCAGCAGCTCCTGATACAGTGATTGTTCAAGATGTTCGTACATTAGATATAGAAAGAGATACACGATTAGGACCAATTGACGCATTCGTTTTTGGTTTTCCATGTAATGATTTTAGTATCGTAGGAGAACAAAGAGGAATAGAGGGTGACTATGGTCCGCTGTATAGCTACGGTATCCGTGTATTAATACATCATCAACCACAATGGTTTATTGCCGAAAATGTTAGCGGATTACAAAGTGCAAATGATGGTGGTGCATTTGTTCAAATCTTACGTGAAATGCAAGAGGCTGGGTATACAATTACACCACACTTATATAAATTTGAAGAATATGGTGTTCCACAAGCAAGACATCGTATCATTATTGTTGGAATTAGAAATGATATGAATGTTGAATATCGAGTACCTGCACCAACTCATGGTCCAGGTAGAGAACATCCATATGTTACAGCTTCACAAGCGTTAGAAGATATTCCAGAAGATGCTCCGAATCATGAATTTACAAGACATCAGCAGAGGGTAATTGATATGCTAAATCATATTCCACCGGGTGAAAATGCTTGGTATGAGGGAATTCCAGAACATCTTCGTTTAAATGTAAGAGGTGCAAGATTAAGCCAGATTTATAAGCGATTACATCCTCATTTACCTTCTTATACGATTACAGGAAGCGGAGGAGGAGGTACTCATGGCTATCATTGGGATGAGCCTCGTGCATTAACAAATCGTGAACGAGCTAGAATACAGACATTCCCAGATGATTTCGTATTCTCAGGTGGAAAAGAGAAAGTTCGTCAGCAAATCGGAATGGCTGTACCTCCAAAAGCGGCGAAAGTCATTGTAGAATCTGTATTAAAGACAATGGCTAGTATCGAGTATGAATATACGCAACCGAAATGGGATATAAATGTGTTATTAGGGCAACAAGAAGTGCCAGTGCTTGTATAAATATAATAAAAGAAGAGGTTCTTCCTTTAAAAGGAACGACCTCTTCTTCTATTAGTCTAGAGTGATTGCTCGATGTAATGCTGAAAATGTAGTATATCCTTTATTGTTAACTGCACGTAAAAATAATGATACTCGTTCTTCTTTTGATAGATTCTTTTCCATGCAATAATCTAAAAATCCTAATAAAGTTTTGGCGTTCATGATGAATCCTTTTACTTCCCGACCAGCAATGTGATTTTTTGTTTTCTCGGTAATTTTCTTCAAGTTTTTCTCTCCACCAATTTGGTCAGCGGCAATGTAACCGAAAAAGCCTACATTTCTACCTGCGTAACCTTCATAGTTTGGGATGTATTCACTTGCCATATGAGAAGCCAGATTTGATGGGAGAGAGAATTTACTACTGCGGTAATTTTTAGCATCGATTAACCCCAATCCATCTTGTCCATATAATAAAATAATTTCAATTTCTGTTTGGTCACCTGTTGTAGATTTTGGACGCATGATGACTTGAAATCCTAATTCTTTTAAAATCTCTCCAGTCTTATCTTCAAATGCATGGTTATCTTCTTCAGATAGATATGCTTCATAAAAGTCTTCGTTTGAGAAGGAGTAACCTTGTTCTTCTAATTTTTCTTCAATAATTGATAAAGCATCATTTGGATTAAATCCTGCCACTTCAAGTAATTCTATTGCTCTGTCTTTATTATTCTCGGATAGAACAGATAGTTCTGATAAAGCTTCTTGAATAAGGAGTGTGCGTTTTCCTCTGTTTGTAGCAGGTTTTTTATCATGAAAACGTGTTGCTTTGTAGCTCTCTATATCCAATCCATTATTTTCTGCCATTCTTTCTAAAGAGAATTGATAACGGTTGTTAAAAGGATAACGATTATCGTATTCCTTTATTTTATTTGCTGCTTCTATAGCATTTGAAGGATTCGTACGTAAACATTCTCCACGAATGTATTCTACTAATCTCGTGTAGTCGCAAAGTAGCATAAATGTATGCGCTACATCTGAATGAGAAACTTCAAAATCACGAGCAGCGCTGTCAGAACGACTGCGATGTTCATATTGCTCAGCAATATTGATCTTTATATTTCTTTTTTCGTGTGCATTTGCCTTGCGAAATTGAAGAATACGCTGTGTAACCACATCTAATTGATTGTCGTTCGATGCGGTTAGTACAAAATATGTTATTTCTTCCTTTGTTACATAATAGTCTAAGGCAATTTGGTTGGTTAACTTAATCAGGAATCGAGCCGGCCGAATTTTAAAATGGGAGCAAAATTTTGGTCTGAAACCTGATTCCATAAAATAAGCATTTGGGATTTGTAACGTAAGAATTTGCTTAGATATATTTTCAAATACATTTTTTCGATTGAGTAATGCTTTACCTACTTTAGTAGGTACTAAATATCCATTTTCATTTATGTATACATAAGCGAATGTTTTTAACATAGCTACCCATGTGCGCCCACCTGAACCATCATTACTAATAGTAGGTGCTTTTAGTCCTTTATTGCCTAATACTTCTTCATATTTTTTATGAAGTTCTCGATTTCCTTTCCAAGGATTTTGAAAATCGTTTGTTGCTTCTTGGAGTGCACTAAGTGCTAATGCATGAAATTTTGGGTCTCTCTCTGGGCGAGTAATAAACCATACTTTTCGTTCTGCCATTACTGTTCCTCCTGTTTCTTGATGGAATCCAATATACGCTCTCTAGTACTTGTTGATTGCTAATGTCTATTGCAGGGATATCCTTCATTACTACGAAGTATCCTTTTAAGGTTAGAATAAGTTTTTTTCATTTTCTAATGTTGAGGCTACACTCTCTTCTGTTGATAACAGGGCAAGAACTTCTGTAATTTTGATGACATCTTGGTCGAATAACTTATCTAAAGAAGGAGCATTCCTGTTAGAAGATTTTTCGGAGACTTGAACAAAAAGGCCCCTCTTGGTATGATGCGGGGTGTCAAATCTGCAGAATTGACATCCAATTTGTTAACCAAGGAGGACTCCATATGAATTTTAAACAAAACCAGAAAATAAATCAAGTCACTGAGAAAATGCTTGTTGGAGGAATCGGTATTGCGAAGCGGTCACATTTCGCTTGCTTTGTAGATGATCGTGAACGAATGCTCCAAAAATCATTTTCAGTTTCTCAATCTCTTGAAGGTTTTGAGTTGTTCTATCAACGTCTCCTAACGGTTATGAAAAAACAGAAGTTTACTGGCCATTACTGATTTAATCCCGCTGATTTTCATGAAGAACGCGGTATTCCTTTGGTTATAGCAAATCCTATGCAGATCAAACGGTCAAAAGAATTAGATGACAATCTACTAATTAAAAATGATCGCAAAGATGCATTCGTGATCGTTCGCTGTATTAAGGATGGACGTTTTAATTACCCTCGTATCTTGAAGGACATGGGAGCTGAACTTCGTGTTGGTAAACATGTAGAAGAAAACTATCAGAATTTGAAATTGGAGGAGGGGGTACCTCCCTCCTCCAATTTCAAATTTCCGCATGACAAATAGATCTGATGATTTTCTTTTTTCGCAAGGTCTATTATGATATACTAGTTTCACATGATTACGAATGTGTTGAAGCGGTTTCGTAATCATAAGATATGTTGTGTGTAATAAGATGAAAAGCCACTTTCAATACCTTATTCACACATGCGATGGATGCAACTTTATGACATTTGTTATAAGGTTGCATTTTTAATTTATCATAGTAATCTACGAAATGATTGTTTCCAAATCGTCGTTGGCGAATCATATTTTGTATTGTAAAACACAGTATTTTGCGTAAATGACGATGGCCACGCTTTTTGATTTTATCCCTGTAAAATAACGTGCCCGATTGAAAACGGCTTATATCAATGCCTGCGTAAACATTCAATTGCTTATGATTATCAAATCGGCTTATATCACCCATTTCTCCGATCAAACGAACGGCTGGATTTTCACCTATGTAAGGATGCTTATTAATATTTGATATTCGTTTCGCCTTCTGAAAGCTTAACCATCCTTCCAATTCATGTTTGTCATTGTCTCAAAATAGCTAGGTATCTTTTCGCATAATCTTTTAATTGTTCACACTGAATAGCATTTTTATCAACAACTGGATAGGACTCTTGTGTAGCTTCTATTAACTGAATTGTTGTTTTAGGAGCTAATTTTTTATCTGTATTGACGAGTAGTCGATTTCGAATAACGGTTTTAGAGAGATGTTTGACACAATCCGCATGAGGAAATAGCTGTAAAATATCTAAAAATAGCTCGGACTTTTGTGTGAAAAGCGATTCCAGCTCTGGAAAAGTCAGCTGTAGTAGCCTATGCATTCGGCTTCAAATCACCTTCAATTCTTCATTTGGTGGTGAAGTGAGTTTGGGCCAAACGGTGGGTATTACTCTTAACCGTTTTATGCATGCGCATAGAAATTGTTTAAAGCTTCGACTCGAGTGGATTTAATAGACAGTATGAAAACCATAATCATTCATAAACCGCTCTAATTGCCTAGAATATACCCTCGTCGCTTCAAATACGATGGCTGGAGCTTGACCATCACCATCACTTCGTACCAAAGTAACGATCTGTTCATATAACTTTTGGAGATGTGTTTGATTATGTAGGATTTCCCCCTCAAAAATGCAAGATTGCGCTGAGCTATAAATAACCATATAACTTTTCCATATACTGACATCGAAAGCAATTACACTTTGCATAAGCATACTTCCTGTTTTTTGTGCGAATTCGAGGCTCTAGGGCTGTCCTGACCTATTCTTCACGTCTGCTAATCTTAGTATGTTTTAAGTGGAAAAATATTGGGATTGATTGGTATAATTCAAATAAGATATTTACAAAGAACTATATTACATCAGGAGGGCAAAATGGGAATTGAAAGACTACAAGAAGAAATAGTGACAGAAGAAATAGAAAATTTAAGATCCTTAGTAAGGTCAGTTAAAAAAGAAGCAAGTATTTTTTTATTAGAAAATAAATATGGGCAAGGAAATTTGTTAAGCCAAACAATATTTCAAATTGCCGCATTAATAGAGAACTTACCAGAGAAAAAATCAATTATTGAAGATTTGGTAAATGTTAAACAATATTCCTCCATGGTTCATGAAGAAACGTTTATAAATTTAGCAGAAAAATATAAAATAGATATGCATTTCGATGAACCGTTAAAGCTTATTGTTACAAAATGTTATTGTAGTTTACCTTTGGAAAAATTTAATAAAATGTGTGTGATAGCAAGTGTAAATAAAGAAAAGCAATATGAAGTATTACGAGGGAAAATGATTGAAAAAACTCTAGAATTTGATGAACAAGATAAAAGGGATATAGAAACGGCAATGGGAAATCTGGTTGAAGCAGGAAGAAACTACATTATCAATTTGGAGAAAGTCAATGATGATATTATTATGACTGCGCATTTTGAAACTAGAACAAGAACATTTACTACTATTAAATCAGGGAAAACGATTGCAACCATTAATGTTAAGCCGACAACAAGGGCGTCAGCAAAATATAACATTAAAGAAAATCGTATTTCATTAAGATATGGCACATCCAATAAAATTAGAAATGCGATGTTGGAATCATTTGGACAAGTTTTCTTTAAAGATAATAATCATTTTAAAGGTGATAGTTATCAGATATATAAATTGGATGATGTGAAGAATGATGATTTTTCAATACGTATTGACGAGGAACTACAAGACAAGGTTTTATCAGCTAACATTATAGAAGAAACGTTAAAGTTTAATTTAGAAGATAATGAGGTAGTATTAGTTGTAAAGTCAAAAGATGTAGAGGAGACATTGGAGCTTTTATCTAATGAGCATGTTCAATTAAAAGCTCAGCCTAGGGAAAGTGTAGTTATCCAAATCAAAATAAAAGACGGTGAACAACAAGATAAAATAAAAACGTTAAAAGTAAAAATTTCAAGCAATAGTAAAATTCATTTTGACCCACGTTATACAGAAATTGTTCATAAATGTCTTCAGAACTGGGGGATAGAGATTGGAAGTTAAAGAGAAAGAGCTATTAAAAAAAGTATTGACGTATTTGGATAAAAATGTTCATTATATCATGGATCATAAAGAGTATGATTTGATAGAGAGTAGCTTAAGGGATAAATGGTTTATTGCTTTAACAATGACAAGTACAACATGTCCTATCTGTGAGGATTTGTGTCATCTTGCGTTTGATGAAGATGATGATTTTGTGGTTTGTCCGAATACGCATGAAATAATTGATATTACGGATGAACAACGTTTTAAATATAGATTTAAGTTAGATGAATTTTTGTGCGAATTGCAAAAAGAATGGAAGATTGAAAGAAGAGAAGGTTCATGGAAAAGCTTCTCTTCTATTGGTTCAACAAGCTACAAAGAAGATAAATGGTTGATAATGTTTGGATTAGGAAACGAAAAAGTGAATAGTATTAGAAACATTATGGAACTTCGAACACATTTTCCACAAGACTATATTTTACTAATTGTTAATGAATTTTTAAGTTACGAAGAACCTCAAAAGCAAATATTAAATAATATGGGTGTGTTTTTAGCGTCTTGGGAAGAGTCATTAGAGTCAACATTCAATCATATTTACAGTGAACAAGATCAGGTTTTATTACTAACTAAGGGTATTTTAAGTGCGGGTGCAAGCAAGGATACGGAAATTGTTATGTCAGCACTGAAACATGCTGCTACAACTGCACAAGGAACAGAATTTGAAAGGCAAGTATATAATGTTATTCGTCAATTATTTCAAATTGCAATGCCCTTTGGTAGTAAATACACAGGGTTTGGAATTCCAGATGGCGTCATAAGCGAAGGGAAAAGCAATCCATTTCCTGTCATGTTTTATGATTGTAAGTCTTTTAAAGGGGAAGATTATCGTCATAAGTCAGAGATACCAATGCAAGTAAATTACTATGAGGATTTTTTAGAGAATTTTTTTTCAAAAGAACATGCATATCGAAATACAGGGTTTATTATTTTTGCTAATAAATATTCCGATGACGCACAAAGTAGTATCATAGGTTCTCCACATTGGCAATACGTACGTGAGAAGTGTACAGTATTTTTTATGAATGTGAAAGCTTTGGAAAAAGCAGATGAGATGGCTAAAAATTTTTTTGTACAAAGTGGTTTTAATAGTTTCGACTTTTTTCAGGTGTGTTTCGAAAACAGAACTGAATTATTTAATGACAGAGAAACTGAACAATATTATCAACAGATATTTAAGGACTCTCTTTATAGTAATCTTCGTTTTATAGACGATGTAAGAATAGAGTTGGCACTGATAACAGGTATTGTGAATGCAATAAATAATTTAAATAATAAAGATGGTTTGAGTAAAGATTTAAAAATAGTTATAAAGAATTCTATGCATGAGAAGAAGAAGATGCGTGTACACAAACCCGTGATATCTGTATTTTTGTCAGAATTTATAGAAATGATGAATACTAATGAGTTAATAAATAAGTTTCATCCACTATCCATATTGCTAGTCATGAACCGTTTCGATGATGATTTACGTAGTGCAGTAGGCGAAGCTAAGTATGATGAAACATTAGATGAGGTACAAAATAAAATAGAAGAGTCATTAGTTTAAGTTTTTTGAATTAGATGAATACTATAAGCTTAGGGGAGAAAATTACAGTGTTTTGTGATAAGTTAAATGCTCTCTATACGTTTAAAGTGTTTAATATCACATTATTCAAAAAACAAATTGGGTTGTACACTTGAAATGAGATTCACTGTGACATAGCGTTATAGAAATAATAAGGTTTTGTGCGTTTATATCTATATATAATAATTTAAAAAATAATAAGAAATGAAAGAAAAAGTAACTTGGAGGAATTCAAATGCCAATCTACAATAAACTAGTACGCGATCGCATTCCAGAAATTATCGGAAATAATGGAAAAACATTCACAACAAGAATGCTTGATGAACAAGAATACATAGAAGAAGTGTGTAAAAAAACGCAAGAAGAGTTAGCGGAGTATGTGGAGGCGGAGAGTAAAGAGCATAAAGTAGAGGAGTTAGCGGATTTATTAGAGCTTGTAAATGCGTTAGCGCAGCATGAGGGTGTAACGCTTGAAGACGTGGAGAAAGTGCGTAAACAAAAAGCGGAAAAGCGCGGTGGTTTTAGGGAGAGAATCTTTTTAGTTGAGGTACATGATGACTAATGTTCAGCTTGTTACAAACAATTTGATTCAAAAGTTAGAGCGTTATATGGAAGATGCTAAGGCGATCTACATTTTGACGTCATTTGTGATGAAATCTGGTGTTGAAGTATTAACTGAAGCGTTGCAAAAAGCAGCAGAAAAGAATGTGGATATTAAGGTTTGTACAGGAGATTATTTATATATTACACAGCCTGATGCTTTGGAAAAGCTTTATCATATCCATCCGAATATCGAGATTCGTTTGTGGAAGAGTGCAGGGAAGTCGTTTCATCCGAAAGCTTATTTGTTCGAGCATGAAAGTGATGGAGTGATGATTGTTGGTTCTTCTAATATGTCTCGCTCAGCATTAACAAGTGGTGTGGAATGGAGTTTGCTTGTGAAAGAGAGTGTTGGAAAAGAAGCTTTTTCAGAAGCAATTAATCAATTTTTACATATTCATATGAATGAGGCTACTCAATCCGTTAATTTAGAAACAATTAAACAATATCGCCAAGAATATGAAGAGTTCCATCAAACACATTCTAACTTAGTTCGAACATGGACAAAGCAAGAAGAGATTGAGATGATGATTCCTTCTGGGCAAGAGGGATATGAGATAAAATCAGGGGCACAAATCGAGGTCGAGCCAACTGCGCCATATGAAACGAAAATTGCACCACGTTTTGCGCAAGTTCCTGCTTTAGAGCAATTAGAAAATACGCTTGAAGAGGGGTATAACAAAGCGATGATTGTTATGGCAACAGGGCTTGGAAAAACGTATTTAGCTGCTTTTTTCGCTAAACGTTTTAAAAGAGTGCTATTTGTTGCACATTTAGAAGAAATATTGAACCAAGCAGAGCAATCTTTTCAACGTGTGATACGTGATAAGACAACAGGAATTTATAATGGTAAGAGAAAAGAAGGAGAGAAGGATGTTGTTTTTGCGTCTATTCAAACATTGAGTAGAAAGCGTCATTTAGAAAACTTTTCTCCAGATGATTTTGATCTCATTATTGTGGATGAATTCCACCATGCGGCAGCAAATAGTTATCAAAAGGTGCTAGATTATTTTAATCCCAACTTTTTACTTGGGATAACAGCTACGCCAGATCGTAATGATTTCCGTGATATTTATTCGATTTGTGATGGAAACGTTGCGTATCGCATTGATTTTATGGAAGCGATTCAGCGTGGCTGGTTATCTCCGTTTCACTATTATGGTGTGTATGATGATACGGACTATTCCCAAGTGCGCTGGATTGGAAATAAGTATGATCGTGAAGAGTTAGCCGAGGTACAGTTAAAAGAAGAGTTAGCTGACAAGATTTTAGAAGCATGGAAGAAGTATAAGAAAACGAGAACAATTGTATTTTGTTCTAGCATTAGGCAAGCAGTCTTTCTATCTACATATTTTAATCAAAACGGTTACAATACTATTTCGCTTCACTCTGAAACGAAGGATATTTCAAGAGAAGATGCGATTAAGAGGCTGGACCGTAACACGCTAGATGCAATTTTCACGGTTGATTTGTTTAATGAAGGTGTAGACATTCCGTCTGTTGATACATTACTATTTGTACGCCCAACAGAATCGTTAACAATTTTCACACAGCAAATTGGACGTGGATTAAGGTTGCATGAACAAAAAGAGCATTGTGTGGTTATCGATCTAATTGCTAATTATCGAAATGCGGATGTGAAAATGCAGATGCTTCGTGTAGAAGGATTAGCGAAAAAAGATGGAACTCAACCTATTTTGCCAGAGGGTTGTGTCATAGAGTTTGAGCTAGAAGCAAAACAGCTATTAGATGAACTTGTCAAAAAGAGAATGCCGCGAAAAGAAAAGTTATTACATAGTTATCAAACGGTAAAAATGGAATTAGGGCGTAGACCAACATATTTAGAATTGCATAAGCTTGGTACAGAAGAGAGTAAAGAGTATCGCCAAGAATTTAAATCTTATGTTGGCTTTTTAGCGTGGGCTAATGAATTAACAGCACAAGAAAAAGAAGTGTTTATACGTTATGAAGCGTGGTTACAAGAAGTAGAGAAAACAGGAATGGCTAAAAGTTATAAAATGTTGCTGCTATCAACAATGTTACAACGTGGAAAAGAGAAATGGTACCATCCGATATCGCCAAAAGAAGTTGCACCATTTTTCCATCATTACTTAATGGAGAAAGAATATCGCAAGCGTATTGATTTTAGTGATAAACAAGCGCAACGTATGTGGGAATATGATGCAGAAAAGGTTAGTAAATTAATTGCAACAATGCCGATGACGAAATGGAGCGGTAGTTCAAAAGGATTGTTATCTTTTGATGGAAGTGTGTTTTCTATAAACATGGATATTCAAAAAGAAGATGAGCATCTTTTATTTGAATGGACGAAAGAGATTTGTGAGTATCGTCTTCATACTTATTTTGAGAGGAAAACGGTCATATCGAAATAGGCGTGGGTATTTTTTTTAAGATGGATATAGAAGAAATCATTTAGAGTACTGGTATACCACAAATTTCCTTTGCTAACAAAGGAAGAAGGGCAATATTTAAAGGGAGAAATGAAGAATATATAGTGATGAAAAGGCATCCTCAATTTAAAATGTACCCTATAGAATAGACATTTTGAAAAAAGTCTGTTCTATAGGGTCATAGCCATCAACTTAAGAAAACGAATAAAATAATGAAATTAGGACACCCTTTCATGCAGTACTGCATGAAAGGGTGTTTTAATTTATGACTATAAACAATGACACACCAGTTGAGGAGTTACGCATGCTTGGTGAAGAATTTCGAAATAAATTCTCTATTCATCACCTACAAGAGCTTGCGTATCAAACAGGTATGATTCAACGAAAACGAAAATTTTAGGTACAGAACCTTGTATCACTCTGTGTATTTTTAGGACAAACAATCAGTTCCGAGTCTTTAGTTAGTCTTTGTACAAAATGAAATGAGGCCACCGGTACATGCACCTCAGCGGATGCACTTAATAAGCGTTGGAACGAGAGAACTGTAACTTTTCTCAAAGAGTTATTTCTATATGTCTTCCAGCAAAAAAATTGGCCCACACAATCGCTAGCCAGTCGCTTTACACGAATTCGCATTTTGGATTCGACATCTTTTCAGCTCCCGTCTTCCTATGCGAAAGTTTTTAAAGGATTTGGCGGTGGAGGATCTGAATCAGGTGTAAAAATTCAATTGGAATACGAACTACTATCGGGAGAATTTTTAGGAATGACCGCAGACCATGCAACTAGCAACGATGCAAAATATGGACAAGAACGCACGAAAACTCTGCAAGCTCAAGACCTCGTACTTCGCGATCTTGGGTATCATGATATTGGTGATTTAGAGAATATCGCACAGTGCAAAGCTTACTATATATCTAGGATTCGTTGGAATACGCAAGTGTACCAAAAAGGAGAAGCTGGAAATTGGATTTTATTACATATAGAATCCTTAACGAAGAATTTAGAAGAAGGAGAAACGCTAGAATTGCCAGAGGTATATATCGGATTAAAGTACAAGCATCGAACTCGCCTTCTCTTATATCGTTTAAAGCAGAATGAATGGGAGAAGCGCTTGGAACATCATGAAAAAATGAAAAAGAAAATGCCAAAGTCTGCGAACAAAGTAAATCTATTAGTTACCAACACTTCGTCAGAGAAACTGCCAGCCACAGAGGTGTATGCTTTTTATTCATTACGATGGCAAATAGAAATTCTATTTAAAACATGGAAATCTATATTTCGTATTCATGTAAGTAAAAGAATAAAACTAGAACGATTTCAATGTCATTTGTATGGCCAACTCTTGCGTTTATGTTTAGTCGCAAGCGTTACTTATCAAATGCGAAGGCTTTTATGGGAGAAACAGGGAAAAGAAATGAGTGAGTTGAAATGTGCTTATATGGTGTAGATTTATCTAAAAAAAATACACGCCGCACTTTTTTTAAGTTGATGGTTATGCACATAGGGGCGTTTTTTGACTGGATAACTACATTTTATGCATTGGATCCTGGTGTAAATGTAGATTGAGAAATATGATCTCAATCTACATTTTGTTTTAACTCCTTTATCGTGTATTAAATATTAAGTTCATGATGTAGCTCGTTATGAAATGTTTTAACAATAAGTTTATATCCCTCACCGTAATCCCTCAAAAATAATACTTCCCACTTTGTAAGTCATTCAAATTGAGTTATAATCAACTTGTTTAATATTTTAATTAATCTAAATTTTCTAAAACATTTTTATTAAACAGGGGGAAGGTGATGAATGATGCAAAAGGAGAGAGGGACCGATTACACAGTAGAGGTGACGGCTGATGTTTTGATGAATATATTAGATCATTCATCGGATGAGATTTATGTTTTAGATAAGGATACGCGTATTGTTTATGTGAATAAAGTTTGCGAAAGACATTATGGGTTAAAGCCGAGTGAAGTAATCGGACGGCTGAATGAGGAATTTGTGTTGAATAACTATTGGAAGCCGTCCATTGTTCCGATTGTTTTTAAAGAAAAGAAGCCTGTAACGATTAAGCAAACGACTTATATTGGTGGGGAGTTAATTACAACAGCTATACCTATTTTGAATAAGGAAAATGAAATTGAGCTTGTTGTGACGACAGCTCGTGAGCAAAATTATAAAACAATTATCATGGCCCCAGTAGAGCAAGAAATGGAGCATTCACATGATGACAATTTATTTGGACAAACGATCCTTACAAATAATGAAAAAATGAAAAACTTAATCAAATTTTGTGAGAAGGTTGCTTCTACGGATACGACGGTGTTGATTCAAGGGGAGTCAGGAACGGGAAAGGGGGTATTGGCGAATTATATTCATCAAATGAGCAAGCGGAGAAAAGGACCGTTTTTAACTGTCAATTGTGCGGCTATCCCGGAAGAACTTTTGGAGTCCGAGCTATTTGGATATTCTAAAGGGGCATTTACAGGAGCAAAAAGAAGCGGACAAGTGGGACTTTTTGAAACGGCTAATCATGGGACAATTTTTTTAGATGAAATTGGCGAAATTTCTCTGAAAGTTCAAGCAAAGATTTTACAAGTGATTCAAGAGCGACAATTTATTCCTGTCGGAGGAAGAAATCTTAAAAAAGTAGATGTTCGTATTATTGCTGCGACGAATCAAAATTTGTATGAAATGGTGCAACAGAAACAGTTTAGAGAGGATTTATACTACCGGCTTAATGTTATTGATATAAAGTTACCACCATTAAGGGAACGAATGGAAGATGCGATTTCTTTAACATATTATTTTTTAAATAAATTTAATAAAAAATATCAAGTGAATCGCATTGTTTCGCAAGATGTGCTCGATATGATTAGTAGATATTTGTGGCCTGGAAATGTGCGACAGCTTGAAAATGTAATCGAACGATTAGTGGTGACAAGCGACTCTGTTATTCAATCATCTGATTTACCGGAAATGATTCTTCAGGCTGCTGAGACGAAACAGTTTTATTCGCGCCCAACTGCATTAGATGCGGCAATAAGGGAATTGGAAGAGCAAATGGTAGTCAACTCGTATAAGAAGTTTGGAAGTACAAGGAAGGTAGCTGCTGATTTATCAATCAGTCAGACGAGAGCTTCTAAATTAATACGTAAATATTGTAAAGATGCGATGTAGGTGCTAAAGAGGCAATGCTTTCAAGCATTGCCTCTTTTCGTTTTACTAGTAAAGTGAATCGAAAATAACTCGTGTGAGTTTCATTCACTTCGTTTTTTATAAGAAGAATTTGAAAGAATAGCAGAATGATAGGTTGAATAATGAAATGAAATTTGGCATGTATTTTGCATTAAAAAAGATACATATTCGCAAAAAACAAAAATGAAAGGGGTTTCAATTATGGCGTTCAATAAAGTGCAAAACGCTACTACCCGAACATTTGAAAGAGTGCTTCCGTATGATTTGTATACAAATCCAGAAGTTGTAAGAGAAGAAAAAGATAAGATTTTTTCGACATCATGGCAACTTGTTGGTCATGTGAGTCAGGTGGAAAATGCAGGTAGTTTCTTCACGACAGAAGTAGCGGGGGAACCCATTCTTGTCATTCGAGGTAAGGATGAGATTGTGCGAGCATTTTATAATGTTTGTCCGCACCGGGCAACGAAGTTAGAAAAAAATGAGGCAGGGCAGAAGAAAATTTTACAATGTGGGTATCATGGCTGGAGTTTTCATTTAGACGGTAAATTGAATCGGGCTCCTAATTTTAAAGGGGATGATCAGGCTTGTGTCGCGAGTGCTTGTTTACGTTCGGTACGAATGGAAATTGCAGAATCATTAATTTTTGTAAACTTAGATGATAACGCTGCCCCTCTTATGGAATCGTATGGTGACTTTTTTGAGAAATTAAGTAAATTTTCGTTTCTTAGTGAATTGAAGAAAACGCATGATAAAAAACGAGTCATTAAGGCAAATTGGAAGGCTTTTATTGATAATTATTTGGAATGTGATCACTGCCATACTGCACATCCGAGTTTTGTGGCGACATTGGATATGAAGGATTATCAAATTATTACGTGTGAGAATTATTCTGTTCAAGGTTCGATGGTAAAGCCGAACAAAAATTACGGGTCTGTGAATTTAAATGAGGCGGAAATGCAAGGAGGCAGCTTCTATTGGTTATGGCCAAATCTTATGATTACAATTTATCCTGGTCCTGGCAATATGGCGACGATTCAAATGATTCCGATTGATCATGAGACGACATTAGGCGTGTATACGTACTATTTTAGAGATGAAAATTTAACACAAGAGGAAAAGGATTTAGTTGCTTTTGCAGAACAAGTGAGAAATGAAGATGTCGAGCTTGTCGAACTGGAGCAAGTTGGCTTTCGTTCTCGTGCATTTCAAAAAGGAATTTACTCTTCATCTGAACAAGCCGTTGTGCAGTTTCATGAAATGGTGTTAGAGGCTTTAGAAAAATAATGTTTAATGGTTGGGGGAGAAGGAGAATTGAAAAAGCATTTGTTCATTAACGGAAAACAAATGGAGACAAAGGAGTATGCTCCACTTTACTCACCGTATACAAGGAAGAAGATTGCAGAAGTTGCGGTGGCAAGTCGGGAGCAGGTGAAGCAAGCTATTACGGTAGCTGATGAAGCAAAGTCTGTCATAGCCAATATGCCGGCATATCAACGAGCTGAGATTTTAGAAAATGTTGTTAACTTATTGAAGGAACAAGTAAATCAAGCAGCTGAAATGATTGCGCAAGAAGCGGCGAAACCAATTGTCTTTGCGAAAGCGGAAGTAGTACGTACCATTGAGACATATAAGTTTGCGGCTGAAGAGGCGAAAAGAATTCATGGGGAAACCATTCCGTTTGATGCGGCATCTGGAGGGGGCGGTAGATTCGGGTATACGGTTCGAAAACCGATTGGTGTGATTGGAGCGATTACCCCGTTTAATTTTCCTATGAATTTAGTTGCTCATAAGGTAGGGCCCGCTATTGCGGCAGGTAATACGATTGTGTTGAAACCAGCTTCTCAAACCCCTTTGTCCGCTTTATTTATTGCTGAGTTGTTCCAACAAGCGGGATTGCCAGATGGTGTATTCAATGTTGTGACAGGGGCGGGAAGAACGGTAGGAGACGCAATTGTAGAGGATGACAGGGTCAGTATGGTTACTTTTACTGGAAGTCCTAGTGTAGGAATTGGAATTCGCAATAAAGCTGGATTGAAACGCACAACATTGGAGCTTGGTTCCAATGCGGCCGTTATTATTGACCGGGGTGTAAATATTGATAGTATCATAGAGCGCTGCGTTATGGGGGCATTCTCTAATCAAGGGCAAGTATGTATTTCACTGCAAAGAGCATATGTTCATGAAGAAGTATACGAAGAGTTTGTTACAAAGTTTGTAGAAGCAACGAAAAGACTAAAGCTAGGCGATCCGCTTGATTCAGAAACAGATATTTCTGCTTTGATTTCACCAGAAGATACGGATCGTTCTCTAAGCTGGATTGAAGAAGGAAAACAAAAAAATGCTAAGGTTGCGATAGGTGGAAATATGCAAGGAACAGTACTTGAGCCAACGGTTATGTTGGATGTTGCACCGGAATTAAAGGTGTCTTGTCAGGAAGTATTTGCTCCTATTGTGTTAGTAAATAAGGTAGCATCTGTAGATGAGGCTATTTCTTATGTGAATGATTCGCGTTATGGGCTCCAGGCAGGAATTTATACAGAAAACGTAACACATGCTTTGAAAGCAGCGGAAGCATTGCACGTGGGGGCAGTTATGATTAACGATGTTCCAACATTCCGCGTTGATCATATGCCTTACGGTGGTGTGAAAGAAAGTGGTACAGGAAGAGAAGGAATAAAGTATGCCGTTGAAGAAATGACAGAATTGAAATTAATTGTTTGGAATCAAAACGAATGCGGTAGTTAATTTAAGGGGAAGAAGGGTTTTTCATGAAAACATTGAAAGTAGCTGTTATTGCTGGAGACGGAATTGGTCCTGAGGTAATGGATGAAGGTGTGAAAGTACTGCAAACAATTGCAAATGTAAGTCAGCAATTTAAGTTTGAATTTACGTATTTTCCATGGGGGTGCGAATTTTATTCCAAGCATGGAAAAATGATGGATGATGATGGGATTGAACAACTTAAGGCATTTGATGCGATTTATTTAGGTGCTGTAGGATTTCCTGGAGTACCTGATTATATCTCGCTTTGGGATTTGCTTTTGAGAATTCGTCAAAGTTTCGATCAATATGTAAATATACGTCCTGTCACTTTATTAAAAGGTGCTCCTTGCCCGTTAAAAGATGTAAAGCGTGAAGATATTGATATGCTCTTTATTCGGGAAAATAGTGAAGGAGAGTATGCGGGTGCCGGCGATTGGTTATATAAAGGGAAAGAACATGAGGTCGTTTTACAAAATAGTGTGTTTTCTCGTAAAGGAACGGAGCGCATTATTCGTTATGCATTTGAAATAGCTCGAAAGGAAAGGAAATCTTTAACGAGCATTAGTAAAGGAAATGCCCTGAATTATTCAATGGTTTTTTGGGATCAAATTTTTGAAGAGATTAGTAAAGAATATCCGGATGTGAAAACAGCTTCTTATTTAGTAGATGCAGCTGCAATGTTGATGATTAAAGAGCCGCACCGGTTTGAAGTTGTTGTGACATCGAACTTATTTGGTGATATTTTAACGGACTTAGGGGCGGCTCTTGCCGGTGGTTTAGGCTTGGCAGCAGGAGCGAATATTAATCCTGAAAGACAGTATCCATCGATGTTTGAGCCAATTCATGGTTCGGCGCCCGATATTGCAGGGCAACAAATCGCCAATCCTTTGGCGGCAATATGGTCAGCAAGCCAAATGCTCGATTTTTTCGGATATGAATCTTACGGAAAATTAGTATTAGATGCATTGGAACAGACTTTGGTAGAAGGGAAAGTTTTGACACCAGATATGGGGGGAACTGCTTCTACATCAGATGTTGGAAAACGTATAGTGGAGATTTTAACATCTCTTATTCTTACCCAAACGCATGAAAGAGTGTAAGTAGAGAGGGATGCTTCCATACTCGGCAGGGGATATGAAAAATTTCTTGCCGAGTTTATGTCATTCTTTTTATAGAAAGACAATGAATCTATTGAATGTATTTTTAAAAGCGCTTTCAAATGAGTGTTCGTAAATCACGTTGTATTTTATCCTGCCATTTATAACACATAATGTTTGAAATAGATAAGAAAAACTGCTTGTAATCGCCAACTATTAATGGGGGCGGACGGATGGAAGGTTCACTTTATTATTTATCCCGCTATTTTAGGGCAGTAAGACTCCCGCCTCAAGATTCAGAGAGAAGTAAGGAAGATAGGGGGGAGTAGGGCTGCCCGTAACCGTAACAGCCCGATTGGTGAGGGCTCATAATCAGTGGGGATGAAGAACCCCCCAATGATTAAAGTTTCACTTTATTTTTTCATGAAATTCACAGTATGAAGAGAATAAATAACTAGAAAGAGTCTTGTCCATTTTGAAGAGGAGGAGCTTTTCATGAAGAAAGTGTTCGTTTGGATATTAGGATTGCTTCCTGTTATTGGTTCATTCACTGTTGTAAACAGAGTGAAGCCATATGTATTTGGTTTACCTTTCATTGTATTTTGGGCGGCTGCCTGGCTAGTTTTAACTTCTGTCTGTTTATATGTGATGAGCATTATTCAAGATCGGCAGGAGGAGGGGAAGCTTGATGAATAGTGCTATATTTATATTGATAGGCACTTTTTTACTTACCTTTTATTTAGGAATGCATGCTCGTAAAGGGCGAGAAATGCAGCTGGAACAATGGGCGGTAGGGAATCGGAATTTTGGTTCTGTTATTATGTTTGTGTTAATGGCTGGCGAAATTTTTACGACGTATGTATTTCTTGGTGGAAGCGGTGGGGCTTATCGAATGGGAGGGCCGATTATTTATATTTTTAACGCATTTTGTTATATTGTCCCATTTTGGATTCTTCCCCCCATTTGGCGCTATGCAAAGAAACATACACTTCTTACGCAGTCTGACTTTTTTGCGAAAAAATATAATAGCAAACCTCTAGGTTTATTAGTAGCGGTCGTTGGGATTGTTTCCATGATTCCTTATATCGTTTTACAGTTAAAGGGGCTTAAGATTATTGTATCGGAAGCTTCATATGGTATGGTTTCCCCTAATTTAGCCGTTTGGATTGGCATGATTGCCGTCACTATATTCGTTTCACTGTCCGGTATACACGGTTCAGCATCCACAGCCATCTTAAAAGATATTCTCCTGCTTATTGTCATTTTATTTTTAGGTATTTATTTACCTTATCATTATTACGGCGGTATTAAGCCAATGTTTGAAACATTAGATGCAACTAAACCGGAGTTCTTACTGATTCCGAAAGAAGGGTACAGTATATCGTGGTATATTTCTACTTGTATTACGATCGGGTTAGGACAATATATGTGGCCACAATGTTTCGGGGCTAGTTTATCATCAAAGGATGAGCGGACATTGCGAAAAAATGCTGCTATTTTACCGCTGTACCAAATTATATTAGTGTTCATCTTATTTATTGGCTTCACAGCCCTGTTACAAATTCCAAACTTACAAGGGGCAGATACCGATTTGGCGTTATTTAAAATTGCAAAAGCAACCTTTGATCCGTGGGTAGTCGGAGTAATCGGAGCGGCAGGTATTTTAACAGCACTTGTTCCATGCTCTATGTTATTACTGACAGCATCAACCATTTTGTCAAAGAATATTTATAGGACAATGAGACCAAATACAACGGATGCACAAATTGGACGATTAACTCGTATATTTGTTCCGATTGTTGCACTAATCGCTGTATTTTTTACGTTTTATGGTGGAAGCAGCATTATTGCATTGTTGATCATGGCTTATAGCTTTGTATTACAATTATTTCCACCTCTGTTTTGTAGCTTATGGAAAAGGAATCCGATTAATAGAGTAGGTGCTTTTGCAGGGATTATAGCTGGCGTCATTGTCGTTGCATATATCACTATAAAACAAGCGACGATGGGAACATTCTTTCCGCAAGCTCCGCAGTTTATAAAAGACATTGATGTCGGCATAGCGGCTCTTGTAGTGAACATAGTAATCATGTTTGTTGTCAGCGTTGTTACAAATAAAGGAAAGGAAAAACTAGAGCCTGAGATTACGTTGCAAAAAACAGTATAGATTCTTAAAGAAGAAACCCGGCTGAAAGAAACGATATGTTTTCAGTTGGGTTAGATTTTTTTATGAGAGTACATGATTAAGAACATAAAAAATGAAACCTCTCTGTAAGTGTCGAATATTCCTCGCTTTCTATTTAAAAATAATTCCCCAATACTAATCTTTAATGCGAATGAAAATTAAGATATGTGCATTTTTTGAATTTTCACTACAAACATAGAAGTGTTAAGAAAAAATAAAGGGATTAAGGGGAAAGGTGGAAATGCAGCATGAAGATTAAACAGTTTATGAGTGTTTGTTTTGCCGCTAGTTTTACAGTAGGTTTTGTAAGTGGTAGCGCGACGGAAGTAAAAGAGGATAAGGTATACGAAGTTGGGATACAGGAAAAACACAAAATGTTGAGCTGAAATTGGAAAGTGCGGAATTTGTCTTACCAGAACAATTTACGAAGTAAACACATGATAGAATCTTTAACAATCAAATCGATGAGCAAGGGCTGTTAAATTACTTTAAAGCTTTAAAAACAGCATTCCAAAAACATGTGAAATTTGGAACGAAGGTAATATCCAAAAATGGAGATAAAGCGCCAGTTGAATGAAAAGCAAAACCAATTATATTGAACGATTTGAGATCTAAAGTTCAAAGTGATGAGAAATATCATTGAATGAAAACGGATTCTTACAATGTGGCGGTTCTCTTATTAAGGGGAAGCAGTAGAAAGAAATGTAGTCTCTTATATCAAGCTTTATAAAGTAGAGGTCTGTGAAATTCATTATTATTCCGAAACTACAAACATTTTAGAATTTGTTCAATATTGAACGATTTGTTTGCAAAATCTTGTGCTATGATTAACCTGTAATTGAAATGTAGCCCTTACATTTGGGACAAGTATTGGTTATAGCGGTGTAGATAAAAGTTGTTAGATGGACGCATTGAAATTCTAAAATATGAAAGGAAGATCGCATATGAAAGCAGTAGTGGTTAATAAAAACAGCAAAGCAAACATTGAAGTTATCGAAAAAGAATTACGTCCGTTACGCGCAGGCGAAGCGTTAGTAGATGTAGAATATTGCGGAGTTTGTCATACTGACTTACACGTTGCAAATCATGACTTTGGTAACACAGATGGTCGTATTCTTGGACACGAGGGCATAGGAATTGTAACGAAAATTGCAGATGATGTTACTTCGCTTCAGGTTGGTGACCGTGTAAGTATCGCATGGATGTTCCAATCTTGTGGTCGTTGTGAATATTGCGTAACTGGTAGAGAAACATTTTGTCGTGAAGTTAAGAATGCGGGTTATACAGTAGATGGCGGTATGGCTGAACAATGTATCGTTACTGCTGATTATGCGGTAAAAGTACCAGAAGGATTAGATCCTGCTCAAGCATCATCTATCACATGTGCCGGTGTAACTACATATAAAGCGATTAAAGTATCCGATATTAAACCTGGCCAATCTATCGTAATCTACGGTTGTGGTGGATTAGGTAACCTTGCTGTCCAATATGCGAAACATGTATTTGGTGCAAAGGTTATTGCAGTAGATATCAATGACGACAAATTAGCATTGGCTAAAAAGGTTGGTGCTGATATGACAATCAATCCAACTACTCAAGGACTTGCTGATAAGATAATTCAAGAGGCATTTGGTGGTGCTTATGCTGCTGTAGTAACAGCAGTTTCTAAAGTGGCCTTCAACTCAGCAGTTGATGCAGTCCGTGCTTGCGGTAAAGTCGTTGCGGTAGGTTTACCAGTAGAAACTATGGATTTAAGCATTCCACGACTTGTGTTAGATGGAATTGAAGTAGTAGGTTCTTTAGTTGGTACTCGTAAGGACTTAGAAGAAGCATTTATGTTCGGTGCAGAAGGCAAAGTAGTGCCGGTTGTTCAAACTTGTTCATTAGATGAAGTACAAGATGTATTCGAAGAAATGGAGCAAGGTAAGATTCAAGGTCGTATGGTAATCGATTTTAAACAGCATAAGTAATTGCTAGTGTAAACAAATTTATTTTGTTTTCACGATTGTTGGTGCGGTTCTCTTAGTAAATATGAAAATGGGATCAGTCCAGTATGAAATGAAGTCACTAAAAACTCCATTTGGTTTCACTTGGCTAGATATTCGCCGATTCAATCGACGAATATCTAGCCCCTTTATTTTATAATAGAGAGAGTAAATAAATGAGCAATCTAATTACAACATACGTTATATTCTTTGGATAAATCACTACACTGAAGATAAGAGATCACATCTTTTTCTCTTATTTTCTCCGAATACCAATCGTTCTTCCAGCTTGTTTCGGTGGTTGTAAACTTTTATGCGATTCGCCAAGTTTTTCAATACGTGTGTAAATCTCAGGCGGGAAAGGGGCAGGGCGGCCTTTGTTCATATCTATCCCCATCAACATTTGTTCACTCGTTGCAAGTGGCTCTCCTTGTTCGTTTTCCATTGTGAAAAAGATATGCAATCGTTTTGTGTCATAATCTAACAGCTGGATTTTGACTTGTAGGGCTTGTCCTTCATATGCCTCAGCTAGATAGCAAAGGTGTGTTTCTAATGTGTAAATGGAATATTGATGTTTATCACGAAAATCAGCATGGATTCCTAATTCGATCATAAATTGATCTACAGCCATACTGAAGACGACGGCATAGGCCGCATCTGTCATATGCCCATTATAGTCGATCCAATCTTTTTGGACGTTTTCTTTTAAGAGTGGGTTTTCAATTTGAGGCAATTGATTTTCTCCTTTCCTGTTAGAGCTTTCCGCTTAAGTTTGCTCCTGGCCAATATTTCTCAAGTAATTGGATCAGTTCGATTAAGAATTCATCACGACGTTGTTCTAGTTCTGTTATGGAATGTCCAGTCGTTTGTGCTTCACATCCTGCAATGACTTGATTGGTCAGGTCGGTAGTTAGTTTTGGTGCGACTAATTTCGTCCATGGCAGTTGTAAGGCTGGACCAAATTGTTTCAGCATATGTCTCATTCCTTGTTCACCACCTGCAAGATGAAGGGTTAGAAACGGTCCCATAAGTGCCCAGCGCAATCCTGGGCCATAGATAATCGCGGCGTCCACTTCTTCTGTTGTGGCAACACCATCATTGATAAGATGTAGTGCTTCGCGCCATATTGCTTCCATAAGACGGTCAGCCACATGACCTTCCACTTCTGTTGAAATGACAAGTGGCTTCATATTAATAGATTGATAAAATTGCTCTGCAACTTTTATCGTTTCAGGAGAAGTATTTTTTCCGCCAACTAATTCTACGAGTGGAATTAAATAAACGGGATTGAATGGATGTGCAACAATGACGCGCTCAGGTCGTTGGCAATCTTCCTGTAACGTACTTGGTTTTAGTCCGGAAGTACTTGAGGCAATAATTGCTTCCGGTTTAGCGAAACGGTCAATTTCAGCTAAAACATTTCTTTTTAACGCTTCTCGCTCAGGGACATTTTCTTGAATTAAATCAGCATCTGCTACGGCTTTTGCCAAATCTGGTTCGAACGTGAGTCTATCTTTAGAAGCTCCTTTTGCTAATCCTTGTTTTTCAAGCGCAGGCCAAGCATTCTCTATACTCTGTCTTATACGTATTTCTGCATGTTCTGCTACGTCAGTTGCAACGACATCATAGCCTTGTGATAGAAAACGAGAAATCCATCCATTTCCAATAACACCTGTCCCAACAACGGTTACTTTTTTAATCATATTTGAGCTCAAATTATTCCGCCTTTCCATAAGGATTTCTTAATCCTAGATGTTTCCGTGCTTCTTCTGGTGTCATTGGTGTAGCACCTAATCCGCTCATGGTCGTGACAACGCGGTCTACTAACTGTGCATTTGTTGCAAACACACCTTTATCTAAATAAAGGTTATCCTCCAGTCCTACGCGAACATTTCCGCCTAGAAGGATGGATTGAATCGCCATTGGCATTTGCATCCGTCCAATTCCAAATGCTGACCAGTGAGCATTTTCAGGAAGTTTATCGCGCATATACAGCATTGTTTCTGTATCCGCTTCTGCTCCCCATGGGATTCCGAGGCAAAATTGGAACATCGGATCACCATCGATAAGACCTTCCTCCATTAACTGTTTCGCAAAGCGAACATGACCGGTATCAAAGCACTCTAGTTCAGGCTTCACACCGCTTTTCTGAATGAGGAGCGCTTGCTTGCGTAGCCAATCTGTTGGACTGACGTAAAGTTGGTCGCCAAAATTTAGACTTCCGCAATCTAATGTACAGATTTCAGGTAATAGAGCTTCTACAGGCTCATGACGCTCTTCCGGTGTTTGCATGTCCGTTCCAGGACCGCCCATTGTCGGATCCTCTTGGCTTGGAATCCAATCGCCGCCTCCGCCAGCTGTAATATTTAAAATAACATCTGTATCGGATTCTCGAATTCTTTCCACTACTTCTCTAAATAAAGTAAGATCATGACTCAGCGCTCCCGTTTTTGGATTACGTACATGGATATGGGCGATTGTGGCACCGGCCTTCGCAGCTTCAATGGATGCTTGTGCGATTTCTTTTGGGGTAACTGGTACGTGTGAGCTTTTTTTCGTCGTTTCTCCAGCTCCTGTTACTGCACATGTTACGATTACATTTTGATTCATGTTATCTCCTCCTTTTTTCATCCTGTACGAACGGGCACTTATAAATTGAGAGAAGCGAAAGTGCCTAACCCGTTCAATGAACCATGAGTGAGAATACCGATGGTTCATTCATTTTTTGAATCCCTTTCATTTTAAAACTAATAATTCAAAATAGAAAGACATTTCTTATAATAACGATATCTTAAACGGATATTATTTTTCAAACAATTCAACTTAAGTTTTATTCTGTAAAAGAATGAAGGGAACGACAAAAATTTGCTTATGCCTAGATTTAGAAAAAATGTAATCTTGCTTGTTCCTTTGATATGTAACAAGGGATATGAAAATACGGTAAAATATTGGTAATGTATGAAGGGGAATAGGAGGGAAATTTCCTCGATTCTTGTACTTTCTTCCTTGATTGTCAAGTCGTTTCAATGTGGTTGTTAACTGTACTGGATTTCCGACATTAGTATTTATACGTTTCGTTGTTTAGCGAGTTTTTCAATTGGTTACATGACAGTCAGTTTTACCTTTATACCACCGACGTTGACTATTGCTAGTTCTTTAGGTTTCAAGTACAGGGGCATTCTTATGGATTGGAGGAAAGAGAATGAAAATTGTATGTATAGGAGATAGTTTGACAGAGGGATTGGGTGTTGAGAAAGAAAAATCTTGGCCCATGGTTTTAGCGGAGTTAGGAACATTTGAAGTCATAAATAGAGGGATTTCTGGTGATACAACAGCGGGCATGCTCGGCCGTTTTTATCATGAAGTTATCAATGCTCAGGCTACACATTGTATCATTATGGGGGGGCATAATGATTTATGGTGGGATATGCCGATCAATATGATGTTAGGTAATATATACAGTATGGTAAAACAGTCACTTCATCATAATGTTACACCGATTATCGGAATTCCTATTCCGCTCCATATGGAAGGGATCGACCGTCAAAGCGTTGGGGAACCCGTCGCTGGTTATCAAGTGTTTCAGAATAAGCAATCTCAATTTATTCGTGATGTAAAACATATGGCGAGAGAAAACGGATGGAATGATATCGATTTTTATCGTCTGTACATGAATGAAAGAGAGGATGTGAATTCTTCTTATTTTGCAAAGACGGACGGCATTCATCCGAATGAAGATGGGCACCGAGATATGGCGGAGTTTGTATGGGAAGAGTTTAGGAAATGGTATCCATCTTATTTGTTTTGATGAACCTAAGGGGCTCACTATATGATAAGAATCCTTTCTAAGTCCCTGCCATACATAAATCATTAAAAAGAAACAAAATCAAAAATAAAGCGACTACAAGCCTTTCTTCGAAGAATAGTAGTTGTGAAAAAATATACAATTATCCCGCCAAACTTCCTCGTTGATTCCTATATACATGATGGAACGATTCGTTACATATGTTTCATTAAGGAATGGAGGAATAGAAATGGCAGTGTATCGCCTTATGTGGCGGAGGAATTGAGCGAGTGGATGGCGGATTTATCGGAGGAGCTTGTGTTAAAGGCACTCCAGATTGCTTTTGAAAATAATAAACGAACGATTGCTGATGTGAAGGGGATTTTGTGAGAGTGGCATGGAAAGGGCTATACAAAGCTGAGTGAAGTAGAAGAAGCGGAAGCTGAAGAGAAAGTATGAAGGAAAAGGTTACTTGTGATCATCGATTACTTACAGCTGATTACAGGAGATTTAAATTATAGAGGAAATCGGTTTCAAGAAATGAGTGAAATCTCTCGTAAACTAAAAGGGATGGCACGTGATTTAAATGTGTGTATAATCGCACTGTCACAATTGTCCCGTGAAGTAGAATCCCGGCAAGAAAACGACCGTTTTTATGTGACTTAAGGGAGACAGGGAAAATTGAACAAGATGTGGACTTGATTATGCTGATGTACCGAGAAGATCCTTACAATAAGGAAACGGAGCATAAAGATATGACAGAAATTCAAAGCGCAAAGCATCGAAATGGACCTGTTGGAGGGATAAAGCTGCGGTTTTTGAAGGAGTATGGGAAGTTTATATATGAGGAATAAATGAAGGTGAAGAGTAAACAGGGATAAGGAAACTTTTGAATGAAATATCATTAAAAATAGCTTTCAATCATTTATAAATTGGTTCTATAAGTTTAGATTGTTCACCACTTATAGAACCAATTTTCTTTTTATAACACACCGCTCTTCAAAATCGAGTTTTATGATAGTATCCGTATATCACGAGCCGAAGAAAGAAAACGAAATAGGAGGATGAGTACGATGAAAAAATGATAAGTTTCATCTTTTTAAGTATAGTGCTAGTTAGTTTTATTTTTTTTGTTAATTGGCATTTATCTTATGTATTTTGATAGGGCGGTATTTGAGTGTGATTAGTATGGGAACAAAGGAACATTTGTAGTGGGAAATCACTTTATTGACGAGCAAAGTAATGTTCATGTACAAGGCTTATTATATGAGACCTACCGTTATGTTTTTGAATCGTTATTTTTCCACCATACGATTGTTTCTTCAATACCGGAATGAATATCATATGATGGTTTCCAGTTTAGTTCATATTTTAAACGTGTAACATTTACGCCGATAAATAAAGGTTCATCTTTTGAAAAAGGAATTGCACCTAACTTAATTAAATGTTCTTTATTCATTTTGTTTGCGATTATATTCGCAATTTCTTTAATTTGAATAGAGTGGCCAGAAGCTATGTTAACAGTGCCTGTAATTTGAGAATGTAATAGTGATACAAGGGCGTTAGCAACATCGCTTACATGGAGGAAATCTCGAGATTGTTCTCCGTGTGTACATAAAGCTTCTTTGTTTTTTAATAAGGAAGTAATAATGTGAGAAATAAGGCGATTCCCCTGTTCATGAGGGCCGTATAAATGGAAAATTCGGCTCCAACATACACTGAGATTTGTTTGCTTAGCGTATGATTGTAACCAAGAATGTAATGCATTTTTGCATAAAGAATAAGGGTTTTTATAACATAGAAGTTTAGAATCTTCATATAATACACCGTTTATCCATTGATATTCTGCACCTGTGCCAGCAACGACAATTCTTTGGCCACCACAATATGAGAAATGTTGGATTAATGTAATACTAGATTGTAACCAATAAAAATTGTTAATAGATTCATAACATTTTGGTGGTACAGCCTCCCAAGCTAAAAGAACAAGATGACTCGGTTGAAGATGGAATATGAGTTTTTTTATTTCTTCATCACAAAGTAAATTTACTTTGTGCCAATGACAAATAAGTTGCTGAGGTGGTTTATTTTTATTGTAAGTTGCGTGAACTTCATAGCCCATTTGTACAAGGAAATGTACTACATATTTACCAATCCAACCATTCCCACCCGTTACAAGGACTTTTTTCATGATTTAATCACTTCAACTTTAGGAATTGCCACAACAAACTTCCCACCCCATTCCTTTATAAATGAGCATTCTTTCATAATCTCTTCTTTTAAATTCCACGGTAATATGAAAATATAATCTGGTTTTGTGCGTATGATTTCTTCTATTGATTTTACGGGGATGCGAGTCCCTGGCAAAAATAGATTTTGTTTATAAGGGTTTTTATCGACAGTATAAGGAAGAAATTCTTTCCCGATGCCGCAATAATTTAATAGAGTATTCCCTTTCGCGGGGGCACCATAACCGATAATTTGTTTATTTAAAGAGTGTACGTCAATAAAAAATTTTAAAATATCCATTTTTAATTGTTTCACTTCTTTAGCGAAAAGAAGATAGGAATCTAGTTTATCTAAACCGTAATCCATTTCTTTTTGCATAATATTTGATACGTTTTCACTTATTTTTGTATCTCTGTTGATATGCTGTATAAATAAACGTAATGAACCACCATGTGTGGGGAGTTCCTCTGCATCTATAATTTGCAAGTTATGGTGAGAGAAGATCTTTTGAAGACATATGAGTGAAAAATAGGAGAAGTGTTCGTGATAAATTGTGTCAAATTGTTTTAAAGATATGAGATTTAATAAGTGTGGGAATTCAATCGTTATACTGCCATTTGGCTTCAATAAAGTTTTTAAACCGGCGATAAAATCGTGTAAATGAGGGACGTGAGCTAATACGTTATTTGCAATAATTAAATCAGCTTGGGAATTTTCGTCTGTTAATTGTTTTGCTACATTGTTGCTAAAGAATTCTATTTTAGTTGGGATTCCTTTTTGAATGGCAATATTGGCAACATTTTTTGCAGGTTCAATCCCTAAACTTGGAATATTTTCTTTTTGAAAATATTGGAGTAAGTATCCATCATTGCTTGCAATTTCAATGACTTGTGAGTCTTTAGTTAATTTGAATCGTCCCATTGCCATTTCTACGTATTGTTTCGCATGCAATAGCCAACTTGAGGAGTAAGAGCTAAAGTATAAATAATCATGAAAAATATTTTGTGGGGATTCGAATTCATCTAGTTGGACAAGTAAACAATTATGACAAACGAACGTATGCAATGGATAGAAAGATTCCATTTTGTGTGCATGTTCTGAGGTTATAAATGAATTTGCGAGGGGGGAAACACCTAAATCTAAAAAAGTGTACTTTAGTAATGTGTGACAAAAGCGACATTTTTTCTGATTCATTGTATAGCCTCCCTATAATTTTTTAAATGCATCTATTTGATCGTTTGTAAAGGATTCTATGTTTTCACCACATGCATATTTTTTGTACCATTCGACGGTCCAAGAAATAGAGTCTTCTATCGGTAGTTTTGGAGACCAACCAAGTTCAGACATCGCCTTTGTACTATCAAGTGTTAAGATGGGGGCTTCATAAGGTTGTAGAGTAGTAGGGAGCAGTATGTTTAATGGTTTATCCCAAAGCTTAATTACAGATTGAATAAGTTCATGAACTGTTATGTGAGTTTGATTATTTGGCCCAAAATTCCAAGCATCAATATATTGATCATTATCCCAAAGCTTCTCTGCTAAAAGGATATATCCGTGTAGAGGATCTAATACATGCTGCCAGGGACGAATTGCATGAGGATTTCTAATGTTTAATGTTGCACCATGTAAATAGGAACGAATAATATCTGGAAGTAATCGGTCTTCTGCCCAGTCTCCGCCACCAATTACGTTTCCGGCTCTTACAGAGGCAAGTTTGGGGGAATACTCAAAGAAAGACTTTTGATAGGAAAGTGCTACTAATTCAGCGCAAGCCTTACTAGCGCTATAGGGATCATGCCCACCTAACCGATCGCTCTCTTTAAATGCTCGATTGCCTGTCCCGTCGTTTTCATAACACTTATCACTAGTAACATTAATCATAACCTGTACGCTGTCAACATGTTTTGCGGCTTCTAATACGTGCGCTGTACCTAAAACATTTACTTTAAATGTATCAATTGGATTTTTGTATGAAGCAGTGACAATCGGCTGTGCCGCTAGGTGAAAAATAATATTTGGTTTATTTTGTTTTATGACTTGTAATAAAGAATCGTAATCTGTAATATCCCCTGTAAATGAACGGCATTTTTTCATAGCGTTCGATTGTTCGAATAAATATGGTGTTGAGGAGGGAGGAGAAGAGTAGCCGGTTATTTCTGCGCCTAAAGAATGTAAAAAAAGTGTTAGCCAAGTTCCTTTAAAGCCAGTGTGCCCAGTAATAAATACTTTTTTCTTATGCCAAAAATTTGAAGAGTGCATTTTACCAAACCTTCCATGGAGCATAGTTACTTTCCCACAACTCTACTAATTTTTTCTTATCACGAAGTGTGTCCATCGGATGCCAAAAGCCTGTATGTCGATATGCTTCGAGTTCATTTTTAGCAGCTAACTGTACGAGAGTATCGGTTTCAAATACAGATGTATCATCTTTAATATAGTTGAAAACATCTGTATTTAAAACGAAGAACCCCCCGTTTATCCAGTTCCCATCTCCTAGTGGTTTTTCTTTAAAAGCTGAGACAGATGTGCCATTCATAATGAGAGAACCGAATCTACCAGGAGGTTGCACTGCAGTTACGGTGGCGATTTTTCCGTGCTTTTTATGAAATTCAGCAAGTTTTTTTAAATTTACATTACTTAATCCATCGCCGTAAGTGAGGAAAAAAGAATCCTCGTCTATATATTTTTGTATTCTTTTTACCCGCCCAGCAGTTTGAGTGTTTTCTCCCGTATCAATGAGTGTAATCTGCCATGGTTCTATATGATGAAAATGATTCGTAATGGTATTATCTTTTAAATGAATTGTGAAATCAGACATGTGTAAATTGTAATTCAGAAAAAATTCTTTAATAGCATAGCCTTTATATCCTAAACAAATAATAAACTCAGTAATTCCATAATAATGAAATAAACGCATAATATGCCAGAGAATGGGCTTTGTGCCAATTTCAATCATCGGCTTTGGTTTCAAATGTGTTTCTTCACCAATTCGAGTACCATATCCACCAGCAAGAATTACAGCTTTCATATCTGAAATCCCCCAGTTTAAAAGGTATTTTTTAATGGCCATATCAACAATTATTATATGAAGTGATAACAGGTCTATGAATAAAACACATGATAATTTGCATGAAAAAAGTAACCAAAATTGGTTACTGAAAACAAGGAAGTTGTATGACATCCCTGGAAAACAATCTGCAATAATAACATATGGCTTTACGGAGAGTTTTATAACGAAAAATATTTAATCTTCTCATAATGGACAAAACGGTTGCTTATATATGGTAGTAAAGAATCGTTTAGGAGGGGGATATTATTGCAACTTTAATCTCTCACTTTTATAATGAAGAATACTTGCTACCTTGGTGGTTAATGCATCATAAACAGATCTTTAATCATGGGATTTTAATTAATAGGGGTTCTACAGATCGATCGGTAGAAATGTGTAAAATATTTGCACCAGACTGGGAAGTGAGAACTTCAAAGGTACCTGAGTTTGATGCAGAACAAGTTGATAATGAAGTTATGGATATTGAAAGTGAAGTGAACGGTTGGAAGATGACTTTAAACACTACAGAATTTCTTTGTTGTCAAAATAAAACAAGCTTCTTTCATTCATTAAATGAGCTGCAAAAAAGAATGTATGCGATTCGAATGATTTTAATGGTGGATCCTTTAAATAATTATTATTCTAATCCAAGGTATTCTAAACCTCTAGTGAAACAGAGGTTTCATGGATATTTTCCACATGATCCATATCTTACCAAGAGTTGGAGATTAATTCATAACTATAAAAAGGGATACTATACACCAGGGAGGCATTCATCCGCTTATCCATTTGAATTGTATACCTTGCCCGCCCTTGTGCTAAAGTTTTATTTTAGTCCATGGAATGATCAAATAAAAAAAAGAAAGTTGCAAATTGCCCCGACTCTTTCGCAGCGTTGGAGTGCCTTAAAAACTTCCTATGGAACAACTTTAGAAGAATTGGAGTCAAAATTTATCGGTGTTGCAGCACACACACAAGACCTTCGTCTAAATCCAGTATATCAAGAAGTATTTTCTCAAAAATAGGGTGAATCGTATACAGGAGGATTGACATGAACGAAAATAATGTTAAAAAAATCTTATTTATTCGATCAGGAACTCCTTTTTATTTCCCAGCACTAGAAACAGCAATTTTTAATAGTCTACAAAGGGCAAGTAGCAATGTAATGATGGTACATATAGAGAAAGCAATAAAAACAGCAGTACGGACAAAGCCGGATTTTATTTTGGTATTGCATGGTTTAAGAGAAGAGTTTAATCAAATCATCCCTGAATTAAAGAAATTGGGCTTTACGACAGGAATTTGGTTGACAGATGATCCCTATTATATGGATTTAACCCAAAATATTGTTCCATATTATGACTACATATTTACTCAGGATTTAAATTGTATTAAATTTTATAGGAGCAGGGGATGTAAAAATGTTTTTTATCTCCCTTTAGCAGCGGATCATAACGTATATAAACCCGATTTTAAAGATAAGTCTAATCATTATGAAATTAGTTTTATTGGTACAGCGTTTAAAAATAGAATTGAATTCATTGACTCAATTTCTGAATATTTAGTTTGTAAGAACTTGAAAATTGTAGGATTTGGTTGGGAAAAATTGAAGAGTTATAAAATCTTGAAAGATAAGATAAAACTCTTGCCACTTGGTAAATATGAAGATGCGTTACAATATTATGTATCTACTAAAATTAATATTAATTTGCACCGTTCACCATATGATAAGGACATGAATAGTAATGCAGCAAATATTGCTGCATATTCAGTAAATAATAGAACATTTGAAATTAATTCCTCAGGTTCTTTTCAGTTAACTGATATACGTCCAGATATAGCGAAGCACTATATACCAAGTGTTGAAATAGAAACTTTTTGTAATCCACAAGAGTTTATAGAAAAAGCGGAATATTATTTAGAAAATGTAAAAGAGAGGAAGCAAATAGCGAAAAATGGGCTGATTAGAACTTTAAAACATCACACATATGATAAACGTGTCATACAATTATTAAACTATATTAATGAAATTGATAAGTATCCAAAGAAATAGGAGAGGGGTCACATAAATTCTAATAACGATTTGAATGATCGTCATGTTGTATTTTTCAGCTTAAGTGTATATCTTTTAAAAGGATATACCAAGTTCTTTTATTTAGATAATTACTTGAAACTTGAATTGGAAAGACATGATTTATGCCCCATTCCAACTCATGTATCTCATTTTCAAGTCCTGTTGGATAGAGTAAAAGTATCTTAAAGTTATTTTTAACAATATTTGATAAAATTAATTGTAACTCTAACGTTTCAGTCAAATCTCCGCCCCATCTAACAAATAAAATAGATTGAGAATTTTGCATTCTTTTGTAAAAATTATCAATCCTTCGATCTAATTTTTGTTTGAAATCTTGGTATGTGATAAACCAATCTTTATTTGAGATGATAGGGAAATCATGATAGGATGTTACGTTATATTTGATGTCTTTTACAATGTGAGAATAAACAGGTTGTATTACGCCATCATGAAAAAGAACATTTTTATCTGGCAATGCATGCATATTTTTCAAGTCCATAAAGTCTATAAAGTTATTTTTTAGTAATTTATTAATAGAAGAAAGGTCTGGAGACACAAACCAATCTAGAGGACCAGCATATTTACGTAGCCCATATTTTCTTAGATGGATAGCAGTATAACAATTGTTCCCTAGACTAATAACATCATCATATATCCCTTGAGCTCCTTTAATTTCCAATACAATCATCCTTTTCTTTATACAAATTAAAAGGTATTTGTATAACAGCTTAAAATAATGTATCCTCATTACATATATTTTTTGAGAAATGTAATATAAAAAATATTTATTTTATAGAATTAGGAAATCGTTTCCTCACGAATAATATATGTATGTATAAATATGAATGTGAAAATAGTTTAAAAAGATTTATACAACTTTAGGTTTGTTAGATATAGAATACAAGTTTCTATATTTAGATATATTCAAATAAGACTTCAACATAATTATTTTTTTAAACGGTATGTTGAAGTGAATTTGTATATTCTTGAGTGATATCAAGAATATCAAATGGTGAATATTTGGTATACCGATGTGCTTTCCTACCATTTTTTGATAGGTCTTCGAACAATCTGACAAGAATGGGAATCATGTCTCGACAGGATGTGAACAGCACATCGCGTATACTTGGAAAATAAATATATGTAATATATGTTGCCTTATATTTATTCACTGGTCTCTTTATGTTTCTTCTCCCAAATGAGCCTCCGCATTTTATAAGTTATACTGGCAATAAGACATAATGCAATCAACTGCCCGTACAAATGGCACTGGAATCGTTCGAGTTTTATCTTTTTAACCGCATGAATACCCAAAATAGATTTCTATGTTTTAAACGTTCACATTTTTGTTTAAAGTTCTTCTATTATCTTGTTGCAAACGCTTACTTGTTTGTGTATAATGAAGTCAAACTTAAAGGATTGTTACTGTTCGGCAGGCAAAACCTAAATTGATTCGAAGACTACTATTGCTATGTAGTTTTGGGGAATCAGTTTAGGTTTTTTTTATTATTTGTGATCACATTAGAAATAAAAAGAGGCGAACAAAATGAAAATCCATAAAATTTTAAATAATAATGTTGTTTGTACGATAAAAGAGAATAATAGTGAAATTATATTGATGGGTAGAGGTTTAGGATTTCAGAAAAAAGTGGGGGATACAATTGATGAATCTAAAATAGAAAAAACATTCGTTTTAGAAACAAAAGAAGTATCTGAGAAGCTTGCTACGTTATTAACTGAGATTCCTGTAGAGCATTTAGAAGTGACAGAGCAAATTGTACAATTAGCGAAAACTATTTTGCCGAGCCGTTTAAGCGAGTATATTTATCTTACATTAACAGATCACCTTAGCTTTGTGTTCACGCGGCATAAAGAAGGGATTGAGCTGAAAAATGCACTTCTTTGGGAAATCAAAAAGTTTTATCAAACAGAGTTTGAAATTGGTTTACGAGCTTTAGAGATTATTGAAAAAGAAACAGGTATTAGGCTTTCAGAGGATGAGGCTGGTTCGATTGCACTTCATTTAGTAAATGCTCAGCAAGGGGAACCAGAAATGCAGCAAACAGTAACAATGACAAAAATTGTTCAAGATATTTTAAATATTGTGAAGTATCATTATAAGATGGATTTAGATGAAAATTCATTTAACTATAGCCGATTTGTCACTCACTTACGATATTTTGCTCAACGTTTACTTCAGCATGAATCAAGCTCAAATGAAGATGACTTTTTATTTGAGCAAGTCAAACAAAAGTACAACGAAGCTTATCGTTGTACAGAGAAAATAGAAGAGTATTTACGTAGTAGACATAACACTCTTCTTTCGAAAGATGAAAAAATGTATGTAACGCTTCATATCCACCGTGTAACGAAGCGGGAATCAATTTGAATAAAATATAGGATTGTTACTGATTAGCAGGCAAAACCTAAATTAATTTCCATTTGCATGAAAATAATTTTGTGCAGGTGGGGATTAGTTTAGGTTTTTATTTTTAGAATGACTGAAAAAGGGAGGCGTGCATGCGATGAAATACGAACAATTAGCAAAAGATATTCTTAAAAATGTTGGTGGAACCGAAAATATAAATAGTGTGGTTCACTGTATTACCCGCCTAAGATTTCAATTAAAAGATGAGGGAAAAGCAAATACAGAAGTGCTGAAAAATATGGATGATGTTGTTACCGTTATGAAAAGCGGCGGACAGTATCAAGTTGTAATTGGCAATCATGTTGCTGATGTGTATAAAGCGGTTGTCACGGTTGGAGGCTTTCAGACGAAAGAGGATGAAAATATTGATGACCAAAAGAAAAGTAGTTTTATAGATATTGTTTCTAGTATTTTTACACCTGTTTTAAGTGTACTAGCCGCAACAGGGATGATTAAAGGTTTTAATGCGCTTATTTTAGCATTAGGCTGGTTAAGTCAAGAATCAGGAACTTATCAAATCTTAAATGCAGTTGGAGATTCATTATTTTACTTCTTCCCAATCTTTCTAGGTTATACAGCGAGTAAAAAGTTTCATGGTGCACCATTTATTGGGATGGCAATTGGCGGTGCGCTTGTTTATCCAGCTTTAGCTGGTTTAACAGCCGGGAAACCGCTTTATACATTATTTGCAGGGACAATGTTTGAATCACCTATTCATATTACTTTTTTAGGTATACCTGTTATTTTAATGAATTATGCGTCATCTGTTATTCCGATTATTTTAGCTACTTATTTTGCCGCTAAAGTAGAAAAAGAGTTAAAGAAAGTCATTCCAGATGTTGTGAAAACATTTTTAGTGCCATTTTTCACATTGCTGATTATTGTACCGATTACCTTTCTTGTCATTGGACCAATTGCAACATGGGCAGGTCAATTTTTAGGACAAGCTACACTATGGGCGTATCATTTAAGTCCGTTAGTCGCAGGTATTTTCCTTGGAGCGTTTTGGCAATTGTTTGTTATCTTTGGTCTTCATTGGGGTATTGTACCAATTGGATTTAATAATTTAGCAGTACATGGTGAAGATCCAATATTAGCTCTTATATTCGCTGCTTCTTTTGCACAAATTGGTGCTGTTCTTGGTGTTTGGATAAAAACAAATGAGAAGAAATTGAAAGAACTTAGTATGCCCGCTTTTATTTCTGGTATTTTCGGGATTACAGAGCCAGCTATTTATGGGATTACACTTCCGCAGAAAAAACCTTTCGTTATAAGTTGTATCGCTGGTGGTATTGGCGGAGGAATTCTTGGTGTATTTGGTACAAAGGCGTATATGGCAGGTGGCCTTGGAATATTTCAAATTCCAACATTTGTTAGTTCAAAAACAGGCATTACAGCGGGATTATGGGGATCTATTATTGCGATGATTGTTGCATTTGTATTAGGATTTGTACTTACTTACTTGTTTGGTGTAAAGAAAAAGGGACAATCTGTTCAAGTAAATCCTGACCAGACAAAACCATCTCAGCACGAGGAAGTTCATGCTACTATGAATAGTGAAGTCATTGTGAGTCCTTTTTATGGAGAAGTAAAACCGTTAAAAGATATTGAAGATGCAGCGTTTGCCTCAGGCGTTCTTGGGAAAGGGGTAGCGATTGAACCTTCAGAAGGAAAATTATTTTCACCAGTTTCTGGTACAGTTTCCGCACTTTTTCCAACGAATCATGCCTTAGGAATTACGACGGAAACAGGGGCGGAGCTTCTAATTCATATCGGGATGGATACTGTGAAACTAGATGGGGAATTTTTCTCTTCTCATATTGCACAAGGAGATCATGTTGAAAAAGGACAATTATTGATTGAATTTAACATAGCTGAAATTCAAGACGCAGGCTATATTGTGACAACACCAGTTGTTGTTACAAATCATGATCAATATAACGTAATGATAAAAGAGAAGGGTCAGGTGACACCTGAAGAATCTGTAATCGAACTAGAAGTGAAATGATTTTTGAAATTTCATATTGTTTAAAACGAGGGAAGACATATTGCATGCCCTTCCTTCGTTAATTATTATATAAAGGAGTTTTCATATATGGCTAAAGTTACGTTTCCAAAAGGTTTTTTATGGGGTGGGGCAATGGCTGCTAACCAAGCTGAAGGAGCATATTTAGAAGATGGAAAAGGATTAACAACAGTGGATCTCCTTCCAACTGGTGAAAAACGTTGGGATATTATGAAAGGAAATATCCAATCCTTTACACCGATGGAAGGAGAATTTTATCCATCGCATGAAGCAATTGATTTTTACCATCGTTATAAAGAAGATATTGCTCTGTTTGCAGAAATGGGATTTAAAGCGTTACGCGTTTCGATTGCGTGGACACGTATTTTTCCAAATGGTGACGAGAAACAGCCAAATGAAACAGGTTTGCAGTTTTATGATAATTTGTTTGACGAATTATTGAAATATGGAATTGAGCCGGTCGTGACAATGGCTCATTTTGATGTACCTGTTCATTTAGTCGAAACATATGGAAGCTGGAGAAATCGAAAGCTTATCCATTTCTTTGAAACATATGCAAAAACGATTTTTAAACGATATAAAGATAAAGTGAAATATTGGATGACGTTTAATGAAATTAATATGCTACTGCATTTACCTTTCGTTGGTGCTGGTTTAACTTTTAAAGAAGGCGAAAATAAAAAACAAATTCAATATCAAGCAGCACATCATCAGCTTGTGGCAAGTGCTTTAGCAGTGAAAGCGTGCCATGAAATAATACCGGATGCTAAAATTGGTTGTATGCTTGCAGCAGGAGCGACGTATCCATATACATGCAATCCAGATGATGTTTTACGAGCGATGGAACAAGATAGAGAATCATTCTTTTTCATTGATGTACAAGCAAGAGGTGAATATCCTGGATATGCGAAGCGATTCTTTAAAGATAATCACTTAGAGATTGAAATGGAAAAAGAAGATGAAGAGATTTTAAAAGCATATACAGTGGATTATATTGGATTTAGCTACTATGCTAGCCGAGCAGCAAGTACAGACCCTGAAGTATTAAAGGGCATTACAAGTGGAAATGTATTTGGCTCTGTTGAAAATCCGTATCTTGAAAAATCAGAATGGGGCTGGACAATTGATCCAAAAGGGTTCCGTATTACAGCAAATCAACTGTACGATCGTTATCAGAAACCGCTGTTTGTTGTGGAAAATGGTCTAGGTGCAATTGACACATTACATGCTGAAGAAGAGATTAACGATGAGTATCGCATCGATTATTTACGAAAACATATGATTGAACTTTCAGAGGCAATCCAAGATGGGGTAGAGGTTATTGGATATACAAGCTGGGGCCCAATTGACCTTGTCAGCGCTTCAACAGGTGAGATGAAGAAACGGTATGGATATATTTATGTTGATAAAGATAATGAAGGAAAAGGATCATTAAAAAGATTCAAAAAGAAAAGTTTTGATTGGTATAAACAAGTCATTGCAACAAACGGTGAAAGTTTAAACGCTTAAATCGTAAGAAAACCTGTGCCAAAAGGTCGTACAAAAGGCTCTTTTGGTGACAGGTTTTTCTTTTTTACACTATATGAATGATGCACGCTTCATTATCTGCGCTTCGATATGAGATGTTGACCAATCGAAAAAAGGGCGTACATATCATTCTACTATTCTAGTTCCATTTATAAACATTTGATATAATGTTATATTGATATTATATATGTATGATTTACATTTTTAAATTTACATAATCGTTCATTACTCATGAAAGAAAAGAGGTACAAAATAATGGGTACGAAAAAGACTGTAGCGATATCCACACTTGCTTTAGCGATGATTACGGGAGTTGATACGACTCATGCTCAAGCGGATGAACCTGCTCAAATACAGGATTCTATTAAACCAAGTGTAGATGAGAAAGTTTCTGAATGGAAACAAGCGAAGCAAAATGTGAAAGATAAAGTCTCTGAATTGAAACAGGAAAAGCAAAGTATAGAAAACAAAGTGGATGAATGGAAACAAGAAAAGCAAAATATAAAAGACAAAGTCTCTGAATTGAAACAGGAAAAGCAAAATATAGAAAACAAAGTAGATGAATGGAAACAGAAAAAACAAAATATAGAAGAGAAAGTAGGGGAAATCAAGCAGGCGAAGCAAAATGTGAAAGACAAGGTTTCTGAATTGAGACAGGAAAAGCAAAATATAGAAGAGAAAATCCCTGAATTGAAAGAAATCAAACAAAATGTGGAAGAGAAAATAGAGGCATTTAAGCAGTTAAAGCAAACGGCAGAAAAAAAAGTGACGGAACTGAAACAAGTAAAGCAAAATGTAAACGAGCAAGTGTCTGAATTAAAACAGTTTGTTAAACAGATGGAAGAGAAAGTGAACGAGCTAAAACAAATGAAACAAGCGATAGAAAATAAAATCGCTGAATGGAAACAGACGAAGCAGCCTGGAGTAGAAGATAAAGTCTCTGAATGGGGACAGGAAAAGCAAAATATAGAGAATAAAATCGCTGCATTAACAGAGGCAAAGCAAAATGTAGAAAAGCAAGTCTCTGAACTAGCGCAGAAGAAACAAGCGAAAGAGGAGAATCGCATTACCTTTTTTAAGCCGAAAACTGAAAATAGAGAACTTCCTAACGCCGGAGCGAGCGAATCTCATACAATGCCTTTAGGGGTGCTATCGATTTTAGGTGGAATTCTATTACTAGTGCGAAATAAAATGAAAAAAGTATTGTAAGCAACATATAAGAAAAAGAGTAGTTTCAAAAAATGAAAACTGTTCTTTTTTGTCTGTTTACTGTAAAGCGCTTTCGTTTTAATGTAGTTAATAACAATACGCTTTCAAATATATCATAACGGAAAGGGATATGGAACGCGACAGGAATTTTCTATGAATTCATCTAATGATGTAAACATGTGAAGAATGATTTAGGAAAACAACAAAACGAATAAGGGTGGAATAGCAAATGAAAAAAATTATAAATAAGCCGGAAACACTCGTCATGGAGATGTGCAATGGGATGGTCATGGCACATCCAGAACTTGAGTTATTAAAAAAGTATAAAGTAATTAAGAAAAAAGAAATGAATGAAAATAAAGTTACATTAATTAGTGGTGGCGGAAGTGGCCATGAACCAGCTCATGCTGGATTAGTTGGAAAAGGAATGCTAGATGCGGCAGTGTGCGGAGATGTGTTTGCTTCCCCTTCACAAATTCAAGTGTATCAGGCCATTAAAGCAACAGCGAGCAAAAAAGGTACGCTCCTTATTATTAAAAACTACAGCGGCGATATTATGAATTTTAAAAATGGTGCTCACTTAGCTACTGAGGATGGCATTCGAGTCGAATATGTTCGCGTAGATGATGATATTGCGGTAGAAGATAGCCTTTATACAGTTGGTCGCCGCGGTGTTGCTGGAGTCATACTTGTACATAAAATTGCCGGTGCAGCAGCAGAAGAAGGTATGGATTTAATGCAGGTCAAAGCTATAGCGGAAAAAGCAGTGGCGAATGTTCGTACAATTGGTATGGCGCTCACTTCTTGTACGGTTCCAGCTAGTGGTTCACCTACTTTCAAATTAGGTGAAGATGAGATGGAATACGGGGTTGGTATTCACGGAGAGCCAGGAAGAAAACGTGAAAAAGTTATGAGCGCAGATGAGCTAGCAATGCGCATGACAAATGATCTTTTGAAAGATTTAGAGCTAGACGAAGAGACTGAAATTGCTGTTTTAGTGAACGGTTTTGGCGGTACACCGCTTCAAGAATTGTATGTATTTAACAATGCAGTTACGAGAGAACTAAGTAAACGAAACATACGAATCAATAGAACGTTTGTTGGTAACTATATGACAAGTATTGATATGGCTGGGCTTTCTTTAACTATTATGAAATTGGATAAAGAGCTAAAGACATTGTTATCGAAAGAGTGTTATACGCCAGCGTTTCAAGTAGATGGTCTAGTGGAGAGGGTAGAATATATGCCTCTAGAGGAAGAGGAAGAAAAACAAGTTTCGTTTGAAGTAGAAACAGCGGAGAAACATGCGATAATTCAGAATGAGGTGCTTACGATAGACAATATGGTGTATCTTGTTGATAAAATGAGTGAAGTCATTATTCAAAATGAAATACCATTTTGTGAATTAGATACGCATGCGGGCGACGGAGATTTTGGAATGAGCGTTGCGAAAGGATTCAAGCAATTGAAACGTGAATGGAGCTCGATTTTGAAACAAGAGCCTTTCAATATTGGAACATTTCTAGATGCGTGCTCTATGGTCATTATGGAACATTGCGGCGGTGCTTCTGGTCCAATTTGGGGCGGGGCTTTTCGGGCTGCGAGTAAGGCTGCCGGAGAGCAAACAGAATTAACAGTTGGAGAAATGGCCAACATATTAGAAGCTTCCTTAAAGGGTATACAATGGATTGGAGAGCGCTCTTTCGGACGAGGAGCTGAGGTAGGCGATAAAACACTTGTGGATGCATTTGCACCTTGTGTACAGTCTTGGTTAGACAGTGCTACAAATGGTGTAGACTTTAAAACGGCTTTTGAAAAAGGAGCAGAGGCTGCAGTGAAGGGGGCGGAATATACAAAAGAAATCGTTGCTCGAATGGGTCGTGCTGGTACAGTTGGAGAACGCAGCTTAGGATATCCAGATGCCGGTGCCTATGCATTAGGAGTAATCTTTACGGAGCTTTCTCGTGCTTTAAGATCATAATATAAAAGATTGTCTAAAACATGTATGAATTGCTTATATGTTATGTTCCAATTTTAATTTTCGTGTAATAATAAAGATAAGAAATGCAAAAATATGATAGGAGAGTGTCAGTTATGATTGTAACAACAACAAATGAAATTCAAGGGAAAGAAATTATCGAGTATATTGATATCGTAAATGGTGAAGCGATTATGGGGGCAAATGTTGTCCGTGATTTGTTTGCTTCTGTTCGTGATGTTGTCGGTGGTCGTTCTGGGGCGTATGAGAGCAAGTTAAAAGAAGCGCGTGATGTTGCGATGGCAGAAATGAAAGAGCTGGCAAAACGAAAAGGTGCCAATGCAATTGTTGGTGTTGATGTAGATTACGAAGTTGTTCGTGATGGAATGTTAATGGTTGCGGTAAGTGGTACAGCGGTACGTATATAATAGAAAAAAGGAGGTCCCCTTATAGTAGGCAGCATTTGCTTACTATAAGGGGATTTTTCTTTTAAAAAATCAATTGTTTTTGTATTTAGATAATTTAATATAAATGGAATATACTGTAGACATAAAGGTGTAATATTACTTGTTCGATTAGTAAATAGAGAAGGGGATTGGAGAGAGTACAGTGTATTTTAAGAAATTTGTAGGTATCAGTATGGTAGCGGTGCTTACACTTGGGGGATGAGCGCTTGCAAATCATTAGAAAGTACAAAGGAAGTCAAACAAGAAAGCGCTTCGAAGGGGCAGAAAGAAGAAAAGAATCAAAAGAGTAAAAGTTATGAGATGACATTAGAAAGTGCAGAGTATACTTTACCTGAACGAGATTCAACACCTCTTAATGGACGAGTTCTGAAAGGGAAGGTAGGTATTAAAAATATAGGGAAAGAAGCGTTGAGATTCTCTCCAGACGATTTTGCTCTATATGTCAAAAATGAAAACGTATTCGAAATATGGTGAGGATAGACTTTCTTTTGATGTGGTAGATCCAGGTACAAAAGTATCTGGGGCTATATATTTTGATGTGAAAGAACTTGCAAATAAGGAAAAAGGATTGGAACGCCCTGCTAAAGCGTTAGAAGCTTACTTAAACGCAGGTTTTTACGATAAAGACGTAGATAAAATGAAAGACCTTACAGGTGAAGATGAAGAAAACTCCGATGATTAAAGTTTCACTTTATACAAATTAAGAAAAAAGAAGCAATGCTCAAAAGCGTTGCTTCTTTTCTTCTGTTAAGCAGATTGTCTTTTTACTTTTTCAAGTAAGCGAGCTAATATGTGGGCACGATAAGATTCTAGTTTTCTACCTTCATACGTGCGAATACCTAATTTTTTCAGTTCTTTTACGTACCAACCTTTACTTCCGAAATGCATAGTATCTCTCCCCTTCAAGTTATTTTTTATATTGCTTCTGATTTTTGGAGCGGGACATAGATGAAGGAAGTGAATTTCGTGTAAAATAGTTAACTTTGTTTCAAAAGACATATATACTAAAGGTAGTATATAACGAGGTGGACAGACGTGATTATAGAGAAGCACGAAATTCAAATTGACCAAATTACGAGCGGAAAGGTAAATATTTTTACCTTTTACCGAAATAGAAAGCAAATTGATGATCCGTTTTTAAAATTACAAGAACCATCGCTAACAGCTAACTACTTTTTCCATTTTCATTTGGACGTAGAAGGCTTAAGCATGTTGCAGGAAGAATTTCCAGGCATATATCCGTACGACGGGAATGGAACCATTCACGACTGGACGGAGAAAATGAAACAAGAGTTAACGCGCCAAATTCAAACTGGACAGTGGAATAGACGCGTGCGTATTGGAAATCGTATTCTTGATGTGGTATTTACGTGGTGTGATGAAGAGGTTGAATAAAAAAGAAGCGGAATTACGCTTCTTTTTTAGCGCTGGAATAAAATAAGCTTTCCTGCAGAAGATGTGCAGCGATGTGTTTTTTCATACAATCCTTTTTCTCGTAAGATAGCTTCTCCTTTTAATTTTGCTTCTTTTTCTGTTGCGGCCTCGAACGATTCATCTAATGCTTTAGAACCATCTTTTTCAAAGGCTGTTAGAACGTATACTCCCATGAAAATCCCCCTCCGATTTAAAATCAGAATCTTATAATTATTTTGTCATAAAACGGTAGAATATGCAAAGAAATATATGACATAGCGTGTTACAATAAAGTGAAACTTTTGAAACATAGAAAGGGTCGTTTGTTAGTGAAACAAATAAAGTTTATACATGCAGCTGATTTGCATTTAGATAGCCCGTTTAAAGGTATGGAAATGAGTGTACCAACCTCTATTTGGGAAAGAATGAAGCAAAGTACATTTCGATCATTTGAACGGATCATTGATAAAGCCATTCAAGAGCGCGTTGATTTTGTATTGCTTGCTGGTGATTTATATGATGCGGATACGAGAAGTTTACGCGCACAAGTATTTGTAAGAGAGCAGATGAAACGACTTGCGCAGTATGACATTTCGGTATATATCATTCACGGTAATCATGATCATTTAGGAGGAAGCTGGGCGGCGATTGAGTTTCCAGACAATGTTCATATATTTACTGAGCCATATGTGGAAGAAAAGTCATTTTACAAAGATGGAGAACTTCTTGCTTCTATTTATGGTTTTAGTTATTTACAGCAGGCAGTAACAGATAATATGACAGCGCAGTATACGAAAATGAGCGATGCACCATTTCATATTGGGCTGCTTCACGGCAGTGTAGAAGGGGATGCAGAGCATAACCGTTATGCACCATTTCAAATTCGTGAACTGAAAGAAAAAGAATTTCATTATTGGGCACTTGGCCATATACATAAGCGTGAGATATTGGTAGAGAACCCACCTATCATTTATCCAGGGAATATACAAGGGCGTCACCGAAAGGAAGCGGGTGAAAAGGGTGCATATCTTGTGGAAATGACAGAGCAAGAGACAAGGTGTTCGTTTTTTCACACAGCGGATGTTATTTGGGAAGAGATTGAACTTTCAATTGAGGGACTTGATACTGTTGATGATTTTATGAAGGCTGCTTCAGAAGTGTTGCAGAAACAGCGAAAAGTTGAAGAAGGAATTTTTTTAACTGTTAGTTTGACAGGACAAGGTCCGTTGTCTTCGTATTTACGTGATGAAAAACGTGTTGAAGAGATTTTTCATATTTTAAGTGCTGGAGAAGAGCGCAAAGATTTTGTTTATGTGATGAAGTGGAAAAATGAGACAGCTTCCTTTGCAGAAATCCAGCAGTTAAAGGAAGAAAATCATTTTGTTGGGAGCGTATTGCAAGAGTTAGAGTCTTTTACAAACATGGATACAATCCTTCAAACGATTTGGACATCGCCTGTTGCCCGTAATGTCATTGAGCCGTTTTCAGATGAGGAACAAGCAGAGATTCAAAAGGAAGCAGAAAATATTATATTAGAGCAATTATTCCAGCAAGAGAGGGATACAAAATGAGAATTGAAAAACTCCATATTTATGGCTATGGAAAACTAGAAAATGTAGAAATGGATCTTTCCTTGTTGACGGTGTTATATGGTGAAAATGAAGCGGGAAAATCAACGATTCGTTCGTTTATAAAAAGCATTTTATTTGGCTTTAAGATGAGGGGACAAAAGCGTTATGAACCGAAAGAAGGCGGTAAGTATGGCGGAGCAATTACTGTGATGACGAAGCAGTATGGTCGGCTAAAAATCGAACGCCTTCCGAAAACAGCAAGCGGGGAAGTAACCGTTTATTTTGAAGATGGAAAAATGGGTGGAGAAGAAGTGTTACAAGCTATCACAAAGGGGATGAATGAGCAGTTATTCGACTCTGTTTTTTCATTTGATATGCACGGTTTACAAAATATTCATCAGCTCGGCGAAGCGGAAATTGGAAACTATTTATTTTCAGCAAGTGCGGTTGGAAGCGATGCGTTATTGCGACTGGATAGAAAGCTAGAAAAAGAAATGGATCAGCGCTTTAAACCAAATGGTCGTAAGCCTGAGATTAATGCATCACTGCAAGAGATGAAGAAACTGAAAGAGAATTTGAATGAGTGGCAAGGAAAGATTGGTGCGTATGAAAAACATGTGAAGCAGCTCAAGGAGAGTGAAGAGAAACTTGTTCAAATTCGCCATGAAAAAGAGCGAGCAGAGCAGCGCAAGCAAGATTATGAAATATTGTCAGCACTTCAGCCACTTATGATTGAAAAACGAACTTACGAAATGGTACTAAAAGAGCAGCTGGGGCATTTTCCTGTTTCGGGTATAGCGCGCTATGAATCGATAAAAGCAAAACTTGAACCGCTTCATATACAGCTAGATACACTTCAAGAAAAGATGGACATGGCACAATCGAAAATGAAATCGCTGCAAATAGATGATGCGCTTTTGCGAAAAGAAAGTGATATCGAAGCACTTCGCATGCAGCACATATCATATGAAAATGCACGTCAAGAAATGCGAGAGATGACGAGCCGTATTCAAAATATAAGAGAGGAAATAGAAGAATTACAACATCAAATTGGTGCTAGTTTTGAAGAAGAAAGTGTACGCTCTTTTGATACAAGTCTTGCGGTAAAAGAATTGATTACACAAACGATTCAAAAAGCGAGAGAATTAGAAGTGCGAAAACAGGAGTTAGATCGAAACTTTCAAGTAACGCAGGAGCAATTAGAAGAACAAGAAGAACATATCGCATACATTCGAAAACAAATGTTGTCAGAGGAAGAAAGACAAGCGCTTATGGAGAAAGAAAAATCATTTCAAGGTGGAATCCATATAAGTGCAGAACGTATGCAGCGTAAATATGAAGAAAGAACAAGAGGCACGTTTGAGAAGAAAAAGCGCTGGCAGAAAATTTGTTTTCTATTATTACTAATGAATATAGGGGTTTTACTAACGAGTGTATTTTTAGATAATCGAACTTTGTTATTTACAAGCGTCATTTTCTTTGTATTGATTGTACTGGCATTTGTTTTATATAAAGACCCAGCTTCAGACCGCTTGCAAGAAGAACTGTTAACACTTCAGCAAAACAGTGAGGGGCGGCAAAGTGAAGAAGTTATGTCCATTCGTTATAAGTTAGAAAAAGATGAAGAAATGCGCAAAGTATTTGAGCGAGAAGCTTATAAATTGCAGCAAATAGAAAGAAGCTATGAAAAAATTGTGTCGGCATATGAAGATTGGGAAAGAGATACGTTTCGTGTAGGGGAGCAAGTAGAGGGGTATAAAAAACGTTATCATTTCCCAACCTTTTATACGCATGCGCATCTATTGCCGGCATTTGAGCGAATGGAAAAGATGCAACAATTGTACCGAGAATTAGGAAAGCAGCTTGAGCGAAAAGATGTATTATATGAAATGATTTCGCAATTTGAACATAAACTAGAACATGTTTTGGCAGGAACAGATTTTGATGCACTTCTGAAAATCACTCATCGTATTCAGCAGGAAAAAGAAAAAGTGCAAGAACTGAAACAGTGGCGAGAGAAGCTTGCGGAGTGGCAGGAAGAACATGCAGCCTTACAGCACCAAATGAAGCAGCTTCAATCTGAAAGAGATGGATTATGGAACATGGCGGGAGTTCAGGATGAGGAATCATTTTTAGAAGCAGGGATGCAAGCAGAAAAACGTGAAGATGCAGAGAAACAATTACAGCACCTCTTACCACAAATTGATATGTTAAAGCAGCGCTTAACATATTTATCTTTAGAAGAGAACTATCAAGTAGATGGTTATGAAGACAAATTAAGAGAAGAAAGGCAGCATATACAAACACTTCTGTCGCAAGAAAAAGAACAAACGGAGCGCATTGCAGAGTGCCGCGTAGAAATTGCAAATTTAGAAAAAGGTAATACGTATGGGGATTTATTACATGAATGGGAAATGAAAAAGTCGCATGTACGGGAACAAGTGAAAAAGTGGGCGGCATATGCGGCAGCCAAATCGGTGTTAACGAAAACGAAGCAATATTATCATGAAGTGCACCTTCCGCGCATTTTACAAAAGGCGGAGGAGTATTTTGTTTACTTAACAGGTGAGAAATATAACAAAATCTTTTCACCGTCAGCAACAGAGCCATTTATCGTTCAGCGCAGTGATGGACTTCGTTTTTACAGTTATGAGCTTAGTCAAGCAACGGCGGAGCAACTCTATTTATCACTACGTTTTGCGCTTGCTCATACGTTTGAACATCATTATCCATTTATTATCGATGATAGCTTTGTTCATTTTGACGCGGTTCGGACAGAGCGGACAATCGCGTTAATGAAAGAGATTGCAAAGAAGAGACAAGTCATCTTCTTTACATGCCATGCTCACTTATTATCGTTCTTTACGGAAAAACAGATGATAAAATTAACGCCAGAGCGTAAAGAAAATAGAGTGTAGTGTGCTATACTAAAAGTACTTAAGTTGGTGGAGGAATCAGGATGAAAAAGAAAATTGCAGAATATGAAGTTGGTGAACAAGTCGATCTTTTCTTGCTTATTAAGACAGCAACAAAAGGAATCGCAAGTAACGGGAAGCCGTTTTTAACAGTAATCTTGCAAGACCAAAGCGGAGATATTGAAGCAAAGCTATGGGATGTATCACCGGAAGTGGAGAGACAATATACAGCGGAAACAATTGTAAAAGTAGCTGGTGATATTCAAAATTATAAAGGACGTATCCAGCTTCGTGTTAAGCAAATCCGTGTTGCAAATCCGAATGAAGTAACAGATATCTCAGACTTTGTTGAAAAAGCACCAGTGAAAAAAGAAGATATGGTGGAAAAAATTACGCAGTACATATTTGAAATGAGAAATCCGAACATTCAGCGTCTAACAAGACATTTATTAAATAAGCATCAAAATGATTTCTTAGATTATCCAGCAGCGACGAAAAATCATCATGAGTTCGTATCAGGACTTGCTTACCATGTTGTATCTATGCTGGATTTGGCGAAAGCAATTTCGACGCTGTATCCATCTTTAGATAAAGATTTACTCTATGCAGGTGTCATCTTGCATGACCTTGGTAAAGTTATCGAGTTATCAGGTCCAATTTCGACAACATATACATTAGAAGGAAACTTACTCGGTCATATTTCAATTATGGTGAACGAAATTGGAAAAGCAGCAGAAGAGTTGAAAATTGAGGGAGAAGAAGTATTAATCCTTCAGCACATCGTCTTATCTCATCATGGAAAAGCAGAGTGGGGAAGCCCCAAACCACCATTAGTAAAAGAAGCGGAAATTTTACACTACATCGATAATTTAGATGCAAAAATGAACATGATGGACCGCGCTCTTGGACGCACAAAACCAGGCGAATACACAGAACGCGTCTTTGCGCTTGATAACCGTTCGTTCTATAAACCGAAGTTCCAAACGTATTATGACAAGTAATGTTAGTTAATAATTACATTTACTTGCCCACGTGATTTTAAAAAGGGATTATATTGGTTTACGGCAGTTTTCTCTATAGATTTAGTTAGATGTAAATAAATCTATAGAGGAATGCCCGAACCATTCCGATACATACTTACAGATTTGCATCATTTTGTAATAGATGTATAGCGTGGTTGTGTTTTAACCCGTACAATGTGATGGGGCTAAAACTTTTACTTTATCTCCTCCTTCTTCCTATTTATTTATGAGCGAAAAGATATGAGAAAATACTTTCATAATACTTAGAAGTTTGAAACTGCTAAACTTAGTATAAACATCAAAAATGGCTTGCACACATTCAAATGACGAAAATCGTTGCATTTGATTATAAACATATAAACAATGTTGTTGGTATTGACTTAGGAATCAACTTTCTTGTTACCACTTTTCCCTTCAAAAATTTTTGTATGCCCCCTACAAACTCTAATTGATTACCATAACGTTTATGAATGTAGCTCTTCATATATTCTTCCCAACTCTTACCTTCACCTGTAATAAGTAATACTTTTTTATTTTCCAATTCCGACAGCGTAAACCACCGCTTTTTCTCAGCAATCAGTGGTTTTATACCAAAGGGAACGAAGAATAAAGCCTTAAAGATCCGTTGCTTATTATGAGTTGATTGCGAATCTTTTATTATATGCAGGTGCTTTGAGAGTATCTAACGTATAATTATGGTTTACAATTTTCTCAATTGGCCTTTCGTGCTTATGGGAAAATCTGAATATATAAAATATTTATAAGAAGGAAAACGAATTGCTTTAAGTTCATCAGGAAAGGCTCGTTATGTGGATTCGTATAAATACTACATATAAACTACTCATTGCTCTAGGTAAACTACTGAATAACTCCATACAAACTCCAGATAGTGTCTATAGAATAAAAAATATCAAGGAGGTTAGAAAAAATGAATTTTATAAAACGCGCAATTCTAAGTATGAAAAAACGAAAGGGAACGTCATTCATTTTGTTAGGTGTCTTTTTAATTGTTACAAATTTAGTGTTGGCAGGATTTACAATTCAAAACGCATCAAAAAAGGCAGCCGAATCAGCAAGAAAAAAACTGGGCACAGATGTCACTTTGAGTTTTGATTATGATAAGGCAGAAAAAGCAAGGGGAACTGGAGGAATGCCTCATCCACCAAACCTCAATGCAAAATTAGCAAGTCAATTAGGAAAATCTCAATATGTAAAAGACTACAATTATACAGCAACTACGCTAGGCATTCCGGATGGTTTTAAATTAGTAGGATCTTTAGAAGAACAGGAAGGACCTACAGAGAAGAAGAGTATAAAAGGAGACGTAGATTGGAACTCTTCTTTTGTCATAGAAGCAATTCGTAAGATTTCTCTAGAAGAAAGTTTTAAAAATGGAAAAAGTAAAATTATTGATGGGAAACCTATTACAGAAAAGATGATAGATCAGAATGTCATTTTGATGGAAAAACGTTTAGCAGAACAAAATAAATTGAAAATAGGAGATAAGGTTAAAATTCGATCAGGCGAAGATAAGAAGAAATCTCTTGAAGCTGAAATTATTGGTATTTATGAAACAGAGAAGCAGGCATCAATAATAGGTGGAAGTGTCTCACCTATGATGGAGCCAGCTAATAAAATATATATGCCACACTCTACTTTAAAAAAATTAGAAGCAGGGCAAAAGGCCAGTAGCTCCGTGATGCAAGCTGTGTATTATTTGAAAGACCCAAAAGACATTGATGCATTTAGACAAGAAGCAAAACAATCGGATATTGATTTTAATTATTTTAAGTTAGATGCAAATGACGCTTTGTACAAAAAAATGATAAATCCTATTGAAAATATTTCTTCTATCTCTCAAATGATTATCTATATTGTATCTATTGCGAGTGCTATTATTTTGGGGTTAATTATTATGTTATCGATTAAAGCACGTCGTAAGGAAATGGGGATTCTATTGTCTATTGGAGAGAAAAAATGGAAACTAATAGCGCAGTTCATAGTAGAAGTAGCATGTGTTGCTATTTTAGCATTTGGATTATCCATAACAACAGGATCTAAAGTTTCGCAATTAATGGGAGATATTTTGCTCTCAAATGAAATCGCTACAGCAAGCGGAGAAGAAGATGAAAATGATAAGACAATATTTGTTGGAGCTGATGGTTCTGTACAAGAGACCAAAAAAGCAGACCCAGTTGATAAAATTGATGTAAATGTAACAGGAGAGGATTTAGGGAAAATGGGGGGGATTGGATTAACTATTGCTATATTAGCAACTATACTTCCAGCCTTATCAATTCTACGTTTAAACCCGAAACAAATCCTGTTAAAAGATGAATAAGGAGGATCAGCATGGAGACAATTTTACTATTTAAGAACTTAACTTATTATTATGAAAGTGACGAAAAAAGAGTAACGATATTAGATAATGTTACTTTTTCTTTTCAAGCAGGGCATTTTTACACAATCTTAGGGCCGTCTGGATCTGGTAAAACCACAGCGCTTAGTTTAGGCTGTGGTTTGGATACACCAAAAAGTGGCTATGTACTATATAGGGGGAGGGACATTCAAAAGATTGGTTTGGATCGATACCGTAATCAATATGTATCCGTGATTTTTCAATCCTATAACTTACTTACCTATATGACCGCTCTTCAAAATGTACTAACGGCAATGGAAATTACAGGTGTTAAGGTGCAAAATAAAAGGAAAAGGGCATTAGAATTGTTAGAAAAGGTAGGCCTTACAGAAGCAGAGGTGAATCGTAATGTTCTGCAATTAAGTGGTGGACAACAGCAACGCGTAGCAATTGCTCGAGCACTATCTTGCAATGTAGAGTTACTTATTGCTGATGAACCAACAGGGAACCTTGATGAAGAGACAGCACAAGAAGTGATTCGATTGTTTCAGGAGCTTGCTCATCAAGAGAATAAATGTGTTATTGTTGTAACACATTCACGAGAAGTGGCAGAACAATCGGATCGAACCATTTACTTACGCCAGAAGAGATTAGTAGTAAAAGATATTAATAATCCTTAAAAAATAGGGAGCTGTCCCAAAAGCGGTTATTTTTTTGATTTTCTTCCTCAAACGAGCATTTTTTCTGCCTGTTTGAGGAAGTTGTGGGCTATGGCAATCATCCAAAACTCAACCGTCCTTAATTTGTTGGAATGTATGCTGGATATTTTGTTGAAGTTTCTCTTCTATAGTTATCTGTTGCTTTTCTCCATACGAAAGAATATTTATCTTTCATTCGTTCTGAACAAATGCGATTAATCGTTCGAAAATCCGGCATTTGTTGCCTAGATCGCTACACCATTGGTAAGTGTTCTCGTAATGATTTGGCAATATCACGGCAAGAATAGATTTTTTGCGTATATGCATAGAGAATCACTTTTGTCATCATTTTCGGGTGGTAGGAACTACGGCCACCCCCTTGATAACGAGAAAAGAATAGATTATCATTGACTTGTTCTACCATCTCATGGATTATGATTTTCGGGAATTAAATCGCTATAATCCATTGGTAGCATCAGTTGCCACAGGTTATAATGAATGAAAGTAGCTGAATGGTTACTCATAAAAAAAGAAGGGCTATCCCATAAGCCGGTTTCACCGACTTATGGGATAGCCCCATTTTTTACATATTGGAATGTTAATGAAAAATTGCACCCCATTTTCTATATTGCTTATAGAATACGAGATACCTAGCGTTTCGAAAATTTGTTTGACGATATAAAGACCTAAACCACTCCCTCCCGTATTTCGACTTCTTGATTTTTCGACCCGATAAAATGGTTTGAAGAGATGTTGTATATCCTCTTCTTTAATCTTTACACCTGTATTGATGACCTGCATTTGAATTTGATTTTGTTTAGCGTTGCTGGATAATTTTATATAAACTTTCTCTTTAGGTGGTGAATACATCACTGCATTATGAATAATATTTTTACAGGCTTTTTCTAAGAGAACAGGATCTGTAAAAATAAACTCGTTAAAATCAATTTGCTTTTTAATTTGAATGTCCTTTTGAGAAGCAAAAAATCCGAGATCTTTAGTAATTCTATCTATTAATTTTGATAGCTTTACTTCTTTTAATTGTGGTTTAAAGGTGTGTTGTTCTAATTTTGCCATACTTAAAATTTCGTGAACCAATCGCTCCAGATTTTCAATAATTTGATGATTTTTCTGTAAGTATTGGTTACGATCTTGATACGGGCCAATATTATATATCATTCCTTCTACGTATCCTTTCATAACCGTTAGCGGAGTCTTTAATTCATGTGCTACCGTAGCAAAAAATTCTCTTCGTTTTGCTTCTACTTCTTTTTCTTTTTCAATATCGCTTTTTAATTGCTGATTTGCTCTTTTTAGGTTGAGCATAGCCTGCTGTAAATTAATGGACATATCGTTCAAACTATTAGATAATTCCCCTAATTCATCTGTGGAACGAACTTCTATTTTTTCTGAAAAATCTAATTTCGCCATTTTTTGTGCACCTTCATTAATATAAATGAGAGGCTTTGTAATTAACCTTGAATAGAAATAAGCACTTCCTATACCAATCACAAGTACAATGATACTAATATAGGGAAGAAAACGTACCAAGACCTGTGATGCTTCATCAATAGGTTGAAATGTTGCGAATACCATAAGTATTAAGTTAGCATCTTGGAATTGAATGGGTACCGTAACATCATATAAATTACGAGTGGTATCTGAGCTACCTATGGGTCTTACTTTTTCAATAATGATTGTTTGGCTATCTTTTGGAACGGAAGGAAATGAAGGAGAATAAATAACTACACCTTCTTTATTTTGAAGATAAATCAATACGTTATTTTTTTCTGCATATTCATCAAGAAGTGGCAAAGCATCTTGAAACGCAAGGTTTTTAGATTTACCAATAATTTCTTCTATCCCTGTTTGAAGCTGGTCTGTTTTGTATTGCTCATAAAATGTAGGGAGAAAGAAGTATAAAGTTAAATAAATTAAGGCGGCAAAAGTTAACAAAATAAGAGATGTAGTTATAAAAAGCTTATAGGTAATCTTCTTCATCTTCATAATTTTTACCATCTTACCCATCGATTTTATAACCAATGCCTTTTACTGTTTTAATGTAGGGCGTATTTAATTTTTTTCGTATGTTTTTAATGTGTGTATCAATGATACGAGTTTCTCCATAAGGTTCATATCCCCAAACCCTTTCTACGATGTTTTCTCTGGTGATGACTTTTCTCTTATTTTTTAGTAGTAGTTGTAGAATTTCAAATTCTTTTGCTGTTAAAGAAATTTCCACTTTATTTACATATACCTTATATGTATCACAATCGACATGTATTTCTTTAAAAGATAAATGATTATCTGTACGCTCGCCATAGCTTCTTCTCAGTACTGCTTCGACTCGCCTGATGAAAACATGAAAAGAAAAAGGTTTTGTAATATAATCATCTATACCAAGATCGAACCCCTTCATTTGGTCTTGTTCTTCTTCTAAGGCCGTTAGTAAAATAATTGGTATATTTGACTGGTTTCGAATTATATTGGCAACTTCAAATCCATTGAGATTTGGCATCATCACATCTAAAAGAATTAAATCAAAGGGGTGTTTATTAAATTGTTTCATGCCCTCTAGTCCATCTGATGCAACTGTAACAATATACTGTTGCGTTATTAAAAATTGCTTAATTAGTTCTTGAATTTCTTCATCATCTTCTATTACAAGAATATGATAATTCATTATAATATCACCTCTTGTATTCAGTATATCCGTAGTATCTGTAGTTTGATATGGAATAGGAGAATGGAAAGAACTTTATATCTGTGAGATTTACACCCATTCTTCTTTAAAAGGTGACACAGGAGGATTTGAACCTTTGTTATTTCGTGGGTGTTTCTCTGAATAGCTTGATACAAAAAAGATAGATGTTTGTTTTGTGCAAGTGCGGAAAAATGCAAAAGGTTACAGCGAACAGTGCAGAGGCTAACAGTTCAACTTTTTAAAGGGAATAGATAACGCATCGCGTACACAATCGCTTTCCGCTGTAAATGATGTGGGCATGATAAAGCAAGCGATTTATCATGCTTAAATCAATCAGTGATCACTAAATATCCGATTCCATCACCTAATTTCTAAATTCGAAGTAACAATCACCCTTTTTTGCTTATAACAGTCAGCGAAAATATAAAATAGGCACGCCGCATTTATGACCTTTATAACTGAGTTAGTCAAAGTAGAAACTCCATTCCTGTTTTCAGCATCATAAAAAATAAAATTCTACTACTTAATTAAAATGATAGATCCTTCCCCCTTTTTTTAACAATCTTGAAAATCAGACAGAGAAAAGAAATCTCAATCTTTTTATCAACGCATATATAAATATATTCTCACATATTCAGAAGTAATGACAGTTTGAAAATTCCCTTTTTCAAATGTAAAAAAGACCTCCAAATTGACTTTTTCACTCTGAAGTAAGTTGAAAGAGCGAATTACGAGAGTTAGTGACCAATTCAGATCATTTCCCTTTTTACATCAAGAAATAGATAAGATGCTGTAAGAATATGAGCCGTCTGAATATCATATAATTTATCCCGCTATTTTAGGGCAGCCCGATTGGTGAAGGCTCATAATCAGTGGGGATGAAGAAAACCCCCGCTGATTAAAGTGTCACTTTATATTTAACCGAAAAACTTTGAGGCCAATTCATCTCCCGCCTGCTCACTTCGCGTCCTTGAGGAAGGAATCTTCTTGGATAAAATGATAAAACTTATTATTTCATCTTTTAATATTAAAAGTTCGTGGAACGATAAATATGAATATTTGAATAAAAACTTACAATTCATATACTTAATTTTCTAAACTAAATCATATTAAATTGATTTATCTTTTGGTATCCAAACTTGTTTGACGCTCTAGTATTGAAAATGAATGCCGAAGTAGAAACCTTAAAATAAAAAAAACGTCTAATGAGTATCAAAAATTCTAACTTGATTCCCTCTCATTTTTAATATAGTCTGTATCTTGAGTCTGTATCTTGACAAGGAATTCCATTTAAACTCATTATTTTCACATTAGATACATACGTAACATATAGTTTACTTATGATTGCAAATAAAATATGTTTCGCATAGAGAAACGTTGCTATCCAAAAATGTCAAGAGCCCCCAATAGGTCAACAGGGACGGGTGAATTAAGACGCATCTTAATGTAGATGGTTTTAAACTTATTGCTGTACAGTGTTAAACTCAATAAGCGGGGTTTTTATGATAAAACGAACCGTTTATTTTTAATATAAATATTACACAAAAAGAAAGGGTGCATCTTTGTGAAAAAAAAATGGGTCTATCAAAATAAAATAAAAGTTATTTTAGGTATGTTAACTTTTATTTTATTTTTAGGGGGAACGTATATATATTCTAAAATTCAAAATTTTGGTGAAAGAACATATCAAGAACTCGAAAGAGGACGAAAATCCATGAAAAGAGAACATAAAATCTCCCCTTTAAAAGATAATGTTTCTGTTTTAATCATGGGAGAAGACAATAGCGAAACCAGAGAAGGAGAATATGGAAAGAATGCAAGGACAGATGCATTAATGGTTGCTACGATTAATAAAGAAACTTCTGCAATCAATTTGTTAAGCATTCCACGTGATACTCGTGTCTATATACCTATAAAATCAAAAGAAGATAAAATTGCACATGCACATGCATTTGGTGGCATAGATAGTACAGTAGATACTGTTGAAAAGTTTTTGGATATTCCTATAGATTATTATATTAAATTTAATTTTGATTCCTTCTTAAATCTTATTGATACAATTGGAGGAATTGATGTAGATGTTCCGGTCACATTTACAGAACAAGATAGCAAAGACCAAGCTGATGCTATTCATTTAGAAAAAGGATATCAGCATTTAAATGGTGAACAGGCTCTAGCCTTGACTAGGACACGCCATATTGATAATGATTTTATGCGTGGGCAACGCCAACAATTAGTTATAGAGGCGATTGCTGAAAAACTATTAACCATAAAATCATTAAATAAGTTTAATAGCATATTGGATGAAATTAGTCCACATATGTCTACCAATCTATCCACAACAGATATATTTTCTATTGCTAAAACCATGATGGATCACCCACCTAAAATTAACAAAATGCAAATAAAATGTAGTGATAAATACATAGATGGTATATACTATGCACAACCTAATAAAGAAAGCGTTCAGCAAATTTCAAAAAATTTAAAACAGGAATTACAAAAAATAGAACCTTAATTATATTACGAGGGTGTCCCAAAAAAGTTATGGGACACCCTTTCCCGGTACTATATATACATGTACAACAACAATAAACCTATATACGGTATTTCGTTTGATGGAAAGTACCCTTTTGGAAATCTGTTTTTGTAATCCACGTTGTGACCAACTTGCGTGTAGACTTTGATGCGCTTGCACATGCGTCTCATCTTGATAGAGAAGAACCATGTTTAATCAAGGGAATTGGATCTCGGACGAGTATAACTTAAATTCCCCCCCAAGCATGTGTAAAATGTCTGTAGTCGATATCTCTATATTATACGTACGAGACAATTTAATCCTAATTCTTTCGTAAGACGCTACACTTTTTATCCCGCTATTTTAGGGCAGCCCGATTGGTGAGGGCTCATAATCAGTGGGGGATGAAGAAAACCCCCACTGATTAAAGTTTCACTTTATGATTTCCTTTGTGTCCGTGATTCGAAGGTGATGGAATGTTAAAGGTTGTAGCGCGCTCTCTAATAGACGCCCCTTGTTCATTCATATAATGGAGTGCGTCTAGTTGATACTAAAAAGTGTATGATGTATAGCTTTTTTAAACGCTTTTTCTCCGTGAAATGGATACGATAGAATCTATGTTCGAAAGACAGGGGGGGGGTAGAATTTGTAATATTTTTTGGCTTTCTTTGCCATTCAAATAACGTTTTCCGGTTTCTATTTTCTCTTCAACTGTAAATTTACTTATAAGAAAAAACACCCCAATGGTTAGACTGTGTCTAACCATTGGGGTGCACTCCACATTTGGGAGTTCCAAATGAGGGGAAAAGGAAAAATGTTTAAAACTTGTTGAGGGGATGATGATATCTTCTCATAAAAACATTGTGTAGAACACTACAAAACTTTCCTTTTACAAAAGAAAAAATAAAATGTATTCTATTCATTTACTGTGATAAAATCTAAGTTCGCATATAGGTTATTTAAAATCAACAATTAAGATATCTAATTGAGAAAAATGTTTTAGTCAATCTCAGCACTGTTATCAGTTCCCGACAGAATACTTCCACTTCAAAGAATGTGTAGAGCATAGCCTAATGAGTAAGTGGGAGAGAAATGTCGATTGGTATTAGCCAACATCTTTGCTATAGAACGAATTCAAGCGTGGTTGCTTGTTGGGTAAATAGAACTTGCCTGGTGGCTGTCGTTCGCCTACACCATTCGAAAGTCGCAGAAAGGATAAACTATCAAATCTGTGGCACGAAAACCAAGTGTCAGACCAAAAACAAGACGGCAAATACCATGCGAATTTCGTATTAACCGTAGGAATTACGGGGATAGTCTACTAAATAACCGATGGGTACATCGGTGTTCGTAGGAACCTTCCACTTCAAGCGTTAGTTAAGTGGGGGGGAGTTCAAAAAAGTATCATTTAACTGGCAAAGAATAATATGTTATAGGAGGGGAAAAATATGAAGTTTTTTTTAATCCTTTTTGGAATTTTTCTTATTGCTATAGCTTTAATGTTTGGTGGAATTGCTTCTGTTATAAAAGTGGTAAAGCGGTATTTGCTAAGTTCTAAATAATATTTTGTAGGTAATAGAAAAGAGAGATGATTGCTTTTAAAAGTGAAGCTCTCTTTTTTTATGAAAGCAGTTTATAATATGCGATGATATAGAATGTTATAGAGTGATATAGTTCTATATAGAGTAAAACGGGGGAATTGTATGGTGTGTATTCTTTGCACCAGGCCCCTTGAGATGACGGTTTTTATTAAACTAGATTTTCGAAAAGAATTCTCCCACTTCAAGGAATTTGAAGGGCAATAGCCGAGTATGGATCGAATCGGTGAGAAAGCAGTTCCAAAAGATGTAGATAAAACAGAAGAGAACGGGATGGATAAGTCATACGATTTAAGTCAATTTAAAGGAAAAAAGTAAAACTACAGTTTAGAGTCATGTAAATGATATAGTCATAAAAATCTCCTTCCTCTCATACAGTGAAATTAACAAGGCTTGTCTAAAAGAAAGGAAGGAAGAAAAGTGGAAACTTTACCATGGTGGATTTATCTTGTTATTATTGGGATTGTTGTAAGTGGCTATATGGTTTTATATACTTCCAAAAAAGAGCAAGAAATAGATAATGAATTCATCGAAAAAGAAGGCGAAGTATATATGAAGCGTTTAGAAGAAGAGCGTGAGAGACGTAATCAAGAAAGTGATAAGGATTCTGTGTTACTATAAGCGTAAGTGGATAACGAATAGGTTATCCACTTTTTTCATGAGCCTAAAAGATGCAAGATATTCGGTGAAATCAGACAGAAAAAGATGTGAATTTTTTATGGACTAGCTATACTATAAAGATAGAGAGGAAGGTAGAACGAAAATGGAATTTCATGAACAAAAAATTTTACCAGCAGTAAGGCAAATTAAAGATTTAGAAAAGCTTGTGCATAGTTCTTATGAGTATATTGTCATTTTAGATATTCATATTGGACAATTGAAAAGTGTTGTGAAACTAGCGAAGCAATATGAGAAAAAGGTATTTTTACATGTTGATTTAATTCATGGATTGCAAAGCGATGGTCATGCGACAGAGTTTTTATGTCAAGAGTATAAGCCGTACGGGCTTTTATCGACGAAGGCAAGTGTGATTATGAAGGCGAAGCAAAAAGGCGTTGTAGCAATTCAGCGCATCTTTTTAATCGATTCAAGTGCGATGGAAAAAAGCTGTCATTTGTTAGGAAAAACAAAACCGGATTATATCGAAGTGCTTCCAGGGGCTTTAACAGATATGATTGCAGAAGTAAGAGACCGCACCGGAATCCCGATTTTAGCCGGTGGTTTTATTCGTACAGTAGCTGATGTGGAAAGAGCTTTAGAGGCTGGTGCGACAGCGATCACAACATCGAAAAAAGAACTATGGAAACATTTCCAAAAAAAGTGACGAAAATGTGAAAGAAATTGATTGACACCGCTTTCATTTGCAGTTAACATTATAAATAAGTTAATAAACGTGACGGAGAAAAGAAGAGATCCACATTTTATTGTTTCTATATTTTTATATAGAGGCATGTAGGCTGTGGATTTTTTCTTTTGAAAAAACGAATGGCCATTCATTTTCTCTCCTTCACATTGTAAGCGTTTAATTTGATTGTGGAGGGATTTTATGTCAGCATTTTTAGGAGAGTTAATAGGGACAGCGTTATTAATCGTTCTTGGTGGCGGTGTTTGTGCTGGTGTAAGTTTAAAGAAATCGTTTGCTAAGGATTCTGGCTGGATTGTAATTACAATGGGGTGGGGCTTAGCCGTTGCAGTAGCAGCATATGCTGTTGGATCTATTAGTGGAGCACATTTGAACCCTGCCTTAACAATAGGACTAGCGTTTAAGGGAACGTTCCCATGGAGCGATGTTCCAGGATATATCGTAGCACAAATGATTGGGGCAATAATCGGTGCTGTTATCGTATATTTACATTACTTACCACATTGGAAAGAAACGGAAGATCCAGGGGCAAAGTTAGGTGTGTTTGCAACAGGACCAGCAATTCCAAACACATTTGCAAACCTTCTAAGTGAAATGATTGGTACATTCGTTTTAGTATTTGGTATATTAGCAATTGGTGCAAATAAATTTGCAGATGGCTTAAACCCATTTATCGTAGGATTCTTAATTGTAAGTATTGGTTTATCATTAGGTGGAACAACGGGATATGCGATTAACCCAGCGCGTGATTTGGGACCTCGTATTGCACATTTCTTTCTTCCAATTGCAGGAAAAGGCGGATCGAATTGGAAGTATGCATGGATTCCAGTTGTAGGCCCGATTTTAGGCGGATCACTTGCAGGTGTATTTCATCAAGTTGTATTTGAAGAAAAGCAAAATGCAGCACTTATATATGTGGTGATTGCAACGGTTATTATACTAGCACTTTCTTATATAGCAGGTAAAAAGAATAGAAACGATACAAATAGTAGAAAAGTAGCATAAGGGGGAAGTAAATATGGAAACATATATTCTTTCATTAGATCAAGGTACAACAAGTTCACGTGCCATTCTGTTTAATAAAAAAGGAGAAATTGTTCATTCTGCTCAAAAAGAATTTACACAATATTTTCCAAAGCCAGGTTGGGTAGAACATAATGCACAAGAGATTTGGGGGTCCATTCTAGCGGTTATCGCAACTTGCTTAAGTGAAGCGGATGTGAAGCCAGAACAAATCGCTGGTATTGGGATTACAAACCAACGTGAAACAGCAGTTGTTTGGGAGAAAGCAACCGGGAAACCAGTTTATAATGCAATTGTATGGCAATCTCGTCAAACAGCTGAAATTTGTGAAGAGTTAAAAGAAAAAGGCTATGGCGATATGGTTCGCGAAAAAACAGGTCTTTTAATTGATGCATATTTCTCAGGTACGAAAGTAAAGTGGATTTTAGATAACGTTGAAGGTGCAAGAGAAAAAGCAGAGCGCGGTGAATTATTATTCGGTACAATTGATACATGGCTTGTATGGAAATTGTCTGGTGGTAAAGCACACGTAACAGATTATTCAAATGCATCACGCACATTAATGTTCAATATTCATGACTTAAAATGGGATGATGAATTATTAGAAATACTAACAGTACCAAAGAGCATGTTACCAGAAGTACGTCCATCATCTGAAGTATACGGTCATACAGTTGATTATCATTTCTTCTCTCAAAATGTACCGATTGCTGGTGTGGCAGGTGACCAACAAGCAGCGTTATTTGGGCAAGCGTGCTTCAGTGAAGGGATGGCGAAAAACACATACGGAACAGGTTGCTTCATGTTAATGAATACAGGTGAAACAGCAGTTAACTCTAATCACGGTCTATTAACAACAATTGCGTGGGGGTTAAATGGTAAAGTAAATTATGCATTAGAAGGAAGTATTTTCGTAGCTGGTTCAGCAATCCAGTGGTTACGAGATGGCATGCGTATGGTTAATGATGCAAGTGAGAGTGAGGAGTATGCATCACGCGTGGAATCAACGGACGGTGTATACGTTGTACCAGCATTTGTAGGACTTGGAACGCCGTATTGGGACAGTGAAGTACGCGGAGCTGTGTTTGGTGTAACGCGCGGTACAACGAAAGAGCACTTCATTCGTGCAACATTAGAATCATTAGGATATCAAACAAGAGATGTATTATGTGCAATGGAAGCAGATTCTGGCATTGAGTTGAAAACGTTACGCGTTGATGGCGGTGCAGTGAAAAATAACTTCTTAATGCAGTTCCAAAGCGATATGTTACAGGTTCCTGTAGAGCGTCCAATGATTAGTGAAACGACAGCTTTAGGGGCTGCATATTTAGCAGGTCTAGCTGTTGGATATTGGGAAAGTCAAGAAGAAATTAAAGCGCAGTGGGATATGGATCGAAGCTTTACACCAGAAATGGAGAAAGAAAGAAGCGAAGAGCTCTATTCTGGATGGAAAAAAGCAATTGAAGCAACAAAAGCTTTTAAATAATCATAAACAGTGTTATAATGATGGTAAGTTAATAATTCGGTAGGAGATATGGAGAGACCATGACACGCTATAGAGCGATTTCTATAGTGGTGTTTGTGGTCTCTTTTTTTCGTATCAAAGGGAGGAATTACCATGAATTTTTCAAGTAAACAACGTAAAGACGTATTAAAAGAAGTTCATAAACAAGAGTTAGATTTAATTGTAATTGGTGGTGGTATTACCGGTTCTGGTATCGCATTAGATGCTGTAACGCGCGGACTATCAACAGTTGTGTTCGAAATGCAAGACTTTGCAGCAGGAACATCAAGCCGCTCAACAAAACTTGTACATGGCGGTTTACGTTATTTAAAACAATTTGAAGTGAAGATGGTAGCAGAAGTAGGGAAAGAGCGTGCAATTGTATATGAGAACGGTCCCCATGTAACAACACCTGAGTGGATGCTACTTCCATTCCATAAGGGCGGTACATTTGGTGCATTTACAACATCAATCGGTCTTCGCGTATATGACTTCTTAGCGGGAGTAAAACGAAGCGAACGTAGAAAAATGTTTAGCCGTGAGGAAACAATGAAGAAAGAACCACTTGTAAAACAAGAAGGGTTAAAAGGCGGCGGTTACTACGTAGAGTATCGTACAGATGATGCTCGTTTAACAATCGAAGTCATGAAAGAAGCGATTGAGCATGGTGCAAAAGCTGTTAACTATGCAAAAGTAGACGGTTTCTTATATAAAGACGGAAAAGTATGCGGTGTACGTGTTATTGATTTATTAGATGGAAAAGTATATGAGGTTTACGGCAAGAAAATTGTAAACGCAGCGGGTCCTTGGGTAGATACACTTCGTGAAAAAGATAATTCGAAAAAAGGAAAAGTATTACAATTATCAAAAGGTGTTCACTTAGTTATCGACCAAAAACGTTTTCCGCTTGGCCAAGCGATTTATTTTGATACACCAGATGGACGTATGGTCTTCGCGATTCCACGTGGTAATAAAACATACGTTGGTACAACGGATACATTCTATGATAAAGATGCAGCGGTACCAAAAATGACAACAGAAGATCGTGCATATATTATTAAAGCGATTAATTACATGTTCCCAACTGTGAAAATTACAGAAAAAGATATTGAATCAAGCTGGGCTGGTGTTCGTCCGTTAATTTATGAAGAAGGTAAGAGTGCATCTGAAATTTCTCGTAAAGATGAAATTTGGACTTCTGATTCAGGGCTAATTACAATCGCTGGTGGTAAGCTAACTGGATATCGTAAAATGGCAGAAATGGTTGTTGACTATGTTGGATCTTTAATGCAAAAAGAAGGTCACAGTGCATTACCAAAAACAAAAACGAAACATATGCCAATCTCTGGTGGACATGTAGGTGGTTCTGAAAGATTGCCAGCGTTCATTTCGAAAAAAGCAGGAGAAGGTACGAAATACGGTTTAACAACTGAGCAAGCAGAAGCATTTGCGAAATTCTACGGCTCTAACGTTGATATTCTCTTTAACTTAGCAAAAGATTTAAAAGAGGAAGCAAAAGAATACAACATGCCGTTAGACGTCCTTGTACCGCTTGTATACGCGATGGACTATGAAATGACAGTAAAACCTGTCGACTTCTTTGTACGTCGCAGAGGAGCTGTATTCTTCAATATCCACTGGGTGTATGACTGGAAAGAACCTGTCATTGCATACATGGCAGCAAAACTAGGCTGGACAAATGAAGAAAAAGCAAAATATACAGCAGAATTAAATCAAGCATTAAAAGATGCTACCGTGCCTGTAGATGAACAAGAACAAGTAGCATTAGCAAAATAAGCAAATAGTGATAAAAAGCGCTTAGAGGGAGGAAATAACCCCTTTAGGCGCTTTTTGGTTCTATTGAGAAATTTTGTTAAGGTTAAGTGATGCCAACAAAAAATTGTACATTTTACGCGATTGTTAGTAGTCCCTGTAATTTCTTACTTCAGAGCGTCTCCGCATAAATTAAATGTTTAGAGCGGGTATACAAAAAAATCCATTATATTTCAAAAGAAATAAAATTTTTTTATACTTTTTACTGTTTTTTTGTTATAATAGCATACGGGTTAGGGGAAGAGTTTGCATCTTCCCGTGTGTTTTTTATCTGCATCTAGCTTTTTGCTGGATGCTTTTTTTTAAGTGGAGGAAACGACTGAAGTATGAAAAAAAACTGCCAGGTAAGCCTGGCAGTTTTTTCATTATTTTTTCTCTTTTTCTGCTTTTGGAGTTTCGAAGATATCTTTTAAGTCTTTATCTTCAATCTTCACATCCGCTTTTTTCACTTCTTTATTTTGGAATTCGTTTAAGAATTGTGGATCTTGTAATTTCTGCTGAGCAATTTCTTTCTTGATTGCTGCTTTTTCTTCTTTGAATGGTTTTGCATCTTTAATGTCTGTTACTTTAATAATATGGTAACCGAAGCTAGATTTTACAGGTTCGCTTACTTCATCTTTTTTCATTTTGAAAGCAGCATCTTCAAATTCTTTTACAAGAGTACCTGGTTTTAACTCCCCTAGGTCGCCGCCTTTCTCTTTTGATCCTGGATCTTCAGAGTATTGTTTCGCTAAATCTTCAAAAGATTTACCTTGTCCAAGCTCTTCTTTCACTTTCTTCGCAGTTTCTTCATCTTTTACAAGAATATGTTTTGCAAATACACGTTTATCACGGTATTTCTTCTTTGCTTCCTCGTCAGTGATAGATTTTTCAATAGCTTTCTCTTGAGCTAATTGAGCACGTACGCTTGTTTTTAATGTTTCTTCTTTAATACCTTGTTGTTTTAACAGTGTATCAAATTGATCGCCGTATTGCTTTTTAAATTCGTCGTATTTTTTATCAACGTCTTTGTCATCAACTTTGTAGTTTTTAATAAATACTTTTTCAACAATCATGTTGCGTAAAACTTGTTTACCACCTTGTTGCTTCAGTGATGCGTAAAGTTCATCTTTCGTTACGTCACCGGCTTTAGAGGTTGCAATTTTATCAGATGATCCACATGCTGATAAGGCAATTACACTTGTTGCTGCTAAGGCAAGCATAGCTTTCTTCATTCAATAAACACTCCTACTATTATGTATTTTCCATTTATCCTGCACAAATGAACAACCGTACACTTGTGCAAAAGAGCCAAAGTTAAGCTTCACTGATTTACCGCCTTTTTACGATGTAAAAAAGCATACTTCACAGTGCTTACTGAGGCTGAGGATAAAGATTGGCCGCAGATAATCTTTTTATAGTATAGGCAATATGTACAAAATTTAATATATCATATTTTGAGGTCTTTTCCTATTGATAAAGAAAAATTGCCTATTTGTTTAAGGAAATTGTCAGATTCGTAAGGGGTACCACTTTTGGGCACATGTGCATATAAAGAAAGGAGGAGGCGGATGAAGAATGAATTCTATGCTTATTTTATTACTTGTACTGTTTATTTTATTAGTTATAGTAGGTATAATTTGTTTATAGAGGAAAAAAGTGAGGAAGGGACTTCCCTTCCTCACTTTCAATGAAATATAATTTCTATATAACTAGAAATTAATAGAATCGTAATGCATACATTCATAATCCGAAACACACCTGGTTGGCGGCTCTCGGATATTTGTTTTTGAACACAAAGTGTATGTGTCATGAAATTTGTATAGAATAGAACAATAAGTGCAAATGTGACAAAAACGATTTCTATAAGAGTCACGAGGAGATACCTCCTTTTGGCCAAAATACATATACTTTTATATATTGTATCATACGATATTTTGTTCGTGTTATAAAATTCAGAAATAGAAGACATTGGTTGGAAAGTGAGGGAGAAAATGGACGTTGTAAAAAGACTAGAACAAGCTGAATATTATGTAGAACTTCTTTTTCGAATGATTGATGAAGATAAGTGTCCATTTTATTCTTTAATTATAAAGAAAAAAGCACGTAAAAAGGATGTTGAACGTATACTTAATCTTTGTGAAGGATTGAACAATCAATACGTAGAAGAGAAAAAGGAAGGTTTACTTTTATTTGATGCTCTCTTAGATCAATTCGAAAAAGCACTTCCACATCAGCTCGAAGTAACTGAAACTGCGGAAGCGCTTTTAAAACAAGGATTATTTCAGCCGCTTATGGAAGAATTTTTACGCATCATAGCGAAAAGATAATTCGGCTTATTTTTTAACTAATTTTTGTTCCTGCTCTGTAAAATTTTCTTCAATGTTTTCTAATGATTTCTCAAAAATATCAATAAAGTCTTGTCCGTAAATATTTCTTAAAATCGCAATTAATTCGATATTTTCCGGGAATTTCCCGTAAAAATTGCGAAGGGCAAGTGCGCCGTTAAAGACAGAGTTATTTTCAGGGTTATATTCCTCCATTAATTTCAGCAGCAATTCTTCCCCTTTTTCTGTAATTTCAATATACGTATTTCGTTTATCATCTTCTTTTTTAGAAAATACGAGATAGCCGCGTTCTTCGAGCTTTTTAGAAAAGTTAAATGCTGTGGATACGTGCATAACTCCAAACTTAGCAATCTCTGAAATAGAAGCTCCTTCTAAATGATACGCAATAGATAAAATATGATGCTCATTGATGTTTAAATCATAAGGTTTAATCCACTGTTGCCAATCTTTCTCTACAGATTTCCATAATGCCTTCGATAACTGAGCAATGCGTTGACTAAAGATCATTGCTTCTTTTATCGAATAGTCTTTTTCTCCACTTTTCATTTACTCACCCACTTTAACATTCTTCATTAGTATCTATTATGCCAGTAAAATAAAAATTAATAAAGTGTTTTTGTGAGAATTGTTAAAATTTTTCGGAAAAGTTTGTGTATGTGCAAATCATGCATAAAAGTAGAAGGAGTTTCAAAGGGAGAATTGCGGTATCATCTTACGTGGTAAGAGCTAACAGATATTGTAAATGCATAAAAACACGACATATCTATTTGATATGTCGCGTGAGATTCAACTGATATACAAAATATTTGTTATATGCAAAAAACTACACAGGTAATATGTTTTACGCTTTTTCTGGAACGGCTTGTTGTAATTTTTCAATCGATCTTTGAATATCTAAAATTTCTTGCTCGATATGACGTTTGTTATGTGAAATATCTTGTTTCCAAGAAGAAAGCGTATCTTGCATATCCTCTTTTAATTCTTGAAAGACTTCTTTTCCTTCTGAAGCTGTTTCAACAATTTGGCGTTTTAATAGCTTTGTATCAGCAGTAATATCAGCTAGCGTCTTTTTAATATCGCTGCCTTTTTCTTTTAGTTTGCTGCGCATATCTTTACCAGAAGAAGGAGTGGAAAAGAGAACAGCTAGTCCAGCGACAGCTCCGCCACAAATAACACCTGTTAGAAAGGATTTAGCTTTTGACATAAAAGGAAACCTCCTTATTTTTTGTTCCTATTCATGATGTACAAAAGTATGCATATGCTTAAGACAAGGGGGGAGAAAAGTGAAAATCATGACGACTCTTTGTTTTATCATAAGTCTTTTCTTTCTTGTACGTGCTATGCATTTACTTTTATTTGTAAAGCAAAAAAGATCATATCCTCCAGCATTTTGGGTGAAAAAACAAGCCATGCAATATATGTCGTTTGGAGGAATTGGCTTGCTATGTACCTTTATGTTTTATGTCTTTTTCTAGCCTTAATTATTTTACACTATTTGCAATGGTACTTGCGATATTTTGTAATGTTTCCATTGTATATTCATTTTGATGTGACTTCCAAACAGCACCAAAACCATCGTTGTCACCGTAGCGTGGAATTAAATGAAGGTGAAAGTGGAATACAGTTTGTCCAGCTTTTTCACCATTATTGTTTAATAAATTGAAGCCAACTGGATTAAATTCTTCCTTAATCGCATTTGCAATTTTAGGTACAGCAGCAAAAATGTGCGATGCAATTTCTGGTGTTAACGAAAAGATATCCTGCTTGTGTACTTTCGGAATAACAAGTGTATGTCCTTTTGTTACTTGGCTAATATCTAAAAACGCAAGTACATGCTCATCTTCATATACTTTTGAGCATGGAATTTGTCCGTCAATGATTTTACAAAAAATACAATGATCCGCTGTATGATTCATTTGTTTCATCCTTTCAAGTAGTCTTAGCCGTATTTTACCATAATTACATACGAGAACAAACACGAAAAACAGGAAGCTGACTCAGCTTCCTGTTTTCTGAAGAGGGATTGAAAAAGCATTGTTTATAATTTACCTTTCGCAGACACCTCATTTATTTAAGAAATGCATGGTAATTCGGCTAAAGTTTCTGCCGTAGACACCCCATTTACGAAGAAATGTAATTGCAATCTTGACTTAAATGAAATTGTTTATTTTATAAAACAGTACAGACTCTCCTCGAGACACCCCGTTTCTAAAATAAAACGTACAATCTGGATCGTGTAAATTTTCGTTGTCCATGATGGACACCCCATTTCATGATGATTTTTACCTTCATCAATTGGTGGTTGCTTTTTCAATATGTTCCTTCTTCACTCATTATCATGTCCCGTTTTACAAAAGATATGTGAAGAAAAGAAAAATTTTTTTGCAGAAATCGAGACTATGTAGGATGTTGTGATTTTTGGTAAGATGAATATAGAACAATTCTTAGGAAAGAGAATAACTATAACGAAGAAAGTGGTGTCGTATGAACGAGTTACTACGTGTAGAAAATGTTACAGGAGGGTACACGAAACGACCTGTTTTGAAAGATGTTTCGTTCTCTGTTCAAAAAGGTGAATTAGTTGGTTTAATTGGTTTAAATGGGGCAGGGAAAAGTACGACGATCAAACATATTATCGGCTTAATGGAGCCGAAAAAAGGTGCGATTACAATTCATGGGAAAACGATTCAGGAAGATATGACGGCATATCGCTCTAGTTTTTCGTTTATTCCAGAAACACCTGTATTATATGATGAGTTAACGTTAGAGGAGCATTTAAAGTTAACGGCGATGGCGTATGGGGTAGAGGAAAAACAATATGAAGAGCGCATCAAAAAACTGTTAAAAGAATTTCGCATGAATAACCGTTTAAAATGGTTCCCATCTCACTTTTCAAAAGGGATGAAACAAAAGGTTATGATTATGAGCGCATTTCTTGTTGAGCCGTCACTTTATATTGTCGATGAACCGTTCGTTGGACTCGATCCTTTAGCGATTCAATCGCTGCTTCAAATGATGGACAAGATGAAAAAGAGCGGTGCGGGTATTTTAATGAGTACACATATTTTAGCGACAGCTGAGCGTTATTGTGATTCTTTTATTATTTTGCATCAAGGGGAAGTAAGGGCGAAAGGAACGTTATCAGAGCTTCAAACACAATTCAATATGCCAGGTGCAACGCTAGATGATATTTATATTGCGCTAACAAAGGAAGAAGACTATGAATAATGCGGCATTATGGAAAGAGCGATTTAGACATTTTTTAAAGGAAGTTCGTACATATAGTAAGTATGTTTTTAATGATCATCTTAAGTTTATTTTTGTATTTATTATTGGAGCAGGTGCATTTTACTACCAGAAATGGCTAGAAACATTAACGCCGTCATTTGAGACTGCAATTGTGATGGGGATTGTGCTTGGATTTGTGCTGACAGTAGGATCGATTCAAACGCTGTTAAAAGAAGCGGATCTTGTGTATTTGCTTCCGGTGGAGGAAAAACTAAAAACGTACTTTACGAAAGCATTCTTCTTTACATTTATGATGCATCTTTATGTCATTGCAATTGTAGCAGCCGCTCTTGCGCCGTTATATTTTCAGCAAATGAAACAAACGGGCGGGACTTACATATGGATTGTAGCCATACTTCTATTAGTGAAAGCGTGGAATTTATTTGTCACATGGGAAAAGTCTTTTTTAACAGATCAAAATATGCAGCGAGCGGATTGGTTCATTCGTTTTATATGTAACAGCTTGTTCGTGTATTTTCTTATTGAGCATATTTCGCTTATTTCTGTTGGAATCGTGTTAGCTGTCATGGCGATCTATCTACTAATGATTCATCAAATGGTAAAGAGAAAACCAATGAATTGGGAGTATTTAATTGCTGAAGAAGGTAAGAAAATGATGCTCCTGTATCGTATTGCGAATATGTTTGTCGATGTTCCCGCGCTGAAAGAACGAGTAGCGCGCCGCAAATGGCTTGATTTTGTTCTTTCTATCATCGGTGAAAAACGTACATATCTTTACTTATATACGCGTACATTTTTAAGATCAGGCAACTATTTTGGTTTGTATATTCGTTTGCTGGCAATTGGCGGAATTCTTCTTTACTTTATTCCGTTTTTATACGGGCGTTTCATCGTAAGTATTGTTTTTTTATATTTAATCGGTTATCAGCTACTCAGTCTTTGGAAACATCATCGCTTAAAAATTTGGCTGGACTTATATCCGGTAGGGATAGAAGAGAAGAAAAGAGATTTTCTGAGCCTACTGCGCATGATTTTATGTATCGGCAGCGTTCTATTTACGATTCTCTTCGCCTTTGCTACAAAAGATATAATCATGACTTGCGTTTTATTTGGCGTTAACATCGCCTTTAGCATTGTTTTTGTCAATCAATACAGTGCAAAGCGCATTAAGCGATTAAGCTGAAAGGAAGGAAAATATGACTGCATATGAAGATAAGGTCATAAAAGAATTGCAACAGTGGAAACATGCGATGTTGAAAGATTCATCTATGATGGCGCGTTTTTCAAAAAAAGTGCAGACAAAAGTTCAGCAGTTCATTCCTGAAAAAGTGCAACGTATATTAACAGAAACAATTAAAAAGATGGTACAGGGAATTAGCACTGGATCAAACTTCATCAAACCGAAGTTAAAAGAAACAGATTGGTCTTTGCAAAGAAGAGATGAAGAAGTTGTAAAGAAACTGGATGAGTATAAAAAAATTGCTGCGGCAGAAGGAGCGGGCACAGGTGCAGGTGGTTTTTTCTTAGGGCTTGCTGATTTTCCGCTTCTACTTAGCATTAAAATTAAATTTTTATTTGATGCGGCGACGATTTATGGATTTGATACGAACAAAGAAGAAGAACGTCTCTTTATCCTCCATGTATTTCAGCTTGCTTTTTCAAGTGATGAGCATCGAAAAGATATATGGAAAGCAATTGAAACGTGGGATACGAAAAAAGAAAATCAGATGAACTGGGAGAAGTTTCAAACAGAATATCGCGATTATATCGACCTAGCAAAAATGCTTCAGCTCCTCCCGGTCATCGGCGCCCCAGTAGGAGCATACGCAAACTATCAACTGCTTGGGCGGCTCGGAGAAGTGACGATGAATTGTTATCGTTTCCGTCTTTTGCAGGATATTTGAGGAACCCCCTTTGGTGAAAGGGGGGTTCGTAGTGCTGAGGTGGCGAAATTTGTCGACTGGTCGATATCTTGTGTCGAATCGCCGATAAATTTTTTCTTGCTTTTTATTCACTTGAGGCATAAAGTGATAGTAACGAAAGGAAGTGAGCCATATTGAGAAAGAGTACACTCAGTTCACTAATCTGGTTTCGTCTTGCTCGATTTACACATCAAAGTAATTTATTATCGAATGAGTTTTTAAAACAGTTCCATATTACAGCCGCTTAGTTCGATGTATTAAATCAGGTTTCTATTTATCAGCCGCTCATGCAAAGTCAACTGGCTACGAAAGTAACGGTGTCAGAAGGCGGAATTTCCCGTATGCTCACTCGACTTGAGCAAGAGAGGTATATACAGCGTAAGCAGGGTTGGAAGACGAACCTTATGAAACGTTTGGAGAAAAATTATCATTACCGCTATTCTTAGAGCCAAAACGTGCAGAAATAGAAAAATTAGTTCGCCCAATTGATACAGTGAGAAATACGAAGGAATTTATGAAAGAGTAAAAGGATTATCGTTTTTGATTTCTTTAGAAGATAGAAAGCCCCCTTTGGCTATTTGGCCAAAGGGGGCTTTATGTTAAACGGTATAAAAAATAAGTATTGTATAAGGTAATGCTAACATCATAATCATTTTTTAGGAAAGTGTGAAAAAATACTTATTTTACCTTGTTTTGATCAATTAGAATATATTAAAATAATAAGATGATATATGTTTTATAGATTTTTAGAGTTGGAGTGATAAAATGCAGCCATTGGAAAATGAAATTCACCCTGATATGGTGAAAGTTTGGAAAATTCATGCTTTAATTGGAGCAGGTGTACTAACAGCAATTGTTCTGGCTTATCTCTTTTTTATGATTAAATTTCATTGGTGGGGTTGGCTTTTTGGTGTGCTATTTATTGGATCGTTCATCTATGCACCACTCGATTATTTTGTATTCCCACAGTTGCGGCAGCGATATCATAGTTATCAGTTAAATGAAGAAGAGATTGAAATTCAGCATGGCATGTTTATTGTAAAGCGTGTGTTAGTTCCAATGATACGCGTTCAGCATGTAACGATTGAACAAGGGCCGATTATGAGAAAACATGGCTTAGCAGAACTGCAAATTTCAACTGCTGCTACGGCTCATAAAATACCTGGGTTAACGATGAGGGAAGCGGAGCGCTTAAAACGTCAAATTTCAGAACTGGCAAAGGTGAGTGATGAGGATGTATAAGAGGCAGCATCCAATCACGATTTTATCAGAATTAAAAATCTCACATCTACTACCAGGAATCATTCCTTTAATCAGTTTGAAAGGAAAATTTCCCTTTTGGTATATGGTTCCAATTGCAGTGTTTGTTGGGACAATTATTTTTTCAGTTATACATTGGTATTACAAAGTGTACGGGGTGAAAGATCACGTACTACATATTAAACACGGAATGTTTGTTAAAAAAGAGAGTTATTTAAATAAAGATCGTGTACAAACGATTCATACAAGTTCACATATTTTATATCAATTGTTAGGTTTAACAAAGCTCAAAATTGAAGCAGCAGGCGGAGGGGAAGAACCGGAAGTAAGTTTAGCTGGTATTACGACTCAGGAAGCAAAAGAACTGATTGCTCTTTTAAATGCGGAAACCTCTACAAAAAGAATAGATGTAGTTGTGCAAGAGGAAGCGAATTCATCTGAGTATAAGCTCACATGGAAGGAAATTATTTTCGCTTCGATCACTTCTGGTGAATTTGGACTCGTATTTTCTATCCTATTGTTTATTTTTTCAAAGATGCATGATTACGCTCCGGAATGGATGGTTGACAAGCTAAAAAAATATGTAATGGGTTTTGATTTCTCTATTTCTATTTGGATATACGGTGCGGTAGTGTTATTTGTTTTATCGTGGATTTTATCAACAATTCGTTATGCTCTGAAGCATGCGAATTTTACAATTGTTCGAAATAGAAATGAAATACGAGTTTCACAAGGACTTCTTGAAAAAAAGGAAGTTGTTTTGAAGACGCATCGTATTCAAGGCATTACAGTAAAAGAAACATTGCTGCGCGAATGGTTAGGATATTGTTCCATTCATGCAGAAGTCATTCAAAATGTTGAAAAGGAGGAGACGAGTGTAACGCTTCATCCCCTTATGAAAAAGGCGCATGTATCAGGTTTATTAGAACATTTAGAACTTCCTTATCGATTGGAAATAAATGTAATAAAGCTTCCAAAGGCTGCATTAAGAAGATACTTGATAGGTTGGTGGATTGTTTTTCTCGTTGTTACAATTCCGATTGCAGGTGCATCGATCTATTTTGAGAAATATTTCGCACTTCTCACATTCATTCCTTTATTTGCTCTTTTTACATGGCTAGGCTATAGATCGTTCACGGCTGGTGGATATGCACTGGATGATGAGCAGTTGACGATTGTATCGAGAACGATTGGAAAACATACAGGATTAATACGCAGAAGACATATACAATCATTTTCTAAGACGCAAACGTTCTTTCAGCGGAAAGATCAATTATGCTCGATGACATTTACGGTGGCTTCATCAGTAGGCGGACATCATTATAAGTTAGAGCATACGACGATGAAAGATGCGGAAGCGATGCAAGATTGGTTTAAGAAATCGAAAAAGATCACCCTTTCGTGAGGGTGATCTTTTTCGATTTTTTTGTCGAAGAGTCGATATCTCATGTCGAAGCGCCGATATGTTGGGCGAAAGTGCTGATATAATTTCATGTACTGCGTCTCTCTTCGTTGTATTGCGGTTTATCTAGATTTTTACCCTTGTACTTGAAATGTCGTTACAAAAGATGGTTTAGAAAAGATGCTTTTTTGCGGCTCTGCATTTGCTTGTGTCGGGCGTTTTTTATGCGCGTGTTCAAAGGATCTAGATTCTGTCCAGTCTTTAAAGTTTTGCTCAGTTTCCCACATTGTCATAATGACATATGTATCGTTACTTAATGGACGAAGAACGCGAATTGCTTGGAAACCAGGTTCATTTTCAATCAGCCCGGCGCGATTTTTGAAACGATTTTCAAAAACAGGACGCCCTTCATCTGTAACAGAAATATTGTTACAAACGATAAAACCAGCTTGTCCTTTTAATTCCCCGACGGCATCGAGCACATCATATTGAAGTGCTCCTTCTACCGTTTCTTCTATATTTTCTTTATAAAACATATCTTTTTCATTACTTTTAGCGATAAAATGTGGTTCTTCTAGAGGGGTTTCGTATGAAATTATGGCTTTCATTTTTGGGCCTCCTTCATTAAGTTTGTTTTTATTATAGCAACTCTTACTAAAAACTTCGAAGAATATATACATAAAGGAGAGCCTTTTTCAAATAATAAATGTACCATCATTTGGAAAGAAGGACGAAGTATGAAGAAAATAAAGTGGACTGTAATAAGCGGCATAGCAGTGTTTATAGTTGCAATCGTAATCTATAAACTTATTGTGTTAGCTGGTGGCTATATGATGGATGAAAAGCAGTTGGTTTTCCACTCTTCATCACGTATCGTTGATCAGAAAGGAAAAGAAATTACAAAATTATATATAGAAAATCGAGAACTTGTGCCAATTGAGCAAATCCCAAAGCATGTGCAGCAAGCATTTCTTGCAGTAGAAGATGCACGGTTTTATGAACATCACGGCATTGATTATCCTTCTATTTTTAGGGCGGTGTATCGGGATCTTTTAGCAAGAGAGAAAGTGCAAGGAGGTAGTACGATTACGCAGCAACTCGTCAAAAATGTATTTTTAACGCATGAAAAAACATTTGTACGTAAGTTGAAAGAAGTTGCGATAGCACTGCAAATCGAGCAAAAATATACAAAACAGCAAATTCTTGAAATGTATATGAACCATATTTACTTTGGTCATGGTGCATACGGAATTCAATCTGCAGCCAAAATGTACTTTAATAAAAATGTAGAGGACTTAACTGTCGAAGAGGGAGCGATGTTAGCTGGGCTTTTGAAAGCACCAAGCGGATATTCTCCGTTTTTACATCCGAAAAAGAGTAAGGAGCGCCGTGATTTAGTTTTGTCTCTCATGCATAATCAAGGGTATATAACAGCAGAGGAAAGCGTTCGTTATCAAGGGAAAACCATTGCGCTATATAAAAATCTAGATAAACAGGAACTCGCCTATATGCCTTATGTCGATATGGTCGTGGATGAAGCAGCACGTCTATATGGCTTGTCACATCAAGAAGTCCTCCGCGGCGGTTATACGTTTGTTGTTTCCATGGATGAAAATATGCAAAAGGTTGCTTATGATCAGTTTCAAGATGAAAAAAATTTCCCAGGGGGAGACAAAAATGTGCAAGGCGCTTTTTTATTAATGGATAATCAGACGGGAGGAATTAAGGCCGCGATTGGCGGAAGAGAATATGTTCCAAGAGGTTTTAATCGAGTATTTGCAAAGCGTCAGCCAGGGTCTGTTTTAAAGCCCCTTCTTGTATATGCGCCAGCACTGGAAACAAAAAAGTACAATCCGTATTCTTTATTAACAAATGAAAGAACTGCGTTTAAAGGATATGTACCGCGAAATTATAATCATCAATATTCAAAGGAAGTAACGATGTATGATGCGCTCTTGCAGTCAGCGAATGTTCCTGCAGTTTCTTTACTGCATGAACTTGGAGTAGAAGAAGGGAAGCAATATTTGGAGAAGGGAAATATTCACATTGCTGATTCAGGTTTAAGCGCCGCTCTTGGTGGATTAAAAGAAGGGGTTTCTCCGTTTGAAATTGTGAAGATGTATCGTGCGTTTCTAGCAAATGGAAAAATTATTGAGCCACATGTCATTGAAAAAGTATTTGATCGACAGGGGAAAATGATTGGAGAGTCCCAAAAAGAAGAAACGAAAATTTTCTCAAAGCAAACTGCGTGGTATATGACAAAAATGTTAGAAGGGGTTGTAGAGGAAGGAACAGCAAGGGCAGGAGTGTATAAAGGGGCACTAGCTGGAAAGACAGGGACGACTTCGCTTTCCAACCAACGTGAGGGTGTAAGGGATATTTGGTTTGTTGGATATACGCCAAGTTTAGTAGGTGCGGTATGGATGGGATATGATCGTACAGATAAAAAACATACGTTATATGGTGGAAGTGAGTCTGCTACCGAGCTATTTAAAAAGATTTTAATGAAAGCTCATGTGCAGGACAAAGAAAAGTTTAAGCGACCAAAAGGAGTTGCGACGATTAGTAAGCCCATTCATTTAAGTAAAATTGAACATTTAGAAGCAAAAATATCTTTTCATCCGTTTGGCTTATTCATTGCAAAATTAAGCTGGAAACCTCTTCCTGATAAAAGGGTGATGTACAGAATTTATCAAATAGAAAATGGAGTTCATACGCATATTGGAACGGTTAAAGGTACGGGCGAATATGATGTGAAATTTATTAATATATTTGCAAAACCGAGCTTTTACGTTGTTCCATATAACTCGCAAACAAATCGGGAAGGAGAAAAGACAAAAGTAGCTAAACCGTAGTTTTTGCTTGTGATATAATAAGAATGTTTCGAAAATATCAAGCGTTTTTACGAACATTTGTGTCAATTTCATGAACAACATACATAATGTTATGCATTTTGTTTTTACAAGCTGTATAGTAAAAAAAGATAATTATCGAATAGGATTCGTTTGAAGTGTTCGTGAGGAAGGGAGAAAGGGTTTTGGTAAGAAATATAAATGAGACGTTTTTAAAAGCATGTAAAGGGGAACGAACCGATTATGTACCGGCGTGGTATATGAGACAAGCAGGGCGTTCTCAACCAGAATATAGAAAGATTAAAGAAAAGTATTCTTTATTTGAAATTACACACAACCCGGAGCTTTGTGCCTATGTAACAAAACTTCCAGTTGATCAATACAATGTCGATGCGGCGATTCTATATAAAGATATTATGTCACCGCTTCCAGCAATTGGTGTTGATGTAGAAATAAAATCTGGAATTGGACCAGTAATCGAGAATCCAATTCGTTCTATGCAAGATGTAGAGAAGCTTGGTGAAATTCATCCAGAAGAAGATGTACCATATATATTAGATACCATTCGATTGTTAACAGCAGAAATGTTGGATGTTCCGCTTATCGGTTTTTCAGGTGCACCATTTACATTAGCAAGTTATATGATTGAAGGCGGTCCGTCTCGCAACTACCATAAAACAAAAGCGTTTATGTATGCAGAACCAAAAGCTTGGTTTGCATTAATGGATAAGCTTTCAGATATGGTCATTGCGTATTTGAAAGCACAAATTCAGGCTGGGGCAAAGGCAGTACAAGTGTTTGATTCTTGGGTTGGTACAGTGAATGTAGCAGATTATCGCATATTTATTAAACCAGCAATGGAGCGTATTTTTGCACAGGTTCGTGAAATGAACGTACCGATGATCATGCACGGTGTTGGAGCAGGTCACTTAGCAAACGAATGGAATGACTTGCCGCTTGATGTAGTAGGATTAGATTGGCGCTTGTCAATTGAAGAGGCGCGTACGCGCGGTATTCATAAAGCAGTACAAGGTAATATGGATCCTTCGCTATTACTTGCACCATGGAATGTCATTGAAGAGCATGTAAAAGGCATTTTAGACCAAGGAATGAAACAACCTGGCTATGTCTTTAATTTAGGTCACGGTGTATTTCCAGAGGTGAATCCTGATACGTTAAAACGTTTAACAGCGTTTATTCATGAATATTCGAAAGAGCAGTTAGCGAAGTAAAGGAGAATTAGGGGTATGAAAAAGAAAATTGGTTTGCTTGTTATGGCATACGGAACACCATATAAAGAAGAGGATATTGAACGTTACTATACGCATATTCGTAGAGGACGAAAGCCAAGTCCTGAAATGTTACAGGATTTAACAGAGCGTTATCGTGCGATTGGTGGTATTTCTCCTTTAGCTGCTATTACATTAGAACAAGCGAAAAGACTAGAACAGCGTTTAAATGAAATGCAGGATGATGTGGAATTTCATATGTATCTTGGGTTAAAGCATATTGAGCCTTTTATTGAAGATGCTGTACAAGCTATGCATCGTGATGGAATAAAAGAGGCGATTGCTCTTGTTCTTGCCCCTCATTATTCTACTTTTAGCGTGAAATCTTATATTGGACGAGCACAAGAAGAAGCAGCGAAATGTGAAGATTTAACGATTCATGGCATTGAGAGCTGGTATAAAGAGCCGAAATTTATTCAGTATTGGGTAGATGCGGTGAAAAGCATATATGACGGCATGCCAGAAGAAGAACGTGAAAAAGCAGTTTTAATTGTATCTGCGCATAGTTTACCGGAAAAAATTATCGCATTAGGCGACCCATATCCAGAGCAATTAAGTGAAACGGCAGAATATATTGCTCGTGGTGCAGAAGTTCCAAATTACGCGGTTGGTTGGCAAAGTGCCGGCAACACACCTGATCCATGGATTGGACCAGATGTGCAAGATTTAACGAAGGAGCTGTATGAAAAGTACGGTTACACTTCATTTGTATATGCACCAGTTGGTTTTGTAGCGGAGCATTTGGAAGTATTATATGACAATGATATTGAATGTAAAATCGTTACAGATGAAATCGGGGCGAAATATTATCGCCCAGAGATGCCAAACGCATCGGAAGCATTTATCGATTGTTTAGCGGACGTTGTGCTTAAGAAACAAGAAGAAGTATTGTAATACTACAAGCGAGAAAGGAGGGACTGTTTTGAAAAAAAGAGTGGTTATCATTGGTGGTGGAATTGCGGGATTGACAGCAGCGTATTACTTGCAAAAAGAAATTCGTGAACAAGGGTTGCAGATTGATATGTTGTTAATAGAAGCGTCAGGTAAGGTTGGCGGGAAAATTCAAACCGTTCGAAAAGAAGGATTTACAATTGAACGCGGCCCAGATTCTTTCCTCGAAAGAAAAGAAAGTGCAGCTCGATTGGTGAAAGAAGTCGGTTTAGGAGACGAGCTTGTAAATAATAAAGCAGGTCAGTCATTTGTTCTTGTGAACAATCAATTGCACAAAATTCCGAGCGGATCTATGATGGGAATTCCGACACAAATTACGCCGTTTCTATTTTCAGGATTGTTTTCTCCGATTGGTAAATTAAGGGCTAGTTTTGATTTTGTACTTCCGCGTTCAAAACCAGTTTCGGATCAATCACTAGGCCAATTTTTTCGGCGTCGTTTCGGAAATGAAGTGGTTGAAAATTTAATTGAACCATTGCTCGCTGGTATTTATGCAGGGGATATTGATCAAATGAGTTTGATGGCAACATTCCCAAAAGTTTATCAAATAGAGCAGAAGTACCGCAGTATTTCGCTTGGTATGCGTGCGTTAGCACCAAAACGAACAAAAGATGTGAAACCAAAAGGGATGTTTCTAACATTAAAAACAGGCTTAGAGTCGTTAGTTGAGGCAATAGAAGAAAAACTTGATACGAATACAGTGATGAAGGGAACGCGCGTTGAAAAAGTGAAAAAGCTGGGCGATGGCTATGAAATCACTCTTAGCAACGGAAAAGAAATAGAGGCAGATGCAGTTATCATTGCAGCTCCGCATAAAGGATTGCCATCTATGTTCGGGCAGTATAAAGAGTTCCGCTTCTTCCGCAATATTCCGGCAACCTCTGTAGCGAATGTCGCACTAGCTTTTCCGAAAGAAGCCATTAAGCGCGATATTGATGGAACTGGATTTGTCGTATCAAGAAATAGTGATTTTTCCATTACAGCTTGCACGTGGGCACATAAAAAGTGGCCACATACAACGCCGGAAGGGAAAGTATTGTTGCGCTGCTATGTAGGGCGTCCTGGCGATGAAGCCATTGTAGAACAAACAGATGAAGAAATAATTCAATTTGTATTAGAAGATTTACAAAAAACAATGGATATAGTAGAGAGGCCAGACTTTACTGTCGTGAGCCGCTGGAAAGATGCTATGCCGCAATATACAGTTGGACATAAAAAAAGAATGAAAAAACTAACAGCATTTCTAAAACAAGAACTACCAGGCATATATTTAGCTGGTAGCTCCTATGCTGGCTCTGGTCTTCCAGATTGCATTGATCAAGGTGAGGCGGCTGTAAAATATGTATTATCTTATTTAGAAGAACGCAATAAAACAAAATTAATCGCGCAATAATAATGAAAACAGGAGATCGGTGTCTCCTGTTTTTTTTGGTGTTCAAGCAACGGATATATAGGAATATATAAATTCAACTCGCTATCGTTCTTTTCCACCATCGGAAAGATCAATTCGGATTTTACTTTTATTTTTAAAAATAAAAAAGGAGTTTTTTCGTAGTAGAGCGAATAAAAGTATTTTCAAAGTATTAGGAGGTATAAAAGATGCGAAATGTAGTGATTGACACAGAGTGGAACCGAGAGGATCCCTCTTACATTCGGAAAAGGCTAGGGGAATACAATATAAAGCATCTGTCAGAAAAAGATATGAACTTCATTGGCGAAGATTTTTGTTTTAAAATTAAAGATGAAGAAGGGAACATCCTTGGCGGCATTTCAGGAAATACTAAAATGCAAAGTCTTGTCATTCAATTTCTTTGGATTGATGAAAGCCTTCAAGGGAAAGGGTTTGGCAAAAAGCTTATCAAAAAGGCTGAAAAATTCGCTGTGGAGAAGAAATGCCGAATAATCAAGGTAGATACGTTTAGTTTTCAAGCTCCTGATTTTTATAAAAACTTAGGTTTCGAGGTTTATGGCACAGTAGAAGATTTCCCCGAAGGACATAACCATTATTTTTTATTTAAAAAATTATAATAGTAATGGTGGACTGTTCAATTCGGACGGTCTTTTTTTATCTACTTAAGTTAATTTTTTGTAAAGTTTGTCGTATGATCGTTCTTTATAAAGAATGATTTGTTATGATAATACATGCCGTTAGGACAAAAGAAGTAAGGAGAGGAAGATGGCGGTGAAGAAAGTAATCGGTATCGTTTTATCATTTATACTGTTTATTTCATTTACAGGAACGATAGTGAAAGCGGAAGAAACGAATTCGTTATCAGTGCTTGATGCGATTCAACAGTTTCAGCAGCATGGTAAAAGTAAAGGGGTAGTAGAAGGATATATTGTTGGATATACACAAAGTCCGTCAAAGTATACGAGAGATCCAGCGAAGTTTGGAGATACAAATGTAGCAATTGCAGATTCTCCAGATGAGACCAATCCGGAGAAGGGTATGCCTGTTCAGTTGCCAAAAGGGGACGTAAGAGCAGCAGTGAATGTGAAAGATCATCCTGAAAATGTTGGGAAGAAAGTTCAATTGACAGGTACATTAGAGTTATATTTTAGTAGTCCTGGTTTAAAAGCAGTAACAGCGTACAAGTTTCCAGGAGAATTAGAAAATCGTGTAAGCAAAGTCACTGCGTCACCGAATGGGAGAGAAGTGGAAAAGGGAACGCTTGTTACATTAACGACGAGGACAGAAGGGGCGACGATCTATTATACGCTAGATGGATCAGAGCCTACGAATCAAAGTATTCGTTATTATGAACCGATTGTTTTACAAGAAGATACGGTGATTCAGGCAATTGGGGTAAAGGAAGGGAGTGAGTCTTCACCAGTTGCTACGTTTTCGTTTACAGTGGTAAAAGGTGAGAAAGTACACATTCATGATATTCAAGGGAAAGCGCATATTTCTCCTTGTAAAGGGAAAAAAGTGCGCAATGTAGAAGGGATAGTCACTGCGTTAGATAAATACGGTTTTTATATGCAAGATGCACAGCCTGATGACGACCCAGCTACTTCAGAAGGAATTTACGTGTATCAGAAAGATGCTGATGTGAAAGTGGGAGACGTTGTCCAAGTAGATGGACAAGTGGAGGAGCATGTTGGAGCTGGATATGCGGAACGATTTGAAACAGATTTAACTACGACAGAAATTAAGGCAACTCGCGCAACCATAAAGGCGAGTCATGTGCCACTTCCAGAAGCAGTTGTGCTAGGGGAGCATGGCGTGAAGATTCCAGATGAAATCATTGATAATGATGCATTCGGTGTTTTTGATCCGCAGGAAGATGCGATTGATTTTTATGAAAGCTTAGAAGGTATGCGAGTTACACTTCCAACACCAAAAGTGGTTGCACCGCAGAAGCATGGGAATTTATATGTAACGATTGCAAATGGTAGCAATAAAGTGGTAACGAAATATGGAACGCCGCTTTTAAGTGAGACGCAACTCAATCCAGAACGCTTATCTTTAAAAGTACCTCGTAACCATGTAGCAAAAGTTGGTGATACTTTTAACGGTGATATAACAGGAGTAGTAGGTTATGATTATAGCGCATACCGCATTTCGCCAGTGACGGAATTACCATCTGTGATAGACGGAGGGTTTAAACAAGTGGGAGCAAAGATTCAGCCTCGGCTTGGGAGAGTAACAGTCGCTACATATAACATGGAAAACTTTTCTGCAAATCAAAAGGAAACATCTGATGAAAAAGTAAAAGCGCTCGCGTATTCGATTAAATATAATTTAAAAATGCCGGATATTATTGGTGTGCAAGAGATGCAAGATAATAATGGAACAATAAATGATGGCACAACAGATGCTTCATTAAGTGCAAAACGTATAATTGATGCGGTGCAAGCAATCCATGGTCCAAAGTATGAATATGTAGAAGTAGCGCCTCTAAACAATCAAGATGGAGGAGCGCCGGGAGCGAATATTCGCGTCGGTTTTTTCTATAATTCATCGCGCGTAAAACTAGCGGATCAACCAAAATTGTTAGAGACAAATCCGACACGCATTGGGCAGGACAATCCGTTATTTGAAAGCACCCGTAAACCATTAGCCGCTGAATTTACATTCCAAGGTCAACATCTAGTTGTTATTTCTAATCATTTAAACTCAAAAATAGGTGATGCACCGCCATTTGGAAGCATACAACCACTGGTATGGAAAAGCGAAGAAAAACGAGTACAGCTGGCCCAAGAAGTGAATCGTTTTGTGAAAGGAATTCAAAAACGAGATGCGAACGCACCTGTTGTTGTAGTAGGGGATATGAACGATTTTGAATTCTCTAAACCACTGCAAGCGCTAAAAGGCGACACATTACAAAATATGTTAGAAACTGTTTCAAAAGAAAATCGGTACACATATATTCATGAAGGGAATGCACAAGTACTAGATCACATCTTAGTGACAAATAATATTGCAAATCATACAATTGTAGATCCAGTACACTTAAATACAAATATGATGAAGGAGCACGGCCGCGTCAGCGATCATGACCCGGTGCTTGCGCAAATTGATTTGAAAAAAGCCCGTTCAGTTTAGACGGGTTTTTTTACGTAGTGCGGTGACGAAATTTGTCGACTGGTCGATATCTTGTGTCGAAACGCCGATGAAATTGATTTTGCGCCGATATATTTCATTTTGCGCCGATAACTAGGTAAGAATCGCTGATATATTTTAATTTTGTGCTTATGATGTAATTTTTAACGTTTGTTTGCAGCGCATTCTTTTTTGCAATTTACGTGTATATTTCTTTTTATCTTTTCTTGTTCCTTTTATATACATAAATAAACTAACGATTCCAAACAATGTATATTGCAGAGTAAGAATGTACGGAGACATTCCTTGCAGTGGTTGTTTCGGATCATATAGATGAATAGGTGCTCCTCCAATGGTAGGAAAAATAATATTTAAAATAACATAGGGAAGTGAACTTACAGTGAATGGAAATAAAATCGCCATGTAATCTTTTTGCGACCACATAGAGGCAGCTAGACCTAACACAGCCATGAAACCAGCAAATAAAAAATTAATCCCAATGTATACAGAGATATAAGTGATCGGAGAATCATAATACAATGATGCAAACATGCCATTTGTATTGATTAAATTATTTGTTACGGATGGTACACCATCTGGTATTGTGAGCTTACAAAGTAATAAAGAAAGTAAGAACGGAAAAATGTAAAGGAATCCACCACAAAAAAAGGTAACGATATATTTTGTGTATAAATACGAAAGAAAGGAAACTTCTTTACTTATAAAAGACTTAAATTCTTCTAATCTATCAGCGTTATAACTTGTGCTAAAAGGTAAAGTAGCGATAATGGGCATTAACAATAAATAAACATCCATTTCATTATCACGAAATCCAATCCACTTATAGGATGTTGTTAATAATTCGTCTGGTACAGAATTAATATATTGTAAAACGTAGTAATAGTGATATATAAAAAGAAGAACGAACATACTGCATAAAAAACACATCGAGAGCGGATTTAAAAAAGCTTGTTTAATTTGTAAGCGAAGTGCACGAATCATGATTGAGAAACCCCCACTGATTAAAGTTCCACTTTATCTTTCATTTTTTGATAAGAGTAATACTTGATTGTAAAGAATATACTTATTTTCTATATTACTATTAATTGTAAAGATTTTCTTGTTTTTTTATCAATAATTGGAATGTTATTTGTAAAATAGAGTTGATAATCCTGAAAGGGGAAATGGAGTATGAAAAAAGTATCATCTAAAATATCTAAAGCTGAGTTAGAAATTATGAAAGTACTTTGGTTGAATTCTCCGCAAACGGCAAATGAAATCATTGAGAAGCTAGAGTCAAAAATAGATTGGAAGCCAAAGACAATTCGAACATTTATTAATCGGCTCGTTCAAAAGGAATCAGTTTCGTATCATTAAGATAAAGGGCATATGTATGCGTTACGATCCATTAGTATCACAGTTGCAAGTCGAAACAAAATCGTTACTGAATCGTTTTTGTGGTGCAGCGTTCAAACCGTTACTTGTAAATTTTTTAAAAGAAGAGAAACTTTCTTCAGAAGATATTCATGAATTGAAACGCATTTTGGATGAACAGACAGAAGAAAATGAGCAGGAAGGTAGATCGTAATGATAGATACATTCGTACATATTTACCTTTCGCGCTTCTTTGACTGGATAATTGAAACATCACTTATGGCGAGTATATTAGTCGGTATCATCTTATGTGTCAAAATTGTACTCAAGGATAGGCTAACGCTTAGGTGGCAATATGTATTATGGATGATTGTAGTAGTGAGACTTCTTTTACCATAGTCACCAGATAGCTCTTATAACATATTTTTACCTTTTCACTTCCGTCCATTTTTTGATACACTATGACTATTATAAGAAAGGTTTCATTTATGACTGGAATTTTTGATACGGGGAATAACTAAAAAAGGGAACTTGTATATACTGGAAGACTGTGATAATATCAAATGTGTACAAATTGACTATATTATCCATTTGGTCATTTTTGGAGGTGAAGATGTGGCAATAGATCGAAAACGTTCTATTATTGAGGCTGCAACAAAATCTTTTTCAGCGTTTGGTTATAAGGCAACGACAATGGATCAAGTTGCGAAATTGGCTAATGTTGGAAAAGGGACAATTTATACTTTTTTCAAAAATAAAGAAGAATTATTTGGTGAAATTATTTCGAATTTAATTGCAGAAATGAAGGAAGTTGCAAAAGAATCCATTCGTCCAGATATTTCATTCTTTGAAAATGTACATAGAGCATTATACAGCATCTTAGAATTTAGAAAAGAGCATCAGCTTATGATTAAGCTGATCCAAGAAGAACGAGATATGGGAACGAAAGAAGTACAAGAAGTGATGCAGCAAGTAGATACAGAAATTGTATCCTTTATTCAAGCCTATTTGGAATTTGCAATCGAGAAAGGTGAAATCAGTAAATGCGATCCAGAAATTACAGCGTTTATTATGCTTAGACTATATGTATCACTTATTTTCGATTGGGAAAAAAATCATGAGCCACTAGAAAAAGAAAGAATTGCAGAGTTATTTGAACTATATTTATTAAAAGGATTGTCAAACTAAGATAATCTTTTTTTTGTTTCAGTAGGAATGATTCTGTAGCATGACGGTTAAGTGAAGTATGTTCTATACTCATATATATTGCATAAGATGTTCAAGAGAAAGAAAGAAGGGCGGGGAGTTTTATCATATATTTGCAATATGAAATTGGGGAGATAGAAGGACTTTGTAATCAGCTCATGGCTATTTTTAGAACAATAGGAGAAGCTTTATATTATGCGAAGCAACATGATGCAGTTTGTATCCTTTTAAAAGATGTGCAAACTCGAAATTCCGTTGACTTTCATAAGAGCCCGTATTTTTCAAAAATCAATATTGACTCTTATTTGGATGTAGATGAATGTAGGGCGTTATTTTACAAGAAAAATATTTTAGTGAAGCGGCATCAACCGGATATGGATGAGACTTTTAAGCATATGATTACTTGTAGGCGGTTTCTTCAACGACATATATTACGAGATGAAAGTAGGGAGACAGGACAATTTATTGCGAAATCTTTACCCTTTGCGAAACATATAAAAAAATTAGCTAGCTGCACGATTGGTCTTATGTCTTTTTACCCGAGATGGAGAGCGATTCAGCTTAGAATTGAAGGAGATTTAGTTCATTTACCTGTGGAAGGATTCGACTTAGCGGCTCATACAGAAAATCAACTTCAACAAATAATCAATACAATTGCAAGTAAAGCGGATTTATCGGCTGTTTATATTGCTTCTGGTGTTCAAGAGGAAAAGTATCATCGCATTGTAGCTCGTATAAAAGAACATTTTCCTCATTTAGTCATAGTCAGAAAGCAAGATGTTTTACAAACGTACCCTGGCTTGCAGAAGGAGTTAGATGCATTGTGTTTAGAGGAACAAGCATTAGTCGACTGGTTAGTTTGTATCGGTGCGCCTCTTTTTGCTGGACCTCATGCCTCCTCATTTAGTTATTTAGCAGGATATATGCGCCATTATCGAGGGTTTGATAAAGAAACGACATATTTATGGCCAGAGTATCAACCATATTGGGATCAATGGTTTCCTCGTTTGTAGAGAAGATGAGTATATAAAAATAGTGCCATATGTATAAGTTTCATATACAATGGCACTATTTTTTTGGTCGTATGTGTGAGTTATATGTTACTCCCTGCATATTTTTTTTGTAGTTCCTCTTTCTTATCGAATACATCTTGGAACTTATTGTCATATCCTTTCGGAAATAGGACACCTAAACCATATGAATGGGAAAATTCAAGATAAGGATGCTGTTTTTTTAATGTCTCCCATAACTTATATACGCCAAAATCACGATCCAACACGGCAATATCATGAAATAAGACGGCACCATTTTTAGAGACTTTCGGCAACCATGTTTCAAAATCATGTGAAACAGCTTCAAATGTATGATAACCATCAATGTGCAATACATCTATACTTTCATCCTCAAATAAATGTAAAGCATCATCAAATGTGGAACGGATTAAGCGTCCTATTGTTGGATAACAATGGTTTGTTACATAACTAACCATTTCAAACACATTCTCTCCGTATGGTCCGCTATGTAAATCACCTTTCCAAGTGTCAACAGCAAAACATTCGGCGGAAAGTTGTTCATCTTTTATTCCTTGGCAAAAGCTGTAAAAAGAAGAACCATAATGTGTTCCTAATTCCACTACCTTTTTCGGTTTCATAAATCGAATGAAGTCGTATGCAAAGTGGTTGTGTCCTACCCAAGCAGAAGATAATCGAATAGACGGATGTACGTAATCAACATCAAATACCGGATTATGATATACCCATTGCATATACAGTTCCCCCCTGAAATTTGGTTCATAATGTAAATACATGTATGTCCTTCAAGGATAGAACGATTTTCGTAGTCATTAACAATTTGAATCGGTTATTAGGGTTTTCTCTAACCGTTCTTTCTGATGGAGATGATGTGCAAAGTGCATATACACAAGTTGAAACCATTCTGTTGCACATAAGTGACCAAGTCCAGGATGAGCCACTGTATGATGGGACGGAATAGAAGAGAGCTTTAGCTGATTCTTTTTCATCTTGTCGATAAGCTGTAATAATCCTTGTTTTAGATTTTCTTTGTTTGTCGGGTTTTCTGGTGTATATCCAGGGCGATTCGGTATTTTGATTTGAATAGGAGGGAAGGCTCCCATTTTATATACGTCTTCCCCCATTTCTGTTTTTTTACCACTGATTATAGCTGAACCAGTTGCACACTGTTCTATTGCATGTAATTGCATATTGGAAGCTGTAAGTAAGTGATAATACATTTGTCCAAGCGACCATTCTTCTTCAGAAGGCTTTCGTCTCAGTTGTTCCAATGAGTATTTGTTTAATTCATTGATGTAATACAGTACTAATGTTTCAAACTTCTCTGCTAACATGTGAGCTGTCACAACTTGATTCCTCTGTAACTCAATTAATATAGCGAGTAAACGATCTGTTCGGTTCATGATAATCATCCTATTTCTATTTATTCTGTTTATAGCAAGTGTTCGAAAAGTCCACTTATTTTTTCTGCAAATATATACTTTTTCTTATGAATAATATTAATATAGTAAAATCATAAGAACTCATATTGCAGTTTCCAATAATATACTATATAATTTACTAAAGAAAACGTTTTCATACAAAGGGGGAGAATTTCGTGTCAACGATTGAGGACGTGGCGAAATTAGCGGGATTATCAAGAACAACGGTTTCTCGGGTGATTAATAATCATCCGTACGTATCAGATGAGAAGAAAAAGAGAGTTCAATTAGCGATGAAGCATTTAGGCTTCGTACCTAATTCGGCAGCAAGAAGACTTCGAAAACAAAAAACGGAGACAATTGCAGTTCTCGTTCCAAGAATTACAAATCCTTTTTTCAGTAGATTTATTGAAGCAATTGAGATTGCTGCTTCTGAACATAAATATAAACTGATTATTTGTCAAACAAGATACTTACCAGAAAAAGAGATGGAATACTTACAACTGTTATCAACAAAACAAGTAGATGGCATTATTCTATGTTCCCTTGAGAACTCATGGGAAGATGTGGAGCCATATTTACAACACGGTCCAATTGTGTTATGTAATGAATATATTGAAGAAGCAAATATTCCAACGGTTAAATTTGATCATGCTCAAGGAGCATATATTGCGGCAAAACATGTATTAGAGCAAGGGTATCGCAATCTTATTTTCTGCCGTGGCAATGAAACAAAGGTAATTAGCCAACAACGAAAAATGGGATTTTTGCGTGCAGTTACTGAGCAGGGGAAACATGTAGAAGGAATTGATTTTATTGAAAACGTTTTCTCGTGGGGAGATGGGAAAAGACTCTTTCATGATGTATTAAAGGACAAAAAAAATCCTACCGCTATTTTGGCAGGAGGCGATGAGGTTGCAGCTGGCATTATTTCAGAGGCGAAACGCCATAACTGGAGTATTCCAGATAACCTAGCTGTAATTGGTTTTGATAATCAAATTTTATCAAAAATTACAGATCCTGGTATTACGACAATGGAACAACCAATCGATGACATGGCTCGAAAAGTTATAGATTTAATGATAGATAAAATCCATACAAAAAATTATCGCAAAAAAGAACTATATGAGTTTGAGCTGGAACTCTTGGTGAAAGGTTCAACGATGAAAGATGCGATGTTACTAGCCTAGTAGACAATGTCTGCTAGGTTTTTTATGTGTATACACGATTATTCTTCGTGAACACAGTCATCGCATTTATTATGGTATGCTTCGTGTTGCTCATCAATTTCCTTTCCGCAATGCGCGCAAGTTTTTGTTGGCAAATTTCTGAAAAATTCCATTGGTTGATCAATCATGAAAATCCCTCCATTTCTTAATAATATTGTATTAGTACAAAAATAAAAAGTCAACAACTGTTTTATAACAAAATGAAAAATAATGAAAAAGTTTAGGAAATGGATTATAGTTAACAATGTAGAATGTAAGTGAAATCTTTCTCAATATAGAAAGAAAGCATGCATTTCTATCGGTTTTTGAAAGGATGGATACATATGAAGGTGACTGTTGTTGGCTTTTGGGGCGGCTTTCCAGAAGCGGGAGAAGCGACATCGGGGTATTTGTTTGAACACGATGGTTTTCGTTTACTTGTTGACTGTGGCAGTGGTGTATTAGCACAGCTTCAAAAATATATAGCACCATCTGATATAGATGCAGTTTTATTGTCGCATTATCATCATGATCATGTTGCGGATATTGGGGTATTACAATATGCAAGGTTAATTACAAATGCGACAAAAGGGCAATTACCACAATTGCCAATCTATGGGCATGGTTTTGATGTACAAGGATTTGCGTCCTTAACGCATGAGCCGCATACGAAAGGAATTGTCTATCATCCAGAGGAAACATTGCAAATTGGACCGTTCTCCATTTCATTCTTAAAAACAGTACATCCTGTTACGTGCTATGCAATGCGCATTGCGGCGGGAGATAAAGTTGTTGTATATAGTGCGGACTCTAGTTATATTCCTGAATTTATTCCATTTACAAAGGATGCGGATTTATTTATTTGCGAATGCAATATGTATGCGCATCAAGAGGCTGCAAAAGCAGGGCATATGAATAGTATAGAAGCCGCAAACATAGCAAAGCATGCCAATGTAAAAAAATTAGTATTAACGCATTTGCCCCATATAGGAAATCCAGCTGATTTAGTAGAAGAAGCAAAACAAATTTTTAGTGGCTCTATTGCATTAGCGCATAGTGGCTATACTTGGAATTCATGAGGTGAGAACATGTTATTTATTGATAATAAAGGGATTACAGATCCTACGATTAATTTAGCAATTGAAGAATATTGCGTGAAAAATTTAGATATTAATGAAACATATTTGCTGTTTTACATTAATGAACCTTCCATCATTATTGGGAAAAACCAAAATACAGTCGAAGAAATTAATGCAGATTATGTGAAAGAGAAAGGGATCCATGTTGTACGCCGTTTATCAGGTGGCGGGGCTGTGTACCATGATTTAGGAAACTTAAACTTTAGTTTTATTACAAAAGATGACGGGGATAGTTTTCATAACTTTAAAAAATTCACAGAGCCCGTTACGAAAGCACTTGGTAAATTAGGTGTGAATGCAGAACTTAGTGGACGTAACGATATTTTAGCTGAGGGACGAAAAATTTCAGGTAACGCTCAATTTTCAACGAGAGGTCGTATGTTCAGTCACGGTACATTATTATTTGATTCTGAAATCGATCACGTTGTATCTGCATTAAAAGTGAAAATGGACAAAATTCAATCAAAAGGAATTAAATCGATTCGCAGCCGTGTAGCTAATATTACGGAATTTTTAAATGAAAAGATGACAACAGAAGAATTTAAACAGCTTCTTCTTGAGACAATCTTTGAAGGAGAAAAGGAAATTCCAACATATGAGTTAACAGAAGAAGATTGGAAAGAAATTTATAAAATTTCTGAAGAGCGCTACCGCAATTGGGACTGGAACTACGGAAAGTCACCGAAGTTCAATTTACAACATTCACACCGTTTCCCAGTTGGACAGGTTGATGTTCGATTAGAAGTGAAAAAAGGAACAGTAACAGAGTGTAAAATATATGGTGACTTCTTTGGTGCACTCGATGTTCATGATATTGAAGAGCGTTTAACAGGTGTTCAGTTTGATAAGGAAGCCTTTGCTGCAGCGTTAGAAGACGTAGATGTAAAACGCTACTTTGGGAATATAACGAAAGAAGATTTCTTAGCATTGTTCTTTTAATAGTGGACTGCTCTCCTAAATTGGGAGAGCAGTTTTCATGTCGTTATTTGTCGTACCGTCGATATCCTGTGTCGAATGGCCGATATATTTTAAATTGCGCCGATATATGTTGAGAAACGGTCGATATATTTCAAAAATCGCTGATAAAATTTCATGCACCATTATTGTTTCACCTCAATTCATTACGAAATACGCTGTAACTGAAATGGGTAAGATTCTTTTATGTTTTTGTAAAAAAGCGGTAGATGCGGTAAGGCGCATGGATTGTAAAAATGAATGAACCTTCATTTCGCTCGTACCTACTGGTAGTAGTGATTTACGCTGCTACTTTATATGCGAGTATTTGAATGTTACTTGATACCCTAATTTTCTTTTAATATAATGTATTTAGAATTTTTAAATTTTCAAAATTTTATAAAGGTGGGGGTTATGTGAATCTCGTTCAATCTTTAGCTGAGACAGCCGTAAAGAAAGGGGAGAAACCAGCTTATATATTTATGGATGAGTCGGTCTCGTATGACCAATTAAATAAAATGGTCACAAAGTTTTCTAGTAATTTAGCAAAAATGGGCATCACAAAAGGGGATCATGTTGCATTAGCTGTTGGGAATTCACCACATTTTTTAATCGGGTTATATGGGGTCATGAAAACAGGAGCAACCGTTGTTCCGGTTAACCCAATATATACCGCAGATGAAATGCATTACATTTTACAAAATGGAGACGTAAAAACAATCATCATACTCGACATCCTTCTACCGATTATACAATCTCTTACAACAAGACTTCCTTCTCTCGAACATATTATCATATGTGAAACCTCATCAGATTTTCAACTTACAGACAACGAAAAAGTGAAAACGTTTACTAGTTTGGTGGAAACTGGAGATATATCTTATGAAGGTCCACTATTACATGAAGAAGACGTTGCGGTTATTTTATACACTTCAGGAACAACGGGACAACCAAAAGGTGCTATGTTAACGCATAAGAATTTATATAGTAATGCGAGAGACGTTGCGACATATTTACAATATACAGAAGATGACCGTGTTGTGGCGGCGTTACCGATGTTCCATGTGTTTTGTTTAACCGTTGCGATTCATGCACCGATTATAAATGGGGCAATCATTTTAATGTTACCAAAGTTTAGTCCAAAAGAAGTATTTCGCATTTGTCGCACATATAAACCAACAATATTTGCCGGTGTACCAACGATGTACAATTATTTATATTTATATGAAGGAGCAAGTGCAGAAGATATGCACTCACTCAGACTTTGCATATCTGGTGGTGCATCTATGCCTGTTGCTCTTTTGGAGAATTTTGAAAAACGTTTTCGTGTCATTGTTTCAGAAGGATACGGACTATCAGAAGCATCGCCAGTGACGTGTTTTAATCCATTGGATCGGCCGCGAAAACCAGGATCGATTGGAACGAATATTTGGCATGTTGAAAATAAAGTAGTAAATGAGCTTGGTGAGGAAGTACCTGTTGGAGAAGTTGGAGAACTGATTGTTCGCGGTCCGAACGTGATGAAAGGGTATTATAAAGCTCCAGAAGATACAGCAGCAGTGCTTCGTGAAGGGTGGCTATATACAGGTGATCTAGCAAAAATGGATGAAGAAGGTTACTTCTATATTGTGGATCGTAAAAAAGATATCATCCTTGTCGGTGGATATAACGTATATCCCCGGGAAGTAGAAGAAGTATTATATAAACATGAGGAAGTGGCTGAAGTAATCGTAATAGGTGTTCCGGATGAAAGTTTAGGAGAAGCTGTATGTGCTTATGTTGTTCCAAAACATGACAGGGTACGAGAAGAAGAGCTCATTCATTATTGTTCGTTGCACCTTGCAAAATATAAGGTTCCCAAAAAGATAGAATTTTTGAAGGAATTACCGAAAAACACCACGGGAAAACTATTAAGAAGAGCTTTGAGAGAAAAGGCAATGCAAGTATAAAGTAAAAAACAACACTGAGTTTGTCAGTGTTGTTTTTTACTTTACTTCTTCTCTACTAGTTTTTTATTTTTCCAATCTAATACAAATGATTTATTAAATGTTTTTTGATCTACATCTTTTATATTATTTCCAACCCAGTTACCAGTTCCGAATGTAAAGCCAGGGCGAAGTGTATAATCGTCAGCATGCTTTGTATAAGCAACTTGGATAGAAGACTGTTCTGTATCTTTTTCTGAAATGACAACAGCAATCATGCCTGGAGAGAAACCGCTATTTGTGAGAGCTGGAAGGTCATTCATTGGGACTAGATTGCCTCGTGCATCTGTTTCATGAGGATACGTACGAGAATACATAAATAATTGGTTTCCATATAAAGCATGGTAAGAATCGCGAGTGTAAATGCCCCAGTTTTGATTATTATATCCATTAAAGAATACGTTCCATTTTACATGTTTATTTGTTTGATCAATTAAGTTTGTTTTATAGCTTGTTTGTTTATAACTGACGGAATCAGACCAAGTTACTTGACCTGTTGCTCCAGATTCGCCACTAGGACCGCTTGGTGTTACAGAGGCTTTGATAGAGCCGCCAAGTTGATAAGAAACGCTTGATGTGACAGTCGTTTCTTCCACTGCATTTGTCGGTGCTACATGAAAGAATCGCGACGTATTATCTTGTAAATTCATTGCAATATCATATTGTGATGGATAGCGCAATGTGACACTTGCCCCTGGAATTGGATATCCATCAACAGGTGCGTCACTAAGAGTTGGGTTTGCTTTCATAAAGCTACCTGTTGTATTAATAACCGCAATTTGCTTATCAGCACTTGGATCATCAATGAAAGTTACTTTTAATGACATTGTCATATTATCTGCTTGTTCATTATTAAATGTATTGTAGCTTGTATGTGTTTTTGCATTTTGACCGATATCTGTTACAACTTGAGAAGTTGTTTGTGCAGCGACAACCGGTGTGTGCATTGCTAGGGCACTACTTGCCAACACAGCAGATAATGCGAGACATTTTACATATGTTTTAGAACGTTTCATAGAATCACTTCCTATTTTGTCGATATATGTCGTATTTCACATATATCGTAGCATGAAAGTGGAAATGACAGGAGAGAATATGCGAAATTGCATATTGGAAATAAACGAAGGAAATGAAAGAGGAGATGTACACTCTTTCATTTCTATTAATCCTCTTTTAAAATAGAGACATTCCATTTCAAATATTTGACTAAAAGCGAGTATAAATGTTTTAGTGCTTGATAAGATACACCAGCGATGACTAAGCCAATAAAAAAACCTATCAACACACTATAAACATCTGAAAAATGGATTTGATGAAATCCTTTTGTAAATCCAACTATTACTAGTAGTAGAGGTGATAGTAATAGTAAAGGAGTAGCAACGATGAGTGCAAGAAGAATTGGCGATAGCAAGAGTAATAAGAAGAAAGCTATCATGATACATATAAAGTTTGCCAAACCTAAGCTCATAACAGACAGGATTGCTATTATCATATTTTTGAGGCTGCGTTTTTGATTCGCGTTGTTTATAGCGTATGTAACATTCATTTCTTTCGCGATCGTTTTAGGGTTTCCAAGTTTTTTACAAATCTCTTCTTCAGATTTCCCATCCTGCTTACCGCTAATAAAATGAGTTTCATATTCTAATAGAATATCGTTTTTTTCTGAATTTGGTATGTTTCCTAGGGAAGAGCTAAGTTTGTTTAAAAATTCCTTTTTGTTCACTACAATCACTTTCCTTTATGAAATGATGCATCACAGTTAAGAATTCAATCTGTTTCTTTATGAGAATTTTGAAAATAAGTGGAGAGAACCTTTCGTTGCGAAAGCGATTCGTCCCCCTCTATTTTTTTAAAATGACATGTTTTTTGGAATGATTTATCTAATTATTTCTAAATATACCATCAACTACCATATATTTCAAGGTACTGTATTATTAGTAGTACTATAAATTGATGAGTACTATATGTATGGATTTTGTATCATCATTTAGACATAAGAACAAATGTATGAACCTAAAACTTCTTCGTAGTGACAATATAACAAGTCGGTTTTCCATCTTGTTTCTTTACTAGATAAATCCTGGAATTGTTTTGTGAAATAAAGTAAAAAAACGTCAAGAAAAAAATGGAGCTTTTCTTTATCATAATACATAGAAGGCGGGTGAACAGAAATAGGAAGAAAAAGGGCGAATCAATGATGATTCGCTCTTTTTATACAGAATACGTAACGACAATTTCGGTTAAGACGTTCTCTTTTGATTCGGAAATGGAAATATGATAGTAATAGCTGTTCCTTTCCCAAGTTCACTTTCAATTGAAATCGTACCGTTATGAGCGAGGACAAGTTGCTTTGTAATAGCGAGACCAAGTCCTGTTCCTGCATTATTTTCTTCTGTATTTGTTCCGCGGTAATACCGTTCAAATAATAGTTCTTTTGTTTTTTCATCCATTCCCTTTCCGTTATCTGTAATAGAAAGAGTGAAAGAATCCTTGTTTTTTGCTAGTTTGACGAGGATTTTGGTCGTTTCATTGTTATGTTTTACGGCATTTGCTAATAAATTTTCAATAATGCGCTGGAACCACTTTTCCTCAATCGAATAATAGATTTTATGGGAACTTGGAACAAATTCAATATTTTGATTTTGAAGCGTAGGGTTATTAATAAATTGCAATAAAATCTTTTGAACAAATTGATTAATTTCAACATGTGAATGTTGAGAAGGAAGCACATTGTTTTTTAATTGGTATGTTAAGCTTAAATCATCGATTAATGTAGTCATATATTGTGATTTTTCTTTTATGACATGACCGAACTCTTGAATATCTTGGTCAGTCCATTGATATTGGTTAGATTCTAATAAAAGAGAGTAACCGTAAATCGAACTAAGGGGTGTTTTTAAATCATGAGTGAGTCCGGTAATCCATTCTTCGCGTGTTTGTTGAAGTACTTGTCGCATCGCTTCGTTTTTTTTGAGTGTAATTGAAAGATGTTCTAACGCCTTTGTTACATCTTTAAATAAACGGAATGACCATTTTTCTTTACCAGAGCGCCGAAAGCGAATCGGTTTTCCTTTTTTACTAACAGGTTCTTCATATATTCCGCCGGCTATATTTTTGAGCCAACGCATTGTATGTAACAGCGGTTTTCCAAATTTTCTACCGTACCAAATAGAAATAATGACTAAATAGACAAATGTGACAAGAAAAACAACACCGAAAAAGGTAAGGAATTTTTTCGCGATTACATCCTCATCTATTTCAGATGGATTATAATGAGCATTTTTAGTTGTGATTGTAAATAAAGTTTTGTCTTCCGGATTATAAAGAGTTGAAATGTTTTCTTGATGATTCCAAGGCTCTTTTTCAGAAAGTACGGCTTGAATGGCAGAAAGGGGCTTGCCTCGGTTTTCTGGATAAGAAAAAATTTCTTCCCCATCTGCATTAAAAATTTGTAATACAGCATTTGCAGCAGAAAGTTGTTCTTTTTCAGAGTCAGTTAAAGAAAAATTTGCTGTGAATGGTGCATTGTGCTCTTTTTGTAGTTTCTGCAACAATTTATTGCTTTGAAGTTGCTCACCATAAATTACAATTGCTTTCTTTTTTCCTAATTCAATATCCCAATAAGTGAATTTATACGGGCTATGTATTTGCTGCCTTAAATATGCGACTAATGATGTTTTTGTGTAGGAATCAGGAACCTCTTTAGGTGTATTATAGTGATATAGTACCTTTCCGTTTTCATCCACAATTTGAAGCCAATCCTCTTTTTTTTGAATCGTTTCTTTTACTTTAGCATTCAATGTAATATGACTGTTTTCGAAAGAAACGTAACTGGAAATTGTTGAATTATCAAATTCTGATACATTTGTTTCGGATAAGGACGAGTTAATCAAAATAGCGAAATATCCGAAGGCAATTACGACAGCAATTAGTAAAGTGAATAAGACAAAAATATGTTGTAGAATAAATTGGATAATTAATCTTTTACTTAAATTCATCGCGATTACCTTCCTGGAATGAATTTATAGCCAAGTCCGCGAACTGTTTTTATATACTGTGGGTTGCTTGGGTTGAATTCGATTTTTTCTCGCAGCTTGCGAATATGGACCATCACGGTATTATCATCTCCGTTATAGGCTGGAGCGCCCCAAACTTTTTCGTATATTTCTTCTTTAGAGAAGACGTAATTCGGATGTTCACAAAAGAAGAGTAAGAGCTGAAATAGCTGAGCGGAGCATTCTACAATATTGCCATCTACTTTTAATTCAGCAGCATGTTTATCGACTTGAAATCTTCCAAATGAATAGATATCGGAAGTTTGTATTGTTTTTGGAGTGTATTTCAAATGTCTGCGCAGCTGTGCTTTCATCCGAGCAACAACTTCAAGCGGATTGAATGGTTTTGTAATATAATCATCTGCTCCATATAAAAATCCAGAGACTTTATCGAGATCAGATGTTTTTGCTGTTAGAAAAAAGATGGGACAATCTGTCTTTTGACGGATAATAGGACAAATATCAAAGCCGGATTGTCCAGGGAGCATTACATCGAGAATCATTAAATCATATGAATGATCTTCAACGAGCAACAAAGCTTCCTCAGCAGAAGTTGCGGTTGTAATATGAGAAAACCCTTCTTTTTGTAGAATTGTAGTTAATAGTTGTAAGATTGCTGATTCATCATCAACAAGTAAAATATTTGCGTTGTACAAAGTAAAATCCCTCCTAGTTTTCACAAAATATCATAACATTTTCTTGAAAGTTATGGGATTTTTAAGGAAATTTTAAGGTTTTCTTAGTTAAGAAATAAGATTTAGATGATATGATAAAAGTAAACATAGGGGAGGAGATGAGTATGAATCCGTTTTATTCGATGCGAGCAAGATATTTTTTGATTGTATTTACACCACTGATTTGGCTGGAGCGCAGCAGTAAGCAATTGCTCGAACATACACTTCATATACAAAATTCTTCTATTATAAATCTACTCATATTTTATATACTCCCAGTGATTTGGCTCTTGTATGAATATAGAAGAAAAGATATTCCATTAAGAGCATTTATTAATAGGCAAGAGACATTTCATGTACTGCAAGTTGTATGGATTACCATTATGCTTTGCCTCTTTAGCTATGGATATTTGATTTTGTATATGTATAGTTTCACGTGGATTACGCCGGATTTTATCATGAATGCTTTACATCAACCAATTATAGAAGAGACCAGCGGATATGTATATCAATTTATAATAGTTGTATTTATTGCACCTATTATAGGTGAATTTGTATTTAGAGGATTTCTTTTTCAGCGTTTTGCAGCAAAATGGGGAACGGGAAAAGGTATGATTGCAGTTGCCCTTTTGTTTGGTTGCATGCATATTGATTTTCTTGGTGCTGCCGTATTTAGCATCGTTCTATCTATTGTATATATTCGCTCGAAAAGCCTACTCATGCCGATTAGTATTCATATGCTAAACAATGCAGTTGTACTGATTGCCTCCAAATTTATAAGTAAAGAAGAAGCAATTAGTTTTGCCGACTTTTCCAACTATACAAGTTTTTTTACAGGACTTATGATCTTTATCTTTGGGTTAAATTTTGTTTTATTCTTTTTGTTTATGAACCGTCGTTATATGAATGAAGAACTACCAATTGTAACTTTAAATAAGATGTAAAGGCTCTAGAGCTTTCTGTTTAGGAGAGTTGTATGGATGAAAAAGTTCGCAGGGAATATTCTGAAAGAAATAACAAATTCGACATCTATAACAGACATATGTAGTAGAGAAGTTTGTCAGTTAATTAGCCCGGTTATGGATCCGATTGTGTTCCCAGAGTTTTATTTGTTTTCAAGTACGAATCATAAAGAAAGCGCTATATTTCTGCTTATTCTTGTAGGAAGCATAATTGGAGTTGGGCTTGTTTTAGAAGAAATCGTAAAACGAATTTTGCTAAATTATAATAGTAACAATCGAGTAATCTTCAAAAAAATGTTTGAATATGTAGTGACCGCTTGTATATTCTTTTACTTTTTTAAAGCAGTGATTTATTTTGTCATGATGAAACGCGGATAGCGCGATTATGAAGGGAAGATCCCGTATAGAAAGGAATGGATATGTTTATATGAATGAAACAATACAATCAAATAAATTTTTCTATTTAATGATGATAAGTTTGATTGTAATTACGACTATAAATGTGAGCTTTCGTTGGAATGAACCGTACTTTTTTGTTTATTTGGCACTTCATCTATTAGGATTATTATGTATTTGCGGTGGAATGGTAGCGGAAAAAAAGAGTGCAGATTGTGTCAACTATATGTGCATAACGGGTCTTATTCTGTTGTTAACTGTGCAAGGAATTATGAAATATAGTTCTATGAACCTTCATAATTTTAGTTTATTGGTAGATATGATTCCGTAGCGGGAAGAGCCTATGGCAAAAGGATAACTTTTGGCGTAGGCTCTTTGTTTCTATTTGTGTCGAATCGCTGATATAGAGAAGGGATTGAAAATTACATGACAATTCCTTAGATTAGCTTGTTCTATTTTGAGAGAAGCGAACTTACAATAATAATAGACAGGCAGCATAGAGGAGGGAGTACAGTGAGAAAAGTTATTGGATGGTCGCTTTTTTTGTACGTTGGTTTTGCCTTATTTATATACTGGTATTTATTTGGTTGGAACCATGAAATGATTCCAGACATGTATAAAGGCACGAGTGCTGATCCAGCAACCTTTATGAGTGCGAAAGAACTTACATTAAGCCAAGATTTTTCGAGAGTTAAAAATTTGCTGTTTTTTTTATCTGTGCCTCTTGAATGGATGATTTTATTGCTTGTTCTCGTTTTAGGGGTATCAAATAAATTTGAGAAATGGTCAAAAGAAACATCGAAGGTAAAAGTCATACAAATTGCGATTTATTTATTTTATTTATCATTACTTACAACGGCACTTTCATTACCACTGCAATGGTTCGGGCATCAAGTATCTATTGATTATGGTATTTCAACACAAACAACAGCGAGCTGGATACGAGATCACGTTCTTGATTTTTGGATCAACTATGTAATAATGTTTCTGATCGTTTCCGTTTTATTATGGCTGATGAATAAATTCCCGAAGCGTTGGTGGTTAGCAGGCTGGGCATTATCTGTACCATTTACCATCTTTTTAACATTTGTACAGCCTGTTTTAATTGATCCGCTTTATCATGAGTTTTCAACTTTAAAAAATAAAGAGTTAGAAACGAAAATTTTAACGATTGCAGATCAAGCACATATCCCTGCGGAACATGTATATGAAGTGAATATGTCGGAAAAAACAAATGCATTAAATGCATACGTGACAGGGATCGGAAAGAATTTTCGCATTGTATTATGGGATACAACGCTTCAGCAACTAAAAGATAAAGAGATTTTGTTTATTATGGCGCATGAAATAGGACATTATGTCATGAAACATATATATTGGGGCGTAGCCAGTTATATTGTTTTAACATTTATCGGCATGTACTTGATTAGTCGCATTTTAAATCTTTGTTTACGAAAATGGGGAGATACATTGCGAATTTCAAAGCTTGCATGTTTATCCATTCTCCCTTTATTTTTCTTAATTTCCTCTATATTATCTTTTGCCGCAAGTCCGGCGACAAACTATGTATCTCGCATTGAAGAACGTGCGGCGGATCAATATGCATTACATATGACGAAAGATGGTAAGGCAGGAGTAAAAACATTCCAATATTTATCCAAAACAAGCCTTAGTCAAGTAAACCCACCTGCTTTAGTAAAATTTTTCTTATATACACATCCACCTATTTTTGAAAGAATTCATACATTTGAAGAATATGAGAGGCAGAAAAAATAAAGAAGTAGCGGTTTGCTACTTCTTTATTTTTAGTAAATAATTTTTGGTAAAATTTTTCATTGATTTTTCTGCTGATTTTTTCAATAATAAGCTATAAAATTTTAAAAATCTATATATAGAGGAGTAAAGTTGTATTTATGCGTTTTTTACGAAATTTGAAAGTGAAATATAAGTTATTTTTACTTATTTCATTAGCTGTTCTCGGTTTCATTGTGATGAGCTGCGTAGCAATGAACTCGATGAGACAGATGAAACAGAACACAAAGATTGTTGCAGATGATTATCAATATTCTAATGTCTTGTTGGAAAGTATGCTTCGCACACAAAAGGCATTAGAATATAATTTGCTAACATTAATGACGATTTCACAAAGTGAAGAGAGGAAAGAGATTGCCAAAGATATTGAAGATGACCTGAAGAAATATGATTCTTTATTGAAAGAATATGATGATGGCTTTAATTTAAGTAAGCAAGAAGATGAACTGTTTCAAAAGATGAAAAAGGTTGTACCAGATTACAGGAATACATATGAAAGTTTGTTTGAAAAAGAAAAGTTGATACATGATTCACAACATATAAATGAGTTCCGCGAAGAACTCAAACCAAAAGGTGCTGAGTTGGCTCGTTATACAGGGGATTTAGAAAAATATGTTGCAGATTTAGTAGATAAAGTATTCGATGATTCTCAAAATATGGTGGAACAATCTATTACAAGTTTTATCATAACTGTAACTGTTAGTACAATTTTGATCTGTATATTAAGTTATATTATTAGTAGGTTAATCGTCACGCCTTTACAAACTGTAAGTATTATGATGGGAAGAGTAAAAGAAGGCGATTTAACGGTATATGGAGATTATAAAGCGAAAGATGAATTAGGTATATTAGTTAGTGATTTTAATAGTATGATTGAAGGGTTAAGAGAGAATATGAAAGAAGTTGAAAAGAACATTCAACTATTATCGCAGCACTCTCATGCGGTCGTTTCCGCATCAGAAACGTCGCACCAGGCCGCTAAACAAATTATAGTAGATATTGAAGAAGTGGCAAGTGGTGCGGATAGTCAAAAGAAAGCGACGGAACAAACTGCGTGTGCAATGGAAGAATTGACACAAGAGATACAAGGAATCGTGGATATATCTTCATCTGTAAATGAGTTATCTTCTCAATCTGCATTAGAAGCGGATAGAGGAAATCAATTTATGAAGCAGATGATTCGACAAATGGATACCATATATGGTTCTGTCCAGCAAGGTGTGAAACAAGTAGGGAATATGAAAGTCCAATCAGAAGAAATTGTGAAAATTATTGATGTGATACAAGAAATTGCCTCACAGATTAATTTATTAGCATTAAATGCGGCGATCGAGGCTGCACGTGCTGGAGAAAGTGGTAGAGGTTTTGCGGTTGTTGCTGATGAAGTTAGACAGTTAGCGGAGCAGTCTAGTGAATCGGCAAAACAAATTGAACAACTTGTTGGCCAAGTCATGGAAGTAACGAACCATACAGTTGAGATAATGGGGAAAGTAGAAGAGGATGTTCAGCAAGGTACAGAAGTAGCTATGCGTACAGAAGAAGTATTTGGAAAGATTGCAGAAAAGGTTCAACAAGCATCGTTTCAAATTGAAAGTGCCTCTAGATCTACGGATGAAATGGCTGCAAGTAGTGAAGAAATTTCTGCTTCAGCAGAAGAAATGGCTCACATTGCCCAAAGATCATCTGACTGTACCGATATGGTAAAACAATCCATCTTAAAGCAGGAAGAATCAGTCCAAACCATTTCTACTGCAATTGAGCAACTCCATATTATCGCAGGGGGATTGGAGAAAATTGTTTCTCAATTTACCTTACAAAAATAGGGGAAACACTCGTCAGTAGAGGGATCATATGAAGAGAGAAAAAGACATGTTAAGTATGTGAAGCTTAATATGTCTTTTATTCTATATTTTTACAAATAATAATGTATGAAGTATAATTTGATTTAATTTTAAAAATATTTACATTTATTTCTTCGGAAGAAGGAATGCTTAAGGGGGATCTATCTTTTGGTTTCAAAGTATAAAGTAAAAATACAATCATCGATGCCAGCGCTAAAAATGATATTATCCATGTCTATTTTTGGATCAATTGGATTTTTTTCCGTTCAAACGAACTTACCATCTTTTGAATTAGTATTTATACGTTGTATTTGTGCGACAGTGTTTTTAACTTTGTGTTGGATTGTCACCGGTCAGTATAAGGAGGAGAAATGGAATCGGAAAGAAGTGATGCAAATATTAGCATGTGGTATATTTCTCGTTTTTAACTGGGTGTTCTTATTTAAAGCGTTTGAGGTTATGTCGATTACAATCGCTATCTCTGTGTATCATCTTGCTCCTATCATTGTATTAATAATTGGGAGCCTCGTATTTAAGGAGAAATTAACAATATTCGCGATTATTTCCATTGTTATGTGTTTTATTGGAACTGTATTCGTTGCGGGAGTAGATGGGAGTATTTCTATGAGAAAACTCATGTCATCCGGAATGGTCTGGGCTCTTCTAGCAGCTTTATTTTACGCATTTACGACTCTTTTAGGAAAGGGAATTTCACAGACGAGTGCATACACAATGACATTTCTGCAAACCTTTTTAGGAATCTTTCTTTTGTTACCATTTGTTGATTTTCATGCATTTCAAGGACTGACAGAAAAGAATTGGTTGTATATAGCAGCAACGGGCCTTATACATACAGGATTTGTATATTATCTGTTTTTTGATAGTTTAAGAGATTTGCCAACAAGACTCATTTCTGTATTAGTATTTTTAGATCCAGGTGTGGCGATTTTATTAGATACGGTATTTACAGGCTTTAGACCAACAATGCTACAAGTAATCGGGATTATTTTCATTTTTGCTGGAATGGCATTTACGTTTCGAAAATCAGAAGTAGAAACAGCGCTTGAGGAAGAGCATGCGTATTCAAAGTGATAAAAAGTTAGAAATAGAAAGAAGTCTGTCTAAAAAGGATAATTTTCGGATGAGTTTTTTTATTTTTTGTAGAGATAAGGTGTGGGATTTGGCGTTTGGTCGATATCGTATAATTTTGCGTTTTTTGTCTATATCATGAACTTTTCATAGGAGAAGGATAGAGGTGAAATGGTATAGAATATATATTATATAACATCCTTGTAAGAGGTTTCATTAGTCCTTTTTAAAAAGAAGGAGGTATAAAAATAGAAGAAAAAAGGCGAGGATAACGGTTCTTCAAAACAATTTGCACCCGATTTACATTTTTAATATGAATTGCCCCTCTTATAATTGTGAAATCCATAATAATAGATATTAAAGCGTATTTGATTTGTTCATATGATTTGTCAATGAAGCATATGTAGTTATGAATAATCGAATACAATCTATTCTTTTCTTATTGTGTATCAATAGGGAGGAAGGAGAGAGGAAAATGAAGAAAAAAGTATGCCGTGTGATGACTACAGCAGCTATTGTTGGTGGGTTATTGATAAGTGCCGGTACGGCTCCAATTAGAGCGGAAGAGTACCCTGAGATGATCGTGTTTGCGGATGTTCCAGTAGGGCATTGGGCATATGATGATATTATGGATTTAGTTTATCATAAATTTCTTGAAGGGTATGGAAATGGTAAATTTGGTGTAGAAGATTATGTAACACGTGAACAAGTGGCAGCAGTTATATATCGTACACTTCAACTTGAGCACAAAGGACCGTTAAAGAACCCCTATAATGATATTTCTGAACGATCTACAATGTTTCCAAAAGAAATCTTAGCATTGACAGAGCGCGGTATTTTTAAGGGAAATGAAAACGGAAACTTTAGACCGATAGCACCGTTAACACGTGCGGAAATGGCACAGATTCTTACAAGAACATTCGAATTTGAAGTAAAGCGCCAACATACGTTTTATGATGTGCCCGATAATCATTGGGCAAAAGAGGCAATAAGTGCTTTACAATCAAATAAAGTTGTAATTGGAACTGGAAATGGAAAATTCGAACCAAGCGCATTTGTAACACGTGAGCAATATGCGAAGTTTTTAAATCAAGCTATTATTCATTATCATATAAAAGATGAAGTAGATGCATAAAGAGCTCTTGCATGATTATGAAAAAGTGCAATGATTTTTTATTGTACTTTTTGTTGTATTTATAATATACAATGTAATAAATGGAATTATGGATATTGGAAATGCTAGAAAGAAATATAGCAATGCCCCCTATATATAAAAGTATTTGTGCTGAAAATCATGATATTATATGAGGTTGATTATCAAGTTGATAAATAAAAAATTACATGTAATATAGTTCACAGATTTGTCACGAAGGTGGCAAATTTGTGTCTTGTCTCCTCTGTATCAATTATTTATATTAAAACAAAGTACATATACATAGAGGAGAGAATGTAGTGAATAAGAAATTTTTGAAAGTAGTCGCATCATTAACGATTATGGGGGGAGCTTTATTTAGCACAGAGAGTTTGAATGTAAAAGCTGAAAGTAAGCCGGTTGTATTTCATGATGTACCACAAGATCATTGGGCTTTTGAGGCAATCTCTGATTTAGGAAACGCGGGAATTATTGCGGGATATGGTCATGGTATTTTTGGACTAGGGGATGATGTAACACGTGAACAAGTCGCGGCATTAATTTATCGTAGTATGGAAGGAATTGAAGAGAAAGAGGAATATGAAAATCCATACGGTGATCTTGATGAGCATGGATCAACATTATTTTTGGAAGAAATTTTAGCTTTAACGGAGATGGGCATTTTCCAAGGGGATGAGCAAGGGAATTTTAGACCGAAAGATACGCTAACACGTGCAGAAATGGCCCAAGTTATTGCGACTGCTTTTGATTTAGAGGTGAAAGCTCCGCATAGTTTCAACGATGTTCCAGCAAATTCATGGGCAAAAGATGCAATTAGTGCTGTACAATCCAATCAGATTGCAGCAGGAATTGGACAAGGGAAATTTGCTCCGGAGATGAAGGTAACGCGTGAGCAATATGCACAATTTTTATATAATGCACTTACTAATGAACACGCTGAATAATAAATAAGGAATTGAAAGAAAAGAACCTGTGCCAAAAGGGTGTATAAAAAACCTTTTGATGCAGGTTTTTTCTTTTTATTATCTTGAGTGAATGGAAAATTCCATCATAAAAAAGATTGATTTTTCAAAAAACACCTTCCTTTTCTGAAATTTTGTTATATAATATAAAGGGTAAATATAAAACTGTTATAAGACAGTTTAAAAAAGGAGATGCTAATATGTCAACGCAAACTTCACGAGTGACACTCGCTGGAGAATTATTACCATCGTACAACGAAATTTTGACACCAGAAGCGCTTACTTTTTTGAAAGAGTTGCATGAGAATTTCAATGAACGTCGTATTCAGTTATTAAAGAAACGAGAAGAAAAACAGAAAAGAATTGATGCGGGAGAGTTTCCGAATTTTTTACCAGAAACAGCACATATACGTGCGGGCAATTGGACAATTGCGCCGCTTCCGCGTGATTTAGAAGATCGACGCGTAGAGATTACGGGACCCGTAGATCGAAAGATGATTATTAATGCTTTAAACTCTGGGGCACATCTTTTTATGGCAGATTTTGAAGACTCGAGTTCACCAACATGGAAAAACATAATAGAAGGTCAAATAAACTTAAGAGATGCTGCGAAAGGAACGATTTCATATAAGAGCCCAAGTGGGAAAGAATACCGTCTTGGCGATCAAACAGCTGTACTTATTGTACGTCCGCGCGGTTGGCATTTAGAAGAAAAGCATATGCAAGTTGACGGGAAACGTATGTCAGGAAGTCTTGTAGACTTTGGACTGTACTTTTTCCATAATGCGAAAACTTTAATTGAAAAAGGAAGCGGTCCATATTTTTACTTGCCAAAGATGGAGAGCTATTTAGAGGCTCGTTTATGGAATGATGTATTTGTATTTGCACAGAAGTATGTCGGTATTCCAAATGGCACAATTAAAGCGACGGTACTGCTTGAGACGATCCATGCTGCATTTGAAATGGATGAAATTTTATATGAATTACGTGATCACTCCGCTGGATTAAATTGTGGACGATGGGATTATATCTTTAGCTTTTTAAAATGTTTCCGCAATCATAAAGCATTTTTGCTTCCAGACAGAGCACAAGTTACGATGACAGTACCGTTTATGCGCGCGTATTCTTTGAAAGTCATTCAAACGTGTCACCGCCGAAATGCACCAGCGATGGGGGGGATGGCAGCGCAAATTCCAATTAAAAATAATCCAGAGGCGAATGAAATCGCCTTTGAAAAAGTGCGGGTCGATAAAGAGCGCGAAGCTTTAGATGGGCATGATGGAACTTGGGTTGCTCATCCAGGGCTCGTACCAGTTGCGATGGAAGTATTTAATCACATTATGAAAACACCAAATCAAATATTTAGAAAACGGGAGGAACTGCATGTAACAGAAAAAGATTTATTAGAAGTACCTATGGGAACGATTACAGAAGAAGGGCTGCGCATGAATATCAGTGTTGGCATTCAATATATTGCGTCATGGCTAAGTGGACGCGGGGCAGCACCTATTTATAACTTAATGGAAGATGCGGCAACAGCGGAAATATCAAGAGCGCAAGTTTGGCAGTGGATTCGTCATGAGGAGGGGAAACTGAATGACGGTCGTAAAGTTACGTTTGCTTTAGTAGAACAATTGAAGGCGGAAGAACTAGCGAAAATAGAGAAGGAGATTGGAAAAGAATCATTTGAGAAAGGTAGATTTGTAGAAGCGACAAAGTTATTTACTGATTTAGTGCGTAAGGATGAGTTTGAACCATTTTTAACATTACCTGGTTATGAAATTTTATAAAAGAAAAGGGGATGGAAGAAATGAAAAATGAAAGAGTTCAGCAATTGCAAGAGGATTGGGAATTAAATGCACGCTGGAAGGGGATTACGCGTCCTTATTCTGCTGAAGATGTAATTCGTCTTCGCGGGTCAATTGATATTGAACATACATTGGCGCGCCGTGGTGCGGAGAAACTTTGGAACATGCTTCATACAGAAGACTACATTCATGCGCTGGGAGCGTTAACAGGTAACCAAGCGATGCAACAAGTAAAAGCGGGCTTAAAAGCAATTTACTTAAGTGGTTGGCAAGTAGCAGCGGATGCGAATTTATCTGGTCATATGTATCCGGATCAAAGTTTGTATCCGGTAAATAGTGTACCAGCTGTTGTAAAACGGATGAATCAAACGCTTCAGCGCGCAGATCAAATTCAGCATATGGAAGGAAACGGAGGTATCGACTACTTCGTGCCGATTATTGCTGATGCTGAGGCCGGATTTGGCGGACAATTAAATGTATTTGAATTAATGAAAAGTATGATTGAAGCAGGAGCAGCAGGTGTTCACTTCGAAGATCAATTATCTTCGGAAAAGAAATGCGGACATTTAGGCGGAAAGGTGTTATTACCAACACAAACAGCAGTGCGCAATTTAATTTCAGCACGGCTAGCGGCAGATGTAATGGGCGTATCGACAATCATTGTTGCAAGAACGGATGCGGATGCAGCAGATTTAATTACAAGCGATATCGATCCAGTCGATCGAAAGTTTATTACAGGAGAAAGAACGCCAGAAGGTTTTTACCGTACAAAAGCGGGGCTCGATCAAGCAATTGCGCGCGGCTTAGCATATGCACCATATGCAGACCTTGTTTGGTGTGAAACATCTGAGCCAAATGTAGAAGATGCAAAGCGCTTTGCTGAAGCGATTCATGAGAAGTATCCAGGGAAATTACTAGCTTATAACTGTTCGCCATCCTTTAACTGGAAACAAAAATTAGGTGAAAAAACAATTGCAAACTTTCAAAAAGAAATTGCATCATACGGTTATAAATTCCAATTCGTAACGCTTGCTGGATTCCATTCCTTAAACTATAGCATGTTTGAATTAGCACGCGGTTATAAGGAGCGTGGCATGGCAGCATATTCTGAATTGCAACAAGCAGAATTTGCTGCTGAACAATACGGCTACTCCGCAACGCGTCATCAGCGCGAAGTAGGAACGGGTTACTTTGATGAAGTCGCGCAAGTTATTACAGGTGGTACATCTTCGACAACAGCGCTGAAAGGTTCTACGGAAGAGGCGCAGTTTACAAAATAAGTGAGGGGACAGGTGTCGATACTAGGCGCCTGTTTTCTATTGAAAAAATTCTTTTTGTATATCTGTTTCGTTTTTTAGGGTAATAGCTCTATTTTATAGAGAGTATAAAAATTGGAAGATTTATTTTTTAAAAAAAGTATACATCTTATCTTTATTATGTTATACTAATCTCAGTTGAATAATTAAATTAAGCAATCCATATATTATCAAGTGCTGAAAACGAACGAGAAAAAGTATGTGAGAACTGTTTTATGTTTCGTATTTGATAATGTGTGGATTCTTTTTTTACATGAAAAACTAAAAAATGTATTTTCTTAGGAGGAAATAAGAATGACAGTAACAGGACAAGTAAAATGGTTTAATAATGAAAAAGGATTTGGTTTCATCGAAGTTCCAGGTGGAAGCGATGTCTTTGTACATTTCTCTGCAATCACAACTGAAGGCTTCAAATCTTTAGAAGAAGGCGAAAAAGTTAGCTTCGAAATCGAAAATGGTAACCGTGGACCTCAAGCTAAAAACGTTGTAAAACTATAATTTTATTGTGTGTGATAAAAAAGATGGCTTTGGCCATCTTTTTTGTTATACATTTTTGAGGAAATACATATGGTGTAATAACCCTTCTTTGCTTCTTTACCTTACTCTATATGGGCATTTGGACTTTTGAAGCAGTCTTGTTCATGAGACTAACGAATATGTTATAAATATTTCAAACATGGAAAATCTACTTTTAGTTGAAATAATATCTCTATTTGGAACGAACTATATACATTTTTGACGTTGGGTATTTTTTATGGAAAGAAATAATGTCATTTTTAAGTTTTATAAAAGAATGTAAAAAAATTGAAAATTTTAATTATTTTACAAAAGGTGTGATACAATTATTTGTGCAGCTGCTAATATAAATGAATTTTATAGAAGGAGTGAACACACCATGGATGGTAGAGCTGAGCGCTATGTTGAAAATTACGTAATAAATAAAAAAACTATGGCTTTACTGCCTGTTATTTTAGGGGAAAAAAATGTAATAACGAGAGTAATTGAAGTGGAAGACTCTTTTTTTATGTTCCAAAAGCCGCTTGATATTGTAGAACGAAGCTGTCGTAAGCATGGATCGAGTTTTTTAGGGAGGAAAGAAGGAACCAAAGAGTTAACACGTATTACTCATAAAGCACCTATCGCAATTAGTCCCACCGATCAACTTTATTTCTTTCCCACGTATTCCTATTCAAGAAAAGAATGTGCATGGCTCTCTCATTTTCATATTGCAAGCAATAAAGAGTTAGCAGACGGCAATCTTATTATTCGGTTCATTAATGGGTTTGCAGTGAAATTAGAGATGTCAAAGAGTAGTTTTGAGAATCAACAAAACCGTACAGCAAAGCTGAGAACAGAATATGAAGATCGAAAAGATAAACAAGGAAACTTGCAGTTTAAGCCAGTTGCAAAAGAAGCGATATCAACGTTAAGACCAGCGTATGAAAAAGTCTACCTTGTAAAGGAAGAAGATATAGAAGGAGAATGATTAATAAATCAGGTAAAATGCTCATATAATAAAAATGAAAAGAAACCAGATATGATGAAGTAACTGGTTTCTTTTTTGTTACATGGAAACATGAAAGGTGTAAAATCCTGTCAAATCATGATAGATAATCATACGATAATCAGGAAGGGTTTTTACATCATCGTATGGAACTTTAATACATACATCTCCATCTGTTATATCTACCATTTCCTCTTTATACGAAGCAATGATAAAGTAGGGATAGTGAAAATAATAAAGGGGTAAATTGTAGAATGGATTTTCAAACAATCAAAGAATATTTTTCAACAGAAAATATGGACCAACTTGTCGAGAGTTACCGGGCGTTTGGTCTGCTCCTTGGCATTGGCTTGCCAATGGCAGAAGCGCTTATTCCCGTACTTCCACTGATCGTATTTGTTATGGCAAATGCGGTTGCTTTTGGTCTATGGCTTGGATGTTTCTATTCTTGGATCGGTTCGGTGCTGGGGGCGTTTCTTGTTTTTCTTGTTATTCGTAAGTTTGGGCGAAGTCGCTTTTTTTCTTTTATAAATAAACATCCGAAAGTACGGAGTGCGATGGGATGGATTGAACGAAAAGGATTTGCACCTATTTTTGTATTGTACTGTTTTCCTTTTACGCCATCTGCATTGATTAATGTAGTCGCGGGATTATCGCGCATTAGTGTAAGGCAGTTTGGATTAGCTCTAACACTTGGAAAGCTTGTTATGATTTTTATGTTAAGCTATATCGGTCATGATTTAACTTCTTTTATCCATAATCCTGTAAAAACAATTATTGTGATAGGAGTTGTTTTTATTCTTTGGTATGTTGGTAAGAAAATTGAAGTGAAATTAGAACTGCATTGAGGAGAGAAGTCCGCGCTGTACATACAGCTTCATTGTAGAAAAGGGTGAGGGGAGAGGCTGATGAAGCAAACTTTGAAAAAAGAAAGCGTAGAGTGGATGAGAACGATCCTTATCGGGATACTACTAGCTCTTTTTTTTCGAACGTTTTTCTTCTCGACTTATGTTGTAGAGGGAAAGTCGATGATGCCAACACTTCAAGATGGTAATATGCTTGTTGTGAACAAAGTGAGCTATCAAGTTGGAGAGTTACATCGATTTGATGTTGTTGTATTCCATGCGAATAAAAAAGAGGACTATGTAAAACGAATCATTGGTTTACCTGGAGATTATATTGAATATAAGCAGGATAAATTATATATTAATGGTCAATTTGTTGATGAACCGTATTTAGAAACATATAAGGAACAAGTGAAAGGACGCCAGTTGACAGGAGATTTTAAGTTGGAAGAGTTAACGAAAAAAAAGGTTGTGCCAAAAGGATATATTTTTGTACTTGGCGATAACCGTCTTGGTAGCTGGGACAGCAGACATTTTGGTTTTATAAAAGCAGATGCGGTTGTTGGAAAAGTCGATTTACGTTATTGGCCGATTAACGAAATGCAAATGAACTTTTCAAAAGGTGAGTAGAATGATTTATAATATAGAAAAGAGGAAAAAAGGCAAGCAGTCTCTGTTTGTCTTTTTTCGTGTCCTATAATACAATGATGACAGCAAACTAACGTTCGTTATATAGGTGAAAGGTGGGGTTATATGTCACTTCGATTTGTGATTGGAAGAGCTGGAAGTGGGAAAAGTACACTTTGTTTACGAGAAGTGCAAGAAGAGTTAAAAGAGCGCCCAAGAGGGAAAACAATCTTGTATCTTGTTCCTGAACAAATGACATTTCAGACGCAGCAGGCGTTAATAGGAAGTGAAGAGGTAAGAGCTTCTATTCGTGCACAAGTGTTTAGTTTTTCACGATTAGCTTGGAAAGTGTTGCAAGAAGTAGGAGGGGCAAGTCGTCTTCATATTGATGAAGCGGGTGTGCATATGTTACTTCGCAAAATTATTGAATCGCGCAAAGAAGGATTATATGTGTTTCAAAAAGCCGCTGAACAAAATGGCTTCTTTGAACATCTTGGAGGTATGATTGCAGAGTTTAAACGTTACAATATAACGCCATCTCATGTATATGAAATGTGGCAACAGTTAGATGCGCATAGCAGTAGCGCCGAACAAAAGTTGCTGGCAAATAAAATATATGATTTGCAGCTATTATATGATGATTTTGAACGAGCTTTAATTGGAAAGTATTTAGATTCGGAAGATTATTTACAGCTCCTTATTGAGAAACTGCCGTTTTCTGAGTATGTAAAGGATGCAGAAATTTATATTGATGGATTTCATTCGTTCTCCCCGCAAGAGCTTGAAATTATAAGGCAGCTAATGAGATGCGGAGCAAGAATGACGATTACATTAACGGTGGATGAAAAAACGTTCGCCCAGCCAGTCAATGAACTGGATTTGTTTTATGAAACAGTGCTGACGTATGAAAAAGTAAAACAAGTAGCACGTGAAGAGAAAGTGGTAATGGAAAAAACGATTTCGCTCGTAGAACAGCCGCGATTTCATTCTCCAGCATTAGCGCATTTAGAAGCTCACTATGAATCGCGTCCGAACGAAAAGTTTTACGGAGAGACGAGTATTGCCATCCATACAGCTGCGAATTTACGAGCGGAGGTAGAAGGAGTAGCGCGAGAAATTCGTAGACTTGTTGCAGAAGAGAATTATCGATACCGCGATATTGCCGTACTTCTTCGGAACGGAGAAAGCTATTATGATGTGTTAAGAACATTATTTGCAGATTATGATATTCCGCATTTCATTGATGAAAAGCGCTCGATGTCTCACCATCCGTTAGTCGAATGTATTCGTTCTGCTTTAGAAATAATTAGTGGGAATTGGCGTTATGATGCTGTTTTTCGCTGCGTGAAAACAGAACTTTTATATCCGCTGGATGTAAAAAAAGAAGTGATGCGTGAAGAAATGGATGAGTTTGAAAACTACTGTTTGGCGTATGGTGTCCAAGGTAAGAAATGGACCGCCGATGAGCCGTGGACGTATCGTCGTTATCGCTCTCTTGATGAGGGGAACGAGGTGATAACAGATCGTGAACGCCAAATGGAAGAGAAAATGAACCGTCTTCGTGAGATTGTAAGAACGCCAATCATTCGTCTGCAAAAAAGATTGAAACGTGCAAGTACTGTTATGCAAATGTGCGAAGCTGTATATTTATTTTTAGAGGAGCTAGATGTTCCGAAGAAATTAGAACAACTACGTGTACGTGCTGAAGAAAGCGGGGATTTCTTATTTGCGACAGACCATGATCAAGTGTGGGAAGAAGTGATGAATCTTCTTGATACATTTGTTGAGATGCTTGGAGAAGAAAGTATGTCTCTATCGGTGTTTATTGATGTGATGACGACAGGGCTTGAGGCACTTCAATTTGCCAATATCCCGCCATCGTTAGACCAAGTATTAATTGCAAATATCGATCGCTCTAGACTTTCAAATATTCGGGCAACATTTGTGATTGGTGCAAATGAAGGTGTGATGCCAGCTACGCCGACAGATGAAGGGATGCTTTCTGATGAAGAAAGAGATGTTCTTGCAGCAGCGGGCGTGGAATTAGCACCAACGACAAGACAAACGTTATTAGAAGAACAGTTTGTCTTGTATCAAATGGTGACAAGAGCATCTGAGAAACTATATATCTCTTGTCCTCTTGCAGATGAAGAAGGAAAGACATTACTAGCTTCTAGTTTTATGAAGAAAATAAAGAGAATGTTTCCTAATGTGAAAGAGACGTTTGTAACAAACGATGTAAACGACTTATCGCGCGCAGCACAAATTTCATATGTAACGACGCCAGAAGTAACATTGTCATATGTGATGCAACAACTGCAAACGTGGAAGCGATACGGTTTTGAAGGTGATTTAGACTTTTGGTGGGATGTATATAATTTCTACGTTACATCCGATGAATGGAAGCAAAAAAGCAACCGTGTATTATCCAGTTTGTTTTATCGAAATCGTGCGAAGAAATTAAGTACGGCTGTAAGTCGAATTTTATATGGAGATAAAATAAAAGGAAGTGTCTCTCGTATGGAATTATTTAATCGCTGTGCGTACGCTCATTTTGCACAGCACGGTTTATCATTGAGAGAGCGCGATATATTTAAATTAGATGCACCAGATATCGGGGAGCTGTTCCATGCAGCGCTAAAGAAAATTGCGGACAAGCTCTTGCGTGAAAAACGGACTTGGGCTGATTTATCCATAAAAGAATGTGAGCATCTTTCCATATTAGTAATAGAAGAAATTGCTCCATTATTACAAAGGCAAATTTTATTAAGCTCAAATCGACATGCTTATTTGAAACAAAAATTACAGCAAATTATTTTTAGAACATCGCTTGTGCTTAGGGAACATGCTAAGGCGAGTGGATTTGTTCCAGTTGATTTAGAAGTTCCGTTTGGTATGGGAGGCAAAGACTCATTACCACCGATGGAATTTACATTATCAAACGGTGTGAAAATGGAAGTTGTCGGCCGGATTGATCGAGTTGATAAAGCGGAAGATGAGAGCGGTACGTTTCTTCGCATTATTGATTATAAATCGAGCTCGAAAGCGCTGGATTTAACAGAAGTATATTACGGATTAGCATTGCAAATGCTGACGTATTTGGATGTCGTCATTTCTAATGCTGGTACGTGGATGAAACAGGGGGAAGTCGCATCACCAGCAGGTGTGTTATACTTCCATATTCATAATCCACTTGTTGAGGTGAAAGGTGACGCTTCTGAAGAGGAGATTGAGAAAGAAATTTTAAAGAAATTTAAAATGAAAGGGCTCGTGCTTGGAGATGCAGATGTTGTTCGTTTAATGGATAACAAACTATCAACAGGAAGCTCTGACATTATTTCAGCCGGGTTAAAAAAAGACGGAAGCTTCAGCGCACGCTCTAACATCGCAAGTGAACAAGAATTTTCTGTGCTACAAAAATACGTACACCATACGTTTGAAACGATCGGAAAAGACATTACAGAAGGTGTCATTGATATTGCTCCATATAAAATGGGGAATAAAGCAGCGTGCACATTTTGTCACTTCCGCTCTGTCTGCCAGTTCGATGAATCGCTGGAAGACAATCAGTTCCGTACATTAAAAGATATGAAAGATAGTGAAGCAATGGAGAAAATACGAGAGGAGGTCGGGGAATGATGGTAGAAAATTGGCCAGCAAAACCAGAAGGGAGTCAATGGACAGATGATCAATGGAAAGCTGTTGTGGCACATGGACGTGATATTTTAGTTGCAGCAGCAGCAGGTTCCGGGAAAACAGCAGTACTCGTTGAACGTATCATTAAAAAGATTATTAATGAGGAGAATCCGGTAGATGTCGATCGCTTACTCGTTGTAACATTTACGAATGCAGCCGCGCAAGAGATGAAAAATCGAATTGGGGAAGCGTTAGAAAAAGTATTAATTGAGGAACCGAGTTCACGGCATATACGGAAGCAGCTGAGCTTATTAAATAAGGCTTCCATCTCAACAATTCATTCTTTTTGTTTACAAGTCATTCGTTCATATTATTACATGCTTGATATCGATCCTCGTTTTCGCATCGCGAATCAAACGGAAAATGAGTTATTAAAAGAAGAAGTGTTAGATGACATATTAGAAGAAGAGTATGGAATGGAAGAGAATCAACTATTCTTTGAACTTGTCGATCGCTATACGAGCGACCGTAATGATGATGATTTGCAGCGAATGATTTTGGCGCTGCATACAGCAGCAGGAGCGCATCCAAATCCAGAAAAGTGGCTTGATAGATTAGTAGAAGCGTATAATGTGGAAGGAAAAACAATTGAAGATTTAATGTATGCTTCTTATTTATTAGAAGATGTGAAATTCCAGCTTGAAACAGCAACGGAGCACATTCGAAAAGCAATGGAATTAGCGATGCTTCCCGATGGTCCTGCTCCTCGCATGGAGACATTACAAACGGATCTCGTTTTACTAGAAACGCTATCTCATGCTGCGCGCAAGTCGTGGACAAGTGTATATGAAGCAATGCAGCATGTATCGTGGCAAACGTTAAAGCGTATTAAGAAAAGCGATTATAACGAAGATATTGTGAAACAAGTCGATTCTCTTCGCAATAAAGCAAAAGATGAAGTGAAGAAATTACAAGAAGAACTGTTTAGTCGTAAACCAGAAAGCTTTTTACGTGATTTTCAAGAGATGCACCCTGTATTAGGAAAACTCGTGCAGCTTGTTAAAGAGTTTTCGAACCGATTTCAAGCGATAAAACGTGATAAAGGAATGGTTGATTTTACAGATTTAGAGCATTTTTGTTTGCAAATTTTAAGCGAGCAAGGTGAAGATGGTGAACTGCGCCCATCGCCAGTTGCACTTCAATACCGCAATAGATTTGCGGAAGTTCTCGTTGATGAATATCAAGATACAAACTTCGTTCAAGAATCCATTATTAAACTCGTAACGAAAGACTCTGAGCAAGAAGGTAATTTGTTTATGGTCGGTGACGTAAAACAGTCTATTTATCGCTTTCGATTAGCAGAACCCGGCTTGTTTTTAGGAAAATATAAACGTTTTACACAAGAAGGATTAGAAGGCGGAATGAAAATTGATTTAGCGAAAAACTTCCGCAGTCGTCATGAAGTATTAGCTGGTACAAACTTTATTTTCAAACAAATTATGGGCGAAGAAGTTGGTGAAATTGAGTATGATGCTGACGCTGAATTAAAGTTAGGTGCAAGCTATCCAGAAGGAGAAGATGTAGCGGCAGAGTTATTATGCATTCACCAATCTGAAGAAGAAGTGCTAGATGGAGAAGAGGGTGAAGAAGTAGAAAAAGCGCAGCTGGAAGCACGTCTCATTGCGCAGCGCATAAAAGCGATGGTTGACTCAGGATATACAGTATATGACCGGAAAACGAATGAAATGCGTCAGGTCCAATATCGCGATTTTGTTATTTTACTGCGCTCGATGCCGTGGGCGCCGCAAATTATGGAAGAATTAAAGCTGCAAGGCATTCCAGTATACGCAGAACTTGCAACGGGCTATTTTGAAGCGACAGAAGTAAATATTATGATGAATGTTTTCCGCGTTATTGATAATCCGGTGCAAGATATTCCGCTAGCAGCTGTACTTCGTTCGCCAATTGTTGGGCTAAATGATGAGGAACTTGCGATGCTTCGTGCGCATGCAAAGAAAGGCTCTTTTTATGAGGTGATGCGCTCGTTCTTACGAGGAGCACCGCTTGAAGGAGGGAAGGAACTGCATGAAAAGCTAAAGTGGTTTTATCACTTACTGCAAGGATGGCGTGAGTTTGCGCGTCAGCAATCTCTTTCTGACTTAATTTGGAAAGTGTATCGTGAAACTGGGTATTATGACTTTGTCGGCGGATTACCTGGCGGAAAGCAACGTCAGGCAAACTTGCGTGTTTTATACGACCGCGCAAGGCAATATGAGGCGACATCATTTAGAGGGTTATTCCGCTTTTTACGCTTTATTGAGCGCATTTTAGAACGCGGTGATGATATGGGAACTGCAAGAGCTCTTGGAGAGCAAGAAGATGTTGTGCGCATTATGACCATTCATAAAAGTAAAGGACTAGAGTTCCCAGTTGTGTTTGTGGCAGGGCTCGGCCGTCGTTTTAATACGCAAGATTTAATGCAGCGTTTCTTATTGCATAAAGACTTCGGATTTGGTTCACAATTTATTGACCCGCGCAAGCGAATTAAATATACGACATTATCGCAATTAGCGATTAAACGAAAAATGAAACGCGAGTTAATTGCAGAAGAAATGCGTGTATTATATGTTGCGTTAACGCGTGCAAAAGAAAAATTAATTTTAATTGGAACGGTGAAAGATAAGGAAAAAGAAATGGAAAAATGGCTTGATACACGGGAGCATACAGAATGGTTACTACCAGATTATGTACGCGCTAGTGCGTCATGTTATTTAGATTGGATTGCTCCTTCCTTATACCGACATCGAGATAGTGAAATACTCCTTGAATTAGGACAAGGTACGATTCCAAATGAAATTTATGAATATGATACAAGCTGGAAAGTAGAATTCGTTGATGGCAAAACGTTACTCGCACCAGAGCCAGCTCAAGAAGAAAAGCAAGAGTTGTTAGAAGCGCTGCGTGAGAAAAAGGCTGTCCCGTTAGAGAGTGAACGAAAAGATGAAGTATATAATCGATTAACATGGAAATACGAATACGAGGATGCAACGCTTCAACGTGCGAAGCAATCTGTTACAGAGATTAAAAGAAATTATCAATCGGAAGATGGAAGTGATACGGCCTTTATTCAAAAACTACGTGCGCCAATTCGAACACGTCCGCGTTTTATGGAGAAAAAAGGCTTAACATATGCAGAGCGTGGAACAGCTGTTCATGCCGTTATGCAGCATGTTGATTTGAAGCAATCTATTACAATTGAATCTATTCAAGAGCAAATCGCAAAAATGGTGAATAAAGAGATCTTAACCTTTGAACAAGCAGAAGAAATCAGTGTCGAAAGAATAGTGGCATTTTTTGAAAGTCATCTTGGAAAACGAGTGTTAGAAGCGAAAAGTGTTGAGCGAGAAGTACCGTTTACGATGATGCTTTCAGCAAAAGAAGCGTATCAAAATTGGCAAGGTAAGAGCGAAGAGACGATACTCGTACAAGGGGTTATCGACTGTATGATCGAAGAAGATGATGGCATTACGTTAATTGACTTTAAAACAGATACAATTGAAGGGAAATTTCCAGGTGGATTCGATCAGGCGAAACCGATTTTAGAAGAGCGCTATAAAGTACAGCTTTCCTTATATGCTAAAGCACTAGAAAAAACGTTACAACACCCTGTAAAAGAAAAGTGTTTATACTTTTTTGATGGAAATCATGTGATTACGATTGAGGAATAGAAATGATGTGAGAAAGGAACTGTGTCACATGACGACAATAAGAATGAACGCTATGGCAGCATAAAAAAGTAGGAGACAATTCTCCTACTTTTTTTATGCTGTCACGATTTGGTCTTGGTCGGCTACATCAGGGTCAAATGTATTTGTTGCACTTACACCGTTAAATGTGTTGACAATAAAAGCAACATTTGAAGCACCTGAGCCATTGTAGGCTTTCGTATTTTCTTTTGGAGAAACATTATAAAAATCACCTAAGTTAAAAGAGCCATTACTGTTTTGCACGATAAGGTTTCCGACAACAGATGGCATAAGATTCCCCCACTTCATTCGTCTTCTTTTCAACATTATATGGGTTATTTTCTAAAAGGTTCATTCATTCCATGTATTGACGGATTTGTATAATCCGAGAGTTGCTAAATACATAGTCAACAGAGCCGATTTGAAAACAAGCTGAATTTAATAGTGTGAGTAAGTTGACATCGTTTACTTCGATAAAAGGGCTTTCGTTTGTAATATTCAGTTTGACATCGGTTGAACGTTTCGGGATTGTAATATATTTATCAGTAAACAGTTTAAAAGCATCAAGTCGACCTTCACCTTTTAAATAAAAAGGGATTTCTCGATGCACTGCAAGAGCTCTACTTTTTAAGGCCATTTGATTTGCATCTCCAACTTGGAAGACGGCGCTAATCCCCATCGAGACGACAGAAGCATTTTGTACGATCGAGACATGTCGAAACATAAGTGTGCTTCTCCTTAACCTGGAGTAGAAGGAACATCTGTAACAAGTGGTACAAACGGTCCTTCTGTCACAGATTCAAACGGTGTATCAAGAATAGAAGAGAGAATAAGGAGATTTGCGTCTCCAATTAAAAAAAGGGAGGAAGAAGATACCCCATTTGTTTTAATTTGCCCTACTTTCATTTCACGGTTGATCACATTTAAGTTCATATACTTACTCCTTTCGGAAATTACCTGGTATATGTTGAATAAAGGAAAGAAAAGCTTTATCAATATCCTGCTTCATCGCTTGAACGATGACAGCATGCAAATGTTCTGGATTCGAAGTGATATCGTCATATGGCTGCACTTGAGACAAATAGTATGGAAGACGATGCTCCATTTGTTTTTTAATATCATCTATCATCATTTGACGATACATTTCATCAAGAGGTGTTCCTTCCTCTCTTTCGAAATGAAGAATTCTATTATATGCTTCTTCATCTAAATAACGATGCATTTCTTGAATAATACCTTGATAAAAGTCTGGATGAATATCTTGTTCTGTTTCAGGGTTTACTTTCAATGTTTCTGTATCCACTTGAAAGTCTTCAATTTGTTGTTCGGTCTTAGCAAAAGGATTTAAGCCGATATTTAATGTCCCATTTAAATTTTCTACTTTTAACTGATCGAATTTGTACTCCACTTTTCCTATAGAAGAGGAGGGACGACTTTTTAACTCTTCAATTTCTTCTTGTAATGTATGCACTTGTTGTTCTAAAGCATGAATGGTGTTTTGTTGCTGTTGAAGAATTTGTTGAAATTGCTGTAAATAAATATATACATCTTGATTCATGAAATATAATCTCCTTTTCAATAGGGAGGGTGCATGCTATATATTTATGATGGAACTCGGTTAAGAAGAACTAGGTGTTGGGTTAATCGAAATAATTTGTCCTTTTGCTTTGAGCGGACGGACGGGTGCTGTAAAGCCTCCTGTATTTGAAAATTTGGAGAGGGATTTAATACTTCCAGCTGTTCCAATTTGAAAAATAGAAGATGTTGTAATACTATCTATTTGAATTTTGTTAATGATAATACTCTGTTGCACATAGAAGTTCAATGTGTTATAACCTCCTTTTAATTCGTCCCTACAATCGCTTGGTCAACGACATCTGTATCATTAACAGTTGTTGTATTTTGATAGTTATATACAGACACGTTATCTCCAACATTAAAAGAACCAGCTCCTGCAAAGGCACGAGAGTAACTAATCGGTCGAATTGCGAATACATCTCCGATATGAAAAATTCCGCTTGATCCAATATTGACAATGCGAATCTGTCCGACCATTGCTGGCATAGCAAACACCTTTCATCAATAAAATTTTTAGTTTGTTATTATGTATGACTCGAAAAGTATATATATGTTTCATAAAACGGAAGTCTCTGTTTTCTTTCTACTTAGGAAAAATAAAAGACATACACTTTAATGAGTATGTCTATCTATCGTATGAATGGCGGTAGTATTTGTTTGTATAAGAGAAATAATATTTAAGAGCTTGTCCAATTCTTGACTGCAATTTACTGTTTTTTGAGAGGTAATTCCATAACGTTCAGCAAAATAGATCATTTTTTTTCGCTTTTTTTCAATTACTTGCTCAAACATACAATCGGCTCCACTCTATATAAATTTTTAAATGTATATATGTAGTACAAATTATACAAAAATTCCATAAAAAAGAAATCGCTTCGATAAAAAAAGTAAAAATTCTACATTTTATTTGAAAAAGCAACTAAGAACCAATTGTAAAATAAAGAATATTGTAAAAAATAAGGAAGGATAGAAGGTTTTTTTCTAAGGAATGCGAATACAATTATAGTGTATGGAGTTTTAGGATGGAGAGTGGAAATTTTGCGTTTGGTGACGGTGAAGAAAGATGAGAAAGTGTTTATTGGTGTTGTAGACGAAGAGGAAAAGAAAGTGCTGCATTTAAGAGAAGCACAAAAACAAAAGGGTGAAAAAGTTACGCTTCCAATTACCATGTTAGAATGTATTGAAAGAGGAAGCGAATGTATGGAAAAGGTGCGTGAAATTGTAAATTGGGCAAACGAAAATAAACTAGCAGCTTACTATTCCTTACAAGAAGTGAAACTATTAGCTCCTATACCGAGACCACGGAAAAATATTCTTTGTGTTGGGAAGAATTACCGTGAACATGCGATCGAAATGGGAGGAGAGGAATCTATCCCAAACAATATAATGATTTTTACGAAGGCACCTACGACTGTAATAGGGAATGGTGAAAAAATTAATAGCCATTCGCACGCGACGAGTGAATTGGATTATGAAGGGGAACTCGCGATTGTCATTGGAAAGCGAGGCAAACAAATTCCAAAAGATAAAGCAATGGAATATATATTTGGTTATACGATTGTAAATGATATAACAGCGCGGGATATTCAAAGGAAGCATAAACAATTTTTCTTGGGGAAAAGTTTTGATACATTTTGCCCGATGGGGCCGTATTTAGTGCATACATCAGGGATTCAGTCTCCCAGTCAATTACACATTGAAACAAAGGTAAACGGGGAAGTTAGACAAACTTCTAATACGGAAAATATGATATTTCCGATAGAAGAAATTATTTCTACTGTGAGTAAAGGAATGACGCTTGAGCCTGGAGATATCATTGCAACCGGGACGCCCGCGGGCGTTGGAAAAGGCTTTAATCCACCAAAATTTTTGCGTGCTGGTGATGAAGTGATCGTAACAGTCGAGGGCATTGGAACATTAAAAAATATCGTAAAGTAAAAGACTACCTTTTTGAAAAGAGGTAGTCTTTCTTTCAATCTTTTAGTTCAAATGTCATTTCAAATCGTAAGAGAGGCTGTCCGAAAAAAGAGGATCGCCTAATTTATATTAAGATAATACAGCTTTAATTTTTTGGAACGCCCACTCTAAATCGTCTTCAGAAATAACAAGAGGTGGTGCGATGCGAATGACATTCTCATGAGTTTCTTTACATAGTAAGCCTTCTTCTTTTAATTTCTCGCAATATGGACGAGCAGGCGTATTTAATTCGATTCCAATAAATAATCCTTTACCACGAACTTCTTTAATCATAGGATTCTTAATTTCTTTTAATTGGCCGATTAATTTTTCTCCTAGTTGAAGAGAGCGCTCTGTTAATCTTTCATCTTGTAATACATCGAGAGCGGCAATCGAAACGGCACATGCAAGTGGATTACCGCCGAATGTAGAACCGTGAGAACCTGGTTCAAATACGCCTAGAATATCGCGGTTTGCTGCAACACAAGAAATTGGGAATACGCCGCCGCCTAGTGCTTTACCAAGGATATACATATCAGGGATGACCTCGTCCCAATCACATGCAAATAGCTTACCAGTACGGCCTAGTCCTGTTTGAATTTCATCTGCAACAAATAGAACATTCTCTTTCTTACATACATCATATGCTTCTTTTAAGAATCTAGCTGGTGGAATGTTGATGCCAGCTTCACCTTGAATTGGTTCTAAAATAAATGCTGCTGTATTCGGTGTAATAGCCGCTTTTAATGCTTCTAAATCGCCGTAAGGGATTACGATAATACCAGGAAGCATTGGGCCAAATCCGCGTTTATATTCATCGTTGGACGACATAGAAACTGCGCCCATTGTACGTCCGTGGAAGTTGTCTTCACAAACGATAATTTCAGCCTTATTTTCTTCTACTTTTTTCACATCATATGCCCAGCGGCGTGCTGTTTTGATTGCAGTTTCAACAGCTTCCGCGCCTGTATTCATTGGAAGAATCATATCTTTATGAGTAAGTTGTGCTACTTTTTCATACCAAGGGCCTAATTGGTCGCTATGGAAAGCACGTGAAGTAAGTGTAACGCGATTTGCCTGTTCAATTAAAGCATTGATAATCTTTGGATGACGATGTCCTTGGTTTACTGCAGAATATGCACTAAGTAGGTCCATATAACGATTACCTTCAGGATCTTCTACCCAGACACCTTCAGCTTTTGCGATTACGATTGGAAGTGGGTGGTAGTTGTTAGCTCCGTATGTGTCTGTAAGTTCAATAATATCCTTTGTTTCAATCATGATTGTTCCCCCTTTTGTTATTACAAGAAGTTTGTAAATACTCTAAATATTATATCATTTAAATGTGAAAAAGCGAAACATTTCCTAAAAAAGAAATAGACATGTTATCATATAAAGTGAATAAGTGTGACAAAGAGGAGGTTGGGGATTGTGACAACACATTTGCATATTACAGCATGGATATTAGGACTTCTTTTATTCTTTGTGGCGTATTCTATGTATACGGCAGGGAGAAAAGGAAAAGGTGTACATATGGGATTGCGTCTTATGTATATGATCATTATTGTAACGGGCTTTCTGTTGTATCAAAGCATTATGAAAACAGCTACAGGCAACATGCACATGTGGTACGGCATTAAAATGCTAGTAGGCATTTGGGTTATTGCTGCAATGGAAATGATTCTTGTGAAAACAAGTAAACAAAAACAAGCAGGAGCGTTTTGGGTGCAATTTATTATTGCGTTTGTTGTTGTACTATACATTGGATTACGATTGCCAATGGGATTTGCACCATTTGCGTAAAACAAAACCATCTTATTTTCCGTACGGAAGCATAAGATGGTTTTTTATTATATCTTGTTTATTGTGCATCTATATGCAATACTTCCCCATTTGCCTTTGTAAATTGAAATATATCTTTAGCACATGAGGAATAGCGGACATAATGATGGTGAAGAGCACATATCATGTCTTCGTTATCAAATAAAAGAATATTGACGCCTTCACATGGTTGCTCTTTCGGCTGCAATGATAAGAAGTTATGACAATAGATACAATCGTATAAAGAATAATGAATTGTTTGCAAAGTATCGATGAATAGAGAGAATGCAGAGTCAGATAGTTCTTCTATCCATTCGTTGTAACTGAAGAGCAATTTTTTTCGAATTCGTATCATTTCACCATTTTGCAAAGGGTGATGTTCATCGGCAATTTGCAATATATTTTTTTCGTAAAAGCGAGCTGGCAACCAATTGTTGTTATATAAAACTTCAAATCCATCTTCAATGATATCTTCTAATAAAAAAGCTTCATCATTCTCATCATCAAAAAAAATCCATTCATCGTTTATATACTCCACGTTCCCGATTGTATGAGCGCGCGGTTGATTATACAAAATATGTTTACGTTGTTTCATTTGTTATGTCTCCTTTTATAAAACTTGTTATTTCTGTTATGGACAGTTCAGGAACGCTTTATAAGTATGGAACACCTAATTTATATTGGGCATAGAATAAACACACACTTTAAGTAATAAATGCTTCATCATGAGAACCAATTAGGCTTTTACATGTCATATCTTCATTTTTCCTTTTTGGTTCTATTCAGCTTTTGAACGGAGTAAAGTTATACGGATATAGGATAGGAAGGATGATTTATATGTGCGGGATTACTGGATGGATTGACTATAAGCGGGCGTTAGAAGGAGAAAAAGAGACCGTTATGAAGATGACGGAAACGCTTGCAAAACGCGGGCCAGATGATACGAATATTTGGATTGATAAACATGTTGCTTTTGGACATAAACGATTAATTGTAGTAGATCCAGAAGGCGGAAAACAGCCGATGACTTGTCTAAAGGAAGAATCCAACTATACAATTTGTTACAATGGCGAGCTATATAATACAGAAGATATTCGAAAAGAGTTATTGCGAAGAGGTTACACATTTAAAGGACATTCCGATACTGAGGTGCTATTAGCTTCTTATATAGAATGGAAAGAAGAGTGTGTTAATCATTTAAACGGTATATATGCTTTTGCAGTATGGGACGAGAAAAAAGAGCATATTTTTATCGCAAGAGATCGTTTAGGGGTAAAACCATTATTTTATAAATACGATAGCGGAAGATTACTGTTCGGTTCAGAACTGAAAGTTATATTGGTGCATCCTGATGTCAAGGCGGAAGTAACGATAGAAGGTTTGGCAGAAATATTTGGACTTGGCCCATCTAGAACTCCTGGACATGGTGTATATGCTGGTATTCAAGAATTGCGGCCAGGCCACGCACTTACATTTTCAAAAGATGGTTTATGTGTATGGAGATATTGGAATGTAGAAAGTAAGAGGCATGAAGATTCATTTGAAGAAACGGTCGAGAAAACAAGGTTTTTATTACAAGATGCAATTACGAGACAATTGGTTTCAGATGTACCGCTATGCACATTTTTGTCGGGCGGAGTCGATTCAAGTGCAATAACGGCAATTGCCGCAAAAGAATATGAGCGCTCCGGAAAGGGACAGTTACACACATATTCTATCGATTATGAAGATAATGAAAAATATTTTCAAGCAAACGCTTTTCAGCCAAATTCAGATGCACCATTCATTGACCTCATGACGGAAACGTTCCGTACAATCCATCACCGCTGCGTCATTTCTAATGAAAGGTTAGCAGAATATTTAACAGAGGCTGTACTTGTTCGTGATTTACCAGGTATGGCAGATATTGATTCATCTTTGTTATGGTTTTGCCGAGAAATAAAACAAAAGTTTGTCGTGGGTTTATCGGGGGAGTGTGCAGATGAGATATTTGGTGGTTATCCATGGTTTTATAGGGAAGATGATTTACAATCTAGTGCATTTCCGTGGATGAGATCAACGAGGGCGCGGGAGCAACTTTTAAAGGAGGAATGGCGCCGAAAATTAAGGCTGCAAGAGTATGTGCAGCAACGTTATGAGGAGTCGGTACAAGAAGTACCAGTTTTAGAAGGTGAAAGCACAGTGGAAGCGAAACGACGACAATTATTCTATTTCAATATGATTTGGTTTATGACAACATTATTAGACAGGAAAGATCGCATGAGTATGGGAGCAAGCTTAGAAGTGCGCGTACCATTTGCAGATCATCGCCTTGTCGAATATGCATGGAATATTCCTTGGGAAATGAAAATGTATAAAAATCGCGAAAAAGGTCTACTGCGAAAAGCGTTAGAAGGTATATTACCCGATGATATTTTATATAGAAAGAAAAGCCCATACCCAAAGACGCATAATCCTCATTATACGAAAGTAGTAACAAGATGGTTACAAGAGTTATTAGAGGATAAGGGATCGATTTTACATGAATTATTTGATAGAAAAAAATTACAAGAATTAATTGAATCAGGGGGGAGTGCGTTTCAAACACCGTGGTTCGGACAATTAATGACCGGACCACAACTTTTGGCACATGTAGCACAGATTCATATTTGGTTTAAAGAATACGGAGTAAATATTAAAGAATAGGAAAAAATGGCTCACGCGTGTTGTGAGCCATTTTTATTTTCACCAATCGGGGTGTTAATGCAGGAGAAAATATCAAATAAAATCCATAATCATATTATAAATAATATTTATTTAGAATTATTATTTTGACATATTTATTATTGATTGATACACTTAGAAACAGATGTTCTTGAAAAAGATTCTCATTTATAAAATTGAGGTGTAAACAAATAATGAAAAAGAAAATAGGTTTACTTGTAATGGCATATGGAACACCGGAATCGTTGGAGGATGTAGAAGCGTATTACACGCATATTCGACATGGTTGTAAACCATCTGCGGAAGCGCTTGAAGATTTAATTATGCGCTATAAAGCAATTGGTGGTATTTCACCACTTGCAAAAATTACAAAGGAACAAGCTCGTCAGTTAACTGCTTCATTGAATGAAAAATTTACAGATTATGAATTTGTTTGTTACTTAGGATTGAAGCACATTGCTCCTTTTATTGAAGATGCAGTAGCAGATATGAAGCGTGAGGGGATCGAAAAGGCAATTAGTATCGTATTAGCGCCCCATTATTCAACATTTAGTATTCAAGCATATAATGACCGTGCAATTCATGCTTCAAGAGAAATAGGAGGTCCTGTCATTGAACCGATTGAACAGTGGTATGACGAGCCGAAATTTATTGCATACTGGGCAAATCAAATAAAAGAAACATTTGGGAAAATTAAACATAAAGAAAAAGCGGTTGTCATTTTTTCAGCGCATAGTTTACCAGAAAAAATTATTGCTGCTGGTGATCCTTACGTAGAACAGCTCCAGCATACTGCAGATTTAATTGCAGCAGAAGCTGGCATTCCACATTATACAATTGGCTGGCAAAGTGCGGGGAATACAGGGGAGCCGTGGATTGGACCAGATGTGCAAGATTTAACGAGAGATTTGTATAAACAGAATGGTTATGAATCTTTTATATATTGTCCAGTAGGTTTTGTGGCAGAGCATTTAGAGGTTTTATATGACAATGATTATGAATGTAAAGTTGTGACGGATGAATTACGTGTTGCATACTTTAGACCAGCTATGCCAAACACGCAAGATGTATTTATTGATTGTTTAACTGAAATTGTTTCTAAAAAGGTAAACAAAATGATTGACAATAAGTTAATTTTGAATAATAATTAAATTATAATAATTTTAAATAAATAATAATTGTTAGTAATAAAGAGGAGGCTCTCTTGATGAATTTAAATAATCGCTTAACAACAAACCAAGGTGCTCCAGTTGGAGATAACCAAAATTCTCGTACAGCAGGTCGTCGTGGTCCGGTCGTATTAGAGGACTATCATTTAATAGAAAAACTTGCTCATTTTGATCGTGAACGTATTCCAGAGCGTGTTGTCCATGCGCGTGGTGCAGGTGCTCACGGTGTATTTGTAACGAAGCATAGTATGAAAGAATATACAAAAGCAGCATTTTTACAAAAAGAAGGAACAGAAACGCCTGTATTCGTTCGTTTCTCAACAGTTATTCACGGCCAAGGTTCTCCAGAAACAGCACGTGACCCACGCGGTTTCGCTGTTAAATTTTACACAGAAGAAGGAAACTATGATCTTGTAGGGAACCATATACCTGTTTTCTTTATTCGTGATGCGATTAAATTCCCTGATATGATTCATGCTTTAAAACCAGCACCTGATACAAATATTCAATCACCAGATCGCTACTGGGACTTTATGACATTATCTCCAGAGTCCACTCATATGATGACATGGGTATTCTCTGATTACGGAACACCTGCAAACTATCGTCAAATGGAAGGTTTCGGGGTGCATGCATTTAAATGGATTAATGCAGATGGCAAAATTGTATATATTAAATATCATTGGAAACCACAGCAAGGTGTACGTAACTTAAATGCGAAGGAAGTTGTAGAAGTACAAGGAAAAGATTTCAATCATGCAACTCGTGATTTATTTGATGCGATTGAAAGCGGAAATTATCCAAAATGGGATCTTTACGTACAAGTGATGCAAATTGATGAGATGGATTCTTTAAGCTTTGATCCATTAGATACAACAAAAGTATGGCCGGAAGATCGCTTCCCTCTAATCGAAGTAGGAACAATGACATTAAATCGCAATCCACAAAACTTCTTTGCTGAAGTAGAGCAAGCAGCGTTCTCTCCAAGTGCAACCGTACCTGGTATTGAGCCTTCTGAAGATAAAATGTTACAAGGACGATTATTCTCTTATCCAGATACACAACGTTATCGCCTTGGTACGAACTACTTACAAATTCCAATCAATTGCCCATATGCAGCAGTTCGTAACCAACAGCGTGATGGTGCAATGCAAGTGAATCAAAATCCATCAACGATTAACTATGAACCAAGTCGCCATGCGGAAAATCCAGTTGAAGATCCTAATTACCGTGACTCAACTATGAAACTTGAAGGTTATGTATCTCGTGAAAAAATTGAAAAACCAAACGACTTCGAGCAAGCTGGTGAACGTTACCGTTCATTTACAAAAGAAGAACAAGATAACTTAATCGCAAACTTAGCAAATGATTTAAAAGATGTGCATGAACAGACAAAATTACTTGCAATTTGTAACTTCTTCCGTGCCGATCGTGAATATGGAATGCGTTTGGCAAAAGCTTTAAATGTTGATATCTCAGCATATGTAGGAAATCTTACAAAATAAGTAGTTTATATTCTCTAATATAAAGTAATGGTTACATTTAGAAAAAAGACGACTGAGGGATAAATGCCTCAGTCGTCTTTTGGTTACTTTTTGCGTTTCTTATGACAATGACATTTGTAGTAATAGTAGTCATGGTGCTTATCATAGTAGAGATGATCGTATTTATCTTCATATTTGTCATAGTACTTATCATGTTTGTCGTAGTATCTATCTTTGCATTTGTCTTCGTAATGATCTTCATATTTATCGTAGTATTTTTTATAACATTTACATTCCAAGTCGTAATGATGATCGCATTTATCGTCGCGTTTCTTATAATAGTATCCCATATTTCTACCCCTCCTTTTTATTTGTTACTACCACTTTATGAAATAAAAGAGAGAAAGTAAGTGTGCTTGTCCATTGTGATTAAAAAATCCGCGGTCTCTATATATGGTAAAAATAAAAAATCTCTCGTGTAAGAGGAACTGTGCAAGATGTGATATGCGTTTTTGAAAGAAAATTGATATACTATTCTTACAATTAAGATAAGGTTGGGGGATTTGTGTGAAAAGAATATGGCGAGGTACATGCACTTTGATTTGTATAACAATTTGTCTCATCATGCCTATACAACAAAGTTTGGCAAAAGAAAAAAGAGAATGGCAAGATGAAGTGGTATATTCCATTATGATTGACCGCTTTAATAATGGAGATGCGAAAAACGATAGCGGTCTGAATACGGAGAATTTAGAGGATTATCAAGGCGGGGATATCTCAGGAATTATAAAGAGGCTTGATTACATAAAAGATATGGGATTTACTGCAATTATGCTTTCACCTCTTTCGGAAAGTAAAAAATATGATGGAACAGGTGTGGGGAATCTGCGACAGGTAAATGAACATTTTGGTTCATTGCAAGATGTAAGGAAGCTTGTGCAGGAAGCTCATAAAAAGGAGATGAAAGTGATATTTCAATTTATCGCTGGAGAAGAAGATTCGCGACAAATGGTAGATGTAGTAAAATGGTGGATGCAAGAAGTAAATATAGATGGAAGTTATTTCATACATAGTGAAAAGTTGTCCAATGATTCGTTACATGACATGAAGAAACAACTAAAAGATATAAAAAAAGATTTTGTAGTTCTAACAGATGAAAAGGAAAGTGCACATAACGATTACTATAAAGCAATAACGAATGCATTTTCAAAAACAGATCGCTCCATTCAGCCATTATATCATGCAAGTTTAATAGAGGCGGAGCAAGTTATGAATACATATATTGATCATCAAAATACGAAAAGGTTTGTGCGTCTTGTAAAAGAAAATGGCTATTATCCGCCAGCTCGTTTAAAGTTAGCACTTGCTTATTTATATACATCTCCAGGGCTACCAATTGTCTATTATGGTACCGAAATCGCGCTAGATGGCGGAGACGTTCCAGATAATCGGCGGTTAATGGACTTTAAAACGGATGAAAAGTTTTTGCGATATATAACAAAACTAGGAGAATTAAGGAAAGAACTGCCGTCTTTACGCCGCGGTACCTTTGAACTATTACATGATGAAGAGGGAATGAGTATACTAAAAAGAACATATAAAGATGAAGTTACTATTATTGCTTTAAATAATACGAAAGTAACAAAAAAAGTTGCGTTGCCGGCAAATATAGTAGGAGAAAAGCGACAATTAAGAGGGCTGTTAGAAGATGAAATCATAAGGGAAGAAGGTGGGAAGTATTATCTTGTATTGAAGCGGGAAGAAGCAAATATATATAAAGCTGGTGAACAAACAAGTATCAATTGGGTATTTGTATCTATGATTGTACTTGTAAATCTTGCATTTATCGTGTTTTTAATTGCAGTCAAAAAGCGTGGGAAACAGGTATGAATAAGAAAACATCCTCCGCATGCGGAGGATGTTTTCTTATTAACGATAGTTAATGAATTGTACATCAATTGGTAAATCAGCGCTGCGAATTGCTGCGATTACTGCTTGTAAGTCATCACGGCTTTTACCAGTGACACGTACTTGATCATCTTGTACTTGTGTTTTTACTTTTAGTTTTAAATCTTTAATAATGCTGTTAATTTTTTTCGCATTATCTTTATCGATACCTTGTTGTAAGGTTGCACGTTGACGTACTGTGTTGCCAGCAGCATTTTCTACTTTTCCGTAGTTTAAGTTTTTAATGGGTACGTTACGTTTAATAAGTTTTGAAATAAGAACGTCTTTTACTTGTTCTAATTTAAATTCGTCATCAGAAATTAAAACAAGTTCTTCTTTTTCTAATTTAATGTCACTTTTGCTTCCTTTAAAGTCATATCGATTTTGAATTTCTTTTAACGCGATGTTAATAGCGTTTGTTACTTCAGGTAATTCTATTTTTGAAACGATATCAAAAGAACTCTCTTTTGCCATAGGAGCACCTCCAAATTAAATTCCACTTCCTATTATAGTTAATTTTGGGCAGTTGGACAAATAAAGGAAAAATCGTGTTATAATGTACTTTTGTTTGGAATGATAAAAATATAACTTTATATATAGAAGGGAATTAAAAAGTATGTATTTTAAACCAGGATCGATCGAACAGGTAACGGTTTTACGTCAAACGGAAATCGGATATATGGTCGGGCACGATGAAGAAGAAGTGTTCCTACATAAAAATGAAGTTGCAGGGGATATTGAAGAAGGTGACACAATTGATGTATTTTTCTATCTTGATCACCAAGAGCGTATTGCTGCAACAATGAAGACTCCACTTATTACAACAAGTGATTGGAATTGGGTAAAAGTTGTTGAAGTGAAAGAGCGCTTAGGAGTATTCGTTGATATCGGTGTTTCGAAAGATATTTTAGTACCAGCGGATGAGTTTCCTATTTATACACCAGTTTGGCCTGAAGTAGGAGATGAATTATATTGTACGCTAAAATTAACGAAGCGTGGCCGCTTAATTGCGTTACCAGCAAGAGATGCAGACATGCAAGAAATTGTAGTGGAAGCAACTCCATCTATGCGTAATAAAAATGTAAATGGGCGTGTGTATCGCTCACTTCAAGTTGGATCATTTGTATTAACAGATGAACATTTCCGGGCTTTTTTACATCATACAGAACGAAAAGAGCAAGTTCGTATTGGTCAGCGTGTAACAGGTCGTATTATTGACGTGAAAGAGGATGGTACAATTAATATTTCACTTCTGCCTCGTAAAGAAGAGGGAATAGAAGATGATGCTACGGTTATTTATGAATATATGGAAAGTCGCGGGGGCGCCATGCCATTTTGGGATAAGAGTTATCCAGAAGACATTAAAGAACGATTCAATATGAGTAAAGCAGCGTTTAAGCGTGCACTTGGTAAATTAATGAAAGAAGGAAAAGTGTATCAAGAAGAAGGCTGGACATACTTTAAAAAATAAGAAAACGAACAAGCACTTTGCTTGTTCGTTTTTGAAAAGAAACCTTGTCATAATTTGTCGGGAAATCGATATCCCTTGTCGAATCGCCGATATATTTTATTTTGCGCCGATATATCGTGCTCAACCGCCGATAAAAGTGTTACTTGCGCCGATATAATTTCATATACCGAGCACTTTGCTCATCTATATTCCTATTTATTGTTGTTGCTTTAATAAACTGGAGAATGTATCTTTTAAATCGCTATCTTTTACGTTAATATCAGCTTTTTTGAATTCATTTAATAATATTTTTTGATGGATAGCTTGATCTGCTATTCGTTCTTTTTCGAGATTTTTACGAATGGAATCTTTTACTTCATTGTATGGTTTTAACTCTTTTTTGTCAGTTAATTTAATAATGTGGTACCCATATGATGATTTAATCGGTTTACTAATTTCTCCGACCTTCAATTTATAAGCTGCTTCTTCAAATTCAGGTGCCATTTTCCCTGGACCGAAGTAACCAAGGTCGCCGCCTTTCTCTTTGGAACCTGGATCTTCCGATTCTTGTTTTGCTAATTCTTCAAAAGAAGCACCTTCATCAAGTTTTTTCTTAATCTCGTTTGCTTTTTCTTCATTATTTACTAAAATATGGCTTGCTTTAATTTCAGGTTTATAATTCGCTTTTATATCTTTTTCGGTGATGCTTTCTTTAATCGCCTGTTCCATTGCTAATTTAAAGCGAATTTGATTTTTAAAGTCATCTTCATCTTTCAACCGATTACTTTCTAATACTGCTTTAAATTGATCACCGAACTGCTCTTTTGCCTTTTTGAATTCTTTATTGACCGCTTCATTAGATACTTTATATTTTTTTGTCATGATATCTTGTGCCATCATTTCGTATAGTACATCTTTTCCGTAGCGACTTTTTAATTGCTTCTCAAAATCACCTTTTGTAATGGTTGAAAATTTCGATGTCGCAATGGCATCTGAACTGCCTTGTGCACCACAAGCAGATAATGTGAATGTTCCGATCGCTAAAGTTGCAATGAGTAATGTTTTTCTCTTCATATTAGCACCTCATCAGAAAATGTTATTGTTATTGTAGAATAGAGAAGTGAAAACGAAGTGAATTTGAGATGTTTTTTAGCAAAACGTAAAAGTACATCAACGGTTTAGTTGATGTACTAAGACTATTAAAGGTGATCAGTTTTTTTCGAGTATGCGCGTTTTCCTTGCTGAATATTTTTTTGCTCTTGTTCATTTTTTAGAGCGCGTTTTGCATTATTATCACGTGCTTTTTTATCATTATCACTTGTATGTGGCATATGTATCAACTCCATTTCTAAACAGTTATATGTTTATCATTTCCGTTTTCGTAAAGACTATGTATACTGATAGTGAGGAACTCTTGACCGAGGTGAATGACAGATGGATTTGAAACTCAATTATGTAGAATTGATGAAAAAGTTAATTATTGTAATCATTGCAGGTTTATTAAATGCCATTGGAATGAATTTATTTTTAACACCGGCAAAGGTATATGCAAGTGGTTTTGCAGGTCTGTCTCAATTACTTTCTCAAATATTAAATGATTTTGCATCGATCCATGTATCAACAGGTGTGCTTTTCGCACTGTTTAATATTCCGGTTGTTATATTAGCATGGAAAAAGGTTGGAAAAGCATTTACTTTATTTAGTTTTTTATGTGTTGTCTTTATGACGTTATTTTTAGAAATTATTCCAGTGCGAGCTGTTTCACATGATATTATTTTAAATGCAATTTTTGGTGGGCTTATTTCAGCGATTGGAGTAGGGATTGCATTAAAGTGGGGAGCATCTACAGGTGGTTTAGATATTATTGCAATGATTATATCGAAGGTAAAAGATAAGCCTGTCGGAACATACTTCTTTTTCTTTAATGCCATTATTATTCTGGCCGCGGGATATGTATATGGCTGGGAGAAAGCACTTTATACATTAGTCACTTTATATGTATCATCGCGCATTATTGATGCGATTCATACACGCCATGTGAAAATTACAGCCTTTATCGTGACGAAAAATGGCACTGATGTACGAAAAGCAATTCAATCACGTTTAGTGCGAGGCATTACGACCGTACCGGCGACAGGGGCATATACGAATGAAAATAAAGAAATGTTAATGATTGTGATTACACGTTATGAGTTATACGAGTTAGAAAGAATTATTAAACAAGTCGATCCAGGGGCATTTACAAATATTGTGCAAACAGTTGGGGTATTTGGCTTATTTAGAAAAGATTAAAGAGGACCATTTCGGTCCTCTTTTTTAATATGCATTTGTAATACTTTGCAATTGCTCTTGCATTTCACGAAGCTGTATTTTTTCAGCTGTACTTGAATGAGTATAAGCGGACTGCAAAGCGTTTTTTGCTCGGTATACGAGTTCTTGCTGCTCAGTACCACTTGAACAAGAAATGGCTTTCGAAACAGCGTCTCGTGCTTGCTGAAATAGTAAGTTCCCCATTTAAACCCCTCCAAGAGAAGAGTTGTTTCGTTCTTTTTCTGCATCAGCTAATGTACCGCGGTACGGGAATCTTGCATCATGCTTCATAACAGCATCTCGACCTTGCTGGATAAAACGTTTTGATTTGTTCTTTTTACCCATTCGTAATTCCCCCTTTTGTTAGCTGAAAACAATTGACGCGACTTGCGTCTACTTATAGTATGAGCGATTTAAGGTAAACTATAAGTAGGGAATTTTTAGATTACAATCCAAGAGCCTCTTCTAAATAAAGGGCAATGCCGTCTTCCTCATTCGTTAATGTTGTGTAGTTTGCAAGCGACTTTAATTCAGGAATCGCATTTCCCATAGCGATACCGTGACCTGCATACTCAATCATTTCGAAGTCGTTATCTTCATCACCAAAAGCGATAATGCGCTCTTGTGGAATGTTATAATGGCTTGAAATCTTTTGCAATCCAATCGCTTTATTCAGACCGCTTTTTACGATTTCAATAATCGGCCAAGGAGCGCCCCACTTGCGGTGATCAATGACTTCAGCATGCATATCTGTTAAGTGCTGACGAATTTTATTTGCTTGCTCATCAAGGGTATCGATTAATAAGCATGTTGGATGGTCTTGTAGAATATTTAATAAATCTCCTGTGAAAATATTTGGAGAACCAAATTCAAAAATATGTTTTTTATCCTCATCAATTTCTCGAACATATACATCATCCATCACTTCAGCATAAATATTTTTTACACCAAAATCGAAGCAAGCTCGTACAATTTCTTGTGCAGTTGAAAGTTCGAGAGGTGAATGATGTGTCCCCCAATTTGCGTCAAGTGGGTGATGTACATATGCACCGTTAAAATTTACAATCGGTGTGTTTAGACCAAGTTCTTGATAATATGTTTGACTAGCGCGAAATGGACGACCTGTTGAAATGACAACGATATGTCCTTGTTCTTTCGCTTTTTCGAGCGTTTGTTTTGTTCGCGCTGAAATCACTTTATCATCTGTTAATAGAGTACCATCTAAATCTAATGCAATTAAATGCTGTTTTTTCATATTTTTCACCTCTTATAAAATTTTTTATTTCGATCTGTATTTCCATTTGTTTTATGCAGAAATAAGAGGTTGGAAAAGGGAGACCTCCATAGATGAAAGTTTCACTATATATCCATCTTACGTCGTGAAGTGCTAGAATGTCCACTGTTTATAGCTTAAAATAAGAAAAGTCAATATATTTTTAGAAAGTTCAAATAATATTTCTTTCATTTTGTACAATTTGTGAAAAGGGTTACATGAACTGGGCTATACAGACTATAATGAAAACGTAATCTTCTCGTATATGTTTGACTCTCCTTTGAAACTGATCTCGTATAGATCAGTTTCTTTTTTTTCAACATACTTGCTTTATTTTCCTTCTTTATTAAATAAATACATATGTGTAGGATCTAAAAATATGATTTGTTTCCTAAACATAACAGAAAGGCTTTTTGGAAAATGGATATACTAATGTTGTAAAGATTCATGGAAGGAGAATGAAGATGGGACAAAGTCATAGATTTCGTGCTGGGCAAAAAGCTCCAAACAATGGGCTCTACGTCGAGATTGGTGAAACTGGCAGTATGGTAAAAAATCCTCAAATGGTAAAATTAACAGCTGGTGAAAGATTCCCGGAAAATTCAAACCATAACCGCCAGTGGACATATAAAAGAAAACCGTAAAGAGACCCGCAGCTTATTGCTGCGGTTTTTTATGTAACTTCTGAAATATGCAATCAAATTGATTGTATAAAAAAGGAGATAAGAGTATAATAAATTACAAAAGGTCAAAGAAAGTCAAATAGTCAACAAAGGTCAAAAAATGTGGAGGAACTGTAAAGATGGACTTAAATCAAATGACGACAAAAACACAAGAAGCGATTATGAGTGCCCAATCTTTAGCGGTATCTCATCATCACCAAGAAGTAGATACTGTTCATCTATTGCTTGCGTTGCTAAAGCAGCAGGATGGATTAGCGGTACGTATTTTTCAAAAAATGAATGTGAATATAGAACAATTAACGAAAGAAGTGGAAACGCTTATTCAGAAAAAGCCATCTGTAACAGGAAGTGGGATAGAAGCTGGGAAACTGTATATTACAGGCGCTTTGCAACAATTGCTCGTTAAGGCAGAAGCGGAAGCGAAAAAACTGCAAGATGAATACATTTCAGTAGAACATGTATTATTAGCTTTTTGTGAAGAAACAGGGGATGTAAATCGTCTATTTTCTAATTTCCGTATTACAAAGGATACATTACTACAGTCTTTAATGGCAGTTCGGGGGAATCAAAGAGTGACAAGTCAAAATCCAGAAGTAACATATGAAGCGTTAGAGAAATATGGCCGTGATTTGGTCGCAGAAGTGAAACAAGGAAAAATTGACCCTGTAATTGGACGCGATAGTGAGATTCGCCGCGTCATTCGCATTCTTTCGCGTAAAACAAAAAATAACCCTGTGTTAATTGGTGAACCTGGTGTGGGGAAAACAGCCATTGTGGAAGGATTAGCGCAGCGAATTGTAAAAAAAGATGTACCGGAAGGATTAAAAGATCGCACCATCTTTGCGTTAGATATGAGCGCCCTTGTAGCTGGAGCAAAATTCCGCGGGGAGTTTGAAGAACGTTTACAAGCTGTATTAAATGAAATTAAAAAGAGTGAAGGACGTATTCTGTTATTCATTGATGAACTGCATACAATTGTAGGAGCTGGGAAAACAGAAGGAGCAATGGATGCTGGGAATATGTTGAAACCGATGCTTGCGCGCGGCGAGCTTCATTGTATCGGTGCGACAACTTTAGATGAGTACCGAAAATATATTGAAAAAGATCCGGCGTTAGAACGTCGTTTTCAACAAGTATTAGCGGAAGAGCCAACGGTGGAAGATACGATTTCTATTTTACGTGGTCTCAAAGAGCGTTTTGAAATTTATCATGGTGTAAATATCCATGACCGTGCGCTTGTAGCAGCTTCTGTATTATCTGATCGCTATATCTCTGATCGTTTTTTACCGGATAAAGCAATTGATCTTGTTGATGAGGCATGCGCTACCATTCGGACAGAAATTGATTCTATGCCAACAGAATTAGATGAAGTAACGCGCCGCATTATGCAGTTAGAAATTGAAGAAGCGGCGCTTGGAAAAGAAACGGATCGCGGTAGTCAAGAAAGGTTGAAAACATTACAGCACGAGTTATCTGATTTAAAAGAAGTGGCAAGTGGCATGCGTGCGCAGTGGGAAAAAGAAAAAGAAGAAATTCATAAAGTACGCAACTTGCGCGAGAAATTAGAGCGTTTGCGCCGTGAACTGGAAGAAGCAGAAGGAAACTATGATTTAAATAAAGCGGCTGAACTTCGTCACGGTAAAATTCCAGAGGTAGAAAAAGAATTAAAAGTAGCAGAAGAAGCCGGAACACATCATGAAAACGAGAACCGTTTGCTTCGTGAAGAAGTAAGTGAAGAAGAAATCGCAAATATTGTTTCGCGCTGGACAGGAATTCCAGTAGCGAAATTAGTAGAAGGAGAACGTGAAAAGTTACTGCGATTAGAGCAAATTTTATCAGAGCGTGTAATTGGTCAAGAAGAAGCAGTAAGTCTTGTAGCAGATGCAGTTCTTCGTGCGAGAGCAGGAATTAAAGACCCGAATCGCCCGATTGGTTCTTTCATTTTCTTAGGACCGACAGGGGTTGGGAAAACTGAACTTGCGAAAACATTAGCACAGTCGTTATTTGATAGCGAAGAACAAATGATCCGGATAGATATGTCTGAGTATATGGAAAAACATGCGGTATCCCGTTTAATTGGAGCGCCTCCAGGATATGTAGGATATGAGGAAGGCGGACAATTAACAGAAGCGGTTCGTCGCAAACCATATTCCGTTATTTTATTGGATGAAATTGAAAAAGCACATCCGGAAGTGTTTAATATTTTATTACAAATGTTAGATGATGGTCGCATTACCGATTCACAAGGACGAACAGTCGACTTTAAAAATACAGTAATTATTATGACATCAAATATTGGATCCGCATATTTATTAGAAGGATTACAAGAGAATGGCGCTATAAAAGAGGAAGCAAGAGACCTTGTTATGGGGGAACTTAGAGGACATTTTCGTCCTGAGTTTTTAAACCGTGTAGATGAAATTATTTTATTTAAACCACTTACAACTCATGAAATAAAAGGAATTGTTGATAAGATTGTAAAAGAATTACAAGGACGTTTAGTGGAGCGTCATATTACAGTTGCATTAACAGAATCCGCAAAAGAATTTATTGTAGAATCTGGGTTTGACCCTATGTATGGTGCACGTCCGTTAAAAAGATATGTGCAGCGCCAAATTGAAACGAAACTTGCAAGAGAATTAATTGCAGGAACAATAATAGATAATAGCCATGTAGTAGTAGATGTAGAAAATAATGAATTCGTTGTGCATGTGAAATAAAAAATGTCCGGACATTGATCCGGACATTTTTTAATGTTGCTCTGCTGGTTCGTTTGGAATTGCAGCTGCAATTGCCATTACAAGAATTGCAAGAACAACTGAGAAAATAGACGCTTGTTTAAAATCGTATATACCGCCAGTCATAGAGCTAATTACATAACTCATCATATGTACAAGCAGGAACGACCAAATAAAGGCCCAAATTACACGCATCTTTTCACACCCCTATTCGTTCAATCTGCCTTTATTGTAACACAATTGAAAAAAGAATATAGAAAAATATTTGTGGAATTTTCAAAGCAAATTCGTATTCCATTCATACATTATAAAGAGAAGTTTTTTATGTTTAGAAAATAAGGCGGGAGACAAATGAGTATTACGGAACGTTTTTTCTACTTGGAAGAAGAACCATGTGTGATTTACTTACCAGAAAAACCTAATGGATTTTGCATTATGCTTCTTGGCGATTACAACTACTTTATTGAGAATGGTACAAGTTTATGGATGCAGCACACAGGAAGAGCGTATTTTTTAAATGGACTTATAAAGAAAGGATATACCGTTTTTTCATCCAATCTATACGGAAGACATTGGGGAAATGATCAGGCTGTTCGTTTAGCAAAGCGATTATATCATGTTGTGATGAAGAAAGAGACCTTAAATGAAAAAATTCATATATTGGCAGATGGAATGGGAGCGCTTGTAGCTCTTGAGATGATGCATCGTAATCCGGAATGCATACGTTCTGTTGCTATGTTAAGTCCATGTCTAGATTTACCAGCATATGTGGAATTTGAGAAAGAACATAAATTTTTCTATAAAAGATTAGTGAAAGAGTTATTGCAAGCATATGAGGTGAAGGAAGTAGAGCTAGCGACGAAAATTGATAAAAAATCATTCCGATATTTACCTTCTTGCGTGCCAGTTAAAATGTTTGTCTCGACACAAGAAAAGAAGGAACGTAAGCAGCTGTTTCGGGAATACGAGAAACAGCGATTGGATAAGAAATGTGACACATCTTTATCGTTTCACTTACAAGATGTGAAATATAAAACGATTCATCAAGTATGTCGTTTTTTCAAAAAATACGAGGAAGAATTATGAAGCTCCAACATACATAAAGAAGGAGCTATTTGTTTAAGAGAAAGAAAGGATTGATGACATGAATCGCGTGCTCATTATAGGTGCTCTTACATTTGTTGGATATCATCTTGTGAATAAAATGCTCGCTGAAGACATTGAAGTGTACGGAATGGACTTTGCAGATTTTGAGAATATCTCAAAAATAGAGGAAGAAAAGTTAATGTTAATTGGACGGAATGCTTTATTTACCTATTCCGACATTAGAGATGATCGGGAATGGCATGAAATAGAGAACAATCCCTTTGATGCGGCATATTTTTGTTTATGTGAACCGAACCAAAATGCGGGATTTCGAAAAGAACAGGTCATTTTACAATATTTAAAACGTGTTACGCATATGTGTGAAGCAAATGAAGTGAAGCTAAATGTCGTTTCATCTATTGAAGTCGGAAACCGGAACGAATCGGAAAATAAGCGAATGTTTATGAAGATTGAAGAAGAAGTAAAAAAAGGTGATCTTTCCTACAGCATATTTCGTGTCCCTACATTGTATGGACCGTGGCAACCAACATTTATGATCTATCATCAACTGATGCTATCGGAAATAAATGAACAGGAATGTGAGTTAACTTCTACTGAAAATAGGTGTGACCTTTTATATGTAGAAGATGTATGTGAATATTTATTGGAAAAGGGAACGGATATAGAGAATATAGGGGTATATAACTTAATTAGCGGGAAGAGAAAACTTTGGGAAAAAGGAATGCATCTTTTAAATGCGAATGATAAAATGAAGGGGCGTGTGGAAGAAAAGCAAGAAACATTTGCTAACATTTGCATGGAAAAACATACCCCGTTAGAATTCGGTTTAAACAAACAATTTGCGCACGTAAAAAAATATAAGCGATTATATGAAGGTTGAAGCGCTATATATTTACAATTCGTAAATAAAGATAGCGAGATGAGAAAGGATGAAATGATATGAATGAAAAAAATATGCAGTTTTTACAAATCGCAATGAAATATTTACCAGAGGCAAAAGCAATTTTAGATGATCATGGAGTGGCACTTGATATGGAGAAAGCCCAGCCGGTATTAGAATTGTTAATGAAAGTGATGAATGAAGCATATGAACTAGGCAAGACAGAAAAATAATTTGTTTATTAGGAAGGAAAGCCGACAATTGTTGGCTTCTTTTTTATGGAGAAAATATAAGGAAGGAATGAAGGGGATTTCTTTGCGTAAAGTTTCACGTTCCGACGAAATATATTCTAGACAAATAAACATTTATGTTTTAGAATTAGTACCACGTCATAATATTTGATATAAAACGGAGGGCTGCAATGTGAATGTAGGCATTTTAGGAATCGGAAGATATGTGCCAGAAAAAGTAGTCACAAATCATGATTTAGAGAAGATAATGGACACATCCGATGAATGGATTCGTACAAGAACGGGAATATCGGAGAGACGAATTGCCGATGATACAATAGATACATCATATATGGCTGTTGAAGCCTCTAAAAAAGCAATAGAAGATGCGGGAATTACTGGTGAGGATATAGATTTGATTTTAGTTGCAACTGTAACACCGGATCATTCTTTTCCTGCTGTAGCATGTATGGTCCAGGAACAAATTGGTGCAACACATGCAGCTGCAATGGATTTAAGTGCAGCATGCGCTGGCTTTATGTACGGGATGATTACAGCTCAGCAATTTATTCAAACAGGTACTTATAAACACATATTAGTGGTAGGCAGCGATAAATTATCGAAGATTGTCGACTGGAAAGATCGCAATACAGCAGTTTTATTCGGAGATGGAGCAGGAGCTGTTGTTATGGGAGCTGTTTCAGACGGTAAAGGAATTCTTTCATTTGAATTAGGAGCAGATGGAAGAGGTGGAAAGCACCTTTATCAAGACGAATATGTTATGATGAACGGCAGAGAGGTCTTTAAATTCGCAGTTCGCCAACTTGGTGATTCTTGTCTCCATGTTTTAGATAAAGCAGGTCTCACAAAAGCTGATGTTGACTTTTTAGTTCCGCATCAAGCAAATATTCGTATTATGGAATCTGCAAGAGAGAGATTAGATTTGCCACAAGAAAAAATGAGTAAGACGATTGAAAAGTTTGGAAACACATCTGCTTCTTCTATTCCAATTGCTATGGTAGAAGAATTGGAAAAAGGACGAATTCAAGATGGGGATCTTATCATACTCGTTGGCTTTGGTGGTGGATTAACATGGGGGGCAGTTGCTCTTCGTTGGGGTAAATAAGGACTGAGAGAAAAAAGGAGTGTATTTTGTATGGAAAAAAAGAGGGTCGTAATTACTGGATTAGGAGCTGTAACGCCAGTTGGAACAGATGTTGAAACTGCTTGGGAAAATATTAAAAATGGTGTATCTGGAATCGGACGACTAACACGATTAGATCCAGAGCAATTTCCAGCAAAAGTAGCAGCAGAAATTAACGACTTTGAAGTCGAAAAATATATTGAGAAAAAAGAAGCGCGTCGCATGGATCGATTTACACAATATGCGGTAGCGGCAGCAAAAATGGCAGTTGCTGATGCGAAATTAGAAATTACAGAAGAAAATGCACCGCGCATTGGTGTATGGATTGGTTCTGGAATTGGGGGTATGGAAACATACGAAGAACAATTCAAAATCTTCATGGAAAAAGGCGCGCGCCGCGTAAGTCCGTTCTTCGTACCGATGATGATTCCTGATATGGCAGCTGGTCAAGTATCGATTGCGACAGGTGCAAAAGGAATTAACACTTGCTCCGTAACAGCTTGTGCATCAGGAGCAAACTCAATTGGAGATGCTTTTAAAGTCATTCAGCGCGGGGATGCTGATGCGATGATTGCAGGGGGGGCAGAAGCGCCTCTTACGCATATGGCATTTGCAGGATTTAGTTCAGCGAAAGCATTAACATTTAATGAAGATCCAGCGACTGCATGTCGTCCATTTGATAAAAATCGCAGCGGTTTTGTCATGGGAGAAGGTGCAGGTATTCTTATTCTTGAAGAATTAGAACATGCATTAGCACGCGGTGCTCATATTTATGCAGAAGTTGCTGGTTATGGTGCAACAGGAGATGCATTCCATATTACACTACCTGCGCCAGGTGGTGAAGGCGGCGTGCGCGCAATGCGTCAAGCTTTAGCTGATGCAGGTCTTAAACCAGAAGATATTGACTACATTAATGCGCATGGTACAAGTACAGATGCCAATGAAAAATATGAAACAATGGCGATTAAAGAAGCATTTGGTGAACATGCATATAAAGTAGCAATTAGTTCCACGAAATCAATGACAGGTCACTTATTAGGAGCAGCTGGTGCTGTTGAGGCAATTTTCTCTATTAAGTCCATTACAGATGGAGTCATTCCTCCAACAATCAACTATGAAACACCAGATCCAGAATGTGATTTAGATTACGTACCAAATGAAGCAAGACATCAAGAAGTCCGCGCCGTATTAAGTAACTCATTAGGATTTGGCGGACATAACGCAGCGCTAGTATTTAAGGCATATAAATAATGAGAACGAAAGAGGCTGTCCAAAGTAGGGCGGCCTCTATTTATTTTTGTCCTTAATGTGCCCTCTTCTTTTTCTGCATATATATAAGAAAAGGAGGTAGGTAAGATGGGGGTTATTCAAACTGCTAATTGGATGAGATTATATTATGGACGCCCAGAAAAGCTGTGTGAGAAGTTTACAAAGTATATTCCATTACCAAAAGAGCAGCTATATCGATTTCTCATTTCAAAAGGTATGTATCGTCCTGTGCGAAAAGGTGAAAATGAAATTCGGCAATTAGAAGAAAAACAAATTTGGACAAAATTGTCCGCAGAATATGAAGCGTTAAAAAAATGGTTAGGAGGTCCGGATGTTCCGGTCTTTCTTTTACTATCAGATCCATATAATCGCACCGTACAAGAGGAGTACAATGGAAAAGCTGGTTTAACAATGCGGCATGTTATCTTTTTATTTGTATGCGGGAGAAATTCGATTCAAGAATTAAAAGCGTTGCTGACTCATGAATATCACCACATATGCCGACTGCATCAAATCGTCAAAAGAGAACAGGAGTATACGTTATTAGATACAATGGTCATGGAAGGATTGGCAGAACAAGCCGTTATAGAACGACATACAGAGCAGGCGTGCGCCCCGTGGACGTTATATTTTTCAAAAGAAGAAGCGTTGTATTATTGGAAGAAAGTAATAAAAGAGAAACGAGATATAAGGAGAGGGACAAGGGAGTATGACGCTATTTTAAATGGAATCGGACCGTATCCAAAAATGTTAGGGTATGGGGTAGGTTTTCATATTGTAAAAGAATGCGTGGAAGTAACAAAAGAAAATACGCTTTCTTTCATGTCTATCGATGCCAAGCATATATTAAAAAAGGCGAATGCATTTGCTGAATAGTCACTTTGGGAACTTGGCGATGCCAAGTTCTTTTTCGTCATTAAAATAATAAGTAGAATATATTTCCTTACATGGAATAAATTTTACCGAAAATGAACATAATGATTGGTACAAATAGTAGTGAAGTGAGGGGTAGAGAAATGTTATATCTGCATGATGTATGGGTAAATTGGTTTGAAGGTGAAGAAAATGGGTATAACGTTTGTCATTTTTACGAATGGCGGAAAGATGATACGATTGAATTGTTAGATCAAGTGCCATTATTAAAAGTAGATGCCACATTATATCATTACATCGAGAACGAATTATTAGAACTTCCACAACAATTATTGGAAGACGTACATCATAAAGCTTATATTCGTAAAAATCATGAACGTTTGCAACAAGAGTATTGCTTCGTTGTTACAGATGGAAGAGGAATTATCGCTGTAGATACAATTGGATACAATGTACCCATTCGAAAGAGTAGACTGATTCCTCGTCAAGAGCAAATGGTGTATGAGATGGTGGAGAATGTACAAGCAGAGAAGTACAAGTTTCAAATGGAAGAAACGGAAAAAGAACATCATATTTTATCACCATCACCTCATATTATGAACGGATTAACCCGTAAAGAAAGACAGTTAAAGCAATTATTATTTATGGCGTTAGATCAATTACATACAACGAAAAATCCAGCTGAAATTCGCTATTGGTACACAGAGTGGGATCCATCTGCTTATGGAGCAGTTCAACATATGGAATTTGAAGATGTTTGGAAACAGCTTTATGAAGAAGCGAAAAACGGCTGGTCAGAAAAGCATGAACAGCTATGTGAACGCCTTGTAAAAGGACAACCATTCTTTGAAAAGTTATGGGAAATGGAGAACGAGCAGAAAGTAAACTAAAAAACCGCCGCAATGGGCGGTTTTTTTAGTTGATTTTAGAGTAGCAGAGCGAGCTGTCTGCGCTTTTTGTAGAATCCAGTTCCGGCAGCAAGCTCTAAGAATCTTCCGCATGTCTTCTGTGGGGAAGAACCTTATCCGTCAGGGCTAAGCAGTCGCCTGCGCTTTTTGATGGAATCTAGCTCCGGCGGCGAGAATGTTCGGTGGCTTCGCGCCTTCCTGCGAGGCAAAGAGCGCCTCTACGTCAGGAGCTCCATCCCCCTCACATTCTAAGCGAGCCGCCTCCGCTTTTTATGTTACCTACGTTTTCTGCTTAGTCCCATTGCGTTTTCTACTTTGCGCAGTTGTTTTATTGCGACGCGGTTTGCTTTTTCGGCACCTTTGTCTAGGATTTCGTCCAGTTCTGGAGAGTTGATTAGTTCGTTATATTTTTCTTGGATTGGTCGGATTGCTTCTGCGACTACTTGTGCTAGGTCGCCTTTGAAGTCACCATATCCTTTTCCTTCATATTGTGCTTCTAGTTCTTCAATTGTTTTTCCAGAGAATGAAGAGTAGATTGTTAATAAGTTTGAGATACCAGGTTTGTTTTCTTTATCGAATTTTACGATACCGTCAGAGTCTGTTACGGCGCTTTTAATTTTCTTTTCAATTGTTTTTGGTTCATCAAGCATGCAGATCATTGCCTTTGGATTTGGATCCGATTTACTCATTTTTTTCGTAGGTTCTGTTAATGACATAATGCGCGCACCTACTTTTGGAATGCGAATTTCAGGAATTGTGAAGACTTCGCGATAACGTTTATTAAAGCGTTCTGCTAAATCACGTGTTAGTTCCATATGTTGTTTTTGATCGTCACCAACTGGTACGATTTCAGTGTTGTAAAGTAAAATATCAGCTGCCATTAATGGTGGATACGTAAGCAGTGCAGTTGGAACAGATTCGCGGCCAGCTGCTTTATCTTTATATTGCGTCATGCGTTCTAATTCTCCAACAGATGCGATGGATTGCATAATCCATCCTAATTGAGCATGTGCTGGAACTTCGGATTGGACAAATAAAGTTGCTTTTTCCGGATCAATGCCGCATGCAATATATAATGCCGCAAGACTGCGAATATTTTTGCGAAGTTGTACAGGATCTTGAGGGACTGTAATCGCATGTTGGTTTACAATACAGAAATAGCAGTCATGTTCATTTTGAAGTTCTGTAAATTGTTTCATTGCTCCTAAATAGTTTCCAAGCGTAATGGTTCCACTTGGTTGAATACCAGAAAAAATAACTGACATACATCATTCCTCCTTAAATTTTCAATAATGAATGATTGAAGAGTAGACTACTATGAATTGGTTATCAGGGTGGAGAAGGGCTAAGCGAGCCGCCTCCGCTTTTTGATGGAATCCAGCTCCGGCTCCTAGCCCTTCGCGTCCAAGAACCTTCCCCACGAGAAGGTAAAAGGCACCTTCTGTGGGGAAGAACCTTATCCGTCAGGGCTCAGCAGTCGCCTCCACTTTTTGATGGAATCCAGCTCCGGCGGCAAGAATGTTCGGTGGCTTCGCGCCTTCCTGTGAGGCAAAGAGCGCCTCACAGGAAGGAGCTCCATCCCCCTCACATTCTAAGCGAGCCGCCTCCGCTTTTTAAATAAAAAAAGTCCATTCATCCCTTATGACAATAGGGACGAATGGACCGCGGTACCACCCTAATTATTTCACAGTTGTGAAATCTCTTTAATCCATTTAACGTTTGGATTACGCCAAAGCCTACTTCTTTCGGTTCGGTTTGGTGCTCAAAAGCCCATTCCATATTGTGTAATTACTTGTTTGCACCGACCACAAGCTCTCTGAAATTACCACAATATGTACTCTTCTTTATCATTGCATCGTATTAGATTTATTCTTTGATAACGACCGTTCTTGAATAAGAATGAACGATCGTTATTGTGATAACAAAATGTTTGCAAATCATTATATCATTACGAAAGATGGTTTGCAAACTACATCAGAATGGTGACACTAATGATTGTTGAAAGGGCTGCTAGTAGAAGACCTGCGAGACAAATTGGATAGGTCCATTTGAATGAATATGTTTTATAGATCCGTTCTTTTTTATCTTCAGGTGCTTCCAGTTCTTCAATAAGAGATTCAATTTTTTTGTTCGTTCCAAATACTTTTTGGAAGGCGTACATCGTTACGTTGAAAAAGCCATTTTGAAATAAGAATAAAAAGCCACCCACAATCACAAAAACTAGTGCAATATAAAAAGATAAATTGACGAAATTTAACAAAAAATGAGGTGAAGAGAGCAAAGCACCGATACTAGAAACGATGATTGCTATGAAAATTAGTATACAAGTATGGAAAAAAATTTGTTTCAAAATGTTCCCCTCCGTAAAAAATTTTACTGGAATTATTATACTATGAAAGTTATAATGAGTAATATAATTAATTATTTGAAAATTATACGCAATTGTAAGTTGTATTTCAATATGGTGGAATCAATGCTAAGTTATCCCTTTATCAAAAAATAAATATTTTATTTAAAATTTTAACAAAAAAACAAAAAATTATATTCACAATTGTTGTATTATATGTATAATGAAAATTGTAGAAACTTGGAGATTATTCTTTCAATTTCTAGCAAATTGGGTACAGGACGTGCAATTAGGGGAGGCAGTGCAGCTATGAAGAGAAAGATACCATTATTACTTGCGGCAACATTGACTGTAAGCATGTTACTTGGGGCTTGTAGTTACCAAAAAGATGATGGAAAAGCAAAAGGAAAAGAAGCGGCATCTAGTAGTAATGGAAAGCCGATTCTGAATTTGACAGAACCATCAGAAATTCCGTCAATGGATGCATCATTAGCATCAGATTCAGCATCATCAACAGTGTTAAACAATACGATGGAAGGATTATATCGTATTGGTGAAAAACAAAAAAGGATGCCTGGTGTTGCAGAATCATTCGAAAAGTTGGATGACGGTAAGAAGTATATATTCAAGTTGAGAAAAGATGCGAAATGGTCAAACGGCGATCCTGTCACAGCGAAAGATTTTGTATATGCATGGAAAAGAGCAGTAAATCCAGATACAAAAGCAACATATTCTTATATTATGTTTGATATTAAAAAATGCAGAGAAAATTCATAAAAGAGAATTGTCACCGGATCAATTAGGAGTCAAGGCGGTTGATGACTATACATTAGAAGTGGAATTAGACAACCCAATTCCTTATTTTGTTGATTTAACAGTGTATCCTGTATTTTATCCGCTGAACGAAAATTTTGTGAAGTCACAAGGAGATAAATTTGGTTTAGAAGCCAATACAACTTTGTATAATGGACCATTTGTGATGAGTGAATGGAAGCATGAACGTAGTTTCCAACTTAAGAAAAATCCATCCTATTGGGATAACAAAACTGTTAAAATCGAAGAGATTAACTTTAATATTGTAAAAGATACAGCAACGAATGTGAACTTATATGAAACAAATGCGATTGATCGTACACCATTAAGCTCGGAATTTGTAGATAAGTTTAGACAAAGTTCAGAGTTTAAAACGAGAGAAGAAAATGGGGTTGCCTATTTAAGATTTAATCAGAAAAATCAGTTCTTACATAATAAAAATTTACGAAAAGCAATCTCCATGTCTTTTGACCGTGAAAATATCGCGAAAGTTATTTTAAATAATGGAGCGATTGGTGCTTACGGATTTGTTGGAAAAGATTTTGCTGAAGGTCCAAATAAAAAAGATTTTCGCGCTGAAAATGGTAAGTTAGTTAAAACGGATACAAAAGAAGCAAGAAAACTTTGGGAAGCCGCGAAAAAAGAGCTTGGAACTGATAAAGTTGAACTATCAGTTTTAAACTTTGATGATGACGATTCCAAAAAAGTTGGTGAGTTCTTAAAAGGTGAAATTGAGAAGAATTTACCAGGTGTAACCATTCATATAAAACAACAACCGTTTGCGCAAAAAATGAAATTGGAAGACTCAGGGGAATATGATATTTCACTTGCTGTTTGGAGTCCTGATTATCCAGATCCAATTTCATATTTAGATATGTTTGTGACAAATGGTACGCAAAACAAAACAGGATACTCAAACCCAAAATATGACGAATTCATTCAAAAAGCAAAAACAGACACAAAAGATTTACAAGCTCGTTGGAATAATCTTCTAGAGGTTGAAAAAATGTTAATAAAAGAAGACGCTGTTATTGCACCAATATTCCAAAAAGGATCTGCCTATGTTATAAAAGATGGTGTGAAAGACATTATTCCAATTTCTTATGGTGGTAAACTAACATATAAATGGGCGTCCGTTGAAAAATAGTAGTTTTTATCGGCAGCCCGATTGGTGAGGATTCATAATCAGTAGGGGATGAAGAACCCCCTGCTGATTAAAGTTTCACTTAATTTCATCGTTTATAAAGGGGATATGTCCATGATGGGCATATGCTCTTATTTTAAAAATATAAAAGTAAGAATATTTAAAACTATCTTATTGCTTTTGAAAAAAATGGGGAGGTGCTTGACTATGGGACGTTATGTATTAAAGCGTTTCGTATATATGTTTTTGACATTATTTTTAATTACATCATTAACATTCTTCTTAATGAAATTATTGCCGGGTTCTCCACTCAAAAATCAGGAGAAATTATCTCCGGAACAAAAAGAAATCATTTTGGAGAAATATGGTTTAAATGATCCGGTACCAGTGCAGTACGCACGCTATTTAGGAAACTTAGCAAAAGGCGATTTAGGAGTATCGTTCCAATATGATAATCGTCCGGTAACGGATATGATTGCAGAACGTATTGGACCATCCGCCCAGCTCGGTTTTCAGGCAATTCTTTTAGGGTCATTTATTGGGCTAATTTTAGGAATTATTGCAGCACTTCGAAATAATACATGGGTCGATTATGGGGCGACGATTATTTCCGTACTCGGAATGTCGGTACCATCCTTTGTATTTGCAGCACTATTACAATATTTCGTAGGGGTAAAACTCGGCTGGTTCCCAGTTGCATTCTGGAAAGGACCTGAATTTACAGTTATGCCAACAATCGCTTTATCGATGGCAGTTATTGCAACAATCGCACGTTTTGCTCGTGCTGAATTAATTGAAGTAATGCAAGCTGATTATATTTTAACAGCGAAGGCAAAAGGAATTAGTCAAGGCGTCATTATTGTGAAACATGCTCTTCGTAATGCACTGATTCCAGTTGTTACAATTTTAGGGCCGATGGTTGCAGGGTTGATTACAGGAACACTTGTTATTGAGCAAATTTATGCTGTTCCTGGACTTGGGGAACAATTCGTTAAGTCGATTACATTAAATGATTATACAGTTATTATGGGGACAACAATTTTCTATAGTGCAGTCTTTATTTTCGTTATTTTCATCGTAGATATTTTATATGGAATTATTGATCCTCGTATTCGTTTAGCGGGAGGGAAAAAATGATGAAAGATGTACAAAAATTATCTCCAGATTTATTTCAACCAGCAAATCAAAGTAATGTTGATAATGAAGTCATTGCCCGTCCGAGCTTAACGTTTTGGCAAGATGTAAGAAAACGCTTATTTCAGCATAAAGGTGCAATGTTCGGTCTTGTATTATTAGTTATTATTACATTACTAGCGATTTTTGGACCGATGGTAAGTAAGTATTCTTATAAAGATCAAGACTTAAGTCGTGCGAAATTGCCACCAAAAATTCCAGTGCTCGAAAATATTCATTGGTTACCATTTGATGGAACAGACCAATATGGTGTGGATCAATATAAAAAACGTGATATTAAAGAGTCTTTCTGGTTCGGTACAGACGACCTAGGTCGCGATTTATGGACAAGAACATGGGATGGGACACGTGTATCATTATATATCGCGCTTTTAGCAGCTGCGATTGATTTAATTATCGGGGTTGCATACGGAGGGATTTCAGCGTTCTATGGTGGACGAGTAGATAATATTATGCAGCGTGTTATGGAAATTATTAACGGTATTCCGTATTTAATTATCGTTATTTTAATGGTAATCATTATGGGATCTGGTATATGGTCAATTACACTTGCGATGGCGATTACAGGTTGGATTGGGATGTCACGTATCGTTCGTGGACAAGTATTAAAATTAAAAAATCAAGAATATGTATTAGCATCACGTACACTAGGTGCCACAAACACACAATTAATTATCAAACATTTAATTCCAAACGTAATGGGGCCGATTATCGTTATGACAATGTTCACAATTCCAACTGCGGTGTTTGGTGAAGCGTTCTTAAGTTTCATTGGTCTTGGTATTCAGCCACCATTTGCATCACTTGGCTCACTTGTAAATGATGGTTACAAATCCATTCAAACGTATCCACATATGATGTTCATCCCTGCGATTGTCATCAGTATGTTAATTTTAGCATTTAACTTAATGGCGGATGGATTACGCGACGCGTTAGATCCAAAAATGCGTAAGTAAAAGAGGGGAGAGGTAAAGAATGAAAAAATTGCTAGAGGTAAAAGATTTACAAGTCTCCTTTGATACGCATGCAGGTGAAGTACAAGCTGTACGCGGTGTTACTTTTGATTTGAAAAAAGGAGAAACATTAGCGATTGTAGGGGAGTCTGGTTCCGGAAAATCAGTGACTTCCAAGGCGTTAATGGGATTAATCCCAAATCCGCCAGGACGTATTAAAAAAGGAGAAATTTTATTTGAAGGTCGTGACTTAACAAAACTAACAGAAAAAGAAATGCAGGCTGTGCGTGGAAAAGAGATTGCGATGATTTTCCAAGATCCAATGACGTCCCTCAATCCAACGATGACAATTGGCAATCAAATTATGGAAGGCCTTATTAAGCATCAAGGAATGAGCAAAGCGGATGCTCGCAAAGTTGCATTAGAGCTTCTTGACCTTGTTGGGATTCCAAATCCAGATGCTCGTTTAAAACAATATCCGCACCAGTTTTCCGGTGGTATGAGACAGCGTGTTGTAATTGCAATGGCACTAGCTTGTAATCCGAAATTATTAATTGCCGATGAGCCGACAACTGCACTTGACGTTACGATCCAAGCACAAATTTTGGAATTAATGAAAGATATTCAGCAAAAAACAGAAGCAGCTATTATTTTTATTACGCATGATTTAGGTGTAGTGGCAAATGTTGCTGATCGTGTCGCTGTTATGTATGCGGGGAAAGTTGTTGAAATCGGAACAGTTGATGAAATTTTCTATAACCCGAAACATCCATATACGTGGGGCCTTATTGCTTCTATGCCAAGTTTAGATGGTTCTGAAGAAGAACTATATGCAATTCCGGGAACGCCACCAGATTTATTAAAGCCGCCAAAAGGTGATGCGTTCGCACCACGAAATCCACAGGCTTTAAAAATTGATTTTGAAATGGAGCCACCTTTATTTAAAGTGAGTGATACACATTATGCGGCAACTTGGTTACTTCATGAGCAAGCGCCGGAAGTAAAACCACCAGCAGCTGTTGAAAAACGTATTCTTCAAATGAAAGCAGGTGAACAACATGACTAAACAACGTGAAAAATTAATTGAAGTAAAAAATGTAAGTCAACACTTCAACGTAAGTGGTGGTGTTGTTAAAGCGGTTAATAATATTTCATTTGATATTTACCGCGGAGAGACATTTGGTCTTGTAGGAGAATCTGGTTGTGGAAAATCGACAACTGGAAGAACGATCATTCGTTTATATGATGCAACAGCTGGAGAAGTATTATTTGATGGTGAAAATGTACATGGTAAAAAATCTCGAGCAGAACTAAAAAAATTCAACCGAAAAATGCAAATGATTTTCCAAGATCCATATGCATCGTTGAACCCTCGTATGACAGTAGGAGATATTATTGCAGAAGGCATTGATATTCACGGATTAGCAAAAAATAAAAAAGAACGTATGGATCGTGTGCATGAGCTATTAAAAACAGTTGGTTTAAATAAAGAACATGCAAACCGTTTTCCGCATGAATTCTCAGGTGGACAACGTCAGCGCATCGGGATCGCTCGTGCCTTAGCGGTAAAGCCTGAATTTATTATTGCCGATGAGCCAATTTCAGCGCTTGACGTATCCATTCAAGCACAAGTTGTCAACTTAATGAAAAAACTACAAAGAGAAAAAGGGTTAACATACTTATTTATTGCCCATGATCTATCGATGGTAAAATATATTAGTGATCGCATTGGTGTTATGTATCGTGGTCAAATTGTAGAATTGGCGAGCAGCGATGAATTATATGAAAATCCAATTCATCCGTATACAAAATCTTTACTTTCAGCGATCCCACTTCCAGATCCAGATTATGAGCGAAATCGTAAACGTATTGTATACGATCCATCTCAGCACCAATATGGAAGTGAAGTACCAACAATGCGAGAAATTCGCCCGGGACATTTTGTTTTATGTTCGGAAGCTGAGTATAAGAAATATAAAGGAATTTATCAATAAAAAAAGCGGCTTTCATTGCCGCTTTTTTTATGCTTGCATAGGCACTGTTTCTTCTTGTACTTCTGGTTTAACAAGCGCATAATTTTCCCACAATCGACTTCTCCAGCGGAAGAACATAATAATCGCACGTGTCCATTCATCAATTGCGATTGCTAGCCAGATTCCAGGAAGTCCCATGTGTAAATAAAATACAAAAAAGTATCCGAGTGGTAAGCTCATTAACACCATAGAAAAAGCTCCGATGAGAACAGGATATTTGGCGTCACCTGCTGCACGCAGTGAATTGATAATAACGATATTCATCGTGCGTCCTGTTTCTAATAGAATGCTGAGTAAAAGAACGGTCGCCCCTAACGCGATTACATCTGGATTATGTGTAAATAATTGCATTAATTGTATGCGGAATGTAATTACGAGAATGACCATACATAAAGTGACAAATAGAGCCCATTTCACACTTTTCCATACGCGTACATAAGCTTCATCTTGCTTACTTCCACCAACTAAACGCCCAACGATAATCGCTGTTCCCATTCCAATCGCGATAGCAAATAAATATGTGAACATGGAAATATTGGTTGCGTATTGTCTAGCGGCTAATGAATCAGCCCCTAAATACGTTGCGTAGTATAGAAAGACAATTTGACAAGCTTGGTACATGACTTGCTCAAAGGCAGAAGGAATTCCGATTTTTAAGATTTTTCCTACATATTCTTTCGATAGAGTAAAGTAATAGGTCAATTTGACGCGGTATTCCATCACACGATAAAGCAACCAGAAGAAGACAATCAATGCGATCAGTCGGCTGAATGCAGAAGATATCGCCGCTCCTTGTACTCCAAGTTCAGGCATACCGAACTTTCCGAAAATCAGCATATAGTTTCCAGCAATATGAAGAATATTCATTCCGAATGAAATAAACATGGCTTGTTTTGTAAATCCATGTACACGAATAATAGCAGCAAGTGAATTAATAATTGCTTGAAGAAAAATTGCTCCGCCAACAATGGATAAATAATTTTGAGCGTAAATTAATACATCACCTTGTAAATTCATTGCCGCCATCATATGTTTTGCAAACAAAAGAAAACCGGCGCTTATTACAAGCCCGACTACCAAGTTTAATGTAACTGCTAGTGCTGATATTTTAGAGGCTTCCATATATCGTTTCGATCCGAGGTATTGAGATACAACAATCGCAGCGCCGTTTCCGATTACTTCCAGTACTAATATTGCAATGTGGAGATATTGATTGGCTGCACCAACGCCTGATACAGCATCATCAGATAATGCACTTAACATAAACGTATCGGCAATCCCCATTAACATAAACAGAAAAACTTCTAAAAAAATAGGCCAAGTTAAGAAAAATAAATTTAACTTCTCCTCTTTTATATCTTTTGCATGAAGAGCTGTCATTACGTCCCCCTCTTTACAAACATTGTTTTTTAGCAAAGTGTATCTTATCATACTTTATTAACACTTGCATGCATTTTGTTGCGTAATTTATAAAGTTTTTAAACGCGATTTTTCTAGTTAGAATGATTATACAAGTATATCTATGTTTATAAGAAGTGGTTATATTTTGATAATTTTAAGTTACGAAAGCGAAAGAAGTTTTTTTGTATTATAAATAGAAAAAACAGTAATATAAAACGTTTACAAAGAAGTTTATAATAACAGAAAATTTTAATGAAATAGAAAAAAGATACCAAAAAATTATATTTATGTGTATAATATAAATTGTTGGAATATACATATATTTCTTTTTGTTCGAAAATGAAAAGGTTAACATTTGTAGGGGGATGGAATTATGAGGAAAAAACTACCGATTTTCGTAGCATCTACGATGGCAGTAAGTATGGTGTTAGGGGCATGTAGTTATCAAAAAGATGAACCGAAGGCAAAAGGGACTAGCGGTAAAAGCGGTGCAAAGCAAGTCTTAAATTTAATTGAAACACAAGAAATTCCAACGATGGATCCAGCTTTATCAGCCGATTCGCTTTCTGCCGAAGTAATGAATAATACAATGGAAGGATTGTATCGCCTTGGAAAAGGAGATAAATTAGTTCCAGGAATCGCGACAGAATTTAAAAAATCAGATGACGGTAAGAAATATACATTTACATTACGGAAAGATGCGAAATGGTCTAACGGAGATCTTGTAACAGCGAAAGATTTTGAATATGCATGGAAGCGAGCAATTAATCCTGATACGGCTGCAAAATCTGCATATATGATGTACGATATAAAAAATGCTGAAAAGATTAATAAAAAAGAAATGGCACCGGATCAATTAGGGGTAAAAGCCATTAATGATTATACATTGGAAGTAGAATTAGAGCATGCTGTACCATATTTTGTAGACTTATTAATATATCCTTTATTTTATCCTGTAAATGAAAAGTATGTAACAGAGCAAGGGGATAAATTTGGACTAGAAGCGAACACAACACTTTACAACGGTCCATTTGTATTGAGTGAGTGGAAACATGAGAGAAGCTTCCAGATGAAAAAGAATCCATCTTATTGGGAGCATAAAGAAGTAAAATTAGAAGAAGTGAATTTTAATATTGTAAAAGACACAGCTACACCGATTAATTTATATGAAACAAAAGCGGTAGATCGTGCTATATTATTGGCAGAATTTATCGATAAATATAAAGGAAAACCAGACTTTAAAACATTTGAAGAAACAACAGTATTCTTCCTTCGTTTAAATCAAAAAGATCCAGCATTAGCGAATAAAAATATTCGTAAGGCCATTTCGCTTGCTTTTGATAGAAAACCATTTGTGGAGACAATCTTAAACAATGGATCTACAGCAGCAACAGGGTTAATCCCGGGAAATTTCATGTTTGGGCCGAATAAAAAAGATTTCCGGGTGGAAAATGGTGACATTGTGAAACCAAATATAAAAGAAGCTCAAAAATATTGGGAAGCGGGTAAAAAAGAGCTTGGTAAAAATGAAATTGAATTAGAATTATTAAATGAAGATGTGGAATTGTCGAAAAAAACAGGTGAGTATTTAAAAGGGGAATTAGAAAAGAACTTACCAGGTTTAACGCTGAAAATAAAGCAACAACCATTTGCGCAAAAATTAAAACTAGAAGGTGCTGGCGACTATGTCATGTCATTCACTGGTTGGAGTGCTGATTTTCCAGATCCAATTTCATACCTTGATATGTTTGTAACAGGTGGCACACAAAATAAAATGGGATACTCGAATCCAAAATATGATGAAATAATTATGAAGGCAAAGAAAAATGGGAACGATGCAAATGCTCGCTGGAAAAGCTTACTTACAGCAGAAAAGATGCTGCTAGAAGATGCAGCGATTGTACCAGTATACCAGCGCGGAAGAGCGTATTTACAAAGAGAAACAGTTAAGGATCTATACTTTCATAAATATGGAGGAGATTTAAGCTTTAAATGGACATCTGTTGAATAATTAAATCATTTCGTTAAAAAGGAAGAAACAGGAGTCAAACGGCTCCTGTTTCTTAATACACACGTTTTTTATAAATATCGTTTCCGCCTACTTGTTTCCAACCAGATTGTATGTCAGAGCTTCGCTTCACAAATTTCAATTTTTCTTTCCTACCGAAAAATTTTTCCCCTATTCCATTTGTAATAACACCAATGAATGCTGTAATTCCGATGACGAGGGCCGCAACAATTGCAAAATCCATAAAAAAAGCAATCATGTAAAAATTCCCCCTTTCTCTCTTTATCATTTATTGTATGAAAAAAAAGATATAAAAGAAAGAAATATCAGAAAAAAACATAAATGAGCTAGACAGTTCATGATAGATTTGATAAAATAAAAGAGAACAGATGTTCCTTTTTGTAAGTATTACATTTGTAAGTTGTTTTACTAAGAAAATGTAAGAAATCCTGTTTTTTATTCAGATTTATTTATGCTGGAACGGGAAAATATATGTGAAAAAAGCTTTAACAATGCGTGATTCCGATATGTAACAGAGGGGTGAATTCGATAGAAAAATACAGTGTTACCATGTTTCGTATTGGAGTAAAGGAGCATTTGGATTTTCTTGTTAGAAAGGAAATTTACTGTATATTTCTTACTGATTCTATTGTATAATGATTATAGAAGTTACTTATTAAAAGTAATTATTATGTGTTTGAAAAATACTTCTTGAGCTGTTGCTTACACGGAAAGCCATTTTTTATTTTCTTGTAAGACAAGTTATAGTAAGGAATTGCTGAAAGTAGAAATTTAAACTGTAATTAGTACAGAAATTGTACTCTTTAAGGAGAGTGAGTCTTGTATGGTAACATTATATAGTTCTCCAAGCTGTACGTCTTGTAGAAAGGCAAAATTATGGCTAGAGGAAAATCATATTCCCTATACAGAACGTAATATTTTCTCAGATCCATTAACGATTGAGGAAATTAAAGAAATTTTACGTATGACAGAAAGCGGGACGGATGAGATTATTTCAACTCGCTCGAAAGTTTTCCAAGAATTAAATGTTAACTTAGAATCTTTACCACTTCAAGATTTATATAAGATGATTCGTGATTATCCAGGTATTTTACGTCGTCCAATTATGATTGATGAAAAACGCCTGCAAGTAGGGTATAATGAAGACGAAATTCGTCGTTTCTTACCACGTACAGTAAGAACATTTCAATTACGCGAAGCACAACGTCTTGTAAATTAATAATAAAGTTATGTATATGAAAACCTTCTACTTATTATAATGAGTAGAAGGTTTTTGTATAAGAAAATATACCAATTATGTGTTATTCATTCGTGTTACGCGGTTTTACGTGCTGAACAATGATTCCGATAGCGAGAACTGTCAAAACGAAAAGGAACGGAATGCCAGCTGTAAAAGTAGGATTTTGATGAAAGAATGTTGCGAGTCGTGCCTCATGTGTAATCATTTTTCCGGCTGTGTAAGCAAGAATCGCTCCGCCGCAATAAATAAGAAGAGGAAAGCGTTCCATCAATAATAAAATAAGTTTGCTGCCCCAAATAATAATCGGAATAGAAATGAATAGACCGACTATGACGAGAAGAATATTTCCGTGGGCCGCTCCAGCGATGGCAAGAACATTATCAAATCCCATGACAAGATCAGCAAATACAATTGTTCGAACAGCTTGAAAGAGAGTTGTTTTTGCTTGAATAGAAGAAAGATCATTGCTATTATCAGTAAGTAAATTGACGGCAATCAGTGTCAGTAAAATGCCGCCAATCAGTTGCAAGAAGGGAATATCAAGTAAATAGACAGCGAGTATTGTGAGAAAAATTCGTAGTACAATGGCTAAGCTAGTACCTATAAAGATGGCTTTGTTCCGTTTAGATTCAGGTAAGTTCCGGCTAGCTAGTGCGATGACAATCGCGTTATCGCCACCTAATACAACATCAATACCGACAATCATAAGTATAGATGTTAAAAAATCTACCCCCATTGTTTTGCCTCCATTATTCTGTTTTAATGAGTGGTTATGTATGGAATACAAAAGTTTCATAAGTTTGATTTCCATGTTTCGAAATCTCACTAAGAAATGAACTGTAGTATATTGTACGGTGTAATTCGTAAATGTATGTCCAATTTTTTCATAAAGGTCGCGAAGGTTTTTATTAACTAATCGTTAAGGTGCTGTTCTTAGGAATCTCCCGCTTCAAACAGCTCGTAAGAGTGTGAAGTGAGGGGAGTTCAAAGAGCTAGGCGGATAACTGTTTTTGCAAAATAAAATAATTTTATTTCCATTCTGGAGAATCTTATCATAAAATGAAAGTACAAGAATCTATTGATTTGTCATATGAGTGGGGAATCCCTTCATAACAATTCCAAATAGGAAGGGAGAGTTGGATTTTGGATATTGAAAGAATTAATGATCATACGATGAAATTTTTCATTACGTACGTTGATATAGAGGATAGAGGATTTAATCGCGAAGAAATTTGGTATAATCGCGAGCGAAGTGAACAATTATTTTGGGAAATGATGGATGAAGCACGTGATTACGATGACTTCTTTATTGATGGACCATTGTGGATTCAAGTACAAGCGTTAGACAAAGGGATTGAAGTGCTTGTAACGAAAGCACAGCTTTCAAAAGATGGACAAAAATTAGAATTACCGATAGGTCTCGATAAAATTATTGATATTCCTCTAGATGAAAGCATTGAATCGTTATTTCAACAAGAATTAGAGGAAGAAGGAACGGTTACGAATTTTAATGAAGATGGAACACTTGGATTTTTAATTAAGTTTGAAGATTTTGAAGATGTTATTTCATTAAGTCATCGCCTAATTTTTGAAGATATAAAAGACCAACTATATTCATTTGAAAATCGTTATTATGTATATGTTGAATTCGATGAAGTGCTACACGATGAGGAAGAAATTGACCGTATTTTAAGTATTATTTTAGAATATGGAGAGGAATCTACTTTAACGATTCACCGTGTGAGTGAGTATGGGAAAGAGATTATGAGCGAACATGCACTTGAGACAATTCGTAAGCATTTTCCTTCTAAAACGTAGGCCGATTTCAATTATATGAAATCGGCTTTTTATATGATGGGTATAATAGGGAAAGTATACTTTCGCTAGTAGAAAGCTTTTTTAGTAAGGGGGGTAGAAATGAAAAATACATTAAAACTACTTTTCTTTTTTGTAGGATTATTTATAGCGTTTGTTTCGTTACGTATGGTTATTGATGTAGCTTTTTATTCAGATGTAATAGGCATACGAAATATTTCGTTTTTAGGTATTACAAGTATTTTATTTACCATTTCAGCATTTTTAATTGGTTGTGTAATTTTCTTAGAAAATAGACACCCTTCTAAAACATTAACATGGCTCATTGTACTAGGCATTTTCCCTGTCATTGGCTTTTTTGCTTATTTATTATTTGGACAAAATTTTCGAAGAAAGCGCATGTTCCAAAAGAAGGCACTTTTGGATGAACAGGCTTTCTTACAGTACAAGGGACATGAAGATTATAGAGAGCGTATTTTACAAAAACATAAACATCAGGAGCTATTATTTCGTTTAGCTGATCGCCTTGGGGCACTGAATATTTCTTTTCAGACGGAAACAAAGGTGTTAACGAATGGTGAAGAAACGTTTCAAGCCATTTTGCAAGGCTTACAAAAGGCGAAGCATCATATTCATATGGAATACTATATTGTGCGCGATGACAAACTTGGGACAAAGATTAAAGATATTTTAATCCAAAAGGTGAAAGAAGGAGTTGTTGTTCGCTTTTTATATGATGCGGTAGGTAGTTTTAAACTTTCAAATGCCTATATTGAAGAATTGAATAAGGCGGGAGTGGAGATGATCCCGTTCTTCCCAGTCCGTTTTCCCATTTTAAATGATAAAATTAATTATCGAAATCATCGAAAAATCGTGGTGATTGATGGGAATGAAGGGTTTGTAGGGGGACTTAATATTGGCGATGAATATTTAGGAGAAAATAAATATTTTGGATTTTGGCGAGATACGCATTTATATTTACGAGGCGAAGCTGTTCAAAGTTTACAATTGATTTTTTTACAAGATTGGTTTTATATGACAGGCGAAGCTGTACTAGCTCCTGAATATTTACAAGCACAATCTGTAGAAGGAGATCATTGGGGGGGCGTACAGCTTGTAGCAGGAGGGCCAGATAACAAATGGGAAACGATTAAACATCTATATTTTGCGATGATTGCCTCTGCGAGAAAATCGATTTGGATTGCTACACCGTACTTTATTCCCGATGATGATATTTTGTCGGCGCTGAAAGTTGCCGCGCTTGCAGGCATTGATGTGCGTTTATTAATGCCGAGCAAACCGGATAAGCGCACAGTCTTTTATGCATCGAGATCGTATTTCCCGGAGTTATTAGATGCAGGTGTGAAAATATATGAATATGAAAAAGGATTTCTGCATAGTAAAGTTGTAATTGTTGATTCTGACTTGGCTTCCATTGGGACAGCAAATATGGACATGAGAAGTTTTCATTTGAATTTTGAAGTAAATGCCTTTTTATATGATACAGGGAGTATTCGAAAACTTGTACAAGATTTTGAAGAGGACTTACAAGTGTCAAGCGAAATTCATGGTGATCATTTTCATAAACGACGCCTGCATAAACGGATTGTTGAATCAACATATCGCTTACTATCGCCATTATTATAAAAAGGTGTTCTGAAGAGAACATCTTTTTTTTCTTTAAGGTAGACAGGAATGAGGACGTATGTTGCAGAATGTAACGAAATGTAGAAAGGATGTGGCGCTATTGTTTGTGGCGAAGCGAGAAAACGGTGAAACAATCCACCTTCTCTATCATCAAGATAAGAAAAAATTGCTTATATTACGAGAAAAGGAACGTTTTTTTTGTCCAGCTTGCGGAAAAGAAGTACAATTAAAATTAGGGAATCAAAAAGTTTGGCATTTCGCTCATAAAAATATCGAGCAGTGCATAGGCTCAGCAGAACCTGAATCAAATTATCATATGAGGGGGAAAGAACAGTTATATAGATGGATCATATCGCAAAAGTTCTGCGCCGAAATTGAGAAGTATCTCCCGGAAATTCGTCAGAGACCAGATATTTTAATAGAGAGGAATGGGAGAAGACTGGCGATTGAATATCAGTGCACGTCCATTTCGGCAAATCAATTACAAAAGCGAACATATGCGTATCAGAAAGCAGGCATACAAATCATTTGGATATTAGGCGGTAACCAATTGAACAGAAATGCTACGTATTGGACTTCTATATCTTCTTTTCATGCTTTTTGTATTCAATCTTATCCTCAACCATATCTCTTATTTTTTTGCCCCGATAAAAAAATATTCCAAAAGTGTATATTTTTGATCCCATTCTCTACGAATATTCATTTTGCACATATCATTCCTTTTTCTATACGAACAAGTACATTTGAAAATATTTTTCAGCAAATTCCTTTTCCAAAAGGCGTGTTAGAAAGAGTATGGCAAAATAAAAAGAACTACTTTCGCATGCACGCTCTACCCATTTGGAATGGTCATCAGAAAGCATTGCTTCGTATGTTCTATCAACTGAAAATTTCTCCATCTATTTTTCCCTCTGAAATTGGAGTTCCGCTCCCATCTGCTTTTTCATTTCAAACATCGCCCTTTATATGGCAAGCGTTTCTTTGTCTAGACTTTATGGAGAATTTTAAGCGTGGAGACTATTTTTCCTTACATGCTGTATTTTCTTATGTAAGTAACAAGCGTAACTTGAAAAGACGAATCTTACCGTATTTTCCGCAACATGTATGGAAATTAGCTATTATAGAGTATATGGATTTTTTATGTAGCGCTGGAATAATTGAAAAAGTAGATAAGTATAAGTATCGAAAAGTAAAAGGAATTACGATATTAAAAACAGAGAAGGAAATAAAAGAATATGATACGATTTGTCTAGCACATGCCATATCGCTATTTGAAGCAAAGTATAACATGTGAAATAGAAAAAAGGATATAATAAAAGGGTACCCAGAAGGAATTACATAAGAATCATCGAAATTAAGTAAAGAGTTTAGAAGGAGGGTCTATTCATGTCGGAACAAAATGCAGGAAAAGTATTACCAGATCGCAGTGAAATTGAAGAAAAAAATACGTGGCGTTTAGAAGATATCTTTCAAACGGATGAAGCGTGGGAAAAAGAATTTCAAGCCATAAAAGAGCTATTACCGAAGTTAAATGAGTTTAAGGGTAAGCTTGGTGATTCTGCCGAGTCCTTATTAGCAGCATTACAATATGAAGATGAAATTTCTATGCGGTTAGGAAAATTATATACATATGCACATATGCGTTACGATCAAGATACAACCAATTCTACTTATCAAGCACTCAACGATCGTGCGATGAACTTATACTCACAAGTTTCCAGTAGCACAGCATACATCGTGCCTGAAATTTTAAAGATTTCACAAGAACTGTTACAGTCGTTCTTACAGGAAAATAAAGAATTACGCGTGTATGAACATGCATTAGAAGAGATTACACGTCAGCGTCCTCACGTATTATCTGAGGCTGAAGAATCATTGCTGGCAGAAGCGGCTGAAGTCATGAGTTCTTCAAGTAATACATTTGGGATGTTGAATAATGCGGATTTAAAATTTCCATCGATTAAAGATGAGAATGGAGAGGAAGTAGAAGTTACGCATGGTCGCTATATTCAATTTTTAGAGAGTGATGATCGTCGCGTGCGCCATGATGCTTTTCATGCTGTGTATGAAACGTACGGGAAATTTAAAAATACATTTGCGAGTACTTTAAGTGGTGCGGTAAAACGCAATAACTTCAATGCTCGCGTACGCAAATATGATTCTGCACGTCAAGCAGCATTAAGTAACAATCATATTCCGGAAACGGTATATGATCAACTTATCGAAACCGTACACAATCATTTACATTTATTACACCGTTACATTGATATTCGTAAACGTGCATTAAAACTCGATGAATTACATATGTACGACTTATACACTCCTCTTGTACCAGAAGTGAAAATGAATGTGAAATATGAAGAAGCACAAGAGATTTTATTAAAATCGTTACATGTTCTTGGTGACGAATATGTTGACATTTTAAAAGAAGCATATGAAAATCGCTGGGTAGATGTATACGAAAATAAAGGGAAGCGTAGCGGAGCTTATTCATCTGGAGCATATGGAACAAACCCATATATCTTAATGAACTGGCATGATAATGTAAATAACTTATTTACATTAGCGCATGAATTTGGTCATTCTGTGCATAGTTACTATACAAGAAAAACACAACCGCACGTGTATGGAGATTATTCCATCTTTGTGGCTGAAGTTGCTTCTACATGTAATGAAGCGCTTCTTAATGACTATCTGTTAAAAACAACAGAAGATAAAAAAGAGCGTTTATATTTATTAAATCATTATTTAGAAGGATTCCGCGGAACAGTATTCCGTCAAACGATGTTTGCGGAATTTGAACATATCATCCATCAAAAGGTACAAGAAGGTCATGCAGTAACACCAGATATGTTAACTGAAATTTACTATGACTTAAATAAAACATACTTTGGAGATGCCGTAGTAATTGATAAAGAAATTGGATTAGAATGGTCCCGTATCCCGCATTTCTATTACAATTACTACGTATACCAATATGCAACAGGATTTAGTGCAGCGACTGCTTTATCGAAACAGATTTTAGAAGAAGGAAAGCCAGCAGTAGAGCGCTATATTAATGAATTCTTAAAAGCTGGAAGCTCCGATTATCCAATCGAGGTATTGAAAAAAGCAGGGGTAGATATGACATCACCAGAGCCTGTTAAAGAAGCATTACAAGTATTTGAAGAGAAGTTAAATGAGTTAGAAGCTTTATTATTTGAAAAGAAATAATAGTGAATGCAAAAAGGCGAGAGTGAGGACTCTCGCCTTTTTGCATTAGAGACCTTTAAATCGCTTCCTATAATTGAAATAAGAAAGATTTGTGAGAATGACCCCGAATAAAAGGGGGAGAGCAATCATTTTAGGAAAAGCTTCTAATAAAGAAAGAATGTATAAGAAAAAAGAAATGATGATCCCGAAAAAAAGTAGGAAAATATGGATTTTTTTCATAAAAACACCTCCTAAATTACTTTTTCTATAGCTTATTCAGTAATGAAAACGTTTAGAATGTGACAAAAGTGTGAATTTCGACAAAAGTGCTTGTCATCTGACGTCGAATCTTGTAATATAATAGACGTGAACGAATTCACATACAAACATATACCCCTTTGTTTGAACGTGAAAATTTCTCCCATCCCCTTTAATATTTTTATAAGCCGTAAAGAAAAAGACCTGGTGTTTACACCAGGTCTTTTTCTTTTTTAATCCATTTCCAATAACGTACACATCTCATTTCAATCATTTGCACTTTTCTTTTGAGAGATAATTTCTTTAGCTCCCGTTCTATTTCTTGCTGCGAGCATTCATAAATAAAGGAAAGTTCTTTAGAAGATATGAACTGAACCATTTCTAGTAATCGTTCTAGTGGTGGTAATGGCACTGGTTCCATTTCACATTTTACAAGTTCTTTTAAGAGCTGAACATATACATCATAAGAATAAATGCCGGCAATTTTGATGCCTTCTTCATCTGAATTTGCATGAAAAAATACGAGAGAAGGAATCTCGGTAATATGCATTTCATTTGTAAATTTTAAATCGCATTGAAATGCTTTTTTTGCACTAATAGAATGTAAGTCTTTTTGAAATTCTTCTGCATCAATCCCGCTTTGTTTCGCGCATGTTAGCAATACGTTTGCATCAGGCTTTAATACATTTTCAAGAAAAATGTACTCCTGGAGTTTTCGCAAAAACCTCGAACCTGCTTTTCGACCTTGCAACTCCGCTGCCTTAATGGCAAGCGAGGCTAAATATGGTGTAGATGCGGCCTCTTGCATATGAACTTTTCCATCACATGAAAATCCATGCAAGCTCGTTGTTTTTTCCCACACAAATCGAATATTAGCAGGTTTATTCCATTTGTGTGAGGAGGGAGTTGCTCCGTCTACTTTTCCAGTTAATATATGTCGTATCGAAAAGTACCCTCCATATTCAAGACATAGTTTCATGACAATTGACTCGATTTCCCAGCAGTCTTTGCAAAGTGGATCAACAAACAAATAGGCTTCTACAGATTTATGTTCACAAGTGGAAGAAGAAGGCATACGCATATGCTTTGCTTCTTGTTTATCCATCACGCTTCACCTATTTCATCTGGAGTGTTGACCATATGTTGTGCAGTTAATGCTAAACGTTCAAAAACAAACTCTCGAATCGGTCCTTGTATGCCTGTATCGTCCATTGCTTGCTTCATACATGATAACCAGGCCTTCGCTCGCTTTGGTGTAATCTCAAAAGGGAGATGACGCGCTCGTAACATCGGATGCCCGTGTTCTTCTGTATATAAGTTTGGACCGCCTAAATATTGTGTTAAAAATTGTTTCTGTTTTCTCGCCGTTTCTGTTAAATCGTCTGGGAAGATGGGAGACAAGTCAGGGTGTTTGCTAACATAGGAATAAAATGTATCGACTAATGTTGCAATGCCTTGTTCACTACCAATCGCTTCAAATGGTGTCATCGGTTGCTTGCTCATCCTTTATAAGCTCCTTTTTCCATCAAGTGTATATTTATTGTAGCAATGGATTGTTACGAAGAGCAACTAAACAGTTTTCCTCCAATCCCTTGCTTATTGTATGTTTCTTGAATAGGTGTATAAATTTAAACGCAAGTGATTACGCATCACTCTTTTTTCCAAACGACAGGGAGTCCTTTGGAATCTAGTTAATAGGATTTCCAGCAGCATAGCATATTCGCTGCTGGAAATTTCAATTTAGCGTGCATCGCTTTGTTTTGCAAGAAAAAAGCGTTGTACTTTATTTTTTGTATGCCGAACAGGGATATTGTATTGATTTAACAAGTGAAGAAAATCAACCTTTCCAGTTAGCTCGTCTTGTACTTCGTATTCAAGTTCATAATCATCGTGATTGTAATAGAAACTATGATCAAATACAAGTATCCCCCCTTTAAAAGTGGTTTCTGCTCTTTCTGTTGTTAAACTTCCCATATACGTTAAAGAAGAAACAGGGATTTGTAAGGCTTGCAGTTGTTTTAATACAGCCCCTGGAATGAGGTGATTTGTTTCGAGCATTGTTTTTGCTTCTTCTTGTGTTAAAGATTGATGAGTTTCAAGCAATCCTGTTTGAGCTGGTTGTTTTAAAGTAAGTGTATAAGTGCCATTTTTATAACGAATACGAAGAGCGGAGCCCGCTTGCTTTAAAGCAAAGTTAGGTGTTTCAAAATAATGATTGACTTGTTTTGTAAATGTTTGAATAGAAAAGGCATCACATAATACCGAAAATTCTTCTTTTGTTACCATATTTTTAAATTCAATTTCAATTTCTTGTGTCATTTGATAAGCTCCTTTATAAAAGTCATCCTTTAGACATTATCTCTTTTTCATAAAATTGGTTCAATGTTTTATTTGTTTGCGTCCATGTTATGATACAATAATAGTGTTGAGTAAGACAGGATGTTGATATGGAGGAGTTAAAGCATGCAAAATAAAATTCAAGTTAAGAGCGTAAAAGAAAGAGAGAATGCTCTTATTTTTTGTGCAGAAAATACTGAAATAGAAGTAAAGGAATTAACAGCACGTAACCATGTACTTGTAGACTCAGATCACTTATCATTTTTATATATTTTAGAAAATGAATCATCTTTCGTATATGTAAGCATTCCGCATACATGCTGGGAAGCGATGCGTGAAGCAATGCAACAAGATAAGAAAATGTTCGTTCATGTAAATGATATGGAGATTGAATTAGAACAATTAAAAGAAGAGTTGGAGTATTTAATTCGTAATATTGAAGGTAATGCAAATTATGGTGAAGAACTTGTGTCAGCGGTAGAGAAAGTATTTCTATAAGGAAATGGATTGACTTTGGTGGTGGTTGAAATGAATCGTAATTGGGAAGAATTTTTGGCTCCTTACCATCAAGCGGTGGCGGAGCTAAAAGTAAAGTTAAAAGGAATGCGAACCCAGTTTACTATGCTAACGGAGCATTCCCCAATTGAATTTGTAACAGGAAGGGTAAAATCGGTAGCAAGTATTATTGATAAAGCAGAAAAACGAGGAATTCCGTTAAATCGACTGAGAGAAGAGATGCAGGATATTGCGGGACTGCGCATGATGTGTCAATTTGTTGATGAAATCAAACCAGTTGTGGAATATCTCCGCAAACGCAATGACTTTGAAATTGTGGAAGAGCGAGATTATGTCACGCAGAAGAAAGAGAGCGGTTATCGCTCTTATCATGTTGTCATTAGTTACCCTGTTCAAACCATTTGCGGAGAGAAGAAAGTGCTGGTTGAAATTCAAATTCGCACGTTAGCCATGAATTTCTGGGCAACCATTGAGCATTCTTTAAATTACAAATATAGCGGGCGTTTCCCAGAAGATATAAAGGTACGTTTGCAACGTGCAGCCGAAGCTGCGTTTTTGTTAGACGAGGAAATGTCTTCGATTCGCTTTGAAATTCAAGAAGCGCAAAAGATTTTTTCAAGGAAACAAGAAGCGAAAGAATCTGAATCATAAATTAAAGGGTGTTGGGCAATGAAATTTACAATTATGTCAAAGGGAGATCAATCATCAAATGCACTTGCGAGTACGATGAAAGAGTATTTGCTTGATTTTGGATTTACAATGGATGAAAAGGAACCCGATATTGTAATTTCTGTTGGGGGAGATGGAACGCTTTTATATGCATTTCATCGCTATTGTCATCGTTTAGGTGAGACAGCGTTCGTCGGTGTACATACTGGACATTTAGGATTCTATGCGGATTGGCTACCGACAGAGGTAGAGAAATTAGTAATTGCGATTGCAAAAACACCATTTCAAGTAGTGGAATATCCGCTTTTAGAAGTGATTATTCGCTATGTGAATGGAGGGAAAGAATCACAGTATTTAGCTCTAAATGAAGCGACTGTAAAAAGGGCAGAAGGTACATTAGTTACGGAAGTAGAAATTCGCGGGGAATATTTCGAAACATTTAGAGGAGACGGGCTTTGTATCTCTACTCCTTCAGGAAGCACAGCTTACAATAAAGCGCTGGGCGGGGCAATTATTCATCCGTCTATTGAAGCGATTCAAATTGCGGAAATGGCATCGATTAATAATCGCGTCTTTCGTACAGTGGGTTCTCCACTTGTTTTACCAAAGCATCATACATGTGTCTTAAAGCCGACTGTAGGAATGAATTTACAAATTACAATCGATCATTTAACAATGGTTCACCAAGATGTGAAATCAATCCAATATCGCGTAGCAAACGAGAAAGTACGATTTGTTCGTTTCCGTCCGTTCCCATTCTGGAAACGAGTTCGTGATTCATTTGTTACGGATGAATAGAAAGGGTTTATCTATTTGAAGAGATTTACATTAAAATGGGATATAACGGAAGCGGAAGAAGGAGTTCTCATTCGAGAATTTGTTAAAACGAAAGGGATTTCTAAAGCCGCTTTAACTGACATAAAGTTTCATGGCGGAGCGATTGAAGTAAATGGTGAAGAGGCAACGGTTCGTCACATATTAAAAACAGGAGAAATATTGCAAATCTTTTTTCCGGTAGAGGAAAGAAGTGAAGGGATGGTAGCTGAAAAGATTCCACTGTCGATTGTATACGAAGATGATGCGGTTCTTGTTATCAATAAAGAACCGTACATGTCAACCATTCCGTCAAGGGAACATCCAACAGGTAGTATCGCCAATGCACTTCTTTATCATTATGATACGCAGAAACTTGCAAGTACAGTGCATATTGTAACAAGGCTCGACCGTGATACTTCAGGATTGATGTTAATTGCGAAGAATCGATTTGTCCATCACCTCTTATCGAAACAGCATCAACAAAAACAAGTAAAACGAACATATGAAGCAGTTGTCCACGGAAGGATGTTGAATGAGTCAGGTACGATTGATGCGCCAATTGGAAGAAAGAGCGATAGTATTATTGAACGGATGGTACGCGAAGATGGTCAAAAGGCTGTCACACATTTTCAAGTGCGAAAACGCTATTCTAACAAAACACATGTTGCATTGCAATTAGATACCGGTAGAACGCACCAAATTCGGGTACATATGGCACATATTGGACATCCATTATTAGGGGATGATTTATACGGCGGGCAATTGGATTTAATAAAGCGTCAAGCGCTTCACAGTAAATCGTTGACTTTTTATCACCCGATTTTGGAGAAGGAAATGTCATTTTCGGCAGATATACCAACAGACATGCATACTGTTTTAGCGAGAGAATAGTAAAAAAACAATATGGAATGATAAAAGCTGTCCTCATGGAAGAGGACAGCTTTTAGCGAAATAATATTAAAATTTGGTTTGGACCTGTACGCTTCATAACAAAATATCCGCTCGTTGATGCTGTAGCGATACCGTTATCATTTGGGCGGCAATATCCGTGTGTTTGGCAAGTACCATCATCACGTACTAATATTTGTCCAATTAATCCGACAGGTACCCACTCTGGTCTCTCTCTTCTCGGTGTGTATTTTATACTTGGGTTCCACTCCGCATGAATCATAGGTTCTTTCTCTTCTCCTACATATTTTCGTTGTCCCCATTCATCTGTTACATAGCGGCTATGCCAGCTTAACGGAGCACTATTACCAATAATAAGAGGAGTGGCGCTAGAGATCCCTAATATAAATGAATCTGTAGCGTTTGCTTTACGGATTTTTTCTTCTGTATCGAATGTCACGAAATATCCCACATCAATTGTTTTTTGATTGGCTGTTTCAAACATTTGTGCATAGTCTGTTCCACTCGCGTTATAAGAGGCACCTTCAATGTACATTTCGCCGTTATGAGCGAGCCATTTTGCCCCTAAACCAGGCATAGAATGGTGAGTACCGTTGGCGATGAACCATGAATATGGTTGTTCTGCGGAGCCGAATTTCCCCATAATATGAGCACCTGCAAAATGAGCTGTCGATGTATAGAGCCCTTCGGCATGTGAAGAGAATCCAGCTGCTACAGTTGCTGTCCCTTCTGCATGGGCAGCATCGCCTAAAGCAATCGTATATTTTCCTTCCGCGTGTGCGTAATTTCCGCTAGCTGTCGTTTCACTTCCCTCACTATGTGAACTATGTCCAGTTGCTTTTGTTTTGGAACCTTCAGCATGTGCAAAGACATTGCTTGCATGTGTAAGAAGCCCTTCAGCATGTGAGGCAATGCCATCTGCTTTCGTATGTCGCCCTTCTGCATGGGCATATTTTTGTGTTGCTGTTCTTTCTTTCGAATCTTGTTTCTCCACAGGATGGGCTGGATTTGGTTTTAACAAGTTTTTTATCTTCTGTACCTGATTGGTAATATATTCTAGATTTTCTGGCTGTGGTAATTTAGGGGGCTGTCGTCTTTTTTCTGTTCTGTTTGTACATTGAATATGATTATGAGATAAATTGTTTTTAGAAAGACGCTCTTTTTTTCTTTGGAATTTTTCTGCTTTTCGATTTGCGATATATTGGATGATTGGATCTAACTTTGTATCATTTTCTTCAGCCATTTGATTACCTTCAAGAACTTCTAAAGCGGCAGCACGAATGCTACACCAATTATTCATACCGTAGTTAGGGTGATACATGGGGAAGAAAGATTGTTTTTGTCTGGAAGATTTTTTCTTCATTTTGGCACCTCCTGCGACAGTATATGCCACATAAATGAAAAAAGAAGCAAAATAAAACGCATCTTTTCAATTTCTTTCTTATTTTTTCTTACAAGGTGAAATGCGTTAGAAATGTATTTGATTGGATCTCTAGTAAGACTCCCACCTCAAAACATAGAGAGAAAGTAAGATGGGAGTAGAGCGATTCATGAAAGAAGATTCATAATGAGTCGGATGCAGATTAAAGTTTTGTTTTATGAAATGGGGCGGAATTTTTCAGGAACAAATGGTAAGGAAGATGGAACCGAAATCGTTTCCATTTCAGGATAGCGAAGTCCAGTGAGTTTTCCACCAAAGACCGCACCCGTATCAATATTTACTGTATGATTGACAAAACGAGGTTCTTTAACAGGCGTATGCCCATATACAATCCAAGCATTTCCTGTATAATTTTGGGCCCAATCACGACGAACGGGAGAGCCATCAGGATGTTTTTCACCTGTAATATCACCATACAAAACAAAAGTTTGAACCTTTTTATCTGCCCTCCCTATGTAATCTTGCCTTATACCAGCGTGACATACAATCAATTGATTGTTATCAAGTATGTGATAGAGTGGAGATTGTTCATATAGGTCGATAAATTTATGTTTTATGATTGCTTGCTCATTAGAGGATAGAGCTTTATATTCAGCAACAGTTGTTTCTAAGCCATGCGCAATTGTTACATTACGCCCAAGAAAGAATCGATACAATTTATTGCAATGATTTCCTGGTGCATAATAAGCTTGTTTTTGCTTAATTACAAGCTCCCATACAATTTCAATCATCTGTAATGATGCTGGACCGCGGTCGGTAATATCCCCAACAAAGGCGAGTTGTCGCTTTTCAGGATGAATCGGAAGACCGCTATCCCAATTATATCCAAGTTTCGTTGTTAATGTTTTGAATTCTTGAAAACAGCCATGAATGTCTCCCATAATATCATATTTCATTCGATAACCTCTCATTCTTCTTTTTTTATTAGTATGCCTAAAGAAAAGTAAGAAAAACCATATCCACAATAGATATGGCTTAATCAAACATAAATATTTTTGTTCGCGATCGTACATTTAAGATAAATCCAATTGCAATCATATAGGTGAGCAAAGAACTACCGCCATAACTCATAAGAGGAAGGGTAATCCCAGTAATGGGAAGTAGTCCAATTGTCATTCCGATGTTTTGGAATACTTGGAATGTAAACATTCCAATTGTTCCCGCACATAGATAACTGCCGAATGGATCATTGCTTTCTAATGCGATATGTATCATTCGATAGATGAGCAAGAAAAAAAGAGAAATAACGAAACTTGCTCCTAAAAATCCAAATTGTTCTGCAATATTAGTAAAAATAAAATCGGTATGCGGCTCTGGAAAATATACTTGATTATTGGCCCATCCTTTTCCGTAAAGTTCACCAGATCCGGTAGCTAACAGTGCCTGGCGTAATTGATATCCTTGCGTTTCATATTCATAAGGAGCTAACCAACCATAGAAGCGATCTAATTGGTATTCTTTTAAAATATGTGCTTTAAAAAAGGCTGTATGCTCAAAATAAATATATGTTAAAGTAGCTGCTGCAGTAGTAGCGAGTGCTACTAGACCGATAATAAAGCGCCAGCGTATACCAGAAACTAAAATCATCGCTGCAAGCATTGCTGAAATAACCATCGTATTGCCTAAGTCAGGTTCTTTCGCGATAAGTAGTAGAGGTGGTAAACTTGCGGAAAAAATTTTCCCCAGCAAAATCATGTCTTCACGCGGTGAGTGGAACGGATATTTTTCATTATGGTTTGAAATAATTCGTCCAACCACAATAATAAGAAATAACTTCATAATTTCCGAAGGCTGAAAATTTCCAAGGCCAGGTAATCTGTACCAAGCAGTAGCCCCCTTAATCGTAACAGCACCAGGAATTTTGAACTCAAGTCCGATCAGGAGTATCATTGCGAAGCCATATAGATACCAAGCAATTTGTTTATAACGATCAAAATCAATAATCATAATCGCGATAATAGCTATAATCCCAATGATATACCACTGAATTTGTTTTAGTACAAAATTCACATTTTGTAACAGCGGTGGTAAAGATGGTTGAGCGCTTGCGATGGCAAAACAACTTACAATCCCAATTGCCAATAAAATAAGTAATAATACATAATCGATTCGATATTGAGCATTCTGATCTTTCACCGTATGTAGTCCTTTCTATTGCATGTCATGTAATACAAAAAGACGTTATTCTTGCGATTTTAAGGTAGCGTCTTAAAAATCAGCAAAGAAGATAGAAACTAGAAGTTAGAGCTATTTGAAAGGTCTGAATCAATAAGGATTAAAGAAGCGCACTATTGATTCAAGTTGTACTTTATAATCATATTAGCGAATTTTACATAATTTGCAAATGATTTATTTCATTTTCAAACCTATAAAGAAGAATCTCCTCCTACCTCAAGAGAAGTAGAAGGAGGAACGCCTGTAACAGTTCGATTAGTGAGAATTCACAATGAGTGGGAATGGGGAAAAGGCCACTCAATAAAGAAGAAATTAGTTTTTGAATAATTTTTATTTTGTCTTCTTGAGATTTTGTGATATGATATAATTATATTACCAGGTACTAATAACAGATTGTATTAAATAGATTTAGGGGGATAAATAAATGAATCTTCTCAACTTACAAGGGAAAAATATTATTGTAATGGGTGTTGCAAACCAACGAAGCATTGCGTGGGGCATTGCTCGTTCATTGCATAACGCTGGAGCAAACTTAATCTTTACATACGCTGGTGAGCGTTTAGAGAAAAACGTGCGTGACTTAGCGGAATCATTAGACGGTCAAAAGTCACTTGTTTTACCATGTGATATAACAAATGATGAAGATATCGCACGCTGCTTTGCTACAATTAAAGAAGAAGTTGGTGTCGTGCACGGATTAGCACACTGCATCGCATTTGCGAACCGCGATGATTTAAAAGGAGAATTTGTTGACACATCTCGCGATGGATTCTTACTTGCACAAAATATTAGTTCATTCTCTTTAACAGCAGTTGCCAAAGCTGTGAAACCACTTATGACAGAAGGTGGAAGTATTGTCACATTAACATACCTTGGCGGAGAACGCGTTGTTGCTAACTATAACGTAATGGGGGTTGCAAAAGCTTCATTAGATGCAAGTGTAAGATACTTAGCAAATGACTTAGGTCAACATAATATTCGTGTAAACTCAGTATCAGCAGGCCCAATTCGTACACTATCTGCAAAAGGTGTCGGAGACTTTAACAGCATTTTAAAACAAATTGAAGAGCGCGCGCCACTTCGCCGTAATGTCACACAAGAAGAAGTTGGAAACACAGCGCTATTCTTATTTAGTGACTTAGCAAGCGGTGTAACGGGTGAGAATATTCACGTGGATTCTGGGTATCATATTTTAGGATAATAAGATAACGAATAATACGATAAAAAGGCACACATTTTTGTGCCTTTTTATTTTTTACTTTTTAGCAATTCCTCTAATTTTGTTAAGGAGTGAAGAGCTTGTTTTGGTAAAAGGGAATTTGCGGAAAGTTTTTCTTGATTGGCAGTATTTTTCGTGAGTAGATTTTTTAGAGCATGTATTTGTTTTTCGGCAATTGAAGTTGGACTCGTTCGATGTTCTTGAGGTGAAGAATCATCAGTTGCTAGTCGAATCATGGCTGTTAATGCTCTAGTAATATTTTGTAATGGCAATATGGTAGTAAACAGTGTAAATAAATTTGAAGAAACATCCGGTGAGGTAATTCTTCCTAAAAGTGTTGATACATGTTGAGAAAGTACATTTTGTATTCTCGTAGCAAATGTATTTGAAGTTTGTGTAGGAGTTTCAGTTTTGTTAGTTTGTTCTGCTAAGTTAGGTACAGTTGAATCCTCTTTTGAAGAAAGGGATTCTTTTATTTTCTCAGCAGTTAATTTTTCTTTAGGGAGCTTAACTCCGCCTAGTTCGGCAATTTGAATTAACGTATCTAATCCGTCAGGTTTATCTAATATTGAGAGTAAGAGTTCATTCGGGTCTTGATTTTGGATATCTTTTAACTGTTCGATATTTATATTTTTTCTTGAAGTTTCTATACCCATTAAGTTAGCTAATTTTAATAAGGATTCCAGCCCACCTGGTTTACTTAATATTGATAAAAGTAATTCATGTGAATTTCGATCTTTATTTTGCATTGTGACACCTCCAATCTTATTTATTTTATTCATCTGAAGGGAGTTGTTTTAGAAGATTGATTGCTGCTTGAAGTTTTGTTAACTCTGCTAATACAGCATCTTTATCGATTCCGAGTTTTTGTGTGAGCTGAAAGATATTTTCTAGGGCGGATGGGTTTTCTAGAATGGTTTGAAGTATTTGTTCTTGTGTAAGGGGTGTGGCGGAATTGCTGGAAGTTGGGATAGAAGTAAGAAGTCCTAAGTTTGTAGATTGAATGAAATCCTGCATTTTTTGGACGAGAATAGGATTATTTAAAATGGCGGTTCTTAATTCATCTATATTCGTTGTGGAAAGTTTTTTCAATTGTTCAGGATCGAAATGATCTGTATGAGGATCAGCCCCAGCTAATTTTAATGCCTCTAATATAATGTTTTTACCATCTTGTGAATTAAGGAGCGTCAGCAGTAATTCATTTTGATCAATTTCCTTTGGATCTTTTTCATTTGTCATATTCTAATCCTCCTAATATGGTAAGAAATTTCATACATAGTTACTATAGTAGTAAATGCGTAGAATGAAAAAATGGCGATAGTTGTTCGTTTAGATTTTGATATAAATATAAAAATAGGCTTCTTTACTAGTTCAGTTCGTTTATGTGAGCGTACGGAGTTTGTAAGTTAAATCGAGAAGAGTATGAAACTATATTTGGAAAATAGGTACATATAATAGGACGCTTGTCCGTTACCGTTTATACTCGCTTTGCATGTAATATAGTAGAGTACAAAGGATGGGAGGGGTCATGATGCTTACATTGGTATTAGCGGTTCTGACTGGTCTTTTAGATAGCTTAGTCGCTTTAATTCAAACCTTCTTAACAAACGTTATCGCTCTGGTTAATGCAATAATTGCATAAGTACTAAAGACTCAGTGGGAAATAAGAAAAAATAAAAACAGATATAAAAAAAACCATTCTAATTTTAGAATGGTATTTTTTTGTTTTATGATTATGAAAAAAGAAAAAGCAATATCTAGAGAAAAGTCTAGATATTGCGTTGTTATTTTTGTAATATACTCTATATTTTTAAGGATGATTAGTCACAGCATAATTTAGATACTGATAGTGAAATTGCAATTTCGACTGAAATTAAACCAGTTGTACGGAAGTATACGCGATCGCCTGGCTCTAGGCAAATTGTATCTTGGAATTTGTCTAATAGAGTGATACCTAAGATTAAGCCTGTTTCGTGAATAACTGAAGAACCATCGCATCTCTCAACTACTAATTGTAGACCGATTGGACTTATTAATTCGATACCGATGCCAACGAATGAGCCAATTAAATATTTGCCACATTCTTCAACACGGATTACACCTCTACTTGGAACAGAAACACCACTTCCAGATTTTGCAACTGTATCTAGTGGCACGATTGAACCACCGCTAAGGTTTAAGCTTGCAGAGATTAAGCTTGCAAGATGAGCTGCTGCTCCATCGCAACATTTTTCTTTTGGTAAACAGTCGTCACAGCAACGTTTACAATTGCTTTTACAGTTACCAGAGCAAGTTTCATGATGAGTAGGCTTTGTATATGTTGGAGTATAAGTTGGACATGGACACGCAAAATTGTTTTGATATGACATTTTCTTTCACCCCCTAATTTGTATCTAATATAGTAAATGCATCTGGGATACTATTGGAAATAGGACGAATGTGTATTTTTAAGAGAAAACGAGCAATTGTGATAGTTACCTATTAAAAGGGGATTTTTCTATGAGCGATAGGTTCGTTTACTAGAAATTTGAGGTGTGTACTAGGTCTTTATCAGATTTTTGTTTCATTGATTAGAGGTGTTAGATGAATTCATCAAATTTCTATGCAAGTTCCATCTAATTGCGAATATACATGTCACAAGAGATGTTTTTTTATGTAGGAGGGATTGGTGGTGAGCAGAAGAAAGAAGGAGCGTACACCGTATCCGACATTATATACAACGCAACCGGATTTTTCGGAGAAAAAATGGAATTTACAAAAAACATTTGTAATAAAGAAAGAAGACGAGAACCTTCGAATAGAAAAGATCAGAAGGGAAATTGCTGAGGCGAAGAGAGCAAGTAAAGAAAAAGCTATGCAGGTATCAAATGAAAAAAGTACAGCTCGAAACGAGGAGAATAAAAATGCAGATTTAATTGTTGCAAGTGAGGAACTAGCGGAAGCAGCTTCAAGCCTTTCTGAACAGAAAGGGAGCAAACAAAAGGAATGGCCTCAATCAGTGGAGGGAAAAAATGAAGCGAAAGAATACGAAGCTTCTAAAAAGCATATAAAACGAAAAGAGGCAGAGAAAGAGGATACATTTCATCAAATGGAGAAAGAGCGAGAGGTAAATATGTATGGCGATCCTCCTCAAATTGAGGAGCAGGTGCGAAATGAAAGAGAGGCAGAAAATATAGAAATAGAACAATCGGAGGGAATAGATAGAGGGCAAAAAAGAGAACGTAGTAAGTCGTTTAAGGATATGGATAATGAAGAAAAAATATTATTCTTAATTGATCGACCTCATTATATTGCTTCTATCCGTTGTCAAATTAAAACAAAACAAGATGTGTTTACGGGATATGTACGCGCATATGAAGGTGGTGAAGTACTGCTGGAAGTAAAGCGCGCACAAGAGACTTTTAATCGTTTAATGCCAAGGGAACTCAGAATTCCAATTGACGAGATTATCTCCATACGGATGATGGCGTTTTAAATACGTGAAAAGGTGGTAGACGAAGCTACCACCTTCATAGTTTGTTTGTTTTACGAAATTAGCAACCGCGAACGTGAGTGTCGCGTAGACATTGGATTGCGCAGAAGCAACTTAAATCAACAGTAATACAGAATTGAGATGCTTTTAAACCGAATTGTAGAACGGACTGATAATCTGGTTTCGTGATGCCATTTGAGTATTGACAAATTAAAAAGCGTGCAGCTAAATTCGTAAAGTCGCTTTTATCAATTGTGTGAAGTAAGCTACCTGCTAATAAATCGCAATCGTCTCCACCTAAAGATTCAACGTCTGGGATTAGCACGCGTAATACAGCACATCCATCTTCGTCAACGCTTTCTACTCGTAGAAATGGAGATGGAAGAGGAACGCTTAATGGTACTTCTTTTGTTGGGATAGAGAAGCAGCTTGCTGGAATAAAGAGGTCACCGCATTTATCAAATAGAACGAACGGACGAGTATTTGCGAATGGTGAGTTGCAATTTGCTCCAAGGAAAGGTGTGTCGCAACCGGTTGGACAATTTTCGCTGATGGAATCTTGTAGTTCATCAATAAATCTTACGACGTCAATGACGCAGTTAGATGGAAAATGATGTTGGTTGTCGTTACAGCTCATGAATTTCACTCCTTATCAAATATGTTTTGGATACATTAATAAGATATTGAGTGTGAGACAATTCGGTTACTGCTATAGAAAGGATTTTTATAAATAGGCAGCTATAAGGAAGTGATATAAGTTGATTGTAAATACTTGGTTACTATTTGTTATATTTGCATTTGCAACTTTTCGGCTCACGCGGCTTATTGTATATGATAAAATTACCGCTTTTTTGCGAGCTCCATTTATTGAAGAGTTAGAAATTACTGAGCCAGATGGATCTGTCTCTACATATACGAAAGTAAGAGGAAAAGGACTACAAAAGTGGATAGGGGAATTATTAAGTTGTCACTGGTGTACTGGAATATGGATGAGCGCATTTTTAATTTGTTTGTATGTTTTGTTTCCGCATGTTGCAGAAATTGTATTATGTATACTAGGGATTGCAGGTCTTGCAGCATTTATTGAAACAATGGTAAGTCGTATAATGGGAGAATAATACGAAGTAGCTTATATAGAAAGAGAATCTCATAGGATGAAGCACACGGAAAATGGGGGAACTGGATAAACAAGTTGTTCATATGATAAAAAGAATCATATTGCAGAAAAGAGGAGAGGGTTATATGAGAAATCACTATCAACAAAATTCATATTCTGCTCAGCAATGGCATCAATATTCTGCACAACAGCAAATGCTACAGCAACAAGGGTTTGTAAAGAAAAAAGGATGTAATTGCGGGAAGAAAAATAATAAAAATAATCAACCAAAAGGAAGATACTAAGCACTCACAAATTCGTGAGTGTTTTTCATTGTATTTGATAACGGAGAGGTAGAATCAAAATTTTATTTACTCGTAGACACGGGTACGATTTAATTCTTGCTGAATGATTTGAAGACAATGAGAGAGCCTGGAATGAGAATCCGGGATACGTTTTATTGTTTCATCTCGCAATGAACTAAATATCCATTGTAGGGCGCAGCGAAGACTTAAGCGATATGTCTTTGTACTTTGGAGAAAACCATAGTTGCGTGCTGTTGTAATGAGATGCGTAAAGTCTTCCGTTCCTTCCAATAATTTATGGTGAATTTGTTGTCCAGGATGGTAGCGTAATGAACTTAACGCTTCTGCTATATAAACGGCTTTTCCTTTTTGTAACAAATGAACCCATGAAGCCATATCGATACTACAATTATATTGCCGGCCACTTAAAGTTCCGAAAGGTTCTGTTAAAAAAGGGCGGCGAAAGAGAACGGTTGTCGGTTCTCCGATTATATTTAAGCTTGTTTGTAGCATTACGTCTCCTAATGCAGTGCCATCTAAAATCGTATCGTTAGGAAAAAGTTGAAAAGTGGGCAGCGCATCTTCAATTTGATTTCCAACTGCATTGATTCTTTTGCGATACGAGGTTACTAGAGCAATTTCATTCTTTACATCTTGTGAAAAGTAATGCATCATACGCTGGATTTTATGAGGGTGAAAGAGGTCGTCATCCATTAGAAAATTGATATAGTTGCCTCTAGCATATTCTAGTAGCATAAGATCATTGTGAAATTGTCCCAATGTAGATTGGTTTCGAATATATATAATGTTGTTATAGTTTGGTAAGTAATGTTGACGTAGGAGAGTTTCCGTTTCTGCATTTGTACTATCATCGCCTATAATAATTTCTATGTTGGAATATGTTTGTGCTAGAGCGCTGTCTAATGCAAGTTTTAAGTAATAAGGTCGATTATAAGTCGGTATTAATATGGATACAAGCGGATCCTCTACTAACGCATTCATAGCATAAATTGCCCCTTTATCGTTATTTTTTCCGTATGACAAGAATATCTTGATAGCTGGTGAATGTTGTTCTCCCGCACCATGATCCATAATAGATAGGCTTTGTAACTTCAAAATTATATTGAGACAAGAGGTTGAGCATCCATTCTTCTGGATAGGCAACAGCAAATTCTGGAATATCTTTATTTACAATATAGCAGTTATCCATTTTATGATAAAAGGGGAGAGTGCTAAGACGAGAAGTCAAGTAATAGGAAGAATCAGGGTTCAATAAGAAGAGTGTCAGCAAACAACGCCCATCTTGTTTTATAACACGCGAAATTTCAGATACATAATGTTCTAGTTCTTTTTCAAGTAAATGTGTAAAGACCGAAGTTAAATAGATAAAATCAAATGTATCATCTTCGTATGGAAATTGAAATTCACTTGCTTTTATAGTTCCATTTGGATTATAGAATTGGTGATATATATTTGCGTGCTGGAAATGAAAGTTTTTATATGTAGGAGAAATGTGAGATTGACACCATGAAATACCGTCTTGAAAAATATCAAATCCATGATAAAGAGCTTTGTCATTTATATATTTTGTTAGGGGTACTGCCATACGTCCAACACCACAACCCACATCTAATATAGATTCATGGCGCTGTAAATTTCCGATTTCAATAAAGTATTTCAAAAATTCTTCTCCGACTTTTTGGAAATCCCCACCAACATAATGGATGAGTTCGGGAGGAGGAAGAAGTTCCTTCTGTGAAAAATCGTTATTTTGTCCCATATATATATACTCCTCATTTCTAAAATTGTTTTTTTGGGCGATTTTAGGCAGTAAGACTCCCATCTCAAAATTCAGAGAGAAGCAAGGAAGATAGGTGGTAGCCTTACTGCTCGTAACAGCCCGATTGGTGAGAGCTCATAATCAGTGAGGGATGAAGAAAACCCCCACTGATGGAAGTTTCAATTTCCTTTATTCTTTCCGCCAATAAGCGCCAAATTGATCAATTTCTGTGAGAGCAAATTTGATTTTTCGCTGCTTTTGAAAATCTGCTACAGCTTCTGCGCAAGGTGGTAGACCATAATCATCAATAATAATAAATCCACCAGTTGAAACTTTATCGTATAAATTGATTAAACTATCCATTGTGGATTCGTACATATCGCCATCGAGGCGAGCGATTGCAATTTTTTCAATAGGAGCTGCTGGTAACGTATCTTTAAACCAACCTTTTAAAAATTTGACCTGATCATCTAATAAATCATATTTTTTGAAATTTTCTTGTACTTGTTCGAGTGAAACGCGTAAGTAATCGAATGTATGTAAATAATCATGATAATCTTGTGGGTATGCTTGAACATTTGGGGCAGGGAGTCCTTGAAAGGAGTCAGCGACCCATACAGTACGATTTGTAATTCCATGTGCCTTTAAAAACCCTCGCATGAAAATACAAGATCCTCCTCGCCATACACCTGTTTCAATAAAGTCTCCCTCAATATTTTCACGTATAACGGTTTCCATTGCGTTTTGTAATTGGTTCATTCGTGTGCGCCCAATCATACTATGAGCTGCTCGTGGCCAATCGTTACCATCTTGTCTTTCCTCTTTTGAAATGACAGGCTTTACAATTTTTAGTTGATGAGCTTCTACATATTGTTTAATAAATAGAGGCAATGGGACAGTAACGGGTTCATAAGGAAGTTCTTCTGTAATGTGTAAGGATGCTGGTAAGTATGGCTCGTATTCTAACCAAATTTCAAATAAAATTGTTTTCTTTAGTAATTCAAGATATAGCTGAACGGCTGCTTCATTTTGCATACGTATTCCCCCTGAAAAATGTCATACAATACTATGATTATGTGAAGGAAATGAAATTCATGAGTGAATAGATAATAAAAAAGACAGTAAAACATATAAATGTCTTACTGTCTATGGGAGAAGGGTTAAGCGATTTTTTCAATAATAATTGTAGCGCTTGTTCCAAGAGCGAGAGATAGACCTAGACCGGTAACAACGGCTTCAACTAAAGAAGGAGTAGTTGTAATTTGCGTAATAGCTTGGAGTACAATAGGTGCGCCCAGTGAAATTAAAGTGGTTCCAGATCCTGGAATAGGCACGCCGTTTACTTGAATTGTGAGGCCGCCTAATAGACTTACAAGTGCGGTGTAGGCAATAACAGTAATTTTATAAAATCCAGTTTCATTAATGATAAAGGTATCGGCATCTAGTTGAGAAATAGCTGTACCAAATTGTGCTCCGACTGTATTAAATGGTATTGGCTCATTTACTCCAAGACCTATACTAATTGTGGAAGAGTTAAAGGCATATAAACCTGCTGGAAGACCTGAACTAGTCGGTCCAGTTGGTCCAGTAATACCAGTCTCTCCTGTAGGTCCAGTCGGCCCAGTTGGCCCAGTCGGCCCAGTAATACCAGTCTCTCCTGTAGGTCCAGTTGGCCCAGTAATACCAGTCTCTCCTGTAGGTCCAGTCGGCCCAGTTGGCCCAGTAATACCAGTTTCTCCTGTAGGTCCAGTTGGCCCAGTAATACCAGTCTCTCCTGTAGGTCCAGTTGGTCCAGTAATACCAGTCTCTCCTGTAGGTCCAGTTGGTCCAGTAATACCAGTTTCTCCTGTAGGTCCAGTTGGCCCAGTAATACCAGTTTCTCCTGTAGGTCCAGTTGGTCCAGTAATACCAGTTTCTCCTGTAGGTCCAGTTGGTCCAGTAATACCAGTTTCTCCTGTAGGTCCAGTTGGTCCAGTAATACCAGTTTCTCCTGTAGGTCCAGTTGGTCCAGTAATACCAGTTTCTCCTGTAGGTCCAGTCGGCCCAGTAACACCAGTTGGCCCAGTCGGTCCTGATGGAAGAGTAAATGGTGGAATAGGCGGTAATGTAGGGCCGATAGTGTCAGGGTCTAGTGCACTAGCTGTTAAAAATTCTTCATCGTTTGAATAATTTTCTTTTGACATAAATTCACCTCCAAAAAGCATTCATTATATAGTAGATGTACAGCATGAACAAAATGACACTGACATATGAATTATTTCTTTTTGGGAAAGTTTTCACTTCTTTCAACATAAACTTGAGTGGGAGAGGGTGAGGATTTTGAGAGATAAGGAAATTACAATTAGCTTATGTATGATTGTGCGAGATGAAGAACAAACAATTGGAAGATGTTTAGATTCTATTCAATCTCTTGTTGATGAAATAATTGTTGTGGATACAGGATCTATTGATCGGACGCAAGAAATTGTTCGGGAATACACACCTCATATATACGAATTTCCTTGGGTGGATGATTTTTCAGCGGCTCGTAATTTTTCTTTTTCAAAAGCGACACAAGATTATATATTGTGGCTCGATGCAGATGATGTCTTATTAGAAGACGCGCAAGAATTGCTAAGAAAATTAAAATGGGAGTTAGATGATAAAGTAGATGCCGTTTCTATGCCATATCACCTCGTAATGGATTCGAATGGAAAACCTTTATATTGTACGAGAAGATATCGGCTCGTTAAGCGAGAGTGTGGATTTGAATGGTTTGGAAAAGTGCATGAATATTTAGCGGTACATGGTGAACTTTTTCAAAGTGAAGTTGCCATTACACATAAAAAGGAGAAAAAGCCAACAAATCGTAATTTGAAGATTTTCCAAAATATCGTAGCAAATGGAGAAGAATTAACTGCTAGAGATATTTTTTATTATGCCAATGAATGTGCAGATCACCAGCGCTATGAAGATGCTGTTTCATTATATGAAGTATTTCTAGAGAAGGAAGAAGGATGGGATGAAGAAAAAATTTACGCGTGTGGGAAGCTGGGGGATTGTTATTTACATTTAGGAAAATGGAAAGAAGCTATATTAGCTTGTACAAGGTCGTTTCAATATTCTATTCCGAGAGGTGAGAATTGTACAAGAGTAGGGGATATATATATGAAACAAGAGAAATATGAAGAGGCTATATTTTGGTATAAGTTAGCAACAGAAGTGCCTGCTCCCCAAGCGAGTCCGTTTTATAGTCCAGCTAGCTATACATGGCTTCCTTATTTGCAAATGTGTATTTGTTATAGTCGTCTAGGGGATCAGGAAAAAGCTCTTTATTATAATGAATTGGCAGCAACTTACGTCCCCAATAATGCAGCTATTGAATATAACAGAACTTACTTTAGAAAGGTATTTAGGCAGGAATATGAGGGATAACATGTAGCGTGAGTGCGTAGAGTATGGTAAGGAACTTAAAATAAGAAGTAAGGTTGTCGATCATTCATAAGGAGGGGAAATAACATGAATAAAGAAGAGTCTCCCTTATATAATGAAAAACCAGATTTTTATTATACAGGAGCAAATCCACATTTACTAAAACATATAAAAAGCGAATGGAAAGAAGTATTAGATATCGGATGTTCTGAAGGTGGATTGGGAGCTGTCATAAAAGAAAAGGGAGCACGTGTGTCAGGGATTGAAGCATTTTCTAATGCGTTTGAAAAAGCAAAGCAGAAATTGGATCATGTTTTGCACGGTGATATTGAAACGATGGAATTGCCATATGAGCATGAACAATTTGATTGTATTATTTTTGGGGATGTGTTAGAACATTTATTTGATCCTTGGGCAGTGATTGAAAAAGTAAAACCATATGTAAAAAAAGGTGGAGTCATTTTAGCGAGTATTCCAAATGTAGCTCATATTTCAGTTATCCAATCATTATTAGCCGGGAATTGGACTTATACAGAATTTGGACTTATGGACAAAACGCATATTCGCTTTTTTACTTTTAATGAAATGCTAAGGTTATTTTTGAAGGCTGGTTTTTCTATACAAGAAGTTGATCGTGTATATGTGCCGTACGATCAAGATGTGCCGCTCATTGAGGATTTGCAGAACATATGCAATAAATATCGATTAGGGAGCGGTTTTTTAGCAGAATCAGTTGTTTATCAGTATGTAATCTTGGCGGAGAAACAAGAATGAATCAGGCGGAGAAAACCATTTTATTTGTTACATGTGTTAACGATCAACAAATGTATGCAAAATGTGTTAAGCATATTATGAATTTAGAAGTGCCAGATTCATACCGCATTGAGTTTCTACCGATTCGAAATGCCAAGAGTATGACAAGCGGATATAATACAGCGATTTCTCATCCGGCAAAATATAAAGTGTATTTACATCAAGATGTGTTTATTATTAATCGAGCATTTTTATATGGAATGATTGAATTATTCACAAAACATGAGAATCTCGGGATGATTGGGATGGTTGGTGCGCAATATGTACCGCAAAATGGCTTATGGAATATTGGAAAAGGGGTTGTGGGGAAGGTAATCGGTTATATGAATGATATTTTCTATATGGCAACATTAGAGAAACCATTTCATGAATCAAAAACATTTATGCCTGTAGAAGCAATTGACGGATTATTAATGGCGACGCAGTATGATATTCCATGGCGGGAGGATTTGTTTGATGGTTTTCATTTTTATGACGTATCGCAATCATTTGAGTTTCGAAAAGCAGGATATACAGTAGGAGTTCCTGTGCAGCGTGATGCATGGTGCATTCACTATCATATTGATTTAAATTTGGATCATTATGAGAAGTACCGCAAAATTTTTGTAGAACATTATATGGAGGAAAAATCGTAAGAGAGAAAGGATTGTAAGCATGCAAGAAAAGACAATATTATTTGTCATTTGTACAAATAATGAGGAACTTTTTGCGCAATGTCAAAGACAGATTCATAATTTATTCGTACCTCCGGGATATCGAATTCAAATTTTACCAATATATGGAGCGAAAAGTATGACAAGCGCATATAACCAAGCAATTTCGCATCCTGCAAAGTATAAAGTGTATTTGCATCAAGATACTTTTATTATTGATCGAAATGTGGCTATTTATTTGATTGATCTTTTTACAAAGAATGAAAAGCTTGGATTAATTGGTGTTGCTGGTTGTCAAAGCCTTCCCGCTAGTGGGATTTGGTGGGAAGGTAAAAACTTAGTCGCACAAGTGATTGAATACCGAGGACAAAATTATCAATTGTTGAATTTAGAGCAACCATTTTATAAGTCAAAGACATTTCTATCTGTGGAAGCAATTGATGGACTATTTATGGCAACGCAATATGATATTCCATGGCGCGAAGATGTATTTGATGGTTTTCATTTTTATGACATTTCCCAATCGATGGAATTTCGAAAAGCGGGATATTTAATTGGAATTTCTACTCAAAAAGCACCGTGGTGTATTCATTATAATGGTGATGAATTTGATGCTGTAGCGTATGAGAAATATAGACGAAAATTTGTAGAACACTATATGAAACCACTATTTTCATTATAAAGTAGTGGTTTCATAGTTAAGTATAGAGATAAGGAATAGATTGATTACTAGTATAAGGAGTAAAGGAGAGATTTGGGTGAAAGGGATTATTTTAGCTGGAGGAACGGGATCGCGGCTATACCCCATTACAAAAGTAACGAATAAGCATTTGCTTCCAGTTGGTCGTTATCCGATGATTTATCATGCTGTTTATAAGATGAAACAATGCGGTATTACCGATATTATGATTGTTACGGGAAAAGAACATATGGGGGATGTTGTTAATTTTTTAGGAAGCGGTCATGATTTTCATGTTTCATTCACGTATCGCGTGCAGGATAGAGCCGGAGGGATAGCTGAGGCGCTCGGACTTTGTGAACAATTTGTTGGAAAAGATCGGATGCTTGTTATACTAGGAGATAATATTTTTTCAGATAATATTTATCCATACGTTCAGGAATATGTGAAGCAAGAAAAAGGAGCAAAGGTATTATTGCAGGAAGTGGAAGATCCAGAGAGATTTGGAGTCCCGGTTATACAAAATGATAAAATTATTGAAATTGAAGAAAAGCCTAAAAAACCGAAAAGTTCATATGCAGTGACAGGAATTTATATGTATGACGCTGAGGTGTTTTCGTATATTAAGCAATTAACACCTTCAGAAAGAGGAGAGCTTGAGATTACGGATTTAAATAATCGGTATTTGAAACGTGGCTTATTATCTTATAATATTATGTCTGGTTGGTGGACAGACGCAGGAACACATGCATCATTGCAGAGAGCAAATGCATTAGCGTGTCATTTAGATTTTGGTCAACAATTTAATGGGGAATAGGTGGGTATATGGAAATAGTTGAAACACATTTTCAGCATGCTTTATTATTACAACCTCGTTTATTTGAAGATCATCGTGGTTTTTTTACAGAAAGTTATAATTGGAAAGAGTTTCAAAAATTAGGCGTTTCTTATTCGTTCATTCAAGATAATCTTTCATTTTCAGCGAAGGCCGGCACAGTGCGTGGTTTGCATTTTCAGAAAGAGCCGAAAGCACAAACGAAATTAATTCAAGTATTAAAAGGGGCAATCTATGATGTTATTGTGGATTTACGCGTTTCCTCTCCAACATATAAAGAGTGGAAAGGCTTTATATTAAGTGAAGAAAATCATAGACAGCTTCTTGTGCCAAAAGGTTTTGCTCATGGATTTTGTACGCTCGTGCCAAATACACTCGTCATGTATAAAGTAGATGAATATTATAGTTCAGATCATGATGATGGATTATATTGGAATGATGAAAGCTTGGCGATTACATGGCCGGTCAGTGAACCGATTCTTTCAGAAAAAGATAAAGCGTTGCCTACATTTGACCAATATCATGATTGTTTTAAGTAGAGGTGTTGGATATGAATATATTCGTAACTGGTGGAGCAGGTTTTATTGGAAGTAACTTTATTCGTTATATATTACGGACGCATCAGACATATCGTATCATTAACTACGATCTTTTAACATATAGTGGGAATCTTGACAATTTGCAATCTGTTCATCAAGATTCTCGTTATTTTTTTGTACAAGGAGATATTCAAAATCGAGAACTTGCCCAAAAAGTAATTTTGCAACATCGTATCGATTGTATTATTAATTTTGCAGCAGAATCACATGTAGATCGAAGTATTGAAAACTCAACTCCCTTTTTCAATACAAACGTAATGGGAACAGTCGCATTGTTAGAAATAGTGAAAGAGTATCCGCATATAAGAATGCTTCAAGTTTCAACAGATGAAGTGTATGGGTCGTTAGGAAATAAGGGGCTTTTCACAGAAACGACACCACTAGCGCCAAGTAGCCCATATTCTTCAAGTAAAGCAAGTGCAGATATGATTGCTCTTTCTTATTTCAAAACATATGGAACGCACGTCTCAATTACACGTTGTTCAAACAATTATGGCCCGTATCAATATCCTGAAAAGTTAATTCCGCTTATGATTATTCAAGCGTTAAAAGGAAAACAGTTGCCTGTATATGGAGATGGAAAAAATGTTCGTGATTGGCTTCATGTAGAAGATCATTGCCGAGCTCTTGATGCGGTTATGCATAGAGGAAAAGCAGGAGAAGTATATAATATTGGAGGGAATCAGGAAAGAACAAATATAGAAGTGGTGCGAAGTATACTACAGCAACTTGGAAAGTCAGAAACAGCCATTGAATTTGTAGCAGACCGCCTTGGACATGATAGGCGTTATGCAATTGATGCAAGTAAAATAAAGAAGGAACTAGGATGGAGTCCGACTTATACATTTGAAGAAGGTTTAAGGGAAACGATTGAGTGGTATTGTGAGAATGAATTATGGTGGAGCCGACTACAACAAAAATAAGGAGCGACTGTATGAAGAAGATCAAAGTCTGTATTACAGGAGCTAACGGTCAGTTAGGGAAAGAATTGCAAGAAGTATTTACGCTTGATAAATATGAAGTGCATCCCTTAGGAAAAGATGTTTTAGATGTAACGAAAATGGAAGACGTGATGAGGCTGATGCAACAACTGCAGCCAGATATCGTTATTCATGCTGCTGCTTATACAAAAGTGGATAAAGCGGAAGACGAGCAAGCATTGGCTTTTTTAGTCAATGCAATTGGAACAAGAAATATCGCAGTTGCTGCACAAGAGTACAATGCAAAGCTTGTTTATATTAGTACAGATTATGTGTTTTCAGGTGATCAAAAAGAAGGATACCATGAATTTCACGCTACAGCACCTATCAATATATATGGTCATTCAAAGTTAGCGGGGGAACAATTTGTCCAAAGTCTACATCACAGGTACTTTATTGTTCGGACTTCCTGGCTATATGGAAAGTATGGGCATAATTTTGTGAAGACGATTCTTCGCTTAGCGGATGAGAGAGAGGAAATATCAATCGTTTCCGATCAAATTGGTTCACCAACATATGCTGGGGATTTAGCTCGTATGATTGAAAAATTAGTAGAAACGAATTTATATGGTATCTATCATGTGTGTAATAGCGGATCATGTTCTTGGTATGAATTTGCAAAGAACGCATTACAAATAATGCGAAAAGATGTGAAAGTTCATCCTATAACGACAAAAGACTATGGAGCAAAAGCAAAGAGACCTCAGTACTCTATTTTGAAAAATCATATGATAGAATTAAATGGTTTTCCTATTTTGAGAGGATGGAATGAGGCGTTGGCACAATGTATAGAGAGAATAAAGTGAAACTTTAATCAGTGGGGTTTTCTTCATCCCCCACTGATTATGAGTCCTCACCAATCAGGCTGTTACGGGTAGCTCTACTCCCACCTATCTTCCTTGCTTCTTTCTGAATCTTGAGGTGGGAGCCTTACTGCCCTAAAATAGCGGGATAAAGTAAAAAGAAAAAGCGGCTTTCGAAAAATCTTTTCGAAAGCCGCTTTTTTTATTAACCAATTTGTGCCACAGTTAATGCGGCAGCACGAACATCAACGCTTCCAATCACTTCAACAGGAACAATTTGAATAAGGTTACCAGGGTTCAAATTAATAAGAATTACACCGCTAGAAACATCAACTTCACCAGTGCCTACGATATTAGAACGAACTGCAGTTCCTGAACCAGGAATAATATTATCCAGTGTATTTAAAGTTAAAAAGAATCGAGCAGCCTCTGGAGTAACTGGAACATTATCAAGACTAATCGTCAATGTATAACTAATTTGATAAATACCTGCTCTTTCAATTCGAATTCCAGCTCCTGTGCTAACAGTATCATTCAATACAGGTACACTAATATTTGGATTTGGATTTGTGCTAGGTAATGCTAGAGGAATGCCTAATGTTGCAAATTGAGGTGCTGAAGCATTAAATGCAAAACCGAAAGCGGGTAGTGTATCGACTGGAACGTTGGGGCAAAATTGAGTAGGCTTACAATCCCAAGAAGACATATTTTTCACTCCTTTACTTGTTCTACTGTTATTTAATGAATTAAATCATGTTCCTGCCATAGACAGGTTCCTAATTTTTGTAAAAAATACTCAAAAATAATGTGAATGATATCGAAAGTAGGAGGAAAAGGCTTTGATTTTAATGCAGGACAAATAAAGTGAAACTTTAATCAGTGGGGGGTTTCTTCATTCCCCACTGATTATGAGCCCTCACCAATCGGGCTGTTACGGGTAGCCCTTGCTACTCTTTGAACCCTTGAGGTGGGAGTCTTATTGCCCTAAAATAGCGGGATAAATCAAGATGGAGAAGGAGTCCTGTTTATGCAAGTTGTATTGTTAAGAGTCTCGCTTTCTAATAAATGATCATTACGGAAACAGTGATGGGGTGGTATCGTTCTACCACCCCAATTGTTCGGTAACATATACGTCGTTACATTAAATAGAGACATCTCGTAAGCATTGGATACCACAGAAACACTTTAAATCAACAGTAATACAAGCAGTTGTCGCACGCAATGAAGCATTTGGAACATTTAAAAATGTACAAATTGGGTTATCGCTTGTATCTGGTTCGCCTCCTACAAATACGGCTAAAACACGCAATACGGCACAGCAATCATCATCTACACTTTCAACACGGAATATAGGGGATAGGCAGCTTGTAATAGATCCTGATGGAGCGAATGCTTCAAACGGTGTTCCGGATTTGGTAAATAAAACAAAAGGTCTTGTATTGGCAACTCTTGCGTCATTATTTGGCCCTAAAAAGGGAACTTCGCAACCTGTTGAACAGGTTGTAGTTGCACATTCTTGTAACTCATGTATAAAACGTACTACATTACATACACAATTAGAATCAAAATTCGAATCAAAATCGTGAGGATGCTCCTCGTGACAGTTGCAGCTCATTCTGTTCACTCCTTATCGTGTGTTCTGACATACACTATTACAATATGAATGGAATAGGATTGATATTACGCTAATTCATACGATAAAAGCATGAATTTTTCATTTAAAATAGAGAGGCATTAGGAAGAATGAGACGTACAAGAAGTAAAAAAGACACCTAGTGCATTTAAGAAGGTGTCTTTTTTGGTAACGTGATATATAAAAAACGAGATATGTCTAATTTTTTCCCTCTAAAAAATTGTGGAGAGGAAATATACAGTTCTTCTTTTGCACGCGTAATGGCAACATACATCAATCTTCGTTCTTCTTCTAACGCTTCAGAAGAATCTGTTGGGCGATCGTTTGCATCTTTTAAAGAGGAGGAATGTGGCAATATGCCATCGCTTGCGCCGAGCAAAAAGACACAAGGGAACTCAAGGCCTTTTGCATTATGAATGGACATGAGTGATACGGCGTCTTTTTGTGGTTTTGTTTTTAATGCTTCCATTTCTTTTTGATTTTGAATCGCCGCATGAACAAATTCTAAATAAGCGGGAATATCGGTAAAACGATTGGCAGACTCGATGAGTTCTTCCAGCATTTCTTCCTGAATATCTTTATGCATCGTAAAGGAAGAACGATCGTTGTTCTGCAAGTATTCTAAATATTTCCCTTTTCCTTTAATAATCTCTTTTAGTGCTTTTTTTGGTTCCAGCTCTTTTATAAACTTAATAAAATCGATTTTGTCATTCAGTTTTTTCACTTGAAATGATTTTAAATTTGGATTCAGCAGTAGGAAATGAAGAAGGGAAGGGAATCTTCCTTCACCATATTTCCACTTTTCACGTTCAATAAAAGAGAGGCAATCATCACGCCCAATATACATTGTTGGCAATATGCTTGCCAGTGCCTCCATCTGAAACGGTTCGTATGCTAAGCGCAAATGATCAAGCACAGGCTTAATTAAAGAATGTTCATAGAATGATTGACTGGCGCCGTACTTAATAAACGGTACTTTATGAATGGTAAGTTGATCGAGTAACGAGCGACTTACAGAATGTGTACGATATAATAAACAAAAGTCTTTATATGAACGTTCACCGCTTGATACTTTATCTTGAATCAATTGCAGAATTTGGTTTGCTTCATCAAGTGTCGTAGCAGGGCGAGCGTAAAATGGACGCATTCCTTCTTCATGCACAGAATATAATTCTTTATGGAAACGCTCTTGATTCAGCTTGATGACTTCATTTCCAAGTCCAACGATAAATGGATTGGAACGGTAATTTGTATTTAACGCAATGATTGTTGTATCATCAAATTCTTTTGGAAAGGATAATATAATTTGATGACTGGCACCGCGCCAACCATAAATCGCTTGATCATCATCACCTGCGATAAATAAATTATTTTGTGGTGCAGCTAATAATTTTACAATCTCATATTGTGCGTAAGAGGTATCTTGAAATTCATCGACTTCAATATATTGGAAACGCTCTTGTAATTGCATGAGCAAAGGAGCGTTATTTTCAAGCATATAGAAGGTTTCAAGCAGAATATCATCAAAATCAATATAGCCGTATTTTTGCTTCACTTCTTCATAGCGTTCATATACTTCGCGAAATTCTTGCTCAACAGGTGTTTTTGCTTGTACATCTTTCGGACGATGTAATTTATTTTTTTCAAGTGAAATCATGGCGAGCATCGTTTCGGCATCATAAGCATCTTTTAAGCGCAATTCTTTTAAGATTTTCTTAATCATAATTTGTTTATGTTTTTCATTTGCTAAAATTTGCTGATTATATCCTTGACTACGCAATAATTTTAAAAAGACAGAATGAAACGTTCCTGCCACAACATAGCTACTTGCAGCATGATTCATACCTGGTAAACTAGCAACGCGACTTCGAATTTCTTCCGCTGCTTTTTGTGTAAAGGTTAATAACAAAATATTGCGTGGATGAACTTTTTTTACATTTACTAAATAACCAACGCGCGTGGTTAAAACAGAGGTTTTTCCACTCCCAGCACCAGCTAAAGTTAGGACAGGACCTTCTGTTGCTCGCACTGCTTCTAATTGTTTCTCATTTAAATAAACGCCTTGCTGTTCTAAAGCGCGAAAATAAGCGGCATCTGCATCATGCTCCATAATTAAATGGGAAGATGTCTTAGGAATATGATATGTCGCTTGGGGAACGTCGGCGTGTGTTAATAATTTTTGTGAAAATTTTTCCTGAGTCATACATTCACCTTCAAATTTATAGCATCAACTTTTAACTTTAGCGGAAGAAAAAGAAAATAGCAATGTAAAAAACAGGAGGAATGACCTCCTGTCTTCAAAAGTTATAATTTTTTTATCATGATCACATGCGGTATATTTGCTTCTAAAAAAATATCAGAAACAGTTTGGTATTCTAATCTTTTATAGAAAGGTTCCGCATGTGTTTGCGCATGAAGTTTGAGTTTTGGTATTGCTTCTTCCTTGGCATATGTTTCGCGTGCATCCATAATGAGTTTTCCAATTCCTTTTTTTCGATAGGAAGGGAGAACACATATGCGCTCTATTTTCCCGATACCATCTACCATACGCAAGCGCCCAGCTCCAACGGGAATGTCGATATCGTATATGACAACATGTTTGGCGATTTCTTCAAATTGATCATATTCTTCTTCAGCAGATACATGCTGTTCTTTCACAAAGACTTGTCTACGCACAGAGAATGCATCTTTCAGTTGTTAATCTGTTTGGACAAGTTGTGCCTTCAAATTATTTGCTCCCTTTCCCAAGGTGAAAGGTTTCGTGTACATTCCACGTTTCGTTTTCTAATTGATACAGGAGATGGAAACGATCGATTGTTTGTTCATAATAAAAATCTTTCATGCGCAAACGTCCTAAAATGTCAGCGTGCTCAGCGTCCGATAACTTTTGGGCAATTGTTAAATGTGGTACGAAAGCATACTCGCGTTCTTGTGTAAGGAACCCTTTATGCATTTCTTCATTTAAGAATGTCAGTTCAGGTGTTTTTTCAACTTTAAAATAAATAACATTATTAACAGGGGCAAATGAGCCTACCTTTCCAACATGAAGGGTGAAAGGATTCGTTTTATTTGCAATTGTACGCAATTCTTTCACAATCGTTTCTAATTGTTCTTCTGGTGCTTCAAAGGGTGCCTTTAATGTGATATGTGGCGGAACTAATGCATAATGTGGATCATAGCGCTTACGCAACCCGTTCGCTTTATCTTGAATCATTTTTGACGGAAAGATTACAATGCCTAGTTTCATTTCTCAATTCCTCCCTTTGTAAGTCTAGTTAGATTTTAAAGAAAACAAATCTTTTTTATATTATATCAAATAATTCAGAATACTGCTGGGTATTATTTCATTGATAGAATATGAGCAAAGGCCTTTGGTAAATCCATTTGCCAATATTTCCATGTATGATTCCCTTCAAACTCTTCGTAATGTGTAATGAAATTTCTTTCAGTCAGCAATGCATGTAGTTTTCGATTCGGTTCAACGAAATCGGAAACTTGTCCATCAGTTCTTTCTACAGCTGTTTCCTCTGTCCCAATGACATGATAAATATCCAATGCCTCGGGCTCTTTAAACTCTCGCACAAGGTTTAATACCGTTTCATCTACAAATGGAGATTGCATAACAACTTTACCAAATGTATGCGGATACATAAGTGCTGTCATAAAGGATACTGTACCGCCAAGTGAGTCTCCTATTAATACGCGACCTTTTCCCATCTGATATGTTGGATAATTTGCATCAATATACGGTGCTAATTCATGAGCAAGAAAGCGAATATATGCGTTATTTTTCACTTCATTTGGAAAATATTTCTCCTTACGGTCGTGTACATTTTTATATGGAATCCCGACAATAATGGTACGGTCAATTTCTTCGTTTTCACGAAGGCGTTCAAGTGCACGATGTGCCTTCCCAAGTTGAAAATAATCTTTTCCATCTTGTGCAATAACGACAGTATGTTTATAAAGAGGTGTGTAATGAGTCGGTAAGTAGACGAGCAGTGTCATCTCTTCTTGAAGTGCTGTACTGAAAAATGAAATTTCTTCGATTTTCCCTATTGCCTGGTTCATGTAAATCCCCCTAAATAAAAATAGCGTATAGATATCCATTCCTTTTCCGACATATGAATCTAAGTAGCAATGATAGCTGCATGCTCTTTTCTACTTGAATATGTATGTCATTTTATATTTTACCATAATAATAGAAAGAATCTAAAAAATTAGTATTTCAGTAAGGGAAGAAAAAAGCTATAATGAAGTTTGATTTTGATAGAGGGAGGGGGCAATTCATATGAAAAAGGATAAATCAATCGCACTGCCATTAGCAGTTTCTATTATAGCAATCTCATTTGCAGCTATTTTCGTGAAGATGTCTTCAGCGCCATTTTCTATTTTAAGTATGTATCGCTTATGGATTATCACTTTCATTATGCTACCTATTGCGTGGAGGAAAAGGGAAGAATTTCACAGAATTCAACAGAAAGACTGGTATTTTTTAATCGGATCAGGATTTTTTTTAGCGCTGCATTTTTTATTATGGTTTGCCTCTTTAAAGTTGACAACAGTTGCAAGCGCGACAATCATTTTAGCACTCCAGCCCATTGTATCCTTAGTAGGCGGTTTCTTTCTATTTAAGGAACGAACAACATATTCAGCAATAATCACGATGGGAATTGCTATTTTAGGTGTCATGTGTATTGGATGGGGGGATTTAGGATTAAGTAAGAAAGCGATACTAGGAGATCTTTTATCATTTTTAAGTGTCATCGCAGTCGTTGGTTATTTATTTATCGGTCAAACAACGGTGAAGAAAGTATCGCATTGGATTTATAGCTTTACTGTTTTTACATTTGCAGGTCTTTTTATGGCCGTTTATAACATAGTGATGAATGTACCATTTACAGGATATTCAGCATGGGACTGGTGGATTTTTCTTTTACTTGCCATTGTACCAACAGCTTCGCATATGATTAATAACTGGTTGCTAAATTACGTGAATGCTACGACGATTTCAATGAGCATATTAGGAGAACCAGTTGGTGCATCGATACTTGCATTTTTCTTACTTGGAGAAAAGCTAAATAGTATGCAAATCATCGGCAGCGTCTTTGTCCTATTTGGTGTATTTCTTTTCTTATTACAAGAACAAAAGCGAAGATCAAAAGGGCCAGTGAACGAAGCTGTATATACACAAGAATTGTAAGTGCTAGATTCATTATACTGATATGAGGTATGGTGAATCTTTTTAGAGTGTAAAAAAATATCATATAGTGGAATGACTCTTTTTGTAGTTCAGTTCATTTATAACATTGGAATGATCTTAGGGATACTACCAATTATTTCTATATCATTACCTTTCTTTAGTGAAAAGTAAAAATCCTTAAATCCAAATTAAAAAAAGCGGCTTTTGAAAACCGCTTTTTTTAATTTGGATTTGTCATATACGGTTGTACGTGTACGATGCATAAATCACGAAACTTTCCTTCAGTCGATGTTACGATAATGACGGCTCTTCCAGCTGATTTTCCTGTAATGGTGACCGTATTTCCTTTTGGAGATAATGTGATAATGTTCGAGTTCATATTTGTCCATATTACCTCTTTATTAGTTGCGCTCTCTGGCAAAACAGAAGCTGATAATTCGATGCTTTGTCCAGCTTTGATCTTCAATTTCTGTTTTTGTATATGAACACCAATTACGGGAACAACAGAAGGAGTGATGGAAAAGTTTCGTTGGATGTTGAGACAGGAAGCAGAAGTATTTGTGATAGGTGCAAGTTTTCTTATGTTTTGCGGTTGTAAAGATGCCAGCATGTGGAAGTCTCCTTTCTGTATAAGTATCGATAGTCATACTATAAAGGAAGAGTGTTATGGTACATTTAATGAAACATAAAGAATTTGTTAATTTAAGGAAGAAAATTGTCGAAGTACCCACGAGATGAAAAGAACCTCCACCTTTATAAGAGGGAGGTTCTTATTTGTTGCTTATGCAGTTTTCTCAAATTCTTCAAACTGCTTTTCGACTTCTTTTGAAGGTGTTGTGAATAAGCTGACAACCACAATGACAAGCAAGCTGACTGCGAACCCTGGAATCATTTCATATAAGAAGTCTTTTAAAAATGGAAATTGCGTCCATGTAATAACAGTTGCCGCTCCAGCAATCATACCAGCTAGCGCCCCCCATTTTGTCATGCGCTTCCAATATAAACTTAATAAAATAGCAGGACCAAATGAAGAGCCGAAACCAGCCCACGCATATCCAACAAGTGCTAGAATTGTATCGTTTTGTTTATATGCCAATCCGCATCCGATCAGTGCAATAATGAGAACCGCCATACGACCGACAAAAACAAGTTCTTTATCAGAAGCAGAACGTTTAAAGAATGTTCTATATAAGTCCTCTGTTACTGCGCTTGAAGTAACGAGAAGTTGAGATGAGATTGTACTCATAATTGCTGCCAAAATGGCGGCTAATAAAAATCCAGTAATGAGTGGATGGAATAAAATCCGTCCTAATTCAAGGAAAATTGTTTCCGGATTAGCTAATGTTAAATCATATTTTGAATAATAAGCAATACCAATAAGACCGGTAAACATAGCTCCAATAACAGAGAAAACCATCCAGCTCATACCAATTCGGCGTGCGCTTTTAATTTCTTTAACAGAAGAAATAGCCATAAAGCGTACGATAATATGAGGTTGTCCAACATAACCAAGACCCCATGCAAATAAGGATATAATGCCTAATACAGAAGTACCTTTAAATATATCTAACAATGTTGGATCGATGGATTGAATGGTATGAAATGCAGAACCAAGTCCATTTACATTCATGATTGTTACGGTTGGAACAAGAATAAGTGCTACTACCATAATGATACCTTGCACGAAGTCTGTCCAGCTTACTGCTAAGAAACCACCAAATAATGTGTAAGCGACAACAACACCTGCGACAATGAATAATCCAATATGATAGTTAATACCAAATGAATTTTGGAATAAGACCGCACCTGAAACCAATCCAGAAGCTACATAGAAAGTAAAGAAAATCATAATAACAAGTCCAGATACAAGTCGTAACATATGAGATTTGTCGTGGAAACGATGTTCTAAAAATTCTGGGATAGTAATAGAGTTATTTGCAATTTCAGAGTAGATACGTAAGCGAGGAGCAACATAGATCCAGTTTGCGTATGCGCCAAGTGTTAGGCCAATCGCAATCCAGCTGCTGCTTAATCCAACGCTAAACATTGCACCGGGTAAGCCCATTAAAAGCCAACCGCTCATATCGGATGCTCCAGCACTTAAGGCTGTTACTGCGGGGCCTAGTGTACGCCCGCCAAGCATATAATCTGTTAAGTTGGATGTTTGTTTATAGGCGAAATAGCCAATTAGTAACATCCCGAGCATGTAGATAGAGATCGAAGTTAAAGTTAACATCTGCGTACTCATGTAGTTCCCCTTCCTTTTGTAATGTCTGTTGATGAATTTACATATTTATAATCTAGCATGATTATGGTAGAAAATCCACATATAAATACGAATTTTCAGAAATGTAAGCGTTTTTTGATAAGGTTTTACTTTTAGAATATACAATTTTCTGACATGAAACCTTTGTTTTAATAGAGTATTTATTATATTTACATAAAAATAGGTTGTTTTGTCAATATAATATTGAATGAATGAAAAAATAAAATTTTTTAAAAGGTATCGACTTATAAGAAAAATGAGAATTATAACAAATGCAACTTAACAAAATATAAGCGTTGATGAAGAGGAGTATATATTATGAACATGTCAGAGAGCTGATGGATGGTGCAAATCAGTATGGAATGGACTTCGGAGCTTCCAAACCGAACCGAAAGAAGTAGGCTTTGGCGACATGATCTCATCGATATAAGAGACACGTATTATGTTTGATACGGTTAAGTATGTTACAATTGTAACGAATGAAGGTGGTACCACGGGAGTACCCGTCCTTTTTATAGGATGAGTACTCCCTTTTTGTATGGAAATAGTAAATAAGTGAAATCGCTGAGTAAGAAGAGTCCGCATGATGGAGACGTTCCAGAGAGCTGGGATAGGCGGGGGCCCAGTGCGGTGCCAGATGCGGAATGGGCTTACGAGAGGTTTGCTGAACAGAGATAAGTAGGCAACCCGGGTTCCGCCGTTACAAGGATAAGGTATAGATTTGTACCTCAATAAAGCGGAATGTTTTTTACATCCAAATGAGGTGGTACCGCGGTAAATTTATCGCCCTCTACATATTTCGATATGTAGAGGGCTTTTTTATTTTAAGACAGAGGTGAAAGGTATGATGACAAAAGAGGAGTTTATGAGGAAACAACGACAAGAATGCCCCTTTTTCGTAATTGAGGAAGCAGAAGGAGATTGTATGACGCCTATTTCTTTATATCGCCGTATGAAGGGAGACAAGAAATTTTTATTGGAGAGTTCACAGTTGTATCAAGATAAAGGGCGTTATTCTTACTTAGGGGGAAAAGCAATAGAAGACAAGTAGAACTGACAATACAGGGGCATACTAGGCAGTTTGAAGGACAGGTATTACATGTACTAAAAGAAGTCATTGCACTGTATCAAGTTGAGGGCCCATTCCCATTTTGCGGGGGAGCAGTTGGATATGTTGGGTATGACGTCGTTCGGCAATATGAAAATATCGGTAAGGAATTATATGATCCCATCCATATTCCAGAAGTTCATCTTCTTTTATACCGTGAATATGTCGTCTATGATCATGTGAAACAGAAGATATGGTTTGTATATGTGTGCAGAAAAGAAGAATCGACCTCTTATGAAGAAGTATGTGAAAGATTACAAGGTTTCAAACGTGATATATTTAGTGAATTAGAAGAGCAAGTTGAAGTAGAAAAAGCCTCTTTATCTTTTACATCTTCTATTACAGAAAAAGAATTTTGTGAAATGGTAGAAAGGGCAAAGGAATTACTAACAAATGAGAAAGAGCGGGCAGAGCATATTATGCTAGTTGATCTTGCTCGAAATGATATTGGAAGAGTAAGTGAAATTGGCAATGAACATGGTTATCGGCGCAAACGGCACTTTTATCGGCGATTGTGCACCATATATCGGCGCAAATCAAAAAATAACGGCGTTTCGACAGAGAATATCGACCAACGACACATAACGACAAAAGAGGCTACCTGCTTAGGAGCCCCTTTTGAAAATGTATCACTCTTAGAATTGAATATTCTGACAATTGTTATATAATGGTTACAATTGTACCTTATAAGAAATGAGATGATAATATGGATGTATTACTAGCCCTTATTCCGATTCTGATGATTTTTATTTGTTTATTTCTGTTTAAACAAACATCATTAAAAGCATCGCTAATTTCTTATGCTATTTGTACGGGCATCGTGTTATTAACACCGATGTTTCGTCTGCAAATCGGGGAAGTAGTGCATGCAACGATTAAGGGTGGATTAATTTGTTTTATCGTCGGATATGTTTTGTTTTTTGGTATTCTTTTATTTCACCTCATGAACAAAATGGGATATATTAATCAAGCGGCAAAGTTTATTAAACAAGTGACAAAAGATCGTTTGCTACAAATGTTATTCATGTGTTTTGGCATTTGCCCGCTTATTGAATCAGTCAGTGGATTTGGCATCGGTTTTATGGTAGCGGCACCTATTTTTCTTTCGCTCGGTTATCAGCCGTTTCAAGCTGTTTTATTATCGTTTATCGGTTTACTAGCAAGTTCATGGGGAGCGATGGCAACGGGAACCATTATTGGAGCACAGCTTGTTCATATATCGCTCGTTCAGTTTGGAACTAGCACAGCACTGTTCAGTATTCCTTTCTTTGCATACTTTATTGTACTTTCCTTATATGTTGTTGGCGGATGGGAAGCAGTGAAACAAAAATGGAAAGAAGGACTCGGCTTTTTTCTCTTATTTTCTATTTCTATTTATCTTTCAAATGCATATGTAAGTGTCGAGTTGGCCGGTATTTTAAGTTCAATTGTAACGATTGCATGTGGTTTGACCATAATAAAACTGACCGCGAAGCAAGAGAGTAGAATGTTATCAGAACATGCAGCAACGATAGAGCGGGGGCCTTCCATTGTTAAGATTATGAGTCCTTATCTCTTTTTAACAGCTTGTATTTTATTATCTCGCCTCGTTCCTACTTTCCATCATACATTACAATCTTACGCTGTTTTAAATTTACCATCTTACTCTTATAAACTAGAACTACTATATTCCCCGGGATTTTGGCTTGGTGTTACTTGTTTGTTTACTATTTTTGTCTTTCGTGTACCATCTGCGATTATAAAAGAATCATTATTTCAAACGGTAAAACAATGGATTCCGTTTGCGATTACAACGACAATGTTTATTGCCATTTCAGAACTAATGGGAGCCGCAGGGATGCATTCCTTGTTAGCAGATGTAGCAGGAAATACATTTGGAACGTTATTTGTCTTTGTAGCACCTTTCATCGGTGGAATTGGCGGCTTTTTAACAGGAAGCAATGCTGGATCTAATGCGATGTTTATTAACCTGCAAATGCAAACAGCACAAAACGTAGGATTGCCATGGCAATATGTTACAAGTCTACAAAATACGGCATCATCAGTAGCAACCATTGCCTGTCCATCGCGGATTACACTTGGAGCTTACTTATGTAATGTTCCATTTCGCGAAAATGAGTTATTGAAGAAAACAACACTCATGATTTTCGGCGCAGTGTTGATTGTAGGTATCGAGGTCCTTATTTGGTATATATTCTAATAAATTATTTGAAAAAATCCTCTGCCACAGGAGGATTTTCTTTTTGCAATGAATAATTTATAAAAGAACAAACGTTTCTATTAAACAAAGAGGAGAGGATCCCCGTGCCGCTAAAAAACTATGGTGTATTAAAAGGAAAAGCAATACAGTCTAGGAGTGGAAAAGGGAAAACACCTCATTATCAAGTCCATTTACAAGGTGAACAAGGAGTGGATTATCGAATTGCGATTAATGTGAAGTCACAAAGGTATCCATCAGAAGTACTATATTTCGCAAGCGAGAATATAAAATCAGACGCGATTACCATTTTACTAAGCTTGCCATTTGGTTTTACAAAGGTGAAGCAGAACGAACCGAAAGTTGCATTGGATTATGTGAGAGGGAAGTTGTTTGATGCAAGACAAATGATTCCTTTACCACCAGAGAAATCAGGCGCCAACAATGACTTAAATGAAAAAATAGAACAGTATATAAAACGAGCAATAGTCGAAGAAGCAACTATTTATGCATTTGGAGAGCGATGGGGGCCAGAAGAAAATACGCCAGATGCTTATTTTCACTTTAAACCAGGAAATGGTATCCATGATATTCATATGAATCAAGGGAATGTGGAAAAGTGGAAAAAGGATGATGGCATATGGCAAGATGGCGGGATATTGATTCATTTTGAAAAACAAGACAAGTGGGCTGGTATTTTCCTTGCCTTTCAATCACAGTCATGGTGCACAGACGAGAATGGGCATGCTCTTGCCCCTGTGGAGGAGTGTAACTATAGAGGTAGAAAGTGATGCTAATGACTAAACAAGGCACATTCCAACATCGTGATGTGCCTTGTTAATATGTTTTTATTTTATAGAACAAGTAGCTGATCAGCATAGAAATGCATAAAAATAGAATGGTTATACTTGAAAAAGCGAGCATATACATATTGTATTTTACGATTCCTTCTATTAGCGTATGACGATCGTAATGAAACAAATGAGCGATGCTATTGCATAAAAGAAGAAATCCGAACAGCGTAATCAATCCATCTATTGAGCCTTCTATATCGGATTTGCTTAAAGCAATATGTGTTGAGATGCATATTGCAATGAAGAGAAAGAGCCAAAAAGATGGAGTGGATAAGTTATTTATCGTAAATAAGCTTTTCAATAAAATGATAGATGAGAAACAAATATGTTGCACCATTTCCATATTGATAGAAGCTGATTGTGTGTGTGTTTCTAGCACATTTATAAATAAATCATAAGAGTCTGGGACAAAATAATACATACATAGAATGAAAGCGGCCATTCCTGAAAAAATGGGAGCAATTCCAATAAAGAAGTTTCCTATTCTTTGATAAACACTTCTTGGGTGATATTGATGTCTTACATATCCTAAACGCCCATTGCTTACATTCGTAGGAAATAGCTGTATAGATACAATTTGGTGACGAAATACAAGGCACATGAGAGCGTGGCCAAGTTCATGAATGGGAACGCCAATCCATGCTGTTAAAAGGAATCCCTTTCTACCAAAAGCTCTCGTCCAATAAGTTCGAGTTCGTGATTCTAAATATCCAAGAATGAAACCAACTATAATAATCATCCCCACTAATGAAAATAATTGTATAAAGCTTACAAAAAGTATATGAACAATTGAGTATACAAGTTCCATATGTTTCATCCAATCTATTTATAATAGTATTTATTATCATATCACTTTGTTTACAAATTGCTAGAGCATGTTTTGTCTTCCTTTACATATATTAATCTTATAGCAGCTTAGAACATGCATATAAAGGGGGAGATGGAATGACATGTCCAAATTGTCATATGGAGAATACCGCTCATGCAAAGTTTTGTGGGTATTGCGGGCATGCTTTAACCGAGCTTGCAGAAGAACAAGCGGGAAGAAATGACAATTTAGAAAAACGAACCAATGAAGTGCGAGAGCAAGTAAAGGAATTTGTAAGCGGGTATTTTCATTTCTTTAAAAATGCAATGAAAGCTCCTTCAGCCATTATGAAAAGTGGATCCATTGAAGGGAGAAATGGAATAACAAGTCTTATTTTTATTTGTTTTTTATTTACGCTTGTTTTCTATCGCATTATGAATGAGACGACATGGATGACAATGAGTCTTATGCCTGAAACACCGTCTCCTTCATTGTTAGGAGAATCTATTAAAATCTTTTTCTTTCTCCTTGTTTTATTCCTCTTTATTGGATTTATTATTTTTATAAGTGGTAAGTTGATGCAGTCATCTTTTTCTTTTTGGGAGACGTTAGGAGTATGGGGAACAGTAGCAACACCAGTTGTTACGATGCTCATTCTTTCATTTTTATTTAGCTTTTTAACTATTTTTCTAACTATGTTATTTTTAGGAATGGCTGTAACACTTATGGATGTAGGGATTATTGTTTCGATATTTAGACTAGATCGAGGTGGATTAGATCCAGTTTATACATTGATTATCGCAAATATTCTTATTTTTATTGCAGGATGGCTTGTATTTTGGTCTTATTTGAAAATAATCGTTCATCTGTTAACTGGTTTATGAATTTTTTAATGTGAAAGGTACAGTAGCGATGATGCGCTTGTACCTTTTTTGAATGGAAAGAGCAGGATATTGGTGAAACAAGAAAGCAAATATTATACTTTGTATAAGAAAAAGGTGTTATTTGTAGAAAATCTGGAAAATGTAAAGAGTAGAGTAAAATGAAGGAGTGATATAGTGAAGTATGTAATTATTGGTGGAGATGCGGCTGGTATGAGTGCGGCGATGCAAATTATTAGAAATGATAAAGATGCACATGTGATTACGTTAGAAAAAGGAGAAATTTATTCGTATGCCCAGTGCGGACTCCCCTATGTAATAAGCGGGGCAATTTCTTCTACGGAAAAATTAATTGCACGCGATGTGAAAACATTTCGTGATAAGTATGGGATTGATGCAAAAGTACACCATGAAGTAACAAAGATTGATACGGAACATAAAATGGTGCATGGAATACATACAGATACAAAAGAGGAATTTCAATACGAATATGATCGCTTATTAATTGCAACAGGAGTTAGACCTGTTATGCCAGATTGGGAAGGGGCTCATTTACAAGGCATTCACCTTCTCAAAACGATTCCAGATGCTCATCACATATTAGAGACGTTAAAAGAGAGAAATGTGGAACGAGTGACAATTATCGGTGGTGGAGCGATTGGTCTTGAAATGGCGGAAACATTTGTAGAACTTGGAAAAGCGGTGCGAATGATTGAAAGAAACGATCATGTTGGTACAATTTATGATGCGGATATGGCAAAGTATATACATGAGGAAGCAGAGAAGCATGGAATTGAAATTTTAACAAATGAAAATGTGAAAGCTTTTAAAGGGAATGAAAAAGTAGAAGAAATTGAAACAGATAAAGGGACATATGAAACGGATCTTGTCTTAGTATCAGTAGGAGTAAAGCCCAATACAGATTTTCTTGCAGGAACGAATATACGTGTAAATCATAAAGGAGCGATAGAAGTAAATGCCTATATGCAAACAAATGTGAAAGATGTGTTTGCAGCTGGGGATTGCGCGACTCATTATCATGTCATAAAAGAAATACAAGATCATATACCAATCGGGACAACTGCGAATAAACAAGGACGACTTGCGGGATTAAATATGGTTGATAAACGAAGAGCGTTTAAAGGAACGCTTGGTACAGGAATCATTCAATTTATGGGACTTACACTTGCAAGAACCGGTTTAAATGAAAAAGAAGTAAACGGATTGAATTTGCCATATGAAACGGTAAAAGTAGATTCGACAAGCAGCGCTGGTTATTATCCGAACGCGGCGCCGCTTCATGTGAAATTATTGTATCGTTCAGATACGAAACAATTACTTGGGGGACAAGTAATTGGAGCGGAAGGTGTGGATAAGCGAATTGATGTGATCGCAATGGCGCTTTTTCATAAGATGAGTATTCATGACTTAGAAGATGTGGATTTAAGCTATGCACCACCTTATAATAGCGTGTGGGATCCAATCCAACAAGCAGCTCGGCGCGCGAAATAGTACTTCTTATCGAAAGGCTATTTTTCATATTCACTCTTGAAAAATATAGTATTTATCGATTATATTTTCATATAGTATTCATTTTTATATAATGAAGAAGCGCTAGTGTTCATGCAGGAGGATTAGAAATGGCAATTAATTTAAAAACAGTAGAAGAGTGGATTGAAGAAGCAAACGAACGACATGAAGAGGACTTTGGAGAAGTTATTCAAGAATTAAAAGAATTATGCATTGGAATTGATAATGCTACATTAATTTATCCGAAGCATGTATTTTGCTTTGGGAAAAAAGTAGAAGTATTCTTTTTCTTCCAAGATCATGTTGTAATTGGACAAGCAAAAGAAGAGTATATTGAAGTGGAAAAACTAAAGTATGACGATATGACAGACGTAAATTTAAAAACAAATGACAAAAATACAACATTACAACTGAATTTTTCTAATGGAAGATCTATTTTATTAGATAGCTTAAATGATAATTGTGGTTCGAAAAATTGGCTATTTGCAAGACAAATTAAGAGCATTTTTAAATTAATCTAACGAAAAAAGCAGACGAAACAACGTCTGCTTTTTTCGATTGGTAAGAGGGGTTTAAGGCGCTTGTCACTATTTGTCGAGCGGTCGATATTCTCTGTCGAATCGCCGATATTTTTAAAGTTGCGCCGATATATGGTGTACAATCGCCGATAAAAGTACCAGTTGCACCGATATAATTTCATGTACTACGACTTTTAGCATTTACATCGGCAGATTTTAGCTATGCAAGTTGCCTTTTAACCAATTGCGTGGTCGAGAAAAACCAACTGGAATTTGGATGAGAGTCGTTTTTTGCGTTACATCAATTTTATATAATTGATCACAAAGATTAACATCGAAACCTAAAAGGGGGTGACCACCCATGCCCATTGCAGTGGCAGCTAAGAGGAGCTTTTGAACAAGTATACCAGCTTCCATTTGCTGTATGCGGTACCCTCTATATCCAAATGTATCTTTCATATAGTCTGTATTGCCGATAACATGAAGACAAAGTGGGACTTGATATAAGTTTACATTATCTATTGTTAGACTTGAATGCAGGAGATGACGATGATCTCCAGGAGCAATGGATTCTAGTGCATGAGCGTCGCTATTATAGGAATACGCCCCGCTAGGTAAACCGTCTATATGAGAAAAGCAGCCGTACAAGGAAACGCGTGCTTTTGGATTCTTGTCGCTATTATCTATGTCATTTTGGTAAAAAAAAGAAGAAGCTGTTTCTTGCAATAAAGTAGCAAGTTCAGTGACATTCAGTTTTGTTAAGAAAAAATCAGACTCTGGTGAATAACGTTTTTGGCAAACAACTCTAAAATCATAAGATAATTGCTCTACTTTAGGAAGAGAGAAACTGTCTTTACCATACGTAGTAATTGCTTCGTTTCGTAATGTTCGAAATTGCTCAGTTGTTTCGAGCATAGAGGCTTCGTTTATTTTTAGAATCATTGGATATTCAGTCACATGTTTTGAACGAACAAAGTGTTTATGTTGCAAAATAGGGAGTTGCTCCAATAAATCGTTAGACGTGACGTTTGGTATTGTTAGAGGATTGCGCCAAGTAGATTCATTAGATAAAGGAATAATAGCATATACGCTCTCTTCTTCTTCAGAAAGTCCAAGTAAATGATTGATCGCCCGATCTAAAAATTGATAATATACGCCAGTTGTATAGCCAAATTGTTTGGAGGACGCCAGTAATTGTCCGATAAGAACACCGGTATCTAGACTGTGGAGTCGATAGGAAAAATGATTATATTTAAAGAAGTTTTTCCAAAACATTGTCGAAACAAAGATAGTGCCAAAGCAATCCGATATGTCACAGCGATCGCCAAGTGATTTTTCAAGATAAGAGTCAAAGTTTCCAGCGCGAAGTAAGAGAAGCCGATGATGCGCAACATCATAATGATAGATTCCTTGTGGGCAATCTTCAATCTTTAAATAGATATATAATTCGTTTGGATATAATCCACCCCCAGAGGGGAGAAATCTTCGAAATATATTGACGTTATGTTCAACAGAAGGTTGACATACCTTTGTTAACCCAAATGTATACCAAAGAAAATGACCAATATTTGTGATAGTAGGGCTGTTATACATCTGTTGATTTCTTACTGTTAATGGGACTTCTAGAGAAAGGGGAATACTGGGTAACCCGCGGTATAATTTATAGGGAAGCGGGGCATCTTCCCAGTTTACTTCTTGATTGTGAGGCATAATTTCATCGACTGAAAAATGTAAATGATGAAGAAATGTATCTAGTTGCATTTCGAATGAACCTCCTTCATAGTGATCCCCCACTAACATAAGTTGGTGGGGGAGAGTAGATTATGGGAAAGGATGCGGATGTGGATTTAACTGTTCAAATGTAAGAGACTGATCAACATATCCTAGTTTCATTGGTACAGTCAATACTCTTTCTAGACCGGTTATACGGGTTAAGTGATGCCCAAATGTCATCGGTAACATGCCGGGAATTAGTACTTTTACACAAGATAACCCATTTTTCTCTATAAGTGGAACAGTTTGATCAACGACAATAACATCAAGGCCTGCATGATGCAATCGAGTTAAAAGATGGGATAAATCTGATGTTAAATTTTTATCGATGGATTTTAAATAACTCATCTCTTTAAATGTTTGTAGCGGCTGATGAGTGTTCAATAAAAATTGAAGGCGCTCTTCCGCTTCTGGTAATCCATATAGCATACTGTGGTCTTCCATTTTTGTCACAAGATAAGGGTCTTGTAAACATTGTTCATATGTTTTTCGATTTGTTTCAAGATTTTCATCCATAATGAGTAACATACCGGCTAGTTCATGAATTGCGCTTTTTACAGCGCGCACAGGATCCATATGAGCACCACCTGCACAGACGAGATTCATGCCACTTTTCCTCGTATTTTTAGCGATTGCCCATATGCTTGGGATGCCGTGTTCCATTGTTGCATTAAATACATGTAACTCATAGCCTGTAATCGCCTGCATTCGAGCAATCATAAGTTGTAATTCTATATCCTCTGAAGAACGGAGATCGATGCGCGGTAAGGGTAATTGTGCATACCAAGTTAGTAAGAAAGAGTCGCGTTCTATCACTTCTAAAATGCCGTGGAAAATAGCTTCTTCTATACTGCCGCCAATCGCGCATCCATTTGAAGTTTCATAGACAAAAGCATCTTTATGTCCCAAGCTGTAATAAGCAAGTGATTCTGGAACTAAAACGGAGCGATTTTGTAATAGTGAGTATCCCCATACCCAATTTTGTGGATGATCAGGATCAAATGGTTTAAATGGGAATCCATCCCGATTATAATGTTCATCTGTATGTACACCAACTGTAAGAGGATTGATCGCGATATTTTCAAAGTCTCGGTAACTCCCATAAACATTTGTCCGTTTCCCGCGCGGAGCCATTCCACAGTAGCGCTCTAAGCCTTCCAAAATTGCGGTTGCTTCACTTATTTTGAATGAATGTGTCCGTCCGGCAACACCTTCATTTCCTAATATTAAAGGCATATTGACAATGACATCAGCAAATGGCAGAAGGGAATGCTGCATTTTGCCATTTAACAGTCCTGTTTTCTGATTTAAATAATCTTTCTTTAAACATATGCTTAAATCGTGTATGGAGCGGCAACGGTAATTGTCGCTGTTCGTTTTCAAACTTGGTTTGAATTGCAGAATAGCAGCTTCTTCAGAATCATTTGGCACTGTCACGCATACTGGGCAGAGAGGGTCTGGAAGAAATGAATGGCGTGAAGATTGGAACGTTTGTAAGTTTAGGAATATGAGTTCATCTGATAAGGAGGTATGCTCTTCTCGCTGTATGTTCTCGATTTCAGCATGAATAAGATAGGACATGTGCAGCAGCCCGATTGGTGTAGCACATATATCCCGCTTTGTCATTTGGTCTGTTTGGAAAGAATATGTTCGTTGTAATTCCCACATCTCTTTTTGGTCGAATCCGGCTGTAAATCGCCTTGCATCAGCGCATTGAGAACATCCTGGTTGATTCGGTGTAACATAAGGACCGATAATTCCTTCCCCAAATGAAGTAAAGGCGCGAAGCCATGGAATATGGGCGGATCGAAATCGTTCTTCAGCTTGCTGATGAATGGAAAGAGGGGATCCGTCATGTAGTACAAGGGCGAGACGAGTATGCTCTGGGATACATTCTTCCAGTGTATGTTGACGAAAGATCGGGTAGTGAGCAGACAATTGCTTATCTACACAATCTGCAAGTACGCCATCTCCGACAATTAATAATTGAAAATCTAGCATTCGTCTACCTCCTCTTTTATAACCACACCGAAAACACCGCTTAAACCTTCTTTAAGGAATGGTTCAATAGATAAATCAAGAATATATGGATAAAGATCCTGTTCTTTTAATTTCTGTAAAGCATTTTGCAAAGTGGAAAGATTTGGAGTGACTTCTTCTGTTTGGATTTCGATTCTACATGGTTCTCTATCTAGCATGAGGATAGAGGAATTCCATAATAGATTAGACTGATAAGGAGCTTCCTCGTTTTGAAAATGGGACAGAGCTTGTTGTAATGCATTCCTTAATGCCAAAGTTACGTTGAAGTGAGCGCTACCATACCACTTATGATGTGCTTGAACCCAAATGACGGGAAATCCATATAAATTTTCAGCCATTCCAATTGTAGGTTCTTCGCATGCGATGCGAAGCGCATCGAAATAAAAGCGGCACTGTTTATCAGCAATCTCAGTAAGTTCTAAAGGAATTATTTCTTCCGGTTTGCTTGTTTGCCTCATACATAACTGATGTGAGAAATAATGCTGAAATGCGCGGTAGATACCTTCTGTCATCGTTTCTCCAGCTCCAATTCCAATAAACTCTTCTTGCTCAGAAAGGAGAAAGTCAATCATTTTGGAGACGTATGTTTCAATTCCGGTTAGACCTGCTGAGCGCCGCGCTTCATCATGAGTGAATCCACTACAAATAATGGGAGGAAGGAGTGCTGTTGGTCCTTCTGATAATGGATCTGCGATTTGAATATAGCACTGTGACAAAGGAAGTTGTTGTAAGTCATCTTCTTCCCACATATGAAAAATGCCGGATGTTCTAGAAGTTAGCTTGTCAAAAAAGCGAAAAAGTTCATGGGAATGATTGCGCTTGGCATCTTGTTCTAGCTTCTTATCGATCTCTGTTAAAAGTTCGAATGTTACACAATTGTTTATTGTAAGGGGGTGTCTAACGAAAGAATGCCAATTTCCTTCAAGTGTCTCTAAATCGAGTAAAAAGAATTGGCCGTTTGTTTCTCGATTTGAAGCTCCAGTAATCTCTTTAAATAGCTCAAAAACAAGTACATTTGCTAGCATGGCACCAGCGATAGGAGAGAAGGAATCTTCCCATTCGTTTGGATGAAGAGCTGTTTCATGCATGCGATGCCATGCAGATTCCCAGCATTGTCTGCAATCAGAAGTGATGATGGGTCCGACTAAGCCAACTTGTTCTAAATAAATAGCAGGGATAAAGTTTTTCTTTTCTTCCTGGCAAATGGAATCGAGTAGACGTAGTTTGTCGATATTCCCATTTTGAGATACATATAAAATCCAATCGAAAGGCTCGAAAGTTTCTGCTAAGGAACAATCTATCGTCGTCTCGATTTCCTGAACAGAGACACCTTGATCTGCTGATTGTGCTTCTTGGATGAGTTCGTCTAGTCTCGCTAAGTTTGTTGCATCTCGATCCGTAATTAAGTAATGAAACGTAGGTAAACCAGATGTTAGTAAAGAAGCAACTAGTGAGATAAGCATAGGGCCAGATCCAATCGCTAACACGTTTGCCTGCCGATACGTCTGAAAATGTAAGGCGCCAGAGTGAGACGATGCCTCTAAAAATTCAATTTGTGATGCATACCTTTCTAAGAGTGTATCATCTAGTTGATGCGGAGCATTTTGACTGACGTCGCGAACAAAACCATTTGTATATAAAAGCTCACCGATTTCAAATACTCTTTTTTGATAAGGAAGGGGGAGTCCGTTCGTTAGTTCTTCCAGTGTATGTTTGCCGTTAAACATCGGCATTAATTTTTCAATCCATTCGTAGATGCCATCTCCTTGCATCCGAAATGAGCTGACATTATTTCGAAAATAGACACCTCCGTCTGAATCGGGAAGGAAAAAGGTATCTTGATTCATTTTCAGCTTTGCAGAAGGCGAGAAATTACTCATTACATTACCTCCTAATCATCGCATATTTTAGGCATACATTATCAGTGTATGTATCATAAATTGTCCGTTATGAGTGCGGAAAGAATGGAGATTTCTAAATAAAAAACCAGATGAAAGATTTTCCGCTTTCATCTGGTTTCTATCATCTAGAAAGTCTATCAACCTTCTAATAATAATGATTTTGGATCTTCAAGCATTTCTTTTACTGCTACAAGGAAGCTAACAGCTTCTTTACCGTCGACAATACGATGGTCATAAGATAAAGCAATGTACATCATTGGACGGTTTTCCATACGCTCGTTATCAATTGCAACTGGTCTTACTTGAATTTTGTGCATTCCAAGAATACCGACTTGTGGAGCATTCAAAATTGGTGTTGACATAAGGGAACCGAATACACCGCCGTTTGTAATTGTGAATGTGCCACCTTGTAGTTCTTTTAATGTAAGTTTATTGTCACGAGCTTTTTTACCTAGGTCACGAATATTTCTTTCAATTTCAGCAAAGTTTAATTTATCTGCATCGCGTACAACTGGAACAACTAATCCATCTGGAGCAGCTACAGCGATACCGATGTCATAGAATTTTTTAACAACAAGCTCGTCGCCTTGAATTTCAGCATTTAATAGTGGGAACTGTTTTAATGCTGCAACAACTGCTTTTGTAAAGAATGACATAAAGCCAAGACGAACATCATGTTTTTTCTCAAATGCTTCTTTGCGTTCTTTACGTAATTCCATAATCGCAGTCATATCAACTTCGTTAAATGTTGTTAACATAGCAGATGTTTGTTGAACTTCGACAAGTCGTTTTGCAATTGTTTGACGGCGGCGGGACATTTTTACGCGCTCAACTGGTTTGTCAAATTCAGTTGTTACAGCTGGTTTTGGACTTGTTTTTTCTTGTTTTGGTTCTGCTTTTGGAGCTGCAGCATGTGCTTGTACATCATGTGGTCTTATGCGGCCAAGTGGATCAGTACTGCGCACTTCATTTAAATCGATGCCTAATTCACGTGCCATTTTTCGAGCAGCAGGTGATGCGATAGGGCGGTCTGTATTTGGAAGACCTTGTAATGCTGTTTGACTTGGCGCAGCGCTTGGAGCCTCAGCTTTTGGAGCTTCTTCTTTTGGTTGTTCTGGAGCAGCTGGTGTACTTGCTGCAGCTGTACCATTTTCATCTAAAATTGCAATGACGTCGCCAATTTCAACTGTATCTCCAGGTTCTCCTAATAGTTTTGATACAATACCTGAATCTTCTGCAATGATTTCAACATTGACTTTATCAGTTTCTAGCTCAACAACGCTACCACCTTTTTCAACTTTGTCGCCTACGTTGATCAGCCATTGCGAAATAGTTCCTTCTGTAATAGATTCTGCAAGCTCAGGTACTTTAATTTCAATCATTTTAAATGTCCTCCCCTTATTTGCCTAACGGTGTGTTTTCTTTTACGGTAATCTCCAAGTTTTTTAGCTTACTGAGGTAGATGAAACGCTACCTCAGTAAGCCAGAAATCACTTTCTTTTTCAGTTACTATACACTTCTATTTCTTGTTTATCTTGGCGAAAGTTATAGTTTGTATCTAAAGCATGAGCAATAATGAGTTCTTGCTCAGCTTTATGAGCATGTGGATCGCCGCCAGATGGGCTAGAGCGGTCTGGGCGTCCAATATATCCTGTTTTCAATTTGTCGCCAGCAAGTTCGAATAAGATTGGAGCCATGTAATGCCATGCGCCCATATTGCGAGGTTCTTCTTGAACCCAAATGATTTCTTCTAAGTTTTTAAAACGTTTTATAATGGATTGAACTTTTTCAGCAGGGAATGGGTACAATTGTTCAATGCGAACGATATGAAGTTCATCTAAATTGTACTCATGTTTACCAGATTCAATCTCAGCTGCTAAATCAATTGCCATTTTACCAGTCGTAAAGATAAGGCGTTTTACTTTCGTTGGTTTTGTACCAAGTTTTTCTTGCTCTAGTGCAGGTTGGAAACATCCTTCGCTTAGTTCGCTACCTGTAGAAGCTGTAAGTGGATGACGCAATAAACTTTTTGGTGTCATAATCACTAATGGACGAACCGCTTCTGTACCAAGAATAGAAGCTTGACGGCGCAAGATGTGAAAATATTGTGCCGCACTTGTTAAGTTTGCAACAGTCCAGTTATTCTCTGCAGCTAATTGTAAGAAACGTTCTGGACGTGCACTAGAGTGCTCTGGTCCTTGCCCTTCATAACCGTGTGGTAGAAGGAGAACAAGACCTGATTTTTGTCCCCATTTTGCTCTACCAGATGAAACATATTGGTCAAATAATGCTTGAGCTGTATTTGCAAAATCACCGTATTGTGCTTCCCACATCACAAGAGTTTCTGGAGCAAACACATTATAACCATATTCGAAACCAACAACAGCAGCCTCTGATAACGGACTGTTATGAACAGAGAAAGATGCGTTAATATTTGGTAAACGGTGCAGTGGTGAATATGTTTCATTTGTTTCTGTATCATGTAGTACAATATGCCGTTGTGCAAATGTACCACGCTGTGAATCTTGACCAGTTAAACGAATTGGCGTTCCTTCTTGTAAAATGGAAGCAAATGCTAATGATTCAGCTAGTGCCCATTCCACTTTACCATCTGCATCTAAAGCAGTTCGGCGGCGTTCTAAAATTTTCTTCACTTTCGGATAAACGTTAAAGCCTTCTGGCCAAGATAAGAGCCCTTCATTAATCGCACGAAGCGTTTCCAGCGGAAGACCAGTGTCAATTGGTTGAATACCTCTTGCGACTACATCTGGAACTTTCACATGTATCGCTGCTTCACTTGTATCAGCAGGTGGCACTTGTGCATATTCCGCTTTTAATTGCTCTTGTGTAAATTGCGTAATTGTTTCCACTTCATCAGAGCTTAAAACACCTTCCGCTTTCAATTGTTCAGCATAAATAGCTCTGACAGTTGGATGGTTTTTAATCTTCTTATAAACTTGTGGTTGTGTAACGGCTGGGTCATCCATCTCATTATGACCATAGCGGCGATAACCGATTAAGTCGATTAAAATATCTTTTTTGAAACGTAGGCGATATTGAATCGCAAGGTTTGCCGCTGCCAGACAAGCTTCAGGGTCATCTGCATTTACGTGAACAATTGGAATATCGAAGCCTTTTGCAAGGTCACTTGAATATCTTGTAGAACGAGAATCATAACTATCTGTTGTAAAACCAATTGTATTATTTGCGATAATATGAATGGTTCCACCAGTTTGATAAGCGTTCAATCTGCTTAAGTTCAATGTTTCAGATACAATACCTTGACCAGGGAAAGCTGCATCTCCATGAACTAAAATGACGAAAGATTTTGAACTATCTTGCTCAGGATAACCGGCTTTTTTACGATTTTCTTGAGCCGCACGTGCGTAGCCTTCTACAACAGGATTGACGAATTCAAGGTGACTTGGGTTATTTGCTAATGTAACACGTGTACGAACTGTTTCATTACCAACAACTTGTTCGCGACCTAAATGATACTTCACGTCTCCTGTCCAGCCAGCATTATGGTTCGTTTTATCGTCAGATTGAATCGTTGCATGTTTAAACTCAGCAAACATGTGACTATATGGTTTTTCTAATACGTGAGCGAGAACACTGAGACGGCCGCGATGAGCCATACCAATCATGACATCTTCAACGCCAGCTTTTGCACCTTCAGCAATCATTTCATCTAATACAGGTACAAGCATATCGACGCCTTCTATAGAGAAACGTTTTTGCCCAACGAATGTTTTATGCAAGAATTGCTCGAAACCTTCAACGGCTGTTAAGCGTTTTAAGAGAGCAGTTCGTTTTTGATTTGATAATGGTTGACGCAAGGAATTTGATTCCACCATTTGATGCAACCATGTACGTTCTTCGCTATCTTGTATATGAGAGAATTCATAGGCTAAGGACTTTGTATACACATCTTTTAATCTATGAATTGCATCAAGAGCTGTGTGAACATCATTTGGCGCATCTGGCCATACTGTTTTCGCTGGAATCGCTTTCAAATCTACATCGTTTAATTCGCGCATCATTGTCTCAATGAGAGATTGTCCATCATGCGGTTCTTCCATTGGATTAATATGGGCAGATAGATGACCGAACGAACGGATATTCTCGACAACTTGCACAGCTTTCAAAATTGTTTCAATGTTTCCTGTACTTTGAGGAGAAAAATTTGTTTCTTTGTTGTCCCCTGTTACGACATCCACTTGGAACGTAGGAGCTCCGAACGTTTCAAAAAGCTCTTGTAATTCCGGATCAACAGAACCTTCATTCGTCATATAACGATCATACTGTTCAATAACATAGCCAAGGTTCGGACCATGGAATTTGGCCCAAGGGTTTGTCGCTGTATTCTTCCTCGTCATTTGTTTAAACCTCCCAATGCATATATTCCTTTCTTTATGTGAAAAGGATGCATTTCACTCTTTTCATAATTGATGAACCAGTAATGAATGTAAATGTTAACTTTACTCTTATGTTATTACAATAATTTACATAATACCAAACATTATTACTTATCCGTTTTGTAAAAAAACATTCACAATTACTTATCACCTAAGTTAATCTTTCATGTTATAAATTAATTTTCAGGAAAAAATAGGTGATTTCATCTGATACGCCTGTATTTCAAACAAGTAGTATTACGATGAAATATAAAAATAATTGTTAGAATTTTTAGTTAGAGTGTCGTTTGGATTATGTATATTAGAATAATAAGCGCTTACAAATATATTATACAACAATATAACAGAATATAGTATAAAAAATGAAAAATTTTGAATTTACCACAAACTTTATTTCGATAGTGTTAAATAATGAAAGAAAAAAGGAAGTATTTGATTATAAAGGAGGATTATAAATTGAAAATGGCGTATAAATCGTTTGTTTTTGCAAAAATAGCAAAAAATCCTAAAAAGCCATGGCTCATTTTATTTGTAAATGATAAGAAATGAAATATTTTAAAAAGATAAAAGGCATATAGACATATTAATTTTTCTTATGACAAGGGAATGAATATAACGAACATTTATTATGTTTATCATTCCATTTTGAATTGAAAATAATCATGATGAAAGATATAGATAGATGAACGAATGAAATGAATTCATCAAAAAGGAATGTTGTAGTCCGCTTCAAGATTCAGAGAGAAGCAAGGAAGATGGGGGTTATCCGCAACCCCTGATTGGTGAAGGATGAAGAAAGCCTCCACTGATTAAAATTTTACTGCATTCTTATCATTTTAGCGGCATTAACAATTAGTACAATCTTTCTTTCATTTGTGATTTGTACCAAAACATATTAAAGTGAAAGCGAGAAAGGTGAATGAGATAAATGCAAGCTATGTATGTTTTAGGATTAGGTGTACTTTTAATGTTAGCGGTGTATTTCTTCGTTCGGAAGGATATACAAGGCAATACATTGACAAAGCGAGGATTTTATAAATTAATAGGTTGCTTAGTTGTGATGTTCATTGGCATTATCGTTATGATTGTGTTAATTAGTAAGCAATTGTAAAACAAAAACCCTATTTTTGGTTGTCAATCAAAAATAGGGTTTTTGTCTTGAGCATTATTCCTTATGAAAGAGATGGATTGCGAAAGGTTTCAAGGAAATGCAGGGCGACTTTGGAAAGGGAACGATTTTTTAACCAAATCACTGCGGAGTCAGATGTAATAGTCGAGTCTTCAATATCCATCATTTTTATACCATTTAAAGGAAGTGCAATGAGAGTTGATTTCGGGAGTAATGTGCACCCAATGCCGGATCGAACGAGTGAAAGAAGCATAGCAGCATCCGGACAATCGCAAATGATATTTGGTTTTAAACCATGCTTTTGAAAGTTTTCAAGAACTTTTTCGTAAAGACCGAACCCTTTAATTCGCTGGAGTAGCATAAGAGGTAACTTGGCGAGTTCTTTCATAGAAATCATTGACCGGTTATCCGCCTTATCATTCGGCATGACAGCAACAAATTGATCTGCAGGTAGCGATAGGGAAGCAAAGTCTTCCATCTCTAATGGAAGGCGGACAATCGCGAGTTCAATTTCGCGATTTTTTATAAGTTGTGCTAAGCGAAATGAATCTCCTTCCTGCAAGCGAAATGTCACGAGCGGATATGTTTCGTGGAAGGAACGTAGTCTGTCTGGAATATAAGAGAAAGCGGATTTCACAGAACCAATCGATAAGGTTCCTTTGAGACCACTTCCAACTTCTTTTACTTCAGTAATAGTTTCATGGAAGTGAGTAAGAATCTCCTTTGTCTTTTTAAATAAAACATGTCCAGCTTCAGTAAGTTCTAGTTTTCGTCCATTTCTTTCTAGTAATTGAACGCCGAGTTCTTGTTCTAGCAATTTCAATTGCTGACTTAATGGAGGCTGTGCCATATGGAGTCTTTTAGCTGCCCGGGTGATTTGCCCCTCTTGTGCAATTGTGTAGAAATAACGAAGTTGCCTAATATCCATACTGATTCCCTCCCAATGGATCACTATATTTTTTTCGTATGGAATGCAAATTTTTTTAGTATTTTTCATCTATGATATCACGTGATAGAGTAATAATGTAATGAATTTTCTGATTAATTAGAAATTTGAAAGTGAGGAACTGTGCAATGCGTAAAGAAGTAGAAATGAAAAAGGAGAGACGAAAGAATGGATAAATTCGCAGAAGCAAAGAAAAAATTGAGAGGTTCGATCGCCCCAATTATTACACCATTTGACGAGAGCGGTGCAATTGATTTTCAAACATTTGAAAACTTAATTCATTGGCATATTGAAAGCGGGAGCCATGGTATTTCTGTTACAGGTACAACGGGCGAGCCAAGCTCTTTAAAGGTCGAGGAACGTGTAAAGGTAATGGAAACGGCGGCAAAGGCAATTAATGGGCGAGTTCCTTTCGCACCGGGGACGGGGTCTACCAATCATGAAGAAACCTTGTATTTGACAAAAAAGGCACAAGAAATTGGAGCGGATGCAGCGCTTGTTATAGTGCCTTATTATAATAAGCCATCGCAGCACGCATTGTACAAACATTTTAAAACTGTCGCGGATTCTGTTGATATTCCGATTATTATTTATAACATCCCAGGAAGAACAGCTGTCAATTTACAAGTGGAAACGATTGCGAAGTTAAATCAAGATTGTCCCAATATTATTGGAATAAAAGAGTCAAATAAAGATTTTGAACATATTAATCGTGTTCTTCTGCATTGTGGAAGAGATTTTCTCTTGTTCTCCGGCATTGAATTGCTTTGTTATCCAATGTTAGCAATTGGTGGCGCGGGGCATATTAGTGCTACTGCGAACGTTGCTCCAAAGCAAGTTGCAGAAGTCTATAATGCGTGGAATGAAGGAGACATAAAACGTGCATTAACTCTTCATTATGAGCTTATGCCACTCAATGATGTGTTATTTAAGGATACAAATCCAGCTCCTGTAAAAGCAGCGCTCGGTATGATGGGGAAAATTAAGCCGGTACTTCGTTTACCAATGGATGTTCCATCACAAGAATTGCAAGATGAAATTCGGGACGTCTTAAAGAACTATGTAGAATTACCAGAAAGCATTGTATCTAGATAAGGACATAGCCCCTTTAAAGTCATACAGATTTTAAGGGGCATCATTCAAAAAATTGTAGGAGGGAAGAATGTGCATATAGAAGCGAAGGATATACAAAAGGATAAATCTTATGAGCAAATAGAACATGTAGATTTATATATTGATGGAGAATTTAGAAAAGCGCAGTCTGGAAAAGTATTTGTAAATATGAATCCGTTTACAAATAAGGAGATTAATCGAGTAGCTGAAGGGGATAGAGTTGATATCAATCTGGCAGTTGCTGCAGCGAAATTCGCTTTTGAAAAAGGGCCATGGGGCAAGATGAAAGTAGAAGAGAGAATGCGATATATCAATCGAATTGCGGACTTAATTGATGAGGAAATAGAAGAAATCGCGTATTTGGAAGCACTAGATACGGGGCTTCCTATTAGTCAAACGAGAAAAATGACATCGCGTGCAGCAGAAAACTTTCGTTTCTATGCAAGAATGGTGCAAACGAAATTACACGGTGAAGCATATCCAGTCAACAAAGAATTTATTAATTACACTGTCTATCATCCAATTGGGGTTGTTGGCCTTATCACCCCATGGAATGCACCGTTCATGTTAGAAACTTGGAAAGTAGCTCCGGCATTAGCTACCGGGAATACAGTTGTTTTAAAGCCGGCTGAATTATCTCCTTTAACGGCTAACAAACTGGCTGAAATAATTCATAAAGCAGAAGTGCCAAAGGGCGTCTTTAACGTCGTTCATGGCTTTGGGGAAACAGCGGGTGCCTCTCTTGTCGCTCATAAAGATGTGAAAGCAATATCGTTCACAGGTGAAACAACGACAGGTTCGATCATTATGAAAAATGCGGCTGATACGCTAAAGAAAACTTCAATGGAACTAGGTGGTAAATCTCCTCTTATCGTCTTTGAAGATGCGGATTTAGAGCGCGCTTTAGATGCGGCTGTGTGGGGCATTTTCTCATTTAATGGAGAACGCTGTACCGCTAATTCTCGCTTGTTACTGCACAAAAATATTAAAGATCAATTTATTGAAAAATTAAAAGAACGTGTAGGCTACATTACAATCGGCGATCCGATGGACTCTAAGACAGAACTTGGTCCGTTAATTGAAAAACAGCATTTTCAAAAGGTACAAAAGTATATTGAAATCGCGAAAGAAGAAGGATGTGAAGTGATACAAGGAGTTGTTCCCGAATCGGTGCAAGCGGGTAACTTTGTGCCGCCAACTTTATTATTACATGCAAAAAATGAGATGCGAGTATGCCAAGAAGAAATATTTGGTCCTGTTATGGCTGTTATGGAATTTGAAACGGAAGAAGAAGCGATTGCAATTGCTAATGATGTAAGGTACGGACTTGCTGGTTATGTTTGGACAAATGATATGAAGAGAGGTCATCGACTTGCGCAGTCCATTGAAGCGGGCATGTTATGGGTGAACGCTCAAAATGTACGCGATCTTCGAATTCCGTTTGGTGGAGCAAAAGATAGCGGGATTGGAAGAGAAGGTGGACACTATGCCATTTTCGAGTTTTATACGGAACCAAAGGTCATTCATGTTGCAATCGGAGATCATCATATTCCGAAGTTTGGCACAAAGAAATAACAAGCTGCAGATGAAAGTATAAAAACAATAGTTTCATGAAAGGGGAGAGTGAAATGCCAGCAAAAACAGGAAAAGAATATATCGAAAGAGTAGATCAAGCAAATGCCAATGTATGGATTGACGGGAAGAGAGTAGAAGGAAACATCTCAGAACATCCTGCTTTTAAAGGAGTAATGAAAACGCAAGCTGAGTTATATGATATGCAGCACGATCCTGAGAAAGCAGAGTATATGACATATACTTCTCCAACTTCAGGAGAGCGGGTCGGCACTTCCTTTTTGCAACCAAAAACAAAAGAAGACTTAGCAAAGCGCCGCAAAATGATTCAAGAGTGGGCAAAGTACAACGGCGGTATGATGGGGCGCTCTCCAGATTATATTAACGCGGGAATGATGGCTTACGGATCGGCTGCTGAAATGTTTGGAAAACAAGATGCGTTTTATGCGAAAAATATGGCGGAGTATTATGAGTATTGTCGCGAGAATGATTTATCTTTAACACATACATTAATTCAGCCGCAAGTGAATCGTGCGGTTAATGCATCGCAATTATCTGATCCTTATATTGCTGCGCGCATTGTAGAAAAAACGTCAGAAGGCGTAGTCATTCGCGGAGCGCGTTTACTCGCAACGCAAGGAGGAATTACCGATGAAATTATGGTGTTTCCTTCGACTCTTTTAAAACAATCCGAAGAGGAAAATCCATATGCATATGCTTTTTCAATTCCAAATCATACACCGGGCCTGAAGTTTATTTGCCGTGAATCATTTGATTACGGAAAGTCTCATTTTGATCATCCGCTTGGATCGAGATTTGAAGAAATGGATACGATTGTCGTATTTGATGATGTCGTAGTGCCTTGGAATCGGGTGTTTGCCTTAGGGGATGTTGGCGTTTGTAATCAAGCTTACAATGAAAGTAATGCGGTTGTTCATATGACGCATCAAGTTGTCTCAAAAAATATCGCAAAAACGGAATTTGTATTAGGAATTTTACAGCTCATGGTAGAAACGATTAATATCGGTCAGTTTCAACATGTACAAGAAAAGATGTCGGAAGTTATTATGGCGCTTGAAACAGTGAAAGCATACGTAACGGCGGCAGAAGCGAATGCGAAGCTGGATAAGTGGGGCATTATGACACCGGACTTTACACCATTAAATGTTGCACGCCATTACTATCCAAAAATTTACCCAAGATTTAGTGAAATTATGCAACTGCTTGGAGCAAGTGGTTTAATGGCAATTCCATCCGAATCAGATTTTCAATCGGAATTACGCCCTGATTTAGATAAATATTTACAAGCGGCAAATGGGGACGCATATAATCGTGTGAAATTATATCGACTAGCTTGGGATGTTTGTATGAGTGCATTTGGCACGAGACAGACATTGTATGAACGCTTCTTTTTCGGAGATCCAGTTAGAATGGCAAGCGCGCTATATAATGGCTACGATAAGCAAGTATATGTGGACCGCGTAAAAGAGTTTTTAAATCGCTCGGAAGAGTTAATCGAAAAAGTATAAAAATGTGGAGGTGCAACAAATGGAGTTTAATATTATTCGCATTGCAAGAACAATTCTAAATGTGAAAGATTTGGATCGTTCGCGAGAATTTTATGTAAACGCTTTAGGGTTTGTCGAGACGGAATGTGATGAGGAGCATATTTATTTAAGAGGGTTAGAAGAACATGTTCATCATAGCTTAGTATTGAAAAAATCAGAGCAGCTAGGGGTTCATGCACTTGGGTATAAAGTGAAGAGTGAAGCAGATTTAGATAAACTAGCAGCATTTTTTCAATCAAAAGGATTAAAAACAAAGTGGAAAGAAGAAGGAACACAATATGCACTGGGCAGGGCATTACATGTTCATGATATATCAGGAATGCCCCTTGAATTCTTCTGTAAGATGAAGGGGGCTGAGCGTATGATTCAGCGTTATGATCAATATCGTGGAGCAAGAATTCAGCGTATTGATCATGTAAACTGCGCTGTGCCAGATGTAGAGAAAGCTTACGACTTCTTTGTCAATGAACTTGGTTTTGCATGTTCTGAATATACAGCAACAGAAGATGATCGCGTATGGGCTGCTTGGCTTCACCGGAAACAAACGGTACACGACCAAGCATTTATGAATGGAGAAGGACCACGCCTTCATCATATTGGCTTTTGGTTACCAGATCCATTAGCACTTATTCATTGTTGCGATGTCCTTGCATCACTTGGCTATGGTGAAAATATGGAAAGAGGTCCTGGACGCCACGGATTATCGAATGCATTCTTCCTGTATTTACGAGACCCAGATGGATACCGAATTGAGCTGTATAACGGAGATTATTTAACAAGTGATCCAGATTTCAATCCAGTACGCTGGGATTTAAATGATCCAAGACGCCAAACGTTCTGGGGGCATAAAGCACCGGATAGCTGGTTTAATGAAACATCTCCATTTTTAGATATCGAAACAGGGGAAAGAATCCAAGAGGCAAGTCCAACGTTAGAACAGAGAAAACCAGATTTTGTGCTATAGATTATCAGAATAGTTTGTGAAAATGATAGGTGAGGTGATAAGGTGAAGACGCTGTATATGCAACACTCCATTTCTAAAACGTTACGAGAAGAAACAGAGGAATGTGTGCTTGCACTTGGCTTCTTTGATGGCGTTCATATTGGTCATAGAAAGCTCATTAGAACAGCAAAAGAGATTGCCAACCAAAAGAAAATCACATTTGCTGTTATGACATTTTACCCACATCCAAAGGAAGTTGTGAGTCCTTCTGATGGCCCGATGAAATATTTAACACCTTTGAAAGTGAAAGAAGAGCGTTTTAAAAATATGGGTGTTGAAAAATTAATCGTAGTTAAGTTTGACCCTGTATTCGCCCGCCTATCTAATCAAGAGTTTGTGGAAACATATATTATCGGATTTTGCTGCAAGCATGTTGTTGCCGGATTTGACTATCATTACGGATATAAAGGGCGAGGCAATATGCAGCTATTAAAAGAACAAGGACAGAATAAATTTGAAGTTACAACGATTCCAAAAATAGAGCACCGTCATCATAAAATTAGTTCAACCGCTATTCGAAAACTACTTTCCCATGGAGCAACACATGATATTCCGAATTATCTAGGTGATTATTATGAAATAAGGGGAATTGTACAGAAATCCTCCCTTTTTTACGAAACGTATAGATTTATTGAAGTGTTCGTGGAACAAGATTATATGCTACCAGTACCTGGCGTTTATCATATTGTGGTAGAGATTGATCAAATTTTCTATAAGGGAGTATGTCAACAAATAAAAGAACAGCAGCTTCTTCTGCAGTTATCCAATTGCCCCATTGATGTATTAAATAAACAGGTAAAAGTAAAATGGATCCAATCTATTTTTGGAAACGCAAATGTATATGATATCAATCGGTACGTTTTACTAGATCACTTAGCGATATAGAGAGCCTTATGCTCTTAAAATAGCGGGATAAAGTTGAATAAAGGATGAGGTGGGTTTTATATGATAAAATCCAAAAACATAAATTACGAGGAGATTGCAAATTCAGAAAAATTTAAAGCGTTATTGCGCGAGAGAAAAAGATTTACAGTTTCTGTAACAATCTTTTTCATTTGTTTTGCGCTACTTTTACCGATTTTAACATTGGATACAGATGTATTAACAAAGCCAGCGATTGGTTCTATATCATGGGCTTGGGTATATGCCTTTGCTCAGTTTGGTATGACTATTGTCATTTGTCATCTATATGTAAAAAAAGCAGCTTACTTTGATGCATTAGCTGAGCAAGTGTTAAGGGAAGAGGCAGAGGGGAGAAAAGTAGATGGACTATAAAGTGGTAGTAATGTTTGGATTCATTGTGATTATGACGCTTGTTATTACCTATTATGCCTCGAAAAAAACAAGTAATGCGCGTTCTTTTTATACAGCTGGAGGGGGACTAAAGGGATGGCAAAATGGTTTTGCAATTGCCGGTGATTTTATGTCAGCCTCTTCTTTTTTAGGTCTTATTGGTGCGATTTCCCTTCTAGGATATGACGGATATTTTTTAATGTATGGTGCGCTTGTATCGTATTTAGTCGTTTTGCTCCTAGTGGCCGAACCGCTTCGCAATCTAGGGAAATATACATTGGCAGATATGATTACAGAGCGTTTTCAAAATAAAAAAGTGCGAGGTATTACGGCATTTAATGCCCTTACGATTTCTGTTTTTTACATGCTTGCACAGCTTGTCGCAGCGGGAGCGCTCTTTAAATTACTATTAAATATTCAATATGAAATATCTGTCGTTATTGTAGGGCTTGTTATGCTTGTATTTGTTATTTTTGGCGGTATGACAGCGACGAGCTGGGTACAAATTACGAAAGCATTTTTATTATTAGGCGGGACATTTCTCATTTTCATCATGGTAATGAGCAAATTCGATTTTAATGTTTTTCGGATTTTTGAAGAAATGAAAACAGCAACGCCCCTTCAAGAGGCTTACCTACATCCAGGTGCAAAATATACAAATGGATTAGATGCCTTTTCTTTAACGCTTGGCTTAATTCTTGGTACAGCTGGCCTTCCTCATGTTTTAAGCCGCTTTTTAACCGTTCCAAATGCAAAAGTAGCGAGAAAATCTGTTGCTTATTCCATTTGGATCATTGGCTTATTTTATATTATGGTCATCTTTTTAGGATTTGCTGCTGCAAAATTCGTTGGAGCTACAGAGATTATGAAAGCGAATCCAGCGGGAAACATGGCGGCACCATTGCTAGCCAAAATATTAGGCGGTGACATGTTATTTGCTGTTATATCAGCTGTCTCCTTTGCTACTATTCTTGCTGTCGTAGCGGGAATTGTTGTCACAGGGGCAACCGCATTCTCTCATGATTTTTATAATGAAATTATTCGAGAAGGAAAAGCGACTGAAAAGGAACAGCTTCGCATGGCGCGATTTGCTTCGATTGGCATTACAGTTTTCTCTATTATATTGGCATTGTTTGTTCAAAAAATGAATGTCGCCTTTCTTTCATCATTAGCATTAACAGTTGCAGCAAGCTCTAATTTGCCTGTCATTTTATTTACTGTATATTGGAAGCGTTTTAATATAGCAGGAGCCATTACAGGCATGCTCGTAGGTTTACTTGGCAGTATGATTCTCGTTGCGCTTAGTCCGAGTGTATGGAGTCCGAAAGTAGGAGAAGCGCTTTTTGTAGGAGAACCGTTATTTCCATTGTCTTCCCCAGGCATTGTCTCCATTCCGTTAGGATTTCTTGGAGCTTATATAGGTACAATTTTATTTGCGAAAAGAAGTAAGACGGGTAATTTTGAAGAAATATTGGTGAAGTCGAATACAGGAAGCAATGTGAAAGGTATTAGTCATCATTAAGTGAAATGAGGGAGGAAAATATGAGGAAAATACAGTTTAAATGTTATGGCCGATCCCAAATAGAAGAAGCGGAGCTACATATAACAGAAGATATGGTCATATGGAACGGAAAAGAGTATAAAAGTCACGAGCTTGCATTGGATATTCCAACTTCAGGAAATATTTACGGGACATTGCTCAATTATAAAGGAGCACTTGCCGCATTAGGAAATTCGGTACATGAATTGCCATATAAACAAGCGCCAATGGCTCCCATTTTATATATCAAACCGATAAACACAATGATTGCCCGGGGAATGCCGATTCCGTTACCGAGTGAAGAAAGGGAGTTAGAAGTTGGGGCAGCACTAGGAATTGTCATCGGAAAAAGAGCGACGAAAGTAAGGGAAGAAGAAGCGTTAACATATATTCAAGGATATACGATTGTAAATGACATCAGCATACCTCATGAAAGCGTGTATCGCCCAGCGATTAAGCAAAAAGCACGCGATGGATTTTGTCCAGTTGGCCCATGGGTGATAGAGAAAGGGGCTATTCAAAACCCAAATGATGTAAGCATTCAAGTATATGTGAACGGTATATTGCGGCAAGAAAATCATACGAAAAACTTAATTAGACCAGTGGAACGACTTATCGCAGATGTAACAGAATTTATGACTTTATATGAAGGAGATATACTGCTTGTTGGTGTCCCGGAAAATCCACCACTCGTAAAAAATGGAGACCGCATTCGAATTGAAATCGAAGGAATTGGCAGCTTAGAAAATCAAGTCGTTTTAGAAAAAGAACTTGTGAGAGGAGGAGTACGATGAAACGAGCGCGCATCGCATATGCTGGTGGGATTTACTACGCAACTGAAGTAGATGGCAAGTTGCAATTAGATGATGGACGGATGCTAGTAGAAGAGGAAGTAACATGGCTCCCACCAGTTGAGCCGCGAACAGTATTTGCCCTCGGCCTAAATTACGCAGATCACGCAAAAGAGTTATCATTTAACGCGCCAACAGAACCCCTTGTCTTCTTAAAGGGACCTAACACATTCATCGGTCACCGTGGTCAAACATATCGTCCAGAAGATGTAACATATATGCACTATGAATGTGAGCTAGCTGTTGTTATGGGAAAAACAGCTCGAGGCGTTAAGAAAGAAGAGGCATACGATTACGTCGCTGGCTATACAGTAGCGAATGACTATGCAATACGGGATTATTTAGAAAATTATTATCGTCCAAATTTGAGAGTGAAAAACCGCGATACATGTACGCCAATCGGTCCATGGATTGTCGATGCATCCGACATTGACGACCCGATGAACTTAGCGCTCCGTACATATGTGAATGGCGAGCTGACGCAAGAAGGAACAACGAAAGATATGATCTTTTCCATCCGGGACTTAATTGCCTACTTAAGTAGCTTTATGACATTAAGTAAAGGAGACATCATTTTAACAGGTACGCCAAAAGGATCCGTCGATACGAAAGTAGGAGACGAAGTCATCACCGAAATTGAAGGAATAGGCCGTCTGATCAATACCATTGTTGGGGAAGAAACGTTTTCTAAACGATAGAAATCGAGAGAGTAGCTAACAGAACGGCTACTCTTATTCTAGTAATCTATAAAAAGAAGGGGGCCTACGTCCATGCCGCATTTTATAGTCGAGTATACGGATAATATAAAAGAAGAAGCGAATATGAAAGAACTATTAAAAAAAGTAAACGATATCCTTATTTCACGAAGTGACATCTTCCCAACAGGAGGGATTCGTTCAAGAGCAATCGAATTACAAGATTACTATATCGCTGACGGACAAGAAGAGGATGCATTCGTCCATGCGACGCTTAAAATTGGAGCCGGGCGAACCACACAAGACAAAACAGAAACATGCGACCGCCTATTCAACATGATGAAAGAACACTTCGCAGACCTCGCCGCCAAACGCTACTTCGCCTTATCCATGGAACTAGCAGAATTTAACGAAGCAGGAACGTATAAGTGGAATAATATACATGAGCGGTTTCGGAGGAAAGAGAAGAAATAACAAACGATTATATCATCTTATAAAATGAAAGGCTTACGGGCTAAAAATGGACAGTAAGCCTTGTATATTTTTGCTATGTGCATATTTGTGTTGGGAAATAATGGTACCCTCTTTTGGTGACCGCTGTATAGAGCGCTTCTATATTATTTATAATTTTTCGTAGGAAGTGTAGGGGATTCTCATGCTCATTAACTTAAGGATATTTCAGGTTATAATTCTGAATATTATGTGTTTTATGGATAAAATTAAAAAAGAAGTATTGATGTGGAATTTTTTGTTAATATTAAGATGCATAATTCTGTAATAAGGAGGATTTATATGTCCGTAATCGTGAGGAATGACAGATTGATAAAACTATTGAATGATTGGTATATCGAAATTCGTTCAAGACATATCGCGAAAGCTCATAGTATGAAGGAACAGATTGATAGTTTGATTCAAGAACTAAAAGAGGAGAAACAGGAGTTATTACAGAAACAGGATTTATTACTTTATTATTCTCTGCTTGATTTTCGATATAATTATTTAATAGACAATATGAGTATATCGAAAGATAGTTTTAATCAAGTCGAATCTTTTGGAACACCAACAGATGAACGTTTATCTTATTATTATCATTTCTTTAAAGCAATTTATATGAGTGTTACAGGTAGCTATACTGAAGCAAGAGAACACTTTGATAAGGCAGAAGTCCTTTTAAAACATATTCCGGATGAGCTAGAAGAAGCTGAGTTTCATTATAAATTAGGCTCGTTTTATTATGATATATACAAAGGACTTTTATCAGTTAAACATGTTACTAAGGCAAAAGATATTTACCTTAAATTTACTGGTTATGAAACCAATATTGCTTTTTGTGAAAATATGTTAGGGCTGGCTTGTACTCATTTGAAAGAGTGGGAATTAGCTGAGGAACATTTTACAACTGCAATGGATCAATTTCAAAAAAACAATGAAGAATATTATATTTTAATGGTTCGACATAATATAGGATTATTATATGCAAGTCAAAACCTCTCAAGTCTAGCTATTCGATATTTATCTGAAGTAAATCTAAAAACATCAGGAAATTATCGAGCAATGTTTATTGAAGCACAAGAACATTTCAAGCTCAAAGAACACGAAATAGCAGGGGAACTGATTAAAAAAGGGTTACAAATTTGTAATGCATTGGAACATGAGGAATATCAACATCGTTTTATGATTTTGGATGCTAGGAACAAAAATGTTTCTGCTGAAGAGTTTGAAAAAATTGTATTAGCAGGAAATGAGTATTTTGAAAGAGAAGAATTATATACGTATATGTATGAATCTACGGAGGCTTTAGCGATTAAGTTCTATAAAGAGGATAATCACACAAAAGCAAGTAAGTATTTTTATTTAAGTACACAAGCAAGAAAGAAAGTATTTGATAAGGGGGCACTAAAATGAAGAAAATGATAGGTAGTATAATGGGAAGTATGATGGTTTTAACTTTAACGTTCGGGATACACACATTAGTAGAAAAACCGCAATATGCAGACGGTAATCATCATAAAATGATGTTGATTCAATATGCAGATGGGAATCATCATTAATATTTGTACACGTTTTAGGTCTTCTAAAAAAAGGGAGACCTCCTTCGATAACTTCGGGTTTAAAACGTTAAATAGAGCTGACTTCGTGTAGAAGTCAGCTACTTAAATTATTACAATATTTTTCCCTGGTTCTATTTGAACATTGAGGAATTTTTCACTATGTAAATCATATTCTAGCTGAATCTTAATGCCGGCTGTTTTTGCACATTCTCCTGAACCAGAATAATATAGAAGCCAAATGATAAATGATTAGGAACTTGAAAAATAGTAGCATCTAAAATACATATACGTTGAAAATAATAAGTGTACTAGTTAGGGGGGAGACAAATCGTTTAGTTGTCTTTTAACTAAAAGGGAAAATACAACCTATAGAAATAAAACAGCGTATCGGTTAAAACGTTGGTTAAGCATAAGTGTAGCTGTATTGGCATAAAGTTGAAATGAGAGAATTGCTTGCTACATGTGACTAATACAGATACATAAAGCAGCTAACTCTCGTGCACCATACTTACTAATAAAATTGGATTAATTAAAAGAATTAGGGATGGTTCTGTATATTATGTTTTTCCTGGTGGTGGAATTGAAGATAGTGAAACACCAGAAGAGGCAACAATGAGGGAAGCCATAGAGGAATTGGGTGTTGAAGTTAAAGTTAAAGAATGTATTGCGAAAGTTGAATTTAATGGTACACAATACTTTTTCCTGACTGAAATCATTAAAGGAAACTTTGGTACTGGTGAAGGTGCGGAGTTCACTGACATAAATAGAAACAGATGTTCATATTTGCCAATGTGGGTAGATATAGAAATGCTATCATCTATAGATGTAAAGCCTAAAGAAGTTGCTTTAAAGGTGCAAGCCTTATTCAAGTAATAAGTGTATTGGTAAAATAACGGTGGTTGCTACAACTGTTAAAATCTAGTGCACCTTTTCATGAAATTAAACACTTTTTACTATTGCACATGCAGAACATTTACGACATATCAAACAACTTTTCATTAGAACAAGAAAGTATATCAAGAGTTCCTGCCTTAGCATATATTTTAACTTAAGAAATTGCTGTTTATAAAAAAGAAATGTGAACACTTTGATACGTAGGCATTACAAATGCTTTGAAGGGTATTGTTGATTTACAAAAATCGTAGCAATGTTTATCGTTAAGTATTCTTATATTATTCGGGGGGAAATCAAAACAAGAGATGTATTGGAATTCATCAATCTTTATATTATTTATAGGTTTAAATGTGTTTAAATCGAACAATAGATGTTTAGAGGTCTTATTGAGCTACAATTCTATTTGTATATAAATAGAGGGAATGTTATCATATAAAGTAATCCAATACTAAAAAATCATATTGCAAAAGGACATACCTACGCATAACCATAGCGTGGGTGTGTCCTTTTTTTGTTTAAGGAGGAAAAAGTTGTGGGGAAAACGTTATTTATTGCGGAAAAACCGAAAGTTGCCAATGAAATTATGAAATTGCCGCGATTCCATCACTCACAAAAGTACATTAGTAGCAAACCTTATTATGAAAATAATCATTATATTGTCAGTTGGTGCCGTGGGCATCTGCTGGAACTAAAAAATCCGGAAGAGATGGATCCAATGTATAAAGTGTTTAAGTTAGAGCATTTACCCTTAATTTATCAGCCAGATTATAAAGTGAAACAAGAAAAAGCTGAACAATTGTAGATTGTCAACCAAATTTGACCCACCTACTACCAATCGTTGTCGCATCAGTCCAGCTCAAGGGTATCGTGAATCTATTATTCGTCTTGAAAAAGAGGGAAAAACACTTAAAACGATTGATCCACTTATCCGTAAGAAGGGGGATAACGGCACCTTTTCAGCTATGCGCACACTTGTTGAAAGGGATAAGGCGCAAACAGAAACATGCTAATCCCCCATCTCCTACCTATCAAATAGCTAGAAAACGTCTTGCCAGATAGTTTTGGATTCATCCGAATCATCTGAATACCTCAGAAAGAAGGGATTTAGAGCGATGTTTCAAAAAATATCCTAATCTCCAAACTGTTTATGAAGTCATACAAGAGTATCGTACAATGATAAAACAATCTGATTATGAAGGATTTTTGCAATGGCTAAGAAAACAACTTTCCCATAAAGAACAACCCTTTTATCCATATGCCGTCATTTACGCAACGATTTACAAGCCGTGAAGCATGCCTTTATTCTTCCCTATAGTAATGGCGTGTTAGAAGGGCAGGTAAATCGCTTGAAATCAATCAAACGAATGTTGTATGGGCGAGCTGGTTTAGCTATATTGCAAAAGTGCATGTTATATAAACTCTGATTTATTATTTTGAAAGAATAAAATTTTATACGGTAACAACGTTATATGAGATTTCACCAAATCTGCGTAAGAATCACTTTGATATTGCAAAAAACAGTTGATAAAGTTGAATGGACACCTGACAAGGGAACGGTTATAAAAGAATTTAATGACCTTTTACATAAGTATAAGTAGTCATAGTATAATAATATTAAGGGTTTTTCACCCAAAAATATACTAATTAGGAGGAAGCCATTATGTTCAAAAAGAAAATTTTTAATGCAATAAATAAGATCGATAATGTTTTAGTACCTAAAATTTATCAGGTGAAATTTGAGAATAATCCCTCTATTAAACTAGAAGACTACCCTGATTTATATGAATTAGGTGAATGGTTGAGTTATTCTACTAAAAGTTGGGGATGTCATTCTAAACTAAATAAAGTAGAATTTGAGAATGAATTTTTTACAATAACAAATTTAACTGAAAATGAAGTGAAGATTACTTATGGAGGGGAAGGAATGAATCCCTTTTTTCCAGGTTGGCGACAATCTGTCAATGAAAAAAAAGACTAAATTTATTTTTAATATTTCCATCATTAGTGTCGCGTAAAAGTGTTTTGAATGTTCCGTTTCTTGTTTTTTTCCATAAAAAGCAAAACAAAGATACTTTAACAGAGGTAGTAAACATCCATTTTTTTACTAAAACCTTCGACTCGTTTAGCAGAAACATAAAAAGTTTTATGGAACGCTCTTTCCTTGGATTTTACGTTGCCAAATGTGTGCAGGGTTCCATAACGACGCTTTTAAAAAGCGACTGATTTGCAAATAGGTTCGCTTACTTTGCGAAGACAACTGAGCTAGCACATGTAAACAGTACACAATCATTGCAATGTATATTTGATTGTGCACCGCTTGTTCGTTCTGACCGTAAAACTTCTTGATGTTCAAATGTTGTTTCATCCATTTGAAAAACAATTCTATGGCCCAGCGTGACTTATGTAACTCAGCGATTTCGTCCGCGCCCAAATCAAATCGATTCGTCAGTAAATGTAGTTCATTTCCTTTTGAATCGAGTACCTTGATGAAACGAAATGCGTTTTCAGAACGATTTTGTGTCGTGCCAATCCCAATCACAATCATTTCATCCGAGATCACAGCGGCTTTTTTCGGGAAAGAGAATTTCTCAATCACCTGTGTCACCGCATTTTTACGTAATCGTGAGACAAAAAAGTAACCTTTATCCGTCATATGGTCGAATCGCTCATAATCTAAGTAGCCGCTGTCAAACACATACATGCATTCTTTGTCATCTACGAATACCCTTTTTCCATAAAGACAAGCCGTAAATGAAGCTTCACTCCTGATTTTGTTCGACGACATTCCGCTCATTGATGCTTTTTCGGTGGTGTTCTGCAATTCTTCTGAGAAGATGCAAGCACTCAACGCAAGTAAACTCTCGGTTTCATGGAGTTGTGCATACAGAAGTAATTTCATAAATGAAGCCATATGAAGTTTCTTTGTATAGTGGTTTAAATGATGCTTTTTCACCTGTTCTTCAAATAATGAAGTAGAAATTGGTGAAAGCCATTGTTTAAATGATGTTTTTCGTGTAATCTTCTCCATGAGATGTCCTTTGTTTTGGATTTGGACAGGTTACTACCGCCAAGCCATTATAAAGGATTTTTTTATGAGTTTTATAATAAAAGAAAATTCAGATTAATATTCCAGGTTGCATTAGTTTAATGCGACGCTAGTGAAGTTTTATATGTAATAAATTCCTCTTTTTCACTATCAGTTAAGTTGCCGCTTAAAAAAGCAGGAGCACCATTACATGAACTAACTGTAAAAGTCGACGGGATATATAATAGCGTTTCCGCACATATGGTAGAAGCACAGAAACCATTCTCAACCACTTATACAGATATGATGTCAGGATTAGATGTAGCTAATAATATTATGGGGGCTGCGAATAAATTAGCAAGTCATAAGGTTGATATTCCTGCTGCTACACGTAATATAGGGAATATTGACTTAAGAAATAGTTTGCGAGATTTTGGAGTACCTCCAGAAAAAATGGAAGCGTATCTGGCCGAAGAAAAGAAGACAAATGAACAAATATCATTTATGCTCGATATTACGCCTGGCGTTGGTGCAATAAAAGAAGGCACACAAATGATAATGGGAAAAAATCCTTTAACAAAAGAACAATATGGACTTGATGATTATGCATGGGGTACATTGGCGGTTGTTTCAGGTGGTACATCAAAAGTTGTCGGTCGAGTTTTTGGCAAAGTTGGAGATCTTGAGAAGAAAGCGAACAACCTAGAGAAGGCTGCTAAAAATATAAAATATGAAATATGAAGTGAAAATATTAGGAAGAGGCTCTACAGGTCGAACAACTGCCAAATCTTTAGAGGAGCAACTAGCAATGAAAGAAGTTAAGTCCAATCCTCTAGGAAAGCCAATTCCCAAAATAGTAATGACAGATCCTCGTTGGCCTCATGAAGAAGGATGGGTTAAAATGGCTCAAAATGTGAATGGAGTAGAAATACACTATGCTAAAAACACAAAAACAGGTGAATTTGATGATTTTAAATTTACAAACTAAACAAGAAGTAAGGGGATAAAGAATGAAGGTAATATGTATAAATAACAAATGTAATCAATTTTCAGACAAACGATTAAAGCAAGGTTATACACATGACATGATTTTAAATTTAGAAGTAAGAAAAGAATATGTGGTTTATGGTATGAGCTTATCAAATGGAGAATTAGATTATCAACTTTTAGGAGAAAATGAGAATATGCCATCATGGTATCCAGCAGAATTATTTAATGTTTCAGATCCTTTACAACCGTTAGAATGGTATTTTGCAGATCATAGACACATAAAAGAGACAACAATAGATTATATATGGGGCTATAAAGAATTAGCCTTAGAAGATTCACATGCCTTTGGTTTAATAGAAAGGGAGAAAAAAGATATGGAAATATTTTTAAAACGCAAGGCAGAAATTGATGAATTTATGGAACTATAATGTCCAAATTTCTTTGATGTGTGGTTAAATAAAAGCAATGTAACTTAGCTAAACCGTAGGAATAAACAATTTCTACAGTTTTATTATCGAATATTTTTCTAGAATAGCCTCTCATTCCCAGAATCATTTCCGTACTCCTACGGGATTTGTGACCGTCAAGTAAAATTGGTTCTTCCGCACTTTTGGTGAGGATCTATATGTCCCCATGTAAAGAGATTTGGATATTTTTTTAGGAAAACATTTTCCCTACAAAGTTATTAACACTCTTTGTGTTTATAGTTTGCTACTCGCACGTCCATACATCATTCGTTTGATTGTTTTAAGTCGATTAATATGTCCTTCTGTTATGCCGTTACTAAATGAAAGAGAACATGCTGCAGTAATTGCTTTTACGTCTTTCTCCGCATAATTTATAAACGTTCGAATGGCGGGAAATGGAATATCTTTATATGTTATAAGCCAATTTGCTAAGCCTTCAGCTCGTTTTTCACGAACAATAGATAGGAAATCTTGAATCATGCGATGAACTTTTTTCAGCTCAGGAAACTCTGTTCAAAATGTTTCTGGTATGCTATTTTTCCACTCTTCATATTCTACCTCACTCCACATAGACCGTAAGAGATGTGATCGAGATACTGTGAGCATAGTTTTACCTAATCCTTGCTCTCTTCGTATTTTAGCAACACATGTATTTAGGGTAGAGCGTGATCCTTTATATCCTATTTTCCTTAGGAGTTCTTCCATTTCGTCAACAGTCTTCTCTTCCGTACTATAGGAATTAGTCTGTCAGACTGTATATAATCTATTTTCTTCCAATCTGCAGGGACATGTTGGTTTAGTGATTCTTTCAATGCATCAAATAGCCCTTTCAGAGTATATGCCACTGTTGGGCATGAGGAAGTGCTTCGGAAATGGTGGGAAAGATAGTGTTAAAACAATTGTTCGGAAAATTGTGAGATAAAATTTTAAAAGTACTAAATAATGAACCCGTCCAAGAATTATTGTGGGAAGTGTTAATGAAAATCATTAAGGTTACAAGAGATAATTAGGATAAAAAGAAAAAGGAAGAAAAAAGAAGAATCGATCGCAAAATGAACAGGCATTTAACTAATTACGCTTTTAATCCCTACGTGTAACCTTATGTTTGAAGGCGCAAGTGTTGGACGAGATGGAAGGGAATTGTATACGAAAAAAGAAACCGCCTTCGATTACGGAGGCGGTTTCTTTTTATTTAGTAGTAGATGGAAGTGTAAGGTTGCTCGTTGGTTTCAAAATCTACTTATTAAAAAACTTCGGGTCTAAATCACTAGATAATACTCTACGTTTTAAAGTATATAAGTCGTTTGGAAGGTATTTGTATTACTGCGGATATACGTACTTAATTTCGTTGATAATTTTCTAGGGAAAACGACTATAAAATACGGAGTAATTGATTTAAAGCGAAAAAAGACCACCCTTTCAGGCCATGCCCATCAACTTAAGAATGGAAACAAAGTGTACTTTCATTTTTTGGGGAAAGCATTCCTAAAATAGAAGCATACTCTTAATAATATGCATACATAAAATGGGTCTGGTGCAAAGGTAAAATGAAAACCAGTAAAACGCACATATTCCTAACAGAATTGTATTTTATGCTACAAGTTCAAACAATCAATGGATGAATTCTTTCTGATTTTGAACAGACTGTTCTCGTAAATCTTTTTATCATATGCATAGCTTCTACTCCAGAAAGAATGGATGTAGCTGTGTCAAAGATTTGAACCCTAGCATAGAACGGATTCGTTTCTTTATAAAGCGATGATCTTGTTCTACTGTTATAACACGAGGCTTTGAAACATGAAAAGACTGCAAAGCTTTCTTGAAAAAACACTTTGCGCCTTATGATTTCTTGTTTTACTTAAATAAAAATCAATTGTATTTCCTTTTGAATCAACAGCACGATATAGGTACATCCATTGACCTTCACATACGTCTCATCAACTCGCCAAGAATCATTGGTTTTCTTAAAATGACACCTTAATCGCTCATCTAATTTAGGGCCATATTGATGAACCCATCGCATAATCGTTGTGTGAGCAATTGATAATCCTCTTTCCTTCATCATCTTCACCAAGTTACGGAAGCTCAAATTGTACCGTAGGTACCACCTTACTGTTAATAAGATTAGTTTAGGTTGATAACGCTTATATTTGAATAAATTTTCCTTTTCCATACTGATCACGCTCCTTTTTTAGAGTCATACTGTCAGTATGGAAAAGCATGATAGATTTCTTGCACCAGAACCGTTTTTTTGTGAATTTATTCCTTATTCTGTAATAGTTGATGAACAAGTAATTGGGATTTTAGTCCTTCTATTCCATTAATACATGGTTGTATATCATTTTGAATACAACGAATAAAATGATATACGGCGTCTTCAAAACCTTTTTGTTTTAATATACTATCCCATGAAGGAGTATATTCAGTGGATAATATACCTGCACGTTCAATCTCTAATGTATTTAGGTTTTTTACTTGAACTAAAGCGCCTTCTGTTAAGAAGTTTAATAACTCTACGTTTGTTCCAGCTTTCCTATGCATAGTCGTACAAAATGAAGTACCATCAGATGTTTTAAATATATGATTTGCATATAAAAGATGATTTTCAGTATTCACGTTAATGGTACCATTTAACACATAGAGGTCATCATTCCCTAACCAACGTATTGTATCAACTAAATGCAAATAATCATCTATCATTGTAAATTCATATGAATAAGGACCAACACTATCTATCCTATGTTTTTCAATACGTATTAAGGAGGCTTTTTTAGCTTCTTGTTTGGCTTTTATATACATTGGTGAAAAACGGCGATTAAATCCTACCATGATTTTTCTTCCAGTTTTTTCACTAAGTTCAACTAGCTTTTCAGCATCTGAGATAGTTGCCGCTAGAGGTTTATCAACATATACATCTTTTCCCATGTTAAGAAGAGTAGAAACTACTTCAAAGTGTGAATCGGTAGAACTATGTACAAATATAGCATCACATTCTCGAGCAAGTAATGTTATATTATTAAAATCTTGTATGCGATATTGCTTGCAAATCCTCTTACATTTTTCTTTATTAGGGGAAAATGCACCTATAAAATCTCAATCTATTTCTTTTGATAAGATAGGTAAATATGCTTTTTGAGAAATATCCCCTAAACCTACCATTCCGATTCTTAAATTCCTCATAATAAATCATCCATCCTTTAAGTGTTTATAAACTTAAATTAAAATCTTAAATTAACGAATATTATTTATAGATTAACATTGTTAAATAAATTTTGGAATAAAGGTAGCCTTAGTTTTAATAATTTCTCTAAATTTCTTTACACCACCCATTTGAATCCATTTAGCTTTAATAAAGTCATCAACATACCTAAACATTATTTTATCATCTGATGCTACGAAGTATGTTTTTTTATAAGAAAATCCTTCCATTATTGCAGGAAATAATGGAGGATTTGTATAAAATATAATTTTTTTATCCGTAGCAATAAAAAATCCATATTTATAAGGAAATCCTAAAGTATCTATTTCATATAATCCATTTGTATATGCTAGAATTTTTTCTCCACATTCTAAATATTGATTGATACAAGTAGGAAGTTTATCCATTGAAACCCTCTCTTTATGGTAATTCAGAAACATAAATTGATTACAAATTTTAAAATTTAATTAAAATAGCAGCTTTATCATCAGAAATTTTTAAGCGAGATATTTTTTTTCGCTGAACATCTTCATCTTCAAATTTGTTTAGTTTTTCTAGGTACGAAGATAATCCATTTTCTATAACTTCCCTTATAAAAATGAAAGTATTTTCATTTTCACTATCACTATATTTAAGAGGATAAATTCCATCAGTAAAGAGAATAAGATGAGTTAAACCTTGTCTAGAAATCTTTCCACTTTCTAAGAATTTGTACAAATTTGGATCTCCATTGACAATGAACTGTACCCCGAATCATGGACACTAAAAAAAATCCGTGATTCGGGGCTTTTGTGTACCTTTATAAGCAAACCTCGTGATAATGGATCCAACGATAGAAGTGAGGTACGGAACATGAGTAAAATGATTTTTAATGAACGACAAAGGAAACAACTAGAAAAGAATGAAAATGTGGTAAAAGTATCAGAACGTTCGATTCGCTATTGCCCAGATTTTAAAGTAAGAGCTGTGAAAGAAAATCAACAAGGAAAAGGACCCAATCAAATTTTCTTAGAAAATGGGTTCGATTTAGAGATGATCGGTGAAAAGAAACCAAACCAATGTTTAAAGCGTTGGAGAAAAACATATGAACAATTTGGGGAGGAATGATTTTATACAGAGCGTCGCGGAAAAGGAAGTACGAGGCGCCCTTTTTCCAAACTACTCTCTTCTGCTGACAAGCTAAAGAAAGCAGAAGAGAGTATTGCGTTTCTGGAGGCAGAACTGGAATTCTTAAAAAGTTAGACGAACTCGAAAGGCAGGCGTTACAGAAGAAGCGATTTTAACACCTCGTGAAGCCTATACACTCATTGAACAAACGATTCGTCGCTTCCGATTTCCTCGTATGGTGCGTTATTTTTGTGAACTCGCGGGCGTGAGTCGTAGTGGATATTACGCTTGGCTTCGCCAAACAGATCAGCATATTTAAAGGTCTTTTTATTAAACTGTCCATTTTATAGGGTACAGTTCACTTATGGGTTAAGCTTCTTAAAGGAAGAGGTGATGCCATCATAACTATAGAGGAAATAGTAGATTCGAAAATCTTACATTTTGCAAGTTATAAGCGTTGTGAAAATATGATATATTAATATAGTAGTTTGATAGGAGGAATAAATGTGAAAATTGTAAAGTCAAAGAAGTTATGGGTAACTTTAGCATTAATCTTTGGATTGGTAATTTCATACTCGATTGGTGCTAGAGGAGCGAAGGTTGCTATCGAGAAAGAAAAAGTTACATACGAAGAGGCAAAAGCAAAAGTAGAAGAAAAGGAGAAAGAATTAAGTTATACGAAAAGCAAGATCAAAGAAGGTATTGATGCAGAGCAAAAGAAGCTTGATGACAAGAAAGCTGAAGTGAAAGAGACTTTGGCTCTAGTAGACAATAAGAATCAATTAGCATCAGAAGTCGATAAACTAGGCAAAGATGTAGAGGCTAAGAAGAGTGAAGTCACTGAATTAGATGTGAATATCCAAGCTAAGAAAAGCGAACTGCAGAAACTTACAGAAGGTGTTAAAGCTAAGCAGGAAGAGCCTAGGGTTTTAGGTGCAGGTGAATATATCGTGGGTAAAGATATACCTTCTGGTCGTTATAAGGCTACGGCAGTAGGGAGAGGAAGCAACTTTATTGTATTTGATGGCAATAGGGGGACAGCAAAAGTAAATACCATTTTAGGAAATAGCTCAGTAGGTCGTGGAGATTATACTTTCTTCACTGGCGATGGTGATATTATTAAGACAGCAGAGCAAGTGAAATTAATTCCAGTAGAATAGTTTTAAAGAAATAATGGAGAGAAGGAGTTAGAAAGCTTTCTAGAGTAATTACAGTACAAGTTAATAGATAAGAGACTCGGCTACAAATACAGTCATGTTTGTGAGTACCACAGGATTCATAAAATTAAAAAATATAAAATCAGACAATTTTAATCATGTATTAAATAATAAGATAGATAACAGGAGCAAATACAATCATGAAAAAATGGATCATTTGGGCAGTAATCTTTTACATACTTTCAGCGGTACTGCTAAATATGGGTATTGATAGAATTGAAGGGTATTATATGGCTAGTGAATACAGTGATTTAAATAAACACGCTTATGTAGGCGGAGACGCATACAACTACATTATTAACTCTAATCTGCTTACAGCGTACTTTGTACTTAGCGCAGCATTCTTTATCGGAGGGACTCTCTTCATCGTTACTGGAGCGATTATCAAAGCTCTCAAGGAAAAGCAAATAGGATAAGTGGTTGAACTGCCAATAACACTATATAATTAAAACAAAAACCAATACGCATTTTATTGGAATATTAAGAATGAAAAAGGAGTTCGTTATCTATATAACAGACTCCTTTTTATTATGAGTGGACTTTTTCAGTGGCCACCATAATTGCCACTTTCTTTTTGTGTTATAGTTTGTAAAATAATAAACAACGAATTAACCAGTATGTCCATGTGTGTATGCAATGATTTCAACGGTTTGTTGAACATCTAATGAAGAAGATGCTCCGAAAGTTAAAGTTAAAACTGTCAAAACTCCAAGTAAACTTAATACTGTTTTTTTCATTTTAATGCTCCTTTTTTAAAATTTTTATCTTTAGCTTTGCTGACTGTATAAAAATATTTGCTTGCTTTTGAGTAATTGTCTTCTTGATAGAATTTTAATGCTAACTTTTCAGCATATTCTTCCACATACTCATATAATTCTTCTTTTTCGAAATAGGATAATCCTTCTACAACAATTTTTTCTAAATCTTCTGTAGAGGCATTATCGTTCAGTAGTTTTAAAATTGTAAAATGATGTATATAGCCCTTATTACATAAATTATTACAAATATTTAATCCCTTTTCAATTAAATTTGAAGCAATATTTGTTTCCCCTAGTTTGAAATGCTCTCTAGCTTGAATGAAAATGGCCTTGTAATCAGTTGTTAACTTTTGATTGACTTCAGATAGATAGCGGATAGCTAGACTAGAAAGATTTTGGTTTGCATACATTAAACCGAGATTGTGACGCACAATTAAAATATAAGAGTCTTGCTTTTCTTTTTGGAATGTATCTATTGCAGAAAGAAAATGTTCCTCTGCTAATTCATACTCTTTTAAATGGGTACATGCTAGTCCATATAGATTATTACAAAAAGCAACTTTCAATTCATATCCTTTATGCCTAGAGAACACTTCTTTAGCTTTCGTTAAATAATTAATCGTAAGAAGATACTTTTGAGTGTGACAATAGAAAATAGCTAATTCATAATAGAATTCAGCTTTTTCAATTTCATCTGGTATATGTTTTAAAAGTTCTTCAGCTTTTTCGTAGTGCATTTTAGCAATAGTGTGACTGCCAGTTATATTTGAATGAATTGCCTTAAAAAAGTGGTAATAATATGCTAAGAAGTTATCTGCCGGTATTGCAAAAGAATCATTTTGTTTAAAGCTATCTTTAGAGATGCTTAAGCTATCGACCAAATATTGATATCTAAAATTAAGAAGAGAATAGTATATGAATAGGTTTTGGTCTTCCTCAATAGTTTGGATGTTAGTATTAATCTCTTCTTTTAATTTGTGTGCATTCTCTATTCGTCTAGCACGAATCTCTACATACCAATCATTTAATAACTGTGTGATTTGTTCATTCCCCTTTAATGAAGCGTTCATAGTATCCTCCCCATCCCTAATATATGTAATTTTTAATAATTGTATAACATAATCTGGATAAAGAAGAGGGTATCGGAATATTTATCAAAAATATTATAAATATTCTCGCAATTTATACAGGCACTCTAGACTCAAAGGAGAGGGAGGAATAAATGGCGAATCATTTGGCTCTTGTAACTGGGGGGTGCTCAGTTGAATTGCTAGGGCTATGATGGAAAGACGTTCTTACTTGGAGGAAAGACGAAATCAAGTTTAAGAAAGATACTATTGCCTGCATCAACAGTAGTAAAGCTAAAGAAACATAGAGCAGTCGTATTGAAAGAGAAGCTGACTCAAGGTGAGGAATACCAAGACAATGACTTGGTAATGTGTACTCCTTCTGGAACACCAATTAACCCTGCTAATTTAAGGAGAAGTTTAAACGCTTTGATTAAGAAAGCAGCTGTTCCAAAGATTCGCTTTCATGATTTACGTCATACCCATGCGACTTTACTATTAGCTAAAGGTGTGAATGTGAAGGTAATTTCCGAGCGTTTAGGACACAGTAATATCAAAATCACATTAGACACTTATTCGCATGTACTGCCAACGATGCAAGAAGATGTAGTTAATAAAATAGAAGAGATTTTGTAGGTAATGTGACCAAACTTGTGATCACGACTCCTTTTGAATACAAGTTTACAAAAGAAAAAAACGCATCAAACGTTGATTTGACACGGTTTCTATCAGTATGTCAGAGGCTCGAATTCACGACTTCCACCCTGTCAAGATAAAAAACCTATATTTTACGTTTCGGGAACATCGAGTAGAAACGTAGTTGTATCAAGGGCCTATAGAGTATTCTACATTTTTTTATGCAAATCCTGTAACATAGGAAAATGAAATTTCTTGACCAGAATCTTGATCAGATTTTTGTTGTGAATAAAAAATAGCTTAAGAATTATTTTTTTAGTCTACTACAGGAATATGAAAATTAATAGATTAAATATTTTATGTATTTGCGAATCTTTATTTGTTAGAGAGTTTAATCTCTTTTTAAAAGCTAAGGGTAAATGTGAAGTATACAAAATGTGCTCAATCCGTATAGTCATGTTTTATTACCAATATAAAGAGCAATGGATTAAGAATAAGTGAAAATTGTAAATGTTATTTAAACTGAATTGGAGTCATCTTTTTCTTCTGTTGAAATAGAAGGTTCTCTTAATTTATTTAAAGTTTTTTCGAATTTCTTAAAGTCTTTATGAAGATAATTAGGTTTACGAATTTTTTGATCAAAGAAATTTTCATTTTCTAATATGATTTTTTCTTGTTCAAAATGAACAAGTTCTTTTCTAATAGTAACAAATTGATTATAAGCATTCATTAACCAAGCAAAATAAACTAATATAATCACTAAAACTGTTATGCTAAAGGAGTTTAAGTTGATAAAAGTTCCTTTTTCAAACAAATTGCCTATAAAGAGAATGAGAATGGGGATTGGAGAAAATGACTTTAATATATCCACCTTCAATTTCAAAGAATCTATTTGGCCATTTAAATTTGCGATACACCATTCAATATGAGCTTGTGGATTTTTATATTTATTTTTGTTATTCTCGAAAAAATCAAGCAGTCTATGAAACTTATAACGCTTATTGAAATTTCTAGCTATGATAAATATAAAAATGATAGTTAGAGCTTCTGAAGGAATTGGTTTTAGAATAGAGGATATCGATGAAAACAGATTGATAGAATATATGTCTTTAATAACGTTATATACAATTAAAGTGATTAACCCTAACATGAAAGCTTCAATCAGCATTCTTTCTAAAATTACTCGGATTGTAATCCATTTGTATTTGGTTCCTTTATCCAATTAAATCCCCTCTTTTATTCATCTTAAATATGTTCTAGATTACACGTAAATATATGTTAATATACGGCTTTATTGTAACATAATAGGAGAGTACGCTACAACAATGTATGAAGCAGGCATGCAGGATATATTGACTCAGGTTGCTGAACAAATTTTTGATAGATAAAAATTCGCTGAGTTTAAGTTTGCATTAGAATATGAAAGTACATTAAATGAGATTATGAACAATACGAAATTAAACGTGATGAACTTAATGATGCGATAAATTATTATTGTGCTTTATCTTCACGGGAGTATTTTATTCATGGTTTTGTACAAGGCTATTTCTATTTAAAACGATATATGGAACATAAATAATTAGTTTTGTTATTTTTTTTTGATTTTCTACCTCAAACAAGCTGTTTTTTTCGCCTGTTTGAGGAGGTTGTGGGCTATGGCAATCAGCCCAAATTCAATCGTTACTTTTGCCAATCCTCGTAACGGGAATCGCCGGAACGACCGATTGCCCTTGATATGACCGAACGCACTTTTACTTCTATCTTTCGCTTGGCTGTAGATTTTTTATTAAGTGCTTTTTAATGCTTGTTTTATCATTTTAACTGTTTGTTCAAGCCATTTTAATGGTGTCATTTCTAACCCGTCAAAATATATTCCATCTGTAACATACTGTATGTATTCATTTTTTTCTGTATTACTATAATCGCTTTGAATAAATTCAGTTAGAAAAATAATAGCGTCTTGTAAATATTCCGTATTTTCTTCTTCAAGTAACTTTTGAAGTGCTTCTTCGTAAAATGTATCTTGATGAAATGTTGTTGCTAAGAACTGATAAACCGGATCTTCTGGATTTTTTTTAAATCGCATATATTTCTTTCCTCCCGCCGTTTTACCTTTACGTAGGTTGTCACATTAGCGAAAAGTATTGTGAAGTTCATGATCCATTCTCTCGAACTCTTGGGCTACCGAATGAATATTATTCACCGCTTGTTGGTTCGCCTCTTGTGCTTTGGAATTAACAGATAGTGTTGTACGCGTCGCCTTTTTTATAGAATGATTTGTTGCATTTTGAATGGTATCCCCAGCATTCCCCATTTGAGTAGCAATTTGTTTTGCCGTTTGAAAATTACTTTGAAATTGTCCCATCGTATACCCCTTTCTATATTTCTCTAAATATATCGGGAAGAGTGCAGCAGAAGTATACCAACTCCTTATTGCCTTTCTAAAAACATATTCCAAGTTTAATTATAACAATAATTGGCTATATTTTCCTAGGAGCATTCTGTTTCAAAAAGGTATCATTCAGACCATATATCTCTTCGTCGATGAATTACCTTTCAGAAATCATTATTGGTGTACACTTTTCCTTATCCTACTATTTTAGGGCAGTAAGACTCCCACCTCAAGATTCAGAGAGAAGCAAGGAAGATAGGTGGGAGTCTTACTGCCCGTAACAGTCCGATTGGTGAGGGCTCATAATCAGTGGGGGATGAAGAAAATCCCCACTGATTAAAGTTTCACTTTATCCGTGCTTTCTTTGTGAATAGCTTCAGACGTTTCCCTCTTAAACGATTAGAAGACAAACAAAAACCCCCCTTTTCTGTTTTGTAACGAAATAGGAGGTTTCCATACCGACATACAGTTTGGCGGTGTACCGCAATCCTGTCGGCTAAATCATCGCATAAAAATAGCACTCTACCCGTTGATAGAACACCATTTTACTGTGTTTTATGACCCCGGAGAGGCTCGAACTCACGACCTCCACCCTGTCAAGGTGGCGCTCTCCCTGCTGAGCTACGGGATCATGGATATGTAGTAGAATGTATGATTCATTGTAATAGAATTTTGGTGTGAAATCAATATATAAGTGTGAAATTTTAGAATTTTTCACTTTTTTGTTTGGATGACTAATCCTTTTACAAATGGAGTGAAAATACGATGTAACAGAATGAGCTGTGGATGCTGTAAAATTTTTGTGGGGAAAAGCGGCGCGATCCGTATGGTTAAAAATCTTTTCAGATGCGAGCGCCTAGAAATAGAACGTTTTCGATTTATGGTGCGATTTTAGATGTGGATGTGACGCATGATGAGTTTTTGGAGGAGTTAGTGAACTAGGTTGGTTCGAAGGGGATGGTCATTTATGGGAATGACCGATGAGGTTACGGAAGAGGAAGCTAGGAATCGGTTCATAGATTTGTTGCATGATAAGAAGGATCAGAATGAGTAAATCCTGCTTTTTTGTTTTGGATTGTTCATAAATAGTTCGTTCACTTTATTGTAAAAGTGTGATATAGTGAAGAATGATGGTTGTTTTCCAGTTTGTTTCCAATTCAAAGGTGGGTTAGTGATTTTTATATATAAGTTACGAAAAAAGGGAGATTTATATGGATAAATGTAAGAAAATTATGTTTTTTGTTTTGGTGATATGTTTGTTCTTTGTTACCCCGTTACCATTACATGCAGAGACGGGAATGGAGCCAGCACCAGCACCTGGACAAGGTCCAAATGTGTTTGGAAAGTTTGCTGTTTCGATTGATGCGAAGACGGGGGATGTGCTATATGATAAGAATGCACATGAACATGCGTTTCCGGCTAGTATGACAAAGGTATTAACGGCTATTTTACTTATGGAGCATACGAAGCCTGAAGAGCAATTTACACTTTCACAAGCGGCATTAGACCAGGAGAAGAGTAATTATCAACTGGAGTTTCAAGCTGGAGAGACGGTAGATCGGAATACGGCGCTAATGATTTTAATGGTGCTGAGTGCGAATGATGTCGCGTATGCGATAGGGGAGCATATTGGAGGAAGTATAGAAAACTTTGCGCATATGATGAATGAGAAGGCAAAGCAGCTTGGCGCGACGGATAGTCATTTTGTTACACCGAATGGTTTGCACGATCCAAATCATTATACGACCGCATACGACATGGCAATGATTACGAGAGGTGTACAAAAGTATCCTGAAATTTTACAGGCGATGAATACAAAGCGTACGACGGTTACAACTTCTAGACAAACGGTTTCTATTTTTAATAAAGCAAATTATTTTGAGAATCCGTATAGTATTGGTGGAAAGACAGGTTTTACAAATGAAGCACGTAACACGCTTGTTTTATTAAATGAGAAAGATGGAAATCGAATTATTAATGTTGTGATGGCTTCGCAAAAGCCGGAAATCTATGAAGATATGAAGCAGATGGCTGAATATGCATTTCCGCAGTTTACGAAACAGCTCGTACTCGATAAGAATTATTGGCATGAAAGAGCAACGTATTTAGATAGAGATATAGATTGTGAATTAGAGAAAAGTGCAGAACTGATGCTGAAAAAAGGGGAAGGAAAAAATGTAAAAACAGTTTTTCGAAAAGCTCCTGTAGATACAGATTCTTTATATGAAAGAGGAATTCATCGCGGTGAGGTAGTGGGAACTGTAGATATAACAAAGAATAATGAAACGATTGCAAGCATTCATGTTCTTTCAAAAGAAGATGTGCAGTTTGCGGCAGCGAAGGAGAAGATAGAAAAAACGGGACAAACGTATTCTTTTGAAGGGATTGCAGCTTGTGTTGGAATTGGTATGATTATACTTTTATTACTTGGTATATATATTACGAGAAAATCGAAAAAGAATGCGGTTTCAGAAGAAAAATAGGCAATGATGAATTGCCTATTTTTTATTGCGTTTTCGAGTTGTTCATTATAGTATTAAATTGAGTTCTTTTTAAAGAACAAGATAAAGTATTCTATTTTTTTACATATATATGAAAAAGAGGAGGGAGACCGATGAAATTTGTTTGGAAGATAATGAGTAATGTGATTTCGTTTGTTTTATTCGCATTAATGGTTTTTTTAGCTTTTGTTGTGATTTCTTCTAAGGCAAGTGGCGGGGAGCCAACTATTATGGGATATCAATTTAAAACGGTACTATCTGGTTCGATGGAGCCGACGTTTTTAACGGGTTCTGTAATTGCGATTGAACCAACGAAAGATGGTTCTAAGTATCAAAAGGGAGATGTTATTACATTTAAGGAAAGTGATACGAAAATTGTTACGCACCGTATTATTGATGTGCAAAATGCGAATGGAAAAGTGATGTATGTAACAAAAGGTGATAATAACAACGGACCAGATATGAAGCCTGTATTAGCGGAAAATGTGATAGGGAAGTATGAAGATATTACAGTTCCGTATGTTGGTTATTTGTTAAATTATGCAAATTCAAAGGCAGGAGCAGCTCTTCTATTAATTATTCCAGGACTTTTCTTACTTGGGTATTCGGTATTCTCTATTTCGAGTGCAATTCGTAGCATTGATAAAGAGAAGAAAAATAAGTCAGCAGATGTAGGACAATCTGTATAAAGATACGGGGATAGAAAGTCTTTACGACACTTAGGGGATATGGATATGACCATAAAGAAAAAATTAGGACTAGGGATTGGATCGGCACTGATGGGAGCAGCGTTAATTGGGAGCGGAACCGTTGCGTATTTTAGCGATCAGGAAGTTACGAACAATACGGTTGCGGCAGGCACGTTAGATTTAACAGTAAAGCCGGCTACGGAGATTATTCAAGTAGGAAATATAAAACCCGGGGATACGATTATACGTGATTTTGAATTGGTGAATAGCGGCACACTCAATATTGAGAAAGTTTTCTTATACTCCGAATATATAGTGAAAGATACAAAAGGTGATAATACAGAGGATTTTGGAGATCACATAAAAGTTACAATCTTAAAGAATACAGATAAGGGCCATAACATGATAAAGGAAAAGAAATTATCTGAATTAGTAGGAAAGCCATCCATACCAGTAAATAATGATTCACTTGCGGAAGCATTGGATGAAAAAGGGATTAGGGCTGGGCATAAAGATTCCTTTAAAGTGCGCTTTGAATTTGTTGATAATGGGGAAAATCAAAATCAATTTCAGGGCGATACAATCGAATTGAAGTGGACATTTGATGCGCAGCAAGGAAATGGGGAGGAAAAGTGAAGAAAGGGCTATCAAATTGATAGCTTTTTTCGTTAAAGGTATTTGTTTTTATTTTGAAAGAATGGATAGATGTAAATAGGAGAGGGTAGAATGCCTAAAGCGTTAAAAAGAATAAAAATGATGCTTGTTTTCCCATGTATGTGTTCTGTAGCTTTTTATATGGGAGCTCAAATTGTCACTCATACAGAAGCAGCTTTTGTAACAGAGCAAAAAGTGCAAGGTTCGATCGCTGCAGCTCCTGTGTTTCCGAAAACCATATACACGTTGAAACAAACTGCAAAGCAGCACGAGAAAGTAATTTTACAAGTATATGAAAACATGAAAAAAGAAGTAGAAGAAGAAGCATCTATAGAAGTACTTGAAAACAGACTTGTTTCATGGAAAGAGCAACGTGAAAAAGTTGCTTTCGAGCGCGAGTTATTACAGAAAATATATATAGAAATGGAAGGGTATTATCATCAATTACAAGAAAGCCATTCACAGGAGCAACTTCAATCTGTCAAAGAGAATTTAAATGTTATCAATATGATTTGTAAGAATGTTGATAAAGCTGCAGGAATTCAAAAAATTGATGAAGAAATTCGAACGCTTCAAAAGCAAGTCGATGCGGAAAAAGGGAAAAAATTGCATGAACAAGCAAATGTATTAGAAAAACAAGAAGCCGAGCATGTAACGGCTACGGAGTCAACAGCGACAGAACAGCCGTCTCATCATAAAGAAGAACAACCATCTGAACAAGATGTTGACTCTCATTTAAAAGAAGCAACAAGCAAATAGAGTGTTTCTATTGAATCGCTGTATTTTTGTCTACATATGAAAATAAAAAATTTAAATGAAAAGATTGCGTTTAAATAAAATGTTCTTTATAATGAACGTGAAACAACTTTTTAAAGAACAGATATTAGAGATAGTTTGAGTGGAGGAGCGAGGTAGAAAGACTATGGCTTTATCCGATATCTCTGAATGATGGAAAGGGATAATAAAAAAAATCTAGGAGGAATGGAAAAGTGAGTTTAAAGAAAAAGTTAGGCATGGGAGTTGCGTCAGCGGCATTAGGGATTGCTTTAATTGGCGGAGGAACGTTTGCATTTTTTAGCGATAAAGAAGTATCGAACAATACATTCGCTGCAGGTACTTTAGATCTTACTTTGGATCCTAAGACGATTGTAGACATTAAAGATTTGAAGCCAGGAGATTCTGTTAAGAAAGAGTTCTTATTAAAGAACAGTGGTTCTATCGCGATTAAAGATGTGAAATTAGCAACGAAATACTCAACTGTAGATGCGAAGGGTGATAACGCAGGGGAAGACTTTGCGAGTCATATTAATGTGAAATTTATTTGGAACTGGGATAAACAAAGCGAACCAGTTTATGAAACAACTTTAGCAGATTTACAAAAAGCGGATCCTGATTTATTAGCGAAGGATATCTTTGCTCCAGAGTGGGGGGAAGAAGGAGGACTACAACCAAACACAGAGGACTACCTATGGGTAGAATTTGAATTTAAAGATAATGGACAAGATCAAAATAAATTCCAAGGCGATACATTAAACTTAGAATGGACATTTAATGCAAGTCAAGCTGATGGAGAAGAAAGATAAATACAGAAAAAAAGCGGGAGTTTCCCGCTTTTTTGATAGAGAAAGGAGGATCTTCATATATCCTCCTTTTCATGTACATTATTTTTGATTTTGTTTCCATTTACTAAACTCAATGAATTCACGGAATTGTTCTTTTGAGACACCAGAGTTCATTGCTTCTTTAACAAGGTGTGTCCATTCAGAGTCTAATTGATTTTCTAACGGTGTTGTGTCATGAAGAAGTGTGTCAATTGGTATTTGCAGAACGGCTGCGATTTTTTCTAAAAATTGAATGGACGGATTTTGTTGTAAATTACGTTCAATGGAGCTAATGTAGGACTTTGCAACACCGGCCTTTTCAGCAAGTTCTGTTAAAGAAATCCCTCTTTGTAAGCGAAGGCGTTTTATACGTTCTCCAATCATATTTGCGCACCTTTCTGTAAATGTATATCCACTTATGATGTTATTATAGCATAAATTTCTCTAAAAAGAACAATGCCTTAGGCTTGCGTGGATTGCTTCATATTTTGGAAGAAATGTTCAATGTCTTGAATTGCAATTCCTGCATCAAGCGCCTCAAGTATTAAATCAATCCATTCCTGATCTAACGAGTCTGTCTTATCTTTGTACAAATTTATTCCTCCCTAATTGTCGGTCATAAGCAATATTACAAAATACTCGATATTTTAACATTTTTATGATAAAAATAATAATTTCTTTAAAAAATTTGTATATGTATCGTCGTATTTTGTAGATAAAAAACAAAGATAAAATCCCCATCGAGTTCTCTCATCAAAAATTATAAAAGGTTTGTCGTGATTTATCAATATTTTCAGAAAAAATGATAAATCATAATATACTTCTATAACAAATACATAATTTTTACAAAAACATTAAAAAAATTACATAATATTACTAAATATTGAAAATTAATTGAAAATTTAATAAAATTTATGTTGAAATATATATTTTATTAGGGGAGGAAAACTGGGGATGAAAAAGAAACCATTTAAAGTGCTATCAGCACTTGCGGTAGCGGCTGTTCTTGGAGGCGCATTTAGCTTTGGAAGTCCGGCTGTTCAGGCAGAAACATCTGCAAAGGCAACAGCGACGAGTCCAATTGATGATCATTTGATTCCAGAAGAGCGCTTAGCAAATGCACTTAAGAAGCGCGGGGTGATTAACGAAAAGGCGTCCGATGAAGAGACAAAGAAAGCGGTCGAGAAGTATGTCGAGAAAAAGAAAGGTGATAAGCCTGGGAAAGATGAGATGGTTGGGGATCAAGTAACGAAAGAGGCATCTGAATTTCTGAAGAAGGTGAAAGATGCAAAAACAGATACAAAAGAGAAAGGAAAAGAACCAGCAAGTGGACAGACAGAGGGAACTGTTCCAGCAAAGAGCGCTTTAAATGGTAAAGTACCAACAACTCCTGCAAAAGCAAAAAAGTATAACGGAGAGGTTCGTAAAGATAAAGTACTTGTGTTGCTTGTTGAATATGATGATTTCAAGCATAACAATATCGAACAAGAACCTGGGTATATGTATTCTGATGATTTTAATCAGGAACATTATGAAAAAATGTTATTCGGTGATGAACCATTTACGCTACATGATGGAAGTAAAATTGAAACATTTAAGCAGTATTATGAAGAACAATCTGGCGGTAGCTATACAGTAGATGGTACAGTGTCAAAGTGGTTAACCGTTCCAGGCAAAGCAGCTGATTATGGTGCGGATGCTGGAGAAGGGCATGATAATAAAGGACCATTAGGACCGCGTGATTTAATAAAAGATGCATTAAAAGCAGCAGTAGAGAGTGGAATCGATTTATCGGAGTTCGATCAATTTGATCAATATGATATAGATGGTGACGGAAATAAAAATGAACCAGATGGCTTAGTTGATCATTTAATGGTTATTCACGCTGGTGTTGGACAAGAAGCTGGTGGTGGTAAATTAGGTGATGATGCAATTTGGTCACATCGCTGGACAATTGGTCAAAAACCATTTCCAATTGATGGGACAACAGCGAAAGTTCCATATTGGGACGGGAAAATGGCTGCATTCGATTACACAATTGAGCCAGAGGATGGCGCAGTTGGTGTCTTCGCACATGAATATGGTCATGATTTAGGGCTTCCAGATGAGTATGATACAAAATATTCTGGCGGCGGTGAACCAGTTCAATCATGGTCTATTATGAGCGGGGGTAGTTGGGCAGGTAAAATTGCTGGAACGACGCCAACAAGTTTCTCTCCGCAAAATAAAGAGTTTTTCCAAAAAACAATGGGGGGGAATTGGGCAAATATTGTAGAAATAGATTATGAGAAATTAAATCGAGGCATTGGTTATGCAACATATTTAGATCAAAGTGTTACAAAATCAAATCGACCAGGCTTAATTCGTGTCAACTTACCGGACAAGGATGTAAAAGGAATTGAGCCTGCCTTTGGACAGAAGTACTACTATAGTACAAAAGGTGACGATCTTCACACGACTTTAGAAACACCTTTATTTGATTTAACAAGTGCAACGAATGCAACATTTGATTTTAAATCACTGTATGAAATTGAAACAGGGTATGATTTCTTAGAAGTACATGCGGTAACAGAAGATGGTACAAAAACATTAATTGATACAATTGGTAATAAAGATGTAAAAGATGGGGCAGATACAACTTTAGGAGAATGGGTGGACAAGTCTTATGATTTAAGCCAGTTCAAAGGTAAAAAAGTGAAGCTTGTCTTTGAATATGTAACAGACGGCGGTCTTGCATTAAATGGCTTTACGCTTGATAATGCATCATTAACAGTAGACGGTAACGTTGTATTTTCTGATGATGCAGAAGGAGAGACGCAGTTTAAATTAAATGGTTTTGTCGTTTCAAATGGAATTGAGAAGAAGAGCCATAACTATTATGTAGAGTGGAGAAATTATGCAGGTGCCGACGAAGCCTTAAAATATGCTCGTGGTCCGGTATATAACACAGGTATGGTTGTCTGGTATGCGGATGCAAGCTATACAGATAACTGGGTTGGGGTTCATCCGGGACATGGTTTCCTTGGAGTAGTTGATTCCCATCCTGAAGCCATTGCAGGCACTTTAAATGGTAAGCCAACATTTAAAGATAGCACACGTTATCAAATTGCAGATGCAGCATTCTCTTTCGATCAAACACCAGCTTGGAAAGTTGTATCACCAACTCGTGGAACGTTTGAATATAACGGGTTACCTGGCGTTGCGAAATTTGATGATTCAAAAGTTTACATCAATAATCAAATTCCAGATGCAGGGCGCATTTTACCGAAGCTTGGTTTGAAATTTGAAGTAGTTGGTCAAGCTGATGATAAATCAGCAGGTGCAGTTCGTTTATATCGATAATAGGAAAAAGCTGTTGAAAGATTGCCTTTCAACAGCTTTTTTTATAGACAAAGAGTTATACAGACGCAGAAAACTTAGATATAATGAAACTCTACAAATAGTTATTTTTTAATAAGTAGAGAGTTCATAATCGGTAGAGGCTTCGCTGTAAATGAGAAGTCTTTCGATTTATAAATAAAAGAATCGGATAGAAAGTAGGTGAAAGGATGGATATTCCTTCTATTGTCAAGATGCAAAAAGAATATTTTTATAGCGGTTATACGAGAGAAATCGCGATAAGAAAATTACATTTACATACATTATATGAAGGGATTAAGCGGTTTGAGTCTGATATTTTTCGGGCGCTTCAGTTAGATTTAAATAAATCCCATCATGAATCATTTACAACAGAAATTGGCTATGTACTAAAGGAAATTTCTTTTCAAATGAAGCACCTTTCTTCATGGAGTAAGCCGAGACGTGTTCGAACGGCTTTGACGCATTTTGGATCGAAAGGGAAAATAGTTCCAGAACCATACGGTGTTACGCTTATTATGGCCCCTTGGAATTATCCATTCCAATTGGCAATCGCTCCCCTTGTAGGGGCGTTAGCGGCGGGTAACACGGTTGTTTTAAAGCCGTCTGAGTTAACACCAAATGTATCAAAACTATTAGCTCATATGATGCAAGAATTGTTTCCAAAAGAACTTGTTACTGTAATAGAAGGTGGAATCCAGGAAAGTACAGCGTTACTTAAGGAACCTTTTGATTATATTTTCTTTACCGGTAGTGTTAGCGTAGGGAAAATTGTGATGGAAGCAGCAGCGAAACAGTTAATACCTCTTACGTTAGAACTTGGCGGGAAAAGTCCATGTATTGTGCATAAAGATGTGAAAATGGATGTAGCGGCAAGACGGATTGTTTGGGGGAAATTTCTAAACGCCGGACAGACATGTGTTGCTCCCGACTATATTTATGTTCATTCATCAGTGAAGAAGGGGCTGATTGAGGCACTTCGTAGTGAGATTGTTAGGCAATATGGAGAACCGTTACAAAATGAAAATTATGTCCGGATTGTTAGCAAGCGTCATTTTGACAGATTATGTGCATTTTTACAGGAGGGGCATGTTGAAGTTGGTGGCAATTATAATGAAGAAACATTGCATATAGAGCCTACCATTTTAACGAATATTACATGGCAAAGTGCAATTATGGAAGATGAGATTTTTGGACCGCTATTACCTATTATAGAATATGAAGAAATAGAAGAGGTCATTGAGACTATTCAACAACAGCCAAAGCCACTTGCTTTATATGTTTTCTCAGAGAATAAACAAATTCAGAAACAAGTTACAACGAATATTTCATATGGTGGCGGTTGTATAAATGATGTCGTATATCATCTTGCAACGCCGTATTTACCTTTTGGAGGAGTTGGTAGTAGCGGATTAGGCAGTTACCATGGTGAACAAAGTTTTCAAACATTTTCTCATTATAAGAGCATTTTATCTCAATCTACAATTTTTGATATGAAAATTCGTTATTCTTCTACAAAAAGTGCTTTAAAATTTATACGAAAGTTGTTAAAATGATGAGGGTGTTTATCAGTAGGCGTAGCCGCATGATAAAAACCCCTTCTTACGGGAAGGGGTTTTTCTGTTCGACTATGTATCATGCGAAAATGAATCAAACATACTACATAAAGAATGCTGGTAAATCATCATTTTTATTTGGATCGAAATAAAAAGTTTGCAAAAGTTAATATTTATTCATGAATATAAAAATGAAAAATTTGAGGTAGATAGGACGGGAAAATGAAAAAGATTATAAAAATTGAAGCGATAGAAAAACATTTTGGAAATCAAGTCATTATTCCACCTCTTTCTTTAGATATTAAAGAAGGGGAATTTTTAACAATTCTTGGACCGAGTGGTTGCGGGAAAACAACGTTACTTCGTATGATTGCAGGTTTTGAAACGCCAACAAAAGGTAACCTTTTACTCGATGAAGAACGGATTAATGAATTACCACCTTATAAGCGTCATATGAATTTAGTATTTCAACATTACGCACTATTTCCACATATGACAGTTGAAAAGAATATTTGTTTCGGTATGAAAATGCAAAAAGTATCAGCAGCGGAACAAAAAGAACGTGCGGAAGAAGCTATGCGTTTAACGCAGTTATTAGAATTCCGTAACCGAAAACCAGCGAAACTTTCTGGCGGACAACAGCAGCGTGTTGCAATTGCGAGAGCGATTGTAAATAACCCGCGTGTACTCTTGCTCGATGAGCCACTTGGCGCACTTGATTTTAAGTTAAGAAAAGATTTGCAGCGCGAGTTAAAAAACTTACAGCGTAATTTAGGAATTACATTTATTTATGTAACTCATGATCAAGAAGAAGCGATGAGCATGAGCGATCGTATTGTCGTGATGAATAAAGGACATATCGAGCAAATTGGAACACCGAAGGAAATTTATAACGCACCAAAAACAATGTTTGTAGCGACGTTTATTGGTGAAAATAATATTATAAAATCCGGGGAAAACTATGTAGCAGTTCGCCCTGAAAATGTAAAAATCCGTTCGGTTGAGCAACCGATTTTAAAAGAATACCATCTTGGGCATATTGAAGATATTGAATTTGTTGGAAATATGGAAAAGCTGTATGTACGTGAGGAAAAAACATCTGAATTATTAATGACATATCAAACTGCAGAAGAAGCGGCGCAGTGGAGTATCGGAGATAATGTATACGTAGGCTGGGAGCAAGAGGATGAGGTGACCTTAAGTTGAAAAAAGGGAAACTACTCGCATTACCTACAGTTGCATGGCTCTTAATTTTCTTTTTATTTCCGCTCTTATTTGTATTAGCATTTGCATTCTTCCAGCGCGGTGCGTACGGCACAGTGGAAATGCAATTTACATTTGATAATATAGTACGCGTCTTTGATTCGCTATATATGAGTACATTATGGGAGACAGTGAAGATTGCTGTTATTACAACGGTGCTTTGCTTACTAATTGGATATCCATTTGCATATACAATCACGATTGTAGATCGTAAATATCGTTCTATTCTTTTATTATTGGCAACAATTCCGTTTTGGATTAACTTCCTTGTCCGTTCATACGCATGGATTGTTATTTTACGTTCACAAGGTCTTGTGAATACAGTATTACTAAAATTAGGCATTATTCATGAACCATTAAATTTATTATATAATACACCATCTGTAATATTAGGTATGGTTTATTCTTTATTACCATTTATGATTTTACCGGTGTATGCAGCGATTGAACAGTTTGATAAACGCAAGTTAGAAGCAGCGTATGACTTAGGCGCAACGCCAATTAAGGCATTTTGGCATGTGACACTTCCAATGACAATGTCAGGAGTTGCAACGGGTTCCATTTTAGTGTTTGTTTCATCTATTGGTATGTTTGTCGTATCGGATGTAATGGGTGGATCGAAAGTAGCATTAATTGGAAACGTAATTCAAAACCAATTTTTAGGTGCACGTGATTGGCCATTTGGTTCTGCATTATCGATTATTGTCGTCCTATTCTCTGTTCTATTAATTTACTTATATTATCGTGCGACGAAAGTATATAAATATGGAAACGGAGGGGAATAGTACGCGATGAAAAAGTTTTTAGTTTCTTACTCTTGGTTAATTTTATTGTTCCTATATTTTCCAATGATGGTTTTAATGGTCTATTCTTTTAATGATTCGCGTATTAATGCAGAATGGCAAGGGTTTACATTCCATTGGTATACAGATTTATTTCAAAAGCAAGACGTTATTGATGCATTGGTAAATAGTATTACAATTGCTCTTATTACAACTTTCGTAACAACTGCTCTCGGTGTATTTTTTGCAGTAGCATTACATCGTTATAAGTATCGTTTTGAAGGAGCGATAAATGGACTTGTATACTTACCCATTTTAATTCCTGATATTTTAATGGGATTATCTCTACTTATTTTATTTAGCCAAATTGGAATGGAGCTTGGACAAGCTACTATTATCATTGCGCATATTACGTTTAGTATTTCATTTGTTGTTGTGATTTTGGCAGCGCGTTTATCTAGTATGGGACATGATTTAGAAGAAGCAGCCAATGATTTAGGAGCAACCCCTTGGCAAACGTTTCGTCATGTAACGCTTCCAAGTATTGCCCCTGGTATTATTTCCGCTGCGTTATTAACATTTACGTTATCAATTGATGACTTTGTCATTAGTTTCTTTGTATCTGGGCCAGGATCAACAACATTGCCACTATATATTTACAGTATGGTCAAACGCGGAGTATCACCTGAAATTAATGCACTTTCAACAATATTAATTGTTGTCATTGTTGGATTAATGATTGCATCAGAAATATTTCGTAATAAAGGAGCGGATGGAGAAGAAAACTCCGGAGGGCATCTTCCTTTATAAAAACAGACAGAGGAGGTCGTGAATCGATGAAATTAATGAAGACGATAGCCGGCGCAGCCATTAGTTTTAGCCTTGTAGCAGGTGTACTTGCAGGATGCGGCGGTGAAAAAAAAGAAGAGCTTAACATTTATAGCTGGGCGGATAACTTTGATGAGCAAGTATTAAGGGATTTTGAGAAAAAATACAATGTCAAGATTAACTATGACAAGTATGCAAGTAACGAAGAAATGTTTGCGAAGTTACAAGCTGGTGGTGCGAAATATGATTTAATTCAGCCATCTGATTACATGGTGAAAACAATGGCCGAAATGGATTTATTAGAGCCATTAAATAAGAAAAACATTCCGAATGTAGAAAATCTTGTTTCTAACTTTAAAACGCCAGCATTTGATCCGGAGAATAAATACTCTCTTGTATACACTTGGGGTGTAACAGGAATTGCTTACAATAAAAAGTATGTAAAAGAAACGCCAACAAGCTGGAATGATTTATGGAATGAGAAGTATAAAGGACGCGTTACTTTATTAAATGATTCTCGTGAAGTATTAGGTATGGCGCTTAAGAAAAATGGATTTTCCAATAGTACAAAAGATGATGCCCAATTAAAAACAGCGGCAACGGACTTACAGAAGTTACTTCCAAACCTACTCGCATTTGACACAGATAACATTAAGCAAAAATTCATTACAGAAGATACATGGATTGGAACAGTATGGTCTGGAGATGCAGCGTTTATTGCAAAAGATAATAAAGATGTAGGGTATGTCGTTCCAAAAGAAGGCGGTACAATTTGGGCGGATACATTAGCAATTCCAAAAGGTGCGAAACATAAAGAACTTGCTGAGAAGTTTATGAACTATTTAATGGATGAAAAAGTAAGTGTGAAAAACTATGAATCCATTGGATATAGTAATCCAAACGAAAAAGCTTGGCCACTTCATAGTAAAGAATACCGCGATAACAAAATGATTTTCTTGTCACAAGATGAGTTAAATCGTACAGAATGGCTTGTTGATGTAGATGATAAATTAAAAGAGTATGATCGTTACTGGACAGAGTTAAAAACAAAAGGAAAATAAAGAATAAAAATGCGGTTTCTATATAGAAATCGCATTTTTTCATAAGTAGGAGGAGAAAGTTTGAAGAAAAAATTGCATCAATATGAATTACTATGTATGGTATTATTTTGTATCATATTTGGCATCGTTGCTTGGAGAGTACAAGCTAATGGCGTAACAATGATGGATACATATGTACAAGAGCTCGTAAAGGGATTACAAACAGATCGTTTGCTTGTATTTTTTTCATACTTTACAAAAATGGGGTCTGCAATTGGGATTACGAGCGTACTTATTTTTAGCTTGCTTATTTTTTGGAAGAAGCGTTATTATGTTGCAATGTTCTTATATCCGTTTGCTATATTAACAACGCATCTTGTGAACAAAGGTATAAAGGAAATTGTGAAAAGGGATCGTCCAAGTTTGAATGAAGCGTTTGATGCACTTGGATATAGTTTTCCAAGTGGACATGCGATGTTGTCCATTATGACGTATGGATTTCTTGCTTATATTATCGCAGCAAACTTGCACAATACAATGAGCAAATATATAAGCATAATCATTGCGGCACTATTTATTATATGGATTGGACTAAGCAGGATTATCTTATTTGTTCATTATCCAACTGATGTTTTAGCAGGGTACGCAGTAGGGGGGATTCTGTTAATTGTTACCATTTATTTTCATCGTCTCATTTCAGAGAGATTTCAAGTGAATCAAGAGCGATAAAACATCTAGAAAACGTTTTTTCTAGATGTTTTTTTAGGAAATAGGAATGTGTTAAAATGGAGATACATGTCTGGATGGAATAAAGTAAAACTCTAATCGGTGGGCTTCATGTCCTTACTGATCGGGTTGTTCGGCTCTAAAATAGCGGGATAAAGTAGGTGAAGGTGATGAAAATAAAAAGAGATCAAGTAGATACATGGGGGAAAATGGGAGCTTTTCTTTTTCAGTTCCGCTATACTGTAATAGCTATATTATGTATGCTAGCTATCATACTAGGTATTTTTGCGCCAAAACTTCCAGAAGTATTGGGCGGTGATGGCTTTCAAACAAAAGGAGACTATCAAAAGACAAAAGCTATTTTGGACAAAGATTTTAAACAATCACAAGACACACTGCTGCTTGTGTTTCAAAAAAATAAAGGGATTTCAAACGACGCTTTTCAAAAAGAAATTGCAGAAATCGTAGCAAAAATTCAGACGAAAGAAACGTATGAGTCGTTTCATCATCCGTTAGAAAATAAGAGTATGTTACAAAATGATCTAGCTTATGCGACAATTTTATTTTCTGGGAAAACTAGTAAAGAACGAAATGAAAAAACATTACAGTTTGCCGAAAAAATAAAAAAAGAAAGCAATCGTATCTTGAAAGTAACTCCAACCGGTTTTCCGAAAATTAATCAAGAAATCAATGAGCGAACGCAGAACGATTTGAAAGTAGCTGAAATGATTGGCTTGCCAATTGCCTTTCTCGTGTTACTTTTTTCGTTTGGTAGCTTGCTTGCGTCCATCTTACCTATTGTAAATGGGGTACTGAGTGTAATTAGTACGATGGGGATTTTATATTTTATCGGTATAGATAAAGAGTTATCAATTTTTGTTTTAAATGTTGCGCCGATGATTGGCCTTGCCTTATCCATTGATTTTGCACTTTTATTTGTCAATCGTTTTCGGGAGGAGTTGGCATATCGCCCCGTTCGAGAGGCAATTTTAGTTACATATCAAACAGCAGGACGAGCGATTGTATTTTCGGGATTGTGCGTATTCGTTGGACTATCAGGTTTATTTTTCTTTGAAATAGACTACATTCAATCAGTTGCAATCAGCGGAATGATTGTTGTTATTATGAGTATTATTTTTTCACTTACGCTTCTGCCAGCACTCTTATCATTAATGGGAAAACGGTTGCTTAATAAGAAGCGAACACCGCCGCATATTTCACGAGTGTGGAGGAAATTTGCGCAGTTTGTTATGAGTCATCCAATTATGATGATCATAATCGTAACAACGTTTATTATCATCTGTCTCTTACCTCTTCGTACAGCGAATCTTCAATTTCCAGGTGTAGAAGCATTGCCGGAAAAAAGTGAGACAAGGATTGCTTATGAAAAGTATGAAGAGACATTCCGTAACATGATGAAAACTCATGCGGATGTTACGGTAGTAATAGAGACAAAGGAAAAGATAACACAGCAAGAAAGCTTGCAGCAACTAGAATCTATTGTACAAAAGTTACAAAAAGATAAGCACGTATACAAAGTGGAGAGTCTTTACGATGAGCTACATGGAATGAATGCAAAACAAGTTGCTGCGTTATTACAAACGCCTGAGGGAGCCAAAATCGCTCCGATATTTGATATTTACACGAAAGAGAATCGAACAACTTTGCAAATTTTCTTACATACAAAGCCGAAGACAGAAGCAGCAAAACAATGGGTGAGAGATTTTAAAACAAATTATAAAGCCGATCATTTAACCTATTATGTAGGTGGAATGACAACGTTTCAACAAGAATTAGAGGATGCAATAAAAGATAAAGTTGTAATTGGGATGTCTGTTATATTTGGATCTACATTTTTAATTTTATTATTTGCTTTTAGATCAATACTCATTCCAATAAAGGCAATTGCCATGAATATATTAAGTCTCAGCGCAACAATTGGTCTTGTTGTTTGGTTATTTGAAGGTGGACACTTTGGATTGGATGAAAGTTCCGTACTATTTGTACTACCTATTTTTATTTTTGGTCTTGTATTTGGTTTAAGTATGGATTATGAGGTATTTCTTATTTCTCGTATTCATGAGCTATACGAGGAGACAGGAGATAATGATGTAGCAACGTTAGAAGGGCTTATATCAACAAGTCGCATCATTACATCGGCAGCCTTAATTATGATTGTAGTGACAGGGGCATTTGCTTTCACCGATATTCTGCCAGTTAAACAGATGGGCCTTGGAGTAGCACTTGCAATTTTCATCGATGCGACAGTTATTCGACTTATGCTTGTTCCAAGTTTAATGAAACTGTTTGGAGATTGGAATTGGTGGCTACCATTTCGAAAGAAAAAAGAAAAAGCATAGGAAAGCACTTATCTTTTTGATAAGTGTTTTTTTATTTATGTGAAATGAAACTTTTTGTTTATGAATAGCATGCCCCTTTTTTTGCAAATAGTATGTGATAAGGACAATATAGATAAGTAGGTGAAGACAATGTTTCGCTATTTTAAATTTAAATTAAATGATACTGTACAGTTTGCAGAAAATGATGGACATATGTATCGCATTGTCGGTTATAGATTAGAAAAAGGATTTTATCCAAAGGATGAATGGACTCATATTATTTACGAATTGTTACGGGAGTTTGATGGATATACGCTAGATGCAGAAGAAGATGAGTTAGTGAAAGTGATTCAAGTAGATGATGAATACTATAAAATTCATGAGGTCTCTGGCTATCGATATCCTGTGAAACTGAAGGAAAGATCGAAAACTATGAAGGTGGCGACAATGGATGATTTGTTAGATGCATATAATGACTATAAACGGCTAGCAGATTTCTTTAAGGACTTATCATATGAGCAAAAAGCAGAAGAAGTATTGCAAGAGATGAGAAGACTTCTTGCATAAGAAGGCGGTCTATTTAATAGGCAGCCTTCTTATGCATCGTGCATCATAGAAGAATTTCCGATACAATAGAAGAATCAATAGAAATAAGGAGAGAACTATGAAGACGAACAAAAAAGGAGAATGGTGTGAAATAACAGTTCCATCTAAATGGAACGGCATTTCTATCGAATTTTTATTAAGAGAAATATGGTGCGTGCCTAAAAAGATATTACATCAACTTCGAATGGGAAAAAGTGTTATTGTAAATAATGAACAGAAGCGTTGGAGCGAGCTTTTAAAAGAAGGAGATAAACTGCAAGTACATATGTTTATTCCAGAAGAATATGGTGTTATACCAGAATTTGGGGAATTAGATGTTGTATTTGAAGATGATCACGTCTTAATTGTAAATAAACCTGAACAAATGGATACACATCCATCTGAAAAAAATGGGACGGGAACGCTTGCAAATTTAATTGCTTTTCATTTTCAAATGCAAGGTTTAGAAACGAAAGTGCGCCATATTCATCGCTTAGATAAAGATACAACGGGTGGTGTTGTATTTGCGAAACATAGACTAGCTGGCGCCATTATGGATCAGTTATTGATGGAGCGGAACATTAAAAGAACGTATATGGCGCTTGTTGAAGGGAAAATGAAGAAACGAAAAGGAACAATCGATGCAGCAATTGGCCGCGATCGTCATCATGCAACAAGGCGCCGCGTGTCTCCAAAAGGAGATCGTGCCGTAACGCATTATACAGTAGAAGAGTATTTTAAAAGGCAAGATACGACACTTGTCACAGTACAATTGGAAACGGGAAGAACGCATCAAATTCGCGTTCATATGAGTTACAATGGCCATCCGCTCCTTGGCGATGTACTATATGGTGGAAATGTAACATATATGTCTCGGCAAGCATTACACGCCATGCAAATTGCTTTTTTACATCCCATTACAAGAGAGGAGATTATAGTAGACATTCCAGCTCCTGAAAAAATAGATAAGCTTATGCAAAGTTTTCGAAAATCCAACATGTAAATGATTTGGTAGAAATTTGAGAAAAATATTTTTTGCAGGAATTTTGTTGTGAAAAGAGAAGCCGTAAATAGGAAAGAGAGGGGAGGATCAATTGGTAAGGGATAAATATATGTTGTGGATATTTTTGACTTGCCTTTTATTTACTTTATTTCTCTATCCGTATTTACCGTACTCTATCGCGGTGCATTGGAATCAGGACAATGAGCCAAATGAATTTGCCAGAAAACAAATCGTCGTATTTTTGATTCCTTGTTTTATTATTGCTTTTCATAGTTTGCTGTATATCATTTCGAAATATATACCTAAAATGGATCGCGGGAATCAAACAATTATAATAGAATTTAAAACAAATATCACAGTATTCCTATTGTTTATTCATATGCTCGTTCTTTTCATTGCTTTAGGGATGATGGTGCCATTTCAAATCGGTTTGACAATTGGAATTAGTGTATTTCTTTTTATGACTAGTAAAAGCTTTAAAAAGATGGGGAAAGAAAAAGAGCCGGTTCCTTTGCAAAAAATATGTCTATTGGGGCAACGTGTTTTCTGCAGCATGGCTTACATGAGTTTATGTTCCTTGTTGTTAAGGTTAGAATGGGGGATGTATGTATTAATTAGTATCATTTGCTGTGGAGCCATTTTTTTTCTATTCGGTATTCTATATTCCTATTTGTTAGCAAACTATGAAACATAAAAAGAGCCTTTCGCTTAGAAGACTCTTTTTATGTTTCTTATTTTATTTTGTAATGAATTGTTGTGTCCAGTAGTTACCGTTTTCTACATGACCCACACCGATGTGAGTAAAGCTGCTATTTAAGATGTTTGCGCGGTGACCTTCGCTATTCATCCAAGCTTGTACAACTTCTTCTGGTGTACGTTGACCTTGTGCGATATTTTCACCTGCAGATTTGTAAGAGATACCAAATCGTTTCATCATGTCAAATGGAGAACCGTATGTTGGGCTATTGTGATCAAAGTAGTTATTTTTTTGCATATCTTCAGATTTTGCACGTGCTACTTTGCTTAATTCGTTATCAACTTGTAACGCTGATAAACCGTGTTTTGCACGTTCAGCATTTGTTAATTTAACAACACGTTGTTCAAATTCGCTTAAAGAACCTTTTTTCTCTTCAGCAGGTTTTTGTGTTTCAGGTTTAACTGTTTCGTTGTTTACAGCAGGTTTTTGTGCTTCAGGTTTAGCTGTTTCGTTGTTTACAGCAGGTTTTTGTGCTTCAGGTTTAGCTGTTTCGTTGTTTACAGTAGGTTTTTGTGCTTCAGGTTTAGCTGTTTCGTTGTTTACAGTAGGTTTTTGTATTTCTGGAGTTATAGGTACGGGTTGCTTATTAGAAATGAAGCAGTTTTGTTGGAATGCTACTTGATTCCACTCTGCTAAAGATTGGATTCCGATAGATTGTAAGTATGCTTGTAATTCTTGTTGATTCATATATTTCATCATAACTTTAGAATTATGAATGTTTTGAATCTTAATTTTAGCTGGTTGTACAGTTGCAGCTTGTGCGTCTAAAGATGTTACTCCTAGCGTTAATGCAGTTGCAGCTGCTACAGATAATAAAACACGTTTTTTCATAAAGATGTGTCCTCCTATGGAAAAGTATTGTACTGTTTTCAACAGATTCATTTTTGACAGCCTGTCTGACTGACAAATTTATGGTAACACAGAAAAGGTCGCAAAAAAGATGGAAAAAAATTCATAGACTGTAAAATTTCCTGTTTTATCCTAGAGTAGGAGGAGAATAAAAATAGGAGAACACTAGATTATAAGAGGAATGATTAGCAATTTTATCTTTACTAATAAAGATGAAATTTTGGTATAATTTACCGTAGTTTCATTATAAGAAACCTCACATAGCGAAGAGTTTCAAAGTTTTGGAAGGAATATAATGGATATTATTTAACAAAACTGTAACGTTTTTGTTGTTCTTTTTTATCGGACAGTAACATATTTTTAATCTTGTAGCGGATAAAAACAGCGGCTATCTCTTTACATAGAAGAAAGGGATAGCCGTTTTCTTATTATTATGAGTTATACTCAATTGCCTCTAATAGTAGATCTACAATATGAACTCCTCGCATTTTATGAGAGAGATGTTCACGTTCAATACCAAGTTTCATTTGTAATAAACAACCTGGATTAGCAGTAACGATTGTAGTTGCATTTGTTTCGTGGACACGTTCCATCTTGTAATTTAAAAATTCCATCGATAGTTCAGAATGAACAATATTATAAATTCCAGCTGAACCACAGCAACGATCAGCATCTTTCATTTCTCGATATGTTATGCCTTGAATTGCTTGTAGAAGCATACGTGGCTCTGAGGATGTATGCATTACGTTGCGCAAATGACAAGAATCTTGATACGTAATAATTTGCGGTGGTAGGCGTAAATCAGTTCGTTTATGGAAATCTAACTCAACTAAAATGGCTGTAATATCTTTTATTTTCGCAACAAACTGTTTTGCCCGTTCAGCCCACTTCGAATCATCTTTTAACAAGTGATCATAATCTACAAGATATGCTCCGCAACCACCAGCATTTGTAATAATATAATCAATATTCAAATCCTCAAAAGCTTTGATATTTCGTTTCGCAAGTTCTTTTGCTCCCCTCTTTTCACCAGCATGACCATGGAGCGCACCGCAGCAATTTTGATTTTTCGGAATCACAACATCACAACCAGCAAGTTGAAGAAGTTTCATCGTTGCATTATTTGTTTCTAAGAACATGGTATCCATTAAGCATCCTGTAAAGAAAGCAACACGTTTTTTCTTTGTCGCTTGAGCAGGTAAAAATTCTGGACGGTTTTTCATTTTTTTCATTTTTGGTACTTTTGGTAAGACAAGATCCATCGTTGCAAGTGTTTCAGGAAATAGCTTCATAATCCCTGTTTTATGTGTCAATGTTTGTAAACCAGAGCGTTGGTAAAATCCAATGATTCCTGTTAATGTGCGCATGCGATTTTGATGGGGAAATAGTCCCTCAAATACCATTTTACGAACAGCTTTCACAGGCATAGAGAACTTTTTATTTTGATTAATAATATCTCGTGCTTCTTCTAATAGATGGCCGTAGTTTACACCTGATGGACAAACAGGTTCACACGCGCGGCAACCAAGGCAAACATTTAATGTATTTTCCACATCTTCATCAGGTTCTATTAAACCATCAACAACCGCTTTCATTAAAGCGATACGCCCGCGAGGTGAGTGAGACTCCTTATAACCAGATTGAATATAAGTAGGACAAGTTGGTAAGCAAAATCCGCAACGCATACAGTTTAATAATTCATCTTCATTTAAGCGCTCTTTAAACTCTTTTTGAATTTGTTCTTTGTTCAATGTTGTCATTGTTCGACCACCACTCTTTTACGAGAATCTTTGGCGAACATTTTTCCTGGATTCATAATATTGTTTGGATCGAAAGCTTGCTTAATTCCTTTCATAGCCGCGATGCCCTCTTTGCCTAATTTTAATTCTAAATAAGGAGCTTTCATAGCACCTACTCCATGTTCACCTGTAATGGTGCCGCCGAGTTTAATAGCTGTTTCAAAAATTTCAGCAAAGGCTTGTTCAGCACGGTGCATTTCTTCTTTATTGCGAGCATCTGTCATACAAGTTGGGTGTAAGTTTCCATCACCAGCATGACCAAATGTACAAATTGAAATGTCGTATTTTTTAGCGATTGCATTAATTGCTTCCACCATTGGTGCAATTTGTGAGCGAGGAACAGTTGCATCTTCTAATATTGTTGTCGGCTTTAATCTTGCTAAGGCAGAAAGGGCGCTACGACGTGCGGTACGCAGTGCATCTGCTTCTTGCTCATCTTTTGCAATACGCACATCAACCGCATGCATCTCGCGGCAAATTTCAGCCATTTTTTCAATATCACGATTCACCACTTCACTTGCACCATCTTGTTCAATGAGAAGGATGGCTTTTACATCGGTAGGCAGACCGATTTGGGCAAATTCTTCTACGACTTCAATTGTCGGCTGATCTAAAAATTCAAGTGTTGCAGGAATGATTTTATTCGCAATTATCGTAGAAACGGCTTGAGCAGCTTCATTCATATCTTGATATAATGCGAGCATGGTTTTCTTTGTTTCAGGCATTGGAACGAGTTTTAAAATAGCCTCTGTTACAACACCGAGAGTACCTTCCGAACCAACGAATAAACGAGTTAAATCATAACCCGCTACATCCTTCGCTAATTTACCACCTGTTCGGATGATATCACCATTTGGTAAAACGATTTCAAGACCGATTACATAGTCTCTTGTTACACCATATTTTAAGCCGCGTAAGCCACCGGAATTTTCGTTAATATTCCCGCCGATTGTAGAAATTTTCATTGAGCTTGGGTCCGGTGGGTAAAAGAGTCCTTTCGCTTCTACAGCATTCATAATAGCAAGGGTAATAACGCCAGGTTGCACAGTAACTGTTAAGTTTTCTTCATCTATTTCTAATATTTGATTCATATGACGGAAAATCAAAACAACGCCACCTTCAAGCGGACATGTTCCTGCACAGAGATTTGTACCAGAACCACGAACGTACACAGGCACTTTATGCGTGTTGCATATCTTTAGCACTTCGGATACTTCATTTGTATTACGTGGTGCAACGACTGCATCAGGAATCGATTGAAAGTTTGGCGTCGCATCATAACTATACGTTAAACGACCCATATTGGATGTATCTACATTCTCTTGACCAACAATAGATACAAATGAATCAATAATATGTTGTTCTAGCATTAGAAATCCCCCTCAAACTGTTGACTTAATATCCTATTCATGAGAGTTGGACTTATTTCATGATTTGCCTTTGTGAAACAAATCGCATTATGAGTACAAACATCTTTCAAGTAAATTGTTTTTCTCCCGTGAATAACCTTGAGATTGTTGACATGCTTCTGAAAGAAAATAAGAATAAAAGCGCTGTCACAGTGTTTTCATTAATAATGATAAAAAAGTAGGGAATTTCTTTCTATATATAAACAACTAAAGATTAGTTCGTTTTTTCACCCTTTTTTGTATGATTATCTAATAGGAGGAGGGCAAAGTATAAAACAATTAAATCTTTAAATTGTTTTGGGTTAAGTCCTGTACGGTCCTCGACTCTTTTTAACCTGTAATGCAATGTATTAATATGAATATGTAAACTTTTAGCTGTTTGTTTATACGACTGATTGTGCTCAAGAAATAGTCGTAATGTTTGCATCAGTTCCCCTTCAGATAATAAAGGGGCGATTGTACGTTTCAGAAATTCTTTCCGAGTTTCGGTGGTAATATCTTGTAAACACATTTCCAATCGTAAGTCTTCATGAAATACAATTCCTTTTGTTTCAAAGGCGACAGAAAGGGCACGCAATGCTTGTTCATAAGATATATGCATCTCGCTAGGCATAACAGTTTGACCGATTCCAATATAAACTGTAATCGGGAATAAAGCTTCACAATCTTGTTTTAATCGTTTGAAAAATTGAAAGGATTTGTTTTTAGATTCGATTGTAGTAAATAAAATAAAGCGGTCATTTCCCCATCGTACAAATAATGCATCTTTTGTTAATAAATTGCGAATATGTTGCCAAATTTTTCTTTGTAACATTGCGTCCTCCTGATTAAAGGAGATTAAAACGAGTTGTTTCTTTTTGTATAAATCGATTCCAAGTGTTTTGGCACGATCTAAAAAACTAGGTGACCAATCCTTACTTTGAAGCCAATCAAACACGAATGCTTCATAGGAGCGCTGCTTCAGTTCTAACTGTTCTAGAAAATAATTTTCATGGATAAGCAACTCTGTCATTTTTCGTAATATTTCTCCGTATGGTGAAATGTTTTTTGGGTCACCTGTTATGCCAATCACACCGATGACTTCATTGTGAAAAAGGAGCGGGAGGTTCATTCCAGCTTTTACGCCTTGTAAATGGTGTTCATCCTCTTTTGTAATAATGACAGTTTTCTTTTCTTTTGCACACCGAAGGGCTCCTTCATGAAACTGTCCAATTCGCTCGAAATCTGTACTCGCAATGATGATCCCCTGTATATCAATAATGATAATATTCCCTGTAATGAGTCTTCTCACTTCACGGACAATTTTATTTGCTAAATCAGGAGAAAGCATAATTTGCACACCTCTACTTTTATTTGTTGTACATTATATATGTTGTCGTTGTATTCATATAGGAAGATTTCACACATTCCTCACAATTATTTGTTATTTTACAATTATAACGAAATTATCTACAGATGGAGGGAATCTCTTGAAGAAATATTTGTTTCTTCTATGTTTTTTGTTTCTGTTAGCAGGGTGTAATGAAAATTCGTATACACCGATTGCAAAACATAAAAGTGTAGTTATAACAACAAATATAAAAGAAGGCAGCATTAGCTTTATTGATAAAAAGTTAAAAAAAGTAATCGCATCATGGGAGCTGCAAGAACCTATTACTGGTGTTACGATACTTCCAAATGGTGAGGATATGCTTGTATACGGAAAGCAATTAGAATATATATATATTTATTCGTTAACAGAAGGGAAGCAAATGAAGAAGTGGAAGACAGGAAAAGGAATTGCAAATATTATTGTAGCAAATGATGGTAAGCAATTGTTTTTGGCGGACCAAAATGAACAAAAGATACGATTTTTTACGATGGATGGGAAAGAGATAGGAAATGTTCCTGTAGCAAAGGGCCCCCTTACAATGGTGCAGCATCATAAAAATTTATATGTACTAAATTTTTATGATACAGAGCTATCTACGATCGATTTAGAGAAAAAGCAGGTGAAACAATCTTTTATAGTACCACCAGCATCGACAGGAGCTATGGTGAGTAGCGATGGGAAGGAAATATGGATCGGCGGACATGGAGATGGAAAGCAAGTGAATGAAAAAGTACTTGTATATTCACTACGTAATGGAGAAATGCTTCGTTCGTTACATGCACCATTTATGCCGATTAGTATTTCTGGGGATGGAAAATTTGTATACGTCTTAAGTCATGGGTCAAATATGCTTCGAAAGTTTGATGCGGGAACATATCGAGAGGTAGGAGCAACCGAAGTAGGATCCAATCCATTTGCTTTCTTAAAGAGCGGGGAAGAAGAAGGATATGTCGCCAGCTATGATAGTGACGAAGTGTATATCATTGATATAAAGGATATGAAGATAAAACAAACGGTTGCAGTTGGCAAAGGGCCATTTCACTTGACTGAGAGAGAGGAGAGAGAAAAATGAACAAATATAAAGTATTACTTGTTGATGACGAGAGTGATATGAGGCAACTTGTTGGTATGTACTTAGACAACTTTGGTTATGAATGGGATGAAGCGGAAAATGGAAAAGAGGCACTTTTAAAATTAGAAGAGGCGCATTATGATTTTGTTATTTTAGATATTATGATGCCAGAGATGGATGGAATTGCCGTTTGTAAAGAAATTAGGAAAACATCAGATATTCCGATTATTTTTTTAACGGCTAAGGGAGAAGAATGGAATCGAGTAAATGGTTTACGAAATGGTGCGGATGATTATGTTGTGAAGCCATTTAGTCCCGGGGAGCTGATTGCACGCATGGAAGCTGTACTCAGACGATATACAAAGCAAGGGCAACAAGAAGAATTGGAATTTGGCCCAATACGTATGAATGAAAAAAGCAGGAAGGCTGAAACGAACGGAAAAATCATTTCCCTTACAGTAAAAGAATTTGATTTATTATATTTTCTTTGCCAGCACCATGGCCAAGTATTTAGCCGAGAGCAGTTATTAGAGAAAGTATGGGGATATGACTATGCAGGAAGTACAAGAACGGTGGATACACATGTGAAAACAATGCGTTTGAAACTAGGAGAAAGCGGAAACTGCATCCAAACAGTTTGGGGTGTAGGATATAAATTTGAGGTGTAATATGTTTACAATGGTACAGAAGCTATGGCTTACAGTTGTATGTGCAGTATGTATAACAGTTTCTTTTCTTTACTTTGTGTCATTGTACTCGTATGAAAAATTATACGTTCAAAATATTAAAGACACATTAATTGTAGAAGGAAAAAAACTTGTTTCACAATACAATAAGCGTGAAGGGATTTCTGCATTTGAGGAAAAGGTAAGAATGTTTGATAGAGTCTCTCATGCAGATATACTATTTGTAAATAACCCGCGTGATTTAAGTGCGTGCTTACCTTTTGATGTGCATTATGATTCACTTATTAGTGAACAGGATCGACAAATATTATTAGACGGTAAAACAGTGACAAAGGTTGGATATGAGGAACACTTTAATCGGAATATTATGGGAGTAGTTATTCCTGTTTTAGAAGAAAAGAAATTAGTGGGAATTGTATATTCTTACATCCCTTTAAAAAGTATTAAAGATTTAATATTTGATATGGGCATCATTTTAGCACCGTTAGCGCTTATTATAGTAATACTTACTGTATGGATTGGCCGGAAAATTATTATTGCGATTACAAAGCCGCTTTCACAAATGGAACAGATTGCAAACCATATGGCAACGGGGGACTTTTCAGAGCGTATTACCATTTCATCTGAGGATGAAATAGGTCGCCTTGGAAGAGCATTTAATAAAATGGCTACTTCATTGGAGAATGAAGATATAAAGCGAAAGGAATTTTTAGCGAATGTTTCACATGAACTTCGGACGCCTCTTAGCTATATTAAAGGATATAGTGAAGCGATTTTAGATGGTGTGGCAAAGGGGAAACAAGAGAAATTTATGCAACTTATTCATAAAGAAGCAGGACGGATGCAGCGACTTGTGCATGATTTATTAGATTTAGCTCAATTAGAAGGGGAGCATTTTCCACTTCAAAAACAGCCAATCGTCTTTGCGCAGCTTATTGAAGATGTGGTGGAAACGTATGAATGGAAATGTATCGAAAAACAAGTGGAAATTTCAATGGAACTAGATCCGGATATTATTGTAATGATTGATGAAGATCGAATGCAACAGGTGCTCCATAACATATTGGATAATGCTATCCGCTATACAAATGAAAAGGGAAAGATTACAGTGCAGCTACAGAAGCTGAAGAAAGATTGTCAGTTGAAAATCATGGATACAGGAATTGGAATTGAACGAGAACATGTAGAACAACTTGGCGAAAGATTTTATCGAGTTGATAAAGCAAGAAGTCGTCAGCATGGTGGGACTGGACTCGGACTTGCGATTGTAAAACAAATTGTGCACATTCATGATGGGAAATGGAAAATTGAGAGCGAAAAAGGAAAAGGAACAACTGTTATGATCCAATTACAAATGGAGTAACGCAGAGAGGGGGGCATGGTAGAACGATAGGATTTTTATGGAAATGAAGGGTGAAAATAATATAGTATGCAGAGAAAAGGAAGATAAATAGAAAAATTATTAATTTTATTCCTTGTATAGTGAAAAATTGACGAATTTATGAACAAAATATTTGTACTTCATACCAATTCGTTCTAAAATAGGTATGATGCTTAATTCTTATAAATCGTTTTAATTGTTGTTTGGATGATACTGAGGTGATTTAACTGGAATACAAATCTATTAAACCAAAAAAAATTTACGAAGAGGTATCTGAAGCCATTTTAACAATGATTAAAAATGGTACATTAAAACCTGGAGACAAACTTCTTCCTGTACATCAATTAGCGGAGCAGTTTCAAGTGGGCAGATCTGCGGTTCGTGAAGCGTTAAGCGCGCTTAGAGCGATGGGCCTAATTGAAATGAAACAAGGAGAAGGAACATATGTGAAGAACTTTGATTCTTCGTCATTGACAAAGTCGTTAAATCATACGTTACTAATGAAGAAGGAAGACATTTTGAATTTATTAGAAGTGCGAAAAGTGCTTGAAGTGGGGGCAGTTCGAGCAGCAGCAGCAAAGCGCACGGAAGATAACTTGCAAAATATGAGGCATTGGTTAGATGAGATGGAAAAAGGTATTGGAGATGAAAAAGCTGGCGAAAAAGCAGATTTTCATTTTCATATGGCAATTGCAGAAGCTTCACATAATAAGATTTTACTTGAGCTTATGAATCATGTTTCAGAAATGATTGCTGAAACGATTGGTGAGTCAAGGCGCATTATTTTATATGGTGAACAAACGACAGCAGAACGACTTTTAGAAGAGCATCAAGCAATTTATGAGGCAGTATTGGGGCAGGATATAGACTCTGCACAACAAGCAATGCTAAATCATTTAACGAATGTAGAGCATATTGTCACAGGTAAAAAGATATAAATTCGTGATTTGGTCATTCAAACATTTACTGTTAGAGAAAGATTAACTGAGCGTGTTTTTAGAAAAGGAGATTTGGGCGTTGGTTGAGCCTACTTCTTCTTTTTGGTCATCTGATGACCATATGATTGTGAGCTAGATTGTAATGAGGGGGAATTTAAATTATGAAAGTTACTTTATTTGTTACTTGTTTAGTCGATATGTTTGAAACAAATGTCGGTAAAGCAACAGTCGAAGTGTTGGAGCGTTTAGGTTGTGAAATCGAATTCCCGGAAGCGCAAGTTTGTTGTGGGCAACCAGCTTATAATAGCGGGCATGTAGAATCAGCAAAAGAAGCGATGAAGCATATGATTGAAACTTTCGAAGATGCAGAATATATTGTTACACCTTCTGGATCTTGTGCGACAATGTTTCACGAGTATCCACACGTTTTTAAAGACGATCCAAAGTGGGCAGCACGTGCACAAAAAGTAGCAGACAAAACATATGAATTAACACAATTTATTGTAGATGTGTTAAAAGTTACAGATGTTGGAGCGAGTTTAAAAGGAACAGCAACCATGCATAAATCTTGTCATATGACACGTATGCTTGGAGTAAAAGAAGCACCAGGAATTCTATTATCTAATGTAAAGGGATTAACTGTAAAAGAACTGCCTAACGTGCAAAATTGTTGTGGTTTTGGCGGAACGTTCTCAGTTAAGATGACACCAATTTCTGAGCAAATGGTAGATGAGAAAGTAGATAGCGTGATGGAAACAGGCGCAGATTACTTAATTGGTGCAGATTGTGGGTGCTTGTTAAACATTGGCGGACGTATCGAGCGTTTGGGGAAAAAAGTAAGAGTCATGCATATTGCTGAGGTATTGAATAGTCGTTCATAAAGGGGGAACATAAGCTATGTCTATGAAAATCAGTGAAAAAAAATTTAATGATCGCGTTGGTGATGGAATTCAAGATTCATTTATGCGCGGTGCAGTAACTTCTGCGCAGACGCGTTTATATACGAATCGTCTAAAAGCAGCAGATGAATTAGGAAATTGGGAAGAGTGGCGTGAGCTTGGTGAACAAATTCGCCAACATACTTTAGAAAATCTTGATTATTACTTGATGCAACTGAGTGAAAATGTATCAAAACGAGGTGGAAATGTTTTCTTTGCGAAAACAAAAGAAGAAGCAGCTAACTATATTCAAGAAGTAGCGAAAAAGAAAAATGCAAAAAAAGTTGTGAAATCAAAATCAATGGTAACCGAAGAAATTAGCATGAACCACGCGCTTGAAGAAATCGGTTGCGAAGTTGTTGAGAGTGACCTAGGAGAATATATTTTACAAGTGGACAATGATCCACCATCTCACATTGTTGCACCAGCACTTCATAAAAATAAAACACAAATTCGTGATGTTTTTAAAGAAAAATTAGGATATGAAAACTCTGATGATCCATATGAAATGACAAAATTTGTTCGTAAGCATCTTCGTAAAAAATTTATGGATGCTGAAATTGGGATAACAGGTTGTAACTTTGCGGTTGCAAATACAGGTTCTCTCTGCCTAGTAACAAATGAGGGGAACGCAGACCTTGTTATGTCTATTCCGAAAACACAAATTGCGGTAATGGGTATGGAGCGTATGGTTCCAACTATGGAAGAGCTCGATGTTTTAGTTGGTTTACTATGCCGCAGTGCAGTAGGACAAAAACTAACGAGTTATGTAACAGTAGCTGGTCCAATTCAAGAAGAAGAAATAGATGGACCTGAAGAATTCCATTTAGTAATTGTAGATAATGGACGTTCTGAAATTTTAGGATCTGAATTCCGCCAAGTACTGCAATGTATTCGTTGTGCAGCATGTATTAATGTGTGCCCTGTATATCGTCACGTTGGTGGACATTCTTACGGTTCTATTTATCCAGGCCCAATTGGAGCTGTTTTATCCCCACTTTTAGGTGGATATGACGATTATAAAGAACTTCCATATGCATCTAGTCTGTGCGGAGCTTGTACAGAAGCATGTCCAGTAAAAATTCCATTGCATGATTTACTGTTGAAACATCGTCAAGTTATTGTTGAGAAAGAAGGACGTGCCCCACTTGCAGAAAAATTAGCAATGAAGATGTTTAGTATGGGTGCTTCTTCAGCCGCTTTATACAAAATAGGATCAAAAATGGCACCAGTTGCACTAAGCCCATTTACATCCGGTAATCGTGTTACAAAAGGAGTAGGGCCACTGAAAAATTGGACAGAAATTCGTGAGTTCCCAGCTCCAAGTAAAGAAAGATTCCGCGATTGGTATAAAGAGCATAAGAAAGGCGGGGACAAGTAATGGCAGGAACAATTCAAAATCGTGATTCTTTTTTAGATAACATTGCAAAAGAACTTGGACGTGCACGCAAGACAGAAGGAGTGCAGCGCCCAGTATGGAAAAACAATGTGAATCTTGAAACATTAAAAGATTGTTCAGAGGAAGAATTATTAGAAGTATTTAAAAAACAATGTGAAAACATTCATACAACTGTAATTGAAACAACAAAAGATGAGTTAAAAGACGCGATTCAACAAATGATTGCTGAAAATGGTGGAGGACCTATTTTAGTATCTGATGATGAACGTTTTGAAAAGTATGGTTTAACATCTTTCTTTAGAGAAGAGCTTCCAAGCCAAAATGTTGAGGTGAATATTTGGGATCCTGAAGAAAAGGACGAAAATATTCGTTTCGCTGAAAAAGCAAACATTGGAATTGCATTCAGTGATTATACATTAGCAGAATCGGGTACTATCGTTGTCCAAAGTCGTAAAGGACAAGGTCGTTCTTTGCATTTCTTACCAACTGTATACTTTTCGATTATTCCGCGTGAAACAATTGTACCTCGTATTACACAAGCAGTTCGTGATATGAATGCACGTGTTGAAAAGGGAGAAGCGGTAGCATCTTGTATTAACTTTATTACAGGTCCAAGTAACTCAGCTGATATTGAGATGAATCTTGTTGTTGGTGTACATGGACCATTAAAAGCATACTATTTTGTAGTATAAAATGGAGAAAAGCAGGCGAGAAATAGCCTGCTTTTTTTAGTGGACTTAAGAAAACAGTAATTAGCAAGATCGCACTCTCTTTGATATATTTTGGGGAGAAAGGGGGAGGAAGTAGTGCTGTTATATATATATGCATTTGTAACAGGAATCGTGTTCGGATCCTTTTACCTTGTGGTGGCTCTTCGTGTACCAAGGGGAGAATCTATCATTACTCCGCGCTCATATTGTCCTCATTGTCAGCATAGATTGCAGCCTAAAGAACTGATTCCCATTTTGTCTTTTTGTATGCAAAGCGGTCGTTGTAAACATTGTAAAAGGAAAATACCTTATACTTATCCGATAGTTGAATTGATAACGGGAAGTTTATTTCTTATTTCAGTATGCATGGTGGGAGTGGAGCAAGAATTGATTGTCATTTGTACACTTTTTTCTTTACTTGTTATGATTACGCTTACGGATCTTTTTTATATGATGATTCCCAATGCTGTATTACTTAGTTTTAGTTGTATTTTTCTTATCGAATATATGATAAGCCCGTTTATTTTTTGGTTGGATAGTGTGCTTGGTGGAGGAATTATATTTTGCGTATTGTATATACTCCGAATGATATATCCAAATGGTCTTGGAGGTGGCGATGTGAAATTGTTATCTCTACTTGGATTTGTACTAGGAATAAAAGGGATTTTGATTACGCTTTGTATTGCTTCTTGCTCCAGTCTTTGCTTTTTAGGAATTTGTTTCCTATTTAAGCGAATGAATATAAGAGATCCCTTGCCGTTTGGCCCTTTTATTGCACTTGGGACAATCTGTTATGTCGCTATAAAATTTTTGGAATAAGGCGGGGGCACATTGCTGAATTGCATATCAATTCTTTAATAACCAATCATATCCATTGCAATAAAATATGATTGGTTGTAACATTTACCAGTATTTAAATGACGAACATTGTTTAAAGGATTTTAACTAGTATTTAAGAGGAGAATACAATGAATAAAATAAAACGGTTACTGAAACGTAAAACGACTTGGATAATTCTTATCCTATTTGTATTTGTTTATGTAAATAACAGTTCTCTTTTGGCTAAGAGGGCCGAGGGGACTCCTCTTCTTCTTGCTCACCGAGGACTTTCGCAAACATTTAGCATGGAAGGGATTGAGGATGATACATGTACAGCAGAACGTATAGATAAACCTGAACATCCTTATTTAGAAAATACAATTCCATCTATGGAAGCGGCATTTAAAGCTGGAGCTGATCTAGTAGAGTTTGATGTTCAACCAACTAAAGATAATAATTTTGTTATTTTTCATGACTGGACTCTTGATTGCCGTACTAATGGTAAAGGTGTTACAAGAGATTTTACAACAAAAGAATTACAAGCACTTGATATTGGTTACGGTTATACAGCTGATGGGGGTAAAACATTCCCGTTTCGTGGTAAAGGGATTAATCTTATGCCAACACTTGATGAAGTACTTCACCATTTTCCAGATCGTTCTTTTCTTATTCATATTAAAAGTGATGATGAAAATGAAGGAAACCAATTGGCGGCTTACCTCAAGAAACTACCAGCGAAACGCCTTGATCAACTAACTGTATATGGCGGTGATAAACCAATTGCTGCGATAAAAGAGCGTATCCCTAGTTTACGAACAATGTCAAAAGCAACCATGAAAAAGGATCTTCTTACTTATATTGCATTAGGGTGGACTGGCTACATACCTTCAAGCCTGAAGCATGGAGAATTACATATACCAGACAAAGTAGCTCCTTGGCTTTGGGGATGGCCAAATCGTTTTCTTAATCGAATGGATAAAGCGGGTACTCGAGTTATCGTTGTAGGAGGAAATGGATTTGGATTTTCAAGTGGATTTGACTCATCTGAAGATATAAAACGTCTTCCTGACGATTATACAGGTGGAATTTGGACAAACCGCATTGATAAAATAGCACCTGTATTTAAGAAATAAGGGATGATATAACAATCGAAGTTTTTTCATATGTTTAACTATTTATATTTTAAAAGAAAACGTATTAATAATGTTGAAGTTTTATATGCGCCCGATCTCCCACTGGGAGCGTCAATATTTTTGTGTAAATGCATTTTCAACCTTTTCGGATAGAACGTCACTTTTAGTATAAATATAAGCTTTGCTCGAAGGATCGATTTTATTTATTGGCAGGGCTAGCCCTGCCAATAAATAAAATTTCACGATGCTGTGTCCTTCCTCTTCAAATTCTTCCAACATCGTTAACGATGCAGCACGCGCCTTACGAATTTTGTGTGATAAATTGCGGGCTATATGGACTAAACAAGATTGATATTTGGCTCTTGAAAATACGTTTGAGATGGCATCTACCATGTCTTTGAAGCCATCTGAAATAAACAGAAGGATATCCTTTACACCACGATCTTTGAGTTCTTCTAAAAGCTCTTGCCAGTTATACGCTGATTCAGTTGGCGCAATCGTGTACGCAAGCACTTCTTTTGATTTATCTTCACAAATACCAACAGCGATATAGGTTGTATCTACATACACACATATATAGCGAGTATGTAAAGGTCGTTGATGAAACGCTTTAACTTGTTCAGAAACAGATTTCTTTGAGGCGTGTAACATTTTCTCGATTAAACGTGCAATTTCTGTCCTTGTAATTCCTTTTGGAAAGAGATGAATCACAGTCGCGTTTCGCGTATCATTTGAGCGCTGATATGGTGCCACTGTCTGTTGCTTAAATTCGCCGTTAGATCACGCGGTATTTGTAAGTGTAACTCTCCATACTCGGTGTGTCATGTACGAGAATACGAACCATTGCGAGAATTACCTGAACTGAAACCTATACAATCATATTTTTCTAGTTTAAAAATGAAGTTCATTTTTGGGAATAATTAATTTCTTAAGTTGATGGCAACGGGGCGAGCCCTCTAATATAAATAAGAAATTGGGATGAAATGAATACTTTCTTTTATTATCAAGAACTCAATGAAAAAGTTTTTAAAATAAAAGAATATTAATGATAAACTTCTTCAATTCTGTCCAGCCATTCATTTACTAGAGTGTTAAAAAGTTGTGGTTGCTCTATTTGTAAATTATGTCCAGCTGTATCCAATACGGCAAATGTTCCTCTTGGATATTTATGTAAAATGTTAAGGGCATCTTTATATCCAACAGAAGCGTCTTGTCTTCCTAAAAGAAATATACTGGGCTTATCAAAATTAGATTGATCAACTTTAAATGAAAACTCATATTTATTCCTAACTCTATTTAAAAACTTTTCATCTGCAATTTTACAGCCTGCAACAATTTCATTTTTGTAACGCAACCAATTATACTCATCAAGTACAACTTGATTGCTTTTGAAATGTTCTAATTCCTCTTTCGATAAACTTTCAATAAATTTAGCATCTGTTTTCAAGACTCTATGTTTCTCAACGGCTCTATTTTCGTTCAGAGGGATAATAACAGGACATATAAATGCTGCTCCGAGTATTCGTTCTTTTTGTTTTTCGATAAGTCCTCTAGCTATATAGCCGCCGTAAGATTCACCAGCAATTATGTATTCTTGATCATGGAGAACGGCTTGAATAAAATCTAAAACAGCATTCAACATTTCATCAGAGCAACTTATTTCGTCATAGTTTTTTGTTACTCCCATTCCAGGTAGATCGATATAAATACGTCGCCATCCATCTCTTTTAGTAAATATAGGTTCCATACAACCACTCATTAATCGATGATCAGGTGCATAGCCATGTACCATTAAAATTGGTTTTCCTTTCCCTATATCTTCATAGTAAATGTCGGCTTGTTTAACTTTGCAATATGGCATATTGAACCCTTCTTTCTTGAAAATTTTGAATATTCTATCGGTTATTCCCTCTAAATTTAAATATACAAGAAGAAAATTAAAGATTCCAGTTATTTGGAACGGAATCTTTATCCTGCAAAATTCCCCAATCTTGACCATAGCTTCTCTACTCCATCATTATCGTTTTGAAACTATTGGCTGTTATTTTCGGGGAATTTGGAACTGTTGTTATAAGGGAGTTTACCACCGTTACTAACATCTACAAAATATTATTTCAGTTAGTTGCATATTTTTTACTGTAGAATGAATTGTATAAGCGTAAATTTGTACCGAATTATTTGGAGAATGCTAGTGAGTGAGGCCATAAGTTAAACTAGAACACGTCAATTTATAAAAAATTTCACAAATCGACCATGTATCTCAATTTTTTGCGCTTACAATGAATTTCTGAGGAGGAAATTGACTATGATGGATTGGAATAAGGGGAAAAAACAGATTGAAAATACGTTTAATGGCACGATATTGCTTGCACAAGATAAAAAATTCTATTACAAGGTGCCTATGGAGAAGCTTCTATTCAAACACATGCTCCAATGAAACTCAAGCAACGTTTTAACTTAGCTTCTGTATCAAAACCCCTAACAGCATTAGGTATTTTACTATTAGTGCAAGAAAATAAAATCAAATTAGATGATGATATTAACAAATGGTTTGCAAATTTACCTTATGATAATATTACTGTACGCCACCTTTTACAACACACATCAGGTTTACCTGATTATATAGAATTGTTTGCTGATCATTGGAACGAATCAACATTTGCTTCAAATGAAGATGTGCTACAACTCTTAACTCAATATGCACCACCTCGGCTCTTTGAAGCAGGTGAACAAATGGTATATAGCAATACAGGGTATGTATTATTATCCCTGTTGATTGAGCGTGTTACGAATAAGAGTTTTTCTACGTATATGACTGAAGCGATCTTTAATCCATTAAATATGAAACATACAACAGTAACTTCAACTACTTTTATAGAGGAATATCCTTGTGAAATTGCACAAGTATATGTATATGATGTTTATAGTGGCAAACATATTAGGCCTGTTGAATTTGAAGAAACTAGGGATACTGTTTATTTAGATTATATTACCGGTGATGGAGGAATTTATTCAACGGTGGAGGACTTATGGAAATTAGGGCGTGCTGTCATTTGTGCGCAACTTTGGAATAAAGAATTGCTTGAACAAGCTTTTACTCCATCAACTCTTTCGGCAGAACAATCTTTTCCTTACGGTATGGGATGGATGATATATGAAGATGAACAACTGGGAACATGCGTGTCCCATACTGGTGGTTGGCCAGGCTATGCAGCCACCTTTAAAATTTTTCTTCAATCTAAAACAATCTTTGTCTTTTTACGTAGTAAAGAGCAAGGATTAACCTACGAACAAGCGATTGAAAAGGCACTAAAAACAAATGAATTAATCTTACCAAAAAAACCTAAGCAACTGAAAGCTATACATTTATCAACTGAATTATTGGAAGGATATGTGGGAAAATACTATTTACAAGAGAATCCTGAATATGCGATTGAGGTGGTATTACAACCCAATAATCGCTTATATATATTTACCAAATACAATGCCAATGGAATTACATGCAATTAATGAGAATGAATTTTTTTTACGTAGTATAGAAGTTTTAATAACGATTAAACAAAATATATTAACTGTTATTGACGGAGATCAAAAAACGATCGCAATAAAATAGTATGAAAGTGGGGGAGTATCACATGCCCATCAAGCTAACCAAGTAACTTACTAGATATGGAACGATCCTTGGTTCAAAACTAATAATTGATAGAAAAGTAGGCATACTAAAGAAGCCTATTAAAATCTGATTTTTTCGCTAGGCAGCTTGTCTATGCTTCACCGTCGTTTTATACACAATCCCTAGAATATCAAAGACGGTCATTTTCTTATACCGATGACATTTACGACCGTTCTTTTTGAGCAGTAGATAAAGACGATGCAAAATTTTCAAAAGTTCTTCTGTGCCACCGGCTATCGCTTGAAACAGTAACGGAAAGTAATCTTTAATCATATAAATCGCTTTGTATTCACTCAGCTCCTGCTTTGTTTTTTCAAGCAGAAACTGTCGCATTTGAAACATCGTAGAAGAACAGAGGAGAATGCCGATGAGTTGTCCATATAAATGGCACTCTAGGCGTTCTCTTTTAATATTTTTACATTCATCAATTTCAAAAAATGACTTCCACGTTTTAAACAAAATTTCAATCTGCCAACGAAGTGAATACAGTGAGTGCACGTAGTTCATTGGTACTCCTTCTAGAGACGTGTTCGTGATATATACATTCATACCCATTAAACGTTTACTTTTATCCTTCATGACAATGCCTTTTTTCTTTTCACGTATCGCTTGGTTTTTCAGGCGTGTTTGCGTTTCATCATCGGTTAAACGATGGATAATGACACGTGCTGGAAGCTTCTGATTTTGTCCAATGTATGCCTCGGAAATTTCTATTGTTTCACCAGGGATTAGGCTCGACATTATTTGTGTCATATCAAGCTGTATGTATTCTGTTTGCTTTTTTAACGTGCCGTTGTTGAAGTATTCTGGCTCAGGATTCTTGATATAAATGCGTGTATTCAGCTTCAACCGCGAGATATAGTAAGCCTCTTTATCATGAATAGTTTGTAAGTCTCCTAAATCGAAGTAACCAAGATCACGTAAACACAAATCGCCCGCCCCTACGGTTTCAAGGCAGATGGTACCGTATGTTTTATCATTATTCTTTCCTGGCCCAAGCTGCACGTTAAGAAATTGACCACTAAGTAAATCATATTCCAATTGGATTTTCACGCCTGCCGTATTACTACTTCCACCTGAACCTTGATAGTCAGTGGCGAAATGGTCAGGCAGTTGAAACACTGTTGCATCTAAAATACGGATACGATTGAAAGTAGAGATCATGTGTGCAGAAAGTGAGTGATTTGAACAGAGTTTTTGTTTGAGAAGAGAAGTAAAGACTTCTCGAAGAAATGCGACAGCTGCTGGATTAAAGCGTTGATTCAATCCTTCTGAGCTCATCAGTACTCCAGTTGAAGCTTCTAACTGACTGCACAAATGTGTAAGTGATGCGCTGGCGACTTCTTGACTGAGCCATACGCAAAGGGCAATGAGTTCGTTCGCTTGATACTTACTAGATCGCTGTACAAAGCCAACTTGTTTGGCGATATCTTGTAGGACTACTGGAGATAAAAAGTATTGTAGCTCTTGTGCGAAAAGATTCAGCTCATTTGAAATAATAGGATTCATTAAAAACACCATCCTTTCTCATAAACTTCTTACGATAAGCATAGCGTTTTTCTATTTTGAGGATATGATTTTAACTTCGCTTGACGGGCAAGTGGTGAGATACCTTATAAGAATAAATTATAAATATAGATAAATAAATTGTAATTTACTCTATTGAAGTGATGCACCTAAAATGAAGATAACAATTATATAAGGGATAATTTTATGAATAATAAATTGAAATATTTATTAGGGATTAGCATTACCGGATTTGGGGATGGAATTCAACAAATTGCCTTGCTATGGTATATTTTTCATTTAACAGGACAAGCAACTTCTATCGGATTAATGATTGCAATTTATTATATACCAAGTATCATTTTAACACCTTTTGTGTCTGTTTATGTAGATCATCATGATTCTAAAAATATTGTTGTTCTAACAGATAGTATTCGATTTGTACTTGTTTTAATCATGGCAATACTTATTTTCATAAAATTTGAATCAGTATTTATTTTTTACATTATGCAATTCTTATTAGCAGTTTGCTACACTGTTTACAAACCTGCATCTTCTGCATTTATTAAGGAAGCATTCTGTAATCATGATATACCATTTGTTATATCAAAAGCATCTTCATTAAATGAAGCAGCATTACTAGTGGGAACTGGTATATCTGGGTTATTTCTAGTTAAATTTTCTTTAGCCACTAGTTTCTTTATTAATTCTGTAACATTTTTAGTTGCGGCCATTTTCTTTTCTTCTATAAAAAGAATGAACCCTAAAAAAGTAAAAAATACAAGAATATCCTACCTTGCAGAATTAATATCGGGATGGCGTTTTATTAATCAAACAGAAGGAATGAAGTACTTACTGTTTTTATCCATTTTGAATAGCATTAGCATACAAATGACAACAACTTTATTATTACCTCTTGCAGAACAGTTTGAAGGAGGTAGCGGGCTTTACTCAATATTTGAGATAGCATTTTCAGTAGGAGGAATTATAGCAGGCTTGATTGCTATCTATTTTTTAAAAAAAGTTTAAACATAAAGTTATTTTTATTACGATGATGGGTATGGCAACCTCTTCTTTTTTATTATATTTGAATGACTATAAAACAACGGCCGTTATTTGTATATTTATAATGGGGCTATTTACCATGTCGCATTTGATTATCGTGCAAACGTTAATACAGTTAAATACTACAACAGAATATATTGGTAGAGTAATAGGCTTAAGAACAATTCTAGCATCATTTGTTAAGATATCTTCTGCTCTGTCGACTGGTATTTTAATAACTCATATGGGAGTGAATAATATTTTACTTTTATTTTCTATCTTAATATTGGCTAGCTTTATTACGATTGGAAATATAAAAAAACACATGTATTAAAATGAAGGGAAATACATCTGGAAGATTATTCAGAGATGCTATTACGGGTTGTAAATAACTTGCGAATCGAGGGGTAAAATGGTTAATATACGTTCGAAAACAGAAGAATTAAGGGCGAAATTAAAAACTATATTGAATCGAGAATATAAAGAATTGGCTGTTCAGGAGTTAAAAGTAATAGGAAATGGAGTACAAAATATTGTGTTCCGAGGGGATTCGGAAAAAGGACCTTTAGCATTTCGAGTACCTTGGGAACGTGAAGTGAAAAATATAAATGAAGGGTTGTTTAATAGTCGAATCTCATTGCAAAAGGAAGCGGAGCTTTCTAAGTTTTGTAATTCTAAAGACATTCCAGTGCCAAAGGTTCACGGACTGCACCTTTCTACAGAACTTGATTTTTTAATTTCAGATTACCTGGCTACTGATCATATTCAAATTTCTGCGTACAAAATAGGAGAAGTAGTTAATAATCTCCATAATATGCCAATTGAAGATTTAAATTACCAACATAGGACTAGGAAACCATCTAGTAAGTATATAGCTGAACGTCTCGTAAAAAGAGTAGAAGGATTTAATAAAATTACACATTGCGATATTGAATTTCCTGATATATCGATAATCGAAGAGATTCTTAAACAAGCAGATCATGTAAAGAAATTATTACATATGGACATTCGACCAGCAAATCTAATTGGATATAACGGAGAAGTTAAGGCGTTGATTGATTGGGATAATGCTCTAATTGGTCACCCGCTGCTAGAACTTATGAGGATAGCTGAAACTAATGAAATTGATTGGTATGAATTTAAAGATGGATATAAGAATAAAGATATCTTTGAATCTATGCCTCGTATTGTCAGCTTATTTTATCAGCTTGATACAGCGGTAATGCTTGCAAATCTGTTTATAGCGCAACTGAAAATAGAGGAAAAAGGCATATTCTATAAAGAGCGTGTGAAAACACTTCATAATGAAATACATAGATATTTATAAAAATAAATAAAAGATGCTTTGACATAGGAGGCCACTACATCGCCATCAAGCTAAAAATATGAATTTCCCCAAAACAATAAATACGAGCAAAATGCACAAAATTTTCGTTCTGGGGGTAATATGAGATTTTAACTTGATGGGCATGGGGGAGTATCAACAAAACGCGAATTTCGTATCCTAAGCAATTTTTTACATAGAAAAAGCCGATTTCCTGTACGTTAGGGGATCATCGGCTTTTATTTTAAATATTTAGGACTTGGTTTCAGAGGCAAGACTAGGCATTAGTACGGACTGATTGCCATAGGCTACAACTTCCTCAAACAGGCGAAAAAACAGCTTGTTTGAGGAAGGAAATCAAAAAAATAACAACCCCCCACAGAGAAAGTACATTTTCTCTGTGGGGGGTTAGTCATTGAAAGGAGCTTTTGGGACAGCCCTTTCATTAATGTTTCATATGAGCTTGTAAAGGAATGATTTCCTCTTGAGGAGCAACTTTACCAGCTTTTTTTGTTCCGCTCGTTAAATAATGATATACCATACCTACAAAGACGGATCCGCCAATGATGTTCCCGAGTGTTACGGGAATTAAATTGTGAATGGCACCAGCAAAACTAATTGTATCAGAGTGTGGTGATAGTAAAGATAATGCAAATAATGATAAGTTTGCAATGCTATGCTCATAACCGGATAGGAAAAAAGTAAAAACAAGGAACATCATAACAAGAATTTTGGCTGTATCACCTTTCACTTGAGACGGAAGAAAACAAGCTAAACAGACAAGCCAATTACATAAAATACCTTTAAAGAAAAGCTGAATGGTAGGTGTTCCCATTTTGATTTCCACAACTTTATTCATCAAATGTTCATGATCGATTGTTTCAAAAATTCCAGTTGCATAAAATAATAATGCAAAAAATAATGCCCCTGCTAAATTGCCTGCATAACAAGTAATCCAGTTACGAAATGTATCGGAAATAGTTGTTTTGTTTCTTAAAGTGGAGACTGTAAAATACATTGTATTTCCTGTAAATAATTCAGCGCCACCGTATATGATTAATACGAGTGCAATACCGAAAAACATAGAAGCAGCTAAATAAGTTGCCGGAGAATTTTCTATACTGAAGAAATTACCTAATTTAAAACATAGTACAATAATAAAGCCGATATAAACGCCAGCAAGTGCAGCGCGAATGAAGTATTGCATTAAATTTGTGTCTAGCATTTCTTTTTTTTTCTGAGCAAGTTTTACAACGTAAGTCAATCCGTGTTCTAGCATAATAATTGCGCTCCTTTGTGTAAATACTCTTTATATGAATAAAGTACATGGATTCGATTCCATTTTCAACAAAATTGTGAAACGTTTCACAAAAGGGACACATATTAAAACAAAGAGTATAAGGATTAATATGTAATTTATTCGCTATTTGCGGACATTCAGATGAATAGTGAGGGCTCATAGTCAGTTGAGGATAGGAGACAATTGCCATTGATTCCAGTTGCGCTTTATGTGAGAAAGTAGGAAGGGTAAGCTTGTATAATAAATGAAAAAAGCGCTGTGATTACAACGCTTTTTCATCAAAATTCTTTTGTATAGTGTTTGTTTTTGTATCTTTGGAGAAGAACCAACCACCAGCTGCAATTCCAACTAGTACAATCCAGAATCCAATTTTCCATGGAGCAGATTCAGGGAATGAATGAGGGAGAATCCCTAAAGTTGGGTGTGCTAAGGTGTAAACAGCAAGTTTTACCCCAACCCAACCAACAATCAAGAAGGCAGCTGTTTCTAGTCCTGGCTTCCGTTTTAATAAGTGTACGAAAGCAGAAGCAGCAAATCGCATAATGATTAGACCAATTATACCGCCGGCAAAAATAACAAGGAATTGACCAGTATCGAGGCTACCGATTGTACCTAATCCTGTTTTTGGTAAAGTCATTGCCAATGCAACAGCAGCTAAAATAGAATCAACTGCAAATGCGATATCAGCAACTTCGACTTTAAATACCGTCCACCAAAAGTTTTCTTGTTTTTTCTTTATGTTTGCATCTTTTTTCTTCGTTTCTTCATTTGTATGCTTTCTCATATAAGTTTTGAACAAATGGTTACCTGCAATAAACATTAAATAAATGGCACCTAGCGCCTGCACTTGCCATACATCAACTAAGAAAGAAATGATAAACAGTGATCCAAAGCGAAATATGAAAGCACCAGCTAATCCATAAAATAATGCTTTTTTTCGTTTTTCTTCGGGTAAATGTTTTACCATAATGGCAAGAACAAGTGCATTATCTGCTGCTAAAATCCCTTCTAATGCAATTAAAATAAGTAATACCCAGCTGTACTCCAAAAGTAATGATACATCCATACACATTCTCCTCTCATTTGTATAAATCCTAAACGAGTGACGAAAATCCCCACAGTTTAGTTTCCCCATACTCCTACCTATCAGCGGTAGAAGAATCTGGAAAAGAATGCAAAAAAGACCTCTGCCGTTGGTAGGCAAAGGTCTTGCTAGACATATGTAATGAAAATGCCAACAAAGCCGGAAGAACTAAGTTCTACGTAATGACGACTTTGTTTCCAAGAATTATTTCTTGGACGCTACTCCCCTTTGGAGATATGTTATTGTAGTTATATTATATGAGGGATGGAATTGGTTGTCAACCTGTTAAAAGATCTTCGTTTGGATATTTTATTTTTTTTTGCTTTTTACGTGCAAAGGAAAAGGCTAGTGTTAGTGGACCCATCTTTCCAAAAAACATCATAAATATAATAATAAATTTTCCAATGACCGTTAGCTGCGGTGTAAGTCCCATGCTTAATCCAACGGTTCCAAATGCCGAAAAAACTTCGAATGCACTCATGAAAAGAGGGGTTTGTTCAGTAATGCTTAAAATAAGTATGGAAAAGAAAATAAATGAAATGGATATGACAGTAATTGTTAAAGATTTAACGATAAGAGTATCTTTTATCGATTTTTTAAAAATAACAATATCATCTTGTTCTTGAAGGAACTTAAATACACCAAATAACATAATTAAAAAGGTTGTTAATTTAATACCACCTCCCGTAGATGCACTACCAGCCCCGATAAACATAAGTAGCATCATGAGTAAAAGAGAGGGGGTGGAGAGCTGTGCGATATCAACTGTATTAAAACCAGCAGTGCGTGTCGAAATGGCTTGAAAGTAGGCAGCTAATGTTTCTTCAAATGGTGTAAATCCTTTCATGGAGATAGAATTATGAAATTCAAATATAAAAATTAAAAGTGTTGCAATAATATTAATTATAAGAGTAGAAGAGAGCATAAGTTTAGAATGTAAGGTCAGTGTTTTAAAACTCTTTTTTCGTTTTATGTCCACGATGACTGTAAAACCCATCCCTCCTAAAATAATTAAAGTCGAAATAACAATATTCACAAGAATACTGTGAGATTGAGACATTAAATTGTCACTCCAGATGGAAAAACCGGCATTATTAAATGCAGAAATGGAGTGAAACAAACTATAATAGACCCCTTTCTTTATACCATATTTAGGAATCCATTCGAACGAAAGAAAAAGAGCTGCGATACACTCAACTGTAAACGAAAATATAAACAAAGATTTGACAAGGCCGATTACACCGCCAATATTCGTTTGATTTAATGCTTGTTGGAGTAATATTCGGTTTTGAAGTCCAATTTTTCTTCCTAACATAATCGCAATGAATACGGCAAAGCTCATAATACCTAGTCCACCGACTTGAATGAGAAATAAAATGACACATTGTCCAAATGTAGTGAATATTTTCCCTGTATCTACAACACCTAGTCCAGTAACGGTACAGGCAGAAACAGTTGTAAATAAAGCATCTAGCCATGAAATAGAAGTTGTTGTTGAAACGGGGAGTTTTAATAAGCATGTTCCAGCAATGGAGAGCATCATAAAAGATAAAATGAGTACACGAGGTGGGCTCATTTTCATATTAATCTGTTTCATGTACATCTGTCCTTTCAGTGTGCTCTCTGTAGTATGTGAAGAAGAAATATAATGTATGTCTAAAAAGAAAAAGGCAGAATCTCTGCCTTCTAAATCCAAACAGTATAAAATTATCCACGCAATTGTTGTTGTGCTAAAGAAACAAGACGTTTTGTTACTTCGCCACCGACAGATCCATTAGCACGAGCAACTGTATTCGATCCTAAGTTTACGCCGAACTCTTGCGCAATTTCGTATTTGAATTGTTCCAGCGCTTGTTCAGCACCAGGAACAAGTAATTTATTTGTTTTTACCATTTATACACACATCCTTGTCTATAATCCAGTTTGGTAACTGGTATCGTTATTGTATGTGTTATAGAGCCAGTCATACGCGGAAGTAATCGGAGGGATTAGTAGTTCTTGGATATACAAAAGGAGTAGCTCATTTGCTACTCCTTTTTGAGTATCGTTGCAGTTCCTTCGACAACAATAACATTTGATTGGTTATATATGTTTGTTTGCAATGTAATGATTTTTTTATCATCACGTTTTTTTATCACTTCTACTATAACGCGTAATGTATCACCAATTTTTACAGGTGCACGAAATGAAACATTTTGCGATAAATAGATGGTATTTTTACCTGGCAATTGCGTACCGAGAACAGTAGAAATAAAACCTGAAACAAGCATTCCATGTGCGATACGCTCTTTGAAGATTGTTGTTTTTGCAAAGGAATCTAGTATATGAATGGGGTTGACGTCCCCAGTTAATTTTGCAAAAGCAAGGATATCTTCATTTGTAATCGTTTTGGTTAATGAAGCTTGATCGCCAACTTGAATCTCATCGTACTGAAGCTCTTGAACGGATTGTGCTTCTTGAAATAGATTCATGTGATCCTCCTTCTTTTCCATATCGAAAAATGTAAGCCATCTAGATGCAATAGGAGGAAGAAAGAGTTTTGTTTGTTTAGCAGTAAGCTGCCACATTTTTCTTATTTGATGGAAGTAAATAGATTTTTGGAGTTTTCCTCGAACTTTTTTACAAGTTCCAGTTGTGTAGACTTGAACTCCGTCAAAAAATCATCTAATTGTTTTTGAAGTTCCTCACGCTGAAGTTGATGTTGCTCAATAAATTGTTTTGTTGTTTCCTCGAATTGACCGCTTGTTTGTGTAAGAATAGACAGTGATGTTTTTGTAGGAGAAACAGTAAGTTGATGAATGTGGTTAGAGAGTTCATTCCATTTTTCTTGCCACTCATGAATTTGATCATTTAGAGAATTGCCTGTAAGTTGGTTCACATATTCTGTATATTGGCTGTTCCATTGAGCAGTGAATTGTTGAAGTTCTTTTTCTAGTTCGTCAACTCCTGCTGTTAGTTTATGCAAAGCGTCTTGTTGTTGTTTTAATATTTCTAATGTAAGTTGTTCTAATTGTTTTCCCGCTGAAGAAAAAAGGGAAAGCGAATGTGACCAATTTTTCCAAAATGCATCGATAAGTTCATATGGTTTAGTTTCCATAGTTTGACCTCCAAATGTTTTTTTACATATTGTGAACGCAGATTATTCTGCTGTACCACCAGGTGAAGATGAAGAATTTTTTTCATCCTTGTCTGGAGAAGTAGAAAACGGAAAGAATGCATTGGTGTATAAAGTGAAAAATGTTCGCAACATATTTTGGTAATGTTCAAAAGAGGTCGCGCATGTTGCTAAATATTGCTCTCCATATTCCGTTAAAGAGTAGATACGTTTTGCTGGCCCTCCTTCACTTGTATCCCAAGTTGAAGAAATAAGATTTTCTTTTTCTAATTTGCGTAATGTTCGATAAACATTACCTTGATCGATAGAAGAAAAGCCGATGTCCATTAGCATTTGAATGAGTTTGTAACCGTGAAGACTCCAGTCTTTCAGACAGAGAAGTAAGAAGGGAACTAAGAAGTTTTTTGGCATGGAGTTTGGTTGTTTTGCTGAGATTTTTTCAATACTTTCTTGTTGGTCTGGTTCATTATGTAGCATGATTGTACATCACCTCATGAATCAGTTAGATGGAATTTTTTGCTTATAAGTGCAATTTACACCTATCTGTTTCTCATGTCAATACATTTATTGGAATAAAAAAGTAAAATACAGACTTGAAGTTTTTTTTATAATATCAGAAAATAGTGAATAGGTTGAATTGTTTCAAAAACGAATAAAGGAGTGTAGGAGAAGTGATTGATCAAAAATTTGATCCACTGCAAACATGGAAAGAGGTTTATGAAAAAACAGAAACGTTTTGGGGAAAAGCATTAAATGAAACAATCAAAACAGAAGAGTATTCTGCTTGGATGGGAAGCGTTCTAGATTTGAACTTGTTTTATCAGAAAATGTTAAATGATGTAACGAAGGGCTATTTAGAAAAAGTAAACATACCGACTCAAGAAGACATTGCTAGGGTAGCAACACTTGTTATTAACTTGGAAAATAAGGTTGATAACATTGAGGAAATTCTAGAGGAAAAAGCAGAAACTTTAGGCCAATCTCCTACGCTAAAACGTGATGTGACAAAAGTGAAACAAGACATTCGAACTTTAGAAAATAAAGTTGATAAAATTTTAGAATTATTAGAAAAACAAAATGAAACATTAGCAAAATTACAAGACCCTGTGAAGGAAGAGACAAAAGCACAAGTGAAACCAGAAAATAAAAAATAAGGAATAGGCGCCTTGTTTATCAATTTCAAAAAAGATGGGGAGAACTTTCTTGAGATTGTGTAAACGGCGAAAACATACTATATATAGGATTTTTTGAATAAGTACCAAATGGAGTTATTAACTATTGTTCACAATTCATTAAAGGGGGAAAAGAAATGACTCAATTAAATGGAAAAGTTGCAATTGTAACAGGCGGAGCAAAAGGAATTGGGAAAGCAATTACGGTGGCTTTAGCAAAAGAAGGAGTAAAGGTTGTTATGAATTACAATAGCAGTAAAGAAGCAGCTGAAAATCTTGTAAATGAGCTAGGAACAGAGGGTCATGATGTATATGCAGTTCAAGCTGATGTTTCAAAGTTAGAAGATGCAAAGCGCCTTGTAGATGAAACTGTGAATCACTTTGGTAAAGTAGATATTTTAGTTAATAATGCTGGTATTACAAGAGATCGTACGTTTAAAAAGTTGAATCGTGAAGATTGGGAGCGCGTCATTGATGTGAACTTAAGTAGTGTATTCAACACAACAAGCGCAGCGCTTCCTTACATAACAGAGTCTGAAGGTGGAAGGATTATTAGTATTTCTTCTATTATTGGACAAGCAGGCGGATTCGGTCAAACGAACTATGCCGCTGCGAAAGCAGGTATGATAGGATTTACCAAATCGTTAGCGTTAGAGCTTGCGAAAACAAATGTAACAGTAAATGCAATCTGCCCAGGTTTTATTGATACTGAGATGGTTGCAGAAGTACCGGAAAATGTTCGTGAGCAAATCGTTGCGAAGATTCCAAAGAAACGATTTGGACAAGCGGATGAAATTGCAAAAGGCGTTGTGTATCTGTGCCGAGATGGAGCATATATTACAGGGCAGCAATTAAATATTAATGGCGGATTATATATGTAATGAAGCGAGAAAAAAGTGCATATCCATAGCAGGAGTGCACTTCTTTTTTGAAGAAGGAAATTAATCGAAAAGGGAGATAGAAAAATGACTACATTCGTAACTGAATGGGAAAAACAATTGGAGTTATGCCCAGAAGAGTATCGAAATGCATATCGTCGTTTGAAGAGAGCAAGTGAGGTTTTATTGCGCGAACCGGAACCGCAAGTTGGTTTAACGCCGAAAGAGGTCATTTGGACAAAGAACAAAGCGAAATTATATCGTTATATTCCAAAGCAGGAAACGACACATTCAGTTCCTATTTTATTAATATATGCTTTAATCAATAAGCCGTATATTATGGATTTAACACCAGGAAACAGCTTGGTAGAATATTTAGTAGATCGTGGTTTTGATGTGTATATGTTAGACTGGGGAACATTTGGCTTAGAGGATCGTCATTTGAAATTTGATGATTTCGTATTCGACTATATTGCAAAAGCAGTGAAGAAGGTAATGCGAACTGCAAAATCGGACGAGATTTCATTATTAGGTTATTGCATGGGCGGAACGTTAACTTCTATTTATGCAGCACTTCATCCGCACATGCCGATTCGCAATTTAATTTTTATGACAAGTCCGTTTGATTTTTCTAATACAGGATTATATGGTCCTTTATTAGATGAAAAATATTTTAACTTAGATAAAGCTGTTGATACATTTGGAAATATACCTCCAGAGATGATTGATTTCGGAAATAAAATGTTAAAACCAGTTACAAATTTTGTAGGGCCGTATGTAGCATTACTGGATCGATCAGAAAACGAAAAGTTTGTAACAAGCTGGAAGCTGGTTCAAAAATGGGTGGGAGATGGAATTCCATTCCCAGGAGAAGCATATAGACAATGGATTCGTGACTTTTATCAAAAGAATAAACTAGTAAAAGGTGAGCTTGTTATTCGAGGACAAAAAGTGGATTTAAAAAACATTAAGGCAAATGTATTAAACATTTCTGCTAGACGTGATCACATTGCTTTACCGTGTCAAGTAGAAGCATTGTTAGAACATATTTCTAGTGTGGATAAACAATATGTTTGCTTGCCGACAGGACATATGTCTATCGTATATGGTGGAACAGCTGTAAAACAAACATATCCAACCATTGGGGAGTGGCTTGAAGAGCGCTCTCAATAAAGTGAAAAAATCCAGCTAACGGTAGCTAGCTGGATTTTTTCTATGACATGATGAACAGTGAAGTATTTTACATTAGCATGTGGTTCTTTACTTTTACTATGAGAGCTTTACTGTCCTAAAATAGCGGGATGAAAGGAACGAAACGAATATAGAAGTATAATCAAAAAACGGCAAAAGTGAGAATTTGTTTTGAAGTAAAGGAAAGAGTATACCTTGTTATTCGCTATTGGAAAATGATATGATATGTGATGTGTTTATTGTTAGTCGCGGTGCAGTAGGGATGTACTACGTATATTAGGAACAAACAGGGAGAGGAAAATAATTTTTTCTTTATTTAATTGATGGAAAAAAGGTAGCGAAGTGATGGAATGAAAGGTATAAAGAAATTTTTACAAAAATTACGACCAGTGCAGCTTATCGTTTTCTTTTATTTTATAGCAGTCATTGTCTCGGTAATTCTCTTAAGTATGCCCTTTGTTATTAAACCGGGGGTAAAGTGGACGTTTATAGATGCGTTGTTTACATCGGTTAGTGCTGTAAGTGTTACAGGACTTTCAGTTGTTTCAATTCCCGATACATTTAATACAGTGGGGATTATTGTTTTAGCTTTCGTTTTACAATTAGGCGGTTTAGGAATTATGGCGCTTGGAACGTTTCTTTGGATTTTAACAGGTAAAAAAATTGGTTTACAACGTAGACGATTAATTATGGCCGACCATAACCAAGGAAATTTATCTGGCCTTGTTGAATTGATGCGATCTATTTTGATTGTCATTATTTCAATAGAACTCGTCGGTGCGCTTCTTTTAGGAACGAGGTTTTTAAATTATTTTTCAACATGGCAAGAAGCCTATTTTCATGGTTTTTTTGCTGCAATTAGTGCGACAACAAATGGTGGGTTTGATTTAACAGGTCAATCGCTTATCCCTTATCAAAAGGATTATATTGTACAAATCATTCATATGCTATTGATTATTTTAGGAGCAATCGGTTTTCCGGTATTAATGGAAATAAAGCAGTACATAAGTAAGAGGAAACATCAATTGTTCCGCTTTTCATTATTTACAAAATTAACGACTACGACATTTTTTGCGCTTATTGTTGTTGGTACGATCGTCATTATTTTATTAGAGCAGGACCGATTTTTCACGGGAAAGTCATGGCATGAAACATTGTTTTATGCATTGTTTCAATCTGTAACGACAAGAAGTGGTGGATTAGCGACAATGGATATAAGGGACTTGTCACAACCAACACTACTATTTATGAGTGTGTTAATGTTTATCGGTGCTTCGCCAAGTTCAGTTGGAGGGGGAATACGTACAACAACTTTTGCAGTTAACATTCTTTCTTTATATTCATTTGCAAAAGGTGGAAGAACGGTGCGTATTTTTAAACGCCAATTACATGAGGAAGATATTTTAAAAGCATCTGTTGTGATGACGATGGGCATTTTATTATGTGCCTCAGCATTATTTATTTTATCTATTACAGAAACAGCACCACTTATGAAATTAATTGTTGAAGTTTGCTCAGCCTTTGGAACGACCGGTTTATCGACTGGTATCACATCAGATTTAACAACTGTTGGAAAATGTGTCCTAATTGTTCTTATGTTTATTGGACGTGTAGGGATTTTAACCTTTATTTTAGCAAGCGGTGGAAGAGAACAGCCGCCACGCTATAAATATCCGAAAGAACGAATTATCATTGGATAACTTGAAACCATTCTACCTAAGGAGGCAGAATGGTTTTTTTAATCGTGAATCCCAAATTGTGGATGCATAAATATATCTTCTGTTTTTTGGGTTTTATTTTTTAATAACTTTTGGTTTTCTTCTGAAATCCATCCGATGTCATTCGTTGGGTGGATCCACTCTTCACCGGCCATAATAGCAGGGTCAATGTCATCGCTCCAATGATTAAGAGGACTGTTTGGTGAATTGTATTGACTGTCCCCAATGACAACACCATATTGATTAGTAAAAGGCTCTTGCATCTTTTTTCCGCTTCCTTTATAGGACGGAAAGTTTATTTGATGCGGAAGCGTTTCGTCTAAAATTGGTGATTGAATTTTTGATGCTTTCTTCAAAGTAATCCTTCCTTTTTTTATAATGAGCACAATCATATATAGTCTTTCCGCGAGTATAGTATTTTGTACATGTTAACACTTCCCAGTTATAAAATGAAGTAGTCTCCTTAATCTATTAGAGTAAAGACTTTTCATAAGGAGGCTGAAATGTATGGTAAAGCGAAAAGTAAAACAACATGCAGCAGTCAATCATAATAAAACACCAAAAGAAAGTTTGCCCGATGCAGAGTTTGCATTAGAATATGAAAATGAAAATCCAGCGAAATATGCGAATCGTAATTCAAAAAAAGGGAAGCAAAAATAAAGCGAAACTTTAATTAGTGGAGGTTTATCCTCTGTTGATTCGTAGTGCTTATGAATTGGACTTTTAAGAGCCTGCCGTGGGTGGGCTCTTTTACAAATATTGTTTTTATTATGGGACATTTTTTACAAATGCCTCATTTTTTTGTGGGATTTTAAATGTTTTTTTAATTATTTGTAAATTTATTGTTTTAAATTGACGAAAAAGTCCGGAAGAACATTGAAGTAGCAACGTATTGCACAAATAGACACAACAAACAAAAGATTAATGTTGGTTTAATACTCCTTTTACACTAATAGTTTATATTTGAATTGTACATAAGAAAAGTTAAAGGAGAGGGAAACAGTGAAAAAAATGTTTTGTAAAGCGGTGACAGCGGCGATGACATTTTCTTTATTAATGGGCTGTGGAGCTGCAAAAAAAGAAGCCACTGCTGATGCGAAAGCAAAGGATGATAAATTGTCTGGGACATTAACTGTTTACACAGCGATTGAAGAAGAGCTTGTACCAACTTATCTTAACTCTTTTAAAAAAAAATATCCGGATGTGAAATTAAATATCGTTCGTGATTCAACGGGAGTTATTACAGCGAAATTGTTAGCAGAAGGAAAAAATACAAATGCGGATGTCGTATGGGGAATGGCAGCGTCTAGTCTTCTTGCTTTAGATAAGAAAGAAATGTTAAAAGAGTATTCTCCAAAAGGTGTAGATCGTGTTCTTCCTCAATTTAAAGATGATAAAAAGCCGGAGAAATGGGTTGGAAATACAGCTTTTATGACAGGCATTGCAGTGAATAAAGAGGAATTGAAAAAGAAAAAATTACCGATGCCAGCATCATACGAAGATTTAACAAAACCAGAATATAAAGGAACGCTTGTGATGCCGCACCCAGCTTCTTCAGGCACAGGATTTCTAACAGTGTCTGCATGGTTGCAAATCATGGGTGAAGAGAAGGGATGGGCTTACATGAAGAAACTTCATGAGAATATAGCAACTTATACGCATTCTGGTTCAAAACCGGCAAAATTAGCAGGTGCTGGGGAGCATCCTGTCGGTGTATCTATGATTTATAGCGGTTTGAAGGAGAAACAAAAAGGTGCTCCGATTGAAGTCGTTCTTCCAAAAGAAGGTCTAGGCTGGGAAGTAGAAGCAAATGCACTCATTAAGAAAGAGGACGCTAAAAATGAAAAGCTTGCCAAAGCCTTTTTAGACTGGGCCATTACAGATGATGTTATGAAATTATATTTTGAGAAAAATGGATTTGCAACAATTAAAAATGATTATAAACTTCCAGATGGTTTTCCAAAAAATGTGACCGATAAGTTGTATAGAGAGAATGATTTTAAATGGGTTGCTGAAAATCGAGATAAAATCTTAGAGCGCTGGGAAAAAGAGTTTGGACAAAAAGCAGAAGCGAAAAAGTAAGTGGGAGAGAAGAAAATGAGCGAATATTTATCCATTCAACATATTCAAAAACAGTTTGATACATTTACGGCATTAAAAGATATTTCTTTTACAGTGAAAAAGAATGAATTTGTTTGTTTACTTGGACCGAGTGGTTGCGGGAAAACGACATTACTTCGAATTTTGGCTGGTTTAGAAGAACCTACAGTAGGTAGTATTACGATTAACGGAAAAGATATAACGGCGTTGCCTCCTGGAAAACGAAATGTAGGAATGGTCTTTCAATCCTATGCGTTATTTCCGAATTTAACTGCACTTGAAAATATTGAGTATGGTTTGAAAGCGAAACGATATCCAAAACTAGAAATCAAGCGAAAAGCAATAGAGGCATTAGAGCTTGTTGATTTGTTGAATGTGAAAGATAAATATCCTGCTCAAATGTCTGGTGGACAACAGCAACGAGTGGCACTTGCACGCGCACTTGCGCTGTCTCCAGATATTCTGTTGCTTGATGAGCCATTGTCTGCACTTGATGCAAAAGTGCGTGAGAAATTGCGCAGGGAAATGCGAGAATTGCAAGAAAAAGTAGGTGTGACAACAATTATGGTGACACATGATCAAGAAGAAGCATTGACAATGGCTGATAAAATTGTTGTCATGAATCATGCTGAGATTATGCAAATTGGAACACCAGAGGAGATTTATCAAAAACCAGCTAATCCGTTTGTAGCAGACTTTATTGGTTCTATCAATTTCTTTTCGCAAAATGATAGAAGTCAAGCCATTCGTCCTGAACATATAATGGTTGTGAAGGAGAATGGATTGAAAACAGTTGTCGAAAATATGGAATTTCGAGGATCTGTATATCGAGCGGAAGTACGTGTAATCGAAGAGGAGACACATCTTTATAATGAGAGAGTTGTTGTTGATATATTAGCGTCTGTAGCCGAAAAACAGCGCATTCAAAAAGGGACGACTTTACAAATCACTTTTTCAGAGAAGCATATGCTGTCGTATGGAAAGAAGGTCGTTGTTTAGATGGACATGTTAGAAAATCACAAAATAGAAATTTCTGAAAAAAAAGTCAAGCGAAGTATTGGGAAGGAAGAGGGGTTACAAAGGTTGCTCATTTTTGGCGTGCTTGTAGCCTTTCTAATCATGCTCGTTTTACCGCTGCTACAACTGTTTACACAAGCTTTCTATGATAAAGATGGTACATTTGTTGGCGTTGCAAATTTTAGTAAATATTTTACAACACCAACGTTAATTCAATCTTTACAGAATACGGTTTGGATTTCAGGAATGACAACAGTAATTTCCGTTACACTTGCTTTTATGTATGCTTATGCAATTGCAAGGACCAACGTTTTGGGGAAGCGAATATTTCAATACATTGCATTGTTACCATTATTCGCGCCGACGATGTTGCATGGTATCGCACTTACATATTTATTTGGAAATCAAGGATTAGTAACAAAGGGGCTATTTGGTTTATTTGAAGGGATTCAGATTCCGTTGTATGGTCCTGTTGGAATTACGATCGCTGAAGTTATTTACACATTTCCACAAGCGTTCCTTATTTTGTTCATTGCGTTTCAAGGAGCTGATTACCGATTACATGAAGCATCAAATATGCTAGGTGCGAGCAAGGTGAAACAGTTTTTTTCTGTTACATTGCCTGGGGTAAAATATGGATTAGTTAGCGCTATGTTCGTTGTATTTACACTGAGTTTTACTGATTTTGGCGCTCCTAAAATTGTAGGAGGGCAGTATAATGTGCTTGCGACGGATGTTTATAAACAAGTCATTGGACAACAGAATATGCCGATGGGGGCAACTGTTGGAATGATATTGTTACTTCCAGCCATATTTGCTTTTATGGTGGATCGGATTACGCATAGAAAACAGGAAACCTTTTTATCTTCCAAAGCCGTACCATACCGGATCACGCCAAATAAGACAAGAGATATCATTTCATTTATGTACTGCACCGTTATTACGTTAATGATTATTCTATTATTTGTCGCGGTTGGAGTTGCAGCAAGTGTGAAAGTATGGCCGTATAACATGACATTTACACTAGAACACTTCAATTTTTCAAGTTTAACAGGAGATGGAATAGAAGCTTTTAAAAATAGCGTAATCGTTTCATGTATTACAGCTGTCATTGGAGCAATTGTCACTTTTGTATTTGCTTACATCATTGAAAAAATTCAGCAGTTAGCGTTTTTTAGAAAAGTGGGGTATTTTTTCTCTATTATTCCACTAGCTATTCCAGGGTTAGTGCTGGGGCTTGGATATGTCTTTTTCTTTAGTCAGCCTACTCTTCAATTTTTAGGGTGGGAAGTAACAAATCCGTTTCATTCTTTATATGGCACGATTGCGCTTCTTGTACTGGTAAATATTATTCATTTTTACGCTGTAACATTTGTTACAGCGACGACAGCATTAAAGAAACTAGATCGAGAGTTTGAGCTTGTTTCACAATCGCTGAGCATTCCTTTTCACAAAATGTTTTTTAAAGTGACCGTACCGATGTGTTTACCAGCAATTTTAGAAATGGTGATGTATTATTTTGTGAATTCAATGGTCACAGTGTCAGCAGTTGTCTTTTTATATGCGGCTGATTTTAAATTAGCAGCTGTTTCAATTGTAAATATGGACGATGCTGGAAACGTGGCGCCGGCAGCGGCGATGAGTGTGTTAATTGTTGTAACGAATATTGTCGTGAGAGCGATTTATGAATGGGGAACAAAGGCTGTTCGCAGGCGAACATCATTATGGCAGAAAAGATAAAAAGGAGGACATTATATGAAAATTGAGGCTGTTATTTTTGACTGGGCTGGTACAACAGTTGATTATGGATGTTTTGCACCACTTGAAGTGTTTATGGAAATTTTTAAAAATCGTGGTGTTATGATTACGGCTGAAGAGGCACGAAGGCCGATGGGATTACTAAAAATTGATCACGTTCGTGCATTAACAGAAATGCCTCGTATACGTGGAGAATGGGAGCGAGTTTTTGGACAGTTACCAACGGAAGCAGATGTTCAGGAAATGTATGAAGAGTTTGAAGAGATTCTCTTTTCCATTTTACCGCGTTATGCAACGCCGATTTCTGGAGTGAAAGAGGTAGTGACTTATTTACGAAGTCAAGGAATTAAAATTGGTTCCACAACAGGCTATACAAGAGAAATGATGGATATTGTGGCAAGAGAAGCAAAAGCGCAAGGATATGAACCAGATTATCTTGTTACACCAGATGATGTCCCAGCTGGCCGTCCGTATCCATGGATGTGTTATCAGAATGCGATGCAACTTAATGTATACCCAATGAAGCATATGGTGAAAGTTGGAGATACAATTTCGGACATGAAGGAAGGAAGAAATGCAGGAATGTGGACGGTTGGTGTCATTCTTGGTAGCAGTGAACTTGGATTGACAGAAAAAGAAGTTGAAAGTATGGATTTGGTAGCACTTCAAGAGAGAATGGAAGTTGTCCGAAAGCGATTTATCGAAAGCGGCGCTCATTATGTAATCGAAACAATGAAAGAGTTACCTCAAGTAATCGAATATATCGAAAAACAAGAATTTATCATTTCTTGAAAGGAGCATAAATTATGAAGAATCATCACTATTTATTATTAACGCCAGGGCCATTAACAACAACAAAAACCGTCAAGGAAGTAATGCTATACGATTGGTGCACATGGGATACAGAATATAACGAGTTAGTACAAGAAATACGAAAACGTCTTGTATCATTGGCGACGAAAGAAGAGGAATATTATACAACTGTTTTCATGCAAGGAAGCGGTACATTCTCCGTAGAATCAGTTATTGGATCCGTGATTCCACAAGAAGGAAAGCTACTTGTTTGTACGAATGGAGCATATGGAAAGCGAATCGTTCAAATAGCAACAACATTACATATTAATGTTGTTGAGAGTTATACAAATGAATGGGAACCAACGAATCTTGCAGAAGTAGAAGAGATATTACAAAAAGACTCGGAAATTACGCATATTGCGGTGGTGCATTGTGAAACAACAACAGGAATAATCAATCCAATCGCTGATGTATGTCGGTTAGGAAAACAATATGGAAAAGTTACAATTGTGGATGCTATGAGTAGTTTTGGCGGAGTAGAAATGGATGTTGCTGATTTACAAATTGATTTTATGATTAGCAGTGCAAATAAATGTATTCAAGGTGTTCCAGGATTTGGATTTGTCATTGCAAAGCGTACGGAGTTAGAACAATGTAAAGGAAGGGCTCGCTCTTTATCATTAGACCTTTATGACCAGTGGGAAACAATGGAACTTCAAAATGGGAAGTGGCGTTTTACATCGCCAACTCATACTGTACGTGCATTTTATCAAGCCTTGCTCGAGTTAGAAGAAGAGGGGGGAGTGAAAGCGCGAAATACCCGTTACCGTAACAATCAACAAGTATTAGTGAAGAGAATGAGAGAAGTTGGGTTTGAGCCATTGTTAGATGAAGCATATCAGTCTCCTATTATTACATCTTTTCTATATCCAGGGGAAGGTTTTACATTTCAGCAGTTATATGAGGAGTTAAAAGAGCATGGATTTGTTATTTATCCTGGAAAAATTTCAAAGGTAGATACATTCCGAATTGGGAATATTGGTGATGTGTATGAAAGTGATATTCATCAATTAGTAGATTGTATTTCTGAAGGAGTTGTAATTGGATGAAAGTATTTTGTTTAAGCGTGCAAGTAAAACTTGTCGAGAAGCACATTTAGATTTCATACAATATTTATCTTTTGAAATGAAAAAAACGTATTTTGCATAAGAGGAATTCAGCATATAGAGCTGAGAAAAGGGTGCCTATATAAGTGAAAGAAACGAGGTGAAAGAATGTCTGTTGCTGGAGAAGAAAGAAAGCGTACTATTCTTGAAAAAGTAGAGTTTAAAGGAAAAGTGAAAGTGTCCGAACTAGCAAAAGAGTTTTCTGTATCAACCGAAACAATTCGCAGGTATTTAGAAGAATTAGATCGTGAAAAAAAGTTAAAAAAGGTGTACGGTGGTGCTGTTCAATTGCCAGGAGTAGGTACAGAACCATCTATGTTAGAAAGGGAAATGTTACATATAGAAGAGAAGAAGCGAATTGGCTATAAAGCAGCGACGTTTGTGGAAGATGGTGATGTTATTGTAATTGATGATGGAAGTACACCACTCCAAATGGTTCCCTATCTCATACACCGGAAAAATTTAACGATTGTAACAAGTTCCTTTCCAGTTGCAACACAATTGATTTCTTCTATTAATAAAAATATGTTTCATGGTGAAGTACTCTTTATTGGAGGGAAAGTATCTCCAAAGCATTCTCGTGTATCAGGTTCTATTTCACAGCAGATGATTCGCCAATTCCATTTTCATAAGGCTTTTATTTCAATCGATGGATTATTACCAAGTTTCGGAGCATCAAGTTTTGAACTGGAAAAAGCGAAGTTATCAGAGGCGATGATTCAATTAGCAGAAAAAACATTCATTCTTTGTGATCATACGAAGATTAGTGTGAAAGGAAATTATCGAATTGCAGGGTTTTCTCATATTCAACATGTAATTTGTAATAAAAGAATGCCGTATAGTTTTGAAGAAGAGATCGCTAAACATCATATTCGGTGGACGATTAGTTAAATATAAATTGAATTTACACATGAAAAATTGTATTTGTGCAAAAAAATGGACACATTTTCCCAACTTGTTCATATAATTTACCAATGAAAAAAAGTTGACTTGAGGAAAGAGGGGGACGAGAATGTCGGAACGCATATACAATAAATTAGTACTGTATGCTCATATATTACAGAAACTGCGGGTCATTAATGAGCAAGAAAAAAGTCAAATCCTTCAAATGATGGACAAAAAAGCCCTATGAGAAAGGGCTTTTTATTTTAGGCTTGATAGAATCCTCTCTTTTTCTAGATAGAGAAATCGTATTGACAAAAAAGCGTTCTCATGTAATAATTCAATTAAATTTTTGGAGTAATCAAAAAACAGTCTTTTTTACATAGAAATGATCGTGGGATTACCATGGGGGTGACGAAATGTTATTTTTTTTAAAGAAATGGAAAGAATTAAAGAATGTAAAGATGGAATTGGCACTTCGTGATTGGTTTTATGGAACAAAAATTAGTTTGTCTATGTGTACATCAAAAGAACCATTAACATTTTTAGTGAACATAGAAGGAAAGGATAAAGGTTTATTTGTTGATGAAGATTTTATTGTGGTAAACAGTATGTGTGAGCCTGTTTTTGAAAATGATCAAAAGCCGGCTATTGAATCCTTTATGCATGCTGATATTTATAAAAAAAGTAATGCGGAATGCATTTTACAAGTTCAGACAGTAGACAGCCATTTAATGTCAGAGCTATACGGGAAAGAAGGAGAAGTAACATTTGAAAAAGGGAGTGTGAAACGTATTTTTGGATCAGAAGGGATAGAAGAGCTAACGATTCCGATTGTAGAAAATGAAAAGGAATTTGCAGATTTATTAGAGGAGAGTGTTCCAAACTTTACAAAGGACGGGGGCGTTGTTCTTGTTCATAATTATGGAATGATTGTTTGGGGAAAAACACCAGAAGAAACAAAAAAATGGTTAGAAGGACTTGAATATTTAATGAACTATCATGTCAAGTTGTTAATGATTAAAGGGGTAAAGAGTTCGGTAATGTGAAATATTCCTTATTGATAAACTAGGCAATGAAAGCGTTTTAATATTAGTTTTACTCATAAAATATAGGTCTCCTTATTATATATAGATTACATGTTAATGTGAGGGGGAACATATTTTGCGAGTTAAATATCATTTTCTGCCGAAACAGCAGGTGTTTTTTTGTAAAAGCCATGATTCGGCAGAAAAAGCACTAAGTATAATGAATGAAAATGGATATCGGGCCATTCCTGTGTTAGCAGAAGATGAAAAACACTTTCAAGGAATCATTTATAAAGTAGATATTCTAGAACAAAAATGTGGAGGTGGAGGAAACGGAATATATGTAAAGGACATATGTGAGGATCAATCTGCATTTATTTTTGAAAAAGATTCTTTTTTTCGAGCGTTTTATATGATTAGACGTCTGCCGTTTCTAGCCGTTTTGAATGAATATAGTGAATTTGTTGGGATATTAACACATTCTAACATATTTGATGTGATTGAAGATTCATTTGGTATGCGAACAGGTGGGCATATACTTACAATTGCAACGCAGGATTGTAAAGGAACGATGAAAGAGATAGGAACAGTGCTAAAATCGTATCATATTGGGGGGCTATTGACATTAGATAATGGAGATCAATACATTCGTCGGGTGATTGTCAATATTACAGATGAATTACATGATAAAGCGCTCAAGCAATTAATAGCTAAGCTAGAGAAAAAAGGATTCCGAGTCAGTCATGTTGATTATATTTAAGAAAATAAGAGAACAGTGATACGCTGTTCTCTTATTTTTGCTTAGAAACAGGAGGAGATAGGACAAGATCAGATAGAAAAATGAAATCTGCATGTTCCCGTACTTTTGGAATGGTAGATTGGATTGCACGTGAAGTGGTTTCTCCTGGCGGTCCAACGTGGCCAATCGCTACGACAACAGGTGTTTTTCTTGTTTTTTGTAGAAGGAACTGTGCTTGTTTCAAAATGTGTGATGATGTATAGATGTCATCAAAAAACATTTGGTTTTCGATAATCGGAACATCTAGTTCTTTTCCAATTCTTGAGACGACGCTATTTGAATTGGTTTTACTATCCAAATAAAATAAACCATGTTTTTTACATACAGTGAGTATGATTCGCATAATTCGTTCATCTGCTGTCACTTTGGACCCCATATGGTTATTCATACCGATTGCATATGGTACTGCTTCAATTGCTTGTTCGATTCGATGTTTAATTTCATCGTCACTTAAATCAGTTGTAATAGCTTTCGGTCCTAACCATTCTTTTTTTCCATTTATCGGTTCCATTGGCATATGAATAATTACTTCATGTCCTTTTTTATGAGCGGCGATTGCATCTTGTTTAGTGGAAGGGAGAAAAGGCATAACCGCAACTGTAAGTGGGATTGGAAGAGATAACATTTCTTTCGTTCCCTTCATATTATTTCCAAAATCATCAATTACAATAGCTACTTTATTCGTATGAGCATGTATGTTGATTGGGAATATAAGAAATGGAATCAAAATGAATAATATAAATGTAATCATGTATTTACGCATATATGAAATTCCTTTCTATTTCATAAAATAAATCATCTTTTTTAAAAAGGATATATGTACCTACTACAATCGGTGCGCTTACCTGGAGATAGGAAGAAATAACATCATCATTATGATTTGCTTTTTTATCTAAATTAAACAAAAAATGTCGAAGAAAAATAAGGTAATAACGGAAAAACAACGTTTGTCCACGTATTGTAAAAAAATAATATAAAAAAAATGTCTATTATTGCGAATGTATTTACAAAGATAGAATAATTTGTAATAATTCTCAAGGTGAGGTTAAAGGTTTGTAAATTACAGGGAGAAATTGTTGAAATTTCTGAGTATTCGAACTTGAATATGGATACTGAAAAGCTTATGTGATGAACAGAAAAAATAAGGATGAGAGTATGGGAAGAATAAGGGGGATATGAATGTTTACAGCAAAAAGGAAGTACACAATGGAAAAACTTTCACGTGATATTCATATGAAGCGTGAAGAAATGATTCATTTAGGATTGACATATGGATTAACCAATAAGGAAACAGTTCAAGTGAGCCAAGAATTGGACAAGCTTATTGTGAAGTATCAGCGTTACAAAGAAAAACAATCATCAAGATGGCTATTTTTCACTAAAATACCGATCTTTCAAATTGAATGGGGAGCAAAATCAAATGATTTTTGGAAAATTCTCGTAACCGGTTTTATGAAATAAGTATAATTACCCTCCAAAGAGAAGGATAATTATACTGAATCTAGCGGAAACTCTATTTGCACAGTTGTTCCTTGAGCCTCTTTACTTTTGATTAGAATACGACCACCGTACATTTCTATAATTCGTTTGCATATAACAAGTCCAAGACCTGTTCCAGTATCTTTACTAGTAAAGAACGGATGAAAGAGGTGTTTTTGAATATGTTTTGGGATTCCTTTTCCTGTGTCAATAATGTGTAATTGCGCATGATCTTGATTGCTGGTTATGATGATTGTTAATGTATCACCAGATGACATAGCTTCAATTGCATTTTTTGTAATATTTAAAATCACTTGTTTCATATGATCTTTTGAGCAGCGTATGTAAACAGGATGATCAGGTAAATACAAAGTAAATGTAATGTTATATAGGTTTGCCTCTGATCGAATAATTAATGAAACTTCTTGCATGATATCTCGTATATCATATTTGTCTTCGATAATCGCCGTCGGTTTACCAAGAATGAGAAATTCGCTAACAATCTCATTAATACGTTCGATTTCTTGTTCAATCACTGAAAAATAGAATTGGTCTTGTTCTAGTGTATATTTCTCTTTCAATAAAGCAACAAGGCCTTTAATTCCAGTTAGCGGGTTGCGAATTTCATGAGCTGTACTAGCTGCAAAAGTTCCAACTAACTCAATCTTTTGCATTTCATTTTGTTGGCGTTCTAAACGTGCTTGTCGCTTTAATAGCATATTTTGAATTAATAAAAATAAAATGGTCATTAAAAATAATGTGACAAGACATTCTACAATAACCATTTGATATAAAGCTTTTGTATGGATAGGTAATGGAGCAACAGATACTTTCCAATTTACTTTTTGGAGTGGAGTAGAAAGTATATTCGTATGCTGTTCGTTTTGTTCGTTATTATGATCCTTCAGGAAGACTACATCATATTGATCAGTTATCTCAAAATGATATTGCGGTTTAATAGCATTTAAAGTATCTGATATATAATCGAAACGCAAACTGGCTAGTAATAGACCAGAAGTTTTCGCATGTTTTGTGAGAATGGGGGTAGCAATCATAATTGCTTGATGGCCAAGTACATGATCTGTAATCACAGATGATACAGTTGTTTTTTTGGATTGAAAAGCTTCCTTAATATAAAAACAATCTGAAACATTGACAGGAGCTGTTAGTCCTTCTGAGGCAACAGTTATGACTCCATCGGAATTTGTATAATATAGACCAGAAAACCGTTCGTCGTTCGTATCTGTCTCATGAAGCACTTGCTTAATACCGTTTCTGTTTCCTGTTTCTGTGCTTACGACCATAGCGAGCATTTCGAGGGCAGAAATCGCTTCGCCGATATGATGATCGAGATAATCCCTATATACAAATAAGACCGTATGAGTAGCTTGTTTATTTTCTTCTTTCATTTGATAAGTATGGTACGAATAAAATGTTACACCAATTCCGATTGTGGGTAATATAACAAGTAATATATACAAAGTGGTGCCACGGAGTTTCTTACTCAAAGTTGCTACTCCTTCTTTTTTATTATCATTATATATAAACTATGTTAAAATTGTCATGTTTTATTCAGGGAAATTACTGGGATATGTAAAGAAGTAAAAGATGAGTGAGCAATCAGTCAGAAATGAGCAGGATGAATGGGTTATGATGCAGAGTGTCTTTCATTTTTAGAATTTACAAGAAAGGTTGGAAAAATGTAATGTCGAATGATATACGAGAAGAAATTTCGCAATCTTTAAAGATATTTATTGCGTTATCACGTGTGCAACGCTCAATTATGGATACAACAAATAAGTATATACAAGGTAATGGATTAAATCCAACTGAATTTGCTGTGCTAGAATTGTTATACCATAAAGGAAGTCAACCTCTTCAACAAATTGGAGAGCGTATATTAATTGCTAGTGGTAGTATTACATATGTTGTAGATAAGTTAGAAAAAAAGGGGCTTGTGAAGCGAACTCCTTGCCCGAATGACAGACGTGTTATATATGCGGAACTTACGGAAGACGGAACAATGCTAATTGATTCTATTTTTCCGAATCACGAAAGGCTTATACATCAATCTTTTGAAATGTTAACAAAAGAAGAAAAGGCAGAGTTGTTAACTTTATTGAAAAAGATTGGGAAATATGAAAAGTGATATGTGATCAAAAAAGTTTTTGATAAAGTGATACTTTAATTAATGGGGATTCTCCATCCTCCCACCAATCGGGCTATTACTGCCCTAAAATAGCGGGAAAAATGATCTAAAGTTTTTTGTTCAGTCATTTTTTATAGGAAAAAAAGTGACTGAAAATGTTTCGTTTTTAAAACAAATCGTTATGTTCTGGCGAATTTTGTTGGAAAATAACAGGAGAAAGGGGAAGGGAAATAGAACTATAAACAGATACATATAATTGAAAGGAGGCATATTTTCTATGTCATTTAAAGAGTATGAATATAAACGTCCGGATATAGAAGAGTTCCAAACAAACTTTACTGCAGCTTTAGAACGATTTGAAAAGGCAAAAACAGTAGAAGAACAAAAAGAAGCTATTGGGTTTATTAATCGGATTCGCAATGATTTTGGGACAATGAGCACTCTTTGTTCGATTCGTCACTCGATAGATACAACAGATACTTTCTATAAAGAAGAACAAGATTTTTTTGATGAATATGAGCCAGTGGCACAAGGGTATGTAACAAAGTATTATAAAGCATTGTTAAGTTCTCCATTTCGTGCAGAATTAGAGGACTACTATGGAAATCAATTATTTTCGTTAGCAGAATGTGACGTAAAAACATATTCAGATGAAGTTGTGAAAGACTTACAAATCGAAAATAAATTATCTTCGCAATATACACAGTTGTTAGCTAGTGCAAAAATTCCATTTCAAGGAGAAGAAAGAACGCTATCACAACTGATTCCTTTTATGCAAGGAAATGAAAGAGATACGCGGAAACAAGCAAGTGAAGTATACTATGGTTTCTTAGCAGAACATGAAGAAGCGCTAGATCGTATTTATGATGAACTTGTGAAAGTAAGAACGAAGATTGCCAAAGCGCTAGGCTTTAAAAACTTTGTCGAACTTGGATATGCGAGAATGTACCGTACAGATTATAATGCGGAAATGGTTGCAAGTTATCGGAAACAAGTATTAGATTATATCGTCCCAGTTGCAACGGAACTTCGAAATAGACAGAAAACAAGAATTGGTGTAGAGAAATTAGCATATTATGATGAAAACTTTGAATTTGCAACAGGCAATCCGACTCCGAAAGGGGATGCGAATTGGATTATCAATCATGGAAAGACGATGTATCAAGAGTTATCAAAAGAAACGGATGAATTTTTCCATTTCATGCTAGATAATGATTTGTTAGATTTAGTTGCGAAAAAAGGAAAAGCTGGCGGTGGGTATTGTACATATATTGAAAATTATAAGGCCCCGTTCATTTTCTCAAACTTTAATGGAACGTCTGGAGATATTGACGTATTAACACATGAAGCTGGTCATGCATTTCAAGTATATGAAAGCCGCAAATATGAAATTCCAGAATATAATTGGCCGACATATGAAGCATGTGAGATTCATTCCATGAGTATGGAATTTTTCACATGGCCATGGATGAAGTTATTCTTTGAAGAAGATACAGACAAATATTACTTCTCTCATTTAAGCTCAGCATTATTATTTTTACCATACGGTGTGTCTGTTGATGAATTCCAGCACTATGTATATGAAAACCCAGAAGCATCACCAGCAGAACGAAAGGCAGCATGGCGGAATATAGAAAAGAAATATTTACCTCATCGTGATTATGAAAATAATGATTATTTAGAGCGCGGTGGATTCTGGCAACGCCAAGGACATATTTATAATGCACCTTTTTATTATATTGACTACACATTGGCTCAAATTTGTGCGCTCCAATTTTGGAAACGCGCAAGGGAGAATAGACAAGAAGCATGGGCCGATTATGTGAATCTTTGCCAACAAGGTGGAAGTCAGTCATTTTTACAATTAGTAGAAACTGCAAATTTAACATCTCCGTTTGCAGAAGGGTGTGTACAAGGAGTTATTAAAGACATTCACGCGTGGTTACATGCAGTAGAGGACACAAAATTGTAAAAAACATATGCTGTTTTCGTTCTGTTTCTCATCGACACAATTATAAAATAATGAGATAATAAAAGAAAATTCAGATTTATTAAAAGGAGGTGTTTCTACATGAAGAAGCACCTCTTTTCACCAAAAAAGAGGGGGGAAATATATGATTCAATCGAATATAAGTTTGGAGACATTGCTGCAATCATTACAAGCAACAAGACATGCATTATTATCAGAAGTTGAAACGTTAAATGATACAGACGTAAACATAAGACCACGGCGTGATAAATGGAGTATCATTCAAATTATGCATCATTTACATTTAGTGGAACAGTCTATTACATCGGCGCTTGTATATGCACTGCAGAAAAGAGAAGGAAAATTCGTTCCATTTAAAGACCTCCAGTTAACACTTGATCGAACGTATAAACGCGAAGCTCCTCAACAAATGCAACCTACAGAGACACTTATGAAAAAACAACACGGAATTCAATTGCTAGAACACTCAAGGCAAGAGCTCCTTCATACGCTCCATAGTATTATAGATGAAAAAGAACTATGCCAAAATTCATTAAAACACTCGATTTTTCAAGAACTTAGTTTGTATCAATGGATTCAATTTCTTGATTTACATGAACAAAGACACCTTACCCAATTAAAAGAGGCAAAACATGCTATTTTACAAAGATAGTTACCTTTTTATATGAAAGAAAGTGAGTGAGCGATTGACTCACTTTTTTTATTAGGGTGAAAGAATTTTTCTGATCATACTTGGAATAATACAAGGATAGAAAGGAGCTGAAAATATGTCCAAAAAGAAGAAAGAAAAAGAGCGTGCTTGGAAAGCAAGGAAAGAAAATCAAAAGCCACATGGAAAAGTAAAAGCTTTTGCAGAACTTGTAAGTGAAACGGAAAAAACGTGATGGATTATCATCACGTTTTTTTAAAGGATAAAAAAATTAGATATTTCCTTGATTCTGCACCGTATGATACAATATGTTTTGTCAATGAAAGAAGAAATTCCATGTTATAACATGGGAGAGGTTCGCGAACTCCCTCTATAAAAAACTATGAGAACAACAATATCTTAAGGTATTGTTTTGTTTTTTTATTATGATAGTTCAAGAACGTTCTTTCTTCTTATTTATAATAGAGAAGGAGAATGAGTAAAATGAAAAAAGAGAAAGCAGTTGTTGTTTTTAGTGGTGGTCAAGATAGTACAACTTGTTTATTTTGGGCTATGCAACAGTTTGCAGAAGTAGAGGCTGTAACGTTCAACTATAATCAACGTCATAAATTAGAAATTGAATGTGCAGCAAATATTGCAAAGGAATTAGGAATTAAGCATACAGTACTAGATATGAGCCTTTTAAATCAACTTGCTCCCAATGCTTTAACAAGAACAGATATCGATATTACGCATGAAGAAGGTGAATTACCATCTACCTTTGTTGAGGGACGAAATTTACTGTTCTTATCATTTGCAGCTGTTTTAGCGAAACAAGTAGGAGCACGTCATATTGTAACTGGCGTGTGCGAAACAGATTTTAGTGGCTATCCTGATTGCCGTGATGCATTTGTAAAGTCATTAAATGTTACCTTAAATTTATCTATGGATTATCCGTTTGTCATTCATACTCCGCTTATGTGGATTGATAAGGCGGACACATGGAAGCTATCAGATGAATTAGGTGCATTTGATTTTGTGAGAGAAAAGACTTTAACGTGTTATAACGGAATCATTGGCGATGGATGCGGTGAATGTCCAGCATGTCAACTTCGCAAAGCAGGTTTAGATACGTACCTACAAGAACGTGAAGGAGCGAAGGCATAATGGAACAAAGTTTTTTTGGGTTTCGTGTTGTAGAAAACTTACAAAAAATAGATAAGGATATTCAGCGTCAGCAATTAAAATATCATAATAAACGCGTAATGGTCAGTAAGGAATTTACATTCGATGCAGCTCATCATTTGCACTGCTATGATGGGAAATGTAAAAACTTACATGGGCACACTTATAAAGTTGTCTTTGGAATTAGTGGATATGTAAATGAAATTGGTATTGCCATTGACTTTGGAGATATAAAAGAAATTTGGAAAAATGAAATTGAAATTTATTTAGATCATCGTTACTTAAACGAAACATTACCAGCGATGAATACGACTGCGGAAAATATGGTCGTTTGGATTTATGAGAAAATGGCAGAGGCATTAACAAAGGGAGGCCGAGCAGAAGAGTATAAAGGAGCTCGAGTTGAATTTGTTCGTCTGTTTGAAACGCCGACAAGTTATACAGAAGTAAGACGGGAGTGGATGCTCGATGAGTAAAATCCCCGTTTTAGAAATATTCGGTCCAACCATTCAAGGAGAAGGAATGGTTGTGGGGCAAAAAACGATGTTTATTCGTACAGCGGGATGTGATTATAGTTGCGCATGGTGTGATTCTGCTTTTACTTGGGATGGATCGGCGAAAGATCAGATTCGACAAATGACCCCAGAAGAAATTTGGAAGGAACTTATTGAGATTGGTGGAGAAAACTTTTCGCATGTAACAATTTCAGGTGGAAATCCAGTGTTACTGAAACATATGAAAGAACTTTTAGAGAGATTAAAAGAGAATAACATTCGGACCGCCATTGAAACGCAAGGGAGTAAATGGCAAGAATGGCTTTTGGACATAGATGAAATTACAATTTCACCGAAACCACCAAGTTCAAAAATGAAAACAAATTTTACGATGTTAGACTTAGTAGTAGAAAGATTAGTAGATAAAAATATGAGTTTAAAAGTAGTTATATTTGATGATGATGACTTTGAATATGCAAAGAACGTTCATGAACGTTATCCTCATGTACCTTTTTTCCTACAGGTTGGAAACGATGATACAAAAACAGCAGAGGACGCAGTGTTAATTCCTAAATTATTACAGAAATATGAATGGTTAATTGAAAAGGCAGTTCATAGTAAAGAAATGAATGATGTAAAAGTATTACCTCAGCTTCATGCCTTAGTATGGGGAAATAAGCGAGGCGTATAAGTGAATAGAAGGGATGTTTAAAGATGGCAGGAAGATTAGATGAAGATTTAAAAGATGTAACGTTGCTTGGAAATCAAAATACAAAATATTTATTTGAATATAGCCCGGAAATTTTAGAGACTTTTGATAATAATCATCCAAATCGTGATTATTTTGTGAAATTCAATTGCCCTGAATTTACAAGTCTATGTCCCAAAACAGGACAACCAGATTTTGCAACCATTTATATTAGTTACATTCCTGAGAAAAAAATGGTGGAAAGTAAATCGTTAAAGTTATACTTATTTAGTTTCCGTAACCATGGTGATTTTCATGAGGATTGTATGAATGTGATTATGAATGATTTAATAGAATTAATGGATCCGCGTTATATCGAAGTGTGGGGGAAATTTACGCCACGCGGTGGTATTTCAATCGATCCATATTGCAACTATGGGCGCCCAGGTACGAAGTATGAGAAAATGGCAGAGTATCGCATGATGAATCATGATTTATATCCGGAAACAGTAGATAACCGTTGATGAGAAAGGATCTGTACGTTGTGTACAGATCCTTTTTATCTAGGAAGTTATGCATATTGATTGATTACAGTATAATTTTTATGGTTTACAACTGTAAGAGGTTCCACATCTAATTCTCTAAAGTTCTCCATAATTGTTATATCAACAATAACGGAATTTTTATTTACTTTTTGAACACGTCCGTGCATACCGTCTTTAAATTCGATAATATCTCCAGCCTTTGCGATTTCCATGAACAACTCTCCTTATTACAGTTTTAACAAAAAATAAATTTTTTTCTAGTTTCTTCTATTTTGAACTATATTTCTTGGTTTGTAAATGCTTCCAAAGGGAGAGTTTGAAAAATATTCATTTTTCATAAGAAATTTGTAAAGATATGTTGAAAGGAAGAAAGGAGATAAAATTGTGATTCAGTTACTATGTATGTAAGAGTATGTCTTTCTGCTTTTTCATGGTATGATGACAATAAGAAATCCGTGTATAATCATATGGGCGATAAGCGGTGAATGAGGAGGGAAGAGAATGCGAATTTCTTTTATTCGTCACGGTCGCTTGAATCATTGTGTAAATCCAATGACAGTTACTGAGTTTCATGAATGGATGCAATGCTATGATATAGAGGAGATGAGAGTAGAGGAAAGCATACCACGTGAAACGATTGAAGCGATTGAATCTTCCAAGTTAGTTGTGACAAGTAATCAAAAACGTGCTGTGCAATCAGCAGCAGAGTTAACAAATTCTTTATCTTTTATCCAAAATAAACTTTTTCGAGAAGTAGAGGTACCATCTTATTTTTTTGCTCCCAAATGGATAAAATGTAAACCAGAAATATGGACAATGGTAGGGCGTACATTATGGATTATAGGTTACTCTAAAGGGGTTGAATCTTATCGAGAGGCACGGGAGAGAGCAAAGCAAGCTGCTGATACACTTATTGGTTATGCCCTTGTCTATAACCATATTGTCCTTGTAGGACACAGTTATTTTAATACAATGATTGGTACGGAATTACGTACGAGAGGTTGGGTTGGGCCACCTATCTTTCATAGGAAACCGTGGGGATGTACAGAATATACATTTCACGAAGCTTTAAACGGAACGAAACTAAAAACGAATTTAACATAAAAGCACACGATTCAAACGGTGAATCGCGTGCTTTTGTTATGAAACGAAAGTCTTTTTTAAGAGCGGTTTTACTAAGTGAGCATATGGCTCACCTACAAGCATGACAGTCTTGTCTTCTTCGTAGCCAAGCTTTTTATATAAAGAGAAAGCTCTTATGTTTTCTAAATTTACAAGTAACGCAATTTTTTCATACCCTTTGTCCAATCCGTCATTTTCAACCGTTTTAATTAATTGGGAGCCAATTCCTCGTCCGCTATATTTGCTTGAAACAGATAATGTATCGATATAATACTCATCTAATTCTGCTTCTTTTTCTAACGTAATGGTTGAATCTTGGTGTAGCTTTTGCAGGTGTTTTACAATTGGAGCATCGAGCTGCTTTGCATGACTTCCGTGGTAAGCAACGATAATTCCAACTACTTTCCCATCTAATTCTTCAACGAAACAGTTTTCATAGCTCAACCGATTACCTGTTTTGGAAAACCAATTTTCAAGGCCTTTTAATACTTCTGTTTTCTCTTTTGCACCGGTGAGTTTCTCAGCAATTTCATGCAGAGCATTATACAATAGCGGAGCGATTGCTCGTGCATCTGTTTTTTTTGCTTTCCGAATCATAGTATCCCTCCTAATTGTTAACCTTATTGTAACATAAAATCAAATTGGAGCTACTCTATATCCATAATAGAGAAAGCTTTTTAAAGAAGCTATAATAAGGCTGAACAGTAAAATAAGGTGAATCATTTGTTTAGTTAGTAAGAAACATAGAGATTCCCTCACCTTAGGCTTATAAGTAGGTAGCCGTGTTCGATGACTCAATGATCCTTCTTTCCGAATTAAGATAAAATTACCGTTGTCGACTGGTACAAGATAAGATAGAATATTGCAGAGAGGTGAAATACATGGATAAACAATTAGCAAATACAATTTTAGATCAACTGAAAAATGGTGAGATAAAAGAGTATGTTGTAACAAAAGATGTATTTTATACGTTTCGTGAAGTTTTAGTAAACCGAGAAGATTTTAAACATTTTATTGGAAATGCACAGCGCGGTGGGCAGGTTATTTATACATATACGGAAACCCCACGTTCATAATAAGAGATAAAGGAGAGGCGATTTATGGGAGAGTTTAAACAAGGAGCTTTGCCACATTGGGACTATATGTGGAAAGATGAAGCTGGGAGAAGGCTTGTTGGCATGGTTATGTTTCCTGAGAGACGAAAGCATATGAAAGAGATCGTGGAAAGAATAAAAGTTGCCTATGAGCAAGGGAATAAAATTAAAATGACAGTAAAAGTACAACATACTTATCAACATGTTGAAGGAACTGTTGTATATTTTGATGAAGAGGCACCAGTATTTACGATTCAAGATAAAGAAGAAAATTTTCATCACATTTTTATAAAAGATGTTTCAAAGTTAAATATTATCAATGAATAACAAAGTTTTGTATATATAATGCACTTGTTTTACAATCCAGTCGCACGAATCAATATATGGATGTGCGTTTCTAATTGTCTTTTATCATTCAAATGATATTTTTATTATGTAACAAAATGAGTATATGTATTTAGAGAGTCGTATTTCTGATTTGTACAATATAGATAATGTGTAACCGGTTTCGAACAGATTACAACATACAGTCTGTTCTTTTTTGTGTGTGCTGGAGAAAAGGATTTCTTCAGCATTTCCCGTTTTTTACAAAAATGATTCTTAACATTTTTGTAAAAATGGTTAAATTCATTGACAACTTTTTTGAAAAGCACTTTATTGACATGAGTTTTAGAATGTTGTTTCATAGTCATTGTATTAAAAAAAACGACTGTTTATGTCGAAAAGTAAAAGTTAAAAAAAGAAAGAATTTATACATACATCTTGTGTCTTGTTTTAAAACGTAATACAATATATAGGGACATCGAGAATCGGCAGCGAGATATAAAAGGAAGAAAGGGAGGGTCGGAGATGTTAATTGCATATGATTCTATGACAGGGAACGTGAAGCGTTTCATCAACAAATTAAATATGCTGGCCGTTCAAATTAGTGAGGATTTAGTAATAGATGAAGAGTTTGTACTTATTACGTATACAACAGGTTTTGGAAATGTGCCAGAACGTGTTTTAGAATTTTTAGAACGCAATAATGCAAATTTAAAAGGCGTATCTGCAAGTGGCAATCGCAACTGGGGAGATATGTTTGGAGCGAGTGCAGATAAAATTTCAATGAAATACGAAGTACCTATTGTATCAAAATTTGAGTTATCTGGAACAAATAAGGATGTAGAATATTTTAAGGAAAGGGTGCGGGAGATTGCGACACATTGAACTGAATAATGAAATCACGCAAATGCAAGATGGTTTCTATCAGCTTCATAAAGATAAAGAAGCACTGGAAGTCTTTATGGAAGAAGCGAGAGCAAATACCATTCATTTTGATAGCGTGGCAGAACGAATAAAGTATATGATTGAACATGATTATTATTACAATGTTTTGGACGAGTATAAGTTGGAGGAAATAGAAGCAGTATACGATATTGCGTACGGAGAAAACTTTAAGTTCCAATCTTATATGGCAGCATCTAAGTTTTATAAAGATTATGCGCTCAAAACAAATGATCAAAAGCAATATTTAGAAAGCTATGAAGATCGTGTAGCAATTGTATCCTTATATTTGGGACGCGGTGATGTGAAAAAGGCAAAACAATTTGCGAGCATGATTGTTAAACAAAACTACCAACCAGCGACACCAACCTTTTTAAATGCCGGCAGAAGCAGAAGAGGAGAAATGGTGTCTTGTTTCTTGTTAGAGATGGATGATAGTTTAAATTCGATTGGATTTAATATTAATACGGCGATGCAGCTATCAAAAATCGGTGGCGGAGTAGCCTTGAACTTATCTAAGCTGCGTGCACGTGGTGAACAAATTAAAGGTATCGAGAACGCAGCAAGCGGTGTTGTACCAGTTATGAAATTACTTGAAGATTCGTTTTCATATGCGAATCAGTTGGGTTAACTTATGGCTCAACTATAAAACCGGGTCAATTGCTGGAACGCCTGAGTATATCGAGGTAGGATACTACGAAGAAATTACGTAGCGCCCCCTAAAAAACCAAGATTGCAGGAAATCAGCAGCCGAGCTCCTAAGTCTATTAGATATGGAGAAGGTTCAACGACCAAGTAGTTATGTAGGTGACTATATAGCTCGAACCTGGCTTCTCAAACCAAATTCAAAGGGTGTATATAGTTATGGAGAGAACAAAGAGCTTTATAACAAAAATATGTCCTATTTGTAAAAGTAAATATGTGGTTAATCAAAAGAACAAAAAATACACTGAGATTACATCACATTATTCCATTTCGTTTTTTTGAAAGTCTTGATCAAGCAAATCTTATGATGAATTTATTGCTACTTTGTGATTCGTGGCATATTTAGGTACATCAAAAACATGATGAGTGGCTAAACAAAGAATTTGGTGAGAAGAAGATATGGTCTGAACTCTATAGCGATATAGAGAGGGTAGCAGAAATGACTATCCCCCATACGTTTTAAGGTATGGAGTAACAATATGCAAAGAAAAGGTGCCGGTGCTGTATACTTAAACATTTTCCATTGGGATATTATTGAATTTCTCGATACAAAAAAAATAAATGCCGACGAGAAGAGCCGGATTCAGTCTCTATCAATCGGTATTATCGTTCCAAGTAAGTTCTTTGAGCTTGCTGAGAAAAATGAACCATTCCATGTTTTCGCACCATATACAGTATATAAAGAGTACGGAAAACATTTAGATGATATTGATATTGATGAAATGTATGATGAGTTAATGAGCAATCCAAATGTAAAGAAAAAGTCACTAGATTTAAGTGCGCGTGATATGCTCATTAAAATTGCAATGATTCAGCTTGAGTCTGGTTATCCATACTTAATGTTTAAATCAAATGCGAATCAGCAACATCCATTAAAGAATATTGGAACTGTGAAGATGTCGAACCTTTGTACAGAAATCTTTCAATTACAAGAAACATCCGAAATTAACGACTACGGTACAGATGACATAATCCGCCGTGATATTAACTGTAACTTAGGATCATTAAACATTGTAAACGTAATGGAGAATAAAGAAATTCGTGAAGCGGTACATGCAGGAATGGAAGCTTTAACAGCCGTTTCTGATATGACTGTTATTCCAAACGCACCAACTGTGAAGAAGGCAAATGATGAGCTTCATTCGGTTGGACTTGGTGCTATGAACTTACATGGATATTTAGCGAAAAATAAAATCGCTTATGAAAGTGCAGAAGCGAAAGAATTTGTTCGTACATTCTTTATGATGTTAAACTACTACTCGATTGAAAAGAGTATGGGTATTGCGAAAGAAAAGGGCGAAACATTTAAAGACTTTGATAAGTCGGATTATGCAAATGGCACGTACTTTGAAAAGTATGAAACAACAGACTATAGCCCTGTAACGGAGAAAGTACAACAGTTATTTGAAGGGATTTACATTCCAACAAAAGAAGATTGGACAAGTCTAAAAGAAGAGGTGCAGAAGTACGGTTTATATAACTCATATCGTTTAGCTATTGCGCCAACACAATCGATTAGTTATGTTCAAAATGCAACTTCAAGCGTAATGCCAATTGTAAGTCAAATTGAGTCAAGAACATATGCGAATGCGACAACATATTATCCAATGCCATATTTATCAAAAGATACGTTCTGGTATTATAAGTCTGCTTATGATATGAATCAGTTTAAACTGATTGATTTAATTGCAGAGATTCAAGAGCATATTGATCAAGGAATTAGTACGATTCTTTATGTAAATAGTGACATTTCTACACGAGAGTTAGCACGTTACTACATTTATGCACATAAAAAAGGCTTAAAGAGTCTGTATTATACAAGAACGCGTAAGTTAAGTGTGGAAGAATGTGTAGCTTGTACGGTTTGATGTAATGATATATAACTTAAAGGATAAGACATCATGAGCAGGGTTTTATAACCCTGCTCATGCTTAGTTATAAATTTTTAGGTTCTGATAGACTGTGATTAGGAAGTATGAGTTTAGAAAGGATTTCATTATAAAAAAGAAGGGGCGATTCAATGCGTGCGGTAAACTGGAATAAAAAAGAAGACGATTTTAGTTTAATGTTTTGGAAGCAAAACATCGCTCAGTTTTGGACAGAAGAAGAAATCGCAGTATCTTCTGACAAAAATACTTGGGTGCAATTATCAAAAGAAGAACAAACGACGTATAAGCGTGTATTAGGTGGCTTAACACTTTTAGATACAAAACAAGGTGGCGAAGGGATGCCACTTGTGCTTGTACATATCGAGAATTTACAAGCGAAAAGTGTGTTAGCTTTCATGGGCGCTATGGAAGAAGTGCATGCAAAGAGTTACAGTCATATCTTTACGACACTTGCAACAGAAGAAGAAATTGATGAGATTTTCGATTGGGTGGATCAGCATCCATTACTTGAGAAAAAAGCTGGTATTATTACAGGATACTATCGCAAGTTATTAAAGCCACAAGTAACGAAAAAAGAGTTATACATGGCAATGGTAGCGAGTGTATTCTTAGAAAGTTATTTATTCTATAGTGGTTTCTTCTATCCTCTATATTTAGCAGGACAAGGGAAATTAACTGCAAGTGGTGAAATTATTAATCTAATCATTCGTGATGAAAGTATTCACGGCGTATTCGTTGGTCTTTTAGCACAGCAAATCTTCGCTGAACTGTCTGCAGAAGAACAAGAAGACGTGCAAAAGGAAACACAAGATTTATTGATGGAACTGTATGAAATTGAAACGGCATATACAGAAGAAATTTATGCGTCTATTGGTCTTGTCGGAGAAGTAAATCGTTTTGTTCGTTACAATGCGAATAAAGGGCTTATGAACTTAGGATTAGAACCACGCTTTGAAGAAGAAGAAATTAACCCAATTGTTTTAAATGGTTTACGTACGGATACGAAAAACCATGATTTCTTCTCTGTAAAAGGGAATGGCTATGTAAAAGCAACGAATGTTGAAAAATTATCGGATGATGATTTTGTATTTGATTTTTAATAGATGACTGAGGAAACAGGAGGCAAAAGCCTCCTGTTTTTGTTTTTTACCATATTGCTCATATTATTTCATTTACCCAATTATCAGTAATGATTAGGTTACCCATTGTTTTCATATATTCCTTAAATAGTTTACATAATGTTATTATTTTGCAAAAGAGTTTCTCTGTCTTATGATTTCGTCACGATCTTTACAATTGATAGGATGTAAATCGCATTTGAAACGTGTACATGGGCAGGAGAAGTTCATACTCTTTTTTTATGCTCATTTTCGTATGAGTATTTACAATCCTTTTGTATCGGTGTACTATTAAACTAGTACACCGATACAAAAGGAGGGAAGAAATGAAAATTGAGTTTTCTCCAAATATACCAATTTATATTCAAGTGATGGAATACATAAAAAAAGAGATTGCAACCGGTCATTTATCACTTGGTGATAAAATTCCCTCTGTTCGTGAATTGGCAAGTGAGTTACAGGTAAATCCAAACACAATTCAGCGAACCTTCCAGGAGTTAGAGCGGGAGGGTATCGTCATAACTCGTAGAGGGATGGGACGATATGTAACGAGCGAAGGAGAGAAAATTATGGAATTGCGTAAAGAGATGGCCAAAGAACTGCTGGATTCTTTTATCAATGGAATGGATCATTTAGGGTTTTCTGGAGATGAAATTCTCTCTATCCTTCGTTCTTCATTAGAAGACAAAAAGGGGGATAAAGGATGACGAATTTACTTGTGATCAAAAACCTATGGAAGAAGTATGGTTTAAAGACAGTAATCCGGAATGTAAATTTGGAGATTACAGAAGGAAAAATTATTGGTCTTGTTGGGGATAATGGAAGCGGAAAAACGACGCTATTAAAAATGATGGCTGGTTTACAACATCCTTCAGAAGGAAGTATTACAATTGCAGGAAAGAAAATAGGATTAGATACGAAAAAGGTTGTTTCATTTATGCCAGATTACCCTGTATTTGATGAGTGGATGACTGTAAAAGATGCAATATTTTTCTATCGTGATTTCTATCAAGATTTTGATATACAAAAATCGGTAGATACAATTGCTGCATTCAAAATACCGTTAGAAGAGAGAATTACAGCTTTATCAAAAGGAATGGTTGAAAAGTTACAACTCATTTTAACATTTTCCAGAAAAGTAAAGTTTTACATATTAGATGAACCGCTTGGTGGGATAGATCCTATATCAAGAGAACATGTATTAGAGCTTATTTTACAGTTTTATCGAGAAGATTGTACAATTATCATTTCGACACATTTAATTGGTGAAATTGAAAATATTTTTGATGAAATTCTCTTTTTAAAGGATGGAGAAATTGTACTTCATGAAAATGTGGAAGAGCTTCGTTTTCAAAAAGGGAAAGCTGTGACTGAGTTGTTTAAGGAGGTGTTTAGTAGGTGAGCGGATTATTACATTATATGTGGAATTGTAATAGAAAGAGGTTCATTATTTCATTTTGTATACTTATATTTATTATGGCTATATTATGTGTACAAATGAATGTACAGTTAAGTGGTACATCTGATAAGAAGCAATTGGAACTCTTTTTTGTTATAGTAATATTATATATATTTAGTCTATTTCTTTCCTTTATACAAACGGTAGCTACCTTTTCAAAACTTTTAAAAAATCCACTTATTCGTTTAAGTGGGGTTTCCGGATGGAAAATAGTATGGGGAATCGTTTTATTCTTATTTGCGGTGATGATAGTATGGGAAGTTGTAGCGGATTGTCTATTATATATTTTGGGAATTTTGGCAATACCGGGTTCGACATTATTTCAATTGTTGACTGAAATAAAAGATATGACAAGAATGGAATGGCTTTTGAATTCTTTGATAGAAATGCTGAAAGTAGAAAGTATTATGGTTCAAATATTATTTTTAATCGTACTAATGAAATGGTTGATTAAAAAGAGGAAGCTGCAATTCTTATTTATCATTGTTTCCTTCTTTATTTTAAATGCAATCTTTAAAGGAATATATGTAGGGTTAGGAAAAGTAACAACAGCATATGAATTCACAAAAAAAGTAATGTATTTAAGTGGTGAAGGATTAGAAATTGGTATGTATGCAGGAACAACTATTAATATATACAATGTTAGTTTTGCTTGCATAATAAGTGTAGCATGTATGTACGCAACAGCCTACATCATCGATAACAAACTAGAGGCCTAAAGGAGGAAGAATCATTGGGAAACGTAGTAGTTAAATTAGAAAATGTTTATAAGAAGATTGGTGGAAATGAAATTATTCGTGGTCTTTCATTTGAAGTGGAAGCGGGAGAGGTATATGGATTTCTCGGGCCGAATGGAAGCGGAAAAACGACAACAATTCGCATGATGACAGGTCTTATTGCCATGACAGCAGGAGATATTACGATTTGTGGTCATAGTATTCGGACAGAACGTGAGAAGGCGTTAGAACACATTGGAGCGATTGTTGAAAACCCGGAATTATATGATTATATGACAGGTATGCAAAATTTAAAACATTTTGCTAATATGGCTGTTACGCCAATTAGTAAAGAGCGTATCGCTGAAATTGTGAAGCTAGTTGAACTAGAGCATGCGATTCATAAAAAGGTAAAGACATATTCACTTGGTATGAAGCAGCGCCTAGGAATTGCTCAAGCACTTCTTCACAATCCGAAAGTTCTTATTTTAGATGAACCGACAAATGGATTAGACCCAGCTGGTATTCATGAAATTCGTGATTATTTACAAAAATTAGCGAAGGAAAAAAATATAGCTGTCATTGTATCGAGCCATTTATTAAGTGAGATTGAATTAATGTGTGATCGCGTTGTTATTATTAAGAATGGTCAATTTGTACAAGCATATAACTTACATGAGCAAGCGAAGCATGATGAAACTGTTGTCGTAATGTTTGAAGTAGATCAAATCGAACGTGGAAATGAAATCATTCAAGGTAAGGTGCAAGAAAATATTATTGTTGCTTCTATAACAAAGACTGAAATTCCGCAAATTGTGAAACAACTTGTTCATCATGATATTCTCGTATATGGCGTTACAGTACAAAACAAAACACTAGAAGATAAATTTTTATCAATTACAGGAGGAGTGAAGGCATAATGGTAAAATTAATCCAAAATGAATGTTTAAAATTACATGCGAAAAAAGGTATATATATTTTAATGGGAATATTAATTGGATTGGAAATTATAATCGCAGTCGGTGTGAAACAATGGGCACCGTCTGAGATGCAACCGTCTGGATATGGCTCATTTACAAATAGCATGTTCGATTTTATATTTCTTATTGTTACAATTTTTGGAATCATCTTAGCAACTCGTTCTATTACAGAAGAATTTCAAAAAGGAACAATTAAACAGTTGCTGATTCGTCCTAGAAAGCGAGTTACAGTTTTATTTTCAAAATATATAACAATTGCATTAGTTGTAACAGTCATATTATTTATTGCTTTCATGGTTTCCGTATTAATTGGAATGGTTGTTTTTGGTGGAGAAAAAGAGGGACTAACAGTTGCGGTATTAATGAAGAAGTTTATGTATGAGATAATATCAGTGTTATTCTTTATAACATTAGCTTTTTGTTTAGCAAATATTTTTAGAAAATCTGTATTACCATTAGTTATGACCCTATTTATCTTTTTCTTAAAAGGAACAATCAATACAGTATTAATGATTTTGGCAGAAGGTGTAGCAAAGTTCTCTGTTTTTTCTCATTTAGATTTAAGTGTATATGATAGTAATGAATTCATTAACGCGGGAATGAAACCTCCATTTGCTGGGTTTACCTTTACAACATCATTATTAATCGATATCGTATACTTTGCTATATTACTGATTGTGTCAAGTGCCTTATTCCAAAAACGTGATGTACTATAAATGATAAATGATAAATCCTCCGCAATGAGCGGGGGATTTATTAATACATTTGTTCTTTTTGTATATCGTCTTGCAGTGATTTTCTTAATGACAATTAAGATGGATACAATGCTTATAAAGAGGGTATAACGGTCTGGAAAATGATTGTGATTATAGAAGTACGCATGAATTTATTTCTACAAATATGCGTTTAATAATGTAATAGATTAAGGGGTAGAGGTTATCATATTTTCAAAGAAATCCGTGTAAAAACTTTTTCTTATTTTCAACACGTTAAGATGTTTTATAAAATGAAAGTATAAAATGCGATATTTGGCATTATCTTGTAAAGAGGAATTTTTATTACATAGTTTCATTGAAATGCAGTAACAAAGGAACTGAGCAAAATCGGAAGAATTTTATGGATACATCATTTTTGGGGGTGTTTTTTATTCAGTACGCATTTTCACATATAAGACTTCGCAGTTTTTTTGCATGGATGATTTTAGGAATGATTGTTACAGTAGTAACGTTAACGGTGATAGGAGTTTCAAAAACGATTGAAGATGTCGTCATGCAAACGACAGTGTTTTTTATATTCCCATTATTATGGCTATATATGAAAACACAAAAAAATAATATTGTATTTACTAGTTTTTTTGATAAAACATCAAAAATGAATTGGAAATTAATTTTGATTGCAACAGCAATGGGAATGATTTTTTCTTTTGGTGTATCATTTATTCAATTTTACATACTAGCACATCTTGTCCCGAATTTTATTGTAGATATATTGAATGATACTAGTTTAATGAATACGAACAATGTGTTCACAATGATATTTAGCTTTATTTCGGCATGTATATTTGCACCGATTATGGAAGAAGTGATTTTTCGAGGTTTTTTCTTACAACGTATGACAGTAAAGTGGGGAATTAAACGAGCTGTAATTATTTCATCTCTTATTTTTGGGTTAGGTCACTTTGATATTGTAGGTGCCTTCTTATTTGGAATCATTATGTGTCTTTTGTATATTAAGACACAAAATATATGGATGAACATTGCTGTACATGCTTTAAATAATTGTATTGTAACGATTATGCAATTAATAGGAGGAGAAGAAGCAAATGATACGATTTCTGCTAGTACATTACAAGGAGTAGGAAACCTATGGGTTGGAGCTATTTTCATTTTGATTAGTTTATTATGGTTTGTACCTTTTATTCGGAAGAATTGGCGAAACATAAAGGAAACAGGAGTGCCGCCTCTTCGTTTCATCGATGAGGAAAAGAGAACGGAAATAGCGCCGCAAAATAGAATATATAGTCAAGTTATTATAACGGAGCGATTGATGGCTGTAGAATTACCAGATGAAGTTGTCAATCGGATCAAATTAGAAGAAAATGATGAAGTAACAATAACGGTAGAGAATGATCAAATTATTATTCAAAAAGCTGAGTAAAGTAAAAAGTAGCCTTCCGATGAAAGGAAGGCTACTTTTTTAATGAATAACAATTTCTACATGAAAGTTATTTCCTTTTTTTATATATTTAATATCTGTAACGGTACGAATCGTTTTTAAAATCTCTACTTTTTCCCCAATGCGGGGAATGGTAGGAACATTATCCCAAATGCCAAGTAAGTCATCTTCCTGCGCTGTTTTTTCATAAAACAAAATTTTCAAAACGATACCCCTTTCTCGAAGATTTTGTATTTTAATACATAATAAAACATTTTTATTCTTTTTGTAAGAGGTTTTTAAGGTTGTTTTGAATAAAAATTAATTTTTATTTTTCTGGAAAAACATGTTCAATATCAGGCGTTAGTGCAACTTCTGATAAGACAATATGAGAAACAGTTGTTGCATAGGAAGAGACATCATTAATAAATTCCTCAAGTTCAACTAAGGAAGGAACAGAAATTTTCACGATATAACAGAGGCTACCTGTTACGCGATAACAAAAGCTTGCTGATGGATAAGACTGAATAAATTGTTGCATACGTGTTGTATCACCATTTTTTAAAGTAATTTCTAAAATACAATCTAAAACGAGGCCAGCTTTTTTATAGTCAATATCGATTGTATATTTTCGGATTACCCCCTCACTTTCTAATTTACGAACGCGTTCTGTTGTCGAAGGTGCGGATAAATTCACACGTTTTGACAGCTCTCGCATTGAAAGGCGACTATCATTATATAATTCATTTAAAATTTTACGATCCACACGGTCTAGTTGCATTTGTAAATATACCTCCAGAAAATTTGTATTTTTTGTAAAGAAATCATATAAATTAAGATTCATATGAAATGTAAAGAACGTCTTATCTATTTTACAATAAAAGTGTGAAGAGGAGGAGAGAGTGATGGAGAGAATTTCATTATCAAATGTAGGAGATACAAAGTTTCAAAAGTTATTAGGTCATAATCCGGATATATTACATTCATGGAGTGCGTTAGAAAACACGCTGTATCATACAGGAAATCTTTCGCCAGAGTTGAAGGAGCAAGTAAGAAGAACATTAGCGTATGGGAATGAATGTCCGTACTGCATGGCAAAGGGAAGACCTGATGATATGCAACAGGTGGAAGAAATTAGTGTAGCAGTTACTTTTGCACATACATTTGTTCATGATCGAAAGGCGATAGATGATAATCTGTTTCATATATTAAAACAATATTGGACGGAAAAAGAAATTGTAGAGCTTTGCGCGTATATTTGTTTTATTACTGCGTCGCAGCAACTTGGATTTGTATTTCAATTACAGCCTGATTCATCGCTAAAACTATTCCGATAAAATAATTGCATAATTATATAGAAAAAAATAAGAATATTTCGTATAATTAAAGTGTAATTATTTTGAGAAATAGGGGTGGCAGTATATGGAGCAAATTCCAGTAAAAAAAATAGAAACCGTACTCGTTTTAGCAGAGGATGATAAGCAAAAACAAAAAGAATTTTATGAACTGTTGCTTATGACTCATTTTTATGTTGCTGGTACAATTGAAGCAGAAGATTCAGCAAAAGAAGGAACGTTGCGTTTGCGCCATTTTCAAGGAGAGGGTAGATGGATTGTTCCGTTCTTTACGCAATTGGAATTTGTAAAAGAAGTATTGCCAGAAGATACGCCCCTTATTACGATACGTGGTAAAGAATTGTTTGAAAGTATGGATAAGGACGCAACGGCGGTATTAAATGTAGGCACGGAAATAAGTAAAACATTTATTCCTGAAGAAATCGCAGATATTGTGTCTGGTCGTATCTTTCAGTATTACAACTAAAAAAGAAAAGCCATTTTGGCTTTTCTTTTTTAGTTTGTAAATGGCACGATACCAGAAGGGATAGAAATTGTATTTCTGTCTGTATTCATTGTGACTGTAATCCCAAGGGGAATCCCAATATTAGGGCTAATATGTCCAATTGGTAAGCCGAATAGAACTGGGATATGATGCGGTGCAAAGTATTCGTACAATATCGTTTGTAACGATTGAGATGGTTTTGAAGAAATGCAGTTATGACAGCTTGTAAAAATAATACCTCGACATTTATTAAATTTTCCTGATAAATGGAGTTGATTCAACATGCGATCAATGCGATATGGTTCTTCGCCAATATCTTCAAGTAATACAATTTTATTGGTTGTATCGACTTCAAATGGTGACCCAAGTGTGCTTGTCAATACAGTTAAGTTCCCTCCAATGAGTGTTCCAGTAGTGAAGCAGGAAGGGGCTGGCACAATACATTCTGATGCCGTTAAGATAGATGAATAAGGAGAGAAGAGTTGGTTGAAAGAAGAACGCGATAGAGAATCTACCCCTTTTCCTAATTCTTCAATCATCGGTCCATGGAACGTCACGAGGTTTGCATAGCGTGAAAAAGCGGTATGTAAAGCTGTAATATCACTATATCCCCAAAAGATTTTTCGATTTTGTTGAATGATTTCATATTGAATGCGAGGGAGGAGACGCGCACTTCCGTAACCACCTCGTGCACAGAAAATCGCCTTTACTTCATTATTTGTAAAGGCTTCATGTATATCATCAAGACGAACTTGATCATTTCCAGCTAAATATCCATACTTCTCATAAACACTCTTTCCAATTATTACGGATAAGCCCATCTCTTGTAAGATGTCCACACCTTTTAATACATTTTCAAGTGTTGGTGGGCCAGACGGTGCAATAATCATTACTGTATCACCTTGTTTTAACGCATTTGGATATATCATTGTTTTCAGCCTCCTTCTCTTTCAATATATTCGCTTCGTATGAAATTCAATCCTTGTAAAAGAAGGGGAAAACTTGTCAAATAAAGAAGGTATAAGGGAAGGGGAATAGGAGGAGGCATAATGTTTACAAGTCGAGTTACAGACATATTACAAATTAAGTACCCTATCATTCAAGCAGGTATGGCAGGTGCGATTACGACACCAGAACTTGTTGCAGCTGTAAGTAATAGCGGAGGATTAGGCACGCTTGGAGCCGGCTATATGAGCCCAGAAAAAATTCGTGAAGCGATTTATAAAATAAGGCAGTTAACTGATAAGCCTTTCGGTGTTAATTTACTTGTAACGAAAGAGATACAAATAGAAAAAGAGAAGGTAAATGAGGCGAAAGTCTTACTTAGTGGAATGAGTAGAGAGTTAGGTATAGAGGAAGATGAATTCAAGCTTCCACAAAGCTATAAAGAACAATTACAAGTACTATTAGAAGAAAAGGTGCCGGTTGTTAGCTTTGCATTTCAAACGTTAGAACAAGAAGAAATAAATGTTTTGAAAAGAAGAGGAATAAAAGTGATTGGAACAGCTACTCATGTAGCGGAAGCAAAAGCACTTGCTGAACTTGGGGTAGATATGATCACTGGGCAAGGTAGCGAGGCAGGAGGACATAGAGGAACATTTATCGGTAAAGAACAAGATGCTATGATTGGTACGTTTGCGTTAATACCTCAGTTAGTAGCAGCAGTCTCGCATATCCCGATTATTGCAGCTGGTGGTGTAATGAACGGGAAAGGGTTTGTTGCTGCATTGGCATTAGGTGCAGAAGGTGTTCAAATGGGATCAGCCTTTTTAACGAGTGAAGAAAGTATTGCACATGATGTATATAAAGAGGCCATACTGCAAAGTGCAGATACGAGTACAACTGTTACGAGAGCATTTTCTGGAAGATATGCAAGAGGTATACGGAATACTTTTATAGAAAAGCATGAAGGAAAAGAAGATAGGCTTCCGATGTATCCAGTGCAAAACGTATTAACTTCTAAAATACGCCAAGAAGCAGCGAAACAAAATAAAGGAGAATACATGTCGCTTTGGGCAGGACAAGCATCATCATTAGCACGAGTAGAATCAGCTCAGCGCGTCGTGGAGCGAGTGATGAAAGAAACAGAGAATGCCATTGAACAATTAGAAAATGTATATAGAAAAAGACCACTTGAGTAATTCAAGCGGTCTTTTCGTTAGTTTGTTTTATAAAATTGTTGGATAGCTTCGTCGATGTAAACCCAGCCTTTCCAACCTAAGTGCATATGATCTTTTAAGAAGTATTTATCATACTCATGATTTGAGAAGTCGGCAATTGGATACCCAGCTTTCTCAATTTGTTTATGAACTTTTTTGTAGTACAATTCGCGGCGTTCTTTCGGGAATCCCGCGTAATCGTACCAAGTTCCTTTGACAGGAACAGAAATGAAGAGTGGTTTTGCACCTGTTTGCTTTAATAAGTCAAGTACAGTTTGTAAATCTTCATACTCTGGAGATTGATCATACGCATCATGTTTTAAGTATCCTTGACGTTGTTTTAATTTCTTTTTAATTTTTTTATTGAAATAATGATCTTCGATACCGTATTCATTCGATTGCGATTCCATTTTACCAGCTTCATCCGCATATTTACGCGCTTCTTCCCAGTTCATTTGTTTCAATGCTGGATCAAGCTTTTCTTTCGGTGTTTTAATATGAAACATTGCCGTAAATAAATCTTTACGATCTAAAATATTGCGATACAGATAAGCAAAAGGTTTCACAGCCATTGCTTTTATTTTATGCTCTGTATCATCATAAACAATACCTTCTAAAGAAGTTTTCAACAATGTTTCTTTCTTTACAATTTCAAAGTTCAGCAAACGCTTTGCAATTTGTTTTTTCATTTCCGGTTTTAAATCATTGTTGAAAATGAAATGATAGCCTTGTTGCTTAGAAAAGTTAGGTGCAAAATGCGTTTCGTCAATACCGTGTGGGACAAACCATTGAGGTGAAAGAACAAAGACCATTTTTTTATCTTTTAATTGATCCATTGTAGATGCAAAGTTTAATACATGTACAAGGTTTTGTGTTCCACCTCGGCCAAGAAGGAATGGTGTGAATCCTTCTGGTTTTACTTTAAAGTAATTGGATGGATGAAAAGCATCCATTCGAGCAAACTCCGATGAACCATACATCGGAAGGTATTTCGGGTCTTCTAACATTTTTTGCTGTAAAATCATACTTTGAATTTTTTCTTCTTGTAAAGAAGTAGCAGCTCGTTCTACTTTCTTATCACTGACAAGTGGAAGTAGAAAGCGTGTTGGAATAAGTAGGAATACAGCAAAAAGGGCCAATGCTAGAAGCATCGGTCCAAATTTTGCTTTGCTCATCGGATTTCTTCCAATTTCTTAATAACCATATTTGGTGTTGCCCACTCATCACGGTCGAAATCAGAAATAGAAACTTCAATACCTAAGCGCTCTTGGAATTCTACTAATAAAGATACGACAGCGAAAGAATCAAGAATACCTTCTTCAAATAATTGAACATCTAGATTCTCTTTCACAATATCATTTTCACATACTTCTTCTAAAATATCTAATACTTGCTCTTTAAATTCTGCCATTTAAAAAATCTCCTTTATATCCGAAATGTATTATATATGCGAACTTCTTAATGAAATAAGAAGTGATGCATTAAAAGTATCTGTTTAGGTGACCAGAGAAGATTAGGAAACCGAAACATACAAAATGGAATGTAATTACAACCGCAAGGATATGCATCCATTTATTATTTGGCCAAAATTTATGCTTCTTGTTTTTCCGTTCGAAAATATCGAACAGGATAAATAAAGCAGCATGATAAAGGCCGTAAATAATGTATTGATATACATGCTCACCAGTAATGTGCCATATCCCCATAATGAAAAAGTTTAAAAATGCGCCAATATATGAAATCGTATACCGATTTTTCAATAACTTTTTCTTCGTTGCAAAAAAGACAAAGCGCATATAGATAAAGTCACGGAACCAGAACGATAAACTCATGTGCCAGCGATTCCAAAAGTCTTTAATGTTACGACTAATGAACGGCTTATTAAAGTTTTCTGGCGTTTTAATTCCCATCATATAACTTACACCGATTACGAATGCACTATAGCCAGCAAAATCGAAGAATAAATAGAAGCTATAGCTATACATGTAAATTACATTTGAAAGAAAAGTATCTTGTTTAGCAAATGCTGCTTCCATAAGATGTTGATTTATTAAATAAGCAATAATAAATTTATACAGAAAACCTTGGAAAATACGATTCATTCCTGTATAGAGTAGTTGTTGATATTCCTCACTACTAGGTGGTTTTTGAATATCTTTTTGGAATCTTCGATACCGATCGATAGGTCCCGTAGAGATAGCAGGGAAGAATAAAACGAACTCCCAGAAATGAAAGAATGAAAGCTCTTTAATTAAGCCATCACGTACTTCAAAGACCATCTGTACTGCTCTGAATGTTACGTAAGACATACCTAAGAAAACAACAAACTTTAGTTCAGGTACAAACGGTGCGATTTTGGCTAAAATAAGCGGCAAAATCGACAAAATAACAGCCATGCAAAACATGAACGTGTTATTATTTTGTTTTCTCAAATGTAAATAGCCTCGAATAAGGACATATTGCCAAATAATAAATACTGCTAACATAATGGCTTGCTTTGGTTTGTCTGAGAAGATTATCGCAAGCATAACAAGTGTTAAAACAGCGTTATATTTTCGCAACATTTTACCTTTTAATCCGGCAATAATCGTAGGTATTAATAAAATGCCTACAATCACGAAAAAATAAAATGATCCATATGCGGTCATGCTGTAACCTCACTCAATAATTTTTTGCGATCTACCTTTCCATTTGGTGTCATTGGAATAGAAGATTGATACATGAATTTACGTGGAATCATATAGTTTGGTAATCGCTCATTGAGTTCTTTTTTAATTGCAGATGTTAATTTGAATTCCTTTTCAAACGAATGCTCCCCAGGAACAACAACCGCTAATAAATAATCGTATTTCTCACCTTTTTTAATAGGAACAATAACTGCTCCTTCTACGTAAGAACATGCACGAAGATGATGCTCAATTTCTTCTAATTCCATTCGATACCCATGAAGCTTAATTTGGAAATCAAGACGACCATTATAGAATAGAAGACCGTTTTCCATATAGCCAGCATCGCCTGTTTTATAGGCGCGCTCGCCGTCAATCATAGTAAATGATTTTTCTGTTAATTCAGGGCTTCCTAAATAACCAACGCTTACGCTTGGGCCGACAATTACGATTTCACCTTTTTCTCCATCTGATGCAATCGTTCCATCTTCTTTCATAATAAGAAGACGGCAGTCTGATTTACAATAGCCAACTGGAAGGGATTGATACGTATCAATAACTTCTTGCGTAACAGGAATACTTGTTACAGCAACAGTAGCTTCTGTAGGGCCATACGTATTCATAATTGTTGCTTTTGGAAAACGTTCCATTAATTTTTTCGCAACCTCATTTGGTAATACTTCCCCGCAGAATAAGAATGTTTTCATATTTGGTAGCATACTTTCAGAGAAAGATGTTTCCATTAAACACATTTCTGCAAAAGATGGTGTAGAAGTCCATACTTGAATGTTCGATTGTTTTAATGATGCAAATAAATCTTTTGGACGCGCAATCATATCTTTATCGATTGCCCATAGTGTACCACCTGTTACTAACGATGGGTAAATATCCATCACAGATAAGTCAAATGAGAAAGGTGCTTGATTTAAGAATACTTGTCCTGTTTGTAAGTTGAAATCTTGAATCGCCCATTTTGTAAAACTAACAAGACAATTATGCGTAATTTGTACACCTTTTGGATTACCTGTGCTTCCTGATGTGTAAATAATATAGAAGTTCTCATCGTCTTTTACTGCATGTTCAGGATTTGGAATTTTCCCTTTATGTGTAAAGAAAATGTCTTTTAAGTTGTTTTGAGATACAGTGCGAACTGGTAAGTCAGTTACAGTTAATTCTGCTGCTGATAAAAGAAGTTTCGCACCAGAACTTTCCGCAATACGTAGTACACGGTCAGCTGGAATCGATAAATCAACAGGAATATAAGCATGTCCGGCTTTTACACAACCTAAGAAGCTGATGATCATGTCAGGTTGCATATGGCCATACACCATAATTGGTGAAGAATCATCTGGATATTCAGATGAAATCCAATGTGCTAATGCATCAGAATCGTCTTTTAACTGTTTGTACGTAATCTTTGCATCTCGCCAAACGAAAGCGGTTTGATCAGGCGTTTCTGTCGCCCACTTTTCGATTTGTTCTAATAACTTCATAACGTTCTTCCCACCCTAAAATTCATTGTAAATAAATGTACTTGTGTTTGTATCATGAAAGCCATACAACCAAAGTAATGCAAATAAAATTGCAAGGTAATAAAAGGTTTTTGTAACCCATTGTGTGAGTGGTCGAGACCATATCTCTTTTAATCTTTCCATGTCTTTCCCTCTCTTATAAAATGATAACTCTATGTAGGTAGCATGTCCTACATAATTGTGAAAAAAACAAAATTCCACATTTTAGGTAAAAATAAGATGAAAGGCTCTTTTCTGATAGTAGCACTAAATACTAAAAAAGAAAATCCCCAACTTGCTAATTATATTACAATCATCATAAATTTGTAATGAATTTGTCATGTAAAACGTAGAAATCCTAAAAGACTGCCTTTAAAAATAAATATATTGAAATAGAGGACGAACGATTAGAAGGAGGGTATTAGGGATGAATGATAAAATGATAAAATGGCAAAAGCTTATCTCAGAGAAAAATATAATAAAGTGGCGTCGCCATCTTCATCAGTTTCCTGAACTTTCATTCCATGAAAAACAAACTTCTCAGTTTATCTATGATATATTGTGCTCCTTTTCCGCTTTTGAAGTAACAAGACCAACAAAATATAGTGTGATGGCAAAGAAAAAGGGTAAGAAACGCGGAAAAGTTGTCGCCATTCGAGCAGATATAGATGCGTTACCAATTCAAGAAGAGAACGAAAAGCCGTATACATCATTCGTTTCAGATGTTATGCATGCATGTGGTCATGATGCACATACAGCTATTTTATTAGGAGCAGCAGAGGCGATTGCAAAAATGGAGGAAGAATGGGCTGGCGAGATTCGGTTATTCTTTCAACATGCAGAAGAGGTTTATCCTGGTGGTGCTCAAGAAATGGTAAAGGCTGGGGTTATGGAGGGAGTAGATTGTATTATAGGTCTGCATGTCATGTCTGGGTTAGAAACCGGTAAAATTGGAATCGTATACGGGCCTATGATGGCAGCGCCAGATGTATTTACAATTGAAGTGAAGGGAAGGGGGGGGCATGCGGCTAGACCTGAAGAAACAATTGATCCGATAGCAGTAGGAGCGCAAATCATTACGAATTTACAACATATTGTTTCGAGAAATACAGGTGTTTTTGAACAAAGAGTTGTCTCTGTTACACAATTTCATGGCGGAACAGCGGATAATATTATTCCTAATACAGCATTTTTAATGGGAACGGTACGGTCTTTTCAGCAAGATGTTAGAAAAGAAGCAGAAGAAAAAATTAACCAAATTGTAAAAGGTGTTACAGAAGCACATGGCGCTACATATGAATATACATATCGCTATGGATATGATCCAGTGATTAACGATGTAGAGGTTACAAAAGTTGTCGAAGAAAGTGCTCGAGTGCTATTGGGAAGTGACAGCATTATACAACTGGGTCCTTCCATGGGAGGAGAAGATTTTTCTGCTTATTTAAGAAAAGCTCCAGGCTGTTTCTTTAAACTAGGGACTGGGAATGAAACAAAAAAGACGTGTTATCCACATCATCATCCGAAATTTGATGTAGATGAGTCGGCACTTATGTATGGTGCGATGCTATTTTTAGAAGCGACAATGAAACTATTAGAAATCGAGTGTTGATATAAAGTGAACCTTTAATCAGTGGGGAAGTTCTTCACCAACCGAATTATTACCGCTTTAAAATAGCCGGGATAAAAAAAGGCAACTGCGAGAATCGCAGTTGCTTTTATTTCTTTCCGTTAGAGAGGGCTGAGAAAGAACTATGCTCATTCATAGTATATGAACTTTTAGAGGACAAGCTTGTACCTTTTCATTATTTTTTTGAAAATAGTCATTGACTTTGATAATCGTTATCAATTAACCTGATGGTGTAAATAAAAATGTGGAATGGAAACGAATCACATAGAAAAAGTAGTACATAAACGAAGGAGAGATTGAATTGAGTAAGTTGGTAATGGTTTTTGCAAGTATGAGTGGCAATACAGAAGAAATGGCTGATCACATTGCTGGAGCAATTCGTGAAACAGGAAATGAAATTGATGTGATCGATATTATGACTACACCAGAAGCTTCTATATTAGAAGAATACGATGGTATTCTTTTAGGTGCATATACTTGGGGCGATGGTGAGCTGCCAGATGATTTTTTAGATTTCTACGATGAAATGGATAAAATTCATTTAACAGGAAAAAAAGCGGCTGTATTTGGTTCTTGTGACTCCGCTTATCCGAAATATGGTGCAGCTGTGGATATTTTAATAGAAAAATTACAAGAACGCGGTGCTGAAGTTGTGTTAGAGGGACTAAAAGTAGAGTTAACGCCAGAAGATGAGGATATAGAAAAGTGTCTTCAATTTGGTATCGATTTTATAAAATACCTTTCTTAATGGCGGGAGGGAGATGAAGAGCAGTTGCAAAGGAAAATCTCAATTAAGATGATGACAGACTATCATTTATATGAATTTATGCGTTGTCCACATAAATATTATCTTCGTCATATAAAAAGGAGAGAATCTTCTTCACTTGAATGGCAACAAATCGTTCAAATGATTGTAAATCAAATTGTTCATGAATATTACTTGACGTCGAAGGAGAAACAAACAGAAATCTTGTTGCTAGAGCTATTGGAGAAACATTGGCATAAAGTAAAAACTTCTATGTTTTCTTCTAAAATAGAATATTATATTGTGTTGGCAAAATTAACAGATCATTTGTTACAGTTTGTGAAAAAAGATGAAAGTAAAACACCACCTTTATTTTTATATGAAAAAATTCAAATGTACATGGAAGAACTAGGTATCCATATTTCTTTAACCTTTGAAATTGGTGAATGGTCTTCTCAATCTTTTGTCATAAAAAAGTATGTTGTGGATGGAAATGAAGAAATGTTTGCTCTTTGTCAGAAATTAACAACTGTATTTTGTTATAAGGCTTTTGGTATATTGCCAGAGACAATTGAATTTGTTAATTTAATAGAAGGAACTAGGTATGAATATGTTCCAAAAGATAAAGATATAATAGAAGGAATAGAGTATTTAAAGATAATGAAGGAAATGATAATAGACTCGAGGAACTATATGAAGGCTTCATTCCATTCAAAATGTGCAAACTGTGTATTTCAAAGAGAATGTGTTCGAGGAAACCAGTCAGTAGAGACAACAATTCATTAAAATAATATTCATTTGGATGCTATTTCTTTATTTTATATCTTGATAGGTATAAAGAATATGATATAATAAAAATTCATCATTATATATTAGGTAAGAGTAAGTTTGAAATATAGTTTTAAAAAAAGAAACTGATATGATGACGAATAAAAAATCTAGTCAGTTGTTATATTGACTAGATTTTTTATTCGTTATAAATCTTTCATACTATATACCTTAGAGACGATATATAGTATGAAAGATTATCATTACTTATATCACTTTGACCGTAATTTCTTTAAAATATAGTCCATCAGCGGAGCTAATTGTTACCTTTGTTGTACCTCGATTCATGATTTTCATATTTAGATTACCCGCTTCGGCATAATCAGGATAGATGATAGGGTCTAGAACATCACGGTTTGAGACAGTAACTTGTGCTCCTTTTAAAGAATAATCAAAATTGAAGTCTATAAACGGAGCATGTTGAGTATTTTTGTATAATTTGGTAACTGTAATGTTTTGTGAGTCAGTGACGTTTTTATCACCAAATGGTTTTGCATACCACGTAATGTTAGAGAAGTTGCTAGGAACTCTACTTAATAATTTTGTACGTCCAGGGCTATCAGGAAGTTTCTTTAAATCTGTACGTACTTTATCAATATCTGTTTGTGTAATGCCTTGTTTGACAGGAGTTCCGATACCATTTGTAAATAGCGACTCTAGTAGTTCTTGTGCTTTTTGCAATTCAGAAAAGAGTCGTTGTGCCTTTTTAATCTCATCTAATAGATTTGTTTTATCTTCCGTATCAGGAAGTTGATCAACTTTCGCTTTGGAGGCATCAATGTCAGCTTGTGTAATATTAGCTTTTAACGTATTGTGATCATTGGCCGTGAACAAATCGTTAATTGCTTTTTGAGCATTTTGTAATTTTAGAGTTTGAGTAGCATTGAATAAATTTTGTGCTTTTTCAATTTCTTTTATTAAAGTTTGCCTATCATTGTTGTCAGAAAGTTGGTCAACTTTTATTTTGACATTATCAATATCAACTTGAGTAATGGTCTCTTTTAATGCTGTATGGAAACGATCAGTAAAGAGAGAATCTACGTTTTTACGAGTCTCGTTTAATACATTTAATAGATGTTCAGCTCGTTCGATTTCTTTTTGTAATACTTCTTTTTCAGGTAAATTTGATACAAGTTCCACTTTTTGCTTAGCTTCTTTGATTTCTTTTTCAGTAAGAGAGTCATTTAATATAGTGTGTTTATCATCGCTGAATAGAGCATTAACCGCTTGTTGCGCATTTTTTAATTGTGTTGCCTCCCGTTCCTTGAGCAATTGTTGCGCTTTTTTAATCTCGTTTAACAGTTCTGTTTTATTGCTGTTATCAGGAAGTTGTGATACTTTTTCTTTTGCTGCATCAATCTCTGTCTTTGATGTTTCGTTGTGAAGAATAGAATGAGATTCATCGCCAAAAAGTCCATGGACGATACTTGTTGCGTTATTGAGATGATTCAATAGATTTTGCGCTTTTTCCAATTCTTGCTGTAATTGTTGTTTATGCTTTGCTTCAGGTAAACTTAATACAAGTTTCGCTGAAGCATCAATGTCACGCTGAGTAATATTTGCATGTAATGTGGAATGACCTTCATCAGTGAATAAACGATTTACTCCTTTTGTTGCTTTATTGATGAGTTCGTAGCTTACTGTAATACCAATTCGTGCATCTTGCTTCACCACGGTATCTCCATAGTAGCCATAATAGGAGGCAACACTATAAATAAGCTTCTGATCTTCCGCATCTTCTGGTACAGTAAATTCTTTTTGAACTGTAACTTCTTCTCCAGGTATTAAAATTTTATCAGGACCAATATCCGCATATTCTTGGTACATGCCAAGATGCCAGTCTGCTCCCCAAACGTTAGTCAAATTACGATTGCCTGTGTTTTTTATATGATAAGTGTATATGATAGTCTCGCCGGGTGTTACAACCTCTTTATTTGTTGAAACCGTTAGTGAAATTTCTGGTTGTACTACATCAACTGTAATCAATGTTTTTGCTTGAGTTGTTATTTTTTCACCGTCAATCACACCATACACGGTAGCTAAACTGCGAAGCGTTTGGCCCTCTGTCACATCATTTGGCACAGTGAATTTTTTCGTCATTGTAATGGTTTCCCCTGGTCCGAAAGCGTTATCATTATCTAAATCGAAACGGCCTTGTAACATATTCACATTCCAATCTGCAATCCACACATCTTTAATGACTTTATTTGTGGCATTTGTAAGCTTATAGCGATATGTAATCGTTTCACCAGGCATAGGGGTTGGATTACTTGGGGTCACCTGTAAGATCATATGACCTATTTGTTCCTTACTAGTAATCTTAGAATTGTTAGTTTGTTCCGTTGCAGCTTCTGAAACGATAGGTGTTGTTAATACAGATAAACATAATAGCGATGTAATGACTCTTCTACCATTTCTTTTTTTGTATGGTTCTCTCATAAGAAATCCTCCTCTAGTATGTTTGGTGTCAAAATTAACACGCAAATTACCTTATAACATTTTGGAAAAAAAATCAAACTTATTTTTAAAAAATTTAGATTCTTTCATTTCTTTTTTTAGAGTACGTCATAATGAATAAATGTTGATATAAAGGGATTTAAAATGAGTTTTTTAATAAAAATAAGGTTTTATAAATAAAATGTTTATCAATATAAATCATTAATCTATTTCCAAATATGTAAAAAAAGGGTTGAATTTTTTTAGGAAACGATATAACCTAATGGATGTGCATGAGGGAGATTTAATCACATAAATTCTATATTTATGATTTTACAATAATTAACTAATTTGTTCAATTTTTTTATATTTAACACTATCATGATAGTGTTAAATATAAAATTAATAGAGAATGGATAAGGGGGATTCGTTAAAAGTTTTAACAATGAAATGATGACGCACACATATAAGTGTTACGTAATAAAGATATTTTGTTAAGGAGAGAGAAGAAATGAACAAATATCTAGTTGGAATCGGAATAGCTTGTTTATTACTTAGCACAGGATGTTCAAGTAGTAAGGAGAATATGGTTAAGCAGGAAATCAATAAACAAGAAGATAGAGAAAGGAAGGAAATAACTTTTCCTAAAGGAGTAAAAGAAACTGGGGAAGCTAGTATGCAATTAATTACGAATAGTGGGAAAAAAGAAGAAAATCAAATCCCAATTTTAAAAGTAGATCCCAAGTTCAATTTAGCTCAAATTCAATTGGAGTTAAAAGGGTTAAATGAAAATGAAACCGCTTATATATATGTGGATAAGCAATTTATTACAAAAGAAGAAGTAACGAAAGCGTTTTCTACTTTTGTTAACTTAGAAGGAGAATTATTGAAGACAGGGGAACATACTGTTTCTATTGTTCAATTTAAGGATGAAAAATCTAGAAAAGAGATACAAAATTATAAAGAAGCAAAATTTAAAATTGAACAAGGTACAGTAGAGGATAAATAACGGTTTATAGGACAAGAGAATTTTCAATATGTAATTCGCAACTTACGATTTTTTTTGGAAGTTATGTGAATGATTTGTTAATGAAAATATTAATTTATATAGGTTTTACAAAAAAAGGGTGTTTTTCTCAGTTTATAAAAGTTAGAGATGGGAGAAGGAATAAAAAATGAATATCAATAAAGCGAAGAGGCTTTGGATTCTATTCGTATTGTGTACGATTTGTACAGTACTTATGAGTTTTAATGATATATCGTTTGTGAGCTATATAGGCAGAGTACTTTTATATGTGATGATAGCTTTTTTGATTTTCTTGACACAGTTTCAAGGTGTGCTGTCATTATATCAAGTAGTGGTTAGTTTATTAGGTTTTGTTAAGAAAAAGAATTCATATGTGTTGGATCATGATATTGCACATACTAGATTCGCTATATTGGTATGTGCACATAATGAAGAAAAAGTAATTGAACAAATTGTGAAAAATTTGAAGAAGATTGATTATCCGAAAGAAAAGTATGATATCCATGTAATTTGTGACAATTGCACAGATAATACAGCTCAAATTGTGAGAGAGAATCAAGTGAAGGCCTGGGAAAGGCACGATAATCAGAAACGAGGAAAGGGATATGGGCTAGAATGGATGTTTCAAAATTTATTTCGACTGGAAAAAGAGCAGCAAGAAGTATATGATGCAGTTGTTATATTAGATGCAGATAACGTAGTATCAAGAAACTTTTTACAAGTATTAAATGCTAAGTTGGTAAAAGAAAAATACGAAGTTGTTCAAGCCTATTTAGATTCGAAAAATCCAAAAGATAACTGGATTTCAAAATCGTATGCAATTGCTTATTGGTCTACTAATCGTTTATATCAATTGAGTAGGGGGAAATTAGGGCTATCAGCACAACTTGGAGGAACAGGTATGTGCTTTACAATGAATATTTTAAAAGAGATTGGTTGGGGAACGGAAAGTTTAACAGAAGATCTTGAGTTTACAGCGAAGTATATATTGGCGAAAGGAAGAGCGGTAGGCTGGGCACATGATGCGAAAATTTATGATGAAAAACCAACGGATTTTAAGGTGTCGTTTCGTCAAAGGATTAGATGGATGCAAGGGCACATGGACTGCATGGTTAGATATTCTGGTCCACTTTTGAAGAATTTTACTCAAACATTTAATATGAATGCAATAGATATGTTCATTTATCTTGTTCAGCCAACAAGAACAATGCTCTCAGTAAATTCTATCATTTTATTTTTTGTTACATACTATGATTTGCTTCCATCTTACATCATGCTATATGTATTACATCCATGGATTTGGCTTTTGATAGCGGTATCTTTTTATATACTACCTATTATAGCTTTATTACAAGAGAAAAAGGTAACGAATATAATATGGACACCTATTGTTTATATTTTTGGTTTTTCATGGGTACCTATTATTTTTTTAGGATTTATAAAAAGAAAAGAAAAGGTATGGGTTCATACTCCGCATAATCGAGTAATGGATAGAGAAAATATGATAAAAATGGAAGAATCAGTGTAGAGAGTGAAAAAGTGGAGGAATAAAATTGAGTTTCTTAATGTTTTTTATAATAGTTTGTAAAATGTTCATTGGATATACTGAGTTGTATGAACAATTTAATATTAATAGTTTTATAATGGACTGTTTATATATTATCTTTGTATTTTTTCTAATTAGATTTTTCATAACGAAAAAAATAAGACCAACTTTATATAGCGTACTCAGTTTAATAGTCGGGGTGTTATTGATTATTTGTGTATTGTATAAGAGGTTTTATGGTGTGATGCCGACGTATCATTCCTTAGCATTAGCAAATCAAACTGTAGAATTAAAGGGAAGCATCTCTTCTCTTTGGAAATGGCAAGATTTATATTACATAGGAGATATGATTATCATACCTTTTTTGATTTACAGGGCAGGGAAAATGAACAAAAATCGAAAGGATATGAAAGTTTCAAAAAAAGCGATGGGCGTGATTGCTCTAAGTTTTGTAGTTGTAATATTTACATTCACCTATGTCATAAATAAAGAAGATATAGTAGATGAGAAAAAAAAATCAGAGAAAATGGGCTTTTTTTCGTATAATGTATCATTTCCAATGAGTAAGATCTTCCCACAAAATAATTTGTATGATATAGCGAATGGTAAAATAACAAATTCTGTTATAAGAGATGTGAAAGAAATACAACCTTTGCAACATCTTGAATATGAGGGCGTTGCTAAGGGGAAAAACTTAATTATGGTTCAACTCGAATCAGTGCAAGAAAATGTAATCGGTTTAAAACTAAATGGGAAATCAATCACTCCGAATCTAGATCAGTTACGTGATCAATCTCTGTCATTTCCAACCTTTTTTCAACAAACAGGAAGAGGAAATACGATAGACGCTGAGTGGACTGTTAATACATCAACGTTTCCAGGAATTCATGAGCTAAATTCAAATCGATTTGCAAATCGTGAAGTTCCAAGCCTTCCTAAACTATTAAAGAAGAATCATTACGTGACGAATACGTTTCATACAAATCATGCAAAATTTTATAACCGAAAACGAGTATATAAAGCATTAGGATTTGATCAATTTTATGACCAACAATATTTTGGAAATAAAGAGGTAATCGGTATAGCAGCCAGTGATAGAGTATTGTATACAAAAACAGTACCGATTTTAAAAGAATTAGATAAACAGAATAAAAAATTCTATGCACATATTATTGCATTAAGTAGTCACCATCCGTTCAAGATACCAAGCAATCATAAACCGCTAGTATTACCAAAAGAATTAGAAGGGACACAATTTGGTGATTATATTCAGGCTGTTCATTATGCAGATAAAGAAGTGGGCTTCTTAATAGAGGAATTAAAACGTGAAGGATTATGGGATAAATCTTTATTTGTCTTATATGGAGATCATCATATTATTGATACAAATGCTCTACCAAATCATGAAAAAAAATATTTGCCAAAATCTCAACTGAAAAATGGGCAAATTGATCCATATCGCATTCCATTCATTATACATTATCCTGGGTTAGAAGAAGGAAAGCAAATTGAGACAATAGGGAGTGAGGTAGATATTTTACCTACCATTACAAATCTATTAGGTATCGATACAGGAGATCAAGTTATATTTGGGCAAGATTTGCTGAATTATAGAAAAAATATGATTCCGCAGAGATTCTTTTTTCCAGATGGAACATTTATTGCTCAGGAGTACAGTTATATTCCAAAAGAAAAATTTGAAACTGGACAAGCAATGAGCTTAGAAGGAGAACAAGTTCCGTTAACTCCAGAGATAAAAAATCAATTCGAACAGACAAGAAAGTTACTATATTTATCAGATCAATATCTTGAGAATTTACCAAAAGCAGAAGGATAAGGTGGCTGAGTTATCATGAAAAAAATATTCATTATGATTTTATATAGTAGTTTTTTCTTTTTCACAGTTTATCGTTTTATAGATACACCGAATATACTACAGTTTTTGTTTCCTGGTATTAAATAAGGAAAATCATAGATAGTAAGGGCAGGAGAGTTTTATTCCTGCCCTTACTATTTTTCTTAGAGGTAAATTTTTCACATAAAAAAGTAATATATATAGTAAGGATTGACATGAAACGCTTTTCATCCTTTACGCTATAAATGGAAAGGAATCAAGTGAGCAACAAAAAAAGACATAAGTATATAGTTAGCAGTGGAAGGGAATAAGTAATAAAAAATGGAGGAACTGTAATTGATAAAAGTTTTGCCTGATAACAGGAGGGATACTAGTGGAAAATGAAAAAAAAGTATTTCAATGGTTAAAAGAACAAAATGCGCCGTTTTGGATTCGACTGCAAATTTTACAAGCATTTCAAATGCACAAAGTGATGGTTGAAATAGATAAAAAGTTAATGGCGTATGAGGAAAAAGAATATAGGGAAAGAATCTAATTCAATCCCTGCAGCATGGTTCGTAATTTTTTCAACCCATTATGTATTGCGTGTTCATCTTTTCGTTCCAAATTGTAAAGGAGCTGATGAAGTAAAGGACTATGCTGATAAAAAGAAATAATGCGTTGCATGAAGGACGAATCATGATGAAGGATAAGGGTACAGTATTTTTTATAAACATCTTCGGTAAATACATTCCCAAAATCATGATATAAACCAGCAAAATCAAAGGCAGGATCTCTAATTTGTGTATCGCCAAAATCAATAATTCCAGAAACCTTTTTACGCTTCTCATCGAATAAAATATGATGATGAGTAAAATCGGCATGAATCATTGTATACTGTAAGTCGTATCGATGGAAAAGTGTGAAAAATTGATGAAACAATTTGTCAAAGGCCTCTTTTTCGCATTTTATGAATGTATGGGAAAGGTAACGATTTAATTTCATTTGTAGTTGTTTCCAGTAGGTGATTGTTTTTTCTATTTTAAATCCTAATTGTGTAGCATGTTCTAGTGAAATAGTATGTAAAGTCGCAAGAAATTGAGCAATTTGTGTAATTACTTGTTCGCGCTCTTGTATGGTTAAGTTAGCAATCATTTGAGCTGTTAAGGGCTCTCCGTAAATGAGCGTATAGTAACTACAAGTTGGAATAGTGTCTGATTCATTTGTATAGAACAGGTGATAATTAGGAATTTCAATATCATGTAAAGACTTAGCTAAGAGGGAACAAAGTTCTTTTTCTAGCGGAATTCTCTTTGCAATCGTGGCTTCCCTAGGAAAGCGAAAAAGCAAAGCGTTATTTATAATAATCGCTATATGATCCCAGCCGCTTTCATTTTGTTGAAAAGAATCTATATGTAAATGCGGAAGGCTTGTTGTATATATCGTTGAAAAGAATTCATACATTATTCCCCGTTTCTGTTATAGTGAGAGTTCTCACTATATAATATCAGAAATTTCTTTATTATCAACATAGGAATGGTAATATGAATCGTATATTCATGTTTAAAAAAGTGATACCGTCTACACATTGGTATCACTTTTTATCTTCTTTTACAGGTTTTCATTTTGCTGTCCGATTTCTTTTTGTGCGATGTGAAGATTTCCTCGCTCCATTTGTTTCTGTTCATGAATAGAATTTCCAGCGTATTCCTTTTTTGTTGGAACGACTCTTTTGGAGGGATGAGCATTTTGCTGTTTCATAAAATGGTCCGCCTTTCATTAAAAATAAACGAAAATGATGAGTAGAAGCAATATAGCAGCGAAGATGGTAATACCAACTAAAAAAGATGTATTTTTATATTTAGGAGGCTTATGAACATCTTGGCGATATCCAGGTGAAATTTCAGGGGCGAATTCTTCATCGAATGTTTTCTTTTTGTTTTGTTCGTCCATATGCTTTCACCTTCCTTTTTTATTTATGTTACACGTTGTGAAGAAGAACTATACATGAAAGAAAAACTCTATAATTAGCAGTTTTTCTCAGAGTATGGGGAACATAATAAAAAGTGATATCGATATATGAAATACCCCTTCATTTGCCTCTTTTTTAGCATTTTCGATTTCGCATGCAGGCCTACTGTACTGACACGTATTTCTTTGTTTGGAGCATTATGTTTCTTTTTATAGGCTGTATCCTTTTTGGTTATAGTTGCTTCTAATTTTTTATTGAATACTATCTAACTAGAAGTTCTATCATTTCGCCGTAGTAATTGAAAATAGAAGGAATCCAGATTATTATATTATTATTGTAATTTTATTTTGTTGAAGGAGGATACATAGTATGATGAAAAAGTCGAAAGGTTCTATCGAATCAGAGATAAGTAAAGCAATTACGCAGTGGGAAAAAGATTATCTTGGGCGTGGGTCTATATCTGTTAAGACAGATATATTACGGGATATGATTATTGTGAATTTACAAGGTATTTTAACACCAGCTGAATATGCTGTTTGTGAAACGAAAGATGGTATGTTAACGATAAAGAAAACACGTTCGGAACTAGTGGAATCGGGAATAGATGATCTTAAGGAGATTATACTAGACTTAACTGGAGAAAAAGTAAAAAGCTTTCATACTGATATAAGTTCCCGTACGGGTGAACGGATAATGATTTTTAAGTTATTTCATAATCTTGAGAAAAAAATTTAATGTAAACAACAAGTTAGAAGCATAACAAGCAGTAACGGGGATAAACTCGAAAAAATAGTTGATAACAGTAAAGAAACGTACAATGATTTAGAAATAGGGATTTTTTGAAAGAGATATACTTCAACTCAGGAGTGTTCTGGTGAATTTTGATGAAAATAATTTTCAGAAATCTTATGAAGGAATTGACAAATTTTTAAATATGGTTTATCTTATAGTTGTTTTAAAAACTTACAGATGTTTATATTTAGAGCTTTAGCATTTTTTTAATCATTCATATTGACTAAATGAAAAAGTTTCTGAATATAAAAACTGGGTGTAACATAAATTTGTATATCGCATAATCTAGAAGGTTAGAGGTATATTATTTTTTCTTTAGATAGAAGTAATAAACAAATAAATTATGATCCTTTATAAAATGGGAGCTCTTCAAAAAACTTCGCTGAAGTTAGTTGAAGTGAAACCGACAATGTCCATAATTCAATGATTTTATATCATCATTGAATTATGGAAGTTGTCGGTTTTTTTATTGATAAAAAACATCTATTCGCTAAAAGAAGGAAATGAAGATTTGAAATTCTGAAAAATTACCTTGATGAAACAGAAGTTTGTATAAGTTCGTCGTTGGGAAGGGAGTAAGTTAAATGTTAATTTCGCTAAATTCATCAACACTATTAACATTATTGTTCATTACGCTTAGTGCTTCTTTGCTAAGTGGATTATTGTTTTTAAATTCAAGGATACCCTTACATTTTGTTCGTATTCATATTGGCATCGCTGCTTTACCATCATTCGTTTCCTTACTTGCACTTATTCATACAAATGTAGATGGAGTTATTGGTCCTTGGCATCTAGATTCTTTAGCTTGGTTAATGGCTTTCTTTGTTCTTACAATTGGTTTTATCATTCAGCGTTTTTCTTTACGTTACTTAATGGGAGATCGCTCATATCGAAAATATTTTATACTTTTCACATTCACTACAGGCGCCTCTTCCATTGCATGGTTAAGTAATGATCTTCGTTTAATGGTCATTTGTTGGGGAGTAACTCTTGTCGGATTGCTCCTACTCATAAGATTAAATAGCAGTTGGAAAGTGGTAAGTGAAGCAACGAAAATTTCTGGTCGTTTATTTACAATAAGTTGGGTGGCTCTATTATTAGCTGTCATTTGGCTTTCTCAAGTAACTGGCCAGTGGCAGTTAACATCCGTTTTAGGGGATGAAAGTTTAGCTCAATATGGAAAATGGGAGAAAGCGGGGATTAACCTATTAATCCTATTAGCTGTGATGATTCCGGCAGCCCAATGGCCTTTCCAACGATGGCTCATTGAATCTGCTATTGCTCCAACTCCTGTTTCCGCTATTATGCATGCAGGTTTAGTAAATGCTGGCGGTATCATGCTAACTAGATTTTCACCTCTTTTTCATGATGATATAGCACAAATTATTTTACTTATTTTCTCTAGTATCTCTGTATTAATAGGAACTGGAATTAGTCTAGTCCAAGTTGACTACAAACGTCAGCTAGTGGGTTCAACGATTGCACAAATGGGATTTATGCTCATTCAATGCGCATTGGGTGCTTATTTAGCTGCCATTATTCATTTAATTTTACATGGTCTGTTCAAAGCTACATTGTTTTTACAAGCTGGTTCTTCCGTACGCCATTTTGAGGTTGTGAAACACTCTCATGAAAAGGCATCGTATTTATGGATTATGATTGGACGTATTTTAGGCTTACTTATAGCAATTGGTTTCTGGCTTATGACTCCTAAAGAGGGATATCAATTGGTGAGTGCGCTAATCTTAGGATGGTCATTATACTTTTCATGGAAACAGCTTGTTGTTTTCGGAGAGGGAAAAATTGGTCGAATTGCTGGCTTATCTTTTTTGATTGGATTTTCGCTCATTTACTTTACCGTTCATACCCTTTTTTATGAGTGGTTGCATACAGATGTGTATCAAAATGTTCAACCTCCAGTTCTAGCTATTACCTTTGTTATCTGTCTCTTACTATTTGGTAGCGCTATTGTTGCTTTGGTTGCTCGCAATCGATCCTTTACTATATTCGCTATATTATACCTTTGGTTAGTTCGAGTAGGCGAGGCAAATCAAAAGTCAGTAGAAAGTCACCCTAACTACTTGAAACACTATGTATCACAGGGAGGTAATCAGTGATGAGCGTATCATCTGTAGTAACGAAAGAAAGTTTTAAAAAGAAAGACGTAAATATGAATATTCAGGAAAAGGATATAAATGATTTCGTTCAATCTGCTAGCCGAGTTATAGCACCACTGTGGCCTATCTCTACGTTTGCAGCGCGTCATCCTTGGGTGGGGCTTGAAAAGCAATCCTTTGAACAAGTTGCAGATTGGCTAAAAGAAATTCGTGATGTGGATATATACCCTAGCGCTTCTATGATTCATTCGGCAAAGAGAAGAGGAGAGATCGATGAATCTTTTTTATATGCGGGATTGCATCGTTGGCTTGACTCACAATCCTTTCATATACCAAGAGAGAAAGTAGAACGTTATTGCCAGGCAGCTTTAAAGTTAGATAAGTTACCTTCTCACCTCTTATTATCAAAAGAGTTAAATACATTAGCAGCGGAAATAAATAATGTAAATACAGAAAGTACCGAAGATTTCTCAATGCAACCAATAAGTTCGCTTATAGAGAATCAAGATAGCGAAAGGTTAGCGAATATCCTTGATTATCATGTTATCAAATGGTGTAAATTATATCTGGATAACTTTCAGTCAAGTTGGGCAATGCCAAATCGTGAGAAAGGTTTCTATCATGCATGGCACCACCTTATTAAATATGATCCAGCACTCAGTAAACAGCAGCGTAAAGCTTTAAAAGATTGGCCACAAGATGCAAATGCAGCTTTAGTAAGAGCTTTGTCCGAATTAAAAATACCTAAGTCAAAAATACAGACGTATCTTGAAGGCCATTTGCTTTCCTTACCTGGATGGGCAGGAATCATACTTTGGCGCTCAAAACAATCGATTCGGGAACATGCACTCCTAACAGAATATTTAGCAGTTCGAATTTCAATGGAGTGGGCTATTGTAAATCCTTATTTATCTTTAGTAAATCATCGGCTCAAGAAAAAAGTTTCGATTGTTCCTCTTTTAGCTTCTTGGATCCATTGGGGGGATCTTTCAATTGAGGAATGGTCTCAAATGTCTGCAACTGAACAAAATGAATTATTATCAATTGCTCATCATTTTGATGAGAAACTTCGTAGAAAGCTTTGGTGGGAAGCTTGGGAACAAACACATGCAGAACGATTAAGTCAAGAGATTCTTTCTAAACAATGTGTAAATAACAAGAAAAAATTTGTATTAGCTCAAATGGCATTCTGCATTGATGTACGTTCAGAACCTTTTCGTCGACAACTTGAAAAAGCAGGTCCGTTCGAGACGATTGGAATTGCAGGTTTCTTTGGATTACCGATTGCAACGAGTGAATTAGGTAGTCATCATAGCCATCCTTCTTTACCGGTTATGCAAAAACCAAAACATCGAATAAAAGAGCTTGCGAGTGAAGATGAACTTAAGTCTTACCAACAACGTAAGAAGGTAGACCACTCATTAAGCTATACCTTTAAAATGATGAAACAGAATGTGCTTACGAGCTTGCTTTTACCTGAGTTAAGTGGACCTTTTCTTGGTCTACAAATGATAGCACGGAGCTTTGTACCAAGAAGATTAGGTAGTTTCATTCGTAACCTTCGTAAAACTTGGTTACGAAAACCTGATACAAGATTTTCGCTTGATTATGCTCATGACACAGAGTCGGAAATACCTATTGGTTTTTCTAAAGAAGAAAAAGTGAACTATGTACGTCAAACATTAAAAATGATGGGGCTAACAGAGAATTTCGCTCCTTTAGTCGTAATATGTGGGCATAGTAGTCAAAGTACAAATAATCCTTATGCTGCAGCTCTTGAGTGTGGTGCTTGTGGTGGAGCGGCAGGAGGATTCAATGCAAGAATTTTCGCTACTTTATGCAATCTGCCAGAAGTAAGAGAAGGACTTTCTGCGGAAGGAATTAAAATCCCTGAGGATACGGTTTTCGCAGCTGCTGAGCATAAAACAACTGTGGATGAATTAGAATGGATTTATATTCCTGAACTTTCGGAATCTGCACGAGAAGCATTGAATCATATCGAAGCGATTATGCCGAAAGTCAGTCACAATGCAAATAGGGAGCGTTTAGCTCAATTACCTAATTTCAAAACGAAAATGAAAAATCCGAGGGCAGAGGCACACAGATTTGCAGAAGATTGGAGTGAGATACGCCCGGAATGGGGATTAGCTCGTAATGCATCTTTTATTATCGGACAACGTGAATTAACTCAGGATTGTGACTTGGAGGGAAGAGCTTTCCTTCATAATTATGATTGGAAACAAGATGAAAGTGGGGATATTTTAGCCAGCATTATTGCAGGACCAGGAACTGTGGCTCAATGGATAAATCTACAATATTATGCTTCAACTGTAGCTCCTCATTATTATGGTAGTGGAAACAAGGCAACACAAACCGTAACAGCGGGTCTCGGCGTTATGCAGGGGAATGCGAGCGACTTGTTATCAGGGGTACCATGGCAATCCGTCATGCAATCAGATGATGAGGCATATCATTCTCCGCTTCGTTTATTAATTGTCATCCAAGCACCTAGCCAATATATAGAACGTTTGTTAAATAATGATTTTATATTTCGAGAAAAAGTTCAAAATGGATGGGTTAGACTTGCTAGTGTTGATCCAGAAGTGGGATGGAAAAACTGGTAACTGCTAAATTAAAAGTTTCATAAATAGAATGATTATAATGAAGAAGGGGTGCAACACATGCAGTTAGAGAATAAAAAAGTTTTATTGTTAACGGACATTGCAGACGGAATAGAGCGTATGATACAACAAGTAATAAATGTTCAACCAGAAAATATGTTAACAATACAAAGCTATGGTTCCATAATTGTACATCCTTATGGAGATATAATGAGATCTATTATCATTGCTATTTATCAAGAAAATGTTGAAGAAATTTTTGTTGTAGGAATAAAAGATAAAGAGACTGCCCCAGTTAATATACAAAGCCAGCTTGATTCTATAAAAGATAACATGCAACTGGACTATCTTTTTCAACATTGCATGCCTGAATTTTCAGGTGGTACCTTTGACGATTGGCTAAATGGAAAAGGAAATGTTAGTGAAAATATCGAAAAGAGTATTGATATTATTCGTCATCATCCGCTCATACCGTCTGATATTAAAATTCATGGTTTCATGATTCATAAGATGGGGAAAAGAGCGGATGTTGTCAACGTTCTTACTAATAAAACAGTATAAAACGTTAATTTCTTGTACTGAAGTAAATTTATGAATCCTTTCAATAACTTGAAGAAAAATCGCTATATTTAGCGATTTTTCTCTGTAATATATTTGCGTTGTACTTGGAAAAGGCGTACAAGCAGGAAGCTAGCACCGAATGCAAGTCCAAGAATAAGACCAATCCAATACCCTTTTGCGGCCCAATCTGTATATGTTGCGAAGAAGTAACCAAGTGGAAGTCCAATCACCCAGTAGGCGATTAAAGTCATAATGAGTGCAACATTTACATCTTTATAACCGCGCAGCGCTCCTTGCACTGGTGTTGCAATTGCGTCAGAAAATTGGAATAAAATCGCGAATATAAGAAATTCTTTTGCCAAATGATGAACAGCTAAATCTGTTGTATAAATAGAAGCAATCGCATCATCAAAGAAATAAAGAAGGATGGAATAGAAAAGAGCAAAGGCAAGTGCGAAACCTATTCCAATCCATCCGTATTGTTTGGCGTTCCTATATCGTTTTGCTCCAACTTCAAATCCAACGGCAATTGTCATAGCCATAGATAGACTCAATGGCGTCATATATAATAATGAAGCAAAATTCATAGCTGCTTGATGTGCAGCTATCGTTGTGGTACTAAAGTTACTCATTAAAAGTGTTACAGCAGCGAAAATACTTGTTTCGAAAAAGATTGCAAAGCCAATTGGAACTCCGAGTTTTAGGAATTCTTTCCAACTTGAAAAAGAAACGCGGTATAGCTGTTTAAAGATACCGAAAGATGCGAACGGTTCCTTCGTACAAATGATCATAATCGTAATCAATAAAATGCACCAATATGTTGCAGTGGAAGCGATAGCTGCTCCGACACCACCGAATTTTGGAAAACCGAAATGTCCAAAAATAAGCACGTAATTTAAAACAACATTAATTGGTAAAGAAAGCAATGTAATAATCATCGTCGTTCGTGTTTTTCCCAGTGCATCAATGAACCCTCGTAATACAGTATAAACAAATAAAGGAATAATTCCGATTGCAATTATGCTTAGAAATTGAGCTGCAATACGTTCTACAGATTCTTCTAATTGCATGCCGCTTAAAATGGGAGAAACAGCGAAAAAACCAATTATAATAACAAGGATACTAACAAAAATTGCTAAATATACGGCTTGTATAATAATATGAGGAACATCTTCTTTTTTATTCGATCCTACGAGTTGAGCAACAATTGGGGTAGTAGCCATTAAAATGCCAGTTAATCCAGTACTAACGGGAATCCAAATGCTAGTCCCAATTGCCACACCTGCTAAATCAGTCGGACTTGCATGTCCTGACATTGTCGTATCAAAAAAACTCATTGCAAATAGTGACATTTGCGTGACGAAAATCGGAAGGAATAGTAATAAAAATTGCTTTATTTTTTGTGAGAATGAGAGCGCTTCGTTCATAAAATCCTCCTTGTCATATAAAATAAACTCTTATTATCATACAATTTAATTTAAGGATAGAAAAGAAATATGTGCATGGTAGCGAAGAAAAAATAAAAATAGATGCACTTTGAAAACGTATAGGGTATTATGATAAGGTGTGGAAATTTATAGATTTGAGAGTAAGGAGGCACAAGTTGTGGCTGATTGGTTAATTGGATTAATCATGGGTGCTGTTGAAGGATTGACAGAGTTTTTACCAGTATCATCAACGGGTCATATGATTTTAACAGGTCATTTACTTGGATTTGACGACGAGAGAGCAAAGGTTTTTGAAGTTGTTATCCAGTTGGGATCGATTTTAGCCGTTGTCGTTATATTTTGGAAGCGATTATGGTCGTTAGTGGGAATTGGAAAAGTGACAGAAGGACCATCATTAAATTTATTACATATTATTATCGGAATGATTCCCGCTGGGGTGCTTGGCGTATTGTTTCATAGTACCATTAAGGAAGTTTTATTCGGACCAGGTCCGGTTGTCATTAGTTTAATTGCAGGTGGTATTTTAATGATTGTGGCTGAGAAGTTTTCGAAGCCAAGTACAGCAAGAACATTGGATGAGATTACATACAAACAAGCATTTGCTATTGGGATGTTCCAATGTTTAGCGCTTTGGCCAGGATTCTCACGATCTGGATCAACAATAAGTGGTGGATTGATCGCTCGTGTGTCACATACAGCGGCAGCTGAATATACATTTATTTTAGCAGTACCGATGATGGTAGCTGCTAGCGGACTAGACTTAATAAAAAGCTGGGATGTATTAAGTGTAGCGGATTTACCGCTATTTGCGAGTGGATTTATTACAGCATTCATTGTTGCGATGCTTGCAATTGTTTCGTTTTTAAAATTATTAGCACGTGTAAAATTAACACCGTTTGCTTATTATCGCTTTATTTTAGCAGCGGTATTCTATTTCTTTCTTATGTAAAACAACTGCCGGAATGGCAGTTGTTTTATTTCGCGATTGTTTCAATCATAGTCTCCATCACATGTTCCCAAAGGGACGTATCATTAGCTAATGTTTCGCGGAATTTTGCATACATTTCTTTTTGTTTTTCTTCAAATGATGGATCTTCTTTTTCTGGCAATGTTTCTCGCATGGAAGTGATTAATTCTTGTATTTTTGGAGCACGTGGTCCCCATACGGCTTTTTCATTTCCTTCTTGATCAACGAAAATGAAAATTGGAATGGATCGCGCTGTGCCGTTTGTTAAATATTGATCCATTAATTCTAAATTTTCATCACGAATTAATAAGCGCATATCAATATTTGCCACTTCACAAATGCGTTTCATAACAGGTACACAAAGAAGGGCATCCCCACACCAATCAGCCGTTAAAACGATAACGCGCCATTTATCATTTTGACGTTCTTCTAAAACAGGAAGTAATTCGTTTGGAATTAAAAAGTTATTATAAATGTGTAATAACTTATCTTGATTTACTTTCATTTCGTTGACATATGTATCAAAGGACATACCTTTATCAGCCCATTGTTGTAAACTCATGATTCACACCTCTTTTGTTTAAGATGCTTTTATTGTACCAATTTTCGCTTTGAAAAGCTTGTATCATTACTTCCTAAAATGGAATGGATAGAACTGAATTTTTATAAGACAATAAGATGACAAAAGGTAAGATTTAAGGTAAAATTATTAATAATATTTTTATTTAACTATATGAAATAAAAGGGGATGTAAATGGTGTCTTACAATCGTGAACAATTAATGGAAGACCTATCTACAAATGTCTTTGCTATGTTTCGTTCGTTGCGTAATGATATTGGCAAGATCTTTGGTGGTTACATACCGTGGAATGAGTTTGTTGTGCTTCGTATATTAAATCGTGCTAACAAAGAGATGGTTTCACGAGTGGCGAATGAATTGAATGTTTCGAATAGTCATATTACAGCTGTAACAGAGAAGTTAATTCATAAAGGTTTTGTAACACGTTCACGTTCTACATCAGATCGGCGTGTTGTATATTTAGAAATTACAGAGCAAGGAAAAGAATTAGTTGCTAAAATGGAATCGGCGAAAAGACAATATTTAAAAGAAAGATTCTCAGCTTTATCTGAAGAAGAAATGGAATGTATGATAGCTATTTCGAAAAAACTTATATAAGAACAAATCCTTCTCAGCTTTGAGAAGGATTTTTTATTAAAAAAGTGCTATAAATAATGAAAAAATGCGTAGCTGCTATAGGTGGAAAATGAGTATGATTGGTTACGAAAAGCCATACTAAATATGATGGAAGAAAGGAGAGAGAAAAATGACGAATCGTAATGGTAGTCACGGTAGTAAAAATCAAGGTTCACCCAAATTAGGACAGTTTCAACAGGAATTTGGTGCAGAGTTTGAAGTTGGAAATGATAATAAAGGAAAAGAATACCGTTCTAAAAAAGGAAGTAAATCAAAAAAGGAGTGAGTCGATTCACTCCTTTTTCATTAGGATGCAGCAGAGTCATTTTCAATATATTTCTCTTCAGATTTTGAAACAATCATGGCACAGATTGCATCACCTGAAATATTAACAGCTGTTCTAGACATATCAAGAATACGATCCACCCCAATAATTAAGGCGATGCCTTCTACCGGAAGATTAACTTGATTTAAAACCATCGTTAACATAACAAGACCGACACCAGGAACGCCGGCTGTTCCGATACTAGCTAGCACAGCAGTTAATACGACCATAGCTAATTGAGCAATTGTAAGTTCAACACCATATACTTGTGCAATAAATACGGTGGCTACCCCTTGCATAATAGCGGTCCCATCCATATTGATTGTGGCTCCGAGTGGTTGAACGAATGAACTAACAGGTTTCGAAACGCCAAGCTTTTCTTGGGCTGTTTTCATAGCAAATGGAAGAGAAGCATTAGAACTAGAGGTACTAAATCCAATTGCCATTACAGGTGCAAAATGTTTGATGAAGCGAACGATACTTTCTTTTGAAAATATTTTTAATAACCCGCCATATATAAAAATGCCATGTATGACAAGTGCTAGCATAACAACAATCATATACTTGAACATTGCAGCGACGCCTGCAAGCCCCATCTGTCCAACAGAGGAAGCGAGCAAGCCAAATGTTCCAATTGGAGCGAGTTTCATAATGAGGTTTACAAGATACATCATTAATTCGTTACCCTGTTCAAGTAATGAGTGGATTCCTTGAACTCGTTTTCCAAGAATTGCAAGTCCGAGTCCGATTAATACTGCAAAAGCAATAATTTGAAGCATATTTCCATCACTCATTGCTTTCGCTGGGTTATCTGGGACGATATTGAGGAGTGTATCAACAATAGATGTTTCCGCTTTGTCACCTTTATAAGAAAGCCCTTCTGTTTTAAATGTACCGCCTTGTCCTGGTTGAATAAAGAGTGCGAGTGTAACAGCAAGTGAAATAGCAATGGCTGTTGTTGTTAAAAAGAAAGAAATGGCTTTGATTCCGATTCTACCAAGTTGTTTCGGATCGCCAAGACCTGCGGCACCAAGAGCAATCGAAATAAATACAACTGGAACGACAAGCATTTTAATAAGCCGGATGAAAAGTTGTCCGATTGGATGAAAGACATATTGATTTAAAGGTGTAAAAATGGATGGAGCATATAAATTTAGAGCGAGACCGATGATAAGACCGAAAAATAGAGCGATTAAGATAGCTTTTGTTTGTTTCAATAAAATCCCTCCTTATTTTTGAAAATATGTTCTAATTTAATTGTACCGAAAAATGATATTATTTGACAATATTTTCTGAAAACTTTCCGATTGAAAAATGAATATTTTGTTTGTCTTTCAGTGATGTAAGTGAAAATGGATCATTAGCGAGAAGTAAAGCAAATAGGCAGGAGGAGAGTTATTCGTAACATCCTTCACTTTATGAGAAAGAAAAAAAGACCACCCTGTCAAAATAAGGTGGTCATGGAAGGGGACAATTTATGTCAATTTTAATTAGGGATAGAAAGCTGTTTGAGACATTGGGGAATGTCTCAAACAGCTTTGATAGTTATAATATAAAAGAGAGATGTGACTTCAATGTGAACTTGAAGTGAAAGGTATGGGGATTTTAAAAAATAAACAGAATCCATTCGTTAGCGCTTGTGAAAATAAGAGTTGAAATCTATAAAAAAAAGGATTATGCTCAACTATATTATAAGAGTATAAGAATTTGTTTTCATAATGAAATTCTACCTTATAGCATGAAAGATAGAAGCATTTTATTGAGGAGTTTGTGATATGAAAGCAGAAAAAAAGCAAGGGGTTTATAATCGTTCTATCAGATTAAGTCCACCACAAATTTTAGCAACAGGCTTTTTTTGTTTAATTGTCGTCGGAGGTATATTATTAAAGTTACCATTTGCGACAAAGGAATCGATTAGTTGGGTTGATGCTTTTTTTACAGCAACTTCTGCAGCGACTGTAACTGGTTTAGGAGTTGTAGATACCGCAAGTACTTTTACTATGTTTGGTCAAATTGTCATCATGTTTTTAATTCAAACGGGTGGTCTTGGATTAATGACAATTGCGATTTTAATTGTATGGGTACTCGGTAAAAAAATTGGTTTACGTCATCGTTTACTCATTGGAGAAGCTTTTAATCAGACAAATATTGGTGGTCTTGTGAAATTAGTGAAACGCGTTTTTATTTTTTCTATTTGTATAGAAGGAATTGGAATTATTTTTCTATCTATTCGATTTATCCCGGAATTCGGGTTTAGTAAAGGAATGTATTACAGTATTTTTCATGTGATTGCAGCTTATAATAATGCAGGATTTGCACTATGGCCAGATAATTTAATGAGATATGTAGGAGATCCGATTATTAATATCGGTATTTGCTCTTTAATTGTTATAGGTGGTTTAGGATTTACAGTATTAATTGATATGTGGTATAGCCGTAGTTTTCAGAAACTATCACTTCATTCGAAAATTATGATTGTAGGAACGATTGCTCTGAATGTAATTGGTATGATTGCGATTTTTATATTAGAGTATAATAATGTGAAAACATTAGGCCCATTATCTGTAAATGAAAAATTATGGGCGTCCTTCTTCCAAGGAATTACACCTCGTACCGCAGGATTTAATACAGTTGATTATGGCGGGATGGAAGAGTCATCCATATTATTTACGATGATTTTAATGTTTATAGGTGCAGGTAGTGTTTCGACAGGTGGAGGGATTAAATTAACAACATTTGTTATTTTAATTACATCTGTTATTTCCTTTTTTAGAAAAAAGGAAGACATTGTGTTATTTCAACGTACGATTAAAATGGCGACAGTAACGAGAGCTTTAGCGATTGTGGTTGCTAGTCAAATTCTCATTTTTGTGGCAGTATTTTTATTAATGCTTACAGAAAAATTTAGTTTCATTCAATTATTATTTGAAACGATTTCAGCATTTGGAACAGTTGGCTTAACAATGGGGATTACTGCGAAATTATCTGCAGTTGGAAAATGTATCATCATGTTCGTTATGTTTTGTGGATTAATCGGACCGTTAACCTTAGTATTTTCTTTAGCACGACCTGCAAAACAAAAAATTCGCTATCCATCAGAAGATGTTTTCACAGGATAAGGTATCTCGCTTGGCGAGATACCTTTTTTAGTTAAAAGAGTGAAAACAATAAGCCGATAATTGCAGCGCGGAATAATAAAGAAACAAGTACAGCAATACCGCCAACAATAGCAGCGATACCACCGGTAACAGTAGCACCACGATTATAAGCATAAATACCGAGTAAAATGGAGACAAGCCCAAATAGTGTTGGGAATGTGAAAAGTGATAAGACTGCAAGAGCAAGAGCGATGAAACCTGCCGTTGATCCTGCTGTTTTTGATTTTACATCATCTCTATCGTCTCGATCATAAGTGACACGCTTAGGGGCAACCTCTGCCGCATATTCTTCTTTATAATCATTTTCAATTCTATGATGATCATCAAATTTATCAGCCAAGATAATAGCTCCTTTCCTAGCAAGGTTCTTTAGTAGTATGTATAGATTTTTCTTTTTTATCCTGCTATTTGTCACTTTTTAAAATTTGTAGGTAGAGTTGTTATGCTGCGTGAAATTTCATTTTGATGAGAGGGAAAAGAGGTATGGATAGCAATTGGATTCGATTGTAAAACCTGGTATGAGTTTCTTTATTTTGGAGAGTATAAAAAAGAATGATAAGGAAAGGTTGGTTGAAATGATGGAACATCCAATTGAAAATTTAATGAAAACAGCAATGACAAATTTAAAAGAAATGGTAGATGTAAATACGATTGTAGGGAGTCCTGTTTCGACAGCAGATGGACATGTAGTGTTAACGGTTTCGAAAGTTGCTTTTGGTTTTGGAGCAGGTGGAAGCGATTTTAAAGGAGAAGTATCTCGCCGCGAACAACAACATACGCATGCAGGACAGGGATCACAAAAAGAAATGAAACAAGAATATCCGTTTGGAGGAGGAAGTGGAGCTGGAGTCTCCATCAATCCTGTTGCTTTTTTAGTAGTAGGATCGAGTGGTGTGCAAGTATTGCATTTACAGAGTGGGACACATTTAATTGAGAAGGCGCTGAATACAGTTCCGAGCACTGTGGATAAGCTTGTAAATGGACGCTAGACAGTACTTTGCATTTTTTAGGAATTATGATATATTAGGAAAAGTGTGTTTGAAATGACAAATATAATTGAAATGTAAATATATATGATATATGAAATAAGGGAGAGGTAGTTATGATTAATATTAAGAATTTTGCTGTTGGCTTATGCATGCTAGTAAGCGGATTTGTTATTTACGTTGTAAAAGAAAAAGCGCCATTTTAAAACAGGTAGATGACACTGCCTGTTTTTTGTTTCTGTAAAAATGTTGACGAATTTGTTGTTATATGTTAAAATTTTAATTCGTGTCTCGGTTACAGCTAGTATAGCTTAACTATTACTTATCCATACAAAATGAAAAGTTTGTGAAAGATCGGGTAATTTTACCAACAACTTTTGTGAACAGACCCTAAACTTTGTATGTATAGGTGATACGCATGCTAGTGTATCAAGGAGCGGTCAGAGGAACCGTATTGATGAGAGAGAGGTAGGGCTTTCATCCAGTATATGTTACTTTCCCGTTAGGTGAATATAAAAAAGAGAAGTCTCCTGTATGTAAGGAGACTTCTCTTTTTCATTCGGATACATATAGTAGATATGATATCTTTTATACTCTACTTTCAACTTGTTGACAAATTTCATCTGTCGTTAAACCGCTTGCCTTAATGACAGATCCTTTTGTCGATACATCGCTAATTCCCATTACATTCGAATCTTGGCCAGTAATGACACAACAATCGCATTCCTTTGCATCACTTTCAGATTGTAGAGAAATGACTTCATGTCCTTTTTGTTGCAACGCTTGTTGAACATCTGTTAACGAACTTTCAACACCGATTTTTGCCATATCTATCACCTCCTACCATTTACTAATATGCTCAAATTCTCGCCAGATATTTATATATTTGAGAAAAAGATGGTAGGAAGTTATAAAGTGAAAGTTTTATCAATAGAGCTTTTTCCTTCGCTAATGAAAAGCTTTCACTGATCGGTTGTCACTACAATAGTGGGATACATACAAGGAAATATATCGCTAGATTAGTCGTTATATACACCAGTTAACATTTGACTTACAAATTGATCATTTAAGTGCTCTTGAATAGAATTGTTATTGGTTTGGAAATCGATGGAAGCGGTAAAGTGATTATGTTTCGTTTCATTCGGCTCTACTTCCACATAATCATTGAATTTACAAAATCCTTTTGTATCCATTAAATCAAATAATTGTAGCATCTTTACGACCTCTTCTCTTGTTCCTTTAATTTGTACATAAGCCATCTTGATTTCCTCCTTCGCTTGATAAATTATTTTTTAAACATAGGATTATGACAACGACATAAAAAATATGATGGTTATTTTCGCATCGAGATTTTTTGCTTGATTTCCTCCTTTCTCCTCAAAAATTATACATAAATGCCAAATATATAAAATCAATGTCCGTTTATTGAATACAATAGATTCGCAGCATTTGCCAAAAATCCTTCTTGTGAAAAAATATTTTTTGGATAAAAAATGACGAAAAAAATTTTTAGCTCTTTTGTAAACGTTAACAATGTTGATAAATCAATATGTTTTAAGAAGTTCATTTGTTTTAATATTGTAAATTTTCTAAAAAATAACCTTGATTTATTTAAAAAGGAGAGTAAACTAGGAAGCAATAAAAAATCAATAGAAGATAGGAGGCGCATTTAAGTGGATGAACAATTGGTTCTTGGAAAATGGATTCGCATATCAAAAAGCGTTTGCTACAAGAGTTTCGTCAATAGTTGCAGAAGATAGAGAGGGAATGTATGAGGAGAATAAAGCGGTTTAATCATTCTCATGAGACGATAAAGCGTTGATGGGGAGGAGTAGTTGATAATGAAGCCTTACAGAGAGTCGGTGGTTGCTGGAAACCGATGGTTCATGTCGACGAACATCGCCCTTGAGTGCTAAGCTGAAGCATTTGCCTAGGTTTAGACGGTAGCTCCGTTACTAGCTAGACTCATTTTTAAAGAGTCACTGAGGCAAGAAATATTCTTGCAAAGAAGGGTGGTACCACGAAATCTTTCGTCCCTTCAGCACATAGCTGAAGTGTGGACGTAGGATTTTTTTATTTGAGAAAAAAGGAGGGATACAATCGATGGCTTCAAAAACAGAAGAAAAAATGGTAACTGGTGCAGAGCTATTGTTAGAAGCGCTAGAGAAGGAAGCGGTTGAGGTGATTTTTGGATATCCAGGCGGTGCGGTTTTACCACTATATGATGCATTGTATGATTGTAAGATTCCTCATATTTTAACAAGACATGAACAAGGTGCGATACATGCAGCAGAAGGATATGCCCGAATTACCGGGAATCCAGGTGTTGTCATTGCAACAAGTGGACCAGGAGCAACAAACGTAATCACTGGGCTCGCCGATGCAATGATTGATTCATTGCCGCTCGTTGTTTTTACAGGGCAAGTGGCTACAACTTTAATTGGAAGTGACGCATTCCAAGAAGCGGATATTATGGGACTTACCATGCCGGTAACAAAGCATAATTATCAAGTCCGAAAAGCTTCGGATTTACCCAGGATTATTAAAGAAGCATTTCATATTGCAAAAACAGGGCGACCGGGACCAGTTGTGATTGATCTCCCTAAAAATATGGTGATGGAGGAAGGGGAGCGATGCAGTGATGTGCAAATGGATTTACCCGGGTATCAGCCGAATTATGAACCGAACGTATTACAAATTACCAAATTATCACAAGCGATTGCTACGGCTAAAAAACCGCTTATTTTAGCTGGTGCTGGTGTGCTACATGCAAAGGCTTCAAAAGAATTGACAAAATTTGCTCGCATGTACCGTCTACCAGTCGTTCATACGCTTCTTGGATTAGGAGGATTCCCATCAGATGATGAATTGTTTTTAGGAATGGGAGGGATGCATGGGTCCTATACAGCGAACATGGCAATGTATGAATGTGATTTGCTTATCAATATTGGTGCAAGATTTGACGATCGGCTTACAGGGAATTTAGCATATTTTGCGAAAAAGGCCACTGTTGCACATATTGATATCGATCCTGCAGAGATTGGTAAAAATGTCCCAACGGCTATCCCGATTGTTGCAAGTGCGAAGCGAGCTTTAGAAGCACTATTAGAACGTAAAGAGCGAAAAGAGAATCATGAAGAGTGGCTTACGCTTTTAAAAAAGAGAAAAGAACAATATCCGTTTTTTTATAAACAAGATGCAGAAAAAATGAAACCGCAAGCAGCAATTGATATGTTGTATGAAATTACAAAGGGGACAGCGATTATTACGACGGATGTTGGTCAACATCAAATGTGGGCTGCTCAATATTACCCACTTAAAGAGCCGAATAAATGGGTAACATCAGGAGGACTTGGAACGATGGGATTTGGGCTTCCAGCAGCAATTGGTGCACAAATTGCTAAGCCAACTGAATTAGTGGTTGCGATTGTCGGTGATGCTGGTTTTCAAATGACATTGCAAGAATTAAGTGTTTTAAAAGAACATTCTTTACCCGTTAAAGTGTTAATTTTAAATAATGAGGCGTTAGGAATGGTAAGACAGTGGCAAGATGAGTTTTATCAGCAAAGATATTCTCATTCGCTCCTTTCTTGTCAGCCGGATTTTGTGACATTAGCACAAGCTTATGGCATAAAAGGCATAAGAATTCAAGATCCACTGCGAGCGAAAGAAGAATTACAAGCGGCAATGACATTAGATGAACCTGTCGTAATTGATTGCCGAGTGTTGCAGTCTGAAAAAGTAATGCCGATGGTTGCTCCAGGAAAAGGAGTCCATCAAATGGAGGGGGTGAAAAGGAAATGAAAAGAATCGTGACTGCAACTGTACGAAATCAAAGTGGTGTATTAAACCGGATTACAGGAGTGATGACACGAAGGCACTTTAATATTGAGAGTATTTCCGTAGGACATACGGAATCATCAGATGTTTCACGGATGACATTTGTTGTCCATGTGGAAAATAGGCAACAAGTTGAACAGCTTATTAAACAGCTCCATAAACAAATTGATGTACTGAAAGTCACCGATATAACGGAAGAAGCGATTATTGCAAGAGAACTTGTTCTCATTAAAGTAGCGACAACAAGTGTATCAAGGTCTGAACTATACAGTTTAATTGAACCGTTCCGATCTACTGTAATAGATGTTGGAAAGGATTCCATAGTCGTGCAAGTAACAGGGACACAGGAAAAGGTAGAAGCTTTAATTGAATTGCTTCGTCCGTATGGGGTGAAAGAAATTGCAAGAACAGGTGTGACAGCTTTTACAAGAAGTATGAAAAAACAAGAGAAACAAGTAATGTTAATTCATTAATTATTTCAATATAGGGGGAGAAGAAAATGGCAAAAGTTTATTATGAAAAGGATGTAATGGTAAATGTATTAAAGGGAAAGAAAGTAGCAATTGTAGGATATGGATCGCAAGGGCACGCTCATGCACAAAACTTACGTGATAACAACTTTGATGTAGTAGTTGGTCTTCGGAAAGGAAAGTCGTGGGAAAAGGCAAAAGAGGATGGTTTTTCCGTTTACTCTGTAGCCGAAGCGGCAGCGATGGCTGATGTAGTGATGGTTCTTCTACCAGATGAATTACAGCCAGAAGTATATCAGGCGGAAATTGAGTCAAACTTACAATCTGGAAATGCACTTGTATTTGCTCATGGTTTTAATGTTCATTTTAATCAAGTAACACCGCCGGAAGATGTAGATGTATTCCTAGTAGCACCGAAAGGACCAGGCCATTTAGTGCGCCGCACCTTTACTGAAGGAGGAGCTGTACCAGCGTTGTTTGCTGTATATCAAGACGCAACTGGAACAGCAACAGAAAAAGCATTATCCTATGCCGATGGAATTGGAGCTACAAGAGCTGGTGTGTTAGAAACGACATTTAAAGAAGAAACAGAAACGGATTTATTTGGAGAACAAGCTGTACTTTGTGGAGGAGTGACTGCACTTGTAAAAGCAGGATTTGAAACATTAGTAGATGCTGGTTATCAGCCTGAACTTGCCTATTTTGAATGTTTACATGAATTAAAGCTCATTGTTGATCTTATGTATGAAGGTGGACTTGAAAATATGAGATATTCTGTTTCTGATACAGCGCAGTGGGGAGACTTTGTATCTGGTCCGCGTGTCGTAACAGAACATACGAAAAAAGCAATGGGCGACGTGTTAAAGGAAATTCAAGATGGTACATTCGCAAAAGGATGGATTGCAGAGCATCAAGCAGGAAGGCCGCACTTTCATGCGATAAACGCAAAGGAAAATGAGCATCAAATTGAAGTAGTTGGACGGCAGTTACGTGAGATGATGCCGTTTGTAAAACCGAAAGTAAAGACGGGGGTTAAATAATATGAAACAGATTTTGTTCATGGATACGACGCTTCGTGATGGGGAACAATCACCTGGAGTCAATTTAAATGAACAAGAAAAATTACAAATTGCTCGGCAGCTAGAAAAGTTAGGAATCGATGTGATGGAAGCGGGATTTGCCGCGGCATCTGAAGGAGACTTTCAATCTGTTAAACGGATTGCAGAAAGCATTCAAAATGCTTCGGTCATGAGTTTAGCAAGGGCAAAAGAAAGCGATATTCGCAAAGCGTATGAAGCGGTAAAACGAGCTGTTTCTCCTAGACTGCATGTATTTTTAGCAACGAGTGATATTCATATGAAATATAAGCTCTGCATGTCAAAAGAAGACGTATTAGACAGTATTCACCGTTCTGTTATATTAGGAAAATCTTTGTTTCCTACTGTACAGTTTTCAGCGGAAGATGCAACGAGAACAGCGCAACCTTTTTTAGCTGAAGCTGTTGAAGTTGCTATTCGTGCAGGAGCAGATGTCATTAATATTCCAGATACAGTTGGATATACACACCCAGAAGAATATTATTCTCTCTTTCAATATTTACAAGAATCAGTGCCTTCCTATGAAAAAGCAATTTTCTCTTGTCATTGTCATGATGACCTTGGCATGGCGGTAGCCAATTCGTTAGCGGCAATTGAAGGCGGGGCACTGCAGGTAGAAGGTACGATAAATGGGATTGGGGAGAGAGCAGGGAATGCAGCTTTAGAAGAAGTAGCTGTCGCTTTGCATATTCGAAAAGATCACTATAAAACGCAGTCTTCTATAATATTGAAAGAAATAAAAGCAACGAGTACATTAGTAAGTCGTTTAACCGGGATGATGATACCTAAAAATAAAGCAATAGTGGGAGCAAATGCGTTTGCCCATGAATCAGGCATTCATCAAGATGGCGTTTTAAAAGAAGTGACAACGTATGAAATTATTGCACCAGAATTAATTGGTGAATCACAGAATCTATTTGTTCTTGGAAAACATTCTGGACGCCATGCCTTTACGGAAAGAATGAAAGAACTCGGGTATGAGCTTACACAAAAAGAACGAGATGCTGCTTTTGAAGCCTTCAAAGCATTAGCAGATCGTAAAAAGGAAATTACGGATGAAGATTTACGGGCACTTATGCTTGGAGAAGCTGCACTTTTAACACAGCAGTACAATATTAAGCAGTTGCAAGTACATTTTGTGTCCAATCATATTCAATGTGCAACGGTTGTTTTACAAGATGGGAAAGGTAATAAATATGAGGATGCTGCAACTGGAGCAGGTAGTATCGAAGCCATTTATCATGCAATTCAAAGAATTTTAGAGATGGAATGTAAGTTAGTTGATTATCGTATTCAATCGATTACGCAAGGTCAGGACGCACTGGCTCATGTTCATGTGGAATTAAAAGAAGGGCCTCATCAAGTTTCAGGGTTTGGTGTTGCGCAAGACGTATTAGAAGCATCAGCTAGAGCATACGTTCATGCTGCTGGAAAATTAAAAGCACTGTTAACGCTCGTTAAGTAACAATCAAATAAGTAAGAGAACACCTTTACTTATTTGATTCAGAAAAATCAGATAAAAAGGGGTGCTTATCATTTGGAAAAACGCATTGTTTGTTTAGCTGGAGACGGTGTTGGACCAGAGATTATGGAAAGTGCGAAAGACATATTGCATATGATTGAACGATTGTATGGTCATCAGTTTTATTTACAAGAAGAGGAATTTGGGGGAGCTGCAATCGATTTATTTGGGCAACCATTACCTCAAAGAACATTGGCTGCATGTTTAGCAAGCGATGCGGTCTTACTTGGAGCAGTTGGTGGACAAAGATGGGACAATGTGAAAGAAAGGCCGGAAAAGGGATTACTTGCTCTTCGAAAAGGGCTTGGTGTATTTGCGAATGTTCGTCCGGTAACAGTAGAGGCGGAGATTGCACATTTGTCTCCATTAAAGACGGCGACAGAGATTGATTTTGTTGTTGTTCGTGAATTAACAGGCGGGATTTATTTTTCGTTTCCAAAAGAAAGGACCGAGGAAGTAGCAACTGATACATTGACATATCATCGCCGTGAGATTGAACGCATTGTCTCCTATGCTTTTCAGCTCGCAAGTAAACGGCGCCAAAAAGTTACTTCTATTGATAAAGCGAATGTACTCGAATCTAGTAAATTGTGGAGAACAATTACCGAAGAAGTTTCTCTTCGGTATCCAGAGATAGAGCTGGAACATATGTTGGTTGATGCAGCAGCAATGGAATTCATTCGGAATCCAGCAAGGTTTGATGTGATTGTCACTGAGAATTTATTCGGCGATATTTTAAGCGATGAAGCGTCTGTTTTAGCAGGATCGCTCGGGATGCTTCCATCAGCAAGTCATGCGGAGAATGGCCCATCGCTTTATGAACCAATTCATGGCTCAGCGCCAGATATTGCAGGGAAAAATAAAGCGAATCCAATTGCGATGATGCGTTCCGTTAAGATGATGCTTGAGCAGTCATTTGGGCTCATAAAGGAAGGAAGGGCAATTGAAGAGGCAATTACAGCAGTACTTCGATCAAAGAAATATACAGCTGATCTTGGCGGAGAAGAAACGACAACTTCATTTACACAAGCTGTCCTTCAAGAAATGGAAGAACAAGCGCTAGTTGGGAGAGGGCGATAATGGGAAAGAGACTACTAGATAAACTATGGGAAAAGCATATTGTAGCAACAAATGAAAATGGACTGGATCTATTATATATTGATCTTCATCTTGTGCATGAAGTTACTTCACCGCAAGCCTTTGAAGGCTTGCGGCTTGCAAATCGTACAGTGCGGAGACCAGATTTAACATTTGCGACGATGGATCATAATATTCCGACAAAAGACGTTTGGAATATTACAGATCATATTGCTAAGCAACAACTAGATACATTGCGTGCAAATTGCAAACAATTTCATATATCGTTAGCCGATATTGGAGATGAAGCACAAGGAATTGTTCATGTTATTGGGCCAGAACTTGGTCTTACGGTGCCAGGAAAGACAATTGTATGCGGTGATAGCCATACAGCAACGCATGGAGCATTTAGTGCACTAGCTTTTGGAATCGGTACAAGTGAAGTTGAACATGTATTAGCGACGCAAACGCTATGGCAACGGAAACCGAAGGCGATGGGAATTGAACTAAAAGGTACATTGCCGAAAGGGGTATATGCAAAAGATATCATTTTACATATTCTTGCCACATATGGAGTAGCAGTTGGTACTGGATATGTGATGGAGTTTTATGGAGAAACAATTAGGAGTATGGAAATGGAAGAACGGATGACACTTTGTAATATGGCGATTGAAGGTGGAGCAAAAGCAGGGATAATTGCGCCAGATGAAAAAACATTTGCTTACGTAAAGGGTCGGAAATACGCACCGAAGGACTTTGAGCGTGCCGTAGAAAAGTGGAGTGAACTGTATACAGATTCAGATGCGGTGTATGATATGCACATTTCAATTGATGTATCAAAGTTAGCGCCTTATGTAACGTGGGGAACAAATCCGAGTATGGGGATTCGTATCGATGAACAGTTACCAGCAATAAGCGATCAAAATGAAGAAAGAGCGTTTGCTTATATGGGACTGAAACCGAAGCAAAGTGCATATGACATCCCGATTAAACATGTCTTTATTGGTTCTTGTACAAATTCAAGGCTGTCGGATTTAGAGATTGCAGCTGCGATTGTAAAAGGGAAGAAAGTAAAAGACGGCGTAAGAGCACTTGTTGTACCAGGATCACAAAAAGTAAGACAATTAGCGATGGAAAAGGGACTACATCATATATTTGAGGAAGCTGGATTTGAATGGCGGGAGCCAGGCTGTTCCATGTGTCTTGGGATGAACCCAGATCAAGTACCTGCAGGAGAACATTGTGCTTCTACTTCAAACCGCAACTTTGAAGGGAGACAAGGAAAAGGTGCAAGAACACACCTTGTAAGTCCTGCAATGGCTGCGGCGGCAGCATTATATGGTCATTTCGTCGATGTGAGAAAGGAGAGTTATGATGGAGCCATTTCGTACTCATAAAGGTACTGTCGCTGTACTTATGAACGACAATATTGATACCGATCAAATTATTCCGAAACAATATTTAAAGAGGATCGAGCGAACTGGGTTTGGAAAATTTTTATTTGATGAATGGCGGTATGAAGAGGATAGAAAAGAAAATCCACATTTTCCGCTCAATGACCCTGAACGAAAAGGAGCAAGTATTCTCATTACAGGAGAAAATTTTGGTTGTGGATCATCGAGAGAACATGCACCATGGGCCCTTGCTGATTATGGATTTCGCGTTATTATTGCTGGAGGATTTGCAGATATTTTCTACATGAATTGTATGAAAAATGGAATGTTACCGATTGTAATGGACAAAGAGACGCGAGAAAAATTGGCAGCGATTGAGGCGAGGACTATAGTAGAAGTTGATTTGGAAAATGAGGTAATCATGACAACGCAGCATCAATTTCATTTTTCTATTGAAAAAATGTGGAGAGAAAAATTGTTAAAAGGTTTAGATGAGATTGAGATTACGATGCAATATGAAGAGTATATTCAAGAATATGAGGAAAAGGTAGTACATTAAACAATGTCAAAAAATATAAAGTTATAATTGTATTTACTTTCTGAATAGTTTGTTATATAATGTGTGAAAATAAGCGGAGGAAAGGAGTAAGGATTATGTTTGCAATGAAGTGTATAAATATGCTTACAAAACTACACCATCATCCATAAAACCCTTGCTCCTAGCGTGAAAAACGTGTAGGTACAAGGGTTATTCCTGTTGTACCTACACTCTATAAAAAGAGCCTTGTAGGTATTTTTTCTACAAAGGCTCTTTTTCTTTTGTTTGTGATTGTTATGGTGAGCATATACATAAAAAGAAAGGGGGAGTTTACATGACGAAGTGGAGACGTACAAAACCAAATGGAACGAGAGATTATTTATTTGAAGAATGCACATTAATTGAAGAAACAGAACAAAAGTTAAGACGAATGTTTTTAGAAAGAGGATATGACGAAATTCGAACACCTACAATTGAATTTTATGATGTATTTTCTGTTCAAAACCGTCCGATTGATGAGGAGAAAATGTATAAATTTTTTGATGAGCAGGGGCGTATTATTGTGTTGCGACCAGATATGACCATTCCGTTAGCAAGAGTAATTGGAATGCAGGGCGGAGATTCTCCAATGAAAGTCACGTATAGTGGAAACATATTTCGAGCACATAAATCACTCTCTGGTAAATATAATGAAATGATTCAAACTGGAATTGAAATTATTGGGATTGATAATGTACGAGCTGAAATTGAATGTGTTGTTAGTGCAATTCAAGCGCTGAAAGCGGTGGGGGTACATTCTTTTACAATTGAACTCGGGCAGGTTCATCTCTATAAATGTATCGTGAAAAAGCTGTCATTTCATGAAGAAGATGAAAGAGTACTGCGCACATATATTGAAAGTAAAAATTACGTAGCACTCTCGCGTTTTATCAAAGAGAAAAATTTAGATCGCAGTGATGAAACAGTGCAGTTACTTGAAAGATTACCAAGGCTATTTGGTAAGCTTGAAGTACTTGAGGAAGCGGAAAAACATGCTTCTAATAAGGAAATGAAAGATGCAATTGCACGTGTAAAAGCAATTTATGAAATGATTAAAAAATTAGGATATGAATCCTATATATCAATCGATTTAGGAATGATTCAACATTTACACTATTATACAGGTGTTATTTTTAAAGGATATGTATGTGAAGTGGGAGAAGAAATTGTTAGTGGCGGAAGGTATGATGACTTAATTGAACATTTTGGTGAATCGATGTCAGCAGTTGGCCTCGCTATGCAAGTTAATCAAATTGTGAAAATTTTGCAGGAACAACAAGAATCTGTAAAGCAAAAACAATTAGATATGATGATCCATTATACTTTGGGGCAATTAGCAGAAGCAGAAAAACTATGGTATTTACTAAAAAAAAGATGGTTGGAAAGTGGAAGTTTCTTTATTTGAAAGTTTACAAGATACTTTTCACTTTGCTAGAAAGAAGAGCATTCAAACAGTTATTGAAGTGACAGAAACATCACTAGTGGAATATGCTTGGAAAGATAAATGGCTTAGGAAGAAGGAGGGAGAAACTACATGCGTAACGTTCAAATTGCATTAACAAAAGGAAGGCTTGAAAAGCATGTTATACCACTATTTGAACAAATCGGTATGGATTGTTCAGAGATGATGGATAAGGGAAGGAAGCTTACTTTCAAAAGTAACAATTCAAATGTTTCATTTATTTTAGTGAAGGCGGTTGATGTTGCAACCTATGTAGAACATGGAGTTGCAGATATAGGGATTGTAGGAAAAGATATTTTAATGGAGTATGAGAAAGATGTATATGAAATGATAGATTTACAGGTCGGATGTTGCAAATTGTGTATTGCATCTATTCCTGCATATGACCCGAAAAAGTATAGAAAAAAGAGAATTGCGACGAAATACCCGTCTATTACTTCAAGATATTTTTGTGATAAAGGCGAAGATGTAGAGATCATTAAAATTGAAGGCTCTGTAGAAATTGCTCCGCTTCTTGGTTTAGTAGATGCAATTGTAGATATTGTAGAAACAGGGAAAACGTTGCAAGAAAATGGCTTAATTGTATTGGAAGAGATGTATCCAATATCAGCGCGAATGATTGTAAATAAAGCTGCTTTAAAAATGAAAAAAGACGAAATATTCAACATTATAAATAAAATAGAGTGTATCGTTTCTAAAAAATAAAGGAGGGGTCATATGATTTGTAAGAACTTTATAGAAGGATTATCGAAAATAAAGTTGTTAAGAGAGCACACCTATATAATGGAAGAAACGATGCAAATACGTGTGAAGGAAATCGTTCAAAAAGTAAGAGAGAAAAGAGATACAGCACTATTTTCATATACAAAATTATTTGATGATATCCAATTAACACAGTTTCGTGTATCAAAAGAAGAAATAGAGAATGCACAGAAATCTGTTTCATCTGAATTTATAGAGGCTTTACAAGAGGCAAAGAAAAATATCATATCCTATCATGAAAAGCAAAAAAGGCAATCGATATGTGATTATGAGGCGAAGGGAATTATTCAGGGTCAACTCATCAGACCATTAGAAATAGTCGGTGTATATGTACCAGGCGGAACAGCTTCATATCCTTCCTCGGTACTTATGAATACATTGCCGGCTAAAATTGCAGGTGTTCAAAAGGTTGTTATGGTAACACCACCAGGGAGAAAGGGAGTAGACCCCTACATTTTAGTTGCCGCACAAATTGCAGGTGTAGATGAAATCTATACGGTGGGCGGTGCGCAAGCAATTGCTGCTTTAGCATATGGAACGGAATCGATTCCAAAAGTTGATAAAATAGTTGGACCAGGAAATATATATGTGGCTTTAGCAAAGAAAGAGGTATACGGAATAGTCGATATTGATATGATTGCCGGCCCTTCCGAAATTGTAGTAATTGCTGATGAAACGGGGAAAGCATCGTTTATTGCAGCAGATTTATTATCTCAAGCAGAGCATGATACGAGAGCAACTGCGATTTGTATTACAACAAGCGCAATATTAGCGTCAGAAATAGAAAGAGAGGTAAACGTGCAACTGCCAATGTTGCCAAGAAGTGAAATTGCTCGTGAAGCGATAGAGAGAAATGGAGCAATCCTTATTGTTTCTTCGTTGACAGAAGCTTTTCAACTGTCAAATGAAATAGCCCCAGAACATTTAGAGTTACATATAAAAGAACCGATGAATGCTTTACCATATATTCGGCATGCGGGTTCTATTTTTCTTGGCCCCTATGCCCCAGAGCCGCTTGGAGATTATTTCGCAGGACCGAATCATGTGTTGCCAACGAGTGGAACAGCACGCTTTTTTTCACCGTTATCAGTAGATGATTTTATTAAAAAATCTAGTTTTATTTCTTATACGAAAGCGGCATTAAAAGATGTACAGCATCATATTATCAGTCTTGCTAATAAAGAAGGATTGCATGCACATACAAGAGCTATTCAAATTCGATTTGAGGAGGAGAAATGATGCGCCGGGCAAGCCAAGAGAGACGAACAACAGAAACGAAAATTAAACTGCATTTACAGTTGGATGAAAGTGAAAATATTTCTATTCGAACTGGTGTTGGATTTTTTGATCATATGTTAACGTTGTTTGCAAAACATGGAAGATTTGGACTGCAAATTGAAGCAGTAGGCGATATGTTTGTTGATGCACATCACACTGTGGAAGATGTTGGTATTGTACTTGGGAATTGCTTGAGAGAAGTTTTGCAAAATAAAGAGGGAATGAACCGTTATGGTGCAGCATATGTGCCGATGGATGAGGCATTAGGGTTTGTTGCAATTGATATAAGCGGTAGGTCTTATCTTGTATTTCAAGGAGAACTAGTAAATCCAAAGTTAGGAGATTTTGATACAGAACTTACAGAGGAATTTTTCCGAGCAGTTGCCCACGCAGCTCATATAACATTACATGCACGCATTTTATATGGAAACAATACACATCACAAAATAGAAGCTTTATTTAAAGCATTTGGACGTGCGCTTCGAGAAGCTGTAGATAAAAATGAAAAGATTGTCGGAATCAATTCTACGAAAGGAATGTTGTGATTGATTGCAATTATAGACTATGGCATGGGAAATATTCGGAGTATAGAACAAGCATTAACATCTATTGGAGTGGAACATCTTGTGACGGATCGTCAACGAGAAATTGTAAAAAGCGATGGTGTTATTTTACCGGGTGTAGGTGCGTTTCCGAAAGCAATGGAAGCTTTAGAGGCAAAAAAACTAGTAACTGTATTACAAGAATGCGGAAAGACAGGAAAACCGCTTCTTGGCATTTGTTTAGGAATGCAGTTACTGTTTGAAAAGAGTGAAGAAATGAAAAGTTCCAATGGTCTAGGTTTGTTACCAGGGGTAGTTCGTAAGCTACAAGTTCCGTATAAAATTCCGCATATGGGATGGAATCGGTTAACAAAAACGAAAGAAATGCCAATTTGGAATAGAGTAGCAGATGGTTCGTTTGTGTATTATGTTCATTCTTATTATGCTGAATGTCCAAATGATATGATTTGTGGTACGAGTGAATATGGAATTTCTGTTCCAGGGCTTGTTGCAAAAGGAAATATATTTGGAGCGCAATTTCATCCTGAAAAGAGTGGGGAAATCGGAATACAAATGCTTGCAAATTTCAAAGGAGTGGTGAAACAATGGAAATCCTCCCAGCTATCGATTTAAAAGAAGGACGATGTGTTCGGCTTTATCAAGGAGAGTTCAACAAAGAAACAGTTGTGAATGAACATCCAGTTGCACAAGCGATGATATTTGAAAAAATGGGAGCGAACAGGCTACATATTGTTGACTTAGATGGTGCAGTCTTGGGAAAATCAGCAAACTTATCTACCATTGAAGATATATGTAAAGCTGTTCGGATTTCGGTGCAAGCTGGCGGGGGGATTCGATCGCTTTCAGCTGTTGAAATGTTGCTATCAATAGGGGTAGAAAAAGTGATTTTAGGAACAGCTGCTTTGCATAATCGCTCATTTTTAGAAGAAGTAATTCGTCTATATGGAGAGAAGATTATTGTTGGAATTGATGCCAAAAATGGCTATGTGGCGACAAGAGGATGGCTTGATATGTCGGAAATTTCTTACATTGAACTCGCGAAACAAATGGAAGCAGTAGGCGTACAAACAATTATTTTTACTGATATTTCGAAAGATGGAACGCTTATGGGCCCCAATTTTGCGCAACTGCAATTGTTACAAGAAGAAGTATCGCTTCGTATTATCGCTTCAGGCGGCATTTCTTCATTGCAAGATGTAGAACAATTACAGGCAATGAATATGTACGGTGTGATTATTGGAAAAGCGCTGTACGAAAAAACAATGGATCTACAAGAAGTATTGCGGGTGACAAAGTCATGTTAGCAAAGCGAATTATTCCCTGCTTAGATGTGAAAGCGGGCCGCGTTGTGAAGGGAGTCAATTTTATCGGATTACAAGATATAGGAGACCCTGTTGAAATAGCTGCTTTGTATAATCAAGCGGGTGCAGATGAAATTGTTTTTTTAGATATTACAGCCACATATGAAGAGAGAAAAACAATTGTGGATGTTGTTGAAAAAACAGCTTCGAAAGTGTTTATTCCATTAACAGTTGGAGGCGGTATTTCTACAGTTAAAGATATATATACATTGTTAAGAGCAGGTGCTGATAAAGTTTCACTGAATTCAGCCGCTGTGAAAAATCCATTATTCATTCAAGAAGGAGCAGAGCACTTTGGTTCCCAATGTATTGTCGTCGCAATTGATGCAAGAAAAGTAGAAGAAGACAAATGGCACGTATATGTAAACGGTGGAAGAACGGATACAGGAATTGATGCGGTTCATTGGGCGAAACAAGTGGCTGAACTTGGGGCAGGGGAAATTTTATTAACAAGCATGGATGCCGATGGAACGAAAGATGGGTATAATCTTCGTTTAACAGACATCATTTCTGCAAATGTCTCCATACCTGTTATTGCTTCAGGTGGATGTGGAAGTGCTAATCATATTGTTGAAGTATTTGCGCATACATCTGTAAATGCAGCGCTAGCAGCATCCATTTTTCATTATGGAGAATGCACAGTACAGGAAGTAAAACAAAAATTACAATATGCAGGTATTGAGGTGAGAATATGAGACCTAATTTTTCTAAAGGATTATTACCTGCTATTGTTATAAATGAGGAGACAAAAGAAGTTTTAATGCTAGCTTATATGAATGAAGAGGCATATGAAAAGACGTTAAAAACAAAAAAAACATGGTTTTATTCCCGTTCGCGGCAAACACTTTGGAATAAAGGAGCAACATCGGGCCATGTACAACATGTGAAATCACTTTATTTAGATTGTGATCAAGATGCTATTGTGATAACAGTGAATCAAGTAGGAGTGGCCTGCCATACAGGTGAAAAAACATGTTTTCATCATAAAATAATCTAGGGAGATTTGAACATGGAGAAAGTACTAAAATCATTATTTGAAACGATTGAAAATCGAAAACAAAGCCCGCTGCAGGGTTCATATACAAATTATTTATTAACAAAAGGAGCAGACAAAATTTTAAAGAAAATAGGAGAGGAATGTACGGAAGTTGTCATTGCTGCGAAAAACGATAATAAAGAAGAGATTGTTAAAGAGATGGTGGATGTATTGTATCACTGTTTCGTTTTATTAGTAGCAAAAAATATTTCATTAGAAGAAATTGAAAAAGAAGTGAGAGAAAGAACAGGGAAGATATCAAAGACAGAAGAGCGGAAAGAGATTGATACATTGTAGGGAGGAAGGGAAATACATGACAGTTGATTATCACCTCTCCCCTTTATTTATCTCGCTATTTTAGGGCTCATAATCAGTGGGGGGATGAAGAAAGCCCCCACTGATTAAAGTTTCACTTTATAAATTTTAATGTAGCAACAAGTGACGATCGCAATTTCATCAGGTGCACACTATCCAAATGATTTAGGACGGTGCGGGGATGGCGACATTTCAGAAGCGAGTAAGAGTGATGAAGTGAATCGAAGAGCAGTAAAACAGCTTGAATAAAAAATGATTTTGTGATGAAAACCTCTCTTTTTGTTCACACTATAAAAGAATGAAAAGGAGGGTTTTTTATGCCAAAACAACAAAATCAAAAGATAAAAGGTATGAATGAAAGCTATACTTCTCAAACAAATGAAGAAGTTGATTCTGTTATTCAAGAACAAATTAGCGATACGGTAGCTGAAGGAACAATCGATGCGAAACTTCAGAAACAATCAAATGAAGCACAGTAAAAAAAGAGGAGAACGATTCGTCTCCTCTTTTCTTTGAAAAAGTGTCGATGTTCTAAACGATAATCAAATTTCTTGGCTTTTTTCATATATATTTTTTACAATAAATGAAGAAGTGTTCATTTTTGAAATAGAAGAGGTGCTTATTTTGGCAAAAATATTAGTAGCAGGTAAAGTTCCAGAAATCGGATTACAATTATTAAAAGAACATGATGTAGAAATGTATGATGGAGAAGAATTAATCTCTGCCCAGGAATTAACAAAGCGTGTCCAAGATAAAGATGCTTTATTAAGTTTGTTGTCTACGAAAGTGACAAAAGAGGTCATTGATGCAGCGCCGAATTTAAAAATTGTAGCAAACTACGGTGCTGGATACGACAATATCGCTTATGAATATGCAGCGGAAAAGGGGATTCTTGTTACGAACACGCCGAAAGTGTCTACAGAAGCGACAGCAGAATTAACATTTGCACTTTTACTAGCAGCAGCAAGAAGAATTCCAGAAGGTGATACGTTATGCCGTACAACAGGATTTAATGGCTGGGCTCCACTATTCTTTCTCGGAAGAGAAGTATATGGGAAAACAATTGGAATTATCGGTCTTGGAGAAATTGGAAAAGCGGTTGCGAAACGCGCAAAAGCATTTGGCATGAATGTGCTTTATACAGGACCAAATCGAAAACAAGAAGCTGAGCGAGAATTAGATGCTACATATGTATCGCTAGAACAATTATTACAAACAGCAGACTTTATTACAATTAACTGTTCGTATAACAAAAGTTTGCACCACATGATAGATGAAGAACAATTTAAAATGATGAAAAAAACGGCGTATCTTATTAATGCAGCTCGAGGTCCAATTATAAATGAGTTAGCGCTTGTTCATGCATTAGAAAGAAATGAGATTGAAGGAGCAGCTCTTGATGTATTTGAATTTGAACCGAAAATTACAGAGCAATTAAAAGGACTAAAAAACGTTGTTCTTACTCCTCATGTTGGAAATGCAACATTTGAAACAAGAGACGCTATGGCGGAAATGACAGTGCGAAATATTTTAGCTGTATTAAAAGGAGAAGAAGCACTAACACCTGTAAATTCAAAAATATTGGTAACAAAATAAGAGAAGTCTTCCTCAATGAGGAAGACTTCTCTTATTTTGTTTTGTTAGCTTTTTTTTTATGAGACGGTCTCTGTCGAATAAATTGGGATAACATATACAAAATATAAAGAGGGATGGCAATAAATAGAAAAACAGAAATATTACCAAAGCTTGTTTTATACATTGTATAAATAATACCAATTAAAAATAATGTAATAATGATACTATAGCGCGGAATTGGTACATCTTTAAGACTTGGGATACGAATGCGGCTCACCATTAAAAATGCAAACGTTACAAATACTGTAATAAGAACAATTTTAGGAATGGTATGCGAGAACAATGTTAAGAAAGCAACAAGTCCTCCCGCAGCAGTAATTGGAACACCAGTGAAATACTTCATAGAGGTAGATGATGGTGTCACGTTAAATCGAGCTAAACGATATGCTCCGAAAAGAGGAAATAGCCCAGCTATGTATAGTCCGATAATCCCATAATTTGAAAAAGATGTATAGTACATTAAAACAGCAGGTGCAGCCCCAAATGTCACAACATCTGCTAATGAATCAAGTTCTTTTCCGAGTTGTGAATCGACACGTAATAAACGAGCAATTCGACCATCAAGACTATCTAGCATCATCCCGATGAGTACTAAAATAGCAGCTGATTTATAATAACCTAAAGATGCATAGCCGATTGACAAAAATCCACTATATAAATTTCCGAGCGTAAATAAGTTTGGAATTGCTGCCCTATACAAAATATGATCCCTTGCTTTCTGTTATAAATTCTTAATTAGTGTATGAAAGTTTACTCATTTTATCATACCATAAATTTCTTTCTCATACGAAAAAAATTCTCAAATTGTGAAAGGTTTTACAACAAAATATATGAAACATTATATTATAAAATGATGTTGTTAAAAAGAGGGAATTTTCTATATATATATGACTGTTTCATCCGTTCCAGCAATGAAACAGAAAAGCCCATGCCGTTTTTGTTTTAGCATGGGCAAAACTAAGCACTTTTCCAAAGTTATTCAAATTGTGTCGTCATAGTTCCTGTTTTATATTGATTATTAGAATCAAAGCGTAGTAAGTCACCATAAATGATCTTATCTGAGTAATTTAATTCTGTTTTTGCTTTTTCAAGATATGGCTGACAAAATGAGAGATCAGTCGGTTCACCAGTGCTTTTTTTGTAGCATATATTTTTTGTATAAATGTAGTCATTTGTTACAAAACTACCGTCCCGCATAATCATAAGTGGATTTGTGTTGTTTAGAAATAAATCGGTACCAAATTCGATTGATTTCTTTGTTTTTATACCAAGTAAATGTAGTAAAGTTGGTTTTAAATCAATCTGACCTGAAACTTTAGAAATTACTTTTCCTTTTTGGCCTGGTATATGAATAATGAGTGGGACACGTTGCAATTGCATAGAATCAAAAGGTGTGATAGCATCCCTTCCAAGGAAATGAGCCATTGCTGCATTATGATTTTCTGAAATGCCATAATGATCTCCATAAATGACAATAATAGAATTATCATATAGTCCTTCTTCTTTTAAACGATTAATAAATAGTTTAATAGCTTCATCCGTATAACGAACGGTTGGGAAATAACGATTGAGAACACCGCTTTCAGAATGATATTCACTAATATATTGGTCTTCTGGATTTAAAAGAAACGGAAAATGATTTGTAAGAGTAATAAATTTCGTATAAAAAGGCTGCGGTAAAGATTTTAACTTTGAAATAGATTGTTCAAAGAATTCCTTATCTTTTAATCCCCAACCGACAGACATTTGTTCCGTTCCTACATAATCATTTAAATGAAAATAACGATCGTATCCAAGCGCTGGATACATGATGTCACGATTCCAAAATGTTTTATCATTTGAATGGAAGACAGCAGAATAATAACCATATTTTTTTAGTTGTTCTGGAGTTGCTGTATACTCATTTGTCGCATGAGTAAAGAAGACAGAACCACGATCTAATGGATAAAGTGAATTCTCAACGATAAATTCTGCATCCGATGTTTTACCTTGTCCAGTTTGATGATAAAAGTTATCAAAATAGTAACTATCTGTGATGAAACGATTTAAAAACGGAGTAATTTCTTTCCCGTTAATTTTTTTGTTAATAACAAAATTTTGCGTAGACTCCATGGAAATTAAAATGACATTTTTTCCTTTTGCGATACCGAACAATTCTTTATCAAATCCTGCATCTTTTGTGTCTACATAGTTTTTAATTTCAGAAAAGCCATCTCCGCTCGCAAATACACGCTCGGCAGAATTTTTCGATTGAAGTGTAATATCAAATACATGATATGTGTATAATCCTAAATTTTTAACGACTGTTTGTCGATCAAAAGATCTTGAGAACAACTGTGGTTTATAAATGATAGATACAATGAGCTGTAATGCTAATAAAGCTGTAATACTACCGAAAAAGGTTCTCTTTTCTGTTTTTGATAACGGTGTTGTATTGCAAAACTTCGGAAACTTACGTGAAAGAAACATTAAGATGATTACATCTGCAAATAAAAGTAATGTTTTATACGTAAAGAGTTCTTTAATACTTGTTCCTAAATCAGCCATATTATTCGTTTGGAATAAAACAGGAAATGTAACAAAATCATTATAAAACCCGTAAAACATTGCATTCCCAAATAAAATAAAGGAAAAAATAAAGCTGATTCCAATAATAAGTCGATTTCGATATTTCGATGCAAGCAGTGCAAACCCAAAGAATAATAGTAAAGAAGCTAGCGGGTTGAACAAGAGCATGATTTCTTCAAAGAAATTATCAATTTTAATATCGAAAGCTAGCTTGTACACAATATATGTTTTTATCCATAATAAAACGACTGCGACAAGCGCAAATCGTAATTTTGGAAACAAGTGTTGCAGCATATAGTATACTCCTTTCCTATGTTTATGACAGTTCTTGTAATTGTACTTTGCTAAGTAGAAGCTTCACTTTATATATACGAACAGCCTTATATGGTTATGATTATTGTACTATGTGTACCATTATACGAGAAGAGAAAAGAATTGTGGATGCTTTTTGTGAGAATCGATTAGAACAAGAGAAGTGGGAGATAATAAAATGAAATGACAATCATGCAAAGAACGGAATCAAACATTGCATGAGAATGGGAGGATATCATGAAAAAAATAATTTATTTCGTACTATGTAGTATCTGCATTGTATGTTCTTTTCCTAGATCAGCTGCGGCTCAATACGATGCTCCTTTGCTGGAAGATGCTCTTTACTCAGTATTGTTTCCACAAATAAACGCTGCAATGGAAAAGCATTATGGAAAATTAAAGCCGTATGATTGCCCGAAAATCGTTAGCTTAAAAAAACTTTATAGCGGTACATATGTATTTCAAGCAGTCATTGAAGTAACGAAATATGAACCAGGCACAGGGGGAGAAAAAGTGCCTCCTTTTGAGAAAGTTAACGTCACTTTTAATAATGAAGAAGGGGAGTGGAACGTAACAAAGGTGGAGGTAAAGCGTTTATCAGATCATACAAAAATAAATTGTAAAAAATAGTTTGACAAATAAATTATCTCTTTGGTATTGTTAATAGCAACATAAGATGTTTGACAAATAAATAGACTTACCTCATCTATTCTCAAAGGTAGAGGCCGCGATAGGAAAGAGTAAACTATAGGAGATTGAGTGGAATCGTTGATTATAGTCTGAAAGGGACTGTCGCCGAAATATAAGAATAACCACATTATTCATATATTGGGACTATGTTGAATAAATGTAGTACTGTCATAAGATTTATTTTTATGGAGAGCTATTTGGAGATGTTGATGCGGTTTCTTATTTGAGAAGATAACAACTTGTTTATTTTTTCAATATGTATAATTTCTAATAAGAAACGCGTGTGAACATTGTTCCGCGCGTTTTTTCTTTATCCTGCATAATTCTCCCCCGCCTTAAGATTTCGAGAAGAATAAGGGGGATTGGTGAGGGCTCACAATCAGTAGGGGAGGAAGAACTCCTACTGATTAAAGTTTTACTTTATCTAAAAGCGTGACAATGAATAGAAGATTGGGGTTATGAGTTTTAGAGAAAATAAGGGAGGAATTTACATGTATTTACACGGCACGAGCCGGATTAATGAACAAGGACACTTAGAAATTGGAGGGTGCGATACAACGCAGTTGGCGAAACGATATGGGACACCGCTTTATGTATATGATGAAACTGCAATTAGGGAAAATTGTCGTGCGTTTCACCATGCTTTTCAAAAAAGCGGGTTCTCTTATCAAGTAGCATATGCAAGTAAAGCGTTCTTGTGCATGGAGATGTGCCGAGTAGCATTAGAGGAAAATATGTCTTTAGATGTTGTTTCGGGCGGGGAGTTATATACCGCTTTACAAGCAGGATTTCCAGCATCACGCATTCATTTTCATGGGAATAATAAAACAGAAGAAGAAATGAGAATGGCGCTAGAAGCAAATATTGGATGTTTTGTAGTAGATAACTTTTTTGAATTAGAAGTATTACATGATTTAGCGGAGCAGTATAAAAAAATGGTGAATATATTGATTCGTGTCACACCTGGTGTAGAGGCGCATACACATGAATATATTACAACAGGCCAAGATGATTCGAAATTTGGTTTTGGTGTTTCAAACGGGCAAGCACTGCACGCTATGGAACGTGCATTAGAAAAAACAAATTATAATGTGTTAGGTATACATTCGCATATTGGTTCGCAAATTTTTGAAACAGCAGGTTTTATTCGTGCGATTGAAGTATTACATCATTTTTTAGAAGGAGTAAAAACAAAAACAGGTTATACAATTTCGGTGCTGAATGTAGGGGGGGGATTTGGTATTCGTTATACGGAATCGGATACACCACTTACTCTTGAGGCGTATGTGCAAGCTGTAACAGATGCGGTAAGAGAGCGATTTACAGCATGTGAGTATCCACTTCCGGAAATATGGATTGAACCTGGTCGCAGTATTGTTGGTGATGCAGGAACAACAATTTATACAGTAGGCGCAATAAAAAATATTCCTGGTATTCGTAAATATGTTTCAGTCGATGGGGGAATGACAGATAATTTAAGGCCTGCATTATATGGTGCACGCTATGAAGCGATGCTTGCAAACCGTGCAAATGTAGCAAACGAAGAAGTTGTCTCAATTGCAGGGAAATGTTGTGAGAGCGGAGATATGTTAATATGGGATGTTTATCTTCCGCAAGTAGTCTCTTCAGATCTATTAGCGGTGTCTTGTACAGGTGCATACGGGTATTCTATGGCAAATAATTATAATCGGATTCGTAGGCCAGCCGTTGTATTTGCGAAAGATGGAACATCTCAAGTGGTAGTGGAGCGCGAGTCGTATGAAAATATAATTGGGAACGATCGCATACGTATAAAAGAGCTCGTTTAAAATAAAAAGGAGTTGTTCAAAAGGGAACAATTCCTTTTTTAAATAAAAAAATATAAAATATATCGGAAAACTAGGATTGAAAAAAATCAGAATTATGATACAATACGAATTACAAAGCTTATCAAGAGAAGCGGAGGGAACTGGCCCTATGAAGCTCAGCAACCTGCTCATAGCAGTAGCAAGGTGCTAAGTCCAGCAAAATGGCATCCATTTTGAAAGATAAGGTAACATATATTACCGAACAGTCTTTTCGAAATGGAAAAGATTTTTTTATGAATAAAAAGGGGGACTGTTCGTGGGAGTGCGTGGACATTTTGATGAAGTAGCTGAAAAGATTCAAGCGATGCTTGCTGATATGAAATATGGTTCTGTTACAATTGTTGTGCAAGATGGAAAAGTGATTCAATTAGAAAAAAGTGAAAAGGTACGCTTGAAATAAAAGCGCTGACTAGAAAAACTAGAGGCGGTTTTAATCTATTTTATTGGATTAAAACCGTCTTTTTGCTTTTTATAGGGGGAAAAACATGTTGACATATGAAACGTGGGAAGAAGACAGTATGTCTTTTTCTGAGAGAGATGAAACGAAAGGGGCGTTAGCTGTATTAGAGTGGGCGTATAAACAATATAATGATGAAATTGTATATGCGTGCAGCTTTGGGGTAGAAGGGATGGTTCTTTTACATCTTATCAATGAAGTAAATCCATTTGCTCAAGTTGTCTTTTTAGATACAAATGTTCATTTTTGCGAAACGTATGCGCTAATTGAGCGAGTGCGTCAACGATTTCCAAAGTTGAATATTATTGAGAAACAACCCGGACTGACGCTCGAAGAACAAGAGGATAAGTATGGAAAAGATTTATGGGAACATAATCCTAATCTTTGTTGTAAGCTTCGGAAAATTTTACCTCTTGAAGAATTGTTAGCGAATAAAAATGCATGGATTTCAGGATTAAGAAGGGAACAATCTGAGACGAGGAAGCATACAAAATTTATAAATCAAGATCATCGCTTTCAATCGATTAAAATTTGTCCGCTTATTCATTGGACATGGAAAGAAGTGTGGCGTTATGTGTATAAACATAATTTGCCATACAACCCATTACATGACGTTGGTTATCCAAGTATAGGTTGTGAGAAATGTACATTACCTGTAGGCAAATATGGAAGTTCAAGGGATGGCCGGTGGGCTGGATCGGTGAAAACGGAATGTGGACTTCATGACCAATGAAGTTTTTAGTGATCTGAAATAGAGAAAAGAAGGAGTATAGAAACATGACTGCAACAAATTTTTTAGTAAATCGTATTGATGAAACATATGATACAGCAAATATTGTACAAGAAATTGAACTAGACAGCATCGCTTTAAGTGACTTGGAACTGCTTGCAACAGGAGGATATAGTCCGCTTATCGGTTTTCTAGGAGAAGAAGAGTATCAATCTGTTGTAGAAACCATGCGATTAACAGATGGAAGTATATGGAGTATTCCAATTACACTTCCAGTAACAGAAGAAAAAGCAGAACAATTACAGGTAGGAGAAGAAGCTCTGCTCGTAAAAGATGGCGTCACATATGGGGTCATTCAAATAGAAGATATTTTCACGCCAAATAAGGAAAAAGAGGCATTATTTGTATATAAAACGACTGAAGATGCTCATCCAGGAGTGAAAAAATTATATGAACGTGCAAATGTGTATGTAGGAGGCGCAATTACAATTGTAAAGCGGGTTGAGCATAAGAAGTTTGCTTCTTATTATCTAGATCCAAGTGAAACGCGTGAAATCTTTGAAAAGCGAGGTTGGAAAACAGTCGTCGGTTTTCAAACGAGAAATCCAGTTCATCGAGCGCATGAGTATATTCAAAAATCAGCACTTGAAATTGTAGATGGTTTGTTTTTGAATCCGCTTGTTGGAGAAACGAAATCAGATGATATTCCAGCGGATGTAAGAATGGAAAGTTATGAAGTGCTTTTGAAACATTATTATCCAAACGATCGTGTTTTCTTAGGAGTGTTTCCTGCCGCAATGCGTTATGCAGGACCGAGGGAGGCAATATTTCATGCATTAGTTAGGCGAAACTTTGGATGTACGCATTTCATTGTAGGACGCGATCATGCTGGAGTAGGAAATTATTATGGTACGTACGAAGCGCAGGAGATTTTTAAACTTTTCACAGTAGAAGAGCTAGGAATTACGCCACTCTTTTTTGAACATAGCTTTTACTGCAAGAAATGCGAGGCGATGGCTTCAACAAAAACATGTCCGCATGGAAAAGAAGATCATGTCATTTTATCGGGGACGAAAGTAAGAGAAATGCTAAGGGATGGTGACGTTCCGCCAAGTACGTTTAGCCGGAAGGAAGTCATTGAAGTATTAATTCGTGGTTTACAAAAAGCACGGTAACAGAATAAGGAGAGAATAGCATGGACACAAATATTACGTGGCATACAGCTTCTGTTTCGAAAGAGGAGAGAAGAAAGAGGAATGGGCACCATAGTTTTGTCATTTGGTTTACGGGGCTATCAGCTTCAGGAAAGTCAACGGTAGCAAATGCAGTTGCTAGAAAATTATTTGATAGAAACATAGGGAATTATGTATTGGATGGGGATAATATTCGGTACGGTTTGAATAAAGATTTAAGTTTTTCTGAAAGAGATCGCGCAGAAAATATTCGCCGTATTGGTGAGGTTTCAAAATTATTTGTTGACCAAGGAACGATTGTGCTTACAGCTTTTATCTCACCTTTTCGAGCAGATCGCCAGCAAGTGCGAGCTATTTTTGAGAAAGATGAATTTATCGAAGTGTTTGTGAAATGTCCAATCGAAGAGTGTGAGAAACGAGATCCGAAAGGGTTATATGAGAAAGCGAGACAAGGGGAGATTAAGCTGTTTACGGGCATTGATTCTCCATACGAAGAACCGGAAAAAGCGGAATTAACTGTGGAAACAAACCGTTATTCCATTGAAGAGTGTGCGGAACAAATCATTCATTATTTACAAGAACGTAGCTTCATATAGGGGGATAGATTATGAGTTATGAAAAAGTATGGGCAAGCAATGAGAAATTAAATAGGACAGAGAAAAAGAAACTAGAGAAAGATGGTTTGGAGATTTTTAAAGAGATTCCGTATTATGCTGAAAACGGCTTCGCATCTATTCCGAAAGAAGAATGGGATTCCTTTAAATGGGCGGGGTTATACTTGCAACGTCCAAAAGAGGCAGGGTACTTTATGATGCGTGTTAATATCCCTTCTGGTATTTTAACGAATGAACAAGTGGAAGTATTAGCTTCTATTGCAGAAGACTATGGCCGTGATGTTCTCGATATTACGACAAGACAGGCAATTCAATTTCATTGGTTACAAATTGAACAAATACCGGATATTTTTAAGCGTTTAGAAAGCGTAGGATTATCAACAGCAGGAGCGTGCGGAGATATTACAAGAAATATTATCGGAAATCCGCTTGCTGGTATTGATCGTGATGAGCTCTTTGATACAGCGCCAATTGTAAAAGACATATACGAGTTCTTTCAACATAATGAGGATTTTTCGAATTTACCACGGAAATTTAAAATATCTATTAGTGCTAATGTATATAATGCAGCAAATGCTGAAATTAATTGTGCAGCTTTTGTACCAGCGCGGAAAGAAATAGATGGAAATATAGTCGAAGGGTTTCATGTGCGAGTTGGTGGTGGATTATCAGCGCGTCCTTATTTAGCACAAGAACTCGATCTCTTTATTCGCCCTCAGCAGGTGAAGGACGTAGCGATTGCTATTGCGACTATTTTTCGGGATTTTGGATATCGTGAAAAACGCCATTTGGCTCGTTTGAAATTTTTAGTAGCAGATTGGGGGCCGGAAAAATTTAAAGAAACATTACTAGAATATACAGGCCCTTTATATGAAAAGGGAGAGAGTGCTCTAAAAGGATGGAATGCCGGTTATTTTTATGGTGTGCATAAACAAAAGCAGGAAAATCTATCATATGTAGGCTTTAATGTGCCTGTTGGGCGGTTACATTCGGAGGAGTTCTTTGAAATTGCAAGAATTGCTAAGCAGTATGGAAATGGAGAAATTCGTACATGTAATTCACAAAACTTCATTATTCCAAATGTACCAGAAGAAAATGTAGAAAGTCTATTAAAAGAACCATTGTTTGAATCCATATCAGCAAGTCCAAAATCTTTCATCGGTTATGCTGTATCATGTACGGGAATTGAATATTGTAATCTAGCATTAGTGGAAACGAAAGAAAGGTTACGGCAAATTGCAGATTATTTAGATACGCAACTTGCATTAGATGTTCCTGTTCGAATCCATATGGTAGGCTGTCCGAATTCATGCGGGCAACGGCAAATTGCAGATATTGGATTACAAGGTGTAAAGCTTAAAACGAAAGAAAAAGGGATTGTTGAAGCCTTTGAAATATATGTAGGTGGAACGTTGCTTGAAGGTGGTGCCTATAATCAAAAATTAAAAGGGAAAATTGATGGAGAAGATCTTTCAAATGTACTGGTGGCATTTTTAACTTATTTTAAAGAGCATAAATTGCCAGCTGAAACATTCTATGAGTTTGTAGGTCGTGTAGGGATTGAAAATTTACAAGAGGCATTCAATACCATTATAGAAGAAGGAATTGCATCATAGGGGGGCTAACGTATGGATTTATATCGTTTTGAAGCTGTTTTAGTAAATGGTGTTGTGCCTGTAGTTGTCGTTGCGCAAAGTGAAGAACAAGCATTTCGACTTGTTGAAGTCGAATTAGAAAAATATTTCTTACCTTTGCCAGAAGTGAAAGAAATTTCTCTATATGAAAAAAAGAAGATTCGAAAAGGTGCAGCGTTTGTGATTGATGAACAAGAGACTTTGTAGTACGAAATAAACAATAATGGAAACTTCCATTCATAGAATGGAAGTTTCACTTTAACTAGGAGAAATGAGGAGAGAGGATGGGCAAAGTATATATTGTGGGTGCGGGACCAGGAGATCCAGAATTAATTTCAATTAAGGGAGTAAAGTGCATTGAACAAGCGGATGTCATTTTATATGACCGGCTTGTGAATAAAGAATTACTTTCTTATGCAAAACCAGATGCAGACCTAATTTATTGTGGGAAATTACCAAACTATCATACGATGAAGCAAGAAACAATCCATACGTTTTTAGTGAAATATGCGAAAAAAGGAAAGGTTGTAACAAGGCTAAAAGGAGGGGATCCGTTTGTATTTGGCCGAGGTGGTGAGGAAGCAGAAGTGTTAGCAAAACATGGTATTCCTTTTGAAATTGTTCCTGGCATTACAGCAGGAATAGCAGCTTCTGCGTATGCAGGTATTCCTGTTACGCATAGAGAAGTAAGTGCCAGTTTTGCTGTTGTAACAGGTCATCGCAAAGAAGGGACAGAGGAAGAAATAAAATGGAGAAATTTAGCAGAAGGTGTCGATACATTAGCGGTATATATGGGAGTTAGTAATCTTCCGTATATATGTGAGAAACTTTTGCAATATGGGAAAGAAGCAGAGACACCGGCTGCTATTATTGAATGGGGGACTACTTCGTCACAGCGTACGGTTGTAGGAACGTTAGGGACAATCGTTTCTATCGCGGAAATTGAAAATATTCAAAATCCGAGTATGATTGTCATTGGAGAAGTCGTTCGTTTTAGGGAAAAGATTCACTGGTTTGAACAGCAAACAGAAGTAGCATATTCAGTAAGCGGAGTATTGTAAAATGAAAGCAGTGCTGTATATATGTCATGGAAGTAGATTAAAAGCTGCGAAAGAAGAGGCGATACAGTTCGTTACTTCTTGTATGAGTCACATTCATGCGTCTGTTCAAGAAGTTTGCTTTTTAGAGTTGGCAAGTCCATCCATTGAAGAGGGAATTGCTGCTTGTATAAAAAGAGGAGCAACAAAAATTATTGTCATACCAGTTTTTCTATTAGCAGCAGGACATGTAAAAAAAGATATTCCATATGAATTACAAAAAATAAAAAATAAATATGAGAATCTTGAAATTGTATATGGTGATGCATTTGGAGTATCTGATTCGCTTATTTTAGCCGCTTATAAAGAAAGTGGTTTGGAAGAATATCAGGAAGAAGCAACGCTTTTACTAGTAGCAAGGGGAAGTAGTGAGCCAGAAATAGTAGAGAATATGAGGGAGATTGCGTTTTTATTTCAGCAGCAGAAGAATGTGAAAACGGTGGAAGTATGCTATTTAGCTGCAACAGAGCCAAGATTTGAAGATAAATTACAAGAAATAATAGAAAGAAAAGAAAAGCATATCGTCGTTTTGCCTTATTTATTATTTACAGGACTGTTAATGAAACATATTGAACAAGAAGTAAGTAAATATCAAAATGCGGATATACATATAAGTCCGTACTTAGGAAAGAATCCTACAGTTCGAAATATGCTAATTCAAAAGACAGAACGGCTATTAAGGAGCGATCAATATGTATCCACTTACAGTTCGAATTGAAAATAAGCGCGTTGTTGTTATTGGGGGCGGGAAGGTTGCTGGATTTAAAATTATACCGCTATTAAACCAAGGAGCAAATATTATTGTTGTGAGTCCTAAATTAGATGCAAGCTTAGTGAAACTTGTCGAATCGAAAAAAATCCGCTGGTATCAAAAAGAGTATGAAAATGGCGATTTAGAAGGGGCTTTTTTAGTAGTGGCAGCCACTAGCGATCCGTTCTTAAATGAAAGAATTGAAAAGGATGCTGGGACAAATCAATTGGTAAATGTGATTACAAATCCAGAAAAGGGAAACGTTCATTTTCCATCTACCATTCATCGTGGCAAGCTTAATATAGCTGTTTCTACAGGAGGAGCAAGTCCGAAGCTTGCGAAGAAAATTCGCGATGAAATTGCGCATAAATACGGTGAGATCTATGAAACATATCTCGAGTTTCTATATGAAGTAAGAAGAAAAGTGAAAGAATTACAATTGGAAAAACGGGAGCAAAATAGAATGCTACAAGAAGTGCTAAAGCCTATATACCTTCAAAAAGAAACAGAACGAGAATTATTTTTACAAGCATTAGAGAAAAAGAGTCAAGTAGGATAGAACATGAATCGTACTTTACAAACAGAATCGTATGATTTATAATCACAAGTATCTTTAAAATATGAAATCGATGAGCAAGAAGAGTATGTATATTTGAGGCGTTCAGAGAGCTGGGGATAAGGTGTGAGCCCGGTGCGATAAAATATACAGAATGGGCTTGCGAGAGGTATGCTGAACAATTGAGTAGGCAGCCCGGGTTCCGCCGTTAAAAGGATAGGGTATCGGATGTTTCCTGTACCTGAAAGAAGTGGGATTTTCTTAATCCAATTGAGGTGGTACCACGGTATTCCATTACATATATCGTCCTCTACATGCATAGCAGCGTGTGGAGGACTTTTTTTATTTTAAAAAGGGGGTGCGCGAGTATGAAATGAAAGGGTATAATTTACAAAAGTAAGAAAATTCAGAAAAGGAGAATATATGATGAAAGACAAACAACAATGGACGTCGAAAATTGGTTTTGTACTCGCAGCTGCTGGGGCCGCAGTAGGACTTGGAGCAATATGGAAGTTTCCGTATGTGGCAGGTAATGGAGGGGGCGGCGCGTTTTTCTTAGTCTTTTTGCTGTTAACATTATTTATTGGTATGCCTCTTTTATTAGCGGAATTTGTCATTGGACGTAGTACACAAAAAGAAGCTGTGACAGCTTATAAAGTATTAGTACCAAATAGTAAGTTATATCCATGGATCGGCCGCATAGGAGTTGTCACTTGTTTTAGTGTTCTATCTTTTTATAGTGTTGTAGGCGGTTGGATTTTACTATATTTATATTTTAGTTTGACAGGTACTTTTTGGGAGGAAGGAGTAAACTATGGTGAAGTGTTTGGAGCAACAATTTCGAATCCTACAAGTGCAGTTGGAGCACAACTTCTCTTCATGCTTTGCACTATTTTCGTTGTGAGTAAAGGGGTGGAGAAAGGGATTGAAAAGGCAAGTAAATATATGATGCCGCTCTTATTTGTTTTATTTGTTACGATTATTATTCGTGCGCTTACGCTGGATGGTGCTTTTGCTGGGGTCGAATTTTTCTTAAAACCAGATTTTTCAAAGCTAACGGCAGATACGATTCTATATGCAATGGGACAATCTTTCTTTTCGTTAACAGTGGGCGCATCTGTCATGGTTACGTATAGTTCGTATTTAAAGAAAGAAGAACATTTAGCGAAATCAGCAACATCGATTGTAAGTTTAACGGTATTTATTACAGTGCTTGCCGGTTTAGCTATTTTTCCAGCTATCTTTGCATTAGGGGTTAAACCAACAGAAGGACCAGGATTATTATTTATTATTCTTCCGGCTGTATTTGCCAAAATACCGTTTGGACAATTTTTCTTTATTATGTTTTTGATCTTATTTTTCTTTGCCACATTAACTTCAGCTATTTCAATGCTTGAAATTGTTGTTGCTTCTACAGCGAAAGATCATGTAAAGAAACGTCCTTCTGTATCTTTCATCATTGGTTTACTTATTTTTGCTGCTGGAATTCCATCTGCATTATCATTTGGGATTATGAGTGACGTTAAGATATTTGGAAAGACATTTTTTGATTTAGTTGACTTTGCAGTTAGCAATATTTTGCTTCCATTAGGTGTATTAGCTATTTCGCTATTTGTGCCAAATAAAATGCGTAAAGATTTACTGATGAAAGAATTAGAAGTTACGGAAAGAAGAGGGAAAACATTATTTAACATTTGGTTTTTCTTACTTCGTTACATTATCCCAGTAACAGTTATCATTGTATTTTTAAATGCAATTGGTATATTTAAAATGTTATAAAACAAAGTAAAACTTTAATTCAGTAGGTGCTTTTCCATCGCCTATTGATTATGAGTTTGGTGCTTGTTTGTCTAATGAACGGTTATAGGCTTTGTAAGTAACGGCGGCAGCTATAAATAATCCGATTAAAAAAGTATCGAACCCCCGAGAGTAAAGAGGCGTCCTATATAAGTTTCTTGTGCTTCTTGTAGCTCGTTTTGTAATTTTTCTTTATTCATAATCAAATCCTCCTAGATGAATTGGACTATTATTTTAGTCTATGGAAAATGCCTACAAGATATTAAAGAAATAAAAAACTCGGTATGTACCGAGTTTTTTATAGTCCGATATAAGGAGAAGGGTCTACTGCGTTTGTTTTTCCTACATTCCATTCGCCAATATGAAGTTCGAAATGCAAATGTTGACCGAAAGATTGTCCTGTATTTCCCATAAATCCTAATTGTTGTCCTTGTTTAACAGTTTGTCCGTTTGAGACAGAACGGCTGCTCATATGCGCATATACAGTTGTATATGTTTTCCCATTTATTCGGTGAGATAAGTATACAACATTTCCGTAACTAGAAGACATCTCAGAGCGAATCACAACACCATCGGCAGCGGCAATAATGGGAACTGTACCAGAGGCTGCAATGTCGATACCGAAGTGATTCCCTAAAGAACGAGAACCAAATCCAGAGGTCTTTGAGCCAGCAGCTGGTTTAATAAATCCGCCTACATTTGTATCATGTGGTACTGAGGTAGCTTCCGTTGAAGCGGCTGCTTGTTTTTTTGCTTCTTCTGCCTTACGCGCCTCTTCTGCACGTTTCTCTTCTTCCATTGCTTTTTGAACAGCTTGGCGCTGATTCTCTAAAATATTTTTCGATTCTTCTAAACTCTCAATCTCTGAATCTACTTGTGATACTTTTATATGTAAATCATTAATGAGACTTTGTTGTTGTTGTTGGTTTGTTTGTAATTCTTGTTGTTTTTGCTGTAATTTTTGTTCAGCTTCTTTTAGTTGCTGTTCTTTCTTTTCAACAGCTTCTTTTTCGTTTTTTACAGTTTCCCGATCTTGTGTTTGTTTTTTTACGATATCAGTATCATTATTTAAAATTAAACTAACGGAATACATATTATCAACGAGATCTGCGAGGTTATTTGAACTTGTTAAAACTTCAGTTATAATATTTGTTCGCGGTTTTTCTTGCATCGATTGTAAACGTTGTTTAATCACTTCTTGACGTGTATCAATATTCTTTTGTAGTTGCTCAATATGTTTCTTTTTCTCATCAATAAGTTGCTGTGTTTTAGTAATTTCTTTTTTTGTATCGTTTAAATCAGCTTCATTTTTATTAATGGAAATTGTTAATTCATCAATCTTCTTTTGTAATTCTTGTATTTCTTTCTCCATTTGTTCTTTTTCAGCTGACTTATTTTGTAGTTCTTGTTGTTTACCTTCTAATTCTGATTGAATATTGGACAGTTTATCTTGACTTGTTTCTGCGTGTACTGGTGAAAGTAACGGAGAAACAAAAAGAGTTCCCACTGCTAAAACGCTAAAAGCTGCAAATTTCTTATTCATGAGTTGTCTAGCTCCTTTCCCATCTATGATTGTATATAAGAAGAAGAATGCTGTCTATTGTTGTAATCATAATGTAAAGAAAATTTTATAAAATTGCTGAATATTGTCGAAGTTAGTTATTTATATGTCTTGTAATCCTTTTCTTTCCTACTTCAATAAAAAAATGAAAAATGGTAAATATTCATTTTTCTGTTATATGCATAAAAAGAAGGTGCAACAGAAAAACGCTAATAAATCAAAGGAGGGAGTATTCTTATGTTAGGTTTTCTTACATGGGTTTTATTTTTGTCAAGAAAAATATTTGTATTCAGGAAAACTTATTTTGTTGTCAGATTTCATTTTATGATTTATCATTTTAAAGGGAGACAAATGTAGTGAATTGTCGAATTATATGTAATACGCTTAATTTCTTTATTTCATAGAAAAATAGAGTTATAGCATCTAAGAAGGGGGTTGGCAGCAAGTATGAAGAGGATTGGACTTGCATGGCAAATATTAATAGGGCTTGCACTCGGTATTGCAGTTGGGGCGATTTTTTATGGCAATCCAGAGGTTGCAAAGTTTTTACAACCAATTGGTGATATTTTTATTCGATTAATTAAGATGATTGTTGTACCAATCGTTGTAGCGAGCATCGTTGTTGGGGTTGCAGGTGTTGGAGATGTGAAAAAGCTAGGTCGATTAGGCGGAAAAACAATTATTTATTTTGAGATTATTACAACAATTGCGATTGTTGTCGGCTTGCTGGTAGCGAATATTTTCCAACCAGGAAAAGGTATTAATATGAATGAATTAACAAAAACAGATATTTCAAAATATACAGCTACAACTGAGCAAGTACAGAGTCATTCATTTGCGGATACATTTGTAAACATTGTTCCGACAAATATTATAGAATCACTGGCAAAAGGTGATATGCTTGCTATTATTTTCTTCTCTGTATTATTTGGTTTAGGGATTGCAGCGATTGGTGAAAGAGGAAAACCGGTTCTGCAATTTTTCCAAGGGGTAGCAGATGCAATGTTTTATGTTACAAACCAAGTAATGAAGTTTGCACCATTTGGGGTATTTGCTTTAATTGGTGTGACCGTTTCTAAATTTGGTCTAGCATCATTAATCCCACTAGGGAAGTTAGTGATTGTTGTGTATGGATCGATGATTTTCTTTGTTGTTGTCGTACTAGGACTTACAGCGAAAATCTTTGGAATTAACATATTTCAGTTCTTTAAAATTTTAAAAGATGAGCTTATTTTAGCGTATTCTACAGCGAGCTCAGAAACAGTTTTGCCAAAAATTATGGAGAAGATGGAGAAATTCGGCTGTCCAAAGGCGATTTCATCTTTCGTTATTCCAACTGGTTATTCATTTAACCTAGATGGATCAACGCTATACCAAGCGATTGCTGCAATTTTCTTAGCACAAATGTATGGTATTGATTTATCGATTACACAGCAAATTACATTGTTACTTGTATTAATGTTAACATCAAAAGGGATTGCAGGGGTACCAGGTGTATCATTCGTTGTACTATTAGCAACGTTAGGTACAGTTGGAATTCCGGCAGAAGGTTTAGCGTTTATCGCAGGTATTGACCGTATTTTAGATATGGCACGTACAGCAGTTAACGTTGTTGGAAACTCTTTAGCAGCTGTTGTTATGTCTAAATGGGAAGGACAATATGATGATATAAAAGGACAAGCTTATTTGAAAGAGATATCTGGAAAACAAGTAGCGTAATAACGATTGAAAAAGCTCTCGCATCAATATGTGGGAGCTTTTCTATATTGGAAAGGAGTGGGATGTATAATGAAGAGAAAATATGGAAATGGTGCTTCGTGGAAAAGATTGTTACAGAAAACGTATGAAGTGCGGGAATGTGAGCAAGGTATGTTAGGAATTTTGCATGTGATAAAAGTAAAGGAACCTAGTTATAAGCAGTATGATCATAGTGAAATTTGTATTGTAAATGATGGCTATACATGGGTGCAGTATTTTATAAAAGGTAAAAAATTTGTTATTACAGCTATGTTAGATGAACAAAAAAATATAGTACAGTATTATATTGATATTGCTAAAGAGTTCGAAATAGATGAGAATGGCTTGCCATATTTTGATGATCTATATTTGGATGTCGTATTATTTCCAGATGGGAAAATATATTTATTAGATGAAGATGAGTTGGAAGCGGCTTATGCAGAAGAAACCATTTCCAGAGACGAATATAATGAAGCGTGGGATATAGCAAGGTGGGTTATGGAGAGAATCGAAAAAGAAGAATTTCCATGGATTTCTATTTTAAAACGTGAAATAGAAACATTGAAATGATCATTTTTTATGTATAATGATTGGTATATTCGTCGCATTATATGAATAAGAAGAAAAATACCGATTATTTCTATAAAAATAATAATTGACTTTTGATTTATAAGCGAGTAAAGTTAGGAAAGACATTATTACAAATAAAAATATGAAACCTTCTTATAAAGAGAGGCGGAGGGACTGGCCCTATGATGCCTCGGCAGCGGACTCGATTTTGGAGTGCTGTGCCAAATCCAGCAAGCATGTGCTTGAAAGATGAGAAGAGTGTTTCTTATAGATGTATAAGACCTCTTCTTCTTGGAAGAGGTCTTTTGTTATTCAGTAGAAAAGGTTTAAAACTAGGGAGAGATGATATGGTGAAGGAAACGAGAGGAAATATTTTTGCTTTATTGCCACTTGGAATATTTTTAGTACTATTTATTGGTTCTGGAATCATTACAGGTGATTTTTATAAATTGCCGATTTTAGTAGCGATACTAATTGCGGTAGGAGTTGCTTTAGCGATGAATCGGAAAGAGAGTTTTACAGCGAAAGTAGAACGCTTCGCTAAAGGAGCTGGGAATCCAGACATTATGATTATGGTATTAATATTTGTACTTGCTGGTGCTTTTTCAGAAACAGCAAAGGGAATGGGAGGAGTGGACTCTACAGTTAATTTAGCTTTAGCTGTTTTGCCACAAGGATTTATTATAGCTGGCATTTTCGTGATCGGTGCATTTATTTCATTAGCAATGGGAACTTCAATGGGAACAATTGCAGCATTAGCGCCGATTGCTGTAGGGATCAGTCAACAAACAGATATTTCAATTGCGTTAGCGATGGCAACAGTTGTAGGTGGGGCTATGTTTGGAGATAATTTATCATTTATTTCTGATACAACAATCGCAGCTGTTCGTTCACAAGGGACAGAAATGAAAGATAAGTTTAAAACGAACTTTTTAATTGTTTTACCCGCTGCTATGATTACCGTTATATTATTAGTTGTTCTTACTTTAGGAAATCATACAGAAATAAAGACACATGCATTTGATTGGATGAAAATATTGCCGTATGCAGGGGTGCTTGTTACAGCGCTACTTGGATGGAATGTACTCGTTGTATTAACAGGTGGAACCATTTTATCTGGTATCATTGGTTTTTTAGATGGGAGTTATACGTTAGCTAGCTTCTTTAAAAGTGCTGCAACAGGGATGAATGGAATGATGGAACTCGTACTATTGGCAATTTTAATTGGTGGAATGGTTGAAATCATTCAATATAATGGTGGTATTCAATATTTAATGAATACATTAACGCGTAATATCCGTTCGAAAAAAGGTGCGGAATTTGGAATTGCTGGATTAGTAAGCATGACGAATATATGCACAGCGAATAACACAATTTCGATTATATTCACTGGTCCTCTTGCAAAAAATATTGCAGATCAATATGAAATTGATCCACGAAAATCGGCGAGTGTACTAGATGTGTTCTCGTGTTGTGTTCAAGGGCTAGTTCCATACGGAGCGCAGATGTTAACAGCAGCAGGATTTGCGGCTTTATCACCAGTTGAACTATTGCCGTATGCATTTTATCCAATTTTAGTTGGACTATGTGGTGTAGTCTCAATCTTAATTGATTTTCCGAGATTTTCAAAAGTCGAGGAAAAAGGACAATTTCATAAAACAGCCTAATTTTTTATTAGAATAAGGCAAAAAAGACGCTCATAAAAGTGATTTTGAGCGTCTTTTTATCGTTTATACGTCCTTTTTAGTGGTTGTATTTCTCTTTTTTATGATTTGTAAAGTCGTCCTTTACATCTTCTCTCATTTTTTTTATCTGTATTAACCTCTGTCTCAAAATTTCACGAAAGCAACGACATTAGGTGAAAATATGCTTATAAAAGTTCGATTCGTGAAGGGGAAGTTGGCAAAAGACTGATTGTGTCTCAGTCTTAAGTCTGAGATGAAAACGGTTCTTAAGCTCGTTATGGAAAATCAAAAAAATAGTTAAGATAAGAGTATCAAATCGAAGGGAGGCGAGCACAAGATGAAACAATTTCTAGCGTTCATTGCAGCCGGTATTTTGGCTTTAATTGCTCTTGGTAGCCTTGGTGGTATGATAGGATTTGCCATTGGAGCGGGAATTGTGTACTGGAGCTATAAATCATTTGTGCGAGCACAATCATTTTTTGGAAAGTTAGCTTGGGGGATTGTTGGTTTAATCGGTCTATCAATTGCTCTTTCACATTCTCCTGCATTAATTGGTATTGTAGCCTTGGTAGTTTTATATTACGGATACCGTGAGTGGAAAAAGGAAAAAGATGTAGTAATGGATTCTACTTCAAGGAGTTCTACAAGATATAGCAACTTTGAAGATGAGTGGAATAAGTTAATGAAAAACTAGTATAAACGAATTTAACTGATAAAATAGAAGAGAGGAAGATTAGGATGAAACAATCTTTATTTGGCCGTGTACGCGATGCGATTTTAGCAGATCTTCATAATGTATTAGATGAAAAAGAAAGAAAAAACCCAATTGCTATGTTAAACCAATATTTACGTGATAGTGAACGTGAAATAACAAAAATTGAAAAGTTAATTGAGCGTCATAAAACGTTAAAAACGAACTTTGCTCGTGAGCTTGAAGAGGCACGTTATTTCGTAAATAAGAGATCTAAGCAAGCCATTATTGCACAAGAAGCAGGAGAACTGCAACTACATGAGCGTGCTTTAGAAGAAGTCGCATATTATGAAGGACAAGTGGCTCGTTTAGAAGAAATGTATGCAGGTGTTATCGAACAAATTGACGAATTAGAACGTCGCCTTTCTGAAATGAAAAATAAATTAAAAGAAATGAATGCAAAGCGTATGCAACTGATGGCGCGTGAGAATATGGCGCATGCGAATCGTCGTATGAATACAGCGCTTCATAAAATGGATGAAAGCAATCCGTTTTTACGATTTGAAGAAATAGAAGATCATATTCGTGATTTAGAACTTCGCATAAATGAAGGGTATGAACGTGATACTTTTGATATGAAAATTGCTAAACTGGAGCGCGAAATGAAAGATAAAAATGAAGTATCTTTAAACAAAGAAGGGATAAAATAATTGTAGTATATTATAAAACGAGCATATGATATAGTGATAGAAGAAAAGGTGTTGGTAAGCAATACCTTTTTCTTCTATTTATCTCGCAGTAACGGGTAGCCTGATTGGTGAGGGCTCATAATCAGTGGGGGATGAAACCCCCCCACTGATTCAAGTTTCACTTTATATGTAATGAGAAGGGGGGAGCTGAAATGAAGCAACAATTTTCAAAAACACAATTTGTGGGGATGCTCCTCATTATATTTGGATTTGGTCTTTTTATCGATATGATTTCTGGACGCTTTGAACCAGGAGGTCTCATTTTTGCCTTTATTATGATTATGTTTGGAAGACATTATCGAAAGAAGAATCGTTATGTGAGAGGTAATGTGTTTTTATTTATTGGAGGACTTGTATTTTTATTTTTTCTATTTTCATCAGCGGCTTTCGTACTTGTTGTATTCGCTTGTTTCGCATTGATCGGTTATCGACTGATTCAAGGGCAGCAGAAACAGCAAGTTATTCAAGTTCAGATTAAGGAGAAAGGATATATTGATGAGGATAAACCAATCTATCGTTCTGAACCATATTTGAAAAATATGATGATAGGAAACGTACGAATGATGGATCATATTTATGAACTAGAAGATATTAATGTTCAATATGGAGTCTGTGATGTTGAAATGGACTTAACAACGGCTATGATTCCAGAAGGAGAAACCGTCATTGTTATTCGTGGGGTAATCGGAAATATTAGATTGTACGTTCCATATGACATTGAATTATCTTTAAATCATTCGGTTATTGTTGGGAGAGTATTACTGCCAGGGCATGAAGAAACAGGTTTGAACCGAAATGTTACATTTAAAACAGAGCAGTATAGAGAAGCTCCTCGTCGTATTAAAATTATTTCTTCGCTTGTTGTAGGAGATACGGAAGTGAGGAAAGTATGATGAAAAAACAAGGAAATATTTCATGGATGTACATTCGTTATTCTATGCTATCTTCCATTAGTATTGCACTCATTTGTACTATTATCTATATGTGGAAAAGCAAGCAAGATATATATGATTTCCTATGGAAAGAATCCATCGCCTCTGTTCCTGTTGGTTTGTTAATCATGAGTACAAGTCTTCTTATTGGAGGCATTGTAGGATATGCGATTGGCTATTATGTAAAGCAGCGTATTCAAGGTTTGAATACTTTCTTATTTGAAGTAGAGCGAGGGAACTTTCCGAAAGATGTTTCGTTTACGGCAGAAGACGAATTTCATGAAATAGAGCGAAAAGTTATGACACTTACTCGAAGATTAGAAGAACAAGCTGGATTATTTCAAAAGGTAACAAATGAACGAGCCCATTGGAATGAAGAAATGAAGCAAGAAGCTATTTCTCAAGAAAGACATCGCTTGGCAAGAGAACTGCATGATTCTGTAAGTCAGCAGCTTTTTGCAATGTCTATGATGATGTCAGCAATTAATGAGCAAGTAGATCAATTTCCAGAAACAACAAAAAAACAATTGAAGCTTGTAGAGAACATGGTCGTGAATGCGCAATCCGAAATGAGAGCATTGCTTCTTCATTTACGTCCTGTACAATTGGAAGGAAAAAAACTCACAGAAGGTATAGAGGAACTATTAACAGAGCTGTCTAGAAAACAGCATATGAAAATCGAATGGTTCGTTGAATCCATTCAGTTAAAAAAAGGTGTCGAAGATCATCTATTTCGTATTTTACAAGAAGCATTGTCTAACACACTGCGACATGCAAAGGCAAAGAAAATAGAAGTACGCCTTCGTCAAATTGATCAATATGCCATTTTGAAAATAATTGATGATGGTGTTGGGTTTGAAGTTGGAGTTGGAGTTGGAGTAAATAAAGCAGGATCATATGGATTACAATCTATGCAGGAACGTGTTCATGAAATTGGAGGGACGTTAAAAGTACTTAGTTTCCCAAATAAAGGAGCACAAATTGAAGTGAAAGTGCCAATTATGATAGAGAGAGGGGGAGAATGATGATTAAAGTATTACTAGTTGATGATCATGAAATGGTTCGCATGGGAGTATCTGCTTACTTATCAACACAACCAGATATTGAAGTAGTTGGGGAAGCGGAAAATGGCAGAAAAGGTTCAGAGCTAGCATTACAATTAAAACCAGATATCATCTTAATGGATCTTGTTATGGATGAAATGGATGGAGTGGAGGCGACGCGTGCGATTATTAAGGAATGGCCGGAAGCAAAAATTGTGGTCGTAACGAGCTTTTTAGATGATGAAAAGTTATATCCTGTTATCGAGGCGGGGGCAACGAGTTATTTATTAAAAACGTCACGAGCAAGTGATATCGCAGATGCGGTGCGAGCAACTTATGATGGGGAAACGGTGTTGGAACCAAAAGTGACCGGGAAAATGATGTCTCGGATGCGCCAAAAGAAGGAACAACCATTACATGACGATTTAACAGAAAGAGAGTTTGAAATTTTATTATTAATTGCAGAAGGAAAAAGTAATCAAGAAATTGCAGATGAGCTGTTTATAGCACTGAAAACTGTGAAAACGCATGTAAGTAACATTTTAAATAAATTGAATGTCAGCGATCGAACACAAGCAGTTATTTATGCATTTAGACATCAACTTATAAAATAGAAAGGAGCTTCAACGAAGTATGTGTGTATTTTGTTGAAGCTCTTTTTTAAGTATGATTATCCAAAGTAAAAATTTTTTACATCCTCTATATGAAAATCTTTTAGTTATACTTTCAAAATACAAATGTACAAAGAAAAGGTACCTTTGCTGCAAGGTACCTTTTCCAAGGGGCATAACTCATGATTTCAACAATCTAAAGACTTACGAATGAGCTATATACTTATGATAGATGGATTCCACCTAACTCATTAGGATTGGATTTATTTTGTTTGAAATGATATATCCCCTTACCTTGATGGTTTAGGATACTTTCGATTCAGAGGTATTTTCTACCGATGGAACTAGTTTTGCGTTTTTTTGTTTTGCGACAATAAGACCAATTATTGCTCCTAAACATGATGGTAATAGCCAACCGATGCCTTCTGTATATAATGGAATCCATTCAAAGTAAGAAGTAATAAATGAAACGGAAACATTTCCTTGCTTTAAACCATCAAACACACTTACTACTCCGGCGCCGACTAAAGTGCCAACATAAACTGAGCGATAACCGCCAAAAAATTTATGAAGGAGTGAAAGGAGTACAAGGACAATTGCGATTGGATATACAACAAGTAAAATCGGTATAGAGATTGCGATAATTTTTGTTAATCCTAAGTTGGCTACGAGAAGCCCGGCTACACAAATGCCTCTAGCGAAATTTTTGTATGAAAATTTTACTAATAATGTTGAAAAATATTGGCTACATGCTGAGACGAGTCCTACGCATGTTGTCAAACAAGCAAGCGTTACAATAATAGCTAATAAAGAAAGACCATATGGACCGAATAGTTGTTGAACAATCACTGTAAGTAATTGACCACCATTTTTTGCATATCCAAGTGAAACGCTCGTTACACCTAACCAACCGAGTGCAACATATACAAGGATGAGTCCGATAGCGGCAACAAGGCCTGCTTTTGTTGTTGCGATTGCAACCGTTTTTCGATCTTCTACACCTTTTGAGCGAATGGCGTTTACAACAATAATTCCAAATGCAAGTGCAGAAATCGTATCCATTGTTAAATATCCTTCCATAAATCCTTTGAAAGTAGGGGAAGTTACATAGTCTTGCATAGCTGGACCTGACGGGCCAAGTGGCGTAAACACACTTTTTACAAATAATAAGAAAATAGAAAATAATAAAACAGGTGTTAATATATTACCGATACGATCTACTAGTTTAGAAGGATTTAAGCTTAGCCAATATACAAGAGAAAAGAAAACGACTGTGTACACAAACAATGTAAGTGAACTAGTACGAATGTCTTCGGGTAAAAATGAGCTAATTCCCATTTCATAAGCAACATTTGCAACACGTGGAATTCCCATAGCTGGACCAATTGAAATATAAACGATAACCGCAAAGAAAATTCCGAATATTGGGTGAACGTGACTCGCAAGCTGCTGCATTCCATTTCCAGAAAGAGAGATTGCAATAACGGTTAATAAAGGCAAGCCGACACCTGTTAATAAGAACCCGACCATAGCTGGCCAGAAATGATCACCTGCATTTTGTCCAAGCATTGGAGGGAAAATTAAGTTACCTGCTCCAAAAAATAAAGAGAATAGCATAAGTCCTGTGAAAAACACATGCTTTCTTGATACAGTGTTCATTGTTTTTTCCTCCTTTTATAAAAATTCATTCGTAAGAACATAAAAAACTCGCCCCTTCATAAAGGGACGAGTTATATTACCCGCGATACCACCCTAATTTATACATGTAGAAAAATATCTATCTGTATACGGCTTTGCAACGTACAACATGATACGTGTTCCTTGTAACGGAGGACAGCCGGTAAGAACTTACTATTTCTTTCAGTTCTACTTCTCGGAGATGATTTTCGGTTATGCACTGAACATTGGCTTGCAGCAAAATGCCAACTCTCTAGGGAACAGTCCTATAACGTACTCGTTCTCGTCAATGAATTTTGTTTAAGTATTTTGACAGTATTTTTGCATGTTTCTTCAAAAAAGTCAATAGTTTTTTTGGATGAAACTTTGTGGAAGCGTATTGATATATGAAATGGAGCGTATGTAATTTGCAAGAGCTTCTTGATCTGTTGGGCCTTCGATTCGATTTCGCCCTGCTTTAAACACACTAAATTTATCTCCGCCATTTGCTAAAAATGAATTGATGACAACTGAATATACTTCATTATCTCGCAATGGTGTTCCGTTTTCTAGTGAAATATTTTGTAAAGTATAATCCTTCAAACTGTAACGTAGTCCTGAAACTTGTAAAATACGCGTTTCACCTTCCCATTGTTCTTGCAAGGCTCTTCGAATTTCTTTTCCGGATAGATCCATTTTAATAAGTTTGTTTCCAAATGGCTGTATGAGAAAAGTATCTTCCCATGTAATGTTCCCTTTCTGTAAGTCGTATCGAATGCTTCCAGGGTTTACAAAGGCAATATTAGCATTCATTGTTTGGCGTTGTGCTGTAGCAATCAGTATTCCTAAATCGGATTCCCCATGTTTATTCTGCTTTCGAGTGAGCTTGTAATTTGTTACGCCTAATGTCTCTTCTACCTTAGAATGAATTTTTGAAGAATAAGTTTGTAGCCATGATGTGATGTGTGGATTCGGCAGAAGTTTCTCTTGGTAAACAGGGATAATCTCGGCTTGTTTTTTCATAATGTCTTTCGTTGTTCGATTTAAGGTAAGAGTAACGTTTGAAAAAGCTTTTCCATAAGAATAAGCTTGAACAAGTAATTTTCCGTTCATATTTCCGTTTATATAAGAATGAGTGTGCCCTCCAAAGATAATATCAACATCAGCGTCTACTTTATTTGCTAGATGAGCTAGTTCTCCATTTGTAATACCTTCATTTGTGCGACCGCCAAGATGCGCAAGAATAATAAATGCATGAATACCTTGTTGTTGTAGGTGATGCACATAATCATTAACTGTAGAAGCTTCATCTAAAAAGCGCACAGAGGACATATTGCTATACATTGTGACAAAAGGAGTATCTTTTGTTGTGATACCAATAAATGCAATCGGAATCCCTTCAATCCATTTAATTGTATAAGGTGGAAAGAGAGGCTTATTGCTACGATTATCTACTACATTTGCACATATATAAGGAAATGTACTACCAGAAAAAGTAGTTTTTTTATAAAAAAGTTCACCATTAATAAGTTGGTATAGCGTGATAGGACCTTTATCAAATTCATGATTTCCAACTGTACCTACATCAAATTGTAGTTTGTTGAGAAATTCCATAGTTGGTTCGTCATGAAATAATGCTGAAATAGGAGGGCTTCCACCGATCATATCTCCAGTATGTACAAGCAAAGTATTTGGATTTTTCATGCGATACATTTGAATATAGCTAGCGAGGTAATCTGCGCGTCCTACAGCTTTTCCATGTAGCATAGATGTTGTATTTAATTGTCCATGAAAATCGTTGAGGCTAATAATCTGTACGGGTATGTTCGGAGAAGGAATGAAAATAGAGATAACCAATTTCATCAAGAAAGTAAACAAGAAGAAGGGATACATGATGATACTCCTCTCTGCAACTCATTTTTTGAAAAGGTATCTTCTAAAAGTCTGGGTGATTGTAATACGATCACCTCAAAAAAAGCAGATTCGTAAAACGTTGGTTATGAAGAATGTAAGTATAGATGAAGAGACGTCTCTGTTTGAAGGTTCACTTTAGTGTATGAGAGTGAAACAATATTTTTTGTAAAAATTGTGTAAAACAATATAAAGGATTGTTAAATTTACAGATAAATAAGACGATTATGGGGGGAGAGAAGGAATTTTAAAATTTTATAGAGAATAATACAACAATCCACTTGCTGGAAAGAACAAACCTAAAAAGAGGTGGCAGAAATGCTTGCAATGGGAGTTTTATTGGGGATTCTCGCTATTTGTGGTTTTATATGGTTATATTATTCACGTTCATTTAAACAAGCAGAAGTGTTACTCCTTCCAAAAGGTAGTTTGTTGGCAAACCAGTCTAGATATTTAGTATGTCCAAAGTGTGGAAGTGCACAGGCTAGAAGTGGAGGCTATCAAGAGTGTTGCAAAATGAGATTATGAAATGAGGAAGCCTCACAGATAGATGTGAGGCTTCCTTACGCTTTTATTAGTGCAGATTATAAGTATTTCTTATACTTAGTAAGATAGAGGGGATCGAGTGAAGAGAAAATATGTATTATGTCTATGGATAATCTTGCTTGTATCATGTAGTAAAATAGGACAGCCGAAAGAGAAAGGACAAAACGAAGAGATGGTGAGTAGTGTGCAAGAAAGCATAAAAGTTACCATTTTACAAAAAGGAAAGATAGAAAAAATTTTGAAAGAGGAAGAGGCAAAACGGGTAGTAGATATTATTCATAAAGCTAAAAAACAAGAGATAATAGGGAGCTTCGGAGAACCTGAGTATGAAATACAAATTGAGAAGGAAGGGAAAAAGGAAATATACCGTGCATGGCTTAGAGGAGAATCTCGCGAAGGGTGGCTTCAAAATGAGAACGGAATATATAAGATTCCTAAACAGGAGACAAAGCAGCTTCTAGCTCTCCTTCCAATGATTCATCATAATCATATAGAGGGGGGGAGTTTAGCAGAAGTAACAAAAAATGATATGCAAATTACAGCTTTTCATATTAAAGTAGACAATAACAACGCACATTATACTATATTTTATACAATCTCAAATTCTTTATATAAAGCGTTAGAAACTGAAAAAGAATATTATTTTCAAATTGTGTTTCCAGAAAAGATTCAACAAATAATTGGACGGAAAACGAGTGAAATGATTTTAGGAGAGCAAGTAAGAGAAGGATATAAGCAATATGAAGCTCATTTTATCGTGCCGCTTAACAATGTATCAATTTCACAGCAAAAGGCAATAGAAGTATATTATGATTATTATGATTTATACATGTTAAATCATAACAAAGAAAGAATAGGTATATTTCAAAATATTATTCAAATTGTAAAAGATTATGGTGAAAAAATGAATTTTCAAAGATGAATGTAATCTTTCCTAGGAAATGATAATGGAGCTAGCCAAGAGGTTCGCTCCATTACTTTGTTTTTGCAGAAGGTTTATTCATTGATTTTCTTGTAATAAGATAAGAAATCATGAGAGCAGAAAGAATAATTAGAGAAATAACGAAATGATTCGGTAACAAGTCTAATAATAAGACGTAACTAACTGTATAGAAAATGAATGTAGAAGCTAAAAAAGAAAGAGTTCCTATTATGAAAACTTGTAATGTCATGTTATAACCTCCTTTCATTTATATTTTTGGCTAAAATTAGATGTTATAAACATAGTTTCCAATAAAAGAGCAAATTATGGCATAATAGAAAGAAAAAAGGAGAAAATGATGCAAAAGAAAAATACAAAGGGATTATGGGGAATTTTGGCTGCAGTCGGAATCTTTTTATTTTCTAAGCTGAAATGGGTATTAGCAATTTTGAAATTTGCTAAATTTTCAACAGTATTTAGTATGTTGTTATCACTCGGAGCATATGCAGCTATATATGGTTGGAAATTTGGAGTCGCACTCATTTATTTACTTTTCGTACATGAAATGGGACATTTATGGGCGGCGAAGCGAAAAGGTATACCTACGTCACCGGCAATTTTCATTCCATTTATGGGTGCGTTAATTGGAATGAAGGAGATGCCGAAAAATGCAAAGGATGAGGCGTATCTTGCTTATATGGGACCTTTATTTGGTTTGTTATCATTTTTACCAGCTATTCCGCTTTATATGCTAACGAATGAGCCATTCTGGGCACTCGTGATTTTACTGGGAAGCATGTTGAACTTTTTTAATTTAATTCCGGTATCGCCTTTAGATGGCGGAAGAATTATTTCGGTTGTTAGCACGAAAATTTGGATTGGCGGTCTTGTTTTATTGCTTGGCTATTCCATTTTCTTTACAAGTATTATCGGATTTTTCATTTTTGTTATAGGATGCATGGAACTGTATCGAGTAATGAAGCGTGATAAGCCGATTGAAGAATTAGGTTACAAAGTAGAAATATTAAAAACGTATCTTTCTAAATTGCAAGAAGAGTTTCTTGAAACAGGAGCAGTGCATCGAACGCTTTATGTAGCTCACCATGAAATGGGACAATTGAGACAAAAGGCGAAAGAAAAGAAGCTTGAAACAGGAGAAAGCCAAAAAATTGAAGTATTAGAGTATATTGTGCCTAAATTTGAAGCGCTTGATTATGTGCCATATGAAGAGGAAAAAGAAGAACATACCAATCGTATGAAAGAAGCGATCGCGTTATTAGAAACAAAAGGAAATCAATGGGAGAAGGAAAAGAAACAACAAGAGGAATATTATAAAGTCGATGCGAAAACAAGGTGGATTGTATTTGGTTGTTACATTGGTCTACTTGTCATATTAGGCTATGCTGCTTATGAAGGACATGTGATTCTACAGCAGTATTTACCAGCGCGAAATGTGTAGAAAAACAGTGTTGAAATGATAAGAAGTATTTATACAGGAATTCTTTTTCAATTAGAGAATGTTACAAATATAACGATTTATAGAAATAAATGTAATATTCCTAATAGAAAAGGAGTCGGCATATGAAGAGGATATTGGGTGTACTGGGAATGATTATGATAATGGGGCTTGCAAGCTATGGATGTATGAAAGTATTGTTACATTATGCAAGTAAACCTGCTGGTGTATCGACAATGCCTAAAGTAGATGATGTGAAGGAAAAAAAGCATGTATTACAATTTATCCGTACAACTCATGAAGACTATAATGATTTTTTAAATTACGGTAAAGCGGATCAATATACAGAGGGAGATTGGAATCATCTTGTGAAATGGTTTCAAGAACAAGAGCAGTTTCTAAAAGGTATACATAAACAAGTGAAAAATGAGAAGATAAAGCGCGATGTAAGACGGAGTTATGACGTTATGAAAATGGGTATAGAAGCACGGAATATTGAATATGTTGTATATGCTCATCGAATTTATCATGATTTAGATATCATTGTAAATAAGTATACGGGTGAGACAAATATATGGGGATATACGGAATTTGGAGACGGAAAAGAGGTGCAAGTTATTGAACAAGTTCTCCAAAACAAAGAGGTTTTGCCAAAAGTATCGGAATAGCTACTTTTGGCAACCTCTTTTTTTACGTATTTAGTTTTTTGTATTCAGTAAAGTGAAATTAAAGCTAGAAAATTGCGTATTCGGTAAAGAAAACTACTGACTTTTATTAAATAACTGCACCGAAGTCATATTATGAGAATAGCATGTGCTAGCACTTATTTAGTATCCCTCACTACTTTTGACATAATCTTTGTAGTTCATTTTGGAAAAGCAAAAAAGAAATTATGGTAAATAAAAGAGAAGGAGCTGTCCAAAAAGTTCCTTTAAATGACTAAAACCCATGGAGAAAATGTAGTTTCTCCGTGGGTTTTGTTATTTTTTTGATTTTTTTCCTCAAACGAGCGTTTTTTTTTCGCCTGTTTGAGGAAGTTGTGGGCTATGGCGATTAGCCACAAACTCAATCGCTTCTATTTTTGTTCTATCCAAAAAGTAGTTCTCCATAGATATGTAGTTTTGTTTTCATAAGAGCTGAATGAATTCCGAGAAAAGAGGTTCAATCCTATCTTTCATTCGTTCGGAGCGAATGCGATTAATCGTTCGAAAATCCGGCATTTGTTGCCCAGATACTCACATCATTGGTAGGTGTTCTCGTAATGATTTGGCAATATCACGACAAGAATAGATTTTTTTGCGTATACGTATAGAGAATCACTTTTGTCATCATTTTTGGGTGGTAGGAACTAGGGGCAGCCCCTTTTCTAATGATTTTCTGATCTGGGAAATCATGTTTTTTCTTCTCTTGACCAGATCAATTATAAGAGAGTACAATATCTGGTAAAGTAATGCATGTAACATAGAAGAGTATAAGAGACAGGTGAAATTCATGAATACAAGACAAAAAGAAATTTTGCTTCTGTTGTTATCTGAACCTAATGACTATTTATTAGTACAATACCTTGCAGAACAAGTAAATTGCTCCGAAAAAACAATTCGTAATGATTTTAAAGTAATTGAGGAATATCTGACGAATTATTCGAGTGCAGTTCTTGTAAAGAAACCGGGCTTAGGGGTTTACTTAGAGATTGAAGAATATGAAAAGGTAGATTTATTTAATAAACTTTATCGTATAAATAATTGTACAACGTATGAATCAGATGAAGAAAGAATCCTACGAATTGCTTATAACTTGTTAATGAATATAAAAGCAGTTACTGCACAGGATATGGCTTCTCAACATTTTGTAAGCCGGACTACTATAAAAAAAGATTTAGATAAAATTGAAAAGTGGTTACATCATTTTGACTTAACTGTCGTTTCAAAACAGCGAGTAGGATTGATTATTGAGGGGAATGAAAAAAACAAAAGGAAAGCGTTGGCTAGATTATCAGATTTAATTTGTAACTCTGAACTAACGAATCAATTTATTAAGGAACAATTTTCATATCATGAAGTTGAATTTGTTACAACTGAATTGAAAGCGCTCCAAAAACGATATGAATTGTTTTTTTCAGATGATGCATTTGAAGGATTATTAATACATACGTTGCTTATGGTACGGAGAATGAAACTGAAGCAACCCATTTTAACTTCTGAAGAGGAAATGAAAACAATGCAAGAAACTAAAGAATACAAATGGACATTAGAGTTTTTAAAACGATTAGAGAGTGTTTTCGCGGTTCATTTTACAGAAGAAGAAGCAACGTATTTAACAGCTCATATTTTGGGTGGGAAATTCCGTTATCAAGATAAAACAGGAGGAGGGGATAAACTTACTGAAAGTAATCCGATCCTTTCTAAGGTTGTAAAGCAACTAGTTCAATGCATGACACAGTCGTGTGAAATGGATTTCAGTAGGGACCAAATTTTAATCGAAGGATTAACTATTCATCTATACACCACATTGAACCGCTTGAACTATGATCTTTCTGTATCTAATCCTATGCTACATGATATAAAAAGAATGTATCCTTATATGTTTAATATGTTGATTCAGGTATTAGAAGAAATAAATAAATCTCTAAATCTATGTATTCCGGAAGAAGAAGCAGCATATCTCACTCTACACTTTGAAGCATCTGTTGAACGGTTAAATCATCAGGAAAAATCAAAAAATGTAATTATTGTCTGTCATCTAGGAATTGGTATGTCACAGCTGTTACGGACAAAAATTGAGCGGAAATTTCATCATGTCCATGTGATGGACTGTATTGCAAAAGCTGATTTACATGAATATTTAAAGAAACATCGCCAGGTGGATTTGGTTATTTCTACCGTTTTTCTCTCGGATTTAAATATTCCTCATATTGTAGTATCCCCATTATTAGAGGGAACGGAAGAAAAGAAACTAGGAGACTTCATAAAAGAATGCGATGAACCGAGTTATAAAAAACAAAAAGATTTTGTTATGCTTAATTATACATCTCCATTTTTAATATTTTTACAACAAGATGTACAACATCCATATGAATTAATTGAAAAGTTAGCATATGCTTTACATAGTAAAGGGTATGTAGACAAAGAGTATGCAGAAAATGCGATTGTAAGAGAGAAGATGTCGGCAACAACAATTGGAGCTGGGATTGCGATTCCTCACGGCAATCCTAAGTTTATTAAGGAGTCAGTCATTGCAATTGCTACATTAAAAGAACCGATTGATTGGGGGGCAGAGAAGGTATCACTTGTATTTATGCTAGCAGTTAAAAGTGATGGACAAGAGGTAACGAAACGATTGTTCTACGAGCTATCTTTAATAAGTGAGCAACCATACTTTGTTCAAAAGCTGACGAAAGAAACAAATGTAATGAAATTTTTATCCTATCTACATAATTAAACGAAAAGTGGAGGTCTAAATACTTCACTTTTTTGTTTGTTTAGGTAAAAGAGTTATTTTTCCGGAAGTTCCGGTAAAAAATGAAACTTTTATTATCATAATATTAATTTATATTATATGTAGGCGCTTACAAAGCAGTGTGAGGAGGACTAAAAATGAAACTGTTAGCGATAACATCGTGTCCGAATGGAATTGCCCATACTTATATGGCAGCAGAAAATTTGCAAAAAGCAGCAGATAAATTAGGGGTTCAAATGAAAATTGAAACCCAAGGTGGTATAGGGGTAGAAAATGAGCTGACTGAACAAGATATTCGAGAAGCAGACGGGATCATTATAGCTGCTGATAGAGCGGTAAATAAAGATAGATTCATAGGTAAAAAATTATTAGTTGTCGGAGTTCAAGATGGTATCCGTAAACCAGAGGAATTAATTCAGAAAGTAGCAAGTGGAGATGTACCCGTCTACCATTCACAATCGAAAACAGTAGCAAGTAATCAACAGGAAAGAAAGCAAAATCCGATATATCGTCATTTAATGAATGGTGTATCTTTTATGGTGCCATTTATTGTAGTTGGTGGATTATTAATTGCAATCGCATTGACGCTCGGTGGAGAAAAAACACCTGGAGGTTTAGTAATTCCAGAGGGATCTTTCTGGAAAGAAATTGAACAAATTGGCGGTGCATCATTTACATTTATGGTTCCAATATTAGCTGGATATATTGCATACAGTATAGCTGATAAACCTGGTCTTGTTCCTGGTATGATTGGTGGATATATTGCAGCAACAGGAAGCTTTTATGGAAGTGAAAGTGGCGCTGGTTTTCTTGGCGGAATTATCGCTGGTTTTCTAGCAGGTTATATAGTATTAGGAATTAAAAAAATAAAAGTCCCGAAGGCGATTCAACCTATTATGCCAATCATTATTATTCCAGTGTTTGCTACACTTGTAGTTGGTTTAGCATTTATATTTATTATAGGTGCTCCTGTCGCACAAGCTTTCGAGTTATTAACTGCTTGGCTGGCGGGTATGCAAGGATCGAGTTCAATTCTCTTAGCATTGATTTTAGGAGCAATGATTTCATTTGACATGGGTGGTCCAGTCAATAAGGTTGCATTCTTATTCGGTTCAGCAATGATTGGAGAAGGAAACTATGAAATTATGGGGCCAATTGCTGCAGCAATCTGTATTCCACCAATTGGAATGGGACTTGCTACGTTTATAGGAAAGAGAAAGTTTCAAGAGTCAGAAAGAGAAATGGGAAAGGCATCATTTACAATGGGACTCTTTGGTATTACTGAAGGAGCTATCCCATTTGCTGCACAAGATCCACTTCGTGTGATTCCAAGTATTATGGCTGGTTCAATGACAGGTGCTGTGATTGCGATGATTGGGCATGTAGGTGATAGAGTGGCACATGGTGGTCCAATTGTTGCAGTGTTAGGAGCAGTAGATAATGTATTTATGTTCTTTGTAGCTGTAATTGTTGGTTCTATTGTGACTGCACTTGTGGTAAACGTGTTGAAAAAAGATATTTCAAAAGCCGACATGTCAGAAGTAGTAGAAATAAAAGAAGTTTCAGCGACAAAAGAAATACCACAGGTACTACAAGAAACAGAAGTAGAAAGCAAACAAGTAGAAATAAAAAAATTAACAGATATTACAAGTTTAGAGTTAATTGAAACAGATTTAACAGGAGAAACACGAGATGACATCATTGATGAAATGATTCAAAAATTAAACCATATTGGTGTACTGCATTCAAAAGCAGAATTTAAACAAGCGATTATGAACCGTGAGAACGAAAGTACAACAGGAATTGGTATGAATATTGCGATTCCACACGGGAAATCAGCTGCTGTTAAGAAACCGAGTGTAGTATTTGGGATTAAACAATCGGGCATAGATTGGAAAAGCCTTGATGGAACGAAAGCGAAATTAATATTTATGATTGCAGTACCAAAAGAAAGTGAAGGAAATGAACATTTAAAAATCCTTCAAATACTTTCTCGGAAACTAATGGATGACAGTTATAGAGAGCGTTTATTATCCGTCCGAACAAAAGAAGAAGCATACAAACTATTAGATGAAATTGTATAGAATGGAGGAGTTTAATTATGACTGAACCATTATTTTTTGCACCTGTTTTTAAAGAAAGAATTTGGGGGGGAACCCATTTAACTTCTTTTGGATATGAGATTCCATCAAATCAAACTGGAGAGTGTTGGGCTTTTGCAGCGCATCAACATGGACAAAGTATTGTTAAGAACGGAAAGTATAAAGGGTTATCTTTAGGTGAATTGTGGGAAGAACATCGAGATTTATTTGGAAATGTGGAGGGAAAGCGTTTCCCTCTTCTTACAAAAATTTTGGATGCTAATCAAGGTTTATCTGTTCAAGTTCATCCAAATGATGAGTATGCCAATGTGCATGAAAACGGAGAATTGGGAAAGACAGAATGCTGGTATGTAATCGATTCCGAAGAAGACGCAGAAATTATTTATGGACATCATGCAAAAACAAAAGAAGAATTAGTGACTATGATTAAACAGAAAGAATGGAATCAACTGTTACATCGTGTGAAGGTGAACCCGGGAGATTTCTTCTATGTGCCAAGCGGAACTGTTCATGCAATTGGTAAAGGAATTTTAATACTAGAAACGCAGCAAAATTCTGATACAACCTATAGATTGTATGATTATGATAGAAAAGATTCAGAAGGGAACTTACGTGAACTTCATCTTGAAAAGAGTATTGAAGTAACTGAAACACCATGTATACAAAAGCAGTTATCGGTGAAACATGAAAAAATAGAAGATTTGAGTGTAACAAACTTTATTGAATGTCCGTATTTTTCAGTGGAAAAATGGGAGTTAGATGGATCAGCTAGTTTAAAACAAGAAAAACCCTTCCTTCTTGTTAGTGTAATCGAGGGGGAAGGGGAATTAATTAAAGAAGGCGAACACTTCTTCTTTAAAAAAGGAGATCATTTTCTATTACCTAGCTACTTTGGGGAATACAATTTGAGAGGTAACACTAACTGTATTGTTTCAAGTTTATAATATATTAAGTTAATTATCTATATATAAAATTATAAAATTATTGTTATTAAGTACGGTTCTAGTGCAAAGAATACCTATATTTGAAAGAGGTATATAGATTCTTAATGGAATTTTTATCGCGCAACTATTCTAAATAGTTGCGCGATAAACTTTAGTTGATTTTGGACAGGCTGATCCCGTAAAGTAAGTAGTCTTTTTTCATCATATGCATAGCTTCTATTTCAGAAAGAATGGATATAGCTGTTTCAAAGTATTTGAACTCTAGATAGAATGGATCCGTTTCTTTATAAAGCGAAGATCTTGTTTTACTATGTCTTTTGTTGTCTAAGTCGAGGATGTTTCCATCAAACAAAATGCTGTATATAGGTTCGTTATCATTATTACACATGTATATGTAGTATCGGAAAAGGGTGTTCCATAACTAAACTGTATCCTTTAAAATGGACAGTTTCATAAAAAGAACTTTAAAAATCAAGCACTTAAAAGATGATTCCGGTATTGTACCGGAATCATCTTTTTGAGTGTCCATTGATAACGGTCATAATGATAATCTTGCATATACTCGTCTATCACTTCTGGGTGACATTGTAATGTTTGACAACATTTATCATTTCATTCATCCTTCATATGACCGAAAAAGGATTCCATTGGAGCGTTATCTAAGCAGTTGCCTCTACGTGACATAGATTGTCTGAGCCCCATTTCTCTTACTCGCTTTTGGTATTCCGGATGAGTGTAATGAACACCTTGATCGGAATGAAGCAGGACTTCTGGATGAATGGTGCCTCCGAATCTAACTTTCCATTTTTTGAGTGTTTGATAGACGATCTCCATTTGTAAAGAGGGAGAGACGTGATAGGCTAAACTCTCTCGCATCTTACAATCTTTTACACACGATAAATATGCTTTTTTCCCTTTCTCATAAAATAAATACGTCATATCGGTTACCATCTTTTGTTCCGGTTGATTCTTTTCTAGTTGTTTCCTTACCTCACTGTAAATGATTATTCTTAAAGGTACAGTTTTGCTTGTATAAAGTTGTACAGAAATGCTTTAAATATCAGCAGAAATTGTGTGTTTCTAGAACTTGACTAACGCCTTTCGCTAACGCTTCAGTTGTTGGCACACATATATTGAAATGGCTTTGTTACACAAATCCTATTCAAGGATATGTATGAAAAAAGTAAAAAAACAATGTACAACAGATATTCCTGTACATATATTTTTGACGAAAATGGCTTAGTAGCTATATTTCACTTATACTTCCTCAATCATTTTAGAGCATATTTATTCAATCAAAAGTGTACATCTCAACACTAGCATTTATACCTCACTTCTATCGTTGTATCTATTATAACGAGGTTTGCTTATAAATATACACAAAAAAACCGAGTCATGGACTGTTTTTAGTGTTCACGATTCGGGGTACAGTTCGTAGAAGGAAATTAGTAAGTTTCATTTCCTACAAAGTATTCTGTTATCCGTATAAAAGGAAAATATACAATGGTGTATGATATAGAACTCGTTTTATAATAAATCGCCTTTATGAATCGGTCAATCTACTTCTGCCTAATTTTTATGATATGAGAACTTTATTGTAGGATAAATTTAAATTGTTCATATATTTTTCACAAAAACACCGTGTTTATAGTGATTAAAATCACAACGTTCCATCAAAAACTCTTTTACACTAACAGTAGTCAAGGAAACAGAGGAGTGAGATACAATGTTAAGTCAAAAAACAATTGAAATTGTAAAATCAACAGTACCATTATTACAAGAAAAAGGTGTTGATATCACGACACGCTTTTATCAAATTATGTTTGCGGAACACCCGGAGTTATTAAATATTTTTAATCATACAAACCAGAAAATAGGAAGACAACAACAAGCGTTAGCAAGTGCAGTGTGTGCGGCGGCTATGTATATTGATCACTTGGAAGCCATTATTCCTGTTGTCAAACAGATTGGTCATAAACATAGAAGCTTAGGAATTAAAGCTGAACATTATCCAATTGTAGGAAATTGTTTATTACAGGCAATTAAAGAGGTAGCAGGCGCACCGCAAGAAGTGTTGGATGCTTGGGGCGAAGCGTATGGTGTAATTGCTGATGCATTTATTCGTATCGAGGCGGAAATGTATGAAGAAGCAGCAAAAAAAGAAGGCGGCTGGAAAGAGTTACGTAACTTTATTGTTGTGAAAAAAGAGAAAGAGAGCGACGTTATTACATCGTTTTACTTAAAACCAGAAGACGGTGGAGAACTATCAATGTTTTTACCTGGTCAGTATGTAACGGTTCAAATTCGTATAGAAGGAGAAACGTATATACATAATCGCCAGTATAGTTTATCGGATGCTCCTGGAAAAGAGTATTATCGTATTAGTGTAAAACGTGAAACAAGTGCAGAAGCACCGGATGGGAAAGTTTCGAATTATTTACACGACCATGTTCACGAAGGAGATATTTTGCCACTCAGTGCACCAGCTGGAGACTTTGTATTAAATATAGATTCAAACTTACCGGTTGTATTAATAAGCGGTGGTGTAGGAATTACGCCTATGATGAGTATGTTTAATACGTTAACTGAGAGAGAAATGGACCGCGATGTATACTTTATTCATGCAGCGTTAAATAGTAAAGTCCATGCAATGAAAGAGCATGTCCAAAAGGTAGCAGAAAGTAAAGAAAGAGTGAAAGTATATACTTGTTATTCAGCACCAACAAAGCAAGATGTACAAGCGGAAAATTTTGAGAAAGAAGGACTTATTGATTTAGCTTGGTTACAATCTATTATTCCTTCAAATGAAGCGGAATTTTATTTCTGTGGTCCAGTACCATTTATGAAACATATCAATGCAGTGTTACTAGAGTGGGGAGTTCCAGCTGATCGTATTCACTATGAGTTCTTTGGACCAGCAGTTAGCTTACAATAAAGAGAATTTACCAAATCAAAAACGAGGTTATTTCACCTCGTTTTTGATTTGATCTCGTAATAAACGATTTACGGTTTCACGTCGCACACCAATGAGTTGACCAATTTCAGTTTGCGTTAATATTTCATAAATCGGAATGCCACCTAAATATAATGAAAACCATTGTTGTAACCGATGAAGGCGCTCCCTTGGCGAGACCGTTGTTAATTGATCAATTCGCTGTTGCATCATTCGTAATTTCGTTTGTAACTGTAGTGCAACGTTAGCATATAATTCTGGATTTTTTCGCAGCTTATCATACCATTCTTGACTCATAATAGGTTCAATTTCAGTTTTCATTAAAGCGATGGCTGTTCCGTGGTATTCTTTAGGTGAAATTAAAGAATGATGAGGAATTGTCTCACCTGGAACAATAATATTAAATAAAAATGGTGTTCCATCTTCTTGTAATCGAACCACTTTTAATAGACCTGTTTTCACAAAGTATAAGGGTCCTTCTTCACCTTGACGGAATAATAGCTCTCCTTTATGTAAAATCAATGTTAGCACCTCATTTAAATATTCCTATGTATTTTATTTTAATCGATATAGTCGAATTTGTGTTTATAATATGCATGTATATGTTCATTCGTTTTTTCATACTTATTTTTTTCGACATGGAGCGAAAGTAGAAGACATGATAAACCATGCTTTTTCTATTTTGTATCCATGTTGTAATTGTATTGACGAAATATATGCTATTACAGTAGTATACTATTTAGTGTGTAATCGTACGAACCATGAATATGCTGTAGGGGGTTTAGTATATTGTTAGATCCGAAAATGACTGATATGAAAATACCAGCTAATGCAATCATACATGTGGAAGAGATGAAAGGCGGAGTCGTTCTATCCGTTGTAATAGATGGTCAAATCATTTATACAATGGCTTACGATGAGAAAACTGATAGTTATGCTGAACTATATGATCGAAATGACAAACGAGCGTGCCAAGTACATGAAGATTTTATGGGATGGTCACTCCTTCATTAAAAAGATGTCGATATGACATCTTTTTTATATAATAGATAGACTATACAAAGGAATGCAATAAAGAGATTTAATCTGTAATAATTGATTTTGCATTGTTAGTGCTTTGTAACGATAAGATAGCTGTTTTTTCGCTATGATAAGGGTAAGCAGTTATAAGGAGTGATTCACTTGAGAAAAATGTATATATCAAATTTCATGTTGCTGTGTATGTGCATTGTCCTATGTATTGTGTTAGGTGTCTTTTTCTATTCGTGTGTATAAAAAAACGCATTCTAAGGAGAACGCGTTATAGGAATGAAGTAATAATCAACCTTGCCCCAAGGATTATTAATGTAATGCGTAATAAGTTAATGATTGCATTGCCACTTAACTTTGTATTAATATAAGCCCCGATTTTCCCTCCAATCCAAGCACCTGGAATTAAGATTAATGCATAAATCCAACTTACATTACCAAGGGAGATGTGAGTGAAAGAACTTACTATTGCTGATAATAAAACGATAAACATGGAAGTTGCAACAGCGATTTGAGCTGGAAAAGCAAACAACAGCATCATAGCAGGAACGAGTAAAGCTCCTCCGCCAATGCCGAATAGTCCAGATATGAAACCGACTATAAATGCGATAAGGATAGAAAGAAATGGCGGAAACTGATAATAAGCAGTATTTCCCTCAGTATCCGTGAAAGAACGCTTAATAACCGTTGCATTTGATAAGGAAAGAGGTTTCAGCTTATCGCGTAACATAAGAAGAATCGATACGCAAATAAGAAAGATTCCAAAGTATAAAGAGAAAGTATCTTGATTTAAAAATTTGTTTGCCCACGATCCAATGATGCCACCAGGGCCACTACCAATAAATAAAATAAGCCCACTTTTATAATCTACTCGTTTATGCTTCACATAAGCAAGCGTAGAAGAAAGGCCTGTGAAAACAACAGTTACAATGGAAGTCCCTACTGCGATTTGGGGCGATAAGCTATGTAGTCCAATCAGTAAAGGAACAACGATAATTCCTCCTCCTAGCCCTACAAGACTTCCAATTGTTCCTGCAATTAATCCAATAAAAAGTAGCATGATATATTCCAAAATTGCCAACTCCTCTATATAACAAGTCCAACATTCATTATACACACTTTTTGATAAGAAATAAGACTGTTCACAAAAAAGTCGCCTTCCTGGAAAAAATAAGGAAGGCGACTTTTGATTAAAAAATGAAATGTAATGCGTAATAGAATAAAGCTGCTAAAGAAGCGGAAATTGGGAGTGTAATGACCCAAGTAATTAACATTCTTTGGGCAGTTCCCCATTTTACACCTTTTACACGATGTGATGCTCCTACCCCTAAAATAGAGGAAGAGATGACATGTGTTGTACTAACTGGCAAGTGAATAAATGTTGCACCGAAAATAACAAGAGATGATGATAAATCGGCAGCTACCCCATTTACAGGGCGGATTTTCATAATTTGTCCACCGACAGTTTTGATAATTTTCCACCCGCCAATAGAAGTACCAAGTCCCATTGCGAGAGCACATGAGAATTGAACCCAGAATGGAATATCTTCAGAACTATGGAGGTTGTTTGTCATCAGTGCCATTGTAATAATACCCATTGCTTTTTGCGCATCATTTGTACCATGTGTATAAGCTTGTAAAGCTGCGGTTCCAACTTGGAATAAACGGAAATTTTGGTTTGTTTTTGTTAAGTTGAAATTTTTAAAAGCGACTTTAAAAATACTGTATACAATAAATCCAATTACAAATGCAACAATCGGTGAAATAATTAATGATTCGATGATTTTAATAAATCCTTTAAAGTTAATGGATGCTACACCAGCAGCAGCAATTGCAGCACCCGCGATTGCACCAATAATTGCATGCGAAGAACTACTTGGGATTCCATAGTACCAAGTAATTAAGTTCCACGCGATTGCAGCAAGTAAAGCGGCTAAAATAACTTCTGAACCGTGTTCTAATGCAAACGGATCAACGATATCTTTTGTAATTGTTTTTGCTACACCAGTAAATGTCATTGCACCTAAAAAATTCATAATAGCTGCCATAATAATCGCTTGTCGTGGCTTCAAAGCTTTTGTAGAAACAGCTGTTGCAATGGCGTTCGCTGTATCATGGAATCCGTTAATAAAGTCGAAAGCTAAAGCACAAATGACTATTAAAACAGTTAAAATCAAGACTGTATCCATGATCAAACTCCTTATGCGTTCTTCATAATAATTGTTTCTAACACGTTTGCTACGCTTTGGCAGCTATCAGCTACTTCTTCTAATTCTTCATAAATTTCTTTGAACTGAATGATCTTAATAGGATCTTTTTCACGAGAGAATAGATGCTTAATGGCATGACGACGAATATCGTCACATTGTGATTCGTAATCTTTAATCTTAATCGCGTTTGTACGAATGTCAAGCAGTTTCTTATTAGACATTAATTCTACAGAAGCAGCAATCTCGATTGCACATTGATTAATTGCTTCAACGAATTTAATCATGTATTCATCAGCTTCTGTGATAGAGTACATTTCAAATAAACCAGCACTGTGATCTAATCCGTCTAATACATCGTCCATGCTCATTGCCAGTTGTAAAATGTCTTCACGTTCAATTGGAGTGATAAACGCTTTGTTTAGCTCCATAATGATTTCGTGAATAAATGAGTCACCCTTTGACTCGTATTCTTTCATGCGCATAGAAAATTCTTTGAGATCACTAGCGTTCTTAATTTTATATTCCACAAAGAACTTAGCGCCTTCTTTTAAATTTTCAGAAACGTTCATTAACATTTCAGAAAATTTATCTTTTTTAGATTTAAAAACCATTATTGTTACCCCCACCGAAAAGTAATATATGTAAAATATATTGGCTAATCAATTCTAACAAAAAACTGTCGTTTTTTAAAACATTTTATCGAAAAGTTTACAAAAACTTAACATAACTTATCTTGATGCATTAATAATATTAGTAATCAACTGTGAATATCTTACTTGTAGAATGTCCTTTTCTTGTAAAAAGTATGAATGTAAAAGAAATACTTTACACCTAAGAATGGATTACGATATTATAATGAATTTAAAAGGAGGGAGTTTCTTCCTTTTAATACAAGAGTGTAAAGGAATGAAGGAAGTGGATAAATGAAATTGGACAACACTCATTTTAAGAACGTGCTTGAGTGGTTCAACAAGAGAAAGAAACTGCGCAATACATTATTGATTTTAGGTGGTTTATTCATAACTCTCTTTGTTGCAATAAATATAATGATATCCATTCAAGACATATCAGCATTAAAACAAGCAGTTCCACAACCAACACTTATTTATGATGCAAATAATGAAGTGGCAGCTAAGTTATCGTCTTCTAAAACAGAAGGAATTAAAAGAAAAGACATACCTGATATTATGGTTCAAGCCATAATATCAGTAGAAGACAAACATTTTTATAACCATCATGGAATTTATTATAGTGGAATTTTGAATGCTATATTAAAGAATGTTACTGCGGGTGAAGTCATTGCGGGAGGGAGTACAATCACGCAACAGCTTGCGAAAAATGTATTTTTAACACAAGAACGAACATTTTCAAGGAAATTTAAAGAATATTTTTTAACGAAAAAAATAGAGCGCACATATACGAAAGATGAAATTATTGAGATGTATATGAATCAAATTTATTTTGGTGAAGGCGCTTGGGGGATAAGGAAAGCTGCTAAATCATATTTTGATAAAGAAGTGAAAGACTTAACGATAGCAGAGGCTGCTACCATAGCTGGTCTTATTAAGGCTCCGTCTACTTACTCCCCCTATAAAAATTTCAATAAATCCATTGAAAGACGGAATATTGTGCTAGCTTTAATGAAGGAGCAAGGGTATATTTCGGAGGAACAATATAGCAAAGAAAAAGAAAAAGGACTTGTGCTACGCCGAGGTGTAGATGATAAATATAAAGGGAAATACTCACAATATGTAGATTATATTGTAAGAGAAGCAATGGAGAAATATGATTTAACCCAAAATGAAATTTTAGCTGGTGGTTATCACATTTATACCGAACTTGATCCTAAAAAACAGCAAGCGGTAGAAGATGTTGTTAATAATAATAGGTATTTTAAAGATCGTAGCTCAGATCAATTACTTCAAACAGGCATTGTACTGATGAACCCGAAAACAGGTGGTGTTCCGGCACTAGTTGGTAGCAGGGGACCATATCAATTTTTACAATTTAATCATGCGACGCAATTAAAGCGTCAACCAGGATCAACGTTAAAGCCGTTTGCAGTGTACGTACCAGCCTTAGAAGAAGGGTATGAAGTATATGATATATTGAAGGATGAACCACTGCATATAAAAGAATATGCACCTCAAAACAGCGATCATATTTTTCATGGGGATGTGACGATGTACGAAGCGATTGCAAAGTCGTATAACGTATCAGCTGTTTGGCTATTGAAACAAATCGGTTTAGAAAAAGGGCTGAAATCGTTAGAGCGTTTTGGTATTCCGTTGCAAGAAGAAGATCGTACGTATCCTATCGCACTCGGTGGAATGCATACAGGGACTTCCCCATTTGTTATGGCTCAAGCGTATGCGACATTTGCTAATAATGGAGTGCAGGTAGAGGGACATGCAATTCGCGAAATAAAAAATACTGAAGGCGAAACAGTAGGGAAATGGTATAAAAAAGAAACACGTATAACAACCGAAAAAGTTGCCCAAAAGATGACATATTTATTAAAGGGTGTTGTTGAAAAAGGAACGGGTGAAAAAGCAAAGCTGAAAAATATTGATACAGCAGGAAAAACAGGAACAACTCAAATTGTAGGTGGTCCAAGCAGCGGGGCAAAAGATTCATGGTTTGTAGGGTATACCCCAGACTTAGTAGGAGCAATTTGGGTTGGATATGATAAGACAGACCATGAGCATTATGTGCCAAGTGGCAGTCATATTACAACAACGATGTTTCGGGATATTATGAACAAAGTAGGAGAAAAAGCATCTCAAAAAGCATTCCAGTTATCCTTAATACCGGAGGCTGAATATACAAAACAGTTACAAACAATTGAAGAAGAAAAAAGAAGGAAAGAAGAGGAGAAAAGAAGAAAAGAGGAAGAACAGCAAAGAAAGGAACAACAGAAAGAATGGATTGATAAGGTAAAAGAGTGGATTCCATTTTTTTGAAAAGAGGCGATGGAAACGTTCGCCTCTCTTTTTATGGCATGTGGATGTTTATATTTGCTGCAGTTGATGATGTATAAATAATCGAAATGGTTCCTTTACGAATCGGTTCATAAGGTAGATCTTCTTCATATTGTCCGTTGTTTTTATTGTGGATGGATAGAGTCATTTCATGTAGTCCTTGATTTTGATAACGCTGTTGGAGTTCACTTGCAATTTGAGCGAAGTCTTGATAAGTGGAAGCTTCTGTAATGAGCATTCCCTTTATCACTCTTTTTTCTTTATGAGGGGAAGACGAAAGAGGTATCAGAGTTTGTTTTGCATGTACGAGCTCGTATGGAGCGGTAGCGCGGTTTTCAGCTGCGTTTGATGTTATGGTATAAATCAAAGTAAACAAGAGTCCTGAACATAAAAAAATACAAAATATGAGGACGATCCCAAAGTGTTTTGACAATAAAACTTTCATTTTCATCCCTCTTTCATGTCATTTGTCTTCATTACTTATCATACAAAATTAGCATTAAGATAGCGTAAATTTGAAGTAAAGAAACGTAAAAGAGGGATGTATAAAAGAAAGAGCCATGTTATCACGAAGGAAAGAACATCTTGTGACAACATGGTTCTTATCATTTCTTATATTTCATGTTTTTTGGGGGATAACGGAATAGAAATAAAAAAGGTTGTACCATTTGAATCACTAGCAACCTTTAAGGTACCAGCATGATTTTGAATAATTTTTTTCGTAACAGATAATCCAAGACCAGTTCCATCATCTTTCGTAGAAAAGAATGGATCAAATATATAATCTTGAATTGCTGGAGGAATACCAATTCCATTGTCTTGAAATGTAATGCGTACAAAATTTTCTAGACGATGACTTGTAATTTTAATAGATAGAGGCTTATCGCTCTTTGCATCAACAGCATTTTGAAATAAGTTTAGAAAAACTTGAACAAGTTCATGCCGATCAATCGGAACAAGTACATCTTCCAATTCAGAAGATAGATTATATTCGATAGAGATATTATGTAAAAACGCTTCGCTAGCAAGCAATTGCTGAATATATTCACGTAAAAAATTGTTGATAGGAAATGGTTCCCGTTTAAATTCGTGAGCTTTTGAAATCGATAAAAATTTTGTAATAATACTATTTGCACGATCTAATTCAGGAATTAGTAAGTTTTTAAAAAGTTCTTTATGAACAGGTGAAACATTTTCTTGTAAAAATTGTAAATATCCTCGTACTGTTGTAAGTGGATTGCGAACTTCATGTGCAATTCCAGCAGCAATTCGCCCAGATAAGGCGAGCTTTTCTGCATCACGTTCTGTATTCAAATAATGAAAAACACTAATCACGCGGAAAATTTCACCATTTTGATCACGAATAATACGATTGTTACAAATACCATAATTTTTATCTAATATTTCTTCATTATAGTTCTCTTTTCCCGTTTTTAATGTTTCTAGTGCTTTTATTTTTTCTGGTGGCAATTGTAATAAGTCTTGAATGGGTTTTCCAATTATAGCGCTTCTTACTACACCGAAATCATCAGCAGCAGCTCGATTACATAGTGTAATGATTCCGTTTTTATCAATAAAAGTCACATGATGAGAAAAAGCATCGAAAATATGAATGAAGTGCTTTTCTAGTTGTTCAAATAGAAATAAAGAATCACAAGTAAGTTCAAAAATTGGTTCTTTGTCTTCCTTTGGAATATGCTGGATAGAATACGCCTTCCCCTTCTTCTGCATCTGTAAGCCGAGCTGAGAATTTTTATATGTAAAATGATGTGGCAAGTGATTCAATAGTTGCTCATAAAAACGAACTTTATTTTCTAGCTCTTTTATTTGATTTTCCTGAGATAAAATAGTATCCTCTTGAAGCATAAGTAAATAACCCCTCAATTTAAAAATTCTTCCATATAGTATATCATATTTTGACAGAGAAACTAGTTTCATTTGATGAAAGACAAGGAAAGGAGGAGCATAAATGATTTCTATTGGATTAACAGGATGGGGAGATCATGACTCTTTATATACAGATTCCTACGAAAATAGAAATAAATTACGAACATATAGTGAGTATTTTCCTATTGTGGAAGTCGATAGTTCATTTTATGCGATGCAACCTGCTCGCAATTATACAAAATGGGCAGGAGAAACGCCGAAAGATTTTTCGTTTGTTGTAAAAGCATATCAAGGAATGACTGGGCATATGCAGGGAGAAATCCCATTTGCAACAATTGAAGAGATGTTTGAAGTATTCAAACAATCCATTCTACCTCTTCAAGAGGTAAATAAATTACAGGCGATATTATTCCAATATCCACCATGGTTCGATTGTCAGAAGAAAAATGTAGAATTGCTGCGTTATACAAAGGAGAAAATGGAAGGGTTTCCATGTGCCATAGAGTTTAGAAATCAAACGTGGTTTCGCCCTCATATGCATGATAAAACATTACAATTTCTAGAACAAGAGAATTGGATTCATACAATTTGTGATGAACCACAAGCGGGTATTGGTTCCGTTCCGCTTGTATTAGAAGCAACTCATTCTGACATGGCACTGATCCGTTTTCATGGACGAAATGTTCATGGCTGGCTCGATAAGAGCGAAAATTGGAGGGCAGTTCGCTGTTTATATCGCTATAATAGGCAAGAGTTGGCGGAATGGGTAGACCGATTAAAACAGTTGCAGAAGAAAACAAAAAACATATATGTGCTATTTAATAATAATTCAGGTGGGGATGCAGCTGATAATGCAAAACAATTGATGGAAATGATGAATATTACATACGGGGAGCCAAAGCCAGAGCAGCTGAATTTATTTGAATAAGTAGAAGCTGATTGTTCTTGATGTATGTAGAAAAAAAAAGAAAAGCACTGTACAAACAGGGGGAATGTACAGTGCTTTTCTATATGAAAAAGAGGGGTAACAATGTTACTGAGCGTTTGGTTGATTCATCAATTGTTGGCTTCATAATAAATGATAATGGTTATCATTATCATTGTCAATGGTTTTCAAAAATAAAATAAAAAATTTATATATATTTGAGAGGAAACGTCCTCCCTCTACTTTTACATTCGTTCAGAAAAAAGAGGAACTATAAACTTTTCGTAATGCCCTTAGGAAGATGACTTCGCTTCGATTTTTTTGAAGAAAAGGATGCTCTTATTTAAAATAATAAAAAACAGCATTAACGCTGTTCTTTTTCTATAACATATTGTTGTAAATCAAAAGGAGTTATTTTTTGAACAAACTCCTTGGAGATAAGTGTACTGTCTGAAATAGTAGCACCTGTTTTCTTTTGATACACTTGTTTTAATAAATCGAGTTTTTCAGCAATATCTTTTGGCAATTCAATTGTTAATGTGCTCATCATTTTCCCCCTTATTGTTAGAGTACCGCTATAATACTAGGAGAAACAAGAAAAGAGACTGTGAAACATAAAAAAGGTTACCAGCAATTAATTGTTGGTAACCTTTTTTATGTATAAGAACAATATCTACTTTATGCAATACCGATATATTTTAAAGTTTTTGATGGGGTACTATGGTCAAAGAAGTGTTGTAAAAATGCGATATCAACACCAGATTTATATGCACAATATCCCCAAGTTTTTCGAAGTGTATGTGAGCTAATCCCTTCTAAACCAACTTCTTTTGCTGCTTTATTTAAAATATACCATGCATGCTGCCTTGTAATAGATTTTGTTCCTTTTTGAGACTTTAATAATGGTTCATTTCGTTTCCATGATTTACGTTCTTTCATATACTCTTCAATTGCGTGCTGTAAGTCTTCATTTACAGCGAACCATTTATGTTTTTTCACTTTTTCATTGTAAAATAAAATGGAATGACGAACAGTGTCATTTTCATCGATGACATCTCCAACTTTTAATTGTAAGATTTCACTTACTTTTAGGCCAGAGTTAACTGCTAATACGAATAATAGGCCATCACGTTTTGAAGATTGTAAAAGTATATTTTTGATTTTTTCTAATTGTTTCTCGTTTTGAATAGGTTGTCCTGCTTGTTTCATTTTATGCACTCTCCTCTTTTATATGTGTAAAGGAAAGGATTAACTTGGTTACTACTATAAAGGGAGAGTGTGAATTCCATGTGAACTCCTCGTGAAATTAAGACAAATTATTTGACTTCTTTTACTTTTTGTAAATCAAAATAAAAAACAACCCCGTTGTCGATATTATATACACCGTAATTAGCATGGTGTAATTCTAAAATATTTTTGACAATAGATAGACCAAGTCCAGTTCCACCAGTATGGCGGCTTCGTGAAGCATCTAAACGGTAGAAGCGATCCCATATTTTTTGTAAGCTTTCATCTGGAATTGGGTTACCGTTATTTTCAATTTCAACTTTTACTTTCTCTTCTCCATCTATCACACGAATACAAATATGCTTTGTATCAGGAGTATAACGGATGGCATTACTTAGTAAATTCACAACAACTTGTTCAATACGATTTCGATTTGCTTTAACGTATATAGAACAATCTATATCCATTTCTACCTGTAAATGTTTTTCTTCCATACTAAATAGTAACTTTGTATATACTTGCTGAATAAGATCCCCAATTGAAAAAGTCGTCATTTCTAATTTATAGGTACCAGACTCTAGTTTGGCTAGTTCTAACATTTCGACAATTAATCGATTCATATTTTCTGTTTCTTCTAAAATGACGTCCGTATAGTACGTTGTATCTTTACTAACACCGTCTTTAATTCCTTCTGCAAAACTTCTAATCACACTGAGTGGTGTTTTTAATTCGTGAGATACGCCAGAAATAAATTCTTTTCTTGTTCGTTCTAATTGTCGTTCTCTTTCAATATCTTGTTGTAATTTTGTATTTGCAATATTTAGGCGATCAATACGGTCTTTTAAATTAACCGATAGCGTATTAATACTACTAGATAGACTGCCAATTTCATCGTCTGCTGAAATTGGTAATTTTTCAGTGAAATCAAAGTTAGCCATTTTTTTTGTGACTCGATTCATTTTAATAAGCGGTTTTACAATGATTTTTGAATAATAAAAGGATAATAAAATAATAACAAAAAATACGATGATAAGTGCATACACGTAGTAATCTTTTAAAACAAGCATCGCTTCATTAACAGGTTGCAACGAAGTCATGGCGAAAACAAATTCTTTAATATGTCCACTTTCTACAATAGGTTGTACGAAAATTTGACTTTTACTGTCATCATCGTCACCTACTGGATAAGTAGTAAGTTCATTTGCGTTCGCATTATCAGGACTTGATGCAAAGTTCCATTGTTGAATGGCATACAATGTTTCTATATTATTTGCAAGGCGAATTTCATTTTTAGACGGAAGGTGAATTTGAGAAATAACACCTTCAAATGTACGAATCGTATATTTTGACTGTCCTTCTGTGTACTTGTTTTTTGGAGTAATCAATGGCCCAATGTCAGCTAAGAGATTATCATTTCGCCATACATTATAATTGGTTCTAATTTTAGTAGGGAATATTGAATTTTGTCTTACAATCCCCTGAACTTGGATAGGATCGTTTACCTTCAACTGTAAATTTATAAATTTATTATATTCATCAATTGTTAAAATATTGTTAAGAGGAATCATAAGCTGTTTATTAGATAAACGATCAACGATTTCAATATAGTAATTATTTTCACTTTTTATGCTTCCATCTGAACCTAATAAGACAATATCGGAATTGGTTTTATCATGAAACTCTTGTTTTAGTTTTCTTACTTCTTCAAATGTACCATCACTTTTTTCGTAACTTGTCACAAATTTTTCAAAGGCCGTTTGAACTGTTTTTATTTTTTTATCAATATAAAATTTTTCTAAATATAAAGATTGTCCAATGAAAAAGAGGAGAAAAGTAATCGTAAATAGTGCCGCTGTTAATAAAAAAAGTTTAAAGACAATGCTTCTTTTTTTCACTTCTTCACCTCAGTATATGCATATAAATATTTTCTTTATTATAACAAACGATAGTAGTAAGTAAAAATTGAAAATCTGTCTCTGTTTAGAAAAGTTTTTTGTAAAAAGTCATATACTCGTATGAATGGTTTTCTAAATATATTTATATATCATAGCGTGTTTTAGTACATTTTTTATGAGTAGTAACGTTCTTACTTTCAAATGTAGCAAAGAAAGAAGTTATCCTGAAATATGAAAAAAGAACTCGCCAGACGTATGACGAGTTCTTTTACGCTATTATTGTTGGATTGCTGCTTCTAAAGCAATTTCAATCATTTCGTTAAATGTAGTTTGACGCTCTTCTGCAGTTGTTTCTTCTCCCGTAAAAATATGGTCACTTACTGTTAATACAGATAGGGCATTTACACCATATTTTGCTGCCAATGTATAAAGTGCAGTTGTTTCCATTTCTACTGCTAATACACCGTAATCACCAAGTTTTTTCACCATATCCATGCTCTCGCGGTAGAATACATCTGCTGTTAATACATTCCCAACACGAATATGAAGTCCTTTTTCTGTTCCTGCATCATATGCTTTCTTTAAAAGATCAAAGTTTGCAGCTGGTGCAAAATCGAAACCAGGGAATGTTAAACGATTAATATTAGAATCTGTACATGCTGTCATTGCAATAATCACATCGCGTACTTTAACATCTTTTTGAATGGCCCCACAAGTTCCTACACGAATTAAATTTTTTACTCCATAGCTTTGGATTAATTCGTTAACGTAAATGGAAATAGAAGGTACCCCCATGCCTGTTCCTTGAACAGAAACACGTTTCCCTTTATATGTTCCAGTGAACCCTAGCATACCACGCACATTATTATAGCAAGTTACATCTTCTAAAAATGTTTCCGCGATATATTTTGCGCGTAATGGATCGCCAGGTAATAAAATAGACTCAGCAATTTCCCCTTGTTTCGCTTCAATATGAACGCTCATAAAATAACCTCCTTCATTATGTATGAATACAAATCAATATCATCTGCATTATACACTAGTAATACTACTAATTTAAATCTTTTTCTTACTTTTAGTAAAATAGAAGGATTTCATAAATGGTTATATAGAATACATAAAAAAGAGAGATGGAGTAACGAAATAAGAACCCGAATTGGTAAAAAATGCGGTGGGTGATTTGATGAAAAATCTTGGGATTGCATTTGTAGCTTTATTCTTGCTTGTTGCTGGAGGTTTTTACATAAAGAAATATCAAGGAATAGCAGAAACAACTGCCATGATTCAAGAAGTGAAATGGGATATAAAGAAAGGAAAAGAAAATAAAAAAGTAGATCTTGCATTTCAGTTGTTTAACAAAAAGAGCAATGCGATTCGAGGGGTAAATGATCAACTTCGAGCAGTTGTTGTAGATGAGAATTTAGGAGAGATACAGGAGGTAAAACCTATCTTTATCGGTAGTGGATCCTATAAAATAACGCAAAAGATAGAGAAAAGTAAGGAATATACAGTTTTTTTATATGAAGACCATAATAAAACGGAATCATCCTTTTCTAAGAAAAACTTTGGAGAAAAAAATAAGAACAAGCCAAAAGGTTTGGTAGGAGATACCATTTTAACAAAGAAGATTGGTGACCACCAAGTTTCGCTTTTATTTGGTGCTCTACATCCAAATGAAGCAGCTACATTAACGTTTCAGTTTCAAGCTAAAAAAGGGGAGAAGCTGAAAATAGGCTCTCATCGGGGAGTAAAAAGTACACTTTCCATTGTTGATGAAGAGAGAGAACATTTTATATATGGAGTACCTTTTCATGTGGAAGAACAATTGCAGTATCGTATAACATTTCCACAAGAAGGAACATATAAAATATGGGGGACGTTTTATTTAAATGATAAAAAATATAAACAGGAGTTTATTGTTCAAGTACAAAAGCGAAAAAACAGCTAATCATTAGCTGCTTTTTCGCTTTCCTATTAACTTTGTTACAGCAAGCATTGTAACGGGTAATGAATGGTTTTTCCTAAATGCTAAATATTTTCCGCTCCAAACTGGTTTATATTTTTCTTTAAAATGTCGTAACCCGCTAAAACTATATGTATAACGTACATTGTTAAAAATAGCAGCGGCAACTCGTTCAGACCAAAATGATTGAGCAGACAATCCAACATTAGAAAGAGGTGCCATACCAATATTAAAGGAATGATAATCGTTTTCTTTCGCCCACTGGAATAGATGAATAAAGATTGCATCCATAATTCCGCTCGGTGCGTCAGGATAATAGCGCATTAAATCTACAGAAAGGATACCGCTTTGGTAAACAGGCATAAATGTAGTAAAGGCGATTATTTTGCCTTCTGCATCTGATAAAGTAGCGATTGGAGCACGATTGATATACTCTCTATCAAAATATCCAAGCGAAAAGCTTTTCTCTTTTTTTCCGCCAAGCCATGCGTCCGATACTTTTTTTAGCTCTTCATATAACGCATCTGAAAATGGAGGTTGGTGAATCGAGAACGTGTAACCTTCTCGTTCAAAACGGTTAAAAGTAGCGCGTAATCCAGCACGTTTCTTTCCGGAAATCGTAAATGTATTTAGGTCTACAACAGCTTCCTCACCAAGTTTAAAGAAGTTATAGCCAAAGTCATGATATAAACTCATCCATCTACTTTCAATTTGATAAAAAACGCAAATATAGCCAAATCGATCAGCTTCTATTAGAAATTCTTGCAGTACTGTCCGAAAGGAAGTAGGATCACCAATTGGATCGCCGAGTACGACTAACCGTTTTCCTGTGATAGAAAATAAAAGAAGTGCTTTTCCATCACTGCTGAAGAAGAATTGTTTATCTCCTAAAAAGCCTAGATGGCTTAATACGTTTCCACCATATTGGTCTAAAAAATTTTGCAAACGTTTATCGTTTGCTGGTTGCCCAGGAAATTCATTGCGGTAACGGTTGGCAATGAGCGAACCGATAAGTAAAAAAGTTGGCACAAAGAACGCAGCTGCAAGTGCACTTCGTTTTACTTGTGTAATATTACGAACGACAAAATCAGGTTTAAATGCATCTTTTGCTTCTGCAAATACAACTCCTAAGTTCTTGTACAAATATAAAATAATGAATAAAAATATAAATAGTTTTATGATATCTGAGAAAGATACTTCCATTCTCTCACGTACAAACCTTTTTCGGAGCATGTATAGAACAGCAAGTACAATTAGTAAAATGAAAGTTTCTTCAATATCAATCCCTTTTAACGTATTAAAAATAGCAGCACCAATTAATGAGACGATGGTCATATAGTAAGACCGTTTTGTTCCATAGTAAATCCCTCTTGATAAAATAAAAAGAAGGATACCAAATGTGAGTGATAAGCTAAAAGAAAATTGAATGAGATGTTTTGGTGCTAAAATATGTAATGCATGTGCTCGGTCTATACTCGTCGGTAAAATCGTTGACAAAATAACCATTAAACCAGCAAAAGCTGTTAGCGCTGCTGAGGCCCAAGATCCTAATTTTCCGATGAAATCGCGCTGTAATGTCCAAAGAACCCCCGTTGTTTCTAAAGCGGGTGCGATAAATGGTTTGTCTTCCATTTTTTTTAGAGCAGCCCCTGTCATTTCAAAAGCAGCAAATATAAGGCCGAGGCAAAACGGTAAAATATAGTATACAAGTCTGTATAGTAACATGGCAGGTAATAAAACGCCTGTATCAATCCCGTATTGTCCTAAACCACTCAAAAATACAAGGTCAAATGAACCAAGACCACCTGGGACAAGACTGATAACCCCAGCTAAAGCAGCAATTACATATACCCCTAAAAATTTACGGAAATCGATGTGAATTCCAAATAGCATCAAAATCACATACATAACAATTCCAGCAGAAAGCCATTCCACTAAAGAAACAAGTGAATAGAGAACGGTTGGATTTTTTTCTTCTTCTTGTCCATCTACATTTTGTTTTTTTCTATTTTTTAGTTTTGAAAAACCAATATATAGAGGAACAAAAAGAGCGAAGAAGATGAGAACGGGCCATAGCCAAGGGTTTTCATGCAAAATAAACTGTGTATCCAATATTCCAATAAGACCAAGAAATGAGAGAAGCGCTAATCCATTAATAAAAGCAGTTGTCATCCAAGCAATGCTTTTAATCAGCTTTCCATTTTCATTTATGTAAGGACGATATAATATCGTACGTACACCAGCTCCAACTAGACCACCAAAGCCAAGAAATCCATTTAAAGTGTTAGCAGTCCAAGAAACACGAAAGATTTTTTTGACAGGTATATCTGTTTTCAAGTGCCGGAGCATAACGAAGTCATAAAAGAACATTGTTGATACAGCTAATGCACCAAGTGTAATCGCTAAAAAGACCCCTCCCGTTGGGATGTTTTTAATTGTTTCGATTGCGTCGCGAAATGAAATCCCCGCTAGTTCTTTCCGTGCTTGAAAGAAAACAATTGTCAGTACAACAAACGGGAAAATAAATTTTCCAATTTGTAATAAACGTTTCCATGAAAACGACATAAATACAACTCTCCTTGTTTAAGAAAACTGAGACAACAATATACTTTATTATGACAAACTTCAAAGAAAATAAAAAGGTGAATTCCAAAATAGTGCAGTGGTTTTTTCTATTTTTCATTTAATATTGATTCAGAATGTTTTTTTTATTCTGGAAATAAGTTAAACTAAAGCAAAAAGAAGGAAGAGGGGCCGGAGATGATTATAACAGGTTATGCAGGATGGGAATTAGAAAAAGCGCAACCGAATACGTCTGAGGATTTTTTCAATAGATCTGAGTTTACATATATATGTAATGGGAAGGAAAAAACATTTTCTATATTATATGTCCGATACTTTGAAGAAATTTTGCATGAAATTACCCCCTTTGAAGGAAAGCCAGTTTTTAAAATAGAAGGAAAAGACATATATTTACGCGATATCGCTGCTCTTGCATATTTTCTCAAAAATCCAGATATATATAGACAAAAACGCGTGTATATCAATAGAATAGAGGATTTTCAAGACATTTTTGATGAAAGTGTAGTGGGAAAAGTACAAGAGATTTTGGTTGAACTACATGAGAAGAAACAAGTAGAGATTGTGTAAAATGGCAAAGGGGAGAAAAGGGTATGTCTAATTCAATGGTTGAGAATCAAACAGAACAGGTTTCAGCATTTTTAGAGGAAGTAATTGCTCTGATGACAAACTATGTGAACTATCATTCGCTACCTTCTTTATTAAAAGAGGCACCAACAGGTGATAAAAATTACTATGAAGGATTACTAGCAGCTGTAAGAAGATTACTTGTTTTTTGTGAAGAAGGATTAGATGCATGTCTCATTTTGCTAAATAGTCAACCATTTCGAAAAACAGCCGCTGAAAAAACATTGTACAAAATTTATCATCAAGTTATTGCTGAATTTTTTTCACCAAAAAATGATCAGTGGTATGAAAATAGTCGATCAGCATACACTGGAAAAAATTCGATTGTATTTCAACGAACACCACCTTCTTCTATGGTAAAGGTGATGAAAGAATTAGAAGGGAAATTCCAGACAATGCGTGAGGAATTAGAATATTATGAAACAGATTATCAGACTAAAATGCTGCACAAATATTAATATGGGATGCCAAAGGATAGAAACAAGGAAAAGAAGCTAGAAGAAACCTAGCTTCTTTTCCTTGTTTAGACGGTATATAAGAGAATGATGGTGAATATAGTTAAAGTGGATAGCATCGAGGAGGTGTGACATGAGCCAACAAGGTGTATTTACCGATTACTTTCATGAAGTAGAGAGCTGGTGTGAAAGTGTTCTAGATGTATTAGATAGCCGTGCAATGGAAGTATACGATGTCCATATGCTTGCTTATAAAATTCAAAGCTTGTTAGAACGTATGAAAGAAAATGAATACGAGACAGACGCAGAATTTCTATATGAAATTAGCGAGGATGTAGAACATATACAACATCATTTACAAGAAGTATTTATGCAAGAAGAGGAACAATGTGAATTATATGAACGAACGTATTTAGATAGATCGGTTCCAATTGGAGGACATACATTGCCTCCATTACCGTATCCATATCATGATTTGGAACCTTATATTTCCAGAGAGGTTATGATGTTGCATCATGATAAGCATCATCGTAGTTATGTAGAAGGGTTAAATAAAGCGGAGAAAATGATGGAGGAAGCACGGAGGACAAATAAATTTGATTTAATTAAACATTGGGAAAGAGAAGCTGCCTTTCATGGTTCAGGGCATTATTTACACACGATATTTTGGAATAATATGAAAAAAGATGGCGGCGGGAGTCCAAGGGGGGAATTATCAGAAGAAATCGAAAAAAATTTCGGGAGCTTTTTACGTTTTCAAAAGCATTTTACAGAAGCTGCATCAAAAGTAGAAGGGGCTGGTTGGGCGATTCTTGTTTGGGTCCCGCGTTCAGGAAGGTTAGAGATTCTACAGAGTACATTGCATCAATTATTTACCCAGTGGGATACAGTACCATTACTGGTGCTTGATGTATGGGAACATGCTTATTATTTACAATACAAAAATAAAAAAGAAGAATATATTAAAAATTGGTGGAATGTTGTAAATTGGCCAGATGTACAAAAGAGATTTGAGCAAGCGAAACAATTGGAATGGATTCCGTATTAGACGCATGTTTGTGCGTCTTTTCTTGTGGTGGCAGAAAGAATATTTTATTCATATTTTAAAAGGCCAAGCATACACTTGTACAAAAAAGTGCCAAAAGGACGTGGGGGAAGTATGAAACGAGCTTGGGTGATAGTTGCACTTCTTATTATGTGTATGCATACGATGCCTAATTCTACATATGCACAAATGAACAATGTGAGTGCCCATAATGCTGTATTAATGGAAGAACATTCAGGGCGTGTTTTATATGGGAAACGTGAACATGAACCACAAAAAATTGCTAGTATTACAAAAATCATGACAGCGTTACTAGCTGCTGAATCGGGAAAAATGAAGGAAATGGTCTCTATTAGTAACAAGGCAGTTCGTGTAGAAGGCTCAGCGATTTATTTAAAACCTGGACAAAAAGTGAAATTAGAGGACTTAGTTTATGGTTTAATGCTTCGATCTGGTAATGATGCAGCGCAAGCGATTGCTGAAAAAGTTGGTGGAAGTATAGAGGGATTTGTGTATTTAATGAATGAAAAAGCAAAAGAAATTGGAATGAAAGATACTCACTTTTCGAACCCACATGGTTTAGATGGTGATGGCACGCATTATTCTTCTGCTTATGACATGGCACTTTTAACAAAGTATGCAATGGGAAATGAAACATTTCGAAAGATTTTTGGGACAAAAACATACCAATCGGAATCGTGGGATTACCCATGGAAAAATAAACATAAGCTTGTTACGTCATATTATGAATTTGCAACTGGAGGGAAAACAGGATTTACAAAAAAAGCAGGGCGTACCCTTGTAACGACAGCATCAAAAAATGGTTTGGATTTCATTGTAGTAACGCTAAAAGCCTCGAGTGATTGGGATGATCATATGTATTTATTTGATCAAGGATTTAAACGATATAAGTTAACAAAAGTGTTAGCACAAGGGGCATTTCCGGAATTGAAAGAAAAGAAGTATGCTCATCATGTTTATACAAAGAATGGTTTTGCAGTGCCGTTAGCAAGTGATGAAAAAAATAAAGTTTTATTAAGAGTCGAATTGGATAAACGTGCAAATTTAAAAGATGGAAACAAAGTAGGGAAAATAGTTATTTATGTAGGAAATGAAAAAGTAGGGGAACGAAATTTATTTTATAGTAAGAGGAAATTAGTAGCTACAACAGGGGCGTACTGGAATAATGTGAGAGAAATTTTTTCTCATATGATAGGTGTGAACGGCGATGGTTAATCTTGTATGGGTGGCAATGGCAGTTATTGGAATTGTATATGCGATGGTAAATGGAACGATGGAAGAAGTAAATAAAGCTGTTTTTGCAGGGGCAAAAGATGCTGTAACAATTTGTATAGGGTTAATAAGTGTTTTAGTATTTTGGTTAGGTTTAATGAAGATTGCAGAAGAAGCAGGTTTGTTAAAAAAGTTAGTTTCGTTATTTATGCCAATTGCAAAAAGACTATTCCCGGAAATACCAAAAAATCATCCGTCAATGGGGTTCATCTTATCCAATATGATGGCAAACTTTTTTGGATTAGGAAATGCAGCGACACCGCTTGGGATTAAAGCAATGGAGCAGTTAAAAGAATTGAACGGCGGGAAAGATTCTGCGAGCCGCTCTATGGTAACATTTTTAGCGCTAAATACTTCTGCCATTACACTAATTCCAACGACTGTCATTTCAATTCGAATGACATATGAATCGGCGAACCCAACTGAAATTGTAGGGGTAACATTTATAGCACAAGTCATTTCTATGATTGGAGCAATTTGGATTGACCGCTATTTTTACCGAAGAAGAAGTAGGAAGGGGCGGAAAAAGTGAGTATTGTTAACACTATATCACTATGGATTATTCCATGTGTGATCGGATTTATATTATTATATGGGACAATCAAAAAGGTTCCGACCTATGAATCATTTGTAGAAGGTGGAAAAGAAGGAATTCAAATTGCGATTTCTATTTTACCATTTATGGTAGGGATGCTTGTATCTATTTCCATTTTTAGAGCATCAGGCGCGCTAGATGCGATGATATCGGTTATGAAGCCCGCATTAGATATAATTCATGTACCTGCAGAGATTGTTCCGCTTGCGCTTATACGCCCGATTTCTGGATCGGCAGGTTTGAGCATTACGACCGATTTAATTGCTACATATGGACCGGATTCTTTTATTGGTAGATTAGCGTCTACGATGCAAGGAAGTACAGATACGACATTTTATATTTTAACAGTGTACTTTGGTGCTGTCGGAATTCGGAAAATGGGGGATGCACTAAAGGTTGGTTTGTTTGCTGATTTAATTGGGATTATTTGTTCGATTGTATTTGTTTCATTATTATTTCATTAAAGTTATTCATTTTTTTCTCCTATTCACTTATAATACGTATACAGCCGCTATTAAGGTGTCGCTTAATAGCGTTTTTTTTATGCGGTAAATTTGACAAAATAATGAACTTTTGTTGTAAACAACTAGTAGAACATCAATAATAATAAAGGGGAAAATTTGCTATTGACCCTTTGAAGTTTACACTATACCTATGTTGTTTGGAGAAAACTAGAGTAAATCGCTACAAGACTTGGGCGGTTGCCAAGTGTTTCTAATGAAGGTAAGATAAATTTGAGGTGAAAAAAGGAAATGGAACGACTACAAAAAGTGATTGCACAAGCAGGTATTGCATCAAGAAGAAAGGCTGAGGAGCTTATTCAACAAGGGAAAGTGAAAGTTAACGGAAAAATTGTGACCGAATTAGGCACAAAGGTAACTCCTCAAGATAAAGTAGAAGTAAATCATATTCCTCTTGAGAAAGAAGAGCCTGTTTATTTCTTATTATATAAACCGACAGGAGTTATTTCGAGTGTATCAGATGATAAAGGACGAAAGGTTGTTACAGACTTTTTCCAAGATATCCCGCAACGTCTATTTCCGATTGGGCGTTTAGACTATGATACATCCGGTGTGTTATTGATGACAAATGATGGTGACTTTGCAAATATATTAATGCATCCAAAGTACAAGGTGGAAAAAACATATGTTGCAAAGGTAAAAGGTCCGCTGACAGGCGAAAAGATTCGCATGTTGGAAAAAGGCGTTATATTAGAAGATGGAAAAACATCACCGGCACGTGTGAAAATTATTTCTTGGGATAAGCGTAAAGAAATGTCAATTGTACAATTGACAATTCATGAAGGACGCAATCGTCAAGTTCGCCGTATGTTTGAGGCGATTGGCTGTAAAGTCATGAAGTTAAAGCGTGAACGATACGCTTTCTTAGAAGTAGGTAGCTTGCGCCCTGGTGACGCACGAGAATTGACGCCGCATGAAGTGAAACAACTGCGTGCATTGGCATCTACAAAGCCAAGATAACGAATCACCAGTGGATTGTTCCACTGGTGATTCGTTACATGAGACCATTTTGTGAAAATAAGTGGGAGCCTTACTGACCATAACAACCCGATTGGCGAGGGCTCATAATGAGTGAGGGATGAAGAAAACCTCACTGATTAACGGTTCACTTTATGTGATTTTGTACCTATATAGATATGAACTAGAGAGAGGAGTGGGGAGATGAAAAAGAATCGTTTACTATTTCGCGTTCTGATCTTACTGATTTTAAGCGTGGCAGTTGGTTTTACATTATATCAAAACTTTTTTGCAGATAAAGAAAAAATGCAAGTTGGAAAAGTTGCACCTAATTTCGTTGTGACAACTTTAGACGGAAAGAAAATAGAACGAAAAGACTTAAAAGGAAAAGGAATATTTTTAAACTTTTGGGGAACATGGTGTAAGCCTTGTGAAAAAGAGATGCCTTATATGAATGAGCTATATCCGAAGTATAAAGAAAAAGGTGTAGAAATCATTGCGTTAGATGCAGATGAAACAGAAATCGCGGTGAAAAATTTTGTAAATCAATATGGATTAAAGTTCCCTGTTGCAATTGATAAAGGATCAGAAGTTATTAATACATATGGAGTCGGTCCACTACCAACTACGTTTTTAATTGATAAAGAAGGAAAGGTAATCCAAATGATTACGGGGACACAAACAAAAGAACAAATGGAAGAATATTTAAAGAAGATTACTCCATAATTGGGTAAGCCTTTACATATTTAGCGAGGTACTATAAGTATAGTACCTAAGTTGAAAATTCTGAGTATTGCGTGAAATTTGTTTCAGATTATACAATAGTGATAGAAACAAGAGGCGGTGAAAGTGTTGGAACAGGTGAAATGTGAATGCGGACATGTGAATCCGATAGGAACTATTTTTTGTGAATCTTGTGGTAAGCCTTTTGAAAACAATGAAAGTGCCAAGCTATTAGATATGCGTTACGAGGGAAGTGCAAGGCGCTCTATTACACAAACGAAAACGATTGTTGATAAGATTTGGAGTTTCTTTTCTTCTGTCAAAGTCGGAGTATGGCTCATTGTGATTACGCTATTAGCGTCTGCTATAGGGACAATATTCCCGCAAGAAATGTATATTCCTTCAGGTGTAACACCGAGTGAATATTATGAACAAGAGTATGGTTTTTTAGGAAAATTATATTATCAATTAGGTTTTAATCACTTATATAGTTCATGGTGGTACATAATTTTAATTGCGTCAATTGGAGTTTCGCTTGTGATATGTAGTTTAGACCGAGTGATTCCACTTTATAAAGCTTTAAAGAAACAAGGGGTCAAAAGACATCCGAGTTTTTTAAAAAGACAGCGATTATATGGAACGGCTTCACCGAAAGAAGGAGAATTGGACACGATTCAAGCGAATTTAAAAAAAAGAAATTATAATGTAAGAGTCGACGGTGAAAACATTTTAGCGGAAAAAGGACGTTTTTCCCGTTGGGGACCATATGTGAATCATGTTGGTCTTATCATTTTTTTATTCGGAGCAATGCTTCGTGTCCTTCCTAGTATGTATGTAGATGAATCCGTTTGGATAAGGGATGGAGAAACGAAGGAAATCCCGGGAACAAACGGGGAGTATTACTTAAAAAATGAGAAATTTATAAAAGAAGTTTATGATAAAGAAAATGAGGAAGATAAGAAATTTGATACCGCTATTGATCGAATCGGAGATAAAATGATTGCGAAAAACTATCAAACGAATGCTATTTTATATAAAGCGGTTGGGAAAAAAGTGGCAGGACAAAAACCAAAATTAGAAAAAGTAAAAGAAGCGAAAATCCGCGTAAATGAACCGCTTAAATTTAATCATTTCGCCCTTTATCAATATTCTTATAAAGAAAGTGAATTTCGGAGTATGTCCTTCCATTTACAGAATAAAGAAACAAAGCAAAAATGGGGACCGATTAAGGTTGATTTAAACCATCCTAAGGAATCATATGACTTAGGAAATGGATATTCTCTTACACTACTAAGCTATTTCCCAGATTTTTATTTTGATGAGAGCGGTAAACCGAATACAAAAACGAAGCTTCCCAATAATCCGGCGTTTGTGTTTAAAATGTTTACACCTGAAACACCCCAAGGAGAAATTAGTTTCGTTGGAATTCAACAAAATATAGAGCCAGAAGGAAATAATAAATATAAACTGGCATTTGCAGGAGTAGAAATGCAAAACGCAACAGCACTCGTTGTTCGAAAAGATTTAACGTTATGGATTCTTGGAGTTGGAGGATTTATATTTATGGTTGGTGTTATTCAAGGGATGTATTGGAATCATCGCCGTATTTGGATACAACGCGTAAAAGATGAATGGTGGATTGCTGGTCATACGAATAAAAACTGGTTTGGTTTACGTAAAGATATTGAAAGAGTACTAGAAGGGACATCTATTCCGCAACCATACGATAAAGTGAATGATAAAAAAATTAGCTAAGGTGGGGAGAATATATGGTGCAAATAAGCAGTAATTTCTTATTTATCGCTTTTATTTTATATTTAATCGCAACGCTTTTTTTTGGAGGAGCAATAAAAGAAAAAGGCCGAAAGTGGGCAAATATAGGGATAGCGATAACAATTTTAGGATTTGCCTCACAAACAGTATATTTTGTAACAAGGTGGATTGCTTCTGGACATGCGCCAGTGAGTAACTTCTTTGAATTCGGTACATTTTTTGGCATGATGCTTGTTGGTGCATTTATTATTATGTACTTTATGTATCGCATAAGTATAGTTGGCTTATTTGCCTTACCGGTAGCGTTATTATTAATTGCCTATGCCAGTATGTTTCCGAGGGAAATTTCACCGCTTATCCCATCTTTGAAAAGTAATTGGTTACATATTCATGTGACAACAGCGGCAGCTGGACAAGCTATTTTAGCGATTAGCTTTATTACAGGAGTTATGTATTTACTGAAAAATGTCGATCAATCTAGGAGCACAAAGCGAACATTTTGGCTAGAAACCGTTGTATTTACACTTGTTTGTGCTGTTGGATTTATAGCGGTAACAACAACTTATTCTGCAATGAAATATGAAGCGAAGTTTCAGTGGGTGGATAAGAACAAACAAAAGGCTGAAATGGAGTATCATTTACCTGCTTTAGTTGGGCCGAATGAAGGAAAATTAATAACAGATGGAAAGTTTGAGCCGGTCATAGATATGCCAGCGCTAATAAATGCAAAAAAATTAAATACGGTAATTTGGTCATTTCTTATTGGAACAGGATTGTATGTCATAGCAAGGCTTGTATTACGAAAAAGAATATCAGCAGCCCTTCAACCGATTTTAAAAAATGCTAACAGTGATTTGCTTGATGAAATTGGGTACCGTTCGATTGCGATAGGTTTTCCGGTTTTTACTCTAGGTGCGCTAATTTTTGCAATGATTTGGGCGCAAATTGCGTGGACGCGTTTTTGGGGATGGGATCCAAAAGAGGTTTGGGCACTTATTACATGGCTTTTTTATGCAGCAGTTTTACATTTACGCTTATCGAAAGGATGGCATGGTGAGAAGTCTGCATGGCTCGCAGTAATCGGTTTTGCGATTATTATGTTTAATTTTATTGCCGTAAATTTAATTATTGCCGGGCTGCATTCTTACGCATAACGTACCTTTTTATTATAAGGAAAATAGAATCAGTCGTATAAGAGAAAAAGTTTTAATAGTAGCTAGTAGGAAAGTGAGCGTCACTTTCCTACTATATTTTTATCAAATGTTTTTCTTTTTTGAGAAAAACATGACAAAGTACAGGTCAATTTTGTAAAATAATGTCGAGGCCGAAATGCTTGTTCAAGAAAAATACATAGTTTTAGAAAAATAATGAACAAACTTTATTATTCTTGTGAAGTATAATATTTAAAGTGAAGAATGGATCATTTTAGCATGATTCCTTATGAAATGAGAATAAGCATAGGATTATATTGGAGAAAGGTAGGTGTGAACCGCAGCGGTCATTTTGAAACATAAGCCGCAGCGGGTAGCAATGGAAAACGAACCAAGAATTTTAGTTGTAGATGATGAGGATCGAATTCGTCGTTTATTAAAAATGTATTTAGAAAGAGAGAACTACGTAATTGATGAAGCTGACAATGGTGATACAGCTTTAGAAAAGGCACTGCAAAATGATTATGATTTAATTCTATTAGATATTATGATGCCTGGAAAAGATGGAATAGAAGTTTGTAAAGGAATTCGTGAGAAAAAAGCAACACCAGTTATTATGCTGACAGCTAAAGGTGAGGAAGTAAATAGAGTACAAGGATTTGAAGTTGGATCTGATGATTATATTGTAAAACCATTTAGTCCGCGCGAAGTTGTTCTTCGTGTGAAAGCTGTATTGCGCCGTTCTGTATCGACAACATTCTTTACACAAGATACAACCACGAAAGATGTAATTGTATTCCCGCATCTAACAATTGATAATGATGCTCATCGCATTACAGCAGATGGACAGGAAGTAAATTTAACACCGAAAGAGTATGAATTGTTACTATTCTTAGCGAAGTCTCCAGATAAAGTGTTTGATCGTGAACAATTATTAAAAGAAGTGTGGCAATATGAATTCTTTGGAGACTTACGTACAGTGGATACACATGTGAAGCGTTTACGCGAGAAGCTCAGTAAAAAATCACCTAATGCAGCGAAGATGATTGTAACTGTATGGGGCGTGGGTTATAAGTTTGAGGTTGTGAACGACTGATGCTTTGGCGGAGTGTAGTAGGTAAGTTATGGATGACCATATTACTGCTTGTTTCGTTTGTTCTTGGCTTTGTAGCGATTTTACTTTCCCAGTTTTTTAGAACGTATTATGTCGATTTGAGTGAGACTAGACTGACGAAAGTAGCTCAAAGTGTCACAGAGCTTGTTGAAGAAGGTGCGGATGTAAAAACGATTGAGAATATCGCATATAAGTTTAGTGACCCGCTTTCACGCATTATTATTGTGAAAGATGGTAAGGAATTCTCTGCTTCTCCGAAACAAGAAGGATTGGTCACACTTACGATAGACGATTTAAAAGCAGATAAAGAATTAGCAGCTGTTTTTATCAACCAGAAAGAAAATAAAAATAAAATTAGACAATTTCCTGATGGGAAAACAAAACAAAGTTCCGAAAATGATATTATGATTGTCGGTAAGCCGTTGAAAGGAACAAAGAATAGCGCGGTATTTGTATATGAATCATTACAAGTTCCAATAAAAGGTATGGAAAAGGCAACGGATTTTATTTTTCTATCAGCCGGAATTGCGATTATTTTAACAACATTCTTTGCTTTCTTCTTATCAACACGAATTACAGCGCCGCTCCGTAAGATGCGTGAAGTAGCATTTGAAGTAGCGCGCGGTAAATTTGATGCGAAAGTGCCGATGGTTTCCCAAGATGAAATTGGAGAGTTAGCTACAGCTTTAAACCAAATGGGAAAGCAATTGAAGTTTAATATGAATGCGCTGCAACAAGAAAAAGAACAGCTATCGAGCATTTTAAGTAGTATGGCTGATGGTGTAATTACGCTAAATCAAGAAGGGGAAGTTGTTGTCATTAATCCGCCAGCGGAACATTTCTTGCAAGTATGGCAAGAAGAAAACGACCTGGAGTTAAGTAGAAACTTGCCGCCTGAGCTTGTGGAACAGTTCCATTTTGTTGCTGAGAGTGAACAACAGCAAGTCATTGAAATGAATCTCCAAAAGGGAAATTATGTTGTTTTAATGACGCCTCTTTATAATCAAACGAAAATTCGTGGAGCAGTGGCTGTACTTCGAGATATGACAGAAGAGCGCCGCTTAGAAAAAATGCGAAAGGATTTTATCGCGAATGTATCACATGAACTACGCACGCCGATGGTGATGCTACAAGGATACAGTGAGGCAATCTTAGATGATGTTGTTCAAACAAAAGAAGAAATAAACGAATTTGTACAAATTATCTACGATGAATCTGTTCGTTTAGGGCGTCTTGTAAATGAACTTTTAGATTTGGCTCGAATGGAAAGTGGACATGTGGAATTGCATATGTCTGAAGTGGAGATTCACCCGTTTGTTGAGAAAATCGGACGTAAATTCCAAGGGATTGCACAGGATAAAGGGGTCAAGTTAACTGTTGATTTTCGCACGGAGGTTACAGAGCATACTTTTGATCCAGATCGACTAGAGCAAGTGTTGACGAATTTGATTGATAATGCAATTAGACATACAAGTGCTGATGGGCATGTGAAACTTGTTATTGACAAGAAGGATGCTGGAATTGTATTTGAAGTGCAAGATACGGGTGCAGGTATTCCTGAAGAAGATATTCCATTTTTATTTGATCGATTCTATAAAGCGGATAAAGCAAGAACGAGAGGAAAAACAGGTGGTACTGGTTTAGGTCTTGCGATTGCGAAAAATATTGTTCAAAGTCATGATGGAAAAATCTCGGTATCAAGTGTTGTTGGAGAAGGAACAACCTTCTTTGTATACTTACCAAATCATGCGTTGTAATATATATAACATGGGCATTATATAAGGAATAAGGATAACAGTTCTACTATTTTATTTATTCATTTTGAAGATTGTTTCTCGATTGAATAAAGGATAGTAGAACTTTTTATCCCGCTATTTTAGGGTAGTAAGACTCCATCTTAAGATTCAGAAAGAAGAAAGGAAGATAGGTGGGAGTAGGGCTACCCGTAACAGCCCGATTGGTGAGGGCTCATAATCAGTGGGGGATGAAGAAAACTCCACTGATTAAAGTTTCACTGTATTGAAGAGAGGATGAGCTGAACTGAGACTGTACACTAAAACGGGAGATAAAGGACAAACAAGTGTTGTTGGTGGACGAGTGGATAAAGATCATTATCGTGTGGAAGCATATGGTACGATTGATGAAGTGAACTCTCATATTGGATATGCTATGACTTTCTTACAAGATGGAAAATTTCAAGACATTTATCAGGAATGTGAAAATATTCAACATGAATTATTCGATTGTGGAGGAGATTTGGCCATTGTTGGGCAGAAAGTACCTTATAAAGTGACAGATGAGATGGTGGAATATTTAGAAGAACGTATTGATCAATATATAGAGGAAGCTCCTCCGTTAGAACGTTTTATTTTGCCGGGGGGAAGCAAAGCGGCTGCTGCGATTCATATTGCTCGAACAGTAACGCGAAGAGCGGAACGAGCGATTGTATCATTAAGAAAGCAAGAAGAAATAAATGAAGTTGTTCTGCGTTATGTGAACAGGTTATCTGATTATTTATTTGCGATTGCGAGAGTAGTGAATGCACGTTTGCAAATTGCTGATGTTGAATATAATCGAAGTGCGATTGTGTTTCGGAATAACGGAAAAAAGGAAGTGGACTAAATCACTTTCTTTTTTTTGTATACTTTTTTCCGTATTATACCACAATAGAGAAAGGATAACGGCTAATAGAAAGCGGAGGATACATATGAAAGTTTTTAAAATTGGTATCATCATAACAGGATTATTCTTTTGTTCCCAATTATATGTTTATGCTGATGAAAATCAGTGGACATGGCCTGTCGACGGTAGAATTAGTGACTACTTTGGGACTAGACATGGAAAACATTATGGGATTGATATTGCCGCTCAAGTTGGAACTCCTGTTGTAGCGATTCGAGATGGCATCGTAACAAAATCGTACTTTTCCAATAGTTATGGACATGTTGTATTTGTAAAACATGGGAAATATGAAGCTGTTTATGCTCATTTAAATAAGCGATATGTTATTCAAGGAGATCGCGTTCGAAACGGTGAAGTCATCGGTGAGGTTGGAAATACAGGTGAATCGAGAGGAGCGCACTTACACCTAGAAATTCATCAAGGAAATTGGACAATTGAAAAAAGAAATGCAATGAATCCATTACTTGTTTTAGATGAAAAGTGGGATCAAGTCGTTTCATCGTCTTTATATGTTGTCCAAAAGGGGGATACGCTCGTTAAAATTGCACATAAGTTTGGGACTACGGTAGACAAAATAAAAAAGAAAAATGCACTGCGGCAAGATCAAATTTATCCAAATCAAAGATTATATATTAATTAAAACAAGAGCTAGCTTCAGCTAGCTCTTGTTTTACCAAAAAATAAAGACACATATAAATCCGGAAATAGCTAAATAGCTATAATAATAAAAGACTTTTGCTCTTGTTTTTTCTTTCGTTCGAAATAAAACAATCGTCGGTTCAATTAAACCGATTGTAAGGCATAACAAACCGAGAAGCATGCACCCAATTGAAAAAGAGTACAGGGCAATTTGTACTTGAAATGGGATAAGCCATTTTAATAAAAATGCAATAAGTGCGGTATAACAAATACTGCCGATGTATTGATTTAATGTTACATTCGAACGAAAGCCTGGTAGTTTTTTTAAAAAAGAACGAGAAACAACCTCTGTTTGTAGAGAGGTATGTTCTTCTATTATTTTTTGAGCATCTTTTCCTTTATGGAACAGAGAAAGAATCCAATTTCGTTTCCCTTGGAAGATGAATCGTGAAGTAGTTAAGTAATGATCGATTTTCACTTTTCTCCAATTGCTCCATGCATGGCGCTCGCATAGCTTTAGTTTACTTTCCGCACTTTTATCATATTGATAAATACTAATTCCTTCTTTATCAAAGGTAGCGTAGTATGTTTCTGTCGAAAATGTGCCTAGGTCAATTGGACAATAGAAAAGCAATTCTTTTTTTAAATAAAAGTATTCTTTTCTTAAGTTTTTTTTCATCGTTTCGCGAATTGAGTGTCTTTTCTCTTTTTTCATGACATTTCCTCCATATTAAGAAAATGCTCTTATCTTAACACTTCAACATCTTATCACTTTTCTGTATGGATAGCTAGAGAATTGAGCTGGAAAATATGAAATAATTGGTTTGAATTGTAAAGTAATAGGTGGTAGAAGATGTGGATTAAAAATAAATAACTTATTTTTAATAAGTTACAATCTTTTTATTCACAACAGCCACATGTTGTTGTATAATGAAGAAGAAAATAGAATATCGGTCTATCTTCGGGGCAGGGTGAAAATCCCGACCGGCGGTAATGAATGAGTATATGAATATGTGAGTTCTAAGCCCGCGAGCCGTTAAGGCAGGATTTGGTGCGATTCCAAAGCCGACAGTACAGTCTGGATGGGAGAAGATGGAGGTTCAAGCGTTCAAAAAAGATTAGTATTTGGACGTCTGTTTGAGGTGCCTAAAATTTCTCCCTTTGTGTAAAACGCAAAGGGTTTTTTTATGATAGGAAAAGCAGGCATAGCAGAACCTTTCTACTTTCCATGAGATGATCGATGGAAAAGGAGAGAGCAGGATGAAACAAAAAAACAGTGTAGTACAAATGGTGAGTGTGGCAATGCTTAGTAGTATTGCGTATCTACTTATGATGTTGGATTTCCCATTCCCAGGATTTCCACCTTTTTTAAAAATTGACTTTAGCGATATACCGGCATTAATTGCAGCGATTGTTTTTAGTCCGATTGCAGGTGTAGTTGTAGAAGGAATCAAAAACATTCTGTATTATGGAGTTCAAGGGAGTTTGACCGGGGTTCCAATTGGAGAAATCGCAAACTTTATTGCGGGATGCTTATTTATTGGACCAGCGGCGTTCCTATTCCGAAAACACCGTACAATCAAAAGTTTAACAACGGGTTTGATGCTAGGAACAATTATGATGGCTCTTATCATGAGTGTGTTAAATTACTTCATCATTTTACCAGCGTACACGTGGTTTTTAAATTCGCCAGCTATGTCGAGCGGTGCTATGCGACAAATGATTGTAACGGCGATACTGCCATTTAATTTAGTAAAAGGAATTGCTGTAACAGTTGTATTTGTAGCATTGTTCTCACGTTTGAAAGTATGGGTATTTGCGAAAATGAAAAATGCATAAAAAGTCATGAGTGGTGAAGATACCGCTCATGACTTTTTAGTATCCACCTATTGATGAGAAGCTAGATGGAAGAGGTTCGTGGATAAATTGAAACTTTAATTAGCAGAGAGGCTTTTTTGTCTTATGCTGAATTGAGCTGCATCACAAAAAATCCCCCTCATTTCCATGAGGGGGATTTTTTGAAGTTAATAAACGGACTATTCGAATTTAAGAGCGTCTCCATCAAATGTTTCATCAGCAACTTTAATGGAATCAGTAGGACAACCTTCAAATGCATCCATCATATCTTCGATTAATACATCTGGCACTTCAACGATTCCTTGGTTATCATCTAATGTTACAAAGGCAATACCTTCATCATCATAGTCATAAATGTCTGGTGCAGCAGCTCCGCAAGCTCCGCATGCGATACAAGTGTCTTTATCAACGATTGTATATTTTGCCATCTTTTTTCCCTCCTGATAATATGTATGTGAAACATTCGCTATAAAAATTATAATCCTATTGTAAAACGGTTCTTCAAACTTTTCAACATAAAATTATAATGATAATGCTTATCAATTAGGGTGTCAACTTATTTTTTAGTTATTTCATAAGATTTTCAAAATGCCTAAATGCTAAGCAGTTTGATACAATAGGAAATAGAAGATAAAAGTTTAGCGGTAGATAAATGTTATTGATAGTGTATTCAATCTTTTTCTATTATTTCCTTCTGAAAAAATTTGCGCGTAGGAAGTTTCATCCATAAAGCTTTTGATTTATTTCTGGAGCCAAGTGTCTAGGAAGGAAAAATATATCGAGAGGTGGAAGCGGTAATGCAATTTCAATACACTATATTATATTGTTTAAAACAATTGAATGGTGAACGAACCGTTTCTTCCATTTATTATTTGTTGAAGGGAAAACGTTCCTCCCAAACGTTACAGGATGGAAAAATATTTCGGATTTCATTTCTTTTTGGTGTATATAAATCGTTGACAAGATCTAATTATGAGCAAGAAATCGAACGTATTTTAGCTTCGGAATGGATTGAAGTTAAGCACGAAAATACATATGTACTAACGGATCGTGGTGAAAAGCAATTAGAGACTTTGGAAAAGACAATGGCTTTCCCAAAGCACTTAGATGGATTGAATTACGGGGATCTTGGCGAAGTTTTTTGGAAAAGGTTATCATTAACGATTCAAACAGTATCGAACTTACAACAGAAAAACACAAAGTTTATTCCTATTCAACAAGATCCAGAAGTAACTCGGTGGGTAAAAGAATTTCTGATTGGGTTACCATATGTAAGAAGTGAATTAGCAACAAGACTATGGGAAGAAATGTACAATATTTTAAAGAATATGGATGAAATAGAAGCGACGATTTTGACATATCGTTTAACAGGGTATGAACGAATTGGTTATACGCTGCAACAGCTTGCTGAAATAATAAATGAAGATGTATTTCGAGTTTATTTGTTATTTTGGAGCACGATTCATTATATGATTCAAGTTGTTTGTCAAAGAGAGAAAGAGTTTCCTTTATTAACGAAAATTGTATCTTATCCGAATGAAAGAGAAGATTTGTTTAGTTTATCAACAAAAAAAACATATAGACTATGGAAACAAGGATACTCATTAGAAGAAATTGCAGTGATTAGAAATTTAAAACTTGCCACAATAGAAGATCATTTTGTAGAAATTGCATTAAGAGAAAAAGCTTTTTCGATTGAAATGTTTATTGAAAAGAATAAGATAAAACGCGTGAAACAAGTGATTGAAACGTTACAAACAAGGAAGCTACGTGCATTAAAACAAGCGGTAGGAGAGGAGATTTCTTATTTTGAAATTCGCCTAGTATTAGCACAACTGGAGGGAACAAATGAAACTTGAAGAGCATTTAAATAAATGGTTTGGATACAAGGAGTTTCGCCAAGGACAGAAAGAGGTTATTACAGACTTACTGCAAGGGAAAGATGTCGTAGCAATGCTTCCAACAGGACAAGGAAAGTCTATGTGCTATCAACTTCCGGGTTTGTTGCAAGGAGGAACGGTATTGATTGTCTCTCCGCTTCTATCTTTAATGGAAGATCAAGTTACACAGCTGAAATATGTTGTGAAAAATCGTGTCATTGCATTTAATAGTTTTCGTACATTAAGTGAGAAAAGAAAAGCGATTAAGCAGTTAGCATGGTATAAATTTGTCTTCGTTTCACCTGAAATGTTGCAATCTGAATTATTAATGAAAGAATTGAAAAAAATTCCTATTTCTTTGTTTGTTGTAGATGAGGCTCACTGCATTTCACAATGGGGATATGATTTTCGAACAGATTATAAAAAATTGGATCAAGTAATTATGCGCATTGGCCGTCCCCCAGTACTAGCATTAACGGCGACGGCTACAAAGGAAGTATTGCAAGATATTATAGTAAGTTTAGGCTTGAAGAATGTCTCCCAGCATGTGTATTCAATTGATCGACCGAATATCGCTATAGAAGTACAGTTTTTAGAAACGATAGAGGAAAAAAAAGAAGCGCTTCTTTCGCATGTTTCTTACTTACAAGGGCCAGGAATTATTTATTGCTCCAGCAGAGCTTGGACAGAGCGGTTAACGGAGTATTTAAGGAGTAAAGGAATAATAGATGTTGCTTTTTATCATGGTGGAATGGATCATGAAGAAAGGATGTTAATTCAGCAGCAATTTATGAATGACCAACTGCAACTTGTTATTTGCACAAGTGCTTTTGGAATGGGAGTTAACAAACCGAATACAAGGTATATTATTCATTTTCATTATCCTACGAATATTGCTTCCTATTTGCAAGAAATAGGAAGAGCAGGTCGTGATGGAGAGGCGAGTATAGCGATTTTATTATGTAGTCCACTCGATCATGATTTACCTATTTCTATTATTGAAGATGAATTGCCTAATAAAAAGCAAATTCAATTTTTATTTGCTTTATTACAAGAAAAATTACTTCAAACGAAAAGATTACCGATAGAAGATGTGGCAGAAATTTGTTATCATACTGCAGGATTAAATGAACAACATTGGCGTTTTCTTAAGTATCATTTAGAAAAAATGGAAATCGTACAACAAAATATGCTTATATTAGAAGACTTGTCAGATGAAACGATGCAAAAATTAATATTAGAGGTGGAGAAACGCCTTTATAATAAATATAATCAATTAGAAAAGATGAAATCGTGGTTACAAATTCAAGGTTGTAAACGAGAACAATTATTACAGCTGTTCGGGTATGAAAAGGAAGATAAGATAAAAAATTGTTGTGACTACTGCGGTATTATAAAAGAAGAGTATAAAAAAAGACGAGCAAGGCAGTCAGTTTTCGACTATAATTGGGAAACAGAGTTACAATTGCTCTTTGGTATGGGAGAACGGAGGAATGATGAATATTCAAAGGCGTAGCGTTGAAGATATGAGTCCGAAAGAGATACGACTTAACCTCTATATCACACAACTGATTATAATAAGTATTGGATGTTTGCTAGCATATATATTATTTCCAGGAAAAGAAGAATTTTCCAATTTATGGAAATGGGAACCGTTTTCTATTCTTTTCATAGGCGGCGGGATTGCCTGTGGGATTGTGCTAGTAGATTATCTTGCAATGCAAATCTTGCCGGAGTCATGGTTTGATGATGGTGGTATTAATGATCGCATGTTCCGAGGAATGTCAGTGATGCAATTACTAGTTGTGACTTTTTTTATCGGATTTGCTGAAGAACTTTTATTCCGGGGTGTTTTGCAAACACATTTTGGACTTATACTTGCGAGCCTTATCTTTGCCATTTTACATATCCGGTATATTACGAAGCCATTTTTATTCTCTTTTGTTTGTATTATAAGTTTTATTTTCGGATATGTATTTCAATGGACGGGGAATTTGCTTATAACAATTTTCGCCCACTTTCTTGTTGATTTTATAATGGGGCTTCAATTGAGGAAATAAATGAAAGGTGGTGGTGACCAACGTGAGAAGGAAAATTCCTGATTTTGAGGAAGAATTACAAGAAGAACAGGAACAAGAGCAGGTAGAGGAAGGTTTACCGCCGCGTAGCGAGGTTCATAGAGATAAAAAGAAGAAATTTAAAATTAATCATTTCTTTGTTAGAGTATTAACGTTCTTATTTATCTTGTTACCAATATGTATTTTATGGTATACAGATCAATATATTGAAGTGCAAAGTTCAAAAGGAGAGAATGAGACCAATAGAGGAGCATTTGAAGTTATCTTTTTTGATTCGAATAAATCAGTGGAGCAGAAAAAAATAGAGAAACCTAAAATTCACATTGTAAAAGAAGGGGAAACTTTAGAGAGCATTGGCGAGAAATACTTTCCTGGAGAAAATGGAGCTGAAAAGATAGAGGAATATAATCATTTGCAAAATCGTGAGTTAGAAGTAGGACAAAAATTGAAAATACCTATTACGAATCATGAGAAGAAGAATGAATAAGAGAAATGTATATCATGTATTTTTGTTAGACAAAATGAAGTGAATAAAAGAATTATATTCTACTAAGGGAGAAGTTGAGACGAATATATGCTATGGATCATATTAGGTAGTGTCTTTATATGTCTCGGGTTTATTTTTTTCTTTATCATGTATAGGGAAGCGATGCGTGATACAGTATTAGAACATACTTTAACCTTCAAAGACTTTCCGAAAAGCTTTCAAAAGGTGAGAATTTTCTTCATTTCTGATATTCATAGGAGGATTGTGTCCCGCACATTAATCGAAAGAGTGAAGGGACAAGTAGATCTTGTAATTATTGGTGGCGATTTGGCAGAAAAGGGTGTATCTTTAGCGCAAATCGCTTTCAATATTAAGCAGTTAAGGGAAATAGGCCCTGTATATTTTGTGTGGGGAAATAATGATTATGAAATTGAATACCATGAACTAGATGCTCTATTGTTAGAACATGGTGTAAAAGTTTTAGATAATACACGAGTGATATTTGAATCAGGTGCTGGAGAGAAGCTTTGTTTGCTCGGTGTAGATGATGTAGGGTTAGAGCGCGATCGTTTAGATTTAGCATTAGCTGATTGCCAAGAAGATGGTTTTCGAATTTTGATTAGTCACAATCCTGCTATTATAGACAAAATGTCTGGGGAAGAAGGAATTTCTCTTATACTAAGTGGACATACTCATGGAGGACAAATTCGTTTATTCCATTTTAAAAAATATTTAAAGGGTGGCGTATATTATTATTCGAATATGACACTTTTTGTTAGTAATGGATATGGAACGACACTTGTCCCGCTTCGTTTCCGAGCACCTGCTCAAACCCATATCATTACTTTAAAGCAAAAGGAATAGGAGATTTTTAATTTTTAAGGTGGGGGAAATGATGCCAACTTTAAAAGGAAAATATAATATAAAAGCAGTTTCAAAGATGCTTGGGATTCAACCGAGTACACTTAGAGCGTGGGAAAGACGCTATCATATTGTTGCCCCAAAACGAAATGATGCGGGGCATCGATTATATACAGAGGAACATATACAAATCTTAAAATGGTTAATAGACCAGGTGAATAAAGGGATTGCAATTGGACAAGCTGTGCAAATATTAGAGAGAAATCGGTTGCAAAATCACAATGAAATAGAAATGGCATATAATAAAGAAATGCTTTTGGTAGACGATATCCTACATTCTTTGCTAAAATTTGATGAAGTAAAAGCTTCTGCATTCGTAAATGAGGCATTTAGTATATATCCAATTGAAAAGGTGATTACACACATATTTCTCGAAATTACAAAACAGTTGGAGAAGTTAGAAGGAACAAATCAAGTTACAATGGTACAAATGCAATATGTAGAATCATTTTTAGGCACGCGTATAGGTATGATTTATCATAACGCGTATGTACCGAAGTCCTCAGCTTTACAAAGTGTTTTCGCATTTTGTGGACCGGGAGAAGTTCAGGCATTACAGCTGTTTATTTTAACAGTCTATTTACGATTGAAAGGTTACCAAACTATATATATTGGGACAGGCTTGCAAGAAGAAAAAATCAATGAAACGATTGTACAATTGGAACCGGATTATGTAGTGATATCTTGTTTACAAATGAAACATGTGCAAGATACGATGCATTTAGCTCAAAGCTTGCAAACTCAGCATGAAAAGCTTAGTATAGCTCTTCTTGGATCAGCCATCACACATATTTCAACAGACCAGCCATTTGAGAGTGAGTATGTATTTATAGGAAGTACAAAAGAAGAGTGGGATGAATGGTTAAAAATGTCAGAATAGTTGTTCGAAAAGAACCATCTATTTCTCATTTCATATAATAAAAATTAGAAGCGATGGTTTTACGTAAGGAGGTTATAAGATGAGGTTGGAACGCTTGAATTATAATAAAATAAAAATTTTCCTAACATTTGATGATTTATCAGAACGTGGATTGACCAAGGAAGATTTATGGAGAAACGCACCGAAAGTGCAGCAATTATTCCGTGATATGATGCAAGAAGCGAATAAAGAACTTGGATTTGAAGCAAATGGCCCAGTTGCTGTTGAAGTATTTTCCTTACAAGCGCAAGGGATGGTTGTAATTGTAACAAAAGAAAATCATGATATGGAGATAGAAGATGATTTTCGCGATGAGTTTATTGAGATGCAAGTAACTCTAGATGAGAGTGAGCATATATTATATGAATTTGCTACATTAGAGGATGTAATCAATTTATCAGAACGCTTATATAACTTAGGAGTTACTGGCGGAAAGTTGTACACATGGGATGGACGTTTTTATCTCTGGATGGAGGAAGAAACAAAGCTTTTAAAAGCGGATTTTATCGCGATTTTAGCGGAGTATGGTAATCCAGCAACAGTAACGATTTACCGTATTATGGAGTATGGTAAATCGCTAATGGATTCTCAGGCGATTCAACAAATACATCATTATTTTATTTTAAAAGGAAACCTCAGCTAATTAGCAATAGCTTGAGGTTTTTGTTATGACCATATTTTGATTGTTGGATAGGGTGAGATAAAGTGAAACTTTAATCAGTGAGGTTTTTTCATCTCCCGTTGATTATGAGCCCTCATCAATCGGGCTGTTACGGATATCTTCTTTGATTCTCTCTAAATTGTGAGATGAAGCCTTATTGCTCTAAAACGAGATAAAAAGCATTTAAATATTTGAGTATTTTACTTTTCTAAAAGCAATAAAAGGACTATAATAATAGTGAAAACGCTTGCAACAAAAAATAGTTTGCATATATTTGTTAGCGTTTTCTATTGCATTCAAAATTTAACGGTGTATACTAGGCAATGAAGGTTTACTAAACAAGTGAAATTACAGGGGGTTTACTTACTATGGTAGCCGAAAAGGGAACTCAAACACAAACACAACAGAGGGAACAACATTTTGAATTGTTGAATTCAACACAAATTGTTATTAATGAAGCATTAGAAAAATTGGGTTATCCAAACGAAGTATATGAATTACTAAAAGAGCCGGTTCGTATGATGACAGTAAAAATTCCAGTTCGTATGGACGATGGGACTGTTAAAATATTTACAGGGTATCGTGCGCAGCACAATGACGCTGTTGGTCCAACGAAAGGTGGAATCCGCTTCCATCCAAATGTAACAGAAAATGAAGTGAAAGCACTTTCAATCTGGATGAGCTTAAAATGTGGTATCGTTGATTTACCATATGGTGGAGGAAAAGGCGGAATCGTTTGTGATCCGCGTGAGATGTCTTTCCGTGAATTAGAAAGATTAAGTCGTGGATATGTACGAGCAATTAGCCAAATTGTTGGCCCAACAAAAGACATTCCTGCTCCAGACGTATTTACAAACTCACAAATTATGGCATGGATGATGGATGAATATAGCCGTATTGATGAATTTAATTCACCAGGATTCATTACTGGTAAGCCGCTTGTGTTAGGTGGTTCCCATGGACGTGAAACAGCGACTGCAAAAGGTGTAACGATTTGTATTCGTGAAGCTGCGAAAAAACGCGGTATTGATATTAAGGGAGCTCGTGTTGTTGTTCAAGGATTTGGTAACGCTGGTAGTTTCTTAGCTAAGTTTATGCATGATGCGGGTGCAAAAGTAATTGCCATTTCAGATGCTTATGGTGCACTGCACGATCCAAATGGATTGGACATTGATTATTTATTAGATCGTCGCGATAGCTTTGGTACCGTAACAAAATTGTTTAACAATACAATTACAAATAAAGAATTGTTAGAACTGGAATGTGATATTTTAGTTCCAGCTGCAATTGAAAATCAAATAACAGAAAAAAATGCCGCTGATATTAAAGCGAAAATTGTAGTAGAAGCAGCAAATGGCCCAACTACATTAGAAGCAACAAAAATTTTAACAGATCGCGGTATTCTTCTTGTTCCTGACGTACTAGCAAGTGCTGGTGGAGTTACAGTATCTTACTTTGAGTGGGTACAAAATAATCAAGGTTATTATTGGTCAGAAGAAGAAGTTGAAGAGCGTTTAGAAAAAGTAATGGTAAAATCATTTGAGTCTATTTATGAAACATCTCAAGTTCGTAAAGTGAATATGCGTTTAGCAGCTTATATGGTTGGTGTGCGTAAAATGGCAGAAGCTAGCCGCTTTAGAGGTTGGGTATAATAGAATAGAGTATTTGGAAAAGCGTGGTTTCCTCAAAAGGAAACCACGCTTTTTTTAGGTGCAAAATGAAGTGAATATAGCTAGTTGAGAAGTTAGAAAGGAGTAAGAATGAAAAATAAGCTGTAATAGAATTTTGGGGAAGAGCTTCTATTCTTTACTTTTAGAGCAAACATTATGGAACTTATAGTTATTGTATGTTAGATGATGATATGGTCTTTTAAAAAAAGATAAAAAAGAACACTTGTTCCAAGCGAACGTTTGTGCTATACTTCTCTTAGATAAACAAAGCGGATATAAAATAAGGAGAGATGAGAGAAATGAAGATGACAGCAGAACAAAGATTTATGATGCCAGCGGACGTTATGGAGCGAGTGGAAGTTTTACGAAATAAACATAGTAAGCGTGGATCTTTATTAAAATCAGTACATACTTTTTTTGGTTTACATACGAAAGAAGATCGTATTTGGTTTTACGGTTTTTATGGAATCGCTGTAAGTATTGTATTATTTATGGTATTTACTTCTAACATTTTTGATTTACTCTTTAAATAAGAAATATGCCATATGGACATAGCGTTTGAATACATATATAGAAGAATGGTAATTTTTTAGAGCGGAGTTGATTAAAATGGCTACGTTCCCAATAGAGCGAAATTATATTGAATATGGAAGTTCGAGACCCGGAATTCGTCTTTCAAAGGTAAGGTTTATTGTGAGTCATGATACGGGGAATCCTGGTAGTAATGCGATAGGTAATAGAGATTATTTTCATGAAATACAGCCGAAAGCTTCGGCGCATACATTTGTAGATGATAAAACGATATTAGAAATTATCCCAATTGATGAAGTCGCTTATCATGTAAGATACAATGTTCCGACAGATAATGAACGATATGGTTATGATGCGAATAAAGCAGCTATCGGAGTTGAACTTTGCTATGGAGGAAATATGAATTTTTGGGATGCGTATACACGTTTTACTTGGTACCATGCATATTTATGCCACTATTTTGGCTTGAATCCGAAAACAGATATTGTATCTCATAAGATGCTGGATCCAGCTCGGAAAATTGATCCTGAAAATGTACTAGGACAACAAGGGATTCGATTTCAGCAATTTTTAGCAGATGTCTATCGAATGTATGTCTCGTTTAGATGACAAATATATGAAAAAAGAATACAATAAAGATAGGTACCTACTGCTGAAAGTAGGTTTTTTCTTGTTTTATAAATAGAGTTTGAGGTAGAAGACTAGGAGTGAACCGAGTATGCAAAAAGAAGCAGCGATTATCATCGGGGGCGGACCTTGTGGGTTGGCAGCGGCAATTTCTTTGCAGGAAGCTGGAATCAACGCGTTAGTAATTGAAAAAGGGAATATCGTAAATGCAATTTATCATTATCCAACTCATCAAACATTCTTTTCATCTAGTGAAAAATTAGAAATTGGTGATGTAGCTTTTATTACAGAAAATCGGAAACCAGTGCGTAATCAAGCGCTTGCCTATTATCGTGAAGTAGTGAAACGAAAAGGTGTGCGTGTACATGCATTTGAGCGTGTTGAACAAGTACAAAAAGATGGAGAGTTCTTTGTTGTTCATACGAAAAAACGAGATGGAAATGAAGAAACATATAAAGCAAAGTATGTGATTGTTGCAACAGGGTATTATGATAATCCAAATTATATGAACGTTCCAGGTGAAGAACTTGACAAAGTATCTCATTATTTTAAAGAGGCACATCCTTATTTTGATCGAGATGTAGTTGTAATAGGTGGAAAGAATTCCAGTGTAGACGCTGCGCTAGAACTTGTAAAAGCTGGAGCACGTGTAACAGTATTGTATCGTGGCGGGGAATATTCACCGAGCATTAAACCATGGATTTTGCCGGAATTTGAAGCGCTCGTACGCAATGGTACGATTCAAATGCATTTTCATGCTCATGTGGAGAGAATTACGGAGCATACGTTAACGTATACAATTGATGGGAAATCCTTTACAATTCAAAATGATTTTGTATTCGCAATGACAGGATACCATCCAGATCATAGCTTCTTGACGAAAATGGGAGTGGAGATTGATAATGAAACGGGACGCCCACTTTACAATGAAGAAACGATGGAAACAAATGTGGAGAACATCTTTATTGCGGGTGTGATTGCAGCTGGTAATAATGCAAATGAAATTTTTATTGAAAATGGACGATTTCATGGTGGAGCAATTGCACAAGCAATTGTATCAAGAGAATCAAAATAAGCTGTCGAATTTCGACAGCTTATTTTTTAATCATGCATAAATATTTTTTGGATTTTTTCTTGCGAATGAGCACATTCTAAAGCAACAAGCAATTTAATACGAGCTTTTTGTGCGTTTAAACCGTATGTGAATACAATCCCCATATCTTTTAATTGTTTTCCGCCACCTTCATAAGAATATACATCTTGAACGATGCCGTTGAAGCAACGGGAAACGAGGATAATCGGGATTCCTTTATGAATTAAACGTTGTAAGCTAGGCAACGTCCTTGGAGGTAAATTACCTTGTCCGAGTGCTTCAATGACGATTCCGTCCACTGGTAAAGTTTCGATTGCAGCTAATAATGTATCATCCATTCCAGCATATGCTTTTAATATAACAACATTTTTTGAAATTTGTTTAACCGTATAGGTCTCGTGATGGACTAAAGCATGATGGAATACGACGCCGCGTTTTGTTACCATACCAATTGGTCCGTACTGAGGACTTTGGAATGTAGCAACATTACTCGTATGTGTTTTCGTTACATTTGTAGCACAGTGAATTTCGTCATTTAATACAACTAAAACACCTTTTCCAATTGCTTCGTCACTGCTTGCGACTTTGACTGCGGATAAGAAGTTATATAGGCCATCAGCACCTAATTCATTGCTAGAACGCATTGCGCCTGTTACAACGATTGGGATATTTGCTTGTACGGTTAAATCAAGAAAATAGGCCGTTTCTTCTAAGGTATCTGTACCATGTGTAATGACTACACCATGAATATTTTCATGCTTGACTCTTTCATCAATGATGACTTGCAATTGCAACATTTCACTCGGTGTCATATGAGGAGACGGAAGATGGAATACATCTTCAACAATTAAATCAAGATCATCTTCTAAATCAGGTATAAATTTCAAAAGAGGATTTTGTTTTCCTGGTTGTACAACCCCAGTTTCTTTATCTTCCTCCATTGCAATTGTTCCACCTGTGTGTAAAACTAGGATTTTCTTCAATGATTATACCCCTTTCGGTTGAAAATACATTTAGAACATATCATGATTTTAGCAAATTCGACAATGAAAATGTATAAAAGTTTAGAGGGAAAATGAGAATAAAATAAGATTGGATTATACCTTTCTATGTAGTAAAGATAGAGAGAAGGGATCACGAAAACATAAAATGATAAAGAGGGGCAATTTTGTTGAAAAAAGTGGAGAAGTTCATCATACATATACTGATTGTCCAGTTTATTTGCATATGTCTGACGCAGCTGCTGCTTATGCAGGGGGCTTCCATTAAATATTTATCGAAAATCGTTTATTATGAAGGAGTCATGCTTAAAACGAAGACAGATATTTTAGAGGTGAATAAGTAGTTTTCATTTTCTTCTTATGAGGATTATGCTACAATAATGAAGGATGAAAAGGATTAAAACTGACAGAGGGAAGCAGGGGGACATACCTGCTTTTCATTTTGTTTTATAAGTGAAAAATGAGGTGTTACAAATGGATAAACGAATTTCAATTGCGATAGATGGTCCAGCAGCGGCTGGGAAAAGTACGGTTGCAAAAGTTGTAGCAAAACAACTTTCTTATGTATATATTGATACAGGTGCAATGTATCGTACGCTTACATATGCTGCTCTTGAGCAAAATATTGATATTGAAAATGAAGAAAAGTTAATGGAAGTTTTGCAAAGTATACGTATTGAATTTCAACAAGGAAAAGATACACAACAAGTCTTTTTAAATGGACAAGATGTATCTGAAGTGATTCGTACACCAGATGTAACAAATCGTGTATCAATTGTGGCAAAGCATCGTCTTGTTAGAGAAGAGATGGTACGCCGTCAACAGGAGTTAGCGGCACAAGGTGGCGTTGTAATGGATGGACGTGACATTGGGACGCATGTACTTCCTAATGCTGAGGTGAAAATTTTTATGCTCGCTTCTGTTGAAGAAAGAGCGGAACGCAGACATTTAGAGAATATGAGGAAAGGTTTTTCCTCTAATTTAGAACAATTGAAAAAAGAAATTGCTCAGCGTGATAAGCTAGACTCAGAACGTGAAGTATCTCCGCTGAAAAAAGCTGAAGATGCGTTTGAATTAGATACAACTTCTTTATCCATTGAAGAAGTTGTTCGAAACATTATGGCCATCGTCTCTGAAGCATTGCAAAAATAGAGAAAGGGGAATCGTCCTCTTTCTTTTTTTATAGAAGTAATGATACGGTAGAGGACACTTTTCTTGACAAATATATGAATTTATAAGAAGTTAGTTAAAGAGGGATGGAACTGTCAGAATATATTCGCTATTATATTTCAAAACATACTTTATTCAAAACGATTTTGCTGTATACTATTTATAGGGAGAGTTAAAACCGCTTTCTACAAAATGTATTGTAATGGAATATATGTTATAATTTCTTATTAACATGCAAATGAAAGCATTTGTTTTCATTTCGTATATACATAAAAGCTTTGTCAATTCTGTAGGGAGGTATTTCCATGGTAGAGAAAATGAATGAAGAAGTTGTGGATTCAAAAGTACTACAAGTAGGTGATATTGTTACAGGTTCTGTAATAAAAGTGGAAGAAAAACAAGTACTTGTAAATGTTGGATACAAAACAGATGGTGTAATTCCAATTAGTGAATTAGCTAATGTTCATATTGAAAAAGCAAGCGATGTTGTAGAGGTGGACCAAACTCTTGAATTAAAAGTAATTAAATTAGAAGAGGATGATCTTGTGTTATCAAAACGTGCTGTTGATGCAGAAAAAGCATGGGTAGAATTACAAGAGAAATTCACTTCTGGTGAAGTGTTTGATGTTACAGTGAATGATATTGTGAATGGTGGTTTAGTTGTGGATTTAGGTGTCCGCGGATTTATTCCAGCTTCACTTGTCGAAGTGCATTATGTAGAAGATTTTACTGAATATAAAGGGAAAACATTAGCTGTAAAAATTGTAGAATTAGATCGCGAAAAAAATCGTGTGATTCTTTCTCATAAAGCAGTTGTAGAACAAGAGTTAGATTCTAAGAAAAAAGAAGCGATTTCCTCTTTAAAAGAAGGCGAGATTGTGGAAGGAACAGTGCAACGCTTAACAGACTTTGGTGCTTTTGTAAATGTTGGTGGGGTAGATGGATTAGTTCATATTTCACAAATTTCTCATGAGCGCGTGGGACAACCGTCTGATGTGTTAGAACAAGGACAAAAGGTGAAAGTGAAAGTATTATCTGTTGATGCAGATACACAACGTATTTCGCTATCAATTAAAGCAGCAGCACCAGGGCCTTGGGAACATGTCGCTGATGAAATCAAAGTAGGCGATGTTCGTGAAGGCACAGTGAACCGCATTGTTACATTTGGTGCTTTTGTTGAGATTTTACCAGGTGTCGAAGGACTTGTGCATGTGTCACAAATTGCCAATCGTCACGTGAAAAATCCAAATGAAGTATTAGAAATTGGGCAAGAAGTGAAAGTGAAAGTGCTTGAAGTGAATGCAGCAGAAAAGCGTATTTCTTTAAGTATAAAAGAAGCTCTTGAAGAAAATAATGTCACAGAAGATTATAGTCAATATGAGCCAACTTCTGAGTCTGCAACTTTCCAATTTAGTGATATTATTGGAGAACAATTGAAAAAATTAAAGAAATAAAGAGGGATATAAGTGGCAAGAGAGAAACGTAAATTAGAACATATTGAATACGCTCTTTCCACTGGACAGTCTCGTACACATGGCTTTTGTGATATTGAATTCGTCCATAAAAGCTTACCAAATTCAAGTTTTGAAAGTGTTACATGTGAAACTAAAATCGGCGAACTTTCACTAAGTTCGCCGATTTTTATCAATGCGATGACTGGTGGTGGAGGAGAGCGTACATTACACATTAATGAACAACTGGCCTATGTAGCAAAACATCATCACCTTGCGATGGCCGTCGGTTCCCAAATGGCAGCGTTAAAAGAGAAAAGAGAAGTAGACTCGTATCGAATTGTAAGAAGAGTAAACCCGAATGGTATTGTGTTTGCAAACTTAGGAAGCGAAGCAACAGTTGAACAGGCAAAATGTGCTGTTGATATGATTGAAGCGAATGCTTTGCAGATTCATTTAAATGTGATTCAAGAATTAACGATGCCAGAAGGAGATCGAGATTTTAAAGGTGTATTAAAACGAATTGAAAACATTGTCCTTACTTCTGAAGTTCCTGTTATTGTGAAGGAAGTAGGATTTGGGATGAGTAAAGAAACGGTTCAGCAGTTAGCTAACATAGGTGTAACAGCGATAGATATTGGTGGTCAAGGCGGTACAAACTTTGCTGCTGTAGAAAATGAAAGAAGAAACCGTATGCTCTCTTACTTTAATGATTGGGGCATTCAAACAGCTTCTTCTATAATAGAAGCATCCTCTACAAACAATACCCTCTCTCTCATTGCATCAGGTGGAATCCAAACGGCACTTGATGTAGCCAAAGCGATTGCTTTAGGAGCACAGGCAACGGCTTTTGCGGGCTATTTTTTGCGGATATTGATGAATGAAGGCATGGATACATTAATCGAAGAAGTAGAATTGTTACATACCGATTTACGATTTATCATGACAGCTCTTGGGGCGAAGAACATTTTAGAACTCCAGCAAGTTCCTCTTGTTGTGAAAGGTGATACATATCATTGGTTAACGCAGCGTGGCATTGATACGATGTATTATAGTCAGAGGTAACAGGGAATCTTTTTAATCTTTTATCCCGCTATTTTCGGGTAGTAAGACTCCCACCTCAAGATGCAGAAAGAAGCAAGGAAGATAGGTGGGAGTAGGGCTGCCCGTAACAGCCCGATTGGTGAGGGCTTACAAATAAGGAAATAGGAAAAGAACGTTGTATTTCTATTTCCATAGCAAAAACACATATTATTAATATATATGAATATAAAAGTTTCTAATCGTGTAGAAGCAGTAAAGAAAGCGTTAGAACTTGGGGTTATTACGAAGAAGAACTGAAAAAACAGCTAGTATGAGCTGCTTTTTCAGTTCTTTTTTAATGCTGATTTTGCTTGCGAGCTTGCTCCGGTGTATCAAGCCCTGTGGCACCTGGATATTGAAGCGACTGATCACGATCGGATTCAACGCGGCGCGATTGTTTTAGTTTCTTTTCTTGGCGATCTTTTCCCATTGCTGCACCTCCTTATTACAAAGTGTTGCTGATATACGAAAAACTATACCGAAAGAAGAAAGAGATTAATTTTTATAAAAAGCTCCCATAATGGAAATGATAGGAGGGAAAAATATGGATGGAGGTTATTTTTATTTTTTGGCATGGATGGGCTGGATTATTACTACGTTTTTTATGAAAAAAGAATCCATTAGGTGGAAAATGAGTGCTTTTATTTTATTCCTAATTATTTGCTCGCAATTTACATTTTCCATCGCGTCTTTCTCAATCTCGATGAACGCCCTTTTTATTAGCATCATTGCTTTCGGAATCGTTGGAATATATTCGGTATGGAAAAAGTTGTACACGCTGTTTTCAGCTCTTATTGTTGCGATGCTATATACGAGTTTTCATTTATTAGAAGTGTATGACCCAATTTGGATTATAATCAACCGAACCTTGATGTTAAGCGCAGCTCTTGTATATGCATCTGTGTTATTGCATCGAGATCGCTTATTACGTCTTTGTACTTTATATATAGGAATGATACAGGGAGAAATCTTAGTAGCGTTTATCTTTCGTAAGCTGCATTTTCCGTATGAACTTGGCAGTTTGCAGTTTTTTGATAGTATCGCTGTTTCTACGCTATTTGTAGCTATTTTATTTTTGATTACGAAAGTCTCTGCCCTTACTGGGCAATTTAGAAAAAAACATGTAAAAGAAAGGCAAGGATAATACATGACTGAATATACACCAGCCATTTTGTGTGGCGTTATTGCGGGAACAATCACAAGAATCTTTATGCTTCGTACAGATACGAGGCAATATCCTACTCGTCTGCATGGGAAAATTATTCACATTGCGATGGGGTTAATTGCAGCCGCTCTTGGGGCGATTGCGATTCCATCTATTTTGAAGAAAGATTTTTCAGCAATTACATTTCTAACATTAGCGGCATCACAATTTCGAGACGTGCGAAATATGGAACGAAATACATTGCAACAATTAGATGGATATGAGCTTGTACCGCGCGGGCATACGTATATTGAAGGGATTGCGTTAGTATTTGAAAGCCGCAATTATTTAGCGATGTTAACATCGTTTGTAACAACCCTCACTTATATCGGATTTCGTTCATGGGTAGCTGGCATCATCGCTGGTATCGTGTGTTTCTTTATTGCTAAAATATTAATGTCAGGCAAAAGGTTGCGTGATCTTGTCGAGATTGAGCATGTGCCACTTCGATTTGAAGGGGTGGGACTGTATATCGATAACATTTATATGATGAATATTGGGTTGCCAGCGAGGCAAGAAGAAATTATGAAGTATGGAATGGGGTTTATTTTAAAGCCAAAATCGATTGATGCAAGAGTTACAATTTCTAATCTTGGACAAAGGCAAGCGATATTACATGACGTTTCGGTAGCGCTAGGTATATTTAGAGATTCCGGAACGCCTGCTTTAGTGCCATTGGCAAAACGTGATTTGGAAGATGGAAGAGTAGGGATATTTGTGCTTCCCCAAGATCAAGATGTGGAAAAAGCCATCGCCGTTATAGGGAATGTCCCAACATTAGAAAGTGCGGTTCATATGTCATCTGAAGCTCCAAAAAGAAGGAGAGATGTGAGATGATTTTGGAAAGTTATATTCTTGCTGTTATTACAACAACGCCAGAAAAATTTGCTGGAGGAGCGCCGCTATTTGTTTGTGAATCGAAAGAAGAAATGGAGTTTGTTGCAAACAATTTAGAAGCCATTTTAGATGGAATTGCTCATCGCTTACAAGAGAATGTATATATTATTGTGAAACATTAGTAACGTATGATATAATATGAGATGTTTTGATATAATGAGAAATATTCTGGAATGCAAATCCCTTCTTGCACAAAGAAGGGTTTTTTACATAATAAACAGAAGCAAGTTGAAAGGATGAGAGCATATGCCAAAACCAGTAGTGGCAATAGTGGGACGCCCGAACGTAGGGAAATCCACTATTTTTAATAGAATTGTTGGAGAAAGAATTTCTATTGTTGAAGATATTCCGGGAGTAACACGAGATCGTATTTATAGTGCCGGAGAATGGTTAAATCATGAATTTAACATTATTGATACAGGTGGAATTGATATTGGAGACGAGCCATTTTTGACACAAATTCGTCAACAAGCAGAAGTAGCGATTGACGAAGCGGACGTTATCATTTTTATGACAAATGGCCGCGACGGTGTAACGGCAGCTGATGAGGAAGTAGCGAAAATTTTATACCGCTCTAATAAACCTGTTGTACTTGCGGTAAATAAAGTAGATAATCCAGAGATGCGCAATGAAATTTATGACTTTTATGCATTAGGATTTGGAGAGCCGTTCCCAATTTCAGGTACACATGGGTTAGGGCTAGGGGATTTACTTGATGAAGTAGCGCAGCATTTTCCTAAAGTAGAGGAAGAAGAATATGATGATGAAACGATCCGTTTCTGTCTCATTGGTCGTCCAAATGTAGGGAAATCATCACTTGTCAATGCGCTTCTTGGTCAAGAACGTGTTATTGTAAGTAATGTGGCAGGAACAACGCGTGATGCTGTCGATACGCCATATACGAAAGATGGCCAAGATTATGTCATTATTGATACAGCTGGAATGCGTAAAAAAGGGAAAGTGTATGAGAGTACCGAAAAGTATAGTGTACTTCGTGCATTACGAGCAATTGAACGCTCTGATGTTGTCTTAGTCGTATTAGACGGCGAAGAAGGAATTATTGAACAAGATAAAAAGATTGCTGGATATGCGCATGATTCAGGACGAGCTGTTGTGATCGTTGTGAACAAGTGGGATGCAGTGAAAAAAGATGAGAAGACAATGAAGGCGTTTGAAGATAATATTCGTGCTCATTTCCAATTCTTAGATTACGCTCCGATTGTATTTTTATCTGCAAAAACGAAAAAGCGTACGCAAACATTGCTGCCAGTTATTAATCAGGTGAGCGAGAGCCATAACATCCGTGTACAAACGAATGTATTAAATGATGTCATTATGGATGCGGTAGCGATGAACCCAACGCCAACACATAACGGTAGCCGATTGAAAATTTTCTATGCAACACAAGTAGCGGTGAAACCACCAACATTTGTTGTGTTTGTAAATGATCCAGAATTAATGCACTTTTCATATGAGCGTTTCTTGAAGAACCGTCTTCGCGAATCGTTCGGATTTGTAGGAACGCCAATTCGAATTATTGCTAGAGCAAGAGACTAATGGAGAGGATGTGATTTTATGACAAAAATCACAGTAATAGGAGCAGGTAGCTGGGGGACAGCGTTAGCGATGGTATTAGCTGACAATGGTCATGATGTACGAATTTGGGGGAATCGTCCTGAGCTTATGGATGAAATAAATACAAAGCACGAGAATAAACGATATCTTCCGGGGATTACATTGCCAAGCACAATCGTAGCCTACTCTTCTTTAGAAGAAGCGTTAGTGGATGTAAGTACGGTACTTTTAGTTGTACCAACGAAAGCGTACCGAGAAGTACTGCAAGATATGAAAAAAGTGATTTCAGGACCAATGACTTGGATTCATGCAAGTAAAGGAATTGAACCTGGAACATCAAAACGAATTTCAGAGATGATTGAAGAAGAAATTCCAGAACATCTTATTCGAGATGTTGTTGTGTTATCAGGGCCAAGCCATGCGGAGGAAGTTGCTCTTCGCCAAGCGACAACAGTTACTTCGGCTGCGAAGCGGATGGAAGCAGCTGAAGAAGTACAAGATTTATTTATGAACCATTATTTTCGAGTATATACGAACCCGGATATTATCGGAGTAGAACTTGGTGGAGCGTTAAAGAATATTATTGCGCTAGCTGCTGGGATTACAGATGGACTTGGGTTAGGTGATAATGCGAAGGCAGCTTTAATGACACGCGGATTAACGGAAATTGCCCGTCTAGGAAGAAAGATGGGCGGGAATCCTTTAACATTTGCAGGCTTAACAGGAATGGGTGACTTAATTGTGACTTGTACAAGTGTGCATAGCCGCAACTGGCGAGCTGGAAATATGCTCGGTAAAGGACATTCTTTAGAGGAAGTACTCGATAGTATGGGAATGGTCGTTGAAGGGGTTAGAACGACAAAAGCTGCTTATGAATTAGCAGAAAAAATGGAAGTTGAAATGCCAATTACAGCGGCTTTATATGATGTATTATTTAATGGGAAAAACGTGAAAGATGCAGTTGGTTCATTAATGGGCCGTGTTCGTAAGCATGAAGTTGAAGCGATACCTGATTTATCTCGCTAAGTCTCTCGCTTCAAGAATGAGGAACAGTCCGATTGGTGAAGGTTAATAATCAGCGGGGACACTGATTCAAGTTCAAGTGTCACTCTATCTTAAAAAAAGCGACAAAAGTGCAAATACACTTTTGTCGCTTTTTTTATAGGTTCTTTCACCATTTTTTCTTTTTTGCATAGGATAAAGAGTAACTTGAGGAGAGGGTGAAGGAAAATGGATCATAACATTTTCAATAACATTGAGAAAGAAGCGAAAGTGAACAAAGAAGATATTTTTAAATTAGCATCATCTGTGCAAAATGCCAATTTACGAGATGAGAAAGTGCTGCGTCAATTAATTCATCAAGTGGGAGCAATAGCAGGGCGCGAAGTACCAAAAGAACAGGAAGATCAAATTGTAAAAGCGATTATTAATAATAATATGCCAACAGACTTTAACTCGCTAAGCAAAATGTTTAAAAAATAAAGGATAGGAAACACAGTGTTTATCGATTGCATATAATAGTTTTGAAAAATGGGAATAGAGGGCTGTTTGGGGCGTATTTGGTCAACCGAAGTGAATCCGTTCACTTCGGTTTTATAGTGTTATTTTTTGAAAAACATGTTATAGAAATGAAAATAAAAGGTTAGGAAGAGCAATTGGTAATAAAAAAATATATTTGTTTAAATTTTTTAATTTGTTAAAATAATATAAAAACCATTAATGAATAAAGAGGTGTGTATATGTCTGAGGGGCTTATGAAAATGTGGTTTTCTTTGGGGGCAATGGGGTTTATGTTCATTGCAGTTATCTTTATTTTGCTGAGTCGGCATAAAATAAAGAATAAATTTTTGAAAGGGGTTACAGCTAGTATTGCGTATACACTTATGATTGTATCTGGCATTGTTATTTTTCTTGTTGTGTTTAGCGGACCGGTGGAGCAATAAAGAGAACATTATTTTTTAATAGGTGCTCACCAATCCTACGTAATAATATAGCGACTTTCGAAAGGATAACGATGAAGAAAAGAAGGTTAGCAAGGGCATAAAGGGTGAATGTTTCATGAAAAAAATTTATATTATTTTAATATTTTGCTGTACAAGCATGTTAGTTGGATGTATGTACCCGCGAGAAAATATGAAGCGAAACGAAGTTCCTTATGAAGATCAATTACAAATGGTTCAAAAGGCAGTTGATACATATAAGGAACAAAATAATGGGCTACTTCCTATTAAGACGCGTGACATGAATACACCACTATATCAGAAATATCCTATTGATTTTCAAAAAATAGCACCGCGTTATATACCGGAGGCACCGGGAAATGCTTATGAAAGCGGTGGTGTATATCAATATGTATTGGTGGATGTTGAAACAAATCCAATGGTAAAATTAATTGATGTAAGAATGGCAGAGAAAATTCGTGATATTACGCTAAAATTGCGGATGTATCGTGATGAACATCAGTATCCTCCTTATAAAAAAGTGATTGCTGATGGAGTATATGAACTTGACTTTAAGAAGATGGGGTATAAAGATGTACCACAGGTAACGAGTCCTTACTCTGGAAAAGGTTTACCGCTTGTCATCAATGAAAAAGGACAAATATTTGTCGATTATCGAATGGATTTATATGAAATGCTGCAAAAAAACAAAGGGACTGCTAAGGAGGGAGACGATATTCGAAATATGCTATTTAAGGATTCGCCGTTTGTACCTGCTTATTCTCTACCTTATACAGTAAAAGATGGAGAACCAATTTTTTTTAAATGATAAGTCATGAACCTTTCTTTTGGCGAATAAGTTCTAAAAGAAAGGTTTTTTCATGTAATCCAACTTATGATATAAACAAAAAGTTTTTTTTAAATAGTCATATGAAATTAGGACAAAATCATATGATATATTATCCGAATCTCTATAATATCTAAGATATTCATAGAGAACAGCATATGCATGGTTCGTTCATGGAAAATGAATTATTCCCAAAAATCTTGAGGGAGGGAATCACTTGGAAAAGGTAGATATTTTTAAAGACATTGCTGAGCGCACAGGCGGTGATATTTATTTTGGGGTGGTAGGAGCTGTTCGAACTGGAAAATCAACGTTTATTAAGAAATTTATGGAATTAGTTGTTATTCCAAACATTGAAAATGAATCTGATCGTCAACGTGCACAAGATGAATTACCCCAAAGTGCTGCTGGACGTACCATTATGACAACTGAACCAAAATTTGTTCCAAACCAAGCGGTTTCCATACAAGTTGATGACGGTCTTGAGGTAAACGTTCGGTTAGTAGATTGTGTGGGATATACAGTTCCTGGAGCGAAAGGCTATGAGGATGAGAATGGTCCGCGCATGATTCATACACCTTGGTATGAAGAACCGATTCCATTTCATGAAGCTGCAGAAATTGGAACGCGTAAAGTGATTCAGGAACATTCTACTATTGGGGTTGTCATTACAACTGATGGAACGATTGGTGAAATTCCAAGGCGCGACTATATAGAAGCAGAAGAACGAGTTGTAAATGAGTTAAAAGAAGTTGGAAAACCATTTATCATGATTATTAATACAGTACAGCCATATCATCCAGATACAGAGCAGTTACGACAAAGCTTATCTGAAGAATATGATATTCCCGTTATTGCGATGAGTGTGGAGAGTTTAAGAGAAACAGATGTATATAATGTACTTCGTGAAGCACTATTTGAATTTCCTGTCTTAGAGGTGAATGTTAATCTTCCAAGCTGGGTGATGGTATTAAATGAGGGGCATTGGTTACGAAAAAGTTATCAAGAGGCTGTTCAAGAAACGGTAAAAGATATAAAACGACTTCGTGATGTAGATCGTGTCGTTTGGCAGTTTAGTCAATACGAATTCATTGATCGAGCAAGTTTAGCAGGAATTGATATGGGGCAAGGGGTAGCAGAAATTGATTTATATGCACCAGATGAATTATATGATCAAATTCTAAAGGAAGTTGTAGGAGTAGAAATTAGAGGGAAAGATCATTTATTAAAGCTCATGCTAGACTTCTCTCATGCCAAAACAGAATATGACCAGGTGTCAGATGCTTTACGAATGGTAAAGCAAACGGGTTATGGTGTGGCGGCTCCAGCTTTAACAGATATGAGCTTAGATGAACCGGAAATCATTCGCCACGGTTCACGATTTGGTGTTAAGTTAAAGGCTGTTGCGCCATCTATTCATATGATTAAAGTGGATGTTGAATCTACATTTGAGCCCATTATCGGTACAGAGAAGCAAAGTGAAGAACTTGTGCGTTATTTAATGCAAGATTTTGAGGATGATCCGCTATCAATATGGAATTCTGATATTTTTGGGCGTTCACTTAGCTCGATTGTTCGTGAAGGAATTCAAGCAAAATTATCATTAATGCCAGAAAATGCCCGCTATAAATTGAAAGAAACATTAGAGAGAATTATTAACGAAGGATCTGGTGGATTAATTGCGATTATATTATAATGAAAATCCCTCTGCGTGCAGAGGGATTTTACACTTTGGTAGAGTATATACTTGAAAAATAAATAGTCATTATCTAATACTTTATTGTATATTGTCAAGTTTCAACAGATTTTCGCATTTTCAGAGCAACAAATTCCTTAAAAATATTGAATTATAAAGAAGAATCGTATAATATAGGCGTTGATAATGATTTATCTACGTCTTTGTAGTATAGAATTTGTAAAAATTGCCTACAAATGAAAGTAAGACTCATTTTATGATCATTATACAGTCTTATCTTTGGGAGGAGGTGAATGGCATGAACAAGACAGATTTAATCAATGCTGTTGCAGAAGCAAGTTCCCTTTCTAAAAAGGACGCAACAAAAGCAGTTGACGCTGTTTTTGATTCTATCTTAGAAGCTTTAAAACAAGGTGACAAAGTACAATTGATCGGATTTGGTAATTTCGAAGTTCGTGAGCGTGCGGCTCGTAAAGGTCGCAATCCACAAACTGGTGAGGAAATTGAAATCGCGGCAAGTAAAGTACCTGCATTTAAACCTGGTAAAGCGTTAAAAGATGCGGTTAAATAATCCTTACATATTACAGGGAAGAAGAGTTTCCTTTTAGGAGGCTCTTCTTTTTGCTTTTAAAAACATAAATATGCTAGAATGTGTTCGTATCATTTTTAGGTTTCTTGGGAGGGCTAGCGGATGGCAAAAGTTAACTTAGAGCAAATTGAACATGCAGTGCGCCTTATTTTAGAGGCGATTGGTGATGATCCAAATCGTGAGGGAGTACTGGATACACCAAGACGAGTTGCAAAGATGTATGCAGAAGTATTTTCAGGAATGCATGAGGACCCAAAAGAACATTTACATAAAGTATTTGGGGAAGATCATGAAGAACTGGTATTAGTAAAAGATATTCCATTTTACTCAATGTGTGAGCATCACCTTGTTCCGTTTTATGGAGTTGCGCATGTGGCATATATCCCACGTGGCGGAAAAGTAACGGGCTTAAGTAAGTTAGCTCGTACTGTAGACACGATTGCGCGCCGTCCACAGCTGCAAGAGCGTATTACATCAACAGTAGCAGACTCTATCATGGAAGTGTTAGAACCGCATGGTGTTATGGTCGTGGTGGAAGCAGAACATATGTGTATGACAATGCGCGGTGTGAAAAAGCCGGGTGCTAAAACAGTAACCACAGCTGTACGTGGTGTATTAGAAAACGATGCAGCAGCACGCAGTGAAATTTTGTCTTTTATTAAGTCTAAGTAAAGAAAAGCGGGAAACTGCTTTTCTTTTTTATTTATGAGTAGTGGAAATTAGTGAGGAATGAAGAACAACGTACATGAATGAATGCTTCACTTTATTTGAGACAACCAAGTTTTCATTATAGAAAATCAAATGTATGTGTTATAATAGGTTTTATGAATTAGAAAACAAGGGTGATTTTTTGTGTGTGACATCTACAGAGGATATGCGGATATAAAGGAGCAGTTGTTAGAAAAACTGCGCCATCCTTATTTTATAAATTATATTGAGGAACCATTTATTGATGAAGAAAAGGTAGTACTTTTATACACCGCTTTAAAGAATGCAAATTTACATAAAGAACAAATTGAACATTATGTAGTAACAATCATGCTTGTACAAATTGCGCTTGATACACATGAAAAAGTATCGAATAAGGCAGATCAAGAAGCAAGTGAATCTCATAAGTGTCGTCAACTTACAGTTCTTGCAGGAGATTATTATAGTGGTTTGTATTACTATTTATTGTCAATGAATTGTGATATTGTTTTAATTCGTGCACTTGCAGAAGGTATTAAAGAAATTAATGAGCATAAAATCATGCTGTATCAGAAGGCATATCACACAGTAGATGAAATCATTGAAAGTGTTATGACAATCGAATCGGCGCTTTTACAAAAAACGTGTGATCATTTTCAAATATCACATTGGAAACTGTTTGTAGCACATGTATTAGGGAAAAATCGTCTTCAAAAAGAGTATCGATTGCATGCTGAAAAACAAAATGCACCTGTTTTTGAAGCGGTTCGAGCCATTTTATTAAATGATGATGAAAAAAATGTGAAGACCGTCTTTGAGGATTGGTTAGAAAAATTGAACAAGCAGAAACAAATATTTTTGAAAAATCATAAAGAATTTGGAGATATCGTTTCTACTTTAAAAGGCAAATTGAACACTTAAGCAATTTTATATTGGAAGAAGGGTAAGAGCATGCAGCAATCAAAAGAAGAAAGAGTACATGATGTCTTTGAGAAAATCTCTGATAAATATGATGTAATGAATTCAGTAATTAGTTTTCAAAGACATAAAGCGTGGCGCAAAGAAACAATGCGCATTATGGATGTTAAACCTGGTAGTAAAGCATTAGATGTATGCTGTGGAACCGCAGATTGGACGATTGCACTTGCGAATGCAGTAGGGCCAAATGGTGAGGTGAAAGGTTTAGACTTCAGCGAAAATATGCTAGCTGTTGGGAAAGAAAAGGTGAAGGCTTTAGGATTAGAGCAAGTAGAACTTATGCATGGGAATGCGATGGAACTTCCATTTGAGGATCATACATTTGATTACGTAACAATTGGATTTGGTTTGCGGAATGTTCCAGATTATATGCACGTATTGAAAGAAATGACACGAGTAGTCAAACCTGGCGGAAAAGTCATTTGTTTGGAGACATCACAACCAACGATGATTGGTTTTCGTCAAATATACATCTTATATTTCAAATATATAATGCCGTTATTTGGAAAAATATTTGCGAAAAGTTATAAGGAATACTCCTGGCTTCAAGAGTCAGCAAGTACATTTCCAGGAATGAAGGAATTAGCAAGAATGTTTGAAGATGCTGGACTTGAGCGAATACAAGTAAAACCATTTACCTTTGGAGTAGCTGCTATGCATTTAGGGGTTAAGCCAGAATCAGAGTAGAAAAAAGATGTTTTAGGTTAAGGTGAACAATATGAAGTTACAACTTATGTACTCTTTTTTACGATCAGATATTAATGTGATAGAAAAAGAATTAAAAAAGACGGTTGCTTCTGAGCAACCGTTAGTGGAAGAAGCAGCATTGCAACTGATTGAAGCTGGTGGGAAACGAATTCGTCCTGTATTTGTACTTCTTGCAGGGAAATTTGGGGAATATAAATTAGATGCGATTAAGCATGTAGCGGTTGCATTAGAACTTATTCATATGGCATCCCTTGTTCATGATGATGTGATTGACGCTGCTCTATTGCGACGTGGCAGTGCAACAGTGAATGCAAACTGGGGAGATCGTATTGCGATGTATACGGGAGATTATTTATTTGCAAAATCTCTTGAATGCATTACGAATCTAGAGGTTCCAGAAGCTCATCAAGCCTTGTCTTATACAATTTTAGAAGTATGTAAAGGTGAGATTGAACAAATTAAAGACAAGTATAATTATGATCAAAACTTACGAACATATTTGCGTAGAATTAAGAGAAAAACGGCGCTACTCATTGCCGCGAGTTGTCAGTTAGGTGCAATTGCTTCTGGGGCAAGTCGCGATACGGTAAATCGCTTGTTTTGGTATGGGTATTTTGTCGGCATGTCGTATCAAATTATCGATGATATTTTAGATTTTGTTTCGACAGAAGAGAAACTTGGCAAACCTGCTGGTGGAGATTTATTACAGGGGAATGTTACACTTCCAGCTTTGTATGCGATGGAAGATTCGAAGCTTCGAGAGAAAATTGTATCTGTTCATGAAAATACAACAGCAAGCGAAATGAAGGAAATAATCCATGCTATTAAAATGAGTCCGGCAATTGATCGAGCATTTGCATTTAGTGAACGTTATTTACATAAAGCTTTAGAAGTGATTAAACCATTGCCTAGAGGACAGGCGAAATATGCTTTGCAAAATGTAGCAAAGTATATTGGAAAAAGAAAATTTTAATATTTTTTCTAAAAAACAAAAAAATCTCTCTATTTCAAAACTATTGCACAATTACGATAAGGGTGTTAATATGTGTGTGGGGATATACAATTACATACATAATTCAGAAGTGGAGAGATTTTTTTATGGAAAAAACATTTCTAATGGTAAAACCAGACGGCGTACAACGTGCCTTCATTGGGGAAATTGTAGCTCGTTTTGAGAAAAAGGGCTTTCAATTGGTTGGTGCGAAATTAATGCAAGTTACTCCAGAAATTGCAAAGCAACATTATGCTGAGCATGTGGAAAAGCCTTTCTTTGGTGAATTAGTAGATTTTATTACATCTGGACCGGTGTTTGCAATGGTATGGCAAGGAGAAGGTGTAGTAAATACTGCTCGTAACATGATGGGGAAAACAAGACCACATGAAGCGGCACCAGGTACAATTCGTGGCGATTTCGGTTTAACAGTTGAGAAAAATGTAATCCACGGTTCTGATTCTTTAGAAAGTGCTGAACGTGAGATTGGTATTTTCTTCAAAGAAGAAGAGTTAGTAGATTATTCAAAACTAATGAATCAATGGATTTATTAATTATTTTAAAATAATTTGTAAACGCTTTAATCACTGTGATAATAGTGAAAAGTGCAAGAGGATGATGATTTCCTTCTTGCACTTTTTTCGTTTCTAATAGTTACGAAGCTAAGTTTAGTGTGATATATTGATACATAAAGTAAACGTTCGATTCATAAAGAGCTTTCCTTTTGACAATTAACGGAATCGAAAATTATATTTAAACAAATAGCGTGTTCTACCATGCGATTTCCGTTTTTTAGCATGGCGCGTGGAACATTGCTAGAACATGAAATACATATAAGAAAAGAGGAATAACCGATGAGATATATAACAGCTGGTGAGTCACATGGTCCGCAACTGACAACGATTTTGGAAGGGATTCCGGCAGGTTTACCTCTAGTCGCGGATGATATAAATGCCGAGTTAGCGAGACGACAAAAAGGGTACGGCCGAGGAAGACGCATGCAAATTGAAAAGGATCAAGTTCAAATTGTAAGTGGTGTCAGACATGGTCAAACAATTGGAGCACCCATTGCACTTATTGTAGAAAATAAGGATTTTGCCCATTGGACGAAAATTATGGGAGCAGCCCCTTTAACTGAGCAAGAAAAAAAGGAAATGAAACGACAAATTACAAGACCAAGACCAGGGCATGCCGATTTAAATGGTGCCATTAAATATGGTCATCGAGATATGAGAAACGTACTTGAGCGTTCTTCCGCACGTGAAACAACAGTGCGAGTAGCGGCAGGCGCTGTGGCAAAGAAAGTGTTAGCAGAGCTTGGCATTAAAGTGGCAGGACATGTCATCGAAATTGGTGGTGTGCGCGCTGAACAAACGACTTACGAAACGATTGAACAACTGCAAGAAATTACCGAAGCATCTCCTGTTCGTTGTTTAGATGGAGAAGCTGGGAAAAAGATGATGCAAGCGATAGATGATGCGAAAGCAAGTGGCGATTCTATTGGTGGTATTGTAGAAGTTATTGTTGAAGGCATGCCAATTGGAGTTGGCAGCTATGTGCATTATGATAGAAAGCTTGATGCGAAATTAGCAGCAGCAGTTATGAGCATTAATGCCTTTAAAGGTGTGGAAATTGGTATTGGATTTGAAGCAGCTCATCGTCCAGGAAGTCAAGTTCATGATGAGATTCTTTGGAACGAAGAAGAAGGGTACACGAGAAGAACGAATCATGCTGGCGGTCTAGAAGGTGGTATGACAACGGGCATGCCAGTTGTTGTTCGCGGGGTTATGAAACCTATTCCAACATTATATAAACCCCTCCAAAGTGTTGATATTGAAACGAAAGAGTCTTTCTCAGCAAGCATTGAGCGCTCTGATAGTTGTGCTGTACCAGCGGCAAGTGTTGTAGCGGAAGCAGTTGTTGCATGGGAGCTAGCTACAGCTTTAGTGGAGCAATTTGGAGCAGATCGAATGGATTGTATTCGTGAAAATATTGAGCGACATAATGAATACGCGAGGGAATTTTAATGGAAAGTATACACATTCAAACAACATCCAAAAAATATGATGTATATGTTGGCAAACATGTCCTATCCTCTTTAACAGAGGTTGTTCAACGTATGAAACCAGCTGTTTCAAATGTTATGATCATTTCTGATGAATCTGTTGCAACCTTGCATTTACAAAAAGTAAAAGAGGCTTTGCAAATAAAGCAAGATGTGTTTTCATTTGTTATTCCAAGTGGAGAAAAAGAAAAGTCATTTGAAAATTTCTATGCAGTCCATACAGCGGCACTTGAGAACAAGCTCGATCGTAATTCATTAATAATTGCACTAGGTGGCGGAATGATTGGCGATTTAGCAGGATTTGTAGCAGCTACATTTATGCGGGGGATTCGCTTTGTTCAAGTACCCACAACACTGTTGGCACATGATAGTGCAGTGGGCGGGAAGGTGGCCATTAACCATCCTTTAGGGAAAAACATGATCGGGGCGTTTCATCAGCCAGAAGCGGTGTTATACCATACGCCATTTCTAGATTCATTACCTGAAAAAGAATGGCGCTCTGGCTTTGCTGAAGTAATCAAACACGCTTTAATCGGAGATGTAGAATTATATCATTGGTTAAAAAACAATGTGACAACATTGGCGGATTTACGAGATGATAAATTAGTTTATGTATTAAAACGTGCAATCCCTGTCAAAGCGAAGATTGTAGCGCAAGATGAGACAGAAAAAGGGGTGCGTGCACATTTGAACTTTGGGCATACATTAGGACATGCCTTAGAAAAAGAATCGGGATATGGCAATATCACGCATGGTGACGGTGTTGCAATCGGCATGTTATTTGCCATATTTTTAAGTGAACAAATGTATAAGATTGACCTCAGGTATAAAGAATTAAAACAGTGGTTTTTGCAGTATGGTTACCCGAGCATACCAAGGCATTTGAAGGTGGATCGTCTTGTAAATGTTATGAAACAAGATAAAAAAGCAAATGCTGGAACAATTCGTATGGTACTTATGCAGGAATATGGGGGCGTACATGTCGTATCTATTTCAGATAAGACCGTTCACACTTCATTAGAAGCATTTCAAAAAGATATGGTACTAGGTGAAGAAATGAATTTTGAATGATGGTGACGGTTGGAAAAGAGTATGTAGTATAAGAAACGGCTTCTTATATTGCCGCTGATTAAACAAAATGACTGGGGGAAGAAAAATGAAAGTGAAAGAGCAGTTGTTCAGTTTAAATGCGTATGTACCTGGCAAAAACATTGAAGAAGTAAAGAGGGAGTATGGACTATCGAAAATTGTTAAGCTAGCATCGAATGAAAATCCATTTGGTTGTTCGAAACGTGTAAAAGAAGCACTTGCTTTATTAAATGAGCAATATGCACTATATCCAGATGGCGCTGCATTTGAACTTCGTCAAAAGGTAGCGAATCATCTGAAAGTGCAACCAGAGCAACTTCTATTTGGTAGCGGATTGGATGAGGTTATTCAGATGATTAGTCGTGCTTTATTACATAAAGGCACAAATGTTGTGATGGCGAGGCCAACTTTTTCTCAATATCGTCATCATGCTATCATCGAAGGGGCTGAAGTTCGTGAAGTACCGTTAAAAGATGGGATTCATGACTTAGATGCTATGCTTGAACAAGTAGATTACAATACGCGCATTGTCTGGGTCTGTAATCCGAATAATCCGACTGGTACATATGTAGAAAAGCAGAAATTACTTTCATTTTTAGAGAATGTTCCAAAGTCATCGCTCGTTATTATGGATGAAGCATACTATGAATATGCAGGTGCTGAAGATTACCCGCAAACATTACCACTTCTTGAAAAATATGAAAACCTTATGGTGTTACGTACATTTTCGAAAGCTTACGGATTAGCTGCTTTTCGGATTGGATATGCTGTAGGATACGCGGAGTTAATAAAGAAGTTGGAAGTAGCAAGATTGCCATTTAATACATCGACTGTTGCGCAAGTCGTGGCATCAGTGGCAATAGACGATCAATCATTTCTACAAGAATGTGTGAAAAAGAATGCGGAAGGTTTAGAACAATATTATCAATTTTGTAAAGAATATGATGTGTTTTATTATCCATCTCAAACGAATTTCATTTTCCTAAAGATTGGTCTTCCGGGTAACGAAGTGTTTGAGAGATTAATGAAAAAAGGATATATTGTTCGATCAGGTGCACCGTTTGGTTTATTGGATGGTATTCGTATTACAGTTGGTTTAAAAGAAGAGAACGCTGAGATTATTGCGTTGCTTGCGAATCTCGTAAAAGAACATGTGAAGAAAGAAGAAACATACTCTTAATTGATTATAGCGGCCTCCTATAAGGGGAGCCGTTTATTTTATTCCGCTATTTTAGGGGAATAAGACTCTCGCTACGTGATTTAGGAAGAAACAATTGAATTGGTGCAAGCGAATATCGATACTTGTAGCCCGATATGTAATGTATGATACGATGTTGTGAAAAGTTTCGTTTTATGTGTTTGCACGGCAGAGAAAGAAAGCTGTACAATAAAGATAGATAATACATATATAAGTAAGTACACATATAGGAGGGCAAAGGATGGCAAATATAAGGCGAGAAAAAGGGTTAAATGGAACGATTGCGATACCTGGAGATAAATCGATTTCACATCGCGCTGTCATGTTTGGAGCGATAGCGGAAGGTACAACAAAAGTTTCAAATTTTTTATTAGGAGAAGATTGTTTAAGTACCATTGCATGTTTTCGAAAACTCGGTGTGAAAATTGATCAAAGTGGAAATGATGTCACGATATATGGAAAAGGATTAACTGGATTGCAAGAGCCCAAAGAGGTATTAGATGTGGGAAATTCGGGAACGACCATTCGCCTTATGCTCGGTATTTTAGCAAATGTACCTTTCCATTGTACAATCATAGGCGACGATTCTATTGGAAAACGTCCTATGAAACGTGTTACAGATCCTCTTCGTGAAATGAATGCACAAATAGATGGTCGAGAAGATGGACAATATACGCCATTATCGATTCGAGGCGGGAATATAAAAGGGATACATTATGATTCTCCTGTTGCAAGTGCACAAGTAAAATCAGCAATTTTACTTGCTGGATTAAAAGGAGAGGGCGTTACAACAGTAACGGAACCACTACAATCACGCGATCATACTGAGCGTATGCTCCGTGCATTTGGCTGTACAGTGGAAGTAACGGGCCAAACAGTTTCACTGCGAGGAGGACAATCCCTCATAGGGACGGAGATTGAAGTGCCTGGTGATATTTCTTCAGCAGCCTTTTTCTTAGTTGCAGGTGCGATTGTTCCGAATAGTAAAATCGTCTTGAAAAATGTTGGCTTAAATCCAACGAGAACAGGGATTATAGACGTTTTACAAAAAATGGGGGCAATTCTTTCGGTTGATCATGTACGAAATGAAGAATTTGAGCCATGTGGAGATATTACAATTGAAACTTCAAAATTACAAGGAATCGAAATTGGAGGCTCGTTAATTCCAAGATTAATTGATGAAATTCCTATTATTGCTTTACTAGCGACACAGGCAACTGGCACAACCGTTATTAAAGATGCTGAAGAATTAAAAGTAAAAGAAACAAATCGTATTGATACAGTTGTACAAGAACTAAAAAAGCTAGGCGTAAAAATTGAAGCGACATCAGATGGTATGATTATATATGGAAATCAGAAGCTACAAGGAGGGATTGTTGATAGTCATGGGGATCATCGCATTGGGATGATGCTTGCGATTGCTTCTTGTATCGCTGATGGCGAGGTTGAAATACAAAGAAGTGATGCGGTTTCTGTATCTTATCCAAACTTTTTTGATCAGTTGGCATCTTTGTAAAGAAAAGGAAGGCACTTTCTTTGAGAAAATTCTTTTCCATTTCTTTTAGTTGCTTAGTAGTCAACTGTTGTTTATGATTAAGTGAATAGATGAGAATATTTTTAGGTTAAAGGAGATATATATGCAAAAGTTTGAACAAGCTGTTTCCTATATTGAAAATGGAGAGGTAGAAAAAGGTTTACAGCAATTAAAAGAACAGGTGAAGCAAGGGACGGACGAGGAGAAATACGATATTGCTCGCTATTATCATACACTTGGGTTTGTAGATGAAGCGCTCGCGATTGCAGAGGATTTACACCTTCTATATCCTGAAGAAAGTGAATTTACAATATTTTTAGCAGAGCTATATATTGATTTAGATAAAGAAGATGAAGCAATTGAGGTACTTCATGATATTCCTGAAGATGACGATTTTTATGTACAATCTTTATTACTTGTTGCGGATTTATTCCAAATGCAAGGATTTGATGATGTTGCCGAACAAAAACTATTAAAGGCGAAAGAAATCATGCCAGAAGAGCCTGTCATTATATTTGGTCTTGCTGAATTGTATAGCAGTAAAGGAGAAGAGAAAAAGGCGATTCAGTATTATCAATCATTACTTGCCGAACATAAAGTAATGGGAGGCGTTATTATCGCTCTTCGCCTTGCAGAAACGTTAAGTGCGGTTGGAAATTGGGAAGAAGCAATCCCTTATTATGAAGAAGGATTAGAAGAACAGAAAGATATTCATTCTTTATTCGGATATGCATTTACTCTTTATCAAGGAGAAGAATATCCACGAGCGATTAGTGTTTGGCAAGAATTGAAGGAATTAGATCCAGAATATGCATCATTATATATGTATTTGGCGAAATGCTACGAAAAAGAAGGGATGCTTCAAGAAAGCTATGAAACACTTCACGATGGTATTAAAGTCGATGAGTTATCTGTGCCGCTTTATGTAGAATTGGCAAATATTGCAGCGAAGCTAGGAAAGATGGCGGAAGCAGAGGAAGTTCTTCAAAAGGCTCTGCGATTAGATCCAGGACATTTAGGAGCAATATTAAAATATGTCTATATCTTAAAAGGGCAAGAAAAATACGAAGAATTAATTCGTGTTGTAGAAAATGCAAGAGAAAGTGGAGAGCAGGATGCGCAATTACTTTGGGATCTTGCATTTGCTAAAAAACAATTAGAAATGTATTCGGATGCATTAAAACACTATGAAAGTGCATATACTTCTTTTAAGAATCATCCCGATTTCTTGGAAGAGTACGGTTACTTCTTATTAGAAGAAGGGATGCGAAAAGAGGCGAAAGAAGTATTTACACGCTTAATACAACTAGATCCGACACAAATTCATATTGAGGAATTGTTATATAATTTAGAGGATTTTTCATAAGTTGGAAGGAAACTGAATGCTACTTCTTGAATCTAAATAAAAAAAAGAAAGACAGAGGAGGGACTTAGGCGCTATGAATACCCCTGTTTCTGTAAACGAGAAGAAGGATTTTGTGAAATGGTTTTTAAATAATTACCAACTGAAACAGCGTGAATGTGTATGGATTTTAAATTATTTAATGAGTCATGATCAATTAATGCATAAAGTTCACTTTGTAGAACATGCAAAATATTGTCCGCGTGGCTTGATCATGTCAGCTAATTGCGTGAAAGAAACTCCGTTTCATTTTTTTAAACAAAATGTAATGACAACGGATGCGGAAAAATCTTTTCATGACATTCGTCTCAATCGGGATGAAGATATTTATATTCAACTTAATTTTAAATCGTCGTTTCAAAACCCAAATTATGTGGCGGTATTGGAGGAAAATCCATATTTACCAAAGCATATTGAAGTAAACGAGAAGGATCGTTTACTTGCAGAACGCTTTTTAGAAGAAAGTGTTTTTTCATTCCGAAGAAATCGTCTTTTAAAGCAAATTGACGAGGCGTTAGACAATCATGATCAAGAAGCTTTTCAGAGACTAACAGCTGAATTGAAAACTTTATAACTGTTTGTGCTGCTTATTCCGTATTTTATGGGAAGCGAGACTCCGCCTTAAGACGTAAGCGATAAAAAAGAGGGTAAGAAATAGGCGTAGGGATGAAGAAAACTTCTGGTGATTAAAATTTTATTTTTGATAACTTTCCGACTATTCTAAGAAAAACTACCTATATTGGGTAGTTTTTCTTTTTTTACCTGTTTTAGTATGGTTTAATATATATAAAGTGAAAGTTCTGTCATTTGTGTAGAGATTTAGGAGAAGGAGGGATGAAAGTTGAGATGGGCTGTAAAAGATGCAGAACAGTTTGTACAAGCAAGGGAATATGTAGATACATGTATTATACCTCTTCTCTCAATTTCAGTAGCGAAAGAGATGAAGGCGCTTGTAGAACAAGGGGAATTTATTGAGGTTTTGAGTATGGAATTAGAAAGAGAATATAAAGGCAGAGTCTTGTTATTACCGGCCTTTACTTACTTAGCGGAAAATCAAGAAAAAGAGAAAGAAAGATTGGAAGGATGGACGAATCATTTACAAGAGCAAGGGATACAGCATATTGTGTATGTGACAAGTGACTTCGCTTGGAAACAAGCTAATGTATTACAAGGACAATTATTTTGGTTGCCGGCTATATCATTCGATCAACTTAGTGATCAAGCAAAAAGAGAAGTCATTCATGCTCATATTAAAAATATAATGGAATTATTAACTGAAAAATGGAAAAATATAAAATAAATATATATTTCTTATTATTGGGAGAAGTGTGATATTGACCTGCGAATGTGGGTATTATATCATGATAGTGTCCTAGTTTTTATTTTTATACGGTTTTGTCACGAGGGGACAATTTCTGATAGAGGGGGGAATTTTTCGTGAGTGAGAAAGAGCATCGTGTATCAAGAAGACAGTTTTTGAACTACACACTTACAGGTGTGGGAGGGTTTATGGCAGCTGGAATTTTCATGCCGATGACACGCTTTGCACTTGATCCAGTATTAAGAAAAGAAGATGGGGGAGAACTGGTTGCTGTTGCACAAGTAAAAGAGGTTACGACAGAGCCAAAACGTTTTGACTTCAAGGTAAAACAAGTTGATGGATGGTACAAGTCTGAGGAGCCTAAATCTGCATGGGTGTATAAAGATGAAAGCGGAGACATTGTTGCACTTTCCCCAGTTTGTAAGCATTTAGGATGTACAGTAAACTGGAATTCTGACAAGGCACATCCAAATCAATTTTATTGCCCGTGTCATGCTGGACGGTACACAAAAGATGGCGTCAATATTAAAGGTACACCGCCTCTTGCTCCGTTAGATGTGTACGAATCAAAAGTAAAAAATGGAACACTTTATTTAGGAAAAGCTAAGCCACGAGGGGGTGCGAAATAGATGTTAAATAAAATTTATGATTGGGTAGACGAGCGGCTCGATATTACACCGATTTGGCGTGATATTGCTGATCACGAAGTGCCTGAACATGTCAATCCAGCACATCATTTCTCAGCATTCGTTTACTGCTTCGGAGGACTTACGTTTTTTGTAACAGTTATTCAAATTTTATCAGGAATGTTTTTAACCATGTACTATGTACCAGATATAAAAAATGCTTGGGAGTCAGTGTATTATTTACAAAATGAAGTTGCATATGGACAAATTGTTCGCGGTATGCATCATTGGGGCGCTAGTCTTGTAATTGTAATGATGTTTTTACATACACTTAGAGTTTTCTTTCAAGGCGCTTATAAAAAGCCTCGTGAACTCAATTGGATCGTTGGTGTTCTTATTTTCTTTGTTATGCTAGGTCTTGGTTTTACCGGATATTTATTACCGTGGGATATGAAAGCGTTATTTGCAACAAAAGTAGGGATTCAAATTGCTGAGCAAACACCGCTCATTGGTCCTTATATTAAAACTTTACTTGCTGGTCATTCCGAAATTGTTGGTGCTCAAACATTAACTCGCTTCTTCGCTATTCACGTCTTCTTCTTACCAGCAGCACTTCTAGGCTTAATGGCCTTCCACTTCATCATGATTCGCAAACAAGGTATTTCCGGTCCACTATAAGAATTACAAAATTAAAGGGGAAAAGAAATGAAGGAGGGAGATTATGCATCGCGGCAAAGGGATGAAGTTTGTAGGAGATTCGCGGGTACCTGTAGTTAGAAAACAAAATATTCCGAAAGATTATTCCGAATATCCGGGCAAAACGGAAGCGTTTTGGCCAAACTTCTTGTTAAAAGAATGGATGGTTGGGGCCGTTTTTTTAATCGGCTATTTGTGTTTAACAGTGGCCCATCCATCACCACTTGAGAGAATGGCAGATCCCACAGATGCAGGATATATACCATTGCCAGACTGGTATTTCTTATTTTTGTATCAGCTCTTAAAATATTCATACGCTTCAGGCTCATTTACTGTAATAGGAGCGTTTATTATGCCAGGTATCGCTTTTGGAGCATTAATGTTAGCGCCATTTCTTGATCGTGGCCCTGAACGACGCCCGTTGAAGCGTCCAGTAGCAACTGGATTTATGATGTTAGCAATTGCATCTATTGTTTACTTAACTTGGGAGTCTGTAGCACATCATGATTGGGAAGCTGCTAAAAAACAAGGTGAAATTGTTAAGACGGTACAAGTTGATAAAAACGATGAAGGCTATAAATTATTGGAAAAGAATACATGTTTAACATGTCACGGCGATAATTTACAAGGTGGAGCAGCAGCGCCAGCACTGCAAAACTTAACTTTAAAGCCAGAAGAAATTGCTAAGATTGCAAAAGAGGGAAAAGGGGCAATGCCGAAAGGGGTATTTAAAGGAACAGATGAAGAATTGAAGAAACTTTCGGAATTTATCGCGAAATATAATGAAAAATAAGACGGAAGCCGACTGCAAATTTGTAGTCGGCTTTGTTAATGAAAAGAAAAATTTTGTTATAATAGAGTAGATTTTTTCTTTATTATTTGTGCGTAACAAGATTTTATGTTGTGTGAAAGGTGTTGTACAGAGAGAGTGACGTATTTATATGCAATGTTAAGACAACGTTCTGTTTTATGGTTGTTGCTGATTGTTAATATATTGGGAACAATTTATGGATTTATTTGGTATGAAGAGCAATTGAGAGAGACTTCGTATTTATTTTGGCCTTTTGTTCCAGATAGTCCGATGGCAAGTCTCTTTTTTGTATTTGTTTTGATCGCGTTTTTGCAAAAGAAAAATTGGGGGTTAATAGAGGCTTTAGCAATTGTTACTTTAATGAAATATGGCATTTGGGCTGTGGTGGTGAATGGTATTATGTTTGCGATCAAGGAGCCGCTTGGAATGATGAGTTATATGCTCGTTTTGTCGCATCTTGCAATGGCCATGCAAGGACTATTATATGCGCCATATACCCGCATGAAAAAATGGCATCTTATTGTTGCAGGACTATGGATTTTACATAATGATGCGATTGATTATTTATTTTGGCAAATGCCACGGTATGGCATTATGCATTTGTTCGTAGATAAAATTGGCTATTTTACATTTTGGCTCAGTATAGCTGTATTAGGAATTACTTATTATTATTGTTTCAGTAGCAGGCGAAAACAATTTTCATTATGAAATGAATAAAGGATTGGGGAAAGCAAATGAATAAAAATAAGATAGGAATCAGGTTACTAAATCGCTTCATAAATTTAATCGTCTCGTATTGCATTGCATTTTCTATTTTTGCGATTGCGACGGTACTCGTTGTCTATGGAAAATGGTTATATTATGCGGATATACATCTTTTAAATATACCAGATTTAGCAAATATGACTGAGTCGGAAATTAAGAAGAATTATGATGTATTGATTACATATCTTTCCCCTTTTTATGAAGGATCATTACAGTTTCCGACATTACATATGTCCGCAGAAGGAAGAATTCATTTTGTGGATGTGAAAAATATTTTAATACATATTCAATACGGAATGTGTGTAACGATTATAGTTGCTTTGCTAGGTGGAGGGTATATGTTACGTAAGCGACAAATTAAGTTTTTATTAAATGGTGCTATTTTAACGATTGCTATACCGGTTATATTGATAGTGCCGATTGCTATAGATTTTGAAAAGAGTTTTGTACTATTTCATAAACTTTTATTTCGTAATGATTATTGGCAATTTGATAGTGAAAAGGATCCGGTTATTAATATGTTACCAGAGACGTTCTTTATGCACGCAGCATGCGGGATATTATTGCTCATTTTAGGTGGAAGCCTACTATCTTATTGTTTATATAGATATGTAAAAAGAAAATTTGCTTAGCTTAGGAGAAATAATTTTCAGCTTCATTCTGTTCTATTCTTGTCCATCTCAACATATTTTGTACTAGTAGTTATAGGGGGGACAGGAATGAAGCGAGCATTGTTTGGAATGATAGCATTTCTGCTTATCATGTTTCCAGTACGTATATATGCTGAAGAATGGAATGAGTTAACAGGGCTGTTAGATGACTCTTTGCAACTTGTCAAACAAAAAGAGGATGAAAAAGCAATTCAAGTGTTACAATATTTTTCTAAGCAATTTGTACAAAGTGAATATGCAAAACAAAAAAAAGTGACACCTGCTCATTTTCGGATTATTTCGCTAGCATATGAGAAAGCGCAGAAATCTCTTGAGGAAAAGCATGTAGATAGACAAATTAAGATAAATGATACGTTAGCGCTTCAATTGGCAGTAGATGCTGAGGTGTCTAAATATCAACCGCTGTGGATGGAGCGAGAAGAGCCGGTGATGGGAGCCTTTGCAAAGATGGAAAAAGCCATGCAACAAGAAGATGAGGCTGATTTCCAACAATCATTAAATACATTTTTGTATGAATTTGATATTATTTATCCAAGTCTTATGATTGCGTTGCCAGAAAATCAAACGCAGCGTGTGAATGCTCATTTATCCTATTTGGATGAATTTCGAAATATGATGCTGAAACATAAAAGTGGTCAAACGCAATTAAGTATTATTAAAGGAGATTTGCAAAAAATATTTCAAACAGTAAAGAAAGATGGGGTAGATACATCTCTTATTTGGTTTATGACCATTACAGGCGGGATTATTTTATTTACATTAACATATGTTGGATGGAGAAAATATAAAGGCGAGAAGACGAAGCGTAAAAGTAACCTTACATCTAAAAATCGCTAATATTACGAATAAAGGTAAGGATTGTAAGGTTTCTTTATTGACAATGTTTCAAGAAAAAAATAGAATGAAAAGTACTAACAATTAAGACTTAGGTGGAGGTTCATGATGTTTTATTTAATTTACTTCGCAATCATTATGATCATACCGTTATATGCACAGTCTAAAGTACGCAGTGCTTATAGTAAGTATTCACAAGTATATTCTACATCAGGTATGACAGGAGCGGAAGTAGCTCGAAAAATATTAGATGAAAACGGTTTGTATAACGTTGCAGTCGAAGAAACGCCAGGGCATTTGTCAGATCACTATGATCCAACAGCAAAGACAGTTCGACTATCGACAGATAACTATTATGGACACTCTGTTGCAGGAACAGCTGTAGCAGCCCATGAAGTAGGACATGCGATTCAAGACGCAAAAGATTATAACTTTATGCGTGTTCGTCATTCTCTCGTTCCCGTTGCGAATTTTGGGTCAAATATGTCATGGGTTTTTGTTTTAATTGGCATATTTGCTCAAATGTCTAATTTATTGCTATTAGGAATCGTTTTAATGGCAGCAGGTGTACTTTTCCAGCTTGTTACTTTACCAGTTGAGTTTGATGCATCTAAACGTGCGATGCAACAAATTGAGGCGCTTGGGATTGTATCAACGGATGAGTACGGCCAAGCTCGTAAAGTATTGAATGCGGCGGCGTTAACATATGTAGCAGCAGCGGCTGTTGCGGTATTTGAGTTATTGCGTCTCGTATTGATTTATACAGGCATGCAGCGCAGTGATGATTAAAGGCTATCGATTTTGATAGTCTTTTTTACTTTCTATTCACGTGCGATAAAGTGAAACTTTAATCAGTGGGGGGTTCTTCATCCCAACTGATTATGAGCCCTCACCACTCCGGGCTGTTACGGGCAGCCCTACTCCCACCTATCTTTCTTGCTTTTCTCTGAATCTTGAGGCGGGAGTCTTACTGCCCTAAAATAGCGGGATAAAAAATTTCGATTCTCTAATTTGAGAGTACAAGTATAGGAAAACAACGTGGAGTGAAAGTATAAAAGTGAGAAACGAACAAGTACAATAAGTGCAGGTGATCAGATGCAATATCCAGATTTTTTAATTCAGCATGTGAAAGAAAAGAGTGCCCCCTATCCATTGGAAGGTTTCTTAAGTGGGCAGGGTCCGAAAAACCCGAAATTCATGCTTGTTGGCGAAGCGCCTGGTGAGACAGAAATTCACAATGGTATCCCGTTTAGCGGCCGGGCAGGAAAGTATTTGATGGAATTTTTAAATTATCTTCATATTACGAGAGAAGAAGTGTATATTACGAGTGCAGTTCGAAGTAGACCTTATAAATGGAAAGAGAAAAAAGAAAAAAGTGGAGAAGTGATTCAGAAAAAGTATAATCGAACACCAAATCAAAGAGAAATTGTTGCGCATGCTCCGTTATTAGATTATGAATTGGAACAAATCAAGCCGCGAATGATTGTCACGCTTGGAAATATTGGACTGCAGCGTTTAGTGGGACGAGATAAGAAGATTACGGATGTTCACGGAAAACTACTGAAGCAATCCGTACGAAAGCTAAAAGATATAAATAGCTCAGAGTTTATATGGACAAAAAAAGAGTATTATATCTTTCCTATCTTTCATCCAGCATCTATTTTTTATAATCGAAGTTTATTGGATTTCATATATGAAGATTTAGAAAAGTTGAAGGAGTACATACATCATTAAAAGAGAGAAAACTTTTCTCTCTTTTAATGATGTAACGGATTTTTATTTTCATCGAGGGTAAACCCTTCACCGACGACATCATGCACATCACTAACGGCAACGAAAGCGTGAGGATCAATGGAAGTGATAATGTTTTTTAATTTAACAATTTCATTTTTAGCCACGACGCAATATAATACATTTCGCTCCACTTTTGTATAGGATCCAACCGCTTTTAAAAAAGTTGCTCCACGGCTCATTTCTAATAAAATTTTGTCAGCGATTTGGTCATTTTTATTAGAAATAATCGTAGCACCTTTTGCAGCGTAAGCACCTTCTTGCATAAAATCAATGACTTTCGCCCCGATAAAAACAGCAACTAATGTATACATGCCTTCACGATAAGATAAGTATGTAAGGATAGAAACAACAATCACCACTGCATCAAACATAAACATCGTTTTTCCCATACTCCAACCGATATATTTATGAGCGAGCCGCGCAATAATATCAACGCCGCCAGTCGTTCCGCCATACTTAAAGATAATTCCAAGACCAATACCAATAAATGCACCTGCAAAAAGTGCTGCCAATGTCATGTCGTTTTGCAAGTTTACATGTAATTTGAACAGTTCATAACGCTGAAAAATCCATAAGAAGAAAGATACGCTAAAGGTTCCAATTAACGTATATAAAAATGTTGTTCGACCAAGTAACTTCCAACCGACGAAAAATAGAGGAATGTTTAAAATTAAGTTTGTATAGGAAGGGTCGAGTGAAAAGAGGAAGTATAATAGTAAGGTAATACCTGTAAATCCACCTTCTGCTAGATGGTTTTCAATATTAATATTAACAATACCGAAAGAAAAGATAGCGGAACCGATAAGAATGAAAATAACATTGCGAATCTTCAAGTTTGTCTTCATATAAAAAGCCCCCTCAATAATGTAATGATTTGCACTGCTCCGCTTAAACGGCTAATAGGTGGCAAAAAAGAATAGCCAGTAAGAGTTCGCGCAGTTTAGGCGAATTTTTAATAAAAATAGCATTGCGAAAGAGAATTTCACTTTATTATAGTCTATCCCAAAAAACGGAGCAAATCGGCAAATATGGGGGGATAATATTTGTCAAATTGCGATGAATTGGCTAACATGAAAGAGGAAGGAATAGAGGTGAACAAGATGCAATCAAAAACGATGAAAGATATGCAAAAGGAAGTAGATGCATATATTGGTCAATTTAAAGAGGGCTATTTTAGTCCGCTTGCCATGATGGCTCGTTTAACAGAAGAAATGGGTGAACTTGCAAGAGAAATCAATCACTATTACGGTGAAAAGCCAAAGAAAACGACTGAAAAAGAGAAAACAATTGAAGAAGAGCTTGGCGATATATTATTTGTGATGATTTGCATGGCAAATAGTTTAAATATTGATTTAGAAATAGCGCATAACACTGTAATGAATAAATTTAATACACGTGACAAGGATCGTTGGACACGCATTGAAGAAGGAGAGGAAGAACGATGAAAGACATTAAAGTAATTATTGCAGGACCTAGAGGCCGTATGGGACATGAAGCAGTTCTTCTTATGGAAAGAACACCGCATTTTCAATTTGTAGCAGCTGTTGACTATAAACATGGTGGGGAAAAGATTTCAGACTTACCAGGAATGCCCGCGTTAGATGTTCCGATTTATGAGGATTTACATACTTGTTTAGATGAGATAGAAGCAGATGTGCTGTTAGATTTAACAACACCGGAGGTAGGCAAGAAGCATGTAACGCTTGCGGTTGAACATGGTCTTCGTTCTGTTATTGGTACAACTGGATTTACAGAAGAAGAATTACAGCATTTAACAAATATAGCGAAGGAAAAAGAAGTAGGAACTATTATTGCACCAAACTTTGCAATTGGGGCAGTATTGATGATGAAATTTTCTCAAATGGCGGCGAAATATTTCCAAGATGTCGAGATAATTGAATTGCACCATGATCAAAAATTAGATGCTCCTTCTGGAACGGCTGTAAAAACAGTAGACTTAATTCGCCAACATCGTGAGCCAAAGCAGCAAGGTCATCCAAATGAAACAGAACAATTGAAAGGAGTACGTGGGGCAAATGTAGATGGTATTCATATTCATAGCGTACGTTTACCAGGTTTAATTGCACATCAGGAAGTTTTATTTGGCGGGGATGGACAAATGTTAACAGTTCGTCATGATTCATTCAATCGAGCTTCCTTCATGTCAGGGGTAAAACTTTCTATCGAAACAGTAATGAACTTGGATCATCTTGTATACGGTTTAGAGAATATTATGGATTAAGGGAGAGATAACGGATGAAAATTGCCTTAATTGCACATGACAAAAAGAAAGATGATATGGTTTCGTTTGCATACGCATATAAACCAATTTTTGAACAACATGAACTTTTCGCGACAGGAACAACGGGCCTTCGTGTTATGGAAGCAACAGGTCTTGCTGTTACAAGATATCAATCAGGTCCTCTTGGTGGCGATCAAGAAATTGGTGCTATGATTGCAAAAAATGCTTTAGACATGGTCATTTTCTTCCGAGATCCACTAACAGCACAACCGCATGAACCAGATGTAAATGCGCTACTTCGTTTATGCGATGTATATGCAATTCCACTTGCAACAAATATGGCAAGTGCTGAAATGTTAATGCATGCATTAAATCGGGGAGATTTGGACTATCGAAAGTTTAGAAAATGAGGGGAACGATTATGAGTGGATTACATATATTAGCGTTTGGTGCTCATGCCGATGATGTTGAAATCGGCATGGCAGGAACGATTGCCAAATATACGAAACAAGGATATGAAGTCGGTATTTGTGATTTAACAGAAGCGGACTTATCTTCGAATGGAACAATTGAGCTAAGAAAAAAAGAAGCTCAAGAGGCTGCGCACATTATGGGTGTGAAGACGCGAATAAACTTGGCGATGCCTGATCGCGGTCTATATATGAAAGACGAATATATACGTGAAATTGTAAAGATAATCCGTACATATAGGCCAGCGCTAATTTTTGCACCATACTATGAAGATCGTCATCCAGATCATGCCAATTGTGCAAAACTTGTAGAAGAAGCGGTCTTTTCTGCTGGTATTCGCAAATATATGCCAGAAATTTCACCGCACCGCGTGCAATCTTTTTATTATTATATGATTAATGGTTTCCATAAGCCCAATTTTTGCGTAGATATTAGTGAACATCTTTCTGAGAAGATAGCAGCATTAGAAGCGTATGAAAGTCAATTTACAACGGGAAATGATGGCGTAAAAACGCCTTTAACAGAAGGATATGTAGAAACAGTAGTAGCTCGTGAGAAAATGTTTGGAAAAGAAGTTGGAGTTATGTATGCTGAAGGATTTATGAGTAAGAAGCCAATTTTATTACATGCTGATTTAATAGGAGGATGTAAATGAAATTAAAAATAGGTATTACATGTTATCCTTCTGTAGGTGGCTCTGGAGTTGTTGGGACAGAACTGGGCAAGCAATTAGCTGAAAGAGGCCATGAAATTCATTTTATTACATCAGGTGTTCCATTTCGTTTAAATAAAGTATATCCAAACATTTATTTTCATGAAGTAACAGTGAACCAATATTCTGTTTTTCAATATCCGCCGTACGATTTAGCATTGGCGAGTAAAATGGCAGAAGTTGCGCAGAGAGAAAAGCTTGATATATTACATGTGCACTATGCAATACCACATGCGATTTGTGCATACTTAGCAAAACAAATGATTGGAGATCATATTAAAATTGTTACAACATTGCATGGAACGGACATTACTGTACTTGGTTCAGACCCTTCACTGAACAATTTAATTCGATTTGGTATCGAACAATCCGACGTTGTTACTGCTGTATCTCACTCATTGATTAAGGAAACGAATGAACTTGTGAAACCAAATAAGGAAATTCAGACTGTATATAATTTTATTGATGAGCGTGTCTATTTTAAGCGAGATATGTCTCAACTAAAAAAAGAATATGGTATAAGTGAAGATGAAAAGATATTGATCCATATTTCAAATTTCCGCAAGGTGAAACGTGTGCAAGATGTTGTGCAGGCTTTTGCTAAAGTTGTAAAAGAAGTCAATGCGAAACTATTGCTCGTTGGCGATGGACCAGAGTTTTGCACGATTTTGCAATTAGTGAAAAACTTACATATAGAGGAACGTGTCTTGTTTTTAGGAAAACAGGATAATGTAGCAGAGCTACTTGCTATGAGTGATGTGATGTTACTTTTATCAGAAAAAGAAAGCTTTGGCCTTGTTTTACTAGAAGCAATGGCTTGTGGTGTGCCATGTATTGGCTCGCGAGTTGGGGGCATTCCAGAGGTTATTAAACATGGTGAAACGGGATATATATGTGAAGTTGGTGATACGTCAGAGGTAGCGAAGCAAGCTATACAACTTCTTCAAAATAAGGAACTCCATCGAAATATGGCGGATCAAGCATTAGAAACGGTGCACGAGCAATTTCGTTCAGAAAATATCGTTTCACAATATGAAGCAATTTATTATGACATATTAAGGGATGACAACAATGAAACGATTTAAAAGAGCTGGAGCAATTATTGAGACGTTAAAGGAACATGGACATGAGGCCTACTTTGTAGGAGGAAGTGTACGTGACTTTATTATTGATAGACCGATAGGAGATATTGATATTGCTACATCTGCTCTCCCAGAAGAAGTTATGAAATTATTTCCAAAGCACGTTCCTGTTGGTCTTGAACACGGAACGGTTATCGTTTTGCAAGATGGTGAGCCATATGAAGTAACTACTTTCCGTACAGAGAGTGATTATGAAGATTTTCGCAGGCCAAGTAGTGTACAATTTGTTCGCTCGTTGGAAGAAGATTTAAAACGACGTGATTTTACAATGAATGCGATTGCGATGAATGAGGATGGAGAAATCATTGACTTATTTGGAGGTCAAGAAGCCATTCAAAAACGAGAAATTGTGACAGTAGGAAATGCGGCAGAGCGTTTTCAAGAAGATGCGCTGCGCATGATGCGTGGTATTCGTTTTGTGAGTACATTAGGATTTTCTTTAGAAGAGAAAACAGAGTGTGCGATTAAGCGCTACGGTCATTTATTAGAACATATAGCGATTGAAAGAATTACTGTTGAATTTGAAAAGTTATTAACGGGTCCATACTGTGTAAAAGGACTTCAAAAACTAGTAGAGACGAAATTGTTTATGCATTTACCGTATTTACAAATGTCAGAAGAGAAAATTTTAAAGGCTGCGGAGTATAACTGGGAGTCTTTTGAAACAGAAATTGAAGCATGGGCGTTTTTCTTATCCTGTATAGGAGAGGAACATCCATCTGTATTTTTACGTCAATGGAAATTTTCAAATAAGAAAATAAAAGAAATTGTGGCTGTTTTGTTAGCTATTCGTACTCGAAAGACAAAAGAATGGGATGCAGTTTTCTTATATCAAACTGGTGTACAAATTGCTCTCATGGCAGAGAGAGTCTATCAAGTGATGATAGAAGAATACAATATGTCTACAGTAAGCGAAGTGCAAAGATTATTTGATTCATTACCAATTCAGAAGCGTCAAGAAATGAACGTAAGTGGTAATGATTTATTAAGTTGGACAGATAAAACACCAGGCCCTTGGGTAGCGGAAGTATTACAAAAAATTGAAGAAGAAATTTTGCAGAAGCGATTGGAAAATGAAAAAGAGGCGATAAGGGGGTGGATTGAAGAATGCAATCTACTATGAGAAAACAATTGTTACAAATTTTTTCTGAGGCAAATGGAGAATTTGTATCTGGACAAACGATAAGTGAAAAGCTCGGTTGTTCTAGAACGGCTGTGTGGAAGCATATGGAGGATTTGCGCACAGAAGGTTATGAATTGGAGGCGATTCGCCGCTTAGGATACCGAATTACGAGTAAGCCAGATAAAGTGACAGCAAATGAAATTCAATTAGGGCTACAAACAGACTTTATAGGGAGAACGGTATACTTTGAAGAGTCGGTTGAATCTACGCAGCATGTTGCAGCGAAACTTGCATATGAAGGTGCAGCGGAAGGAACAATAGTCGTCGCCGAAGAACAAACAGCAGGGAGAGGACGCTTAAGTCGAAAATGGTATTCGCCAAAAGGAACAGGAGTTTGGATGAGCATTATTTTACGCCCATCCATTCCTGTTCATCATGCGCCTCAGCTTACTTTACTAGCTGCTGTTAGCGTGGCGCAAGCAATCGAGAAATGTACGGGCGTGAATGTAGGGATTAAATGGCCGAATGATATTTTAATAAATGGAAAAAAAACTGTAGGTATTTTAACAGAAATGCAAGCTGATCCAGATAAAATTAATGCAGTTATTATGGGGATTGGAATTAATGCAAATCAACAAACAGAACATTTTGTTGATGAGATTAAACAAATTGCTACCTCTTTAGCCATCGAGTCAGGAAAACCAATTGTTCGTGCAGAACTTATGCAGCAAATCTTTTTACAAATGGAGAAACTGTACAAAGAATACTTAAATAATGGATTTACGGTTGTTAAGCTGTTATGGGAAAGTTATGCAGTGAGCATTGGAAAAGAAATTACAGCTCGTACAATGAGGCAAACGATTACCGGTGTAGCGAAAGGGATTACCGATGATGGCGTCTTACTATTAGAAGATCATCAAGGTTATATTCATCATATCCATTCTGCTGATATAGAAATGAACTAAAAAGAAGGTTCTATGGTTTGGATTTGAAATAAAATGTAGTCATTTTTATTCTCAGTTTGCTATAATTATTTCGAATATGGGCAGTATCGAAATGAACTGCACCGTTATTCCAAGCAGGGAACAATAATAATTTGGATTCTGCCTTGATCCAATAATGGACTGGGACAGAGGGATGGATTATGCCGATTTACAAACACTACCCTTCTGCCCTTTTATGGTCAGAAGGTTTTTTTATATCATTTCGGCCATCGCCTCTCTCCTAAATAAAGGAGGAGTAATATTTGAAAACGAAAACAGATTTTTTGAGAATGAAACAGAAAGGTGAGCCGATTACGATGCTGACAGCGTATGACTACCCCTCAGCTAAGTTAGTAGAGGAAGCTGAAGTCGATATGATTTTAGTTGGAGATTCTCTCGGAATGGTTGTACTTGGATATGATTCCACAGTACCTGTGACGGTAGAGGATATGATTCATCATACAAAAGCTGTCCGCCGAGGGGCGAAGGATACGTTTGTTGTAACAGATATGCCATTTATGTCTTATCATGTATCGCTGGCAGAAACTATGCATCATGCGCGTCGCATTGTGCAAGAAGGCGGAGCGCATGCTTTAAAAGTAGAAGGAGCTGGAGAAGTCATTTCCACTATTCATTATTTAACGAATGCAGGAATTCCTGTTGTTGCTCATCTTGGATTAACGCCACAGTCTGTCGGTATATTAGGTGGTTATAAAGTACAAGGGAAAGATGCTGAAAGTGCAAAACAATTAATAGCAGATGCGAAGAAATGTGAAGATGCTGGAGCAATAGCTCTCGTATTAGAATGTGTACCGATGCAGTTAGCAAAGATAATATCAGATGAGTTAACTATTCCGACAATTGGCATCGGTGCTGGTAAAGATGTGGATGGGCAAGTGCTAGTCTATCATGATTTGATTTCTTACGGAGTAAATAGAGTTCCGAAATTTGTCAAGCAATATACGGCTGTTCAGGATGAAATTGTGCGTGGGATTTCGCAATATGTGGCTGAAGTAAAAACAAGACAATTTCCAGAAGATCAATATTCATTTACGATGAAAGAAGAAGAGTATGTAGCTTTATATGGAGGAAAACAGGGATGAAAGTGATAACAACAGTGAAGGACATGCAACAAATTGCAGGCGAACTTCGGGCAAGTGGTAAAGAGATTGGGTTTGTTCCAACAATGGGATATTTACATGAAGGACATGCAACTTTATTGCGCCAGGCCAAAAAAGAAAATGACATTGTCATTTTAAGTGTATTTGTGAATCCGTTACAGTTTGGACCAGATGAAGATTTCGATCGTTATCCAAGGGATATAAAGCGAGATGAAAGAGTGGCAAAAGAAGCGGGCGTTGACTACTTATTTTATCCGAGTGTAGACGAAATGTATCCAGCAGAACAAACAACAAAAATAGAGGTTGTAAAACGTACAAATGTTTTATGTGGGAAAAGACGACCGGTTCATTTTGCAGGTGTTGCGACGGTGTTGATGAAACTGTTTCATATTACAATGCCAACTCGTGCTTATTTCGGAATGAAAGATGCACAGCAAGTAGCAGTTGTTGAAGGGATTGTCAGTGACTTTCATATCCCAGTTACAATTGTACCAGTTGAGATTGTTAGGGAAGCAGACGGGTTGGCGAAAAGCTCCCGCAACGTATATTTATCGGAGCAAGAACGTAAGGAAGCACCACATTTATACCGCAGCTTATGTATAGCAAAACAGAAAATAGAAGAGGGGGAGCGTCATCCACGAAACATTACCACAGTTGTAAAAGAATACATTGAAGCAAATACAAACGGTATAGTTGATTATGTAGATATATATGCATATCCAGCTTTAACGCCACTAGAAATCATCAAAGGCAGAATAATTTTAGCAATTGCAGTTCAGTTCAAGAATGCGCGATTAATTGACAATATAACATTAACGGTTCAATAAGGGGGAGACATCCATGTTTCGTACAATGATGAGAGCAAAGTTACATCGTGCAACTGTAACAGAAGCTAATTTAAATTATGTTGGAAGTATTACAATTGATGAAGATTTAATGGACGCTGTAGAAATTGTCGAAAATGAAAAAGTACAAGTTGTCAATAATAACAATGGAGAGCGCTTAGAGACATATGTGATTAAGGGGGAGCGTGGTAGCGGCGTCATTTGTTTAAATGGAGCTGCAGCAAGACTTGTGCAGCCTGGAGATAAAGTGATTATTATTTGTTATGGCCTTGTATCAGCTGAAGAAGTCTATAAACAAATACCCAAAATTGCAGTGCTAGATGATCGCAATCAAATTATTGAAATGTTAAGTGCTGAAAAGGCAGGCACTGAAGTATAAACTGATGGGGGGATTCTTTCTCTCGCATTGATTATAAGCCCTTACCAAGCGGGCTGTTACTGCCCTAAAATAGCGAGATAAATGGTGAAAACAGGAGTCAGAAGGCTCCTGTTTTTTATCGGCTATTACAAGAATGTCTTTTCTATATGGTTCTTTTTGGAGAAGCAGCATCATTGGAATTGTAAAATCAGTTCATTTTATGCATCTTTTCATTAAGATAAGACAAAACGTGGTATAGTAACAATATATGAATTTTTGTTGTTTGAAAGGTAAGAAATTGAGGTGTTACATATGAGTAAACGTTATGTCGTTGTCGACTTAGAGACGACAGGGAACTCTTGGAAAGATGGGAAAGACAAAATTACCCAAATCGCAGCTGTTGTGGTGGAAGGTGGAGAAATATTAGAAATTTTCTCGTCTTTTGTGAATCCAAAGAGGGAGATTCCCCCATTTATTACAGAATTAACAGGGATTGATGAAAATCTTGTAAAACAAGCCCCGCTATTTCAAGATGTAGCGCCGATGATTGTTGAGCTATTACAGGGTGCTTCTTTTGTTGCACATAACGTTCACTTTGATTGGAATTTTTTAAAAGAAGAATTAAAGCAGGCTGGCTATGCAGATATACATTGTCCTAAAATTGATACGGTTGAATTGGCACAGATTTTATTGCCGACGGCTGATAGTTATAAATTGAGAGATTTAGCTAAAAAACATGAGTTAGAGCACGATCAACCACATCGTGCAGATAGTGATGCTCTTGCAACGGCAGAATTATTTTTACAATTTCTCACTCAAATTGAAAAATTACCGCTTGTTACTTTGCAATCTTTATACGAATTGAGTGATGTATTTCAAAGTGATATGTCTCATATTCTTTCAGAAAATATTCTCAAGAAAATGACGGCTGGTAAAGAGGAATCGGAGGAATATGACATATATCGAAATATTGCACTGCGAAAGCGTAGCTATTCGTTGCACTTAGGTGAAAATCAAACATCTAAATTTAGCATTTTTTTGCACAAGTCAATGGAACAACTTGAGAAAAAGGTGCCCAAATTTGAAAAAAGAGAAACGCAACAACAAATGATGAAAGAAATATATGCTGCCTTACAAGACGCACGTTTTTCATTAATAGAGGCAGGGACAGGTACAGGGAAGACGTTAGCTTACCTCCTTCCAAGTATTTATTTTGCGAAGAAAAAAGAAGAACCGGTCGTGATTAGTACACAAACGGTGCAGTTGCAGCAACAAATATTAGAAAAGGAAATACCGTTATTACAAAGTGTGCTGCCATTTCCTTTTGAAGTTGCTTTACTAAAGGGAAGAAAACATTATCTTTGTTTACATAAATTTGAGTATGCTTTACAAGAAGATGAGAAGAATTATGATATTGCGTTAACGAAAGCGAAAATTTTAATATGGTTATTGAAGACGGAAACAGGTGATTGTGACGAACTTAACATTCCAGAAGGTGGAAAATTACTGTGGAATCGAATTTGTAGCGATGCATATAGCCCAAATGGAGTTCAAAGTAGTTGGTTTAGTCGTTGCTTTTATCAGCGTGCGAAGAATCGGGCATTATTTGCAGATATTGTGATTACAAATCACACATTACTATTTCAAGATTTTATTAGTGAGGAATCGCTGTTTTCGTCTTATAAATACATTATTTTTGACGAAGCGCATCACATTGAAGAAGCAGCAAGTCGAACGTTAGGAGAGCGTTTTTCATGTATGTATTTTCAAATGGTTTTATCACGTCTTGGTACGTTAGATACAGATGATGTATTAGCTAAGGTGTATAAAATGATGAAAGAATCAGGACAAGCCTCTCGCTCTACATTTCGGAAGATTAGTCATAGGTTGAAGGAAATGAAGTTTGATGCCGATGAACTTTTTCAAATGTTGCGCGCATTTATATTTCAGAAAACAAAGCAAGAAAAAAGTTCAAATAACAATATACCACTTATTTATCGATATCATACTGAACGAGAGAACGGAAAGCTATGGAGTGGTATTATAGAATTAACAAGTCGGCTTATATTTGAATTAAAAGATTTGTGTACGGATTTGGAGAAGCAAGTTGATTTGCTGCAAAGTGGAATGAAGTGGAATATGCATGTTGTTACAGGTGAATTTTTTCATTTAATTACTGCACTCCGAAAGATGACTCATTCTTTACAAGTACTTTTATTAGAAGCAAATACATATGTAACATGGATGGAAACTGAAACGAAAGGGACCATTCATTCAACAATGTTATATGCACAGCCTATTCATATTGGGGAAAGACTTGCGGATGAGTTTTTTGCAGAGAAGAGAAGTGTTATTTTTACATCTGCTACATTGACGGTGAACCATACTTTTGACTATATAAAAGAAGAGCTTGGATTAGAGGATTTTGCGCCACATACATTAACGGTTCCATCACCGTTTCGCTATGAAGAGCAAGTGAAATTAATGGTTCCAACAGATATTCCTCTTATTAAAGAAGTGAAGGAAGAGGAATATATTCGTGAAATTTCTCAACAGCTTAAAAAGATTGCGCAGGCTACAAATGGAAGAATACTCGTACTATTTACTTCCTATGAGATGTTGAAAGAAACGTACGCAAAGTTAAAAAATGAAGCTGCATTAGAAGAATATATATTGCTAACACAAAGTGTTCACAATCGTAGTCGCAGTCGTTTAATCCGGAAATTTCAAGAGTTTGATAAGGCAATATTATTGGGAACTAGTAGTTTTTGGGAAGGAATTGATATTCCTGGGGCTGCATTAAGTCATCTTGTCATTGCTCGATTACCATTTACGCCACCTCATCAACCGATGATGGAGGCAAAAAGTGAATGGTTGAAGAGGAACGGAGAAGATGTGTTTACAAAGCTAGCGCTCCCGCAAGCAATTCTTCGGTTTAAACAAGGATTCGGTCGATTAATTCGAAGTACTTCGGATACAGGTACTGTATTTGTGTTAGATCGCCGGCTAACAACATCTTTTTATGGAGAAAAGTTTTTGCAATCGATCCCAAATGTTCCGCTTTATGAAGAATCATTAGATGAACTTTTACGCCGCTTATAAAATGAATAAATATGAAAAATACGCCTGAAGTAGCGTATGCTTCAGGCGTAAACGATGTGGGTAGGAGGAATTTTATTTTTTCTTACTTCTTATATACAAATTATATTGCTTTTCGACTTGAAACCTTTTTTTGCTGTACATGTCCTGCTATAATAGATGGGTGATGAAGCAGGGGTTGTAAAGAATGTACTATTATTGTAACCGCATTGCGTTCTTCTATAATTAGAAATTTTGTGTAACGGAGGAGTTTTCATGGAGAAGAAAATCGAAGTGCTATCAACGACGCGTATAAAATATTCATCTGATTTGTATAAAATTGTTGATAGTTTAAATCGCACTTTAAAGGAACAGGACCTCATGTTCGGATTGGCGTTAGACGAAAACGAAAAAGAAACAGCAATATTTACGATATACAGAACGTAGTGGTACAATGAAAAAGTGGATCTTTGCCATCATTATCGTTATCGTTGCTATTGGATTGTATGGGGTGCATGTTTATCATGCTACAGTGGAAAAGAAAATTCCGAAAGAATCAAAAGTTGTAGCAATTGCAAAAGAAAAAGCTAAGCTGACAAAGGTAAAATCCGTTGATTATTATAACGGGAAATCTTCATATGTAGTCGTACAAGGTGTAGATGAAAAAGGAGAACAACTGATTGTATGGGTACCTGAGAAAAAAGGAAAAGTTCTAGTAAGGAAAAAGAGTGAAGGCATTTCTGAAAAACAAGCTATACAAAAAATGATGGAGTATTTGGAAACGGTAAATAAAGAATCAAAGCCGCAACTTCCAAAAGAAATTGTAAAAGTAAAATTAGGTATCGAAAAAGATGTTCCGCTTTGGGAAATTACATATATTGATCAAGAAGGTCGTTATAAGTATTATTATTTGAGATTTCAAGATGGGGAATTTGCTGCATTTTACAGCATTGAAAAATAGATACAGGGGGAAAACCGCAAATGAAATTAGCAAAGCGAGTAGCTGCTTTAACACCGTCTGCAACTTTAGAGATTACAGCAAAGGCTCAGGTACTAAAGGCCGAAGGGCATGATGTCATTGGTTTAGGAGCAGGAGAACCTGATTTTAATACGCCGGAGCATATTATAGATGCTGCACATAAAGCGATGTTACAAGGACATACAAAATATACACCTACTGGTGGGTTACAAACGCTAAAACAAGAAATTGTAAAGAAATTTATGCGTGATCAAAAACTAACGTATGATCCGACAGAAATTATTATATGTAACGGTGCAAAACATTCACTTTATACACTCTTTCAAGTATTGCTTGATGAAGGGGATGAAGTGATTATTCCAACTCCTTATTGGGTAAGTTATCCAGAACAAGTAAAACTTGCTGGTGGAAAACCAGTTTATGTGGAAGGGTTAGAAGAGAATCAATATAAAATTACAGCAGAGCAGCTACGTGAAGCGATTACAGAGAAAACAAAAGCTGTTATTATTAATTCACCGAGCAATCCAACAGGAATGATTTATAGCAAGGAAGAATTAAAACAGCTTGGAGAAGTATGCTTAGAACATGACATTTTAATTGTTTCTGATGAAATTTATGAAAAGTTAGTTTATGGCGGAGTAGAATATACTTCAATTGCTCAGCTTTCTAATGAATTGAAAGAACAAACGATTATTATAAATGGTGTATCTAAATCACATTCTATGACAGGATGGCGAATTGGATATGCAGCAGGAAATAAGCAGCTTATTAAAGCAATGACCAATTTAGCAAGTCATAGTACATCAAACCCTACTTCAATTGCTCAATACGGTGCAATTGCTGCATATGCAGGGCCACAAGAACCTGTGGAAATGATGCGACAAGCATTCGAAGAAAGATTAAACATTATTTATAATAAATTAATTCAAGTTCCTGGTTTCACTTGTATCAAACCACAAGGCGCATTTTACTTATTTCCAAATGTAAAAGAAGCGGTAGCACTAGCTGGATACAAAACAGTAGATGAATGGGCAAAAGCGCTGTTAGAGGAAGAAAAAGTAGCACTTGTTCCTGGAACAGGATTTGGTGCTCCAAACAATGTTCGTTTATCATATGCTACATCTCTTGAGCAATTAGAGAAAGCTTTAGAACGAATTCATACATTTATGAAAGGTAAAGTGCAGGCTTAAAAAGAATATTTTGGATTTGCACTTTTGAACAAATGAACATGACCTCCCTATATAGGGAGGTTTTTTGACGAATTGTGGAAAAAGAAATGCTATGAGGTTGTGTTATACTAGAAAGCGAGGTGTTTTGGTTATGAAGAAAAAAATGATGTTACATTGGTTTGAACAGGGGAGTATTGCCATTCCAAAATTGCTTATGATGCACTATAAAAAATTGGGCTTAAATGAGATGGAATTTATGATTGTACTTCATGTTCATACTTTTTTAGAGTCGGGTAATTCGTTTCCAACTCCTTCTGAAATTGCAGAACGAATGACAATTTCAGAAATGAAGTGTATGGAAATGATTCAATCATTAATTCAAAAAGGCTTTCTTGCTTTAGAAGGTGGACAAAGGTCTGAAGCGAAGATGTGCGAAAGTTATTCTTTACAACCACTTTGGGAAAAAATATTACATTATTTAATGAATGAAACAATAGAAGAAGAGCAGAAAGAACAAAAGCAGTTACAACTGAATTTATATACTATTTTCGAACGTGAATTTGGGAGACCATTGTCACCATTTGAATGTGAGACATTGGCAATGTGGCAGGATCAAGATCAACACCATCCTAATTTAATTCAAGCTGCTCTTAAGGAAGCTGTAATGAGTGGAAAGCTTAATTTTCGATATATTGATCGGATTTTATTTGAATGGAAAAAGAATGGAATCAAAACGGTAGATCAAGCACAAGAGCAAGGACGGAAGTTTCGAGCAAATCAGCAACGCTCACATCAGATAACAAAACAAGAGACAAAGTACACAGGGAAAGTCCCTTTTTATAATTGGTTGGAGCAATAAGGTAGGAGGAAATGTATGTTAAATAAAACACAAATTCGCTATTGTCTAGATACAATGGCGAAAATGTATCCAGAGGCACATTGTGAATTAATTCATGATAATCCATTTGAACTTGTCATTGCAGTGGCTTTATCTGCACAATGTACAGATGCACTTGTAAATAAAGTGACGAAAAATTTATTTCAAAAATATAAAACACCTGAGGACTATTTGAAAGTTTCTTTGGAAGAATTACAACAAGACATACGTTCCATAGGGCTTTATAGAAATAAGGCAAAAAATATTCAAAAGCTATGCAGAATGCTAATCGATGAGTATGATGGGAAAGTTCCTGCAGATCGTGATGAATTAACAAAATTACCAGGGGTAGGTCGAAAGACGGCAAATGTAGTTGTTTCTGTTGCTTTTGGCATTCCAGCAATTGCAGTCGATACACATGTGGAACGAGTGAGTAAGCGTTTAGGAATTTGTCGATGGAAAGACTCTGTGTTAGAAGTTGAAAAAACATTAATGAAAAAGGTGCCTATGGAAGAATGGGGCGTTACGCATCATAGACTGATTTTTTTTGGACGTTATCATTGTAAAGCACAAAAGCCACAGTGTGAAGTATGTCCGTTATTAGAAATATGTCGTGAAGGTAAAAAGCGGATGAAGGTGAAGTAGGGAATGGAAAACAGAGTTGTGGAGATACCACCTGAGTTTCAATGTGAGCCGTTTTTCAAAGAAAGTGAAACAAAAATTGTGTACACATGTAGTCAATCATTTGAAGAATTAATCCAAAATACTTATTTTTTGTTTGATATAGAACAAAAATATCAACCGTGGCGTAAAATAGAAAAGAGTATACCGGCAGTGCTACAAATGTGGGCGAATAAGAAAGAGGCACTTTCGAAGTTATTTAAAGAGAGAAAAAGAAACGAAGCGAAAGCGCCTATGATTCATTTCAGTGCTTATTTATTATCGATTTTATATTGGATGAATGAAAAAAGAATATCTAGTTTAAAAGATATAAAACAGGATACAGAGAAGTTAAAGCTACAGCCTGTTAATTTTATGGAACGCTATGCATTTATTATAGAGCAACCGAATCATTACCAATCGTACATCCAATTGACACAGCTATATATTGAAATAGAAAAAATATACGCCAAAAACATGATGATAAAAAAGAAGTCACTATCTTAAAAGTAGATAGTGACTTCTTTTTTTATTGTCCATCTGGTTGAGGAGTCGATTCTCCATTCGTTCCACCGTTTCCACCAGTTGGCTGTTCTGGTGGAGTTTGTTGGGGATGCTGATTCTGCTGCTGTTCTTGTTGTTTTTTTGCTTCTTCTTCAGCTTTACGTTTTTCTTCCTCAGCTTTTTTCTTTAGTTCTTCTTCAGCTTTACGCTTTTCTTCTTCGGCTTTTTTCTTTAGTTCTTCTTCAGCTTTACGCTTTTCTTCTTCGGCTTTTTTCTTCAGTTCTTCTTCAGCTTTACGCTTTTCTTCTTCAGCTTTCTTTTGAGCGTCTGCATTTTGACCAGGAACGGTAAAGGAAACGCCAGCTGGACTACTTGTGCCAGTCCCTTTTTGGGCTACGACAGAGAAGCTATATGTTACACCTGATTTTACACCGCCAAGTGTAGCAGATGTTCCTTTTACGGATAAGCTACCACTAGAACCGTCATTTGCTTTATAACTTGCTGCATAAGATACATCAGAAGGACCGGACCAACTTAATGTAATTGTATTTGATCCTGCGTCATAAGAAGGTGTTACACCAGTTGGTGGATCTACCTTAATTTGTTTAATCGCATCTTTTTTCGCACCTTTTACGTAAAGTTCGCCATTGATTCGTTCTACAGAAGAAGGTTGTTCAAAACGACTGCGGTCTGTTGCGAATTTACCCATCATGACTTTAAACATTTGTTGAGCAATTTTCGTTGAGCGGTCGCCTATATAGTTTTCTGAACTATCATTTTCATAACCTGTCCATACAGCCATTGTATATTGCGGTGTATAGCCGGCAAACCAACTATCGCGGTTTGCATCTGCTGGAATATCATATTTTTCAATCACCGATTTGTCATAGTTTTGCGTCCCTGTTTTACCAGCAAGATCGACGCCTGAAACATAAGCTGCTGAGCCAGTTCCACCAGATCCTGGTTTAACAACATCGCGAAGCATATCTGTAATCATATACGCTGTATAGTCTTTCATTACTCGCTCTTCTTTTGGTTTAAAGTTTTTCTTCTTACCATCAGGGAAGGCAACTTCTTTTACGAAATGAGGTTTATTATAAATACCGTCATTCCCAAATGCTGCATAGGCACCAGCTACTTGTAACGGAGAACTTTCATTACTACCGATTGCTGCTGATTCATATGGTCCTTGCTTAAATGTCATCCCGAGTTTTTCAGAAAACTCTTTTGACTTATTTAGTCCGACTGCTTGAGCAGTTTTTAATGCTGGGATGTTTAAAGATTTTTTTAATGCTTCACGCATTGAAACATCCCCTTTATAGCTGCTCGTTGCATTTCGAATTTTTGTACCATCTGAGTACGTATATTCTGAGTCATTTAATTGATGATAAGTTGACCATTGCATATATTCAATTGCTGGGCCGTAGTCAAAAATAGGTTTCATTGTAGATCCAACTTGTCGATCTAAATCAGTGGCTAAGTTATGACCTTTAAATGTTGATTTACTTTCTTTACGTCCAGCACCGACTGCACGAACTTCACCAGTTTGTGTGTCCATAAATACGAAAGAACCTTGGAATTTATCATTTGGATATCGGATAAGATCCCCATCTAAAATCTTTTCAGCATAATCTTGTGCTTTTGTATCAAGAGTTGTATAGATTTGTAATCCATCAGATCCAATATTTACATCAGGTATTTGCTTTTCAACTTCTTTTACAACTGCATCTAAAAAAGCAGGATAAGGCATTTCAGTAACCTCTTTAGAAGGAAGGAGTCCTTCTGTTACTGGAATTGCCATCGCTTCTTCCATCTGTTGTTTTGTTATAAAGTTATGACGATTCATTAATGTTAAAACAACGTTACGACGTTTTGTTGCACGTTGTACATTTTCTTTTTTCGTTGGATCATAAATATTAGGGCCTTGTGGTAAGCCAGCGAGCATTGCAGCTTCATGTAACTTTAAATCTTTCAAATCTTTTCCATAATAGTTTTGAGCTGCTGTTGCTACGCCATAAGAGCGATTACCTAAATTAATTTTATTTAAGTACATTTCTAAAATTTCATGCTTAGAGTATTTCTGTTCTAGTTTGTAAGCTAAATACCATTCTTGCACTTTTCGTTTTGGTGTTTTTTTCATTGTAAGGAAGTAATTTTTAATTACTTGCTGCGTAATTGTACTACCACCTTGTGAACCGAACCCGCCTGTGATGTTTTCCATAATGGCTTTTCCTGTACGCTTAAAGTCAATTCCATGATGGTCATAAAATCGAGCATCCTCGGTGGCAAGAAAGGCATTTTCAACTACTTTTGGAACTTGATCATAAGTGATAGCAGTCCGTTTCTCAGCACCATATTCATAAAAGAAGTTACCGTCTTTATCATAAAATTTAGTTGATAGAGGATTGACAAGTTTCGCTTTGTCTAGCTTTGGAGCATCTTTCACTATGACAAAGAATGCTGAAACTCCAGCTACAAGTCCGACAATGCCAAGAAGCAGGCAAGTCACTAAAAATTTCTTGAAAAAGGATCCTTTTTTCTTGGGTTTATCCTTTTTATTTTTATCTTTTGTTTGCTGTTTTGCATGTTTTCGTTCTGTACGAGAACGATAATTTTCTGACATTATACTTTCTCCTACCTTTCATCTTCTCCCCAAAAGTCGAAAAAAGAGCCTTATTTTTGACTCTATCACGAAAAATAAACCATGTCTAGTATAGAAATATAATCGATTCGAGGATGATAACCGCATGATAACAAAGAGCCGTGTTCCTCAATTTCTTGTTTTGTAATTGATTTTCTCCCTCCGGTATCTTTGCGATTCCAAAATGAAATAACGTGTTTTGCATCGAGTAAATAAATTTCGTTATAAAGTGTAAATTTAATAATGACGAATGCAATTCCATCATGAGCAATAACTTGTTTCATATGCTCAATTTGGTGGAGATGGAAGTTTTGGAGCGGGAAGTTTGTTTTATTTTTTGTTTCCTTTGCTTCAAAATCAATGTATTTACCCTTATAAACACCGTTGTAATCTGTTGTAGAAGGCTGTTTAAAATAAGCTTCTCTTACAACTGCAGCACTTCGGGCAGGATAATCCACTTTTACAATTTGAAGAGGTGTTGGTTTTTTGTGTACACAGGCAATATTATGACTCAAATAATATTGATTTGTTTCATTTAGTTCCTCTTCAAGAGACATCCCCCTGTTACCATAAGTATGTTTTTTCATTTTTGTTTTTTGAGGTTGTAAAGCTTGATTATATCTTTTTCCGTTTGGGTAACGAATGGTCATGTTTTGTCCACTCCATCTTGCTTAGAATCACTTACACAGGTGATTATATCAAAAAAAGCAATGAAAATGCGATTTTTTTAAAGAGAGGCGGTGAATGGATGAGAGGTAACGGAAGTGAAGATAAGAATTGGAAAAGAGATGAAGAAATGGTTTCGTTTACAAAAGAGGAGAAACAACTCATTACCTATATTAAGGAAAAGACTGCTATTGCAAATATGGACAACATTTCGCGTACACGAACTTATCAACAATATTATTTGCGAAATAAAGAGGTCGAGTGGTCTTTTTTAGCGAGTATGGTTTCGAGAAATGCTGGCTGGAATATGACAGATTTAGAAGGAGAAAATTACTCGAATATCCTATCTAAAGGGATGAGACAACAATTATTCCTTACATATGAGAAAGCAAATTGCCTTATTTTTTTAGATGCTTATCCACAGTTATTACTATATGAAGAGAGTAAAAAAAGAAATAGAACGTTCTTTCATTTGTTGCCTTCTTTTTATGTATCTGTTTTTATGGAAAAGGAATGGAATCGTTTTTGGAGAGAAAGAAATAAAAAGCGGTTAATGATAGCATTAATTATTAATGAGCAAAATAAAATTCAAAAACCAGTTATTGAAAATCGGTATATTCAGTCTCGTGTATTGGATCGATTACTTTTTAAAATGCAAGAAAGATTTCATTTGAACGCGGTTGTTTTTCCAACTTTAGAAGGGGATTTATATGGTTTTTCGGTTACTGGATTTGAAAATGTAAAAAAACGTATTGAACTTGGTAAGAAGTTAGCGTGGCTATTATTTCATCCGAAGTATAAGGAGTTATTTTATGATTTTGCTTTGCATACGATTCCTACAGGCTCAAGATTAGATTATGAACAATATTTCAAGGGAATGAAAGGATATCGTACACCGCAACTTAGGGAGGTGTTTTCTATTGTCCCTCCGGCGCGACAAGATCCATTAGATTGGTTTCATTCTTATACAAATGTAGAGAATTTTTTTATAGTTAAGGAGCCGCAGGAAAAGATTGATGTTACTACATGGTTTCTAAAGAAACAAAGGAAGATTCATTACATTGCTTCATTCATTAGCTTTCGTAAACGATTCAACAGCTTCGTGTTATAATAAAAAAAGCCCCGCACCTTTGTGAAAGTGCGGGGATCGATTATATAGCTTACGTTCTTTACGTATTGAATGAAAAAATGTTGTTGTAACAGCGTGAAAAAAGATGAACTTTAGAAGGAAATAGCGAATTTGGATGAACAGCCCCCTGTTTATGTAGCAGGGAAGTTTGGTCCATCTAATTTTGGATTTCCTGTTTCAGGTTTGTTTTGCTGTTTGCTTTGTTTTTTCTTCTTTTCATTTTTATTTTTAGCCATAGTAACACCTCCCATTTGTATTGTTACCATTTCTATAAAACACATGCAGAATACAAGCTTTTCTAATTTTTAAAAGATGAAGAAGAAATACGAATGAAAGTTTCACTTTATTTGCCGAATCACAACTAGTTTTGTCAATCGTGCAGGAGTGAGAACTGGGGTGTCGAAATTACATGGCAAAGGGAAAGCAAAGAAGGAGGCGTTTTATAGATGGCGATGGTTCAGAAGGAAAATGTAATGAAGAAAATGGATCAAATGTTAAGTGCTCTTGATTTGCTGGAAATGAAAGTTTCACTTAGGATTAATCATGATTTAAAGGACAGACGTGAGGATATATGTAAGAAAGTAGAAATAACAGAAATGCACATTCAACATATGGAAGATAAATTAGTGCATCATCAGGAGAAAGGAAATTGGCTCCAAACGTTTCAAAACGTTGTCGTAGGTGCATAAGCAAGGTGGGATAAAGTGAAGGATCAAGCGTTAAAGCAATCTTCAATAAAGTTAATAGAGTATAACGATGAAACAATTGTTAAAAAAAGAGAAGTGGTAGAATATGATTTTTATACCGATATGAAGCCGTTTGTGGATATGGTAGATAACGAGTTGAGGGCTTGGAAAGAATTGGCTTACAGATGGATAAAAGAAGAACATCCTAAATATGTCCATTTTCAACAAATAGATCAAGTGTGCGAAAATTTACAAAATAATGCTTTGCAATGCTTTGTGAATAAAGGAAAAGGGAAACGGTTTTATGAAACGCACCAGGCGATTTTATATACGTTACAGACTATTGTGGAATTATGTAAATAACAAGAGGGGAATCCCTCTTGTGTTTTTTATGATTCTGTAATTTTATGACGTGGTCTTGTTGCTCCACTTGTTTCCAATTCTCGTATCAACACTCGATATTCTGAAATACAGATTTTCCCTTCCAAATAACAATGTCGCGCAAAGTCGAGCAATTCATTCATATTTTCTGTACAATACCCCTTTTTTTGTAAAAACGCTTGTTTTAAATCCCCTAATATCATGTTGATTCCTCCCCCATGAGAATCTTCTTCTTTTATATCATAACATGAAAGGGTTTACTTTTTTATTTTTTTAAAAATTTAAACTTCCGACAAAAACAGACAATTATATAAGAACACCTTTTATTTTGTAGGTACATATTCTAAAGGTAGAAACGAAGATAAAGGGGGAGAGAATGCATGTTTCAACAACCTACTTATCAAGGGTTTCATTCAAACCCACAGCCAAACGCGTATCAACATAATGGAGCGCCGCATTTACGCTACAATATGTATCCTTTCGCACCTTATTATGGGAATCAAAATTATTATCAGCCATTTGAAGTATCATTTATGAATCAGCATGAACAACCTTATATGAATATGCCGTATTACGCACCGCCGCACTCACAACCATCTATGTTTTATCCGCCGCAGCAGCCCTTTCAACCATATCCAAAAATGAACAAGCAGAAACAGCAACCGAGTCAGTTTTCTAGTTTGGTGTCTCAATTTAAAACAGCAGATGGAAATTATGATGTGAACAAAATGATGAATACAGCAGGCCAAATGATGAATGCGGTAAATCAAGTTACAGGAATTGTAAAACAAGTTGGGGGGTTCTTCGGAAAGTAATCGTGTGACAATAAGCCAAGCTCTTCATCTAATGACTTATAATCTAGACGAATTTCCTTTGAAGAAATAGGTATATATAACAAGCGGCTTTTACTCTTTTCTCATATTGTAAAGTGTAGTTAGATTTTGAGTGAGAGAGGAGAGAAAAACTATGCGTCATTGTCATCCTTGTTTTGGAGGGCATAAGCCAACAGGTCCTATTTGCACAGCACCTCCTGTTGTTCATCCAACAAAACAATGTGTAACACACACTTTTTCTACAACGGTGGTGCCACATATTCACCCAACTCATACAACGCATGTGCATCATCAACAAATTAAAAACCAACATTTCTTCCCGCAAACACATTCAAATGTAAATGTTGTAGATCCAGGATTTGAAGACCCAGGTCATGGTGGAGGGTGTGGACACCATGGATACCCTCATCAAGTATCACCATTTGGTCCAAATGTAGGCCCTAGTGTATCACCGTTTGGTCCAAATGCAGGCCCTAGTGTATCACCGTTTGGTCCAAATGCAGGCCCTAATGTATCACCATTTGGCCCAAACGCAGGCCCTAATGTAGGTGGAATATTTAAAAAGTAAATGTTATGTTAGAACTAGCGAGATGCTAGTTCTTTTCTTTTTATTGGAGTGTTGATATGAAAGTTTTAGCTGTAACAGGATATAAACCTTTTGAACTTGGAATATTTCAGAATGATCACCCAGGTGTGACTTATATAAAAAAAGCGTTACATCGTAAATTTCTTGCCTTTTTGGAAGAAGGATTAGAATGGGTGATGATTAGTGGACAACTTGGGGTTGAATTATGGGCTGCAGAAGTTGTGTTTGACTTACAATTAGAATATCCCGATTTAAAACTTGCTGTGTTTACCCCTTTTTTAGCACAAGAGGAAAACTGGAAAGAAGAAAATAAAGAATGGTATGAATTCATTTTAGAGCAAGCTGATCATGTTGATAGTATTACAAAAAGAAGATATGAAAGCCCAGAGCAATTTCGATTAAAAAATCAATTTTTTATTGACAAAAGTGACGCACTTTTAGCTGTATATGATGAAGAAAAACCAGGAAGTCCAAAATATATAGTAGAGGTGGCTAAGAAAAAAGAAGAAATAGAAAATTATCATAGCTATTTCATTCTTTTTTCTGATTTACAAGATATAATAGAAGAAGAACAGTGGAATGATGCAGAGTAATATAGAAGATTGCTTGTGCAGATATGATTGACAAAAGTGACTGTTTCTGAAAAAATTTAGCTAATAAAAGTTTTGGTGAAAATTTGAGGTGAAGAGAATGATTTCGGATAAAATTAAATTAACGGCAAAAGATATTTTAGAAAAAGAATTTAAAACAGGCATGAGAGGATATCAGCAAGAAGAGGTCGACAAGTTTCTTGATATGATTATTAAAGATTATGAAGTATTTCATAAGGAACTGGAACAATTGCAACAGCAAAACGCACGTTTGAAACGTGAATTAGAAGAGCAGAAACTTGCTGCGGCACAAGCTCCGCAACAAACGATTCCAACACCGGCTGCACAACCTGTATATAGCAATACAAATACAGATATTTTGAAACGTTTATCTAATTTAGAAAAAGCTGTTTTTGGAAGCAAATTATACGAGTAATGTAGAAATGGAAAAGATTGAAACATCTTACATATAAAAAAGCATTGCAAAATCTTTTTGTTTCCACTATACTAATCTTTGTCATAGCGTTTGGGTAATCGCTGCAACGTAAACGTTGTAGAGGAAAGTCCATGCTCGCACGACCTGAGATGGTCGTAGTGTTCGTGCCTAGCCAATTCATAAGCTAGGGTATTCTGGCCGCGAGGCTGGTTTAACGGCAGGGAAAAAACCTAAGTCCTTTTGGATATGGTTTGACTACCTTTAAAGTGCCACAGTGACGAAGTCCTTGAAGAAATGATAGGAGTGGAACGAGGTAAACCCCACGAGCGAGAAACCCAAATAATGGTAGGGGAATCTTTTCCAAGGAAATGAACGATGGAAAAGGACAGGTTTGAGTAACCTGTAGATAGATGATTACCACCGGAGTACGAGGCGTGGGCCGTTTGTAGTACAAAGGAACAGAACATGGCTTACAGAACGTTATGAACCAATTACGTAATGACTCAGCTCTCCTTTGAAAGAGGAGAGCTTTTTATTTGTATGAAGTAATGATGCTTGAGTTACAATGGTAAAGAAAACAATACGTTATCATACTTAATCATTTATAGAGTGATGATTGTTTGATTATACATAAGAGGTGAATAGAAAATGGGAAAAGTTACTTTAATTGCAACAGCAGCGATGGGAATTGAAGCTCTAGTTGCAAGAGAAGTTCGTGATCTTGGCTACGAGTGCCAAGTAGATAACGGAAAAGTAACGTTTGAAGCAGATGTAAATGCAATTTGTCGTGCCAATTTATGGTTGCGTACTGCTGATCGTGTCAAAATCAAAGTGGGGGAATTTAAAGCAACTACGTTTGATGAATTATTTGAGAAGACAAAGGCTCTAAATTGGGGAGATTATATTCCTGAAAACGGGGAATTCCCTGTTATTGGTAAATCTGTGAAATCAACTTTATTTAGTGTTCCAGATTGCCAACGTATCGTCAAAAAAGCTGTTGTTGAAAAGTTAAAATCAACATATAAGCGTACAACTTGGTTTGAAGAGAATGGTCCTTTATTCCGCATTGAGATTGCCATGTTAAAAGATATTGCAACGTTAACAATCGATACAAGTGGTGTCGGATTGCACAAGCGCGGATATCGTGTTGATCAGGGAGAAGCACCGTTGAAAGAAACGTTAGCTGCATCCTTAATTAAACTTACAAATTGGAAACCAGATCGTCCATTCGTTGATCCGTTTTGTGGTTCTGGAACAATTCCGATTGAAGCGGCGCTGATTGGACAAAATATTGCACCAGGATTTAACCGAGACTTTGCATCGGATGAATGGGACTGGATTGGTAAGCAAAATTGGAAAGAAGCGCGTCAAGAAGTAGAGGATTTAGCAAATTATGATCAGCCATTACAAATTATCGGATCAGATATTGATCATCGTATGATAAGAATCGCGCAAGATAATGCGGATGAAGTTGGATTAGGCGATTTAATTTCCTTTAAACAAATGCAAGTAAAAGATTTTACAACAAAAGAGGAATATGGCTATGTTGTAACGAATCCTCCATACGGAGAACGTTTAAGTGAAAAAGCACTTGTTGAAAAGTTATACAAAGAAATGGGAGAAGTATTCCGTCCGTTAGACACTTGGTCCTTATATGTATTAACAAGCTATGAGGCATTTGAAAAATGTTATGGACAAGAAGCGTCGAAAAAGCGTAAATTATTCAATGGCTTTATTCGTACAGATTACTACCAATACTTCGGAAAACGTCCACCTCGTAATTCATAGTATAAAGGCATTTGAAGGGCTAAAACATAATTGGTTCGCTTAGAACAAGTTATTAAATATTAGCCCAATAAATAAACCTCATTCTTTTTTCCGAAAGGAAGAAAGGGTGAGGTTTTTTTGTTGTATAAAATTGCAATGCAAGAATTTTTGGATGACAGGGAATTACGTAATTTAAGTAAACATACTTTGAAATCTTATAAAGGAATTTTGAAAAGGTTTGAGTCCTTTTGTGTAAATAAAGGGATATTTGACACTGATAAAGTTACGTCAAAAGTTGCAAAAGAGTTTTTAATTTATTGTAAACATGAGTTGAAAAATAGTATATCTACAATAAATGAAAAGAATCGAACATTAAAGGTGTATTTTAAGTACCTAGAAGAGGAAGGGATAGTTGAGGAGAATCCATTCAAAAAAATTAAATTTAGTAAAGAAGATACCATAACAGATGTTTTAACAGATGAGCAAGTGAAGAGTGTTCTTGAACACTTTGATAGAGGTCATTATAAAGGCACGAATTTTGCTTTAATGAGAAACCGGATGGTAATTGTCTTGTTGATTTCTACAGGGCTTAGAAGAGAAGAATTAGTTAATTTAAAGTGGTCTGATATTGACATGAGGAATAGGACAATTATGACCTATGGGAAGAAAAGAACCGTTGCTACTATTCCATACACAAGGAAATTGCAAAAAGAATTAGCGGAATATAAAACATTTTTAGAATTTTATTTCGAAGAAGAGAAAGAAGTTGTATATGTGTTCCCAGATAAGTGGAATCGACAATTAACTACAGAAGCAATATCTACTTTATTCAAACGTTTAAAAAAGAATTTAAATATGGAAGGACTAACTTGTCATGCTTTTAGACGTTATTTTGCTTCTAAGTGTTTAAAAATGGGAATGGACTCTTTGAATTTACAAAAACTCATGAGACATGAAACGCTCCAAATGACCGAGCGATATGTAAAACTTTATGGTCATGCACTGCATGATGTAAATGATAAATATAACCCTTTAAATTTTATTGAAGTTTAAACCAAAAGAAAAAGAGTCGCTCCCGCCAAGAAACCGACTCTCAAAACTAGCACAGGGGAGAAAAACTCCACTGTTCCCAACTAAATAACGGACAAACCGTACATTTAGCACCTTCATTTTATCGAAAAAATTCGAGGAATGCAAGGTTTCTTCAGTAATGCCTTTTTGGGGTGGAGTGTACGGTAATTCCGAACGTGGGAATGACCTAACACCACGCTAAACACTTGAACAGGTTTGCTAAGCCAATGTCATAAAATTAAGCGTATACTCACAAATGCGTTTCCTTGTTTGCGCTGAGTATAGTCTAGGAGAGAACGTCCATAAACGGTTTGGTAAAGGTTGCTTGGTGTACTACGGTACAGGTAGCAACGAATAAGAAAGATAACATTAGGTTATGAGTAATTGAGGATAATGTCAGTAGTACAATTCCTTCCCTAAATCTTTCGGCATGTTGGACAAGCATGGCATGTTAAAAGTTCGTTGTAGGTGAAAATCTAACGTTCAAACAAGGTGTTACTATACGGATTCCTTAACCCGATAGACCATGAGAAATGACAATGAACGTCTGCTTTATGTTGCATTAACCTTCTTGTTTTTGCAATGTAAGGTAGTCATTCTATGCCCTAGCCGTTGTCCTGTACCCTCATCCCATGATGAAAGACGGACACCTAAAGTCAATATCATTTTTAGGTGGTAGTTCAAATCGACAACTACTATATAATAATAAAAGATTAAATATAAAAGATATATATATATAGTGTTGTCGAACTAAACTACCACCTTGGAATTACAATTAAAACTGTATATAAACGATTGTTCTAGTGTTGGGGAGTTAATGTGTTATGTGTATTCTAGAGCAACTGTACAAGAAGGTATGAGCGTTTGAAAGATATTTTAAAAGATAGAATTGTTAGATGATGAGCGGATATGTTTTTTAAGGTATTCTCAAAGTTTTATCAAAATGGTTGCAAAAGTGCCTTCATAAACACTTTATTAATGAGGGATAAATACACAAAATGAAAAACACGTACAAAATGCCCTCCAAAAGCACTAATATATGAAGGGATTATTTTTAAAAGTAAAATGTTTGCAAGACATGTAGATAAGGGCTTTATTAATGAAGGGTCTTTTAAACAAATGTAAAACAGCGACAAAAGTATTCTCCCAACCACTAATATATGAAGGGGATTTTAACAAATATAAAATGGTCACATTTTGGTCTAGTAAAGCACTAATATATGAGAGGTAATTTATTAAAACATAAAACAGCGACAAAACCCCTTAGTTGAAGGCATTATTAGTGAGGGGATTAATCTTAAAACATAAAATACATACTTTTCCCCCTTGTAAGCCACTAATATATGAAGGGTATTTTGGAAAAATATAAAAAGGTTAACAAAAGTGTTTTCATAAACACTATATTAATGAGAGGTATTTTATTCGAAGTATCAAAACAGCGACAAAAGTGCTCTCATAAACACTATATTAATGAGGGGTATTTTTTTATAACTTTACTCAATTTATTGTATGAGTGAAAAGCAAAACTCCTTGGAAAACTAATTACATCTTTTCTTACGATAGCGATTAGTGTACTCCTTTATAGAAGGGTGGATAGCCACACCCTTCTTTTTTATTCTTAATTTTAAATGGAGGAAGAAATATAAATGCAAGAAATTAATAACCAAGAACAACAAGAACAGGCAAAAGATGTTGAAGAAACTCAACAAAATGAAGAAATAGTTGAAGAAAAAACGTATTCACAAGAAGAAGTAGATTTACTATATAACCAGATTGAAGAGTTGTCACAATACAAACCAAAAGAATTAACAGATGATGAAATTAAAATTCAACAAAAGTTGGAATCTATTTGGAAAAGAGAGGTTGCACAAACCTTAAAAGAAGAAGGCGTTGAAGTTTTCGCTGACTTCTTTAACGTTTCTGTCGATGATACAGAAGCATTAAATAATCAAATTATAAGATTAAAGGAAATCATTGGTCAACTAGAGTTAGCGAATGGATATAAACCGACAAATCATAAACAGGTAGACGGCTATATCATTGCTAAGAAAAACAAAGACACTAAATCTATGATTAGTCAAAAATTAAATTTTTAATATAAGAAAGAGGAAAAAAGAATGTTAGATTCTAAAAAATTAACTACACAGGAAAATATTCATCTTACTGATGAAATTGCATTAGTAGCACCTATCGCTACTCCATTTTTTACATTACTTATGAGCAAAGGATTATATGTTGACTCAAAAGGGAAATTTCACACATGGAGAGAAAAAACTCTTGATGGCACTGCTGACATTACAGTGGATGAAGGTGTAGATGCTACACAATTCGTACAATCTGGACGTGCAGAATTAAACAACGTTATGGAAATTTTCTATAAAGCAACTAGCGTATCTGGTACAGCACAATCAACAGGAGCAGTTGGTGATTTATTCGCACAAGAAATTAATGACCGCTTAGTTGAACTTGCTATTGGTATTGAGAATAAACTTATCAACGGTGTTAAAAACGATGGTGCAAGTGGCAAACGTCAAATGGATGGACTTTTAAAATTTGTTGATGCAGGTAACGTTGTCAACGGTGTTACTAAAGATGTATTAACTGAAAAAGAAGTTAAGGAACTTGTTAAGAAATTATGGACAGCAGGAAATGAAAATGGTGAATTTTACGCATTAGTTGGTGCTGACTTAAAAGACCAAATTGACGAACTATACAAAGACCGTTACTCTTACCAACATGTTACTACTGATTTCGGTATCACTGTTGATTCTGTAAATACTTCATACGGAAAAATTAACTTTATCTTAGACCGTTATATGCCGGCAGATAAAATTGTTGCTTTTGATGTAAATGCTATTAAAGTTGCTTTCTTACGTCAACCACAATTCCAAGCATTAGGTAAAACTGGTGACAATGATAAAGGTCAAGTAGTGGCAGAAGCAACGCTTGAAGTTGGAAGCAAAAAAGCAGTTGCGGTTTATAACTTAAAACAAGCGTAACTAACTAATTAAATACATAAATCTAATAAGGTGAGAGGGTAATTCCTCTTGCCTTATTTATTTTGATGAAAAGTAAAAAAAGTGAGTGGAATAGGAGGTTAAATACAATGAGCATTAAGGATATGTACATTATCGAACGTAGAAAGAAAAAAATACGTTTACGCCAGTTAGCAGAGTATATTGGCTGTAGCCCATCTCTCCTTTCCAGATATGAAACAGGAGATTGTGAGATGGATAAAGAGAAAGTGAAAAAGTATAAAGAGTATATAAATTCTTATTAAATTTTAGATGAACGAAAGATAAATTAAAGGAGTGAAATATGTGGAAGTAGTAGAAACTTAACTCTTTTACTCAAACAGCACGTGAGTAAAATGGAATAAAGGAATAACAAATAATATTTATAGAATTTAGCGATTTTACAATTAAATAGAAAAGATAAAATTAAGTTTTTATCAAACATTAAAAACATAAATTAGTGCAAAAGTTTTAAGAGTGAAAGTTACACTTTCGCTAATTTATGAAGCAAGATTTTAAAAGAAAATTTCCGCAATGGGTTAATGAAACTGGAGATTATACAGTTTGTTTGTCAGATGACCTAGATAGTTTAGTTGGTGCTTCTGTTTTAAAGAGTGTTAAAGGATATGAAATTAAACATTTCTATGATTTTAACAACTTCTATTCAGTTGATGGTGACAAACGAAAAGCGATTGGTGTTGATATTGCATTAGAAAAAGGAATGACTTGGGATAATCATGTCGTACGATTGTCCAGATATGGAAAAGTAAATACTGTGTCTGCTAATCCTAATGTGATAGAAAACATTGATAGAGAGAATTACACAAAGAAGTATGCAATGAGTACAGCACTTCTAATATGGTCTTTTTATGGTTTATCACTTCCGCAGAGTGATGAAGGAAAGATGTTGCTACTTAGTATAGATTCTTCTTATAAGGGTCATTATACGTGCTTTAAGTCGGTTCAAAATGAATGGTTAAGAAAGTTAGGTTTTGAAGAGTTAATTGACATTCAGAATAAATACACTTTGAAAGATTTTGCAAATATTAAAAAGAAATATAACTCTTCTATGAAAATAGTACTTGTGAATGGACAACTACAAACAGAGATGTATTTAGAAGGTATCTCAAAGGTATTAGGTTTACCTATTGAGTTGCCTATTTGTCGTTTTAAATTAAGAAAGCGTTTTCTGAGAGAAGTGATTGAGTTAAGAAAATATACATCTTATACGAAAGGCATGATTGAAGAGAAGTATAACAAGGAAATCTTCTCTATGGCTCTTACCCAAAAAAATACTATCAGTTTAACTTTCAAGTAATGTGAAGGTTAATTAAAAAGGAGGAATTTAGAATGTTTCAAGAAAAAGAGTACTTTTTCTGTTATTCAACAAATTTACATGAGTTTTTGAGATATGAGAAAGGAATTAAATATATTTGCACAGCATTCCACGACACAACAAATAAACGATTTTGGTTATTTGAACGTGATGGGGAGTTGTTAAATGCTCTGGATGAGTATAATGAGCGGGGCAAAAAATTAGGATTAAAGAACAAGTAATCCATTAAAGGTAATTTAAATAAAGGGGTAATTAGAAATGTTAAAAATGACAACAGATAATTATATCCAAATTCCAAACGTGGCGTTTGGGTTTGGTACAGAGTACAAATTAAACAACGATGAGTTAAAGGTGTTTGCTTATCTTCAATTTATGAAGAATGTTGGCACAATGAATATCAGAACACATGTAACAATCATAGTGGAAGATTTAGGGTGGACGACTTCAAATGCAAGTCGTGACAATGTGAAGGCAGGAAAAGCATTGGAAGGTTTAAGAGATAAAGGTTATATAACTTTATCTTTCAACGGTGATGTAAAAAAGAATGCACTAGCAATTGAAATAAACGATGAAATGAAGAAAGCGACAGCAGAGGGGAAAGTTAATTGGAAACAGAATCCATTCAAATTCAAAGGTTTTACGCCAATTAAATCAAGTGAATACAATCTAGCAGGAGAAGATGATTATCACCTAACAGTTATGGCTTACCATAATTGGAGAAATAACGCACAATTCGAATATGCAATTTGCGACAAAGAATGGTGTGAAGTGCTGGAATTAGGTATGACACGAACAAGGGAAATCATTAACGATTGTATATTTCTAACAAAGGTTTCTGGTAAAAGATATCAAGATGAAACTGGAAAATGGAAACAAGAAACAAACCAATATGTAAAAAGTATGTCTGTTAAGACAAATTTAAAAGAAATTGAAACAAAAAATAAAAACTTATCCTTCTTGGAAAGAGAGCGTGAAAAGGTTACTGATGAGAATGTGTTGTTAAATGAAGGTATTTTCAAACAAATTTTTGATAAGCAAACTAAATTTTATTGGGATGGATATAAAGCATGGAAAGAAACAATTTGCGACCACGTAAAACAAGCAGGTCAAAAGAAAATAGATGCAATGCTGAAATCTTCAAAAGAAGGTGCAAAATACGTTGTTGAGAAATTAGAAAAAGAATATCAAGAACGTTTAAAAAGTAAAGAAAGAGCACATAGAATGATGGAAATTCATATGAATGAATTTGAAGGACATGAAGAATGGACATCACCATATAAGCAGAAAGAAATCAAAGAAGAAAGTTTCTTTGATGATATGTAAGAAAGAGGTTAAATGAAATGACGTTAAAAGAAGCATTAAAGAAGATTACAAAAGAGAATCGAATGTATTTTAATTATAAATTCCCAGATACACGATTCAATCAAACTATTCTGCCAAAAAATGAAGAAGAATTTCTTATTTCAGTTGGTAGAAAAACTATGAATGGTTTTACAAATTGGGAAAAGACACCAGAGTATGCAAATTTGGTGGCACTGTATTTACAATCTAAAATGATTGATGATATACATACTATTTACAAAGTTGTGAGAGAAAAAGCATTAACAGGTGATGAAAAGCAAGTTAAATTGCTTTTAACTCTTAATAAAGAAATCAACAGTATTATTAAAGCAGGGGCAGAATTATCTAAAGTAGATGAAGAACCAGAAGACGATGGGTTGATTGTATAATGGCAAGAAAACCTACTACAGCAGAAAAACTAAAATTAATTAATGAAGACCCTGTATTATGGCTACAAAATTTCGTCAAAATCACTACCAATACAGGTGAATATGTACCTTTTGTAGTTAATGACCAACAAAAGAAATTCATTAATGAAATGGGACGTTTTAATGTAATTGCAAAGGCAAGACAAATTGGTTTTAGTACAATGTCATTGGCTTTGTGTTTATGGATGGCAATGAACAGACCAAGAACCAATTATATGATAGTTTCCTATAAACAAGAATCATCAACATCATTATTCGATAAATTAAAAATGATGTACGATGACCTTCCACATGATAAATTTAAGTTTCCAAAAGATACACAAAACAACCGTAACCAATTGAAATTTGATAATGGCTCATCTATTACACTTGCAACCGCAGGAGGTAAAGATGTGGGTCGTGGAACTACATATGAATACATTTTATTATCAGAGTTTGCATTCTACGAGAATCAAGATTCAATTTTATTATCAGCAGAACAAGCATTGGCAAAGAGTAAAACATCAAAATTAGTAATTGAAACTACTTCAAATGGTTTCAACTCCTATCAAAAACTCTTCATGAACGCATATAAAGGTGAGTCGAAGTACAAAGCGTTTTTCTTTCCTTTCTATTCTTCCTCATACGCAAAACAATTCAAGGATGATTATGATGAAGCAGAAATATGGTACAAAGCAAATAATAAAGGAAAACGTCTTACTAAAGATGATTTAGAGCAAGAAGAATTATTTTTATATGAGCAAAGGGCAACTCTTAAACAATTAATGTGGCGAAGATGGAAACTACTTGATATGAGTTTGCAACAATTTTATCAAGAATTTCCTGCAACCCCAATGGAATCATTTATCAGTAGTGGATTAAACGTTTTCGACCAACAAAAGATTGTTGAACGCTTAAAATATATTAAAAAACCATTTCTATATAGAGATGTAAAAATGTTTATTCCAGATAGTATTGCAAAATACATTGGAAAATCGTTAATGATTTATGAATTACCTGTTGAGGGTGTCCGTTATTATGCAGGTGTGGATACTGCAAGCGGTAGCGGTGGCGACTATTCTACTATCTCAATTTTAAATGCAGATGGTGAACAGGTGCTAAGTTTTTATGATAATAAAATTCCTGTTTATGAATTTGCAAAGTTACTTGATACTATTGGCAAGTTTTATAACTATGCCTTTTTAACAGTAGAAAGAAACTCTTTTGGTACGCCAATCTTAGAACGTTTACGAAAAGAATATGAGTATATGAATTTGTACAAACATAAAATTTTCAATCAGCAATTAGGCAAAAAACAATTACAGTTAGGATATCAAACTACTCAAGTAACAAAAAATATTATGATTACAGATTTAAAAGAGCAATTTGAATTAGAAATGATTCTTATAAACTGTCAAGAAACGTTAGACCAAATGCAAATTTTTGTTGAAACAGATGGAAAAACAGGAAATAAAAAAGGTAATGATAAACATGATGATTGTGTAATTGCTATAGCATTAGCAATTCAAGGTATTAAGCAAAATAAATGGTATATTTAAGAGGGTTTTTGTCTCTTTTTATCGAATTATATCGGTTGAAGGGAGATGGTTTAGATGAGTTGGACAAATACATTTATTGAATCCTTGAAAGAATGGGATGAGCATTGTAATCCAAAGGATGCAACATTAAAGGATGTTTTGTTTTTTCTTAGTTATAATATAGGTGAAAAATTTTTACAAGAAGATTTAACAGTAGAAAGTTTAAAGAAACGAATTATTTATCTGGTTAATGAGGAATCTTTTGAAGAGAAATTTTTAATAGATTCTTTAATTCATGAAACCACAGCCATATTCAAGAAGAGAATTAATGAACTTGGTGAAGGTATAATTCGAAACGAGAGAGGTAAGGAAACATTTGAAAAAAATGGACAGGATGCAAGTAATTTTGAAAGACAGTTATCTAAAATGAAGAATATGCAATATATATATGGTAGAGAATCAACTAGATGTTTGGAATACTATTGTAAATCAAAAGTTTTCTCTTTCTAATAGAAGACAGTTAGAGATGGAAGATTTTCAACGGAATTATGAAGAGTTAAAGCGTCAAAAGGGATTTTCAGAAGGAATACCTGATGAGTATAAGGATGTACCTTTTAGTGATTTGTATAAAAAATGAAGAACGAGTAAAGCACCCTTTAGGGTGTTTTTTATTTTGGAAAGGAAAAAGAAATGAATTTACAAGAATATATTAAAACCGTACATAACGGTAACCAATTCTGGTTTGTTGATGAGGTGTCTCATTTTGAAAACCAGAAAAGAATTTTAGATACAATTGAGAAGAAAAAATATTTGGATGGTAAACATGCTATCTCAAATAGGGTTGTAGAAAGTTATAATAATAAACCATATCAACAACGACAAGTTTTATTACAGTATGCAAAGTTAATTGTGAACCTTGAAACTACTTACCTATTAAAAAAACCGATAACTTTTACTGGTGAGGAAAAGATTGTCGGAGATATGCAGAGGGTGTATAAGAAAGGTAATTATGACAAGATTGACTTCGACCTGCTAAATAACTTAGTTAAGTATGGTAACGGATATGAGTATGTGTATATCAAAGATGATGGAAATGTGAGCAGTAAGGTCGTACCGACAGAATGCGGATATCCTATTTATAATGATGAGAACGACATGATTGCATTTGTTGAGTATTATACATCATTAGAGAGTGACTTCTATGTTGTCTATACACCAGAGGAAGTAGTGAAGTATTCAACAATTGGAGGTACGGATTTACGTGTTGTGGGTTCTTATAAGAATGTTAGTGGTTTACCAATTCACTATAAAACAGATAATGAATTGAGCACGACATTTGGAAAGAGCGACTTAGATGACTTTATTAATATCATTGATGCTATGGAGGATTTACTATCTAAGTTTAGTGATTCATTCTATAAACATCATAATCCAATCCCAGTAGTTATTGGGCAACAACTAAAAGGAGAGGGGCTGAATCCTCATATCGTTGGTGGTGGAATTACTTTAGATGATGGTGCTGACTTTAAGATGGTAAGTAATGGTGTCAATCATAAGGCATTTGAGGTAATCTTCAATACACTCATGCAACAACTGATTAACATTGCAAGTGTTCCTGCTGTGGCATTGAATGCTTCGGATGTAAGTAACTTATCAGAGATGAGTATGAGAATGTTATATCAACTTGCTGACATGAAGGGTGGACTCAACGAGCGTTACCTAAGAGAGGGACTAGAGCAACGCAACAGCAAGGTAGTGGGTCTGTTAGGTAAGCAAGGTAAGGCATACAGTGAAGATGCTATTGACTCGTTAGATATGGTATTCCACTATGCAAGACCAGTCAATGAGACAGAGGTCATTGATAACTTAGTTAAGATGTATGATGTTGGTGCAATCAGTATGGAGTCATTGGTTGCAATCAATCCATATGTTAGCAATGAACACCTAGAGTTGAAGCGTATACTTGAACGTGAGAAACGAGTTAGTGAGCAGAAGCAAGTCAATAACAAGGTCAATGAGTATGAGCAAGCAAAGACAATGGATGTAAAAGCAGACGTTGCAACTAAGAAAGAGGATATAGTCGAGGGATAAGAGAGACATATGTGAGTGTTGTGATTGTATGTGTGGATTTGGCAAAAACATTGATATATCAAAGTTTAGTGATATAAAGGTATTAATTTCATGCGACACACTTTTAAGTAATGCATGTGTGCGAGGATGAGCCGAGCCGGAAAATAAACGAACAAAAATGAGAAGGGTATGGAAAGAACAAGCGTTCTTAAAACTCGTTTTTGTTCAACTTACTCTAGGTAGATGAGTGAGTTTTGTAGAAAATGACCGTAAAATAAAACACGAACAATGTCATTGGATAGTCAATGAACGTTCGTGTGATAGGACTTCCTATAACCTTAATTATGTAAACTACCATATAATTAGTATTATGGGGATACTTCTTTATTCGTGTATTGTTCATTTTTGGTGTTTTCAAAGGTGAGAAGTCGAACAAAACGTTTACCCCATGTTCACAAAATGCTCCTATAGCCAACCTCTCAACACACACCCTAAAAAATTTCAGAAAGGAGAATCTATGATGCTTGATTCTATCCTAAATTTACCTAGCCAATCTCTATTATATCTCGAAAACAAAATCAAATCAACGTACCTAACATTAAATCCAATCAAACAACGTCCACTAATGACAACTGAACAATATGAAGCGATTTATCCATATGTTGCAGGTATGTTGTATCAAGAATTGTCCTTTACTCCATATGATACAACCCTTATTCATTTTGAAGATGATGAGAACATGGGATATGAAGTTAATGGAATCAAATTGAATGGATTCTACATTTCGGAACATCACAACGCTAAAATACATATATTCGTATTTACATATGAAGGAATCTGGCTCTATAACAATGAGCCATTGGATACACCAACTTATATTCAAGAGTACATTAACAGATTAGTTTGTAACTCTCATGAATGTTTAATATATAACAAATCAATTACAAAGGAGAATATAGATATGGATAATATCGAAAGATTACAAATGGAAATCGGTGGTATGGAATTACCGTATGAAGAATTAATTGTGTATTTAGAAGAAGAAGGCATTAACGGTGATGCAATTTACAATGCATCGTCAAAAGCCAACAAGAAAGCAATCTATTCAACTGCACTGGCAATTTTAAATTCAATCGCAAACCAACCACATTTAATGAAAAACTACCGACAGGACGACATGACAATTGACAGTTTTGCTAAGTATTTGCAAGCACGAATTGACCAATTAGAAAAGAAGATTCGTCAAATGCCAAATGAAGATTCTGCACCTAGCAACTTCTTCAATTTATTTCAATAAGAAAGGAGGATAAAAAAATGGATAAATTTAATATTTTTAAACTGCAATATAACGTATTCAATGACATGATGTCATTAGCAGGTCAAGAAGTGTTTATAAATGGCGCTAAGAAGTATGGAATCATTACAAATACTGATACTCGAGAATTTAATGATAAATATCTTTCAACTAATTTCGCAATGATGCGTGGTGATTACATCTATTATAACGACATGTATTGGATGATTTGGAATCAAGTAACTGTACCACGTTCGGAAAATTATAAAGGGATTATGAGACAGTGTGAGCACAATATCATATTTAATTTAAAGTATGCGGATGAAACAAGTAAATATCTTTTGAAATGTCCTGCGGTTATTCAGCGCACAAGTGATTACACACAGCATTATCAAAGCACAGTGTCAATGGTTACAATTGATTCAGAGATTCATGTGTTTGTAAGGGATACTTCTTTGACCAGAAAAATTATGAAACTTGTTGGTAAAAGCGATGGACAAGTAATTATAGGAAACAAAAATTATAGTATTATCGGTGTATCTGTTGAAAAGAAGGGATATTTAAATATTACCTGTCGTTTGGACAATACAACTTCTTTTTCTGATTATGTTAATGAAATTTATTGGAGAGAAACTAGACCTACTGATTGGGAAAGTCAAATTGATGATTCTTTATTCTACCGTGAAGGTGTAACACCTACATTACCTAGTGCTCCTAATGAATTACAAACCAATGTTGGTGAAATTAAGGGTTATGATATTAAAAATCAAACACCTACATCTCTTGGAGAGATTAGTTTCTCTTGGACACACGATGATAATAAAGTTAAGTATCGTGAATGGGAGGGATATAAGGTTGTATTGTTAAAGGATAATGTGGAGATTTCAACTACCACAACTATATCTACTTCTATTAATTATACAAACTTGCAAGCAGGTGAGTATTTTATTAAGATTTCTATTCTATTTAATACATATGTAGAAGATGAAGGAAGTTTAGCGCAGACATCTAATAAATTTCAAATTAAAGATGAAACTGTTAAACCTTTACCACCTAACAATTATGAAACTAATGTATCACCAATGGATATTAAAGCGGTAGGAGAAGTAGCCGAAGATGGAGATGGGATAGTTACTTATACATGGGGCAAAGATGTTAATGCTGAAAACTATTCTGGGTTTGTTGGCTATACACTTTATCTATATCGTAATGGTACATATTCCTATTCATTAAACTTTGATAAAGATGTAACGTCTTATAAATGGATTAACAGAGGTGAAGGTACATATTCAGGTAGAATCTGTGCACGTTTTATAAATGGTGAAATTGAGACATTAGGTTCAGAGAAGTTTTTTGGAAATGCAACAGTTCAAAATAATTTTGACAGCGGTGACCCTTGGTAATAGAAATATTGGGTGTATCTCATGATATACCTTTATTTTTCTTTATATAGCCCTCTAGTTGTTTTAGATGTTTTGGTATTGGGTTAGTTCTTAAAATCTAGTACAAGCAAATTTGAGAGGTCGTTTTTTGAGGTAGGAATCTTTTCAATTTTCGTTTTCGTGATTGGGTTTAATATATATAAAGTCGGCAAATTACGCTAACACGTACACCCCTTGATAACAAAGGTTTTTATCCTGTCTCAAAAGTACCTAATTATTAATCTTGACACCCTCTTAGACATTTTGAAATGTCAAATGGCTTGTTTAAAATGCAACGAGGTATCATTTTTTGTCCTGTTTTGGTCAAAAAGCGAAATTAGTTCATCAGAAAATGTCCATTTTAGGACGAAAAGTGATAAGACCTATATCAAAAAATGAACAAAAATGGACAAAAAGCGATAGGTATAGAAAATAGATAGTAAAAAGAATAGATAGTATAAAAGGAAGGTCGCTAATGCTCCCCTATCTTTCTTTCGCTAACGCTCTCCAGTTCGCCTTCGGCTCATTACCTCACTTCGTTCGGTGGGGCTTCGCCCATTCTTTTACACAATAAAAAAGAATGTTTTAAATGAATTTTAAATAAGTATCAAAAAAATATTGTACAACTTGTTTATTAATAATTAAAACAATCATAAAATTAATTTAAATATTACATAATATGAATTTCAATCATATGGTAAAATATGATATTTTTATTGTTAAGAACTATTAATTAAAAGAAGGGGATAAATATATGGCTGTGGAGAGGTTGCGAAGATCCGAATATGCTTTGAAATCTGCTCATGAACGTTTAACAAGGGCATTTAGTGTTATGAACGATGAGAATAAAATGTACGCAACATTGGGTGAAGTTTTGTTATGGGTAGTCGCCATAAACGATTGGCATATAGAATTTAATAAAGTGGAGTACTCATACAGACAAAAACAAGATACTAGAGGGAATTTATTATTTGGTTTAAGACATGCCTACAACATGGTGAAACATAATATGAATTTTATAGAATTACATAAAACGGAAGCAGTACCACAGTTCACTTTCCCAGTTTTTGAACCTCCTGTAACTTTTTGTTTAATAAAGGTTTTGTGGAAAGATATTCATAATATTTCATGTGAGAGAAGATATGAAAATCAAAAACAGAATTATATTGAATATCTACAAGGAAAGGAGGTTTTAGAAACTATTAATCAAGCGATTGATTTCCTGTTAGAGGAAAATGAGAGATATGAATAGACATTTAGTAAATAATGAATTAAATGAATTAAATCAATTTAATAAAATAAACGTTTAACAAGGGGTGGAGTATATGAAATATAAAAATAAAAATCTGGTGCTTGCTTTTACAATGATTATTATTTTCTTATTGCTTATGGGATGTGAAAATAATAAAGAAGAAACGTTGGCAGATAAAGCGTTTGAAGAAAATTCAAAAACAGAAGATAGAGTAAAAGAACAAGCGGATGCTCAAACAGAAGAAAAGAAAAAGGAAGCCAGTGAATCGGTTTTAAAGATATTACCTGGGCAAGTTAATACTTTAATTTCTTATGTGGATGATGTTGCAGATAAGATAAGTAACAAAGCAACAACAGATAAAGAGTTAAAAGAAAAATTGAGGGGATTAGAGAAAAGTATCTATAATGTTGAACTTAGCGTGAAGTATTTACCAGAAGAATTTGAAAGTGTTGAGACGAACATTAAAAATTTATTGAGTAACTCAAAAATATTTATAACTGAATCAGTTAAATTCCATCAAGGGAACGGTAATGCAGGTGAAGTAAAAAAAATAATGTCAGAGATGTTAAAGGACATTGTTGCAATTAAAAAAGTTCTTCCTTTAGACGATGAAGATAATGGTTTTTATTCGGTATCTAGGATGGAAGAGTTTATCCAAAAGTAATAAATGATTTGTTGATGATAAAAGAGCAGTTTTTATTATTCTTGTTAAGTACACAGTAAGAGTTGGGGGATAAAAATGGCTAAAAAGTTAACCGTAGATGAAGTAGAAAATATGAGTTTAAAAGTTATTGAAAATGCAAGTGAATTAATAGAGGATGCAAAGTTATTATTAGAAAATAAAAGATATGCACGTGCTTATACTCTTTCTCATTTAATGTGTGAAGAATTATCTAAAATTCCGATGTTTGGTAGGGCGTTGACTGAAAGTGCAATGGATAAAAATTATAATTGGAAGGATTTGCATAAACGTTTGGTGAATCACAACCCTAAAATTAGATTGTTTATGATGATGCCCACTGTAAATGTGAAAGGGTTAGAAAAGATTGTTGGTATACCTGAGAGTCAAGGGGTTAAAGCGTTTGAGAAAACATTAAACAATTTAAAAAATAATAGTCTATATAGCGGGTTTCAAGGTAATGATTTCAAGAAGCCATCCGAAGTTATTACTAAAGAAATTGCAGAAACTATGTTTGAAATTGCTAGCGAGTATTTTATGTTTATGAAAGTTACAGAAGGGAAGTTGAGGGGGACTACACATAAAGCAGTTGGAGAAGATTTTATTGCTTATTTTTCTGGATTAAAAGAAATGGTTGAACAAAATCCTGAAACGCTTGAACTTCTGACTTTACTAATAGAGAAAAATTATGAATGCCTAAAAGAAAGTCGAAAAAAGAAAGAGAGTTAAATTCCCTATTTTTATTTATGAACGCGTTAGTAGGATATTAGGAATTTTAATTATTGTAGATACCGATGAAGTATGTTAAGATACAATGATGTGTCTAATACATAAATCCATTGTATTTTTTTTCTAGACATATTATTATGGAAGTAGTAACAAATGATTCGGAAAAAAGAAATTAGAGGAAACCTTTAAATTACTATGTTTATGAGTATATTGTGGTGACAGATTACTACCAATACTTTGGAAAACGTCCGCCTCGTAATTCGTAGTATAAAACCTCTTTTTTGCGCATATACTGGCTACTATGTAATGTGCAAAAGGAGGAATCGATATGGATGGGTTCCAGTTGTCAATGATTCAAAAAGCGATTCATCGTACGTATGATGAACTCGGCAAAGAACTTGATTTTCAAAGTGTAGCAGCAGATGAAATTCAAAAGGCACAGGAAGAATATTTATCTGCGTTATCATATGAAACATTAATTGATAAGCGTTATTTAAAGTCATTAATAGAGTAAAAAAAGTTTTCCTTTACATAAAGGAAAACTTTTTTCACGCATTTCTATGTATTACAACAGGGGAAAGCAACTGCTATTTATAAGTAGCAGTTGCTATATCTTTTTATAGAAAAACTTTTTGGTTGGAGGCTAAGCATGTTTACTAAGAAGAGATTACCATTTGAAGTAGGGAAACAAGATAATTTTTATGATAAGTTGAATGAGTGGATTGGAGATGTATTTTACGATATCCTCCCAGAAAAAGGTTTTGAAGAGCGCGATGAACAAATTTTTATGGCGTTTCAATTAGAACGAGCGTTTCAAGAGAAGAAGGTTATGTTTGCTGAGGCTGGTGTTGGAACAGGGAAAACAATTGTATATCTTTTATATGCAATTTGTTATGCACGTTATACAGGAAAGCCGGCTATTATCGCTTGTGCAGATGAAACGCTAATTGAACAGCTTGTAAAAGAAGAAGGGGACATCGCGAAGTTATCAGAAGCGTTAGGGTTATCTGTTGATGTTAGACTTGCAAAATCAATGGATAATTATTTATGTTTACGTAAACTAGAAGATGTAATGAGTGGACGAGCTCCAGAAGTAATTGAAGATTTATATTATGAATTGCCGCAATTTGTATTTGATCACGGAACAATGCAAAATTTTACACCATATGGAGATCGTAAAGAGTTTCCGCTATTAAATGATGAAGAGTGGTCAAAAGTATCTTGGGATTATTTCCAAGATTGTTTCACATGTGAATCTCGCCATCGCTGCGGTCAAACGCTTTCTCGTGAACATTACCGTAAAGCAGCAGATTTAATTATTTGTTCTCAAGATTTCTATATGGACCACATTTGGACATATGATGCTCGTAAGCGTGAAGGACAGATGCCGCTTCTACCAGAAAGTAGCTGTGTCGTTTTTGATGAAGGACATTTGGTTGAATATGCAGCGCAAAAAGCACTAACGTATCGATTAAAGCAAACGATGATGGAACAATTATTAACAAGATTGTTGCAAAATGATATTCGTGAAGAATTTGCTCATTTAATAGAAGAAACAATTTGGCAGACAGAACGTTTCTTTGATGTTTTACAAGAGAATAAACAAGAAATTCCAGGGTCAGATCGTTTGGAAATTACGGTAACAGAAAAAGTGACTACAGAAGCAAAACGATTATATGCCAAAATTGCTGAAGTCGGCGATGCATTGGTATTTGAAAGTGAAATGTATACAGTCAACACATATGATTTAAATATTGTTGACGAGCATTTAGATGTACTGGAACATTCACTTCGTCTTTTCATGCATGAAAAAAATGCGATTACGTGGGGAGAAGAAGGGGATGGAACATTTACATTAGTTATTATGCCACGTGCAGTAGAAGAAGTATTACAAGAGAAAGTATTCTCTAAAAAAATCCCGTATATTTTCTCTTCTGCTACATTATCTGAAAATGGTTCATTTGCATTTACCGCAAATAGTCTCGGCATAAAAGATTATCTATCGTTCTCGGTTGCTTCTCCATTTGATTATGAAGAACAAATGAAAGTGTATTTACCATCCTATAATGAAGAAAATGCATGGGAAAGAAAGTGTCAATATATACTTGAAAATATTCAAAAAACCAATGGACGTACACTTGTATTGTTCCGAACAACTGAGGAGCTTGCTGTCCTTAAAGAATACGTAAGCAAAGAACAAATGTCTATTCCGTTCTTATATGAGGGAGATCAAGAAATTAGTCAGCTCGTTTCACGTTTCCAAAATGAAGAAGAGACTGTCCTTTGTGCTGTTCATTTATGGGAAGGGTTAGATATTCCTGGTTCATCATTATCACATGTCATTATTTGGTCGCTTCCATTCCCTCCAAATGACCCTGTGTTTGAAGCGAAACGAAAACATGTAAATGATTCATTTTGGAACGTAGATGTACCATATATGATTTTACGACTTCGTCAAGGAATTGGACGCTTAATTCGTACAAGTGAGGACAAAGGAGCGATTTCGTTATTCTTGTCTGAAAATGAGAATGAAAAGGTTGTCGAAGCTGTAAAGAAAGTACTGCCAGTAGAAGGAATAATGATCTAACGAAAAAAGCTTGGTCAATGCCAAGCTTTTTTCTATAGGGAGAAAAGGAATTTATCTATTTATGTCGAAATAAAGGGGAGATAGAAAAAGGAGGGAATGAGATATGAAAATCGCTACACATGAATTAGAAAAAGAATTTTTAGCATATGTGAAAAAGATAAATAATTATGGCGAAGCACTTAATTTAATATTTTGGGACTTGCGTACAGGTGCTCCAAAACAAGGGGTAGATCAGCGCTCTGAAGTCATCGGAATGCTTTCGTCAGAAGTCTTTTCTTTATCAACTTCTGATGAGATGGAGAGATATTTAACAGTATTAGAACAACGAATTGCAGAGAATACAATTTCCGAAACAACGAAAAAAATTGTAGAAGAGTGTCGCAAAAAGTATGACCAAAATAAAAAAATTCCACAAGCTGAGTATGAAGAGTTTGTAAAATTACAAGCAAAATCAGAAAGTGTTTGGGGGGAAGCACGTGAAAAGTCTGATTTTGAAATGTTCAGACCATATTTAGAAAAAATTGTTGCATATAAGAAGAAATTTATTACATATTGGGGTTATGATACGTATAAATATAATACGTTGTTAGATATGTATGAACCGGGTGTAACAGTAGAAATATTAGACCATGTATTTGGACAATTACGTGAGCGAATTGTACCGCTTGTGAAAGACATTTCAGCGTCTCATAAAACATTAAAAACAGATGTATTATTTAAGCATTTTCCAAAGGAGCAACAAAAGAATTTTACTTTAGAAGTATTAAAACAATTAAATTATAACTTTGAAGCTGGGCGTTTAGATGAAACGATTCATCCATTTGAAATTACATTAAATAGAGGCGATGTTCGCATTACGACTCGTTATGATGAGAATGACTTCCGAACGGCTGTGTTTGGAACAATTCATGAATGTGGGCATGCTGTATATGAACAAAATATTTCCGAGGATTTAGAAGGAACACCGCTTTGCAGTGGTACTTCAATGGGGATTCATGAATCACAATCGCTATTTTTTGAAAACTTTATTGGGCGTCATAAATCTTTCTGGAAGAACAATTATGAATTATTGAAGCAATTTAGTGAGGGACAATTTGAAAATGTGTCAGTAGATGAATTTTATGATGCAATCAATGAATCAAAGCCTTCCTTTATCCGCATTGAGGCAGATGAATTAACGTATCCATTACATATTATGGTTCGCTATGAGTTAGAAAAAGAATTATTTGACGGAACGTTGGAAGTAAAAGATTTACCAAAAGCATGGAATGATAAAATGGAGAGTTATTTAGGCATTCGTCCAGAAACAGATGTACAAGGAGTATTGCAAGATATCCATTGGGCAGATGGATCGTTTGGCTATTTCCCATCTTATGCACTTGGTTACATGTACGCCGCACAATTTAAACATAAGATGTTAGAAGATATTCCGAACTTCGATGCATTATTAGAAGAAGGGAATATCACACCAATTCGCGAATGGCTGACAAAAAATATTCACCAATATGGTAAAATGAAAAAACCATTACAAATATTAGAGGATGTAACTGGTGAGGGGCTAAATGCGAATTATTTAGCGGACTATTTAGAAACAAAATATAAAGAGATTTATGAACTAAAAAAATGAAGAACCTAAAGGGACTGCTTTGAAAACATAACAAGTATTTTATCAAAATATTGAGAGTGAAAAGGAGACTATCACCTGTATAGAGTAGGTGACAGCCTCCTTTTTATTATAAAGTGGTCTCCTTTTAGGTGGTCTCTTTTTACAAATTTGGGTCTTTGTTTCTATTTATTCGTAGTGGCGATGTGCCGAATCACTGATATACCATGATTTTGTGTTTATCCCGCTATTTGAGGGCAGTAAGGCTCCCATCTCAAGATTCAGAGAGAAGCAAGGAAGATAGGTGGGAGGAGGGCTACCCGTAACAGCTCGATTGGTGAAGGCTCATAATCAGCGGGGGATGAAGAACCCCCCACTGATTAAAGTTTCCCTTTATGTTACAAGAAATAAATATGTGTGACTCAAAAAGAATTTTTTATAAATATAGAGGGAGGTGAAAGGGTTTTAAAAGTCGAACAAAAAAGATATTTCGATAATATTTGTACGTGTTTTTCTTAGAAATGCTTTTCAAAGTAAAAAAAGTGCGTTATAATCCATCTATAAATAAATAAGTTAGCTACACTCATATAATCGCAGGAATAAGGCCTGCAAGTTTCTACCGAAGTACCGTAAATACTTCGACTATGAGTGAGGACGAATAGATTTGCTTGTTTCGTATTCTTTTTTTCGCGAAGCTCCAAAAGCGCGTCTCTCACTTGTAACGAGTGGTGGCTGCTTTTGGGGTTTTTTATTTGCATAAGAGGAGGAACAAATATGAAAGTATTACAAGAAAAGATTTTAAGTGAAGGAAAAGTTTTATCTGGTGATGTATTGAAGGTAGATGCATTTTTAAATCATCAAATTGATCCAGTACTTATGCAAGAAATCGGAAAAGAGTTTGCAAAACGTTTTCAAGAAGAGAAAATTACAAAAATCGTGACGATTGAATCTTCTGGGATTGCACCAGCGGTTATGGCGGCTTTAGAACTTGGGGTAAAAGTAATCTTTGCAAGAAAGCGTAAATCGTTAACGTTACAAGAGAATATGTATGTTGCAAACGTATATTCATTTACAAAACAAGAAACAAATGAGATCTCACTATCTAAAAAACATATTCATGAAGACGATCGAGTGTTAATTATTGATGACTTTTTAGCAAATGGGCAAGCGGCTTTAGGGCTCATGAGCTTAGTAGAGCAAGCTGGAGCGAGCGTTTCGGGAATTGGGATCGTAATTGAAAAAGCATTTCAAGATGGAGGGAAGAAACTGCGTGAGAGAGGCGTTCGCGTAGAATCATTGGCAGAAATTGCATCGCTTGAAGATGGTACGGTTACCTTTGTTCAACATGAAACTGCGGAGGTGAGATAGCAATGAAGCAACATCCATTTAAAATTGCTTCTCTCGGTATGCAACATATGCTTGCGATGTACGCTGGGGCTATTATTGTTCCACTTATTGTTGGCGGAGGACTTGGACTAAGTCAGAAAGAATTAACTTATTTAGTTTCTATTGACTTATTAATGTGCGGCGTTGCTACAATCTTACAAGCATTATCAAATCGTTTTTTTGGAATTGGTCTCCCGGTTGTACTTGGATGTACATTTACAGCGGTTGGACCGATGATTGCAATCGGTAAGCAGTATGGTGTTTCTTCTATATATGGAGCAATTATTGCTGCTGGATTGTTCGTTGTTATTTTTGCGAAACTATTTGGCAAACTAGTAAAGTTATTTCCACCTGTTGTAACAGGTTCTGTTGTTACGGTAATTGGGGTTACGTTAGTTCCAGCAGCCATTAATGATATGGCTGGTGGTGCAGGGAGTAAAGACTTTGGAAGTTTGGAAAATTTAGCGTTAGCATTTGGTGTGCTACTATTTATCGTTATTATGTATCGTTTCTTTGATGGATTTATTCGTTCCATTTCTATTTTACTTGGTCTTTTATTTGGAACGATTATGGCAGCTTTAATGGGGAAAGTAAGCCTGCAGGCTGTTTGGGAAGCGGATTGGTTTCATGGAATACAGCCTTTTTATTTCGGAACACCTACATTTGCATTCACTCCAATGATTACGATGATTCTCGTTGCTTGCGTAGGGATAGTGGAAGCAACTGGGGTATATTTTGCTTTATCTGATATATGTAATAAAAAGATTGGCGAAAAAGATTTAACAAAAGGGTATCGTGCTGAAGGATTGGCGATGATTTTAGGTGGAATCTTTAATGCCTTTCCGTATACGACTTACTCACAAAACGTCGGTCTTGTGCAATTAACAGGTGTGCGAAATCGCATCATCATTTATGTATGTGGTGGTATGTTAATTGTGCTCGGATTTATCCCTAAAATTGCAGCCATTACAACGATTATTCCAAAGCCAGTGCTTGGCGGTGCAATGCTCGCAATGTTTGGGATGGTGATGGCATATGGAATTAAAATGTTAAGCAATGTTGATTTTGGAAAACAAGAAAACTTACTTATCGTGGCATGTTCTGTTGGAATTGGCCTTGGCGTAACAGTCGTTCCAACGTTATTCTCACAATTTCCAGAAAGTATTCGTATTTTAACAGACAATGGTATTGTACTTGGAAGTGCTTCAGCGGTTATTTTAAATATTGTATTTCATATGATTCCGGAGCGCAGAGCGAAAACAAAAGAAGAGCAAGTTTCAATGAAAAGTGCTGTCACAGAAATGTAAATCAACAAAAGCAAGGTTCTCATGAAGAGACCTTGCTTTTGTTTTTTAAAGGCATCATTTTTCCATACGTACCAAGGCGCCAAATGTATTCAAGTGGGCCATACTGATAGTGAGAGAGCCACCAGCGGCTAATAAAGATTTGTAGTGCATAAAAACTAATACAAAATAGCGGGCCTATCCATAATGGAACCGGCAAATCATTTTTGAAAAATAGACCGAACACAATCAATGTAATTGCTGTGTGTGAAATGTAGCTTGTTAGTGCCATTCGTCCTACATATTGGAAAGGCTGTAATAATTTTTGCCATTGTTCCTTTTGTAATAAACGCATAAGTGTGAGGATATAAAAAATAAATAAGGTTTTCCCACTAAACATTGTAAAACCACTCATGTAGATTGGTTCATAAGGCTGTTTTGTTACAAAGTAACGAATCATAAAGAACCACATCGGAAGTGTTAAGATAAACATAATGATTTGCCACTTTTTTAGTTTGGAATCTAATTCTTTTGCTTGGCGGAAAATGTCTTTTTTGCCAGCGTATAAGCCGAGTAAGAATAAACCAACTGTTTCGGGAAGCATTGAAATGTTTAAACCAATGGATTCAGAATAAAAGGCATGAAAGCGATCTTGCACTTGTATGCTCCAATTTTCTAATGGCATAATGGGTAGAGAAGACGCTAGTTCTTCTATTGGTATAAAAGCAATCATGATGCTAGCTAATAACATAAACAGTTGGAAAAGACCTAATAGAATCAATGAACATACTAAAATGGTATGTGGTTGTCTTTTGTAAAATAATAATAAGAAAAACCCCGCAATTGCATAACTATGTAAAATATCACCATCCCATAAAAGGACGTAATGCAAGAAGCCGAATAATAATAAAATGAGAAGTCGACGAACGAATAATGTTTTTGGATGATCTGTTTTCGCTTCAGCGCGCTGCATAAAAATGAAAAAGCCTAATCCGAATAAAAATGAAAAAATAGTATAAAATTTTGTTTGAATAAACATGTCATAAAATAGGCGAATATAGCTGTCTATTCCTTCATAACTTCCTGTAATGTCACGAGAATCAACACCAGCAATAACGGGCCAGTTCACAAGAAAAATACCAAGTACAGCGATTCCTCTTATGATATCGATAGAATGAATCCTCTCACCTTGCGAAAGATTTTGTTCCATTATTCTCCTCCTTATCAAGTAAATCCCTTTTATTATACAAAATAGACAGGAAAGGGCATAGCGGGAATTTCCAATTATTGAAGCTATTAAGATGCGCTTGATGAGATATAATAAAGATGCACAACAAATTTTTTCACTCCTTTAAAACAGGTGGTCAAAGCCCCTTGGAAGAAAGGGGCTTTCTTTTTTAGAAATGTATTGATAATGATTCTCTTTAATGATAAAATGTATTCAAAAGTGATAATCATTATCAAAAAAGGTTGGTGTGCGAAATGATATATGCATTTGTTGCAGGCACAGTTGCTATGTATATTGGCATAACAAAGTATGTGTTAAATGGAGTCGGAGCAACAAAATGAAAAAGTTAACATAAAATCCCTTTCATCCTATAAAAAGAATGAAAGGGATTTTTTTATTTTTAATGAGAATATGCTGAAAATTTAGTATGATAATAAGGTATATACATCTTGGAATAAAGGGGAACAAGGGGATGACAAACATAGTACAGACAAACAGTATGAAAAAACTTGTTTGTTTTTATGAAGAATGGCAAAAGCATGGGGATACAGAAAATAGCTTGAAGTTGTTTGAAGTAATTCAAAAATATAAAGAAGAGCAGTTGATGATTGCTTTTTGTGGGCATTTTTCTGCTGGAAAATCGACGATGATGAATTACTTGTACAAAGCACAGTTATTGCCAACAAGTCCAATTCCAACTAGCGCAAATGTCGTTAAAATTGAAAAGGGACTGGATCGAGTTATTGTTACATTAAAATCAGGGGAGCATTATGAATATAGTGGTGTATATTCAGCAGAAGAGTTAAAACAGCTCTGTAAAAATGGGGATGAAATTATCGGTGTACATATTTACCGAAATGATGCACCGATTCCTGATGGTGTTATGCTTGTTGATACTCCTGGAATTGATTCAACAGATGATGCGCATCAACTAGCGACCGAATCTACACTGCATCTTGCGGATGTTATTTTTTATATGATGGATTATAATCATGTGCAGTCTGAAGTGAACTTACAATTTGTGAAAGAGCTAAAGCAGCGCAACAAAACGGTGTATCTTGTTGTGAATCAAATTGATAAGCATAAAGAAAATGAATTGTCATTTGCAGAGTATAAGCAAAGCGTGAAACAATCATTTTTAAATTGGGATATTCAAGTAGATGGTATCTTTTACACTTCATTGCGAATGATGAACCATCCGCATAATGAAATTCAAAGTTTAGAGCGTTTACTATTTTCTATTATGAAAGAGCGCGACCAACATGTGAAACAAGGGATGGAAAGAGAAACAGAATATTTATTACAAGAGTACCTTTCTGCTATTCTTGCTGAAAATGAAAAGCAACTTCAACCTTTTGAAAAAGAATTAGCTTCGCCGTTATCTCTTTCAGAAGTGAAAGAAAAGAAGGAAATGCTTCTTGAAAAGAAACAGCGCGCAATTCATAAAGAATCCGATGTAAGAAATGAATTTATAAAAGGCTTACAAGGAATATTGGATAATGCGTATTTAATGCCGTTTGAAATGAGAGAATTAGCAAATCAATATTTAGAAACAAAGTTAACGAAATTTAAAGTGGGTTTCCTATTTGCAAAAGGAAAAACAGAGCAAGAGAAACAAAGGCGATTGGAAGCATTTTATTCTGCTCTGAAAAAGACTGTGGAAACACAAATTGATTTTCACGTGAAAGAATTTATCGTCTCTTTCTTAAAAGAAAAGGGGTTATTTACAGAAAATACAGGGAAATCCGTATATGAATTGGAAATTGATTTTTCTCCTGCATTGTTAGCAGAAACGATTAAGCAAGGAGCTGGTTTTACAGGGGATTATTTACTTCTTTATACAGAAGATGTCGCAAATGAGCTTAAGAAAAGATATTTTGCGAAAGCGCGGCAAATTTTAGAGAGCAGTACGAGTATATTGAAAGAAAAGATCAAAGAAGAAATGGTTCATCTTGATGAAGAACTGGAGCAATATACCGTATTACAAACTGCAAAAGAAACGAAATTACAATATGCGGCAGCATATGATAAATACGAGAACTACTTACAGGACATTTGGAGAGAGCGCATCCCTGTGCCAGATGGGTTACAAATAGAAGAAATATTGCAAGGGAAGAAGTTAGTTGTAAATGAGAAGTTCACATTACAAGAACAAGAAGTGAAAACGGAAAGACTTTCTTATACTGAGGAAGAAAGAAAGAGCGAAGCAAAATTAAATATTCCTCGCATATTAGAGCGGGTAAAAGATGCAGAAAAGATAATAGAGTCACTTCCTACTTTGCAGCATTTATATCAAGAGGTGCTTGAAAAAAGAAAGCGTGTGGAAACAAAGCAGTTTACCGTTGCCCTTTTTGGAGCATTTAGTGCAGGGAAATCTTCATTTGCCAATGCGTTGCTTGGCGAAAACGTACTTCCGGTATCACCAAATCCAACAACGGCGACGATTAATCAAATTTTACCGGTTACAAAGGAGAAACCTCATGGTACGGTAGTTGTTCAGTTTAAATCAAAACAGGCATTATTAGAAGATATGAAAGCTGTTTATAAACTGTTTCATTATGAAATATCTACTTTGGAAGAAGCGCTGTCACAAATAGAGACAATTATTCAGTATCCATCACCAAGTGGAAAGCAGAAAACAACATTTAGTTTCTTGCGGGCAGTACAAAGAGGATATAGGGCGGTTTTCAATCAGTTAGGAGAGCAAGTGCAAGTAACAGTAGCTGAATTTGCTGATTATGTCGCGAATGAAGAAAAGTCATGTTTTGTGGAATATATGGAGCTTTATTACGACTGTGCGTTAACAAGACAAGGGGTGGCTTTAGTTGATACGCCAGGAGCAGATTCAATTAATGCTCGCCATACAGATGTGGCATTCCAATATATTAAAAATGCAGATGCGATTTTATTTGTAACATACTATAATCATGTGTTCTCAAGAGCAGATCGGGAGTTTCTCATTCAGCTTGGTCGCGTCAAAGATACATTTGCCCTTGATAAAATGTTCTTTTTAATCAATGCTGCAGATTTAGCACAATCTGAAGAAGAGCTTGAAATGGTAAAAGGTTATATTGCAGAGCAACTCTTACAATATGGTATTCGTAATCCGCGTCTCTTTGCGATTTCCAGCTTATGTGCATTAAAAGAAAAACAAGGTGACGTTATTGCGAAAGAACAGTATGGTGTTTTACAAGATTCGGGAATTTCTAAATTTGAAGAGTCATTTACATCATTTATGATGCACGATCTTATGCTTGTATCGATACATTCTTTATACAGAGCACTGCAAAGTGCAGATCAGCTGCTAACAAATATGATACAGGGAGCAAAACAAGGGAATAATGAAAAAGAGAAGCAAATAAAAAAATATGAAGCAGAGCGAGCACGGCTACTTCATATGATTTCATCATATAGTGTTTTGGCAGAAGAACAAGCAATGAAGAATGAAGTAAAAGAGCTGTTATATTATGTACAGCAACGCTTATTTTTACGTTATAACGATGTGTTTACGGAATTTATTAATCCTGCAGCACTTCGAACAGATGGAAGTGTGAAGGTGAAATTACAAGAATGTCTTATGGAATTAGTTGCGTTTATCCAACATGATGTATTACAAGAAATGCGAGCAACATCACTACGTCTTGAGAAATGGATTGATGAAGCGATAGGGCGGGCAAGAGATGAGATTGTAATGACATGCCAAAAAGAAAATGAATTCATTTCAATGAGCGAAGTAGCAGAGTATGAATATCAAGTGATAGCACATCAAGAACCATTTCCATCTATTGAAATGAAACATTTTAAAAAGGCGTTATCTCATTTTAAAAATGAGAAAAGCTTTTTTGAAAAAAATGATAAAGCAGCTATGCAAAGCGATACGAAAGAAGCGCTTGAGCCTTTCGTATCTCAATATGTAGCGGATGAAGAAAAATTATTTGTTGATCATTATAAACAGGAATGGGAAAGGAAATGGAACTTATCCCAAAATGTTATGCAGGAAGATGTGAAGCAGTATTACGCAAGTCTATTATTTGCTTTAGCAGAAACAATTGATGTGTCACTATATGAAACAAGTAAGGAACAATTACAAGAACAATTGATAGCGATTGAGAAAGAGATTCATATTTTATAATCTTTATGAAAAAAAGATTCGCTCAATTTTCTTCTGTAGAACAGTATCGAGTGATTTTACAAATCCGGCAAACTCGTCTGTGGAAATCATATGAGTTAATACTAAACGTCTACCATCCGGTGTTTCACCGCATAAGACGAATGAAGAAAATTCATATGTTTTCCCTTCGATAACTAATTTTGGATAGGAATAAGTTTCACTTTTCTTTTTCTTTGCATCAATTGAGATGACGTTGCACTTTTTCTCATTGTTGTCCATGGTGAATCCCTCCTTTGTATTACTTATGGTAGACAAGGAGGGTTTAGAACAAGAGAAAGGAGAGAATTTTTATAGCGATTGTAATTGAACGCATACAAAAGGAAAATGCTCCTCGGCCATTATTATTGCTTGCTGATCCGAGTGAGCAACAAATTGATTCATATGTAAAACGTGGTCGCATTTATGTTGCAAAAGATGAAGAAAACGTAATAGGTGTATATGTATTACTGGAAACAAGGCCATATACAATGGAAATCATGAACCTTGCTGTTGTAGATGAGCTACAAGGGAGAGGAATTGGTAAACAATTGTTATGCCACGCTATTCAAACAGCGAAAGAATATCATATGCATACACTTGAAATAGGGACAGGAAATTCTAGCGTTTCGCAGCTTGCTTTATATCAAAAATGTGGTTTCCGCATTGTTTCGATTGATTTTGATTACTTTTCAAAGCATTATGAAGAGGAGATTATTGAAAATGAAATTGTATGTCGTGATATGATTCGGCTTACAATGACGCTTTAAGTAGTGGTTTATCCCGCTATTTTAGGGCAGTAAGACTCCCGCCTCAAGATTCAGAAAGAAGCAAGGAAGATAGATGGGAATAGGGCTGCCCGTAACAGCTCGATTGGTGAGGGCTCATAATCAGCGGGGGATGAAGAAAACTCCCACTGATTAAAGTTTCACTTTATTAAATCTAGGGGGTAGTGAAGATGGAAGTACATACAGCAATTACAGCACATTCTCGTAAGCAAAATGAAATTGTGAAGACCTTTTTACAATTAGAAGCGCAGCGTGAAGCAGCAATTGATGCTGTAGTAGCACTTGCGTCAAGTGGAAAGCAGTTTTCGGTAGATGCAATTAATAGGATCACAAAACAAATGAATGAACTGGCTAAACGAGGTATCGTACCACAGCGTAAGATTGTAACAGCGAATATGGTTATGGAGTATGTAAAGCGCTTGCCAGAGAAAGAAGGTCGTTAAGCATGATTGTCACGGTTGAATGGTTACGTAATCATATAGAAGATGAACATGTTCGAGTGATTGATTGCCGTTTTGATTTAGCAAATCCAAATTGGGGCCGGCAGCAGTATGAACAAGAGCATATCCCTTACGCATTATATTTTGATTTGAATCGTGATTTATCGAGCCCTGTAACGAAGCACGGTGGGCGCCATCCGCTTCCTAATATGAAAGAGTTTGCCGAAAAGCTTTCGCAAGCTGGCATTGATGAAAATACGACAGTTGTTGCATATGATAGTCAAAGCGGTGCGATGGCTTCACGTTTATGGTGGCTGTTAACGTATGCAGGGCATAAGAAAGTATATGTGTTAAATGGAGGATTTCATGTATGGAAAGAACGGAATTTACCAACAGAATCTGAATGTACTGAAGTGAAGCGGAAAGAGTTCATTCCAAACGTACAAGAAAATATGCTTATAACGATGGAAGAGGTGAGAGAAAGTATTCGTACCAATGTCGATATGACATTAATTGATTCGCGAGAGCCAAAACGGTATGCTGGTATAGAAGAGCAAGTGGATTCTCAGGCTGGACATATTCCAACAGCACAAAACTATTTTTGGAAAGAAGGAATCACAGAAGAAGGTAAGTTCAAAGAACAAAAAGAACAAGAAGAGCGCTTCCATCATCTCGATAAAGAGAAAGAAATCATCGTGTATTGTGGCTCTGGCGTAACGGCTTGTCCGAATATATTAGCGTTACAAACAGCTGGTTTTCAGAATGTAAAATTATATGCCGGAAGTTGGAGCGATTGGATTTCTTATCCAGAAAACGAAATTGAAAAAGAACAGTAGTAAACTCTTGCATACGAAAATATTTTGTATTAAAATAAGGTCACAGTAAGAAGTTGTTGTATAAATATTATATTTTACACATTGTTTGTAATGTGGTAAGATAACGACAAGTAAATAACACATCCTGCGGTGTGCGTAACTCATTTATGTCTAAAACCGATGTTAGTAATAAGGAAGCTCAACATTTAGTTATTATAATCAAGCCTTCCTTGTGGAGGAAGATGTATGGTAACTGTGAGGGCATCCACCTGCGAGTAGCGGGTTTTTGGACATTTAGGAGGAACGGCACGTGCGGGGGTTTTATTTCAACTCATATCATATAAAATTCCTACGGTGTACGTAGCTTATGTATGTCTTAAACCAATGAGTATAATAAGGAAGTTCAATATTTAAATGTAAACAGTAGGCCGTCTTTTTAAGAAGGAAACTGGAAGCGTTTGTGAGGACATCCACCTGTGAGAGCAGGTTTATGGACATCTAGAGAGAACGGCAGATGTGGGACTATATAAAAAACCTTACGTTTGAGGCGTAAGGTTTTTATTATGGTAATTGGAAAGCTTATCGATGTTCGTTATTAAAAGTTCCATAATACACATAGCATTTTCGGTCTTCATCAATTTCTCTTGAGTCTAATGTAAATTCTATAAATTGTTCATCTTTTTGTATATAGATGATATCGGAATGGAGAATCGATAAAATATCCTCATGATTCCAAACCTCTTTACTTTCAAGTAAAATAGAGTCCGTCCCTTGTAGCTCTCTAATTTCAAAACCGATATGAGAATATGTATGATCTAAGGGATCATTAAGAAAATCTTCTTTTTGTACGTATAAGACCGCTGTTTCATCATGATCCATCGCGGTTGCTGTTACAACATACGTATCCCCTTCTTTCACGAAATACTCACAGGTCATTCTAGCGATGACTTCCGAAACAGGAATATTTGTATAGTTCCATAAGGCAGGATATTGTTCCTCTTCACTATTCAGTCGATATTCTAACCGCAATTTCCATCCCTCTTCCTTTTTCTTCTACTTTATCACGAATTCTTTTATAATAAAAATATAATTTATAAAGGGGAGTGGGAAGGTGACAAAAACAAAATTGTTAGTATCAAGTGTAATTACTTCTTTAATGGCAACTACTGTATCAGGTTGTACACAAGATCTTCCACCAAAACCAAAGGATAAAAGTTGTTCGAAGTGGAAGTGGGATGATGAGATGGGGGTTTGGCGATGTAATGATGGTTACTCGAGCCATGGTGGAGCTTATTATTATGGCGGGAAATATTATCGTAATAAGGATACTCTTACAAAATCATCGGAGTTTAAGTCGTATCAAGCTTCTTCCAAATTTAAAGGAGGGATTGGTAGCGGTACAAAAGGTGGATTTGGAGGGTGAATAATGTCCTTATATAGAAAGGAAAGAAAACGATTTTATTCCAAATTCCCTCATTTTTGGTCTGATTTATATGGTGGGGAATATAGCTTGTTTTATCTTTTTGAAATAACGGAAGAAACGGTTCGGAATTTACAACTTGCGACAGAGCGAATGGGAAAAATATTTTTTAAGACTGCTAGACTTCTTCGCACGTTATCTGACGTACAGCTTCTTGAACTTGGATTTCCACTTTCCAGTCTACCTTATATTAGAATGAGGTCTTTGTTTCCTGAATCTGTTATTTCGCGTTTTGATTTCGCTGTGACAGATGGTGGAATAAAAATGCTGGAGTTTAATAGCGATACGCCGACCTTTATTATGGAATGTTTTCAAATAAATGGAGCAGTTTGTAAGGCCTTTGATTGTTATGATCCAAACAAGCAGCAAGAACGTCTTCTTTCTTCGGGGATAACAAAAGCTGTAACGGAAAGTGCGAAAGGAATTGCAAATCCAAATGTAGTATTTACAGCTCATCATGAACATATAGAAGATTGGAATACAACGCAATATTTGAGAGAATTATGTCAAGTGGAAAGTAAAATCGTACCAATGTCAGAGCTAAGAATTACGGATGAAGCTTTAGTTGATACGGACGGTATTCCGATTGATGTTTTATATCGGCAAACGTATCCAATTGAAGACTTACTTGAGGATCATGACCCGATTACTGGAGATTTTGTTGGGATTGAGTTATTGCAACTTGTGAAGAGAGGGAAGCTTTCGATTATTAATCCGATTTCGGCCTTTCTTATGCAGCCGAAATCCGTTCAAAGTTTAATTTGGGGGTTAGCAGAGGAGGAGGCTTTTTATACAAGGGAAGAACAAGAGTGGATTCAGACATATATGCTTCCTACATACTTAGAGCCTGATGAATTTTTAGGAAAAGATGCCTTTGTTCAAAAGCCTTCGTTTGGCCGGGAAGGCGACACTGTTACAATTCGTGATAAAGACATGAAAATTATGACGCAAAATACATATCAAACATATAAAAAAGAACTACCAGTATTTCAAAAGTACATAGAACTTCCAGTTGTTTCTCTTGAGACTGCAAAAGGGAAAGAAGATTTGTCCTATGTATTTGGTTCGTTTTTAATTGCTGGGAAGCCAAGTAGCATTGGGATACGTGCTGGTGAAAAGATTACAGGGAATGAATCTTATTATTTACCTATAGGAATCAAAAAGGGGGAGTATACATGACGAATTTTTTACTTTATTTAGTTGTTTCGTTAGGTCTTTTATGCATCGGTTTGTTTCTTATGGAAGTGACGACAAAAGTGAAAGAATTTTCGCTTATGGCAAAAGGAAATAAAGCGGCGAGCTATGCGCTTGGAGGGAGAGTTCTTGGTCTCGCCATCGTTCTTTATTCAACGGCCGCTCATTCCGTTTCATTGCTTGATATGCTTATATGGGGAGCAATTGGTGTATTGGCACAAATCATTGTGTTCTACTTAGCAGAATGGTTAACGCCTCGTTTTAATATTAATCAAAGCATTGAAGAAGATAATCAGGCGGTTGGCCTTTTCCTTATGTTTTTATCCGTGTCCATCGGAATTGTCATTGCTGGATGTTTAACCTATTAAGCTCCTAGTTTCCAAGAAATACTTGTTGCAATTTAAAAACTTTAAACCGAAAGTGTTGACATCTATTTTAAATCAGAGTAACATTTTCTATGTAATGCAATAAAGTCTCTGTTAGGTGAGGCTCCTGTATAGAGAAATGCTACTGCCCAAAAATGTCGAGAGACGCCAATGGGTCAACAGGAATGATCGAATTAAGGTTTTTCTTAATGTAGCTGGTAATGTACCTATGCTATACAGTGCTAAAGCTCGGCGAGGGAGAGGTTCGTAGATTTCTATATGGAGTAGAAATCGTTTATTTCTGTATGTTATGGCCTTTACTCGTTTTTGAGTAAAGGTCTTTTTGTTAACGTGCTATGAGAATTTTCATAGTATGAATTGTAATTAAAATGAAAGAGGAGGTGAGGAGCATGTCGAACTCTGACTCGGTTCCGTTACCCATATACTTGGAAGCAAAAATATATAATGTAGGTAGGAAACGACTTGTTCCTCCCCCTATATGGAATCATAAGGTGACACTTTTGGAGCATCGTAAGCTAAATATGGAACACTTTAAAGGGGATACTGTTAAAGTGGGGTAAATTGAGAAACAAAGCGTTTCTTCCTATGTTGTAAAGGAGGAGACGAGCATATGTTACATGTAAACAAACTTGTGGGTAACACTTCTCACAAACAGAGTAAAAAAGGAATGAAAGAACAAATATTGTTACAACAAAATAAAGAGTTGTTAATTGAAATCGCAACAAGAGACGTGAAATCTGTATTTGTTTATTTTAAAACAACAAGAGACGGTCTTTCTATGAAAGAAGCACAAAAGCGTATCCATGTGTACGGGAAAAATGAATTCTCTTCCAAACGTACACTTTTGACAAATGTAATCATGAAACTAGGCGGAGTGATTCCTAGTTTGACAAAACAACGTGAGCAGTGTGATGTGGAAACAGTTACAGTTTCTAGGGTAGAAGGAGAGATGAAGCAAGAATCGAAAAGAATCAATCTTCCTGTTACAGAACTTGTTCCGGGAGATATCGTTTTTCTTTCTGCAGGTGATACAGTTCCAGCTGATGTTCGCATTATTTACGCAAATGATTTATTAGTGGATGAATCTATGTTAACTGGAAAAGAAACAAATGTAGAGAAATTTGAAAGCTGTTATTATCTCGAACGCAAACGTTTTATTCCATTAAAACGAATGAAAGACTACAACCCACTTCAACTTGAAAATGTATGTTTTAAAGGAACAAAAGTGGTAAGTGGTGCAGCGAAGGCAGTTGTTATTTCAACAGGTAAAAATACGTATCCTGGATTGCTTCATACATGTTGCATGCAAACATCTTGAGTTACGAATGGTGCTAAATATGAAAAAACATTGTATAATAAATGGGTTGAAAAAACGTAGAATGGTAATCTATTTGATATAACCTTACGTGTTAGCGTGAGGTTATTATTTTTTGTTAGTAGGAGAGGAATTATGAATAAAGTATTGTTAGTTGATGGAATGGCATTATTATTTCGTGCTTTTTATGCAACAAGTGTATACGGACAATTTATGAAGCGACAAGATGGTACTCCGACAAATGGGATTCATGGTTATATGAAACATTTATTAACGGCGGCGCAAACGATTGAACCCACTCATATTGTAACGTGCTGGGATATGGGCAGTACAACATTCCGAACAGAATCATTTTCAAATTATAAAGCAAATCGGGCAGCGCCTCCAGAAGAGTTGATTCCGCAATTTGATTTAGTTCAGGAAATGACTGCACAGTTATCCATTCCTGTCATCGGTATGAAAGGGTATGAAGCTGATGACTGCATTGGAACGTTAGCGAAAAAGTATTGCAGTGAAGCAGAGGTATATATATTAACCGGCGATACAGATTTATTGCAGCTTGTTGATACGAATGTTACAGTCATGCTACTTCGCAAAGGGGTTGGAAATTATGAGTACTATACCCCGGAAAAAATTATGGAAGAAAAAGGAGTAGAGCCTTGGCAAATCGTTCACGCTAAAGCATTTATGGGTGATACAAGTGATAATTATCCAGGTGTAAAAGGAATCGGTGAAAAAACGGCTTATAAATTAATTCAAGAATATGGTACAGTAGCTGCGGTATTAGAAAATATTTCATCGTTGACGAAAGCGCAGCGAACAAAAATTGAAAATGATTTAGAGAATTTAAATCTATCCTTACAATTAGCGGAAATTCATTGTGAAGTTCCCATTTCGTGCTCATTAGAAGAAAGTGTGCACGAAATTGATGAAAGTAAGATGCGCAGTGTTTGTAATCAAATGAATTGGGGCAGACCTGAAATGTTCATAAGTATGTTATAAAAAATGTCTGATCAAGTAGAGCTTGGTCAGACATTTTTTTGTTAGAATATTTTACTATGATTTCTGCTTTAATTCTTGTATTCTTTTTTCTCCCCAGTCATACATCATTTGTAAAATAGGTTGTAAGCTTTCACCAAGTTCTGTTAAAGAATATTCAACTTTAGGTGGAACTTCTGGATAGACCTTTCTTGTAACGACCCCATCATCTTCTAATTCACGTAACTGTTTGGTTAACACTTTATGAGTAATTTTTGGGAAAAGTTGCTGAATAGCACTAAAGCGCATTGGACCATGTATTCCTAGCCGATATAAAATAACAATTTTCCACTTGCCACTTATAATAGATAACGTTAATTCTTTTGCGCAATGAAATTCTTTACTCTTTATTTTTTGTAATACGTCATCACGTAAGTCTTTTCCCATGTTTTTCACCTTCCATTTCATATCCTAGAGGATACTTTCTATCCTTAAAGTGCATTCTTTTCCCATTGTTACATTACACTTATAATAAAAGAAAGCGCTTTATTATATATTAACACAATTAGGGTTGGGAATTTTAGTATAGAGGGGGAGTATAGATGCAGGAAGTGGGGGAAATGACAAAAAATTTTATTAGTATCTCTTTGGTAGAGGAACCAATCAATATTAATAGTCGTTATACATTTAGTCTACCGCTATATACGATTGGTATATTATGTATGGAGTTACTTAACAAAGGGGATTTACAGCTTAACCATAAAGAAGAATTAGAAATCATCAAAGAAAAAACTAGTAATCGTGGGTATGTAAAACATCTTATGGAATATGTGAAGCAGAAGCGAGGACGTACGTGTAAAGAATGGATGCATTATTTTGCCGAAAAGACGAAAATAACAAATGATATATTTAAAAGTATTGTGAAAGAAATGAAGGAAGAAGGTACAGTTCGGTACCATATGAAAAAAAGCGTTATGAATGTGTTTTCACAAACAAAAATTGAATATGTTACAGGTACAAACTCGTTTGTAGAGCATATGAAACAAGATTCCTTGATGGAAAGAGAAGATAAACTTGAGCTGATGCTGCTGTTATGTGAATACGGTGGTGCAGAACGAGCTACTTTACAAAGAGACAAAGTCTATCGATTCATACAACAAATGCAAGAAGGGATTTTAGAAGGGGCACAAAGAAAGGTTTTATTTGTGTAAAAATAAATTTGATGAAAACAGGTTCTTCGGATAGGAGAACCTGTTTATGTAGGAAAAATCCAAACGCGTGCGAATAAAGAAATTTTCAAAGAAAATTCATTCTCATCTTGCATAAAAACATGTATGATAGGAAAGGGACAATTTTTAAATTAGGTGGGAACAGCATGCAGACAGTGCAGGATTATCTTTCATTCTTATATGCAAAAGGATTCAAGTTATCTGAAGAAGCACAAGGGTTTATTAGGTTTGGTCAAGGATATACAGGTGCATCGGATACAATTGTAAACGCAGCGATTGAGGCGACAATTAAACATCAATTAGAGTTTGATGGGAGTTATTTTGTGGCGCTGCTAGAAAGATTGAAAGAAGAACAAATTACCGATAAAAAAAGCGCAAAGGCTTTTATGCGGAAGTTACAAGCTTAACTTCACGCAGCCTGCGCTTCTTTTTTTGCTTTTGAAGGAAGTTCCACAAAAATCATACCGAGAAAAATACAAAGGCAGCCGAGGATGGCTGAAGTAGATAGCTGTTCACCGGCAACAAGGACGCCTGTTAAAGCAGCGAAGACGGGTTCCATTGCAAAAATAATCGCAACCCTTGTTGGAGAGGTATGTTTTTGGGCTGCTGTTTGAATAAAAAAGGCAATAGAGGTTGCAAATAAAGATGTAGCAAGTAGCGCAAATAAGAAAGCGCTGTTCGTCCATAAAGAAGTAGAGAATATTTTTTCGTAATCTTCAAATAAAAAGGCGCAAATAGTCGAAAAGACTCCGACAGATAAGATTTGAGATGTACTTAATAATAAAGGTGATATTTTTTTGGAAAAGACGCCGTTGATTAAAATATGGGCTGCAAAGGCAATCGCACAGCCGAGAACGAGTATGTCTCCGATATTAAGCTGAAAGGAATCAGCAGCAGTTAATAAATAAAGGCCGATTGTGGCAGTGAGAATGCCGATTAAAACAAAGGGCGACGCCTTTTGTTTTAAAAAAATGAATGAAAGAATCGGAACCATAATAATGCTGAGCCCCGTCAGAAATCCTGCTTTAGAAGAGGTTGTATAAAGCAAGCCAAATGTTTGCAAAAGATAGCCAGCAAACAGAAAAAAGCCTACAATGAGTCCAGCGAAACTACTACAGTACATTTGTTTCTTTGAAATCTTTTTTGAAAATAGAATTTGGATGAATAATAAAATGATGCCAGCACATAAAAAACGAATAGCGTTAAATGTAAAAGGATTCACAAATGACATTGCATTTTGAACAACGACAAATGTAGCTCCCCAAATAAAGGAGACGAATAATAAAGCAAAAGGAGCAATCCACTCTTTCTTCATATTAAGACCTCCGTTCATTTTGTAAAATCGCTTTTCTTGCTAGCTCATCTGCAACTTTATTTTGACTGCTTGGAACCCACTTGATAAAGAAAAGCTCGAACTTATCAATATATGTTAATGCTTCTTGTAAAAGTGGAGCGTATGTTTTGTTTTTTGCATATTCTTTTTCAATCGCACGTTCTACAAGCTGAGAATCGGTGCGAAATGATACAATGCTATAATTATGTTTTATACAATATTTTAATGCGATAAGTAAGGCATGGTACTCAGCTTCATGGTTTGACATGCTCCCAAGAGGGATAGATAATTGCACCGGTTGCTGAATCCCTTTAATAAAAACGCCTGCACCAGAAGGACCAGGATTTCCTTTTGATGCGCCATCAATATATACTTCAATCAAAATAAGATACCTCCGTTAATGAATCATAAGGATCCCCCCGCCTTATTTATGAGAAAAGCGGGGGAGAAAGTTGTATATGTACTATCCAATTGTAATGCTATAACGACATGTAAATGTTTCATTCGCTTGTAAAGACTGAATTCCCTTTTTCTCTTTGAAATCTTTTGCTCTGTTTACTTCATCAGCAATTCCATACCAAGGTTCAATGCATAGGAAAGGAGCATTGTTTCCGGGTGTCCATACCCCGACGAATGGGAAGCCTGTAAATGTTACTTTCACAAATTTATTATGCTTATGAGATCGAATTGCGATTTCATTTGTATTCATATTTTCAAAAATAAGAGCATCATTTTTGAATAAATCATATGTAAGCGGTAATTCTGATGCATGATCTACAATAAGCTGTTTTTCCTTTGAAAGAAATGGTCCTTCTAAAATGCTCGTTTCTAAATATTCTGGTCCACGGAATGCAAGGTAGTAATCTGTAAATGATGTACTTTCTACAAGTGGGCAATTGAATCCAGGGTGAGCACCAATGGAAAAGAACATTTCTTGCGAAGATGGATTATGTACGTTGTAAGTAACGTGTAGAGTTTGCCCCTCGAGTTCATAAGAAACGAATAATTCAAATTCATAGGGATATTTTTGTAACGTTTCTGCATTGCTCGTGACGATATAAGTAATAGTTGTTTCACTCTGTTCTTTTATAGAAAAGGGAAGATCGCGGGCGAAACCGTGTTGTGTTAATGAGTAAGCAGTGCCGTCTACATAATAGGTATGATCGACTAATCTACCGACGATTGGGAATAAAAGGGGAGCGCGGCGTCCCCAATAGTTAGCGTCTCCTTGCCATAAGTATTCGGTGTTGTCTTCTTTTAAACGAATGCTTTGTAGTTCTGCACCTTTTTCAGAGATGGAAACGATTACTTTTTCATTTTGAATTGTTGCTATCATGAAGTGAAACCTCCTAAATAGTTCATCGTTCTTATTATACGTTGTCTATAAGAAAAAAGGTAGTAATCTATTGACGAATGGTTAGCTATTGCGTACAATATGAAATTGTTGTGTAAAAACGAATCACGTGGTTCGAAACCATCCCACGTAAAAAAACTAAGGAGTTTTTATGATGAATATTAAAACATTAGTTGGAAATGGTATTATTGCAGCTTTATATATTGCTGTTTCCACACTGATTCAGCCATTTGGCTTTACAAATGTACAGTTCCGGGTGTCGGAGATGTTCAATCATCTCGTTGTATTTAATAAAAAATCCATTTACGGAATTGTTTTAGGTGTATTTTTAACAAACTTATTTTTCTCACCGATGATTGCATACGATTTAGTATTTGGAGTAGGACAGTCAGTTTTTTCGCTTCTTGCTACCATTATTTCGATGCGCTTTATTAAAGGAGTTTGGGAACGGATGATTTTTAATACAGTTATCTTTACGATTACAATGTTTATGATAGCGATTGAACTTCATCTTGCATTTGATCTACCATTTTTACTGACATGGCTTACATGTGCAGCTGGTGAATTTGTTGTCATGGCAGTTGGAATGCCGGTTATGTATTGGATTAATAAACGAGTACAATTTGAAAAAATGATGTAAATCATAAAGAAAGAGGCCGTGCCAATTGAAATAGATTGGGCGGCCTCTTTGTACATAAAGTGAAACTTTAACCAGTGGGAAGGTTCTTCAGTCCGCATCGACCTTTCTTGTTCCGCTCTCTATCTTGAGATGGGAGGTTTACTACCTTAAATTAGAAAGATAAACGTTTCCCTGAAAAATGAAATGTTCATATAACAAATGGATACCGGATTCACTCGCATATAATATACGGATTTTTGATAAAATATAATAACAGATAAGAAGTCATCTATAAGGGGAAAATAATATGAAATACAAAATTCATTGGCAATATAAAACAAAACATGGTCTTCAAACTGAATTAACAACAGAGTATATAAGTATCGAGGAAGCACTTCAACTTGCAGCTGACTTTGAGAAAACTGGACGTGTAAAGACCCTTATATTTTATGATGAAATGAATGTAGAGTGGACGCTAAAAGAAATGAAAAAGCTCAGTAAACAAGTAGAAGAGGAACCACAAGATATTCATCTTTATTTTGATGGTGGCTACGATGTCGAAACAAAAACAGCAGGTATTGGTATATGCGTCTACTATAAAAAGGGAAGTAGTAATTATCGAATTCGTCGCAATGCTTACATAGAAGGAATATATGATAATAATGAAGCTGAATATGCAGCATTGCAATATGGCATACATGTATTGGAAGAATTACAAGTGAAATATGAAGCAGTTAGACTACGCGGTGATTCGCAAGTTGTACTGCAACAACTTGCTGGAAAATGGCCATGTTACGATGAGCATTTGAATGATTATTTAGATCAGATTGAACAAAAGGCGAAGCAAATGAAATTGAAACTGATTTGTGAGCCAGTAGCGCGAAAACAAAATAAAGAAGCTCATCAATTGGCGACACAGGCGCTAGAAGGGATAGCAATCGATAGTCATATAGAAATAACTGGATAAAGGGGTGTAGTGGTGAATAAAAAGCGACTGATTATCGAGGTGAATGATTTATTAGAGACATATTGTCAAGATTGTTTTTTACAAGAACATAATCGGCAAACGCATAGTAAGTACTATGCCCATTCTTTTTGTATTCGGCAATGCACAGTTGGACAACAGTTAAAGAAATATGGAAATCAATTATCATAAAAAAACATCCAGAGGTTCCTCTGGATGTTTTTTATCGTCTCATTTCTTCCTCTCATATATAGAATTCAGTTAGAGGGAAGATCAATGCTTAGCTTCTTGTAATTGATGTTCGCATTGGTCTAATTTTTTTTCTTCATTTCGTAAAAAAGGTTTATCTAAATCCGTTGCAACGGATTTCATAATTTCAAGTTGGGAGCGTGCCGACTCAACTGCATTTGTCGCATGCTCCAAGGATTCCGGGTCCATTGTAATCGTTGCAGAACCTACTAGTTTTTGTGCAGTTTCTACGCGGAATTTTACTTCTTCAAAATCATTTACATGTGAGCCCATCCTGATTACCTCCTTTGTAGTTTCACATTTCACATAGTTTTTGCTCTGCAAAAGGGAAATATACAAAGGAATAAGAAAGGAGGCTACCTCATTGGTAACCCCCTATTATACGTTAGATTAAAGTTTTACTACGTTAGCTGCTTGAGGTCCGCGGTTACCTTCAACGATGTCGAAAGAAACTTCTTGACCTTCTTCTAAAGATTTGTAGCCTTCGCCTTGGATTGCTGTGAAGTGTACGAATACATCGTCAGCACCTTCGATTTCGATGAAACCAAACCCTTTTTCGTTGTTAAACCATTTTACTTTTCCTTGCATGTTACAATTCCTCCTAAAAACAATTACTTTTTCATTTAGTCATATTCATTTTAAATATTGCACATTCACAAAACTAGAAATGCTATATTCTCGAATATTCTGCTAAATGATTAATTTAAATATACACGAAATGGTAGAATTTAGTCAAGTAAGCGGTTTTAAATTTTTGTATTTTTAAATAATTTTTTGCTCAAATTTCTTATATTTTGAATGGAACAAAATATAAAAAACTGCATTGAATCCAACTTTTCTTTATTATTTTGGAATCCTAGTTTTAATGGGAAATACATACTGCTATTTTTCTTCATGCGCACAACTACTTCTGTATAGTATGAGAGTATTTTTCAAACGTTTTTAGTGTAAAACAAGGAATTTTGCAGCAGAATATAGAATATATTCATTAAGAAGGCTTCGGTGTTTTTTCATAGCGGATTTTTCCTTACAATATATACTCCTTCAGTCTTATTTGAAGGGATATGTGAGAGGAAGCTGAACTGATGTTGTTCATACAAGATTGAAGGGGAGATTGTTATGTATCGAACCATTATTCATGGAAAAGAAATCATTATTACACTAGGTCCAAAAATTCGAAAAGAAGTGACCGACAGAAATTCGTTATATGAAGCTGTACTTCAAACGGTAGAAAGACTATTACAAACAAAGCAACCAACGTTTGCAGTAAATCATGATGAGTTTGGACTGATTATTGGTGAAGTGCAGAGAGGGGAAGTAACGGTTTTTGCGGTTGAACATATTATTCCGAAGCAAAATATATTTGATCCAAAGAACTTTTTGTCTACAATAAATCGGCAAGCAAATTTGTAATATCATGTGAATACGATAGATAAAAAAGCAGTCGTAACGGTAGTCGTTACGACTGCTTTTTTTCTGAAAGAGGGGGATGAAACGAGTTGTTAAGGGATTCTTTTTACGACATGATAGTGTAATGATGTTTAGATTTATTGCGAAAAAATATAGTAGAAAATTGTAGTAATATGACAGGAAATGTCTACTGAAAAACCTTTGCAGCAAAGGAGAGATTGTCTAAAATAAATATAAGTTTCTGAATATTTATAAAATTTAGACCTTTGAAATGGAGAGGAGAATGGGAAATGAAACGAGAGGATAGTTCGGCGCGTCAGTTGCAAAGAGAGATCAATTATACAGAAATTGTGCAATCAACTGAATTTCAAGCATTGTTAGAAAAGAAGAAGAGATTTATTATTCCGATGAGCATCTTTTTCTTTAGTTTTTTCATTGCCTTACCGATTTTAACATCGTATTCAAAAGTGTTACATACAAAAGTGTTTGGTGATGTGACATGGGCGTGGATTTTCGCTTTTGCTCAATTTGTTATGACGTGGGCGCTTTGTATGATTTATAGCAAAAAAGCTGAATCATTTGATGAAATTGCTCAGAGGATTCTCCACGATGTGAAAAAAGGGAGGGGATAAAAGTGAATACGACGGCATTTATACTGTTTTTAATAATTGTGCTTGGTACGCTAGTGATCACGTATTTTGCCTCGAAAAAAACGAAAAATGCGAGCGAGTTTTATACAGCTGGCGGAGGATTAACGGGTTGGCAAAATGGACTGGCTATTGCTGGTGATTATATGTCAGCTGCCTCGTTTCTTGGAATTGCAGGAGCGATTGCGTTAACGGGATTTGATGGCTTTTTTTACAGCATTGGTTTTCTAGTTGCTTATTTAGTCGTGTTATATTTAGTAGCTGAGCCCTTGCGGAATTTAGGGAAATATACACTAGCGGATATGATTGCAGCACGTTTTAATGCGAAAAAAGTGCGAGGCATTGCGGCGTTAAATACAATGACCATCTCCATTTTTTATATGATTGCTCAATTGGTAGGAGCGGGTGCACTTATTAAATTATTGTTAGGGATTGAATATACAACGTCAGTTTTAATCGTTGGTACATTAATGACGGTATATGTTATTTTTGGGGGCATGACGGCAACGAGCTGGGTACAAATTGTAAAAGCGGTATTACTTATGGCAGGTACATTTATTATTTCAGTCATTGTATTTGCCAAATTTCATTTTAGTATAACGGACATGTTCACCCAGATGAAAACAGCAACACCGCTGAAAGAAGCATTCTTACATCCAGGAGTGAAATATAAAGATGGACTGGATACACTTTCTTTAAATTTAGGACTTGTTCTTGGAACAGCAGGCTTACCTCATATTCTTGTGCGCTTTTTTACGGTTCGCGATGCAAAAACAGCACGTCAATCTGTTGTATGCGCAACATGGTTAATCGGTGCATTTTATATTATGACGATTTTTCTCGGCTTTGGTGCAGCTGCATTTGTTGGAAATGCAGCGATTGTGAAGGCGAACCCAGCAGGGAATATGGCAGCGCCGCTATTAGCCAAAGCGCTGGGAGGAGATTTCTTATTTGCCTTTGTTTCTGCTATTGCATTTGCAACGATTTTAGCCGTTGTAGCGGGACTTGTTTTAACAGCTGCTTCAGCTTTTGCTCACGATTTTTATAATGAAATTATTCGCAAGGGGAAAGCGACCGAGAAAGAACAAGTATCGATGGCGCGCTATGCATCACTTGGCGTAGCTATATTGTCGATTATTTTGGAGCTATTTGCTCAAACGCTCAATGTTGCGTTCTTAGTTTCCTTAGCATTTGCAGTTGCTGCAAGTGCGAATTTACCCGTTATTTTATATACAATTTATTGGAAGCGTTTTAATACGACGGGGGCTATTTGTGGAATGCTTGTTGGATTAATTTCAGCCATTGTTTTAGTAGCATTTAGTCCAAATGTGTGGAGCCCAGAAGCCGGGAAAGCAATTTTTATTGGCGAGGCGTTATTCCCTTATACAACACCAGGAATTATTTCCATTCCACTCGGATTTTTGGCGGCTTACTTAGGAACAATTTTTTCCAGCAGGAAAGAGGATAAAGCGAAATTTGATGAAATTCTTGTTAAATCTAATACAGGATATGGCGTGAGTGATGTTTCTAGTCATTAAACGAAAGAGCTTTCCGATTTGGGAGAGCTCTTTTTCATTTTAAACGCTGGAATGGGTAGGATTTGTATCGTTCATGTGGAATGAAGATAAGCAGGAAGTTTTAACTCATCATGGCACCAGCACAGCTTGAGAAAGAATAAGTTGTTATGAAAGGTGGAATGTATGGTGAAAATGAAGCAAACAGATGCACTACTTGTAAAGGATGAAAAATATGTTTGGCACGGCATGCGACCATTTAGCCCGAAAGGAATAATGGTTGGAGCGAAAGCAGAAGGGTGCTGGGTAGAAGATATAGACGGGAAAAGATATTTAGATGGAATGAGTGGTCTTTGGTGTGTAAATAGCGGATATGGGCGAAAAGAGCTTGCTGAGGCGGCGTATGAGCAATTGCAAAGGTTATCCTATTTTCCAATGTCACAATCGCATGAGCCTGCAATAAAACTTGCCGAAAAATTAAATGAATGGTTAGGAGGAGAATATGTTATTTTCTTCTCTAATAGTGGTTCGGAAGCAAACGAAACAGCATTTAAAATAGCAAGGCAATATTATGCCCAAAAAGGGGAAGCATCCCGCTATAAATTTATATCGCGTTATCGCGGTTACCACGGAAATACGATGGCAACGATGGCAGCGACCGGACAGGCGCAGCGTAAATATCAATATGAGCCATTTGCTTCAGGCTTTTTACATGTAACACCACCAGATTGTTATCGAATGCCGGAAATAAAATCGCAAGACATTTATGATGTAGAGTGTGTAAAAGAAATCGATCGCGTTATGACATGGGAATTAGGCGGAACGATCGCTGGGTTTATTATGGAGCCAATCATTACAGGTGGTGGCATTTTAATGCCGCCACAATCCTATATGAAGGCTGTGCATGAAATTTGTCAAAAACATGGAGCTTTACTGATTAGTGATGAAGTTATTTGTGGTTTTGGTCGGACTGGAAAAGCATTTGGCTTTATGAATTATGGTGTGAAACCTGATATTGTGACAATGGCAAAAGGGATAACAAGTGCATATTTACCATTGTCGGCGACAGCGGTAAAAAAAGAAATATATGAAGCATTTAAAGGGACAGGGGAATATGAGTTTTTCCGTCATATTAATACATTTGGTGGAAACCCCGCAGCTTGTGCACTTGCACTTAAAAACTTAGAAATTATGGAAAATGAAAATTTAATTGAGCGTTCTGCACAAATGGGAGCTCTCTTGTTAGAACAGTTAAAAGAAGAACTTGAAGAGCACCCTTTCGTCGGAGATATTCGAGGAAAAGGATTGCTTGTTGGGATTGAGTTAGTTCGTAATAAACAGACGAAAGAACCGATTGAGGATGAGAAAATAGCAAGCGTAGTGAATGGTTGTAAAGAAAAGGGATTAATCATTGGACGAAATGGGATGACAACAGCGGGCTACAACAATGTGTTAACGTTGGCACCACCGCTTATTATTTCAAGTGAGGAAATTGCTTTTGTAGTAGGGACGCTGAAAACAGCGATGGATTGTATAAAATAGGAAACAGCAAGCCATATTGTTTGGCTTGCTGTTTTATGATGAAGATTATGCACTTTGCTTTAACTGCTTATCTTTCACACCGAAAGAGTACTTCAGCATTGGCGGTGTAATCATTGTTGTCAAAATAACGACGATTACAATGGCTGTAAAGTAGTCTTTTGCTAATAATCCAGACGTTAATCCTTGCCCGGCGATAATAAGAGCAACTTCTCCACGTGAAATCATACCAGATCCAATGATTGTAGAGGACTGTAAATCAAATCCTGTTATACGTGCCCCAAATCCACAGCCGATCAGCTTTGTTAAAACAGCAATTACCGTTAAGGCTAAGATAAACCACACCTTATCTCCAATACCTGCAAATGTAATGTTCATGCCAATACTTACAAAGAAAATAGGAACGAACATTGCATAGGCAATTGGTTCTACTTTCTTTTCGACTTCATGTTTATAATCTGTTTGAGAAATCGCGATACCTGCTGCAAATGCACCGATAATACCTGCAATTCCTAATATTTCACCGAAATACGCAAATGCAAAACAAATAATAAGAGCTGCGCTAATAATGGATTCTGAGACGCGCAGTGGTGATAACCAGCGCATAATCATTGGAACGCCTTTCCAACCAATTAAAATAATAGAGGCAAAGAAGACAACTTTCTTCAAGACAACCATTGTTAAGTTTACATCATCAGCACCTAAGAAGCTCATTGCAAATGCTAATAAAATGACAACTAAAATGTCATCAAATACAGCCGCGCCAAGCATCGTTGTACTTTCACGTGTTTTCATCTTCCCTAAATCTCTAAGTGTTTGGACAGAGATACTTACGCTTGTCGCACATAGCAGGAGGCCTAAAAAGACTGCGTGTGCTTGATCCATACCGATTACAAGACCAGCTACATAACCGCCTACAAATGGAAGAACAATCCCGCCGACAGCAACTGCAAAAGAAGAATTGCGATTTTCATTCAGTTCTTTTAAATCCGTTTCCAGTCCAGCCATAAACATAAGAAGGATAACGCCGACTTCACTTAATTGTGTAAGTAAATCTGAGTTGTTTACCCATCCTAATACTGCAGGACCGATTATAATACCGACAAGTAATTTTCCAAGCACAGACGGTTGCCCGAGTCTAACACTAATATCCCCTGCGATTTTTGTACTTAATAAAATTAAGGCAATTTGAAAGAAAAATTCCATCTCATCTCTCCTTTTCGTTTTTTGTTTTATATAACGATTTCTCGGAATTTGCTTAATGTAAGATTGTATGTACACATTAAACAAGGGTTCTTAATACAGGTTCTTTTGAACTTGTAATTTGAACCTGTAACAAATATATAATACATTTTCAAAAAAATCAATGTTAATTTTAAAGATTTTCATAGTTTTCATGATTTAGTGATAGTATCTTTTTACGAAAAAATTCATGTTCTTATATGTATGGAACGTCTTTTCATAGCAGATAATAACCCTTAAATGGAATGGTTTTATAAAAAGGATACTATGCTTATGTAGATATCCTTTAATCGGTAGAAAGGGAGGATATTGAATTTGAGCATGTCAGAAAATACATTATCAATTTTTGCGTTAGGCGGAGTGAATGAGATAGGGAAAAATATGTATGCCCTTCAATATAAAAATGAGATTGTAGTAGTAGATTGTGGTTCTAAATTTCCAGATGAAAGCTTATTAGGCATTGACCTTATTATTCCAGATATTACATATTTACAAGAAAATAAAGAAAAGATTCGAGGACTCTTTGTTACACATGGACATGAAGATCATATTGGGGGAATACCGTATATATTAAAACAATTAAACATCCCCATTTATGCAAGCAAATTGACGCTCGGCTTAATCGAACTGAAATTAAAAGAACATCACTTACAAAATCAAACAAAACTGATTATGGTTGACTCTGAATCTGAAATTGAGTTGGAGACAATGCGTCTTACTTTTTTTAAAACAAATCATAGTATTCCTGATTGTCTCGGGATTGCATTTCATACAGATGAAGGAACAGTCGTACATACAGGGGACTTTAAATTTGATTTAACACCTGTAAATGAGCAATATCCGGATATTCATAAAATGGCGAATATTGGGGAGAAAGGAGTACTAGCGTTACTCTCTGAAAGTACAAATGCGGAGCGAGCCGGATTTAGCCCCTCAGAGCGCTTGGTAGGTGAACGAATAGAAGAAGCGTTTCAGAAAGCGCCAAGAAAAGTGATCCTCTCTACTTTTGCTTCAAATGTGAATCGTGTGCAACAAGTAGTGAAAGCTTGTTTAAAAACAAAAAGGAAATTGGCGTTACTAGGAAGAAGTATGGTAAATGTAGTATCTGTCGCAATGGAGCAAGGATATTTAACGATTCCTGAAGGAATGTTAATTGAAGCGGATGAGATCAATAGGTTAGATCCAGAGAAAGTAGCAATTCTCTGTACAGGCAGCCAAGGGGAACCGATGGCAGCACTTGCTCGTTTAGCTAGTGGAAGTTATCGGCAAGTGGAAATTTTGCCGGAGGATACGGTCATTATTGCGGCAACGCCTATACCTGGAAATGAACGTAACGTGTCACGTATTATCGATAATTTATTTGTATTAGGTGCCAATGTGATTTACGGTACGGGAAGTTCGACAGGTATGCATGTGTCCGGGCATGCATATCAGGAAGAATTAAAACTAATGTTAACTTTAATGAAACCGAAATATTTCATTCCAATTCATGGTGAATTTAGAATGTTACACCATCATAGTTTGTTAGCGGAGTCTGTTGGGGTTCAAAAAGAGAACATTTTTATCATTAAAAATGGGGATGTAGTGGATATAAGGAAACAAGTCGCCTATCAATCAAGAAGGATACCTGCTGGGAACATATATGTAGATGGACTGGGAATTGGTGATGTAGGAAATGCTCTTTTGCGTGATCGCAAACAACTTTCGGAAGATGGTATGCTTATTATTGTAATTACTTTGAGCAAAACAGACGGAGATATGATTTCAGAACCAGACATTATTTCACGCGGTTTCATATATGTTCGTGATTCAGAAGAATTTCTGAAGGAGATTAATCAATCCGTTGTAGAAACGATTCAGCGCCTGCAGCAATCTTATACGGGCCAATGGTCGATTTTGAAAAAGGAAATAAGAGAAAAGTTAGGTCAATTCATATATACGAGTACAAAACGAAAACCAATGATTCTGCCGATTATTATTGAAGTGTAATGAATTGTGGAGAAACTGAATCCCGCTTTCAAAGGAGGAGAGGGGAATATAGGAAAAGAATGCAGCATAATAGAAATCCCCTTTTTTCTATATTAAGGGGATTTTTCGTTTTTGAGGCTAATGGCAAAAGAACCATCGATTTCTTGAACAGAAGCAAATGCGATGCCTTTTATTGTATCAAATCCTTTTGCTTTTAATTCTTTTTTTAGCCAATCTACATTTTTATGGATTAGTTTTAAATTGTCATATTGAATTTGTTCATCAACAATAACTGCTACTGGTAAGCCGGCGTATGGAACATCCATATGTATATCTTTTGGAGTAAGCGGGATGAGTTCTCTTTTTGGTAAAATACTAATAGAGCCATTTGCCTCTAAAATCGCATATTCAATATCACTGACATTGGGATATCCAGCTACTCTTAAGTTAGAGAGTAGTTCTGCAATCGGATATCTGCTTTCTTTTAAGTTTTTAAATAAAATATTTCCATGTTTGATGAGAAGTGTTGGATGTCCAAGAATAAAAGGATTCAGTTTGTTTAACAAGCTAAGCTTTGTAATGAGAAGATGGAGAAATGTAACAATGATAATGCCCATAATGGCCTGAAATAGGTTGTCTATTTTAATCGCTCCGAAAGCTAAATAAGATAAAAAGATGATAGCGCCAAAATCATGCGGTGTGAGCTGTGCTAATGCTGACTTTCCTAATAGTTTAATCACTATAATAAATAATATATATAAGAAAGTTACTGTACTTAAAAAAACAAACAACGTTGATCCCCCTTAAGACAAATTTGCATGATAAATGGTATACACTTTCTTTACTATGCCCTGCATAGATGATAAATATTACATTTTGAGAGTTGATTTATTTTGTTGGGATTTTATATATGAAAATATTAATAGTGGCACTATAATGAAAAGTAGAAAAATAGGAGATTAATCGTAAATGTTAACAAAGAAAAAAAGTATAAAATATAGCCTGATTACAATGTTCATTATCATTGGTTATATAAGCTTCTTGCAGTACGAAATATATAGGCATGGACATATGGAAGTGAAAAATGATGCAGATTATATGATTGTGCTTGGAACGAGTGTGAAAGGAAGTAAACCATCATATGCGTTACAATATCGAATTGATGCCGCGGCGAACTATTTAAAACAGAATGAGCGAACAATCGCAATTCTATCGGGAGGACAAGGGAAGAAGGAACATATTTCAGAAGCATTAGCAATGAAACGTGGACTTATGAAACAGGGCATTTCAGAGGAAAGAATGATACTGGAAGATCGCTCGACAAATACAGATGAAAATATTACGTTCTCTAAAGAGCTGATTCCACCGGATCGAAAAAAGGGTCTTCTTGTTACAAATGATTTTCATATGTTTCGTGCTAAGAAAATTGCTGAGAAACAGGGCTTACATTTAGAAGGGCTTTCTGCTAGAACCCCGAAACCAATTGTCATCAAATCGAATATTCGCGAATATTTTGCAATCACAAAATATTGGATGTTGAATCGAATATAATACCTTATTATGATGTCACTTTACTTGGAAGGAAAAAATAGTTTTTGCTACAATTTAAGTGTTAATTTTTCATTAGGAAGAGGGGCGATTTTGATGAATGAAATGATACAGAAAATGAAGAGTCATACGTCAGTACGAAAATATAAAAAGGAATCGGTTCCTAAAAATATAATAGAACGAATGGTACAGGCAGCTCAGCATGCAGCATCATCTCATTTTGTTCAAGCGTATTCCGTTCTCTATGTAACAGATGAAACATTAAAAGTAAAGCTAGCAGAGCAATCTGGAAATCGACATGTGCAACATTGCGGAGCATTCGTTGTTTGTTGTGCCGATTTAAAACGTTTAGAAATTGCTTGTGAGAAACATGGAGCAGAGATCAAGCACGATAGCGTAGAAGATTTTATCGTTGCTACAGTAGATGTATCATTATTTGCTCAAAACTTAGCGCCTGCTGCAGAATCATTGGGATATGGTATTTGTTATATTGGGGGTATTCGAAATAACCCAGAAGAAGTGAGTGAGTTGCTTCATTTACCAGATAAAGTATATCCAGTCTTTGGGATGACAATTGGAGTGCCAGATCAAGAACATGAGGTAAAACCGCGCTTGCCAGTCGAAGCCATTTTACATGAAAATACATACGATGTAGCGAAATATGAATCATTATTAGAAAAATATGACGAAACGATGAGTGCATATTATAGTGCTCGATCTAGCAATCAAAAAAATGTAACATGGACAGAATCGATGAGCACATTCATGTCAAACGAAAAACGAATGCATATGAAGGAATTTTTAAATAAAAGGGGTTTAAATAAAAGGTAGTGTGATAAGAGCTTACCTCAAAAGTATAGATTTTGAGATAGGCTCTTTTTATAAGTGCTAGTCCTATTTCTATTTTGGGTAGCGGAGAAATAAGAAAAAAGGGCGCTCAGTTGAGTGCCCTTTTAATATCCAAATCCGCCGCCCCAGCAGCTGCATCCGATAATAATTAAAAGGATAAACAGCACAACGAGTAAAGCAAATCCGCCACTAAAACCAAAGCCACTAGCTTCATAACCCATGATTTTTTCCTCCTTTCCCAATGTGCATTTGTATAACAAGGGGGGTACTTCATACGTTATGTTTGTTGACCAAAAAGGAGCAGGTCCATTTAAAAAAATGAATGAGATAAAGCAAAATTTTTTGAATCGATGGGGATTTTTTATTCTGACTGATTCAAAACTCAACTTCCAGCTGGATGTTTTATTTTTGCGCAGAATAATGAAAAAGTTCTATCTCATGCAAATGTATTAGCCACGAATAGAATGATACAATATAAGGCTGAATGAAATGAAAAAACAACTATTTCTTCCCATACGTTTAGAGAATTTAATGAAGAGCAGTGAGTACAATAAAGGGTGTTTCTATAACTATGAATTTTAATTTATAAATTTTTAAATAAATTCTTGTTTTTTTATTTTTTTATATGAGCGGATGTATTATACTTTAAAAGTAATAATATGGAAAAGGAGTTTTTATTATAGATATGGAGATGAGACAATTACAAGAGAAAATAGAAAATCAGAAGCAAGAGCTAAGTGTACTTGTGGCTCAATATGGATTAGCGCACAATAAAGTGTTGTTGTTTAGTAGAGAGTTGGATGCATTAATTAATAGATTTATGAATGAACAGAAAGAATCGTATGAAATATAGTTCTAAATAAAGAAAGACACTCTTTAGAGTGTCTTGATAGGAAACTATTGTTTACAAGCCTCAACATCAATGCCAGCGGCAATTAATTTCTTTTCGCCTTCTCGTTCAATTATTTTTTGTAATTTTGATAAGAAGGAATCGAAGTTTGTGTGCTTAGCAACTTGAAATGTCATTTTATGTTCAATAGGGAGCCAAGTGCGAATATCTGCTTCATTATGTTGGATCTTTACTTCCAGTTTATCTAAAGCATTTGCAACTTTTGCTTCATATGTTTCTTTTTCTTCAAATTCCATCCATAAATGATACAATTCTTCACGAAGAGGACCTTCTAGTGTGTGTTTAATATTTAACATAGCTTGTTGTTCATTTTCTTGTTTTTTTAATTGTAATTCTTGACTATTCATTGTATCAAAAGCGGGAATATCTCCGGCTTCTGCTTCCACAAGATCATGAATAATGACCATTTTAAGTAATTTTTCCATATTTACTTCTTTATCCAAATAAGGCTGAACTAAGATTGCCATAAGCGACATGCGCCATGTATGTTCAGCAACACTTTCTTGACGACCGTTTGAAAGCCAGCTATGTCTCATTTCATATTTTAATTTTTCTGCAAGTGCAATGACTTGTAAAACATTATTTTCCATATGGTTCCTCCTTATATGGTTATATTGTAATTTTAATATAAAAAAGAAATGTGTCAATTTTATGAGGTTATTGCGATAAATAGATAAGGGAAGTATAATAAGAAAGGAATGAGAAAACGTGTTATCAAAATAAAAAAATGAAAAAATAGAAAAAGGAAGGGGCGGAAATATGAGGGAAGAAAATCAACTATTAGCTAGACCACAAAAGAAAAAAAGAAAATTTGATATTTCTAGCCCATTTGGGATTATAGTAGCATTGGCTGTTTTAATTACGGCTATTATGCTTGGCGGAGGTGGAATGAAAGGATTTAAAAATTTCTTGGACGTTTCATCTATTTTAATTGTTGTAGGAGGAACAATCGCAACAATTATTATTGCTTATAGATTTAGTGAAATAAAAAAATATGTAAAAAGTATATTTTCTGTATTGCATAGAAAAGAAGAGGATTTAGAACAATTAACTGAGATGTTTGTGGAGTTTTCCAAAAAATCGAAAAAGTATGGGCTGTTATCATTAGAAGCGGATGGAGAACAGATAGATAATGCGTTTATTCAAAAAGGAATTCGCTTAATGCTAAGCGGGTACGATGAAGATGAGTTAAGAGAAATATTAACAAAAGATATTGAAACAGAAGTATATGAATTAAAAAAAGGTGCAATATTGTTAGATAAAATTGGTGATTTTGCACCAGCTTGGGGAATGATTGGGACATTAATTGGTCTTATTATTATGTTGCAAAATCTACAGGATACGTCTCAAATTGGAACGGGAATGGCAGTTGCCATGTTAACAACGTTATATGGATCTGTTATTGCTAATATGATTATGATTCCGCTTGCTGAAAAAGTGTATCGTGGTATTGAAGATATATACATTGAAAAGAAATTTATTATAGAGGCTATTTCAGAAGTTTACCGTGGACAAATCCCATCTAAATTAAAATTGAAACTTGATACGTATGTATATGAAACGAAAATAAAAAAAGAAAAACGCGCAGCGTAGCTTTTTAGGAGTGGGATAATGATGAAACGACCGCCAAAAGGCTCGCCACGATGGATGACGACCTTTACTGATTTAACAATGTTATTGCTTACTTTTTTTGTATTATTAGTTGCGACATCAAAACAAGATACAGTGAAATTATCAAAAATGCTTGAGAAGTTTAGCGATGCAGAACAAGTAGATGCGGAAGTGATGGAAAATACAATACCGGATATTTCTCATGAAAAAAATAGTGAAAAAGTATCGTCTAAAAAAAGAATGGATAATTTGTATAAGAAGTTAAAAGGTTATGTAACAGAGAATGGAATCCAGGAGGTACAGGTATACCGCGAAGATACAGGGGTTAGCATTGTTATTGTTGATAATTTAATATTTGATACTGGTGATGCAAACGTAAAACCAGAAGCGAAAGAGATTATTAGTAGATTAGCAGGATTTTTTCAATCTGTTCCGAACCCAATTGTTGTAGAAGGACATACGGATAGTAGACCGATTCGTAATGCGAAATTCCCATCAAATTGGGAGTTATCTTCTGCACGCGCTGCGAATATGATTCACCATCTGATTGAAGTATATGAAATAGATCCTAACAGGTTAGCAGCGGTTGGATATGCCGATACAAAACCAGTCGCGCCAAATGATTCGCCAGATAATTGGGCAAAGAATCGTCGTGTTGTTATATATGTGAAAGAATAATATATTTTCTATTTCAGCAAAAAAAATAAAAATACAAAAATTCTTTAAAAAAATATTAAATTTTATCGTTTTATTTTGTATAATGAGTGAGAATGATAAGCTGAAATATTATGATATATTTATACATAGAAGGAGAGAATTAAAAAGAATGGCACATAAAATTTTGGTTGTAGACGATGCAATGTTTATGAGAACAATGATTAAAAATTTATTAAAAAGCAATCCGGAGTTTGAAATTATCGGTGAAGCAGAAAATGGAGTAGAAGCAATTCAAAAATATAAAGAGCTTCAACCAGATATTGTTACATTAGATATTACAATGCCAGAAATGGATGGATTAGAGGCATTGAAAGAAATTATGAAAATGGATGCGAATGCCAAAGTTATCATTTGCTCTGCAATGGGACAACAAGGCATGGTATTAGATGCGATTAAAGGCGGCGCAAAAGACTTTATTGTTAAGCCGTTCCAAGCCGATCGTGTGATTGAAGCATTAACAAAAGTAGCAGCAGGTTAATTTATATAGGAAGGGGTGCCACAAAGAATCGAACAAGAGAGGTAGAGAAGGGTGGTACCCTCTTTTTCTGTTGTTTTTAAAACATTAAATTGTGATACATAAATGAAGTGTTTGACAAGGCAGGGGGGTTGAAAATGCAAACAGATTTATTAAATATATTTTTTGAAGAGGCAGAAGAGCATTTACAATCATTAAATGAAAATGTCTTAAACTTAGAACAAAATCCTGAAGATATGGATGTTGTCGGTGAAATTTTCCGTTCTGCTCATACATTTAAAGGCATGTCTGCTAGTATGGAATTTACAGAGATGGCTGATTTAACACATAAGATGGAAAATGTTCTTGATGAAATTCGTCATGGAAATATGGCAGTTAATGCTGATATTATAGATGTTATTTTTGAATGCATTGATAATTTAGAAAAAATGGTCGCTGATGTACAACAAGGTGGTGTAGGGAATTTAGATGTTACGGCTACAAAACAGAAGTTAGAAGCTTTGTTAAATGGTGATGTAGTCAGTACAACAGATAACCAGCAACAAATCGAAGTACCTGAGAAGGAAACAGTTTCGCATGAGATTCATATTACAATTGAACAACAAGCGATGTTAAAAGCAGTGCGAGCCATTATGTGTATAGAGGCATTGCAAAATTTAGGAGATATTGAAAAAACAGTTCCGAGTATAGAGGAAATTGAAGCAGATGCTTTTGGATTTGAGTTCACAGTCTATATGAATACAGAGCGGAGCGAGGAAGAGCTAACGCAAGCTGCACTTCATGTTTCTGAAATTGAAAAAGTGGAAGTGAAACAGGAGCAACCAGTCGCAGGAGCACAAGCTGAGAAAGAAGCGAAGCAGAGTGCCACATCTTCTTCACGACTAGCTAACAAAGGAACATCTTCTAAAGGAAATGCAAAGGGAAAAAACACGAAAGTAGAAAATCGTTCTATTCGTGTTCAGTTAGAAAAGATAGAGCGATTAATGAATATGTTTGAAGAAAGTGTCATTGAACGTGGACGCATCGATGAATTAGCAGAGAAGATTCAAAATAAAGAACTAATAGAGCATTTAAATCGTTTGGGGGACATTTCGAAAGATATTCAAAATGTATTACTAAATATGCGCATGGTACCGATTGAGACGGTCTTCAATCGTTTTCCACGCATGGTGCGCATGCTAGCGAAAGATTTAGGAAAAAAAATTGATTTACAGATTACGGGTGAAGATACAGAAGTCGATAAGATTGTCATTGATGAGATTGGAGATCCGCTTGTTCATTTAATTCGTAATGCAATAGATCATGGCATTGAAACGGTTGAAAAACGTCGTGATGCAGGGAAGAATGAGACAGGAACAATACAATTAGAAGCTTTTCATAGTGGAAATCACGTTGTCATTCAAATTACTGATGATGGAAACGGAATTCATAAAGGAAAAGTATTAGAGAAAGCAATTAAAAATGGAGTTGTAACAGAAGCGGAAGCGAATAAATTAACAGACCGTGAAGTATTTGATCTTATTTTTCAACCTGGATTTAGTACAGCGGAAGTTGTTTCCGACCTTTCAGGAAGAGGTGTTGGATTAGATGTTGTAAAACATACACTCAATAGTCTCGGCGGCCATTTAATTGTTGATTCAGAAGAAGGAAAAGGTAGCACATTCCGCATTGAGCTTCCTTTAACACTATCTATTATTCAATCTATGCTTATTCAAACGAATGAAACGCGCTATGCGTTACCGCTCGGTAATATTGTTGAAGCAATTCGAATTCGAAAAGAAGATATACAATCATTGCAAGGGAAAGATGTTTTAAATTATCGCGATCAAATTATTGAAGTGAAACATTTAAGTGTGATTTTCGGTGAAAAAACCGCAGATGAGGTATTTGCATCATATGATAGCCAAATGATTCCAGTTTTAATCGTGCGCAATACGCATCGCAGCTACGGACTTATCGTAAACACAATTATCGGTCAAAGAGAAATTGTCTTAAAGTCATTAGGGGACTTTTTTGCAGAGAGTGCAAAGCATTTTTCAGGTGCAACAATTCTTGGTGACGGACGGGTAGTCCTCATTTTAAACCCTGAAGGTTTATAATAGAAAGGAAACTCCCCAATGTTTAAAGTTGGGGAGTTTTTTGTGACTGAAAGAATAAAGTACATATTTATGTTTACAATTTTCATGATAAGTTTGTTAAAATATAACGGGTGCAAAAGAGAATTTTTATAACAAATGGAAATGAGGAGGCGAGAAAAATGTCTGAACAGCATACAAAAGAGGACAAGGCTACGTCTGTGCTCAAAAAGGAAAATCAATTACTCACATCCCAGGAATATGATATTCTTGGAGAAATTGCAAATATATCATTTGGTTCAGCCTCAACAGTATTATCTACCATTTTAAATCGGCAAGTTAGTATTACGACTCCCCATGTGGAAGTGGTAGATTTATATGATACGAGAGATATCGAAGTTCCACATGTTGTATTAAATATTCAATTTACAAAAGGTTTGGATATGGAAAATCTTCTTGTTCTTCAGCAGGATGTCGCTTTAGCTATCGCTGATTTGATGATGATGGGAACAGGTGAAGTAGAAGAAGGAAAAGAGCTTGGTGAACTGGAATTAAGTGCAGTCCAAGAGGCAATGAATCAAATGATGGGCTTTGCTGCAACATCTATGTCAGAGTTCTTTCAAGATACAGTTGATATGTCACCACCGACGATTAAGGTTGTGAAATTATTTGAAGAGATAGAGAAAATATCAGGTGTGGATGAAAGTAATACAATTATTAAAGTGTCATTTGACCTGAAAATTGACCATCTTGTCAACTCTAAACTTGTACAAATCGTTTCAGTTGAACATGCGAAACAAATGATAAGTAAATTGTTACAACTGTCTGGGGGAGGAGAACAAGAACTTATAGAAGAAGTGCAAGAGGAAGAAAACAAACAGGAATTAGTAGAAGAGCCGCCTTTCCAAGAGAAGTTAACACAAGAAGAGAAAGATGTACTCGGAGAAATTGCTAACATTTCAATTGGCTCAGCTTCCACGGTATTATCGACATTGTTAAATCAACCTGTTAGCATTAGTACACCGAATGTAGAAACGATTGATGTTCGTTATTATGATGGGGTACCTGTTCCGTTTGTTATTTTAAATGTTGATTTTGTTGAAGGATTAAAAAGTGAAAATGTCTTTGTCTTTACGAAAGATGTCGCTTTAACAATGGTAGATCTTATGATGATGGGAACAGGTGAAATTGATTCAGAGCAAGAATTGACAGAAATGGAACTAAGTGGTGTTAAAGAGATCATGAATCAAATGATGGGGCATGCTGCAACGGCCATGTCAGAGATGTTTATGGAAAAGATGGATATCACGCCACCAACTGTAAAGTTTGTTACATTAAAAGAAGAGATGGAGTATTTAGGAAAAGAAGCCGATTCTGATGAACTTGTCCAAATTACATTTAATCTTGAAATCGGAGATCTCGTTCAATCCAAAATGTATCAAATTTTACCGCTTTCAGAAGCAAAAGAAATGGTAAAACGTCTTTTACATGTAGATGTAGAAGAAAGCATTGAACTGGAAGAAGAAGCGAGTATCAAGGAAGAAAACGTGGAAGAGATTCCAGAACCAGCGGTAGAACCAATTGAACTACTAGAGATTCATACGGGCGAACCGGAATATATAGATACATCTATCCTCCAAAATGTTGAAATGAATGTGCGGTTTGTATTTGGTAGTACAGTGAGAACAATTGAAGATATATTGAGTTTACATGAAAACGATGCGGTTGTACTAGATGAAGAGGTGGATGAACCAATTCGAATTTATGTGAACAATGTATTAGTTGCATATGGTGAACTTGTAAATGTTGATGGATTTTTTGGCGTGAAAGTTACAAAGTCGTTATAAGACGTTACAATAGGAGCTTGAACAAATAGATGAATAGTATGAGATATGTTCTCGTTTGCTGGATGATATTACAGCTACTTCTCTTCTTTCCAATCCAAAGTAAAGCAGAAGAGGGTATACAAGAAAGTGATATCGGAACAACTAATCAACAAGATGTGCAAAATAATAAACAACCGAGAGAAGAAATAGAATACCAAGAAAAGCAGCAAGAGGAGCAAGAACAAAAGATTGAAACAGAGTTAGGTGTAGTGACGGTGAGTAAGCAGCAGCTTATTCCAAGAGAAAAGCTAGAAATTGCGATTGAACCAAAAGAACAAAATGTAAAAAGTATAACCGGAGCATTGCAATTGCAAGTGAAAGAAGGACAATATGAGCAAAAGAGGCCGTTAACGTTTCAGTATGAAGAAGAAACGAAAAAATGGGTTACGTCTTATACGGTTGGAGCTTATGATTTAGAAGGAGAGTGGCATCTTCAACTCATGCAGCAGTACGAAGACGAAGAGAGTAAAGGAATCATAGAAAAAGAAACACGAATTCCACTCGTTAACATTAAAAATGAAGCTCCGACTTTAGACAAAGAATTGCCGAGGTTAGAACAACTTATCGTTGCAAATGCAAAGGATGGGGTAATAGAGCGAAAAAATGGTGATATAATAGAGATTCGTGTGGAAGCCTCCGATGCAGAATCAATAGTAAAAGAAGTACGTGTTATATTAAAAGGGGAAGAACCGAATAATGATATTACTTTTTTACTAGATTATCAAAAGCATAAACAGGATTGGCGGAAAGTTTATGAAGTAACAGAAGCGATGAAAGCGGGGAGATACCATCTTCATCTTGAAATCGTTGATGCTGTTGGTAACCGATTTGTGCACGAAAGTTCGTATATTATCTCCGTTTTAGAACAAGTATCTAAAGAGAGCGAAGAGCCAAAAGAACAAGTTCAAGAAGAGAAGCAAACGGAAGAGCCGATCAAAGTAGAGAAAGTTGCTGCGAAGGAAGAGACGGTTGTCCCAATTGCTGATGTGCCGAAGAAACAAGAAGAGCAAAAACAGCCTGAACAAGAAGTGAAAAAAGTACAGCCGTCAAAAAAAGATCATCAAACGGTTTCTAAGAAGCAAGAGCAAGTTGAAAGTAAAAAAGAGAAGAAACAGCCAAAAGAAGAGAGATTTGAAGCTTCACAAATATTTATGATAATAGCAGGCTTGTTCGCGTTATTCTTTGTTGTAAAAAGTAATAAAGAGTGGAGCTAACATAATAATGAAATGCGGAAGTGCTTGAAAAGGAGCATGGAAATGGATATTAAGCGCATTGGTATGGAAAACAAGACGTTAGACCCGTTCAAACAGTCTGCGACTATTTCTAAACAGGAGATACATAAAGAGCGAAAACAAAGTAATCTAGTAATTACAACTCAATCTCAAATCATTACAAAGAATCATGAAATCGGTATTTTACTTGCAAATCTTGGTGATGGAAAAGCGCTTACAGCATTTCTCATGAAGGAAATAGATACGATACTTCAGTTATTCTCAAAACTGCATACAGTAGCGAATGAAGGAAAGCAGTCCGAACAAATATATGAGCAAATTGTGAGGAGTATAGAAGGAATTGTAAAGCAGGCACATGTAAAGGGGATTCCTTTATTAGATGGAACGTATGATTATGCCGAAGTACAGCTTGTATTTGGACGGAAAGTATTTATCCCATTATTAGATGTAAGTGGGCTTCTTTCTTTGGCGGAGCAGAATCCTTCTCAAGGTAATTTGAATATGATTATGAGCGTCATTACGACTTATATGACAAAACTATCAAATGAAACTTCATTAATAAATGGTGTTTATCCTTCTCAGGATCGTGATGCGAGTGCATGGCGTGCATTAGCCGAAATGAATATGACACAGTTGTCACACCAATTCAAAAAAGCGATGCAAGAACATAAGTGGTCGATTACGATTTGTTTTTTACTTATATGGATTGTTTGTATTCTTTTCATACGGTCATGATAGAGAGACAAAAGGTCGCTGCTTTCTAAAAAAGCAGCGACCTTTTTATATTTTTTCATAAAAGAACGTATCAAAGCGCTGAAGATTATAGCGCTCAGGAGTTAAAATTTGCTCCGTGCTACCGACAAATAATACGCCGCCTTTTTTTAAGGAACGGCTAAATTTGTCATAAAGTAGCGCCCTTGCTTCTTCTGTAAAGTAAATCATAACGTTGCGACAAATAATTAAATCAAAATTTGTGTCGAAACTTTGTGTCAATAAATCGTGTTGTTTAAAGGTTACTTGTTGTTTTATGCTAGGACTTATTGTATATATATCATTTTCTTTTATAAAATGACGTTTTTTAAAAGCATCTGGTAACTCTTTCAAAGAGCGTTCTGTATATTGACCTTGTTTTGCTTTTTCTAAAATATGAAAATCGAGATCTGTTGCTTGAATTTCAAAGCGAAAAGTTGGCAATCGCTCTGATAAAATGAATGAAAGGGTATACGGTTCCTCGCCAGCTGCACATGCAGCACTCCATGCTTTTAACTTTCCAGTATTTTGTTGGAGCAGCTTTGGTAAAACTTTTGTTTCAAGTGTTTGCCAACGCTCTTTATTGCGGAAAAATTCCGATACGTTAATTGTAATGTGATCGATAAAGTGTGTAAATAATTCTTGGTCATTTCGCAGAGCATTGATAAAATGAGTATAATTTTCAAAACCTTTGCGTGAGAGGAAAGAATCAATTCTTCTCCTCATTCTATCCTGCTTATATAAAGAAATATCTATATGGAATTGTTGTTTAAGACTCGTTATAAAATAATTATAATTTTGTTCATTTATCATAGTTATATAGGCACAATATATTGTATTGTGCCTCCCCCTTTTTAGATGTATTACATCATGCGGATTTTTTGTTCAAAGCTTTTTTTTACTTGGTTTTGCTGTAATCCGGGTAAATCATAAATCACTGCATCAACCCCCGCATCCTTTGCGATATCGACAGGAATAACAGACGTATGTTTATCTCCATTGTAAAAGCAGAAAACTAACTGACTGCCTTCCACAATTTGTTTGATAAAAGACATATACTCTGAGCGATAAATAGAATCATAAGGGTAATCAAATGTGATATATTGTGCTCCGTATGCTTTTAGATAATCGACCGCTTCTTGAAATTCATCTGTTAGTAAATGTAGCGATTGCAATGTGTACAGGCATAAGTTTGGAGCCAAATGTTCATTTTCTATAAAGAAATGAAGCACTTCATTTTCAATAGATTTGTAACATAATATGTGAATTTTATGTTTGTGAGCATAGTCTAATAAAAAAGCTTTTATTTCTTTTCGATCTAATGCTGTTAATTGATTTGAACCACAAAGAAAAATATTCATAGATTTGCGCCACCTCATGCTAAATTGTAACATAACTTCCGCAAAAAATAACTGCAAAATATCGTTATACAGAGTATAATTATAAATAACCGGATTTTACGATTAATAAATAAAAAAATAAATAAATGTATAGGTGATTGATATGCTACGTTCTATTTCGCACAATCCAATTTTATCGCATATACCACCTGCAAACCAAATGCCGAAAGAAGCAAACTTGAGAACTGGACTTGCTTTTTCGGAGAATTTGCATGCGGATTCAAAGAAAGATAAGTTGCTAGAGCAAATGGAAGCATTTGTTGATAATATTGGAGAAATTAAAGAAAAAATTGAATTAGAGTTAACTCTTGATAATGTAATGGAATATAAAAATACAGTGAAATCATTTTTGAATTTCTATGTTGATCATGTATTACAGTACAAAGATGTTATGTCGCGTCATCCAAGGTATGGATATTCGCAAAAAATGACAATCGTGAAACAAGCTGAAACGGGCTTAAATGAATTAGAGGATGTTATGAATTTAATTAATACAAAAACAGGTCATTTAGAAATATTAAACCAAATTGGAGAAATTCATGGTTTAATTGTGAATCTAGTATTATAAAAAGGAAGGAAGTTATATGTACATACAGTTATATGAGAAGCTCGTTGTCATTCAAAAGGCATACGAGAATATTAGTGTGCTTGGAGAACAGATATATGAGAATTTAAAACAAAAAAACATAAATGAAGTACAGCGACTGCAAGTGGAACAACTGCGATATATAGATGGTGTAAAACAACTAACAACTACTTTCAAAGATAGCGTTGTTCAATGTTGTCAAGAAAATGGCGTTGAACCATTTCGAATGCATTCGTTGTTTTCGTATTTTTCAGAAGAAGAAATTAAAAAAACAGAAGAATTACAAAAAAAACTACTGGAATTAGAAAAAAATGTAAAAACAATTCTGTTGAAAAATCAATATTATTTAAATATATTATTAAAAACTACAGAAAGTATTGTGGATTCTGTTTCTGAATACAATCAAGAAAAGAATCATAATTCGCAAATCTTTATGAATGAGCTATTGTAAAGGAGAAGTGAAAAATTATGAGATTATCTGATTATAATACACCGCTATCAGGCATGTTAGCGGCACAAGTTGGGTTGAAAACAACACAACAAAATCTTACTAATATTCATACACCGGGATATGTGCGTCAAGCGGTAAACTACGGATCTGTGGGAGCGAATAATGGAAATACACCAGAACAACGAATTGGTTATGGAGTTCAGGTAATGGGTGTAGATCGTATTACAGATGAAATTAAAACAAAACAATATAATGAGCAATTATCTCAGCTGTCTTACTACGGGTATATGGACGATGCTTTATCACGAATAGAATCTATTATAGGGACAACTGGGCCGAATTCATTGTCTAGCTTGATGGATGGTTTTTTTAATGCATTTCGTGAAGTAGCTAAAAATCCAGAACAAGCAAATTATTATGATACGCTTATTGCTGCAACAGGTAAATTTACAAATCAGTTAAACCGCATTGGAAGAGATTTAGAAGAAGCGGAAATGCAAGTATCAGCAGATATTCAAGGGCATGTAGACGAGTTTAATCGTCTTGCTGAAAGCTTAGCAAAAGCAAATGAAAATATTAGAGAGGCTGGTTTGAAAGTGCCGAATCAGCTCTTAGACGAGCGAGATCGGATTATTACAGAAATGTCTCAATATGCTAATATAGAAGTATCTTACGAATCTGGAAATCCTAATATTGCGAGTGTTAGAATCTCTGGTGTATTAGCAGTAAGTGGACAAGATACGTATCCACTTCAATTACAAAAGGAGAAAGAACCGATTTCAGTACAAATTTCCGGAACAGATATTCCATTAAAGAGTGGGAAAATCTCATCTGCAATTGATATGAAAGTAAAGATTACTGGAAATAAGGACAAGCATGTTAAAGGCTATAAAGATTCTTTAAATGAATTAATGTCTGCTATCAAAGATCAAGTAAATGGAGTTATGAAAAAAGATTTCTTTGTTGGAGATATTTCCAAAAATATTCGTTTAAATTCAGAACTTGCAAATGACGTTTCAAAAATGAAAATTTCTACTGAAACAGCAAAAGAATTGGCAGGAATTTCAGATAAAGAATATACAGATGGACTTTCTTATAAACAAGCATTAGATAAATTTCTTGTTGGAATTGCATCAGATAAAAGTGCAGCAAGTGCCTATAAGGATATTCATACAAACTTATTCACAGATACTGAACAAGAGAAAATGAGTATGGAAGGCGTTAATATGGAAGAAGAAATGGTTAACTTAATGGCCTTTCAGAAATATTTCGTTGCCAATTCGAAGGCAATTTCAACAATGAATGAAGTATTTGATAGCTTATTTTCTATCATTCGATAAGGGTAAATTTAATTAATTTATAAAAATTAAACAATAAAGAAGGGGATTTTATGAGAGTATCTACATTCCAAAATGCAAATTGGGCTAAAAACCAACTGATGGGTTTAAGTGTTCAGCAACAATATCATCGTAACCAAGTCACTTCAGGTAAGAAAAATTTACATATGAGTGACGATCCGCTTGCTGCGGGGAAATCATTTGCAATCGAACATTCATTAGCAAATATTGAACAGATGCAAAAAGATTTAAAAGATTCAAAAAATGTTTTGTCTCAAACTGAAGCGGCGTTACAAGGTATTACGAAATCTTTAACAAGAGTCGATCAATTGGTTCTACAAGCTGTAAATGGGACGAACGGTCCAAAGGAAATGAAAGCGATAGGTACAGAAGTTAATCAATTGTTAAAGCAAGTGGTATATTTGGCTAATACAAAAGAACAAGGACGCTATCTTTTTGGCGGGGAAAGTGTAGAAAAACAACCTTTTACAGAAGATGGTACATATCAAGGTGGAAATAAAAATGTTACATGGGAATTAAATGATGGCTATGAAGTGACAGTTTTTCGTAAAGGGGATAACTTGTTATCTTCAGCTATTCAAACATTAAAGAAAATGGGAGATGCATTACAAAATGGTGATAAAAAATCCTTGGAGCCATTACTAGAAGAAAATAAGCAAAATTTAGATAAGGTGTTGAATCAAACAACAGAATTAGGTGCAGTAATGAATACGTTGGATACATTCAATACAATTTTAAATGAACAAAACTTAGCGCTCCAAGAAAATCGAAAAGAAATCGAGGATGTAGATTTAGCTGTAGCAATTTCTGATTTAGCTTATATTAATGCAACGTATGAAGCGACATTAAAATCAGTAAGTACGATGAGTAAAATTAGTATTTTGGATTACATGTAATGATAAGAAGGAGTGGATATAAATGGGAGGAACAATCACCAATGTAGGTGGTAGACAGCAGATTTGGAATTTAGGGAATAACATAATTGATACCTCTAATTTAGTAAATTTAGAACTGCAAGCTTTAGAAATGAAAAAAACGCCTTATGCAAATCAGAAACAAACACTCACTAATGAGAAACTTATTTATGCAAGTGTAAAAAAAGAATTTGGGAATTTTTATCAAATTTTTAAAGATTTATCTGCATTTAAAGGGAATGAAAAGAAAACAGCAGCCTCTAAAGATGGATTTCTTACGGCCCAAGCGGATGCTTCAGCAATTGCAGGTACATATACGATTACAGTTGAAAAGGTTGCACAAAGACATCAAATTACTACGGCTCCAGCGAATTCAACAAATACAACAGGGACAATTCAGTTGGATGATAAAATTGGAAAAGACGATACATTTAAAATTGGTAGTAAAGATGTTACAGTTACAAAGGATATGACGTATAAAGATGTAGTTAACAAAATTAATAATGGAAACTATGGTGTGTCTGTATATTCTCTAGGGGGACATTTATTTTTTACATCAACTACAGAGGGTAAAGATGGCGAAATAAAATTAACTGATGGAAGTAATGGCTTTTTAAAGAGTATCGGATTAATAGATAGTACCGGTGCAATCGCAAATGAGATTACAAAACCATCAGATGCGGAATACACAATAAATGGAATTGCTGGAACTAGTAAATCTAATAAAATTAGCACTCTTCCCGGTGTGACTATTAATTTAGAAAAAGAAACAACGGAACCAATTACTTTGACAATTCAAGATTCTGATATAAAGGATTCTATTAATTTAATCAAAAAAATGAAAGATGAATATAATAAAGCTGTTTCAAGTTTAGATTTGTTTGCAGGTAAAAATGGTGCTTTGCAAGGAAGTAGTGTGGCATTTTCGATTCAAAATGCTATGACAAATCTTTTTTCATATTCTCAAGATAAAACATTTCTGTTCTCTTTTGGTATCGAAGTTGATAAAACAGGAATTATGAAATTAGATGAAGCGAAGTTGGCAACTGCATTTAAAGAAAATCCAGAAACAACAAAACAATTTTTCTTTGGTTTAAATGGTTTAGGACATAATATGGAGAAAAACCTTGATAAGATATTTGGTGATGAAGGTTTTATTGGAAAGCGATCTAAAAGTATTGATGAGCAAGTAAGCAAATTAAATCAAAAAATTAGTGACATTGATACAATTAATAAAACGAAACAAATATCTATTATTGATAAGTATGCTAAGTTAGAATCTACACTGGCTTTACTTGATATGCAGTTAAAAACTATGAAAGCTATGACAAAGCAAAAAAGTGATGATTAATGAAAATTGAGGAAGTGTTAGTATGCAAGCGTGGCAACGATATATGCAAAATGATATTATGACAAGTAATCCAATTAAAAATACAATCTTCATTTATGAAAGATGTATTGTTGAGTTTCAAAAATTAGAGCAATTGCTCAGTGATTTTCAAATTCAAGAGGGAGAAATACTCCTTGAAAAATTAGAACGTATTTTTGAAGAGCTAAAATTACAGTTGAATCCGGAAATTACAAAAGATTTATATGACAGCCTTTACGGTTTATATGATTGGATTAGCTCTCAAATTCAAATGATGAAAATAACACGTGAGGCGAAAGATATTGATGCAATTGTAAAAGTATTACAAGATTTAATAGATGGATATCGTGGGGCGTTGGAAAATGCACAATGATATTTATCAAGCTTTTGTTAGCTGTTTTAATGAGATAGGGGAACTAAATGTAACGGAGGAAGAATTCTCTGAAAAAAGTGAAATGCTAAATCGCTGGATGATGACGTTAGATGAGGAAATGCGTGCTCAAGTAGCAGAACAAGTGAGTCCTTATATTATTAAGGCTGCACAACATATTCGAGATAAACAAAAAATATTAGAAGAAATGATTATGTCAAATGATGGACGTATGAAAGCAAATGCTTTTTATGGGAAATATTGATAAGTGCATGGTTAATATTTGCAATGAAAACATATTACTCACATAACATGTAAGAGAAATCTTTATGTGAGTAATATGTTCATTAGTGAATGATGAATTCCGCTGATAGAGGTTTCATTTTATTAAAATAAACAGAAAAGGAAATTTATTCGACGAACTAGTATAAAAGGAATTTTTATCTTGTTTTTTGTATTATTTTTTACATTTTTTTATTTTTCTAAAGACAATATTGGAAAAATGGCATAAAATATTGAAGGATGCATAGTAAGGTATTATTGTAATAAACGAATACATATAAGAGAGTGAAGAATGAAGTGAAACTTCCATCAGTGGATGAATACGGTTGGCTCAGAATGATAGAAAGGGTGTGGAATATGCCGGATTTAGTTAGTGACGTAGGTCATTATATGAACTATTTGGTAACAAAAAGAAATACGATTTCTAATAATATTTCTAATGCGAATACACCAGGTTATAAAGCACAGGATGTTACATTTTCTGAACAAATGCAAATGAGTAATGAATTGTATAAAAAAAATGCATCTGATTTAAAGACGAATTCAAGTTTATATCAAACAAATAAATTGCATTTGCCAACAGCAAATGTAAAAAATACATATGCAAAGATTCAAGAGAAATCGATGCAAGTAAATAAAGATGGAAATAGTGTTGATGTAACAACAGAAATGCTAGATTTGCTAAAGACAAATCAATTATACGGTATTTCAATCAATGCGATTAATACACAGTACACAATTAATCAGGCAGCAAGAGGACGTTAAGAAAAAAGGAGAGACAGCTATGTTTCAGGCAATTAATGCAAGTGGATCAGGACTAACTGCCGCACGAAAGTGGATGGAAGTAAGTTCTGATAATATTGTCAATGCAAATACAACAAGTGCACCAGATGGGGAACCTTATCGTCGTCGCAGTGTTGTATTAGAATCAAACCGTAATTTTGCAAGTATGCTCAAGGAAGCTCCAAATGATGGAGTGAAAATTACACGAATTGAATCAGATCCAAATGAAAATTTGGTTTATAACCCGTCACATCCACATGCAAATGCAGAAGGGTATGTTCGTTATCCAAATATTGATATGACAGCTGAAATGACAAATGTTATGGTTGCACAAAAAATGTATGAAGCCAATACAAGTGTATTAAATGCAAATAAAAAAATGCTCGATAAAGATTTAGAAATCGGCAGAGGATAATAGGAAAGAGGGAGAATATGAAAATTGAACCAATGTTAAATACACAGCCATTTGGATCTATTCAATCAATTGGTACACCTAAGAATTCGCAATCGTCCGTGATTGAGGGCAAGAGATTTATCGAATTATTGGAAGATATGAATCAAACACAAAATAACGCTCAAACAGCAGTATATGATTTGCTTACGAAAGGTGTAGGAGAGACGCATGATGTCCTTATTCAGCAAAAAAAGGCAGAATCACAAATGAAAACAGCTGCTGTTATACGTGACAATCTGATTGAAAACTACAAGCAGTTACTTAATATGCAAATTTAGGAAAATGGACGGGTGTGTTTAAATGGAAAAGATAAAAAATGTTTTCCAATCGCTAAAAACATGGCATAAGATGGTTATTGGTGCTGCGATTTTAGCGATTGGAACAGGAGCGCTTTTATATTTCACCTTGCCAGATAAATATGTTGTTGTCTATCAAAATTTAAATGATGCAGATAAGCAAGAAATTACAGCAGAATTATCAAAGCTAGGTGTAGATTATCAGTTAGTTAATGATGGAGCTATTAAAGTTCCAACAAAAGATGCTCCTTGGATTCGAAAAGAAATGAATGGAATGGGATTGCCGTTTAATTCAAAAAGCGGTGAAGAGATTTTATTAGAAAGTTCTCTTGGATCTAGTGAACAAGACAAGAAGATGAAACAGCTTGTCGGTACGAAGAAACAACTTGAACAAGATATTGTAAGAAACTTTGCAACAATTGAAAGTGCTAATGTTCAAATTACGTTACCTGAAAAAGAAACGATTTTTGACGAAGAAAAGGCGAAAGGAACGGCTGCGATTACAGTTGGGGTAAAACGTGGTCAGCTATTAACTGAAGATCAAGTTGCAGGTATTCAGCAAATGATTAGCGCAGCAGTTTCTGGAGTAAAGCCAGAGGAAGTTAGCGTTATTGATAGTAAAAAAGGTATTGTTTCAAAAGGTGCGGATGCATCAACACATGCAAGTTCGTCTTCTTATGAAAAAGAAGTAGAAATGCAACAGCAAATTGAAAACAAGCTGAAACAAGATATTGATGCGACATTAATGACAATGTTTAAAGCGAATGAGTTTAAGGTTAATACAAAAGTTAGTGTTAATTATGATGAAGTGACACGTCAATCCGAGAAATATGGTGATAAGGGCGTTCTTCGTAGTAGACAAGACCAACAGGAACGTTCAACTGCGCAAGAAGGCGCTGACGCAAAACAAGGCGCAGGTATTACGGCAAATGGCGAAGTTCCAAATTATGGTACGAATAATAATCAAAATGGTAAAGTTGTTTACGACAATAATAATGGTAATAAAATTGAAAACTATGAAATTGATAAGACAGTTGAGACGATTAAAAAACATCCAGAATTAACAAAAACAAATGTTGTTGTTTGGGTAGATAACGATACATTAACAAAACGAAGAATTGATATGACGACATTTAAGGAAGCAATTGGAACAGCAGCTGGTTTACAAATTGATCCAAATGGAGAATTTACAAATGGCCAAGTGAATGTTGTTACTGTTCAATTTGATCAACAAAAAGAAGAGAAAACGAAAGAACCAGAACCGAATGGCTTCAACTGGTGGTTAATCGGAGGAATTGCGGGAGGACTTCTTGCATTAGGTGGTTTGGTTTGGTATTTATTAGCAAGACGTAAGAGAAAACAAGAAGAAATAGAGGAATATGAATCATTGGCAGAGGAAGAAGTAGCAGCTACTGATGAAACAATTATGGAAATTCCTGAAGAAAAACTAGAACCAACAGAACAGGCAGAACCAACAGAACCAACGTTAGATGAACAAGTGCAAGATGCTGCAAAAGAGCATGTAGAGGGCACTGCAAAAGTTATTAAAAAATGGTTAAATGGACAGTAAGGGAGGAAAAATGATGCTAGATGAAATCTCCTCCAAAGAAAAAGCTGCGATTCTTATTCGGACATTGGATGAAAAAGTAGCAGCGAAAGTCATTGAATATATGACAGCAGAGGAAAAAGAAATATTACTGCGTGAAATCGCTAAATTTCATGTGTATAAACCTGAAACATTAGAAAATGTATTAGGACAATTTTTATATGAATTAAATGTGAAAGAATTGAACTTAGTTACGCCAGATAAAGAATATATTCGCCGCATATTTAAAAATATGCCGGAAGAAGAATTAGAAAAGTTATTAGAAGATCTCTGGTATAACAAGGACAATCCATTCGAGTTTTTAAATTCACTTACAGATTTAGAGCCATTACTAACGGTTCTAAATGACGAATCGCCGCAAACAATTGCTATTATTGCATCGTATATTAAACCGCAGCTTGCTTCACAATTAATCGAAAGATTGCCAGACCATAAGCGTGTGGAGACAGTAATGGGTATTGCGAAACTTGAGCAAGTGGATAGTGAGTTAATCGGCAAAATTGGTGAACTATTAAAATCAAAATTAAATAATATGGCATTTAGTGCTATTAACAAAACAGATGGACTTAAAACAATTGTTAACATTTTAAACAATGTTTCGCGCGGTGTGGAAAAAACAGTCTTTCAAAAGCTGGACGAAATGGATTATGAGCTATCTGAGAAAATTAAAGAAAACATGTTTGTCTTTGAAGACTTGCTCGGTCTCGATGATCTTGCGCTCCGTCGCGTCCTAGAAGAAATTACTGATAATGGTGTCATTGCGAAGGCGCTAAAAATTGCTAAAGAAGAAATTAAGGAAAAGTTATTTACATGTATGTCTTCTAACCGTAGAGACATGATACTTGAAGAATTAGATGGTTTAGGACCACTTAAGATGACTGAAGCAGAAAAAGCGCAGCAAACCATTACAGGTACTGTTAAAAAGCTAGAGAAAGAAGGAAGAATTGTCATTCAAAGAGGTGAAGATGATGTCCTTATTTAAAAACAGAATTCCTAAGAATTCTGTTTCTTTTTCTGAGGAAACGTATGAATTACAATTTCCAAAGCCAATTCATTCAGAACACGAAGAAATAGAAATAGAAATAGATCATGCAGCATTGCTTGCTCAGCAAGAGATGCTGCATACTGAAATGCACAAATTAAGAAAAGAGCAGCAAATATTTCAAGAAGAAAGACAACAATTTTTGAAGGAAAAAGAACAATTCCACAAACAGGTTGAGGAACACATGCAACAAATGGAGATGGAGCGTGCTCAATTTCAAGAGAAACAGCAAGAAACGGCCTATGAATGGGCAGAATTGCTATGGGATCAATCATTGCAGCTTGCTGAAAAAATTGTGAATCAAGCGATAGATACAAGAGAATTGGATATTCTTCCAATTTTAAAAGGAATTGTTCAAACACTTCCAACTTCGTTTGAAAAACTAATTATAACGGTTCATCCAGAAACTGTTGAGCGCATCGAAGAAGAAAAAGAACATTCGAAAGAGTATTGGCTTCTAGAGCTTGTAGAATGGAAATATGATTTTTCCTTACAATTTGGTGAATTTGTCATTGAGGAAGAAAAAGAGTTTTTCGAATTTAAGTTCAAGCCTATATTTGAAAAACTTCGTCAAAAGTGGGAAGAACAAAAGGTATTTGAGGAGACAAATGTATGAACAGTATGTTAATGAATCAACATCAGAAGTGGAATACATTTATCGAAACGTCGTTTTATATAAAAACAGGAAAAGTGCATAGTGTGCAGGAACAGTTCTTTATTTCGAAAGGTCCAAAAGCTAAAATTGGTGATGTTTGCCTTGTTGGGGAACATCACGTTTTATGTGAAGTGATTGCAATTGAAAAAGAAAATAATATGTTGCTTCCATTTGAACAGACCGAGAAAGTATGCTATGGGGATTCTGTTACATTAATTGCGGAAGACGTTGCAGTGCCTAGGGGAGAGCATTTACTTGGGAAAGTGTTAAGTGCGAATGGTGAGATTTTAAATGAACCGAGTGAGAATATCCCGCTTCAAAAAGTAAAACTAGATGCACCTCCTATCCATGCGTTTGAAAGGGAAGAAATTACCGAAGTATTTGAAACAGGAATTAAATCTATTGATGCAATGTTAACAATTGGAGTTGGTCAAAAAATTGGTATTTTCGCGGGATCAGGTGTTGGTAAATCAACATTACTTGGAATGATTGCGAAAAATGCGAAGGCTGATATTAATGTGATTAGCTTAGTAGGGGAACGTGGTCGCGAAGTGAAAGATTTTATTCGTAAAGAACTTGGAGAAGAAGGGATGAAAAAAAGTGTTGTTGTTGTGGCGACTTCTGATGAAAGTCATCTGATGCAACTTCGTGCAGCGAAGCTAGCAACATCAATTGCTGAATATTTCCGCGACCAAGGGAATAATGTTTTGCTTATGATGGATTCTGTTACGCGCTTTGCTGATGCAAGACGAAGTGTCGATATTGCAGTCAAAGAGTTGCCGATTGGTGGAAAAACACTCCTTATGGAAAGTTATATGAAAAAACTACTTGAACGTTCTGGAAAAACAAAAAAAGGGTCTATAACAGGTATATATACTGTTCTTGTTGATGGTGATGATTTAAATGGTCCGGTACCAGATTTAGCTCGTGGGATTTTAGATGGTCATATTGTATTAACGCGTGAACTGGCAACGCTTAATCACTACCCAGCTATTTCTGTGTTAGATTCAGTGAGCCGTATTATGGAGGAAATCGTAACGCCGGATCATTGGAAGCTTGCAAATGAAATAAGAAAAACGCTATCTATTTATAAAGAAAATGAATTGTATTTTAAATTAGGAACAATTCAAGAAAACGAAGAGAATGCTTATATTTTTGAGTGCAAGAATAAAATAGATGGTATAAATACATTTTTAAAGCAAGGCCGGACAGATTGTTATCACTTTGAGGATATTGTTCAAGCGATGCATCATATTGTATAAGGGCCTCGCGTATGAGGTCTTATTTTTGTTTTTAATATTTCACAGATTTTTTTTGAAAAAAACTATATAATAGAAAAAGAGAGCGTTATAATAGAAAGGGGTTATAGAAATAGGTGAATAAACAGCAGTATGATACGATAAAATTGCAAATCAATCAAGAAAAAGAACAGGTTTTAAAAGAAGTATACAAATTGACTTCTGAAAAAAAGAAACTAGAGCAACAAAAAGAATATGATTTACATGTTTTTCAGTCGCGTAGTAAAATAGCGAAAAATGGAAAACGAATTATGGTTGGTATGCTTTCTTCTCATACGTTTTCGCCTGAAAGAATAGAAGAATGGAATCGGAAAATACAAAAAATAGCTGGATTTATTAAGAAAAATGAAGTTTTTTTAGAACAAATAAAAGAAAAAGAACGTGTAATTGATGAAATGTATCAAGAAGATTGTAAAAAACTCACAAAAGAGCAGGAGAAATTAGAAGAAAAAATGCTTCTTGATTTAAAAATGTGCATGAATGGATGAGGTGAATTTTATGATTAATCCTGTACTTCCAGTGCAGCTTCGCTCGCCTCTGCAAAATGAAAAACAGGTAGGATTGAAGTTGAAAGATGAAGATGTTTCATTTTTAACTAAAATGAATGAAGAGTCACTAACTGATAATAAAACAGAAGAGAAACTTAAGGAAACAAAAGAGGAGAATGTATCACAAACACAGGTTGCGGTATCCGATATTTACCGAATGGAAAATGATAACATAGAAGCTCCCTTTACACTTAAGGAGAAAATAGAAGAGAAACAAAAGATGGAAAAATTGCTATTGGAAATTTCTGACCAAGCACTGGCAATGGAACAGTTACGTATGCAACCAGAATTGTTATATCAATACATACAAAAAATACAAGAGTTATATAAAAAACATGGAAATATAAAGATAGATGAGTTACCAGCAAAAGAGATTCAACAACTACAGGCGTTTTTAAAAGACTTTAATATTAAAAATGTTATATGTTTAGAAGATACAATTCAAATGATGCTAGAGAAAGTAACTTCATTAGAAAATATGTTATGCTCTTTTGAATCTATTCAAAAAGAATCATGCGATATAACGAAAGTAAGTGCTCTCGGCTCACCAATGAATCAAGCAGACTTTGAAAATCAACAAATGGAAAAAAACGACATGTTAAAAGAAGCATTTGCTAATACAGAAGATAAAGAAAAGGTTCAAAAGGAAGCTCTTGATGGGTTAGAAGAGAATTTAGAAAGTAAGGAAGATCCTATAAAGAACAAATCAATTGGAGAATCGAATATAAATTCCATTCTTGCTGGAAATGATGCGGTTGTAAAAAAAGGTGACGTGCAATTAAAAATGCCAAAAGTTTCACTTTCAGATTTAGGGAATAAAATGGAGGCGAAAGTAGAGGCGTTACAGAAATTTATTGTCAAGCAAGAAAGAGTATTATTTCAATTAAATCCTGAAAAACTTGGAACATTAACCGTATATATGAAAAAACAAGGTAGTCATATTCAAGTCCATGTTGAAATGGATAAACAAGATGCGAAAAAAAGAGTTGAAATGATTTTTGATGAATTAAAGTTCAAATTGAAAGAGAAAGAGATTCATATTGAATTAAGTTATGCAAATAGGGATCAACAGCGCCAGCAACAAGAGCGTGAGCAAGCACAGAAACAAAGAAAAGTTGTAATGAAAAAAGCAAAACGTACAGAAGAAGATTTTGCTGGTTTATTGGAGGGATAAAAAGTGCCGAGTGTTGGATTAAATGCAACAAATATGAATCATATGCAAGCGACTCAAACACAAGCTCAAACGAAAGCAGGAACCACAACAAAAGCAGATGAGCAAAAAACACCTGGTGTTATGGGAAAAGATGATTTTTTAAAGCTTTTTTTAACAAGTTTGCAATATCAAGACCCATTTAATGCAATGGATATGGATCAAATGATGAATCAAATGTCACAAATGTCTCTAATGGAGCAGGTGCAAAATATGACAAAAGCAGTAAATGCTCTAAAAGATACTGTCAATACAACAGCGCTAGATGGTGGGATGAAGTTTCTAGGTAAGTATATATTAGGACCATCTACTGATGGAAACCAAATATCTGGAAAGGTAGATGCCGTACGATTAGCTGCGAACAATGAAATTCAACTTGTCGTAGGGGATAAAATTGTATTGATGAAATATGTGACGAATGTATCAGATAAAGAGATAGAGACAATTGAGAAACCAGAACAAAAAGAAGATATAAAGACAGAAACTAAGTAATTACATAAATAAGATAAAAAAGCATAAGGAGTGTAAAGGAAATGATTAAATCATTATATACAAGTATTTCAGGCATGAGTGCAATGCAAAACGCATTAAGTGTTACATCTAATAATATTGCTAATGCACAAACAGTAGGATATAAAAAACAAAAAGCTGTGTTTGATGATTTATTATATAACAATACAGTAGGTGCTAAAGGTGATGACACAAAGGCTGGAACAAATCCAAAAAGTATCGGTAATGGTGTGAAATTTAGTGGAACATCCACGGATTACAATGGTGGTTCCATTACAATGACAGGTATAAATGGCCAAGTTGCAATAGAAGGGAATGGCTTTTTTGTTGTAGGTGATTCTCAAGGAAATGGTGTTCAATATACACGTAAAGGAACATTTGGTAAATCTGAAAATAATTATATTGTCAATGGAGAAGGTCAGTATGTATTGGCCTACAAGCTAGACGAAGATGGGAAGCCAGACACTTCACATCCAGCAGGTCCAATTTCAATTCCATTAGGTTCAGCAATTGACGGAGAAGTATCCAGTAAAGGTTCATTGATAGGTAACCTTTCTAGGGATAACAAGAAGATTATACATGATTTTCCAGTGTTTAATAAATCTGGGGATAACATTACTATGCGTGTACAGATTGAACAAGTTACGGAGCTCGTAGATCCAGACTTACCGATAGGTGCTGATGGTAAACCAATATTACCAAAAGATGATAAAGGTAATCCGATAAAACCAGAAAAGGTAGAAAAGCCAGTTCCAGGTAAGTACAAGTATACTGTGTTAACACGTAATAACTCAAAAAATGAAAAAGAATTTACTCCAATTGCGGATGATAAAGCACCTGGAGAGAAAAAACCAACTTTAACGAAAACTCTTGAATTTGATCCTATTACTGGTAAATTAACAAGAACTGATGAGGCTGTTGTACGTGATCCAGTGACAAAAGAGGTTATAAAAGGAGGACAAGTAGATATTCCATTTGGTGGGGACACTTTCAAGTTAAATTTAAGCCAGCTGACAAATTTGCCAACGAAAGATACATTGGATCATAAAGATGTAAATGGTAGGGCAGCAGCAGTAGCAATGGATTATAAGATTTCTGATAATGGTTATGTAATGGTAACTTATTCAGATAATAGTACTCGGGCTGTTTCTCAGTTAGCAGTAGCGACATTCAAAAATCAAGATGGTTTAATGAAAGTAGGAAATGGTAACTATGTTCCAACAGCATCTGCAGGTGATCCATTTATTGGTGTTGCTGAACAAAATGGTGCTGGAAAAATAATAGGTGGTGCACAAGAAGGCTCTAACGTTGACTTATCTGTTGAATTTGTTGACTTAATGCTATATCAACGTGGATTCCAAGGAAATGCAAAGGTAATTAAAGTGTCGGATGACGTATTAAACGAAGTTGTAAATTTAATTCGATAATACAGGGTAGAAACATGTAGTAACTTCGATAGTTGCTACATGTTTATCTGATAGATGGAAAGGGTTTTTTCGGATTATGACAAGACAAGAACGAATTTTACAATTACCTTTTTTTCAAGATAAGCCAGAACTTGCAAAACAAATTATAAAAATAGAACAAGAAGAACATCGCTATTTGCCGGATCAATTTGAAATAAAGAAAATTCCGCCTTATACATTTGGAGAAAGACAAGCTGTTATTGGGAGAATTCATGAATTTTATTTTGTAGGTATTTATAGTGAAAACAATTGGAAATATCAAGCTTTTACAGATGTGATGAAGTGCCGGGAATTTTTTATTAATCTGTCAAGTATTACAGAACAACAATTGGCATTTTGGTTCAATAACATTGAACTACTAGCTGCTTCTTAAATGAGACTGAAAGGAGCATATCATATGGTACAAAATAAATATCGAGTTACATTCATTTCACCGAGTGAAATGGAACAACGTACGATTATGTCAGCAAATAGCTTACCCGATTTAATTCGAAAGGTTGAGAGTATTATTGCTGATCCCAACGGTTACTTTGTTAATGATAAGAAGAACAACTGTTATTTTAAAGTAATAAAAGAGAATGTAACGTTTATTCAATATGAATTATTATTTTCAAATAGAGAAATTCATATTGAAAAATTAAAACATGTTGCACCTGCTATATTAAAGAAACTATTCCAAAAGATAAATGACCCTGAACTCTATGTACTTTCTCTTCTTGATGTAGATATTGCAACAAAAGAATATGTATTAGCAGCAATGGAACCATCTTTACGAATGAAAGTGGAAACAGAACTTGCGAAAAAATGGGAATCACTTCCATCGGAAATTGTAGAGGCACAAGAAGTATTATTAGAGGCGTTAGCTTCATTTATACAAGAATAGGTTCATGAGCCATCTATCTGTCATTTTTGTTAGATAGATGACTTTTGTTTATTTTTAAATTTAATAAATGAATATAAGGAACATTGGAAGGGGAGCGACACCTATATGTCACAAGCGCAAAGTATTTTATTAGAAAGCGGAACAAATGAATTAGAAATCGTTACATATACTGTTGGCGAAAATTTATTTAGTATTAACGTAATGAAAGTGCGCGAAATTATTAATCCATTTCCTGTCACATCTGTGCCAGAATCTCATCATGCGGTTGAAGGTGTTGTGCAAGTACGTGGTGAAATCTTACCAGTTATTAATCTTGCGACAGCGTTAAATTTAAAATCTACAAAACCACTGGATCAAACAAAGTTTATTATTTCAGAACTCAATCAAATGAAAGTTATTTTCCGAGTAGATGAAGTGCACCGTATTCAGCGTATTTCTTGGGAACAAATTGATGAGCCATCTTCTTTATCAATGGGGCTTGAAGAAACAACATCTGGAATTGTAAAATTGGATGGAAAAATTATTTTATTATTAGATTATGAAAAAATTGTTTGTGAGATTAGTAATACTAGCTATGAAGCAAATAAACTTTCAGGACTAGAACAAAAAACAGATCGTGCAGAAAAAATTATCTACATTGCGGAAGATTCAGCAATGCTTCGTCAAATCTTAGAAGAAACGTTATCAGCAGCAGGATATACAAAAATGAATTTCTTCAGTAATGGTGCAGAAGCTTTAGCGCAAATTGAAAAGTTGGCGAAGGAACAAGGAGAAAAAATGTTTGAGCATATTCATTTGCTTATCACAGATATTGAAATGCCAAAAATGGATGGACATCATTTAACAAAAGTAATTAAAGATCATGAAGTAATGAACAAATTACCAGTCGTTATCTTCTCTTCTCTTATTACAAATGAACTATACCATAAAGGTGAATCTGTTGGAGCGAATGCACAAGTAAGTAAACCAGATATTCAAGAATTAATCGGTTTAGTTGATAAGCTTGTTTTATAAAATAACACTTCTATGAAAAAAGAGTATATATTCACCTAATTGTAACCTCCCAGTCCAATATTCTTCTTGAATATTAAGCTGGGAGGTTTTATTACATGGAGTAATAAAATAAGACTTTTATGTTTGAAATGAAAGAGAAAAAGTAAAAATATGATATATCTTATGAAGGAATAGCATCTTCTCACTTCGTAAAGCCGCAAAATTTTTTCGGTGAAGTTGTAAGAGTTGTATTATATAATTTACAGGGTAAGGTTTCCTCTGTATAAATAAGAAAAAGATATTTTGAGTTTAATAAAACATTTAATAATAAAAAAATGATTTATTCTATTTCGATATTTTTTATACATTTTTGTCTGTTTATTATTTGACAGACAATTTAGAAATGGTATAATGTGGATGTGAAAAAACTTTCTAATTTCTAGAAAGACGGAAATAACATGAATATTGTGAAAGAATGAGGGGGGAGTGACACAAATTATGTATCACCACAAAGCGATTAATGTATTAAGTCTTTTACAAAACATGTCAAATGATAAGAAAAACGATACATATTTAGAATCAGAATTTAAAAAAATCGAAAAACAATTTCAAGTTGGGTATGAAGAGCTAGTTGATTTATATAATAGAATGGTATTATTTCAAATAGATATTGAAAAAAATGGCGGGATGTCAGCATACGAAAAATCAAATATTACATGGTTAAAGTCTGAACTCGAGCTACTATATGCAGTGTATCAATTTTGTCAACGTCATGATTTAAACATTGCTAACATTTCAAAGTATATTAGTAAAAAAGAATTGAATCTTTTTCAAAAAACGGAGAGTCAATTACAAAATACGTATTATAAATTAAAAAAAGAAGAAATACCGTTTGAAAATATAAAAAAACAAAAGCCAGGACGTAAACGTAAATATGTAACGGTGAAAGAAACAAGCCCAGAGTGGAAACAAGAGCGAAGAGAAATAGCTAGTACAGATATTTCAAAAGTAGGGACGGAGTATAACCTTGTTACAGTACTTTCAGGAATTGTCGATAATTTTGAAACGATTAGCGAGCATAGTGAGAAAAAAGAGTATGAACTTCATCAGTTTATGGAAGGGATTTATAAGTTGTCTAGCATAGCCGCAGGGCGTATGAAAGAAGAGACTGATACGAATGATCTAGAAGGTGAACTTGAGTTCTTACGAAAGGAAAATGAGCGGTTAAATCGCGAAAAAGAAGAATTACTTACAGATGTGAAAGAAATAACACATCATTTGATTCATTTCATTACGAGTTCTGATATTGATCAAATTCGTTCGCTCCCGTATTTTGTAGATGTATGTAAACAAGATTTACATAAATTAGGATTGTACAATGCGCAAGATAGTAAAATGAAGATTATGATTGACCGCAATGGACAAGTGATGACAGTAACACAATAAAAATTTGGGTACAAAATAAAAGGGAGATACATAATAAGATATGTATTTCCCTTTTATTTTGTATGAAATCTTTTCGATTATAGAAAGGGATATCAAATTATAATTGTAGTAACGTTAATATCATTTGTGGCACTTGATTTGCTTGTGAAATCGTACTTAATGTGATCTCTGTTAAGAGTCTATCTTTTACACACTTACTCATTTCCTGTACTATATTGGCATCTTCCATACGAGAACTAGCAGTAATCATAGTGGTTGCATGATTAGTTAAACAATCAACATCAGATTGTAAGCGCTTTATTATAATGCCAATATTTTCTTGATAGCGTGAGAGGGTTTGTAAGGCTAATTCTATGTTAGCAATAGCGGTTGAGACTGTGATATTAGTTGGTGTAGACGAAGTAGAATCATTAATTTTTTGATGTTTTCGTAATGAAGAAGATGAAAGATTCACAGTCTTTCTAAGAATATGAACTACGTTTTCTAGTTTATCTCCATATTTAAAAAATGGAATGTCATGAAAAGAATTTGTATCATTTATATAGCCAATTTGTTTTATAAGCTCTTGAAACTCTTTGTCTAGAGCATTTTGATTTACACTAGAATTTATCCCGCTGACCGTGTGTACAGCAATATCACGCATTCGTATTAATATACGGTTAATGGTTTGTAAAGAAGTGTCCATCCTGCGTAATAACGAAATAGCATTTTCATTATTGCGAATTGCTATATGCACTTGTTGCTCTCTCACATGCATTCTTGTTGCAAGAACAAGCTCGTTATCATTGTTAGCAGTATGATTCATTCGTTTTCTGGTTGTAGAGTGTTCTGCTGTCTGGTTTCCGTATGTTTCGTTTTGATTTAGCATTTGTAGAACTTGTATATTTGTTCCAATTTTCATATTTTTGTACACCACCTTTATATTTAAGTATAAAAAATTTTTATTGGAATTTAAATACCATACTATTAAGTTTTAATATTTTATAAAAAAATATTAAAAAAACATGTAAAATGGTAATATAATGATTATAGGATGATATATTCTTATACATAAAGGAGTTAAAAAGTAATATGAAACCATTTATATCAGCATGTTTAATCGTAAAGAATGAAGAAGATATGTTAAGAAAATGTTTAGAATCTCTGCAAGGTGGAGTGGATGAGATTGTTGTAGTTGATACAGGTTCAACAGATACTACAAAAGAAATTGCAAAAGAGTTTACAGATAAAGTATATGACTTTGAATGGACAAATGATTTTGCGGAAGCACGTAATTTTGCAGCTTCTAAAGCAAGTGGTGAATGGATTCTTGCAATTGATGCGGATGAATGTGTAGATCCAAAGAATCTTGCTGCTGCAATAGAGGAAATCCAATCGCATGATAATAAATTTGATGTGTATGCAGTTGAAATTAATAGTTTTTCGGATAAATATGGAGAGAATTTATCCATGAATCATATGCAAAGGATTTACAAAAATAACGGAGAATTTCATTTTTCGGGAGCTATTCATGAACAAATTGTAGAAAAAGGAGAAGGACGACAAGAATTAGTCTTTTCAGCATTAAAACTTTATCATTATGGATATTTACCAAATGTAGTTAAGAAGAAAAATAAACGAAAGAGAAATATGGATATTCTAAAGAAAGCATTAAAATCTAATAACAATGATGGTTTTACTTATTTTAACTACGGACAAGAGCTTAGAAGCTTAGGAAAAACAAAAGAAGCATTGGAGTCATTTATAAAGGCTTATCAGAATAAAGAAGATGTTTATGAAGAATGGGTAAGTAGATGCTTATATTTTATTGTTGAGATGTTAGTGGAATTAAAGCGTTATGAAGAAGCAATCGTAATTATTAATGATGCAGAAGAAGTCTTTTCTACAGCACCGGACTTTCCGTTTTGGAAAGGTGAGATTTATTTTAAACAAAAACGTTTTGATGATGCGAAAGAAGTATATACACACATTATTTCTAATAATATGATATATCAAAATGCAGTTTTCAATGCTGGAGCAAAAACATTCCTTCCACATGTAAGGCTTGGTGAAATCTATACACAAGAAAGACAACATCAACAAGCTTTACAACATTATGTAGAAGCACTAAATGAAAATGATTCATCCGTTAAAATCATTGTAAATATTATTAGCTTATTAAGTAAATATCATACTCCAGAAGAAATATATGATTTTATAAGCACCCGTCAGATTATTAAATCAGATTATATTCGTACCGAAGTATTAAAACTGTTACTAGATTTAGGTTTAGGAAAAGTAGCATTGCTACTTATGAATGACTTTATAAATCAACAACAGTTACTTATTCATTCGTTGCAATTGAAAGCAAATATGATTATTGCGGAAGAACCCCTACAATTTACAATAGATAATTTGATGTATGGTATACAAATGGAAGTATTCGATATAGCGGACCTTATTGTATTATATGCAATGACAAAAGATGCACATGTTCAAAATATATTAGAAAATTCTAAATTTAAACATGTATTTTACAATTTATTTAATAAAACAAAAAATGCGAAGAAACTAAAACAAGATGAATATTTACCAATCTTAGAGAAAGCAATATGTTTTCAAAAGGAAGAATTTGTAGAAAAACTCATTTCGTACACAAGTTTATTTCCAAAGCAAATTTATGCTAAAATTGCTGATTTATTTTATAACAATGCATATGAAGAAATTGCAATGGATTTTTATCAGTTATCAGATGAAAATCATGTTACTAAGCAAGGATATGTGAATATTATTGAATATTTGCTTATGCATGAGAATCAAGAAGAAGCCTATCGTATTGCTCTTGAAGCACTACAGAAATTTAAAGCAGATTTTCGCTTTTATAAGTATAGTATAGAGATAGAACAAGGCGATACGGAAGGAATTATATCAAAAGCGATTCAGGAATTCTCTGATAGTAATTGGTTGAAGGGAAAATTGTTGATGTCTATTTAAAATTTAATTATAAAATTTTAAAAAGGACAATTTAAAAGAGTGAAATTTAATGTATTAAGAAAATATAAAAATAATTAGGGGCGTAAAAATGAAAATACTAATAGTTGCTTATGATGCTCATCCATGTGAGGGAGGAGTAGATACTTATATTCAAACACTGAAAAGTGGGCTTGAAAAAAAAGGACATTTAGTAGATTTAGTTTCTTATACAGATGTGAAAAAGTTAAACCAAGAGGATATAAAACGTATAGTTGAATATCAAAATGCATTGAATAGTGAATTTAAGGGGAAAGTACCAGAACATGTAATACGAACAGAAGTAAAAAGATTTATTCACAAACAAATTTTAAACTCTGTAAACTCTACTTATGACGTAATTCACTCACAAATAGGTTTATTGAATTCGGTGATTAAGGAAGTCTTTCCGAATATCCCTTTAGTTGGGACAATTCATGGATGTATATATAGTGAAACGCTTATGTGGGAAAAGAATCGGAAAAATGCTGAATTTTATAAGGAATACGATGATGAAGCTGTAAATATTCCAGATAAAATTATTACTGTAAGCTCGTATTTAGATAAAAATTTACCACTAATTGTTCCTGAAAAACGCCTTGTTATTCATAACGGAATAAATGTTTCAGATTTTCAAGTTAAACAAAAAAATAATCAAATAATTAAAATTGCAACAACAGGTAATTTATATCATCTTAAGGGATATGATATACTTCTGCAAGCACTTATAGCATTAAAGAAAGAAAACCTATTATATGAATTAACAATGTTTGGTGATGGATCTGAAAGGGACAAACTAGAGCAAATAGTGAAAATGCATCAATTACCAGTTAAATTTAAGGGACACGTACCAAGGGAAGTATTACAAGAAGAATTGCCGAAATTTGATGTATTTGTACAACCATCCAGACTTGAAAATTTCCCTTTTTCTGTAATCGAGGCTATGGCGTCTGGATGTGCAATTATATGTAGTAAAGTAAACGGAATGAATGAACAAGTACAACATTTAAAGAATGGTATATTATTTGAACCTGAAAATAGTGACCAATTATCTGAATGCCTTCAATATATGATTAGAAATCGAGAAGAAACGAAAAGAATGGGAATTCAAGGGCGAAAAGATGCAGAAGAAAAATTTTCAATTGATATAATGGTTGAAAAACATGAAGAGGTTTACAGGCAAGTAGCTGCTATATATTCTACTACTAATAATACATCAGATGGTTTATGTGAGAATAAAGGGTTAGTAAACCAAAACCACTGGGATACACTATATGAAAACTTAGATATATATAAACCGGCTGAGAATGACCCTTTCCGAGTTTGGATTAATGAACATATTCCAATGGGAAAAGGAAAAAGTTGTATAGAAATCGGGTGTTTTCCAGGAAGGTTTCTAACGATTTTTGGTGATGCGGGTTACACTTTGAATGGTATAGACTTAACACCTAAAGTAGAAAGTATGCCTTTTTATCTATCATCGCTAGGATATTCTATTGGACAGTTTAAAAAACAAGATTTTTTCAGTTTGGATTATTCTACTACGAAGCATGATATTGTTTGCTCTTTTGGTTTTATAGAACATTTTTCAAATTGGCTGGATGTTTTATTAAAACATAGTGAAATGGTTAAGGAGAATGGATATTTAGTTATAGAAGTACCTAATTTCTCGGGCTTCCCATTGAGAGCTATGCGTATGTTTTTAGATTTTAAAAATTATGAAGGACATAATACAGCATCAATGTATCCTGAAGTATGGGAAAAGATACTTTCGCTGCTAGATTTTGAAATTTGTTTTTCAGGTTATTTTGGAGAATTTGATTTCTGGATAGATGAAATCCCGGACAGTCTAACTAAGCAAAAATTAATATCATTAATTATGGAATCTAAGCCGTTTTTTGATTCCATAGACTTACCAGATTGTCACATTAAACCGTATTGTGGTTTAATTGCGAAAAAAAAGACGTCAAAGTCGGTTTCAGCTATTTTAACCAACAAAAGTATACAAGAAACAATCAATAATATTGTGAAGAAGGCTACAAGAGAAGATCAGATTAAAGATTTGAATATCAGAAAAATATACTCATTTTTCGAATTATGGTGTAAATATATGGATGATAAAAAGGTAGGACGAAATTTGTGAACATTAATGAATATATAATTGATAATAGACTTAAAAGAATAGAGACTTTATTAAAAGCCACTTCATCTGTAAATAACAAAAAGAAAAGAGAAAGAGTATATACTAATTTTAAGGCAGTAAAATTGGAACGGAAATTAAGAATTGCATATGTTATGAATCATACACGTGTTTGTGGTGGGGCGAAAATTATTTTAGAACATACAAATCAGTTGGTAGATAGAGGTCATGAAGTATTTATTATTTCTAGAGATGCAAAGCCAGATTGGAAAGAAATAAAAGCTAAGTATATACAAGCACTTCAACAATCGAGTTTTGTGCAATCTATTCCAGATGTAGATATTATTGTGTGTACAGTAGCTGATCAAGTACCTGAATGTTATCTGTTAGGTAACGCACCAGTAATTTTATTTGAACAAGGAGATGTCTATATTTACGAGTTTGATAAAATTCCGCAATCCTCTAAGGAGTTTTACCAAAAGATATGGAGATTTCCTATCCCTGTAGTAGGAGTCTCCAAAGTATTGATGGATACATTAGATAAAAATTTTGGTTGTAAGGGGAAAATACTTCATAATGCTTTAAACGATAATTATTTTTATCCACCAATAGTGAATAACAAGCCGCATGATAAATTAAAAGTGTTATTTGTGGGACAAGAAAATAATCATTTTAAAGGAATTTCCATTGTCAGAGAAGCTTTAAAAATTGTACGAAGAACGGGCCGTGAATTTGATGAAGTTTGGGTTAGTCAAACTACACCAAAATCTCAGTTCGATGGCGAATTAGTTATTAATCCTAGTCAGGAACAGCTAGGAGAAATATATAGATCAAGTGATATATTTATTTCGGGCTCTTATTATGAATCTTTTCCTTTACCACCATTAGAGGCAATGACATGTGGATGTGCCGTAATATCTACTGATAATGAAGGGATAAAGGAATACGGTATAGATGGAGTGAATTGTGTACTTGGAAAAATTGGTAATCCGGACAGTTTAGCTTCTTGTTTAATTGATTTAATTGATAATGAGGAAAAAAGAAAGAATCTGATTAAAGCAGGTTATTTAACATCTGAAAAGTTTAAATGGGAAAAAATTATGGTGCAATGGGAAGAATACTTATTTGGTGCAATAAAAGTATGGGAATCTGAAAAGGTGTCGCCACATAGACTGCTTTTAAGAGTGGAAAAATTACCAGTGAATTTAAATGATCAAAAGATGATTGAATACATGAATAAAATTCAAGAGGGTATGCCAGAAGAGTGGTGTCTCTGGTTAACTGAAGGGGAAGAGATAGAAGAGGGAAGTATTTTATACTTACAAAGACTTTTATCACTTGGATTAGACGTAGAATATGGAATACAAATAAATTATCCATGTTATGTATTTAATACACCACTAGTAAGAGTAGAGAATCGACTGATGAACAAGAAAAAGAAATATGATATTGCACCAGAAGAGATGATTGTACTTCCTATTCAAATAAGTAAAAGTTCAAGTTTCCAATTTATCTCAAATTGGATGAGGGAACTTAGAGATCACTATTTAAATCATCGTTTTGATACTATAATTAAACAGCTCAACTTATTGCTATCACAGCTTTCAAAAAAAGATCAGGTAATTGCTATAAAGTGGCTGGTGAAGTGTTTAATAGAAACAAGACAATATAAGCAGGCAATTGAGATTTTAAATAAAGCTTTTTTAATTGCTCCTTCATATACAGATTTCTATTACTTAGCAGCAGAGATATATGTAATATTAGGTCAGGATACTAAAAAATTAACAGAATTAATTAATACATTTGGACCTTCTTTAGAATATAACGAGACGTTTTTAAGTATATGATTTGAAAAGGTAAATATCATTTTGAGGCTGTGTAGAAGTTTTTTCTACACAGCCTTTTTCTAAGAAAAATAATTTAACTAAATACGTATATTATTTGAATTTGAAAATTAAGTAAAATAATGTGAGTATGGATAAAAATGATTATGAAGAAGAGATATATTTTAATTTACAGAATTTGTTTATTAATATAAAAAAATACACCTTTTCAAAGAAAAGGTGTATTTTTTGTTTGTAAATGGATTATTGTAATAATTTACTTACCATTTGTGGTGTTTGGTTTGCTTGAGAAAGCATGCTTACACCAGCTTCACTTAAAATCTTGAATTTTGTCATTTCAGACATTTCTTTTGCCATATCAGCGTCTTCAATTTGAGAAGCAGAAGATGCCATAGCAGTTGCTTGGTTGTTTAAGTTTTCAATGTTGTAATCTAAACGGTTTAATGTTGCTCCTAATGTTGCACGGTGATCAGCGATAGAGTTAATTGCTTTATCGATAGCTGAAATTGCAGTATCAGCATCGCTAGCACTTTCGATTTTTGAGTTGTTAATTTGTAGTGAAGATGCGTTAATTGTTTTCAATTCAATATTAATTGTATCAGCTTTAGATGCGTCAGTAGACTTGATGTTAATTGTACTAGCACTGTCAGACATTAAATCTGTACCATTAAACTGTGTATTTTTAGAGATATAGTTGATTTGGTCAGTTAATTGTGTAAACTCTTTTTGTAGAGCTTTACGGTCAGTAGTAGAGTTTGTACCGTTGGCAGATTGCACTGCTAAATCACGCATACGAAGTAAGATGTTTGATACTGTGTTTAATGCTGAATCAGCTGTTTGAATCATAGATTTACCATCTTGTGAGTTACGAGAAGCAACGTTTAAACCACCTTCGTTTGCACGCATACGAGTTGCGATTGCAAGACCTGCTGCATCGTCAGCTGCACTGTTGATAGATTTACCGCTTGATAAACGGTTCATTGAAGTATTCATTTTTTCTTGGTTTTGGCGCATGTACTCTTGAGTACGCATGCTGTTAATGTTAGTATTGATTCTCATTATTAAGAACCCCCATTTTTTATTTTATTTTATTTTTTTGTAAATCTCAAAACGATAATATACAAAAAAATCAATTTCGAGATTTATTGTAATCCTTGTTATAGCAAGTGTCAACTAAAAATTTGAATGAATGAATATAAAAAATAACAGTTTCACATTTTTTTTATTTTTTTATTACATATTACGAAAAGGATTATTGCAAACTTTTTAAAAAAACTCTAATATTAGATTATCTTTGTTTACCGAAAAGGTGATATTATGATGATTAGAAATATAGTAAAAGAAGTTCTTTCCTATAAGAAAGGACAAATTCAGCAAAAGTTAAGTAGTCCTCAATCTTTTGTAAGCAGTCGTTTTCATGAAACATTGCAAAGTACTCCAGTGAAAGAGGTGAAAGCTACTGCGCAGCCTACAAAAGTAGACGAAATGAGCCAATCGACTCAACAACTTGAGATGTCTGAATCAAAGCAGGTAGCAGAGGTTCAAACGGCACAAAAAGAATTTGTGCGCCGTTTCCCAGAAACGAAGAATGAGAGTGTAGACGCGTGGGGATTAACAAAGAAATATAATATTCAAAAAATACGTTCTGGAAATGAAGGGAAGTATATGGATATTATTGAACGAGTAAGTCGTACATACGGAGTTCCGAAAACATTAATTCAAAAAATGATCGAAGTCGAATCGGACTTTAATCCGAAAACGGTATCCCACGCTGGTGCGAAGGGATTAATGCAGCTCATGCCAGAAAATGTGAGAGAACTTGGTGTGCAAAATCCATTTTCACCAGCGGAAAGTATTGAAGCTGGGGTAAAAGAGCTCGCTGGGTATTTGAAAAAAAATAACGGCGATCTCGTTTTAGCGCTTGCTTCTTATAATGCTGGCCCCGGCAATGTAAGAAAGTATGGAGGTGTGCCTCCGTTTAAAGAAACAGAAGGATATATTAAAAAAATATTAAATATCGATGTTTCAAAATAAAAAATTTCATCACATACAAGAAAGATATGAAATTGTTGTGAACATGATAGGGGAGTTGGCTAGATTTGAAATTACAAGATGATATTCCGTTAACAATTTATTTTGAAATTGGCAAAACGAAAAAGAAAATTGAAGATCTGCTTCATATTACGAAAGGGACATTGTATCGTCTTGAAGATTCAACGAAAAATACGGTTCGTCTTATGCTGGAGAATGAAGAGATTGGTACCGGGAAAATTTTGACGAAAAACGGAAAAATGTACGTTGAAATTGTTGAATTGAAAGGATAGGGAAGGGGATTTTCATGAGTGGCGATAAATTAAGCCAAGAGCAAATTGATGCGCTGCTGAAGGCGATGAATGATGGGTCGGAGATGCCTGTTTTCGCGCAAGAGGCAGATAAGAAAGAGAAATTTCAAGAATACGATTTTAATAGGCCAGAGAAATTTGGTGTGGAGCATTTACGAAGCTTACAAGCGATTGCAGCGAGTTTTGGAAAGCAAACGTCACAGTCGCTTGCAGCGCGGATGCGCATTCCAATTGAACTAGAGCCATCAACTGTAGAACAAGTTCCATTTACAAGTGAGTATGTGGAGAAAATGCCGAAAGATTATTATTTATATTGCGTGATTGATCTTGGATTACCGGAGCTTGGGGAAATTGTAATTGAGATGGATCTTGCATTTATTATTTATATTCATGAATGTTGGCTTGGCGGGGATAGTAAGCGTGATTTTTCTATACGTAGACCGCTAACAGCGTTCGAGTTTTTAACACTTGATAATGTTTTCTCGATTCTTTGTAAAAATTTAGAGCAATCATTTGAAAGCATTGTAGCGATTCAGCCGAAGTTTGTGACGACGGAGACGGATCCCAATGCATTAAAGATTACGACAGCGAGTGATATTATTTCCTTACTTAATGTGAATTTGAAAACAGAGTATTGGAATACGACCGTTCGCATTGGGATTCCGTTCTTATCTGTTGAAGATATTATGGATAAGTTAACATCTGAAAATATTGTGGAGCATTCTTCTGATAAGCGGAAAAAGTATACGTCAGAAGTAGAAGCAAAGGTTCATCAAGTGTATAAACCGATTCATATAGCGCTAGGTGAACAGAAGATGACAATTGGCGAGCTGGAGCAAATTGAAGAAGGTGATATTATCCCGCTTCATACGAAAGTAACCGATCAATTGTGCGGATATGTTGACGGGAAACATAAGTTTAATTGCTTTATCGGAAAAGATAAAACGCGTAAAGCATTTTTGTTTAAAAGTTTTGTAGAATAGGAGGGATTGTATGAAGCATGAAGTGTCACCTGTATCATTAATGAGTTTAGAAGAATACGCAATTCAGCGGGAGGAGCAAGCGAAAGCACATATTGATACCGTTTCGGATATTTCAATTGAGCTCGGTGTGAAACTTGGGAAAGCGTCGGTTCAGCTTGGCGATGTGAAGAATTTAAAAGTTGGTGATGTACTCGAGGTTGAGAAAAACCTTGGTCATAAAGTCGATGTATATTTAAGCGATATAAAAGTCGGCATTGGAGAAGCAATTGTGATGGATGAACAGTTTGGTATTATTATTTCAGAAATTGAAGCCGATAAGAAACAAGCTGCGCTTTTAAAGGCGCAAAGACAAGTACAGGAAAAAGAGTAGAGGAGGAGTCATATGTCGTATATGACGACCTTATTGCAAGTTGTATTACTGTTTGGTGTTCTCGGGTATGGTGCGTACTATATGACAAAGAGGACGCGCAAACAGCAGTTTTTTAAACAAGGCGAGAACGGTCATATTCAAGTAAAGGACGGCTTGTATTTAAATCACCAAACGAGCGCCTTTTTATTTGAAGTGGACGGAAAGCAAGTGTTCACTGTTGTAAGTCAGAACGGTGTACAATCTGTGCAATTAACAGGAAATCAGTTTCAACAAGCGCTAGAAGATGCGGTAAAGAGTGAAATGAAAAAAGTAGAGGATCCATCATGAGAATAAAGAAAAATTTATCGTTAGTTGCGGTCATTTTTGTATTTTCTATTATTTTTTCTATTATTTTTGCAAATCCAGCGTATGCGGAGCCAAATGGCTTTATTGATTTTGAAAATGGGAAAGAGTTTACGAGCAATTCAAGTGTACAGTTATTTGCACTTGTAACGCTTTTATCACTATCTTCTTCTATTGTTCTTCTTTTCACGCACTTTACATATTTTATGATTGTCCTTGGGATTACAAGACAAGGGCTTGGCGTCATGAATTTACCACCAAACCAAGTGCTTGTTGGTTTAGCACTCTTTTTATCGCTATTTACGATGCAGCCGGTGTTAGGGCAATTAAAAGGTGATGTGTGGGATCCGATGACGAAGGAGAAAATAACAGTTAGCCAAGCGGCTGAAAAGACCGCGCCTATTATGAAGGAGTATATGGCTAAGCATACGTATAAGCATGATTTAAAAATGATGCTGAAAGTGCGCGGAGAAGAGTTGCCGAAAAATATGAAAGACATTTCGTTATTTACGCTCGTTCCATCGTTTACATTAACGCAAATTCAAAAAGGTTTGCTGACGGGGATGTTCATTTATTTAGCGTTTGTCTTTATCGATTTAATTATTAGTACGCTATTAATGTATCTTGGGATGATGATGGTGCCGCCGATGATTTTAAGTTTACCGTTTAAAATACTCGTTTTCATATATTTAGGTGGATATACAAAAATCGTCGATATTATGTTTAAAACGGTCGCCTAAAGCGGGCAAGATTTTGATGTTATGTGATAGGAGTCATATAAATGAATACATCACCAATTATAGATATTTTCCAATCCTTTTTTTATAAAGGAGTGATGATACTATTGCCGATTGCAGGCGTTAGTATGGTTGTTGTTGTCGTGATTGCTGTTATAATGGCGATGATGCAAATTCAAGAACAAACGCTGACCTTTTTGCCAAAAATGGCGAGTATTGTGCTTGTGATTATCATTTTAGGTCCGTGGATGTTTCAAGAATTAACGACACTTATTTTAGATTTGTTTGATAAAATTCCGTCGCTACTGCGCTCGTATTAAAGATGGGTGAATGAAATGAATATGGAGTTATGGGCAGCTACATTTTTTGCATTTTGCCGTATTACGTCATTTTTATATTTTTTACCGTTTTTTTCAGGGCGTTCTGTTCCAGCGATGGCAAAGGTTACATTTGGATTAGGGCTTTCGATTACAGTGGCTGACAAAGTGGATGTTTCTCATATTCAAACCGTATGGGATGTAGTAGCATACGCCGGAACACAAATTGTAATCGGTTTAGCGCTGTCAAAAATCGTCGAAATACTGTGGAACATTCCGAAAATGGCAGGTCATATTTTAGATTTTGATATTGGATTGTCACAGGCGAGTTTATTTGATGTGAATGCCGGGGCACAATCGACTTTATTATCAACGATTTTTGATATATTTTTCCTCATTATTTTTATTTCATTAGGCGGCATTGATTATTTCGTTGCCACGATTTTAAAGTCGTTTCAATATACAGAGGCGATTTCAAAATTGCTCACAACAAACTTTTTAGATAGTTTGCTAGCGACATTATTATTTGCGATTACATCAGCGGTAGAAATTGTTCTTCCGCTCATGGGGAGCTTGTTTATTATTAACTTTGTTCTCATTTTAATTGCAAAGAACGCACCGCAATTAAACGTCTTTATGAACGCATATGTTATTAAAATTACGTGCGGGATTTTATTTATTGCGATGAGTGTACCAATGCTCGGCTATGTTTTTAAAAATATGACGGATACGTTGCTTGAGGAATATACAAAACTATTTAACTTTTTCTTAACAAAGTAGGGGGCGCATATGGCAAAGGATAATAAAACAGAAAAGGCCACCCCGCAGAAGCGCAAAAAATCGCGTGAAGAAGGGAATATTGCCCGAAGTAAAGATTTAAATAATTTATTCTCGATTCTCGTACTAGCAGTTGTCGTTTATTTTTTTGGAGATTGGCTTGGCTATGAAATTGCCAATTCTGTTGCGGTGCTGTTTAATCAAATTGGTAAAAATGCCGATACGACGGAGTATTTCTATTTAATGGGAATACTGCTTCTGAAAGTATCAGTACCCGTTTTCATCCTCGTTTATGCGTTTCATCTGTTTAATTATATGATCCAAGTTGGTTTTTTATTTTCGTCTAAAATTATTAAACCGAAAGCATCGCGCATTAATCCGAAAAATTATTTTACGAGATTATTTAGCCGGAAAAGTTTAGTCGATATTGTAAAGTCATTGTTTTATATGGTGTTAATCGGCTATGTTGCGTACGTTCTGTTTAAAAAGAATTTAGAGAAAATTGTCAGTATGATTGGGTTTAACTGGACCGCATCACTAACAGAAATTATTAGCCAAATTAAATTGATTTTTTTAGCCATTTTAATCATTTTAATTGTTCTTTCTATTATTGATTTCATTTATCAAAAATGGGAGTATGAGCAAGATATTAAAATGAAAAAAGAAGAAGTAAAGCAAGAGCATAAAGATAATGAAGGAGACCCGCAAGTAAAGGGAAAGCGAAAAAACTTTATGCATGCTATCTTACAAGGAACGATTGCGAAGAAAATGGATGGTGCAACGTTTATTGTTAATAACCCAACACATATTTCCGTAGCGCTTCGCTACAACAAACATGTGGATGCTGCGCCAATTGTTGTCGCAAAGGGAGAAGATGAGCTCGCATTATATATGCGTACGCTTGCTAGGGAACAAGAAATACCAATGGTAGAAAATCGCCCGCTTGCTCGGTCCTTATATTACCAAGTGGAAGAAGATGAGGCGATACCAGAAGATTTATATGTAGCTGTCATTGAAGTTATGCGCTATTTAATTCAAACGAAACAAATTGAAGTATAAAAGCGCGTTTGGAGGCGATCTCTTTGTTTAAGATAGATTCTGCAAGAACCTATTTTTCTATCTTTTTAGCAGCGTCATTCGTCGTGGCGCTCTTAATTCCACTTCCGCCCTTTATACTTGATATAATTATCGTCTTTTTATTAAGCATGGCAGTGCTTATTTATATGCGAGCAACAAGTATTAAAGAGTGGGACGAATTAAAGTCATTTCCGACCATGCTGTTATTAATCGGGATTTTCCGCGTATCGATTAACGTTTCGACAACGCGGGCGATTTTAACAAACGGGAATGCAGGTCATGTTATTGAAGAGTTTGGTCAGTTTGTAATTGGTGGGAACTTATTAATTGGTATCGTTATTTTTACGGTGTTAATTATTTTCCAGTTTATTGTTGCAAATGGTGCATCTCGTACCGCTGAAGTTGCAGCTCGTTTTACACTGGATTCTTTACCAGGGAAGCAAATGTCTATTGATGCTGATTTAAACCAGCGTATTATTACAGAAAAAGATGCACAAGACAAACGAAAAAAATTAAATATGGAAACAGAGTTTTACGGAGCGATGGATGGTGCCGGAAAGTTCATTAAAGGGGACGTTATTTTCGGGATTGTCATTTTATTCGTGAACATTATTTTCGGCTTAATTGTCGGCATGATGCAGCAGGGGATGAGTTTTTCTGAAGCTGCGCTTCATTATACGCAGTTAACTGTCGGCGATGGAATCGTCAACCAAATCGGTTCATTAATGCTTGCGATTTCAACAGGGATTATCGTAACGCGAGTATTTGACGGTTCACCTGATACAGTAAGTGAAGGAATCTTTAAAGAGTTAATGGCGCATGAAGTTGTTGTCTATGCGCTTGGCGGTCTCTTTATGGCAATGGGGATCTTTACGCCGCTTCCATTCTTACCATTTGCGCTTGTTGGTGGCGGAATTATTTTCTTAGGCATTCGCAATAAAAAACGCATGGAAAAAGAAAAAGAAGCGGAAATGCAAAAAGAATTAGAAATGATTCAAAACGATGAAGATCAGCTTAAGCAAGTGGAAGATTCATTCGGTGTATTTACAGATAAATATCCAATCATCGTCGAACTTGGCTTGGATTTAGCGGCGCTAGTTAAGCAGAAGATTAATGGGGAAACAGCCCGTGATAAAGTTGTTCTCATGAGGAAATCGATTATTACAGATCTTGGGATCAATGTACCAGGAATTAACTTTAAAGATAATACGAGTTTTAGACCGCGCGGGCGCTATATGATTCGAATTAAAGGAGCGAAAGTTGCTGAAGGGGTGTTGAAATCGGGTTATTTATTAGCGCTGAAGACGCCTAATGTGATGGCTGATTTAGATGCAGAACCAGCAAAAGATCCAATATTTGGTGAAGATGGATATTGGATTTTAGAACATATGGTACAAGATGCACAGATGAAAGGGTACCAAGTATTAGAACCACTCAGCATCTTAATTACACATTTAGATGTTATTATACGTCGCAATCTTCATGAGTTAATTCAGCGTCAACATGTGAAAGATTTAATTCAATCGCTTGAAAACGACCACGGTGTTCTATTAGAAGAAATTAAGAAGAAAGAAATTGATTTATCACTTGTTCAAAACGTGATTAAGCAGCTTTTAAAAGAAGGAATTTCAATTCGGGATTTACCAACAATTATGGAAGGGATTATTGATGGAAAAGAAGTTTATCAAAATCACGTTGATGGGGTTACTTCATTTGTGCGCGAATGTATTTCAAAAGTCATTTGTGAACATGCGAAAAATCCTGATGGGAAAATTTATGCGGCGCTATTCTCTGATTCTCTTGAGTTAGATGCAGATGTTGTGAATAACTCCTATCAAGGTTATTTATTAAACTGGGATTTAGAATTGGAAACGCGCGTTATAGAACAAGTACAGCACATCTTTAAACAAGCGCGTTTAATGGGAAGAGAGCCCGTTTTATTAACGCGCCGCAAAGATTTTCGATTTGGGATTGTAAGACTTCTTGAACGATATCAAATAGAAGCAAAGGTGTTATGTATTAGTGAACTTGCGCCAGAAATTGTTGTAGATCAAATTGCTTATATCGAATAGTAAGGAGGTGAGATTGTGGAAATGAACGAGAAAAAAGAAGCGCTTAAGCTCATTAAGGCTGCTTCAAAAAACGAATTATACCGCAAATTGTTTGAGCAATATGGTGATAATTATTATTATGTCGTCGATGAAAGTGTAAAGCGAAGTATTCCGTTCTTTTGGAAAAAGAAATATGAAATGTTGGTTGCTTTTCCAGAAGATAAGAAAAAGGAAGAGGAGACAAAAGTGCCAGAATTTCATGAACAATTGATGGGGGCTGTTCATGAAGGTTCAACGGAAGTTACGCGGGCAAACGATATTGGAGAGGTGCTTCATAATTTAGAACATCGAGTGACTTCGATTCCGTACGCAGCCATTCAGATGGGAAATAGTGAGGAATGGGCCAGAAAGAAACAGCGATTATTACAAATGTTCGAGCGAGGAATTACGGTTGTGAAACAGACGGCGCAAGCGCAGCATCCGAAAGGAAAACCGCAACATATGACGCCTGCTGAACAGGAGCGCGAGGAAGTTCTCGTGAAAGAAAGGACTAAACAATCTGTACCATTTATTATTCAAAAAGTGATTCGTCTGCTAGAACAAAATGAAGTTGAACCATATTTTATTAACGCATATGCGGAAAAAATGAAAATGAAGTTTAAACATGCGACGATGATTACAGAAGAAGAAGTGATCACGTTTATATTGGAAGATATGGAGTCGCATTTTTATACAGAAAATATATTTGAAAAAGATGTACAAACGATTGCTTTAATTGGACCAACAGGAGTGGGAAAAACGACAACAATTGCCAAAATGGCTTGGCAGCTTCATGGTCAAAAGAAAACGGTTGGTTTTATTACAACGGATCATTCCCGAATTGGAACGGTGCAACAGTTGCAAGAGTATGTGAAAGCAATTGGGGCAGAAGTAATTGCAGTTCGTGATGAAGCGGCTATGGAAAGAGCTCTTACGTATTTTAAAGAAGAGGTACGCATGGATTATATCTTCATTGACACAGCTGGGCAAAATTATCGTACAGCAGAAACAGTCGCAGAAATGATTGAAATGATGAAACGAGTGAATCCTGATTCTATCTGTTTAACATTATCAGCGTCGATGAAAAGTAAAGATATGATTGAAATCATTACGAATTTTAAAGAAATTCATATTGACGGAATTATATTTACAAAGTTTGATGAAACAGCAAGTAGCGGTGAGTTGTTAAAAATTCCAGCAGTCTCATCAGCTCCGATTGTCTTAATGACAGATGGGCAAGATGTGAAGCAACATATACATATCGCTACAGCAGAACATTTAGCAAAACAGATGTTACATACATCATAAGAAAAGAGGTGTAGAATAAGGCACTTGTCTTATTCAAATTCGTATGAACGGTATTTATATAGGTTCTATGGGTATGATGAATTACATACAGCACATTAATGTACATGCAAATAACGTAGCAAACGCACAAACACCTGGTTTTAAAGCGGAAAATCTAACTTCTAAAGTATTTGATTCACAAAATACGTACCGTCTTGGAGATGGACCAAGTACATCGGTTGGTACAACGGATTATGCAGTTGTGCCAGCCGCAACACATGTGAATTTAATACAAGGAAGTGTGCAAATTACAAATCGTCCTACAGATTTTTACTTAGATGATGGGACATCGGGAACTGCCTCATTTTTTGTGACTTCCAAAGGTGGAGAAACATTTTTAACGAGAGATGGTCAGTTTACAATAAATGAGGATCGCTATTTACAAACATCATCGGGTGCTTATGTCCTTGGAGAGAATCATGAGCGTATTCGTATTCCGGAAGGGACAAAGGTCAAAGTGCAAGAAGACGGTATGCTATATGACGCGGTGTCACAAAATCATATTGCTCGTTTGCAAACGAAGATGGTAAATACGGAAGTAAATGCACGCCTTGTGCAGCGAGAAAATAAAAGCTTTACACTCGCAGAGGGGGATATTGCTGATTTGCCAAATGGAACAGGAGCGGTTCGTAACTACATGCTAGAAAATTCAAATGTAGATATGACGAAAGAAATGGCAGATATTATGACCAATCAAAAGATGGTCCAAGCTTCACAACGTATTATGACATCATTTGATAAAATTTATGAAAAAGAAGCGAATGAAATATTACGTTAATTTAAAAATCCCATTCTTTAGTAGAGAAGAATGGGATTTTTTCATAAATCATTCGTATTAAATATGAATGATTCGTTTTGCTTTTTCTGCTAGTTGTAAATCATGCGTTACAAATACAACCGTTTTGCCGTTATCGTTCATTTTTTTTAAGAGGTCAAATACTTGATCTCGATTTTTTTCGTCTAAATTACCTGTTGGTTCATCCGCGAAAACATAGTTGCACTTTTTAATAAGGATGCGAGCTAAAGCAATTCTTTGTTGTTCACCACCGCTTAATTCAAAGATTTTCTTCTTTTCATAGCCAACAAGATTTACTTCTTGTAAAGCGGCTTTTATTTTTTCACGTTTATTCATATGAGGCTGATACTTTAAAGCAATCAATAAATTTTTTTCAACTGTTTCATTTTCAATTAATGCATAATTTTGGAATAAGTAACCAAATTCGTTCCTTTGTAAGAGTAAAATTTGTTTTTTAGTAGGATTTGTAATCTTATCAATAATAATATCACCAGCGTCCGCTTTTTCTAATAGCCCCATTATGTTTAATAATGTTGTTTTACCACGACCGCTTTCTCCAACAATAGCAACAAAATCTTGATCTTCAATTTTTAAATGAAAGTTTTCTAGTATTTTTTTTCCGCGAAATTGTTTATGAATATTTTTTAATTCAATCAATGTTAATGCTCTCCTTTTATAATGGAATGGAATGTGTTATTACTAATTTTTTGATCAAATACAGTTCCAAAAACAAATTCTAAAAGTATGACAAACAGTCCTGTTAAGAAAGGGAGTATGTTACCAAGATAGACATACATGCTGATCGTTGGAATAAAGTTAATCGCAAATAGCAACAAAATAAGCGAAGTATTTCTAGCAAAAGCGCTATATCCAAATAATTTTTGTACATATAGTTTAAATTTATTTTTTTGATAATATGTTGCTACTACATTATAGGTTAAGAGCAAGTTGGATAAGATGAGTGTCACAATAAAAATTGTTATCTTCTCTTTCTCTCTTTTTAAATCTTGAATTGCTTGACCGTGCTTATCATAGAGTGAATCTACATGTTGAATGGATGACTGAACGTTGCTGTTAGAAATAGTCGGCAAAATGGTGCTATAAGCATCATGATTGTCGGAATAAAAATAGAAACATCTTGAAACATAAGATAAATAGAAGGAATTATCGAAATAACCAGTATCGATAATTGCAATTGGATCGGTAACGATATTGTTATGTTCTACTTCCGCATTTGGATCATAAGTAAAGTAGTTTTGGTGATCTTTCACGTAGATCACATTGACAGATAGATCTTGTTCCTTCGTTGTATTTTTCGCTTTCCCTAGTGCTTCATTATAAATATTTTCGACTTCCACTTGTTGAAAATAAAAATGCTGCCGGTAATTTTTCTTAATTTCTTTTTCAAACTTCCTTAGTTTTTCTGGAACAAGTATATTCATGACATTCTTTTTTCTTATTATTTTTTTATCCATTGTACCATCTACGGAATCAATCGGGTTATAGTGTAGATAATTTTCATTGATTGTTATGCTTTTTCCATTTGGAGAGAGAGCCGGGTCCTCACCATTTGCATTTAAATGATATGTGTATTCACCGTTCACTTTATAATAGTTTGAAGCATCTATGAGAAAGCCTTTATGCTCTTTTTCCATTTTTGTATAGAAGTCTTTTATCAGCTTACCTGTTTGATATTCTATTTTTCTATCATGCTCACCATTAAAAGTTACCGAAGTAGCGTACATGTTTTTTGTCTGTTTCCATGAAGATAAACTAGCTAATTTTTGATTTAGCTCGTTTGCTAGTTCGTTCCATTGATGAACAGAGAAAAGAAGAACGAAAATAAAGGTGAGCTTTAGGCCATAATTTAAAATCATAATAAGAGTATAAGGCTTTTCTCCTTTTATTTTGGAGACATTGGTGTTATTAGAAAATAGAAAAACAATCATAAAAATAGCAGGGATTGTTAATGTGAACACAAATAAAAGTGTAAAAATCCAAAATAGGCATGTTAAGTACAAAAAGTAATTTGTACCATTATGTAAAAGGGAATAGATGCTAGCTAACAAATATCCTGTGAAACTAGCAAGTACGATAGGCTTTGTTAGCAATAAGAAAACATGCGCAATGATTCTCGAGATAGAATATCCAAATACTCTTATAATGCTTAATTCTTTTAATCGATTTATTAGATAATGAGCAATGGCAATGTAAAGGCAGAGAATCACTAAGCCAATGATTATCATTTGGGATACATTGAAATGAAACATAGAAGGATGATTCTCACTAAACACTTCTGCATTCGCAACTTCTTTATTTAACTCGGTTACTAAATCGTGAATTTTCTGTTTATCTTGGGTAGAAACATAATATAGACCATTCCCACTGAAATTTGTATTGGAATCTAAATGCTTAATTGTCATGTTTAATTGTGGATCAATTTGTTTGATTACACCACTTTGCTGTTTATCTTTGCTTTGCGATGTACTAAGAAATTCCCCTGAATGTAGCGTCGGTAATGTTCCTTCCTTTATGTCCACTTGGTTATGTAAACTTACGTCTGTTGTATATATCGTAAGATTTTTTTCACTTGTAAAAATGTACTTTGAAATACTAACATCATATTTTTTTGCTATTTTTTGAAAGAATGCAATGTAATTTTCTGAATGTGGCTTTGCATCTTGGAAATTTAATAAAATACTTGTTGTATTTTTATATAATAGTTGATTTGTTTTGTATTCTTTAAAGGTGTCCAATCCGAAAATTCCTAGTAGGAATAATAAAGTGGTAAACAAGATATAAATAATTTTTCTCATAATTATTTCTCCCTAAAATGAACTTTTTCCCAATCATATCATTAAATATGTGGGAAGAGAAGCCGTGATCAAGTGATTCAGAAGAAAGGAATCGTAATAGTGAAAAACAAGAGGAGCAAAACTCCTCTTGTTTTTTTCGTTATTATTTATGATCGTAGTATGCTTTATTTGTACCTTCAGATGTCCATGGTAGTTGCGCTGTACTAAACACATTTTTTGCTTTCCATCCGCCACTTTTGTAATCACCTTTTCCATTTACAACAGAAGCATGGCCTTGTGCAGAGTAATGTTTATAAGATGAGTACACATTTTTATCTTTCTTTCCACGAATCCAATAGCCTCCGTCAACTTTGCCAGACGTTACTGATTTGACAGTACTATTTTCATCTTGAACATAACTAGCTGTTAATTGATCGTTTGCTTTTACAATTTCGTATTTCCCAAAAGATTGTTCAGCAGCTAATGCTCCTCCTGCTCCCAATAAAGCAAATCCAGCTGCTAGCGTTCCAATAGCGACTTTTTTAAACATAAAAATTCCCCCTTAACTAAGTGTAAGAACTGCAAATCAAACATACCATGTTGTATACATAATTTTAATATGTGAACGGTTGATAAAAAACGAATGGAATATTCTGTTTATTTTTTATAAAAATTCCAAATATTATTGACTATTTTCTTGCTTCTTTCTATATTAGTAGATATCACAATGGCCACTAAGAAATGACAAAGCAGTTTTTAATCCGTGGGGGCAATCTAAGCGGCTGATGAGCCCTACCAATCGGGCTGTTACTGCCTTAATTTCGTTCATGTTATAACAGGAAAACAGAGGCAAAAAGATAGGGAGGAGGCAGGATGATGAGTAGAGCAAAAGTACAATTCGCGATGCAAGATGATGAAACATTTCGCCAAGGCGTGAAAGATTGTTTGCCAACTGTACTAGGATATTTAAGTATTGGTATTGCAGCTGGTGTAATCGCCAAGACAGCTGGCTTTTCTATTATAGAAATCGCTTTTATGTCGACGCTTATTTATGCTGGTTCTGCACAATTTATACTAGCTGGTATGTACGCTGCTGGAGCTTCGGCATCAGCTATTATTTTTACCGTTTTCTTTGTGAATTTACGTCATTTATTAATGAGTGCTGCGCTAGCTCCATATTTTTTACAAGTACCATTCCTTAGAAATATAGTAATTGGTTCACAAATTACAGATGAAACATTTGGTGTTGCTGTGCAGCACGGAGCGAAAAAGGGATATATAGGAGAAAGCTGGATGTTCGGGTTAAATGTAACAGCATATATGAATTGGATTATCGCTACGATTATTGGCGGGCTTTTTGGAGAGTGGATACCAGATCCGCATACGTACGGGATGGATTATGCCCTCCCTGCGATGTTTATCGGCTTATTTGTTCTGCAATTCATAAGCAGCAAACCGAAACGAATGATCCATCTTAGTGTTGCTGTAGCTGCAATCATGATTGCATATAGCGCTCATTTCTTTATGCCAGCGAGCATAGCTGTCATTATCGCAACGCTTACAGCAGCAACGATAGGAGTGATGATTGAGAAATGGAAATTAGATTAGATGTGTTGTTTCTTTTAATAGGAGCTGGACTTGTTACATTCATTCCACGCGTCCTGCCCCTTATTGTATTTCAAAAATTTCAAATTCCAGATTGGGTATTAAAGTGGTTACAGTACATACCGATTGCAATATTAGCTGCTCTTCTTGCGCAAGTATTACTGATGAATGAAACGATGCAGTGGGACTATATGATTGCTGCAATTCCGACATTTCTCGTCGCTATTTATACAAGGAGCTTATTAGGAACCGTATTAACAGGAGTAATTGTGATTATTTTGTTACGTTTGTTTTTATAACAAGGAATTTTAAGGAATGATATCGAAACATGTAGTAATAAAGCTTAGAATAGGGGTGGTGTTATGATTCTTTTCACAGTAGGTATTGTTTTATTTACATTATTTATTTTCTTTCTCATTGGTTTTATTACCTTTACAATGTTTGTGAACAAAGCAACACCACAAATATATTATACACCTTGTAATGTGGCATCTGGGCAGTCTTATAGAGAGAAGAGTAGAAGAAAGAAAAGCTGATGGAGGCTTTTCTTCTTTTCTTTTGAATTTTTTTATAATTAAGTTAGTTGTATAACTAACTTATAAGGGAGAGATTTAGTTGGCAAAACCGAATGTCATTCATAAGCAACAATTGTTGCAAGCAGCAAAAACATTAATTGCGGAGCGAGGAATGGAGAAATTAACGTTAAAGGCTATAGCAGAAAAGGCAAATGTGACACAAGGGACGGTTTATTATCACTTTAAAACGAAAGAGCAACTATTACTTGAGGTGACAGAATCATTTTGTCAGTCAGCGTGGGAGGAGATGGATGAAGGGTTTCAGGTTGAAAAAGCTCTGCAATCAGCAAAAAGTAGGTGTACAAAAGACTCTGTGTATCATCATTTATTTTTTCAACTATTGGCAAGTAGTTTACAGAATGAATCGATGAGAGAAACGATTGGAGAACTATTACATTATGAAAATGAAAAACTACAGGTAAGATTACAAGGGATGTGGGAAAAATCACCGATTGAAGGAATTACATTTGAAACTTGGAGTATCATGTGTAATGCCCTTATAGATGGATTGGCACTACAAGCGTTATATAATCCAAAGTTTTCTACAGAAGAAGCATATAATGGGGTAAACAAATTAATACAACATGTAGGAGTATAGATAAAGGAGGAGAAAACATTGAACGGTAAATCATGGATTACAATTATTTTTTCAATTGGTGTTTGGTTTATGGCTTCTCTATTTTTTATCTTATTTGGTTCTTACGTATTAGTTGAAATCACATCAAGCTTATTTCTTCCCATGCTTCTTATTTTGGAGATTGGTACAGCAATAGCATTATATGTAGTGTTAGGGTTTTATCAAAAAATAGATTCTTCCCGATATGCCGCTATAAAACTAGGGATTTTTGGAACGGGAATTGGTTTGTTTCTCGATTCCTTTCTTTTATATTATGCTTCGACGCTCTTTCCGCAACTATCACTACAGCAAATGATTTCTTTCACAATCTGGATGGTTTTTGTATATGTACTGTATTTATTTATACCTGTTTGGATGGAGCGAAAACGGATAAAAGAGCTATCTTAAGTGGATAGCTTTTTTACAAGTTTACATATTAGAAATAGCTTGCAGCAACATTCCAAAGAGAAAATTGATAAAGGAAAATACACTGACACATATGGAAACAATTCGATTATTTCGCCATTCTTTCACACAAACGATAAATCCTAAAATGCAAAGAAAATACCAAATAGGAAGGAAAAGAAAATCACTTATGTAATTTGGAAGCAGTGTATAAAAGTGTGTTAACACTAAAATCCAATGCATGAGAACAAGGGACATCACAATAAGAGAATATCGATAAGGACGACCTAAATAGGTTCCCCTTTTTAACGTGATACATATAAAAGCAAGTGCTAATATGACAATGAAAATAATGAAGGTAAGTAAAAGTAATGTCATAGATATATGAAAACTCCTTTAAGAGAGGTTTTATTTAGTATATTACGTATTCTTGTGAAATGAAATAGATGTTTCAACAAGATATATTCGTGCCGTTCGTTTCAGAATAATAAGAATCCCCACTTCAAAATGATTTGAAGTGGGGGTTCTTATCTTTCCTCTAAGCTCTTAACTGGAACAGTTAATTCACGTTCTGGATTTGCGGCATCATAAATGCGGGCTGTTTCACTGTTTTCATCAACATGTTGAATCATAACAGGCATACCTTGAAAACTAACATTTGCTTGTTCTGCGGATTCGGAAATCTCTTTTGCACGTTGTACATTCATTTTACATTCCTCCCATCTTTACTATTTTTGCTAAAGGGAAGGAATAATATACCAAATTGAGATATATTAAAAGCTTTTGTATGGATTGTAATGTTTCTTTAATAAATCCAGAAAGTGTCGAATTAGGAAATGATTGTAAGAAAATGGGATCGAATTGTATAATAAGTGTAACACAATTTAACCTTCAGGGGGAGAGAGTATAATGGGAGATGTAAGTATAGAACAAAATGGTCCGAGGATAAAAATTGCAACGAGAAACATTCTTTTCATGATGGTTGCAAAAATTATATCTTTATTAGGAGCAGGGATTTATACGTTTGCAATGGGACTATATGTTTTAAAAACAACGGGTTCAGGAATAGGATTTGCAACTACGCTTATTTGCGGATCTGTTCCAAGAATGGTATGTGGCCCTATTGCCGGGGCAGTGGCGGATCGCGTTAACCGGAAATGGCTCATTGTCGGCATGGATTTGTTAAGTAGTTTGACGATGTTTACGATGTTTATTCTCGCTACTACATTTGAACCATCACTTTTCTTCATTTATATTTCAGCAGCGCTATTATCCGTTTGTGCAAGCTTTTATTCTGTTGCACTCACCTCGTCCATCCCGCATTTAGTGAATGAAGAAAGAATTCAAAAAGCGAATGCTTTAAATCAAACAGCGGATTCTTTATCAAGAATTTTAGCTCCAATCATTGGAGGAATGATATTTGGATTTTTTTCAATCACATCCTTTTTTCTCTTAAATGGTATCACATTCTTTTTAGCTGTTATTGTACAGTTATGTATCGCATTTCATTTGTATAAAAAGGAAGACACAGAAAATGATGAACCTTTCTTAACGAGTATAAAAGGAGGATTTACATATGTAAGACAGCAACAAGAAATATATGGATTAATGAAAATTGCGCTGTGGGTTAACTTTTTTTCGAGTGCACTTTTCGTTTCACTCCCATATATAATTGTTCAGAGCTTACATTTATCTGCAAAGCAACTGGGGATAATAGAAGGAATGTTAGCAGTTGGAATGTTAATTGGAGCGGCTGTTTTATCCGTTCGTAAGGAAATAAGTAATCCATTTCGCTCTGTTTATATTGGTTTATTTATATTTGCGAGTTTAAGCTTATGTACGGTAGTTCCATTATTAATAACGATTCCAAAAGTAGCAAGCTTTATTTACTACATAATTTTTGTCCTTCTTAGTGGGTTTTCTATGATGATTGTAAATATCCCGATGCAAGTACATATTCAAAAGACAATCAACCAAGCATACTTAGGTCGCGTGTTTGGCCTTCTTGAAACGATTGCGACCGCAATTGCACCACTTGGAATGATTATATATGGATTTTTATTAGATAGATTGCCAACGAGTATTGTCGTGATAACGTTAGGAACAGGGCTATTTTTCGTTGTATTCGTAGGAATTAAACAGCATGGGACGAAAAACAGAGTGAATATGTCAGCTTAAAATAGAAACATTTAGTTTGGATATGTAACGTTGCTTATGAGCATCTCGTAATCTTTTTTCGTTTTGAAAGTAGGATGTATGTATGTTACATTTAAAATGAAAAGCGTTGTAAAGAAAAAAGGAGAAAACATCATGAGAAAAATAAGTTTTGTTACGTTATTTCTGTTCGCTATCATGGCAGGATGTAGCAGTAACTATGATACGTATATTGAAACGGGTCTGACATCATTGCAAAATGAAAAATATAGTGATGCAGTGATGTGGTTTGAAAAAGCAGAAAAAGAAAAATCAGGAAGTGAAGCGAATTCATATAAAGAAGTTGCTCAATTTATGGACCACGGTGCAAATGCATTAAAAGATGGAAAGTATTTAGAAACAAAAGACGATGCAAATAAAGTGTTACAAATGAATATGGATGAGACGCTTGAAAAAGCTGTGAAGTCTAATGCCGAAAATATGCTTCAAAAGGCGAAAGATATTGAAGAAAAAGTAAACGCGAGGGCAGAAAAGAAACGAAAAATTGAAGAAAAAGGAATTGATAAACTGATTAAAGCGGTAGATAGCGTTGATGAGTTAAGAGAAAAGCAGAAAAAAGTTGGAGAAGCATTGGATAAACTTGAGAAAACACATGAAAAAATAGAAGCGAAAAAGAATCAATAGACTCATATGTTAAAAGTTGTGAGGCTGTCATTTATTATGACAGTCTCTTTTTGAATATTATTTGACATTTTTTGTAATTCGAAGATATATAAAGGGATATTTGTTAAGATGAATTTGTGAGACAGTTTCTACAAATCATAAGGGGGTTATGAAATGGGGAAATTAGATGGAAAAATTGCTTTTGTTACTGGTGCTGCAATGGGAAATGGTGCGGGAATCGCTCATGTATTTGCAGAATTAGGAGCGAAAGTATTACTCGTTGATATTTCCGAAAAGGTTCATGAAACAGCAAAGGAAATTGTAAGTAACGGGTTAGAGGCAGCTAGTTATCAAGTGGATGTAACGGATTTTACAGCCGTTAAAGAGATTGCAAAAGATGCATATGAAAAATATGGGAAGATTGATATATTGGTCAATAATGCGGGAGTCATTCGGCTTGCAAATTTCTTAGATATGTCGGATGATATGCGTGATTTTCAATTCCAAGTAAATATTAATGGTGTGTGGAATTTTGCAAAGGCTGTTTTACCATATATGATTGAGAAAAATTACGGAAAAATTGTCAATATGTCGTCTGTAACAGGAACGTTAGTGGCAGATGAAGGAGAAACAGCTTATGCGACAACGAAAGCAGCTATTTGGGGATTTACAAAAGCGTTGGCGCGTGAAGTAGCAAAACATAATATAACTGTGAATGCAATTTGTCCAGGTTATATTATGACACCGATGGCCGAACAAATTGCAAATGAATCTGATCCAAATAAACCAAATACTGTTATTGATGGAATTGCATCAGGCGTTCCATTAGGACGATTAGGAAGAATTGAAGAAGTTGGACAGCTAGCTGGTTTTCTTGCATCGGATGAATCGAGTTACATAACCGGAACACATATCGTCATTGATGGCGGCAGTACATTACCAGAAACTATTTCTGTTGGTGTGGAATAATATACAAAGGAAAGAGAAATCTTTCTATTCGAAAGGTTTCTCTTTATAATAATTAGGAAATTCAATTTTGTTACAAAAAGTTGAATTTCCGACATTTTGCGAGAAAAAGGATTATAATAAAATCATAACCTATTATAAGGAAGTGTAACTATGAGTACTGTAGCGATTGTATATGGTATTATTCTTTCTGCTATTATTCTTTTATTTATTTTTGGAGTTTCACGTTATATTCACAAATGGAAAGAAGGGATTGCGAAGTTAAATCATATCGAAGAAGAATTCGCTGATTTCATGTTACATCACGGGAAGTAAAGAGGTTCATTTTTTAGAAAAATAATGTGAAGAATATCACAAAACATGCTTGGATGAGAAGGCATGTTTTTTTGTTATGCAAACGATTATAAGGGAGCAATTGCAATTACATACATTTAATTGAATGTATTCCAAAATACAGTATATAATTATATTATAATAAAATTAGAATATGGATAGAAGGAGGAATTATGATTATAACAATAATAGGTTATAATGTTTTAACGATTCTGTTAGTATGTATTGCGATTATATGTATCGTTCGATATTACTTAAAAAAAGAAGATCCTCAGTACATATTAAAATATGTAGAAGAGCATAAAAAAGAAAAAGTTTGTTCTTTAATGGTTAGGAGGAATGGAGAACTTTTAGTGACAGTGAACGAAAATGAAAAATTACCGTTAGCAAGCATGGCAAAAATCGTTATAGCGGTGGAATTTGCTAAGCAAGTGGCAGAAGGGAAAATAGATCGAGCGGAACTCATTCCGTTGCGAGATCTAGAAAAATATTACGTTCCAAACACAGATGGCGGCGCACACCCAAAATGGATTGAGGATATAAAAGAGCGAAGCGTAATAAAAAATGAAACGGTATCTATAGAAGAAGTGGCGAAAGGAATGATTCAGTTTAGCTCCAATGCAAATACAACGTATTTATTAGATAAACTAGGGGCTGAAAGAGTAAATGAAAGTATAAAAGAGTTACATTTAAGTAGTCATGATGATTTTTATCCATACACAGCGTCACTATATATGAGAGGATATGTAGAGAAAGAACTTCATGTACCGACAGATCAATCACTAGACATGTTACGTAATATGTCTAGCGATGAATATAAAAATCATGTTTTTCAAATACATGAATGGATGAAAGATGAAAAGGAATGGAAAAATCGTAATATACCATTAAGGGTTGATATGGGATTTCAACGTATTTGGTCTGATAGATTAGTAAGTGCAACTGCTACAGATTATATGAATTTAATAGGGAAAATGAATAGCAGAACTGTTTTTCCAAAGGCGATGCAAGCTGAGGTTGAGCGAATTTTTAAAGGGACTGTTCTTGAAAGGAATCAGTATGAGCATGCAGGTAGAAAAGGTGGTTCTACTGTATTTGTATTCACAAATAGTTTTTATGGAACGGATCAAGAAGGAAACAAGACGGAAATCGTTTTTATGTCTAACGATTTGGATCCTATTGAAGCGAGAAAAATTCGAAATAATTTAGATTTATTTATTAAATCTGTAGTGACAAATGAAGCGTTCAGAAAAAAGTTATAATAAAATAATTTTATTATGTAAATAAAGAAGAGTGAGTCAATCTAACAATGAGATCATCAACTGAATATTTTGTAATTTTTTATCAAAAAAGCAGGAAAGAAGGAAGTGATTAGAGAAGTAAGGCTTTGCAAGATAAAATGGTGTGATAAAGGAGGCTGTTTGTATGTTTGAGGAAGAGAAAGAAGGGCTTATTGAAGTTCATAATGTGTATGAAGTTGTACCGCCAGATGGAACAATTATTGGCATGGCAACACCGGAAGAAATGGAAGTTGCAGCTGAATTAGAATTACAACATTATGCCTATTCTCGTTTATTAGAAGCGAATGTTCAGTTAGACGGTTCCTCCTATAAAGATGTACTTCAGGAGTTTCAGGAGTATGAAAGAAAATCCATGCATTTTTGGCGCTCATTACATAAGCGTTTAGCGGTACCGTGGGCATGGGTACTTCGCGTTGATGTTGCAAACGGCCCGATTTATGTAAATAACGGAAATTCGTATTACGATGATAATGAAGATGATGAATATGATGAATATGAGGAAGATTACGAATAGATGTAGGGGGAAGCAGAAGAACTGCTTCCTTTTTTATTTGTCATAATGATCACCTTCTAAGCTTGAAATATTTTTTGACAAACGAGTAGTAAACACCAAACGCCCACGCCAAGTAGTACAGATATATGAAGGGAGAAGGAGTGTTTTAAACCAAGATATACCACAAATAAAAGCAGCGCTGATGCAGGAAAGCCATATAATACACCAATTGCAAATTGACTTAAATCTTGTTTACTCCCGCCTTCAACAGAAAGCCAAAATAAGCTAAGCAAACTAATAAGGGGAAGAGCAGCAATGAAACCGCCAATTGTACTATAATGTTTCGCTAATTCTGTTACGCCCCCGATCATGAGAGCTGAAACAATGACTTTAACGAGGAAATGCATATTGGGCCTCCTTTGCAAGTATGGAAAAAGCTTGTTCAATTATTTGCTGTTCTTCTTTTGATAATTGGGATTCCAATATTTTTAATTTCTTTTCATCTAATAAAGTATGTTTTATGAGTGCTTCTTTCCCTTTAGCAGTCAATGCGAGATTCACGACTCGTTCATCTTTTTTATTCCGTTCCTTTAGAATAAGGTCTTTTTGAATGAGCCTTTTTACATGTTCGGATGCTGTATTATGAGAGAGATTTAGTTCAGATGCAATTTTGCTAATTGTTGTTTCTGCTTCTCGGGAAGTGATTTGAAGAATTCGAATCGCTTGATGAGATAGATTATTTTCATATTCGCATCGTAAATGGTAATAAATCGTTTCCCAGTTTTGATTGATATGTTTCATAATAAGAAAGTCCTTCCATTTTTTATTATATCTTATAATAAGATATAATCGTTTATCAAGATGTAAATGGCTTTTTACTATAGAAAAAGTTTATTTTTCTTGAATTTTAAGGTACTCTTACTGTAAGGGCATACATATAGTAAGAGAGAGGATGATATCATTGAATACATTTAAATGGATTAGTCATGAAAAAATGTATGTAGATCAAATACATGTTGAAAAATGTGGTCCTCTTTCAGTTGGGGTTTATGGCGGGAATCAAGAAAGTGATGCGTATGAAAGAGGAGATGCAGTACTAGCTTGGTGGGATACGCAATTTGAATTTGTGATGATTTTTGATGCCCATCATAAAACGAAAACGATTCAATATATTATAGATGCAATTTCGGAGAGAAGAGAAAAGTTACAAGAATTGTTCTCATATCCTGTCCATCTGGCATTTCATCATACACATATGTATTTATTAGCACTCTTTACCGATGAATGGTTTATTGAGAAATGTGAACAAGAGAATGAAGAACTAGCTTGTTTGATTTGTTTACGAAAAGGTGAGTTCTTGTATTGGTTATCAGTAGGAGAGTGCTTTGCCTATTTATTTCACTCTGAACGAGAGAAGAACGGGAAAGGAAGGCTTAACCAGCCTAAATATTATGAATGTATAGGAAGAAGAAATATTTTTGCAGCGAATACACCTTGTTTTACTTCAGGAGTTCGTGGTTTAGAACGTGGAGTGAATCATATTGTAATGGTAACAGATGGAATTTTGGATTGCGATAAAAAAATGTTAGAAGATGATCAATCATTGTTTGAGGTATTACATAGCAGGGGATGCTTGCAAATTGAACCTGTGTTACAGAATGTTCTGAAATGGAAAGGGAGAGATTGCGCTACCATTATTGGATGGTCGATTGATACAGAAAAGAACAAACGTATAAAGGAATATAAATAGAAAAAGGAGCTCAGAGTATGTAAAAATCTGAGCTCTTTTTTGTTTACCGAATGCGAATATGATAGCTTTTTAACCATTCGTTCGTTTGTAGCATATATTCCATTGTACTTCTCGCATCCAAATCATTGATTTCTTGATTCGTTTGATTTGCAATTGCAAGCAATGCGGAATGATCGATAAGTGAGAAGATTGGATTGTTTTTATTGCTACACATATCAAGCGTTAAATTGCGAATGGCTTGCAAGTAATTCGGATCTTGTGAAGTTGGATAAGCGCTCTTTCTTCGGTTGCGAACGTCATCTGGTAGAACGCTTTGTAATGCCCGACGTAAAATGCCTTTTTCAATATGATCAATCCGTTTTACTTCAAAAGGTACGTTCCATAAATATTCTACGAGTCGATAATCACAAAATGGTACGCGCACTTCAAAGCCAACCGCCATGCTCATGCGATCTTTTCGGTCCAGTAAAAACGGTAAAAATCTTGTTAAGAATAAATAAAACATTTGGCGTTGTTTTGCTTCTTTTTTATTTTCATCAGGGAGGATCGGAACTTCCTGAATGGCCTCTTGGAATCGATTATGAATATAATGATCAAGATTGGATTGTTTTTTTACTTCATTTTGTAAGAGGAAGGAAGAGTTTTTCCAGTTGGTGAGCCAAGGGAACTGATCTACATATAATAGTTCTTCTTGATGAAACCAAGGGTATCCGCCAAATACTTCGTCAGCTGATTCGCCAGAAAGAGCAACAGTAGCGTCTTTTTTCATTTCCTGAAATAGTAAATATAGTGAAGTTTCTATCTCGCCGGCACCCGGTAAATCTTTTGCATAAAGTGGTACGAATAAATGATTTGCTAATTCTTCTGCATTGACAATAATATCGTGATGAGTTGTTCCGACATGTTCAGATACCCGTTTTACCCACGGGGCATCTAGACCAGTGCGAGAAAAAGTTAATTCAAAATCTTTGGCGCTGTTTACAAAGTCGATGGAATACGTATGAAGTGTTTTATTTTCCTTTGCAAATTCCTTTCCTGCTAGAGCAGTAATACCACTAGAATCTAAGCCGCCAGATAACATACAAACGAGAGGTACATCAGCAATGAGTTGTCGTTTTACAGTGTCTTGTAGAATGGAAAGAATATGTGAGGCTGTTTCTTCTGGAGTATCTGTATGTTCTTTACTTGTTAAAGTCCAATATCTTTTTACTGCCTTTTTATCTTCTGTAAATGTGATATAATGTCCGGCGCGCACTTCTTTTATATGTTTCAACACACCGCATCCTGGAGTTCGAAATGACCCGAGCCCAAATATTTCATTAATACCACTTTCGTCAATTTCAGCAGACACGGACGGGTGAGCAAGTAATGCTTTAATTTCTGAGCCGAAAATAATACTATCGTTGCGCTCTGTATAAAAAAGTGGTTTGACACCTAAATGATCTCGCGCTAAAAAGAGTTGCTGTTTTTGATCATCCCATATTGCGAAAGCAAAAATACCATTTAAATGTTGCACGCAGTCTTCTTTCCATTCCAAATAAGCATGGAGCAATACTTCTGTATCTGAACATGTTTCAAATGTGTGCCCATTCTTTTGTAAGATTTCTCTTAGTTCTCGAAAATTATAAATTTCACCATTATATGTGATGGCAAATGTATCATCACCAGCCTTATATGTTTTTGGCTGCGCTCCACCTTTAGGATCAATGACAATTAAACGACGATGTGCGAATGCTGCTCGCGGGGATAGCCAAAAGCCTTCTGCATCTGGGCCACGGTGTTTAATACGGTTTGCCATAGCCTGCAAAATATGCTGTTGATTTGAAAGGTCTTCTCTCCAATCGACCCAACCTGTAATTCCACACATATGTCTCATCTCCTAATTATAGAATAGTGATAGATTAATAAAATGAAATGTATAGCTAGATAAAATCTAACTTTATAAATAGTATACGAGATGAAATAAATTGTAGACTTGAGAAAATATTCTCAGAAATTTTTAGTAGAAAAGTAATCATGTTGTGTAATATACAAGATTGCATAGGAGTGTCCAAACAAAAATGGCATAAGATGCATTACATATAGTATGTTTTTATTTTGTCTAAACTTTACAATCTGTATAGATTGTAAAAAAGATATCAATTTTATCCCGTTATTTTAGGACAGTAAGACTCTCGCCTAAGTTTTAGAGTGGGAGTAGGTGGCTCGTTTTATGATGATGAACTTTCTCGTTATCGAAGGCAGAATATGAAAAGGGGGTTGTTGGTTATTTGATTGATCAATATAAGAATATACACATTCAATATGAGAATTTAGATTCATTTCATCTTATATATGATGAACCGTTTATGTTGTCCGTCATGTGGAATGGGGTGAAATATGAATTTTTAATTAGAGTGAAGTCAAACTCTTCTAGGATGATCGTTTTAGGATCTGGAGCGGGAGGATATCATGAGAATCCAATTGGGCCACCGATTTTTCAACGGCATTCTTGGATCAATGATTTACATGATACTGTTATTTATTATAATGATCCTACTTTATATTTAGGTAATATTTTGCTAGGGTGGGGGCAAGGGACAAAAGAACGATATTATTTAAAAGATATTGCAACCATTCTTACAAAGTTAATCGAAAAAACAAAGGTACTTCATAAAAATGTGCTGTTTTTTGGTAGTTCAGGCGGTGGATTTATGTCTTTCATGCTAGCTGGTTTTCTTAAGGATACAGTGGCTCTTGTTAATAATCCGCAAACCTGCTTAACAAAATGGATTTCAGGACCAGTACAAAATGTATTTCGTCATAGTTATTCTGGTTTATCTGAAGAAGAAATTATAGAAAAATATCGAGAAAGAATAAATGTAATAGAATTTTATAAAAGTATACAATACGTTCCAGAAATACATTATGTACAAAATGTAGCTTGTGAATTTGATGTTGTGAACCATATGATCCCCTTCATTGAAGGGCTGAAGAATATAAAAGATAATCACGTGATCAATCATGTCTATTTTGATTTATATCATAAAATAGTAGGAGATACGATGCTCGCAAATCATGTGGCATTAGGAAAAGAAGAAACGATTCATTATTTAAATCATTTACATGAATTTAGAGCTAATAAAAGAAGAAGGGACTGGCCTTGATTAGCAGGCTAGTCCCTTCTTTTTAAAAGGTAGTTACGAATAGGGCGTGAGGGTGCTGCGTCTTATATTCTTCTTTCCATGGAATGTTTAATTGCTCCCATGTTTCCCCACTATCTATAGATTGAAAGACGCCATTATTATTTAAAGCATAAAACGTATGAGGTTCTGCTGGATTCGTAGCAAGCATGGAAATGACTGTGCCGATTGCAGGTGGTAAGCCTTTATGTACTTGTTCAAATAAGGTATCCTTCGTTTTTCGGTATATATAGGATTCATAAGGAATACGGTGATGAGCTAAGTCGGCACTTGGTGCGGCAGAAACAAGGATTGTATCACAATCAGCTGGGTCAATTGCCATACTATATAAATAATGATGTTCTAACCCTTCACTGCATGAAATCCAAGTATTACCATTATCGTGACTTTCGAGATATGCTCGTTCAGGTCCGTTCATAAATCCATCACCACATGATGCATATAGGCGGTTAGGGGCATCATCGTGCATGAGTAACTGATGGGCGTCGATTGGAGCACCGAATTTTTTATCGCTCCATGTCTGTCCATGATCATTACTTTGAATAACGGCGCCAGCTTCGATAGATACATGTATTGTATTTTCATTATGGGGGTCTATTGTAATCCATCGTACATGATGCGTAAAGGGACGAGGTGGAAAAGCCCATGTATAGGAAGATAATAATGATTTCATCGTTTTTAGTTCTGTCCACGTTTCTCCTCCATTTTCTGAACAGAATAACGCACTAGGTTCTGTTCCAACATAAATAGTGCCGTAACCGTTCTTTTGTTTTGCGGAGCTTATAGTAATGGAAGTAATAGCAGAATGAAGAATTCCATCTTCTTTCGGAAAATCAAAATAGCGATAGGCATCGCCAATCGGTCTCCAAGAATCTCCTTTATTATCGCTTACCCATAATCCTCGTCCAAAAGTACCGCAGTAAATACGATTCGGTTGGAATGGGTCAACTGCGATACAAGTGGGTTGCATATGTTGTAAGTGGCATTGAATTTGGAAGTCCCCATCTTTCTCTTCAGCAACAATAATTTCACGCTCCATACAAAGAAATAATCGCTTCAAATGAAACGCCTCCTTTTTTAGTTGTACATTATTAAACAATATGAGAAAGAAAGGGAAGTAGTTTTGTTTTTTTGAGAAAAAGGAATCGAGCATGAAAATGACGAAGAGGGTATAGGAAGGGTGTAACAGATACATTACGATAAGAATAAGTGCTATGAACGTAAGGAACAAATATGTGAAAAGAAGAAGTCAATATACAGCATTCAATGATTCGAAGACAATTTGCAAAGTATGAAAGAAAAAAGATGCGAAAAAGTGTCATAACATTTGCCTTGCAACATACATATATATAATGTGGCCACAAACAGTTTGGAAGGTAAATATTTCATGAAATTATTTTACTTATAAAGTTTCACCTTTTATAGTCAAATCGATAATTGATAAAGATTATCATCTATAATCATTGTAGAAAGGAGTTTTTAAAAAAGTGAGTAGTCAACTCCGTTTTGCTATTGAAAATCGAAAAAAGCAATTGATTGATCAGTTAATTGGGGCAGGGGTATTTAAAATTCTCAATCGCCAATTATATGAGCTTTCATTAGAGGAACTAGAAAAAGAATACAAGAACATTAAGAAATACGCTGAAATTCAGGCATAGTTATATAGATATAGAATAAGTCAGAAGAGCCGTTTATGTTGGATGCAGCATAAACGGCTCTTCGTTATTTTGTAGAAATGATGTTTTGAATTTCTTTCATTGGGCGTAACCAGTTTTGTGTGATCATTTTCTCTAATTTCTCTTCATCTTTCTCTTGTAAAGCTTTAATCATGAAATGATGCTCTTCAATCGATTGCTTTGCTGGAGTAAGAGCTTGAAAAAATATATATTCAAGGCGTAATACATGAAGGTGAAGGTTGGCTAAGAAAGGTTCGATATATGTATTTTTTGATATTGCTACTATTTTATTATGAAATGCTACATCTAATTGTAACGTTTTTTTTGTATTTTTCTCAAGCAATGCTGTTTGAAATGTAGAATTGATTTGCGAAAGCTCTACAATATCAGTCTCATTGATATGCTTCATAGCTTGTTTTCCAGCGATTGTATGAAGCCCAGCGATTGTTTCATACATGATAGGTACGTCTTCTAATTTTATTGGTGCAATTTTTGTTTTTTGTCCCGGTACCATCTCGACTAGTCCTGAAATTTCTAATACTTGAAGTGCTTCCCTAACAGGTGTTCGACTTACTCCTAAAGCTTTAGCCAGCTCTCCATCATGAATCTTTTCATCAGGTTGTAAGACCCCTTCAATAATCCAGTCTTGTAATTGATTTAAAACGAGTGATTTAGCGGATAATCTTTCTTGTTTTTGATAATTTTGAGGAATAGGCATAATGAAGAAGAACTCCTTTCGCTATTTACTTCCTATTTTCTTTTTTGTTTGAACAAGCCGTAATTTTGGTTTCCCTTCATCAGGTTTTTGGCTCAATAAAAGTACCATTACGATCACGCAAATTGCGCCTAGTAGTTGAAATGATTGAAAGGGAACATGCAAAATAAGAACACTTGAAAGAATTGCTGCAAGAGGTTCTGTGCAACCAAATAATGTTGTTTCTTTTGGAGTTAAGTATCGTATGCTGTCTAAATATAAATAAAATGCAATGAGTGTACCAAAGATGATAACGAATGCGATCAAAAGTAAGTTTTGAATGTGGAGATATTTCATGCTAGATAGTAAGATAAATTCATTTGTAGAAAAGAAGTGTAACATGGTTACACCAATCCCCCCGATGATCATTCCCCATCCCACAATAACTGCTGAAGACCATCTATCTAATAACTCTTTTGAATATAAACTATAAAATGCTAATGATAATCCTGATAAAATACCCCAAATGATAGCAGGAGCAGAAACAGAAAGGGTATGAATAGAACCATTTGTTAATAAAAAGAATGTTCCGATTAAAGAAAGTGTAATGGAAATAAAGTCAATGATTTTCGGGCGAATCTTCCATTTGAAGATTAAGTATACAGTGATGAAAATAGGTGCTAAATATTGTAATAATGTTGCAATTGCAGCGTTTCCTTCACGAATAGATGCAAAATAAGTATATTGTACAGCTAGCATACCTAGTAATCCGAATAAAATCATTTTATTCGCATCACTTTTTTGTTTCCAAATCCCGAATATTTCATGTTTTTTACTACGAAATGATGCAAATAAGAGCAATAGAAAGCCTGATATAAGTAGACGAATTGTTACAAGCCATTCGGCAGATACACGTTCTTGTTGGAAAAGCTGTTGTGCAGCAGTCCCAGATAATCCCCATAAACTGGCTCCTATAATCACCATTATAATTCCTTTTAACCTAGCTGAATTCATAATAAAAGCCTCCTTTCTAGAGGAAATGCAGTGAAATATGTAATACAATATGCAATATATCACGAATAATAATAAAAATAAATGGAATTTTCAAAAAATAAATTAGATAATAGATGGAGAGATGGTAAATGATTGGAGGGGGAGATTTGATGATCGGTGGTTTTATCATTTGTTTTTTGTTAGGTATGTTCATCATCATGTTAGGATACCAAATTCACATAAAAAAGAGATTATTTCTTCTAGCAGGATATCAAGAAGAAACGTTTGTAGGAGATAAGGAAAAACTTGCAAAAATATCAGGTTTTTTTTCTTATACAATCGGCATTGTCACAATCTTATTACCATTTGGCTTAGAAACAATTGGTGACAATGCTGGAATTGGCTATGCGGCATTTGTTGTCATCAGCACAATTGTAATTATAATATGGGGAAATGTAATCAATAAGCCGAAAAAAGAAAAATGAGAACAAGCTGGTTCCTCTCCTAGGGACCTAGCTTGTTCTCATTTATAGTTATAAAGGTTTCATATGCATTTTTGGAAATTATAAATAAAAATATAAGATTTTTTATAATTTTCATTGCGAAAAGGACAATCTACTTTTACAATAGAGAGGGTCATATATATTATATTAAAAGAATAAATCGAAATAATGTGAAAATTTTAGTTTGTCTTTGCTAACTGTATATCGTATACAAGTAAGACGACACACATCATGTTATCGACTTGTAAGGAGAGAAGCAAATGAAAAGTGTAAGATTACCGACGATTCCAGAAATCATCATTTTGTTATTACTGTTTCTTGCTGTCGTCTTTTCTTTTCAAACGATTTTTAATCTCCCTATTCAATTAGCGCTATTTATTTCATGGTTTTTAGTGATTGCGCTAGGACTCAGATTAGGATTTCGTTATCAAGAATTACAAGATGCAATTATAAAGGGAATTGCTAATGGATTAGAAGCCGTTCTTATTTTAGTTGCAGTAGGGGCACTCATTGGGACATGGATTGCTGGTGGCATTGTGCCAACATTAATCTATTATGGATTAGAGTTTATTCACCCGAGTATATTCTTATTAGCAACGTTAATCATCTGTTCCATTACTTCGATTGCAACAGGAACATCATGGGGAACAGTTGGAACAGCTGGTATCGCGATGATGGCAATTGGAGAAGGGCTTGGATTGCCACTTCCATTAGTGGCTGGGGCAGTGCTGTCGGGTGCTTATTTTGGTGATAAACTATCCCCACTTTCAGATAGTACAGTACTTGCTGCTTCTATGGCAAAAGTAGATGTAATTGCACACGTTCGAGCGATGCTTGTACTAGACGTCCCAGCTTATATCATTACAGGAATTATGTTTACAATTGCTGGCTGGATGTATGGTGGAGATCATGTTGATTTAAACAAAGTAGAGTTTTTAAAAGGAGCTTTATTGAAGCAGTTTGATATTAACATATGGATGCTTGTTCCAGCGTTTATTGTTATTATGCTATTGGCAATGAAGCGCCCATCTATGCCAACAATTGCAATGGGAGCACTTCTTGGAGCGATTTGGGCTACGCTTTTTCAAGGTATGCACTTTGGGGAGGCAATTGGAACAGCATATAATGGATTCTCAATTCAGTCAGGGATTGAATTTATTGATAAGTTATTAAACCGTGGTGGTATTAACGGTATGCTCGGTTCAGTAGCTGTTATTATTTTTGGATTAGGATTTGGCGGCTTACTTGAAAAACTAGGTGTTTTAAAAGTAATCGTATCGAAATTTGAGAAGAAATTAAATTCTGCCGGAAATGTAACGTTGTCTACATTAATTGTAGCTTTCTTAGCAAATGTATTTGGCTGTGCGATGTACGTATCGTTAATTTTGACTCCAAAAATTATGCAAGAAAACTATGATAAATTAAAATTAGATCGCCGCGTATTAGCTCGTAACTCTGAAGTAGGTGGAACATTAACAGCTGGTATGGTTCCGTGGTCTGATAATGGTATTTTTATGGCCGGTATTTTAGGAGTAGCGACATTATCATACATTCCATTTATGTGGCTAAGCTTCGTATCTTTAGCTTTAGCAATTATTTATGGATATACAGGTAAATTTATTTGGTATGTAGATGATGCTGAAAAAGGAAAGCAAGTATCATAAATAAAAAGTCACCTTCTGCTAAGAGCAGAAGGTGACTTTTTATATTCTAAGGAATCATTCCATTTTATTTAGGTACTGAAGTGAGAATTCTTATCATTTGATTGGAATTCTGCTAAAATAAGAAATGTAGATATTTTATTTTCAAGGGGATGAAAAAATGGAGTATAGAATTGAAAGAGATACATTAGGAGAAATGAAGGTTCCAGCTGACAAATTATGGGCAGCCCAAACGCAGCGTAGTAAAGAGAACTTTCCGATTGGCACTGAGCGTATGCCACTTGAAATTGTAAAGGCGTTTGCTATTTTAAAGAAAAGTGCTGCGATTAGTAATCAAAAATTAGGAAAATTAGCTGAAGAAAAAGCAGAAGCGATTGTACAAGCAGCTGATGAAATTATGGAAGGGAAATGGAATGAACACTTCCCTCTTGTTGTATGGCAAACAGGTAGTGGTACACAATCAAATATGAATGTGAATGAAGTGATTGCGAATCGCGGGAATCAAATTTTGAAAGAAAAAGGGATTGATGTACATATTCATCCAAATGACGATGTAAATATGTCTCAAAGTTCAAATGATACATTTCCAACAGCTCTTCATGTAGCTTGCGTAATGGCAGTGGAAGAGCATGTATTACCAGCTATTGCGAAGTTAAAAGGTACATTAGCAGAAAAGGTAACCGCTTTTCAACATATTATTAAAATTGGTCGTACACATTTGCAAGATGCTACGCCGCTTACATTAGGACAAGAAATTAGTGGATGGCATCGTATGCTTGAAAAAACGGAGCGCATGATTGCAGAGAGTAATACATATATGAAAGAGTTAGCAATTGGTGGTACTGCAGTGGGAACAGGGATTAATGCTCATCCTAAATTCGGTGAGATGGTAGCGGCAGAAATTAGCCAATTTACAGGCAAACAGTTCGTTTCTGCGCCGAACAAGTTCCATGCGTTAACAAGTCATGATGAAGTTGTATTTGCACATGGTGCACTAAAAGCATTAGCTGCTGATTTAATGAAGATTGCAAACGATGTGCGCTGGCTTGCAAGTGGTCCGCGCAGTGGTCTTGGCGAAATTATTATTCCAGCAAATGAACCGGGTAGCTCTATTATGCCGGGTAAGGTAAACCCAACACAAAGTGAAGCTATAACAATGGTAGCAGCACAAGTAATGGGAAATGATGCAACAATTGGATTTGCGGCTAGCCAAGGGAACTTTGAGTTAAATGTATTTAAACCGGTTATTGCCTATAATTTCTTACAATCTGCTCACTTATTAGCGGATGCCATGGTTTCATTCAATGATAAATGTGCAGTTGGTATTGAAGCGAACGAAGAAGTAATTAAGCAAAATGTGAATCGTTCTTTAATGCTTGTAACAGCATTAAATCCGCATATTGGATATGAAAATGCAGCAAAAATTGCAAAGCACGCACATAAAGAGGGATTAACTTTAAAAGAAGCAGCATTACAGTCAGGATTATTAACAGAAGAACAATTTGACGAAATTGTTGATCCGGAGAAAATGATTGCTCCGAAAGAATAAAAATTTTAAATTGAAATATTCTATCATAGAAGCGAATAAGAGCACTGTCCTACTTATAATAAAAGTGAGACAGTGCTCTTATTTTTAATTTACGTGTCTATCTAATATTTTTACATTTGGACATTTGCTTTTTAATTCGGAAAGAAATTCGTTTTCATTTTGCGGTACACAAGCTGTTAAAGTATCAAATAGTCCATATGCAAATTCAAGTCGTTGTCTTGTCCATTTCTCTGAATGGAGCGGTTTACCATAGTATTTTATATGGCGAATGTCTTCATACAAAATTTCTGTTCTTACAAAACCGCAATGAATAATGAGAGAGGAAGAAGTGAATTTGTAAGTAGACCGAAAGAAAGAAATTATATTATATAAGGTCATTCCGAGCATAAAGGTATTAAGAAGTGAATGACTATCTTCTAGAAAGAAAAGAATGATGAAAGCGATTGCAATCGTAGAGAATAAAATAATATGAATCGGATTTTGTTTCACTTTAAATTTCAAATCAATCACCTCTATGTAGTATTAAATCATAACGTGTAGATTAATAATTAAAATATGCATAATTGCATATTTCTTAACTTAAGGTTCATGTAAACTATTTAAGTTAAGAAAAACGATATATACTTCTTTTGTGATTTGGTTATTAGCTTTCTGTATTGAGGGTGATAGAAATGAGTAGTGAAAAAATAATAAAGATCTGTTTTATATATAGTTGTATGCTTATAATTAGTGGATGCACCTATCAATTTCAAGACGAATGGAGTCAGAGAAATCGGAAAAAGGATATGATTAAAATGAGCCAAATTTTAGTAAACAGTGTGAAGAAAAAAACAGTTATGCAAAACGCAAGATGATAATGGTAATCATAAAGAACGAAAAGATGCTTCCTATTTTAAAGAAAGCGTCTTTTTTGTTTGCAAAAATTCGAAGTATGGGATTATTAAAAGAATGACTTCTCTTTATCAATGTTAATTATGTGTAGATATATTTTATAGATGTTTATAAAATAAATAAACGAAACATTGAAATGTTTGTTTTTGTTATGTTAAGATGAAAAGGAAATAATAAACGATATTATGATTTGTTTATACTTAAAGTAAACCATGCGGAGGATTGTTTGGTATGAGTGATATTTCAGAGAAATTTTGGGATGCTTCGATTGAAGAATTAAAGAAAGGATATGTGTTTGAGGAAGAAACAGAAACCTATATTTGTTTAGCGTGTGGAGAGTCCTTTAGAAAAGGAGTTATTTACCAGGAACAGCAAGTTTTATATGAATCGGAAAAGTTTGTACAAGTACACATTCAAAATGAGCATATATCTATGTTCGATTATTTATTGCATCTTGATAAAAAGTATACAGGCTTAACAGATTTACAAAAGAAGATGGTTCAATTTTTTTATATGGGATATAGCGATAAAGAAATTGTGAAAGAGCTGGATGGGGGAAGTACATCGACGATTCGTAATCATCGCTTTACATTGCGTGAGAAAATGAAGCAAGCAAGAGTGTTTTTAGCGTTAATGGAACTGTCTGAAGAAAAGGAAAACGTGCCATCTAAATTTGTACCCATTCATAGAACTGCTACGATGGTGGACGATCGTTACAATATTACCGAAGAAGAAAATGATGAAATATTAAAAATGCATTTTACGGAAGGATTAGATGGTCCGCTTGCTAAATTTCCAAAAAAACAAAAAAGGAAATTAATTATATTGCGTCATTTAATAAAGAAATTTAATCGTAACAAAAAGTATACCGAAAAAGAAGTGAATGAAATTTTGAAAGGTGTATATTCCGATTTTGTAACGTTAAGAAGGTATTTAATCGAATATGGTTTTCTTGATCGGACTGATGATGGAAGCCAATATTGGGTGAAGTTATAATAAGAAAGGAAAGAGGAAAATGAATAAAAGAGCAGAATTAAAAACAACTATACAAAGAGATAGAGGTGGAAGCAGGCATTTACTTAATTACCGATACAAAAAATCAAAAGATATGTGTAGAAAGTACAATGAATGTAAAGATGATGAATGGAAGATGCTTTGAGCTAAATGTAGGTTCACATATAAATCGGGTACTACAAGAGGAATGAAAACAATATGGTGAAGAAGACTTTAAGTTTGAAGGATTAGAGGTGTTGCAAAAGAAAGAAACAGAATCTTTTCACCCGAAAGAAGAATTGAAAAAACTAGAAGAAAAATGGTTGGAACAATTACAACCATTTGGAGAGTGCGGATATAACCGAGCAATCCTAAAATAAAGGAGAAATGAATATTGAAATCATCTGTAGAGAACATGAAAGAAAGTGTAGAATCACAAAATCAAGACATGAAGGAAAAACCAATATGGAAATCGATGTCCATGTTTTTAGTTCCTCTACTGTTAAGTAATGTTTTACAATCAGTTGGACAATTATTTGGTATGGTAGTTGTAGGACGCTGGCTTGGTGAACATGATTTAGCCGCTATTTCAGCGTTCTTTCCACTCTTTTTCTTACTTGTTTCATTTGTAATTGGAATTGGATCTGGTAGTTCCATTTTAATTGGTCAAGCGTATGGGGCTAAAAATGAAGAGCGTTTAAAAGCAATTGTTGGGACAACATTAACGTTTACATTTATTATAGGGGTTATTTTAGCGATTGTTGGAAGTATATTTGCAATGGATATTATGCGCTTTATGGGTACGCCAGCCAATATTATTGATACGAGTGTGCATTATGCACGGATTTTATTTATTTCGATGCCAGTTTTATTTTTATATTTTGCTTATACAACGTTTATGCGCGGAACAGGGGATTCAAAAACGCCATTTTATTTCTTAATTGTCAGTACAGCTTTAAACACGATTTTATTACCGGTTTTAGTATTTGGCTGGCTCGGACTTCCGAAGCTTGATGTGTATGGGGCAGCTTATGCGTCTGTTATTTCAACGATCATCACGTTTGTTGTAATGCTTATGTACTTAAAGAAGAAAAACCATCCATTACAGTTAGATAAGACGGTACGAAAATACCTTCGCATGGATTGGGAGCTGCTCAAATTATTGCTGCGTCTTGGTATTCCAGCAAGTATTAATATGATTTTAGTTTCTTTATCTGAGATTGCGGTTATTGCATTTGTCAATCGCTTTGGTTCGGATGCAACTGCGGCATACGGAGTTGTGAATCAAGTAGCAAGCTATGTACAAATGCCAGCAGTTAGTCTTGGAATTACTGTTTCCATCTTTGCTGCACAATCAATTGGTGCGAATCAGTTTGGACGATTACAAAAAGTCGTTCGAGCTGGTATTATTATGAATTATGTCATTGGGGGCGTCTTAATTGCTCTTATTTACTTATTCGCAAGAGAAATTTTATCGCTATTTTTAACAAGCTCAAGTACAATTGATATTGCGCATAGTTTAGTAATGATTACGTTATGGAGCTATTTAATTTTTGGACATGCGCAAATTATTGGTGCTACTATGCGTGCAAGTGGAACAGTACTTTGGCCGACGATTATCGGTGTCGTATCGATTTGGCTTGTAGAGGTTCCTGTTGCCTATGTATTATCGTACCATACTGACCTTGGCATAGAAGGAATATGGATTGGCTATCCAGCTGCCTTTATTGTGAGCTTGCTTTTACAATATGGCTATTATCGATTTGTATGGAAGAAAAAACGAATTACACGACTTGTGAGTTAGAAAATAGCAATACCCTGTATGGAGGGGTATTGCTATTTTTATAAATAACTTTTTAATGTAACGTCAAGATGCTGCCTACTCAGCTCTCCATTACTCGTGTAAAATTCCCAAGCTTTTTCTGGTTTTCCAATAATCTCAAATGAATTTTCAGTAATGTAAATGGCACAATCATCTTCTAAAGCAATACCTTCTATATTTCCTTCATAACGTTGTAAAAGTGAGTGAAAGGCGATGGCCCGGTCTGGTTGATGATAATGCGGACAAAATCTTTTGTTGATGATTCCCCATCCAAGTGCTTCCGCATAATCATTTCGTTCCTCATTTGAACGAATGCTAGAAGTAAACCAACACATAGCGCCAGCGCTAACTCCTGCAATTAATGTTTCCTTTTGTAATGCAAGCTGTAAACTTTTATCTATTTCATATGTTTTCCAACATTCCATCATATGGATGTAGTTTCCGCCGCCAAGATAAATGAGATCTGCAGCATGAATGAGAGCGTCCTGTTCCTTTTTGCTCGGTGTCCTATTTAATGTGCGTAAAACATGAATCTCACAGTTTAATTGTTTTCCAAAGACATTGAAAAATGATTCAATATAATTTTCATCGTCATGACTCGCTGTTGGAATGAATAATACGTTTGGAGACTGTTTATACGTTAGTTCTACAAGCCTTTCGTTAATAGGAAGGTGATTTCCATTTTGTAAATCACCGCCACCAATTACTGTTAATCTCACTTATGAAGCCTCCTCATGATTTTGTTATATAAAAGCTTCGATATGTAAAGAGAACAATCCTGCTATCAATAAAGTGAAACTTTATTCAGTGGGATTTTCTTTGTTATTTTTAAAGAGGTTCTTTATAGTATATATATGGACTTTTACAGATAATGATGGAACAAATTTTTCAGTTTACATAAAGAGGGTGTGTGTACAATGTCATTACAATCAAAATATATAGCAGGAATTTCTCTTGGTGTGATGGGAATTGGATTTGTTGCTACTATTCCGTTTCAACATGTAGTAGCAGGAGAAATTATGCAAGGTGGTTTTGAAGCAGGGTTAGTAGGGGGACTCGCTGACTGGTTTGCGGTTACCGCTTTATTTCGTCATCCGATGGGACTTCCTATTCCGCATACAGCGCTTTTACCGAAAAATCGCAAACGTATGACAAAAGGTCTTGTTACAACATTAGAAAATGATTGGCTGACAAAGGAAAGTATTACAAGCAAACTGAAAGAGTTGCAGTTAACACAAATGGTACTACAAATTGCAGAAAGAGAACTGCAATCAGAAACGGTCAAAAAAGGATTTGTTACGATTATTGAAAAAGCGATTCGGCAAATGAATACAGAAAAACTTGCTGTTATTGTAGAAAAAGAATTAAAAACATACTTGCATACAATCGATACAGGAAATATACTGCAAATTTTAATGGATCAACTCGTAAGGCAAGAATATGATGAGAAGGCGCTTGATTATATGTTAGCGAAAGCAAAGGAATGGACCGCGCAAGATGAAGCGCGGTATCAGCTTGGAAGCTTAGGGATGAAAGCGATGGAAAATATAAAAGTAGATGGCTTTTTGCAGTTCACATTAAAGTCATTTCTGAACATTGTCGATGAAGAAAAAATCGGAAATATATTGCAGAAATTTGTCATAAGTAACATTCATAGTTTGCAAAATCCTCATAATCGTACGAGACAGCTTATCATAATGAAAATGCGTGAGGAGTTCGTTCAAGTAAAAGAAAATGAAGCAGTATTACAGGAGTTACAAAAATGGAAAGAAACGTGGATTGCGAACTGGAATGCAGCTGAAAAAATAAAAGAACTATTAGACCAAGTACAAGAAAGAGCAGTAACTTTTATTAAAAAAGAAGAATTTACAGATCAGTATTTGTTGCCGTTTATGATGAAGCAGCTCAATAAAATAAAAGAAGATGCAGAAGTAGTGCAAAAAATGGAGAATTGGTTGCAAAAGCAAATTGTGAAACTTGTGGAAAACAATCATTCAAAAATTGGACAACTTGTGCAAGAGAACTTAGACAAATTAGATGATCAAACACTTATTACAATGATTGAGAAAAATGTAGGGAAAGATTTGCAATGGATTCGTGTCAATGGTGCTGTATGTGGCTTTGTAATTGGACTTGTGATAGAAGGGGTCAAAGCTTTCGTATAAAGGAGAGCTTCAGTGATTCTACCAACATGCTTAATCGCTGGATATTATTTTCCGATTGAAGTTATGCCGACAACAGTAAAAAAATAGCTGCATGTCTTCCGCAGCGTTGGCTGTTGGATACGATAGAGAAGTTGCAACACGGAATTCTGCTTTCAGAGTTACGGGATAGGTGAGTATTCTTTCTCTTTTTAAATTCAGGAAATTGTTAATTTTCTGCGATGAAAGGATATAATGGAATATACATTTCGTTTAGGAGTACATATAAAGGAGATGAGAGGAACCGTGATTAGCGTTCTTTTTAGTTACGTATTGCTTGGGGGTTCTTTATCAGCACCAGTTGGTCCTATCAATGTTGCGCAAATAAATAAGGGAATAAAAAACGGATTTTTAAGCGCATGGCTTGTAGGGGTAGGTGCGATGTTAGCTGATGTTATGATGATGTTTCTTATTTATTTTGGTGTCTCTACGTATTTAACAACATCTATTGCCAAATTAATGATTTGGGTATTCGGTTTTTTTACACTCTTGTATCTCGGTTATGAAAGTATAAGAGATGCTTCTAAGCAGGTTGACAGTATAGAAAACGAGGAAAAAGAACATCCGATGAAATCATTTGCCGCTGGTTTTTTCATTGCAATTTCTAATCCGCTTAATATTGTATTTTGGATTGGAATCTACGGTGCAGTTTTAACAAGTGCGATTGGTACTGTAGGTAAGGAAAAAGCTTTGCTATACAGCATTATGATATTTGTCGGGATTATGATTTGGGACTTATTTATGGCAACGACGATTCACTTCGGTAGAAAATTTGTTAATAATCGTATCATGAAATGGATTTCTCTTGCAGCAGGAATCATATTAGTTGGATTTGGTATGTATTTTGGATATGAAGCTGTTCAAGGAGTTCAAAAACTCATGTAGAAAAAAGGGATGCGGTGTGAAAGCTGCAATCCCTTTTCGTATATATGCATGTAAAATGTTGTATAAGAGTAAGTGTTCTATATAAAATGGGAATAGAAGAATGAATATATGGTTTAATATTTTTTAATATCGTTTTAGTCGGCGGAGGATTTTGATTTCAAAGAAAGGATTACATGTATGGTAAATAAAACAATGATTAAACGGTTATGTGGAGAAGCTGCATATAAAAAAGGTGAAACGTATTATCGAGAAAATCGGGTACATATTACAAATTATCATGTTGAGAGCAATGGTTATGAGGCAACTGTGAAAGGGACGGAAGATTTTTATGTTGTGATAGAAAAAGCGAATCATGGTAATGTTGTTGGAACGTGTACATGTCCTTCACTTGCGTCTATCCCATTATACTGTCAGCATATTGCAGCTGTATTATTCTCCATCAATCATTTTCAACAAGAGCAATCGCTTGAGATAAATCAAAAATCAAGTTCTATATATACTGAAGATGAGCGATTGGCAAATGGTATGTTGCACCTATTTGACCAAAAGCCGCTACGTCCAAAGAGTAAGCAGCATCGTTTCGATACACGTGAAGTATTAGATGTGGAATTCATTTGTGTGCCGGTATCTTTGAAAAGCGGCGGAGCGGTATTAGGTATCCAATTACGGTTAAAGAAACAATACTTTATACATAAGATTAGAGAATTTCTACATCAGGTCGAGCGAAGAGAAGCTTTTACATGTACAAATGATTTTACTTACATACCAGAAGAACATAGTTTCGAACAAGAAACAGATACAATTATTCAGCGACTTATTCAAATTTATCAAAATGAGAAAATGTACGTAGAATCGTTGCAAATACATTCTGAACAAGATGAAAGTATGATTTTTATTCCGCCCGCTTCTTGGGAGGAGATGCTTACTTTGCTTTCTAAAGCTTCTTTTGTGAGTTTTATACAAGATGAGCAAGTACACAATGGATTTCATATTTCAGGGGGATTGTTACCTTTAACGTTTGCATTTCATAAGGGAGAAAACAGCGGTTATATGTTGAAAATTGCTGGCTTGCAAAAGGTGGACGTGATGAGTGCGTATGGGTATGCTCTTTTAGAAGGAAAGCTATATTCTTTAACGGTAGAGGATTGTAATAGGCTTATTGCCTTAAAAAAGATGATGAACCAGTCCATACGTAATCAATTTCATATTCCAAGTGATAAAATAGAGCCGTTTATCCAAAAGGTTGTACCAGGGTTAATGAAGATTGGGACAGTTCGGATGGATGAAGTAGTATCAGAAAGGTTTGAAATGCCTTCTTTAAAAGCAAAACTATTTTTAGATCGAGTGAAAAATCGCTTATTAGCAGGGCTTGAATTTCAATATGGGAACGTTGTAATCAATCCGCTAGAAGAGGGGCAACCGACTGTTTTAAATCGAGATGAGAAGAAAGAGCGGGAAATATTGCGGATTATGGATGAAAGTGCCTTTGCGAAAACGGAAGGCGGCTATTTTATGCACAATGAGGAAGCGGAATATCATTTCTTATATCATGTTGTTCCAAGGTTAAAAAAGTTGCTTACTGTTTACGCGACGACAGCGATTCAGTTGCGGATTGTAAAAGGGGGCAGTGCCCCTCTTGTACGAGTACGGCGAAAAGAGCGAATAGATTGGTTATCATTTCGATTTGATATAAAAGGAATTCCAGAAGCTGAAATTAAAGGAGTGCTGGCAGCGCTGGAAGAGAAGCGAAAATATTACCGATTGGCGAATGGATCCTTGTTATCACTTGAAAGTAAAGAATTTAACGAGGTCAACCAATTTGTAAAAGAATCAGGTATTCGAAAAGATTTTTTACAAGGAAAAGAAGTGAATGTACCGCTTGTGCGTAGTATAAAATGGCTAAGCTCACTTCAAGAAGGAAACATTTTAAATATGGACCAATCTGTTCAAGATTTGATAGAAAATATTCAAAATCCTAGAAATCTTAAATTTCCTATACCAGAGGGAATAACGACAGTACTTAGAGAGTATCAAAAGTATGGATTTGCATGGATGAAGATGTTAGCACATTATCGCTTTGGCGGTATATTAGCAGATGATATGGGACTTGGCAAAACGCTTCAAAGTATTGCGTACATTGTCTCCGTTTTGCCTGAAATTCGGAAAAAAAAGCTGCCTGTCTTAGTTGTGGCACCGTCTTCGTTAGTGTATAACTGGCTTCATGAAATTCGAAAATTTGCTCCTCATATACGAGCAATGATTGTAGATGGGAAGCAAATAGAGCGCCAGAATAGTTTAAGGAATATAACGAATTTCGATGTGGTGATTACATCGTATCCTTTATTACGACGAGATGTGAGGCTGTATTCAGAGCCATTTCATACATTATTTTTAGATGAGGCGCAGGCATTTAAAAATCATACGACGCAAACTGCAAAAGCGGTGAAAACAATTCAGGCTGAGTACCGTTTTGGATTAACGGGAACACCTGTAGAAAATTCATTAGAAGAGCTATGGTCGATTTTTTATGTCGTTTTTCCAGAACTACTACCAGGAAAAAAAGAGTTCGGCGATTTAAGACGTGAAGATATAGCGAAGCGAGTGAAACCATTTGTATTAAGAAGGCTAAAAGAAGACGTATTAAATGAGTTGCCAGATAAAATAGAACACTTACAATCATCGGAGTTATTACCAGATCAAAAGCGACTTTATGCAGCGTATTTAGCAAAGTTAAGAGAAGAAACGTTAAAGCATTTAGATAAAGATACGTTACGTAAAAATAAAATTAGAATTTTAGCTGGTTTAACGAGATTGCGACAAATTTGTTGTCATCCCGCTTTATTTGTTGATGATTACAAGGGGAGTTCAGCTAAATTTGAACAATTGTTAGAAATTTTAGAGGAATGTAGAAGTACAGGGAAGCGTATTTTAATTTTTTCTCAATTTACGAAGATGCTTTCTATTATTGGTCGTGAGCTAAATCGTCAAGCCATTCCATACTTTTATTTAGACGGGAATACACCATCACAAGAGCGTGTAGAGCTATGCAATCGGTTTAATGAAGGAGAAGGAGATCTATTTCTTATTTCTTTAAAAGCTGGTGGTACTGGTCTCAATTTAACTGGTGCAGATACGGTAATATTATACGATTTATGGTGGAATCCATCAGTTGAGCAACAAGCGGCGGATAGGGCGTACCGAATGGGGCAAAAAAATACAGTACAAGTGATTAAGTTAGTAGCCCGCGGAACAATTGAAGAAAAGATACATGAACTTCAAGAGAGTAAGAAAAATTTAATTGCTGAAGTGATTGAACCGGGGGAAGAGAAATTATTTTCTATTACGGAGGAAGAAATTCGGGATATACTTATGATTTAAATGTAAAAAAAGCTATGCTTTCACCTAGATGAAAGCATAGCTTTTTTGCTGTAATAATTTTATTTTGTTTTGAACAAAGTAAAGAAATAAAACAAAATTTATTTGTTAGTCCCTTTACTTTTATTTTTATATGGCTTTGCAATTTTCTTTTTTCTTGCGCTTGATTGCCAACGGTTCCATCCTTTGCTTCCTGTACCTTGTCCTACACCTTTTTTCGGTTTCGCTTTCGTTTTACTCACATCATCACTCCGCTATATAAAGACATTATTTAATAATAGTCAATCATTGAGAAAATAATCTTGATAAAGGACTATGTTTGTTTTAAATAAAAAACGACTTGAATGCTATAGTATATCATGAATTTGCAAGTAATATTGAAAGGAATTACAAAGAAAATGAAAATAATAAGAAATACTGCGGATTCTATATTTCGAACGATTATATTAATTGCTGTGTATATGTTCGTTTCGGTCAGTGAAACGTTTTTCGGATTGACGAGGCAAAAGAAGTAAAGATAGCATATTAACAACAATCAATAAAGACTTAAAATAAAGAATTGAAACATATTTTTAAAAATTCATTGACTTTCTTTGTTTTTTGTATAAAATAATCATTAATAAAATGTTTCAGAGATGTGACAACAAAAAAGACTATGAAAGGACGAGTAGTAGTAGGACGTAGTCAAAGCGAGTCAGGGATGGTGTAAGCCTGATACGAAACCTATTATGAAGAACCTCCTGGAGTCGCTAACCGAAATCCAACTATGGAAAGTAGACTTAGCCGGGAACTTCGCCGTTACAAGAAGAACAGTATCGAGATTTGTATCTCCGTACTGTATAAGTGAGCAACCTCTGTTGCTAATTTGGGTGGTACCGCGGAACCAAAGCCTTTCGTCCCAGTTTTTTGGGGAAGAAAGGCTTTTTTGATTGGTTTCTTTCCATTACATCCAAACATTTTAGGAGGAAATGGACATGTATCAATCATTAATGACAGTAAGAGAAACACAAATCGCAATCAAGGAAGTTAAAACATTCTTTGAAGATCAATTGGCAAAACGACTTGGACTATTCCGTGTATCTGCACCATTATTCGTAACGAAAAAATCAGGTTTAAATGATCACTTAAACGGTGTAGAACGCCCAATTGAATTTGATATGCTACATTCAGGAGAAGAATTAGAAATTGTTCATTCACTAGCGAAGTGGAAACGATTTGCGCTACATGAATATGGCTATGAAGCTGGTGAAGGTTTATATACAAACATGAATGCGATTCGCCGTGATGAAGAGCTTGATGCAACACATTCCATTTACGTTGACCAGTGGGATTGGGAAAAAATTGTTCAAAAAGAATGGCGTACAGTGGAATACTTGCAAGAGACAGTACGGACGATTTATGGAATATTTAAAGATTTAGAAGACCATTTATTTGAAAAGTACCCATTCCTCGGTAAATATTTACCAGAAGATATTGCATTTATTACTTCGCAAGAATTAGAAGATAAATATCCAGAGCTAACACCGAAAGAGCGTGAACATGCAATTGCGAAAGAATATGGTGCGGTCTTTATTATTGGAATTGGTGATGTACTTCGCTCTGGTGAAAAACATGATGGACGTGCAGCTGACTATGATGACTGGAAATTAAATGGTGATATTTTATTCTGGCATCCCGTACTTCAATCTTCATTTGAATTATCTTCAATGGGAATTCGTGTGGATAGTCAATCACTTGACGAACAGCTAACGAAAGCTGGAGAAGACTTCAAACGCGATTACGATTTCCATAAAGGAATTTTAGAAGATGTACTACCATTAACAATTGGTGGTGGCATTGGACAATCAAGAATGTGCATGTATTTCTTACGTAAAGCACATATCGGTGAAGTTCAATCTTCTGTATGGCCTGATGAAATGCGGGAAGCTTGTAAGAAGGAAAACATTCATTTGTTTTAAATAGAAAGTATGTAAAGGATAGTTGGTTCAATCATAGAACCGCTATCCTTTTTTATAATCATAAAACGAGTATAAATTAGTGATTGACAGTTATTATATAGGTGTTTTTCTTATGTGATCGGTATTGATTTAGGAATCGTTTCTATGCTGTTGTCTGTAATTGGACTCTTGATAACATATTTTAAATTAGATATGGAGTAAGACGCGGGAACTGTTTGAAGTATTGTACATGCTTTTATAGTATTTAGGATTAATCATATTCCGTATCTAAATTTTTTAGGAATATCAGCACATGATCTTATTTATCTTACTGTTTTGTATCGCACTGATTGAGTAGTTACAGTAAACAGGACAGTTATATGCCCGATTTAAATCAGTAGGGAAGCGAGGGGAAGGTGATAAAAAAGCACATTTTAATGGGATATAAAATGTGCTTTTCATTATGTAATGAAAGAAATTTTTACATGTTTGTGTCGAAGGATAGCAACATGTTTTGTAGAGCCTTTTTATATAGATTCATCGGAATATGCTGCTGGCTGATATTATAAAATATAGATATACCGTTTTCTAATGAAAGGATAGTCCACGCTATTTCTTTTGCTGATAAAGTAGCTTGATAGTCTGCGTTTTGTATGAAATTTTCAATAGACTTAGAAATTTGTTCTACCGCATCAGCAATCCATCTTGCCCATTTATCTCGCACTGATTCCTCACGCATTGCATATAGAAGAAATTCCATAGTAAGCATGTTCCATGTTTTTGTTTTCTGTCTAAGAGAATGGGAATATTGGTCCATTTTCTCGATAAAGCTTGCTAATGATTGCTCTTTTTCTATCATGATACAAATATCTTGCACATATAGATGCATTTGTCTTTCTACAATTGCTAGAAATAGTTCTTCTTTCGTATGAAAATGAGCATAAACGGCTCCTTTACTAAATCCAGCATGTTCTGCAATCTTATCAACAGAAGCTCCATGGAAGCCTAATTTAGCAAATGTTTCAAAAGCGGATTCTAAAAGTAACTTTCGTGTTTCATGTTTTCGTTGTTCTTGGGTTAATCTTTGGCGGCTCATAATATCCCCCCTCTCTTGACAATTATATCATGAGGTATTAATATACCGAGTGGTATATAAGTTCGAATTCGTATATAATTTGTGAACGATACATAGCAGAAAAAATGAAGTGACCGAGAAGATTCATACTCTTTATCACATATTAACGGGCAATTATTTCTCATCGCCTTTCTTTCATGTACTTAACTTTTTAGATGGAGATTTCACTGCCCTAAAATAGTGGATAAAAAAGTAGGAATCATTTGTTCTATTGTAGTAAGATAATTTAATGGAAGGGAGAAAAGATATTATGGGAAGGAAAAAAGAAGTAACAAATGCCCAAAGACAACGACCGGAAATTTTGGCTCAAACTATTAAAACTGGAATTATTAAATCCAATTTAGTGCCAATGTTTGCTGGATTGACACTCGCTTTATATAAATATAAAATAAGCCCGTTTGAAAAAATACCAGAGATTCTATTTGCTTTTATAGGTTCAATCTTAATAATAGGAGCAGCGGGGGCATTTAATAATTTATATGATCGTGATATTGACTCTATTATGGAGAGAACAAAAAATAGACCAACTGTAACGGGAGATATAAGCCCGAAGACAGCACTATGGCTTGGAATATTTATGACGATTTTTGGTTTAGTATTCCTTGCGCTAACGACATATTTAGCAGCAATACTAGGGTTTATAGGTTTATTTTTATATGTTGTACCATATACAATGTGGAGCAAAAGAAGAACCATTTACAACACAGAAATCGGAAGTGTTTCAGGAGCAATGCCGCCGCTTATCGGTTGGGCTGCTATATATCCGGATGTGACACATCCAGCTATTATCGGTCTTTTTATTATTATGATTATTTGGCAAATGCCTCATTTCTATGCAATAGCGATTCGTAAACATAAAGAGTATGAGGCTGCGAACGTTCCAATGCTTCCAGTAGTGAAGGGAGTTAAAAGAACATATATACAAACAAATGTGTATTTAGTTATTTTAATTATCATAAGTATTCTTTTAGGATCATTAAGTATCGGCCTTATGTTAGTATCGCTTCTATTAAGCATTTTATGGTTGGCCTTAAGTATTTATGGATATAAAAAAATGGATTCAGAGAAATGGGCAAAATCATTGTTTATTTTCTCACTGTTCCATATGACAATTTTATTTTCCACAGTTATTATCTACTCTCTTGTAGGTATCTTTTTTGGAAGTTAATTTGTAAATAATAAAAAACAATTTCCACTATATAAAAGGGGAAATTGTTTTTTATTATATCAATATTGTTTTCTTACCTTTTTAAATGATATGGAAAACATTTCGTGTTTCATAGTGTAACATAATCATAATTAGCTAGAGAAAAAATAACAACAAAGAAATATTCTTTGCTGTTATGTAGCAAGTTTATTTATTCATTTGTACCAATGGTTCAACTTTTGTCATAAACGCTTGGTGAAGTGCTTCTACACCATCTACTAAATGTAGACGATCAATAACAACAGATATTTTAATTTCAGATGTACTTACCATTTTAACATGAATGTTTTCTTCTTTTAATGTAGAGAACATATGGGCAGCGACGCCTGGATTGGACACCATCCCAGAACCTACAATGGATACTTTCGCAAGATGATTTTCATATTCTACAGATTCATAGTGAAGTGTTTCTTGATTTTGTTTTAATGCTTCTAATGTTTCTCTTAAATCATTTGAATGAATAGAGAAAGATAGATGCACAGTTCCTTCATTTGTAATACTTTGAATAATAATATCAACATTAATATGAGCCTCTGCTAATGTAGAGAAAATCGTTGATAATGAGTCATGCTCTAATCCTTTTATTGTAACGCGTGTAATATTATCTTCAAATGCAATACCTTTTACGATGGATTGTTGTTCCATGTTACATTCTCCCCTTACAATTGTTCCGTTTTCTTGTTCCATACTGGAACGGACTTCTAATACGACATTATGGTTTTTCGCAAATTCAACAGCACGCGGATGTAAGACACCAGCCCCTAAGTTGGCAAGTTCTAACATTTCATCATAAGAGATTTCATCTAATTTATATGCATTATTTACAACGCGTGGATCAGTTGTGTAAACACCAGTTACGTCCGTATAAATATCACATTTCTTTGCTTTAAGAGCAGCTGCTAATGCAACAGCAGTTGTATCAGAACCACCTCGGCCTAGGGTTGTAATTTCTTTTTCTTCACTTAATCCTTGGAAACCAGCCACAATAACAATTGTCCCTTCTTGTAAATAAGATTGGATTCGCTCTGTATGGATATCGGTAATGCGAGCATTTCCGTGCACAGGTTCAGTTGTAATACCAGCTTGCCAACCTGTTAATGAAATCGCTTGATATCCTTTTGTTTGCAATGCCATTGTTAAGAGTGAAATTGTTACTTGTTCACCAGTTGTCAGCAGCATGTCTAATTCGCGCTTACTTGGATTTTCTGTAATAGAAGTAGCAAGTGCAACGAGTTTGTCAGTACTTTTGCCCATTGCTGAGACGACAGTGACGACATTATGTCCTTTTTCGTACTCTTCGATCATTAAATTAGCGACATGTTGAATGCGTTGAATATTTCCGACAGAAGTACCGCCGAATTTTTGCACAATCGTTTCCATCGTTCATTCCTTCTTTCAGCTTATTTTTCACAATACATCAGGAAATGTAATATAGGAGAGTAATATGAAAATCCCCAATATTCCTGTAGTTACCGGACAGAAAAGAAAAAACACCATCTCAAATAGATGAGGATGGTGCTGTTACAGGAAAAGGGAAACAGAAAACGGAGCTAATAAAAAAATCGCCAAAAAAGGAATATCAGTATAAACATGATATCTCTTTTTTGTAGATAGCTCTTCATATATACACGTCTGTATATATGACAGTTCTGTTTCTATTCGAAAACAGCCCCAATCGATAAATGCAGAGAAATTTATCGATTTCGGCAACACTTCCTTTCCTCTAAACTCATTGACATCTCTGTGTCTCCTTTAGAATAATCATAAGTGCTGCAACCTCTATCTCACGTTTTAGGCGAGAGTGTTTCAGTTATGAAGTTGTTGGTAACATGTGTTTTATAATAATTTAAATTTTCCGAGGAATCAAGTTATTTATTTAAATTCAGAAAATTATTTTTTTAAGTTTGTAAGCAGTGAAAAAGAGGGGAGTACAAATGGAAAAGGTCTGACGTATTCAAGTGCCAATTAGTCAAATAGCGATTTGATTTTCAAATCTAGCATTCAGATAAACTGTTTTTTTTACAATATAATTTTTCATTAAAATAGAGAAATATATCGTTTTATATTAATTTTTAAGATATAGGGCTAGATTAGTTGATTTTAATAACGTATACTTTTATCGTTAGCTAATTTATCTCGTAGCATAGGGTATTTTTATCTCCTTCCTATAAGAAGAGGAGAGTATGAATGAGTTTGATAGATGAAATGCTAGTATTTTATGAAAAAAGGAGGCTAGTTAACACGGGACAAGTAAGTACATAACGTGTTAAGAGTAAGATGAAAAAAGTAATTTCTAACGTTTTAGCAATGACAGCTGCACTACAAGTTATAATGGTTCCAACAACCTCATTTGCGGCAGAAAAAGGATTTTCAGATGTACCAAAGAGTCATTGGGCATATGAGGCAATCAATGATTTAGCAAATCGAAACATCATTGCAGGTTATGACAACGGTAAATTTGGATTGGGAGACAGCGTAACGCGTGAACAAGTAGCTGCACTTATTTATCGTGCATTGAAACCAGAAGCGAAAGCAGAATATAAAAATCCATATCATGATGTAAGTGCAAGTACAACAATGTTTCCAAATGAGATTTTAGCTTTAACGGAGATGGGAATCTTTACAGGGGATGAGAACAAAAACTTTAGACCAAAGGATTCATTAACTCGCGCTGAAATGGCAATGATTTTACAAAGAGCTTATCATTTAAAAGTAAAGGCGAATCATACATTTCATGATGTGGATCCGAATTCTTGGGCGAAAGATGCAATTAGTGCGTTACAGTCTAATGGAATGGCAGAGGGAGATGGAACGGGTGCATTTTATCCGTCAAAAACTGTCACACGTGAGGAATATGCACAATTTTTATTTAATGCGGAACAATCTTATTTAAATTTAGATTTAACATTAGCTTCCAATGTAACAGCAGAAGAAATTGATAATTTTCTTAAGAAATCGCGTTCTGATAGTCCGTTAATTGGCCATGGACAAGACTTTATTGCAGCACAAAATGAACATGGTGTAAATGCTCTTTACTTAGCAGCACATGCAATTTTAGAATCTGGATATGGAAGATCTGAGATTGCATATCGTAAACATAATTTATTTGGACTACGTGCATATGATCGCGATCCATTCTATCATGCAAAATATTTACCAACATACCGTGATAGTATTTCGTACAATGCTAACTACGTGAGAGAACGTTATTTAGAGAAAGGTGCAATCTATTATAATGGTCCAACATTAGTTGGTATGAATGTGAAATATGCATCCGATCCAGAATGGGCTGGAAAAATTGCTGGTTTAATGGAGCGTATTAAGCCGTTTGATCGAAATGATTATAAAAATGCTAACAGATTACCGAAAAACCCACATACTTTAGACGTTGAAGCGTTAGGAAATGAAATTCCATATAAGGATTTAGGAAATAGAGAAATTGCTGTTCAGGCATCTGGAAAATATTATAAAGTGCCGTATCCATACGATTTGAAAATTAAGAGTATCCCAGACATTACACAAAATGAAATGGGAACATTAACGAATGGATCAAAAGTAACAGTTCATCGTGAAGATCCAAATGGATGGGTAGAGTTTTCGATGAAAGATAAGCAAGAAAAATATTGGACATTGAAAAGTAATTTAAAAATGTAATAAACGAAAAAGGTGTTTTCTCCACAGAAAACACCTTTTTGATTTGAAAAATTTGTTATTCTTCAGTAAATATAAATGTTTGTTTCATCTTTTTACTTTTACTTTCTGGATGCCCGTTATAAGTAAATTCTTTTTCTTCCCAAGTCATGATAACTTTAAATGTATGGCTAGTAAAATATAGTGGGAAAACCATATAATCAAAACTTGTATGACTTTTTGAGACATTTGTATGTGGTACAGTAGGTTTAAATGTAGTTTTAGCTGATGGATCATTACCAACTATTTCTATAGATACATTTGATACATCTTTACCGATATTTTTAACGAATAAACTATATGTATCATAGACACCTTGCTTCGGTTGTATCGCTTGTTTGTTTGAGTTGTAAGATTTATCAATTTCGATATACCATTGTTTAGACTTTGAGGCAACAGGAAGTTCTTGAAATGTAAAGGCACTTACTTGTATCGGCAATACTATACAAAGAAGAGTAAGTAAGAAAAATATTTTTCGTTTCATTTTACAAAGCCCCTATTCTTTTATAACTTTATTTGTTAGTATTCTCCATTTTTGTCACAATATACGATATATGTAAAAAGAAAGAGTTGGTTGAGGGAATATGATCTTACTTGCATAGTAAGCAAAAATACATGCATATTTTGATTATAAGGATGAGAAAGTTATGATTATATTTTTGAAGAAAAAGCTAGTTTGCCATAGTTGTTTGAAAGAAAGTGTTAAGGGAGAAGATTTTTTGTTCGGTTGAGCTTACTAAGTCACTCACGAATGCTAGTTGGAGTATTGGATCAATTATTAATCAAAACGGCAAAAAGCAATTTTGTGTGAGCAATGTTATGAGTAGAAAAGAATTGGAAGCAGTGCTGGAGACAACTGGTGATAATTAAAATTATAACATTCATTGTATTTTATATAAAAATACAATGAATGTTATTTTTTGTATAAGAATAAAAAGAATGAAAATAATGGTAAAATAATACTGTCGTATAAAAGAGGGGGAAACATTGGATGAAAAAAGAGTGGCTTGCTAATGTAGATTTAACGAAAAAAATTGATTCAAAATCGAAGTATAATAAGAAACTTAAAAAATATCAAAGACATTTATTGGCATTACAGCAGATTTTAAAAGAAGAAAAAGTAGCTGTTATTATGGTTATGGAAGGCTGGGATGCGGCTGGTAAGGGCGGAGCAATTAAGCGAGTGACCGAACATCTTGATCCGCGTGGATTTCAAGTGAAACCTATTGCTGCACCTGCTCCTCATGAAAAACGATATCATTATTTGCAACGATTTTGGCGGGAAATTCCTCGGTATGGACAAATTGCAATTTTTGATCGTTCTTGGTACGGTCGTGTTTTAGTTGAGCGTGTGGAAGGGTTTGCTACACAGGAAGAGTGGGCAAGAGCATATGATGAAATCAATGACTTTGAGAAAGTATTAACGGATGATCATTACATTATTGGAAAGTTTTTTTATCATATGAGTAAAGATGAACAGTTGAAGCGATTTAAGGAGAGAGAGAATAATCCTCTTAAACGATGGAAAATTACAGATGAAGATTGGCGTAATCGTGAAAAGTGGGATGAGTATGTGGAAGCAATGGAAGAGATGTTTGAAAAAACAAATCAACCGAATGCGAAGTGGCATATTATCGCTAGTAATAATAAATTATATGCACGTGTGAAAACATTGAAAGTCATGATTTCATTAATTGAGGATTATTTTTTAGAACATGGTATAGAACTACCTTCTTATTACTATGAAATAAAAGCGGAGCAGCAAGAGGAATTTGAAATTGTGCAAGATGTAAGTATGAAATAGTACGGAAGAATTTTGTCATGATAAAAGGTGTGCATGAAACATGAAAATGTTTTTTACGCCTATATAGAGATTATTCTTGTGGAAACGATAGAATTATGCTAAAATTTACGTAACTTTAAATGAACGGAGGGGTCTCCTTTGATTTTTATCAGATTACGTCTCAATACTTTGTGCCGATAATTGAATAGTGCTCAAAGCCTCTGTCTGTGTACGGAGTGAACGGGATTAGTCTGCCTATTTTTTAAAGGAACCCTTTATAAAACGCATATGTGAAAAAGAGGGAGGGACGAATACCCCCTCTTTTTGTTTTACCTTTATAAATAGAATGGTTGAATATATGTATGCATATTGGATACGTATATCGTTTGGGGATTTTTGCACATGGAATTTAGAAGAAGCACGATATTCTTCTATTTGTCGTGTATCCTTGTCCGTTTATGAAAACACAGGCAGTGGCCTGTGTTTTTTAGTTTGCGTAATCGAAATGGAGGAACATGTATGGAAGAATTTGTACAAAGAGCAATATTAGTTGGTGTAAATTTAGGGCATGAAAGCGATTTTCAATATTCAATGGAGGAATTAGCAAATCTTGCAGAAGCATGTGATGTGGAAGTTGTCGGGCAAGTTACACAAAATTTACAACGTGTAAATCCTTCTCATTATATTGGAACAGGAAAGATTGGAGAAGTAGCAGCCTATGTGAAGGAAGTTGATGCGAATATTGTTATTTTCAATGATGAGCTATCTCCTTCGCAAATTCGAAATTTAGAAAAAGACTTAGACTGTAAAGTGATCGATCGTACGATTTTAATTTTAGATATTTTTGCCCAGCGTGCAAAAACGAAAGAAGCACAGCTACAAGTAGAAGTAGCTCATCTTCAATATATGATGCCCCGTTTAGTCGGCCTTCGTGAATCGCTAGGAAGACAAAGTGGCGGTGTTGGTACGAAAAATAAAGGTGTCGGTGAGAAAAAGTTGGAATTAGATCGCCGAAAAATTGAAGAGCAAATTTCGGTGTTGAATAAAGAATTAGAAGCACTTGTTGTACAGCGCAAAACGCAGCGAAAACAACGAAAGAAAAATGAAATTCCTGTTGTAGCATTAGTAGGATATACAAACGCGGGAAAATCTACGACGATGAATGCAATGCTTGAAATCTTTAATGGAACTATAGAGAAGCAAGTATTTGAAAAGGATATGTTATTTGCGACATTAGAAACGTCTGTTCGAAATATTGAGCTTCCGGATAATAAATCATTTTTATTAACAGATACAGTTGGATTTGTAAGTAAGTTACCACACCATCTTGTAAAGGCATTTCGTTCAACGTTAGAAGAAGTTGCAGAAGCAGACTTACTCATTCATGTTGTCGATTATTCGAATCCAAATTATGAGCAATTAATTGAAATTACGAATCAAACATTAAAACAAATTGGAGTTGAAAACATTCCGACAATTTATGCATATAATAAATCAGATATGATGGATGTGGAAATTCCAAAAACGAAGAAAGATCGCGTTTATTTATCTGCGAAAAAACAAATTGGTATGGAAGAATTAGTTGAAATGATTCGTTCACATATTTATAAAGAATATACAAAGTGTGAAATGTTAATCCCGTATGATCAAGGGCAAATTGTTTCTTATTTCAATGAGTATGCACATGTTATATGTACGAGTTATGAAAATGAAGGTACGAAACTTTCGCTGGAATGCAAAATAAGTGATTTTGAGAAGTATAAGCGTTTTGCTATTTGAAATAAAATATATTGAATGTATTTCAAATATTCACTTATATTAAAAGTAGTGTGAATAAAATGGAAAGAACGGAAGGGTGACCCAATTACATGAAGTATTAATCCTATTTATGAAAGCAAACAATTGAAGGCTATTTTTAACAGACCATTACGCTGTTATTTGTGATGCCTTTTATTTGCGTTTTTCAGAATAGGATGTACTTCTATAGTTGGCCCAAAGAGAGTAGGGTTTTCTCTTTTTGTGTACACCTATATATGATTTATGCCTCCTATTCTGAATGGATATAGGGGGCATTTTTTGTCTTCTAAATGAGATAAGAGGAGATGTTACTATGTTGTTATTAGAAGCTAATCGTATAAAGTACTATATACAAGATCGCTTGTTACTTGATATAGATCAATTGCAAATTCATCAAAATGCTCGAATTGGGTTAGTTGGTAGAAATGGAAGCGGAAAAACAACGTTATTTCAAATATTAGCTAAAGAAATTGTCCCGGAAGAAGGGAGTATTGTTCAACGTGTGAGGTGTGAACTTCTACCGCAGCTGAAACAAACAGATACAACAAAAAGCGGTGGTGAAGTGACGCAAGAATATATTCAAAAAGCTGTTCTGAAAGATCCGGAGCTTTTACTTGCCGATGAACCAACGACAAACCTTGATACAGGACATATTGAATGGCTGGAGAAGAAGCTTGGAAATTGGAAAGGGGCATTTGTTATCATTTCACATGACCGCGCGTTTTTAGATGCTCTTTGCACAACGATATGGGAATTGGATGAAGGGAAAATAAAAGTGTATACAGGTAACTATAGCGAATATGTAAAACAAAAAGAAATAGAGCGGCAACAAGAACAATTAGCATATGAAAAATATGAAAAAAAGAAAAAGCAGTTGGAAGAAGCGGTAAAGCTGAAAGAGAAAAAGGCGGAACGAGCAACAAAGACTCCAAAGAAGGAAGGGAAGCTAGAACCGAAAATTACAAAGCCGTATTTTGCAAAAAAACAAAAGAAGTTACAAAAAACAGCAACCGCTATGATAACAAGGTTAGAAAAACTTGGAAAGGTAGAAAAAGTAAAAGAGCTTCCGCCGCTTAAGATGGACTTACCGAATGCGGAAACGTTTAAAAACCGAATTATTTTACGAGTGAATGATAGAATAGGTAAAGTTGGGAAACGTGTGCTATGGAAAAAAGCAAGCTTTCATATTCGAGGTGGTGACAAATTAGCAATTATCGGTGCAAATGGGAGCGGGAAAACAACACTCGTAAAACAAATTATGAATCAAGAGTATGGGATTAGATTTTCTCCTGCTGTAAAAGTTGGCTATTTTAGTCAAAATTTAAATATATTAGATCCAGCAAAATCCATTATCGAAAATGTCCAGTCTTCTTCCAAACAGAATGAAACGCTTATTCGAACAGTTCTTGCAAGAATGCATTTCTTTCGAGAGGATGTTTATAAGCTTGTAGAGGTTTTAAGTGGTGGGGAACGAGTGAAAGTGGCATTAACAAAGCTATTTTTAAGTGATATAAATACTTTAATTTTGGATGAACCGACAAATTTTCTTGATATGACAGCTGTTGAAGCGTTGGAATCTCTTCTAAAAGAATACGAAGGGAGTGTCATCTTTGTTTCACATGATCGCCGCTTTATTGAAAATATCGCGACACGAATTTTAACCATTCATAATCAAGAGCTTGGACTGTTTGAAGGAACTTATCAACAATATAAACGAACTCAAGTACAACAAGCTCAAGAGCGTAAAAAGGATACACGTCTTTTACTGGAAACGAAATTATCAGAAGTGCTAAGCCGGTTAAGTATTGAACCGTCCGAAAAATTAGAAAGGGAATTTGAAAAACTGTTACAAGAAAAACGAGAGTTGGATGCGTCTGAATAAGTGAAACATATATTCAAAAATAAAAGTACATCACGATTCGGAAGTGATGTACTTTTTGTAAGTAAAGGATAGAAGAAAAGTTATATATACCAGAGTCTCTTTCTACTCTGTTATATACGCCCATTTATAAGAATATATACCCGCAAATGGACGAACGACAACACCTTTTACGCTTGGACGTTCTAAGTAAATAAGCCCTGCTTGGAAGATTGGAGCAATTGCTGCATCATCTTCAACTAGAATTTTCTCAGCATCTTGGAACGCTTTCCAACGTGCTGGTAAATCAGTTGTTAAAGAAGAACTCGCTTTTTCCATTAATTCATCATATTGTTTGTTGGAATAGTTCATTTTGTTGAAAGGGCCATCTGTTACGAACATATTTAAAAATGTTGTCGGGTCAGGATAATCTGGTCCCCAAGTAGAAAGTGAAATTTCAAAGTCTCCATTTCCTTCACGTTCTAAAAATGCCTTTACTGGAAGTGGATTTAGTGTGATTTTTAAACCAGGTAGATTCTTCTCTAATTCGCCTTTTAAGTATTCGCTTATTTTTTTATCGTTTGACTCATCAGTTGATATGATGGAAAGAGAAACATTTTGTAGATTTGTTTCTTTTTTTGCTGTTTCCCATTGTTTTTTCGCTTCTTTTATATTTGTTTCTACTTTGACATTACTTGTACTACGAAAGTCTTTATTATCGGGTCCTTTTACAAAGCCTTTTGGAATGAAAGCATTTGCAGGAATGGAACCGTTATTTAAAATGGTTGTTGTAATTCCTTTTTTATCAAAGGAAAGAGAAATCGCTTTGCGAGCATTTTTATTTGCTAGTAAAGGATTTTTTTGATTTAATCGAAAAAATGTCACAGAAGGACGTGCCATTTTCTTTAAGCTTGGATCGTTTTGGTATTTATCGACAAATTCTGAATTAATTGTGATACGATCGACTTGTTTGCTTTCAAATAAATTAACAGCTGCTGAAGTGTCTTTCACGATATTGACATTAATTTCTTGTAATTTCACATTTTTATGATCCCAGTAGTTTGGGTTTTTCGTCATTTTATAACTTGTATCATGTTTCCATTCATTTAATACGAACGGTCCATTATATACTGCATTTGCAGCTTCGAGACCATAATTTGTCCCTTGTGCTTCAACTACTTTTTGATTTTGTGGATAAAAGGTTGCAAATCCCATTAGCCCTAAAAAGTATGGAACAGGATGCTCTAATTGTACTTCAAGCGTTTTATCATCAAGCGCTTTTACACCAAATGAATCGAGAGGTAATGCTTTTTTATTTACTTTTTCAGCATTTTTAATATCAAACATAATATGGGCATACTCAGAAGCTGTTTCTGGATTTATTGCACGTTTCCATGCATATTCAAAGTCATGCGCTGTTACAGGATCACCATTTGACCAGTTTGAATGACGAAGTTTAAATATATATGTTTTTCCATCCTCGCTTAATGTGTAAGATTCAGCTGCCCCTGGTACAGGTTTGTTACCTGGTCCAGGCATATACAGCCCTTCCATCACATTATTTAAAGCTGCATAGGAAAAACCATCCGTTGCGATAGAGGAATCAAGAGTAGAAATTTCCCCGGTTTCTACAATGTTTAATATTTGTTTTGTAGCTACTTTTTTCTCGTCTTTGTTCGTTGTTGTTTCTTGTTTTTGACCACAAGCTGTTAAAACGAGTGACAATGTAAGTGAGAGCGCCGCAACTCTCTTTGTTTTTTTCTTCATCGCTTTCATCCTCCCCTTTATCTTTGATTTAGTATAAAAGAAGATAAAGAAAATTTCTATAATTAAATCCAATAAAGTTTATGTGAAAAATATATTTTATGGAAAGTTGTATTGTTGGAAAAAGAGATAAAATCAGTATAGAATAGAAATGTTTCAAAAGTCAGAAGTGATGATACCCGCATAAAAATATATGTTGTAAGGAGGGTGAAATTCAAATATGCAGGCAATTTCAAAAGAAAATGTAGTGACGACGCCAACGATATATCGCATTTTATTTGCAATTAGTTTCGGTCATTTTTTGAATGATTCTATGCAAGCTGTTGTGCCGGCATTGTTTCCAATTTTAGAAAAAACGATGAATTTATCTTATATGCAAGTCGGATGGATTGCGTTTGCGCTAAATATGACGTCATCTGTTATGCAACCGGTATTTGGGATGTATTCAGATAAGAAGCCATCCCCATTTTTACTACCGCTCGGTATGTTCTCAAGCATGCTTGGAATGATTGGTCTTGCATTTGCACCAAACTTTATTATTGTTATTATTTCTGTTTTATTTATCGGATTAGGTTCAGCAGTCTTTCATCCAGAAGGAGCCCGCGTTGCGTATATGGCATCTGGTACGAAGCGTGGATTAGCACAAGCGATTTATCAAGTAGGGGGGAATACTGGTAATTCACTTGCTCCAATTTTTACAGCAGTAATTTTCGTTCCTCTTGGTCAAAAAGGTTCGCTTGGTTTTACGGCTTTTGCAGCAGTAGGGATTCTATTATTAATGTATGTGTCAAAGTGGTATAAAAATGAATTAGTAAGCGGTGCTGTAAAAAGCAAGAAACGAGCTGCACTTGAGGCTGAAAATGCAATTGTAAGTGCGCATATTAAATTTGTTATCGTTCTCCTTATCTTTTTAACATTTGTTCGTTCGTGGTATGGAGCTGGTATTGGGAACTTCTATCAATTTTATTTGATTGAGCATTATGGTTTATCGATAAAGAATGCGCAATATTTTGTATTTGCTTTTATGATTTCCGGCGTACTGGGAACATTTTTTGGAGGACCGCTCGCAGATCGATTTGGTAAGAAAAATATTATTGTGTTCTCCATGCTAGGTTCTGCGCCGCTTGCACTTTTATTACCGCATGTTTCTCTTTTATGGGTTGTGCCACTATTTTTATGTATCGGTTTCATTAGTTCCAGTAGCTTTAGTGTGATTGTTGTATATGCCCAAGAACTTGTGCCAGGGAAAGTAGGGATGGTATCAGGATTAATTGTCGGTCTTGCATTTGGTCTTGGCGCGCTAGGTGCTGTCGTTCTTGGGAAATTAGCTGACATATATAGTCTGCAGTTCATTATGGTATTATGTAGTTGTTTACCATTAATTGGACTTACTTCCTGGTTACTGCCGAGTGATAAAAAATCCGTATAGAATAGGGGATGCGCTATGAAACTATGCAAAAATGTTACAGAATTAATAGGGGATACACCTGTCGTGCGATTATCTAAATTTGTTCCGAAAGATGCGGCGGATGTATATGTAAAGTTAGAAATGTTTAACCCATCTCGTAGTGTGAAAGATCGTGCAGCTTATCATTTAATTCATGTTGCAGAGGAGCAAGGCTTTATTCAGCCGGGAGATACGATTATTGAACCGACAAGTGGAAATACGGGAATTGGTTTAGCGATGAATGCAGCGGCGAAAGGATATAAAGCGATTTTAATTATGCCGGATAATATGTCAAAAGAACGAATGAATCTGTTAAAAGCATATGGTGCAGAAGTTATTTTGACACCGGCAGAACAAAGAATGCCAGGTGCAATTGCAAAAGCGATAGAACTGCAAAAACAAATACCGAATAGTTTTATCCCGCAGCAATTTGAAAATCCAGCAAACCCAAATATTCATCGCTATACAACAGCACTTGAAATTTATGAACAAATGGAAGGGAAGTTAGATGCCTTTGTAGCGACTGCTGGAACAGGTGGAACAATTACAGGGACAGGGGAAACGTTGAAAGAGAAATTACCCAATTTACATATTGTAGTAGTGGAGCCGAAAGGATCGCCTGTTTTATCTGGCGGTGTGCCAGGTCCTCATAAACTAGTTGGAACCAGTCCGGGGTTTATTCCAAAAAACTTAAATACAGAAATATATAACGAAATTATTCAAATTGCAGATGAAGAAGCGCTAAGTACGATGAGAAATTTAGCAAAACAAGAAGGGTTATTAGTAGGACCATCTTCAGGGGCTTCCGTCTATGCCGCAATTATGATTGCGAAGCGATTAGGTGCGGGTAAGAAGGTATTGTGTATTGCACCTGATACAGGTGAACGGTATTTAAGTATGGGGCTGTTTGAATAATAGATTGCGAGAGCATGCAAAGTAGAAAAATAAGAGATGTAACAATTTATACCGTTACATCTCTTATTTTTATTTTATAAATTTTCCTAATATCGGTAATCGTTGAATGCGATTACCGAGAATGCGTGAAGCAAGGCCGCTTGTTAATACAAATAAAAGATAGACGAAGCCGCCAACTACGCCGCATATGATTACGATAAGTAATGATTCGATGTAAGACTGTCCAGGTATGAACCATCCTATCATCGCTTTTAATGCCATGACAATAGCGGACATTGCGCCAGAATAAATGATAATAAGACATACTGTTTTTATAGTCTCTTTTATATCAAATTTTGCGAATTTAACGATGCAGTATAACATAATGGCATCTGAAACGAGATATCCGAGAATAGTTCCAAGTACCGCTCCATGTCCGCCTAATACATATAGAAGAGGAGTATTGACAATCAGTTTTACAAGAATGCCTACTGAGAAAGCAATCATTGTTTTTCGTTGATAATCAATTCCTTGTAAAATGGCTGCTGAAACGGTAAAGATTGCGCTTAATACAGCTGATGGTGCATAGGAAATTAAGTATTGTGAACCGCCTACTGCGATATCGTGGCTCACATAAACCATGCGGAATGCATCGTAAGCAATACTAGCTAGACCGAATGCCGCTGGAATGGTGAAGAATAATAATACTTGAAATATCTTTGTAATTTGTTCTTGTAATTCTTCTTGTTTTCCACTTGTAAATGATTTTGTTATAGCTGGAATAATTGTTAATGAAAATCCAGTTGCAAGGGAAGCTGGAATCATAATTAATTTTTGAGCATAGTTCGCTATATAAGCGAAGACAGCATTTGCTGTTGTTAATGGCTCGCCAAGAGCTCTTAAAGCGTCAGCAACTGTGTATTGATCGACTAATGTATAAAGCGGAATAGCGATGCCGACAAATACAATGGGAATTGCATAACGAAGTAATTCCATATAGATACTTTTTAACGGAAGAGTAGATGCTCTTGATTTGAGCTCACCTTTAGGTGGTTTTAGATGATTATATTTTTTCCAATACATGATTAAAATCGAAACGCTAGCAATCGCTCCGACCGCAGCACCAAATGTAGCGACTGCTACAGAAGAAGCGACAGAGCCACCTAGTAACTTTGTAACAACAAAACTACCAACTAAAATGAAAACGACGCGTGCAATTTGTTCTACAACTTGTGATACGGCGCTTGGCTTCATATGCTGGAAGCCTTGAAAATAACCGCGTGTGACACTCATTGCTGGTACAATAATAAGCGCAAAGCTGAGCGCCCGCATTGTAAGTGTTACATCAGCGATAAACTTTGGATCTGGCGCTTTTGAACGAATGATAAATTGTGATATGTAAGGAGCACCGATAAATAAAATGAAAAAACCAGAAAACCCCATCAATAGCATCAATTTTACACTAGAGTTATAGAGTTTTTTACTTGTACTATAATCACCTAGTGCATTATATTTTGCGACAAATTTTGATACGGCAATTGGAATGCCGGCTGTTGAAAAACTAAGTAAGATACCGTACCAAGAATATGCATATCCATATAAAGCAACCCCTTGTGTACCAACTAATAATTGAAAGGGGAAGAAATAGATAAATCCTAAGATACGTGAAATCATTGTGGCCCCGCTTAGTAAAGCAGTTCCTTTTAACACTTTTGAAGTAGACAAAACACTTTCCTCCCACTTTTGCTCTCATGCAGCCATCTATATTACTATAAACCTGTCATGGTATTTAATAAAGTATAAACATCACTATTGGAATAGGGTTCATAGAAAATTCATATTTTGAATTTTCACAGCAAAAAATAGATAGATTATACATAAAAATTTAGTTGACACCATTTTGAGTATATGATAAAAATGATATTAATCAATTCGGAAACATCATATTTGGGCAATGAAAGGTTATAGTAGTGAAAGTCTTCCTATTTCAGAGAGCTGATGGTCGGTGTGAATCAGTATATAGATTATTCATGAAGTTCGTCCTGGAGCATCTTTCATAAATCTCACGTTGTGAGGAAATGAAAGACGGTAGTGAATACCGTTATGAAATAAAGTGGTGAAGAGTTTTTTCACAACTAGGGTGGTACCGCGATGTTTTAATCGTCCCTACGTATTTGCGTAGGGGCGTTTTTTATTGAAGGTCCTACTGTCGTTGTGTCTTCATAACTAGGGTGGTACCGCGATATTTTAATCGTCCCTACGCATTTGCGTAGGGAGTTTTTTTATTTAAAGAGGAGGAGATTCTACTAGAAATAGCTAATGTTAGAACGCAATGAATAAAGAGAAATAGAGAGGAGATTACAATATGAATTCACCGCAATGGACATCAAAATTAGGTTTTGTATTAGCTGCTGCAGGTTCAGCAATTGGACTTGGGGCAATTTGGAAGTTCCCTTATATGGCCGGGATTGGAGGCGGCGGAGCATTTTTTCTTATTTTTATCGGTTTTACATTATTAATTGGTTTACCGCTCTTATTAGCTGAATTTGTAATTGGGAGGAGTACGCAAAAAGAAGCTGTTGATGCATATAGACAAATTGCTCCTAAAACATTATGGCCATGGCTAGGTAAATTAGGTGTTGTAACATGTTTCATATTACTTTCATTCTATAGTGTAGTAGGTGGTTGGATTTTATTATATTTATGGAATGCAATTACAGGAAGGTTATGGGAAGGAAATGGTGCATATGAAGCAACATTTGGTGAAATCATTTCCAATCCTTATTTAGCAGTTGGATCACAGTTATTATTTATTCTTATGACGATTTTCATTGTAAGTAAAGGTGTACAAAACGGTGTGGAAAAAGTAAATAAATATTTTATGCCTGCGCTATTTGTTTTATTCTTTATATTAATTATTCGTGCTCTTACATTAGATGGAGCTGGAGAAGGAGTTCGTTTCTTCTTGCAACCAGATTTCTCAAATGTGACATCGGAAATTATTTTATATGCAATGGGTCAATCGTTCTTTTCATTATCTGTTGGTGTAGCAGTAATGGTAACGTATAGTTCATACTTACCGAAGGAAGAAAGTCTACCGCGTTCGGCATTTTCAATTGTAGGACTAACACTTATGATTACATTGCTTGCAGGACTTGCTATTTTCCCAGTTGTATTTGCATTTGGAATGGAACCGTCACAAGGACCAGGATTATTATTTATCGTATTACCTGCTATTTTCAGTAAAATGGCGTTTGGAAAAGTATTCTTCGTTATTTTCTTATTACTATTCTTCTTTGCAACAGTTACGTCAGCTATTTCTATGTTAGAAATTAGTGTTGCATCGTTAACAGCAAAAGGAAATGGGAGACGCGAGAAGTTTGCAATCATTGTAGGGTTATTGATTTTTGTAGTAGGTATTCCATCGGCATTATCATACGGTGTATTGAGTGATTTTAAGGTTTTTGGAAAGACAGTTTTCGATTTAGCAGATTTTGCAGTAAGTAATGTACTGATGCCGCTTGGTGTATTGTTAGTTTCTATATTCGTTCCATTAAAAATGAAGAAAGATGTATTAATGAGAGAGCTTGGTGTAAGTAAACATAAAGGATATACATTATTCATACTATGGTTATTCTTACTTCGTTATATCGCACCAGTCGCTATCATTATTGTATTTTTAAATGTAATTGGAGTTATTTAAAGAAATGGTGGAATATTCAAATGTATAAAGGTGCAAGAAGGAAACAAATATCATATAATGAAACCATAAATGGTATATTGGAGGTGTTTTTATGGCGATTATGATGCAATTGCCGGACATTGCAGCGTCTCATGCAAAGCCAAGTATGGAAATGGCGATACTTTGCGTGAGGTAGACAATGTATATACAATCGCCAAATTGAGCTCGTATATTTTTGTATTTGGCTTTGCCCTTATTGAAATGAATCATACGAAATAAGGGGCGAGCAAACATGGGATACGTAAAAGCAACAGCTGTTTTACCGGAAAGTTTAATTGCAGAAATTCAAAAATATGTACAGGGTGAAACAATTTACATTCCAAAACAAGAAACTGAACATTATAAATGGGGTACACGATCTGGGGGAAGAAAACAAATCGATATGCGAAATCGAAAGATAAAAGAAGCTTTTGAAAACGGGATTGCTATTTATCAATTAGCGGAAGAATATTTTCTTTCTGTAGAAACAATAAAAAAAATTGTGTATTCCAAATCATAGTAAAAAGCACTGATTATTCTTTTGAAATAATCAGTGCTTTTTTATGTATAGTTTGTTTATGAATTGTTTTTGGTATTTTATAAAAGAAAAGTATTATATACAATAAAAACAGATTGATAATTTGTATGGAGTGATAACGATGGAAGCATTTATTAGAAGTGATCAATATAATTTTATAAAATCACAAACTCATATTCTTGTGCATGGACATGCAACAGCAAACGATAGAGGGGTCATTACGGCTTTGAAATCTCTTGCAATTGAAAAAGTATTACACGCCTTTGAAAATTTAAATAGTGAACAGAAAGAATTAATTGAAACAATTTTGGCAGTTGAAAATAGAGAGGATGCGGAAGCATTTTTGCTTAAATTAAATCCGTATGTTATACCGTTTCAAGAAGTTACTCCACAAGCATTAAAAAAATTATTTCCTAAAGTGAAAAAATTGAAGCTTCCTGAAATGGAAGAAGTAAACATGAAAGAAATGTCATATTTAGGTTGGACTGATAAGGGAACGGGAAAAAGGTTTATTATAGCAAAAAAGAATAATAAATTAGTTGGCGTTCAAGGGACGTTTCAAAGTATAAATAAAAAAGGGATTTGTGCACTATGTCATGGACATGAAGAGGTAGGCATGTTTTTAGTTGAAATAAAAGGAGATGTGCCAGGCACGTTTGTTAAAAAAGGAAATTATATTTGTCAAGATAGTATAGCATGTAATCAAAATATGACTTCGCTAGATAAATTACATGATTTTATCGAAAGACTTAAGAAATAAAGGACGATTCTTTTCGTCCTTTTATCATTTCTTCTGCCAATTTGTTTTTATAAAGTCTTCACGTCCAGACTCTTTTCGTTCCTGAGCATATTTCTTCGGATTTTTCTTGTAGAAATGCTGATGGTATTCTTCTGCTTCATAAAAAGGTGCAGCTGGGCGAATTTCTGTTACGATTGGCTCGTTAAATATACCGCTAGTAGCAAGCAATTGTTTTGACTTCTCAGCGAGTTCTTTTTGGGTTTCGTTGTGATAGAAAATTGCCGTGCGATAAGATGGACCACGATCAAAAAATTGTCCGCCATCATCAGTCGGATCAATTTGCGACCAATATAAGTCTAGTAATTTTTGATAAGGAAAAATAGAAGGATCGAATGTCATTTGAACAACCTCTAAATGCCCGGATGTGCCAGATTTTACTTGTTCATATGTTGGATTGGAAATATGTCCACCAGTATAGCCTGAAACAACTTTTTGAATACCTGGAAGTTCATCAAATGGTTTTACCATACACCAAAAACAGCCGCCGGCGAAGGTTGCAAGTTCGAATGTTTTCTTTGACATGTTTGTAATACCTCCTAAATAGATGTGTTTATTAAGTATTATATAAACTATGTTATTATGCAATAAAAAATATTAAGAAATATCTAACCAAAAATATTCTGATTAGATTTTAAAAATAAATTTTTGGAAAATGTATTGACAATCAAAAAGAGAAAGTTCTATAATACGTTTAATAACTTTTAAGTCAATTCTAAATTTTCTAATTTAATTATATTTTATATGTGAAGAAGAGGAAAGTAGATGATGATGCGTGTTTCAGAGAGCTGCCCCGTGGCTGTGAGGGCGGTAACAAGCAAATCATTGAAAATCACCTCGGAGCATCGCTTTCGAAAGGGAATTTGAGTAGAGAGCGACGGGCTCGTCTCCGATAAATGGACGGAGGTCTGATGGGACCTACTGAGCTTATATTTCGTGAGGAATATAAGGAAGCTGAGTGGTAACGCGAAACTCTCGCCTCAGCAATCAAATCTACTAGTGAGTAGAGATTGATTGTTGGGGCGAGAGTTTTTATTTAAAAAAATACAAGAATGTGAAGAAGAGGAAAGTAGACGATACGATTTGTTTCAGAGAGCTACTCCGTGGCTGTGAGGGTAGTACAAATCTATTGATTGAAAATCACCTCAGAGCACTATTCACGAAAGGAAACGAGTAGGGAGTAGCGGAGTTGTTCCCGATAGCAGAACAAAAGTCCATATTTGGACTTACTGAGCTTATATTTCGTGAGGAGTATAAGGAAGCTGAGTGGTACCACGATTCCCTCGTCTCAGCAATGGGTTGCTACAAGTTGTAAAGAATCGATTGCTGAGACGAGTATATTTTTATGAATAATATACAGAAAATTTAGTCTTTATATATTCTTCTCAGCAATCGATTTAAAGATAGATTGCATAAAGAGATGAAAAAGAGGAGCGATGTAAGATGAAAAAGCAGTATATTTATATGAATGGGGAATTAGTAGAGAAGGAAAAGGCTGTTGTTTCGGTATATGATCATGGGTTTTTATATGGAGACGGTGTATTTGAAGGAATTCGTAGTTACGGTGGAAATGTCTTTTGTTTAAAAGAGCATGTAAAGCGGTTATATGAATCTGCAAAATCTATTTTGCTCACGATTCCAATGACAGTGGAAGAAATGGAAAAAGCGGTTGTACAGACGTTACAAAAAAATGGATATGCCGATGCATATATTCGACTAATTGTTTCAAGAGGAAAGGGGGATTTAGGACTGGATCCAAGAAGTTGCGAAAAGCCAAGTGTCATCATTATTGCAGAGCAATTAAAATTATTTCCTCAAGAATTTTATGATAATGGTCTGAGCGTTGTATCGGTTGCATCTCGCCGGAATATGCCAGATGCATTAGATCCACGTATTAAGTCAATGAATTATTTAAATAACGTACTAGTGAAAATTGAAGCAGCGCAAGCGGGTGCACTAGAAGCACTTATGTTAAATCAACAAGGATATGTTTGTGAAGGGTCAGGAGACAATGTTTTTGTAGTGAAAGATGGAAAAGTAGTAACACCGCCTTCTTACTTAGGGGCATTGGAAGGAGTGACTCGCAATAGCGTGATTGAACTTTGTGACAAATTGGGGATTCCATGTGAAGAAAGACCGTTTACCCGTCACGATGTATATGTAGCGGATGAAGTGTTTTTAACGGGAACTGCTGCTGAATTAATTCCAGTTGTAAAAGTTGATGCAAGAGAAATTGGAGATGGAAAGCCTGGAGAGGTAACAAAACAATTAACCGAAGCGTTTAAACGGTTAACGAGAGAACGAGGAGTACGTGTGCCAGGACTAGCAGAGAGTTTGGCGTAAAAGATAGGGGAGGAGTAAAAAATGGAAGATAGGCATACAGTTTGCAAGAAAAAGGAGTTGGAAGAAGGGAAAGAGAGCGGTGCAAGTCATGTTATTCAATGCTTGAAAAAATTAGGTGAAACAACCGTATTTGGTTATCTGGGAGGAGCTATTTAACCAGTGTATAGTGCGCTTTATCTTTTTAGGCGAGAAGACACCCACCTCAAGGAACGTGCAGGGCATAGCCCAATGAGTAGGTGGGTGATGAATCGCCTTCGGATAGGGCGTGGCTTATGCCACGTTAACGATCCGACACACTTAAACCTTTACGAATAAGCTCGTAAACCGCACCTGCAAAACTCGTGATGTAATTTTCTTTTTGGTATTTTTCGATTTCTGCCACTAAATCAGCAGGAAACGTAATTAATTTTGAAATACGTTCCATACTACTTCACTTCCATTTCGGTATATACTTATGTTTGGTATATAATGAGTATATACTAAAAGGAGGTGAAATCAATGTTAGTTAACAAAGTGTATAAGTTTCGTATCTATCCAAACAAGGGGCAAGAAATATTAAAACAGGTAGTAGATGTTTTGCAAGTAAATACATCATAAGCAGAGATTGTCGCTTTCATGTATGAAGATAGAGTGACCAATATGTGTCATTCTATTTCAAATACAGCAGCATTTGGCGATCATGTAACAGGATAATCGCAACGGATAAAATGAAATGTGTTCTTATCAAAATTCAGCAAGGAGAATTTAGGGGAAAAGGTTATTAGAATTTTAAACTGGACGTAAGGCGTAGTATGCAATGAAAAAGAAAGAGCAAAAGCATCGGCTGAAAAAGGTAGGAGCAGTACTTCGTGAAAGGATGTCTTGAATTCAGCCGCTAGAAACAAAAAAATAAACAGCAGCGTAAAAATGTATGAGGAAAGGAATTGAAAATATGAGAAGTGACATGATTAAAAAAGGTTTCGATAAAGCGCCGCATCGCAGTTTATTAAAAGCAACCGGGCTCAAAGATGAAGACTTCCACAAGCCGTTTGTAGCGATTTGTAATTCTTTTATTGAAATTATTCCTGGGCATAAACATTTAAATGAATTTGGTCGCCTTGTAAAGGAAGCTGTACGTGCGGCGGGAATGGTTCCATTTGAATTTAACACAATTGGAGTCGATGACGGAATTGCAATGGGGCATATCGGTATGCGCTATTCCCTTCCAAGTCGTGAGATTATTGCTGATTCAGTGGAAACAGTAGTCAATGCGCATTGGTTCGATGGCATGATTTGTATTCCGAACTGTGACAAAATTACACCGGGCATGATGATGGCTGCGATGCGTATTAACATTCCAACGGTTTTTGTTTCAGGAGGACCAATGGCAGCGGGAAAAACGTCAAAAGGAGAGGTTGTTGACTTAAGCTCTGTTTTTGAAGGAGTAGGCGCTTATCAATCTGGAAAAATTTCAGAGGAAGAATTAAAAGATATTGAAGATCACGGTTGTCCATCTTGTGGCTCTTGTTCGGGTATGTTTACAGCGAATTCGATGAACTGTCTATGTGAAGTATTAGGATTAGCCCTCCCGGGAAATGGAAGCATCTTAGCGACAGACTCGCGCCGAGAGCAGTTAATTCAACGAGCAGCGGAGAGTTTAAAAATTTTAATGGAACGTGATATTAAACCGAGAGACATTGTCACTGAAGAAGCCATTGATGACGCGTTTGCACTTGACATGGCAATGGGAGGATCTACAAATACAGTATTACATACGTTAGCAATTGCTCAAGAGGCAGGATTAGACTATGACATGAACCGGATTGATGCAGTTTCAAGGAAAGTTCCTCATTTATGTAAAGTAAGCCCAGCCTCAAATTGGCATATGGAAGATATCGATCGTGCAGGTGGTATGAGTGCTATTTTAAAAGAATTAAGTAGAAAAGAAGGGGTACTGCACTTCGATCGGATAACAGTTACAGGGAAAACGTTACGAGAAAATATTGCCGATGCTGAAATTCAAGACAAAGAAGTCATTCATTCGCTTGAAAATCCTCATAGCCAAGAGGGGGGCTTACGTATATTAAAAGGAAATCTCGCAAAAGATGGTGCTGTGATTAAAAGTGGTGCAACAGAAGTAAAGCGTTTTGAAGGACCGTGTGTTATTTTTAATTCACAAGATGAAGCACTTGCGGGGATTATGCTTGGGAAAGTAAAAAAAGGAGATGTGGTAGTTATTCGTTATGAAGGGCCAAGAGGTGGGCCTGGTATGCCAGAAATGTTAGCTCCAACATCAGCAATTGCTGGTATGGGACTAGGAGCTGATGTAGCACTATTAACAGATGGCCGTTTTTCGGGAGCATCACGAGGTATTTCTGTCGGGCATATTTCCCCAGAAGCTGCTGCGGGTGGGGAAATTGCACTTCTTCAGCAAGGAGATATCGTTTGTATTGATGTAGAGGAGCGTTTGCTTGAAGTGAAAGTGAGTGATGAGGAATTAGCGAAACGCCGAAAAGAATGGAAAAGACCAGAGCCGAAAGTAAAAACAGGATGGCTTGGCCGCTATGCCCAGATGGTTACATCAGCAAATACTGGAGCAGTACTGAAAATGCAAAACTTTGATTGAATGATAGAAAAAAAGGATAAGGAATGATATGAGATGGTGCATAAGGTAAAGGAGAGAGTAAAAATTGAAGATATCCTTATGGCTCATAATTGTTTAAAGGATATTGTCAATAAAACACCACTTCAACGAGATGCAGTTTTATCTGAGAAATATAAATGTGAAGTATATGTGAAAAGAGAAGATTTACAAGTAATCCGTTCCTTTAAAATTCGCGGTGCTTACAATTTAATTCAAAGTTTATCAAAAGAGAAGTTGCAAAACGGAGTTGTGTGCGCAAGTGCTGGAAATCATGCACAAGGCGTTGCATATACGTGTAATTTATTAGAAATTCCAGCGAACATCTTTATGCCAACGACAACGCCAAAGCAGAAAGTATCGCAAGTCAAATTTTTCGGTGGTGATGTGGCAGACATTATGTTAGTTGGTGATACATTTGATAGCTCCTTTCAAGAAGCGCAGCGCTATTGTGAAGAAAATGGCATGACATTTGTACATCCTTTTGATGATCCACACGTAATTGCCGGTCAAGGAACAGTGGCAGTCGAGATTTTACATGATACGGAAAAAACGATTGATTATGTATTTACAGCAATTGGCGGTGGGGGTCTCGCTTCTGGCATCGGTACATATGTAAAGGGAGTGAGTCCAAATACAAAAGTCATCGGTGTGGAACCTAAAGGGGCAGCGTCGATGAAAGAAGCTTTTTTACAAAACGAAAATGTAACGCTAGAAATGATTGATAGTTTTGTAGATGGTGCAGCGGTAAAGAAAGTAGGAAAGCTAACTTTTGAGACTTGTAAAGATGTGTTAGATGATATTGTCTTAGTTCCTGAAGGGAAAATTTGTACAACGATTTTAGAATTGTATAAGAAGAATGCAATTGTTGCAGAACCTGCCGGAGCTCTCTCGATTGCAGCGCTCGATTTTTATAAAGATGAAATAAAAGGAAAGACAGTCGTTTGTGTGTTAAGCGGTGGGAATAATGATATTGACCGAATGCAAGAAATGAAAGAACGCTCTCTCATTTACGAAGGGATAAAACATTATTTTATTATTCAATTTCCACAGCGATCAGGAGCATTGCGAGAGTTCCTTGATAAAGGATTAGGCCCTGAGGATGATATTACTCGTTTTGAGTATATTAAGAAGCATAATAAAGAAAATGGTCCTGCACTTGTCGGTGTAGAGTTAAAACATAAAGAAGATTATGAGCCACTGATTGCTCGTTTTAAGGAAAATCATATTCAATTTCTGGAACTGAACAAAAATCCTGTTTTGTTTGATTTATTAACTTAATAAATAAAGAGAAAGAGGGCGAAAGTGATAAGCTCTCTTTCTTAGTTTTTATCTTTGTTATTTATGCTAGTTGAATTGTTTAATGAAAATTCGTAATATTAAATCGTTACATAAGTAATAGTAAATACAAAATGAAAGCTTTTGGTCATGATTGTGAATGTCTTATGCTAGAAGACTTCCACCTGAAAGGTTAAAAATAAAGTCTTAGAGAGGAAGAAAGAATGGTTATATTAGGAGCAATTGTAAATGGAATATGTATTATAATCGGCACATTATTAGGGAAAGTATTAAGTAATATTCCTGAAAGTATGAAAGGAACCGTCATGCATGCAATTGGTTTAGCAGTTACTGTACTAGGATTACGAATGGGAATGAAAAGCGAAATTTTTCTCATTGTTATTTTAAGCCTTGTAATAGGATCGGTAGTTGGAGAATGGCTTTGCTTAGAAGAAAAGCTACAAAAGTTAGGGAATTGGTTAGAAAAGAAAGTTGGTTCCAAAGGAGAAGGAAGTATATCTGTAGGTTTTGTTACAGCTACGCTAATCTTTGCCATTGGGGCAATGGGAGTACTAGGCGCATTAGATAGCGGAATTCGCGGAAACCATAATGTCCTCTATACAAAAGCGATTATAGATGGGTTTATTTCCCTTATTTTAACAACAACACTTGGAATCGGTGTATTATTTTCGGCTGTGCCAGTTATTTTATATGAAGGTGGAATTGCTCTATTTGCAACGAAAATTGATCGTTTTGTACCCGAACAATTAATGAATCAATTTATTATAGAAATGACAGCAACGGGTGGGATTATGATCTTTGCCATTGGACTGAACTTACTCGGATTCATTAAAATCAAAGTTGCAAATCTATTACCTGGAATATTGGTCGTTGGAATGATTGTTTCTATTATATATGGATATAATTTATTTCTATTAAAATAGAGCCTGTAATAAAAGGTTGTAAAACATGACCTTTTGTCACAGGCTGTTTCTTTTCTATTTGTTATAACATACGCATAAACTTACAATACGAAATATTGACCAGGAAAATTTGCTATCTAGTAGTTGCTATAAAATTAATATGAATGTTTCATAAAGTGCACGAAGCCACCTATAAACAAAATTGAAAAACTTCCCATTACAACAAAAATGAGTGTTTCCATAGAAATGTATAGTAGTTGGGAAGCTTCTTTCGGTAGCATCGCAAGAAATGGTTGGGCCCATGGATAGAAAGGACCAAACCGTTCAGAATTTGCAATCATAAGAGCAGGATCGTCGCTATAACATTTAAAGCAATTGGTGCTGCAAAGCTAGACCAAATGGTTGATACCCATAACTGTAAGGCAGTTAAAGGCAAAGTAGCAATACAGCCACCTACAACGCTTTTTATTACTAGAGTTAGCGGGAATGGACCGGATAGATGTAACAGATGTCCAGCAGTAACAAAACTCATAATAAAAAGGACTTGCACGATACTTATAAATGTGAAGGTAAAGAAAAACTTTATGATATATGTATGATATTTTGTTACAGGTTGTGTGAGAAGTTGTTTCCAGCTCCCGTTTGCATGTTCATATCGACAAATAAATGCCGTGAAAATACCTGTTAACAGTGGTAAAAGTAGCATGCTATGTACTGTTATCATGATATTATCAATTAACTCCCAATGTTGATATTCAGAGTAGCGTGAGCCGGAAAACATAGTGAAAACGCTACATAATAAACCAATTGTGCATGTCACGCTTTGATTTTGAAATAGAATGGCAAGCCATAATTGGAAAGTGACAATGGGTAATGCTGACCAATAATGAAGAATGTGAATCGTACATTAACAAAGGAACAGATTTTTGAAGCGGTATGGAATGAGACTTATATAGAAGGAGATAAATCGCTAATGGTTCATATTCGACATTTACGCGAAAAAATAGAGAGGAATCCAAGTAATCCTCAAATTATAGAAACGATACGCGGGATTGGTTATCGGTGTAAAGCATGATAAAACGTACAGCAATATTACGAAAGTATTTATTGATTATATTTATCGCAATTATATTGTTACCTTTAGTTCTCCCGGTCAGTTCATTTCTTTTTTTGAAAACAATTGAGTGGACAGCAGGAGAGTTTTCTACTTCGTATTCTAGTGAGTGAATAGAAAAACAATGGAGGAAGGAATCGGAAACTTTAGATGAGAATAACCCTAAAGAAATTGTAAAAGCTTTTGAGAGATTTAAAGAGAAATATCCAGAAGGAACAATGTTTTGGGGAGATCGTCATGGAAAAACAAATTTTCAAATACCTGATAATCAAAATATTCCTAAAGTATGGAGTGCAAGCGATGCAATCGAATTTATGAAAAAAAGTTTTGCTGGGGAACCATTTACAATTGTTTCTTATATAGGAAAAGGGAAGAAAGAGGCGTTTATGGTATTTTAAGTTCCAAGGAAATATACGAAGACACCCATTGTTCAAATACGTGAAAGATATGAATTTATTTTTGAAACGATTATTATTGTGAGTTTTACGATATTTGTTATCATCTCGGTTATCTTTTTTCTTAAAATTAGAAAGAGATTATTAACATTACAAAACGCGATGGAACTTCCAGGAGATAAGACTCTTCCATCTAAAATTTCAATAACAAAACAAGATGAGATTGGTTTGTTAGAAGAGTCGTTTAATCATATGATCGAGGCATTACAACAAAGTAGATTAAAAGAAAAACAAGAGGAAGAGTTTCGCCGAAAATTAATAGTAGATCTCTCGCATGATTTGCGCGCACCATTAACGACAATGCGAGCTCAAATCGATTCATTAAAGGGAGAAGTATTTTCGATAAAGGGACAGGAAACGATGGTATTAATGGATAAGAAGATAAATTATATAGCAGAGTTAATAGAGAATTTACTATCGTATTCGCTCATTACAGCTAAAAAATATTCATATCATCAAAGCATACGGATATGACACGTTTAATACGAAAAATTGTTGCAACGTGGTACGATAGTTTAGATGAAGAAGGTTTTGAAGTAGGCATTCAAATTCCTGAAAAACAATTATTTTGGGATATTGATGAAAATTGGTTTCAAAGAATGATAGATAACGTCATCCAAAATGTTGTTCGGCATGCAAGTATCGGAATATATATAGATTATGAAGGAGAAATGATCACAACAGTAGACCGTGGTTCGGGGTTTCAAAATACGCCCTCTAAAAATAAAGGAGCTTGTCTAGTATTGCCGTTATGGCGAAAGAGATGCGAATCGAGTGGAGTATCGAATCTGATAATTCAGGGGCTACATTTCGATTTAAGAAGCAATAATAAAAAGGATAGGGCGTATGGGGGATTTTCAATTTATAAAGAGGATAAAGATTGGTTTTACTTGTTATGAGGCGGTAAGGAAAAAGAAGGAGGGATTTGAGCTGTCGAATACAAGGGGGAGGGAGAAAGCTACTACATCGATGTCTGAATGATATAAGAAAAAATGATTATGGGTATGCAATTATTTGTCAAGCGAGGTCGATTGAATTGTATGAAGAAAGTTATGGTGTCGAATTGATATCCGTAACAATAAGATAATTTGTATACAAGAATAATAGATTGAAGGTTGCGGTGAAAACGCTATTTTATCTGTACAACATTTTATCGGTATAACAATAGATAGGTGAAATGAGATGAAATATAGAATATTAATTTATTATTCAAAATATCGACAACGAATCTGTTATTTCTAGATAAACTTCAGGTAAAACGAATCCTGAAGTTTATCTGTATTTCATTATTTAATCGTCAAGCAGGGCTCATTTCATATTGTTCTCTTTAAAAAATCTAAAATTCATCCCTTTTTGTTTGTAGAAAAAAAGATTATTACTGAATAATTGTTGTTCAGCTTATTTGAAGGAGCGATTTTCTATCATGATTAATGAAGGAGGAACAAAGCCGTGAAACATAATTGTATAGCATGTTTCCATTTGTTAAAATTGTTGTTTCTGTAAACGAAAATACATATTGTTAGACTTTGAATCATTTTTATGAAAAAATGATAATAGATAAGGAAGGGTATTTTTCCTTAAGTGCTTCGTATTGAAATTATTCTATAAGAGAAGGTGAGCTTGATGAATTTAAATTAAATAAGGAGCTGTTTTTATTTTATGCAACAAAGACATAATTTAGATTTTGGACCTCAAGATGTTAATATTATTAATCCTAAACAAGCAAAAAAAGCTGTTGTAGCTACTGGCATTGGGAATATGATGGAGTGGTTTGATTTTGGTTTATATGCTTATTTAGCGGTTATTTTAAGTCAATTATTCTTTTCAAACGTCCATAATAGTAGTCTCCAACTTGTACTTACATTTGGTACATTTGCTGCTGCCTTTCTCGTTCGCCCAATTGGAGGCATTTTCTTTGGGAGAATTGGCGATAAATATGGGCGGAAGGTTGTTTTAAGCACGACGATTATTTTAATGGCGCTTTCTACATTATTCATTGCTCTACTGCCAACTTATGAACAAATTGGGATTTGGGCACCGATATTCTTATTAGTTGCTCGGATCGTTCAAGGGTTCTCTACAGGAGGCGAATATTCGGGTGCAATGGTTTATATCGCAGAATCTTCTCCAGATAAAAAGCGTGGAATACTTGGTAGTGGTCTTGAAATTGGAACGCTTTCAGGTTACATTGCCGCTTCAGGAATCGTTACCATTTTGACAGTATTATTAACAAATGAACAAATGCTTAGTTGGGGATGGCGTATTCCTTTCTTAATTGCTGCACCAATTGGTTTGGTCGGTTTATATTTACGCCGTCATTTGAGTGAATCTCCAGTCTTTCAAGAGATGGAAAAAGAAAAAGCACAAGAGGAATATAAAGATGACAAACAAATTCCTTTGATTTACATTCTAAAATATTATAAAAAAGATTTTCTTCTAAGTATAGTCATTGTCGCCTTCTTTAACATTACTAACTATATGATCCTTTCTTTTATTCCTTCTTATCTAACGCAAATAGTAAAAATGAAAGAAACAACTGGTTTAATAATCATTTCAATTACGATGACACTTATGATTCCACTGGCATTTTATTTTGGTAAATTAAGTGATAAGGTTGGAAATAAACGTGTCGTACAATTTGGCTTATTGGGTTTAACATTATGTTCAATTCCAGCATTTTTACTAATAAGACATGGACATATTGTAGCTATTTTCGCTGGTATTTTTGTTTTAGGCTTTTTCTTAAGTATTTATGAAGGAACACTACCTTCCTTATTACCATCTCTCTTTTTCACAGATGTGCGTTATCGTGCACTGTCTATATCTTTCAATATTTCTGTATCCATATTCGGTGGCACAACGCCACTTGTATCTTCATATCTTGTTCACATTACTGATAATGCACTTGCACCAGCGTTTTATTTAACAGGTGTAAGCTTAATTGGTTTAATTGTATTTAGTCTATTATTTGTGACAACATCAGGACGTGCATTGAAAGGTGCTTATCCTACAGTTGAAACAAAAAAAGAAGCTTATGAAGTAGCTAAGCAAGTCCCTGAAGAAGCACTTTGGTGGCATGAAGAAGCTTTAGAAGTGAAAAAGTCATAGTTTACGAAAAAAACGATATCATTTTTTGGGAATTTCAAAATATAAAAGATCCCTATCTTATTTAAAGAGGATAGAAGTCTTTTATATAGTTAGGTATTTTTTATAAAAATGTTTGGAAATAATATAATTTCTTAATAAAATATTTTACTTGATAAAATAAAAAGTGTATTGTTTTCGATAGATTACAAGCAGGAAATAAAAAGAAAAGTCAAAAAAGAGCTAGGAATAGAAAATGTTTTCTCAACATCTGAAAATTCTGAATACAAGAAAAAGAATTGAGTTTTTGTGGGATTAATTGTTAATATACCCTTGTATTACCAATCAATTAAAAAGGGGGATTTTGACATGAAACTAAAAATGAAAGTTAAAAAGGCTACGCAACAAGATAATCAATGTGTATGTTTATTATTATGCTAGTTTGAAAAAAGAAGGTGTGCAAGCACCTTCTTTTTCAATGGAATGGGGAGAAAAAGATGAGATTAAAAACAAGTTTGAATTTTAGAGGGTATCCAAATAGAAATGAAATTGTTTATTACGATGGCGAAGAACGAGTGATTGAAGTGAATGAATTTGAAAAGCTATGGTCATTACTGAAAATTTTGGAAAGCCCGAAAGAAGATGTTCATACAAAAATACAGGAATGGAAAAATAACAACGACATAGAGGATGAGGAGTTACATCAAATTCTCCAATTTATAAATGAGAATGGAATGTTATATGAAAAGCGTTGTGACAAGATGGATGAGGAACAATTATATAATATAAGAAACTTTCATTATTTCAGTACACACGATTCTACTATATATGCAGATGCGATTGTTCAAAGGATAAAAAAGGTAAAAGCAGTTGTAATCGGGGCTGGAACGATAGGTGCAACATTATGTATGACATTATCTAAACTTGGTGTCGGAGAGATTATTGTTATCGATTTTGATACGGTACAACTAAAAAATATTAGAGCGCAGACAATATTTCAAAAAGAAGATACGAATAAGAAAAAAATACATGTTATCCAAGAAAAGTTAAAGAAAATGGATCCGTATGTTAAAGTTCAAGTGTATGATATGAAAATCGAAACAATCCATGATTTGTTACGAGTAGACTTACATGATGTGCATTATATTTTTGGATGTTTTGATGAATCTTCACTTCAATTGCAAAAAGATATAATGAATTATTGTGATAAGGAAAAGATTCAATATTATTTGATGGGTTACCATAATGATTTTGTCAAAGTGTTTCATGTAAGCAATCGGAATGATGGAGAGAGACTGCTTGAAGAGAGTTTTCAAAACTATCATACAGAATATGTTATTCGAGAAAATAGGGGGACGATCATTCAAAGCCTAGCTGTTTCGCTTATAATTAGTCGGATTCTATTCGAGGACATAACAAAAAGCAGTTGTACAGTGCCAAGTGGGTATCATTTTGACTTTATTACATTTCAAACTTCTCATAACCGTCAATCTATCTCGAGAGAACCATTCGTTCAATCATTGCAAAGAATTATGCCCTTTGACCAAGAACAATTAAATCGGAAGATAGAATTCCTTTTCAATATTATTGATAAAAAAGAGAAAGTGACGATTCTTCCGAAAGTAATAGAAATGGATATTTTATCTATGCACCAAGTGTTTGACATTTTATTTCATATAGGTCAAATTGCTAGCTTACAGTTAGAAGATCACTACAATAAATTTATAGAACTGATGAATGAAATAGACAAAACAGAAGACCCAGAACATAATGAATATGAACAATATCTACAATTCATTCGTAGCATGAAAATAAATTATGAAGATGAGGTATACACCATATTTGAAATTTTTGAAATGATTCGCAACACGAAGGATTATGAGGAAAAGAAAAAAATGCAAAGCGGAATCTATGAAGTATTGAAACAGAATGGTGACACACTGCTTTCGTTTTTTGTAAACAGTAAGAAGAAGTATTTAGCTTTAGAAATCCCGAATTATTACATGGAAGTCTTTGGCGTTAAAGAGGAAACGTTACATATACTCGAAAATGAGTTGCAAAAGAAGTTCCATACATTACTTACGAAAAGTCTGTCTATGATGTTTTCAAATTCATTTCATGAAATTGGCGTAGACTTTTTATCATATAATGAAGAAGAACACAGTATGATTACACTGGATGAGGCAAAACATTTCATCGTTACAAGTTTAGAGAAAGATGGGAAGCATCATTTTGTTCATTATATAGAGCGAATGTTCGAGGAGAATTTTATACAAGTATATAATAATGTTGAAGTGAATAAAACATACTATTTTCCAAGTATGAAGGAGAGTAGAATTGTATTTAACTATCATAATGATATGGATAGTGTATTTGTGCTATGCCATGAATTAGGACATGCTTATTTTAACCAAAGTTATGGACATACATTTTTTGACGATAGTACACAATTAGTTAACGAAATGATGGCATACTATTTTGAAATTATTTGCATTCAATCAATGCTAGGAAATGAAGAGATAAAGATTGAAATGAAACAAGAAATAGCACGACAATATATAAAAAGAATACATCAAACTGTCTTATCCACATACGGAGTTCACTTGTTAGAAAAAAGCTTAGTTAAGCATATAGAGGAACACGGAACCATTTCGTTACTCGACTTTTTGAAAATTCGTGATGAATATAATCAACATTCTTTTTTTAAAGGGATCAAATTTAAAAATGAAAAGTATTTTTATTTAAATCCACTTTTGAAATCTTCATTTATGCTTGAATTTGGAGAGCATCTTTTACCCCCAATGGCATATTTACTTGCGGTTAGTTTATACAATGACCGAAGTGAAACAAGTATTCCAAAAGATATTCGAATGCAAGAGGCTATATATAATGGGGTATATTGTACAGAAGAGTTTTTATCTTATGTAGCAAAGGATGTTCCTCATGATGAACGTATGAAACAAGCAATTCATACACTTTTAGAACTGTTTTGTAAACTGGAATCATTTACGATGAAGGATGAAGTATATTCCAATTAAAAATAAAAAAGTTATGAATAGAGACATGTCTCCATTCATAACTTTTTTATTTTGTTTCGAAATTTAACGAGAAAAGAAGACTTATGTAAGAGGAGCATATTGCTAAACTTTTCAAGGAAAAGGGTGTAGAATGGTTATCTAAGAAGGAAGGTGTGAAAATGGCCAGCTGGAAAAGAAATTTAATGATTTGTTGGCTTGGTTGTTTTACCACTGCAGCCGGTATGAGTTTAGTAATTCCTTTCCTATCCTTTTATATTGAGAAACTTGGCGTGACTGGAACTTCTAATATCGCACAGTGGTCAGGAATTGCATTTGGGGTAACATTTTTAATGGGTGCCATTGTATCGCCTTTATGGGGGAAACTTGGTGATACACATGGACGAAAATTAATGCTTATTCGTGCTAGTCTCGGTATGGCGATTATTATGACACTTATGGGATTTGTGACAAATGTGTATCAATTAGTTGCCCTTCGCTTTTTAATGGGAGCGGTATCTGGTTTTCTTTCTACAGCAATGACATTTATTGCTGCAGAAACACCGAAAGAGCATTCTGGTTGGGCGATTTCTACAATCTCAACTGGGGGGGTTAGTGGTTCCTTACTTGGACCAATGCTCGGTGGGTATTTATCAGAGTTAATTGGTATGAGATATGTATTTTTCGTAACAGGCGCTTTTTTATTTCTATCCTTTATTATTGTCTTTTTCTTTTTAAAGGAAGAAAATCGTTCTGTTCAACCGAAAAAAGCACAACCGAAAAAAGTATGGACGATGGTTCCAGCAAAACATTTTATTATGAGCTTATTTGTCGTTACATTTATGATTCAACTTGCAAATATGTCGATACAACCTATTATTACATTATATGTAAAGCATTTGGCGGGGGCGCACACAGCGCATATTGAAACCATCGCGGGGGCTGTTATGTCCGCAACAGGCTTGGCTGTAATTTTAGCAGCTCCTCGATTAGGACGTTTATCTGATCATATTGGTCCGCAAAAAACATTGATTGTAGCTTTGTTTGTTGCAGGGATTGTTTTTATTCCACAAGCTTTTGTGACCTCTGCTTGGCAATTGTTAATTTTACGATTTCTTTTAGGAATTGCACAAGCTGGATTATTACCTTCTGTACAAACGCTACTAAAAAAACACACACCAAATCACATCACTGGCCGTATTTTTGGATATAATCAATCCTTTCAATTTTTAGGAAATATGATTGGTCCCGTACTTGGAGGGCAGGTAGCCGCGCATGCTGGTTTCCAATATGTATTCTTTTCAACTGCCGCGCTATTATTTATAGCTTGTATTTGGGTATATTTCCATAATAGACATGCAGAAGTGACAGGAAAAGAAGGATTGAAAGTTAGTTAACAAGGTGAATAAATATAAAGTGAAGCATAATTTATATAGTTTCAGTTTATAAGAATCGAATTTTAGGACATTATAAAAAGCACATCACCATAAAAATGTGATGTGCTTTTTCTGTGTCGAACTCCGTTAACAGAACTTTTATCGTTCGGTCTGTTAACGGGAATATATGACTCAAACAAAGATGGTAATAAAGTGATAATTTATTTAAGAGAATGCAAAATTATCATAAAGCTAACCAAATTGTTGTTTAGGAGGATTTTCATTTACCATGGTTTACTCAGAACACAAAGTATCATCATAATAAGTTGATGTTTGGAAGAAACTTGTGTTTAGATCTATCTGACTTAAAAGGTTTTGTCAGCAATAGATTTTTCTAATACTTTTAACTTTCTAGTTATGAATTTTTTATACGGAATGTTACTAACATGTCTACGTTTCCATAACAAAGAATGTAAAAATAGCATTACCATCTATTGTTTGACAATTATATTTTAAGCAAACTTTAGTAAAAAAATCAATAGCATAGAATAAATCTTTTAACAAAATTTTGAGAGAATTCTTCTTTAAGTACGTAAAGGGCATACTTCAAAAGTTGTTTTCGTCCTATAACTGAGAAGCTTCCACTTCAAACTTTGCTAATTCTCTTCATACAAATTAAAACTGAAAGCAAAGATAGCTTAATGTTCCAAGCTCATAGCTACGATGAATGACTTTTCCTTTCGTATCTCCACTACCCATAGCGATGAAAAGAGGGACAAAATGTTCTGGTCTTGGAACGGCTAAATGTGCATGAGGAGCATTTGTTTCCCAATGAAATAAAGCATTTGTATCATTTTTTTCTACATGATGAATGATCCAATCATCGAACTCTATTGCCCATTTTTCAGGTTCTGTTTGGCCCCATTTCAGTGCTCGTAAGTTATGAACCGTAACCCCGCTACCAATTACTAAAATATCTTCTTGACCGAGTCCTTTGATAGCTTGTCCAATTTCAAATTGTTCTTTTGCTGGAAGGAATGGATGCACAGAAATTTGAATAACAGGTATATTAGCTTTTGGATACATGCGGTGAAGTAGCGTCCATGAACCGTGGTCTAATCCGCGAGTTATATCTCTTCGCACAGGAATTCCTTTACTTTTAAACTTTGCTTCTAATAATGATGCAATGGTAGAAGAATCTTTTGCTTTATATTTGATTTCGTATAATTCGGGAGGGAATCCTCCAAAATCGTAAATCGTTTCATATTCATCATCAGAGGATGAAATTGTTAACATTTCACTTTCCCAATGAGCTGTAAATATCACAATTGCTTTCGGTGTATATATTTCGCCAAGTGTTTTTAGAAAACGTGTATAATCTGTATCTTGAATCGCAAGCATGGGTGAACCATGAGCTAAAAATAATGATGGCATCATAAATGAACCTCCTAAAAAATATATAGTTACTTTATGTAAGTGACTATATATTTTTATTATTTATATGTCAATACATTTATCCATTCATTTGTTACAAGAATCATAGTAAGAGGTGTTCATATTAAAAAGTACATCAAACAGGAAGTGTTTGTCAGGGGAGAGAGAATTACATATAATACATAATAAGAATTATGAATACTCATTCATTTTATGATGTATATGGAATAGATTTAGGGGGCGATTACAATGAAATTACAAGAAAGCTTTGTTACGGTATCAGATGGGTCTGAAATTTATTTATACAAGTGGCTACCAGAAAACGAACTTCGAGGCATTATACAAATTGCCCACGGCATGACAGAACATGCAGGGGTTTATACAGAATGTGTTAAGGCATTCATACAAGCCGGATACGGTGTTTATGCTCATGATCATAAGGGACATGGAAAGACAGTAAAGAGAGAAGACGATTATGGGCACTTTGAACCAGAAGTAGGCTGGGATCAAGCTGTTTCTGATATTATTTTTGTATCGGAGTTTATTCGGAAGGAGCAAACATGTCCACTTTTTTTATTGGGACATAGTATGGGCTCTTTTTTATCTAGACGTGCTGTACAACTTCGAGGCGAATTATATGATGGTTTTCTTATTTCTGGGACAGGTGGAAACCCAGGGTTGTTAGGGATAATAGGTCATAAAATAGCAACGATTGAAATGAAGCTTCGTGGTACAAAAACGAAAAGCCCGATGTTAAACTTTTTATCGTTCGGAAATTTCAACTCGCATTTTAAACCAAATCGAACAAAGTTTGATTGGTTATCTTCCGATACAAGTCAAGTTGATAAATATATAGAAGATCCATTGTGCGGATTTATTTGCTCAACAAGTTTTTATCGTGAATTATTTAAAGGTGTACTTGAAGTGAACAAAGTAAAGGAATATGAGAAAACGCCTAAAGATCTGCCTATCCATATTTTTTCTGGAGATCGTGATCCAGTAGGGAATATGGGGAAAGGTGTAAAAGAAGTATATGATACATATAAAAAATGCGGTATAAAAGATGTAACACTTCGCTTATATGAAAATGGGAGACATGAAATGTTTCATGAAGTAAATCGAGAAGAGGTTTTTCAAGATGTAATCTCCTGGTTAAATGAACATACTGCGTAAGAAAAGCTCTCACTAGAAATATAAGTCGGAGCTTTTTATTTAAATATATATTTTTTATGATGTGAAGAATGATTATAGATTAATAGTTTACATGAAAGGAGAATAAATGATGATCATTCGAGAAACGATATTAGAAGAAGCAAATGAACTAAGTAAACTCGCACTTCTTTCAAAGGCAACGTGGGACTATAGTACGCAATTTCTAGCAGCTTGTAAGGAAGATTTAACAATTACGGAAGCATATATAAAAAACAATTATGTCTATGTTTTAGAAAATGCGGGAGTAACAATTGGCTTTTTTTCATTTATACGTAAAGATAGAGATATTCTTGATTTTCTCTATTTACATCCGCATTACAAGGGGAAAGGGTATGGAAAAATGTTATGGAAAGCTGTTGTAGAAAAAGCAATTGAATTAGGGATAACATGCTTTATCATTGAGAGCGATCCAAATGCAAAAGGATATTATATGAAAATGGGAGCAAAGTTAATTGGAGAAACGCCTTCAACAGTATTGAAAGGTCGGAGTTTACCTCTTTTGCAGTATGATGTATAAAGCGGTTCATATATAGGGGATGATGAAATGGAAGAGTTAACTTGGGAGGAAATATGTAAAGTGCTCATGAAATCGTGGTCACTTGAAACGAGCTCCAAATGGTCAGAAAGAAATCCAGCGAAAGGACAATGCGGTGTAACAGCACTTGTAGTAAACGATTTCTTTGGTGGTGAAATAAAGAAGACGAGAGTCGGTGAAGATTGGCATTTTTATAATGTGATAGATGGCAGGAGATATGATTTTACAGCAGTGCAATTTAAGGAGGAAATCATTTACGAGGATACGATTTCAAGCAGAGAAGAAGCGTTTGCGGATACAAATAGAACACAATATAATACGCTAAAACAAAATGTATGTAGGGAATACAAGAAACTTTTGACTCTTTAAAATGATTAAGTTACTATAATAGTAGTAACCAATTGAGGTAGAATTATATTTTAAAGAATCGAGAGGGGAAATATTTTTGAAAACAGCTTATGTAAGCGCTACAATTGTGACGCTTAATGAACAAAATGAAGTATTTGAAAATGGATATATTATTGTAGAGGATCATACGATTATAGAAGTGCAACATGGAGATTTTTTTAAACACGATCAAGTGGATGAGGTCGTTGATTTAAAAGGAAAATGGTTATTACCAGGTCTTGTGAATACACATACTCATATTGTAATGAGTCTTTTGCGCGGTATCGGGGATGATATGTTATTACAACCGTGGCTTGAAACGAGAATTTGGCCTCTTGAACGTCAATTCACTCCAGAGCTTGCCGTTGCGAGTACAGAACTTGGTTTGTTAGAAATGGTGAAAAGTGGGACAACAACCTTTTCGGATATGTTTAACCCAATTGGTATCGACCAAGATGCGATTATGGAAACGGTTCGTAATAGTGGAATGCGTGCAGCGGTTTCAAGAACTTTATTTAGTTTTGGTACAAAAGAAGATGAGAAAAAAGCAATTCAAGAAGCAGAGAAATATGTGAAACGATATTATCGTGAACATGATATGTTAACAACGATGGTTGCACCTCATAGTCCATATACATGTTCTACAGAAATGTTAGAGGAGTGTGCAAGAATTGCAATGGAAAACAATACGATGGTTCATATTCATCTTTCAGAAACAGAGCGCGAAGTACAAGATATTGAAAAGCAGTATGGGAAACGCCCTGTAGAATATATCGAGAGCTGCGGTTTATTTAAGAGACCGACAGTCATTGCGCATGGTGTTGTGCTCAATGAAAATGAGCGCACTTTCTTAGCTGAACATGATGTGCGTGTAGCGCATAATCCAAATAGTAATTTAAAGCTTGGGTCTGGAATTGCAAATGTGAAAGCAATGCTAGAAGCGGGTATTAAAGTAGGGATTGCAACTGATAGCGTGGCATCTAACAATAATTTAGATATGTTTGAAGAAATGCGCATTGCAACTTTATTACAAAAAGGAATTCATCAAGATGCAACTGCATTACCAGTTGAAACGGCTCTTTCACTCGCAACAAAAGGAGCAGCAGAAGTAATTGGGATGAAACAGACAGGTTCTATTGAAAGAGGAAAGTGTGCGGATTTTATTACGATTGATCCAGCAAAAAAACCTCACTTGCAACCAGCTGAAGAAGTATTATCCCATCTTGTTTATGCAGCAAGTGGAAAAGATGTGTCTGATGTTGTCATCAATGGAAAACAAATTATGTGGAACGGCGAGTGCAAAACATTAGATGAAGAGAGAATCATTTTTGAGGCTAGACGTTATAAGCATGGTTTGCAAATGTAATTCGTATAAGAATGCTATTTTTTCGTGAAATCGAAAAAATAGCATTTTTAAATTGATAAGCGGATAAAGATTCATGGAGGTGTAACACTTTTTCAGTAAACTTTCTGCTATAATAAAGAGCGTTTTATAATAATTATTGAATGTAAGGAGAATAATTCATGAAGCAAGAAAAGAGTCGCTTACTTATGCTTACTATTATGACATTTTTTATTTTAGCAGCTTGTAATAAAAGCGAGGATAAAATACATAAAGAAGCTCAAAAACAAGTGTTAAACGTAACGATAGCAGAAGAAATGCCATCTCTTGATGTAGCGAAAGCAATGGATGGCACATCGGCACATGTAATGCAAAATATATTTGAAGGATTATATGTATTAGATCGTGATGATAAACCAATCCCTGGTGTTGCCGAGTCATTTGAGAAAAGCGGAGATGGTAAGAAATATACATTTCATTTGCGCAAAAATGCAAAATGGTCCAATGGTGAATCGGTAACTGCACATGATTTCATTTTTTCTTGGAAGCGAACATTAGCCTCTGACACAGCCTCTCCCTATGCTTACATGTTATTTGACATAAAAAATGCAAAAGAAATAAATAAAGGTGAATTACATGTAGATCAACTGGGAGCGAAAGCGTTAGATGATTATACATTAGAGGTACAATTAAATAGGCCTATTCCTTATTTTCTACAATTGTTAACATTGCCGATTTATTTACCGCAACATGAACCATTTGTGAAAGAACAAGGGGAACGTTATGGGTTAGAACCTAACCAACTTATTTATAATGGGGCATTTGTACTAGAGGAATGGAAGCATGAGCAAGAGTTTCAGTTGAAGAGAAACGAGACATATTGGGATAAAGAAAAAGTGAAATTAGACGAAATAAATTTTCACATTGTAAAAGATACAGCGACAGCTGTGAATTTGTATGAATCTGGCGTACTTGATCGAACACCTATTAATTCTACCTTTGTAGATCGTTACAAAAATAACAAAGAGTTACACATGTCAAGTGAATCAGCAATTGCTATGCTTCGCTTTCATGAAGGAGATGCGTTACTAGCAAACAAAAAAGTTCGCCAGGCCATTTCATTTGCCATAAATAAAAAAGAAATGGTAAATCATTTTATTAATAATGGTGCAGTTCCTGCATATGGCTTAATTCCTAGCGGATATGAAAATGAAGTAACTAAAAAAGATTTTCGGAAGGAAAATGGAGAGATCGCAGGTTATGACGTTGAAAAAGCAAAGGAACTTTGGAGTGAAGCGAAAAAAGAGCTTGGTACTGAAAAGGTTACGATAGAATTTCTGACATTTGAGCAAGATAATGCAAAACGCCTAGCGGAGTATATAAAAGGAGAGTTAGAAAAACATTTAAGCGGTTTAACATTACAAATTAAACAGCAACCATTCAAACAAAAATTACAATTAGAGCAAACTGGACAGTACGATATTTCAATGGTCATATGGGGACCTGATTATAAGGATCCCATTAATTACTTAGAATTATTTACGACAGATAGTCCGAATAATCGGATGCAATATTCTAATCCCGATTATGATAACTTAATTAAGCAGGCTAAATATGATATTGTATTAGATTCAAAGAAAAGATGGGAAACCTTGCAACTAGCGGAACGAATCATATTGGAAGATGCAGCTGTGGCACCTCTTTATTATAAAGGTTCTGCATATATGCAAAAAGAATATGTAAAAGGAATTGAAGAACATCAATTCGGTGGCATATATACGTACAAATTTGCCTATATAGATAAGAAATAATAGAGACTTGCTACAAGAAAGAGTAGAGTGCTTGAGTGAAAAGTGCTTTACTGCTCTTATTTTCTCGAATGTAAAGAGGTTTAAAAACTTATGGAGCAGATGTACTAGCCTCTGGTACAGTTGTATCTGTTCAAAATGATGAATTTGACTTAAAACCCGGAGCGGATGATTCTAATTCTATGGTTGGGAATCACATATATATACGTTTAGATGAAACAGGAACATATTTAGTACTAGCCCATTTGAAGAAAGGATCCGTACGAGTGAAGAAAGGTCAGCATATAAAAGAAGGCACAGTCGTTGCGAATGTTGGGAATTCTGGAAATTCTAGTGAGCCCCATTTACACATACATCATCAGCGGCAAGATCCATCGAAAACAAGTATATTTCTAACGGAAGGACTTCCTTTATATTTTCGAGGGATTCAAGGTCCTGCAGCGCCAAAAGGTGGCGTTCGAATAGAGCAGGGAAAAGATGTTCCAGTAGGGGACAGTGTAATCCCGTTACCTCTCTAATTTTGGTGAAAAGAGAGAAGGAAAAAAGATCTCATCTATATTTGATGAGATCTTTTTTCTATTGACCTGTCAATGTTTGATACAGTAAGAAAATATTTAAGGCGATAACGAGTGCGGCAATAATCCAAGCCATTACAGTCGTTATGGGATGGTTGGAAAGTAATCCCATAATTTTTTTACTGCTTGTAAATATAATAAGTGGGACAAGTGCAAAAGCGATTCCAAATGATAATACAACTTGACTCATAACGAGAGCATATGTTGGATTTACCCCTAAGGCGATAATAACAAGTGGTGGAACCATTGTAATAAAGCGTCGTAAATATAAAGGGATGTGCATTCGAATAAACCCTTGCATAATAATGTCACCAGACATTGTTCCAACAGAAGAACTAGATAAGCCTGCAGATAATAATCCAACTCCAAAAAGGCTGGCGGATATCGGTCCCGCTAAGTTACCAAATTCTCTAAAAGCGACATCTAAATCTTCAACGTGCAATCCGTTTTTAAAGAAAAGAGCCGCAGCTACGATGAGCATACTTGCATTAATTGCTCCGGCAATCACCATAGCAATCATAATATCGATGAACTCAAAGCGGAAAATTTGTTTGCGCTGTTCATCTGTTGTTCCTACAACGCGGCGCTGTGTTAAAGCAGAATGTAAGTAGATGGCATGTGGCATTACTGTTGCTCCTAAAATGCCAGCTGCAAGTAAAATGCTATCTACACCTTGGAATTTTGGGATAAATAGTCCTGATAGAAGAGGGCTTAGCTCTGGTTTTGCATAGAATACTTGTACACCAAATGCAACAACAACGATAAAGACCATCCCTGTAATGATAGCCTCTAATGGTCTAAAGCCGCGGCGCTGAAATTCGAGTATAATAAATGATCCAGCTGCAGTAATGAAAGCGGCTGGTAACATGGGAATGCCAAATAGTAAATATAAACCTAAAGCAGCTCCGATAAATTCGGCTAAATCAGTGGCCATAATAACGAGCTCACCTTGTATCCATAAACCGATTGAAACTGGTTTTGGAAAATGTTCGCGTGCTACTTCAGGAAGGTTTTTACCAGTTGCAATTCCGAGTTTTGCTGAGAGAGTCTGGATTAAAACCGCCATTAAATTAGAAGCGAGAATGACCCAAAGTAATAAATAACCATATTGTGAACCCGCTGCAATATTTGTCGCAAAGTTTCCAGGATCAATATAAGCAACAGAAGCGATAAAGGCAGGCCCAAGAAAAGGAAGCAGTCTTTTTAGTCCCTTTATTTCACCACTTAAAGCAAGATGAGCAGATTGACTAGTTGTACTTTGTGGAGGGATGTTTTTCTCTTTTGTTATATTATTAGTCATAGTGGTTTCCCCCTTTAATTCTTAACGTAATGAAACTATTGTATGGATTCTTATTAAGCATTTCAATACATTTAAATATTTTCGTAATACCTTTATTTGAACACGAATGTTTCCTTAATGCAAATTATATGACTATACACAAAAAAGTGCGTGTGAGAATGAAGAAAGAAATCACTATGTAACAAAAATAAAAAAGACGATGCATATAGAATGAAACGCTAGATGTTTTGGATCGTAAAGAAAATAACCTATAATTTGGAATGGAAAAAAAGACTTTTCTCTTTGTAAATAAGCCTTATAGCATATAAATTGCTGGAAACTAAATTGTATGTTATATAATATATTAGGATTACAACATAACCATAGTGTTTTGTATGTAATCTTGTTTTTTTGTTAACTTATGGAAAATTATAATTAGAAGAAAATGATGTATATATAACTTGGCATGCATTCTCTTATTATTATATGTTTTGATATAATCGTTAACTTATACACGTAATTTTAAAATTTAGATAGGTGGTAGAAATGCATTGGCAATAAAAAAACCATATAGAGTGTTACTGTATTATATGTATACAACAATTGAAAATCCTGAAGAATTTGCTGCGGAGCACTTACAATTTTGTAATTCGCTTGAATTAAAAGGAAGAATTCTTGTCGCAAAAGAGGGGATTAATGGAACGGCTTCAGGTACTACCGAGCAAACGGAAAAATATATGGAAGCAATGAAGAACGATCCGCGTTTTGCTGGAATCGTTTTTAAAGTAGATGAAGCAGATGGGCATGCTTTCAAAAAAATGCATGTACGTCCTCGCTCAGAACTTGTTACGCTTCGCTTAGAAGATGATATTAATCCAAAAGAGCTAACTGGAAAATATTTAGAACCAAAAGAGTTTTATGAAGCGATGCAACAAGAAGAGACGATTGTAATTGATGCACGGAATGACTATGAATATGATTTAGGGCATTTTAGAGGTGCGATTAAACCGGAGATTAAATCATTCCGTGAATTACCAAATTGGATTAAGGAAAATAAGGAAGTACTTGAAGGGAAAAAGATTTTAACGTATTGTACAGGCGGAATTCGTTGTGAAAAATTTTCCGGTTGGTTAGTGCGAGAAGGATTTGAAGATGTAAGTCAGCTTCATGGTGGAATTGTCACATATGGTAAAGACCCTGAGGTTCAAGGTGAACTATGGGACGGACAATGTTACGTATTTGATGAGCGTATCGCTGTTCCGGTAAACCAAAAAGAACATGTTATTGTGGGCAGAGATCATTTTACAAACGAGCCATGTGAGCGTTATGTAAATTGTGCAAATCCAGAATGTAATAAGCAAATTTTATGTTCAGAAGAAAACGAAGCGAAATATTTACGTGCATGTTCTCATGAATGCCGCGTTCATCCACGAAATCGCTATGTAAAAGAACACGAATTAACAGAAGAACAAGTCGCTGCTGCATTAGAAAAAATTGAAGCAGAAAATCAAGTGAAACTAGGATAATCTTTTTTAGTAGCTGCCTATAAGTCGGTGAAACCGACTTATAGGCAGCCTTTTTTAATTTTATAAACAGAAGAGACTATGCACAATTACATATTCGCGAAATAATTATTTCAATATAACACTATCTCTTGTGGAGAAACAAGCTTTTTTACTATTATGCATAGATATTTTAAATTGAAAAATCTTGATTACTTTATTTTAAAATAAGGAGATAAATCATTGGAGATAAAGGGAAATAAAATAGTTCTTTACGTTAATAAGGCGCTGTGTTTAAATAATTTTACAGTACAGAACTTGAATGAAAAACAAAAGATTGTTTTCTACGATTTTGCTAAAAATGAATAATATTTTCATGTAATTTATGCAATGCGTAAATGGGCCCATTTTTCTATGCTTTTTAGTAAATTCAAGTTTGTGTTGTATTTTCAATTTCGTAAATAGGAAGAGAGTGCAAGGGCTGAATGTTAATTGTCCCTATTTATGAAGGGTAACAACTGAATCTGTATAAAAAATAAATTGTTAATTTATACATTAGGAGGAATTAAAGTGAAAAAGACTTTAATTGCGGGGTTATTGGCTACAGCAGCATCTACAAGTTGGTTTACTGATGTAAACGCTTACTACGAAGGGGAGCAATCTGGATTACAGCCAATGTATGCACAAAATGTAATGACTCCAAATACATTTTCAAATTCAATTAGAATGTTAGGAGCGCAGTCCCCGCTTATACAAGCATATGGATTGATTATTTTGCAGCAACCGGATATTAAGGTGAGCGCGATGAGTAGTTTGACGAATCATCAAAAGTTTGCAAAGGCAAATGTTCGAGAATGGATTGATGAATATAATCCAAAGTTAATTGATTTAAATCAGGAAATGATGAGGTACAGCATAAGGTTTAATAGCTATTACAACAAATTATATGGATTAGCGGAAAAAATAAATGAGGATGAACAAGCAGCGGTCGATTTTACAAATGCCTATGGAAAACTTCAAGGGCAGGTACAAATGATTCAGGATAATATGGAACAAACATTGTTTGAGTTAAACAGGTTTAAAGCACTGTTAACGAAAGATAGCCAAAGCTTATCACAAAAGGCCGATGAGGCTATTCAATCATTGCAAGGGGCAAATGGAGATATTGTTAAGATAAGAGCAGAGATAAAAAGAATACAAGAAGAAATTCAAACAGACCTTAGTGATATTTTAAATCGGCCACAAGAAATCGTCAAAGGATCTATTCATATAGGAAAAAAAGTATTTACAATAACAAATCAAACAGCGCAAACAAAAACGATAGACTTTGTTTCAATTGATTCTTTAAGCGATGAAATTGTAAATGCTGCGGATAGTCAAACAAGAGAAATAGCCTTACGGATTCAACAAAAGCAAAAAGAGTTACTACCGCTAATTCAAAAATTAGCAAAAACGGAAGCAGAGGTAACAGAAATTACTTTTGTTGAAGATCAAGTAAGCAGCTTTACGGAGCTCGTTGATCGACAAATTACAACTTTAGAATATGTATTAAATGATTGGAAAGTATTGAATCAGAATATGATCCAAATCAAAACAAATATTGACTCTGGAACATATACAAACGGTAGTCTGCTTCAAAAGCATTTCAATCAGCTAAAGAAATCTAGCGATGAGATAAAAAAACAAACGAGTCAATTTGAAGATTACATTACGAACGTCGAAGTACATTCGTGAAAAAAGCATACATATTGCATGATTAGGGAGAGAAAGAAAATGAATAAAAAACCTTCTAAAGTAATGACTTTATCAGCACTTATGATGGTGTTTGCAGCAGGAAATATGATGCCAGCGCATACTTTTGCAGCAGAAAATATGAAATCAGTTTCAGTTCATGCGGTGGCGAAAGCATATCATGAATATGAAGAGTATTCACTAGGTCCAGAGGGATTAAAAGATGCAATGGAACGCACTGGTTCGAATGCTTTAGTAATGGATTTATATGCTTTAACAATAATAAAACAAGGAAATGTTAGTTTTGGAAATGTAACAACGGTTGATGCTCCTTTAAGGGCAAAAATTGTGCAGCACCAAAATACAGCGCGAAGTAATGCAAAACAATGGTTAGATGTATTGAAGCCGCAGCTTATTTCTACAAATCAAAATATCATTAATTATAATACGAAATTCCAAAATTATTATGATACTTTAGTGAAAGCTGTAGATACGAAAGATAAAGCAACTCTGACAAAGGGATTAACAAGGTTGTCTAATAGTATTACAGAAAATAAAGAACAAGTTGACAAGTTAGTAGAAGATTTGAAACGATTCCGGAATAAAATGACAGCAGATACACAAAACTTCAAAACGGATGCAAATCAAATTACATCTATTTTAGCTAGTCAAGACGCAGGAATTCCACTATTGCAAAGTCAAATCACAACATACAATGAGGCGATGAGTAAGTATAATGCACTTATTATTGGTTCCTCTGTAGCCACAGCTTTAGGCCCAATTGCGATTATAGGTGGTACAGTTGTCATCGCCACTGGAGCGGGAACGCCGTTAGGAGTGGCACTAATCGCAGGCGGTACAGCAGCAGTAGGTGGAGGTACAACGGGAATTGTTTTAGCAAAAAAAGAACTTGACAATGCACAGGCAGAAATTCAAAAAATAACAGGTAAAATTACTACTGCACAATTAGAAGTAGCAGGGTTAACAAATATTAAAATGCAAACAGAATATTTAACAAATACAATTGACACTGCGATTACAGCGTTACAAAATATTTCAAATCAGTGGCATACAATGGGAGCAAAATATCATTCATTACTTCAAAATGTAGATTCTATTAGTCCTGAAGAGCTTGTGTTTATGAAAGAAGATCTTAGCATCGCAAAAGATAGCTGGAAAAATATTAAAGATTATGCGGAGAAAATTTATGCTGAGGATATTCAAGTAGTAGATAGGGAAAAAGTATAATGCTCTTTTAATTTATATATTTTTATGTAACAATTTATAATATGTGCAATAAAGAATAGGGGAAAAATATGTACAAGCATTTCTATCAAAAATGTCTATTATCTATCATGATTATTGGAGTCACAATAAATCATGCATTTCCTCTGCATTCTGTTGCCGAAGAACAAAAAGGTGCAGGAAATGATTCTCTTGGTCCAGCAGGCTTTCAAGAGGCAATGGTGCAAACAACATCAAGCATTTTTGCAATGGATTCATATGCAAAATTAATTCTTGATCAACAAGAAACAGATTTACATAAGATAAACTCCATTCACGGTGATGTAAGACGAGATATAATCCAACATCAAAGAGATGCAAAAATGAATGCAACAAATTGGACCCATCAAATGAAACCACAAATTATGAAAGTGGATCAAAAGATTATCGATTTTCATACTATTTTTCAAGCGCAATACAACAGCATGCTATTGGCAGTTGATCAGAAAGATCGTGACACATTAAAAGCGAATTTAGAAACATTGTATACGAACATTTTACGCAATCAAAAGGAAGTAGATGCTTTATTAGAGGAGTTAAAAGCGTTCCGGGAGAGAATGGTGAAAGATACAACTCGTTTTAAAAATGATGCGGATCAATTAACTGCGATTTTGGCAAGTACAAATGCAGGGATTCCAGCGCTAGAGCAACAAATTCAGACATATAATGATTCTATAAAAAAGAGCAATGACATGGTCATAGCTGGAGGTGTACTTTGTGTGACTTTACTTACCTGTCTTGCAGGTGGACCGATGATTGCTGTGGCTAAAAAAGATATTGCAAATGCTGAGCGAGAAATCGCGAATGTAAAGGCAAAAATTTCTGGAGTACAAGCGGAGATTGCCATTTTAACAGACGTGAAAAATAAGACAATAAATATGACAGAAACAATTGATGCCGCAATTACAGCGTTACAAAATATTTCAAATCAATGGTATATAGTAGGGGCAAAATATAATAACTTATTGCAAAATGTAAAAGGAATTAGCCCTGAAGAGTTTCATTTTATTAAAGAAGATTTGAATGTAGCAAAAGATAGTTGGAGGGATGTAAAAACATATACAGAAAAACTGCACGAAAGCATAAAAAAGTAGTAGATAGAATCTACTGCTTTTTTTGTCTTCGTTTTGATAGAGGGGAGGAAAGGTCGAATAGTCGAAATTTCGAGAATAAACCTGTATAATGCTTGTAATGAAAGGGAAATACAGGAAAGGATATGTAATGAGTTACTATGGATAAAGAAAAACAACAATTAAGTGTTGAAGTTGCAAGATTATATTATCAATCTGATTATAGTCAACAAGAGATTGCCAATAAGCTGAATATTTCAAGGCCAACCGTTTCAAGACTGCTAAAGTATGCAAAGGAAAAAGGCTTTGTTCAAATTACAATAACAGATCCATTTGCTAATTTAGACAATGTCGGAAATTTACTGAAAGAAAAATATAATTTGTTAGAAACACATGTCGTATTTTCTCCTGTACCAGAATATGCAACAATAACAGATTATATTAGCAAATATGCTGCTGAATATATGGAGAAAACGGTAAAAAATGGAGATATCGTTGGGGTAAGCTGGGGAACGACGATGTATGAAATCGCTCGAAAAATGGCACCGCAGCCTGTAAAGGGAGTAGAAGTAGTTCAATTAAAGGGGGGCATTAGTCATTCGAGTGTAAATACATATGCAAATGAGACGATTGCTTTATTTGCAGATGCTTTTCAAACAACGCCAAGAAATTTACCGCTTCCTGTTATATTTGATAATGCGATAACGAAGGAACTAGTAGAGCAAGATAGACATATTCATCATATTATTGAAATGGGGAAACAAGCGAATATTGCTATTTTTACTGTTGGAACTGTGCGTGATGAAGCACTGTTATTCCGGTTAGGGTATTTGGATCAGGACGAAATGGATCTCTTGAAAAAGCAAGCAGTCGGTGATATTTGTTCACGCTTTTTTGATAACGATGGGAATATTAGTAGTGAGGACATTAATCGGCGTACAATTGGAATTGAACTAGAAGAATTAAAATTAAAGAAACGTTCGATTCTTGTTGCAGGAGGTTCGCGAAAAGTAAAGGCAATCGACGGTGCATTAAGAGGGAAATATGCGAATATCTTAATTATAGATCAGCATACAGCAAAAGAATTATTACATTATCAAAAAGATTAAAATAAGGGCTTTCTCAAACCTATTATTTTGGGAAAGGCTTTTCCATATACAGTTCATTTTAATATAAGAAAATAAGAGGATAATACTTTATGAAGTATGGAAAAGAAGGCTCCTTGGTGGATTGTTCTTTTCAAAAACTAGAGATTTCGTCATGATAGTTCTTGATTTTTAAAAACGATAAATGAACATAATTTCAAAAGCGTATTTACATGTGTTCAAATGAGGGTTAAAATGGAGTTGTTAAAAGAGATAAGGAGTGAAAGATATGAACATTGCAAAGTTAATTGATCATACAGTTTTGAAACCGAATTCTAAAAAAGAAGATGTAATGAAAGTCATTGAAGAGGCAAAGAAATATAATTTTGCTTCCGTTTGTATTAATCCTACATGGGTAAAATTAGCTGCTGAAGAATTAGCAGGACATGATGTGGATGTTTGTACTGTGATTGGATTTCCATTAGGTGCAAATACGACTGAAACAAAAGTATTTGAAACAAAAGATGTAATTGCTAAAGGTGCAACGGAAGTAGATATGGTAATCAACGTAGGTGCTTTAAAAGATGGTGATGATGAATTCGTTGAAAAGGATATTCGTGAAGTTGTACAAGCAGCAAAAGGAAAAGCACTTGTTAAAGTTATTATCGAAACATGCCTATTAACAGATGAGGAAAAAGTACGTGCTTGTGAATTATCAGTGAAAGCTGGTGCAGATTTTGTAAAAACTTCAACAGGCTTCTCAACTGGTGGAGCGACTGCTGAAGATATCGCATTAATGCGTAAGACAGTAGGACCAAATGTTGGGGTAAAAGCATCTGGTGGCGTTCGTACACGTGAAGATGCAGAAAAAATGATTGAAGCTGGTGCTTCAAGAATCGGAGCTAGTGCAAGTGTTGCGATTGTATTAAATGACGAAAAAGGCGCTACAGACAATTATTAAGTAAAAAATAGATAAGGAGCAATAGATACACATATAGAGTATCTATTGCTTTCCCATTTAAAAAAGTGTAAGCGGATACGAAGGAGGGGGAGGTTTGTTATAAAATATGTTCTAAGTATCGCTTGATTAGCAAGTAATATATAGAAGGAAAGTGAAATTTCATCTTTAGAATATATCGGGTTTAGGGAGGAAATAACATGGATAAAAAAAAGTATATTGAAGCAGCAACAAAGATGCTAGAAAAAGCTTACATTCCATATTCTAAATTTCCTGTTGGTGCGGCACTCGTTACAAAAGAAGGTAAAATCTATACGGGTTGTAATATAGAAAATGCATCATATGGATTATGTAACTGTGCTGAAAGAACGGCGATCTTTAAAGCGGTATCAGAAGGGGAACGTCATTTTAGCTATTTAGTAGTTACAGGTAAAACGGATGGGCCTATTTCACCATGCGGAGCTTGTAGACAAGTGATTGCGGAATTTTGTGATCCCAAAATGCCAGTATTATTAACAAATGTCAAAGGTGATGAAAAGGAAGTAACAGTTGAGCAGCTATTACCTGGTGCATTTTTAAACGGCGATTTAGTTTAATTTCATTTTGATAAGATAAAAGAGAGCCGAAAATTTTCATATAAATATCGGCTCTTTTTACGTGCTAAATGCTATTCATTTAGCAGAATTAGATTTTCCGAATTACAAATTTCCATTCAGTATCTTATAATTTTTGTGATTGACTACTGTTCTATCGAATTCAAAAGTGCCACCGCTTATATTTGTGATTTCAACTAATACAGATTCACTGTATAGTTTCACGACTGAGCCTGTAATGGTAACATTTCCACGCTCAAATTGTATCATATCTCCAACATTTGCTTTCATAGAACCACCCCAATGAACAGAAATATTTTTATATTATATACATTAAAACATGAATTGTTGCATTCGTGAATATTTAATTGCATTTATTAAAGGAAAAGAACTATAAGATAGAAAAAATAAAAGAAAGTTTATTTTGAATTTCGTTTTTTCTATACGTATTCTCTAAACTTGGCAATATGACCGTTATATCAAATCATGAGTTTCTATTGTGAAGGCGGAAAGAATAAGCGTATAATATATAGGTCTTATACATAAATACATTGCGAATGATAAAAAGAAAGATTTATGTATCATCGCTTTTAACAGATCAAATGAAAAGTAACACTGGAATTTAGATAGGGAGTTATAAAATGAAATTAATTATTGCCGAGAAACCAGATCAAGGTTTAGCTCTTGTTTCACAATTTAAATACCGCCGGAAAGATGGGTATTTAGAAGTAGAAGCAAATGAGTTATTTCCAAATGGAGCTTATTGTACATGGGCAATTGGTCATTTAACGCAGTTATGTAATCCAGAACATTATCACGCTGAGTGGAAAAAATGGTCGCTTGATACGTTACCGATGATTCCAGAGCGTTTTCAATTTGAAGTAACAAAGTCGAAATATAAACAATTTAATGTGGTGAAACAGCTGTTACATAATCCGCAAGTGACCGAAATCATTCATGCAGGTGATGCAGGACGTGAAGGGGAACTGATTGTGCGAAATATTATTAACCTTTGTAATGTGCAAAAGCCGATGAAACGTCTTTGGATCTCATCTTTGACAAAACAGGCTATTTATCAAGGGTTTAAAAACTTACTTGATGAATCAGATACGATCAATACGTACTATGAAGCATATACAAGATCTTGCGCCGATTGGGTCGTTGGCATGAATGCATCGCGCGTCTATAGCATTTTACTAAAGAAAAAAGGAATGAATGATGTTTTTTCTGCTGGACGTGTTCAAACGCCAACATTAGCGTTAATTGTAAAACGTGAAAAAGAAATAGAAAACTTTAAATCAGAACCGTTTTGGGAAGTGTTCGCAACCTTTAATATTGAAGGTAAGAAATATGAGGGTAAATGGGAAAAAGATGGTGAATCCCGCTTAAAAGACCCTGATATGGCGAATAAAATTGCCGCTTTTTGCCAAGGAAAACCAGCTGAAGTAAAAGAAGTGAAAACGGAGCGCAAGGAATTTCAGCCGCCGCTTTTATTTAATTTGTCATCGCTACAAGCAACGGCGAATAAAGCATTTAAATTTTCACCGAAAAAAACGTTAGATATTACACAAGCGTTGTATCAAAAAGGGATTGTTTCTTATCCTCGTTCTGACTCGAACTATGTAACACAAGGTGAGGCAGCAACGTTTCCTGATATTTTGCAAAAGTTAAGTCAATTTGATGAATATAAAGGGGTGTTGCCAGCCCCAATTGAATCGATTAGGAATAATAAGCGTTATGTGAATGAAAAGAAAGTGACAGATCACTATGCGATTATACCGACAGAACAAGTTACGAATCCAAATAAGCTATCTGGTGATGAAAAGAAAATTTACGATATGATTGTAAGAAGACTGATTGCCGCTCATTATGAAGTTGCTATTTTCGACTATACAACAATAACAACCCTTGTAGATGGACGGGCTGAATTTATTTCAAAAGGGAAACAACAAATTCAAGAAGGATGGCGGAAAGTCATCTTTCAAGATGATAAGGACGATGAAACGATCCTTCCAATTGTTACAGAAGGGGAAGAAGGAAAAGTTGTAAAAGTGAAAGTAAAAGAAGGAAAAACGCAGCCGCCGAAGCGTTATACAGAAGGGCAATTGATTACGTTAATGAAAACGGCAGGAAAATATTTAGATAATGAAGAGCTTGAAAAAGTGTTAAAGAAAACAGAAGGGTTAGGCACGGAAGCGACTCGGGCTGGTATTATTACAATGCTGAAAGACCGTAAATATATAGATGTGAAGAAAAACCAAGTGTATGCAACGGATAAAGGGAAAGTACTTATTACAGCGATTGGGGATAAAATTTTAGCTTCACCAGAAATGACAGCAAAGTGGGAGCAACGTCTTGCAGAAATTGGAGAAGGAAAAGCATCACCAGCGACTTTCATGGAACAAACGAAGAAGCTATCTGCAAAAATTATTGAAGATGCAATTGAAATGTCTGAGAAATGGGATTTCACAGGCTTAGATGTAGAATCGATTGAACGAAAAGGATCAAAATTTACAACGGGGAAAAAAGTAGGGAAATGTAAAAAATGTGATGGCGATGTGATCGATAAGTCTACTTTTTACGGTTGTTCGAACTATAATACAACAAAATGTGATTTTACAATTTCAAAAAAAATATTAGGCAAAACAATCTCACAAAAAAATATGACAAAACTATTGAAAGGTGAACAAACTGACTTAATTAAAGGATTTAAGAAAAATGATAAAACGTTTGATGCAAAGTTAGAATGGAAAGATAATAAAATAAACTTTGTGTTTGAAAATTAATAGTTGTTAACTAATAAAAAAGTGTTTTACGAATATGAAATGACAAAAATAATACGTCTATGCATTTTTGAAAATAAACCCCTGATTCCCTTTGAATGAGCTGGACCACTGATGTGAGACAGGAGTAAAACACCTACGCTACCTGTTCCCTATACTCAATCGGGGACAGGTAGTTTCATTTTTTAAACGGTTATATGTGATTAGAATCATGCAGGAAATGATTCCCTTTTTCTAGTACGATAGAATTTGTAAGACATTCCTTTTTTGGTTGTAGCATTCTTCGGACTTTATGGTGGAGTGGAAGGATTCGATGACGGCATGATCGAAGCGGTTTCCTTTCCGAGACATGCTTGTGATAATGCCTTTTTCTACGGTTAAATGCTGAAAAACATTCTAATGATTTGAATGTATTACTTTGTAAAATTTATGTAAAAGTTTTTAATGCTAAATTGAAAAAACGATATATTAATGCTACATTAATTACGAATTTCGACATTTAGCCTTGGTACGTTATACTCTATTCTTCATGCGATGGACTTTTGAAGAAAGAAGAGCATAATGTAGCCGGAAACATTAGAAAATATGATACAGCGACTGAAAAAGGACGTGTAATGAAGAAAATAACGCCTCAAAATAAATTGAAAACTTTATTAGAAATATTGCTTGTTTCTACTAGCCTTGGACTTACATCTTTCGGAGGACCGACCGCACATCTAGGTTATTTTCATGAAGAGTATGTTCGCAAAAGAAAGTGGATGGATGAAAAAAGTTATGCAGATTTAGTTGCTTTATGTCAATGTCTACCGGGACCTGCGAGTAGTCAAGTGGGGATTGGAATTGGTGTCATGCGTGCAGGTATATTGGGAGGAATTCTTTCTTTTATCGGGTTTACTCTTCCTTCTGTGATAGCATTAGTCCTATTTGCATATATACTACAAGATTTAAATATGAGAGAAGCTAGCTGGATTCATGGTTTGAAAATTGTAGCCGTCGTAGTAGTAGCACATGCGATTTTAGGAATGGTTCAAAAGTTGATACCGGATTTACACCGGAAAGCTATTGCATTATTCTCTTTAGTGGGAACGCTATTATGGCAAACGGTTTTTACACAAGTAGCAGTCATTTGTTTATCCGGTCTGATCGGCTATTACATTTATAAAAAACAAGTGGACAATGATGAATCAAAACGAAACTTTCCAATCTCTCGAAAGGAAGGATTCATTTGTTTATCATTGTTTTTTGGGTTACTTATTTTCCTGCCAATCCTAAGAGAAATTACATCATTGAATTGGATTGCAATGTTTGATAGTTTCTACCGTTCAGGTTCTTTAGTGTTCGGTGGAGGTCATATTGTTTTACCTTTACTTGAGCGTGAATTTGTTCCGACAGGATGGATGGATCAATCTTCGTTTTTAGCGGGTTACGGTGCTACTCAAGCTGTACCTGGACCGTTATTTACATTTGCAGCATATATTGGTGCTATTATCAGTGGATGGCAAGGGGGATTCATTGCAACGATCGCTATTTTCTTACCAGCATTCCTTCTTATATTAGGGGCATTACCTTTTCGGTATCAGTAATGGTTGAGGAGGACAAACTTTTTGTGAAAGCTTGGACACGACAAAGATGGCGGAAAATGCTGTAATACATGTCAGTGTTCGAAATTTTAAAATGCACCTGAGGATGAGTTTTCCAAACGATTTTGATTCAAATCACCCTCAGTAACATTTTTCACGATTTATCTTCTATAGGAATCAATTCGAAAATACTCTCATCTTTTATAGAATCTACTAATTTTTGTAGCCATTTATAATAAGCACGCGATTCTTCTAATTGCTCATAAATCTGCTTTGCATGGGCTTTGATTTCTTCTGACTCTTCCTGATTATTCATCACTTCTCTCAATATTTTTTGAGACTTTCCTAATGCGTTCAAATTTATCTTTACCTCTCTTTCCCATTTATGAGAAAAGAAATGAGTGAAAAATTTAAAAAAGTCTTTTTCGGCTACATAAGTATGCTTTCTACTCCCTTTAGTAAAGGTCATTTTGACAATATCAAAGTCTTGTAGCTTTTTTACACTTGTGCTCATACTAGGTTTACTCATTCCTAGTCGTTCACGCATTTCATCTAAATTCATATCATCTTCAAAGTACATGGTTCCATATAATGTTCCTGCACTTCGTGTAACTCCATACAGATCCATTGTTTCAGCAATTGAATCAATTACGAATGTTTTTGCCTTTTCAATAGCCTCATATCCTTTATCGTCCATCTTATAAAAAACCTCCTAGTAGAGAAAAGTCAAATCGTTAAGAATATAAAGTTTATTTTGAACAATGTTTATATTAACGTATTACAGAAAAATGTCAAAAAAATACGTCGATAAATAAATTTTTTATACTTGATAATCCTTTATATGCCGAAGGGTTATAAAATTCTAAATTTAATTTTTATTTTGACAACATTTTTTGCGTATGTTACGTTAATTTTGTTAAAAACGTTAAGAAAAAACTTAACAAATTTAACTTAGTGATTTTCAAAGGAGTGATTGCATGTCTCTAAAAACAATGTATATAAACGGAGAGTGGGTAGAGTCCATTTCTGGAAAAACGAGAAACATCATCAATCCCTTTAATCAAGAAATCATTGCAACTGTAACTGAGGGAGACAAAGAGGATGCCAAGCTCGCGATTAAAGCGGCACGTGCAGCATTCGATCAAGGTGATTGGGCCAGTACGCCTGCGAATGAACGCGGAGAACTTGTTCAAAAGATTGCGGAGCTCATTCGCCGAGATAAAGAAGAATTGGCTAAGCTAGAAACCTTAGATACAGGAAAAACATTAATTGAAAGCCAAGCGGACATGGATGACATCGTCAATGTATTTCAATACTTTGCAGGTCTCGCTGATAAGTATGGCGGAGAGATTATCTCTTCTCCTATTCCTAATTCTCAAAGCCGAATTGTTCGTGAACCTGTTGGAGTTTGTGCTCAAATCACACCGTGGAATTATCCTTTACTTCAAGCAACATGGAAAATTGCGCCTGCGCTAGCTGCAGGAAATACAATTATTGTGAAACCGAGTGAAATTACGCCACTAACGACTATAAAAGTATTTGAATTAATGGAAGAGGCTGGTGTGCCAAACGGAGTAGCTAATTTAGTATTAGGTCCTGGATCGACAGTAGGTTCAGAATTATCTAGTAATCTAGATGTCGATTTTCTTTCTTTTACTGGAGGGATTGAAACAGGGAAGAGAATTATGCAAGCGGCTAGCAGTAATGTAAAGAAAATTGCACTTGAACTCGGCGGGAAAAACCCGAATATTGTATTTGCGGACGCAGATTTTGAAGTAGCAGTAGATCAAGCGCTCAACGCAATTTTTTATCATGCTGGCCAAGTGTGTTCAGCGGGAGCACGCTTACTAGTTGAAGAAAGTATTCACGATGAATTTTTACAAGCTGTTGTTAACCGTGCAAAAAATATAAAATTAGGAAACGGATTTGATAAAGATACGCAATGTGGCCCTCTTATCTCAATGGAACATCGTGCGAAAGTAGAAAGATATGTAGAAATTGGAAAGCAAGAGGGAGCACAATTAGTTCTTGGCGGGGAACGTCCAGAAGATCCAGAACTTCAAAATGGATTCTTTTATAAACCGACAATTTTTGCAAACTGCCATTCACAAATGCGAATTGTTCAAGAGGAAGTGTTTGGACCAGTTTTAACGGTGGAGCCTTTTAAAACAACAGAAGAAGTTCTACAACTTGCGAATGATACGATTTATGGGCTAGCAGGAGCTGTATGGTCAAAAGATATTGAGAAAGCTGAGTTTGTTGCTTCACGTCTTCGAATGGGAACGGTTTGGATTAATGATTTCCATCCATATTTTGCTCAAGCACCTTGGGGCGGGTATAAACAATCTGGTTTTGGACGTGAATTAGGAAGCAACGGGCTGGAAGAATATACTGAAATCAAACATATTTATCGAAATACGAAACCGGAAGCAATTAACTGGTTTAAATAAAGGAATGAAGAAAAAACAGGGGGTTGTCATGTATGAGTTTAAATATGAAAGTTGAACAGATGTATAAGTTCCATCAATTTGAGGTGCCTACAGCGATTAAGCATGGAATTGGATCTATTCGCCATATAGGAAAAGAAGTCAAAAATTTAGGTGTATCAAAAGTATTGCTTGTCACAGATCCTGGAATTTTTAACGCAGGTGTTGTTGATCCTGTTATGAAATATTTAAGGGAAGAAAATGTAGAGGTAGTTATATTTCATAAGGTTGAACCGAATCCGCCAGTACGTTTAGTTGCTGAAGGATCTGCTCTTTACAAAAAAGAAGGCTGCGATGGGCTCGTTGCAGTCGGTGGTGGTAGTTCAATGGATACAGCAAAAGCGATTGGGGTGGAAGCAACACATGAAGGATCTATCTTAGAATATGAGGCAGCGGAAGGGAAAAAACCACTTGAGAATCGAATTCCACCATTGACAACTATTCCAACTACAGCTGGAACAGGCTCCGAAGTAACGCAATGGGCTGTAATTACAGATGAAGAGCGAGAATTTAAATTTAATACAGGGGGACCACTTATCGCTGCACATCTGACCATTATTGATCCTGAATTACATATATCTATGCCACCACATGTAACAGCTATGACAGGTGTTGATGCTTTAGCACATGCGATTGAATGTTATACAATGAAATATGCGCAGCCTATTACAGATGCGGTTGCATTAATGGCGATTGAGTATGCATCAAAATATATTTACCGCGCATTTGCAGACGGTGAAGATTTGGAAGCTCGTTACGGTATGGCACAAGCAGCAATGTTAGCAGGGCTATCTTATGGAAGTGAATCCGCAGGTGCTGCACATGCGATGAGTCAAACATTAGGCGGAATTATTCCGGTTGCCCATGGACAATGTGTTGCAGCTATGATGGGTCCAGTTATGGAATTTAACTGGAAAGGAAATCCTGAAAAGTTTGCACGTATTGCGCAAGCGGTAGGAATTAATACGCATGAATTATCGACTGAAGATGCAGCGAAAGCGGCAGTAAATTGGATGTATGATCTCGTAGAAAATCTAGAAATACCTACACTTGAAAAACAAGGTGTACCAGCTGATATGATTGAGCGCCTAGCCAAAGAAGCGATGAAAGACCCTCAAACGGTTGGGAACCCGCGTGACTTAACAGTAAAAGATTATGAATGGATATACAAAAGATGTTTTAATCTAGTTCCAAAAACTGTATAGAGGAAAAGAAACATAAAAGGATCTGCTTCTTATGAATGCAGGTCCTTTTGTTATAAGAGAAAATCTGTATTCATTATATGAAATGAAAAGGAATTTTTCTTTAATCGCTTGAAACGGTACTTGTTTCATTAAACTGGAAAGTTGAATAGAAAATCTATCCCCGCTTTATTTTTATTTCCACGATTAGGAATCGGTAAGACTTCTACCTCAAAATTCAGAGAGAAGCAAGGAAGATAGGTGAGGGCTAACAATCAGTGGAGGATGAAAAAAATGTACTGCTTCAAGGTTCACCTTATTATTATAACAGGTTTAAAAAATATTTTTAATTTGAGAATTTAAATCTTATTAAAGGTTACTTGAGTATACTTACTGACGTAAGGTAATAAAACATTTTTGCTTCAACTTAGATAAAGTGTAAATCAGAATACAATAAGAAGATTCTGACAATAAAAGATAGAATCTTTTCTTAGAATAAGTTTTTTTAAGTTGATGAATAATGAATATAAAAAGGAAGTTTAGGTGAAGAAAATGGGGGTATTTCGTTCATTATTTGGTAAGAAAGAAGAAATGAAAAAAGTAGAGGAGACAAAAACAATGTCAAAAGTATTATTTGTGAAAGCAAATGACCGTCCTGCAGATCAAGCAATTAGTTCAAAAATGTATGAAACATTTGTAAGCACGTATAAGGTAGCAAATCCGAATACAGAAGTGGCAGAGTTAGATTTATATGAATTGAATCTTCCATATTACGGAAATGATGCGATTGCAGGTGGGTATAAACGTAGTCAAGGACTAGAATTAACAGTAGAAGAAGAGAAAGCTGTTGCGACAGTTGATAAATATTTAAATCAATTTTTAGAAGCGGAAAAAGTTGTATTTGCCTTCCCATTATGGAACTTTACAGTACCAGCACCATTAGTTACGTATATTTCATACCTTTCTCAAGCTGGAAAAACATTTAAATATACAGAAAATGGTCCAGTAGGATTAGCTGGTGAGAAGAAAGTAGCTGTACTAGGTGCTCGTGGTTCTGATTACTCTTCTGAGCCAATGGCTTCTATGGAAATGGCTGTGAACTATGTGACAACTGTACTTGGATTCTGGGGCATTACAAATCCAGAGACAGTAGTAATTGAAGGGCATAATCAATATCCAGATCGCTCACAGCAAATTGTTGAAGAAGGATTAGAAAAAGTTAAGAAAGTAGCTGCAACATTTTAATTGAGAAGTAATGAAAGTAAAAAAATCAACATGGTTAGCCATGTTGATTTTTTATATGTATGAGAACTGTTGTTTAGAAAAGAATCTCTATCCGAAAAATATATATGTATTTAAGAACATGAACAGTTTCCCATATCAGTCTCTCTTGAAATAATAAAGCACAAAATTTCCTTTTCAATGATATAAAGAAAGAAAACGAATTGTACGTTTGAAAGTCTGATTTACTTCCATATGAAAGTGGCGTTGGTAACTTTGTATTGCTTCTAGAAAGTTATGGATAGTAAAATGGACAACAAGAAACATGAGAAGGGAAATATGTGTAAGACAGCACCATTAAATTGTAAAAAAACAAAGAGTTTTACAGGGGAGGAGAGTATGTTGAGTATTTTTCAACATATAAAAACGTATCAATATTTTCCATTTCAGCCTGAGTTTGAAGGGATGGCAGACTATTATACAGAACATCGAGAAAAAAATATATGGAATCAAACAGTATTATTATTTTATCAATTTCGTCTAAAAAAAGATTTGCATCATGCTGTTTCAGTGGTTCCTGATGGGTGTATAGATATATTATTCGGTTGTAATGAACAGGATTGTTTTGCAAATATATGTGGAAGTGTCATTCGTAGTCGAATGATTCATCTGCAAGCTGGCAGTGAATACTTTGGTGTAAGGTTCCTGCCATATCAAGAGGTACTTCGTTCAAACTATATGGTAAAAGAAATAGTCGATAAAGAAGTACCTTTAATTGATATGATTTCTATTCAACATACAACTATAGAAAAAATAATACTTGCAGAAGGGTTTCAAGAAAGAGTGGGATTGTTTAAAGAGTTAATTGGTAAAGTTGTTTTTCCCTCAGACGGTTCAATGAACATAATAGGACAAGTGCTAAATAAAATTTATGAATCAAAAGGAAATATGAACATAAGTCAGTTGGCGGGTAAGGTGGGATATTCAACGAGATATATACGAAAGCAATTTAAAGAATCTATTGGAATCTCTCCAAAACGATTTAGTCAAATTGTAAGATATCAATCTGCTTTAAATATGTTGCTTAAAATGAAGAACTTTACCATTTGGGATATCATCAATGAAAATGGTTATTATGATCAAGCGCATTTCATTCATGAATTTAAAAGTTTTGGCTCGTTAACTCCAAGGGAATATACTGAAAAGTTTTTTGGAAAGTTACGTTGTGACGTAGAGTAGTTGGTTAAATTATCAGAATGTTCCGTTTTTTACAATCAATATGGACGGTAATTGGCTATTATTTTCTTAAGTTTAGAGGGGGAGGGGATCGTATGTTAAAGACATATCAATTATTTATAAATGGCAAGTGGGTAGATGCGGTATCGGGAAAAACATTTGAATCCATTAATCCTAGTACGGGAGCAATACATGCCATTGTAGCAGAAGCTGGTAAGCAAGATATTGACTTAGCTGTAAAGGCTGCTCGCAATGCTTTTGAATCAGGAACATGGTCCAATATGGATCCGAGTGAACGAGGGAGGCTTTTATATAGAGCGGCGATGCAAATGAGAGATAAGTTAGATTTTTTTGCTGAGATAGAATCGATGGATAACGGTTTACCTATTAATGAGACAAAATACATTGCTATACCAGCAACGATTGATGTATTAGAATTTTACGCTGGCTTAGCAAATAAAGTACAAGGTGAAACATTGGCTTCACCAAAAAATCGTTTGAATTATACATTGAAAGAGCCACTTGGGGTAGTTGGGGCTATTGTGCCGTGGAATTTTCCGCTTCTGCTTGCGATGTGGAAATTAGCACCAGCTTTAGCAGCAGGAAATACGATTGTTATTAAGCCAGCAGAACAAACACCTGTTAGTATTTTAGAATTAGCAAAAATTTTTCAAGAAGTCGGTATTCCAGACGGTGTAATAAATATTGTTCCGGGGTTTGGAGATGAAGCTGGAGATGCATTAGTAGCTCATCCAGAAGTTGACAAAATTGCTTTCACAGGTTCTACTCGTACAGGTCAACTCATTATGCAAACAGCAAGCAAGAAATTGAAACCGCTATCATTGGAGCTTGGAGGGAAATCGCCGAATATCGTTTTTGAAGATGCCAATTTAGAAGATGCAGTAAATATGTCGGCCTTCGGTATTTACTTTGCACAAGGGCAAGTCTGTGCAGCAGGTTCGAGGTTATTTGTTCAGGAGTCGATTTATGATACATTTATGGATCTTTTTGTGAAAAAAGCGAAGTCTATTCGCATTGGAAATCCTCTTGAAAGGACAACACAAATGGGGCCACAAATTTCAGAAAAGCAGTTGAAGCAAATTGAACAATATGTAGCAGTTGGACTTGATGAAGGAGCTAATTTAGTAACCGGTGGTAAACGATATCTAGAAGCTGGAGATGGTTATTATTTTACACCAACTATTTTTGAAAATGTTAGCAACAAAATGACGATTGCTCGTGAAGAAATTTTCGGACCTTTTGTGTCGGTGATTCGTTTTAAAGATGAAGAGGATGCGCTAATGAAAGCAAATGATACGGTTTATGGACTTGCTTCTGGCGTATGGACAAACGATTTAAAACGAGCACATCGTATGGCGCGCAATATAAAAGCGGGAACAGTATGGGTTAATACGTATAGTTTTTTAGATAGTGCAGCGCCGTTTGGGGGCACAAAACAAAGTGGGTTCGGCCGAGAGCTAGGGGTGCAGGCAATGGAGATGTACACGCAGACTAAACATGTGTGGGTTGATTTAAATGAGAGAGCTTTAAACTGGTATGAAGGATAAATGATTATAGGAAAATCAGGGGCATCAATTGAATGATTGGTGGAAGTCATATTTTAGCTATAGCATGCAGGGAATAACAAGAGGGGGAAATGATATGAGTAAAATAGATTGGCAACAAGTATTAGAGTGGGATAAAAAATATATCATGAGAACTTTTTCGACCCAAGAAGAATATGAGCCGATTCCAATCGCGACTACAGAAGGCGATTATTTAATTTTGCCAGATGGCACAAAGTTGTTAGATTGTTTTAATCAATTATATTGTGTAAATGCTGGTCAAAAGAATGAGAAAATTAATAATGCGATTAAGGACGCTCTAGATCGATATGGTTTTTTACAAGATGCTTACGTGACAGATTATAAGGCAAAGGCAGCGAAAATGATTATTGAAGATGTATTAGGAAATGAAAGTTGGCCAGGGAAAGTTCGTTTTGTTTCTACTGGAAGTGAAGCGGTAGAGACAGCACTTATGATTGCTAGATTATACAAAAAGCGTCCCCTTGTTGTAACGAGAGAATATGCTTATCATGGCTGGACAAAAGGGGCTTCATCAATGACAAGGTTAAAGGGGAGTAAAAGTGGGGTGACGGAATCAGTTCCTGATTCACTTCCGCATCATGTACCAGCTCAAGACAGTGGACTTGTTGCCGTAGCACCTTCTCCTAATTGTATGCGCTGTTCACTTGGCCATAAATATGGTACTTGCCAGGATGAAAATGGTGAACTCGCTTGCGTGAAATATACGAGACGTATTATTGAAAATCAAGGGCCAGAACAAGTTGCAGCAATCATTACAGAAGTTACACAAGGAGCTGGCTCTGTTCAGCCGCCAGATGAGTATATTCCACAAATTCGTAAAATGACGAAAGAACTTAATATTTTATGGATTGCTGACGAAGTGCTGACAGGGTTTGGAAGAACAGGGGAATGGTTTGCATATCAGCATTATGATGTCGAGCCTGATATCGTATCAATGGCAAAAGGAATTTCTAGCTCAGCTATTCCAGCAGGTGCTGTCGTTGTAAGTAAAGAAATTGCGGAATTTATGGATCAATATCGATGGGAGACAGTTTCAACGTATTCAGGGCATCCAATCGCTATGGCTGCGGTATGTGCAAATTTAGAATATATAATGGAAGAAAATTTGGTAGAGAGAGCTGCAGCGGCTGGACAGTATATAAAACAAAAATTATTGGAGTTAAAGAAAAAACATCAATCAATTGGACAAATCGCTGGGTATGGGGTTTTATGGCTTGTGGAACTTGTAAAAGATGAGCAGATGACACCTTTTGTTGAAATAGATAGAAACTTTACTCATGAAGCAGACCCAAGTACGTTTCCTTCCAATATTATTAGAGAAAAAGCGATTGAAAAAGGAGTATTAATCGGTGGAGTAATGCCGAATACACTTCGCTTTGGAACCTCGTTAAATGTAAGCCGTAAAGACATTGATAAAGCTATAGATGCGCTTGTTTACGCGCTGATTTATTTAGAAAGGCAAGTATTACAAATAAACTGAAAGAATAGGATAAAAGTATGAAGTAAGGATATTGATGGAGGAACAAAATGAGTAGGAGAAGTAGTTCTTCTTAAAGTTCAGAAGAGAAGTTATGTAAACATAGCTTCTCTTTTTATATGTAGAGAAGTATGAACTTATGATTGAAAAGGAAAAATAGAATACATCATGTGTTATACGTAGTGGATTTTTAGAGAAGGATGTGTCGGAATGAAGAAGGATAAGAAATATACAGTCGTAGGCACTGACATTGAAGAAGTGAAACGATTAAATAAAAACTCAGGGTTAACATATAATCAAGTAAAAGAATTATTAGTGAAACAGATGAAAACAAAGCTATAAACATTATGTTTATGGCTTTGTTTATATTTGACCGGTATAAAGTAGAATTCCCCTTAGTGAGTACTTCATTTTCCACTGATGATGAATTCTCGCCAAGCGAGCTATTTACGAAAAAGAATGTGTATAGATATCATGAATAAGTAATGAAAAGATAAAGAAAAAAGAGGATTCTTTTCAATTTATGAGAAAGATTGTCTACAGGAATTCATAATATGTAGTAATATGGCAATAGATAGACCTGTATTTCAATATATGAATATCAATCCATTGAAGGGGGAGAGTAATTTGTCATGATTCAAGTAAAAAACTTTTTTCAAAGTAGAGGATTTCAACGATTCATTGTATTCGTCATATTAGCGTTTTTATTATATGGATTAAAAAGTATGATTAATTTAATATTAATCACTTTTATTCTGACTTTTTTAATGGATCGATTTCAACGATTTATTTCAAACAAGTTAAAAATAAATCGAAAAGTAGTGATTGCTTGTTTATATAGTGTTTTAGTAACGTTTATTGTCACAACATTATATAAATATTTGCCGGTATTAACGATACAAATTTCTCAGTTAATTTATCAGTTTAAACTGTTTTTTCAGCATCCACCTGATAATGAGATCATTAAATATGTACTTTCAACAATTAATCAAATGGAAGTATCAAAATATATTGAACAAGGTGTAGATGTCATTTACCAGTCTGTGGCGAACATTGGAAAAGTTAGCTTGCAAATTTTATTATCTCTTATTTTAAGTTTATTTTTCTTGCTAGAAAAAGAACGAATTATTACGTTTACGTCTAAATTTAAAGAGAGTAAATTAAAGATTTTTTATGAAGAAATTGCCTATTTTTCTCAACGGTTTGCACGGTCATTTGGAAAAGTGATTGAAGCACAGTTTTTAATTGCGATCGTAAATTGTATTCTCACGGTCATTGCACTTGTTTTTTTAGGATTTCCCCAGCTTCTCGTATTAGCAATTATGATTTTTTTACTTGGCTTAATTCCTGTTGCTGGTGTTATTATTTCATTGTTTCCACTTTGTATCATTGCCTACAATATCGGTGGAATAATGTACGTTGTATACATATTAATTGTGATTACGGTTATTCATGCTCTTGAAAGTTATTTTTTAAATCCAAAATTTATGTCTGCAAAAACGAACTTACCCATTTTCTATACATTTATGATTTTAATCTTCTCAGAGCATTTTTTAGGAATATGGGGTCTTATTATCGGAATTCCAATCTTTATTTTCTTATTAGATGTATTTGAAGTAAATGATGAAGAATAGTTAAGAAATGAAAAGAATACGTATGTTTCCAGCGAACGAAAACACACCTAGACGTTTGAATGTATAAAAATACGTAAAAACGGACTCCCGAACATAAGTGGGAGTCCGTTTACTTAAAGGATATCGATGGAGAGTATTTAAGTACGATCAAATTGCTACTTTCATTTCTAGTATTCACTCTCTATTTTAACAAATTTACAAAAAACGCTTCATCCCCAAGCGTTTTTTGATTACGATACATGTAGCTGATTCTCGATTAAAGAACAGGAGCCATTGTTTCTTTTAATACTTGAACAGAATGATCGAATTGTAATTCTTCTTGCGCATTTAATTCAACTTCTAATACTTCGCGAACACCTTGGCGGTTTAGAACAGCAGGCACACCGATATAGACGTCTTTTTGTCCATATTGTCCATCCAAGTAAGCAGAGACTGTTAATACGCTGTTTTCATTGTTTAAAATTGCTTTTGTAATGCGCAACAGAGACATGCCAATGCCGTAATACGTAGCGCCTTTACGTTCAATAATATGATAGGCAGCATCGCGAACTTTAATGAAGATTTTATCTAATTCTTCTTGATTATGTTCATTATCTTTGTCTAAAATCGTTTGTAGTTTTTGAACACCAACTGATACGTGACTCCAAACCGGAAGTTCTGTGTCACCATGTTCACCAATGATATAAGCATGAATATTATGAGGAGCAACGTTGAAATATTCTCCTAACATATATCGGAAACGTGCAGAATCTAAAGTCGTACCAGAACCGATGACACGTTCCTTTGGTAATCCTGACTCTTTCCATGTTACATAAGTTAAAATGTCTACAGGATTCGTAGCAATTAAGAAGAGGCCATCAAATCCATTATCCATAATACTACGTACAATTTGTTTGAAAATTTTTGCATTCTTTTCAACTAAATCTAAACGAGTTTCACCTGGCTTTTGTGGTAAACCAGCAGTGATTACAACAAGGTCGGCATTTTTGCAATCTTCGTAGCTTCCTTTCCAAACTCTTGTCGGTGCTGGAGCGAAAGGAACCGCATGACTTAAGTCCATTGCTTCTCCTTCTGCTTTCGCTTCATTTACATCAACTAAAATAAATTCTTCAGCAACGCCTTGGTTAATCATACAGTAAGCATAACTACATCCTACCGCTCCAGTTCCCACTAATACAACACGATTAATACCTTTTTTCATATACCAATTCCTCGCTATTTCAATAATTTTGATATGTACAAATGGACTCTGCTTATACAGATTCTCATCTAGTTTATGACATTACAAAAAAGATATTCATTAGGTTCTTTGTTAAGCGATCATTATTCAGATGGTGTAATTGATATAGTTGCAAATAGTATGAGATAATGGGGGATGGGTACAAAGTGCGAGTGAGTCTAGAGTTCGAGTTACATACGAGGTGAATGAGACAGTTTCGTTTACAAAACATACTTCTTTTAATAAAATAATGAATATAAATCGTAATTATTACGTTTTGAGAAGATTAGAGTAGAGAAATGGATGGTCGATGAAATGAAAAAAGTAGAAATTCATATATTAGGTGGGTTTTTAGGAAGCGGAAAATCAACATTGCTTCAAAACCTATTATTAGCAGAAAAGAAAAAGAATAGAAAAGTTGCTGTTTTAATGAATGAAATAGGTGAATACTCAGTAGATACAGATATTATTGGGAAAGAGAATGTTTTAAGGGAGCTACTAAAAGGTTGTATTTGTTGTACATTAAAAGAAGAGCTTGAAATCCAGTTACATTCTTTATATCAACAAGAAAAGCCGGATGTCATTTACATAGAAACAACGGGAGTAGCTCACCCAATTGAAGTATTAGATGCATGTATCTCACCGATTTTAGCTCCTTTTCTTGAGGTGAAATCAATTATAGTCGTTTTAGATGGAGTAAGGTGGTTAAATCGAAGTGTATTAAGTGCAAACGTTCAGCAGTTATTACAAGAACAAATAAAATATGGAAGTCATATTCTTATAAACAAAGTAGACTTACTCACAGAAGAGGATAAGAACAAGCTTGTAGAAGAGGTACGGACTATAAATCAGCATGCTAAATTGTATGAAACAAAGTATTGTAATATATCTTTAGCTCATATAGAAAAAGCTGAGTTTAGAAGCAAGGAAGAGCATGAGACATTGCATGTGAAACAGCATTTGCATATTCAAACAATGACATATCAATTTACGACACCAATCGATCAAGAAAGATTATATGAATGGTTATCAACATTACCTGATTGTATTTATCGTGTGAAAGGCTTTGTGAAATTTCATGGGAATAAGTATCCACACTTATTGCAATATTCGTTTGGAGTACCAACCTTATTGGAACAAGACTTTGGCTTTCCAACTAATTTGGTTATGATAGGTGAGGGATTCAATCAAAATCAAATCAAAAAAGAATTAGAAATGGTAGAAAATCATGTTTAGGTGAAGAAATAGGTAGGAGTAGTTGTATGTAAAAAAAACTGAGTGGAGAGGAAGTCTCTATTGATGAAAGCTTCACTCTATATAAAAGCTACAAGTTATGAATAGAATGAAGTGTGTTCATAACTTGCAATGTTTAACTTGTGAAAGTCTGCAGTGAAAACATATAAGTTTAAACGAGAGGAGAGTGTACGAAGGGAATGCTATAACCGAGAAGCTCTCTTTCTCTAAACGAAGGAGGGAGTCCATTTAGAGTTAGAAGATGTAATAAACATATGTAAAAAAATATTTTTTATAGCCAATTAACAAGGGAAAGAGACGTTTTACTAGAATACATAAAATGAATGTATGTGGTAAATCCATGAAGATAAGGGAGAGATAAAACAATGGCAATCAAAAGAGTTTTATCATTTTTAGCCGTACTCTTAATCGGATTAACAGGTTGCTCGATGATTGAAGGGGGGAAAAACTCCGTTGAATATGCACAAAAGACAACGGACTATATAAACGAAGTCAGTCAGTTTGCAAATGAGGCACCAGAGTTAGCGAAAAAAGCGATCAATGATAGCGCATCAAGAAAAGAGTTAGAGAATAAGTTAGAAGAGATTCAAAAGGATATTTCAAGCTTTAATAAATTAACGCCGCCGGATGTAGCAAAAGAAATGCATGAGCAGATTGTTGGATACAATGAAACGTTAAGTACATGGATTGATGAAACAATGAAAAAGATTGAGAAAGGTAAAGTGGATCTAGAACAATTTAAAGATTCAGAGTTTATGCAGACAGTTCAACAAGTTCAAGAGTTAAAAAATAAGATTCAAAATATAGGGGAATAAGTGTAAGAGTACAAAAAAGTCCGTTTTCAATAACGGACTTTTTGTATGGCTATATTTATTATTGTATACAATAAATGACAACACCGATGACAATAATAAGGTTACCAATGAGCTTTCTTTTTGTAATTTTTTCGCCTAAGAAGTACCAGCTAAATACTAAAATAATAAGATAGCTTAGTGATTCTAAGGCAGATGCTTGTTTTAAAGGCAAGCCTTTTAATGCAATGACATTTAAGCCAGCATTCATAACAAACAAAGAATACCCGATCATAACATAGTGGTTGACATATTCTCTTAGTTTAGAGTCGTATTTTTGTAATGTTGCTTTTTTTAATAAAATCTGTGAGTAATTGGCTAAAATGATACCAAAAATAAATAGTAACATGTAATTATTCATCTTTTGTCACCACCACAATTCCAACGATAATAATAGCCGCACCAAGTATATGATTCCACTTGATTGTATCGCCGAATAGGAGAACAGACCATAGCATAGACCATAATATAATAATACCTCGGTGTGAGTATGCTCTAGATATTTCAAAGTGTTTAATGACTTGTTGCCAAATAATAGCATAGCCAAATAAAAATACGATAAGTCCGAAGTAGGCGACAAAAAAGCCAATAGATGCAATCGGGAATTTAGCTGCCCATTTCATATAAACCATGATAATCGAATATAGTAAGAAAGCAGCATGTAAAAAGATATAATTTTTTATAGTCGGTTTCATATATTCACTCTCTTTTACATGTAAATACATTAATTTGAAGCGAATGAATTTCATTATCTTCTTTATGATATAGAATGTTTGTCCATTCACATTCCAAAGTATATAGTATCATGTCTTATGTGGGAAAACAATATGAGGAAACAACTCTCTTTTTTCTAAAAGAAAGTCGTTTCCTCATAAATAGAATTCATTTCATGAAAACATGCTAAGCAAAATAAAAATGCTTAGCATGAGTAGATAATTAGAGAGTGATGTTAATGATTAGTTGAATTCAATAGCATCAATTTTACGATAATCAACTACTAGAATCTCTCCATTCCCTTTTGAAAAAGTTGCAAGGCCGCTTCTTCTATCAAATGAAGCAAAAGCATCAACTGCTTCTTCTAGGCCGTTGATAAAAACATCTTCTACATCTGTTCCAGGATTTAATCCTGAGAGTAATTCAAAGATCGGCCCTCTGTTACTACGATGTGCCATATCGTAATCCCTCCTTTTGTTAAGGTGTACTATATTCTATTAAATAACATGGTTTTGGTTTGTACATATCTTCTATTTTATAAAAAATGTGTAGAATAAATAGTTTACAATTGACCTGACACAGTGTGTATGGTTTGTATTAGTATGTTAGGACTTTTTTACCTTGACGGTATGAAGGCATTGTTGATAAGGTTAAATCTGAAATGATAATTTGATAGATTAAAAGGAGTTTAGCGATGAAAAGGTTAAGGTGGGGAAGAGTAACAATACTATTAGCCGTTATTTTCGGTATATGTTGGTTCGTTTTCCATGAAGGTTTAGGAAAAGATGATAGAGATATTGCAAAAGCAAAAGAAAATCTTCTAATAGAAGGACAGCCTCTTCAAGTGGCAGAGTTGCCAAAGTTGGGTGTATCGGAAAAAGTCATTCCGCAAAAATATCTCCCGGTTGTGGAAGCAAAAGCAGCGATTATTATTGATGCAAGCGATGGAGAAGTAATTTATCAAAATAATGAAAATGAAACGTTTGCTCCAGCGAGTATGTCAAAAATGATGACCGCATATTTGCTTTTAGAAAATATACATAAGGGAAAAGTGCATTGGGAAGATCAAGTGAAAATAAGTGCAAAATCAGCACAAACGGAAGGTGCTAAAATTCCATTACAAATGAATGATGTAGTAACGGTGAAAGATTTATTCCATGCTTTAATGATTCAATCCGCGAATAATGCAGCAGTTGCTTTGGCAGAACATATGGCAAAGACAGAAAAAAACTTTGTTCAAATTATGAATCAAAAAGCGAAGGATTTGGAACTTTCTAATAAAACGAAGTTTGCTAATGCGTCTGGTCTACAAGAACCAGATGGAAGTGAGACGAAGATGCCAGCTGCTGATGTTGCAAAGTTGGCGTATCATCTTATTAAAGAGTATCCAGAAATATTAGAGGTAACACATTTACGTCGCAGCCAATTAGCTTTTAAAAATATTTCTGTTACAAGCACAAATGAAATGTTAAATACAGCTAATAAAAACCTTCATATAGAAGGAATGGATGGATTAAAAACAGGCTTTACTGATAGTGCAGGATATTGTTTCACAGGAACAGCAAAACAGGGAGATAAACGTATTATTACAGTTGTTATGGGAACAAAGAGTCAAACAAAACGGTTCACTGAAACACATAAATTAATGTCTTATGGATTTGAATTCGTTAATGAGAGAAAAGAACATGAAGAAACATCTTATTTGAAAAAGTGAACATCCTCGATTCACTAGAAATACATGAGACAGTCGCTAGTCGGGTAAAAAGAATTTGCAGCGTGAGAAAGGCGTATAAAAAAGAAGGTCTTCCAATTTTATATATGTAATTTTAGTAGGCTTATTCTTTTTATAAGAGCAGACTGCAGATTTATAGCCAGTGCCTATGTGAAGAATTTCGATACAAACAGGATTTGTTTTTTCGATAGTTCGTATATGAACGTTTTGAGATGAATCAATTGAAATTGAAAATGAATGCAAGGGAACGGTTAAACCTGCACCAGACTGCTTTACAAAACTTTCTTTTATAGTCCATAAGTGATAAAAGTAAGCCATTCGTTCAGGTTCTATTTTCGCCATTAAATCTTCATATTCTTCATAACAGAAGAAATGTTTTGCTATGCTATAGTCTATCGGTGCTATTTTTTCAATATCAATTCCGATCGGATGACAATCTATTGCACATACAATCCAATTACCAGAATGAGATATATTAAAATGAAAGGAAGGAAGATTTTCGACAAAAGGTTTTCCGTACGGTCCAACTTGAAATGTAATGTTGTGATTTGGGAGATGAAGTTCCTCTTGAATAATGAATCGGACAAAAATTTCACTAAGTAAGGAACGATGTTTATCCTTAGGAAAAACAAGCTGATTGATTTTTGTAATTCGTTCTGGTGAAATGTGCTTCATTAAAGTATGAAATTCGCTTGTTTGTAATAATCTGTCTATATGTAATGCGAAAACTTTCATTAACGATAGTTCCTTTCGAATGTATTAATATAATGAAAAAAGAATTACAGAAAATATGTAGTCCTTTTTTGTATAAGAAGATTCATAATTTATAAATGTTATCTTTGTTTATATCATTCCAATCGTGAGTCATAGCATATTTTAAATTTTTCTTTTTTTGTTCAATCGTTAGAATTTTTCGGAATGTTAATACGGATAATAGACACATACATGCATAGTAAATTTCTTTGTGCTGTTTAGAATGTTGATCAATCACGTAAGCCATGAATAAGAGCCTCCTATGGTTTCTATATGTAATAGTTATTTTAACATGTTTAAATTGTATCTTCTATAAAAAATCAAGAATGTATCATGAACGTTTTTTACGAAAATGCTTATGATGCACCTCCGCTTTCGCTCATGTAGAGGTAGAGGGGGGCATTTAAACGAAAAGGTACTACGTTAAAAGAAATATAGTATTTCAAAATATTATATAGTTGATAAATCATTCGATTTTTGTCATGATGTAAGAGTGACTTATAGAATGAACTTTTTGAATGAGATAGCAATTGAATACGTTTAGTGATTGTTTCAACTTATCTTATCATCTCAAAAAAGTTCACACAAAGTTCACACAAAATTCACGTCAATGTTTTACAATAAACGACGTGTGAAAAATAAAGCTCTTGTCAAAAAATGAAACTTAATGCGCATTCAATTTTAAGAAAATTGTAGATTATTAAGTTCATTTTTTTAAAGAGGGTAGTAGGGAAAGGAAGTAAAAATAACTTATGAAGAAAGTAATTGCAGGTTTGGCAGCAGCATCCGTAGCTGGTGTAGCAGTTCCTGGAATGGACTCTGCTCATGCACAAGTTACATCTGATGCGTTAAAGGAAATCAATGGACAAACTCAACAACAAACAACTAAAACAAACAACGTATCTGAAACACCTTCTGAACTAAAATATACAGTAACAGCTGATGTATTGAATGTTCGTTCAGGGGCTGGTACAGAACATAACATTATTTCTAAAGTAACAGAAGGTCAAGTATTACAAGTAACTGGTGAAGAAAACGGTTGGTTTAAAGTAAATGTAAATGGTAAAGCAGGCTATGTAAGTGGCGATTTTGTAACAACTGGTGGAACAAAAGGTACTGCTGTTCAACAAGGAACAGGCAACTACACAGTGAATGTATCTTCACTTAATGTACGTACAGGCCCAAGTACATCTCATACTGTTTTAGGTTCTGTACATAAAGGAAAAGTGGTACAAGTTGTAGGGGAAGTACAAGATTGGTTTAAGGTTAACTACAATGGTGGAACTGGATACATAAGTAAAGACTTCGTAACAAAAGGTGGGACAGCTGTATCTAGCCAAACAGAGAAACCAGCTGCAAACAATAGTGTGGCACTTCAAACTGGTGGAGCATATGTAGTAAATACAGGCGCTTTAAAAGTACGTACAGGTCCTGCTACATATAATGCTGTTATTGGTGGTGTAACAAGAGGTCAAGTGCTACAAGTAACTGGTGTAGAAAATGGTTGGTATAAAATAAATCATAACGGAAGAACAGGGTATGTAAGTGCAGACTATGTGAAATTCGTAAAAGGTGGAGCCGCGAATACAAATACAGGTGCAAGTCAAGAAACAACTCAAACACAAAAATCGGCTGCACCAACAGGTAATACATCATCAGTTGCCGCATTTGCAAGATCTTTAAATGGCTCTCCATATAGAACAGCTGGTACAACACCTGCTGGGTTTGACTGCAGTGGCTTTATTTACTATGTATTAAAACAAACAGGGCATAGCGGCCCTCGTCAAACAGTTGCAGGTTACTGGAGCTCTAAGACAAAAACAAGTAATCCACAACCAGGCGATTTAGTATACTTTGCCAATACTTATAAGGCTGGTCCTTCACACATGGGTGTTTATTTAGGAAACGGTCAATTCATTAGTGCAGAAACTGATGAAACTGGTGTAAGAATTAGTTCAGTAAATAACTCTTACTGGAGTAAGCATCTATTAGGGTATACAAAAGCATAATAAGAGATAGTATCATTATGATAAAAAAGGCTTTCCGAGGAAACTCGGAAGGCTTTTTTCATTTTCAGACTCTAGTAAAAACTGTGCGTATAAATCATGAAAATGGTTAAGGTGAAATTTACTTATTTATTTGCAAAGAAATACCTCTTTCAAGGAATGGAGATATTTATAATTTATCTCGCTATTTTAGGAAAGTAAGACTCCCATCTCCAGCTCATGTAGAAGTAGGTGGGAGTTCAATATATTTGAATTGCGAAGTAGGAAAGATTGAAGGGGGAATTTCAGGTTTAATAAATTGTTTATAGTTACTTATAAGTAACCTACGCACGTTAAAGTGCATCATTGCATTTTTTATCATATGCATATAGAATTCATGATATGAAATAAGCAACATAGATTGAGGAGTGTTTTATTTGGCAGAATTATTACAAGGCAAAAATGCGTTAATTACAGGAGCAGGCCGCGGAATCGGTCGTGCTGTAGCAATCGCTTTAGCAAAAGAAGGTGTAAATGTTGGTCTATTAGCGCGTTCTGAAGAGAATTTAAAGGCCGTTGCAAAAGAAGTAGAAGCAGAAGGGGTAAAAGCTGTTATTGCTACTGCTGATGTGTCTTCATATGAGGAAGTTACAACTGCTATTGCAACGTTAAAAGATGGATTAGGTTCTATTGACATTTTAATTAATAATGCAGGTATTTCTAAATTCGGTAAATTCTTAGAACTAGATGTAGCTGATTGGGAAAAAATAATTCAAGTTAACTTAATGGGTGTATATTATGTAACTCGTGCAGCTTTACCAAGCATGATTGAGCAACAATCTGGCGATATTATTAATATTTCGTCTACAGCTGGGCAAAAAGGTGCGCCAGTAACAAGTGCATATAGTGCATCAAAATTTGGTGTTCTTGGTTTAACAGAATCATTAGCAATGGAAGTTCGTAAACATAACATTCGTGTCACAGCGTTAACACCAAGTACAGTAGCAACAGATATGGCAGTAGAATTAGGATTAACAGACGGTAACCCAGATAAAGTAATGCAAGCTGAAGATATTGCGGAATTTATCGTAGCGCAGTTGAAGTTAAATAAGCGTACATTTATTAAATCAGCAGGGCTTTGGTCTACTAATCCATAAGAAGAGAGAATATAAAATCCAAATGGGATTTCTATTCTGTAATGGAGTAGAAATCCTATTTTTATTTACGGATGATGACCATTTCTCTAACAAAGTATAGAGGGAAGGCATATAAAATGTTAGGGAGGTTTTTGATTATGTATGATGCATAGCCATTTAAAATGATGCCCCCTTTTTAAGTAAATACTTCTTTGGATAGAAATATTTATATGCTGTATGTAAATATACCGTATTATGAAAACTATTTTTATAGAAATTCTGATGTGCTACATGCTACTACTCATAATCATGTGCAAAGGAAAGAGAGAAAGAGGATCATGGACGCCATTTTTGTGGGTTGAAAAGATTCCTTTATATATTAAATCAGTTGTCTGCAAGGAAAGTCCTACTTCTTCGCTTATTTCACGAAGGCCCCCATTTTTACATCTTCATTGTGCATAATGTGTCCTCCTGATATAATATCCCACTTGCCAGGAAAATCTTTTTTGTTTTTAGAGCGCAATTGGAAATATAAAAACATATCTTTCTTGTTCTTTTCTACAAACCAGCAATGAAATATTTCATGCCAGTCGCCGTCGCGATGTACGTCATCCCGAAGTTTCTTGCCGATTTTTTCTCTGTTCCTATGGAATATCGTTAACCATTTTAATTCCCCTTTCTATATATTTTATTACATATCAATTGTATGAAATTTTGAAAAATAAAGAAAAAAAGGGTTGTTTTTTTACATTTTCATAACTATAATAAATTAACAAATAAACATGAACGAAAAAGTAATGATAAGGACACAAGATGATTTTTACGGTTTGCAGAGAGGGAAGTCTAAGGCTGTGAGCTTCCTAACACGAGAAATGATCTTACCACCTTTGAACTTCAATAGTGAACGAGAAATCTAGTAATTATTGGCGGTCTCAGCCGTTATCTGAACTTGAGCAATCTAGAAAGAAAACGTGCCTAGATTGGAACAAGGGTGGAACCACGAAAACACATTCGTCCCTTTACTAGGGATGAGTGTGTTTTTTTATAACTTTGAAAGGAGGTGCTGTATATGATGCTGGTTATATGTACGGAAAGAACCGCTAGCATGTATAGAAAGCAAATAAGAAAAGAACAGATTGTTTATTTTCAAATTTGAGAGGAGATTGAAAGATGAATCGTGTTGTACATGTTGGAGTATTAGGACTAGGAACTGTTGGAAGTGGCGTCGTTCAAATTTTACAGGAACATGGTAAGAAGATTGGTCTTGAGACAGGGAGTGAAGTGAAGGTAAAAACAGTTGTTGTGCGGGATTTAGAAAAAGAACGAGATGTTTCTATCAAGGGAATTATTGTTACAAGAGAGGCCGAAGAACTTTTACATGATGCAGATATTGATATTGTTGTAGAGGTAATGGGCGGGATTCAAGAAGCAAAAGAGCATATTATAAAAGCGTTGCAATATAAGAAGCATGTTGTAACTGCTAATAAAGATTTGATGGCTGTACATGGAGCAGAATTACTACAACTTGCAAACGAGAATCATTGTGAGTTGCTTTATGAAGCGAGTGTAGCAGGTGGAATTCCAATATTAAGAGGACTTGCTGACGGATTAGCTTCAGATCATATTGAAAAGATGATGGGAATTTTGAATGGAACAACAAATTATATTTTAACAAAGATGAGTCAAAATGGCTGGTCTTATGAAGAAGCGTTGCAAGAAGCAAAGAGGTTAGGGTTTGCAGAATCAGATCCTACAGCAGATGTAGATGGGCTAGATGCAGCAAGAAAAGTAGCTATTCTTGCTAATTTAGGATTTTCAATGAATGTGTCTTTAGATGAGGTCTATGTTCGCGGTATTCGGAATATTGAAAAAGAAGATTTGGAAATAGCAGAAAAACTAGGGTTTACAATGAAACTGATTGGGAAAGCAGAAAGAGAAGGTTCAGCAATTCATTTAAGCGTTGCACCTACTTTATTGCCGAGCAAACATCCTCTGTCAAGTGTAAATAATGAGTTTAATGCTGTATACGTACATGGTCAAGCAGTTGGAGAAGTCATGTTTTACGGACCGGGTGCAGGCAAGTTGCCGACAGGTTCTGCTGTAGTAAGTGATATTGTAGCTATTGTTAAAAAAATGAACCAAGAGGTGCAAAATCAAGATGTATGTAAAGAAATGGAGCCATATGAATTAAAACAAGATAAAGATATTGTTTCAAAATATTTCTTGCGTATTATATTACGTGATGAACCAGGGATGTTCCATAAAGTGACAGAATGTTTCGAGAATTGTTCTGTTAGTTTCGAAGAAATTATACAATTACCAGTAAATAAAGAATTTGCAGAAATTGTAATTGTAACGCATCAAACTTCCAAATATCAATTTTCACAAGTCTTACAGTTATTAGAGGATGTCGCAAGTGAAATAAAAAGTTACTACAGTATTGAGGAGGAAAAACAATATGTATAAAGGGTTATTAAAACAATATGCTTCTTATTTACCTGTGAGCCACAATACACCAGAGGTTAGTTTGATGGAGGGAAATACACCGCTTATTCCGCTTGAAAATATCTCTGAAAAATTAGGGATATGTTTATACGGAAAATATGAAGGAGCAAATCCAACCGGTTCGTTTAAAGATCGCGGTATGGTAATGGCAGTTGCAAAAGCAAAAGAGATGGGTTCAAAAGCCATTATTTGTGCTTCGACAGGGAATACTTCGGCATCTGCAGCAGCATATGCGGCTCGCCTTGGAATGAAATGTATTATCGTTATACCGGAAGGTAAAATTGCTCATGGAAAGTTAGCACAGGCGTTTGCATATGGTGCAGAAATTATTTCGATAGAAGGAAATTTTGATGATGCGCTGCGAGCAGTGCGACAAATCGCGGCCGAAGAGTCTATTACATTAGTAAACTCTGTTAATCCGTATCGGATTGAAGGGCAGAAAACAGCTGCGTTTGAAATTTGTGATCAGTTGCAAAAAGCGCCAGATGTTCTTGCTATTCCAGTTGGAAATGCTGGGAATATTACTGCATATTGGAAAGGTTTTTGTGAATACGAGAAAGAGAAAGGGTATAAAAAACCAAGAATCCATGGGTTTGAAGCGGAAGGTGCAGCAGCGATTGTAAAAGGTCATGTCATTGAAGGACCAGAAACAATTGCAACTGCAATTCGAATTGGCAATCCTGCAAGCTGGCATTATGCAGTGGAGGCTGCTGAACAGTCGAACGGTGAAATTGATATGGTATCGGATGAAGAGATTGTAAAGGCTTATCAATTGCTAGCGAGAACAGAAGGAGTGTTTGCTGAACCAGGTTCCAACGCTTCTTTAGCGGGGATCATTAAACATGTTCAATTAGGTAAAATTCGTCAAGGAGAGACAGTCGTCGCTGTATTAACAGGAAATGGTTTGAAAGATCCGGATATCGCAATCTCCTCGAATTCATTACAAATTACAAATATCTCAAATGATTTAGAACAAATGAAAGGTCATATTAAGGGAGTGATTATTTCGTGATACCATTTAAAATTCGTGTTCCAGCGAGTACAGCAAATATAGGCCCTGGTTTTGATTCTGTAGGGATGGCACTATCTTTATATTTAGAAGTTATTGTGAAGGAAGAAGTGCCGCATTGGTATGTTATACATCCATTTGACCAATCCGTTCCAAACGATGATAGCAATTTAATTATAAGTACGGCCCTTCAAGTATGCCCATCGTTACCTTCTCATATAATAGAAGTCATAAGTAATATTCCACTTACAAGAGGATTAGGAAGCAGTGCTTCTGCCATTGTTGCTGGAATTGAACTAGCGAATCAGTTAGGAGCGTTACACTTAACAACAGACGAAAAAATTCATCTTGCTACAAAGTTTGAGGGGCACCCGGATAATGTAGCAGCTTCTATTTTAGGAGGAACAGTCATTGGTGCAATAGATGAGGGGCATGTATCCGTTGTTCGGATTGAAAGTAAAGAATTAGGAGTTATTTCTGTAATACCAGATGAAGAACTAAATACAAATGAAAGTCGTTTCGTGCTACCTGAAACATTTTCATTTCATCATGCTGTTCGTGCAAGCTCGATTAGTAACGTATTAGTGGCAGCACTATGTGAAAAGAAATGGGAAATAGTTGGTGAAATGATGGAACGAGATTTATTTCATGAGCCGTATCGTTCGCAATTGGTTCCTCTTCTACCTTCTGTTCGTGAATATGCGAAGCGATTTGGAGCATATGGAACAGCACTAAGTGGGGCAGGGCCATCTCTCTTCATTTTAACCCCATATGAAAATCGTCAGGAGATTGCTGAACAGTTAATGAAAGTCTTTCCAAAGATAGAGGTGTGTGAACTGGAGATTGATTACGAGGGAGTAGTCGTAAATATGGACATATCAGTGAACAGATAATTAGCATTAAATATGTGAAAACAGAAAAAGGAAAATCGTGAGGAGAGAAAGCTGGCCGTGTACTAGCTTTCTTTTTTTATTATTACATTTTTGTAATAAACGTTTTGTATGTGTATGGGGGAGATATAGAAACAGGAAGTGTGGAAAATAAAGATATTCCATTACATATTATAAAGTATGATAAAAAGTTTTTAACTTTTATGATTGTAAATTTTTTTAAAGTAGTATTTCTTACTTTGTTAAAAGGAGTTTTTTACCTTGTCAAAAGAAAATACGAGAGTATAATGTGAAGTGAAATATATTCATTTTGCATTTTTTGAAGTGAAACCTTACAAAAATGTAAGGTGAATGAAATGAATTTCAATAGGAAGTTTACTATACATGAAGTATACTAAAAAAAGAAAGAGAGGAGAGTGAACATGAGCTCTGAATTAGAACATCATAATACAAGAAGTAAACAGAGACGCTTTAAAAGAAAATCATTTAAATGGATCATTTTCATTTCATTGTTTTTGCTTCTTTTGGGAGGCATTGGATATGGTTCTGTTATATATAATAAAGCGAAAGCAGTTGCAAATAAAGCATATGAACAAATTGATAAATCAACGAAACGTGATAAGGAAGTTGAACCACTAAAGGATAACGTTTCAATTTTAATTATGGGTGTAGATGGTAGTGATGTAAGAGAAAGTCAGTATGGAGAAGCAGTTCGTACCGATGCGCTTTTATTGGCTACTATTAATAAAGATAATAAAACTGTGAAATTAGTAAGTATTCCACGTGATTCACGTGTATATATTCCATCAAGAAAGAAATTAGATAAAATTGCACATGCTCATGTATTTGGTGGTGTTGAAAGTACAAGAGATACTGTTGAACGATTTTTAGATGTTCCAGTAGATTATTATGTGAAATTTAATTTTGATTCGTTTATGAGAATTGTTGATTCACTTGGAGGCATTGATGTGGATGTGCCTGTAACGTTTACAGAACAAGACAGTAAAGACCAAGCAGGTATGATTCATTTAGAAAAAGGGTATCAACATTTAAATGGAGAACAAGCTCTCGCATTAGCGAGAACACGTAAAATTGATAGTGATGCAATGCGTGGGCAAAGACAACAACTTGTCATTGAAGCTATTGCGAAAAAAGCGTTTTCAGCTCAATCTATTAGTAAAATGAGTTCATTATTAACTGCAATTGATAATGGTATGAAAACGAATTTAACATTTGATGATATGCTTTCGATTGCAAAAAATATGGCTGAATCCGATTGGCAAATGGACAAAATACAAGTAGAAGGGACAGATAAACGTATTCGTGGAATTTATTATTATATGCCAAATGAGAAAAATGTAAAAGAGATTTCGAAAACATTAAATGAACACCTAGGCATTGCATCAAATTAACTCAAAATTAGATGAAAAGGGTGGTATTTGCCATCCTTTTTTGTATCAGATTAATAACAGTTTACACTCTTCCTTAGGATTCAGAGAGAAACAAGAAAGGTAGATGCGAGTTGTGTTTTACGTGAAAGTCTAATGAGTGATTATGAAGAATTGTAGATTTATAGGTATAATATGTTGAGAGTAAAAAGAAATCGGTATAACAATTTCGTTAAAATTTATTCTATATTTGTCTTTTTATCGTTACAATCAAATGAATACGTGTATAATTACATTTGGTAATTTATATATAAAATTAATAGAGAGAAGGAATGATAGAATGGATAATGCTTTAAAAGTAAAACGTATTGTCGTAGTAATGGTAGCGATTATTGCAATTGCGGTCGGCTATTTTATGTTTCAATCGATTACTTCGCCAGCGACAACTGTAGCTAAGCAAGAGAACCCGGTGCAGCTAGCAAGCGAACAAGGAAAAGTTGAACTAAAAAAAACAGCGCCAAGTAAATTTAATGGTCAAGTGAGAAAGGTTGCATATCTTACTTTCGATGATGGACCAGGAAAATATACAGCAGAGTTGTTAAAGATTTTGAAACAAAATGATGCGAAAGCTACATTTTTCTTAATTGGTGCAAATGTAAAACAATATCCTGATTTAGTAAAGCGTGAAAAGGAAGAAGGTCATTATGTAGGTATGCATAGCATGACACATAACTTTAAAAAGTTATATACAAATGGTGAATACGTAAAGGAAATGAAAGAGAATCAAAGATTAATAGCAGATATTATTGGACAATATCCTAAATTAACACGTCCACCGTATGGATCAATGCCAGGGCTAAATGAAGCGCTTCGTAACAAAGTGGTTGAAGCTGACTTAAAAGTATGGGATTGGACAATTGATTCTTTAGACTGGAAATACAACAAGATGCCAGTCGATGCAGCAGCAGCTAAAATTGCGCAAAATGTACTTGCTGGTGCAACAAATGATCAAGAAGTGATTTTAATGCACGATATTCATCCGCAATCTGTTGCAGCTGTTCCAGCAATTATAAAAGGACTAAAAGAAAAAGGGTATGAATTTGAAGCGTATCATGAAGAAAATCACTTCCCGGTGAATTTTTGGCATGATAACCGTATTTGATGGAGGAATGGAAAGTGATTTATAGAAAAGTAGCACTTGTTGGAGCATTATCAGTAGGATTATTATCTGGTTGTTTTGGTGAGAAGCCAGAAGAAAACATTTTTGTTGCCTTTGAAAACGCAGCAAAGCAAGAAAAGATGCTTTCTGATGATGTGAAAAAATTAGAAAAGTTAGAGAAGCAAGACCAAGAATTATATGCTCAAATTATGAAAGAAGGAAAAGAGCATAATGAAGCGGTTATTCAAAAAATTGACCAAGCGGTTGCAAATGTAGATGAACGAGAGAAAATAATTACAAATGAAAAAGATTTGCTTGAAAAAGCGCAAAAAGAGATAAAATCTGTTCCAGATTATGCAGATAAAATTGAAGATAAAAAAATTCAAAAACAGGCAAAGAAAGTAAATGAAGCTTATAAAAATCGTTATGAATCTTTCAAAAAGATGAATGAAAGTTATAAGCAGGCATTGACAATTGAAAAAGAATTATATGAGAAATTGAAAGTAAAAGAAACAAAATTAAAAGAAATTGGCGAAAAAGTAAAGGCTTTTAATACATTGAGCGAAGAAATTCAAAAAGAGAGAGAGAAATTTAACCAATATACAAAAGAATATAATGAAGGAAAAGTAGCCTTTTATAAAAATGCCAATATTAAGATAAAAGAAGGAAAGAAAGATAAATAATGAAAAAAGTCGAAAAAATATATACATATTTTTTCGACTTTTTTCGTTTTCTTTATAGAAAAGACTGGAATCCATACTATAAAAGAGTTATAGTTTATTCTTTAGAGAAAGATGATGTTTAACATATAAAATGATGAGCATCATATAAGTAAGGAGAATGAAATATGTCATATGAATTTTTACTGAAATTAGGCTTAGCGCTTTTTTTAGGTTTATTTATTGGAGTTGATAGGCAGCTTAAGAATAAGCCGCTTGGTGTAAAAACAAGTATGGTTATTTCGGTAGCAAGTTGTTTAATTACAATGGTTTCGATTGAATCAGTAAATGTATATTCTTCGCCAGGGCATACTAATATGGATCCAATGCGCTTAGCAGCTCAAATTGTAAGTGGTGTTGGTTTTTTAGGGGCAGGGGTCATTTTACGCAGAAATAATGATGTAATCTCTGGATTAACTACAGCCTCTATGGTATGGGCAGCGTCAGCTTTAGGGATCGCAATTGGGGCTGGTTTTTATATACAAGCGACAGTAGCTATGGTTTTAATTATATTAGCAATTAATGTAATGCCTCAACTTATTAAAATTGCTGGTCCTTATTCGTTAAGACAAAAAGATTTATCTATAAGAATTATTGTAAATGAGCACAGAGAGTTAGATGGAATTTTTAAGCAAATAAAAAATTTAAATATGCAAGTGAAACGAGTTAAAATAAAAGACATTGAGAATGGTACATCACAAAAATTAGAGATGGTGATATTGGTACCGGAGGATTTATATATAACAGAGTTATATAGTACTTTAAAAGAAATTGATCATATCGTTTCAGTTGAAGTGGAAAGTAGATAAGAAGAGCAAAGAAGGGTGACGAATATCATCCTTTTTTTATTTGGGACAATTTTTGTACCTCGTTACCGGTTGATAAGATCTTCATTTAATGTTCAGAGAAAACGAAAGAAGTTGTATACATAGGATTGTTAAGAGTCATTGTCGAAAATAAATGATATAGAAAAATGGATGGAGCTTACAATCATTTATTTTTTATAGACTAAATCGTTATAAGTACAAAAGGTGGAAAAGAAATGCAAATAAAGATTAGAATAGCACGAAAAGAAGATATTCCTAGTATCGCAAAAGTACACGTTGATAGTTGGAGAACAACATATAGTGGATTGTTACCTAAGGAGATTTTAGAGAATATGACATATAGGCGTCGAGAAAAACAGTGGGAAAATATTTTTAAACAAAATATTTCTAAACAATATCGATATGTTGCAGAAACAACAGACGGGGAAATTGTAGGATTCATTGATGAGGGTGGGGAAAGAACTGGAAATTATAGTTGTGATGGTGAATTATATGCGGTTTATTTAATAAAAGAATATCAAGGATATAAAATTGGACAACGATTATTTCAAATGATGATTTCCGAATTCATTAAATATGATATCCATTCCGTACTGGTGTGGGTTGTGTCAAATAATCCTTCAAAACTTTTTTATGAAAAATTCGAGCCAGAGCGAGTAGATACAAAAATGATAGAGAAAAGGGGTGTAGAAGAGACGGCATATTGTTGGAGGGATATTAGAGATCTGTATGAAAATTTAACTCTGTTGTAAGAAAATCTATTTTTAACATTTTAATTGTATGTAGTTCAAATTTTTATGTTTGTACATGAATTGATTCTCAATGGTAAAAAATGTTGAAAATAAGGTGAATAAAAAAACATGATTCTTTGCATTTTAATATATAAAGGAGGTGACGACAATGGCTAGAAATCGTAATTCTAATCAATTCGCTTCAAATGGAGCTCAAGCAGCTCTTGATCAAATGAAATATGAAATTGCACAAGAATTTGGTGTACAACTTGGAGCTGATACGTCTTCACGTGCAAATGGTTCTGTAGGTGGTGAAATTACAAAACGTCTTGTAGCGATGGCAGAACAGCAACTTGGTGGAGGATACAATCGCTAAAAGTGGAGCGTAAAAGGAGAAAGGAAGAAATCTTCCTTTCTTTTTTGATGTAAGACATACAAATTCCATTAAATAGTACGGATATCTTCGTATAAGAATTGGCAGAATAGGAGTAATGCTAAATGGTTATCCAATTTCTTTTGTTATGTATGTTAAAAGTAAATAAAGGTATAGAAGCCCTGATAGAATGAAAATTTTTATCAGGGCTTCTAAATAGGGATGATAATCATTCTCGATGTCTGTTTAGAAGTAGCGAAAAGATGAGTTGTTTTACCATATAAAGAGAAATGCCCCATATAATAATTCTCGAAACTTTATTTTTCCTAATGAATCCATTCGTTTCAATGGTCTCCCCGCAAGAGCGAGCCCGATAAACCAAACCCAATAAATAAAAATGGAAAATCTACATTTATGTCCCTTCATATTGAATGGAGTTTGCTCCTATCATACCGATTGTAGGCAAAATGGTATGTAGATTACATAGCGAAAAATATTTATTTTTTTAGGAAATTGCTTATTTGTTATGTAACTCTTTTAGGTTTCTACTTTTCTAGATAATCTATCCCATATACAATAAAAGATATAAAGGGATGTTGTTAGCCAAGAGAAGGGCGGCAGTATAGAGTAGATCCTTCTTGTACAGCAACAAGAAGTAAAATGAAAAAAGGAGGAAAGTATGAAACAATTTGTTATTTGTCAAGTAATTGCCGGGACGAAATATTTAGCAGCTTATGCAGAGACAAAGCAAGAAGCAATTGAAAAGGCAGAGCTATTAGGATTGAGAACAGGAGAGCGGTATGTAGTAATTTCAGCTAAAGAGGCAGAAGGATTGGAATATCCTTAATTCAGAAGTGATAACAGGGTGCTTCATTGAAAAAATATTTAATTGTAAATAAGCCTAATATAATGAGTATGTATTAGGCTTATTGAAATGAACAAAGATTATAAATCTAATTTGTTTTGTGAATGATATGTTTTTCTTTTTTGATTTCCACTTCGATATTGGTTAATATATCTTTTAAAGTTCCAAGTTTGTAAAAACGTAGTAGCAGCATCGAATCCAGATTGATACAGCCAACCTTTTTCAGCGGTAGTTAATTGAAAGTTGGTACTTGTAATCGTACCGGTTGGAATTTTAATTGTTCTTGCCTTTGCTTCTTTATCTAAATGGCGTAAATCATGCGCCTGCATCATTGTTTTAAATAATCCTTTAAACATTGAAAGGGGTTCTTTGTAAAGAACGGGTTCTGCTTGAATTTCATCTTTTACAAAGTGAAATCCAAAGGTAGGCCAGCGAGGCAGCGTTGGCGAATCGAAAATCCAAATCGGATAATTGCTTAAGATTCCGCCATCCACCATGTAACAAGGTTGTTTCCACTTTGGTGTTTTCCACTTTATGGGCTCGAAAAAGAAGGGAATGGTTCCGCTCATTCTAACCGCTTTCGCAATCGAAAAACGATAATTTGGAAAACCATAGTTTGGTAGATCGTCAGGAAAGATAACCATTTTCCCGTTGCTTATATCTGAAGCGATAATCTTTAAGTTTTTCAGATTAGGTAAATCACTAAAAAAATAAATCCCTTTTTTACGTAATAAATCGTCTAACCATTCTTCTAAAAAAATATTGGAGTAAACTCCTAATCGAGTCCATGCACTTAATCCTTTTCCGATTACTGGGATTTTATCAAGTAACGTTTTTTTTTGTAAATTGATAATAATCTAAAGTACTTATTATATCTTTTAATTCTGTACAGGAGTAACCAGCTGCTAGTAGAGCGGCGATAATGGCACCTGCTGATGTACCAGCAACACGTTCGAAAGAGTAGCCGCGCTCATTCAATGCGCAAATGGCACCTACATGTGCGATTCCACGAACTCCTCCACCTTCAAACACACCATCAATTTTCATGAAAAAATAATTCCTTTCCATGTAAAGATTTGGGGTAGCAAAAAAGCACGTAGATCACGTGCTTTTTTACAATAGTTTTTGCAAATTACTTAGCAACCAACGAAGCCGCCCCAACAGCTAGCTCCAATAATGATTAGAAGGATAAATAAAACGATTAATAAAGCGAAGCCGCCATATCCGCAACCATAGCCACCGCCATATCCGTAACCCATGTGGAAAGCCTCCTTTTAAAAATCAAAATAAATAGAACGTTTCTTAGAGAAATGATGAGGTATCGTGTTTGTAGGAACACTGTATACTATGCTTTGTAAAACTTGTTCGCGTATAGGAGGCAAGCCCGTTTTTTATGACATGTTATTTTTGAAGATGAATTTACTACGATATATATGCTATGATACGGATGAGTACATGACTGAGGGAGAATTTATGAAGCCCCAAATTGAATCATTAATGGAAAAGTATGATTTAACACATTTAAAACAGGAATTAATGGATATGATATTTCCTTGTATAAAAGTAGTACTGAGATAAAAAGATAAGTTGGAAATTGAACAGTCTAAAATGGGAGAAGTTCCAGATGGGCCTGTATCATTCGAATATCCAATTTATAAAGGAGAGCTGTTGCAATTTATTGCGCAGTTTCATTTGTATTCGGCAAGGATATCTCCTACTTCAATCGTGTGAAGGGCATAGCCCAACGATAAGTGGTGAGTTAGTTGACGTAGCAGATTTAAAAAATATAGATTTCAAGCATAATTTACCTCGAACAGGAATGCTCTATTTCTTTTGTTATGAAAGTCATTTTAAGGAAGAGGGAGATTTCCAAGGAGCTGGACGTGTCCTTTATTATGATGTTTCAGTTGATCAACTGAAAAGAACGGAGCATATAGAAGAGGGATTTACACAATGTGAAATATCATTTGAATCGACCTATAAGCTACCTGAGTTATTTACTGAAGATGAAGAGGATTCCGATCGATTTTTACAGCTATTTGAAGAATTAATTCCAGATCATGATGATAATCATCAAGTGTTTGGGGAACCTTTTTCTGTACAAAATGATGTCTTTCAAGAAGCTGGAGAGTATATTGGGATAAACCGGCATGATATGGTCCTTTTATTCCAAGTAGATTCAGATTATAACAATTGTAATATGATGTGGGGAGATTTAAGAATGCTTTATTTCTGATTGGAAATGAAGACTTAAAACATCGTCGTTTTGAAAATGCGTGTTGCATATTACAAACATGTTAGTTAAAAGAAGCAGTAGTTTACTTTGTTATGCTATTGTTTTTTTTATTTTCATGAAATATTGAGGAAACTCTCTTTAATAATATTAAAATGGCAATTAATAAATATGCATAATCTCATATTTTATTTTTCACAAACTATTGTATACTCTATAAATATATGAAAGCTTTGTTGTATATTTTTACATAAGGAGGATTAACAAGAATGAAAAAGACAAACAAATATATAACAGCTGCTGCACTTTGCTCAACAATTATGATTGGTGGTTTACAAGTCCCTTCGATATCTTATGCAGCATCAAATCAATCAATTGTGGCTCCATCAACAGAGGCCAAGTTGTTGGAAGATTTTAAACGAGAGTTAAAACAGAAGATTAATAATCGAGAAGAAAATATTACATTAAAATATAATACGAAAGAAAGCGATGCTCGATCTGTAATGAATATGCTTTATCAAGAATATAATAAAATAGTAGATGCAGATGAGTATATAAAATACAATATTGCAAGTACAAGATATTCTATACGTGGATTACCAGGAAATTATACGTTTACATTACATATCTCTTATCGTGAGTCAAAGGAACAAACACAATATGTAAAGGCGCAAGCAAAAGCAATTGTTAACACAATTATTAAGGCTGGCATGGATGAACATGAAAAGGTGAAAGCGATTCATGATTATGTGGTGAAACATGTTTCTTATGATACTTCTTATCAAGCATATACAGCATATGAAGCTTTAGCAAATCGTTCTGCTGTTTGCCAAGGATACACACTATTAACATATCAATTGATGCAGCAAGCAGGGATTCAAACACGTTTTGTCACTGGTAAAGGAAACGGACAAGCTCATGCCTGGAATTTAGTAAAGATTGAGGGGAAATGGTATCATTTAGATACTACGTTTGATGATCCAGTTCCTGATAAAGCAGGGCGTGTAACATACTCATATTACAATATGACAGATGAGCAAATGAGCAAAGATCATGAATGGGACCGTAGCAAGTATCCAGAAGCAACTACAAATTACTATGATGAATTAATAAATAAAATAAAAGCAGGTAGTGCAAAAACGGCTGTATATAACCAAATGCTAAAAGATACGAATTTAGTGTATTTATCTACACAATACGGCGCTAATAATTATAATGAATTAAAGCAAAAATTACAGAAAGAATTTGCAGCGAAGCCTCAAAAAGTAGAACTACGTTATAAACAATCAATGGATGGAACAATGCAAGATATTAACCGAGCATTAAATGAAATTTCCTGGCCGAAAGGTGCAAAGCACGTTTCTTATCAAGTTGCGCCATATAGTGCGATGGCAGGATATTCATTAGCGACAATTACATTTACATATTAATGAAAGAAGAGCACCTAAAAAGGTGTTCTTTTTATTCCGTTATTAAGGGGGAGTAAGTCTACCATCTCAAGATTCGGAGAAAAGTAAGGGAGATAGGCGGGAACCTCACAGCCCGTAACAGCGCCACTGATTAAAGTTTCACTTATGTGTGTTGTAAAATGATTCGAAAAGTGAGTGAAGAAGAACGTATGATCAATACATTTACAGTTCTTTCTATTATTGCATCAACAACATAATCTTTTAGAAAAGAAAATAGGAGCATTTCGATAAAAAACGAAGCTACATCATAGTAGCTTCGTTTTTTAGGATACTTATTTCCACCAATCATCAAACATAGATGCAGGTACTTGTCTTTTATGTTCGCTTGCAAGATAACGCTTTTCAATTTTTTTTGCTACATCTTGAGGAACTGCTTTTCCCTCTAAGTAATCATCCAGTTGATCATACGTAATTCCTAATTCTGTTTCATCAGCTTGACCTGGTTTTTCATCTAATAAGTCTGCTGTTGGCATTTTTAAGTAAAGTCGTTTGTCAGAACCTAATTCTTGTAATAAAGCACGACCTTGACGTTTTGTTAAGCCTGTTAGTGGTAAAAGATCCGCTCCTCCGTCACCATATTTTGTAAAGAAGCCAGTAACAGCCTCGGCTGCATGATCTGTTCCAATGACAAGTAAACCTTGTTGACCACCAATTGCATATTGTGTCACCATACGGACGCGAGCTTTTACATTGCCTTTATTAAAGTCTGTTAGTGATTCGCCTAATAAGTCTTTATATTGATTTGAAAATGCATCAACAGCTGGAGCGATATCAAAAGAAACAGAGTGATCTGGTTTAATAAATTGAAGAGCAAGTTGTGCATCATCTTCATCTTTTTGGACTTTATACGGAAGGCGTACAGCGATAAACTTTGCACTGCCTCCTTCGTTACGAATTTCTTCTACTGCAAGCTGTGCTAAGCGACCTGCTAATGTTGAATCTTGACCACCACTAATACCAAGTACGAACCCTTTTGCACCTGTTTTTCTCAAATAATCTTTTAAGAAATCAATTCGTTTTCGAATTTCTGTTTTTGGATCAATTACAGATTGAACATGTAATGTTTTCATAATTTGCTCTTGTAAAGTCATGATATATCCTCCTATGAGCGATAAATTGTTATGTATACATTCAATTCATATGTCTCCACTCTTATTATTTCGTAAAACGGTCGAATATACAATAGGACAATGTATGAATAGGAATGTAGCTATTATAAATAAACTCTTTGATTTAATCAATTTTTCTGTAACCTTTCAAGAATGTAATGTTTTTGTCATTTGAATCGATGGAATCCAATTCTTTGCTTTATGTATGATAGCAGTATAGTAATCGAAAGGGCGGAGAAATAAGATGAGCATTAGGGAATTAGCATTTCGAAATGTAACGCGTAATAGAAGGATCTACTCGGCTTATTTTTTAAGTAGTGCATTTGCTATTATGGCTTTTTTTGTTTATTCATTTTTTGCATTTCACCCTGTACTAAGCGCTAGCCAATTAGGACAATATGTATTTTTCAGTATGTCATTTGCACAATTTATTATTTATGTTTTTACATTTTTCTTTATCTTGTATTCTATGGGCATGTTTTTGAAAACGAGAAAACGGGAATTAGGGATATTGATGATGCTCGGCATGACGAAGTTTGAATTAAGACGACTTATCTTTTTTGAAAATGTTATGCTTGGGATTGCAGCGATTATTACCGGTATTCTTTGCGGAATGTTATTTTCAGGTTTGCTTATTTTCGTAGCACCGCTATTACTTCAGTTAGACTTGTCCTTGTCATATTATGTACCAATAAAGGCTATTGGTGTAACAAGTTTGATGTTTTTCATTTTATTTATTATTATTTCATTTTTTAGTGCTGGGTTGATTCGTAAAAATCAAATTATGAAGTTATTTAGAGGTTCGGTAAAAGCGAAACCCGAACCGAAAATATCTATAATTGCTTCATTTTTAGCCGTATTGTTACTTAGTGTAGGATATATAGGGGCGTTATCTTCACATGGAGCTATGGTTTTTATTATGTTAGTTCCTGTTACGACGGTTGTTACAATTGGTACTTATTTCATGTATAAGCAGTTGAGCGTATTCATGATCCGAAGATGTAAGAAGAACAAACGTTTATACTGGAGGCGAACAAACATCATAACGCTTTCAGATTTAGCATATCGGATGAGAGATAATGCCCGCATGTTTTTTATTGTTACAATTATTTCAACTGTAGCTTTCTCAGCGATTGGTACTTTAGTTGGTTTTACTTCTATGACTAGAGAAATGATGGAGAAACCAATTGCCTTTCAATATCATTCTGGAACAGGAAACGAAAATGAAACAGAGCATATACAATTGATTGAGAAAACATTAAAAAAATATAATATACCTACTAGCAAAATCATGATAGCATCGAAACGAAGTGAAGATCAATCGATGCGCAGAGCGTCCTTTATAAAAAAATCTGATTATAAGGTGTATGCGAAACTGACAGGTGAACAGGAAGTTGCTTTCAAGCAAAATACAGCACTTTTCTTATCAAATGAAATGCCAGGACCACCAAAAAAAGAAAGAAAAACGATACAATTATCGAATGAAGAACAAGTATTGACAGTAAAAAAAGTGAAGACATCTACTCTTAGTAAAGTACTTCTTCGTGATGTCTATGTCATTTCAGATGCGCAATATAATGCATTACAAAGTGGATTTAAAGAAATGAAAGATTATATGTATGAAACAAAAGAAACGAAAAATGAATTTGAAGCGGGCAAAGAAATAATGGAGCATATAAAGCAGTACCAAGAGCATTCACAGTTTTATGCCGCAGCGTATCAGAGCAAGCAAGCATTACAATTTGCAGGTCCAATTTTGTTTGTCGGATTTTTTATTGGAATTGTATTCTTTGTTTGTGCAGGTAGTTTTCTATATTTTCGACTATTCTCTGACCTAGATGATGATTATCGTTTATTTGAATCCATTCGGAAAATAGGGTTAACGAGTAGAGAGTTATCTCAAGTCGTCACAATTCGATTGGCTTTATTATTCTTTGTTCCAATTGGTGTAGCAGCGTTACATGGCGGTGTTGCATTAACGGCTTTAGGGCAAATGTTTGACTATTCTTTGCTAAAAGAAAATGCGATCGTCTTAAGTATATTTGTAGGAATTCAAATGATATATTTTGTGATGATACGCTTTCGTTATATAAAGCAATTGAAAGAAAGATTAAGAATGAGGTAATAGCTTTCGTTTTTATTGAATATTCAATCTAGAAGTTCGATAAGGAAGCGATGAAAACTTCACTGTTCAAAATTTGCTCAGTAAAAACTCTTAACAGATGATGTTAGGAGTTTTTTATGTAAGGATTGATACCAATTTCATTATTTTGGTGAAAGATCCAGGATGCTTCAAAGTATGACTGGATACTTTTTTTGTTTTAAAAATCATTTATCTTTATATACAAATAGTATTTGTCATATTTGTGAACAATCTTGTTTTATATATATATTTGTCTTACACTTTATTTGTTTGTAAGAAAGTAATATGTATATTTAATAAAGTTGTTAATTTACTTTATTAAATATAGGGTAAGGAGGGGTTGTATGTGGAAATGGTTACAGCGTATAACAGACTTTGCAAGTAGTAAAAAAGGTGCCAAAGTAATTGTTATATCGTGGATTGTAGCTATGCTTGTCTTAACAGGAATTTCAAAACCAGCAAAGAAATATGCAAACAATGTGAGTGGTGATGGGATTCCTGAAAGTGCAGCATCTATACAAGCTGAAAAACAAGTAGAAAAATATTTTCCAAATGATAAAGGATTACCAGCTATTATTATTTTTCATCAAAAAGAAGAAATGAAAGAAGAACAGTTACATAGTATTCAAGAGGTGACAAAGCAATTACAGGCTAAAAAAATCGAACATGTTGAAAAAATAATTCCGGTTAGTGAAATGCCAGTTCAAATGTTGAACGGCTTTGTATCTGAGGATAAAACAAGTTTTATTCTTCCGGTAACGATGACAAGTAATTTAGAAGTAGAAGAGATTCATAATACAGTAAAAGAAATGAAAAATGTATTAAAGCAGGAACTTCCTACTAATATGGAAGCTAAAATAACAGGACCTGCGGGGATTGCTGCGGATACATTAGAAATTTTTAAAAATGCTGATCTTGTCCTGCTGTTCTCAACAATTGGATTAATTTTTATCTTATTAATTGTAATTTACCGTTCTCCTCTTTTAGCGATTATTCCGCTGATTGCAGCAATTATTGTATACCAAATGATTGACCGAAGTCTCGGTTTATTTGGTAAATGGGGACTTGAAATTAAATCGCAATCATTGTCTATTATGTCAATCTTATTATTTGCAGCATTAACAGATTATGCTCTATTTATTTTTGCACGTTATAAGGAAGAATTGCAAAAACGAGAAGATAAATATGAAAGTATGAAACAGGCGATGCGAAAAGTAGGGGAACCAATCTTCTTTAGTGGAAGTACCGTGCTTGCTTCCATGTTCATGCTCTTTTTTGCAGTATATAACGGTTACCGTAACTTTGCACCACTATTTTCTGTTGCGCTTGTTGTCATTATTTTAGGGGGAATTACATTGCTTCCTGCCTTATTTGCACTATTTGGTAGAAAAGCGTTTTGGCCTTTTATACCAAAGGTTGGACAGCGGCAAGAAAAACATGTCATTTGGAGAAAAGTGAGCCATATTGTAGTAAGAAAGCCGTATATAGTTGGAGGAGCAGTTGCTATTTTTCTAGTCATATGTTCACTGAATCTATTTCAAATTCAGTACTCTTTTAACTTATTAAAGTCTTTTCCGGAAAATTTACAATCAAGACAAGGATATGAGTTAATTGAACAGAAATATTCTCCTGGTCAGTTAGCTCCTATTACGGTTGTAATGGCGAAGGAAGAAAAGGTAACCGATGAGGAAATTGTACAGTTTGTAGGAAAATTAGCGGTACAAAAAGGGATAGAAAGGGTGAATCCTTCTCTTGAGGCGATTCAAAAGAATACCAATCAATTGCGGTCTAAAGATGGAAAAGCAGCGAAAGTGCAACTGATTTTAAAAGATCAACCGTATTCACTACAGGCTATGGATACCATTCAATTTCTGCAACAGAAGGAAAATGAATTTGTGAAGAATGGGCATGTTTACTTTTCTGGTGAAACGGCGAAGCAAGCTGATTTGTACCAGATTAATAATCACGATACAACATGCATTGTTGTACTCATATCTATATTGATATTGATTTTGTTAGGTATACAAACAAAATCATGGATTGCGCCAATCTATATGATTGGAACGATTCTACTCTCATATTGTGCGGCATTAGGCCTTAGTATGTTTCTGTTTGAACATATATTTGGATACAAGGACATGAGTTATCGCATTCCACTATATACGTTTGTATTCCTTGTGGCACTTGGAGTGGATTATAATATTATGCTCGTTTCTCGTATTAAAGAAGAAACTGCGAAACATCCTCTGCAGGTTGCAATTGAGAATGGATTAACTGCAACAGGCGGTGTTATTTCTTCTGCTGGTATCATATTAGCAGCAACGTTTGCGGTATTAACGACCCAGCCATTATTAGAACTATTTATGTTTGGATTTGTTGTGGCACTTGGAGTTATTGTTGATACATTTCTTGTGCGGACACTACTTGTTCCGGCAATTATGCTTATCTTAAAGAAATGGAGCTTATGGCCGCAAAAGATAAAGTAGTAGTTATTTTGTAATTGAGAAATATTTTGAAGCAGGAATTTTGAAATAGAAACAAGAATTTTCATCTATAAGTGTACGCATATTTGCTAGGGACATCATACTCTTTTAGGAGGGATTCAGATGAGCAGTAGTACAGCGAATAAGCAAAAAGGAATTCGATTAATTCCGTTTACAGTAAACAGGGTGGTGGAACAAGCAAACGAAATTCCACCAGGTGTACAACTGATTCACGCTCCTGAGATTTGGGAAAAGAGTGAAAAGGGAAACGATATTGTTGTAGCAGTATTAGATACAGGCTGTGATGTCAACCATGTAGACTTAAAGGATAGAATTATTGGCGGAAGAAACTTTACAGAGGATTATGGAAATGATCCAAATAATTATCTTGATAATAATGGGCATGGTACGCATGTTGCTGGAACAATCGCAGCAACAGAAAATGATATTGGAGTTTTAGGCGTTGCACCACTGGCTAAATTATTAGTATTAAAAGTATTGGCAGGGGACGGATCAGGAAACTATCAACATATTATCGATGCGATTGACTATGCTATAAGCTGGAGAGGACCAAATCAAGAACGAGTAAGAATTATTTCCATGTCACTTGGTGGACCAGAAGATGTACCAGAATTACATGAAGTGATTCAAAAGGCTGTCAAGCAAGACGTGCTAGTTGTATGTGCCGCTGGAAATAGTGGTGATTGCAATGACAGAACAGAAGAATTGGATTTTCCAGGTGCTTATTCAGAAGTAATTGAAGTAGGAGCAGTGAATTTAGAAAGAAAGTTAGCTTGCTTCAGTAATTCGAATCAAGAAATTGACTTAGTAGCACCAGGTGAAGACATTCTTTCTACGTATCCAGGAGGAAAGTATGCTGTATTGAGCGGGACATCTATGGCGACCCCACATATTTCCGGAGCATTAGCACTTCTAATTAAGCAATGTGAAAGAGAATATGGAAGAAGGCTGTCAGAACCGGAAATTTATGCACAGCTTATTAAACGCACAGTTCCATTGGGATATGAGCGAACATCCGAAGGGAATGGATTGATAGATTTAGTAAAAGAAGAGAATGAAAAACAAAAAGTTACATTATAATAAACAATAATTATATTATGTAAACAAAATAAAAAGCGCTGTTTTAACAAAATGTTAAAACAGCGCTTTTCGCTTTGTTTGAATAGTTGCAGCATTTTCATCAGGAATTCCTGCGTCTTCAATAATTCGTTTTTTTGCTTTATTTAATAGGTGATTTACTACTTCGCCAAAATGATTAGCTTCGCGTTTTGTACGAGCTTCTCGTAAACATTTATAGTTTTCTATTAGTTCCTCTTTTTCGGAGTCTGTTAAGAAATCCTCTATTTTCTTTTTTGGCATAAGAAACACCCTTTCTTCTGACAGACAGTTCAGTTTATAAATATTATAACAGTAATTTTTAGCGGAAGTATAGATTATCGTCGTAATAATTTGTCAATTTCTTGAATTTTCTCGTCAGCTTTACTAATTTGCATATTCTTTGCCTGTTCCCCACCTAGTGCTTGATGAAGCAAAAAGGTTTGTCCTGAAATAGCAGTGACAATGGCTACTTTAATAATTTCTTTTATTGTAGTTGCATCAAATAATACAAGTCCAAGAAGCGCAGCAAGACTGCCGGCTAATATATCAGTGAAAAATCCAAGATGAAAAAAGGTTTTTAAACGGCGTGGAAGCAATAACTTACCTTGGTTATTGATTAGATGGGAAACGAAGCCAGTTATGCCACCAATGAGAACAGCAATTAGCCATTGATACATTTCCATCAAATCCACTCCTTTTAGTGAATAAGATTCGTTTTTTATATGCGGATACCTTTTTCAATTTTATATAAGTATATTGAGAAAATTTGTTTTGATTATACATTTGTTTAGTTGTAATGAACAATTTATTATACGAATTCATTTTTCATTACAACTATTTTTAATTTGTATCAGAAAATGACGTGAATTGAAGCGGCTTTTTAAAAAGACATACATATAATAAAGATAATGAAAGCTACATAAAAAACAAAGGAAATCCTTTTGGTTTTTTTGATTGTAAAATTTATAATAATAATTATCCTTATATATGGACAAAAAGAAATTATTTGTTTAAACTTTACAAAGTGTTTGCATGTGTCATAAGGATAGTGATCAGATGATTTGTTTTTTTGTTTTTAATCTTAAAGTTTAAATATTCACATAATAAAGGAGGATATTATGAATCAGTTTATAAGATGGTTTCAAAATATGAAAGTAGCAAAAAAAATAATGATTTCATTTTTTATTATATTAATTGTTGCTATTTCAATTATTGGTGGGATATCATATCAAACTGCGAAGAAAAACTTTGAATCGCAAATTATGAATAGCGCAAATGAAAATATTCAAATATTAGACAATCTTATTAATCAAGTAATCGAAGAAAAATTTAATGATGTAAATAATTTTGCAAGAATCATGAAAAGTGACTTGTATGCAGGAGAAAATCATGATGAATTAAAGAAAATGTTATCTCAATATATATTGCTAAATCCGGAGGTTGAAGAGATATATATTGCAGGAAACGACAAGACGTTTGTACAGGAACCGGATGTACAAATGCCGGCAGACTATGATCCGACAACGCGCCCTTGGTATAAGGATGCAATCAGTAAAAATGGTGGCATAATTATAACCGAGCCATATAAAGCAAAGGGAAATGGTCATATTGTAGTAACAATCGCAAAACAAACGGATGATAAAAATGGCGTTGTTGCTTTAGATTTAAGTCTTGACAATTTATTGAAAACATCAAAATTAATTAATATCGGAAAAAAAGGATATGCTTTTATTTTAGATCGCAATCAAAAAATCATCGCTCATCCAGAGGAGAAATCAGGTGAAAAAGCTGCGGACTCTTGGGCAAAACGACTGTATCAAGAAAACCATGGTATGTTTACTTACTCTTATGGAAATAGTGACAAGAAAATGGTATTTGCTACAAATTTAAAAACGGGTTGGAAAATTGGTGGAATAATGTATAGCAGTGAAATCATTGAAGCGGCTCAACCTGTATTTTATAATGCGTTACTTATTATGGTAATTTCCTTACTTTTAGGAGGTACAATCATTTATTTTGTAACCCTTTCTATCACAAAACCTTTAAAAAGGTTAGTAACTACTGCACATGAAATTAGTGAGGGAGACTTAACACAAACGATTGAAATGTATTCGCAAGATGAAATTGGTCAACTGGCAAAAGCTTTTAATAACATGACACAATCATTGCGTACACTAATTAGTCGAATTAATACTTCAGCAGGACACGTTGCCGCAGCATCTGAAGAATTGACTGCAAGTGTCAGACAGGCTAGTGAGGCAACAGAACAGATTACGACGGCAATGGAGCAAGTTTCGACTGGGGCAAGAGAGCAAACGTCTAGCGTTGAAAACGGTGCGGTATTATTACATAATGTAACAGAAGGGATTCAGCATGTAGCAAATAGCTCATCGGCAATCGCCAACTCTTCTTCGTATACTCGTGAAAAAGCAGAGAATGGCGGGGAGTTAGTTGGAAAAACAGTAAATCAAATGAATTCGATAGTAAAATCTGTCTCTCAATCAGATGCTGTGATTCAATTATTAAATGATAAATCAAAACAAATTGGTGAAATATTAGAAGTGATACAAAATATTGCTGATCAAACAAATTTATTAGCGTTAAATGCGGCTATTGAAGCTGCGCGAGCTGGGGAGCATGGCAAGGGATTTGCCATTGTTGCAGATGAAGTAAGGAAACTTGCAGAGCAATCTAGCATGTCATCAAACGAAATTGGAAAGCTAGTAAGTGAAATACAAGAAGATATGAGCAAGACAGTCAAATCAATGAATCATGTCAATGAAGAAGTTCAGTTAGGTCTTGTAATTGCGAATGAGACAAAACAAAACTTTGCAGAAATATTGCATTCTACAAATGAAATTGCTAAGCAAATTGAAAGTATGGTAGAAACGGCAAATGAAATGTCAAAAGGCGCAAATGAAGTTTCGATTTCGGTTGGTGAAATTGCAAGGACAGCACAAAATAATGCAACAAGTACACAAAATATTGCTGCATCCACTGAAGAACAATTAGCTTCTATGGAAGAAATCGGATCGGCTGCTGGAACATTATCACAAATGGCTGAAGAATTACAAGTCTTAATTGAAAAATTTAAGATATAAATCGCAAGGAGACTGCCTTAAGGTAACTGAACTGTTACAAAGACAGCTCCTTTTTATTTATCCGCTATTTTAGGCAGCAATAGCCCGATTGGTGAGGGCTCATAATAAGAAAAGCCTTACGGATTAAAATTTCGCTTTATCGAACTCTCCATGTTAAGGCTGACAGTGAAATCAGAAAAATATCTATGAAAGTTTTGTTTTATTTGTCGAAAGATAAAGGGATTTGTTGTATGCTTGTATAAATATTATAAAGTAGACTACATATAAAGGAGAACATTATGGGAATGTATTGGGGAACGAAAAGACATTCTTGGCTTAGCTATGTTTCATTTTGGTTTAGTATTTCATTTTTTCTTATTTTTTTAGTTGAAGTGTTTATATTTCGAACACTTTTTAATAGTTCGAATAGTATAGCGAGAATTATGAAGTATTTTTATTTTATTGGCGTACCACTAAATATTATTCTTAGTATAAGATTGTTATTTAAGAAAAATGAAAAGAAAACGTTACCGATTATTAGTTTTATTGTTTCTTTATTGTTTGCAAGTTTGATTGCAGTATTAGCTTTAGCGGCGACAGGAAAAGTATTTTAGCAAAAAGCAGGAATGTGAACATTCCTGCTTTTTATATTGCTGTTTTATTTTAGTCAGATCTCTTACTTCCAGGCTGAGTGAATGTAGAGGAAGAGGATATTATTGCACATGAGAACAACGTTGCACAAAGCAAATGAATGCAGGAATAGAGTCGATATATGATACAATGAATATAGTAGATAGAAAGGGTATAATATAATACTCATGTTGTTTAGTAAGAGAGGGGTTATCTTATGCTATACGAGGATTTAGTTGGATTATTTCAAGTTGCTCCAATAGAAGAGAAAAAAGGTGGCTGGAAATATATAATTCAAGAACAAAATGGAAAATATTTAATTGGTAATGATATCGCAGTAGCACATATGAGTGTGGAATTATATTTTAATGAACATAATGAAATAAGACTGACTTTATATAAAGATGGAAATTCTATAGCGACAATGCAACGAATAGCAATCGTAAAAATAGAAATAGAAGACGATAAAGATGCGATTCAATTTGTATTAGAGCGTATGCCAAGCCGTATGATTCGTCTGCAGTTGTACCCATATTTAGCGATAGAGATGGGGCCGTATTGGGAAGTGTGTGAAGATTGTGAATGAAAAGAAGTATCCGCCTGAGGATACTTCTTTCTATGTTGTTTTTTGAAGTTGTTTACATGCAATAATTGGAAGTATTATGATGCTAACCCACCCGATAATGGGATACAAAATGTGCAGAAGTTCACTGTACCCAATGTAGCTGAAAGAGTAGCTAATTAGTAAAATAAAGTAGACAATATAATTGCTTTTCCATCCTGTGATCGATTGCATTTGTTTTGTCATTCCAAAGATATTACCGACTAAAGTCGTAAATACTTCACCAAAAATAATGAGAACGAAGAAAAAGTGGAAAGTTGCATTAAAGCGTCGGACAACTTCTGCCATTGGAATATTGTATTGATAAAACTGTTCAACAGATAAAATGGCTAAATGACTACATAATAGGATAAAGCAAAGTCCTGCTCCACCTAGAATTCCCCCCCATATAATTGCTTTGCGCTCTTTTACTTCACTTGCTAATGGTACGAGAACACTTTGGGCGAGTGAAAGGTTGAGAGCAACATATGTAATAGGGCTTGTAATCCATTTTATATTCCAATTTTCCGCAGGAACCGCGTTATAGATAGGTGTTGCACCATGGAGCAAAGTAGTGATAGCAAGTCCAATAATAAAAATCATCATAATTGGTACGACTAGAGTATTTACCTCAAAAACACCTTGTAGCCCGCGGCTGCCGATAATGAGGCAAGCGATTACTGTAATAAAAATACCAAGTTGTCTTGGGAGAAGAAGTTGTTCTTCAAATACGGCACCTGCACCTGATAGCATAACACTTGTAACTCCAAATAGTACAAGTAGCAATAATGTATTCACAACATTCCCAAATACATCCCCAAATAAGTATTTATTAAATTCTTGTGCAGAAAATGCACCAATTTGAGAAGAAAGTAACATCATTTTTGTCCCTAGCCAAATAAAGAAAAATCCGCTTATGCATATTCCAATTGTTCCATATATTCCATTGATGGTAAAAAACTCGACAATCTCCCTTCCAGTTGCAAAACCGGCTCCGACGACAGTTCCAATATAAGTAGCAGCAACCTTTTTTGCTACTTGCCATTGTTGATTATTCATGTCATCCCTCTTTCTACTATGATGAACGTATCTTATTACTATGCATATGTAAGTGCTCGGACAATTAGACATGCGAAGTGATAGAAAGAGTACATAAATTTTAGGCAATAAGACTCCTGCCTCAAAATTCAGAGAGGGGAACCTTGTTGCCTGTAACAACTTGATTGGTGAGGGCTCATAATCAGTGGGTGAAGAGAACCCGGTTGATGAAAATTATTAAAAATTTAGTACATATAAGCTTATGATTTGGAAGGAAAGGAAAAGTATGGTACAATAAAATAGGATTATTAAAAGAGAATAATTCTAAAATTGTAAGAGGAGTGGATTGGATGAGTACGAAAACAAATGTTGTTGAAGTATTGAACAAACAAGTAGCAAACTGGAATGTATTATATGTGAAACTTCATAATTATCACTGGTATGTGACAGGACCACACTTCTTTACATTACATGAGAAATTTGAAGAGTTTTATACAGAAGCTGCTACATATATTGATGAATTGGCAGAACGTATTTTAGCATTAGGCGGAAAACCGTTAGCAACAATGAAAGAATATTTAGAAACATCAACAGTTCATGAAGGAACAAGTAAAGAAGCGGCGGAAGAAATGGTACAAGTATTAGTAAATGATTTTTCTGCTATTATTCAAGAGTTAAAAGAAGGTATGGAAGTGGCAGAACAAGCCGGAGATGAAACATCTGCTGACATGTTATTAGCAATTCATACAACATTAGAACAGCATGTTTGGATGTTGAGTGCGTTCTTAAAATAAGATATAGTAATTAAATTATGATTTACCCTCACAAAAAAACCTATTGAAAAAATCGTTCAATAGGTTTTTTTTATTTTTCAGTTTTCTCTTTATGGTATAATATAGTAAAAAGGAGGCGATGCAATGTTTCGCTTTTTCAAAAGTGGAAAAGAGGAGAGGCCAATTACAAAAGACGAGCTAGAACAAGCGATGGCAAAGTTTTTAGAGACTAATACAAATATTGTGTACACAGTATTAGTTAATGATGACTATACAGTGAATTATGACTTATTAAAGCCTTATTTACAAGCTTTTCCAACAAATAAGTTTCTTATTACAAAGGAAACGCTAGAGGTGTTTGAACATACAGATGAAAATTTAGAACTTGTAAAAGAGATTGATCTTGTACAAAAAGCAGTAGATCAATATGTAACAGAGAAAGAAACATTCCCTATTGTAGAAGACAATGAAGATCGTCTTATATGTGGCATAAAATTAGCACCATATTTAAATCGTATATTAAAAAGGGATTTATATATATCAGAGAAACATTATTTAGTTTCTAGTAAACCGGATAAAAAGAAGATTGTGTAAGTTGAAAACAACAATATATACATTGTTGTCTTTTTTTGTTTTAGAACGTTTTTTTGCCCATTGTAAGCTTTTTTATGATAAAAAAGGGAAAAGAACATCACTTGAAATGATGTTCTCTGCTTTTAATGAGAAATTCCACGTTCATAATGATTCATTTCTACTAAGTTTAAAATGTAATCGTAGTTATCGATTTCCATTTTTATTTGATTTCGTTCTTCTTCTGTTAGTCTTACACTCGTAAGCTGTCTACATAATTGCTGTTTCTTTAGTTCTAATTGTTTTTTCGTTGCATGATAGTCGTAAGTACGTTTCATGTTTATCAATCCTTTCCTTACATTCCTATCCTACACCTTTATTATATGTAGAAATAAAAGGATTGAGAGCAATACGGTTTGTATTTTTTGTGAATCTTCTGATGTGTATCTACATTACATGGGAATAATTTAAAGAATTGGAATTGTATTTAAAATCAGAAAAGTCGTTGCTTACATTTAGAATAAATATTATTATATATAAAAAAATACTAAGGAGTAGTGAAAATGAATCCATTGTTACTTGATTTTCCCTCGGAATTTTATACAGATAGATTATTTATTCGAATGCCTAAACCTGGAGACGGGGCAGCGGTCTATGAAGCAATTCAAGCATCAATACAGGAGTTAAAATCTTGGATGGCTTTTGTGCAAAAAGAACAAACGAGAGAGGAAGTAGAAGCTAGTATAAGAAGGGCACATATTCAATTTTTACAGAGAGAAGATTTAAGATTGTTAGCCTTTTTAAGGGAGACTGGTGAATTTGTTGCTTCTACTGGATTGCACCGGATTAAGTGGGAAATACCACAGTTTGAAATTGGATATTGGATTGATACACGCTTTAGTGGGAAAGGCTATATGACCGAGGCAGTAAAAGGAATTATCGATTATGCTTTTTCTGAACTGAAAGCAAACAGGTTAGAAATTCGTTGTGACCCCACAAACCGGAAAAGTAGAGCGATACCTGAAAAGCTAGGCTTTAAATTAGAAGGAATTTTAGAAAATAGTAGTGTAGCAGTAGATGGAAATGGATTAAGGGATACATGTGTGTTTGCGATGATAAAAAATAGATATGAAAAAGAAAAGTGATAGAGTCACAGAGCTTCTTTTATTTATAGGAAAATGAAATCTGCTGAACATCGTGTTGAAAAATTGGTCTAATGATTTTCATCTATCCTAAATAGGAAAAACCGAAAATAATTGCCCATAAAAATGCAAGACGAGCATTGGACAACCAAATTTCGAATCATTTCCATGAGTAATCATTCTTTTGTTTGTTCAAAATCTTATCGCCTTATGATATAGATTGTAGCATAAAAGTGGGATATAGTATGCTACTCTGTATATAAGGATTTTATATACAATATATATTTTTTCTGTATAGTATAATGTATAGAGAGATAGTTATAAGGAGATGCCAACAGATGTACGAAATAATTCCAGTAACAATTTTAACTGGTTTTCTTGGTTCCGGGAAAACGACATTGCTAAATAGAATCCTGTCAGAAGACCACGGAAAAAAATTAGCGGTTATTGTAAATGAAATAGGACAAATTGGCATTGATAATCAATTGGTTATGAATGTTGAAGAAGAAATTATGGAAATGACAAATGGTTGTTTATGTTGCACAGTTCGTGAAGATTTGCTTGTCGCATTAAAACAACTATTAGATGTAAAAGCAGAAGGGAAAATGGATTTTGATGGTTTAGTGATTGAAACAACGGGGCTTGCAAATCCAGGTCCTATTATTCAAACGTTCTTTTTAGACCCAGTCATCCAATCATCGTATAAAGTTGATGGTGTTGTGACAGTGATCGATAGTTATCATATTCATAAACATTTTGAAAAAGGACTGGAAGCAAAAGAACAAATTGCCTTTGCAGATGTTGTATTAGTGAATAAATTAGATTTAATTGGAGAAGTAGAAAAAGAAGCGCTTCTTATTGAATTACAAGGGATGAATCCAACAGCAAAATTAATCCCAACGACAAATTGTGAAGTGGATATTTCGGCTTTACTCGAAATTCAAACGTTTAAAACGCGTGATACATTAGAAATTTATCCTCATACAGAGCACCATCATTTAGAAGGGGTAAAATCATTTGTATTACGTGAAAAACAGCCCCTTGATTTACAAAAGTTAAACGAATGGATGTCAGCTGTTGTTCAGGAACTCGGGGAGTATTTATATCGTTATAAAGGAATTTTGTCTATTGATGGGGTAGATCGACGAATTGTATTCCAAGGTGTACATACTCTATTTGCTGCGTCCTATGATCGAGAATGGCAAGAAGGAGAAAAACGAATAAGCGAAGTTGTTTTCATCGGAAAAGACATTAATAAAGAGTGGTTTCAGGAACATTTTAAAGAATGTATCAAATAAGCCTGCAGATTTTTTGCAGGTTTATTTTTTTATGGAAATTATACTCGGTTGTAAGAACGAGAAATATAGGGGGAAGAAAGTAGAAATCAATAAAAAACAGCCTATTTTCATAGGCTGAATCTCTTATGTAACAGTAATTCCATCACAACACCTACAACAGGTCCGCTGTCATCGATATCACCAGTTAATCGAAAGCCGAATGATTCATATAGTTTCATTGCTACTTTATTGTCTGGATGAAGACTTAAATACACTTTTTCACATTGAAATTTTTCTTGCAAATAAGGAATGAGTAAGTGAAGAAAACGTTTGGCATATCCCTGTCCTTGGAAATGGTAATCAATCATGAAGCGATCTAGCCATACGCTATTATTTTCTTTAGAATACCAGCCATACATGGCGTACCCGACAAGCGTTTCTCCATCATATAAGCCTATTGACGTTCCGTTTCCTTCATATAATGATTCTGCTAAAGAAAACGCATTGCTTTCAATAAATTGTTGTTGCTCACTTGCTACATGTAAAGCAGCGACGGAACGCCAATTACTTGCTGTTACTTCACAAATGTGAAGATTCATAGTTCCAACTCACTTTCTGAATGATATCTTTTATAGTATGGATAATTGTACTTGTTATTTTATGTAAGTCAAGCTGTATCGACCATGAAAAGGCAGCTGAATTATCAGCTGCCTTTGAAAAAATTAATTTGTAGCTTCTTTTAAAACGTTCACGTTCTCTTCCATTAACGTAAAGTAGTCTTTATTTTTCTTTACGTCATCTTCAGATATTGTAGCAAGATGATTTAAACGCAAAATTTTTGTACCAGTCTCTTTTTGAATTACTTCAGCAACTTTTGGAGTAGAAAATGTTTCAAATAAAATATATTTTAAACCATGCTCTTTTGCTGTTTTTGTAATCGCAGCTAATTCTTTTTGCGATGGTTCCTCCGAAGATGAGATGCCAGCGATTGGAATTTGTTTTAAGCCGTAACGATGTTCCCAGTATCCATATGCTGCATGAGAAACTAAAATTTCTTTTGTTTTTGCATTGGTAACTACAGATTTAAAATGATCGTCTAAATCAGTAAATTTTGTTTGTAGGGCTGCAAAGTTCTTTTCAAATTCTTTTTTATGTTCAGGTTGTAGTTTTACAAGTGCATCTTTAATTTTTTCTGCCTGTTTCATCGCAAGAATCGGGTCTAACCAAACGTGTGGATCTTGATCATGATGATGACCATGTTCTTTATGGTCGCTTTCTTGTTCATGATGCTCATCTTCAGATGAAGCGTGCAAATCAATACCTTGGGATGCATTTACAGTTTGTACGTTTTCCTGCTTCAATGTTTTTTCCATCTTTTCCGCAAATGGTTCTAAACCAGCACCGTTATATACAAATAAGTCTGCTTTTGCAATTTGAACAGTTTGCTTTTGGCTAGGCTCATATGTATGAGAATCAGCACCTGGTGGATAAATGGTTTCGACATTTACATAATCACCACCAATTTTTTTAGTAAAATCGGCAAGTGGAAAAATAGTTGTATACACAGAAAGTTTATCACCTTTTTTTGCAACACTATTATTTTTAGTGGAACAGCCAGCAAAGATTAATGCGAAAACTAGTAGAAATGAAAATAAGGTTAATCTTTTATTCATGTAATTCTCCTCTTTTCGTTTTTTTTTACAAGATTATTCTTTCCCAATAAATGAAGAAAATCATTTATTGTTGTAAAACGGAATAATTACGTTTTAAGTTGCGAACTTAGTATAATACATTCTTAGAAAAGTTGCAATAAATAATAATGATTACGATTTGTTTTTTGTTATAAATTTGTAAAAAAGAACAGTATTAAATTTTAGGGAACGTGCATATGTGACAACATTGTTTTCATATATTGAGGGAGAGAAAGAAAAAGGGGATGAGCGATTGAGTTACACGGCATTGGCAATTTTATTTATATTGGCAGTCGTAGTACCGTTAGTTTGGGTGTTAATTTTTTTAAAGGCAGTTATTCATAATTTAGGTGATTCTACATTGGTAACAAAGTTGCCAGCGGAAGTAGAAAAAGAAAAAGAGCAGGACGTTTAAATAACTCATTGTTTCGTACTTATGATAAAATATTAAAGAGGAAACTCCTATATAGCGAAGTTTTTTATGGGTAGCAGACTCTCTCCAAAGCTTTTGTTAAAATTGTGAGGCGGGAGTCTTACTGCTTACAAATAGCTGGATAAACTAGGAGATATGCTTTCCGCTTAAGCGGAATAAAAGTAGATAAAGAGGTATAAATGTAAATGAATAAACGAACAGCATTGGTACTCGGCGCAAGCGGTTTAGTTGGACAAGAAGTAACACAGCTATTGCTTGATTCTGATTACTATGATTCGGTTACTATTTTTGTGAGAAAACCGCTGCAACTAAAGCATGAAAAATTACAACAAAAACAAGTGGATTTTTCGATCTTGGAAGAGTATAAAGAGTTTTTTGCTGTTGATGATGTATTTTGCTGCTTAGGAACAACGATTAAGAAAGCAAGAACGAAAGCTAATTTTAAAAAGGTAGACTATGAGTATACATTGCGTGCAGCTTGTTTGTCTGAAAAACAAGGCGTACAAAATTTTCTTGTTATTTCTTCTATGAGTGCAAACTCAAAGTCCGTTTTTTTCTATTTACAAGTAAAAGGGAAAATGGAAGAAGAATTGCAAAAATTAGGAATCGAAGGTATTCATATTTTTAGGCCATCGTTATTATTAGGAGAGCGAAAAGAATTTCGTTTTGGTGAAAGAATGGCAGGGAAAATCTTTGGCCTGTTACCATTCATATTTAAAGGTACGTTAAAAAAGTATAAACCCATTTCTGCCGAACAAGTTGCTAGAGGCATGTATCTTGCAGCGCTTCATGAAGAGGCAGTTATTCATATTTATAATTCAACAGAAATTACCGTAATGAAATAAATGAAACTTTCTATTAGTGGGAGCGTATTGTCCATAAAGAGAGGATAAAAAACGAGAAGAACAGAGTCTTCTCGTTTTTTATTTGGATGTATTTGCAATTTTACCAGGAGCACGGCTGTATTGGTGAGGATCTTTTAGTTCAAAGCCAAGTTCATTCGCAGCTGTTCTCGGAAAATAGGGATTGCGCAGTAATTCACGACCAACAAAAATTAAATCGGCTTCGCTATTTACTAAAATTTGTTCCGCTTGTACACCGCTTGTAATAAGACCAACTGCTCCGGTTGCGATTTGAGCATGTTCTTTTAAATGTTTCGCATATTTGACTTGGTAGCCAGGATAAACATCGATATGAGCAGGAACGACTGCACCAGAACTGCAATCAATCAGGTCTACGCCTTGCTCTTTCATCCATTTTGCAAATTGAACATAGTCATTTACTGTCAGTCCTTCAGGATGATAATCATCCGCGGAAATACGAACGAATAAAGGCCCTTCCCAAACTTCTTTTACAGCATGAATGATTTCGCGTAAAAAACGATAGCGATTTTCTGCCGTTCCTCCATATTCATCTGTTCGTTTATTGGATAGTGGAGAAAGAAATTCGTTAATGAGATAACCATGTGCACCATGTAATTCAATTACATCAAACCCAGCTTGTTTTGAGCGGATTGCTGCCTTCTGAAAGGCTGTGATTGTATCTTGAATTTGCTCCTTACTCATTGCGACTGGAACTTTCATTTTATCGTTAAAAGGGATAGCTGAAGGAGCAACTGGATCTGTATGTAGTTCGGCTTTTCGTCCAGCGTGAGCTAATTGAATAGCAGCTTTTGAATCATGTTCTTTGATAAATGATACGGTTTTCTGTAATCCTTCAATATGTTCATCATTCCAAATGCCTAAATCTTTATTTGAAATGCGTCCTTCGGCGGCAACAGCTGTTGCTTCAAGCATGACAAGTCCGACTTGGCCCATCGCTCTTGTTCCGTAATGGATGAGGTGAAAATTCGTTACCTTGCCATCTTCATTTTCAGATGAGTACATACACATTGGTGACATGACAATACGATTTTTTAATGTAACATTTTGAATCGTAAATGGTGAGAAAAGTTGCGTATTCACATTTATTCCTCCTTGCAGTCGTTTTCATCATTGTATCATTATCATCTTGATTTCCATAATAAAACGCTTATTGAAAAAGAACGGAAAGGGGTTCTTCACTGCTTAAAGTTGTAGTTTGTGTTACAATTACAAATATGAAATATACTGGGGGATAGAATATGTATCGAGCTTATTATAAAAGTGAAGTAGGATTACTTGAAGTTACAGCAAATGAAAAAGGGATTACATCTATTCTATTTGTTGAAGAACAAGGGGAAGAGAACCCAAATGTTGTTGTTGAGCAGTGTATTGCAGAATTAGATGAATATTTTAATCAGAAGAGAACAGTGTTTTCTGTTCCACTATCAGCAGAGGGAACAGCATTTCAAAAAAAGGTTTGGGAAGCTCTTTATACCATTCCATACGGAACGAGCGCTTCATATTTAGATATTGCAAAAAAAATTGGGAACCAAAAAGCTGTGCGAGCAATAGGTGGAGCGAATAGTCGAAATCCAATTTCAATCATTGTTCCTTGTCATCGTATAATTGGAAAAAGTGGAAAGCTTGTTGGTTATACAGGCGGATTATGGAGGAAAGAATGGTTATTAAAGCATGAGGGGATTTTGAAATAAAAATAGACCCTCTATGAAAAAAAGTCGTGGAGTGAACGGAGGAGAAATCTTCTATTTACTATATCTGTAAGTTAATGAATAGGGTAAAGTCATGGAAAGAGGGATCGTTTTGCAGTGTATAAATTGTGGAAATCCTTGTGCTGATAATCGGTGGAATTGTAATGATTGTCAGCGAATATTGCATAATGAATCAAACGGGGGAATTTCTCCACTTGAAACAGCTATCGAACAATTTGTTGGAGTGCATTATCCATATTATAGAAAGAAATGGGATAAAGAGGATAAAAGAATTGCAAGATGGAGTTGGAACGGCTGGGCAGCTATTTTTAATGTTGGATGGTTTGGGTATCGTAAGTATTATTTGCCAGCCTTTTTATTTGTAATTTCGTTAGTAGCATGCGATGCGTTTTCTTACTATATGGGTTTTAATGTAGCACTTCCTATTATTAATATAGCTCCGCTTACATTTTTACTCCTCATTTTAATGATGATAGGAGTGGGGCTCTTTGCAAATGGACTATATTATCGATTTGCTGAGAGAAAAATATATCGAATAAGGGCGAAAGAAATTAAAGATAAAGCAATCGAAAGTTATTTGATTCGTGATAGTGGCGGAACAAGCAAAATAGGAGCAGCAATTGTTACTGTTTTAACGGCTACTAGTATACTTTTAAGTCATTTTTTCTTTCCGACTGATCAAGATGTGATCCGAAAGGTGCGAACAAGTTCGCTTTATGAGTACCCATTCTTTACGATTGGTGAATCGTTTGACTTGTATTTTCAACAATCACAATGGGATTATTATCGGGGAACTGATGGTTTAGAGTTGGTTGAATTTCATGGATATACCCGAGATATGCCAAGAAGAAAAGTTATGATTCAGTTCGTTGTTGATTATCAATTGCATGAGATTGAACCGTATTCTCTTTCGATAAATGGACAGCCGCAAGGAGAAAAAGAATTTTTAAAAATGATGGAAGATGTATTTCAAATTCAAAATTCATTTGAGTTAGATGATGAATTGCAATGGGATGATTCGAAAAAGATACTGTAAAAAGCGTATGGGAATATTGTTTTCCGTGCGTTTTTTTTTTTTTTTTTTTTGATTATTCAAACAAATTATTTTAAAAAATCAGAATCTTTTGTATAATACAATCATACATGCTTTATTGTATACATACAGAGTGGGGGGAAGGATCGATGAAGAAAAAAGTTTCAACACTTGCTGTATTTATGTTATCAACTAGTATGTTTGTTGGAGGATGTGGAAATGGGGAGAAGGTATCAACAACAAAGAAGGAATCAAGTAAAGGAATAGCTGATAAACAAGTGCTCAACTTATTAGAAACGGCAGAAATTCCTTCGATGGATACATCGAAATCAACAGATTCTGTGTCGTTTCGGGTATTTGTAAATGCAATGGAAGGCTTATATCGATTAGATAAAGATAATAAACCGACTCCAGGTATGGCTAAAGATGTAAAGATTAGTGAAGATAAGAAGACATATACATTTGAACTACGCGATGCAAAATGGTCTAATGGAGAACCAGTTCGTGCTCAAGATTTTGTATATGCTTGGCAGCGTGCGCTTGATAAAGCAACGGCTGCTGAATATGCTTTTATTTTATTTGATGTGAAAAATGCACAAAAAGTAAATCAAGGGGAACTCCCGCTTGATCAACTTGGGGTCAAAGCAAAAGATGATAAAACATTAGTAGTTGAATTAGAGCAACCCGCACCATATTTTCTTGAACTGACTTCGTTCCCAACCTTTTTCCCTTTAAATGAGAAGTTTGTAAAGGAACAAGGCGATAAGTACGCATTAGAAGCGAATAACATTTTGTATAATGGACCATTTACATTGTCACAATGGAAACATGAACAAAGTTATCAATTAAAGAAAAACCCGAATTATTGGGATAAAGATACCGTGAAGTTAGAGGAAATTAACGTAAGTGTTGTAAAAGAAACGAGCACGAGTGTAAACCTATATGACAGTGATCAAGCAGATCGCGTTATTTTAAGCTCTGAATTTGTGGATAAATATAAAAAAAATAAACCAGATGAGTTTAAGACGAAATTAGACCCACGTATGTATTTCTTACGATTTAACCAACAAAATCCCACGTTTAAAAATCAAAAGGTTCGAGAAGCGATTGACTTAGCATATGATAAAAAAGGAATTGCAAATGTTATTTTAAATGATGGTTCTTTACCCGCGTATTTCTTAGTACCAGAAAAGTTCACAACAGGACCTGATGGAAAGGATTTCCGTACTGTGAATAAAAATTTCCGCGATAAAAAAGATAACGTAGAAAAAGCAAAAAAATTATGGGCGGAAGCGAAGAAAGAACTCGGTCAAGAGACAATAACTGTAGAACTGTTAAATGATGATAACGGTAGCCGTAAGAAAGTTGGGGACTTTATTAAAGAGGAACTAGAGAAAAATTTACCAGGGTTAAAAGTAAATTTAAAACAACAGCCATATAAGCAAAAGTTAGATTTAGAGAAGAAATTACAATATGAATTTTCACTTTCAGCTTGGAGCCCAGATTATCCAGATCCAATGACATATTTAGATATGTTTATAACAGGAAGTTCATTTAACGAAATGGCTTATTCGAATCCGGAATATGATGAGCTTATAGCGAAATCAAAAGGTGAACTTTTGAAAGATGATGCTGCCCGCTGGAAGGCGCTTGCTGAGGCTGAGGAAATATTAATTGGTAAAGATGCTGCCATTTCACCATCGTATCAACAAAGTACAGCATATTTAGAAAAGCCATATGTAAAAGGGATTGCTAATCATACTTTTGGTGGTGATTTTAGTTATAAATGGGCATATATAACGAAAAAGTAGTAAAATGAAAGATGGGTGAATTTTCACTCATCTTTTTGCACTAGGAGGAATCATGTTGATCAAAGGAATCAATCATATTTGTTTTTCTGTTTCGAATTTGGAGACATCCATTGCATTTTATGAAAAAGTATTAGAAGGAGAATTATTAGTTAAGGGAAGAAAGCTTGCCTATTTTCGTATATGTGGAACTTGGGTAGCACTGAATGAAGAGACTGATATTCCTAGAAAGGAAATCCATCAATCTTATACACATATTGCTTTTTCTATCGAGAAAGAAGATTTTGAGCGATTATTACAGCGATTAAAAGAAAATGATGTTCATATTTTACAAGGAAGAAAACGAGATGTAAGAGATTGTAAATCTATTTATTTTACTGATCCAGATGGACATAAGTTTGAATGTCATACAGGTACATTAGAAGAGCGGTTACAATACTATAAGGAAGCGAAACCACATATGACATTTTATTAGAAGGAAAAAGGGCCGCTATCCGCGGCCTTTTCTTATTTTTCGTGCTCATCACAATGATCTTGATGACGTTTTCGATACCACCAATAATCATATTTTTTCTTTTTTTGATTCGAGTTTTTGTCGTGATAGTCATCCTGATGATGGCCGTGATTGTTTGGATAGAACACACATTTTTTACAGTAGCATCGTTTTGTCCAATAATGTTTTTTCTCATAACGAACGCATTTTGTAACAAACGTGCATTTCTTTACGCGTGTACGCTTTGTAACGAATTTGCAATCTTTAACGCGTGTACATTTTGTAACAAATGTCCATTTTTGTACGCGGACACGAGTGCGTTTTGTAACAAATGTACAGTGTTTGACGCGTGTGCATTTCGAGACAAATGTACAATGTTTAACGTGCGTACATTTTGTACGAGGACAACGACATTTTTTACGGCATTGATGACCACGAGAATGCTTGTCACACTTTTGGCTCGAATGGTCATCATATTCAAAAGTAGACGGATCTTGGTGTAAAAAGTCCTCCATACCCGCACTTTTGATTTCTTCGACAGCTTTTCTTATATCCCTTTTCATAGAAAGCCCTCCTTAGTATAGTGTAAATATATTTGTATTTTCTTACCAGTAATCATAATATGAGAGGGAGATATTTCGTGAATGAGACAAGAGTGTAAATTTTAGAAAAATAGATAGATAGCGGATGTAGGGACAAAACAATTAGCATACATTGAATGAAGAGAAATGAGAAGAGGGGGAAAAAGAATGTTGCCTTCTTACGATTTTTTTATTCATCCAATGTATTTGGTAGAGCTAAAGAAGGATATTTGGTCAGATAGTCCTGTCCCGGCAAAATTAACGTATGGTAAGAGAAAATATGATATTGATATTGTTTACCGTGGGGCACATATTCGTGAATTTGAGAAGAAATCGTATCATGTGATGTTTTATAAGCCAAAGCACTTTCATGGGGTAAAAGAATTTCATTTGAATTCTGAGTTCAAAGATCCATCTCTTATTCGAAACAAGTTGTCACTGGATTTTTTTGATGAGATAGGAGTACTTTCCCCAAAATCACAACATGTGTTTGTGAAAATAAACGGTCAAGTGCAAGGAGTATATTTACAATTAGAATCAGTTGATGAAAACTTTTTGAAGAGCAGAGGATTACCAAGTGGATCTATTTTTTATGCGGTTGATGATGATGCGAATTTTTCTTTAATAAGTGAACGAAATCAGGATGTGAAAACAGAACTTTTTTCAGGATACGAATTTAAGTGTGCGAATGAAAATAGTGAAGAGCAACTTAGCGAATTTGTTTATCAAGCAAATGTGATTCCTCGTGAAAAATATGAAAAGGAAATTGTAAAATATCTTCATGTTGAAAAGTATTTGCGGTGGCTGGCAGGTGTAATTTTCACTCAAAATTTTGATGGATTTGTGCATAACTACGCATTGTATCATAATGATGAAACAAACTTATTTGAAGTCATACCGTGGGATTATGATGCAACTTGGGGGCGAGATGTAGAAGGAAGACCCCTTAATCACGAGTATATTCGCATTCAAGGATATAATACATTAAGTGCAAGACTTTTGGATATACCAGCTTTTCGTAAACAATATCGAAGTATTTTAGAAGAGATTTTAGAAGAAAAATTTACAGTTTCTTTTATGAGACCAAAAGTAGAAGAATTGTGTAAATCGATTCGTCCCTTTATGATGCAAGATCCGTATATGAAAGAAAAGATAGAAACATTTGATCAAGAAGCTGAGATGATTTTTCAGTATATCATAAATCGAAGGCAATATATATATGAGCATCTTCATGAATTGGGATGATAAAAAAAGAGATTGAGCTCACTATCAATCTCCTTTTTGTTCTATAATGGAAATAGGGCTTCGTGAAATATAGCATAAGAAAAGTGTTGAAATGATCAAAGATGAAATAAGAAGCAGGTGATATGAAAATGGAAGGGAAATGGGTGGAATGGGTCAAACAAATACAGGCTATTGCCCAAGCTGGATTAACGTATTCAAAAGATGTATATGATATTGAACGATTTCAACAATTGCGTGATTTATCCATCTCAATCATGTCCCATTATACAGAGACAGATTGGGAAGTGGTCAAAACGTTATTTGCAAGTGAGACGGGATATCAAACGCCAAAAGTAGATATTCGAGCTGTCGTATTTCAAGATGAGAAGTTATTATTTGTAAAGGAAAAAAGTGATGGGAAATGGGCGTTACCAGGCGGTTGGGCAGATATTGGCTACACACCAACAGAAGTCGCTGCAAAGGAAGTTTATGAAGAAACTGGATATGAAGTGGATCATTTTAGGTTATTAGCAATATTAGATAAGGAGAAACATCATTCATCGCCATCGGCAACACACATATATAAGATATTTATTGGCTGTGAAATTGTTGGAGGCAAAAAGCAAACGAGCATAGAAACAGAAGATGTGCAGTTTTTTGGAGAGAATGAAATGCCGGAATTATCTGTTGCTAGAAATACAGAATGGCAAATTAAAGAAATGTTTACATTTATGAAAGATAAGCATAAAGAACCAATGCTAGATTGAATAAAGAGATGAGAAAGAATGGTTTGATGTGGTCTATTGCTGCATTATGATGCATACATTCAAAAGAGAATCATGAATATATTGGCATGAACAAATCTTTGTGGGATAATAGGAAGGTATGTGAACAGAAAAGGAGATAGGTAAGGACATGTTAGCGAATTTAATAGAGCAATTATTGCAATTTTTCGCAAGTCTAGGATATTTTGGTGTTGCCCTAGGATTGATGATTGAGATTATCCCAAGTGAGATTGTTCTTTCGTATGCTGGTTTTTTAGTTGTGCAGGAGAAGATTAGTTTTGTAGGTGCGGTAATTGCAGGTACAATTGGTGGGACATTAGCACAAATCTTTTTATATTGGTTAGGGTATTACGGAGGTCGTCCAGTAGTTGAAAAGTATGGAAAATATTTGCTGATTAATAAGCATCATTTAGATATAGCTGAAAATTGGTTTAAGCGCTACGGCGCTGGTGTCATTTTCTCTGCTAGATTTATACCAGTAGTACGCCATGCGATTTCTATTCCGGCAGGGTTAGCTAAAATGCCGTTAAAACTTTTTACTCTTTATACAGTTGTAGCGATTATACCTTGGTCTATTTTCTTTATTTATTTAGGGGAAAAGCTCGGAGGAAATTGGCGTCATATAAAAGAATACGCCGCTGATTATACGCATTATATCATTATTGGAGCAGTATTGTTTATTGCTATATATTTTGGATTGAAAGTTTTAAAAAAGAGAAAAACAGTTCGTTAAAGCCAGTGGTTTCATTGGCTTTTTTATATTGTTGTTCTAAAGGGAAGAAGTTGTCCATAATGTGTAATAATAAAGCGTAGCGGGGGAATGAAATGAAAGGATCACCGTTTGTACGTGGAACAGTATTTTTAACGTCGGCAACAATGATATCAAAAATGTTAGGTTTCATATATGTAATTCCGTTTACAGCTATGGTAGGAACGAGTGGATATGTACTTTACACCTATGCATATCGACCGTATACGATTATGTTAAGTATCGCAACAATGGGGTTGCCTCTTGCTGTTTCAAAAATGGTTTCAAAATATGATCAGTTAAATGATTACCATACGGTTAAAAGAGTTCTGAAAAGTGGAGTCATCTTTATGATACTTATGGGAATGATTTCGTTTCTATTATTATTTATGTTAGCGCCACACCTTGCCGAAATTGTAATTGATGGAAATGATCAAACTGGAAATAGCATAAGTGCTGTTACGTATAACATTCAAATCGTAAGTTTTGCTTTATTCATTGTACCTGTGATGAGTTTGCTACGCGGTTTTTTTCAAGGGTTTCAATCTATGGGCCCTTCAGCGGCAAGTGTTGTGATTGAGCAAATATTTCGCGTTTTAACAATTTTAATAGGAAGTTTTGTTGTTTTGCATATATGTAAAGCATCTATTTCGTTAGCGGTTGGTGTTTCAACTTTTGGAGCGTTTATGGGAGCGGTAGCTGGATTAAGTGTTTTAAGTGCTTATTATATGAGAAGGCGAAAGTATTTGAAGAAAAAAGAAGTAACCAGTGTTCCAAAAACAACAAAATCTTTTTTCTCATTATATAAAGAACTTTTTACTTATTCGATTCCATTTGTTGTAGTCAGTTTAGCAATTCCGCTCTACCAGACGATTGATACATTTACGATTAATAAGCTATTAATACAAGTTGGATATGGACAGGGAGAGGCTGAGAAGATTAATGCAATCATCGGTCTCGTGCAAATGGTTGTACTAATTCCAGTTTCTGTTGCGACAGCCTTTAGCATGTCTCTTGTTCCGGAAATGACAAAAGCTTATACAGCAGGTAATACACAACGATTGTATAAACATTTTACAAAAACAAATGTATTAGTAGTTGGCATAACCTTTCCAGCAGCAATTGGAATGATGGTGTTAGCAAAACCAGTGTACACGTTTTTATTTGGAGCGGGGAATGATCCTTATATGGGAAGTAGTATTTTACAGTACTATGCACCCGCATGTATTTTATTTTCATTATTTACAGTGACTGCCGCAATGCTTCAAGGAATCAATCAACAGCAAAAAACAGTGCTAGGTTTGTTGATTGGAGTTGCTGTGAAAGTTAGTCTAAACATTATGTTGTTGCCATACTTAGATTATGTCAGCTTTATTATTGCAACATATGCTGGATACACGATTTCAGTTTTATTTAACTTGTGGATGCTTTCTAAATATGTTATAAAGGCAACATAAGCTTTCTGAGGGGCAGGGTCAACTCTGTCTTTTTCTATTTGAAAAGATTTGTGGGAAAGCGTTTCGAAATAATTTTTCTATTGAAATTTCAACATTTGTTTCATATGCTGAACATGGTGGTTTAAAAACTGTTATTTAAGTGAGGTAGATTCCCACATGTACATGTAAAAAGAATCGGGGTGATAGTATGTTAAATATTTATTTAACAGACCGAAACGGAAAATTACAAGAAATTGACGAAATTCAAAAAGGTTGTTGGATTAATGTACTTCATCCAACAGAAGAGGAAATTCAATTTCTCGTACAAACATTGAATGTAGAATTAGACTTTATTAAAGACCCTTTGGATGACGAAGAACGTTCGCGTATTGAAAAAGAAGATGACAATGCACTGATTATTGTCGATATCCCTACCGTAAGGCATGATGAAGAAGGGAATTCAATATATGATACAATCCCAATTGGTATGATTGTTATGCCAGAATGTTTTGTTACCATTTGTTTAGAAGAAAATCCGATTTTTGAGCGTTTTATTAATCAGCGTATTAAAGAATTTTATACGTTTAAAAAGACGCGGTTTGCACTGCAACTTTTATATACGATTTCAACGTATTATTTAAGATACTTAAAGCAAATTAATCGGAAAACAGTCGACTTAGAACATCAATTAAATAAGTCGATGAAAAATAAAGAAATTTTCACCTTATTAGGCCTTGAGAAAAGTTTAGTATATTTCACAACATCTTTAAAAGCAAATAAAATTGTAATTCAAAAATTAATGCGCAATAATACGTTTATTAAGATGTATGAAGATGATCAAGATTTGTTAGAAGATGTATTAATTGAGAATAAACAGGCTATTGAAATGGCTGAAATATATAGCAATATTTTGAGCGGAATGATGAATACGTTTAGTTCCGTTATTTCAAATAACTTGAACAGTGTGATGAAATTATTAACTTCTATTACAATTATTTTATCTTTGCCAACAATGGTTTCAAGTTTTTTTGGAATGAATGTAGCAATTCCGCTTGAAAATAATCCGCATGGTTTTCTAGTTGTTATGATTATTTGTGCGGTACTATCTTGCAGTTTAGCCTTTATTTTTTGGAAGAAACGTTATTTTTAATAATCAAGAAAGCTGTTCTAGCTTAGTATGAAAATGAAGCTAGAACAGCTTTTTTCGCTATTATCGCGTCTTAGCTGTCTATGTAAAAAATATATAATTTTATAAAATTCGAAATTTCATAAGGGTTGCTCGATTTATGAATAAGGGTTAAAATTACATATTGTTAATGAAAAAGTGGAGGAAATACATCATGGAATTGTTTCAATTACCAAAAGCATTCCTGCAAATGAATACGATTTTTATCTCAATCTTAATTGAAGCACTACCATTTGTGCTAATTGGTGTATTTATTTCAGGACTTATTCAAATGTTTGTGACAGAGGACATGGTAGCAAAATGGATGCCGAAAAACCGATTTTTATCAGTCCTTTTAGCGACTTTTCTTGGCATGATGTTTCCAGGGTGTGAATGCGGAATTGTTCCCATTGTAAGACGTTTAATTGGAAAAGGTGTTCCCCCATATGCTGGAATTGCATTTATGTTAACAGGACCGATTATTAACCCAGTCGTATTATTTGCAACATACGTTGCATTTGGAAGTAATATGAAAATGGTATGGTATCGTTCCATTGTAGCAATTGTAGTAGCAATTATTGTTGGGCTTATACTGTCATTTATGTTTAAAAACCATCAGCTACGTGATAATCATTTTCCGGAAATCAATCATAAGCGCCCTTTACGTAAGAAAATGTGGGATGTATGTACACATGCTGTTGAAGAATTTTTCTCAATGGGAAAATATTTAGTCATTGGGGCGCTCATTGCTGCTGCAGTTCAAATGTTTGTACAAACATCAACGTTACTAGCGATTGGACAAGGGCCATTTTCTTCATCAGCTGTTATGATGGGGTTAGCGTATATTTTGTCGCTTTGTTCAGAAGCTGATGCTTTTATTGCATCTTCGTTCCAAAGTACATTTTCAACAGCATCACTTGTCGCGTTCCTCGTTTATGGACCGATGGTAGATATTAAAAATATGTTTATGATGCTTGCGACATTTAAAACAAAATTTGTAATTGTTGTGATAGCTACAGTTACATTTGTCGTTTATGCAAGCTCACTACTCATTTATGCGATGGGGTGGTAGTTTATGTTTCGAGCGTATATTTTGCTTGGATTTACAATTTTAATTGCACAGCTTCATATTTCAGGGAATATAACAAAGTATATTAATATGAAGTACGCGTATTTATCTACAACAGCAGCTATTATTTTTGGTTTTTTAACATTTGTGCAAATTGTGGTTACGTTTCAAAAAGAACATCAGAAAGAAAAACAACAGCATGATTGTAGTTGTAATCATAGTCACTGCGGACATGATCATTCGAAAGATGAAAATACATGGTGGAAACGAATATTTTCATATACATTATTTTGTTTTCCTATTATTTCAGGCCTCTTTTTTCCGATTGCAACATTAGATTCAGATATTGTGAAAACGAAAGGATTTCATTTTCCTGTTGTACAAGCTGATAGTACAGATCCATTTATGAGAAGGCAATTTTTAAGACCTGATACGAGCATTTACTATGGAAAAGAAGGATATCGTGGTGTAATGGAGAAAGGGAAAAAAGAATATGTTACAAAAAAACATATTACTTTAAAGGATGAGGATTTCTTAAAAGGAATGGAGACAATTTATAATTATCCGGGTGAATTTACAGATAAGACCCTTTCATTTAAAGGATTTGTGTTCCGTGATGATTCTTCAACGAAAGAACAATATTTCTTATTCCGATTTGGGATTATTCATTGTGTTGCTGATTCCGGTGTATATGGTATGTTGGTTAAAAAGCCAGAAGGAGTAGAATGGAAAAATGATGATTGGATTCAAGTTGAGGGAACCATTTCAACTGAATTTTATCAACCATTCCGTGCGAATATTCCAGTATTAGAAGTAACGAAGTGGAATAAAGTGGAACAGCCCAAGGAGCAATATGTATTTAGAGGAGCCGATTGATAACAATCGGTTCTTTTTAATAGACATAAAGTTCTAAAAATTGTTAATATATAATATGTAATTCACCTAGTTTAATATCTGTCATATTAGAGAAAATAGAAAGATTACTATTTTTATGTAAAACAATGATTAAAGAGGTGAAGGAAATGGGAGAAGTTAAGGGAAAAACAGTGAATGAATCAAGAGTTTTTAAAACGAGTCGGGTATTTCCAACGGATTTAAATGACCATAATACGTTGTTCGGAGGTAAAATATTAGCTGAAATGGATATGATTGCATCCATTTCGGCAACAAGGCATTCAAGGAAGGAATGTGTAACAGCATCAATGGATTGGGTAGATTTTTTACATCCAGTCCGTTCTACAGATTGTGTAAGTTATGAATCATTCGTTATTTGGACAGGGCGCACCTCGATGGAAGTGTTTGTGAAAGTCGTAGCGGAAGATTTAATTTCAGGTAATCAGCGTATCGCGGCAACATCATTTGTTACATTTGTTGCACTTGGAAAAGAGAATAAGCCGGTTCCTGTCCCTCGCGTGATTCCAGAAACAGAGGCGGAGAAAAAACTGTATGAAATTGCTGTTTTACGTGCAAATCAGCGCTATATTCACAAAGCTGAGAGTAAAAAAATTGCGACATTGTTAAATTTGTAATACATATATGTGCAAAATGAAAAGCGGACACCTATTTTAGGGGTCCGCTTTTATAGTTTTTTCATCTGCGTATCGTGAGGTGCTCATTAGCAGAAACAAGCAGCGCCGACGATAATTAAGAGGATAAATAATACGACTAGTAACGCAAAGCCATTACCACATGCAAAACCCATTGTTACTTCCCCCTTTATTTTAAGGTACAACATACAATATGTCATTTTTTGGTTATTTGACAGGGACATATATCATATAGGAAAAGATTTTTTTGTTGTATGTTAATGAGTGGAAAAAGGAAAGATATAAGCAGGAAAGTGTATTCCGCTCTTTTAGGTAAGTGAGACTCCCGCCTCAATATTCAGAAAGAAGCAAGGAAGATAGGTGGGAGCTCGCCTGTCTGTAACAGCCCGATTGGTGAGAGCTCATAATCACCCATGATCAAAGTTTCACTTTATGAAGAAAGGACTTTATCCGTGAAGCACTTTATATTTTTTATATTATGTCTCGTAGGTGCATGGATGAATATCGATGTAGAAATGGGGAAAAAAATGATTACTGAACATAAAATATCAAACATACGTTACGGTAATTTCCAAGTGTATACAGATGGAAATGATTTATATGACAAATTATTTGATGATATAGAGCGTGCGGAAAAGTATGTATATATTCATTTTTATATTGTGGGCAAAGATAAAATAAGTCAAAAATTTTTACATCTGTTAGAGAGAAAAGCCGAAAGCGGTGTAGATGTGAAGCTATCAGTAGATCGTATTGGTGGCTATAAAATGAAGAAAAAAACAATCGAACATTTACGAAAAAAAGGGGTCAAATTTACTTTTAGTAAAAGGCCTACATTTAAACATTTCTTTTTCACCCTCCATCAACGAAATCATCGACGTATTGTTGCGATTGATGGAAAGGTAGCCTATATTGGAGGATTTAATATAGGAAAGGAATATCTCGGTCAAAATCCTAAGTTTGGAAAATGGCGTGATTATCAGATGCGTATTGAAGGAGATGGGGCAGTTGATATGGAGAAACAGTTTGCAAAAGACTGGCAAGCTGATACTGGGGAAGGGCTTTCTTTATATAAAGGACCGAAAATAGAAAATAACGTACCATATCAATATGTATTTTCAGATGGAAAAGGGTTGTGGAATGAATATGGTACATTTATTGGACGGGCTAAGAAATCATTAGTAATTGCAACCCCGTATTTTATTCCGAGTAAGGAAATGATGAAAGGATTACAAGAAGCATTAAATCGAGGAGTAAGAGTGAAGATTCTCGTTCCTTTAAAAAGTGATGCTCTTTTTCTTAAACAAGCTGCCTATCCATATTTAAAGAAGATATTTGATGATGGGGCAGAAATTTATCAGTATCAAAATGGCTTTTTTCATGGGAAAGTGACAATTGTTGATGAAATGAGTGTTGATGTCGGGACAGCTAACTTTGATAATCGAAGTTTTTATCTGAATACGGAGTCGGAATGTTTTATATATGATAAAGCTGTTGTTGATCAAGTAAAGAGGAAACTTGATGAAGACTTTCATAGCTCAAAACGTCTCCATGAGAAGGATTTCGAGAAAATTAGTAGTTGGGATTGGTTGATAGCAAGAATAGCGAATGTTTTTGCCCCATATTTATAAGTGTATAAAGAAAGTGAAGGGAGCGATTCAATGAATTGTATAGAGGAGCTAATGAGGCATAGCTATTCTCTTATATATAATATGGGAGAGTACATGAATGAAATCCAAGATGAAGAATTAAAAGGTATACTTCAGCAACAGTTACCATATATGTTACAAGCATATAATGAACAGGTGAATTTTCAAGAAGGAGAAAATGTACAGCAGATGATTTGTGAGCAATTAATCTCTCCGCGTATTCAAAATCATATAGAGATAGAAAGGATTAGTACAGGAGATATAGGAATTGCGATTTCATATATTTTGCATTTGAAAAAATTAGCATTATATTTTGCGCAAGTAGCTGTAGAGGTTGCTAATCCTGAGTTTCGTGCTTTTTTAGAAAAATGCTTTGTGAAAATGAATCGTTATGCATATTGTGTTTGGCAATATGTAGTGAAGCAAGAGTATAGTATTGGACAGGTATTTATGAATGAGAAGTTTGCATAAAAAGACGGCTCACACCGTCTTTTTTGCAATAATCCCCCTTCCACCTTATAGACTTTTCACCATGCCACCATCAACGAGAAAAGATTGTCCTGTCATATATGAATTTGCCTCAGAGACAAGGAATGTAGCAAACGTAGCAAATTCTACAGGTTGACCATATCTTCCGAGAGGAATCATAGATTCATATTGTTTTTGAACTTCTTCCACTGTTATACCGCGCTTTTCAGCAGCCATTTCATCTAAAGAAGCAACGCGATCGGTAGCAATACGACCTGGGGCAATTGTATTAATTAAAATATGATAGGGAGCAAGTTCTGCGGCTAAAGTTTTTGACAGCCCTGTAATGCCAGTACGGAACGTATTTGATAGCAATAATCCAGGAATCGGTTCTTTTATAGAAGAAGATGCGATATTAAGAATTTTTCCGCCACGTTCTTTCATATATGGAAGAACTTCACGAATCATACGTACATAGCTTAATAAGTTTAGCTCAAATGAATGGTACCAGTCCTCATCGGCTAGTTGCTCAAATGTACCAGGTTTAGGACCACCAGCATTGTTGACTAAAATGTCAATTGTGCCAAAAGTGTCTCCTGTATACTTTACCGCTTCTTTAATATTTTCTTTGTTTGTAATATCACAAACTGTATACATAACTTTTCCCATATTAAGAGCGGTTAATTCTTTTTGCAATGAGATTAAACTTTCTTTATTGCGGCTGAGTAACATAACATTTGTTCCTTCTTTTACAAGTGCTGTACTAATTGCTCTTCCTAAGCCTTGACTAGAAGCTACAACCAATGCTGTTTTACCAGATAATCCAAGTTCCATCTGTATCCACCTTTCTTTGCTATAGTACTTTCATTATAGAAGAAAGTGCTTCAAAATAAAAAATATTCGCTTTTTTTATTTTGAAATTTACAAACATTTACTATATATTTACTGTTTTCTAATATTAGCTTTAAAAATAGAAAGTAATATGAGAGTGTACATATTCTATCAAAGGGAGGATAAGCAAATGAATAAATGGGTTAAATCTTTAACTGCTATGGCACTTGCGAGCTCTTTATTTATGGTAGGTTGTAATAATGGAGAAGAAAAAAAGAAAGATGAGGAAACAACAACACAACAAGATGAAAAGAAAGATAAGGAAACGAGTGGAGATACACAATCTTCAGATTCAAAAGAAAAGAAATAAGTTTGTATGATCTATATAGCAGAGCTTCCTCTATTTATGGGGGAAGCTTTTTAATCAAAAAATAGTAGAAAAGATATGAAAATAGCCGCGTTGGTGCTGCATATAAAAAACCATCCCTAAAAAGAGATGGTTAGAAAAGGATATAACAAATGAATAGGGTAATCATAATGATTTGTAAAATAGCTTTTGCTACTGTGCTACTTAAAAAACCAATAACGGTTGCAATCCCAACCATGAAAGCATCCTTTGGCGTCTTTTTGTGGATCAGTTCCGTTATAAATACAGATAGAAATGGGATGATAATAAGACCAAAGGGCGGGAAGAAAAAAGAACCTACGATGATAGATACTATGCCAACACGTTCGCCCCACTTCGTGCTTCCGTATTTTTTTAAGAAATATCCATTGGCAATAAAGTCAGCAATGAAAATAATAATCGTAAATACAATTTGAATGGCCCAAAAAGAAGTGGTTAACTCACCACCATTTATCCCAAAATAATAAATAAAATATCCAGCCCACAAAGCAAGTATGCCAGGGATAATCGGATAGATAAACGCAATAAATGAAACGATAAAACATGCAATGATACAAAGAGTTAATATAACAGTCACTTTACTACTCCTTTATAGTATCTAATTTATGTACAGCGATCTTTTTAATCTGATGGCCGTCAAGGTCTAAAGCTTTAAATTGAAATCCATCATATTCAACTGAATATCCAGGTTCAATATTTAAATCAACTGCTTGAGAAAGCAACCAACCACCGATTGTATCTAAATCACTATCATCAATATGTAAGCCAAACATGTCATTCACTTCAGAAATAAGAACTTTCCCATCTAAAACAGTGAGCTTAGGGGTTCTTTTCTCAATCATCGGTGATTCATCATCATCAAATTCATCTTGTATTTCTCCAATAATCTCTTCAATAATATCTTCCATCGTTAACAATCCAGCTGTTCCGCCATATTCATCCATTACAATGGCCATTTGCACGCGATTTTTTTGAAGATGAATTAATGTTTTACGGATTGGAACCGTCTCAAAGACGGTTAACACAGGATGGATATAGGATTCTAAAGGCTTATGAATCCCTTTTGTTTGATCATGGAAAATTTCTTTTGTATTAATCATGCCGATGATATCATCTTTATCTTTTTTAATAATTGGATAGCGTGTATACTTCTCGGAGGCAACAGTCTCCATATTTTCTTCCAATGTATTTTCAGTAGAGAGACAAACCATTTCTGTTCGTGGAACCATGATTTCTTTTGCAACACGATCATCAAATTCAAAAATATTATTAACATATTTATATTCCGCTTGATTAATTTCTCCACTTTTAAAGCTTTCGCCTAAAATAAGTCGTAATTCTTCTTCAGAATGAGCAAGTTCATTTTCTTTTGCCGGTTGTAAGCCAAATAGTTTTGTGAAAAATAAGGCTGTATGATTTAATAGCCAAATGAAAGGGTACATAATTTTGTCAAACCAAATAAGTGGTTTAGCGAACATTAAAGTAATTGTTTCGGCTTTTTGAATAGCGAAAGATTTTGGTACAAGTTCACCCAATACAACATGAAAAAAGGTGATAATACTAAAGGCCATAATAAAAGATAGTGTATTAGCCATTGGACCAGTAATATTTATTTTTTCAAATACAGGATGCAGTAAATGCTCTACTGTTGGTTCACCAAGCCAACCGAGTCCCAAAGAAGTGATTGTGATGCCGAGTTGACAAGCTGATAAATATACATCTAAATTTGAAACAACGCTTCTAGCAGCTAAGGCTTGTTTATTTCCTTCGTTTGCGAGTTGATTAATTCGGCTTTTTCGTACTTTTACAACTGCGAATTCAGAGGCAACGAAGAAGCCTGAGATGAGAATAAGTAAAATAACAAGAAAAATATTTAATATGTCCAAGTGTGTTCCTTACTCCAAAGTGGAATAAAGATGTCACCTCCTGCAAGTATGTTATACTTTTATAATAAATCGAAACGAAAATAATAGTCAAAGAAAACACGCAGAAATTGACATGTTTTGCTAATTGGTAATCGTTTTTTGTTATTTTATCCTTCTTGATAAAGAATAACCTTCCATTTACATGTTTGAAAATGGAAGGAGAAAGGAATTGGTTGTGGACGAAACTAGATTGCTTCATTATTTACTGCTATTTTAGGGGAGTAACAGCTCGATTGGTGAGGGTTCATAATTAGGATATGGTGAAGAAACCCTCGCAGATTCAAGTTTTACCTCATTTTAACATTGTTCTAGTTACAGGCGATGTTGCATGTTTTGAATCTTTTGTTCTCCAAACCGATTGGAGAAAAGAAAGAATAATATACGGAATATAAAGAAGGAGCAGACAAATTGCGACTATAGTTGGTGAAGCTCCTCCAAATTGAATCATAAATTGTAATAAACCATTCGTATGAAAAATACACTCCATGAAACAAAATGAAACAATAATAGAACTGAAAAGAGATTTATGATTAGAAATAAGAGTGGTAAATAATGTATTTATGAGAAAGGAATGGGTATGAATTTCATGTGTTTCGACATGACTTAAAAAAGGAATCCATTTTTTTATTGCTTGCATAACAATAATCATCGCTGCACTCAGGATTATTACTATGGAAGAGAAAGATGGAATGATGATATGTTTTGCGATATAGAGTGAAAATAAAATCACTGTGCATTGCAATATAACAGCGCTGAATGAATAAGGAATCCAGTATAATAGTGAGGCATATTTTTTCATCGATTTTGGAATTCTTAAAAAAATATGTCCCATTGCGAAACTAATCGAAAAACCGATTACTAAAGTAAATATAAAACGTGTCAGTGAGAAAAAATACATCTTCCATACGTAAGGGAACAAAGGTGTAGAATGCTCTGAAGCATGCAAGGGAGCTCCTGAATTTATAATGAGCTGAGGTGAAAAAAGAATGGATTCATGCATCCAGTCAATCATAGGGATGGAAATTGAAGAGAAATGAATAAAATGATAAAAAATATTAAATAAGCTTTTAAAATAAGAGCCTTCCTGCGTTAATAATAACGAGGGTAGTGGGCTGAACATAAGGAGAATGAGAAACCCAATCAAAAAGCGAAATATGTAAGATCGAACTAAAGAAGTCATAAAACTCACCTACTCTTTGAAGATTCAGAAAATTCTTATTCTTATTTTAGCGCTTTTTTGAAGAAGTTACAATATCTTTTTCTTTACATATTGGTATAATCTATAATTTAATCTTGCTATTTTTAGGCAGCAAGATTCAGAAAGAAATAAAGAAGATAGGAGTTACTTGAAAAAGATCGATAATCGATTTTATGAATAACTTATGACAGAAATGTGAATAATTTTCAGAAAAATGAAATAAATCATTCCTTTTTTTCTAAAAATATAATATAGTTATGACACAGAAAATATTTTAGCATAAGGAGGATTTTTATGAGAATAAGAGGGAATTATGTACCTAAAAAAGAGGTTTTATACTGTACGATTTCATTTACAATAGGTGAAGCGCTAGAGCATTTAAATAAAACGGGTTATCGTTGTGTCCCAGTTTTAGATGAAAAGAAGGAAAAATTTTTAGGAAATATATATAAAGTCGATATTTTAGAATACAAAGGATCATTAGAAGATGATTTATCAGAATTATTGAACGATAAAGATGGATATGTGAAAGAAGATTCTTCTTTCTTTAAAGTGTTTTTTTCAATTAAAAAACTGCCATTCTTATCAGTTATTGATGAAAAAGGAATATTCCTGGGAATTTTAACGCATAAAAAAGTGTTTGAATTGTTAGAAGATGCTTGGGGGATTCATTCTAGCAAATATTCTGTCATGGTCGGAACACAAGATTACAATGGTGCAATTCAGAAACTATCTACCGTTTTGAAAAAATATAGTGGTATTCAAAGTTTAATGACATTTGATAATAATGCGTTATTAGTTCGTAGAATTATGTTTACACTAGGTGAAGAATTTCAAGGAGAAGAATTAGATTCTTTATTGAAGGATTTGGAAAATTACGGATTTCGTGTTGTATATGTAGAGGAAATGAATAATCCACATGAAATCGAGATGATTGAATAGTACGACAGACCGTTGTTTTATCGCCTTAATCGAGAAGACCTCCTCCTCTAAACGAAGTGAAGGTGAAGTCTCCTCGACTTTTCTTTTTGATTGAAAAATATTTTGGAAGAATATATATTTATCCCGCTATTTTAGGGCGATAACAGCCCGAGAGGCATAATCAGCGAGGATGCAGACTCCCACTGATTCAAGTTTTACTTTATTTTTACATAATTGTCTTATGAAACAAAATGGAAAAGGGGCTAAATTCTTTTGTGAAAGAATGAATGAAAAAAGTTGTAGATATTATTTTGTTTTTTAAAAAATTCTTTATAAAATATATTTCTATTTTTCAACTAAATATGTTACTATATGTGTGATAAAGATAAAGAGGTCTGACTTATTACTTTTTATGCAGCGTTGTAACGGTCTGAAAATTCTAAAAAATCAAAAAATATTAATCGGAGTAATAAAAAGGTAAAGTGGAGAAATTACAGAAAGACATTGTTCTATAAAGAGGTAAAGTTTATTATCATCACGAGCAGGGAGGAGGATGCGTAGCATATTTGTGAAAGGGAGAAAAACAATAACAGATGCTATGCAAATGAAAGAGATGAAGGGAACATTAAGGTCAGGAGATACAGTAGCGATTGGTTTAATGCTATTCGCATTATTTTTAGGAGCAGGAAATTTAATTTTTCCACCCGTGTTAGGTCAACAAGCTGGAGAAAATGTTTGGATTGCTACAATTGGATTCCTAGTGACAGGAGTCGGCCTTCCTCTATTAGCAGTAACTGCTGTAGCTTTTGTAGGGGGGGACTTGAAAGCGTTATCCTCTAGAGTGCACCCTATATTTGCTTTTATTTTCCCGCTAGTTAGCTATTTGGCAATTGGACCATTTTTTGCAATTCCTCGTACAGGGGCCGTTTCCTTTGAAATGGGAATGAAGCCCTTTCTAGCAGAGGGACTTGTATCGGAGTGGTATATTTTATTTCTTTATACAGCTGTTTTCTTTGGGGCAACTTGGTATTTATCTTTGAATCCATCGAAATTGATTGATTGGTTTGGAAGGTTTCTTACGCCACTATTGGTGCTTATCGTTGCTGTTATTGTTAGTAAGGCGATTATTGATCCGATTGGGGAACCAGCTGCACCATTAGATGTATATAAAGATAATGCATTTTTTGGTGGATTTATTCAAGGCTATTTAACGATGGATGCTATTAGTGCACTTGTATTTGGAATTGTTGTGGTGCAAGTTATACGTTCAAAAGGGATAACAGAAAGTAATCAAATTGCAAAAACAACGATTACTTCTGGAATTATAGCTGTATTTGGTTTAACGTTAATTTATTTATCTCTTGCTTATCTTGGTTCGACAAGTACATCACTTGGTGTTTCTGATAATGGAGGTCTTATTTTAACGAAAGTTGTAAATGAGTTATATGGAACGAGTGGCAAAATACTATTAGGTCTTGTTATTACACTGGCTTGTTTAACAACTTCAGTTGGACTTACATCAGCGTGTGCGGGATTTTTTACAAAATTATTCCCAAAATTATCACATAGAATGATTGTAACAATGGTATGTGTGTTTAGTTTAGTTGTATCAAATTTAGGGTTAACACAACTTATTGCTGTAACATTACCAGTATTGATGATTATTTATCCTGTTGCAATTGTACTAATTGTACTGTCGTATTTTCATAAATGGATTGGACAGCGAAATACAATATATATCGGTGCAATTTTAGGGGCACTCGTTATTAGTCTATTTAACGGTTTAGAAAGTGCAAATATTAAGTTTGATACCGTAACAAATGTGCTAGAAATGCTTCCTTTATATAAGGAAGGAATTGGTTGGTTACTGCCATCATGTATTGGTGGGATGATTGGTTACTTTTTATATAGACCAAACGAATCAAATACGTTACAAAAGAAAGGTGCCTAGGCATCTTTCTTTTTTTAGAGGAAATTCATATATTTTGTCTAAATATTAGGCTGGAAGGAGTGAAAAAACAGTTGGTTTTGGATCTGTTACAATGAAATGTATGTGTAGGAACGATAAAAAAGCAGAAGTGTTTGTGTTAGGTGGAGTACTAGAGCAAAGAGACGGAATCTTGCTGCATCCAGATATAGACATCCCTAATGGAATACCAATTCGTTAATAGGGGAGAGGATTAAGAATGGATATTGGAAAAGGCTATTTAGAATGTGCAATTCAAAACTTTAAGGCAATGCAAAAGCAAGGAGACCAGACGCTCTCACAATTATCATATGAACAAATAAGTTGGAAACCTCATGAAGAGGCAAATAGTATTGCGATTATAATCAAACATTTACATGGAAATATGCGCTCAAGATGGACAGATTTTTTAACGACAGATGGTGAAAAGTTAGAGCGAAATCGTGATGGTGAATTTGAAGGGGGGTATGCTTCAAAAGCAGAAGCACTAATAGCGTGGAAAGTAGGATGGGAGTATGTTTTTCAAGCGCTGCAATTATTAACGCCACAAGACCTTTTAAAGGTTGTGCATATTCGGGGAGAAGCGCATAGTGTTATGCAAGCGATTGAGAGACAAATCGTTCATTATTCATCACATATCGGACAAGTGATTTATGTTGGAAAATTGTTAAAAGAAAAAGAGTGGGAGTGTTTAAGTATTCCAAAGAAACAGCCTAATCGCTATCTCCAAAAGTGACGTTCAATATAATAGTAAGACATGAAACGGTATAGAGTAGGTATTAAAAAGAAGATCCAAATAATTGATGGCTCAGTTATGGTTAAAATAATCCCTACAGCAAAGGTATACCAAGTGAAATATAATCCTAATACTGTATTTATGGGGATAAAACGAGAAAAGAAAAATTGTTGGCTAAAACAAGTATTGTGAAATAAGTAGATGCGTACGTAGAGCATTGTGGTAAGAAGATCTTGCTTTCTGACGATTTTTTTCTGGCATTTATGACATATGAAAGTTGGTTGCATTTTTTTACACTCCATTAAAAATAAGTATTATGTCCTTCTTAAATGGGTTATTAGTTTGTAAATAAGGAGATATAAGGAATACACTCCAATATAAGCTCCGGTGATGAGAAAGAGTGGATTCAACAAGATACCGTGAATGGTTGTCATAAATACTAAGTCATGCAGTACAACATCATAAATGTTAAAAGCGGTTAGTATACCGAGTATATATAATGAAAGGTATGCGCAAATATCTAAGAAAACACGGACTTTAGGGTGTGCTGCAAATAATAAAAACACACTTGACAAAACAATAGGAACGATACCGATAATTAGCTTCAATTCATTTCACCTCTCATACAATATTGCCCAAATTTAGGCGGTCTATTCTATAAAGCTTGTACATAAGTTGAAATAGAGAGGGTGATATTATGAATCGAGGCTTTTTTTATGTGAATTTCACAAGTGTTCGAAAGTTAATTTTATTTACTGTTAGTACACTGTTAGCGACTTTTTTTCTAATCGGAGTGGTAGTTACTTTATTGAAAGAAACAAAGTCAACCTATTTATATAATTGGTTAAATGAGCTGTCAATGAACGGATATATGTATGTGATTGGAAAGGAAAATCATTACTTTACACAGGAGTATCGTAATTTAAATCCGGATTTTTCTATTTCATCCTTTTTGTTTTCTGTAGCCACCAATATTCGATTCGACGATGTCCGAAGCTTTGTTGGGAGAGAACTTCCTGGTTTTGGAAAGTATGATACAGAAATTGTTATTGCAGGAGAAGGAACAAACTATTCTAATCTTCCAATCGAGTCGAGTGTTCCGCTTGAAGAAGTTGTGAAAGAACGGACTGGGGAAGCAGGACAAGTTCAGAAGAAAGATTCAAATGTAGAAAAGAAACAACCGGATCAAACAACGGGAGAACGAAAGGTTGCTTTTATTTATCATACGCATAGTTGGGAATCATTTTTACCGTTACTAAATTTAACAAATGATCCAAATCCAAATAAAGCGACAAGCTCGGTTACAAATATTTCAATACTAGGTGAACGGCTTCGAGAACAATTAGAAAACGAGGGAATAGGAGCAATTGAGGATAAAACAGATGTCGGGAAAAGACTAATTAGTAAAGGTCTAAATAGCAATAGTTCATATAAAGAATCACGTGAAATTGTACAGGAAGCGATGGCACGTAATAAAGAATTGCAATACTTTTTTGATTTGCACCGAGACAGTGCTCGGAAAAACGTAACGACAAAGGTGATTGGAGATAAATCGTATGCAAAGCTTGCATTTGTTATCGGAAAAGGAAATAAAAATTATGCAAAAAATTTACAATTGGCGACTGCACTGCATGAGGCTATTAATCAAAAGTATCCAGGAGTAAGTCGAGGCGTTATTCAAAAAGGATTTCAAACAGGGAATGGTGTCTACAATCAAGATTTATCAGGACAGGCGCTTTTAATTGAAGTAGGTGGTGTAGATAATACAGCTGACGAATTAAATCGTTCTATTGATGCGCTTGCGAAGGCATTTAGCGAATATTTTTGGCAAGCAGAGAAGGTAAATGGGTAGACGGAAGCATATAGTCTTGCGTCTTTTTTTCTTTTAGAAATAAATTAAGAAGTTCATCGAAATTTGTCTCTTTCTTCAAAAAGAAACAGACAGGAATTCCTTTATAAAAGATCGAAATTTTCTTTATAAACAATCTTTTCGCAGGATAAAAGGAACGGGATGATAGAGATGATTCGAGAAATCCGAGTAGAAGATGCAGAATCGTTTTTACAGTTGGGGAAGAAGTTAGATGAAGAAACTGCTTTTATGTTATTTGAACCAGGAGAACGGAAGATGACAGTAGAGCAGCAGCAAAAAATGATTGAACGATTTATAAACAATAACAATTCTACAATACTTGTAGCGACGCATGAAGAACAAATAATAGGATTTATTATAGCGAATGGTATGGATGTCCAACGAAAAAAGCACGTCGTAACAATTGTCATTGGGATTTTACAACAGTATAGTGGACGTGGAATAGGAACAGCTTTGTTTAAAGAGATAGAAAAATGGGCAAGATTACATGATGTATGGCGTTTAGAGCTAACAGTAATAGCCCACAATACAAGAGCAAAGGCACTTTATAAGAAAGTAGGATTTGAACAGGAAGGGTTAAAAAAAGCTTCTCTTATTATTAATGGAAAGTGCGTCAATGAGTATTGCATGGCTAAATTATTAAAATAAGAGGTCGTTTTATGAAAAAAAGGTGGACCCTACTAGGTATTATAGTAGTTGTAATTATCGTTGGAGTATCGGGTATCAATTACAAAATATATAAGGAAAAGCAAGCGCAAGAAGTTAATGCGACTGTAATGTTTCCAAAATCTGAAGAAACAATTTCAAAGATGGAAGGAAATATCGCAGTTGTCAATAATGCGAATTCTATCCTTGTACTTGTAAATAAGAGTAGGCGGTTACCAGATCACTATAAGCCGCAAGATCTAGTTATTCCAAATGTACGTTTTTTAAGTGAAGGAAATCAAGAGAAAAAAAAGATGCGGAAAGAAGCGGCTGCAGCGCTGGAGAAAATGTTTCAACAAGGAGACAAGGAGCGGATATTTCTATTTGCAGCTTCTGGATTTAGATCGTTTGATCGGCAAAAGGCGCTAAATACCATGTATAAAATACAAGATGGAGAAGCGAAAACGGCGATGTCTAGTGCAGTTCCAGGAACGAGTGAACACCAAACAGGTCTCGCAATGGATATTACATCGCAATCTGCAAAATTTCAGTTAGAATCTGTCTTCGGAGAAACAAAAGAGGGGAAATGGCTGGCTAAAAATGCCCATAAATTTGGGTTTGTTATTAGATATACAAAAGAAAAAGAAGGAATTACAGGATATCGTTATGAACCTTGGCATGTACGGTATGTAGGAAACCCGCAAGCTACATATTTATATGAAAATAACCTCACCTTAGAAGAAGCGATAAAGTAATATAGTGAGGGGAGAAGATGAAATGGCCATGTTATATAAGAAGAAAGTATATGCATATATTACAAGGGAAAAAGAAGGAGTTATGCAGTTGCTTGTTTTTACACATCGTGATGTGCCAAAAGAGAGGATACAAATTCCTGGTGGTATAGTAAGGCCGGAAGAAAGTTTGGAAGCTGCTATATTACGTAAAGTAATGGAAGAAACGGGACTACGTCATTTGTATATTGAGCGTTTTATCGATGACTATATAATCTATGTGAAGGAAAGACAGGAGTACGAAAAACATCACTTTTTTCATATGTCATTGTTAACAAAGGTGAGGGATACATGGGAACATATAGTAACTAAAGAAAACCAAAGCGCAACATTTTGCTATGAATGGGTTGATATAGAGAGAGGTCCTGCATTAACAGGAAAGCAAGGTGAATTTATTTATCGTTTGCTTGAAGGGATGTATGTAAAATAAAGACAATCTGATGAAGTAAACCGCGCTCAATTTGTTAAAGGTAGAACTAACAAATTAGAGAAGCGGTTTTTTATATGTTTTGGTAATAAATAATTATCTTTATATTCATGTTCATTTGTAAACGAAAATTTTGAAAGAATTTTATTTTTCGTAACTTTTACACAAGGGTTTTTAATGTATAATAAGAAATATATTAATATATGACTTTATTGATAATTATTGTAACAGTGAATATCTATAGTAGCTTTCAGTCAATAGTCAACCATATCCCGTATAGAGCATAATGAACGAAAGAACTGATTTATTTGTAAGGAAATTACTGCCCGTGAATAGCGGGATAAACCATTCTTTTTTTCATATACATATAGAAAATAGAAAGCGAGGGTTGTATATGGCCGCATGGGTTGTTTGGTTTATTATAGCTGGAATTTTATTTATCGCTGAGATGTTATCCATTACTTTTTATATGCTTTGGCTTGGGATAGGAGCGGTTGTCGGAGGTCTTATTGCACTGTTTGCTCCAGAAGCATTATTTCTACAAGTTGTTGCAGGGGCAGTTGTAAGTTTGACATTGACTTTCTTTACAAAGAGAATTTCTAAAAATTTTCGAGAAGCAAAAGGATTTACTGATACTGTTGATAAACTTGAGGGGAGAAAGGGGATTATTACAAAGGCGATTACAAATGAAGAGAATGGAATTGTGAAAGTAGATGGGGACACTTGGACTGCTATTTCTGATGTGCCTATTTCAATTGGGGAGAAAGTCATTGTTATAAAGAGGAATAGTACAGTTTTATATGTGAAAAAGGAGAGTGAATAAGAGTGGTAGCATTAACATTAACGATTATTTTTGCATTGATTGTTATTATATTTATCGCGTTAACGATTAAAATTATTCCACAGCAAAAGGTGGGAGTTGTTGAAAGATTTGGTAAATTTCGATGTGTTCTGAATCCGGGATTAAACCTTATCGTTCCAATTGTTGATCGTGTTCGTGTTTATCATGATTTACGTATTCAACAAACGAATGTGCCACCGCAAAAAGTAATTACACGTGATAACGTACAAGTAGAAATCGATACAATTATCTTTTATCAAATTGTTGAACCAGAACTTGCAACATATGGTATTTCAAATTATGAATACGGTGTTCGTAATATTACATCTGCAACAATGCGTCAAATCATTGGGAAAATGGAATTGGATGAAACTTTATCAGGACGTGAGAAAATTTCAACAGAAATTCGTCTAGCTCTTGATGAAGCAACAGAAAAATGGGGCGTCCGTATCGAACGTGTAGAGGTAGTTGATATTAATCCTCCAAAAGATGTGCAAGCAGCAATGGAAAAACAAATGAAAGCAGAGCGTAATAAGCGTGCTATTATTTTAGAAGCAGAAGCTGCGAGACAAGATAAAGTACTTCGAGCAGAAGGGGAAAAACAAAGTAAAATATTAATGGCTGAAGGGGATAAGGAAGCGCGGATTCGAGAAGCGGAAGGTGTAAGAGAAGCGAAAGAGCTAGAGGCACAAGGGGAAGCGAAAGCGATTGAAATCATCGCAAAAGCGGAACAAAATCGCATTCAATTCATACGAGAAGCTAATTTAGATGAACGTATTCTTGCGTATAAATCGTTCGAATCATTAGCTGAAGTAGCAAAAGGACCAGCTAATAAAGTATTTATCCCTTCAAATGCAATTGAAACACTTGGAACTCTTGGTGCAATTGGAGAAATCTTTAAAGAAAAACAAGCGAAGACATCGCCTTCTTCTGACGCGCCAAAAGAGCAATAATAAGAAGAAAGAGAAATGGGTTTCCATTTCTCTTTCTGTAGTTTGAAGTGAAAGAGAAAACATGATAGGATTTTATTTTGGCAATATTGAAAAAAGGGATGAGATCATGATGCAAATACTATTAATCGGCACGGGGAATCAGAAGCAGATATTTGACATGTACATGAGGGACGAGCAGACTTTGAACTAACGGAGAAAGGAAGAGAGCAAGTTGCAAAGTTAGTCCAAAAAGTAAAAAGTGAATTTCCTCCAGATTACATATGAGCTAGTATATTGAAAAGAGCTAAGGAAACTGCGGAAACTTTGGCAGAAGCAGTTGGATGTCCGGTGAAATTTGAAGAAGAATTAATGGAGTTTAATAACGGTGTACAGGCTGGGCTGTCTTTTGAAGAAGCAAAAAAATACCCAGAGTCAAAATATCTTTATGATCTCTTTGAAAATGGGGAATCTTTTATAGAGTTTCGCATGAGAATTGAGACGATATTTTCAAAGATTGTAACGGAAAATACCCATGAAAGAATTGCGATTGTAGCCCATGGTGGAGTAATTACTTGTATATTGAGTGCTTTTTTTCAAATGCCAATAAATAAAGATTATTACTTTAAAATGGGGGATACGGGAATCAGTTTGCTTGAATTGACAGGAAAGCAAAGAATGGTTCACTTTATGAATGATGCAAGTCATCTAGAAATAAGAGCTTGATAAGAATAGGAAAAAGATTCTATAGTTGCTTTATCCGAGTAGGAAATTTACTCGAACAAAGCAACTGAAGGATCTTGAATATGTTCGGTTACTAACATGTGAATTTGAGCCCGATGATGATAAACGTGTGCAATGATTTCAAGTAACCATTCGAATCGGGAATAAGAAACACCCCAATATGCAGTTGTGATATGTGCTAACTCTTCGTGTGAATAAGATAGAAACGTTTCAGAAAGAAGATCATATCCCTGAAGCATGGTTTGCTGTATTTCATGAATGGTTTTTGGTGTATGTTTACGATAAAAAGTATGTAATTCCTCTTGTGGAGTCTCATTTAAAATGAGTAAATCTGCATGACAAATAAGAGCAAGGTGAGCATACATTTCAAATAACGATCGCTTATGTTGAATTGGTTTTATGTTTAAATCTGATTCAGTGAGTTGATTCAGCATTTTGATAGATGTATGAATCGCAATTTTTAGTTGATGTAAGGCAGCTTGAACAAACATTGTAATTCTCCTCATCTCCGTATATAATAGTTTTCTGAGAGCATTATATCATACTTAAAATTCAGAAGATTCTAGTAGTTTGACTAGAAAAATGAAAAGTATTATATTGTAAAAGGTCGTATGAAACGAGAAATAGAATCGAAAGCAATTATTGAGTTAGGAGTTTAGACCAATGAGTTCGAGATATGGAAGAAATACAATTGTTGAAGTGAATTTAGATGCTATTAAACATAATGTGAAAGAATTTAAAAAGAGAATTCATAATGAAAATATCACGATGATGGCAGCTGTAAAAGCAAATGCATATGGACATGGAGCAGTGGAAGTCGCAAAAGCAGCGACTGAAGCAGGTGTTCAGCAACTTGCTGTTGCATTTGTAGATGAAGGAATTGAGCTACGTGAAGCAGGTGTGACAGTTCCAATTTTAGTTTTAGGATATACACCTGTAGAAGCTGCTCAAGATGCAATCGAATATGATATTATGATGACGGTATATAGAATAGAAGAATTATCAAGTATAAATGAAATTGCGAAACAGCTTCAAACGAAAGCACGTGTTCATGTGAAGATTGATACCGGTATGAGTCGTATCGGTTTACAAGAAGAGGAAGTTGCTCCTTTTTTAAAAGAATTACAAAAGATGAATCATATAGAAGTAGAAGGAATGTATACGCATTACTCTACAGCTGATGAATTGGATAAAACATATACGAATATGCAGACAAAGTTGTTTGAGAAAGCGGTGAATACGGCGAAAGAACTAGGAATGCCAATCCCTTATATTCACAGTTCTAATAGTGCAGGATCAATGGAACTTAGCAATACGTTTCAAAATATGGTTCGCGTTGGGATTGGGATTTACGGTATGTACCCTTCAAGAGAAGTAGATCATACAGTTGTATCTTTGCAGCCAGCATTATCGTTAAAATCGAAAGTAGCTCATATTAAACGTGCGAAAAAAAATCGTGGTGTGAGTTATGGGAATACGTATATGACAACAGGTGAAGAATGGATTGCAACCGTTCCGATTGGTTATGCGGATGGTTACAATCGCCAGTTATCAAATAAAGGTCATGCATTAATCAATGGTATTCGTGTACCTGTTCTTGGACGTGTATGTATGGATCAATTAATGCTTGATGTTACAAAGGCGATGCCTGTACGTGTAGGTGATGAAGTAGTTTTCTACGGGAAACAAGGTGATGAAGAAATTTCGGTTGAGGAAGTTGCAGATTTATTAGATACAATTAACTATGAAGTGACTTGTATGTTAGATCGAAGAATTCCACGCGCTTATAAAGAAAATGGTGAAACAACTGCGGTTGTGAATATATTAAGAAAAAATAACTAAGAAAAAGGACTGAGTTGCAGCAATGTAATTTAGTCCTTTTTCATTTTTAAAACTCAATATGTATATTAGAAAGCTGTTGTAATCTACAATAATTAAAAATTAAGAAGGATGTTGTAACCATTCATCTAAATCAATATTCCCTTGAACGGATAGTAATCGATATAAGTATCGATATGGTGCCCTGCACTGTGTTACATCAGGAATGGGCATGATTGTTTCGTAACCTTTTTGGAAAGCACGAGCCTCAATTTTCTCTATTTCTATAGGAATTATCTAAATCATATTTTTCAATTTTTTTGTATGATTAGTAGGGGCATAATAAGGAATTCATAAATTGTGTTGAATGGGAATTTAGATATATATAAAGAATATAATGTTGAAAAATAGATGTGTAAAGTGGAAAAGAGTATGATTATACAAATATTTCTCAATAATAAAAGTGGTTTGAATATATAAAAAGTTAATAGATTATCGTATATAATAAATGACAAATCATTAATAATATTAATTATTAAGTTAACTCTGTTAATAATTAAGAAAGGAGAATATGATGGCGAAAGTTCTTGTAATTCATTTTCCGGGAGAAGGGCATATCAATCCGACATTGGCAGTGCTAAGTGAATTAATAAAAAGAGGCGAAAAAGTTGTTTCGTATTGTATTGAAGAGTATCGAAATAAAATTGAAACGACAGGTGTTGAATTTCGAATATATGAAAATTTTCTTCCTGAAATCAATATTATGGAGCGAATAAAACAAGGGAATAGCCCTCTAGAGATGTTGGCAAAGATGGTTGAAGCTACTGATCGTATTGTAGAGAATATTCTAGAGGAAATAAAAGAAGAACAATATGATTATTTAATTTATGATAATCATTTTGCAGTCGGATACATTTTGGCGAAAACCTTGCAGGTACCAAAAATTTCTTCTTGTACAACTTTTGCTTTTAATAAAGAAACCTCTCTTCATGATAAAAATGAACGTAGACAAATAGATGAAAGTTCTCCGCTTTATCAGTCTTGTGTATTAGGTATGAAAAAATGGGAAGAAAAATATGGAGTCAAATGCAATGACTTATTGGATATTATGAATCATCCAGGAGATATTACGATTGTCTATACGTCAAAACAATATCAACCTTACGCTCATACATTTGATGAATCATATAAATTTGTTGGACCTTCAATCGCACCGCGTAAAGATGTGGAAAGCTTTCCACTCAAATTTTCAAAAAAGAAGCCAGTCCTTTTTATTTCGATGGGAACGATTTTTAACCAACAACCAGAACTATATGAAACATGTTTCAAAGCATTTCGAGATTTAAATGTAACTGTGGTGTTAGTAGTGGGGAGGAAAATAAATATCAGTCAATTTGAAGAAATTCCAGCGAATTTTAATGTGTATAACTATGTACCACAATTAGAAATATTACAACATACAGATGTATTTATTACACATGGAGGAATGAATAGTTCTAGTGAGGCGTTATATTATGGAGTTCCACTTGTTGTCATTCCCGTTATGGGGGATCAACCTTTTGTGGCAAAACGAGTCGAAGAATTAGGAGCAGGAATTCAGTTGGATCGTACAAATATAACCCCTGAAATATTACGTGAAGCGGTAGAAATGATACTAGATAATAAAAGTTTTAGAGAAAAAAGTCGTAAAATAGGGGAATCTTTACACGCGGCAGGTGGATATAGACGAGCTGTCGATGAAATTGTAACATTCACCTCAGGTGCTATGCATAAATCATGCTTTCAATTAAAAAATAGTAAGTGACAACTAGAAATCTACTCTAATGAAAATGTATAGAAAACGGAGTGATTTTGATGTCAAAAGTACTTGTAATAAATTTTCCAGCAGAAGGTCATATTAACCCGACAATAGCTCTTGTCAAAGAGCTTGTGGATAGAGGGGAAGAGGTTATTTACTATTGTGAGGAAGAATATCGTTCTAAATTACAAAATACTGGTGTTGAATTTCGAAATTATAAGGATTATTTGAAGGAAATTCGTTTGCAAAACAGAATGAAGGATATGTTTAATCCAGTGCAAATGATATATAGATTCTTAAATGCAACTGAAAAGGCGCTTCCTTTTCTTTTGGAAGAGATGAGCTGTGAAAAGTTTGATTATATCATTTACGACCAACATTTTTTGTTAGGGAGAATTTTAGCTGAAATCCTACAATTACCAACGATAGCTTCTTGTACAACATTTGCAATCAGCAAAGAGATGGTTGCGGAATTATCTGCCCCAAAAAGTAAAGTAGATTCAGCTTTATATAAGGAATGTCAAAAGATTTTAGATAGAATCCGAAATCGCTATAGACTGCAAATTACTTCTATGAAACAACTTTTTTATTATGAGAGTGCTATGACATTCGTTTTTACTTCTGAATATTTCCAGCCACACGCAGAGCAATTTCATAGTAATGTGAAGTTTATAGGTCCTTCTATCATTGCACGTGAGGAGAGAGTGGAATTTCCATTTGATAAGCTAATAGGAAAAGAAGTAATTTACTTGTCAATGGGAACGGAGCTGAATCAACAGATCGAACTATATAACACATGTTTCCGTGCTTTAGAAGAATTTGATGGAGTAGTTGTAATTTCTGTTGGTAAGGACACGGATATGACGAAACTTACAAATATTCCATCTCATTTTATTGTGCGTCCTTACGTTCCACAACTAGAAGTCTTAAAATATACGAATGTATTTATTACACATGGTGGTATGAACAGCGTGAATGAAGGGCTTTATTATGATACACCACTTCTTGTGTTACCAATTACAAATGATCAACCTCTTGTAGCAAAACGGGTTGAAGAATTAAATGCTGGTATTGTTTTAGATTATCAGAATATCACACCAGCTGCATTGCAAAAGGCGGTAAGTCATCTCCTTAATAATAAAATTTATAAAGAGGGAAGTAGAACAGTAGGGTTAAGTTTACGGAAAGCAGGAGGATATCAAAAAGCAGTAGATGAAATAATGAAATTTAAAAAAGAGATGCTATCTCGTTCTTTTTGAAATAAATAGAAGATTCTTATTCAACGGAAACAAATGAAGTAAAAAGTTTAGAAATATCATCACGTTCAAAAAACTAACATAATCAAGTATGAAAAGCTGCTTTTGCAATTATTGTTGCAAAAAACAGCTTTTTTTAGTAAACCAAGCTTCTTTTAATAATGTTACAACAGTTTCAATTGCATTGACTGGTATCCCTCCGAATCCTAGTAGAACGTAAGGTTCTCTTTGTAAATCATAGATTGAATCGTATATGGATAAAGGATAAACTTTTACACATTTTTCAGCAGCTGATTGAATGAGTTCGTGCTCATTCATGCCATTATGAACATGGAGCACAATATGAAGCCCAGATTGCTCTCCAAGTATATTAACATCTGCACCCATTTGATTTCTAATGGATTTCACTAATGTATGATGTTTTTTCTTATATAGTGTACGAACACGGTTTAAATGTCGATCCCAGTCTCCTTTTTGCATGAAGTGAGCAAGAGCAAGTTGTTGTAATTTGGAAACGGTTTGTTTAAAAATGCCACCAAGCTTGTTGTAAGTTTCTAAAAGATGATTCGGAAGAACGATATACCCCATTCTTAAAGATGGTAAAAATGATTTTGAAAAAGTACCCATGTAAATGACGCGTTCATTTGTATCAAGTCCTTGCAGTGAGGGAATGGGTTTGCCAATATAGCGAAATTCTCCATCGTAATCATCTTCAATAATATAGCCATCCTGATCGTTTGCCCATTTTAATAACTCTAGTCTCCTTGATAGTGGCATAATCATCCCATATGGAAATTGATGAGAAGGTGTAACATAAGCAACATTTGCATCACAATTGCTGAGAAATGAAATGTCTATTCCTTTTTCATCTAACGGAGTAGGGTGAATAGGAAGACCACAGCTTTGAATAATAGCTTTTACACGATGAAATCCAGGGTTTTCTATTGCATATACTTTTTGTCGTCCAAGCAGTTGAATAAGCAACCAAAGAAGTGGCTGTATACCAGCGCCAACAATGATTTGATTGGGCGAAGAGTGAACTCCGCGAGCGTGATATAAATATTTTGAAATATGAGTACGAAGTATAAGCTCTCCTTGCGGGTCTTCTTTTGTAAATAAGTCGTTTTCATATTGTAGTAAGCATTCTTGAAGTGCCTTTTTCCAATTTGAGAGAGGAAAGGCTGTTTGATCAATATTTCCTTGACTACAATCAAAATAGATTTGTTTGTTTGAGACTTTTTCAAATGGATAAGGGGGAATTTGTTGTTTATATGAAATCACATTTGCATCTATTTCAGCGACAAATATACCACGCTTTGGCTTACTGTCCACATATCCTTCTGCAGACAATTGCTGATACGCTGACTCAATTGTAATGCGGCTAACTCCAAGCTGTAATGCTAAGTTTCGATGAGAAGGAAGACGTGTCCCAGCAGGAAGAGTGCCTTTACAAATTTCTTGTTTTATAAATTCGTAAATTTGTATATAAATAGGTGTTCGACTTTCTACTTGTAGAGGAATGATTAAATCCATAGTATTTGCTCTCCTTCAATAACTGGCCTTGTAAAAAAGAAATGAACTGTCACTTAAATGAAGGCCAGTTTCGATTTAAAGTAATGATATAACATTCAGAAAATTTTATAAATAGTTAGGGGAGATCGGATGAATATTATCGAAATAAAAACAGAAGAACAATTAGAGGAGGTATTACCCGTTTTACAACAATTACGAACGACTCTTACAAAAGAGGAAGCACGGGTTTTATTTCGCCGGATGAAAGAAGAACATTATCAGCTATTTTCTTTAATGAACGAAAATGGTGAAGCGGTTAGTCTTGCTGGTGTAGCTGTGGGTACGAACTTTTATAATAACAAGCATGTTTTTGTATATGACCTTGTAACAGCGGAAACGTACCGATCAAAAGGATATGGTGAAACATTACTCGCATATATAGAGCGATGGGGAAAAGAACAAGGCTGTAAGTGCATTGCTCTGACATCATCTATGCAGCGTGTAGATGCACATCGTTTTTATGAAAGAGCAAAATATAAAAAAGTGAGTTATTCGTTCTGGAAGGAATTAAAATAAAGAAGGGGCATCTTAAGCTCCTTCTTTATTTTTGATATCGAATTTTTATTTCATTTAATGTCTTACTTCGTTCATCTTCGAAGTAATTTTCGTGTGCTCCTTTTTTATAAATGCGGCGAAGATTGTTTTCTTTTTTCTAAAGAAGCAAATGAAAAGGCATCTTTATCTTTCGCATATGTTTTTTGATCTGGAACAGAAGGTGTTACAATTGTTTGAGAATCTCTTGCTTTTCGTGCGTCTTGTATTCCTGTTATCATAAGTTTAATAAAAAGGATCGTAATAAAGAATGTAACGAGTGTATAAAAAATAATCCATAATGAAAGGTTCATTTCATAATGATTTAATCCAATTAAGCCTGCCCAATCATTCGAGAGTGAAACAGGTTTGAACTCACCTTCGGTTAGTTCTTTCATCTGTATCCCACCGATTATAATGTTAAGTAGTGCTAGATGAATCATGAGTATGAGTGTTTGAACAATATGCTCCATAAATAGAACGAATATGCGATCGAGTAATAAGACTCGTAAGTGTTTCTTTATAATATGGAAACGAGTTGCTCCCATGAGTTGTGAGCTTAATATATAGTCTTGTTGCATAAACTCATCAACTTCCGAAGAAATATATAAAGAAATTGTAGGTAAAGCGATAAAAATGAGTACAATTGCTTGATAAAATGCAAATGAAATATTAGGGTTTAGTTGATCCGCATTTGATGTGATGAGAATATTAACGGGTGCTATGAGTATGAACGCGATAAATAAAGTTGGAATATAGTAAAATACTTCAGAACATACTTGGGAAAATCTCTTGAATTTTGCAGCATATAAACTTAAGAAGATTCCTATACATGTTCCAAATAAAATACGTAACAAACTAATTGTTATAGCAAATAAAATTGTAAATTTTGCCCCATCTAAAATTTGTAAGAAAATAGGTTCTCCAAAACGGTCAGAGCCAAAAGGCGGCATTACAGATGGGGGAAAAGGAGCTTTTCCAATTAATTCGTTCTTGTCATTATAAAGTAGCAAGGGGGCTTCCGGTATACTATCTTTAAAGAAGAAGCTATAAATAAAGCTAGCTGTAATGAAGAGAAAAAGATAAGTGAATCCGATTAAAAAGCGTTTTGATTTCCAAATCCCCCTCATAACAGTTCTCCTTTCATTTGTTTTTGCAATCTATTCATCATAAAAGAGAGTATTTGAAAGATAATATAAAACGGTAAAATAATCATCATAAGTATGATAAATATAGCAGAGGGTGAAATAAATGCCTTTTTAAATAAAAACTGAACAATCCCTTGCATGTTAAAAATAAATTCTAAGATGAACAAATTAGAAAGTAAGAAAACAAAAATTGTTTTTAAATGGTGGAAGAGGTGGATGGATATATTTTTGAATAAATGAATACATAGTATATAACTTGATGATAGACCTTTTCCATAAGCCACCTCTACATATTGCTTCCTATGTTCTTCGTATATGTATAAAATCATCATTCTAAACATTTGTATAGTAGGTAACACTGCTAAGGATAAAATAGGAAGTAAATAGGCTCGATTTTCTTGAAAAGATATAATGGTGACTGGAGATTCCCCGAACTGCTTAAGAAACCAGATGAAAAACATTTGTAAACAAATCATTATCATCATATCAGGGATAGCCTCTAATACAAAAATAAATCTGTTTATCCACCTTTTAATAGAATCCGTTGCTAAAAAATAGAAAAATGCCATGCCAGCTGAAAGAAAGAGCGCAAGAATAAAAGCTGCGAACAAAACAGTAAAAGAATATGTGTAAGGTTCTAATACGGTTGGAAATAATGGTATTTTTTTTGAATAACCGAATGGCGTATCTGATGATAGAACGATTAAAGACGTTGGTGAGAAAACTTCTTTTAACATAGTAAAGAAATGCTTGAAAAATTGAAATGGCTGAAAGGTAAATCTCTCTTGTGTGATAAACAAGTAAGGTAAATTTAATAATAGTAAGAGTGATAAGATAATCGATAAAAGTTTGCTTATGAATGAAAATATTTTATGTAACATGAAACCTCCTCCATCAACTTTTTACAATATTATACAACGAAATATGAATTGTTGTTAGAATTTTTTGGTAATGTTACAATGTATATTGATAATATAATAAATTCAAATATTTAGGTTGATGTAGGAGGGAGTATGGAGCGTATATATTTAGAAGGTAAAAAAGTGATTGTGAGAGAGATAGACGAGGCAGATATTCATTCGTTATATGAACAAATATACAAAGAAGAAAAACCGGAATGGAAAAAGTGGGATGCCCCATATTTTCCATTTTCTATGCAAGAGTACTCGGAATACAGGGAGAAGTTACAATCTAAGTTAAAAGAGGACCCCTTGTCTCAACTTATTATTGAGGTTAAAGGTGAAATTATCGGAATAGTTGGTTTTTATTGGGAGTATAAACCGACACGCTGGTTAGAGATGGGGATTGTCATTTATAATCCTGCATATTGGAACGGTGGCTATGGTACAGAGGCTTTACAATTATATAGAGATTTATTATTTGAAAATATGGAAATTGGTAGAGTGGGCTTAACAACTTGGTCTGGAAACGAGCGAATGATGAAAGTGGCTGAGAAAATCGGAATGAAGTTAGAAGGACGCATGCGAAAATGCCGTTATTATAATGGAATATATTATGATTCTATTCGAATGGGGATTATTCGTGAAGAATGGGAGGAATTACGTGAAGTGAAAGAGTGAAGGAATATAAAAGGATGGCTATGGATTGAATTCTTGCAAATAGTTTTCGCTTATAAGATATAATATTTTTGTTAAAAAATGATGGGTATTACAATTATACGTAAGAGAAAATGAGGAAATGGGAAACAATCTTGATATATATGAATTTTAAGTGTTGTAAAAAAACTACTTTTCAAATTTTTACTATTATTCTATAATTAACTAAGAAGAATGAATTATATATACATTCTTTCATTTTATTGTTAAGGGGGAAATATGTATGGCAGGACAAATTCGTATGAGTCCAGAAGAGCTGAAGTCAAAAGCTAGCTTATATGGACAAAGTTCACAACAAATCGATGAAATTCTGAGTCGATTACAAAGATTGCAAGATGAATTGAGAGGGGAATGGGAAGGACGTGCTTTCGAAGGATTTGATCAACAATTTAATCAATTAAGACCGAAAGTAGAAAACTTCGCACAATTATTACAAGAGATTAATATTCAACTTTCAAAAACTGCAGAAGCAGTTGCAGCTCATGATGAAGAGCTATCACGTAATTTTGGTCTAAAGTAAGAGACACTGATTACTCTACATATGTGAGTTTTTCAATTAGCCATGCAACTGCTGTTGCATGGTTAATTTTTTACAACTAGGATCATGATTTTTATTTGCAGGAGTGATATGGATTGAAAAAAATGAAGTGGAGTACTTTGTTGTTTCTTGTTTTAGCACTCGTATTTGCAACAAGTACTTCCTATTTAGCTTTAAATAAAAAGTTAAAAAATGAAGATAGCAAATACACTCCGAAAATGGCGGTTGCTTTAGTGAATGAAGACGAAGGAACTGTCTTTGAGGGAAATAAAATAGCATTTGGGGATCAATATATAAACAACATTAATAAGGATCAGAATCATCAATGGTATGTCGTGAGTCGTGGTGTGGCAGAGAGCGGCTTGAAGAATAATAACTATAATCTGATGATTGTAATACCAAATGATTTTTCTAGAAAGGCTGTAGCTATTAATTCTGAGTCGCCAGAGAAATTGACATTAAGTTATAAAGTAAATGCAATAGGAAATAAAGAATTGAAAGCAGAAGCTGAGAAAACAGCTGCATCGATTTTAGAAGATTTTAATCGTCGCATTATAGATGTTTATTTCGCGAGTATCATTGGGAAATTACAGGCAGCTCAAGATAATATTGAAACAATTGTGGATAAAGAGCAATCGCATATGAAAATGTACAAGTCAAATATACATAGTCCACTGGCAAACTATACAAACCAATTTAAAACTGTGCAAGATTATACAGGTGCATCTGTTGATAGTTTTAAAGGATTTCAAGGTGTATTACAACGGTTTGGACAAACAATTGATGAAGATGCGAAATGGAATCATACCTATTTAGAAGAATTTAATAATCTACAAAATCTCAAAAAGAATAATAGCGTATTAGAAAATAACTTTTCCAATCAATTCAATCAATTTACTAGTGAACTGAATGAAGTTGATACATTAAAACAATTGAGCTTATTGGAATCCGCTAATAAAGCAATAGCCAATCATTTTAATAAAGTGGAGAATCAGACAAATGTTTTACTTGATGCGGCAATCATTCAAGAATATTTAAAAGATGTAAATAATAAAATGAAAGACTATGATGCGGAGCTAACAAATAAGTTACAAACAAATATGCAAGAGTCCATCAATACGAGATTAAAAGAAAAGCTGTCTGGAAATGATAAAAAAGAAGTAAATATAACAACATTATTGCAAGAACCGAATAACCGAATGAAAAAGCAAATTGAGAGTCTCATTAATCAACTTCCAAGTATGAATATAGAAGAAATTGATAAGCTTACTTTGCCTGATGAAACGAAGAGAACTTTGAAAAATGTAGTAGAGGTTTCTAAAAAATATAGTTATGAAAATGATTTTAATAATAAGGAAGAAAATGGAGCGCCGCTAACCAATACAATTGAAACCATTAAAACAACACTTATGACGGATGGGGTTGTCTTTCAAGATACAGAAAGAAAGCCACAGATGGATGCAGCGCAAACATTCACTCTACAACTTCCAGAAGGATTTGGGCTATATGAAGATTCCGGTGCTTTAATCATCAATGGTATAGATTACACCGCGGAATATTTAAGTAATGGAAATGTTATGTTGCCAGCGCAAGCGGAAGAGAATTTATCCATTCGTGTTCATGCTAAATTGCTGAATAACGATGCAAATATCGATGTTTTTAAACCGGTAACGTGGAAATGGGATTTGACTCATACATCTGAGAAGGTGACGAATAATCTTGATCCTGAAGTGACAAAGCCTTCGGAACAAGGTGAAAACAATGATGATCATTCAAATGTGCAAGTTGTACAATTAACAAATCGAGCAAAGGTGCCTATACATTCACTGTACCAAGTGGTAGATAACAAAAGAACAGCTGGAAATAACAAGGGCGAACAAAAGCCAGAAGGTACAAAAGAACCGAATGACGAAGGCGAACAAAAGCCAGAAGGTACAAAAGAACCGAATGGCGAAGGCGAACAAAAGCCAGGGGATACAACAAAACCGAATGACGAAGGCGAACAAAAACCAGGGGATACAACAAAACCGAATGGCGAAGATGAACAAAAGCCAGGAGATACAACAAAACCGAATGACGAAGATGAACAAAAGCCAGAAGGTACAAAAGAACCGAATGACGAAGATGAACAAAAGCCAGAAGGTACAAAAGAACCGAATGGCGAAGGCGAACAAAAACCAGAAGATGAAAACGGTTCTGTGAAACAAATTGAACGTACGAATGACCATATTGTTCATCAAAAATCGGAGACTTTATCAACAGTATCATCAAGTGAGCTTATGAAAGAAGCAATCGAAGTGGTGGAAAATTATGAGAAGTTATCGAACCTATATCAAGTATATTATGGTTTGGATTTAAAATCAGAGAATTTAGTAGAACAGTTGGAATCAAGTTCATTAAATGCTCTTGCTTCGCCGCAATCGCTTTATTACATGTTAAATAAGCAAAATGTAATCGATGTGATTACAAGCTTTGTTTCAGCTGAAATTCAAGAAGAGGTATCATCTGATATAGGGAATTTAAAGAACAAGATGAAAGCGTTTCAAAGTATCGTGAATAACGCTGAGCAATCCTCTGTTCCTTTTGCGGAAAAATTAAAGCAAATATCAGATCAAACAAATGTTATGAATACAAACTTAAGAGAGTATTTGAATGCATTGGCAAAATGGCGTGAAAATAGTTTGAAACTAGTAGATGACCAAAAAACTTTAGTTAGTGGTCGTGAAGGTGAACGAACAGCTGTAATGACATTAGATTCTGGGTTTAAATCGCTATTAACAAAAAGTCAATCGTTGGCTGAAACTTCAAAAGGAACATTGCAAGTATCAGATGATGTGTATAAAACATTTGATCAAATCAATAACCGAGCAAAAGAAATTCAAGATAGTGGTGTAACCATCGTTTCTAAAGCTAATACATTATTGGAAAATTTAACTAAAAAAGTAACCGATGATAAAGATTTTTCGAAAAACTTTAATAAAGTATTAGCAAACAGCCGGATTGGAGATCGTCAAAACGAAAAGCTATATCAATTTTTAGCAAATCCGGTTTTAAAACAAAATGATGGTGTAATTACAGCAGGGAATATATTTACACCGTATTTAATTGTGTTAGTATGCTTTATTGTTTCTTTATTTACATCATACACAATCGCTAATCAAGAAAGAAAACGCAGTCCAAAAGATAACTTTACAGAAAAGGTATCAATTTTAGATATGAATTTGCCGATTACAGCTATCACATTTGGAATCGCTATTATTGAAGGGGTTATTATTGGAACCATTGCTGCCAAGTTATTAGAATTCAGTGGTAGCCAAAAATTAACTTGTATAGCCTTTATTACGATTACAATGATGGCATTCGTATTCATTTCAACGTATTTATTACGTCAAATAAAAATGATAGGTATGTTTATCTTATTAACATTCTTAAGCTTATATTTATTTTTAACAGAAGCTGTAGGAATTAAAGTGAAAGATGATTCATATTTTAGTAAGTTACGTGAATTTTCACCACTTCAATATGTAGAAGACTACTTAAATCATTTTATAAATAGTGAAAATAACGGACATGTTACCTTTGCGGTAATTCTTGGGATGGCAATTGTTGGGTTTATTATTAATTTATTTGTACGGCATAAAGGTTGGGAGGAAAAAAAAGGCGATGATGAAGTGCATAAAGCAAGTTAAATTCTCATTGGTCCTTTTTCTTTTCTTGTCTGCTGCGCTACCGATAAGGAGCGCAGCAGACAGTTACCTAAATGATAATGGTAAACTTGAATTTAAAGTAGATCGAGTACAACAGACTAATCAAGAAAGAAACGAAAAAGGGCAGCAGGAAACAGAGCTTGATAAATCAGGGATTGAATTGTTCAATTCAGAAGTTGAAAAACAAATGAAAGACAAACAAATGAATGAACAGAAAGAAATGAAAGAGTTAGCCAACTCTTTATTTTTAAATCCAAAGAAAATTGATAATGTGAAGGAAACGGAGAAACAGTTGTTTTCAAAAGAATACTATGTAACATCGAATGGGAATGAAATGGACCAAAGTCAAACTAATACTGATAGCGCTATTAGCCCCGTCTTAATTGGATTAATCATGGCTAGTATTATATTTATTTGCGTTGTAACAGGGATTATTATTCGGAAAATATGGATGTAAGGAGTAGTATAAATGGCTGTACAAACTCATATTAACGTCACTGTTGATTTTCGTAAATGGAATGAAAGTACATATGATTTACGAATTCCGATTCATCAAACAGTGAAATACTTGCTTAAAAATTTAGTTGAAACATTGAGAATTGAAGCATATGACACATCGAACTATGTTATTAAAGTGGTAAATAAGTCCATGCTATTAACGGATGATGATAGATTAGTAGATCACAAAGTAACAGATGGAGATATACTAAAGGTTTTATAAATCACATAATAAAACATATAGGATTTAAAAAGTACATATAGGGCTGATAAGGAAAAGGAGAAGTAGAAAATTATGACGGAAAAAGCAATTCAGATTGATTCAATGGAATATCGATTTGAAATAGAAGAGAATATTTGGAAATTAGAACTCGCTAAATCGCAAACACAAGTAAAAGACAACCGTCAATTAGAATTATTAATGGACACATCATCTGGTTTTCTACCGGTAACGATAGAAGAACAAGATGATGCTTTTACTTTTATATATAAAGTTGACAAGAAATTTTTAAAATGGGGAGATTTACAAAAAATGGGGAGGAATGACAAGCTTCGTTTAATTCGAAATGTGTCTTCTTTTTATAAGTATTTACATAGAAGAATTACGTTCTTCCTACATCCTGAGAATATTGTTTTCGATGCAAATTTAATGCCTTTCATTATCCATAGAGGCATCCGAGATACCCTTCCGCCGAAACCGCTTACAGAAGCGCAATTTTTACGTCAGTTTAAATGTTTCATCGTTGCTCTTTTTTCTAATAAGCATAGTTATGATGATTTATATAAGGGTTTATTAGACAGTGCGAAAGACACATCGTTTGAACAAAACGTTGTAAATATACATAACTTTGATGAGTTAATGGAGTTAATCGAAAATAGTTTTGAAAAAGAGCAAATTAAAGCAGAACAAACAATGCAGCTTGTTTCGAAAAAGCACTTTACGTTATTTAAATACTTAACATTCTCATTTGCAGCAGCAACGGTCATCTTATTCATACCAGTTGTTTATTATATGTTTATGAAAATACCTTATCAAAATACATTATTAGAGGCAAATAAGAACTTTTTAGCAACAGACTATGATAAGGTAATTAGCAATTTGAGCAAGGAAGACTTTGAAACATTACCATTTGCTTCTAAATATGAATTAGCATACTCGTATATTAAAGTTGAAAAGTTATCAGATAGTCAAAAAGAGGCTATTATGAAAAATGTTACTTTAAAAAGTGATGAGAAATATTTATTGTACTGGATGTATAACGGAAAAGGAGACTTCGATAAATCGTTAGATTTAGCAAAAAGTATTGATGATCCGCAATTGATTATGTATGGGCTTATTAAGCAAATTGAAGCTGTAAAACATAATCCGGATTTATCTGGTAAAGAACGTGATGAGAAATTAAAAACATTTGAACAACAATTAAATGAGTATGAGAAGAAGTATAAAAAACCATCAACTGAAAAAGAAACAACAAATGAAGAAAAGGCTAAATAATAAAATTGTAATTTTTATTAAGGGGTAGAGAGAGTAAAACAAAAGGAGAAGTGGGAAGTATGGAGCAATTACTTGCACTAAGTTACGGGAATAAATTACATAAATGCCGCCTACATCCATCTGAGCGTCCTACAGTAACGATTGGGAAAGACTGGTCTAATCATATTACAGATTTTGATTTAGATGAATCGATTGAAATGAATTGGGACGGTGAATTGTCGGTTTGGAAAATAAAAGGACAGACACTTTTGTTGAATGAAGTCAATATCATCCCACTAAAGAATGATAAGACGATGCGAATTTGGATTACAACTGTAGAAGAAAGCGTTATATATGATACATCCACTCGGCGTTCCATAGCCATTAGTAAAAATGACTATGATGATATAACTGTTCATGGTGCTACTGTTGATGTATTGCTCATTCGTGAATCATTAGATGATCCGTTCAAAATACATGTATATGAAGGAAGCGTCTTTCATAACTATTCAAAAGTAGAAGAAACAGCAATAGTAGAACATGGAGATCATCTTTATTTTGATGGTGTAACGATTCATATCGGAAGTGAAGATGTTCAAATGTTTGCTTCGAAAAATCGGGTAGAATCGACATTGCCTCGTTTGTTAGAAGCAGACAGCCCTTACCACGATGAATATCCTGATTATCATCGTTCACCACGCATTATTTATCGCGAGCCAGTTGAAAAAATGGTCATTGCTAAACCATCTAGTAAACCGACAAAACCAACGGAGCATCTAGGGAGAGTAATTGCTCCGGCGCTTGTAATGATTGTTGTAACGGTAATCTTAGCTATATTTCGTACATATGGACTCTTTATTTATGCATCCTTAGCGATGACTTTAGTGACTGTCATTGTTTCTATTACGTATTACATAAAAAATGTAAAACAATATAAAATTGACATTGCTGAACGAGATAAAAGTTACCGCGAATATTTAGCGCGCAAGACGAAAGATTTATATGCAGAAAGTGAAAAACAACGTCATGCACTGCACTATCATTATCCGGATGCTGTAGAAATTCGCAAAATGGCAAAAGAAGTGAATTCTCGTATATATGAAAAAACAATGATGCATCATGATTTCTTACATTACCGCGTCGGAAAAGGTGATGTAGATACGAATTTTGAGATTGAATTTAATGAAGAAGAGTTCAGTCAACATAAAGATGAACTAATTGTAATGGGACGTGAATTGCGACAAAAATATTTGTCACAAAAAGATGTACCAGTTGTAACCGATTTAATGAATGGGCCAGTCGGATATATTGGACAGCGCTCGTTAGTATTAGAACAACTGCAATTATTAGTTATGCAAACAGCGTTATTCCATAGTTACTATGATGTACAGTTTATTACTGTATTTCCTGAAGAAGAGAAACATAAGTGGGAATGGATGCGTTGGTTACCTCATGCAAGTGTCAGAGATATTAATGTCAGAGGTTTTGTCTACCATGACCGAAGTAGAGATCAAGTTTTAAATAGTTTGTATCAAATATTAAAAGAACGAAAATTAAAAGTAGATGAAAAAAGCAATTCTAATGAAAAAATCTATTTTTCACCACATTATGTTGTCTTAATTACTGATGAAAAATTAATGTTAGATCATGTCGTTATGGAATTCTTTAATGAAGACCCAATTGATTTAGGAGTATCACTTGTCTTTGTACAAGATGTTATGCAAAGCTTACCGGAACAAGTAAAAACAGTTATTGATATAAGAGATGCTAAAAAAGGAAACATTATTTTGGAACAAGGAGAGCTAGTAAATCGTTACTTTGTACCAGATCATTTTCCAAAAGGATTTCATTTAGAAGATGTATCGCGAGCTCTAGCGCCACTTAATCATTTACAAAACTTGAAAAATAGTATTCCAGAAAGTGTGACATTTCTAGAAATGTATAATGTTGAGAAAGTAGAAGAACTCAATATTACACAAAGATGGGCAAAAAACGCAGCGCATAAATCATTAGCCGTACCACTTGGCCTGCGAGGGAAAGAAGATATCGTAAATTTAAACCTGCATGAAAAGGCGCATGGACCGCACGGATTAATAGCTGGTACAACAGGATCTGGTAAATCTGAGATTATTCAATCTTACATTTTATCTCTTGCGGTTAATTTTCATCCATATGAAGTTGCTTTTCTATTAATTGATTATAAGGGCGGAGGTATGGCGAACTTATTTAGAAATTTACCGCATTTATTAGGGACGATTACGAACTTAGATGGTGCGCAAAGTATGCGTGCACTTGCTTCAATTAAAGCGGAATTACAAAAACGCCAACGCTTATTTGGCGAAAATAATGTGAATCATATTAACCAATATCAAAAATTATACAAAGAAGGCATTGTAAAAGAGCCAATGCCGCATCTATTTTTAATTAGTGATGAGTTCGCAGAGTTAAAGTCAGAACAGCCAGACTTTATGAAAGAATTAGTTTCAACAGCGCGTATCGGACGTTCTCTCGGTATTCATTTAATACTGGCTACACAAAAACCAAGTGGGGTTGTCGATGATCAAATTTGGAGTAACTCGAAATTTAAACTAGCACTTAAAGTGCAAAACACGTCAGACAGTAATGAAATATTAAAAACACCTGACGCAGCAGAAATTACATTACCAGGACGAGCATACTTACAGGTCGGAAATAATGAAATCTATGAATTATTCCAATCTGCGTGGAGCGGTGCTGACTACGTGGAAAATAAAGACGATCAAGATCACCTTGATACAACTATTTATACAATTAACGACTTAGGTCAATATGAAATATTAAGTGAGGACTTAAGCGGACTTGGAGAAAATAAAGAAGTTTCAACCGTACCAACTGAACTTGAAGCCGTGATTGATTATATTCATGATTACGCAGAAGATAGAAAAATCGAAGCACTTGCAAGACCATGGTTACCGCCGCTTCCAGAAAAAATATTCCTGCAAGACTTACACCCAGTTCACTTTAAAGAAGCATGGAATGAAGCGAAGAAACCATTGCAAGCAACAGTTGGTTTACTAGATCAACCAGAATTACAATCACAAACTCCACTAACATTAGACATAAGTAAAGATGGACATGTTGCCGTCTTCTCAAGCCCAGGGTACGGTAAATCGACGTTCTTACAAACATTAATTATGGATGTAGCGCGTCAAAATAGTCCGGAGCATTTGCATGTGTATTTAGTCGACCTTGGTACGAATGGCCTCTTACCATTAAAAGGATTGCCGCATGTTGCGGATACAATTACGATTGACGAAGCAGAAAAGTGCTTAAAATTAGTTGAAAGATTAACGCAAGAGATGAAACAACGTAAACGCATGTTAAGTGAATATGACGTCGCAAGCATAGAAATGTATGAGAAAGCTAGCGGTAAACAAATACCGAATATCATCGTTGCAATCGATAATTACGATGCAGTGAAAGAAGCTAAATTTTATGAGGAATTTGAAATGCTAATTATGCAAATCGTCCGAGAAGGGGCTAGTCTAGGAATCCATACCTTAATTAGTGCAGGACGACAAAGTGCACTGCGTATTCAACTATACAACAACATTAAACTGCAAACATGTCTATATATGATTGACCAAAGTGAAATCTCAGGCATTGTAGGCCGATCTGATTTGAAAGTAGAAGAAATAGCAGGACGAGCAATTATAAAACTAGATTCACCGACATTATTCCAGTCGGCATTACCAACAAAAGCAGAAGACGAATTAGAGCAAATTCAATTACTGCAGCAAGAAGCAAGTGAAATGGATCAAGAATGGGGTGGAGAACGTCCGAAGGCAATTCCAATGATGCCAGAAGTTATTGATCTTCTCACATATCGTAAAAACAAGGACGTTGCCAAAGCATTACAAGCGGGACAAGTTCCACTTGGGCTTGACTTCACAAATATAGAAGTTGTTGCGCACGATATTGCAGTTAACGATCATTTAATGATTTACAGCGCAGATGATAATATGAGAAAACAAGTCGTATCAAGTATACTTTCTCAAATGAATAAAGACTATTTTGAGAGTGTAACACTAGTAGATACAGCTGAGTATAGCTTCGTTCAATATAAAGACAATGTGATGCATTACATCGTAGAAGAAAATGAAGTAAACGTTCATGTGAAATATTGGATGGAAGTGATTCGCGAACGATCTCTTGCACTATCACAAGCAAGACAAGAAGGTAGAGAAATACCAGTGTTTACAAAACAACTTATCATCATGACGAACGTTGAAGAATTTAGTAGACTCGTTTACCTAGAAACAGATGACGCAACAACTTTAATGGACCTATCTCGAACAGTTGGTATTTACTTTGTCCTAGCAGGACATCATGACTATATCGATCGCAACCGTGATGCCTTACCAATGAAAATGCGAAGTAAACTAACAGCAGGCATCATCGCCATGCCATTAAATGACCAAAGTGTCTTCAATATTAAATACGTAAGTAACGAAGCACCTTTAGGAAAAGACGAAGTCTATTACTACCAAAAAGGAAGCATTATAAAACTCAAAATGCCAAGAGTAATGAACGAGGTGACGGTATGAAATTGAAAAAGAAAGTTAAGGGGATGATTATTATGACGATAGTTGCGGGTTTATTTAGTGGGTGTAGTTTTGGGGAAACGAAAATAGACTACGAGAAATTTGTAAAAGCGTTGGATGAAGAAGATATGAAGACGGTTATGTCTGCGAGTGATGATGGATATGCGCATTTAGAAGAACGAGTGATACATAGTACACTGGAAGAAAAAGAAGATGGTATATATAAAAAAAATGTATATCAAACCACTGATGGGGTATATAACACGAAAGAAAAAAACTTATATGGTCGTACAATGCAAACAGTCACTACAAAAATTGATACAAGAAAAGAAAAGGACAAAATAAAAAACTATAACAAAGAAAAAGTATACAGTACAAATATTAAATACGAAAACGGCCAAGTACAAAGTACAAATCGAAACTTAGAAGTTTCTCAAGTGAAGCTTCTTATGAATCATCTTCATGGAGTAGGGAAACTAAAGATGAAGCCTGATGGTGATAAAAAAGGATTTGATGAGCCTAATTCAGTAGGATATGAATTAACCGAAGCGGAATTTCAACAAATTATAAATGATAAATTGAAGTTACAATATGATGAATATGATGGTTCGTCACTTGTACTTAGCTTCGATGCTGCAAAAGATTCGAAAGAAAAGCCGATGGAGTTATCAGAGCTAAGTGTCTCTGTAAACTATAAGAAAAAGAATGAAGAGGGGAAAGTGGTTACGAATATTTTACAAATTAGAGTATACTTTGCCGGAAAAAAATATAATGATTCAAAAGCATTAAAAGATTATGGTGAGTATGAAAAACAATATAGTAATAATAAATGAGTATGGAAGGAGATGAGTAATTATGGCAGATGAAGTTTTAAAACTTACCTCTGATAGGGGGAAATTAGAGTTAGCCGCAACACATATATATGATTTCAATAAAGGAGAAGGAATATATAATAAATCTATTATAGAAAATGAAGCAGCATTAGAGGCTAATTTTGATGCCACTATTATAGATTTTAAGGAAGATAAAGAGACAGGCCTAGGAGCATATGCTCTTCGGGATGAAGCGACAAAAGAAATTGTAATTGTATTTGTGGGAACACAAACAGGAAAAGATAATAATGCTGATGTTAAAACAGATGCGAAAATTGGTCTTAATAACTTAGCTGGTACAGAATTAGCAATTGAGCAGTATGATCAAGCGGAACAATTTTATAGAGATATTAGAGATGAATATAAAGGTGCTAAAATAACTTTAACAGGACATTCGCTAGGTGGAGGGATAGCTGATACAGTTGCACTAAGAAACAAACAAGATAACATTGATGTGTTGACTTTAAACCCAGCTCCTGTTTTGAATAGTGATGTAATCAAGTATGGGGACGGATCTGATATGAAAAATATCCGAAATATTATCAATCAAAATGATCCGTTACATACTGCAATTCAAGCAGCTGATTTTACAACTCCGGGACAAATGTACATTATACCGAATGGTGCTGGTCATTCTTATGCTTTTAAAGAAAAAGATTATGATAAAAATGGAAGTCTAATAGCGTTAAAAACCTTAGAAAGTCAAAATGATACAGGATTTGATTTTATTCCTGGCCCCTTTGAACTTTCAGCATCAGCTGGAAAGTTGTATACAGGGATTGTTCCTGGCATATTTGATAGAAAACCGTATGTCGGAGAAGAGTTTATAGCAGGTGCAGCGATAAATTTAATGGCTGCAAATATTCCAGTTGGATCTATTATTGCTGGAATTTCATTGATTGGGGACTTTTCAGCTGCTAATGTAAAAGTCCAGCAATTAGTAAATGAGGCTAAAAATGCTGCGATTAAATACAGTATAGTAGCAATTCTAGAAATTAAGAGTACGGTAGATACAGCTGTAGATTGGATCGAGACGACACTCGCTAAATGCAAAGAAAAGGTATTAGAAGTACTGGAGAGTGTATTTAATGCAGCTGTAGACTTTTTAGCAGGAAGTGTCAATGTTTACTTAGCAGCAAGTGAAATTTTAGAGATTGCCAAAGAAGTAGCTGGTTCTTATATACAAGATTTACTAGATATGTTTAAAGGGGATTTCCAAATAGATACCAATGTGACTGCGATTGTTGCAGAACATATTTTAGCTCATCGTCATTCTTTATTGAATCTTTTTATGAATGATAGTAGTAGAGGAATAAACCGTTCATTATTAGGTGAAATCTCAAAAGATGTAAAAGAGCTCTCAAAAGATTTGAAACAATTAAATGAAGATGTTTCAGAAGCAGTATTTTCTATGATGGCAAAAGATGAGGAATTAGGTGCGGTTGCATATTATTAAAATTTCATATTGATAGAATGAAAGAGGGAGTAATAAATATGGATCTACATATGATAATGTCTCGAGTTCATAGTACATTTTCAAATAATGGCGGACGTGACCAAATTATAAATGTTGTTATGCAACTTGAAAAAGCAGCCTCAGCTTTAACGAGTGATATTAGAAGGTTAGAAAGCAGTATCGATAGCAACCTGCAAGGGAAAACACGTGATGCCTTTATTGATCGAATTCGTCAACTTGAAAAAAAGAGACAAAAAATCGAAGAGAAAATCGTAGTATTAAAAGGGACGGTAAATTAATATGAAAGACTATATGGAAAAAGTATTGCCTTTAGGGAGCGTAGTGAGAGTAAGTTTTGCGGAAGAGGAAGACGCAGATTATGTAATTACTACAAGGGGCCTTTTGTTAGATGATAATACTTTCTATGATTATGGAGGAGTATTATATCCAGTAGGCTTGACAGCAGAAACATATAAACTATTTAATCACTCTGATATTGTAGAAGTGAAATTTGAAGGATATCGAAATAAAATTGAAAGTCAATTTGCGGCTAAGTTTAAAATATGGCGGAATGAGTTTGTTGAAAAGGTAATAGAGAAAAATAAAAGCAAGCAACAAGATCAAGCGGTAGAAACGCAAGAGTAGCAATAAATAAGTAAGAAGGAAAAGCTTTCCTCTTCCTGTATGGAAAGAGGAAAGCTTTTTTAAATTGTGGGAAAAGATGGCTTTGAATTAGCTACGTAACTAGGGAGCATTTCTTACATAAGGAAGAACTATATAATGAAAATTTTGACATATATTTAACCAACAAGGATGGAACAAGATATACACTCTGGGTATCACCAGAAGAAATCAAAAATAGTAATAGCACCGAAGAATTTCTAAAAGAATGATATCCTAAGGAATAAACCTAGAACACTATTAGCGGGCATCATTGCCATGCTATTTCAATATTAAATACGTAATTAAAGAAGCATTTTTGAGAATAGGCGAAGTGTATGACTACCAAAACGGAAGTGTTATGAAACTTAAAATGCAAGAGGAACGAACGAGGTGACGGTATGAAAGTGAAAAAGAAAGTTAAGGGGATGATTGTGATGACAATAGTAGTGAGTTTATTAGGTGGATGTGGTTCATCTAAACCAGAAGCTCTAAAGGGAACGAAAATTGAGTATGAAAGATTGATAAAGGCGTTGGATGAAGGGGATATGAAGACGGTTATGTCTGCGAGTGATGATGGGTATGCTCATGTAGAAGAACAGAGTATACAATCTGTTATGGAGGAAAAAGAGGATGGTACTCATAATAAGAGGCTATATCAATCAACAGATGGAATATATTTTTGGGAAGAAAGAAATATATACGGTACTACAAAGCAAACTACAACAAATTTAATAGAGAATGCTAATAAAGCGCATAAAGATGATGATTATAAAAAAGAAGAAGTATATAGCACGAATTTCATTTATAAAAATGGACAAGTACAAAGCTCAAATCAAAATCTTGATATTTTACCAGTTAAATTCATTATAGATCGTTTACAAGGAATTGGAAAATTAAAGCCAGAAGATGCCAGAAAAGGATTCGATGAACCGAATAGAATTTCGTACAGTTTAACAGAATCGCAGTTTCAACAAATTATTAATGATAAATTACATTTACAATATGATAAATTTGGTACAGCTTCAATTGTTATTTATTTTAACCGGGCCAAAGATTTAAAAGAAAAACCTATGGAAATAGATGAATTAAAGATATCCGTGGATTACGAGAAAAAAAATGATCAGGGAAAGATGGTAACACATATTCAACAAATATTAGTAGGGTTTGATGATAAAGAAGAAAATACGCGAAATGCAAAAACAAAATATCTAGAATATAAAAATCAATTCAATAGTAGTAAATAATTAGAAAGGAGTTGAGGTTAATAATGGAGCGTTATAATCTATCTTCTGACGAAGGGAAATTACAATTTTAAAGTTTCAAAAGTTACAAACACTTGTCGTATTATTATATGCATTTCAAATGGCAACAATATTATTCACAGCTTTAATTGTGTCTGAAATGGCCAATAATACAATTGATCGGATTACATTAATATATACGGATTTATTATTTTTAGGAGCAGTAATTGTTCATATTGTGACAACGATTGATACTTTTAAACAAGCGAGTGAAGGTGCGTTTAGTATGGATGAAAGATCCACTTCATTTTTTAGTAAAAAAAAGGGGAATGTGATAACTGGGGGGGGCAATATATGCACTAATTCTTCTTATTTTAATTTATTTTCATAATGATTATACGTTAGATACTTTTATTGGGTATATAATAGGAGCTATTTTAATGTATGCAGTAGCAATCGGTGCAGCTGAATTTCAACTATTAGTCTATTGCAGATTTAAATTTAAATCATTTAACATAACGTGGGAAGAAAATGAGAGAGCGTGTAAGAGATTTCGAAAACACAATAAAAAAATAAATTGAAAAGTAGATAATACAGGAAATGAATCTATATTAGAACACAAGTTGTTAGTTTGTAGGTATTACATGAAAAATTTGATGTTTTTATTCAAATCTGTAAGAAATAAAGAAAGAAGGGGTATTAGGGGGGATATGAAAAGAATGAAAAAGGTAATGTTATTAGTGGTATGTTTCTTATTTTTGATTGGCTGTAATTATGAAAATGAAGATCAGGTAAAAAAATACATAAAAGAAAAACATGGAATTGATGTTGTTGTAACAGAGTGGGGCGGTATACATGAAGGAAATATGGGACATACATATCATACTGTTCAAGCAAAAAACAACAAAAATATGCAATTTCGAGTAGAGGTAGATGGCTTCTTCTATTCAACAATAAAAGGTGATGAATACCAATACGGAAAAAATACATATGAGGAATATAAGAAATTTAAACCAATTTTAAAAGAAATTAAAAAATTAGGATACGAGGAATTTGAAAAAGAAAGTGTTCTTCAGTATATAGTTGATTATGATGAAGAAAAACCAACTGATGAGTTGTTATTAACTTTAAAAACGAGTAACGAGATTGATTATAGTCAATTTGAATCAGCAGAATTAGATCGTTTATATGCTTTATTCCAACTTATTCAGAAGAGTAATAGAAAGATAACAGAACTTGAGATTAAGGATCATAATGGTAAATCTATAGGTCTCCCTTTTAAAAATATACAAAAAGTTATAACAAAAGAAGAGCTGTTACTAACAATGAAAAACACTTTAGACAGTTATTGGACATATTTGATTCAAACTCAAACAAAAGTAGGAGACAGGTTAAAAGAAATTCAAAACGACCGTTTTGCAATTGAAGATATTACTTGTCCACATCCGAAAGACGGAGAATGTCCGAAGTATAAAGTGACTGTAGTTATTAATACCAGTGGCATGGAATTTAAAAACAATCCCCCTTTAATTGAGGATCTGATAAAGGTGACCACTATCCTTAAAGAGGAACTATATAATAAAAAATTTGACATATATTTAACCAACAAGGATGGGTCAAGATATAAAGCCTGGTTATCATCAGAAGAAATCAAAAAAGGTAATAACATCGAAGAACTTGTAAAAGAACGGTATCCTGAGAAATAAATTTAACGCACTTTTTACGTTTATGAGTTGATATGAAAGCATGATATAAATTCGTAAGATGTTTCATATGTGAATTTACTTGTAGATCGTTTAAAGGGAATAGGGAAACTAAAGATGAAACCAGGTGATGATATAAAAAAATTTGATCAGCCGAATACAGTTGGATATAGCTTAACGGAATCAGAGTTTCAAACTATTATTAATGATAAGCTAAACATACAATATGATGAATATGATGGGGCGACAATTGTACTTCATCTTGGCTCCGCAAATGGTCCAATGCAGATTCTACAAGTAAGTATTGATATAGATTACAAGAAAAAGAATGATGAGGGAAAGTTAGTAGAATATATATTTCAGATAAAAACATACTTTAATAAAAAACAAGATAACAATCAAGACGCGAAAAAAGAATATGTAGGTTATAAAGCACAGTACAAAAAATAATAAATGATTAGGAGGGAGTAATATGAGTAAGGAAGGATTATGAAATTTAAGATGCCAAGAAAAAGTTTATCTGTGAAATGGTTGGTCCTTAGTAAAAAGACAGAGCCCCTCCACCTCAAATCTGTGTAGAGGGAAAAGGAGAGATATAGCCAGGGGGGATTTCGTTATTATCGATACATTGTCCACGTTCCAATGTCTTGAAATCCTAACCGTTTATAAATCCTCCCGGCAGCTGGGTTATTATAGAACAAGCAAAGTGTTCTTTCTTCTTTCTTAAAATCTTGAATCATTTTTTGTAAAATGTAGGAAGCGTATCCTTTGCCGCGATAATCCGGATGTGTACATACTCCAACGATCATTGCAGATAAAGAATTTTCGGCTGATGTAGAAGCGGAAGAGACCATTTCTCCATTTTCTTCAATGTAATATGTACGTCCTGTATTTGTTTCGAGTGATTGTCGTAATATTTTTTCAGATTGCTTCGACTGTGGAAATTCTTCAATATTGTTTCGAAGATGCATAATGCGCTCGACATCCTCTAATGTTGCTTGTTTAATTGCCGTATGAATCATCGTTTTTGGCAAGGCAGTATCATCTTTACATTCACAAAAATATGTTTTATTTTTTGTTCCAAGATGTATACCATGTACATCTTCAAGTTTTTCTACAATGTCTGATTTACCAGAGATTTTAAGTGGTTTGTGAGGCGAGAGAATAACCTCATAGTCCGCAATAGAAAAGTTGCCCTTTCCATATAGGATAAATGAATCATGAAAGCGCAGTAATACAGACTGCAACATCTTATTTTCTGTAAAGTACCCCCATAATTCTTGAAAGTCTGCATCGTATCCAAATGCTTCAATATCACCAAGGATAAATAGGTTAATGGATATTTCCTCTTTTAGAAATGCAAGAACCTGTTCATGATCACGCTTTGTTAATTTCCGTATCATTATAATTCCCTCTTTTTCTTTTTTCTAAATATTATTACTTATTAGTTTTAAATGCAATATGAAAATTTATGTTTAGTTCATGAAGTTTCGGAAAAACTAGGAAAGATATGACAAAGGAGGTTATGAACGGTGGAACATCCAATTCAAGGATTGATGAAAGCGGCAATGGAAAATTTAAAGGAAATGGTCGATGTTAATACAATTGTTGGAGAACCTGTTCAAACGGCTGACGGTGGTGTTGTATTAACAGTATCCAAAGTAGCGTTTGGTTTTGGAGCAGGAGGGTCTGACTTCCAAACTCATGATGGGCCGAAAACAAGCGGTAATGCTGCATTTGGTGGCGGAAGCGCAGGGGGTGTTTCTATTACACCAGTAGCGTTTCTTGTTGTGAATAAGGACGGTGTGAATATTCTTCACTTACAAAATGCGACGCATTTAGCTGAAAAAGTAATAGAACTGGCCCCGCAAACCATTGATAAAATCCAGTCTATTTTTCAAAAAAATGAAAAACAGACTGAGCCGCATCGCCCGCAAAATCCAGATGAAATTGCGTAAAAAAGCCTGTTTTTTAACAGGTTTTTTTAATTGTAATCACTATGTAATAAAACTTACGAAATTGTAAATAGTTTTTGAAGTTTTTTCTATGTTTCTAAAATTTTTCATGATAAAATATGCTATAGAATTGAAACATATAAAACGAAGGTGGCTAGGTGCTTTGTCTGGAGGATCTGACCAAGTAAAGAATATGATATATATTAATGGTAATCGTCGAGGTCATTGTTTTATTACTTCTGGAATTACATTTGAAGAGTTTGCAAATAATATCCCTTCACCTCTTCATCAAGTATTGCTTTTGAAGCATAATTTTGAGTGGACTGATTTTCATTATCATACTTTATTTGAATATGTTGAAGAAGACAATATACATAAGTTAATAAAAGCTGAAATTGATGAGTTTGATGAGTTTTGTTGGGTGGATTTTGATGATGCAAACGATTTAGATGAGTTAGAGCCGAAAGAAATTGCGGAGCTTCTATACTTGGCTCATAAGAAAGAGCCGCTTGGAAGAGCGTTCTTCCCATTGCTCAAAAATCGGTTTGTGTATTTTTCACATGATGATGGTTGGTATAACAAAGTATATTACCGTAGAATATCCGATTTTGTAGGGATGCTGAGCAAGGTGATTCCGTATAAGTTCGGTTCTTTTGGAAAGAAACGGTTTCCGTTCTTTCAGAAATCGAAAATTTTCCCAGCTATTTCAAAAGAAGTGATTCTTGAACTGATTCCGCTCATGGAAGACGGATTGTATATTGATTTGGGTGGAAAGATCGAGTCAAGAAGAGGGTTAGAGATTCCTGTATATGTAATTGGTTCGTATGAAAGTACGGACGAGATAGTGGATAACATTGAGGAATTAAAAGGAAAGGCAACGGAAACGGGTTGGCTTATTTTTGATAAGAAAGAACAAGAATGGCAATGGATTGCGGACTAAGAAAAACTTGACGGGATTGGTCAAGTTTTTCTTCTGTTTTGAAAGGAGAGCAAATGAAGAAATATTATACGATTGTAGGCATTGCGAGTCTTATTCTTATTGCGGTATTACTCTTAACTTGTCCGAAAGAAGCTGATTTTCGCTTATATATACAGGATAAGTATGGTTTAAACTGCCATCAAGATGACTTTACATGTATACAAAAGGTAGGAAAACAAGAAGAAAAAATGCAATTTGTAAGCACGGATGCACGAAATGGTGTATTCTTTCTAACAATAAAACAAAAATTCGAAACAGAGGCAGGCAAAAAGAAAGAATATAGCGGATTTGGTATATTTGGTACATTTTTGTTTGTTTCAGAAAAGACTTTCTCGTGATAGAAGGTCTTTTTTTTATCTTTCTGTTCATATAGATAAAGTAAGACAAGCATAGGAGGGGTATGAATGAAGAAGGTATGTATTGTTTGCGGAGGAGAGGATTTTTTTACATCTACATTATATGCTCGAACAAAACAAGACTGGGCGTATGCGCCGAATATGTATCGGTTTGAGAAAGTCTTTATAGAACAGCGAGATGAGGAGAATTATCCTGTATTTCAAGAAATTATCGCAAAACACTGCTGTGCATGTGGACATATTATGTTATATCATGAGTGAACACACCAAGTGAAACTTGGTGTGTTTTTTATAATGCTGACAAAACGAACGGATATAACAAAGTAAACAAGACAGAAAAACTACCAAACCCAATCGCTGTATATCCGAGAGTTTTCGCTCCGAAGTTAACAGCTACCAAACCAATTAAAATAGAAAGGGAACCGAGTGTAACAGGATAAAAGGCGATTGAAAATAAAGAAAGAAATAAAGCAACATAACCAATAATTGTACTTGTGTTACTTCCTTCCACTTCATTTGAGGTTTCTTTATGCCTTTTTCTTATAGGAAGGTGATGCGGTGCAATTTCAGCTGCATACTCTTCGTTTTTTTGACCACTTTTAAAGTGGTGTGTTCGTTTTCTTGGCATATACATCCCCCTCTTTCAATTGGGTGTATCTTTATTATTTTTCACAAAGAAGAGAACATGAATATGAGTTATATCCAAATGAAGAAAAAATTGGTGAATATAGAGCCTGTTGCTATCATGTCCAGCTCTTTGGAAGAATAAACAGGAATTGAGGAAAAATGTGTGGAAAGATAATGAATGAAAATAAAGGAAGGTAGGGGAAGGGATGACAAAGTTTAATTGGCATAAATCAGCAGAGAAACAATGGAATCGTAATGCAGAATCTTGGAATCGAAATAGTCAAGAAATGTGGGATCATGGTAGCCGTAGTACAATTATCCCATTTTTTGAAAAGTATGTAGAAAAAGGAGAGAAGGTTTTAGATATTGGTTGTGGTGATGGGTATGGTACATATAAATTAAGTATAGCAGGGTATAAAGTATGCGGAATTGATTTATCGGAGCAGATGATTCAAAAAGCAAAAGAACGAGGAGAAGGAGAGAATTTATCTTTTATAAAGGGAGATTTATTAGCATTGCCATTTGAAAATGAGCGTTTTTCAGCGATAGTAGCTATTAATTCTTTAGAATGGACAGAAGATCCATTGCAGTCATTGCATGAGATTAAGCGTATTTTATATAGTGGTGGATATGCTTGCATAGCACTTTTAGGACCAACAGCAAAACCGCGTGAAAATAGCTATCCCCGTTTATACGGTGAAAATGTTGTTTGTAATACGATGATGCCGTGGGAATTTGAAAAATTAGCGAAGGAACAAGGGTTCCAAGTCGTGGATGGCATGGGTGTTTATAAGCGGGGAGTAAATGAAAAAATGCTTGAGCAATTATCTGTAGAACTACGGCAAGCATTAACTTTTTTGTGGGTATTTATGTTGAAGAAATAACATCTAAAGAAAGGCATACGTTTTAGGAGGGAAATGAGTGCAGAAAATACAAAAAACTGATACAATATGGTCAGAACCAATTAAAGGGGGACTAGGGTATATGACAACTACTACAACAGTTAAATCTGATATTGAGATTGCACAAGAAGCTCGTATGAAAAAGATTCAAGACATTGCAGCTGAATTAGACATTTTAGAAGAAGAACTGGAACCTTACGGTCATTATAAAGGAAAATTATCCCTCGATATTTTTAAGCGCTTACAAACAAAAACAGAAGGAAAAGTTGTTTTAGTAACAGCAATTAACCCAACTCCAGCAGGGGAAGGGAAATCAACGGTTACAGTTGGCTTAGGGCAAGCGTTTCATAAGATTGGTAAAAAGGCAGTCATCGCTCTTCGTGAACCATCCCTTGGGCCGACGATGGGTTTAAAAGGTGGTGCAGCAGGCGGAGGCTATTCGCAAGTTGTGCCAATGGAAGATATTAACCTTCATTTTACAGGCGATATTCATGCGATTACAACAGCGAATAATGCATTAGCGGCATTTATCGATAACCACATCCAACAAGGAAACGCACTTCAAATTGATACGCGTAAAATTGTTTGGAAACGTTGCGTTGATTTAAATGATCGCGCTCTTCGAAATGTTGTAATTGGCCTTGGTGGACCAGTTCAAGGTGTACCGCGCGAAGATGGATTTGATATTACAGTAGCATCTGAGATTATGGCTGTATTCTGCCTTGCAACGGATATTCAAGATTTAAAAGCACGTTTATCTCGCATTGTAGTGGCTTATAATTTTGAAAACCAACCAGTTACAGTGAAAGATTTAGGTGTAGAAGGTGCGTTAACGCTTTTATTAAAAGATGCATTAAAACCAAACTTAGTACAAACATTAGAAAATACGCCCGCTATTATTCATGGTGGTCCATTTGCGAATATCGCTCATGGTTGTAACAGTGTAATCGCAACAACAATGGCTGCGAAATTAGGCGACTATGTTATTACAGAGGCTGGCTTTGGTGCAGATTTAGGTGCTGAGAAGTTTCTTGATATTAAAGCGCGTGCGGCAGGAATTAAACCGGAAGCGGTTGTTATTGTTGCAACAATTCGTGCGCTAAAAATGCATGGCGGTGTAGCGAAAGATCAGCTAAAAGAAGAAAATGTAGATGCATTGGCAAAAGGAATGGAAAACTTACAAAAACACGTTGAAACGATTCAAAGCTTTGGAGTTCCATTCGTTATTGCAATTAATAAATTTATTACAGATACAGATGCCGAAGTAGCATATTTACAAAAATGGTGTAATGAACGTGGCTACGAAGTATCCTTAACAGAAGTTTGGGAGAAAGGTGGTCAAGGTGGTGTAGATCTTGCCGAGAAAGTATTGAAAGTAATTGAAAAAGGTGAAAATAAATACGCACCACTGTATGATTTAAACGCATCATTAGAAGAAAAAATTCGTACAATTGCTCAAAAAGTGTACGGCGCAAAAGATATTGAATTTGCTCCGAAAGCACGTAAGCAGTTAGCACAATTTGAAGGAGAAGGTTGGGGGAACTTGCCGGTATGCATGGCGAAAACACAATATTCTCTTTCTGACGATGCAACAAAATTGGGACGTCCATCTGACTTTATTGTGACAATTCGTGAACTAAAACCATCTATTGGTGCAGGGTTTATCGTTGCGTTAACAGGCACAATGTTAACAATGCCAGGCCTTCCAAAACAACCTGCTGCGCTTCAAATGGATGTAAATGAAGATGGTAAAGCAGTCGGTTTATTCTAAAAGGTTGTAATTCATCTCATTTATCTGTAAACTATATATACATCAAATGGCGCCTTTCGATGGAAAGGCGCCTGTTTTTTGGAGGAAATTATGTTTGATCCAACTGCTTTTGAAAATTTAAAAGTAATCGTAGAGGGAGCTATTTATGATTTCGATTTACACGGAGATATTCTTGTTACGAATCGAAAAGATATGATGGATCTTGCATCATTACGTCGTATATACAATATTTCATTTCAATTAACAGAACGATTAGAACATGCGGTTGAAGCAACGTTTTCGCTATCTGTTGATGCAAAGAATTTGTCTGGTGAAATATTAGAAGTCCCGCAATTTATACCGGGATGCGAAATGAAACTAGCATTTTCATTTCCGGTAGAACAACCAGAAGTAATGTGTCCTAAAACAGAAACACTATTACAGTCGATATGGGGAAAAGAACGAATGATTGTGCAAACAATTTCATACGAATATAATAAGCAAGCGACTTCATATTATAATAAGACAGAAGTTCTATTTCAAAAAGCGATTACAGAAGACCATGTTGATGATTTAATAGCTGTTGTTTCTCACATGATAGAAACAGTGCGAGAAATACAGCATTTTCTTCAAAAATAGAGATAAAGGAGAAAAACGAATGATAAAAGATATGCAACCATTTTTACAACAAGCTTGGGAGAAGGCGGGTTTTAAAGAGTGTACTGAAATTCAAGCACAAGCAATTCCAACGATTTTAGACGGACAAGACGTTATTGCTGAATCTCCAACAGGAACAGGAAAAACATTAGCGTATTTATTACCCCTTTTACATAAGATTAATCCAGAAGTAAAACAGCCACAAGTTGTGATTTTAGCGCCAACACGCGAACTTGTTATGCAAATTCATGCAGAAGTTCAAAAGTTTACAGCGGGAACGGAGATTTCCGGTGCATCTTTAATTGGCGGTGCTGATATAAAGCGACAAGTAGAGAAATTGAAGAAGCATCCGAAAGTAATTGTCGGTTCACCTGGACGTATTTTAGAATTAATTCGCATGAAAAAATTAAAAATGCACGAAGTGAAAACAATTGTATTTGATGAGTTTGATCAAATCGTAAAACAAAAGATGATAGATACGATATTTGATGTCATCAAATCAACAATGCGTGACCGCCAATTAGTATTCTTCTCGGCAACAATGACAAAAGAGGCGGAAGAGGTAGCACGTGATTTTGCTGTGCAACCACAATTCATATGCGTGAAACGTGCAGAAACAAAAAGCTTAGTAGAGCATATGTATATCGTTTGTGAGCGCCGTGAGAAAAATGAGTATGTAAGAAGAATTATGCATACAGGTCAAGTGAAAGCGGTAGCATTCTTAAACGATCCGTACCGCTTAGATGAAATTGCAGAGAAATTAAAGTATCGCAAAATGAAAGCAGCAGCTCTTCATGCAGAAGCAAGTAAACAAGAACGAGAAGCAACAATGCGTGCATTCCGCAGCGGGAAACTAGAAATTTTACTTGCGACAGACGTAGCGGCTCGTGGGTTGGATATTAACGACTTAACACATGTCATTCATTTGGAACTACCAGATACGTTAGACCAATACATTCACCGTTCAGGGCGTACAGGACGTATGGGGAAAGAAGGAACCGTTATTTCTCTTGTCACACCACAGGAAGAACGTAAATTACTGCAATTTGCGAACAAATTAGGCATCGTGTTTAAGAAACAAGAAATTTTTAAAGGCACATTCGTAGAGTCGAAGCCGAAAGCACCAAAGAAAAAGAAACCTGCATTTACTGGGAAAAGAAAACCGAGATAAAGGAAAGAAGACATGGCTATAAATTACTATTAGCCATGTCTTTTTTTGATGTCAGAAAAATTCCGTATATCTAAATCGCCTTAACCGCTCCTTATAAGTTCATATTTTTTTTATTATAAAAGAAAAAGGCAGAAAATGAAAAATCATTTTCTACCCTTATGTAATGCTATTATTTTGAGTGGTTTTTACTGATTGACATAATGAAGAATCCAACGATTCCTCCAACAAGTGGAAGTGTAATCATACCAGCTAAAGTAAAGTATTTACTTAAAAATAGTCCGTTTACATCCATTACCCAGCCAGCGACAAATAATAACATCATATATAATACGAAATAAAACTCACGATTGGAAAGCATTTTATGTTGTGCAGTTTTCATTATCAACACCATCCTTTTATGATTTATAATGGAATTGAAAATGTCACAATTTAGAATGTAAACTGTCACATTTTGTTCACAATTTAATTGTAAAACTTTCCAAAGAAAATGTCTAGTATTTTGTGTCGAATTTTTGAACAAAATTAAAGCGTTCTCATTAGAGGGGAACAAAATACATATGATGGAATGAACTTGAGAGAAGAGAAAGGAGTGTAATTAGATGACTGTTTATCATTTTTCTGTTAAAACAATGACTGGAGAAGAGAGGTCGCTCCGAGATTATGAGGGAAAGGTACTTTTAATTGTAAATGTTGCTAGTAAATGTGGGTTTACACCACAGTATAAAGGGTTACAATCTTTATATGAGAAGTATAAAGAGCAAGGATTTGAAATTTTAGGATTTCCATGTAACCAATTTGGAGGACAAGAACCAGGAGAAGAAGAGGAGATTTTAAATTTTTGTGAAATGAATTATGAGGTAACCTTCCCATTGTTTGCAAAGATTGATGTGAAAGGTAAACATGCTCATCCACTATATCAATATATAACAAAACAAGCGCCGGGCATATTGGGAATAAAAGCTGTAAAATGGAATTTTACAAAGTTTTTAATTGGTCGTGATGGAATAGTAATGAATCGTTTTGCTCCGCAAATAAAGCCAGAAGAATTAGAGAAAGCAATTGAAACACTTCTGCTCTAAAAATCACAAGTCACTACTTTGGTCACTTCCGTTAAACAGCTCATTCAATTTTTTTGCTACCGATTTTTGAATACTTAGTAGGATGTAACGGTATGATATTTATTATAGGAAAGATGAATTGTAAAAATATGTTTTTTTGAAGAAAGAGCACTTTGTGTATAGTTGCTCTTTTTATTTTTCATTTAATAGGAACATGTTTTTTCGCTATGATACAATTGTATTAATTTATCGTGCTGATACTAAATATAGAAAGGAGCATCAAAAAGTGAGCTTCCTAGATGAATTTGCAAGAGGAGTTAAAGAGTATTTAGAAAACGAGAAGAGTGAAAAAATGATTAAGGATGGGCATAGAGATGTGATCTTTCGATATTTATATCAACTAGAAATTAAAATAGGGGTTGTAAGAAATCCCGATTTTTCTTTTTTTACATCGGGTTTACGTTCGCATATAGTAGTGGAAAATATCGAATTTAAAACGGAAGTGAATACTGAACATAATATAATTGAAATTACAAAAATTGTTGATAAAGTAGCTACTTCTCTTGATACAATTATTGTACAAGATGGAGAATTATTTGCTTTAGGTCGTAATGAAAAATTTACAACAAGGATCTTAGAAGACTATTTACGGGAAGTATTTAGTGAAAAGTTAGGATTATCATTAAACGAATGATTCGGCGTATTCAAATAAGACTTCAATATAATTTGTTTTTAAGCAGCCTATTGAAGTGAATTTTGATATAACGATATGTGTTCCCAGTACTTTTGATAGGTCTTCTAACTTTCATGAGGACATGAAAAAACAGTCACCCTTTGATATATGAAAGGGTGACTGTCATAACCTTAACTTAATGATTACAGCTCTGAATTGGGCTTTTTCATTCCTAGTACTTTATAATTTTATTAAGTTAATATAAGTTAAATCTGTCAAAGAAGAATTTAGGTTCATAAGGGGGGAAGTGAAATTAATATTATTTTTAATGAAATTATTACAGTTAAAGGCGATATTACTTCGACTGGTGAAAAATATTGTGTTGAGGGAACAATTAAATAGACTGAGTAAAAGTTAATTAGATTAATGGAGAATTGATAAAACTTTATTTGTTTCATTTTTTACCACAATAAAAAAACTATTAATATGGTGAATTGGACCACTAATGTGAGACAGGAATAAAACACTTACGCTACCTGTTCCCTATACTCAATCGGGGACAGGTAGTTTCATTTTTTTAACGGTCAAATGAAGTTTTCAAAATACATCTTCAACTTTTTTTAAATCCATTATCCACTTTAGAGACAGAATATTCTGCATTCGTTTGCGAAATAGACATTATACTTAAAATATATATATATGCAATTATTCATATTTATATAAAAACTTCGAAAATAATTGTATATTTAAATTTGTAATTATATGTTTTATTTTACTCATATTGAAGGGGGAAAATGTATGAAAAAAACTGTTATTACATTGCTTGCTGCAGGAACAATGTTAGGTGCACCTTTTTCAACTGCGTTTGCAGAAGAACAAGCACTTCAAAAAGAAGCAATGGATAAAATGGAAATCCAACAAAAAAATTGGAATGAGGGACAAGGAAGTCCAGCATTTCTCTCAGGGGAATTATCTAATAAGAAGGTAGAAAGTCAAAAAGCAGTAAAAGAGTTTCTTGAAGAAAATAAAGAACTATTTAAAATCAATCCACAAACGGATCTAACACTTAAAGAAGTGAAGTCTGATGATTTAGGTATGAAACATTATGTTTATACAAGGTCTGTAAATAAGGTACCTGTTGATGGTGCACAATTCGTTGTTCATACAGATAAAGAGGGTAAGGTAACAACAGTAAATGGAGATATTCACCCAGCTGCTGAAGAGAACCTAAAAGGGGATACAAAAGCAAAAATCACAAAAGAAACAGCTCTTTCAAATGCTTGGAAACATATTAAACTTACAAAGAATGATACTTTAGTAAAAGTGGATGGAAATACGTTAGATCAAGTAAAAGAAAACTTAGAATCTACAAATGAAAAAGCAGACTTAGTTGTATATGAAAAAGACGGAACTTATTATCTAGCGTTTAAAGTACAACTGCAATTTATCAAACCTTACGGAGCGAACTGGCAGATTTATGTGAATGCGGAAGATGGAACAATTATAGATTCATATAACGCAGTTACAGATGCAGATAGTCCTCGAAAAGGATATGGATACGGAGTATTAGGTGATCGAAAAGAATTGAATACAACTTTTGACAGTGTAAAAGGGAAATACTATTTAAAGGATACGACAAAGCCTATGAATGGAGGGTATATTGAAACATTTACGGTAAATCATAGTAATGCAGATTACCCAGTTAACTATCGTTTATGGGATGATGATAATGCTTGGATAAATAAAGAGCAAAGACCTGCGGTTGATGCTCATTATCATGCAGGAAAAGTCTATGATTACTATAAAAATGTTCATAATCGCAACAGTTTTGATGGAAAAGGAAAAACAATTCGTTCTGGTGTGAATTATGGAGTGAATGTAAATAATGCATTTTGGAATGGACAGCAAATGGTTTATGGAGATGGCGATGGGCGCGTATTCGCTCCTCTTTCTGGTTCTCTTGATGTTGTTGCGCACGAACTAACTCATGCTGTGACACAATATTCAGCTGATCTTCGTTATGTAAATCAATCCGGTGCATTAAATGAATCGTTCTCTGACGTATTTGGATATTTTGTGGATCCTGCAAACTGGGATTTAGGAGAAGCTGTATATACACCTGGTATTTCTGGAGATGCACTTCGTAGTTTATCAAACCCTGAGAAATATGGACAACCTTCTCATATGAGGGATTATCAATATCTTCCGGCAACTGAAGAAGGAGATAATGGTGGTGTGCATATTAATAGTGGTATCCCAAATAAGGCTGCATATTTGACAATTAATGCTATTGGTAAAGAAAAAGCAGAAAAAATCTATTATCGTGCGTTAACAACATATTTAACACCGACAAGTGACTTTAAACAAGCTCGTACAGCTTTACTACAATCTGCAGCTGATTATGATGGTTATGGTAGTGCAACATATAAAGCAGTAGAAACGGCTTGGAATCAAGTAGGAGTAAAATAGCCGAAAATCTATCTATGATATTTTAGTATTTATGTAATTTAAAGCATAAAAGGACCTATTTCTTGCTATATAAGTAGGTTCTTTTATAGATTAATGTATTTATTAATTTTTAATATATTCCGAAGTGTATATCAACTTGTTTTTTATATCAAAAATAATAATAAATTGCGGGTTATTTGACTAATAAGGGGGCACGTCAAACATCTATCAACTTAAGGTTACGTATGTATCATTTTCATCAAAAACAGCTATTCTTTCATGGGTACTCCATGAAAAAATAGCTGTTTTTATATCTTTAATGAATTTTACAAAAGGTACAGATTATGGTGCCGAAATGATTTTTTTATCCCGCTATTTTAGGGCAGTAAGACGCCCACCTCAAGATTCAGAGAGAAGCAAGGAAGATAGGTGGGAGTAGGGCTGCTCGTAACAGCCCGATTGGTGAGGGCTCATAATCATGAGATCTTCAGATGTCTTTTCCTTTGCAATGTAATGTAGTTAAAAACAAGTTATTAAAACTAAAAAATAAGGAAGTGTCGCCTTCTAGTATAATCGATATTTTTTAGTAATCTTTGATAAAGTAGAATCTCAATATTCCTAAAAATTAAACAATTTTTTCTATAATTTGAACATATTTACATTTTTGTAAATTAAGTTATATTTAGGGTGTAAGTTATAAAATTATTAAAGGAGGAATTGTTATGTTTAAGAAATTAGTAGTTGGAGCTTTAGCGACAGGTATTGCATTAACAGGAGGAATTGGGGCTGCATCAGCAAGTACAACAACTACAGAAAATACTGTTAGTCCTAAAACTGAATTCAGTACATTAGATTCGATTTTTAAAAGGGATGAAATCAGATATGATAATAGATTTGCTAACTATTTTTATCAAAATGGAGTTCATTGGTACCTGAAAGGAATAGAGGTAAAACATGATAAAGAAGGTAAAGTTTATTACGTAGGACATTATGAGGGAAGAAAAGGATAATGAAGTTTTAAATAGAAAAGCCTCAATAAGGAGGCTTTTCTATTTTTTTAGAACTACTTTTCCATAAAATAAGGGCATGTAAACTTAGACTATCAAATTAAGGGAGCTGCATATTTGTGGTCTTAAAATAGAAATTTTAAATATAGAAAACATTAATGAATAATAGTATCTTCCATCTCAATAATAGGAGACGTTAGACTGACTAGTTCAACAGATACACAAAAGGAAAGTACCTATAAGTGATCAGTTTTTTGAAGAAAACTTAGAGTTTAAACCTGGTTAATGTTCACTTTAAGGTTCTTAGTAAGTTGACTAAGGGCCTTAAAGTGTAAAAAACATAATAGTTAGAAGGGTTGATGAAAATTATGGAGTATAGTATTGTTCAGCTAACAGAAAAAGATTGGATTCAGGTAAGCGATATATTTAAAGGGTATATGAACTAAAACGGCTACTATTGAGACGGAATGTTCTGATTGGAACAAATGGAAAATGAATCGTGATCTAAAGACATGTATAGTAGCTAAAATACATTAAACTATTATTGGATGGGCTTCTGTTAGTAAAGTATCATCAAGATGTGCATATGTAGGTGTGGGAGAAACTAGGGTAGGTAAATGGAATTTGGAAGGATAACGTTTTGATGGAGAGATGAAGTTGTAAGATAGGTTGTTAAATAAATGAAATAAGGTGATTATATGATTATTAATAATGGAAGCCAACTTAGTATGGAATACTTTAAGTCCTATTTTAAACTTGTTATGAATTTCCAGAAGTGTACTCTTATTGATGCCAAGGAGATCATACTGCATATGGAAATTATACATTTCAAAACTTTGAGCAAGTATATAAAGAATTAAATCAGATGGATGAATTGGTTACAAAATAAGAAAAATCGTATACTTTGTTTTAAGATGTTGCTCAACTAAAACATTTGCAGTGAATACCCAGAAGTAATAATTTTTTTCTGAAAATGAGTTATATGACTTGAAACATATAAGTAATTAGTTATATACTTATATCGAATTCAGTTAGGGTTTAATATTTATTTTGAACAACTGCATAAGAATCTATTTTTTTTACTCAACATATAAGTGTATGCTTATATAATTATTTGAAAGGAGGGATTGCGATGCAAAAAACAGTTGTAGAGTTAACGCAAGTATCCGGTGTTTTGAAGCTACTTGGGGATAAAACAAGACTTACAACCATTGCAATTTTAAATGAACGTAAATGTTGTGTATGTGAACTTCAAGTAGTCTTTGATATGAGCCAACCATCTATAAGTCAACATCTTCGAAAATTAAAAGATATTGGCTTATTAAAAGAAGAAAGACAGGGACAATGGATTTACTATTCTTTAAATGAAGAAAGTAGCTTTTATCCAATTATCAAAGATATTTTGCAACATGTTCCTGATCAGAAAGAAAATATTCAACAAATTGAAAAGTGTAATCCAACCCTTCGATGTAAATGTTAGTTTAACAATAGGAAAGGGAAGTGAGAAGAATGAGCAACACGGGGAAAAAGCGACTGTCATTCCTAGATAGGTATTTAACTCTTTGGATTTTCCTTGCCATGGTTATTGGAATTGGTGTTGGATATCTATCCCCTGGTTTTGTAGAGGGAATGAATAGCTTACAGGTAGGAACTACTTCTATTCCGCTTGCCATTGGATTAATTTTAATGATGTATCCTCCACTCGCGAAAGTTCGTTACGAAGAGATGGGGCGCGTTTTTAAAGATGTAAAAGTATTAGTATTATCACTGGTACAAAACTGGATTATTGGTCCAGTTTTAATGTTTGCTTTAGCCATTATATTTTTACCAGATAAACCAGAATATATGGTTGGATTAATCATGATTGGCCTAGCACGTTGTATTGCGATGGTTATCGTTTGGAATGACTTAGCAAAAGGAGATACAGAATATGCGGCAGGATTAGTAGCATTTAACTCTGTATTCCAAATGTTATTTTTCTCAGTATATGCTTATGTGTTTGTAACAGTTATTCCAGAATGGTTAGGAATTGAAGGTGCTGTTGTAGATATAACAATGGCAGAGGTTGCAAAATCAGTGTTTATATATTTAGGAATTCCATTCATCGCAGGAATGCTAACACGCTTGATTTTTGTAAAAACGAAAGGACGAGAATGGTATGAAAAAGTATTCATTCCAAAGATTGGTCCAATTACTTTAATCGCATTACTATTTACTATCATTGTGATGTTCTCTCTAAAAGGAGAAGTGATTGTTAGCGTACCATTTGATGTTGTACGTATTGCAATTCCGTTACTCATTTATTTTGTAATCATGTTCTTTGTCTCTTTCTTTATGGGCAAAAAAATCGGTGCAAGTTATGGGGTATCAACAACATTAGCCTTTACAGCAGGAAGTAATAACTTTGAATTAGCGATTGCTGTAGCTGTAGGTGTATTTGGAATTCAGTCAGGTGCAGCGTTTGCAGCAGTTATCGGACCTTTAGTCGAGGTTCCAGTTATGATCGCACTTGTAAATGTCGCACTTTGGTTCCAGCGTAAATACTTTCAAACACAACCCAAATAAATATTCATAATAAAGGTGGAATTATCATGGAAAACAAGAAAATAATTTACTTTTTATGCACAGGAAATTCTTGTCGTAGCCAAATGGCAGAAGCTTGGGGCAAAGAATATTTAGGTGACAAATGGAATGTACTTTCTGCTGGTATTGAGGCGCATGGAGTAAATCCGAATGCGGTTAAAGCAATGAAAGAAGTAGATATTGATATTACGGATCAAACATCAGATATCATTGATCGTGACATTTTAGATAAAGCGGATCTTGTTGTAACACTTTGTGGTCATGCAAATGATGTGTGTCCAACCACACCGCCTCATGTAAAACGAGTTCACTGGGGATTTGATGATCCAGCTGGTCAAGAATGGTCTGTATTCCAAAGAGTTCGTGATGAAATTGGCGCACGCATTAAAAAATTCGCTGAAACAGGAGAATAATTGAAAACAAAATAAGCCGAGAATTTTTTCTCGGCTTATTTTATAAAGAAAGGGAGAAATCAGAGATGAAAAAGGTTGAAATTTTTGATCCTGCAGCACATGTTAATTATGTCATGCATGGAGAACTAGGAAATATTACGATAAGCCGAATGGATCCAAAAGTAGAAGTTGAAAACGATCGTAAGGAAGCTGTAGAACAAGGAAAAAATATTTTTACCATTGCTCCGGTGGACGAAATCGTACAGGGACGGTTGCAACTGGGTTATTAGTAGAGTTAGGGCATGCATCTAACGTAGAAGAAGTGGAACAAAGAGCAAAAGAAATCCGTTCAAGTATTGCATAGTTTATATCAAAACAAAGAAGTAAAAAGGGCTGTCCCATAACTCGGTGAAACCGACTTATGGGATAGCCCTTTTTATTTTTAGTCTAGAACTTTCTTGTAATAAGACACAAACAACTGCAGGCCTCCCGTATTTCATTGCTTTCCCATTTTTCTTTCTTAAAGGATGAAACAATATATAAAATGAGTAGAATGATAGCAATCAAAAATAAAATTGCACCGATATTACTCCCAAAAACATGTTTTTACCTCCATTTGTAAAATATGATTTATTTAATTGTATAGCAATATATTAAGGGTATGTAGTTTTTAATAGGTTTTTATATTATTTTTTCTTTATATCATAAAAAATAGATATAAATACTATTACTTTTTTGAGGTTCATTCATAGAGTATAGTATCTCGTCTGAAAGGAGGGAAATGAAATGAACTTACAATTAGTAGTGCTTTGTGTTTTGGAAGAAAATGGTGAGTTCTTCTTAGTTACAAAAGTGGATGATTTGATTACGTTAAAAGTGCCAATTCTTGAAAGTTTTGCGGAGTTCTTGCTAGCGATAGGTGCATCAAGATGTTCTTAATGTGAAGTAGTATAGTAGGAAGGTGTGAGAGAACTCCACCTCCCTACTAATACATAATATTTTTATGTTAACTAAATGTGTATCATAGTAAAATGGTTTTTATGTGAAATGAAAAGCGAAAAAAGTGCAGGTTTTTATTTTTATATTTGCGATTTATATATCGCTTGTATTTCTTCATTCTGATTTACTGCTATTTGGAAAGGTGGAACAGTTTCGTGCGGACATGCATATAGTATAGTGCTATAAAGCATATGAAAGTAATCAAATAGTATAGAAATGAATCAGAAATCCTTTCTGGAAAATAGATGAGGTGATAAATGAGATGAAAAAAATAACATACAACCTGCCGGTAGAATTGCGAAGAGAATGGTTTTTAATAGAATTGGCCTACTTAACGAAAAAATATGGAATTGAAATCGGGACAACTAGGGATGAAAGTTCTTTATTCTTACAAGATCAAGTTACAAGGCAGAAAATAGGTAGTGGCCTACACTATGATAAATATGACGATGAATATATAGTGGAGGGATTCCATATTAGTAAGTAGGTAATGATATATATAGGTTTTTGATACAAGATAAAAAAGATAAGCAAATTATCAGTATATACCTTTTTATGAGAGTGGTGAAAGTATGGAAGAAATTAATCACCTAAAGTCCAAAATGGAAGACTTAAAGTTAAATCAAAAGGAAATTATGCGAGATATTCGTAATTTGGAAACTCGTACAACGATTAACGAAAAAGATATTTCTACCATAAATAAACAATTAGAAAAAATAAGCTTGAATACAACTTGGATTTTACGGATTATTATCAGTTCAATTGTTTTAGCAATTTTAGGATTAATTATGAAAGGGACTATGTGAAGCAATATTCTATGTTTTTATTTGATGAATGGTATTTAAGAAAGCAGATTCTAACAAAATGAATCTTCTTTTTTATTGTATACAAGTGATAAAGTAGGAGGGGCTACTTTATTTACAGATTCGGGATTGAAAATGTTCTGCTGTTTTTTCTAGAATTGAACCTTATTTACGCACCTCTCAAGTGAAGGTTCTGTCTTACTTTTATTCTGTTTCTAATGAAATAAGTAACAAATTGGAAAGAGCGTTATCACAATATAATTGGATGAATCAACTGTTTGTAGGAGATAGAAAAACAGGAAGGACCGTTTCAATTTTAAATAATACAACAAAAATCTTCTGTTGATAGAAGATTTTTGTTGTATTACATGATAGTTTAGAATAAAAAAATTGATTATACTTTTTTGCTTTCATAAGTTAATAACTTGTTAAAAATACTTTCCCTTTCGTTTTTTTAAAGGATTCGACTGCATCGATAGCTTTTATTACATCTGTTAAATCATGAGTAGAATCAGCTGTCATGAAGCGTAATTTTTTATCCTCTATTAAATGAATCAAATGATGGAATGTTTCTTGCCATTTATATACTGAGACATTTTTATTCCAATTTCGTAAATGAAACATATTAGCATTTACTCTCGCTCTATTTACAATATCTCCCCAATTTACTTGTATCCCTGATAGAAGCCCTATGGTTAAAAAATTCCCATTAGGGTGTAAACAAAAAGCCAATTCATTTCCATCTGAGCCTCCAATGGAATCAATAGCAGCATCTGCCCCGATTCCATTTGTTAATTCCATCACTGCTTCATAGAGTGAAACGGTAGAAGTATCTATTACATAAGAAGCACCAAGGTGAAGTAAAGCCTCTGTATATTTCTTGTTTCTTGTAACTGCAATTAATCGAAAACCTAAAATCTGCGATAGTTGAGCGAAAAGGTGCCCAATGGAAGAACCACAAGCGTTAACCAATAAAACATCGTTTGGTTTTAATTTTAGAATTTCCGTACAAGTCACCCATGCTGTAATTGGATTGATATACATTTGTGCTGCTGTAAAGTCATTAATTGAATCAGGTATAGGAATAGCAAAGTCTGCTGATGTCTTAACAAATTCTTGCCAAGTACCTTCTCCACGTAAAGGTAAGACACGTTTGCCAATAAGGTCTTTAGAAACTAAGGAGCCTATATCTTCTACAATACCAACTCCTTCATAACCAGGTATGTTAGGTAAAGAAATCCGATGTGCATATGCTCCTCTTATTGGAATTAAGTCAGATGGATTTATAGGTCGCGCTAACATTCGAACTATAATCTCTTTGTTTTTTGGTGGTTCTATATTTTTATATTCAATTTTTAACACATTTTTAGGACTACCGAATTCGTAAAATTTAATGCATTTTCCGTACAAAACAATGCCCCCCTTAAGATAATCAGATTTATTATATCATCTTCAATTAAACTGTCTCTTTAATTTATAAAAAAAGAGGCTAAACGAGATTGAGAACATTGCCATATTTTTTTACGGCGTGATTTTACTCAAAGCTACAGTGAAAAATTTATTAAGTGTGCAGAGGTTAGTGAGCCAATCAAGAAAAGAGAATCATAATATGTAAGAATATCGTAGTATTTTAGGCATTTGCTCTGACCGTAAGACAAGTTCTGAATATGATAATAGAAAAGGAGATGATTTATAGTGCCAATTGCAGCAATTTCAGCAGGTCATAATAGCATCGTTCCTGGGGCAAACAGCTCTTACGGCAGAGAAGAATTAGTTGCTCGGGATTTTGTGCAGCGAGTTGGACATTATTTTAGACAAGCGGGTTGGAGTGTGGTAGATTGTACGGATAACGTCGGCACAACACAGACGGCCGTTTGGACCAATTGTGCAAATAATCATTTACGCGTGAAAAGTGCTTTTGATGCCACTTTTCATTTGAATTCCTTCAACGGTTCTGCAAGTGGAACTGAAGTGTTATATCATCCGAGTTATGGAAATTTAGCGAAGTGTGAACAACTTGGGAAAGTTGTTGCTAATGCATTTGGGACAAACTGGCGCGGGGTAAAATCTCGTCCTGATTTAGGGTGGTTAAATAAAACAAAAACAGATTATTATTTTGAACTATTGTTTATAGATAATGAAAGTGACATGAAGAAATATAATCAAAATGCGGACAAGGCGGCGCGTGCACTTGTGTCAACTGTTACAGGAGTAGATCTAGTACCCGTAAGTAAATATGTTGTCACAGGCGGATTAGGTGTGAATGCTATTTCGGAAGTTTCAAAGTATTTTTTAGATCATAATTGGTGGGCAAAGATTGAGTTTCCAGGGGAAGGAAACAATCCATTTGCTGTCACAGGTGGTTTAAGCGAAGAATCGCTTGCAAAGTTTGAAGCATGGTTAAAAGCGCGCGGATGGTATTATGAAGTAAGACAGTAGTTATAAAGCGAAACTTTAATCAGTGGGGTTTTTCCTCATCCCCACTGATTATGAGCCCTCACCAATCGGGCTGCCCCTAAAATAGCGGGATAAATAAAAAATCCCCTAAGTGCTTGTATTTCAAACATTTAGGGGGTTCTTTGTTGGAAATGTAAAATGCTTCTAAAACTGCTCATTCTTCTCCCAAGATTCTACAATATAATGCGCAATCGTTGGATTGAATCCTTTTCCAACTAAAAACATAATTGCAGCAATTTCGGTCATTGCGTGTTCGTGGGATGTATGCTTTGCTTCATTCATACCGTATTGAACCCAAGGTTTTACGAAATCAAGGACAGGTTTTTTTAAAGAGAGAAACTGTGTGCCGACAACTTGTTGAATTTGTTCTTGTGTCGGTTCAGTTGGAATTGGTGTCGCAGGGCCTGGTGGTAAGATTTGTGGTTGTATCGGGTTTAATGTTGGTGCTGGTGGAGAAACGCGAAAGTTTGGATATGGTTGATACATTTGAGGCTGCTGATAGGTAGCTTGCTCTGATAAGTATGGATTTTGTTGATTTGTATTTGGAAGATACTGCGTTTCTTCTGAGTGTTGTGGCGTATAGGAATTCTGCCTATATTGAGGTTCTTGATGTTGTTGAGTGAGATATGGATTTTGTGAGATTTGGTTTTCTTGAAAGTTTTTTACAAAGTCTGACTGGCTTGAATACTGAGGTTGTGATGTTACGTGAAGCTCTTGGTCTGTGATTGCAGCATGTTGTTCTGCGTTTTGAGGGTAGTACGGTTGCCCCGGGTAAGGCTGTTGATTATGATAGAACATTTGATTTCCTCCTTCATCATCATACATACAAAATAGTCTATGGGCAGACAAGAAAATATGTGATGAAAAAATAAGGGCGTGTTACAATAAGAAACTGGGTGAAGATAAATGATAAAACAGGAACAAATTCAAAAAACAGTGACGTTTGTTAAAAATATTTTAGAAAAAGACGCAAGCGGGCATGATTGGTATCATATTGAGCGTGTACATAAATTAGCGACTTCTTTAGCCAAGCAAGAAGGTGGGGATCTTTTTGTTATTGAGATGGCAGCTTTGCTTCATGATGTTGCGGATGAGAAACTGAATGAAAGTGAAGAAGCTGGAATGAAAAAGGTTTCTGACTGGCTAGAGAAGTTAGGGGTAGAACAGGAAATAAGGAAACATATTCTACATATTATTGCAAATATGTCTTATAAAGGTGGACATGGCGGCAAGGTAGAATCGCTAGAAGGAAAAATCGTTCAGGATGCGGATCGTTTAGATGCTCTTGGCGCTATTGGCATTGCTCGTACATTTGCATATGGAGGAGCAAAGGGAAGATTAATGTATGATCCCAATATTCCGCCGCGTGAATCGATGACGAAAGAAGAGTATAGAAAAAATAATGATCCATCTTTCAATCATTTTTACGAAAAGCTGTTAAAGTTAAAAGACTTAATGAATACAGATGCAGCGAAGCGAGAGGCGGAAAGTCGTCATCTTTATATGGAAGAATTTATTGAACAATTTATGAAAGAGTGGAATGGGCAAATATGAAAATGTTAACAGTCGAAAATGTATCAAAATCATATGGAGATAAGCCGTTATTTCATGGATTATCATTCAGCATAGCGGAAGGACAACGTGCTGGAATTATTGGGGTAAATGGTACAGGGAAGTCAACATTGTTAAAAATTATCGCTGGTGTAGAAATTCCAGATACAGGCGATATGACACATACGCGCGGGTATACAATTAGTTATTTACCACAGCAGCCAGACTTTAAGGAAGATTTAACTGTTCTTGAACAAGTCTTTCATGGAGATACACCTCTTATTCGGCTTCTTCGTGAATATGAACAATCGCTATTGCAGATTGAACAAAATCCAAATAGTGAAAAAGTACAAGAGCAATTATTTGCGATGCAGCAACGTATGGATGCAATGAATGCATGGGAAGCAAATGCGAATGCGAAGTCTCTTTTAACGAAATTAGGGATCACAGACTTTACTGTAAGAGTTGGAAATTTATCTGGAGGACAAAAGAAACGTATTGCGATGGCACAATGTTTTATTGAAACACCAGATTTACTCATACTAGATGAACCAACGAACCATTTAGATCATGAAACAGTAGAGTGGTTGGAAGAGTATTTATCAAGGTATACAGGAGCTGTTTTACTTGTTACACATGATCGGTATTTCTTAGACCGCGTAACAAACCGCATTTTTGAATTAGATAAAGGAAAATTATATAGCTACGAAGGGAATTACAGTACATTTCTAGAAGCAAAAGCACTTCGTGAAGAACAAGAACTAGCGCAAGAAGCAAAACGACAAAATTTATATCGCCGAGAATTAGCTTGGATTCGCCGCGGAGCAAAAGCACGTTCAACGAAGCAAAAAGCTCGTATTCAACGTTTCGAAGATTTAAAGAATCAAGAAGGACCTGCTGCGAAGCAGGCTGTTGATATTGCACTTAGCGGTAGCAGACTAGGAAAGAAAGTGATTGAATTAAAAGATGTAACGAAAAAGTTTGGGGATAAGACGTTACTTCATAAGTTTAGTCATATTGTAAAACCAGGTGACCGCATTGGGATTATTGGAGCAAATGGTAGCGGGAAATCATCATTATTAAACATGCTTGCAGGTAAATTATCTCCGGATAGTGGTGAAATTGAAGTAGGACAAACTGTAAAAATTGCGTATTATACACAAGAAAACGAAGAAATGAATTTAAATCAACGTATGATTGAATATATTAAAGAGGTTGCAGAGGTTATTCATACGACAGATGACAAAGTCATTAGTGCTTCACAAATGCTAGAGCGTTTCTTGTTCGAGCCGCATTCACATGGAACGCCACTTGGGAAATTATCTGGTGGTGAGCGAAGACGATTATATTTATTGCGCATTTTAATGGGAGAACCGAATGTATTGTTATTGGACGAACCAACAAACGATTTAGATACACAAACATTAACAGTATTAGAAGATTATTTAGAAGATTTTCCAGGCGTAGTGTTAACCGTATCGCATGATCGTTATTTTCTAGATAAAGTCGTAGACGAATTATTTATTTTTACTGGAAATGGTGAAGTTCGTGAATTTTTAGGAAGTTATAGTGACTATTTAGAAATAGAAAAAACAAAAGAACGACTTGAAAAAGCTGAAGTACGAAAAGAAAAGAAAGTAGAAGAAGTACCGAAACAACAACGGAAACGCAAACTATCTTATCACGAACAACGCGAGTGGGACACAATTGAGGATAAGATAGCAGAACTGGAAGAAAAATTGGAAGCGGTTGGAGAAGAACTTGCAAATGTAGGTTCTGACTTTACGAAGGCGCAAGAACTTGCTGAAGCACAGGAACAACTTGAAGAACAACTAGAGAAAGCGATGGAACGATGGAGTGAGCTTTCAGATATTGTTGAAGGATTAAAATAAAAACAAGCTGCATATATTGAAATATAAAGAGAAAAACTTTACACTATTGGTAGAACCTATTATAGGAGGGAAAAAATGAGAACATCTAATCCAATGTTGAAAAAAGAGGCATTTCGTAAAGAAGGAGCAAGTGCGTCTGCCATGACAATTAGCGGAGCGGTAGGCAAAACTTTTATTATGCTGATCTTGCTTCTTGCAACGTCTGTCTATTCATACATACAGATGATGAATGGTGTAATGAAAATGCCAGTATTTATTGGTGCGTTAATTGTTGCTGCTATTATCGCATTTGCATCAATCTTTATTCCGCGTATTTCACCGATTGGTGCGCCGATTTATGCAGCGGTAGAAGGTGTTGTGTTAGGAAGTGTTTCAGCTATATACACAATGCGTTTTGGAGATTCTATCGTTTTAAATGCGGTACTACTAACTGTTTCCATTTTATTTGCAATGTTAGTGTTATATGCGACTCGCGTAGTAAAAGTAACGGATAAATTCCGCACAGGTATTATGGCTGCAACCGTTGGAATTGCGATTATGTACTTAATTGTTTTCGCATTAAATATCTTTGGTGTAACAGTTCCATATATTCACCAAGGTGGAACAATCGGTATAATCATTAGTGCGGTTGTTATTGTCGTTGCTGCATTAAATCTATTACTAGATTTCGATTTAATCGAAAATGGTGCACGCAGCGGCGCTCCAAAATATATGGAGTGGTATAGCGCAATGGGTCTAATGATGACGCTAGTATGGTTATACTTAGAAATTCTTCGCTTCGTTTCTTACTTTGCAAAGAATGATTAGTAGAAAAACCTGTACGTTTGCAAACGTACAGGTTTTTTGCTTTTCTCTTTCTAAAGCTAATGAAAGTTTGTTATGATCTAACATAGATAATCAATGGGGGAGAACTATAAATTAAAGTTTTTCGAATTAGATGCTACTTTAGTATCGATCCTCTGAAATCATTTATACAGCTGTTGAGAAGTATGCTAAAGAATCTCAAGAACAGCTAGAATTTGTAAGTAAAGTGAATTCGCTTACTTTTATCGTGCTGATATACGAATGACTCGTGGAGGGTATTCTATCTTTTACCGAGAAGCATAAATATTTCAAGAAATTCTGCATGATTGCATCATATACAATTTCTTTTTTTATTTTATTAGATTTAAAGTTATGATTTCTGAACGGAAATATATCATTTTTCATTTTTTACCTATTTTCTCTTTTTTTCTACAATGGAGAAAAAATGTGAGGTGATATATATGATGAATCGAGTTGTATTAGTTGGAAGATTAACAAAAGATCCAGAATTATACTATACAAAGCAAGGAATTCCTTATGCGCGTATTTGTATTGCTGTAAATAGAGGATTTCGAAATAGTTTAGGGGAACAACAAGCAGATTATATTTATTGTGTTGTTTGGAGAAAGTCGGCTGAGAATGTATTAGAGTACTGCCGGAAAGGTTCTCTCGTTGGCATTACGGGCCGTATTCATACGAGCAATTACGAGAATGATCAAGGAAAGAGAATATATAGAACAGAAGTTGTAATTGAAAGAATTACGTTTTTAGAAAGGAAAAGAGAGATTTCAAATGGATGAAAAACAAAATGCATATGATAGAAGTGCCTGCACGATTGTATTTGATTGATCCACAGTATAAGAAGAGTTCGTAAAAATAAGCATCCTAGTAGGAGTATAGGAATAGGACATGTTACAATACAGCTAAGAACAAGCAATAAAGGAGAGTATATTTACGTGAAGATTAAAGCAATTGAACCGACGCCAAGTCCAAATACAATGAAAGTTATTTTGAATGAGGTATTACCAGCAGGAGCACGTAATAATTATACGAAAGAAAATGTAGATCAAGCTCCTGAGCAAGTACAGCATATTTTGAAAATCGAAGGTATTAAAGGCGTATACCATGTTGCTGACTTTTTAGCCGTTGAGCGAAATGCGAAGTATGATTGGAAAGTTCTTTTACAACAAGTTCGCACTGTATTTGGAGAAGAGGTAGTAGAAGACGATGAGAAAGAGCAGCTTTCTCATTTTGGAGAAGTGAAAGTATTTATTCAAATGTTTTTTTCCATTCCCATGCAGGTGAAATTAACAGATGGAACAACAGAAGAGCGAGTTGGTTTACCAGACCGATTTAAAGAAGCTATTATGAAAGTCCAAATGTCTGCTCCAAATGTTGTGAAAGAGCGAAAATGGGTAGAACAAAGTACACGCTATGGCAATTTTGAAGAAATCGGAACAGAAGTTGTCGAAGAAATTGTTGCGGCATATCCTGAAGAGCGCATAAATGAAACAGTGAAAGAGTTGTTAGATCAAGCCGGTGCAGTAGAAGTAACAATTCAAAAGCGCACGCCATATAAAGTAACGGAAGAAATGATGTCAGATCCAGATTGGAAAAAACGGTATGCTGCATTGGAACAGATGGATCCTACTGAAGACGATATCCCTGTCTTGAAGAAAGCGCTAGAAGATGAAAAAGTATCGATTCGTCGTTTAGCAACAGCCTATTTAGGAATGATTAAAGGAGAAGAGGTACTACCATTACTATATAAAGCGATGTTAGATCGTTCTGTCAGTGTACGGCGTACGGCAGGAGATTGCTTATCAGATGTAGGAGATCCAGCAGCGATGTTTGTGATGATTAAGGCATTGAAAGATCCAAGTAAGTTAGTACGTTGGCGTGCAGCGATGTTTTTATTTGAGCTTGGTGATGAAAGTGCAATACCAGCCTTGCACGCCGCACAGGATGACCCAGAATTTGAAGTAGCGATGCAAGCGCGTCTAGCACTAGAACGCATTGAGGGTGGAGAAGAAGCGAAAGGATCTGTTTGGAAGCAAATGACGGAAGCGCGTAAAGGAGAATAATATGATAGTTTTCTATGATAGCTGGTGTCCGATGTGTACTGCGATTACAGAGCGTACAAAGAAACTTGATAGAAAGGGACGTATAACGTTTCTTTCTTTTCGTGAGAAAGAAGTAGTGAAGAAATATCAGTTATCAGAAACATTGCAACATAAGATGGAACAAAGGCTTTATGTGTGGAAAGCCGATCAGTGGTACGATGGAATCCATAGCATCTATGTAATAGCAAAGGTAGTACCATCTTATTGGCCTATTGTTCCATTCATTAAGTTATCCGTGTTGCTGAAGTTTGGAAATAAAGTATATGATTATATTGCAAATAATAGAAAGCTAGTACCGGTTGGACATTGCCGGGAAGGGATTTGTGAAATTCCTGCAAAAAAATGATAGGATTACTATCTTTCTTTTGCACCTATTATTAGACCGTGATATGATGAATTTGGAATGAAAGTTGAAGGAGAGAGAAGAAAGATGTCAAATGCATACGAAGAGTACATGCGTCAAATGGTAATTCCGATGCGTCAAGAATTAGTGCGTGCTGGATTTGAAGAATTAACAACAGAAGAAGCTGTAACAGAATATATGGAACAAGCAACAGGTACAACATTAGTTGTTGTAAACTCTGTTTGTGGCTGTGCAGCAGGTTTAGCGCGTCCATCAGCTGGTCAAGCAGTTGTGCGTTCAGAAAAACGACCTGATCATCTTGTAACTGTATTTGCAGGGCAAGATAAAGAAGCAACTGCAAAAATGCGCGAGTATTTTGGAGAGATTCCACCATCTTCACCATCTATGGCTTTATTAAAAGGAAAAGAAGTTGTTCACTTCATTCATCGCCATGAAATTGAAGGTGCAACGATGGAAGAAATTATTCATAACTTAGAACAAGCTTTTGAAAAGCATTGTTAAGGAACGAGGGAGAAGGAATTCTCCCTTTTTCTTTATATATGAGGTGAAAAGAAATGATTGTAACAACAGCAGGACGAACAAATAGAGAAATGACAGTGTATGCAAAAGAAGTAGCAAAAGAATTACAATGCCCTTTTGCTATGCGAGATGAGCTTTCGGTGCATCAATTACATAAGCAGTTTGAAGATGATGTGCTTGTCGTAGGGAAGAATCGATTAGCTATTTATCCAAACGGAACGGATGAATCATTCTTTTTTCATCCTAATTCAGCTATGTTTCGTGTGAAAAGGTTGATGAGAGGAGAGCAGGATCCATTTGTACAAGCTGCTAAGTTAGAAAAAGGAATGACAGTGTTAGACTGCACGCTTGGTATGGCATCAGATAGTATTGTCGCAAGTTATATTGTTGGAAAAGAAGGTGCTGTAACTGGAATTGAAGGGAATCGCTACATGGCCTATATTATGGATAAAGGATTAAAACAATGGTGTTCGGGTATTCCAGAAATGGATGAAGCGATGCGCCAAATTATCGTGAAGGAAAGTGAACATTTTCATTTCTTAAAGCACTGTGAAGACAATCGCTATGATGTAGTATATTTAGATCCAATGTTTGAAGAAACCATTGTGGAATCAGATGGAATCCGCGGTCTGAAACATTTTGCGTTATATCATGATATTACAGATGAAACGATTCAAGAAGCGAAGCGTGTTGCAAAGAAACGAGTTGTTTTAAAAGATCATTTTCGTAGTGAAAGATTTGAACGACATCATTTTTTTATATATAAGCGAAAAAGTGCAAAATTTCATTTTGGTGTTATTGAAACTTGCTAATTATTTGAAAAGATGTATAATAGGCAATAATCAATTATATAGGATGTCGTAGATGAAGAGAGTAGTCCTTCTTCAGAAGGGAAGCGAGCTAGGGATGGTGTGAGCCTAGTACGGAGAAGAGGATGAAGCGCACTTCGGAGACGCTGCTTGAAGCGAATAGTAGGGTAAGCCGGGGTTCCCTGTCCTCGTTATAAACGGGAAAGTGGTTCAAATTGAACAACAAGGGTGGTACCACGGGTGATAACTCGTCTCTTTTTTAGAGGCGAGTTTTTTGTGGTTTTAATAAAAGGAGGGGTAATGTATGGAATACAAAAAACAATTTGCAAAAGCACTAGTAAACAGTCTACATGCCGGATTGTCATTAGAAGAAATTATGGCTTTAATCGAAACGCCAAAGCAAGATGAATTTGGGGATGCAGCATTTCCATGTTTTACGCTCGCAAAACAATATAAAAAAGCACCAGCACAAATTGCTAAGGACATTGCTTCAGAATTAAAAGGGTCATTTTTCAAAAAAGTAGAGGCGGTGGGACCGTATGTAAATATATTTTATAATCGTTCTGTCGTAAGTAATCATATATTGAAAACCATTTTAGCTGAAAAAGAAAAATATGGGCAACATCATTTTGGACAGGAAAAGACAGTTGTAATTGATTATTCTTCTCCAAATATCGCAAAACCATTTTCTATGGGACATTTACGTTCAACAATGATTGGAAATGCTTTAAAACATATTGCTGAAAAATGTGGTTATGAAGTTGTCGGTATTAACTATATTGGTGATTGGGGAACGCAATTTGGAAAGCTTATTACCGCATATAAAAAGTGGGGAAATAAGGATCTTGTCAAAGAAGATCCAATTCGTGAATTATTTCAGTTATACGTTCAATTTCATGAGGAAGTAAAAGAAAACCCAGAGTTAGAAGAGGAGGGACGTATTTGGTTTAAAAAGTTAGAAGATAATGATGAAGAAGCAGTCTTTTTATGGAACTGGTTTCGCCATGAATCATTAAAAGAATTTTCTCGCATTTATGAACTTCTTGGAGTAGAATTTGAAAATTTTCAAGGAGAGGCTTTTTACAACGATAAGATGGATGAATTTGTTGAAATGCTAGAGGAGAAAGGGATATTAGAGGAATCAGATGGAGCGCAAGTTGTGAATTTAGATGAAGAGAATATGCCGCCATGTTTAATTAGAAAATCTGACGGGGCGACTCTTTATGCTACACGTGATTTAACAGCAGCTTTATATCGTCAAAATACATACGGATTTGATAAGGCGCTTTATGTAGTAGGGGCGGAACAAAGCTTACATTTCGCACAATTTTTTACCGTATTAAAACAATTAGGCTACACATGGGTTGAGGGGATGCAGCATGTGCCGTTTGGTCTTATTTTAAAAGACGGTAAGAAAATGTCTACACGTAAGGGGAAAGTAGTATTACTAGAAGAAGTACTAGAAGAAGCAATCGCACTTGCTCAGCAACATATTGAGGAGAAAAATCCAAGTTTAAAGCAGAAAGCAGAAGTTGCGAAACAAGTTGGTGTAGGGGCAATCATTTTCCATGATTTGAAAAACGAACGTATGCACAATATTGAATTTTCATTAGAGAAAATGTTGAAGTTCGAAGGGGAAACAGGTCCATATGTTCAATATACACATGCACGTGCTTGCTCGATTTTAAGAAAAGAACATGTAGAATTTGAAACAGCAACATTTGCATTAAATGACGATTACAGTTGGAACACATTGAAATTATTAAATCAATTCCCACAAGTGATTGAAACAGCTTTCACAAAAAATGAACCCTCTCATATTACAAAGTATATATTAGATGTAGCACAGGCGTTTAATAAATACTATGGAAATGTACGTATTTTAGAAGATGATCATGAGAAAGAAAGCAGACTTGCACTTGTGTATGCGGTAACGATTGTATTAAAAGAGGGCTTGCGTTTACTTGGAATTGGTGCGCCAGAAGAGATGTGAAAGGAGATAAGGGGTTCAGATAAAATATATAGAATGAGGATATAAATGAATAGGGGAAGAAGTTGCGAATTCAGTTGCATTCAGCTAGTTAAATCGCATAATGAGTGGAAGGTTCCATATTTATTGTTGCTTCTTTAGAATAGGGTAAAATGTAAGAAAGGTTGAAACCATAGTCAAATTCGTGTATTTTGGCTATGGTTTTTTGCGTTAATATTTGATTGGGCAGATTCATTGAGTCTTTAGTTTCTTATTTCACGAAAAAATATTGAGAAAATATTACTTTTTCTTTTTATAAGATCATTATAAAGGTAATGGAATTACTTTTATAGAATTACTCGTACATTCTGATTTTATTAGGGAGAGTGATTCTATTGATGAATAAGAAAGTGATAGCGCTCGCGGCGGTTATACCTCTTGTGTTAGGGACGGTATCTACAGCTTCGGCAGTGGAGAAAGAACAAGTAAGCCTAGAAAAGTATTCCCCTAAAGAAAAGGCAATAGAATATTTGAAAGAAAATGCAGCGCATTATGCGTTGAAGGAAGATCTATCAGATTTACGATATATTTCAACAACTGAAACGCCAGTAGCCTCATATGTGAGATTTCAACAAGTCGTAAATGATGCTCCTGTATTTTCACGACAAATAACGGTGACAATAAATAGGGCAGGACAAAGTGTATTAGTAGTTTCTGATTACCAGCCTGTTCAAAGGGTGAAAGAAATAAAGAAAAAGATGAGTGAGCAAGAAGCTGAACAAAAGTCAAAATCATATGTATCTGGTGCTGAAAATGAAAGTAATTTATGGGCACCAACGACGAAAGAATTTGGATATATCATTGAAGAGGGAGTTGCTATACCGGTATATAAAGTTGTTGTCCATTCTAATAAACCATTTGGTGCTTGGGAAACATTGATTGATGCTGGAAGTGGAAAGCTATTAAAAAAGGTGGATATAAACCGTAAAGTAGAGGGAACGGGTAAAGTATTTTTGCCAAATCCAGTCGTATCAAATGGTAGCTTAACAGGCTTGAAAGATAACAATGATAAAGATTCAGTAGAATTAAATAATCAATTGAAAACGGTTATTTTAAAAGGTTTAGATGGAACGGGTTTTTTAATTGGTGATTATGTAACAATTTCTTCTAAGGCAAAAACAAAATCTACAAATTTTCAATTCAATTACACACGTTCTCATGATAGTTTTGAAGATGTCATGGCATATTATCATATTGATACTTTGCAACGTTATATTCAAGGGTTGGGCTTTCAAAATATTAACAATCGCTCCATTAAAGTGAATGTAAATGGAACAACGGCTGATAACTCTTTTTATTCTCCCTCAACGAAAGCTTTAACATTTGGAACAGGTGGAGTAGATGATGCAGAGGATGCCGGAATTATTGCACATGAATATGGACACTCTATCCAAGATAATCAAGTTCCAGGGTTCGGAAGTTCCTTAGAAGGCGGAGCAATGGGGGAAGGGTTTGGTGATTTCTTAGGTGCGACGTATGAAGATGCTGTATCGACGACAGAATATGGGAAAGCTTGTGTTGGAGAATGGGATGCAACAGCTTATTCGAGCTCTGATCCAACATGTCTTCGTCGGTTAGATAATAATAAAGTATATCCAAAAGATATACAAAATGAAGTACATGCAGACGGAGAAATTTGGGCGCAAGGAGAGTATGAAATGGCGCAAGCCTTTGGGCGTGATGTAGCGACAAAAATCATTTTACAATCCCATTGGTCTTTGACACCAAATGCGACATTTCATGATGGAGCACGAGCAATTAAACAAGCGGATGCGCTTCTTTATGGGGGACAACATGCTGCAGAAATTGATCGAATTTGGATAGCAAGAGGAATTCGTACAAATTAAGAATAAAAAAGAGTAGTAATCTAGTTCCATTTCTGCCTTTTTTATGAAGAGATATGAAGTATTGTTAGGAAAGAGCGATATAAAAGATTTTAGAAGTAGATGGAACTTTACGTACAGCGTGCATATTTGAAAACATTTTTTCGACAAAAAATATATAAATCTTATTGACAGTTTGAAATATAATCGATATAATTTGTATTAATTTAAAAAAGAAATTATATTCAGAATATTGAAGTGCGTTGAATAGGAGTAGTAAGGTCAAGTATTTGTGCAGAGAGCTATGGGTTGGTGTGACATAGTCAAATAACATCCTGAACTCGCCTAGGAGCAATAAGGTGGAACGGAAATCTAATTCTTAGTAAATCTTAACGGTTAACCTTCGATAACAGGTTTGTAATCATACGATTGCTACTAAGGTGGATTCATAATGGAATCAAAAAGAGTGGTACCGCGTTAAGTAAATGGCTTAGCGTCTCTTGATAAAAAGAGATGTTAGGCCATTTTTTATTATAGAGAAGAAAATGGAGGTTGCTTTTAGATTGGTCAATGAAATTTGGTTATTAATATAAAGTGATTTGGGAGGGGAAAGAAGATGAAACAGACGGAGCAATGGACGTCAAAGTTAGGATTTATAATGGCAGCAGCAGGTTCTGCTATTGGGTTAGGAGCGATATGGAAGTTTCCTTATATAGCTGGAAAGAGCGGAGGGGGTGCATTCTTTTTAATTTTTATATTATTCACGGTATTGATTGGGCTCCCTTTATTAGTAGCGGAATTTATGATTGGTCGTAGTACGCAAAAACAGGCAATTGGTGCATTTCAAAGCATTGCACCAAACACGGGATGGCACTGGATTGGTCGCCTTGGTGTTGGTACTTGTTTTATTCTACTTTCTTTTTACAGTGTTGTTGGTGGGTGGGTATTAATCTATTTATTTAGAGGGGTGACGGGACAACTTATTACTTCGCAACAAAATTATAGTTCGCTATTTACAGAAACAATTGGGAACCCTGCTTGGGCCATTGCTGGTCATTTTGTTTTTATGTTTATTACGATTTGGGTTGTATCAAAAGGGGTACAAAATGGGATTGAAAAAGCAAGTAAGTATATGTTACCAGCGCTTTTTATTTTATTTATTGCTTTAATTATTCGATCTTTAACACTTGATGATGCAATGAAAGGAGTTACATTCTTTCTACAGCCTGATTTTTCAAAAGTTACATCCGAAAGTATTTTGTTTGCGATGGGACAATCATTTTTTGCGATTAGTATTGGTATTTCTATTATGATTACGTATAGCTCCTATTTAAATAAAAAAGAAAGCTTGCCAAAATCGGCGATAACAATTGTTGGGTTAAACTTATTTGTTTCTCTTTTTGCTGGGCTTGCTATTTTTCCTGCTGTATTTTCACTAGGAATGGAACCAGCTGAAGGACCAGGGTTACTATTTATCGTATTGCCATCTGTGTTTAGTCAAATTCCATTTGGAAGTTTTTTCTTAACAGTATTTCTTGCATTATTTACATTTGCAACGTTAACTTCGGCGTTCTCTTTACTAGAAACAGTTGTTTCAGCTGTAGCGAATGGTAAGCAAGAAAAAAGAAAGAAATTATCTTGGATGATTGGAGGGGCTATTTTCCTAGTCGGTATACCGTCAGCACTGTCGTTTGGAGTATGGAGCGATATCACAATTGGTAATAAGAATATTTTTGATGCAGTAGATTTTTTATCTAGTAACATTTTAATGCCGCTAGGTGCATTATTAATTAGTATTTTTGTATCATTTAAAATGGGGAAAAAGGTGCTGGAAGCCGAGTTCTTTGTTGGTGGGAATTATACGAAAGGATTATTTACTTGTTGGATATTTTTACTTCGATTTGTTGCACCAGTTGCAATTGTCATTGTCTTTTTGAATGTAATTGGAATTATTTAACTTGGTGTGTTTAAAAATTCAGTTAATAATGCGATTTAATGCTTTCTCTAAATGTAAAAAGGGGGAATGCAAGGTGAAACATAAACATCCTTTCTTTCCAAAAGGGAAGCAAATGAATATTAGAGGGAAATTATTATATGTTGAAATATACGGTTCTTCTGAGAATAGGCCCATTTTATATTTACATGGAGGGCCTGGAGAGATGTGTTTTGATTTTACGTATCATCAAGCGCATAGACTACAAGATTCGTTTCAACTGATTGCGATTGATCAACGCGGGGCAGGACGTTCAGCGAAAATTGAAAAACAAGAACAATTTGGCTTACAAGATATCATTGAGGATTGTGAAGAATTGAGGGAAATGTTGCAGATTGAGAAATGGTCTGTTATTGGACATTCATTTGGCGGCTTTCTAGCATTGTTATACGCAACGTTATACCCGCAATCTATTCAAAAAATTATTTTTGAAGGACCTACTTTTGATTTTTCTTTAACAAGTAGATCTTTATTAAAAAAGACGGGTGCTCTGTTAATCAAGTACGGCAAGGAAAAGATAGGGAAAGAATGTATAGCTATTTCGGAAAGTGATATAAATTCAGCTGAATTATTAGAAGCGTATGTAAAGTTAAGCAATGAATTAGGAGAGAAAAGAATGGAAATATATGATTATGGGGAGGATGAAACAGACTATAGTCTGTATAGTGAAGTAGAATGGGAGCAGTTTTATAAGCGCTCTGAGATTCATTTTGCCAGATTGAAAGAAGAAGGTACATTTCATACATCATTGCTATCAAAATTAAAAACTGTAAAAAATCCTATGTTACTTATGGTAGGAAAGTATGATGTAGTAACTTGTGAAAAGCAAGTGCAAGCATTTCATCAGAATGCACAAAATGGACAAGTCATTGTTTTGGAAGAATGTGGTCATACACCGCATTATGAAAAGGCAGATTTATTTGCGGCGGCTGTTACTAACTTTTTAAAGTAAGAAAAGGTGCTTCTTATATTTGGAAGCACCTTTTTGTGTGTGCTCAGCATACGTCTATTCTCTAGGGTTCTGGTGCAAAAACTTTAAAATATTTGGAAGTAATCTCCTGAAATTTTACATACTGATACTAGTATTCTAAAAAAAAAGACGTGATGATCAGTATGGAAAAGTAAAATCTATTCAAGTGGAAACGATATCAACCTGATATTATCTTATTAATGGTAAGATGGTATCTACGGTACAACTTAAGTTTTCGTAGTTAAGAAGATTACTTCTAAAAACAAAAAGAAGAAGACCATCCGTAAGCCGCCTTTCGAGTACTAATATTTACTTCAATCTGTCACGAATTGTTTTTTAAAGCGCATTGATATTATAATCTGGGCTATTGCGAACAGTGCGCTTCTTAGTTCCGATTTCTAGGTAAAGGATACCTGTATTCATAGGAGATATGCCGAATGGATTTTGAATGATATCAAAGTCTACACTTTTAATACCCTTGTATTTGGTATGTATTACTTGATTGCGAGATACTATCACCCAGAGTATGGTATATTCATTTCAGTAGACTCTGGATCTGGGTGATGAGGATAATCCAGTCACACAAATGGTTATACGTATGCAGAACTCGGGTGAACATTAGGTTTTATATCTAAAAAACTGTAGACAAACTCGATTTTCATCGAGTTTGTCTACAGTCTGAGAGCAATTAAGAAAATGAATCTTTTTTAGTATATCAGTTGCTAATAAAAGTTCTGATTTTCTCAATATTATCACAAATTATATTTGCAAATATTGAGAAAATTCAGTTAAGTATTGCGGTTTAATAATCTGAATAGTATACTCAATTATGCAAGGATAACTTGTACTACATAATGAAGGTGGTGGGAATAATGAAAAAGATGAACATTAAAAAAGTAGCTGTAATCAAATCTGTAACTTTACCACGATAATTTCACAAGCAAGATGAGGGTGTCCCGAAAGTTATGGGACACCCTTTTTGGATACTATATATACGTGAGTAGTATTATAAATAAACTTATATATGGTATTTTGTTTGGTAGAAAGTATCCTTTTGGAACAACTTCATTTTGTTTAATAATAATTCGGAATACTATATTAATAAAAGGAGGAATAAAAATGTTACAAAATACTAGTAAACCTAGAATCAAATTGATTCATCAAGTTCTTTATTTAAATGGTCGTGTACGGATTGGTGGTGGCTCTCAACATGCTATTGAAATTGAAGATCCCAATCAATATTTTAAACCATTAATTAAATTGTTAAATGGAAGTTATACAATAGAAGAAATTTCTCATCAGTTGAGTGAGACTTTTTCATATGAAGAAATTATAGATAGTATCAATCTTCTTGCAGAAAATGGTTACATAGAAGATATGAATATATCTCCAAATGAATCTCTTTCTGAAAATGATTTAGAACGATATTCAGTTAATATTAATTTTTTTAATACTCTATCTCATTCGAAAGGAATGAATGGGTATGACTATCAAGCAGTTTTAAAAGATAGCAAAGTTTTAGTTTTCGGCTTAGGCGGAATAGGTTCAAATATTTGTATGGCACTTACTGAATTGGGAGTGGGACATATTACAGCAGTTGATTTTGATCAAATCGCACTAAGTAATTTGAATAGACAAGTTTTATATTCTACATCTACTGTTGGAGAATTAAAAACAAAGATGGCAAAGAAACGTATTATGGATTTTAATCCAGATATTAAGTTTGATGTTATAGATTGTAAAGTTTCTTCATTAAATAATGTAGAGGACATAATTCATCAAGTAAATCCTGATTTTGTATTTTGTTTAGCTGATAAACCAAATGGTTATATTGACTTTTGGATAAATGAAGTTTGTGTAAAAAAAGAAATTCCAATGGTGGGAGCAAGTATTGGATGTTCAATTGGAACGGCTTATTCAGTCACACCTAATTGTTCTTGTTATCAATGTAGAATTAATCATGATCTTATAAATTCTCCAGAACTTGTAGAAGAATTAGAGTATATAAGAAACAATGAAGTAAATTCACCAAATGGAGCTCTAGGTCCTTCGTGTATGTTCTTTGCATATTATTTATCATATGAATATTTACGTTATACGCTAAAGTTGGGTTCATTGCTTACGGAAAATAAATTGTTTGAAATTAATTTCACTACATTTGAACAAAAATATCATGATATGCCTAAACTTTCTGATTGTTCGATATGTAATCTCAAACCATTAACGTTGAAATAGAAAAGGAGCAAACAAAAGTGAAAAATGATAGCAGCTTCACCAAATCTTTGTTTTTGAATCGCTCATTTATTGCAATATTTTTTAGTCAAGCTTGTGTTTACTTGGGAGATCAATTTTTAATTGTTGCATTAAGCTGGACAGTTGCACAAGAAATGGGCGGTTTTTCATTAGGATTAGTATTAGCGGCTTGGTCAATTCCGAGAGGAATTCTTCTATTTATTGGTGGAGTATTCGCTGATCGATATGAGCGTAAGAAAATGGGAATGATTATTGCTGGATCTGTAAGTTTAGTAGCTTTATTGATAGCATGCTTAATCATTAATGAATGGTTTTACTTACCTTTATGGATAGGGACAGCGATAATTTTAGGAACGCTAGATGCACTTAGGTTACCTCTTGGTGCTAGCCTAGTACCATTAGTTTTACCAAAAGCTGAAATTATAAATGCTAACCGTTGGATTCAGTTGTTAGAGTACGGTTCTTTAAGTGCAGGAGCTGCAATTGCTGGAATTGTTGTAGCTTCTGTAGGATCAATGGGAGCCTTCATCATTATAGGATGCTTATTTATTGTAAGTATTATCTTCTTTTCACTTTTACCTACCCTTCCACCAAACAGAGAAACCCAGGAAAATATGGTACAAGATTTAAAAGAGGGATTTAAATGGGTTATTAGTGAAAGACGTTTAAGAGTATTACTACCAACATTTGCATTAGCTAATTTATTTGTATTAGGCATATACTCTGTAGGAATTGTACTTTTTGCTAAAAATATTGCAGGAAATGGAGCGCAAAATTTAGGATTTATGTCTAGTAGTTTCGGTATAGGGTTAGTAGTAGGAATTTTAATATTACCAGTAGTTCCAAAGAAAGTAGCAAATTCTCTTGCGGGCTTATTCATGTTGTTCTTGTTAAGTGATATTTCTTTAGCTTTAATTGGATTGGGTGGAAATCTGCTTGCAGCTTGTGGCTTTTACTTTCTAAGTGGATTATTTGCTGGTCCTGCATCAACATTATACAGAAGTTCTCTTCAACTCTTTACTCCAGATCACTTACTTGGTCGGGTGAATAGCATTGCTCGTGGAATTTCTTTTGGATTGGAGCCAGTTTCTACATCTATTATTGGAGCCTTATCTTCTATCTTATCTGCAGGAACACTTATTATTGTTGGTGGGTTCGCAGCAGCAACAGTGGACACTCTGGGAGTTTTAACTGGCAGATTAGTTGAAAAGAAAGATAATGCAAAAGAGGAGTTTTCCGAAACAATCAATTAAATAGGGGGAGGAAAGGAGCAGACGGGAGTTTTTCCCGTCTAATTTATATTATGAATATAGATGAAAAGCTTAAAGATATATCTGTTATGAAAGGATAGAGACAACCTAAAGTATTAAATCACTTTAAGGATAAAATTGTAGATGAATGGTATTGGTTAAGAGAGAAAGATAACCCTAATGTTATGTCAATTCTAAGAAGAGAAAATTATATTTTTCAAAGCTTTATAAAAGAGAATGGACTTTATAATGCAGTATATGAAAAGATTTCTAGTCATAATCAAAATCATAATTCAACTATTGGACTTCAGAAGAAGACGCATGTCATACATCATTGCTATCAAAATTAAAAACTGTAAAAAATCCTATGTTACTTATGGTAGGAAAGTATGATGTAGTAACTTGTGAAAAGCAAGTGCAAGCATTTCATCAGAATGTATAAAACGGAAAAGTCATTGTTTTGGAAGAATGTGGTCATACACCGCATTATGAAAAGGCAGATTTATTTGCGGCGGCTGTTACTTACTTTTTAAAGTAAGAAAAAGGTGCTTCCAAATATGAGAAGCACCTTTTTGTTTAATGCATGAATTCAATAATCCATAATATCCAATATGCTCCCGGTACGAATAAAAGCTGTGCTAACAATGTACCAAGCAGTCGAGAAATCATAAGCCAACCATACATTTTACTCATCATCTCTGCACCATTTTCTGATTGAAGGGCGCGTTCTGTTAAAAGAGCGATACGTGGGTCTAATAGTACGGTTAATAAAATAGTAGCAAATCCATTCACAAGGCCAGAAGCTGTACTAGCATTTGTTGCATACGTTGGATTTAAAAAAGATGCATATAAAGCAGACAGAACACCAGCTGTATAAATGGCGGTTGCAAACATATTAATGAGCATAATGCGTTTTGGAATTCCCCCAATACGCATACGGTGAATCATTTCAAATTTTGGAAAACGAACATACTTTTTTGTGTATTTTAGCTTTTGTATATTATTTGTTTTCATCATTCGTATAAATGAGCCATCCGCTTCAAAGTTTTGAATCACATATCCAAATAATTTCGTTAATGTTGGATATAAAATGATAGCAAGTAATGTCCCAAAAGAAGCGGATAATAGAACGAGGCGAATCACCTTTTCTAAATCAATTGAAGAATCAAGTTTAGCCTGATCTACAATTCCGCCTATTAAAAAAGCTTGCAGTAAGTTAGAAGTTCGAGAGATGAGCAAAACCATACCCACTACAGATAATGCAACAGCGATTTTCTTTAAACGAACACCAGCAAGTCGAATGCTGTATGAGCTTGTTTCAACTGCATGAATAATAATTGTAAAAATGATTATAAAAATGAGCGTAATTGACATCTATTTCACCATTTTTTCTGTTAAATTAATACCATCATATAGGAATGTCTATACTTTAAAAGTAAGGATAGATGATGGCTCAGTATTTAAAAAGTGAGAGGAAGAGAACTTTTATTTTATCATATAACATATTTGTAGTGTTTGTATATTTCCTATATATAAAATAGTATGAAAGATGTCGAAGAATTGCAGGTGATATGTATAAAGGGAAATATATGATGCAAATTCGTTTAAAGGGATTTTTCTATATAGAATCGAATACTAATTAGTATATTTTTCTATTAGGAACATTTTGTAGCAAAGTAGGAAGGGAGTGTGATTTGATAAAGATTTATCAATAAAAGATTGAATTTTCAGTTAAATACAAAGGTATAGTAGGAGTTAGTTATTTTAATTATGTTTGTTCTTTATCCTGGTTATTCTGTTAGATCATTTGCACTGATTTTCGCCTTATTTGCTATCTTTTCCGCAATAACATTTTATCCTTTAACAAGAATCTACTAATATATAAATCAAGATTGTTTAGTAAGAGGAAATATAGGGTTCGAAAAATTTCACATCATAAATGATGAATCAATGAAAAAGAGGTGAGACATTTGCAAGAAGTAGCGGAATTTCGGATGCCAAAGATTGTTTTATACGGAAGAAATTCGCTTGAAAAATTAGGGGGACAAGCTAGTAAATTAGGAAGGAAGGCTTTTATTATTAGCGATTTTATTATGGGAAAACTCGGCTATATAGATGTATGTATAGAGCAGCTAAAAGCAAATAAGATAGAAGTCGTTACGTATAATAATGTAAATGCTGAACCGACAAATGTGCATGTGTCAGAAGCATTAAGGATTTGTAGAGAGGAAAAATGTGACGTTATTATTGGGCTTGGCGGCGGGAGTTGTATTGATGCAGCAAAAGCTGTAGCTGTTTTAGCCACAAATGGAGGTAAGATTGAAGATTACGTACAAAATTATGTAAGTATAAAACGTGAATCGTTGCCACTTATTGCGATTCCAACAACATCTGGCACTGGTTCTGAAGTAACAAGTGTTACTGTTATTACAAATAAAAAAACAGATGTGAAGATGATGATTAAGCATCCAAACTTTATACCACAAGTAGCGATTATTGATCCGGAATTAACACGCTCTGTACCATCTCATATTACGGCAGCAACAGGAATAGATGCGTTATGTCATGCAATGGAGGCTTATATTTCTCGATTTTCACAACCGCTTACAGATGTGCTTGCACTTTCAGCGATGAAAAGTATTATGAAATATTTGCGCATTGTTTATGAAGATGGCAATCATATGGAAGCTAGAGAAGCGATGATGATTGCATCATTACAAGCTGGGATTGCCTTTTCAAATGCTTCAGTTACATTAGTTCATGGAATGTCCCGTCCGCTTGGAGCATTGTTTCATGTGCCTCATGGGATATCGAATGCAATGTTATTACCGGCTGTTTTAGATTTCACAAAAGTTTGTGCTATTAAGCGTTTTGCAGACATCGGGCGACATATAAATGCAGAGTTACGTTCGTATTCTGATGAAGAAGCTGCAAATCATATCATTTTGGAAATAAAGAAACTTTGCTTTGATCTTCATATTCCTAATTTAAGAGGGTATGGGATTGATCAAGCTGAATTTATGAATGCCCTTTCAAAAATGGCAAAAGATGCATTAGCTAGCGGAAGTCCGAGTAATCACCCACGTATTCCATCCTACGATGAAGTGAAGAAATTATATCAAATCTCTTTTGATTACCAATATGACCCACTGGTTAGTAGTTCTTGAAAAATCTGAAAATTTTTAAAATATTTCCGTGGAAATGAAAAAGGAGGGAGAAGATGGAATTAGTTATTATTTTATTAGCACTCGGTATGCTTATGTTTGTTGCTTATCGTGGGTTTTCAGTTATATTATTTGCACCAATTTGTGCATTATTTGCCGTATTATTAACCGAACCGAGCCATGTACTTCCTTTTTTCTCTAATGTTTTTATGGAGAAAATGGTTGGCTTTATTAAGTTATATTTTCCAGTTTTTTTGCTTGGAGCAATTTTTGGAAAAGTAGTAGAAATGTCTGGTATTGCTGAATCTATTGCAAAGACAATTATTCAATTTGTTGGTGTGAAACGTTCCATGCTTGCCATTGTTCTTATGGGAGCAATCTTGACATATAGTGGGGTTAGCGTATTTGTAGTTGCATTTGCAGTCTATCCATTTGCAGCGAATTTATTTCGTGAAGCAAACATACCAAAACGATTAATACCAGGAACAATTGCTCTTGGAGCTATTACGTTTACAATGGATGCTCTTCCAGGAACACCACAAATTCAAAATGTGATTCCAACTACATTTTTTAAAACAGATATTTATGCTGCACCCGTTCTTGGGACAATCGGAGCAATTTTTGTTTTTGTGGTCGGTATGCTTTACTTGGAAAGACGGTGCAAACAAGCTGCTAAAAATGGAGAAGGATATGATGGATTGGGAGATGGAGCTCCAGAAATGGCAGCTAGTTTAGAACCTAAACAAAATATAAAAACAGCCATTCAAGTTTCTGAAATTACGCCTCTTCGACAAGTGCTTGCATTTGTTCCACTTATATTAGTAGGAGTCATGAATAAATTTTTTACAGCATGGATCCCGATATGGTATCCAAAAGGTTTTGATTTTACAATGATAGGATTAAAAGATTTTGGTAAAGTAGAACTTTCGGCTGTATTAGGAGTCTGGTCTGTGGAATTAGCTTTATTAATTGGAATTGTTACAACGATTATTTTAAATTGGAAACGTTTAGTTACAGGATTCCAAGCTGGTTTAAACGCAAGTATTGGCGGTGCATTACTTGCAGCTATGAACACAGGTGCCGAATACGGATTTGGCGGCGTGATTGCAGCTCTTCCAGGGTTTGGAATGATTAGGGATGGAATTTCGACAACATTTACGAATCCACTTGTGAATGGAGCTGTTACGACAAATGTTCTTGCTGGAATTACTGGATCAGCATCAGGGGGAATGGGAATTGCATTAAGTGCGATGGCAGAAAAGTACATGGCAGCAGCTGAGCAATATCATATTCCTTTTGAAGTTATGCATAGAGTCATCTCAATGGCAGCAGGAGGTATGGATACATTACCTCATAATGGAGCAGTTATTACATTATTGGCAGTAACGGGATTGACGCATAAACAATCTTATCGCGATATTTTTGCTATCACGATTATTAAAACATTAGCTGTTTTTGTAGTGATTGGTATTTATCGTTTAACTGGAATTGTATAATAAAAAGGATTTATTTATTATTCTTGAAATGTTATTTATTATATTAAAATTACACAATAAAAATAAAATATAATAATTTAAATGTGTGTAATAAAAATAGTCTCTCAAGAGGGGGGAAATGGAAATATAGTTTTATGTAATGGAAATTCGATAATAATGTTATGTAAACTATATAATTATATATATGGAAAACATTCAGAAAATACTTTATAATGTAAGGGGTTACAAAAAAGGGAGATATAAATGTTTTCACTTCGGCCTATCGCTTTTGTACAAAATGAAAGAAAGATGATAAAGGATGACGATTGGGGAAAAACAAAATCTACCATTATATTAACAGACTTCTTTTCTGAAGAAAGTATACAGGGGATTGAGAGTTTTTCACATATTGAGATTATCTTCTATTTTCATAAAGTAAAGGATGACCAAATTCAATATGCAGCAAGGCATCCACGTAATAATAAGAAGTATCCAAAAGTAGGTATTTTTGCACAACGCGGGAAAAATCGACCGAATCGATTAGGGACTACAATTGTCAAATTCGTAAGAAAAGAAGGAAAAATAGTAGTAGTTGAGGGCCTAGATGCGATTGATGGGACTCCTATATTGGATATAAAGCCTGTTATGCAGGAATTTATCCCGCATGAAAAAATCATTCAGCCTAAGTGGGCGACGGATATTATGAAAGAATATTGGAAAGGAAGCGGAGAAAAATGAAAATATATGAAGCGACAATTGCAGATTTAGACGGGGTAGCAGAACTCTTTAATAATTATCGTATGTTTTATGGACAAGAATCCAATGTGGAGGAAGCAAAATCTTTTTTACGAAATCGGATGAAAGGAAAAGAATCTGTCATTTTTGTCGCAGTTGAAAACGGAGAATATCTTGCCTTTACACAGTTATATCCTTCTTTTTCATCCATTTCAATGAAGCGACTATGGATTTTAAATGATTTATTTGTCCAAGCTCATAAACGCGGAGCAGGTATTGGCAAAAAACTATTAGATGAAGCGAGAAAATTCGCGTTAGAACATGGCGCAAAAGGTTTAAAATTACAGACAGAAATGAATAATTTCTCGGCGCAACGATTATATGCGGAAAATGGATATTTACGAGATAATCGTTATTTTCATTATGAATTAACATTTTAAAATTGTATATATAGTTAAGAAGCTCAGCGTACAAAAAATTGTAAGTTGAGCTTTATTTATTGAAATAAGTATATATTTATGATTGGTTGAGAATCCACGTTACAGCGTCTTCAAAATTGATCGCAATGTAATTTGGTGTAATATGTGCCCACTTCTCACGATATGTGTGCAAAGCATCATATCCAGCTCCAGTTTGTACTAAAATCGTTTTCGCGTGAACATTTGCACCTGCGACGATATCCGTCCAACGATCACCAATCACGATACATTTTGTTAAGTCTAAATTATGTTTTTTGGCTGCTTGTAGAAGCATGCCAGTACTTGGTTTACGGCATGTGCATCCATCATTATGTCTATGGGGACAAAGATAAATATCATCAAAACCAAATGCGGTGAGTTCTTGAATGAAATCTTCAGTAGTTGCTTTTCCTTCAGCGATGCCTGGTTGGTTTGTAAAAGAAAATAATTTAATATTTTGACTTTTAAGTGCGTGTAAACATTTTTGTGCAAATGGAAATAAAGTAAAAGCACCAGGGTAGCGTACTGTATGATCGCCACCAATTGTTCCATCACGATCGATAAAGATAGCTTGAATATGTTTCATCATGATTATTCCTTTCGAATCGTAATTTAAAAATGTTTCACAAAGCGATATCCATTTATCTCATATCCTAATTTTTTATAAAATGGATGAGCATTTGTTCTTTGAGTACCACTGACAAGCCAGGTTCCAATACAGTTATGCTCTTTGGCTAATTGCTCAGCATACGCCATTAAAATTTGTCCGATTCCTTTTCTTCGTGATGTGGAATCAACACTAATAATGGAAATTTCTCCATAGCGTGTGACATCCTCCAAATTCTCTCGTATGCGAAACCCGAAGAAACCGTGTATTTTATTATCTTCTTCATACACATATAGGAAATCAAATGGACTGAACTTAACAAATTCTAATCTAGTTTGCATATCTTTGTGAGAAATAGTTGAGCCTTTTAGCTCTTTTGTTAGTGAACAGAGTGATGGAATATCATTTATGTTTGCTTCTCGAATTTGAAATGCCATACAATCAACTCCTTGATTTATAACTATAAACTCCATATATTCTATTAAATAATGATTTTTCCTTCTTGTAGAACAATAATGATTAAAATAGATGTATAAAGTGATGTTTTAATAGAGAATGTGTTATGATTTTCTTAAGTTTATTGAAGTGAGAAAGAAGGGGAAATATTTGTTACAAGTTAATATTCGTTCAGCTGGATATGAAACAGATGAAAAAATAATCCGTAATATAGCTTTTTCGATGAAACAAGGTGAGTTAGTTGCACTGATTGGTGCAAATGGAGCTGGGAAAAGTACAACGATAAAATCGATTCTAGGTTTGCTTACCAATATGGAGGGTGAAATATCATTTGGAAAAAAGAATAATCCATATGCATATGTACCAGAACAGCCAACCTATTATGATTATTTAACACTTTGGGAACATATTGAACTATTAATGGCTGCACGTGGCTGTGAAGTCGGAAGCTGGGAAGAGAAGGCAAACGAATTACTACATACGTTTCGGATGGAAGAACACAAGCATGAATATTTATCTAAGTTTTCAAAGGGGATGAAGCAAAAATCAATGCTTATTCTTGCGTTTTTAACAGAGCCAGACTTTTATATCATTGATGAACCGTTTATCGGTTTAGATCCAGTCGCAACAAAAGAGTTTTTAAACTTTTTATATAAAGAAAAAGAGCGCGGCGTTGGAATTTTACTCTGTACACACGTACTAGATACAGCAGAAAGAATTTGTGAAAGATTTCTTCTTATTTCACAAGGTACTTTAGTAGCAGATGGTCATTTAGAAGCAATTCAAGCATTAGCAGAAATGCCAGGAAGTCCACTATTAGATTGTTTTGATGCGATTGTAAGGCGGGAACAACATGATAAAAGAACAATTTAAGAAACGATTATATAGCGAATTGCATAGAAAATGGAAATCGATACGCTCTGTGACAGATTGGACAGTTGCATTATATTTAATTATTCCAGCATTTATATTTTGTGGAATCTATTATCGGTCGCTATGGACAAGAGAAATAGCAATGGAAGAGACTACTTATTTTCTGCTTGGTGTATTTATGTTTTATTGCATTATCTATTCGAGAGGAGTACGATCGTTTTTGGAACGGGCGGATTGTTTATTTTTTATTCAATATCCAGTACATATGCAAAAATTAATGCGATATGGCATGTTATATACGTTTGTTCGGATTAGTATAACAAATGTTATCTTAATCATATTTATGTTACCGCTATGTATGAAAAATATAGGAGCATCACCTTTACAAATTGTATTAGTATGGGGATTTTGTACTGTTTTTCGATTTATGTTGTCATTATTAGTACGGTATATAAATGTATGTATTGGGAAACGATGGGGCTTATGGATGGTTAGTAGTTTGCTATTTTTTATTTGTTTCATTTATCTTGGATGCGGCATATTTTTTATTTTAAAAAGCGCTGTTTATTCCATTATATTTATTATAGTACCAGTTTTGATTAGCGTAGCATGCATAAAACAAAAAGCGAATTATAAGAAGTACTTTTTTAAAGAAATTGAGAAAGAAAAGGAAGAAAGTATGCGCTGGACGAGGGGAATTATGCAAGTTGGCGGGCATGTGACAAATCCGAGCAGTTCGAGCAAAAAGCCGTGGTTGTTTCCTCGTTCTAAAAAATTTTTAGGAAAAGAATCTGATGCACGTATTGTAGAATCTTTTTTAAAAGAATTTTTTCGTACCGGAAGTTCTTTGAGGTTTTATGGGCAGATTGTTTTTATAAGTACAATTAGTATAATGAGAACACCGTGGTGGATTACAATCATCATTCTTATCTTTGCATTGTTTGCTATTTTGCATTACTCACATGATTATTGGCATGAATTTACGAAGAAAATGTTTCTTCATTTATACTGTGAAGAGGGCAAAGTATTATTGCTAAAATGGAGAGCGACGCAGTATTTATTGCTTCCAGCAATTTTGATTTATGCAACAGTGGTCCTTGCTCAATTTTATCTATTACCAGCAATTGTTGTAGGAATTTTAATTGCCGTCATCGTAGGTTGGATTCTATTTTTGCCATAGAAAAAGAGCCGAAAACGGCTCTTTTAGTCTGTAATGGACTGATAGATAAAATATAGTAGAATGACAATACTAATGCCGGAGTATATGACGTCTAGAGTCATTACATCCCCTCCTAGTTGTTGTTATATATAGTGTATGAAATCTTACAATTCCATATTCAATTGAAGCTTATAGAGATGCCAATAAATTTATAAAGTGCAAAAATTAAAATCATTTTGTATAATGGAAGAAATAATCGTTATATAAATGGTAATGAGTAAAAGGGGAGGGAATGAAGATGCCAAATTGGGTTAGAAAAACGTTAGTCGTATTAATCACTGTATTTACATTTGGTTTAGTGACGCCTCCTTCCATTTTGCTTGACAATACAAAAGCAGCGGACAAGCCTACTAGGCAACAAAATTTGGAGCAAACGTCCTATACATATAAAGAAAATGATGAACGGCTAACACCAGAATCTTTTATTACTTATGCGATGAAAGAAGCTGAAAAACAATCTATGCAAAAGTTTGGTTCTAAAATTGGACCTGTAATTGAAGATGAGTTTAAAGAGATTATTTTACCTAAAATAGAGGAAGCGATTGCTAACCTTGCACACGATGTACCGGAAGAGTCATTGCAATCGTTAGCAATTTCACAAAAACCAGCTGGTGGAAATAACGAAAAGATTTTTCATGTGTATGATACGAAAACAGGAACTGACTTATTACGATTCCATGTAAGACGTGATCATCCACCGCAAGATGGATATTATTTCAACTTCCATTATCATCGTTTTGATGATGGGTATATAGCGCATCATGAGTTAGGGGATATTTATTGGAATACAAATATGCCGCCCAAATGGCTATCATAAGAAAGAGTGAGGGAAACCACCCTTGCTCTTTTTTGTGTTTACATATATGAAAATAACAGGGAAACATATAGTAGCGGTGAATACCTTTATCGTTAGACTGATTTAAGGAGAAAATAAGGGGGAGAGAAGGAGATGACACAGTTTGAACCCGGTATTCATCATATTGAATTTTGGGTAGCAAATTTAGAGGAGTCTATGCTGTTTTATAGTAAATTGTTCGCTATCATTGGGTGGCGACAGTTAAACAAATATGCATTTAGTACGGGACGTACTGAAATATATTTTAAGGAAGTAGATGAAAGGATTGTAAGGACATTAGGACCAAGACATATTTGTTATCAGGCTATTAGTAGGAACGTAGTTGATGAAGTGGCAAAATTTGTTAGAAGTGCAGAAGTAGTGGTAATTCGTGGACCGATTGAAATGAATCATTATGCAGAGGGATACTATACGATAGATTTTTATGATCCAAATGGATTTATAGTAGAGGTTGCTTATACACTTAATGTAGAAATATAAGATACGATTTTGATTATAAAATCATAGAGGGAAACAAGGATTCCCTCTATGATTTAGGTCATTCACGTTCTTTTTGTAAATGTAAGAGGCTCAGTACTTAACATTTGTGGTAAGTGTAATTGCAAAGTAGGAAACTCACCGTGTATATTGATGTCATAGGCGAATAATATATTCATTTTTGTTTGGAACAAGGTAACTGTAGTAACGAATATGTCGTAATGATAATGTTGCAGTTGCATTTCTATATCCATAAATTGTACATATAACGAGTCACCTTGTTTGTATACAGTTAACAGGCCATATGCAGGATGCTTAAATGTTCCAGTATAGTCATCTAATTTGTGAGAAGGTACCGTCCCTTTTACTTGCTCAGGCAGCGATTCAATTGGCTCTTTCATCATTTCTTTCATTTTTTCACTATCTTCTACTGCACGTTTATGCCAATCTATGTTTTCTAAACCGAGTAGTTTATCGTAAATATAGTTTGTAAGATAAATAGGAAGTAATGTATTTCCAGAGTTTGTTAATACGATCATTCCTATATTTTCGTTTGGCATAAAGGATATAAGCGACGTAAATCCATCAATATTGCCGCCATGGTGAATCAGTTTATAACCACGATAGGCGCTAATAAACCAACCAAGTCCATAGCCGTTCAATGGAGATTCAGGAGTGGATAAAATGGGGTGATCTGGAATTGGCGTGTGCGGTATATACATATCTTGTAAGTATTCATTAGAGAGTAATTGCTGTTCTCCGATTTTTCCATGATTTAAGTGAAGAAGCACCCAATTTGCCATATCTTCAATTGTAGAATTTATACATCCTGCGGCGCCTACCGTATCGATATTGCGGAACGGAATTTCTTTTATTTCGCCCTCATTTTCAATATAAGGTAATGCATAATTATCTGTATTTTGTAAGTCTGTGACAGAAAAGTTTGTTTGCTGCATATTGAGAGGTTCTAAAATATGTTCTGTAACGTATTGTTCCCATGACCGACTTGTGATTTTTTCCACAAGATAACTAATGGTTACATACATTAAATTGTTATATAAAAATGTCGTGCGAAATGGTGCATCAAGGGATAAATACTTTATTTGTTCCACGATATCTTGTCGAGTTACAGAAGAATTGTACCAAAGCGTATCATGACGATTTACTCCTGTTCGGTGAGAAGCTAAATCACGTCCTGTAACTTGAGATGTAGCAAAAACATCCGATAAAGAGAAGGTTGGGATGTAAGATTGAACAGGAGCGTCCCATGAAAATTTGTTTTGTTGCGCTAGTAAGCTTAATGAAAAGGTGCCAAATGCTTTCGTTGCGGAACCAATTGCGAAGAGTGTTTTCGGTGTAACAGCTTCTCCTTTTTCTACATTTCGATAACCAAATCCCTCCGAAATCATAACCTCGCCATCTTTTATTACTGCTATAGCAGCGCCGGGGACGTGTAAATCGTTCATCATCATTTTAACTTTCGTTTGTAAGTTTCCTATAACAGGGGTTTCAATTTTCGCCATCGCTTTAACCTCCAAATATATTTTTTCTTCCCATGCTAGTATTTCTATCATTGAGAGTGAAAGCCTTTTGGATGTGGAAAAATTAAGAAATTTTTAATGATCAATAAAGTTATTATTTAGAAAAATTCGATATTTAAACTAATTTAAAATATAAATATTTTGGGTGAGAACTTTGTAAATGTATGCATGATTGTTTTTAATATGATAAACTCCATATAGATATAGATGCGAAAGAGGGTTTTTCTTATATATGAAACATGCTGAATATGAATATTTAAATTTATGCCGCCATGTCATGGAGCATGGTACAAAGAAAGAAGATCGTACAGGAACAGGGACGGTATCTGTATTTGGATATCAAATGCGCTTTGACCTTAGTAAAGGGTTTCCCTTATTAACGACAAAGCGAGTGCCATTTCGTCTTGTTGCAAGTGAGTTACTTTGGTTTATGAAAGGTGATACCAATATTCGTTATTTATTGCAACATAATAATAATATTTGGAATGAATGGGCGTTTAAAAACTGGGTAGAAAGTGATGAATATAAAGGGCCGGACATGACGAATTTCGGACTGCGCTCACAAGAAGATGAAGCATTTAAAACACAATACGATGAGCAAATGGAAATCTTTAAAAAGAATGTATTAGAAGATGATGAATTTGCGCGGAAGTATGGTTATTTAGGAGATGTATATGGCAAGCAGTGGCGCGCTTGGAAAACGGCTGCAGGTGAAACGATTGATCAATTAAAAGATGTAATTGAAATGATTAAGAAAACACCGGATTCTCGCCGCTTAATTGTTTCGGCATGGAATCCTGAAGATGTACCAAATATGGCACTTCCTCCATGCCATACATTATTCCAATTTTATGTAGCAGATGGAAAGCTTTCTTGTCAATTATATCAACGAAGTGGAGATATTTTCTTAGGTATTCCATTTAATATTGCAAGCTATTCGCTGTTAACGCATTTAATTGCTCATGAGTGTGGCCTTGCAGTAGGAGAGTTTGTTCATACAATTGGCGATGCACATATTTACACAAATCATTTTGAACAAGTGAAGAAGCAATTAGCACGTGAACCACGTCCATTTCCAACATTAAAATTAAATTCAGATGTGAAATCTGTTTTTGATTTTGAAATGGGTGATTTAACAATAGAAGGATATGACCCGCATCCAGCAATTAAAGCACCAGTTGCAGTCTGATTGTAAGAGGAGATGAAAAGATGATTATTTCATTTATGGTTGCAATGGATGAAAATCGAGTAATTGGTAAAGATAATAAGTTGCCTTGGCATTTACCAAGCGAGTTACAATACGTGAAAAAAACAACAATGGGACACCCTCTCATTATGGGAAGAAAAAATTATGAAGCCATTGGAAGACCGCTTCCTGGAAGACGAAATATTATTGTTACACGCAATACGGATTATTACGTGGAAGGTTGTGAGATTGCTCATTCTGTGGAGGAAGTGTTTGAACTTTGTAAAAATGAAGAGGAAATCTTTGTTTTTGGTGGAGCGCAAATTTACGAGCTATTCTTACCGTATGTGGATAAGTTATATATAACGAAGATTCATCATGCCTTTGAAGGTGATACATTCTTTCCAGAAATCGATATGAAAGAGTGGAAAGAAGTGTTTGTAGAGAAAGGTGTAACGGACGAGAAGAACCCGTACACATATTACTATCATATATATGAAAAGAAACAATAATAAAAAGGATTGATGTGAATATGTTTATTTGCATCAATCTTTTTATTTACATGGTTAGATGAAAGTTTCTGAAATTGCTTTGAAGATGCTATAATGAGAACGAGCATGTGCCTTTTACTATATATTATTATGAAAGAGAGTGTGTATTTCGTTGCTTACTAGGAGGAGGAGAATAGTTTGAAAAAAATATGGGGGGCTCTTTTTCTTTGTTTCATGTTGGTCTTAGTTGGCTGTGGCAAAGAAGAAACGCCAGTAGAGGCATTTCATACATATGCCAAAGCGTGGAATAAGCAAAAGTTCGCTGAGATGTATGATCAACTATCAGAAAATGCAAAAAAGAAAATTTCTAAAAAAGAATTTACTGAGAAATACGAGAAAATTTATGCGGGTATTGAGGTGAAAAACTTAAAGGTAGAAACAGGTGAGGGAAATAAGGAACAAGAAGGCAAAGGACCTGTACATTTTAAAGTAAGTATGGATACTGTTGGTGGAAATATTTCATTTTCACACGAAGCGAAAATGGTAAAAGAAAAAAGTGGGGATAAAGAAGTTTGGAAAATAGACTGGACTCCTGATTTTATCTTTCCAGGGATGACAAAAGATAGCAAAATCCGTATGCAAACATTCCAAGCAAAACGCGGTGAAATTTATGATCGCAACGGGAAAGGGCTTGCCATAAATGGAAAAGCATCTCAAGTAAGCATTGTTCCTGGTAAATTAGAGTATAATGCAGCACAGACAAAAGAAGCGATTGCGAAACTATTAAATATGTCTGTGGAAGAAATCGATCAAAAATTAAATGCAAAATGGGTAAAATCAGATTACCTTGTGCCAATTGGCATTTTACAAGAGGGAGCTACTCAAAATGATTTTATTGACTTACCGGGTGTTGTAACTCGTCCTGTAGATGTTCGTACATATCCATTAGGAGAAGCGGCGGCACATTTAACTGGTTATATTGGAAAAGTAAATGCTGATGATTTAAAGAAACTTGCGAAAAAGGGCTATCAAGCGGATGATCCAGTTGGAAAAGCTGGTTTAGAGCAAGTGTTTGAAGAAAAGCTACGTGGTAAAAAAGGTGGGCGTGTCTTTATGGAAGATGCGCAAGGGAAAGAAATCAAAACATTGGTGAAAACGGAAGCGGTAGATGGTGAAAATATCAATTTAACAATTGATAGTACGATTCAAGAAAAAATTTATAATGAAATGAAAGGAGAAGCAGGCTCAAGTGCGGCCATTAATCCGAAAAGTGGTGAGACAATCGCACTTGTTAGTAGCCCAGCTTATAATCCGAATATCATTGTAAGAGGAGTTTCAAAAGCGCAACGTGAAGCTTGGGCTAATGACCTGAAAAAGCCGATGACGAACCGATTTACACAGTTAGCTGTACCAGGTTCTGTATTTAAGCCTATTACAGGTGCAATTGGTCTTGAAACAAAAACAATTGATCCGAAGGAAGAATTAAAAATTGAAGGATTGAAATGGACGAAAGATTCCTCATGGGGTAACTATTATGTAACACGTGTAAAAGATGCAAGTCCAATTGATTTTGACAAAGCGATGAAGTATTCTGATAACATTTATTTTGCACAGCAAGCATTAAAAATTGGGAAAGATAAATTTATAAATGAAGCAAAAAAATTCGGATTTGATGAGAAATTACCAATTGAGTACGGGTTCCCAGTTTCAAAAATTGTGAATGATGGAATGAAAAATGATATTCAAATGGCGGATACAGGGTATGGACAAGGTCAAGTATTAATGACGCCTCTTCATTTAGCTTTCACATATGCACCAATTGTAAATGATGGAACGATACCTTCACCGCACCTTATCAAGACAGAGAAACTACCAAAGGCTTGGAAAGAGAATGTCATTTCTAAAGAAAACCAAGATATATTAAAAACAGCATTAACAAAAGTTATTAATGACCCAGATGGTACAGGGAAAATTGCTAAAATTGATGGCATGACTCTTGCTGGAAAAACAGGAACGGCTGAGTTAAAGGCAGCAAAAGATGCAGAAGGTAAAGAACTTGGATGGTTCGCTGCTTTTGATTTAAATGCACCTGACATGATTGTTACAATGATGATTGAAGATGTAAAAGGGCGGGGTGGAAGCAATATTCCAGCTGAGAAAGTAAAGCATGTTTTTCAAAAGTGATAGATAACGAGAGGAGCTATCTCTATTTAAAGTAGAGATAGCTTTTTTAAGGATAATATTATAAAGTTGTTATAATGGGATATAGTAAAACTAAATAACTTATTAACTTACGAAAAAAAAGTTACTATTTTTGTTGACAAAGGAGAAGCCTTTTTGTATTATACTTACATAAGGTAAGTAATTTACTTTTAAAAAACAAATCTCAAATTAAAGATAAATGTATAAAGGGAGAGAATATAATGACAAAAGTTCTATTTATTACAGCAAATCCAAATTCAGCAGAAACATCTTTCGGTATGGCAGTAGGAGAAGCTTTTATCGAAGCATATAAAAATGAAAACCCACAACATGAAGTTATAACAATCGATTTATTTCACACAACAGTACCAGTAATTGATGCAGATGTATTTGCAGCTTGGGGCAAATTTGCAGCAGGTGAAGGTTTTGAAGCATTAACTGAAAATCAACAACAAAAAATTGTAGCAATGAACACAAACTTAGAAACATTTATGAATGCAGATCGTTATGTATTTGTAACACCAATGTGGAACTTCGGTTACCCACCAGTAATGAAAGCATACTTAGATAATATTGCTATTGCAGGTAAAACGTTTAAATATACTGAAAATGGTCCAGTAGGATTATTAGAAGGTAAAAAAGCACTTCATATCCAAGCTACAGGTGGCATTTACTCTGAAGGTGACTATGCAGCAGTAGACTTTGGTCGTCAACACTTAAATACCGTATTAGGATTTATCGGTGTATCTGACACAGAATATCTTGCAGTCGAAGGGATGAATGCAAATCCTGAAAAAGCACAAGAAATTAAAGAAGCAGCAATTGCTAAAGCACGTGAATTAGCAAAACGTTTCTAATATAGAAAACTCAAAAATGTCCAAACGCTTGTCGTTTGGACATTTTTTCTTCTTTTTCCCTCGTTTGTCTAGTATAATGAAGGACGGAATGATAATAGGTGGGGGTTTTGTATGATTCAAACGTTTTTTAAAGCTTTATATTTAATTGTAATTGTAATCGGTATTACACCGAGATTGTGGCGCATTCAAAAGAAAGTAAATACACTATCGCCACAAGAGAAAGATCGCCTTGTATATAAAACAACAAATTGGTTTGGAAAAAAGATGGTTCGTGCAGCTGGAGCTGGATCGACTGTAGAAGTGAAAGGTCTTGAAAATGTACCGAAAGATCAACCGGTACTTGTTGTAAGTAATCATCAAAGTAATATGGATATCCCTGTTTTACTAGGATATTTAAATAAGCCGATTGGATTTGTTTCAAAGGCAGAAATAAAAAAAATTCCGATTGTACCAGCTTGGATGGAATTAATGAATTGTGTGTTTATGGATCGCAGTAATCGCCGTCAATCTCTTCAAGCGATTAAAGAGGGGATTGAACGATTAAAAAAGGGTCACTCTCTCGTAATTTTTCCAGAAGGAACACGCAGTAAAGGCGGCGAAATAGGTGAGTTTAAAGCAGGGAGTTTTCACCTTGCAATCAAATCGGGAGTAGCTATTTTACCAGTCACGATAGAGGGGACATATAAGATGTTTGAAGAGAATGGAAATAGACTGAAACCAGCACATGTAACGCTTACTATTTCAAAACCAATTACACCTGAGCAATATGGAAGTATGGATGTTAAAGAATTAACGCAGTATACAAAGGATATGATTGCTGCTCAATTACATAAGTAATAAAAAAACTCTCAGCTTGAAAAAGCTGAGAGTTTTTTTATGCGACAGGTAAAACGTAAAATAATACGCAGAAGAACATCATTGTACTACCGCCTAATACGAATAGATGCCATATTGCATGATTGAACGGTAGTTTTTCCCACAGGAAGAAAATAGCACCGACTGAATAGAGAATCCCCCCAATTAAAAGGAGAGAAAATCCATGTCCAGTTAAGTTTTCATACAGGGGTTTAATAGCTACTATAATAAGCCATCCCATAATAATGTAGCAAAGTGTTGACATTTTAATAAAGCGGCGTACAAAGAAAATCTTAAAGAGAATCCCCCCGATTGCTAATGCCCAAATAATGGCAAGAAGTGTCCAGCCAAGAGGGCCTCGTAGCGTAATGAGTAAAAAAGGTGTATATGTTCCGGCTATTAATAAGTAAATAGCAGAGTGATCTAAAATGGTAAAGAGTTTTTCAACTTTTGGATGGTGAATGCTATGTAATAATGTTGAAAATAAATATAGTAGAAACATGCTTACGCCATAGACTGTAAAAGCGATAACGGCAGAAGCTGTACCGTGCTTTGAAGCATGGATAATTAATATGATTAATGCGGGTATACTTAAAATAGCACCAATTCCGTGAGTAATCGCATTCGCAATTTCTTCTTTTACGAACTGTGTCATTTTAGTTATCTTTTGTGTCATAATTAATCCCTTCCATCGATAAAATCAATTACTATCTCTTTAAACATATCATATGCAATAAAAATAGGAAATAAAATTTGTATAATTGATTATATTTTTTAATTTTTTTGACAAAATATAATAGATTCGTTGACGTTTACGAAATTTTTTGACAAAATGAGGTTATGGGATAGTAGAAGGGAAAAATCGAGTGAAAAGGGGATGAGGAAATGTTATCAAATATTGGTTTTCCGGGATTAATTTTAATTTTAGTAGCCATACTTATATTATTTGGTCCGAAAAAATTACCAGAAATCGGAAGGTCTTTGGGTGAAACATTAAAAGAATTTAAAAAATCGACGCGAGAGTTAACGGATGATGCATTTCAGGAGAAAGAGAAAAAATAAATCATAGTAAAACGTGATATGAAATATTTCTTAGATAGGAAGAACGTCTATGCATAGAAAAGGAGAGTGTTTTTTAGAAATGCTTTTCTTGTTTTTATAGTCAAGGAGTATGATCGATATATGAAAGTCGATTTCAACGAGAGAGTGTAGTAGAATTTTTGCTAGATTGGGTGAGAGAAGTGTGGTGAACGAGATGGAAGATCGAGAGATGAGTATAGTAGAACATATCGTAGAACTTCGAAAACGTCTAATAATTACTGTTTTATCATTTATCGTATTTTTAATAGTCGGTTTTGTTTTTACGAAAGATATTTATTTTTGGTTAGTAAAAGATTTACCGATGAAGCTGACAGTTCTCGGTCCGAGTGACGTATTATGGATCTTTTTCTCGATTGCTACTGTATTCGCCATTGTTTGTACAATTCCAATTGCAACAATGCAAATTTGGTTGTTTGTAAAACCGGGATTACATCCGCGTGAGCAGAAAATGACATTAATGTATATTCCTGTATTATTTGTATTATTTATAGCGGGTTTATGTTTTGGATATTTTATTGTAATGCCATTTTTATTTCATTTTTTAACAACAATTGGAAATGAAATGTTTTATACGATGTTTACGACAGAAAAATATTTTCATTTTGTATTAAATTTAACAATTCCATTTGCGGTTATATTTGAATTACCAGTCATTGTTATGTTTTTAACAAGCATAGGTTTATTAACAGCGGAATTTCTGCAAAAAGTCAGAAGATATGCTTACGTTATATTAATCATTCTTGCTGCTTGTATATCGCCACCTGATTTTTTATCACATAGCTTAGTGGCTGTACCTCTTATTTGTATTTATGAAATAAGTATTGCTATATCTAAATTTACAAGTAGAAGGAAGCAAAGAAGAGAAGAAATACACTCAAAAAGTGCCTCATTATAAAGGCACTTTTTGAGTGTATTTGTTATACTATGTTTATAATCGCATACAATATAAAAAAGAAAAAAATTATAGAATCTCCGAAATTTAGACAAACTTTTCACCTTTGTAAGTTTATACTGAAGTTACAAATCCAATAAAAAAGAGGATTGATATTGTGATTATGAAAAGTTTTTACTTTACTCATTCAACAGGAAATTGTATTAAAATATTCGAAATACCGGTTCTACAAGCACATCATCCATTAGCGTTTCTGATTCAGTCGCGCCTCCAATTATTTATCACAAAAATTCAAAAACAAAAACACCCGAGGGTCTCATACTCTTTCCGAGAATATTTACAAAGTTGTTTAAAGTGGAATGATTACGCAAATGTATATCGAGCAAATACACTTGAAAAAAATGCATGATGGAACTATTGGCAGAGCAAATGAGCTCTGCCGTTTTCTTTTTGGGCATAAAAGAGAAGATTTTTTACAGAAAAATGCTTTCAAATGGTTGAAAGCATTAGGAATACTAGTATAATAACAAGGAGAGCGTATTGGAAAGGGAAGAAGCAAAATATGCAAAAAATTAAAATTGTAACAGATTCAACGGCAGATTTATCACAAGATGTGATTGAGAGATATGATATTCATGTAATCCCATTATCTATTTCTGTAAATGGACAAACATATTTAGATAGAATAGATATACAACCAGATGAATTTATTGAAGAAATGTTGAAGTCAGAGGAATTACCAAAAACATCACAACCTGCTATGGGATCATTTGTTGAAATGTATGAAAAATTAGGAGAAGATGGTAGCCAAGTTCTTTCCATTCATATGACGGGTGGGATGAGCGGTACAGTTGCAACCGCAAATAGCGCAGCATCCATGACAGACACAAAAGTAACAGTTGTCGATTCTCAATTTATTTCTCATGGTTTAGCGTATCAAGTTCTTGAGGCAGCCAAGATGGTACAAGCAGGTCGTTCATTAGAAGAAATTTTAAATCGTCTTGATGAAGTAAGAAAAAACACTCGTTTATATGTTGTTGTAGATACGCTAGAAAATTTAGTGAAAGGTGGACGCATCGGAAAGGGGAAAGCCTTCATTGGTTCATTATTAAATATTAAACCAATTGCTAGCCTTGAAGATGGAGTTTATAATCCTGTTACGAAAGTACGTAGCCAAGGACAAATTGTAAAAACATTAGCGAAATTGTTTGAACAAGATATAGCTGGAAAGACTGTGAAGGCAGTAGCAATTCCACATGCAAAAGCACTTTCGCTTGCAGAAAGTGTAAAAGCTGCTGTTGAGAAAGTAAGCGGATTTGCACAGGCAGAGATTCTCTATACAACACCAATTATCAGTACGCATACAGGACCAGGAGCAATCGGTTTTATGTATTTAGCTGAGTAGAAAAAAGCTACTTGAAATTTTTATTCAAGTAGCTTTTTTTAATTGTATAAAAAATAAGAAATAAGCAGAGCTATACAAGCACTTCCACTAATGATAAATCGTGTTTGTAAGTATTCTTTCATCTAAGCACCTTCCGCTTTTTTCTATATAATATATTTTCAAGAAAAAAGGCTATGCTTGGAAAGGTTCTAAAATTTTTTTAGTTTCTGCCTGTTTTGGTACGGAAGAATATAGAAATGTTTGCCCAAGAAATAGCACATGTAAGTGTTCCCAAGGTAACATACGCAAATTCCAATTATTGCGAAGGCGTGTGATAGCTTCCCTCGGCGTTTCATCTGCAAGCGCAAATGCTCCATAATGCATAGGAATGAAGTGAGTTGCATTCACATCTAAATAGGCTTGTACGGCTTCCTCAGGTGAGACATGAGAGACTTTCATAAACCACTCTGGTTCATAGGCACCTATAGGCATGAGTGCGACATCGATTGAGAAGCGTTTTCCAATTTCCTTAAATCCTCGAAAATAGCCACTATCTCCACAGAAATAAATGGTTTCGTCCGCTGTTTCATTGTGAATTATCCAACCTCCCCAGTGAGAAGTATTCATATCAAACAATGATCGTCTCGTCCAGTGTTGAGATGGAACAAAATGGAATGAGACTTCATCAATTGTTGTAGATTCCCACCAGTTATATTCTTCTACACGCGTGAACTTCTTTCGTAAAAATAATTTTTTAAGTCCCGCAGGTACTAAATATAGAACATCATTGTCTAGTTGGCGGAGTGTTGAAAAGTCTAAATGGTCGTAATGACCATGTGAGATAAGCACAATGTCGATATTAGGTAGTTCTTGTAGTGAGAGTCCGGGCTCTGTAAGTCGCGGTATAAACTTTAATTTTTTTGCCCAGACAGGATCCGTTAAAATATTTAATCCGTTTGTTTGAATGAAGAAAGTGGAATGTCCGATCCATGTAATAGTCGTTTGTTCATTGTTCATTCGTAAAAATTCAACTTGCTTTACAGGTGATTGTTCCACGAGAAATGAAAAATCTTTTTTACTTAAATTACGTTCTCTTCGCCACTTTAAAAACGAACGAATCGATTTTTTTGTACTAACGGTATCCATGTTTTCGTAGCGTTTCGCCATGAACATCACCTCATTTAAAATCTTTTTAGTTGTATTGTACCGAAATCTTGTAAAGGAAAACAGTGGAAAGCATTGATGAATCATTAAAAACTTGTAAAGAATGGTTTGAACTTCTTTACAAAATAAGCATGTATTTGTTGGAAGTATGCAATGTGAAGATATTGTAAGGGAATAATATTAGTAAATAATGAAATGTTTGTCCAGTTATTTACTTGCAAATGAAACGAATATCTATAAATTCGTACGATTTCGTGAACAAATAGGATAAACAATTTTCTCATAGTGTTTACTTTTGTTATGATAAACTTAAAATACATATTAAGGAAAGAGAAGAGAGGGTTGAAAATGAAGCGTTATCAAAAGCTGATTGGTCTCATAGTTGTTTTTTGCTTCTTTATACTTGCAGGATGCGGCTCAGGATCAAAACTCCGTAAACCATTAAATTGGGATTTAGAAACTTTTCAATATATAAATCAAGATGGAAAACAATTTGGAACAAAAGATTTAAAGGGAAAAGTATGGGTAGCTGACTTTATGTTTACGAATTGCCAAACAGTTTGTCCACCGATGACTGCCAATATGGCGAAATTGCAAAAAATGGCAAAAGAACAAAAATTAGATGTTCAATTTGTTTCGTTTAGCGTAGACCCTGAAGTAGATAAGCCGGAGAATTTAAAAACATTTATACAAAAATTTACAGATGACACAAGTAATTGGAACTTATTAACAGGGTATTCGTTAGAAGATATAAAAAAATTCTCAAAAGAAAATTTTCAAGCACTTGTTGAAAAGCCAGAAAATGGGCAGGTTGTTCATGTAACATCATTTTATCTAATTGATCAAAATGGGAAAGTAATGAAAAAGTATAGTGGAATTAGTAATACTCCATATGAAGATATATTGCGTGATATGAAACGGCTATTGGATTAAAAGAAGGATGCTCAGCATCCTTCTTTTTAAAATACATTCACTTGTAAATTAATCGATGGATAAAATATCATGTTGCTGCGGAAGCTTTAGGACACGAATTTCTAATACACCATTTTGATAAGTAGCTTTTGCGGTCTTTTTATTTATTAAATAGGGTAATTTAATCATACGAGAAGATTCTGAAACAGAGCGTTCACGACGATAATAATTATGCGAAGCTTTGTCTTCTGTTTCTTCAAGAATATCTTCAGTTACAGAAATCTTTAAGTATTCGCTTTGCATTTCGATTTGTATTTGTTCTTTTTGGACACCTGGAAGTTCAGCTGTAACAACAAGTTCTTCACCAGCTTCATATAAATCAACGGGGAATGTTAATAAACGATTTCCCTTTTGGAAAAAATGATTCAAATCAGCAATTACGTTACGAAGAGGTGTCTGCTCGAAAAAATCATCAATTTGTTTCAAGTAATTTCGGGCTGGTGGACGTGAAGACGACTCTTTTTGCTCTTCGCTCATGACGATCCCTCCTAGAAATCAATTTGCAATATCATATGACAAAAGTGGAGAAATGTGAGTGCGTATTTTTCAGGTTTATATAAAAAAATACTAAAAATGCGAAACGGAGTGATTTTTTTATAGTTTTTGTCGCCATATTAAGTTGATTATGCTAGTATAAATAGGGTTGATATAGTAGTATAGAAACAGAATGAAAACTGAAAGAGGGTAAGAAGTATGTGTGGTTTTGTAGGATGTTTATGTGAAAACCCTAGAGAGTTTTCAGAAACAGAAAAACATCAATTTGAAAATATGAACACGATTATTTTCCATCGTGGTCCAGATGACGAAGGGTATTTTCGTGATGAGCATGTACAATTTGGCTTCCGCCGTTTAAGTATCATTGACTTAGAGGCAGGACATCAGCCGCTAACTTATGAAAATGATCGATATGTAATTATTTTTAATGGTGAAATTTACAACTATGTAGAATTGCGAGAAATGTTACTAGAGAAAGGGGCAACATTCGCAACGCAATCTGACACTGAAGTAATTATTGCGTTATATGCACATATGAAAGAAAAGTGTGTGGATTACCTTCGCGGTATGTTTGCCTTTATGATTTGGGATCGTGAAGAGAAAAAACTTTTCGGAGCGCGTGATCATTTCGGCATCAAACCTCTTTACATCGCAACAGAAGGGGATACAACATTCTTTGCATCTGAAAAGAAAAGTATTATGCATGTTATGCAAGATAAAGGTGTAAATCCAACTTCGCTACAACATTACTTTACGTACCAATATGGTCCAGAACCAGAAACATTGACAACAGATATCAATAAAATTGAACCTGGCCATTATTTTGTAAAAGAAATTGGTAAAGAGATGGAGATTCATCGTTACTGGAAGCCATATTTCAAGGCTTCAAACGCAACGAAAGAAGAGCATATTCAAGCGATTCGCGATGTACTATATGATTCAGTAAAAGTGCATATGCGCAGTGATGTACCAGTAGGTTCATTCTTATCTGGTGGTATTGATTCATCTATTATTGCTTCTATTGCAAAAGAAATGAATCCAAATCTTCTAACGTTCTCTGTTGGTTTTGAACGTCGCGGCTTTAGTGAAGTAGACGTAGCGAGGGAAACTGCTGAGAAGTTAGGTGTGAAAAACTATAGTGTATTTGTAACACCACAAGAGTTTATGAATGAATTCCCGAAAATTATGTGGCATATGGATGATCCATTAGCGGATCCAGCAGCAGTACCATTGTACTTCGTTGCAAAAGAAGCGCGTAAACATGTAACAGTTGTTCTTTCTGGTGAAGGTTCAGACGAACTGTTTGGTGGATATAATATTTATCGTGAGCCCAATTCTTTAAAAATGTTCTCTTACATTCCTACTCCAGGAAAAGCTGTTTTAAAAGCTTTGAGCGGAGCACTGAAAGAAGGATTTAAAGGAAAAAGCTTCCTAGAGCGTGGATGTACACCAATTGAAGAGCGTTACTATGGCAATGCGAAAATCTTCCGTGAAGAAGAAAAAGCAGTATTCATGAAGCACTACAATGAAAGTATTAACTATATGGATGTCACGAAACCATTGTATAATGAAATTAAAGATTATGATGATGTAAGTAAAATGCAATATATTGACATGTACACATGGTTACGTGGAGACATTTTATTAAAAGCGGATAAAATGACAATGGCAAATTCATTAGAGCTTCGTGTACCATTTTTAGATAAAGAAGTATTTGACGTTGCTTCAAAAATTCCGACAGAATTAAAAATCGCTAACGGAACAACAAAAGCAATTTTACGTGAAGCGGTACGTGGAATTGTTCCAGATCATGTGTTAGATCGTAAGAAACTAGGATTCCCGGTGCCAATTCGTCACTGGTTAAAAGATGAAATGCACGACTGGGCTGTTAATATCATTAAAGAAAGCAAAACAGAGCATTTAATCGATAAGCAATATGTATTAAACTTACTAGAAGCGCATTGTGCGGATCAAGGCGATTATAGCCGTAAAATTTGGACAGTATTAGCATTTATGGTATGGCATCAAATCTTTGTTGAACATAAATATGATACAAATAAATTCCATGAAGAAACAAAGCGTGCATATAGCTTAGTTTAATTTAAAAAAACCTTAAGGTCACGTTTGATCTTAAGGTTTTTTTCATAAATACACACTATACTTGATACAATAAGAATAAAAGGATGGACAATGTATGATTACATTTGAAAAAGTGAATGCAGGTACAAAAGAAGTAGTTAAGGAAATGTTTGCTTCCCACGGCTTAGAGACAGAAGACGTGCAATATTGTATAAAAGCTGATGATACATATATTGGCGTAATTGGTTATGTCGTTCAAGATAAAAGTGCACAATTATCTCATTTTGTCATTCATTTTGATTATCAAGGTTATGGATATGGTACGAATGCTTATTTTACATTTGAGGAGATGATAAAACATAGACAAATAAAAGAGATAAAAGTAGCAATCCAAAATGTAAATGATAAAGCAAGAGCTTTTCTTGAAGGAGTAGGCTTTACGTTAGACGAAAATAGATACATAAAACGTTTTTAACACTTAAATAAATGTAAGGCAGGTGGGGGAATGTCGATAACAACCGGTCTTGTATTAATAGGGAGTTGCTTTTTTATTGCAGAAATGTGCCAACTTTTTATGCGAAGAAATATGCGAATAAAACGCAAGCCGTGCGAATGGCAATATACTCCGTTTTTTTTCGTTTTACTAATTACTTTATTTTTGGTGCAAAATATTATTCATTTTCCACCGCTGTTAAGTATTATTTTGAAATTTGGCTTATTATATAGCGGAATTGGGCTTCTCATTTTATTTTGTCTATTTTGTATACGCCATACTCATTATCAGTCTTACATATTTATTTTAAATTGGTTAAACAGAGATGATAACAACCGCCATATATAAGGCGGTTTTCGTATATACATGAAAGTGTATGGATTCCTAGTATAGATAGAAGAAAGGAAGAGAGCGGGGATATTGAAGGGAAGGATAGAGACCGCAATCCATTTTCAGTATGTATTTTATAGATTGAAATATCAGAAAATTGTTTTTGTTAAAGGGGAGTAGGTGTACAATAGAAGTAATATGCTGTAAAGAGGTGAAGGAATTGACAGGTGTTTATAAAGAATGGATTTTATTTAATGGAAGAATTGTAAATACAAAGCAAGAAAGGCCGACGATAGAGTTAGAAGAGCGAGGATTGCAGTTTGGAGATGGAATTTACGAAGTGTTTCGATTGTATAACGGAAAGCCACATTTACTAGAGTTACATTTGGAAAGATTTTTTACATCTATGAAAGAAATTCATTTGATTCCCCCTTTTACAAAAGAAGAACTTATCGAGCAACTTCAACAATTGATTGAGAAAAATCAATGTAAGGAAGATGGGAATGTATATCTTCAAATTTCACGAGGTGTTCAGCCTCGAGATCATGTATACGACTCGAATTTACAAGCTACGTATTTTGCAAACATTGTTCCATATCCAAGACCTACTCAGACAATGGAAGAAGGAATAAAAGTTACGGTAGAAGAAGATATTCGCTGGAAGTTGTGCCATATTAAATCCTTAAATCTGCTTCCTAACATTATGATTAAAAATAAAATTCATGAGCAAGGATATCAAGAAGCGATACTGGTTCGAGATGGAGTTGTTACGGAAGGGTGTCATTCTAATTTCTTTATCGTAAAGAATAATAGATTAATTACACATCCTGCTAATCAGTTTATTTTACATGGAATTACCCGTCATCATGTGATTTCGTTGGCAAAGTCTTTACGTATTGAAGTGGAGGAGAGAGAATTTTCTTTGCAGGAAGTTTATGAAGCGGATGAATGTTTTTTTACTGCAACCCCTCTTGAAATATTTCCAGTTGTTCAAATAGGAAATGAGCAATTTCGAAATGGAGAAAGAGGACCTGTGACAAAAAAATTACAAGCCGCTTATGAAGAAAGTATTGCCCCTTTAAAGGTAACAAATTAAGTATTGCAAGAAAAAAGAAGCTGGATATTCTGAGGCCACTGAAAAAGTCCTCCCAGTTTAAAAAGCGAAAGCTTTCTCGATATAATCGAGGAAGCTTTCGCTTTTTTCATGTATAATGATTGTACTAATTCTAGGTGGTGTCTCGGATGATTTCTAATCAACAATCTCTTAACCTCAGTCCATTTATGGCGATTTACGATATCGTTGTACCAAAGGATAATATGCTTCGTCAATTGAATGAACTGGTAGACTTTTCTTTTGTTTTAGAAGAACTACAAGATAAATATTGTCTCGATAACGGTCGCAATGCAGTGCCGCCTGTTCGTATGTTTAAATATTTATTACTAAAATCTATTTTTGATTTATCCGATGTAGATGTTGTGGAACGCTCAAAATACGATATGTCCTTTAAATATTTTTTAGATATGGCACCAGAAGATATGGTCATTGACCCTAGTTCATTAACGAAGTTCCGCAAGCTTCGTCTGACAGATGTAGGGTTACTTGACATGCTCATTCAAAAAACAGTGGAAATTGCACTCGAAAAAAACTTGATTAAAAATAAATCTATTATTGTTGATGCCACGCATACAAAAGCACGCTTCAATCAAAAATCGCCGAAAGAATTTTTAATGGAGAAATCCAAATTACTCCGCAAAGCTGTTTATCAAGTTGACGAAGGAATGAAGGAAAAGTTCCCACCAAAAACAATGACAGATGACTTAAGTGACGAACTTGAATATTGTCAAAAAGTAATTGAAACAGTAGAAAAAGAGGAAATCATTCGTGAATATCCAAATGTGAAAGAGAAACTGAATTATTTAAAAGAAATCGTAGAAGATCACCAAGAACACCTCCAATTTTCGCAAGATCCTGATGCGCGAATTGGACATAAAACAGCGGATTCTTCTTTCTTTGGTTACAAAACACATATTGCGATGAATGAAGAACGCATCATTACAGCTGCGGTGATTACAACGGGTGAAAAAAGCGATGGAAAATACCTTCAAATATTGATTGAAAAAAGTCGTGAAACAGGAATGGAAATTGATACAGTTATTGGAGATACTGCTTATTCTGAGAAAAATAATATTCAATATGCCAACCAAAATCAATTACAATTAGTATCGAAATTAAACCCTATTGTGACACAAGGGCCACGTAAAAAAGAAGATGAATTTGAGTTTAATAAAGATGCGGGTATGTATGTCTGTAAAGCTGGACATATGGCTGTTCGTAGAGCACGTACGGGGAAAAAGGGAACAAACAATAGTCAAAGTCATACCTACTATTTTGATATTGAAAAATGCAAAGTATGTCCATTCAAAAGTGGGTGTTACAAGGAAGGCGCTAAAAGTAAAACATATTCTGTGACAATTAAATCCACTGAACATAAGGAACAACAAGCATTTCAAGAAAGTGCATATTTTAAAGAAAAGGGGAAAGAGCGTTATAAAATTGAAGCGAAAAGTAGTGAACTTAAGCATAGACACGGGTATGATGTGGCATCTTCCTCGGGTCTGATTGGTATGCAACTGCAAGGTGCAATGGCTATATTCGCTGTCAATTTAAAACGAATCCTAACCTTGATGAAAGAAACAAAGTAAAAAAGGATAAAGAGAAAGACGACTTTTCATTCAAAATTGAATGAAAAGTCGCCTTTCTTGTTTTGTATCCGGTTTATAAACCGAAAAACGTAAGTTTTTCAGTGGCCTCGATATTCTCCCAGCTTTTTTTCGTGATATAATGCAAGGAATAGGATGACTTTTGAAAACGTTATAAAAGGGGACATTATCATATGAATTATGAAATATTTAAAGAAATAGTTCATGGCCGACGAAGTATACGGAAGTTTACAGAACAAGAAGTATCTGTTCAGGACATAGAGGAAATTATTGATTGTGCTCGCTATGCACCAAGTGATACAAACTCTCAAACATGGGAATTTATTGTGATTATGAATCGAGATAAAATTAAAGATATTGAGAATATGACATGGGAAGCATTACATAAATTGGCTGATCAAGCTGCAAAGAACGGTCAAGAGAAAGCAGGAAAACTGCTCACGCGTTCCTTTGGACCATATGCAACGGCATTTTCTGATGCACCGGTGCTAATTATATGTTTAGCAACACCGTATGAATCTAAATTTCGCGAAAAAATATTTGATCCTATTTCGTTTGTTCCAGAGGCAGTATGGGCAGAAGAAGGAATGAAAAGCAGCTGCTTAGCAGCACAAAACTTAATGTTAGCAGCACATGCAAGAGGGCTAGGCACATGTCCGATGACAGGGCCGGTGCTGTTGGCGCAAAATGAATTACGAGAGTATTTACAAATAGAGCGAGAAAAACAAATGAATATGGTGATTGCATTAGGATATCCAAAAGATCATCCAAGGAAGCTCGCACGAAAAGAAGTAAAAGAGATTACAAAATTCATTTTTTAAGGATGATATGGTAAAACAGACATTGCTTTGATCAATGTCTGTTTTCTTTTTCTCATATGAATATTTCCTAAATAAAATGGGTTAAAATGAAATAGAAAGAGGAGGTTCCACAAATTTCTTGAAAAATGTAATATTGTTAAAAAAGAAAGTATGATATAGTAATCGCGAATAAACAAGTTTGTTCACGTAAGTGTTAAAAATGAATTTTAGAACATAAAACTATTTTTGTATAATAAACGAAAGGGACCAATAGACAGGGGGAATGGATTTTGAAAAAATTCATAATCGCTGGATTGTCTGCTTTATTGCTTATCGGATGTACTGCGCAAAATGAAATGAAAGAAGTGCAGTCTGTGAAAGAAGAACAAGTTGTAAATGCAAGTGATGAAAATTTAATTCCTTTTCCTAAAGGAGTAAGTCCGATGGGGGAAGGAGAAGTAAAAGTCATTACGCCAGATGGTACTTCGGAAAACGGAAATGTACCAACCGTGTTTGTGAAGAAAGATACTTTAATACAACAAGTTGAGGTAGAGCTCACTAATTTTCAAAGTGATAAAGAAACGTTTGTATTCGTAGATGATATATTTGCAGACAAATACCAAGTTACGAGTGTAACGCAGACAACAGTGGCATTAAAACAAACAACATTAGAGACTGGGCATCATACAGTTACAGCAGTACAATTTGAGAACAATGATCCAAAAGGAAACGTTGTAAGTTTCAAACAAGCGAATTTTGAAACGCAGCCAGCATCTTAACAAAATATATAAAAAAAGTACATTACTTACACAGGTAGTGTACTTTTTTTATATATAGAATGAAAGGGACATAATGATTAGAATCGTTATCATGTTTGTAGGTATTTTGTTTGAAAGTGTCGAATACAACATATGACGTCGTAAAAGCACGTTTTCTATTGTTTAGTATGAAACAAATCGAGATGCGAGCAAGTAGAACGTTTATGAAACAGTGTAGGGTTTAAAATTAGGTTTGAAAAAACAGTACAAAGACAGAGTGAAAATCTATTTGACAGTAGGAGTTGAAGGGATATGGGGAAAGAGGCTTTATTAATTGTAGATATGAGTAATGATTTTGTAGCGGATAATGGATCTTTAACTGCTGGTAAACCAGCGCAACAAATTGTACCGTATATTACAGAATTAGCAACTCGCTTTTTAGAAGAAGAGAATATTGTTGTTGTTACAATGGATGCGCACCAGCCTGATGATCCTCATTTTCAATTATGGACGCCCCATAATATTGTGAATACAGAAGGGCAACAATTATATGGTGAATTATATGAATGGTATCAAGAAAATAAAGGAAACGAAAATGTAATTTATGTCCCAAAAACAAATTATAATGCATTCTTTAAAACAGATTTGGCCGCTACTTTGAAAAACTTGGAAGTGGAAAAAGTGCATACTGTTGGAGTATGTACGGACATTTGTGACTTTTTGACAATAGCTGGAGCAGATGCAGAAGGATTTCAAACAGCAATACATAAGCGAGGCGTCGCAACATTTACTGACCTTGGTGAAGCCATGATCAATCACATGAAACTTTGTTTTCATACTGAAATCATTGAATAGAAAATGGGTGAAATCACAAGCTAAAACATAACTGGTGGAGAAGGTAATACATGTTATAGAGGATGATTAAAGTGAAAAATTCCGTTTCTGGCGGAATTTTTTTATTTTCTTCATTGACTTTCCTATCATTTGACACGCCCGCCCCTAAAAGTTAGTGGGATTCTTGCTACTAAAGGCGAAGTCCATTTCTGGTATCGCTGACGTGCAAGATTGCGGTGTGCCATCACCACTCTCACGACAGACCGTATAGGTTCGTGAGTTACGGTACTACTATCATACCGTTGTGTTCATATGTTTTAGTGTCTTATTCTTGTCTATCATTCAAGATCCCACAAACGTGATTCTTTTTAGTGAGATCTTGAATTTCACATACCGTATAATAAAGAAATAATGGAAAAAAGTACATAATCAAATAATCAAGCAAATAGTTTGACCTTTTTTGACTATTTGATATAATAAAGACAGAAAGAGTTAATCTTTCATTCATATCTTATAAGGAGGAATGAAATATGCGTGATTTATTTCCGGAATTAACAAATCGTAGAAATGGTGTTGCAGAATTTGGGCCTTCTTTATTTGAGATGATGACAGATGCTTTCTTTAAACCAATGAACATGAATACTTTTAAAGTAGATGTTCAAGAGGATTCTGATAAATATGTAGTGGAAGCAGATTTACCAGGATTTCAAAAAGAAAACATTCAAGTTGACTTTGAAAACGATATGTTAACAATTCAAGCGACTCAAAATCATGAAGTAGAAGAAAAAAATGAACATGGCACATATATTCGTAAAGAGCGCTCTACAGGTTCATTTATTCGTCGTTTTACATTTAACGGCGTAGAAAATGAAAATGTAAAAGCAAAATTTAAAGATGGTGTGTTAACAATCGAGTTACCAAAATCTAATCAAGTGAAACAAAATAGAAATATTATTGATATAGAATAAAGAAGCTGAGCAATTCAGCTTCTTTTTTTTTGAAGTAGTATTTAGAAAATTCGTGATGTTATAATGCTATTGGGTGATAAAAATGGATGATACAGCAACAGAAAAGGAGACAATGCGTTTAAAAATGTTGAAGGAAATTGCATATGATATGAAAGGAAGCGATGAAACAGAATCGCTTGTCATTGTTAACAAAAAGAGAAAGAAGTTCTTTATGAAATTGCGAAAGGGAGAAGTAATAAAGAAATTGCAGTAGAGCTTCATATTACAGAGCAAACAGTGAAAACACATGTTTCAAATGTGCTTGCAAAGCTGGAAGTAGAAGATCGGACACAGGCAGCACTTTACGCTGTAAAACAAGAAATATGAAAAAATAGATAAAGATACCAAATAACGGTTTTTCTTCTTCGCATAATTAGGTACAATAAAACTCATATGGAAGGGGAAGATATAACATGCCTGGTACAAAAGTTGGTATAGGGAAAATTCAGGCTTCATTAAATGGCTTATCGCCAAAGCTTCGAAGTATAGCTGAACATATAATACAATATCCGCAAGATGTTGTACATAAATCAATTACGGAATTAGCGGATATTACAAATAGTTCAGAAGCAACGATTTTTCGCTTATGTAAGCACCTTGGATTTCAAGGGTTTCAAGATTTGAAAATTACATTAGCACGTGAAATTGTACATACACCTATGCAAAATATTCACGAAGAAGTGTCTGCAGAAGATGATATGGTAACTGTTGCAAAAAAAGTCTTTCATTCGCATATTACAGGGTTACAAGATACTTTACATCTATTAAATGAGGAAGCGTTAGAAGAAGCAATACATATATTGCAGCTAGCAAAACGTATTGAATTTTATGGAAATGGTGGTTCAGGCATTATCGCAATGGATGCTTATCATAAATTTATGAGAACGGGTATCTCTTGCATTGCTCATACTGATTCGCACTTTCAAATTATGGGAGCTGGGTTGCTTACGACAGAAGCAGTTGTCATCGCAATTTCTCATTCTGGAAGCAACAAAGCATTGCTGGAAGCACTAGAAGTAGCGAAAACAAAAGGAGCACGCATCATTGCGATTACTAGCTATCAGAAATCTGCATTGAGTCAATTGGCGGATATCACGTTATATACGTCAACACGCGAAACGGAATTTCGGACGGAAGCAAGTTCATCACGATTAGCACAACTTAGTTTATTAGATACATTGTATGTAGGATTGTCAATGCAGCGTCAAGAAGAAACATTACAAAATTTGCAAAGTATACGCGAAACAATTTCAATGAAGCGAATATAAAGAGCAGTGTACTTGTATACATTGCTCTTTCTTATGTTTACTAATGAAAAAAATTTTCTTTTAAAATATTGATTTAAGAAAAAATATTTTATATACTGTTTTGTGTAAACGGTTACTAAACGATATTTTGCTAGAAATGAAGGGAAGATTTGTATGGAAACAAGGGGGAGAGTAATCGGGATTGATATCGGTACCACAAGTACAAAAGCGGTTGTTTTTACTGAAAAAGGGAAAGTAGTTGCAACACATGCAATTGATTATCCAATTATTCAGCCGCATTCGGGATGGGCTGAACAAGATCCTGATGTAATATGTTCCGCTGTATATAAAACTGTAAGCGTTGCCATTAAAAAAGGGAACGTGCTGCCGGCCGATATTTCTTCCATCGGGATTAGTACTGCGATGCATGCACTCATTGCGGTAGATAAAGAAGGAAGTCCATTAACAAAATCTATTATATGGGCAGATAATCGGAGTATAAAGCAATCAGAAAAATTATTGCAGCATATGCATGGACATGAAATTTATCGTAGAACAGGTACACCTATTCATCCGATGTCTCCACTTTCAAAATTGTTGTGGATGAAAGAGGAAGAACCAGATTTATATGCGAGAGCTTATAAATTCATTTCTATAAAAGAGTATGTGATTTATCAATTATTTGCACAATATGTTGTTGACTATTCCATTGCATCAGCTACAGGTCTATTCAATCTAGAAACATTAGACTGGGACGGAGATGTATTACAAATGCTGGAGCTATCACCTGAACAGTTATCAACGCCTGTACCGACTACGTATATTTTGTCAGGAATGAATGTGAAGCTGGCTCAGAAGATGGGGATTTCTGAAAATACGCCAGTTGTTATTGGAGCAAGTGATGGTGTTCTTGCAAATGTCGGTGTTGGTGCGATATCTCCGGGAGAGGCAGCTATTACAATCGGAACGAGCGGTGCTGTTCGAACCATTTCACAAAACATCAATACCGATGAGAAAGGGAGAACGTTTTGTTACGCATTGACAGACAAACAGTGGGTAATTGGCGGTCCGACGAATAATGGAGGCATTTTATTAAGGTGGTTACGCGATGAATTTGGTAGTCCAGAACAGGAAGTCGCCAAGAAATTAGGTATTGACCCATACGATTTATTAATTCAATATGCTGAAAGTGTGCCAGCTGGAGCTGATGGGTTACTATTTTTACCATTTTTATCAGGAGAACGTTCTCCGTATTGGAATGCAAATGCAAGAGGTACGTTCTTCGGCATTCATCTGCAACATAAACGTGAACATTTTATTCGTGCTGTTATGGAAGGCGTCTGTATGAGTGTCTATTCTGTAGCACTTGCTATTCGAGATCAAACAGGACCGCTGTCTGAGATTCGTGTTTCAGGTGGTTTTGCAAAATCAGCATTTTGGCGACAAATGTTATCGGATATGATGGGCAAAGAGTTGCTTGTTCCGGAAAGTCATGAAGCATCTGCACTAGGAGCAGCCGCGTTATCTTTATATGCGATAGGAAAGATTGATTCACTAGAAGAGGTGAAAGATTGGATCCAAATTGTTCATCATCATGTACCAAATAAAGAAAATACGGCTTTATATTTAGAGATGTTCTATATGTATGAACGACTTTACAATCGTCTGAAAGAAGAGTTTGATTGTATAGCTGCTTTCCAACGTAAACAGTAGGGGGATTGGGAGAAATGGTAGTTGGGATTGTACTAGCGGCTGTTGTCATATTACTATTACTGATTACAGTAGCAAAATGGCATCCATTTGTCGCTTTAATTTTAACTGCAATCGGAGTTGGGCTCGCCATGGGGATGCCTTTGATTGCAACGTCGTCAAAAGAAATGGGGATCATTGATTCTATTAAATTAGGACTTGGTAATACGTTAGGCTTTTTAGCGATTGTTTTAGCTTTAGGAACAATGCTTGGGAAGATGATGGCTGAGTCTGGGGGTGCTGAAAGAATTGCAAATACCCTTATAGAACGTTTTGGAACAAAGCGCGTTCATTGGGCAATGATGGTTGTTGCATTTTTAGTCGGCATTCCAGTGTTTTTCCAAGTTGGATTTGTATTATTAATCCCGCTTGTATTTACAATTGCATTAGAAACAGGTGTTTCACTTATAACAATTGGTATTCCGCTTGTAGCAGGTCTATCTGTTGTACATGGGTTAGTACCACCACATCCAGCTGCGATGGCTGCAGTTGGTATTTTTAAAGCGGATGTAGGAAAAACGATATTATATGCGTTAATCATTGGAATTCCAACAGCAGTTATTTCAGGACCGATTTACGGTAAATGGATTGGTGCTCGTATACATAAAAACGTTCCAAAAGATGTAGCAGAGCAGCTGAATGAAAGGGATACGAAAAAAGAACTTCCTGGCTTTGGAAACACGTTATTTACTATTTTACTTCCGGTATTACTTATGCTTGGAGCATCAATAGCGGAAGTAGCATTAGAAAAAACAAGTCAATTGGCAAAGACATTGCATTTTATTGGAGATCCTGTCGTTGCGTTATTAATAGCAACGATGTATTCCTTCTTTAGCCTTGGTTATGCAAAGGGATTTTCAAAAGAGAAAGTATTACAATTTACAAATGATTGTTTAGGGCCGATTGCGAACATACTGTTAGTTATTGGAGCAGGCGGAGCATTCAATAAAGTGTTATTAGACTCAGGTATCGGCACTACAATTGCAGATATGGCGAAAGAATCGCATATTTCTCCAATACTATTAGGGTGGGGGATTGCTGCACTTATTCGAGTTGCAACAGGTTCTGCAACAGTCTCAATGATGACAGCAGCTGGAATTGTAGCACCGATTGCAGCGAGTATGCCAGGAGTGAATGTAGAATTATTAGCGCTTGCAACAGGAGCAGGATCACTCATTTTATCACATGTGAATGATTCTGGTTTTTGGATGATTAAAGAATACTTCGGAATGACGGTAAAGGAAACGCTATTCACATGGACAGCGATGGAAACCATTCTGTCAATTGTAGCACTTGGACTCATTTCGTTATTAAATCTTATAATATAGAATAGGAGTTAGATGAATATGAAACTAGGTTTAATCGGATTAGGAAAAATGGGTTTCCCATTAGCGGAACATTTACATGAAGATGGACACGACGTAGTCGTTTATGATGTGAATCAAGAGCTTGTAGAAAAAGCAGGACAGCTTGGAATTGCTGCTCGTCCTACATTAAAGAAACTAGTGGAAACGCTGGAATCACCTCGCATCATTTGGGTAATGGTACCGGCTGGAGAAATTGTAGATTCAGTATTACATGAGCTTTATCCATTATTAGATAAAGGAGATATTGTTATTGAAGGTGGAAACTCTTTCTATAAAGATACGTTACGCCGTGCTGAAGAAGCAGAACGATTAGGGCTCCATTATGTAGATATTGGAACATCAGGCGGTGTAGAAGGTGCGCGCTATGGGGCATGCTTAATGGTTGGTGGAAAAAAAGAAATCTTTAATCAATTGGAGCTTTTATTTAAAGATTTAGCAGTAGAAAATGGCTATTCTTATGCAGGGCGTGTTGGAAGTGGTCATTTCTTAAAAATGGTTCATAATGGTATTGAATATGGAATGATGCAAGCAATTGCTGAAGGGTTTGAAGTTTTAGAGAAAAGTGATTTTGATTATAACTATGAAGAGGTGGCAAAAGTATGGGCGAACGGATCCGTTATTCGTGGTTGGTTAATGGATTTAACAGAAAAAGCGTTTGCGGATGATCCTAAATTGGCTGGAATTAAAGGGGTAATGAATTCTTCAGGAGAAGGAAAATGGACAGTCGAAACAGCCCTTGAATTACAAGCAGCCGCTCCAGTCATTGCGATGTCATTATTTATGCGTTACCGTTCTCAAGAAGATGATACATTCCACGGAAAAGTTGTTTCAGCGCTTCGTAATCAATTTGGCGGACATGCTGTTGTAAAAAAATGATTCATTATTTTGGAGAAGAAACTTGTACAAATGTGCAAGTTTTTTTGTTTTACTCTTTGTAGACTGAACGTAAAAAATAGGGAAGAAGATAAAGGAAAACTTTAATTAGTGGGGGGCTTCATCAATCGGGCTGTTATGAGCAGTTCAGCTCTCATTTAAGTTAAGATGGAGTCAGTAGAATGAAAATCAGAATAAATAAAATAATGCTTTCATAAATAGTAAAAGAATACGTAAAGTAGGAGTGTTTATAATCCAAGTTATACATAGAGGGATTTATTTATAAAAAATGGAGGTGGTAAGGTGAAAAGTGGACAGCAGCAAGAAGAGAAAAAAATTTGTCTTTGTATGATTGTTAAAAATGAAGAGAAAATCATTGAGCGATGTTTAAATTCTGCAAAACCAGTTATTGATTTTGTATCGATTTGTGATACGGGGTCTACCGATCATACGCCTGAAATAATAGAACAATGGTGTAAGGACAATGAGATACCTGGGACCGTTCACCATGAACCGTTTCGAAATTTTGGCTATAATCGTACGCTGGCAGTAGCGTTAGCACAAAAAACATATCCGGAATCAGATTATTTATTAGTGCTTGATGCGGATATGGTTTTAGAAGAGACAGCGAATTTTGATAAAAGTAGTTTAACGAAAGATCATTATTTGACAATGCAGTACGATATTCATATTAAATATTGGCTTACTAGATTATTAAAAGCCTCTCTTTCTTGGAAATCTGTTGGGGTTACGCATGAATATTGGGATATAGATCGTTCAAAACTAGGGACGGATTATCAACAAGAAGTGGGAAGGTTAGATGGCCTTGTTGTAAATGATCAAGGAGATGGCGGAAGTAAGAGTGATAAATTTGAAAGAGATAAACGATTATTATTGGAGGGAATAAAAGATCCAGAAACGACACCAGACTTGAAAATTCGGTATTTATTTTATTTAGCTCAAACCTATTACCATTTAGGAGAATTTGAGGAAGCTATTAAATGGTACAAAAAAAGGGTTGAGGCTGGGGGATGGAGAGAAGAAGTATTTTATTCATTATTGCGAATTGGAGTTTGTTATGAGCAGTTAGCAATAAAACAAGAGCAATTAAGAAGTAAGGTTGGAAATAGTGTGCAGAAATTGGAAAGTTTCATTCAAAAAGAAGAAGAACTTCTTTCTCTGGCGGTTACGTATTTTCAAAATGCTTGGGAATATAGGCCAAGTAGGGCAGAATCATTATATCAGTTAGCCAGATTATATAGAGTGAGATCGAAAAATCATTTAAGTTTAATGTATGCATTACAAGGAAAAGAAATCCCGTTTCCAAAAGAAGATCTTCTATTTGTAGATTATCATGTGTATGATTATTTATTTGACTATGAAATTTCGATTTGTGCTTATTATATTGAAAGTAAGAAACATATTGGTAGAAAAGCACAAAAGTTTCTTGAATCGAAAATCGAAGAATTACCGATATACATCGCAAAGGTGGTTGAGAATAATAAAAAGTTTTATTAAAACATCTATGTGTGAAAGGGGAGGTGGAGGGATAATGGAATTAATAAGATGGGCTATTGATCTCGGTACATCTGTGTATGGAAATACGCATGAGGAGTTAATTCCGCTGTTGGATTATTACTACGATCACGATCATTTGAAAGCTTTCGTTGTTGCAAATCTTATTTTAGAAATGGATATACAGGAGGCGGATAGACCAAGTATAGAATTAAAAAGATGCGTGGCGGCATATTATGCTGGTTTATATAAAGTTGCAAAAAAATATGCGAATGAGATGGTAATGAAGTATCCGAATGTGGAGTTGTATGAAAAGAATGCAAAGGTAATTGAATCATTTTTTAATAAAGAATATGATTATTGTTTCTATATATGGCCGTACACATATGGGAGTTTTATAGACGTTGCACGTGCTTTAAAATGGCAATTAGAACAACAAGGACAAGAAGTAATTATATCAGAAACGTTATTGGACCAAGCAAAACAGACCGTTCTTTTTGGTGCTCATTTATTTGCTTATCGCCCCATCCCTATACCAAATCATGCAATTGTGTATAATTTAGAGCAGTTATATGATGAGAGTCCTTATGTGAATGCGGCATATCTTACAATATTAAAGGATAGAGAAGTATGGGATTATAGTCGTCAAAATATAGAATGGTTGAAACAGAAAGGATTAGGAAAAGAAATAAAACATGTGAAGATGAATTATGCCCCGACATTAGAAATAAAAAAAGGAGCATTTCCTCACGTGCTTTCAGAAGATATTGATGTTCTGTTTATTGGTGCTATGAATGAGCGACGTCAAGCGATTTTTGAACAGCTTCAAGAGCTTGCCCCGAACTTGAATATTGTTTTTCAAAGCAATGTATGGGGAATTCCTAGAAACGAACTGATGGCACGAGCAAAGATCATTTTAAATATTCATTTCCATTTAACTGGAATTCTTGAAACGCCACGAATTTCTCATGCTGTTGCGAATCAAAAGTTTATTATTTCTGAATCGAGTAATCCAGAAGACGAAAAAGAGTGGCCAGGAATCGTTTTTGCTCCTTATGAACAAATGGTAGAAATGATTATACAATACAGCAAGCTACCAGAGGAGCGGAGAAAGTTAGCAGAGAAGGCTTATTGGCATTTTAAAGCACAAAAGTCCTAATGATTTCATTTTTGAAAAAAACTCATACGAAAGTATGAGTTCTTTTTATACTATTTTCTAAAACATTTTCACCATTTTTGTTGTGTTTTGTATATAATTTTCTGATAATATAGAATGAGAAGCTTAAATAAGGGGGAGAAAGAATTATGAAATTAGTCGTAATGAATGGAACGCCAAGAAAATTCGGTAGAACACGTGTAATTGCAAAATATATTGCAGAGCACTTTGAAGGGGAATTATATGATTTGGCGATCGAAGAATTGCCTTTATATAACGGGGAAGATTCACAGCGTGAACTAGAAGCTGTAACAAAATTGAAAAATTTAGTAAAATCAGCAGACGGTGTTGTACTTTGTACACCGGAATATCATAACGCAATGAGTGGCGCTTTAAAAAATGCGCTTGATTTTTTAAGCAGTAGTGAATTTATTCATAAACCAGTTGCTTTATTGGCGGTTGCAGGTGGAGGAAAAGGCGGAATGAACGCATTAAATAGTATGCGTATTGTCGCAAGAGGAGTGTACGCGAATACCATTCCAAAACAAGTTGTAGTAGACGGTTTACATGTACAAGATGGTGAACTTGGAGAAGAGGCAAAACCGCTTATCCATGATCTTATTAAAGAATTAAAAGCATATATGGACGTTTATAAAGAGGTGAAAAAGCAATTAGGAGTTGATTGATATGAATTCTCTTTATTATGAGTCTCGATTGTATTATGTTTTAGGAGCCAATAGCAGATAAGCTATTGGTTCTGAGATTGTTATGATAACGATCCTGTGGTTTTTGATCAAGGAAAGCGGTGGCGATGTTATCTTTGGATATGTATCTATTGTAGCGACTCTTATTATGTTTTTATTGTCACCACTTATTGGCCAAAGCATTGATCGTTTTTCAAGAAAGTCATTATTACTAAGGATTCCATTTAAAAAGCAAATGCTTGAAGGGGCTCATGTTATGAAAGGGCGCCAAAAACTTTTTTGGTTTTTACTTGCCATCTATATGTCATTTATCGGAGTGATGATGACAAATTATTTAATTCCAATATACATTTCAGATGTATTAAAAGTAAATGCATCTGTATATACAATAAAGAGGATGATGTATGGGATTGGTGCTGTACTTGCTGGAATCAGCATGCCCTTTTTAATGAAATATGTGAAGACAGAAATATCTATCGTAATTACGATGTGTATATATGTAATTTCAATTACCGGAATGATTGTAGAATCTTCAGTTGTTATGTTATATGGGCTTTCTATTTTCATGCAATTGGAAATGCGAGAACAAGGATTGTACGCAATGTGTTAATAATGGAGAAAATTTCAAATGAAGTAATGGGACGTGTAGATAGTTTATTGCGGCTCATTATATTATTAACGAGTTTTACTTTTGGTGTGTCAAAAGTAGGGGGCATGCTTCCATTTTATACGCTTAGCATTTTGTTAATTTGTGCAATGGGGATTGCCCTCCGCTACGTTTTGTTAAAATATAAAGAAAAAAACATTGGAGCTTCCAATAAATCCATTGTATGAGAAAAGGAAAAGTACAGAATATAAAAGGGAATATAAAAAGGGGGGATTCAAATGGGAAAAACGAAAGCACTAGGATCAGCAAAACATAAAGGGAATCAAACACAATCTCATACGTCTTCTCAAAAAGCACGTAATCCTCAAAATGCGGGGCAACGTAGCCATTAAAAAGACTTCTACCTCCCTTTCTTTTTCTATATAATAGAAAGAAAGGGAGTGTAGATATAGTAATGAATAAATGGATTGTCTGTCTTCTATTTCTTTTACCAATATTATATATACTATATATTACGTATCAGATGCGCAAAGTTGCTCAAAAAGAGGTGAGTAATGAAATTCCTTATATATTAATATTAGGTGCAAAATTATTTGGAGATAAGCCATCACAATCTCTTCAAAATCGCTTAGATGTAGCTTTAAAATATTTAAATGAAAACCCTAAGACAAAGGCTATCGTATCTGGAGGACAAGGAGAAGATGAAGATATTCCAGAAGCGCATAGTATGCGAAATTATTTAGTAGCACACGGTATCAATGCCAATCGTATTTTGATAGAAGACCGTTCGACAAGTACGTATGAAAATTTAAAGTTTAGTAAAGATTTATTTCATATTACACACGCTATTATTGTAAGTAATACCTATCATTTATATCGTACAAAAATTATTGCGAAACGTTTAGGAATCAAAATGGAAGCATTAGCTGCTTCGACTCCTGCACGTTCTAAGAATAAGGCTTATATAAGAGAGTACATAGCGATTATAAAGACGCTATTATTTGATCATTAGAGTGAAAGAACAAGTATATCTTGAAAAAAGTAAGTTGGAATGAATCACCAGAATCGCGAAATGAATGTGAGGTAGAGAAAGTGTAAAAAAGATGGTGAAACAATTAAAAAATAAAGTGAAACTTTAATCAACGGGGTTTTTCATCCTCCACCAATTGGGCTGCTACTGCCCTAAAATAATGAGATAAAAGCTTATTCGTTAAATTTTTACAAAAAATATACAATTTTAGCTTTAAAAAACGGCCGTTCATGAGAAATGAACGGTTTTTTTATGCATACTTATACATTTTTTCAAAAAAGTATTCCCTTTTTACTCATTTTCTTTTAGAATAAGTAATGTTTTCCTGAAAAAATATAAAAGAAACTTCTATTAGAGAAAAAGGTGACTTTAATAGTTGACGGATAAACATAACACCTAGAATGACAAACGGGGTGATACCGATAGAAAAGAAATTAGGATTTTTCTCATTAATTGCATTAGTAGTTGGAACAATGGTTGGAGGTGGCGTATTTAGCCTCCCACATGACTTAGCAGCTGGGGCAAATAGTGGTGCTACACTAATTGGTTGGTGTATTACAGCATTAGGAATGATTCCACTTGCGCTTGTATATCAAACATTAGCAAGGCAAAAACCAGAGCTTGAGGGCGGAATTTATAGTTATGCACGCGCAGGGTTTGGTGAATACATTGGTTTTAATAGTGCGTGGGGATATTGGCTTGCTGGGATTTTAGGAAATGTAGCAACGATTATGTTATTGTTTAGCACGCTTGGATATTTCTTTCCCATTTTTAAAGGTGGAAATAATGTAGCTTCGATTATTGGCGCCTCTCTTTTATTATGGACACTTCACTTTTTGATTTTAATTGGAATTCGTGAAGCGTCAATTATGAATGTAATTGCTACAATTGGAAAGCTAGTTCCAATCTTATTATTTATCGTCGTAATGGTTACAGCATTTCGCTGGGAGACATTTACTCATGATTTTTGGGGAGAAGGGACTGTTTCCATCTCTTCTGTACTTGGACAAGTGAAAAACACAATGCTCGTGACGCTTTGGGTATTTATTGGGGTAGAAGGAGCCGTTGTGTTATCTGGAAGAGCAAAGAATAGTCGTGATGTTGGAAAAGCGACAGTTTTGGGACTTATTTTAGTCATGGCAATTTACATTTTAATTTCCGTCCTTTCAATGGGGGCTATGTCAAGACAAGAATTATCTCTTTTAGACACGCCTTCAATGGGACATGTATTAGAACATGTAGTTGGCTCTTGGGGAGCAGTTGCTATTAATATCGGTTTAGTTGCATCACTTGTGGGGACTTTAATTGGATGGTTTCTACTTGTTTCTGAAATTTCTCATGTGGCCGGAAAAGATGGTGTTTTTCCGAAAGTATTTACAAAAACAAATAAAAAACAAACACCGCATATTGCATTATGGATTTCAAATGGTGTTGCACAAACGTTATTTATCATTGTGCTTTTCTCAGAATCAACATATCAAATGATGTATTTTATTGCTTCGACATCTATTTTATTACCGTATTTATTATCGGCATTGTATCAGCTAAAATTAGTTATTACAAAGGAAATAAAACAAGCGAGAATAAAAAATGGAGTATTAGCTTTCATTGCATTTATTTATTCCATCTGGTTAATTTATGCAGCTGGGCTAAAGAATTTGTTACTAGTTTCCATTGTTTATGGTATTGGTCTTGTTGTTTATATGTTTGCTCGAAAAGAAAAAGGAAATCGCTATTTTTCAAACGGTGAGAGATATGTTATGGTTGTCATTGTCATTGCAACTATTGCATCGCTTTATTTGCTATTTACAGGAAATATACAAGTGTAAAAAGTCCTCTTGTAGGACTTTTTTGTTTTAGATACAAGGAATTTGCAATTTTTCACAGAATATTTCATATATAAGAATAAGATGCTTAGGAGGGATGAATATGGAAGAAAAAAAACAGTTGGTAAGGATTATAGAGTTGACCAATGATTTAAGAAAAGTTTTAGTACAAGAATCGTTTTTTAACCATCATCCCGAATTGCGTGGAGTGATTGAAAATTTAGCAGGATCTGTAGAAACGTTAGCAAATTTGCAGCATAAAAAGGATGAAAATGCTGAAGATAGACTACGGTATGTCTTAGCGAAATTAAAGATTGCTCACAATGCGATTTTGCAAGAGAAACAAACATTTTCTTCGCACTAATATCAATTTTTCTCTTAAAACCTGACGGATAACGTCAGGTTTTTTGTTTCTAGTTTTATAAAATAATACATACAATAAGAACAGTATGGGAAAAAGAGGGTGAGTGTATTGAAATTACATAAAGCTCTTCATCCAAGTTTTATAAAACGGATGTATCATATGAGGTTTATTGGGAAATTTGTAAAAGGCATAGAAGAAAAAGAGACATTTTCAATCCAATGTTTGTCACCAATTCCTTCGGTTTTGCAATCCCAGTTTGGAGAGGAACCATACGTATTTGAAGGTATATGTAGTAATAAGAAGAATGAGAAAGTGTTCGCTGATTTGAAAAAGAGAAAGTTAGAAAAACAGTTGGTGTTATTTCGACTTTATTATGAAAGAGGAAACATATATGTAGAATTAATATGCACAGAACAGAAAGAATTGGTGGATGCATATAAAATTATTCCTTCACCAAGACTAACTGGATATAGAAAAAGAGAATCTTTTGAGAGAAAGCTTGGGAATGGCTATCTATCTTTTCTCATGCCTAAGTTTCCACAGGATTTTGATACACCGGATTTATTATGGCATGAAGGGCGTTTATATGGAAATTTATCATTAAAGCCGTCGGTTAGTTCTATTGCCTATTGTGAACAAAGAAAGGAATGTAAATATATTGAGATTGATGACTGGAAGAAATATGTGGAATTAGAAGTTGATGATCATTTGTATTTTGTAAATGCAAATATATACGAGCAACTCGTAAAACGCGTTGCGGAAGAGGGGAAGCCAATTGAAGTGATAGATATTAGAAATCAAAAAGAAGAGCAGGAATGGGACGAACGAGAAACCTCTTTTCTACAGTATGTACAGAAAATAGTATGTGATAAAGGGTTATATATTGATGTAACGGATATCTTTAATTTTCACATTAGTGTAAAAACGAATATGTTAACCATTCTTGGTGGTATACCAGGGATTGGGAAATCTCGTTTTGTGCAGGCGTATGCAGAAGCATTAGGATTGCAATATGGTGAAGAATTAATATGGATTCCTATATCTCCGACTTATCAAGAGCCACATGATTTACTTGGTTATCTTCATCCAAATGGAGCATTTATTGAAAGTGAGACACAGCTTGTTCGAACATTATTAAAAGCAAAAGAAAATCCGAATCAGCTATATATGATTGTATTTGATGAAATGAATATGTCGCATATTGAGCATTGGTTTACCCCATTTTTATCGATTCTCCAATTAGAAAAAAAGAATCGTATTCTTACTTTATATGAAGAAGGGGCTAGGGGAGAAAATCAAGTCCCAGCGAAAATTGAAATTGGAGAAAATATTATTTTTGTTGGCACGATAAATTTTGATGAAACAACGAAAGAATTATCCGACCGTTTATTAGATCGAGTCAATCTTATTACATTGCAAAAAATTCCATTTTGTGAAATGAGCATGAGACAGGAAAAGAATATACAATTTCCTTCTCTGGCAGTAACCGCTAGGGAGTTTCGCATAAATTGGGTAAGAAATAAAGCGATGGTTGAAGTTTTTTCAGAGGAGGAATTGGAGTTGCTAGATAAGTTGCATGATATATTGTCCTCTTACGATGCATCAAAAGGTATTTCTTTTCGATGCGCTGCGGCTATTGCCTCATATTTGCAAAATATTCCCATGCACAATAACCAGTCTTATATGATTAGCAGGGAAGAAGGCTTTGACTTGCAAATTAAGCAGCGCGTATTAACAAAATTGCGTGGAACCGAGATGACAGTTGGTGCTCTTCTTTCTGAAGAGGAAAAAAAGGGAGCGATGCTAATCCCATTATTACAATCTCCTCTTGCAAATTGTGTCTCAACATTCGAACATTCCTTAGCGTATTTAAGACAAAAGCGACGCGAATTGGAGTTGTATGGTTATGCAAAATAAAGAACACAATGAGACTGAAATTGTCGACACGATAGAAATGTTGCCTTTTGTACTGAAACTAATTGTAGGATCGGAAGCGAAGGGAGAGACTATCGTTTTAAATCGTCTCTGCACTTCGGCATTCTCTCTCTCACAGTGTATTTATAAAGTGCAGGAGTTAAAACCATTACGGCTATCTTTACATTATGAGAAAGCAGTTCATGTTACATTTATATGGAATAAAGTGTATGAAGGACAAAAGAATATACAAGAATCACAATATGAACTACATGAAAAAAGATCAAAAATATTAATATATGAACATGGAAAAACAGATTTTTTTTATCCATGGCGCTGCGGCTTATACCACTTTGAAGTAAGAGTGGGAGGGGAGATATACTACGGAGCGTTTCAAATTGTTCCAAAAAATTTTGAAGATGATCAATTTGAAATGATTCAAAGTTATGTAAAGTCGATTTTGAACGAATTAATTTTAGATCGAGGTTATTATAAAAAAACATTTTCAGCATTAAGTGATATTGAAGATTCTTCTTATTTAATGTTACTGCGAATGTTGCCGAAGAAGATGAAAAAAATAAAACAAATTTATAAAAAGATCGAAATGAATACGAAGTACGTCAATACGTACAATTGGGAGACGCGAGAACGAAAATCGACGCGGAAAAGTGTAATCATAAGCGAAAAAAAAATGCACGGAAAGTACTATAATCGCAAGTTTATAGAGCAGAAAAATAGTTTAGAAAATGCTTTTCTTAAATTTAAAACGAGGCAGTTTTATTCTTATTTAGTAGAAGCTCAGCGTTTTTTACAAAAGACAGTTAAACTACTAGAGGAAACAAAGGAGACAAAAAAGGAAGAATATCAAGCTGTTAAAACCATTATGCAAACAATTGATCGAAACGGCTCTGTGACGGATCGAGAAAAGAAAAAATATAAAAATATACATTTGTTGAAAGAAGCGGATTTACGCAAGAGTTCAGTGAAAATACAAGAATATAAAATTTTGAATCGTATTGTTTATGAAAGTGCACAGTACTTTCATCATTTGTTACATTCCCCGTTTTGGAAGGACATTTCTGAAAAAACGAATATTACACTTTATTCTATCTCTATACCACACCGACAACTTATGTATCATTTAGAGTTGTTACCCCATTATAGACAGCAATCTCCAGCCTTATTATTCGTGTATAAACCAACATTTTTAGTCTACGAATATTATGCATTCTTTATTGTTATTTCTATACTACAAGAAATGGGATTTCATGATAAAGTACCGATGCGAGAACAGATACAGAAATATTTTTATTTGGATGGATTACAAGATGGTACGACAATTGTACTACATCGTGATGAGTTTCGAATCCATGTGGCATTTAATGATTTAATTGAAACTCATCCACTTATTGCATTAAGTAAAGGAAGCCATTTTTATAATGGAGAAGATACGAAAAAACCGGATATTCGGCTAGATTGTTATGTAAAGCAGGAAGAATGGTATGAATATCAATCATCTATTATTATTGAAGTAAAGTATAGTCCAATGTATAACATTTTTCAGCCTGTTGGTAATACAAAAGCGACAGAGCAAATGTATAAATATTGGTCTATTAAATATGTAGATGAAAAAGAGGGGAAACGTATTTTTAAAAGAAAGGCGATTTACGAAGTAATTTGTGTCTATCCAGGAAGTCATATGCACGGCAAAAAAATTGAATCAGGTTGTGGTGTATTTCTGCAGTTATACCCATATAAAACGAAGCAAGGAAAAGAGAAGTTAGCTGGAAAATATGGACTCATGCAAATTTTTGAGGAATGGTTAAAAAGTATAAAAACATAAAAATCTTTACTGCTCGAGAGCGTTAAAAAATAACCACCTACTATGTATGTATTTAGGTGGTTATTTTTCGGTATTTTTGATAAAAATGAACGGGGAATAGGAATTCCATTTTGTTTAACGAATACTATAAGTAATAAATATTTTTAGTTGCATACGAAGATTCGGTCTTATATTATATAATGTAAGCGTTATCAATAAGTGAGATAGCGATAAGAAAGGTGGGGAAATATGTTCCAGCGTGTTCAAACGAAGGAAGAGCATTTTTGGTTCGAGCAATTGTGGGGAGATTTTTGTGAGGAACGAAATTTAATGTTTGTAGAACGGAATTTAAATCCATCACGGTTTTTATTAATAGAAGATCAGCATTATATTGGTACTGTTGAATGTATTCAATATACCTCACCAGAACAATCTAATTCTGAGTTTTTTTATCCGTTTTCTAAAAATAAATTGATAAAAAACTTAAACAATGTATATGAAATTGGAAAGTTAAGCATCGCAAAAACATCTCGAGGTCGAGGGCATTTCAAAAGATTAGCAGCGATTTTGTTTATACATGCTTTAGAAATGAAGGCAGAATGGTATATTGCAGTTGTAACAAAACGAATGTATATGTATTTGCTTACACTTGGTTTCCCAATTGAACCAATAGATACCCCATTTGATTTTCATGATATGTTACAAGGGGTTCCAGTCCGCATTCATGCTCGAAAAGGTATTACACACTTATATTCCTTGAAGGAGTTTCGCGATATCATTCAAGGAAATGCTCACGCACAAACGCTTATTAAAAGATACAGTAAAAATATTATGTTAACAAATTGATTTGTCACAAATTTTTATATAATATTGTGATTCACATCACATCCTTCTTATTTCATTTACATTACGCTTTATTTGTAAGAGTTGATTAAGAAGGGATGAGATTTTATGTTTTGTTACCAGTGTGAGCAAACTCCAACAGGTGGATGTAAAATAATAGGTGTTTGTGGGAAAAACGAAACAATTGCAAGTTTGCAAGATACGATTGTCTTTGGATTAAAAGGTATTGCAGCATATCGTACTCATGCAGCTCAACTCGGTTATACAGATTCATTTGTAGATGCAGTGACACATGAAGCGTTATATATGACTTTAACAAATTCAAACTTTAATGAACAAGAACATTTGGAAATGGCAATGAAGGTAGGAAAAGCAGCTTTACGAGTAATGGAACTATTAGATGAGGCACATATTAATCATTTCGGGATTCCAAAGCCTGTTCACATTACACAAAATCGCGTGGAAGGAAAGGCAATTGTTGTGACAGGACATAATCTATTTGCTTTAGAAGAACTGCTTAAGCAAACAGAAGGAAGAGGAATTAACGTGTATACACATTCGGAAATGCTTCCTGCTCATGGATATCCTCAGCTTAAAAAATATAAACATTTAAAAGGGAATATCGGTAAGTCATGGTTTGATCAGCGACGTCTATTTGAAAAGTTTACAGGAGCCATTTTAGCAACGACAAATTGCGTTATGCCGATTAAGGGTACGTACGCAGATCGCTTCTTTTCTTATGATCTAGCTGGGCTAGAAGGGGTAAGAAAAATTGAAAACGATAATTTTGAACCATTAATCCAAAAAGCATTAGAGCTTCCGGCAGTACATATGAAATCTGACGAACAATTAGTAACTGGTTTTCACCATCATACTGTTTTATCATTGGCACCAGAAATTATTGAAGCAGTAAAGATGGGGAAAATAAAACGTTTTTTCGTAGTTGCTGGATGTGATGCTCCTGGCAAGGGTGGTGAATATTATCGAGAGTTGGCTATGTCATTGCCAAAAGAAACCGTTATTTTCACAACTTCTTGTGGGAAATTCCGCTTTAACGACATAGATTATGGAGTTGTGCCAAGAACGAAAATTCCACGTTATATTGATTTAGGACAATGTAATAATTCCATTTCAACGATAAAAATTGCAGCTGCATTAGCAGAGGCTTTCCAATGTGACGTCAACGAATTACCAGTGAGTATTATATTATCATGGTTTGAACAGAAAGCTGTTGCCATTTTACTCGGTCTATTTAGCCTTGGCATACAAGATATTCGAATTGGACCAAAAGTGCCTGAATTTATTTCACCTGGTGTTTTACAAGTGCTACAAGAGAAATTCGGATTGAAAACGATTATGACTGCTGCTGAAGATATGGAGACGATATTATCATAGTAAAATGAAAGGATGCCTAAACAATGGGCATCCTTTAAATGCATATACTGATAAATAAGAATTATTAAAAGCCAAACATACTTAAAATCATTTTACGGCGTTTTGGTTTTTTTTCTCGTTCATATGTTGATTGACTATCCGGTGTAATATATACGGGTTCTTCTTTTGGAATAGAAGCCTCCAATTTCTCAATCTTTGTTAACATTTCTTCCATTTCACGACGATGCTGTAATAGTTGATATGTGACAACATCATTTGCCTTATCTTGTATTTGTTCTTCAATATGATCTAATCGTTTTGTAATTGCATTTAATTGTATGACGAGTTGTTCAATCTCATTTGAGGATTTCGTTTGGGAAGTGGAATCTTGTTCCATTTGAGAACGGTGATATTCTAACATTTGATCAAAGTCACTTTTTGTAAAAATATAATGACCATATTTGTTCTTTTGAATCGTGAGATTTAATTGTTGAGCAATCCGAACCACTGCTTTTGGGTTAACACCTAACTTTTGCGCAATAAAGGGTGTTTTATATTCCAAGATAATCCCTCCTATATATATCCTGTTACATGATTTCTAGATGAAAAGTTTGTTCCCTTCTGGAGTGACAAAAGAAGTGTTGAATCGCCAAAGAAAGTGTTTTTTTACGAAATTTAGCATATATTTATGAAAAATAGAGCTGTACAATTTTCAACTTCTCTGTGTTGTAAATTGACGGGAACAAGATTTTTAGATTATCATAAATATAAATATCTTTTTTATGTATGCATATAATATATAAAAAGGTGATTGCTAATGTAGAATTTTGCCAGATTCAAATTGGATATTTCGCTTGAATCATTTGAAGTAGGAGGTGGCTTCCTTGCTTACAGCGTAAGTAAGGAAACATATTTGGACATATTTAGGATAAGTATGTTGATTGTTTTAATTGCCTTAACTGCATTTTTCGTTGCAACAGAATTTGCAATTGTGAAAGTGAGAGAATCGCGCATCGATTATTTAATTGCTGTGGGCAACAGGCGCGCAAAGTCAGTAAAGACAGTCATTACAAACTTAGACGAGTATTTATCAGCTTGCCAATTAGGGATTACAGCTACAGCGCTTGGAATAGGATGGTTAGGAAAACCGGCACTAAAGCAAACGTTCGATCAACTATTTACTAGTTTGAAAGTACCTGTTCAATCTGTGGATTTTTTAGCTGTAATTCTAGTGTTCATGTTCATTACTTTCTTCCATGTGGTGATTGGAGAATTGGCACCAAAGACATTTGCAATTCAAAAGGCAGAGCAAATTAGTTTGTTTATAGCAAAACCGCTCATTTTCTTTTATCGTCTTACATTCCCATTTATATGGTTACTAAATGGATCCGCTCGATATATAGCAAGAATGTTTGGTTTATCGCAGGTGAAAGAGCGTGAAGATGTACATTCAGAAGAAGAACTGAAGTTATTAGTTTCAGAAAGTTACAAAAGTGGAGAGATTAATCAATCAGAATTTAAATATGTGAATAAAATTTTTGAATTTGATGATCGGATTGCAAAAGAAATTATGGTTCCGCGTACGGAAATGTATATTTTAGATAAGGATATGCCGATAAAAGAAGCATTGCAAAAAATGTCAAAAGAAAAATATACAAGATATCCTGTGGTTGATGGAGATAAGGATCATGTTATTGGATTTGTTAATTTTAAAGATATTTTTACGGATTTTGTAAAACATGGTGCTGGTCACGCTGAAACAGTAGGAACATATATGAGATCGATTATTCTTGTTATCGAATCTATTCCAATCCGTGATTTATTTTTAAAAATGCAACGGGAGCGTACGCACATTGCGGTGTTAATTGATGAATATGGAGGAACAGCAGGGCTTGTAACAGTTGAAGATATATTGGAAGAAATTGTTGGAGAAATTCAAGATGAATTTGATATAGATGAACAACCAGAAATTCAATGTGTCAGCGAAACAAAAACAATTTTAGAAGGAAAAGTGCTTGTTAGTGAAGTGAATGCGCTACTTGGTTTAACAATTTATGACGATGGAATTGATACGATTGGCGCTTGGATTTTAACGAAAAACCTTGGGATTGAAGAAGGAGATATCGTGAAAATTGAAGGATATAGGTTCTGTATTAAAGAATTGGATGGGCATTATATTAAGCGAATAGAAGTAACGAAACAACCTGCGCCAATTGTTATGCCTGAAACGGACTCTTCTATATCACTGCAAGAACAAATTAGTTCGTAAATGGAATGGATGAGTAGATTGTAAAAGGTACACTCTTTAAAGTGTACCTTTTACTTCGTTATGAGGGGATTTCTTGTTTGAAAATATCATCTTCAACGTAAATTTGATTTTTATCTACAGCAGTATGATGCGCTACAACTAAGCCGATTGGTGTATGTGTTCCCTTATTTTGAACAATAGTGAAGGGAACGTTTTTTTCGTTTGCTAATTTAATGTATTTTGATAAATGTGGGTAAGTAATGCTTCCATTTACAAATAGATGCAGATTCTGAGAAGAATGCAAACTCTTTGTTACTTCTGAATAAATGGTGCTTCGCATTACTTGACCGATGGTTAAAGCGATCTCTACACGTTCGCGTAATGTACCTAAATACATATTACGTTCTTCTGGTTTGTTTTGCTTTTGGCCATAAATGCCTTCTTGAAGATAATCTTCCACATTTTTATTTACCATATTTTTCACACCTTTCCATGCTTATTGTACGCAAGAATCGGAAAGGATGCAAAAAAAATCATGATATATATGTGAAAATTGACACAAATAGAAGGGAATTATCTATCACTTATCAAAGGGTATAATGGGCGATAAAAATGAAATAAATTTTATCAAAAGAAATTAACAAAATGTGACAATAATCTCTTAACGAAATTTGTTTTTTGTGATAATATTCAAAATATATAGGGTATCGTCGCATGGAAATGGAGGAAATGGGGGTTTTTCCAATCGATAAGGAGGATATTAAAGAATTATTTTGTTCGTATTTGAAAGACAATAGGCATCAATTCGTACAGAACTGGAAAAACAAGACGATAATTTCCGACAAAGATCCGTTTAAGCAAGAGGTAGCTCGAAATGGAGAACGCTTATTAGAATTAATTATTAAACTTATTATGGAGGATAAGGATATTGCTTATTTACAGCCGTTATGTGAGAAAATTGCGATTGAACGTGCAGGGGCGGATGCAAATATTGGCGATTTTGTCTATAACGCAAATGTCGGAAGAAATGAACTATTTGAAGCGATGTGTGAGTTAGATGTGAAAGCTTACGAGCTAAAACCAATTATGACAAAAATACATACTTGTTTTGATAGATTAATTTATTATACTGTTTTAAAATACTCGGAAATCATATCAAGAAATTTAGAGGAAAAACAGCAATATATAAATGAAACACATAAAGAAAGATTAACTATTTTAGGACAAATGTCTGCTAGCTTTGTTCATGAATTTCGGAATCCGTTAACTTCCATAATGGGTTTTGTGAAACTGCTAAAGTCAGAACATCCTAATTTATCGTATTTAGATATTATTTCTCATGAGCTAGATCAGTTAAACTTTCGCATTTCGCAATTTTTACTTGTTTCTAAAAAGGAAATGTGGAATGAATCGGAACGATTTTGGCTAAACGATTTGTTTCATGATATTATTCATTTCTTATATCCAAGTTTAGTAAATGCAAATGTTTCAATTGAAAAAAACTTACCTTACCCGATTTCATTTGTAGGATATCGAAGTGAAGTGAGGCAAGTTTTTTTAAATATCTTAATGAATTCGATTGATGCTTTAGAAGCAATGAATGAAAATCGTAAAATTATTATCGATACATGTGAAGATGAAGAAATGATTCATATTGTAATAAAAAATAATGGTCCAATGATTCCAGCAGAGAATATTGAAACGATTTTTGAACCATTTGTTACAACAAAAAAATTAGGAACTGGCATTGGTTTATTTGTATGTAAGCAAATTGTTGAAAAGCATAATGGGATGATTACATGTCAATCAAACTCTGAGTGGACAGAATTTCATATTACATTTCAAAAATCTACACCATAATATGGCGTAGATTTTTTTAATTTGTAAGAGTAACAGTAGTAACATTTGGCGATTTTGTAGTGTAACCTACAAGGGAAATTGTAGAAATGGTATTTGGTTCGATTTTTACGTTTGGAATCGTTACAAGGTTTTTCTTTGTATCAGCAAGTGAAATTTCGATATCAGCTGTACCAGGGCTTACTTGTAAATAATCTGTTACTTGTTTAAAGAGTACATTTTCAAATAGATGATCGCCGTTCTTTAAGGATACATTTACAACGGAAGTGTCAGGTGAGAAGTGTGCGAATCGTATTTTAGCTTGACCAGATGGCAAATGTGTATTATCTAACATTGGTTGTAGTTGAATATGCGAATCTTTATCAAGTATTGCAAGTGTATAGGAATGATTTCCTAGCATCGGGATAAGTGCTGAAAAAATGGGAGTTTCATTGTCTAGAGGAACAATATCAAGCCTATATTGCCCTTGCATAAGGGAGAAATAAGGGCTGAATTGTTGAAAAGTGATATTTTTAATGACTTTTTGTCCATTTATTAAAATATCGACAGGGGCTGTATGCGGTGAGGCGTGAAATATCCTCATATAAGATGGTAACGTTGCCTCTTGTGATTCACGCCTTTCGTATGCCTGTACAAGTTGCTTGACCGCATGATGATATTTCATAGATAGCTCGATATATTTTCTAGGACTTATATATTGATAGTACCGTGCCAGTTGTTCATAGCAAATTGCTTCTTGTCCATATTTTTCAAATTCAGATTGCGTCATGGATATTCCTCCTTTGTCATCATTACAACTATATGCTTTAGTAAAAAGAAGTTATGCAAGAAACTTATTTTCAAAAGAGATTATACATATCGATTTTTTGATTTCTAGGCAAATACACATACGAAAGAGAAGTTGTCCTACATAATGTAATAGTGCAATATAAATATAGAAAAAGGAGGGGGAAACATGTGGGGGTATGGATATTCAGGTAGTTATTGTGGCTACGGTACAGGTTATGGATTTGCGTTGTTAGTTGTGCTGTTTATTTTATTAATCATCATTGGAGCTTGTTGGGTGCGCTAATCATGGATGAAGAGCGTCATACTGAACTGGTTACTGTCGTTAATCGGTTCTTTTTTTATGAAAGAAAAGCATCGCACATTTCTTAGGAGAAGAAAACATTTAGATTTATAAGAAATTTGTCTAATTTTGTTTAAAAGTATGAGATGTAAACTATGCAAACAGGAAGGAAATGAACGGGAGTTTCGTCGAAGTTTACACAATATCGGCAATTTGAATAGAGTGGCTGATGTTGTAGGAAATTTTCAATCGAATTGGAGGGGGAGAAGAGCATGATTCTATCATCGAAGGAGAGGAGAGTTAAAGAATTTTAGTTCTGAATATTCTTTCGATTTATAAGGCCTATTTCTATAGTTTATAAGTCTTTTTTATCTATTCACTGCTTTTGCAGGGGATTCTTTTTATGAAAGAAACGTCAATTTTCTTCATATATATATACAAATTGGAGAAATGGGGGAGCGCTATGCGCGATTACTTAATTAAGCCACTTGTTGGTCAGCCGTATCCAATGATTTCTCATGGAAAAGGAGTATATTTGTACGATCAAAATGGAAATAAATATTTTGATGGTTCCTCGGGAGCTATTACGGCTGGTATCGGACATGGCGTAGCAGAAATTGCTGAAGTAATAAAAAAACAGGCAGAGGAGATTGCTTTTGTCTATCGGTCACAGTTTACAAGTGAACCAGCAGAAAAGTTAGCAAAGAAACTAAGTGATTTAAGTATAGGAGACTTGAATTGGAGCTTTTTTGTAAATAGTGGTACAGAAGCAAATGAGACAGCTATGAAAATTGCAATTCAACATTTTCAAGAACGTGGTATTCATGGTAAACATAAAATTTTATCAAGATGGATGAGCTACCACGGAATTACGATGGGAGCTTTATCTATGTCTGGGCATCCATTGAGAAGACAACGATTTGTAGCTATTTTAGAAGATTATCCAACCGTATCAGCTCCATATTGCTTTCGGTGTCCGTTACAAAAAGTATATCCAACTTGTCAGCTTGCCTGCGCAACGGAATTAGAACGAGCAATTGAGCGAATTGGTGCGGAACATATTGCAGCTTTTATAGCGGAACCAATCATTGGTGCTGCCGGTGGAGCGGTTGTTCCTCCAAAGGAATATTATAAAGTGATTAAAGATATTTGTATGCATTATGATATTCTATTTATTGCGGATGAGGTTATGACAGGGCTTGGGCGAACGGGAGTGTGGTTTGCAATGGAGCATTGGGGTGTGGAGCCTGATATTATGACGCTTGGGAAAGGGCTCGGGGCTGGTTATACACCAATGGCAGCGACGGTTATAAGTGATCGTGTTATGGATCCGATTTTAAGAGGGTCCCGTTCAGTGATGAGCGGTCATACATTAAGCGCAAATCCATTATCAGCAGCAACTGCTTTAGCGGTTATCGAATATATGGAAAAACATAATTTACCTGAAAAAACAGCGGAAAAAGGAGAATATTTAATAAAGGGATTGCAAAAAGTTCAGCAGCAATCGACTATTATTGCAGATGTGCGGGGGAAAGGATTCCTAATTGGAATTGAATTGCAACCGTTTACAAAAGCGTCGGAGCTCATTTCAGTGGCAGCTAAAAACGGACTCCTTTTATATCAAGCTGTTTCAGGGCAAGCAGGTAAGGAAGATAGCGCATTGCTTGTTGCACCACCAATGACTACTACATATTCTGAGCTAGATGAGCTACTTAGTATTTTTGGTAAGAGTGTGGAGGAAATGATGCAAAGAGGAGGGCATAGTATCGCATGAAAATGGTGACAAATACATTCGGGAAATTGAAAGAAATAGATGAAGTCATTTCGCTATTTCACGATGATATGACACTAATGTTTGGGGGATTTGGTGGAATCGGATCCCCTCCATCTCTTATACAAGCAATTGTGGAAAAAGGAATTACAAACTTACATTTAATTGGAAACGATACAGGGTTCCCGGATGTGGGGATTGGTTGTCTTATAACAAGAGAAAGAGTAAAATCATTAGTCACTTCTCATATCGGTTCAAATCCGAATGCAGGGAGACAATTAAACGAAGGAAAGTTACAAATTGAATTTTCACCTCAAGGAACACTAGCGGAGCGCATTCGAGCAGGCGGCGTAGGTCTTGGTGGCATTCTTGTTGATGTTGGTGTTGATACGGTCGTTGAGGAAGGAAAACGAACAGTTGAATTAAATGGCAAAACGTTTTTAGTTGAAACAGCTCTTACAGCTGAAATAGCAATTGTATATGCAAAAAAAGCAGATCCATTTGGAAACATTGTTTTTGATAAAAGTGCGCGTAATATGAATCCACATGTTGCGATGGCGGGGGATATTACAATTGTAGAAGCGGAAGAAATTGTACCGCTTGGTGCATTACATCCGGAAGAGATTGTAGTTCCAGGTGCTTTCATAGATTATATTGTTCCATCGGAAGGGGTGAATTGGAAATGGGCATGGGAATAGATGTAAGAGATAAAATCGCAAAGCGGGCTGCGCAAGAAATTCAAAATGGCATGATTGTCAACTTAGGAATTGGTATTCCTTCACTTGTTCCTAACCATTTACGGGAAGATATACACGTTATGTTCCATGCTGAAAATGGAATTATCGGTATGGGCCCAACACCGAATACAGGGGATGAAGATGCAAATTTATGCAATGCAGCGGGACTGCCGACGTCAATTATTCAAGGGGCAAGTTACTTCGATAGCTGCACCGCATTTGGAATGATTCGCAAAGGGTTGCTAGATTTAACAATTCTAGGGTCGCTACAAGTGAGCGAGAATGGAGATTTAGCCAATTGGATTGTACCAGGAAAACGTGTTCCAGGTATTGGCGGAGCAATGGATCTAGCACAAAAAGCAAAGCGAGTCGTTGTTGTAATGAACCATGTCGATAAGTATGGGAATGCAAAGATTGTATCTGAATGTACACTGCCTTTAACATCGAAAAACTGCGTTGATGTCATTATTACTGATATGGCTGTGATGGAGGTTACTTCTAAAGGATTAGTGCTTCAAGAATTGATGAGTCCTTATACAGTAGAAGATGTGAGGAAGCATACGGAATCGGCTTTTCATATAAGTTCTAACTTGCTTGTAATTGAATGAAGGGAGCGGGGGATATGGGAGATTTAAAACAACAAATATGTGATTATATTGAAAGCCATGAAGAAGATAGTGCGAAACTATTAAAGCGATTGATTCAAGAAAAGAGTGTGTCTGGAAAAGAAAGTGGAGCGCAAGCAATCATAATTGAGAAGTTGCGTGAATTAGGATTAGATCTTGACATTTGGGAGCCGTCTTTTACAAAAATGAAAGATCATCCTTATTTTGTATCCCCAAGAACGAATTTTTCAGATAGTCCTAATATTGTAGCTACTTTAAAAGGAAGTGGCGGCGGAAAATCCATGATTTTAAATGGACATATTGACGTTGTACCAGAGGGAGATGTGAACCAGTGGGATTATCCTCCTTATAGTGGTGAAAGAATTGGAAATCGTATATATGGTCGTGGAACGACGGATATGAAGGGGGGGAATGTTGCTTTAATACTTGCAATGGAAGCGATTATTAAGAATGACATTGTATTAAAGGGAGATATTTATTTTCAAAGTGTAATAGAAGAGGAGAGCGGTGGTGCAGGAAGTTTAGCAGCTATTTTAAGAGGATATAAAGCTGACGGGGTCATTATTCCAGAACCAACAAATATGAAGTTCTTCCCAAAACAGCAAGGATCGATGTGGTTTCGACTACATGTGAAAGGGAAAGCTGCACATGGTGGGACTCGTTATGAAGGAATCAGCGCAATTGAAAAAAGTATAATTGTGGTTGAGCATGTAAAAGAATTAGAACAAAAGAGAAATGACCGAATAACAGACCCACTTTATAAGGAAATTCCCATCCCAATTCCGATTAATATAGGGAAAATTGAAGGAGGAAGTTGGCCGAGTTCTGTACCAGATTCCTTAATATTAGAAGGAAGATGTGGAATTGCGCCGAATGAGACTATAGAGGCGGCAAAAGAAGAATTTGAAACTTGGATGCAACAATTAAAGGATAAGGATGTATGGTTTAGAGATCATCCTGTAGAAGTAGAATGGTTTGGAGCAAGATGGGTGCCGGGTGAATTAGATGAGAAGCATCCGCTCATTACAGCACTTCAAAATAATTTTGTGCAAATTGAAGGGAAAAATCCAATTATAGAAGCATCGCCATGGGGAACAGATGGTGGATTATTTACTCAAATTGTAGATGTACCGACGATTATATTTGGGCCAGGAGAAACGAAGGTAGCGCATTATCCAAATGAATACATTGAAGTAGATAAAATGATTGCCGCTGCAAAAATCATTGCATGTACATTATTAGATTGGTGTGAGGTGAAAAGATGAACTATTATGAATCATTTAAAGAACAGACAAAGTATTATACTGTAGAAGGAGTATTGGACTATTTTAACAAGCGAGTGCGAGTTGATCATTACACAGGCAATGTAGAATATATAAGACAAACAATCGAAGAATTGGCCAAGAAGCATTCTTTCACTAAATGTATTATAAAAGGAAAGGGAGAGCATGTTTCGGCGTGGCTCTCTTTTGGCTTTTTATTAGAAGCAACAATTCCTCATTATTTTCAAGGTCACGATGCTTATTTCTTGGTGAAGTATTTACGGAATGAAAGAAGAAATAGTATCGAATGGGAAAATGAAGATCAAATTTTAAATGGTGTGAGGGAAAAAAGGGGAGTGGATAAACAAGTTCCAACCACATTTATATTGCGGAAGGCAACAGAAGATGATGCAGAACAGTTAGCAAATGTATTCGGAAGAGTTTTTGAAATTTATCCAACACCATTAAATCAAGTAGACTATGTGAAACAAACAATGAAAGAAGACACCATTTATTATGTATATGAATTAGAAGGGAAAATCGTTAGCACTGCTTCAGCAGAGATGAATGTGAAAGAAGGGAATGCAGAACTAACAAATTGTGCGACTTTACCTGAGTATCGAAAACATGGTTTTATGAAAAGCTTACTTGTTCAATTAGAAGAAGAACTGCGAGATCGAGCAATCTTTTGTTCTTATACAATTGCACGCTCGCTTTCATTTGGAATGAATGCGGCTTTTCATCAGTTAGGCTATACGTATACAGGGAGACTTGCTAATAACTGTTATATTTTTGATAAATTAGAAGATATGAATGTATGGGTAAAAGATTTATCCCGCATTAACGGGCAGTAAGACTCCCACCTCAAGGTTCAAAGAGTAGCAAGGAAGTAGGGCTGCCCGTAAAAGCCCGATTGGTGAGGGATGAAGAAAATCCCCACTGATTAAAGTTTCACTTTATCCAGTTATTGATAGGTAGTAAGATTCGGAGAGAAATACGTGGGAGCAGAGCTTGTCCCTAAACGACTGATTCGTAAAAGCGAATCATACTGAATAAAGTTTTACTTTATTCAGTATGAATGATGAAACAAATAACGAATGTAGAGAAGGAACAATAGAATGAGATCTCAATGCTTATAATCGCACATAGAGGCGCCAACAATTCGGCGTGTAATATGCTGAATTGTTGGCAAGAGGGGGGATGACATTGCTAGCTGTTTCTACACAAGAAGTCATTGAAGCGATTTTGAGCAGTATTGATGAAGCAATTCATGCTGTAGATGAAAATGGAATTACCATTTTTTATAATGATGTTGCAGCGAAACATGATGGTTCAAAAATTGAGAATGTACTCGGAAAGCATTTATTAGAGGCATTTCCATCGTTATCTCGAGAAACGAGTACACTTATGAAAGTTTTACATACAAAAAAGCCTATCGTTCATCAAGTGCAGCGTTATCAAAATTTAAAAGGTGAGGATGTATGTACGGTTAATACGACTTTACCTATTTTCATAGAAGGAAGTATTGCTGGAGCGGTTGAAATCGCAAAGGATTATACAACGATTCAAAAATTGACAGATACAATTGTTGATTTACAGTCAAAAATGAAGCGTTCTTCTAAACGAAAAATAACGAAAAAACATATTGCGTTTAATACAATCGTGACGAATGACACTCGCTTTCGTCAAACGAAAGAGTTAGCACAAAAGGTAGCTCCAACAGATGCCAATGTTTTAATATACGGCGAAACAGGCACAGGAAAAGAATTATTTGTTCAGGCAATTCATGAAGCTTCAAAAAGAAAAAACAAACCGTTTATTGCACAAAATTGTGCAGCGCTCCCAGAATCACTGTTAGAAAGTTTATTATTTGGAACGACAAAAGGTAGTTATACGGGAGCTATTGAGCGTGCGGGGTTATTTGAGCTTGCAGATGGAGGGACATTATTTTTAGATGAGTTAAACTCGATGCCCCTTGATCTGCAAGCAAAAATGCTTCGCGTTTTAGAAGACGGGGTCATACGCCGAATAGGTGATAATAAGACAAGAAAAGTAGATGTACGTGTCATTACTGCAATGAATCAGCCTCCAGAAGTCTGCTTGCGCGAAAATAAGATTCGTACGGATTTGTATTATAGATTGAATGTATTCTCTCTCTATATTCCACCACTTCGTGAGCGAATAGAAGATGTTTTACTGCTGGCATCTTATTTTTTAAAACAATATAACAAGGAATATAAAAAGGCTGTATTTGAGATTAACGATGATGCAAAAGAGAGATTATTATCGTATCATTGGCCAGGAAATGTAAGAGAACTAAAGCATACGATTGAACATGCTGTGATTCTTGCAGAAGGGCATTCGCTAACAGCTTGTTGTTTACCCCGAATATTCCAGAAAGAAAACAGGCAGGAGAAGAAAAAGATATTGCCTTTACGCGAGGCGTTGTCTCAAATGGAGAAGGAATTAATTCATCAAGCTCTAATAGAAACGGAGGGGAATATATTACAAGCTGCTAAATTACTTAGTATTCCAAGACAAACTTTGCAGTATAAGTTAAATAAATATAAAAAAAACGCCGAATAATCGGCGTTTTTATGTGTTTGCACCAATAAAAGAGCGTTTACATATACAAAAAGTAACAGGAATCATGGTGAGCGATTATTGTATCTACATGTAAAAAAACGATTTTTCCTATATATGATAAGGAATCTTATAATACTGCTTATCAAAATTGTGAAGTTGGCATAATTATTGCTTATATAAAAAGTGAGCGTAAAAAAAGGGGGAATAGCAATGTTACACGATGTATATAAACCAAATCGTCATTGGAAAGAAATTGAATTGTGGAAAGACGTGACAGAAGAACAATGGAATGATTGGGTTTGGCAATTAACGAATACGATTAAAACGTTAGATGATTTAAAGAAAGTCATAAATTTAACACCAGAAGAAGAAGAAGGTGTTAAAATTTCAACAAAAACGATTCCGCTAAATATTACACCGTACTATGCTTCGCTTATGAATCCCGATGATCCGCGCTGTCCGATTCGAATGCAATCTGTACCGATTTCGGAAGAATTATATAAAACAAAGTATGATTTGGAAGATCCGCTACATGAAGATGAAGATTCACCAGTTCCTGGTTTAACGCATCGCTATCCAGATCGTGTCCTATTTCTTGTAACAAATCAATGCTCCATGTATTGCCGTTATTGTACACGCCGTCGCTTTAGTGGACAAATCGGCATGGGCGTACCAAAAAAACAATTAGATGAAGCAATTGCTTATATTCGTGAAACACCGCAAGTACGAGACGTTTTAATTTCTGGCGGTGATGGACTCCTTATTAATGATAAAATTTTGGAATATGTATTAAAGAATTTACGAGCAATTCCGCATGTAGAAATTATTCGCATCGGAACAAGGGCGCCAGTTGTATTCCCGCAACGTATTACAGAAAATCTATGTAATATTATGAAAAAATATCACCCAGTATGGCTAAATACACATTTTAATACTTCGATTGAAATTACTGAAGAGTCTAAATTAGCATGTGAAATGCTTGCAAATGCAGGCGTTCCAGTTGGGAACCAAGCGGTTATTTTAGCAGGAATTAACGATAGCGTCCCAATTATGAAAAAACTCATGCACGATTTAGTGAAAATTCGAGTTCGTCCATATTATATTTATCAGTGTGATTTATCGGAAGGGATTGGTCATTTCCGTGCGCCAGTATCTAAAGGCTTAGAGATTATTGAAGGACTGCGCGGACATACGTCTGGTTATGCAGTGCCAACGTTTGTTGTAGATGCTCCAGGCGGAGGCGGTAAAATTGCGCTTCAGCCAAACTATTTAATCTCACAAAGTGCGGATAAAGTTGTACTCCGCAACTTTGAAGGGGTGATTACAACATATCCAGAACCAGAAAATTATGTGCCAGGAAGAGCGGAAGGGTACTTTAAAGAAATTTATCCAACATATGAAGAGAAGCGGTCTGATATTGGTGTAGCAGCATTAATGAGCGATAAGAAATTCAACCTCGTACCGGATGACCTGCAGCGTATGAATCGCCGAAAAGACTATGAAATGAACGAAACGCATTCATCCTTAAAGGATAAACGTGAAAAGCGCGATCAACTGAAAGATAAAAAATATAAAGCGCAAATGAAAAAACTAGAAGCTGATGAAAAAGCTGAAGGTGATGCAGTATGAATTGTATGTGGTGTGAAAGTAAAGAAGCAATAGAAAGTGTAAATACTGTATATTGGGAGTTGCCGGATGGTACAAAGGCAATTGAAATCCAAAAAACACCGTGTATTTCTTGTTCTTCGTGTGGAATGGAATATCAACCTGATCATATCGTGAAAGAAATTGAAGATCAGTTGTTTCTGATTTATACAAAAGATTTGCCAAAGCAACTGACTTATGAGGAACTAATGGAGCGTCCGCGTTTACTAAAGAAAAATTATTTTGATTTTTAACCAGCTGTTATGCTGGTTTTTTTCTTTTCTCCCTTGTATAATGTACCCAAGTTAGAAAGGTAGGGAATATTTTTGAAGAAAACATTTTACCATTATATGATGAAACACCGTGCGCCATTGGTTAAAAATGAAATATCTGATTTGGCAGAAGCAATCTACGATGATTTAAGTTTTCCAAAGCAATCAGAAGATTATCATGAAATTAGTTCATACTTAGAATGCAGTGGATTAATAGAAAGTATGTCTATCTTTGATAAGGCATGGGATTTGTATTTACAAGAAAGATAGCTAGCATAATATGGTATGTAAACATACATCGCTTTATAAAAAGTGATGTATTTTTTTTATGAAAAAATTTTTTTGAATATACGCTTATGTGATAAGCGTTTTTATATCGTTCGCATATACTGTTATCAAAATCACGACTCTAAAAAGGAGAGATATAGATGTCAAGAAAAAAACAACCTAAATATAATGTCGGAGATATAGTCGTGATTACGCTATATGGAACCGTGGGTAAAATTACAAATACTAATTTTCTATTTTTAACCAAGGGATATTATGTTATTATTTCTAATATATGTAATAAGGGGTGTGGGCAATGGGATTAGCTGCAATTTATTTACGTTTATCAAGAAACGAAGAGCAGTTAAACATAGACGAGATTTTATTAAATCATCGAAACGCCTTAACTAAACTTGCAAAACAACAAAAATTAACCTATGACATTTATCAAGAAATCTCAAGTGGAGTAAATATGGAAAGACCGCAACTAAATTTATTGTTAAGCAGATTAGATGATTATGACGCTCTTCTTGTAATGGATATAGACAGAATTTCACGTGACAACGCTCATGCTGAAGAAATTAAGAAGATGTTGATTATACACGATATTAAAATTTTGACTCCCCAAGGTGCAATTGATTTATCACAGGAAAGTAATGAAATGCTTTTCTCCTTCCAAGCAATGATGGCGAACTTTGAATATAAACAAATTCGTAAAAGATTGGGAAGAGGACGATTAGCGGCAGCCGAGCAAGGGAAATGGACAATGAGTAACAGAGTCCCTCTAGGTTATAAAAAGAACGAAGAAAAGCGGTTAGAAGTAGTTGAAGAGGAAGCTAAAATCATTCGATTTATTTTTCAAAAGACATTAGAACGAGTTAGCGCAAACGAAATTGCAAAGCAGTTAGATATACTTGGATGGAGAAGTAGACAAGGTAAGGTATTAACTTCAGCACATATATCAAATATGCGAAGAAATGTTGTTTATTATGGAGTTGTAAAAGCATGTAGGAAAGTAAATGGTAGGGTTGTTGATAAAGTGTTTGTTGAAAATGCTCATGAACCCATTGTGAGTAAACAGATATTTTTTGAGGTTCAAAAAATATTGGAAGAAAATTCGACAGGAAATTTCTTTAATAAAAGAAAAGTGACTAGGAAGCTACAAAATCTTATTTATTGTAATTGTTGTGGTAGAAAAAGATACATACAATTCGATGGAAATGGTGTTGATTATATAAAATCATGTATCTATAAAGTTGATAATAATAAATGTAGAGATCGAGGATACAAATATGAACCAATTGAACAATTTGTATTACAAAAAGTTAAAGAAAAGAAACCAGATTTTGAACAAGAGCTGCAAATGTTGAAATCACTTGATACGATAGAGATAGAAAAGAAACTATTCATTCAACGAGAGTCATTAGAGAAACAAATAACGAGATTTAATAAACGTCAACGGAATCTTAAAGAAATGCGGATGGATGGGGAGATTACAAAATCCGAGTTTTATGAAATGCGTGAAGAAAACGAAGAACAAATCAAACAAGTTAAGCAACAAATGGAGCTCATTGATGTTAAACTTGAGAATTTATCAAATATGGATGAAGAACAAGCAAGATTGCAAGATGCGATTAAAAAGTTAGATAAATTAGAAGAGCTTAATGCAGAAGCATGTAACACGTTTTTGAAGAAGTTTATAAAGAAGGTATGGTTCAGTAGTAATACAGAAGCGAATCATGACACAACAAGATCAAGAGAAGGCGCTACAATAGAAATTGAGTGGCTATAAGCTGATAAGGTTCAGAATGGTTCCTAGAAAGTCTTATCAGGCTAACTGTTGAAGTAAAATAGAAGGTTGGGGCATGAGTGCAGAGGACATTTTAAGACTTATTGAAGAAACTGATACTTATTTAAAGGATACTTATGGCATACGTTTAACATGTTATTTTAGTAATTAGATAGGCAGTTTGTACATATTGCGGCTCTAAAAATCAGAAAACAATTTCCAAATAGCTATAGAGCTAGGTATTGTGTTTTCCTTAAATCGTAGAAACGATAGTGTAGGTTTGATTCCAAAGCAATTTGGAATAGACCATTACAATCACAATGTCCTTTTTTATAAATCTGCTTATAATGATCCCATGAACTTTCAATTGTTATGTAAACCTTGCAATGGTAATGATTGAAGAAGGAAACTAATATAAAATATCAATTTTATTGTTTTGTTATCACCTCGGTATTAGAATGTCGAGGTGATTTTTTTATAACATATAAATTTAAAAGGGAACAGCAGGATACTCTTATAAATGTGCTAATTTTAAAGAGTACGCACGAAATAAATGGTTCAAAAAGGAAATACGAGAAAAATATCCATAAATAGGTAATTTTGATATAATATTCTTAGAATGAGATGTTAAAATGGAATTAGGAGAGATAACGGTGGCAAAGAAAATATTGATTGGGATGAGCTCAATTGTAGGGGTGGTTGCTCTTACAGTTGGGGTAACCTACGGAATGATTTATGTTGCACATAATCCAGTAAATAAGAAAACTAGTACTGAAGTAGATATAAGCGAATATAAAGAAGTTCCAAGAGAAAAAGAATCAATGACTGGTCAGATAGATGAAGTTTTTATGAATCTTCCTGTTACTGAAAGTTCTAATGAAGATGAAGTTATTAAAGCGATGCATCACATGACTCATCAAAAGGTAGTAGCAACTCAGAAATGGGGTGCTATCCCGATGTCTAAGAAAAATGCAGAGAAGATAAGAGACATTTTAAATAATAGTAACTTTGAAAAGAAAGAGGAATTTTTAGCAATCAATGAAAGATGGATAAACAGAGATTTTAGTAAAATTGTAGAAGACCATAATTACTTCTGGACTACTCAAGAAGGTAACGTTGGTAAAGCCACAGGAGTTATGGATGCAGTAGCAGAACAAACTTTTGTTTTGAATAATTTCGGAGAAGAAGTTACCCAAGATTTATTTAAACAAGGTGATCTTAAAGAAATAAAATAATAATTGATTATGAGAAAGCTTCCGTTAGGGAGGCTTTTTTAGTTTTGATTTACACTTTTCATTCTCTCGATAGAAAAATGATAAGGACAAAGAACACAGACAAAACGTCTCGCATATCATATCGGCAGAGGTGAGAGGTATCATGAATTTTAAATACAAAGAAATTGGAAAGTTTGATGCCCGTAAAGCAGCAAAAGCCCTCCTTGAATTGGCACAAGAAATAAAATTAGAGGATAAAAAAGAATGTAAAAGTGAAGATGAAAATGATAATGAGAAAGTAAGTTGAACCCGTACATATTTTGTGTGTACGGGTTTTTCTTTCTGATTTATAATGAATTATATAAAGGGGTGATACATATGAAGATGAACGAATATTCTGTTGATTTAGAGGGTGTAAAGAAGATGTTGGAACTTTACTCAAAATTAAAGGATACGGATATCTTCAAGGAATTTTATGAAGAAGAAAGCGAACCAATAAAAATAGAAAAATTAAAAATATGAAAATGCTAGACGGTGTATATGTATATGAAGTAAATAATCACGATGGATATTATGTGGAACAAACGCTTCAACATGTTACAGAGCAAGATGTGAAAAAAAATAAGACAGAGTGGATTGAGCTATGTTATCAGTTTACATTTGGAGATCTCGTGCAAGTTTCAGGATATGATCAAGATATTTTTCGTATTGTTGGATTTCGTACAGAAGTATGGAGATATAAAAATGATGCGTGGGAAGATACGATATATGAATTATCAAGAATTACAGATGGTGAGTGGTTAGAAGCGGATGAATCTGATTTAACACTACTTGCGAATGCCCAAACAGCAAATGCGATTTTAAAGAAAATGAAACAAGATAAAGCGGGAATGAATAAATTAGACTTAGAGAAATTGAAATCCATTAATAATTCAAAGAGAGTAAGTATTAAAACAAATAAGCAAGAAATTATTGATGGGTTATTAGATATTTATAACGATTATCAGTTATTATATGAAACTTTTCAAGATGAAGAGTATAAAATTGTGATGAATGTAATTCATAATTATCTAGTAAAATTAACAGAGAAAAAATAACGGATTAGAAAGTAAAGAGAAATTGGATAAAAACGTATGTGGTATAAGGTATGCCTACTATACTTAAAAAAATAAAAAGCCATTTAATAAGAGAGTCTGCCCATTTGTCCTCATGCATGAACTCTTCTTTTCTTTGCTCTATTTCATATTGATATTTCATTATCATTACCTCCTTTTAATAGCTTGTACTACATCGTATGTGCTTGCTCACAGCAATATGACTGAAAAGAATAAGGTGGAAAAGAAAAAGTATTTTTCTAATTTCATATACATAATTTTGAAATTCTTTCATAAAACAGAAATAAAGGAGTGATGCTCATGAAGGAAATTGAAGTCGTAATTGACACGGAAGAAATTGCGGAGTTTTTTTATGAGCAACTAATTGAAAGAGGATATGTACCGAAGCAAGAAGAAATCGAAGATCTTGCTGACATTACATTTGAATACTTACTAGAAAAATGTATGATTGACGAAGTGTTCGATGGAGATGAAGAGTAAAAGTAACGACGGGATCAACTCGTCGTTTTTTTACTCTTCTCAACATGATTCTTCTTTACAAAGTTGTCACAAAATTCATAAAGAAATATTGGTATAATGAAGATAAAATTTTCTATAAGAGGTGAAGGGATGTTCAAAAAAATTATTGATTCTTTATTAGGAAAAAAAGGTAGATACCACTCTTACTCAAGTAGTGACTATCGTCATAGAAGACGCTCTTATTCAAGCAGCGATTATAATAGAAGACGTCCATCTCACGGATACGGACATCAGCACTATAAAAGAAAACGAAAAAGCCGTAGTTTCTTTTCCAGTAGTTGATGAAATGGCGACATATACTCGCGTGGTTTGATAGACCGCTGCGTAAGAATACAATTGTTATAGAGCGCTATAAGATTGAATCGGTAATTGGAATGGGCAGTTATGGCTTTACCTATAAAGTGGTAGATTTACAGAATCATGAGGTTAAAGTATTAAAACAATTGAGACAAAGTAAGCAAAAGTCTGAATCAGGAAGGGAATCGTTTGTAAGAGAACAGCAAATTTTAAAGAATTTGCAACATCCAGCGATTCCAAGCTTGTATGACCATTTTGTTTGGAAGAAGCAACCGTTTTTTGTCATGGAGTATATGGCGGGAGAGAATTTTGAAGATTTTATTTTTCGAGATGGGTATATATATGAAGAACGAGAAGCGTTTTATATCTTATATAAAATATTAGAAGTTGTTTCTTATATTCATAGTCAAGGTATCATTCATCGCGATTTAAGAATCCCTAACATTTTAATGAGTGGGAGTTCAATTCATATTGTTGATTTTGGATTAGCGAGATATAAAGGAGACATAGATGAACGAGCGGGGTTTTATGAAGGCGAACAAGCTTTTATGCGCGAAGTGGAACATCGCAGTGACTTTTATGCGCTAGGCCATTTTATCTTATTTTTGTTATACGCTAGTTATGAGTCTAACGATAAAGTAGAAAAGCCATGGCATGAAGAATTACTGTTAGCGGAAGGTAATAAAGAAATTATTATGAGAATGCTGCAAATGAAGAGACCATATTATGAAAATGTACAAGAGCTCAAGCAGGATATATACTTTGCACTAGAAGAGATGGGAGATTTGTGTTTCAAAAATTTCTAACATGCAACAAGAAATGAGTCGTTATATTTCTTCATAAAAAACATGTATAAAAAAGAAATGGAGAGGGAAACTAAAACAACCGCTCCATTTCTTGTATTGTGAGGTTATGTATGTGAAACGATATCGACATTTATACTTGTTAAGTGGTATATTACTCATTTGTTTTGTCGTATTATCATTTTCGTATCATACCGCTTGTATTGAGAAGTTTGATGATGTGATTACAACATTTATCCAAAGCTTCCGAAATGAATATTTGACGACTTATTTTATTTGGATGTCTTATATTGGCTCTAAAAAAGTCTATTTTCCATTGCTTATTATCATCGTAATGTACTTTCTCATCCGAAAAAAGTTGTTGAGTGCGTTATTTTTAATGATTAACTATTATGGATCTCGTTATCTTAACAGTATGCTTAAGCTATGGTATGAGCGTCCAAGACCTGATGTATCACAACTTGTCACAGCGACTGGGTATAGTTTCCCAAGTGGTCATACGATGAATGCGACGGCATTTCTAGGGTTTATTGCCTATGTGACGATTACGGAACATCGTATTGCACTGCATAAAAAAGTGTTAATTATTTTTACAGCCTGTTTCGTAATATTTTCGATTTCTGTTAGCCGTATCTATCTTGGTGTGCACTATCCATCTGATATATTAGCTGGATGGGCAGCGGGGGGGAGTTGGCTTGTTTTATGTATTATTTTTCATCAAGCATTCTTAAAAAAGAACCTATAATATCGAAGACGCCAAAGAAGTGATTACTTTGAAAGATAACATGCATTTTTATCGTAATATTGAGGATAGCAAGGAGTCCATCATCTATATACAGTAGGTGATGGACTCTTTTTTCTTATGAAGTAGACTTTTTCAATGGTTTCATGGCAACATAGGTTCTTTTTGCATAGGTTCAACATGAATATGAGTATATAAAATTCCGAATTTCTGTTGTAACATGTCTTCAATTGCGTCCGTAATATGATGGCTTTTGTTTACGTCCATATGGGCATCTACTTCAATTGTAATATCAACATACGTTTGATTTCCATACATACGAGCCCGAATATCAACGATATGTTCAACCCCTGGAACAAGTTGCACTGCTTGAGAATACTCTTCCATTTTTTCAGGATCAATCCCATCTGTTAACATATGAGATGTTTCTATAAAAATATCCCATGCTGTTTTACAAATTATAAGTCCGACAAGTACCGCTGTAATCGGATCAAGAATAGCCATATGGAATTGTGAAGCAACAATTCCAACGACTGTACCAATACTAACGAGTGCATCTGATAAATTATCTTTGGCAGCGGCTTCTAATGCTTTGCTTTTTGTCCGCTTTGCAATTTTTTTATTATACATGTATACACCGTACATCACGATAGCACAAAAGAAAGCAACCCACGCAGCGATTACATTAGGTGCTGTTTGCTTAGGATTAAAAAATGATTGAATAGCGCTAATAATAACTTCGAATCCAACGGATGCCATAATAAAAGAAGCTACTAATGAAGCGATTTGTTCTGCGCGAGAATGCCCATATGGATGATCATGATCACGAGGCTTACGCGAAATTTTCAGTCCAATTAAAACAGCTAGTGAAGCACCGATATCTGTTAAATTATTTAAACCATCTGCACGTAATGCGCTAGATAGAGCGATATAACTAATGATAATTTTTATTGCTGATAAAAATATGTAAGCAACAATGCTAACAATAGCCCCTTTATCAGCTTCTTGATTCGAACATGAATTCATAAAAAGCACTCTCCTTTCTGTAAAGAAATTCCTTCTATCAATAGAGTATCAAAGGAAAGTCGTGTGGGTCTATACAAACATTGTTGACGTTTTATAGCTTTTTGAGCAGGGGATAACAAAGTTTCACAAGGGAAAAATCTGTTGAAAAATCCAAATAAAAAAACCACCGAAACAATATGTTCCAGTGGCATCTCTTATCTTAGTATGCTTCTAAAAATTCAGTAACTTGTTCTTCTGTTTTCGCATTTGCACTATGTAAATGACCTAACTTCTCACCATTTTGATATACAAGTAAACTTGGAATACCCATTACTTGATACTCTTCTGCAATACTTGGAAACTCATCTTTATTAATAGCGTACCATTCAAACTTATTGAACTCTTCCATTACATCCCCAATAAAATGATCCATACGTACACAATCTGGGCACCATGTAGTAAAAAACTTAACAACTACTGGATCTTCGCTTGCGATAATGTCTTTGAATTCTTGTTCTGTTTTGATTTCTTTCATGTTTTTGTCTCCTTTCAATCGTATACGAATTCGCTAGTATTTTTATGCAAAATTCGTATTTGCAACCATTTTGCAAACATTAGTGTTTTTGAAATAGATTATTTGCAAAATCCTCCACTGCTTTTCCTTGAAGTCCTGATACAACATGAGAGTAGGTTTCCAATGTGATGCCTACTCGTTTATGCCCTAATCGTTCACTCACAATCTTTGGATGAATACCTTGTTTCAACATCAATGTCGCATAGGTATGTCTGAGATTATGGAACCGAATATCAAGAACTCCACTTTTCTTTATAAGCTTTTTCCAGAGCTGTGTCAAACTTTTGAAATTACAAGGTTTTCCGCTTGGAAGTAGGGCATACCAAATCATAGTCCTTGTATAAGTTGGCGTATCGTTCTTTTTCTACATGTATTCGCTTATATTGTTCTTCTAATGCGTGTAGTGTAATTTCAGGAAGTACAATTAGACGTTTTCCTGTAGCTGTCTTTGGCTCATAAAATTCTTCGGAGATATGAGAAAGGGAACGGTTCACGGATATTGTTCTTCTTTCGAAATCAATATTCTTCCATTGAAGTCCTAATATTTCTCCTTTACGCATACCACAAGTAATCGCAAGTAGATGTACAACGCGTAGTATCTACTTGCTTTTGTGTGTTCCAAAAAACGGAGAACTTCTTTCTTAATTCAGTCTATATAAATAAATTGAAAAAGAGGTGGGAAGAGCCAACAAACATGTGGAAAATAAGAAAGGGGAGGAAAAATGCCTGAGTTAATTGATGTAAAAGATCTGTCGATGAAGAATTTATTTAAAAGTACGAAAAGTTCGTTTTCTATTTCATTCATAAAAAATATGGTCACAGATTACAAGCGATAAAAGACGATACAGGTGTTGAATTTGAGGATCTAGTGCAATGGCATGGTTGCACTAATGAAAGCAAGAGAACAATTCAAGCCGGAGCTTGGTTTTAAATTCCTTACGTTTGCTGCACCCAGAATAGTTTATGAAATTGGTAATGGGATCTGGAAGACATAGAAGTTGAAAATTGAACGAACAGTATATTATGCGAAGGGAAAAATCTTGAAAAATAAGTTATCAGAAGAATCGGTGAACCATATTAGCAAAACTTTGGATATGGGTCATGGACTTGTTGAGGCTGCTCAACTAGGGACATTCTCTTTAGATAAAGTTATCTATCCAGCTGACAACGGTGAAGGGGTAGATGTAGAAAGTACATTGGAAAATAAAGTGATTCTTCATTCTTTTTTCGATACATTACAGCATAGCGAATTGATTGTATGGGACGTGCATTCTAAGGGAATAAGGCAAGAAAATATCGGAAAACGTATAGGGAAATCACAGGTTCAAGTTAGTCGGATTGTAAAACGAATGAATAAGAGAGCAACGGCTTTTGGGCAGCAGCAAGGGGTTGCGAAGTAAGACTAGAGCGTTATTTGAAGGAGCGTGATAACTGAAATGCCAAGGACATATCAGCTATCACTGAAGTAGTTCTTGAATCTTCTTATTAAGTTTTTAATTTGGGTTTTTGCTGCCATTTTGAGAAGAGAGTGTGTCAAAAATTAATCCGAACATTGCTCCGATTAAAGTCGGCAAAATTATACTCCATGCTGCGAATGACATAAGTACCCCTTCTAATAATAAAATGTTGTAACTATTGATTTTATTGTATCTGAATATTTAGATTCATTATAGGAGGAAGGTTAGAAAACTAAACAAAATTCTTATTTTAGTTTAGCATTTGCGTTTACAACATGAAGATGAACAAGGTTTGTGATGAGGTTTAGGACAAGGGATGAAAGGAGCTTTGGAAGTAGGACAAGGACATGCGATTGGAGGAAACTTACAATGACGTTTAGAGCAAGAGCACGGCTTTATTTTTTTACAAACGCAGTATTCAGTTCGATAGCAACGGTCTTTCATAAAAATATTACCCCCTTTTGTAATAGATTTATGATAGTATATGTAATTTGAAGCAAAGCGCTTGTTTAAAGACCTAGTATTAGATGTTTTAATAGATTTTGATTTGTTTTAAGAGACAAGAATTCATAAAAAATATATATTCTTGAAAGAATAATAGTATCAAACTATTTTCAGACATGTATAACAAAGCATGCCATGCTTACAATAATGGGATTGTAACTTAAAGTGATAGGTATAGTATGAATATAGTTAAAAACGTTATGCAGGCTAAGTCTGAGATAGAGCTTAAATATTAATATACGAGGGGAATGGATATGAACTTATTAGAGCAATACATCAAAGAATGGATTAGTGAGTGAGGAACCTTATGAAGCAGATTGGACTAAGGAATTGGAAAAAGAATTTGTGAAAGTTAAAACTGATTGCTATGGAAGTATCAAAACGAAAGAAAGAATCTTTGAAAAAGAGAAATGGGAGAACTATAAGGAGCAAGGTTACTTTATGGAATAAAAAGAGCAGCTAGCAAAAGCTAACTGCTTATCTAAAGAAATCAGAGAAAAGATTACCGTGTCATTTACAATATTGACAGAATATAGAGGTTTATTCTAGTTGTTCAAACATAGTTAAAGAAAGAATATAACGAATAAAAATTATTCTTGTCGCCTATTTCTGTATTTTATTCACAAATAGTTCCGGTAGCTATTCCGGTTGGAGCGACACCTACTGGGACATTAGCGATAACAGTATTAGTAGCAATATCAATAACAGAAACTGTATTACTAGCTTGGTTTGTAACATAGGCACGAGTGCCATCAGGTATGATGGTTACTTGATCTGGGGATAGTGCAACAGGAATTGTATCGATTACAGTATTTGTTGCCACGTTTATTACTGATACATTATTGCTAACTTTATTTACAACGTAAATAAGAGTGCCATCAGGTGTAATATCTATACCAACAGGTTCGGTACCTACGTTAATTGTATCAATAACGGAATTAGTAGCGGTGTCAATAACAGAAACAGTACCGCTGTCTTGATTTGTGACATAAGCACGAGTCCCGTCTAGAGTGAAGACGATTATCCTAGGACGAACGCCAACAGGAATGGTAGCGATAACAGTATTAGTAGCAGTATCAATAACAGAAATTGTGTTACTTAATTCATTTGCAACATATGCAAGGGCTCCATTTGGAGAAACAGTGACCCCTTGTGGATCGATGCCAACAGGAATGGTAGCTACAACGGTATTAGTAGCAGCATTAATAACAGAAACAGTATCATTACCATGATTTCCAACATACACAGTTGTGTTATCTGGAGAAACAGCTACACCAATTGGATTAGTGCCAACAGGAATGGTAGCTACAACAGTATTGGTAGCAGTATCAATAACGGAAACAGTATTAGAGAAAATATTAGTAACATAAGCACGAGCCCCATTTGGAGAAACTGTTACTTCAAGAGGTGCATTACCTACAGTAATCGTATCGACTACCGTATTTGTTCCGGTGTCGATTACAGATACTGTATCATCTGTAGGGTCGTCACGGGTTCCTGCATTTGTAGCATAAACAAGGAAATTACATGCAGGCCCGGTCGGCCCAGTCGGCCCTGTTGGCCCGGTCGGTCCCGTTGGGCCTGTTGGTCCCGTTGGGCACTCACAATCCCCTGTTGGTCCGGTAGGTCCCTGAGGCCCTTCAGGCCCTTGGATTCCTTGCACACCTTGAGGTCCTTGAGGCCCTTCAGGCCCTTCAGGTCCTTGGATTCCTTGCACGCCTTGAGGTCCTTGAGGCCCTTCAGGCCCTTCAGGTCCTTGGATTCCTTGCACGCCTTGAGGTCCTTGAGGCCCTTCAGGCCCTTCAGGTCCTTGGATTCCTTGCACACCTTGAGGTCCCTGAGGCCCTTCAGGCCCTTCAGGTCCTTGGATTCCTTGCACGCCTTGAGGTCCTTGAGGCCCTTCAGGCCCTTCAGGTCCTTGGATTCCTTGCACGCCTTGAGGTCCTTGAGGCCCTTCAGGCCCTTCAGGTCCTTGGATTCCTTGCACGCCTTGAGGTCCCTGAGGCCCTTCAGGCCCTTCAGGTCCGGTTGGCCCGGTCGGTCCTGTAATTCCAACTCCCGTTCCAGTCGGTCCGGTTGGCCCAGTTGGTCCTGTAATTCCAACTCCCGTCCCAGCAGGTCCGGTCGGTCCAGTTGGTCCTGTAATTCCAACTCCCGTCCCAGCAGGTCCGGTCGGTCCAGTTGGTCCCGTCGGCCCGGTCGGCCCAATATTACTTAATAGTGAACTATTCAAGACTCCTTGTAAAATTAAGTTGAATGTTTGTTGTAATAAAGAATCTGGCAGGTTTGAACAACTAATAAGTGAAGATAAATTTTGGAATAGAAATTGAAATAATGCTGAAATTTGAGTAAGAGATGCAGTAGGTAAGGAATTGATTAATTGATTTATGGTTCTTATAACTAAATTTCTATTTGGTGTATTTGGTTGTACCGCTATTAATAAATTATTTAATGCCTGTAATGCTGATTGAAGTGTTTGTATAGTTGCCGGATTCGGTGTTGTAAAAAAAGAAAGGATAGCTTGGTTTAATTGGTTTATTATTTTTAATAATTCTTGCTGTTGAGAAGTTGAGAAAAAGACAGGTGTACAACAATTGCTCTGATCACAAGGGGATATAGAAATAAAGCAGGGGTGCTGAAATTTATCACACGAATTGGGTGAGCGTGATTTTTGATTATGTCTCATAAATACCTCCTTTAAAAAATTTTTTCAAACTGTTAAGTGTGTCTTAATTAGTTATACTAGTAAATTAATTTGAAGCATTTGAGGGTAGGTGTTTCATATTTTTCCTTTAAAGTATATGTGAACAAAATGGAGATGTTCCTATGGGACATAGCATAGGGAAGGGAATTAAGGCTATAGGATGAAATGGACAAATAGTTGTACTTTATTAGTTATTTTGGAGGGGGAAAAGAGATGAGTACAGTTACTAATCATGTACTAAGTTAGATTAATGAAGAAGGGCAACAACAAGGAAATGATGCTTATGCGTTTTTAACAAACATCCTCCTGTGTCTGTTTCTATACAAACAGCTTGAAGATGAGGTGATTTTAGAAAAACAAACAGATTAAGATGAAAAGTTGTTTGTTTTTGACCTGAATAAGTCTAATTGCATTGAGAATGGCAATTACTTTGAAATATTAATTTACAAGGAAGAGATAGACAGGCTAATATTGTATGAATTTGAGTGACTTATAACAAAAAACGCTATTGGGGTAGAAGGGAGAGGCTACCATGAAAATACCGTGGAATGAACGAAGAGTCAAAGCATATATGCAATATGTAGAAGAGAGCGAAAAAAGGATTATGAAGTTGGAAAGTGATTATATAAAAGCACAGGAATCATTAAGAAAAATTATAGAACAGATTGCACGTGAAAAATAAAGAAAACAGAATCTTCAAAAAGACTTGTATGATTGCGGTGGTTGGATAATATATGACGGTGAATGGGATGAAGTAGACAAGCAATAAAAGAGCAGCTAGCAAAAGCTAACTGCTCGTATTGGAGGCCAATCTGAATGAACTTATGGCATACAGCTCATCAATAAACAGTATTGACGGAATATTAAGTTTTATACAGAGGGACAGAAATAGTATATGTACAAACTGTAGACTGAATTAGATAAAAAAATAACATAGTTGCAGCGTAGCAAGATAAAATTGCAATGATGGAAAACATGGTTTTTAGTTTTCGGTGTTCTTTTTCATCTTCCGTGGCAAACGAAATATATTTTCGTATTCCAAGTCCGAATAGCAAAAGGAATTAGTTAGAAGTTTATTAGTACTTATTGAAGAGCAAGACGATGATGGGAAAGAATTAAAGATACCATCTGATATCGATAGAACAATAGCGGTTTACCATTTAGGATTATTGGAACAGGCTGGATTTACAGTTCATTAACTTGGGAAGGGCATGAGTTCCTAAATGCGATCAAAAATGATACGGTTTGGAATAATGTGAAATAGGTAATCAAAGAACAGGGAAAGTATCCCATTTTAGGTTATGAAAGCTCTCGCGATAACAGTATCAAAGGGAATATTTTTAGGTTAATCAGAAAGCAGCCATGGTCTGTACGACTAATCTTAGTATGTTTTCTTTGTTATATAGAAATTACACATTAAACGTGAAGTGGAACAAAATGGACATTTGAATGAAGAACACCTACCTTCCTTAAAATAACCTTAATTTATCTATAGATTTAATAATATCTGAAAAACTAAATGGTATAATTTTCTAAGGGAGCTTATATAAAGGTTATTTTAGAAAAGGAGTAGATGGAAAATGTTTTACAAGCTCAAATTTTATTTAGTGAGTATATTAATTAGTTCGTTTTTAGGCGGAATTATCATAGGTGGGAATTTCTTGGTCCATAACATCTATAATTTAGTTGCAGGCAAAGAATATCATTTTAATATGTGGTCTTCTATTATTATATTTAGTGTCGTATTTATTTCGGGCTTCTCGTACATGTTGAAGAAGGGGCCAGATATACTTGTTAATGATTAAACCAATAGCAATTATAGTAGGCGCTGCCGTAATCTGGGTAGCGTCTTGTTTGTTGTTAAGGACAAATAAGGAGTGAGGGAATGAATAGCGATGATGTAAATTAAAAGTGAATACTATTTCATTTCCCATGCATACAACGAATTTTCTAACGGACTTTTCTTAAATCAGGTTCTTTTAAGTGCGACAAGCATGAAAATTTTGAAGGTAAGTGAAAAAATAGGGGATTAAATTAAACATTTATTACAGTCAAGAATATTTATAAAAATATGAGTATGAAACCAACTTTTGTAATCGTTCGCACATTAATCCACCGCAGCTTCTTGAAGTCCTAGTACAACATGAGAGTAGGTATCCAATGTGATGCCTACTCGTTTATGTCCTAATCTTCCACTCACAATCTTCAGATGAATATACCGTATTCAACATTAAAGTCACATGAGCATGTTTCAGGTTGTGGAACTAAATATTAGGGATCTCATTTTTCTTTATAATCTTTTTTTGAAGCTGTGTCAAACTTCTGAAATTGTAACGATTGTTGTTAGAATTAATCATAGTCATGATAGTTATTTTCGCATCGTTTTTCCAACATGATTTGAACTTTTTCATAGATGTTACTTCTTTATGACTTCGTTCTGTATTACTGTCATCAGAGATTGAGAAGGGATATAAAAAACATAATAATATATTATAATAATATTTTCACTTCACAAAAAAGGTTCTGCTGTCTCCAGCAGAACCTTTTTCAAAATGGCAAAGAGTAACTCTTACCTTACTCTTTGAGAATATCATACACAAAAGTTAGATGAGTGTCTAGGTCAAATATTTACAATATAATTATTCGAATATACTACTTTTTAAAGGTTGACTGAGAAAAAGAGCAGCTAGCAGAAGCTAACCGCTCATCTCCAAGGGGGACTGGAGAAAGAAAAAAGTCAGAGGTCATTCAATGAGCTATGGCATACAGCCTATGTATAGTATTAACAGAATGCGAAGGTTTATACAGAAGAAGGGTTTTAAAATAGTATTTAAAAAAATCGTGTTGTATTTCTTGTGTTTCAGTATCCTTAGTTGCAAGAGGATATAAGAGATGAATACTATACTCTTAAACGTTTGTATGACTTAGAAAGAAAATATTTGTTAGTGTAGAAAAAACAAAAGGTGAACTGAAAGAAAATAAATTAAAAGGACTTGCTGTCCGACGCAAGTCCTTTTAGAAAGACGACAGAGAAATAATATGGAGATTAACTATATAGTAACAAAATTCGTGAGGTAAATCCATATATTGGATGTTGAGAAAAAATTCTTCATCCAGGTAAAAAGAGAAATAGAGATGAGATTACAATATGAAAAAATAGTTATTTGAAATTTAATTTACTGATAGTAAACATTCCAGTAGATAGGATTCCTGAACCTACTATAGAGCCTAACCAATCTCTCCAAGTTAAGATATGTAAAGGTGTATCTGTTAAATTGATCATTAAGAATATAATAAATATCGAAATACCGTATATGAAACATCCCTAAAATCATTGGCAAGCCTTTGAAATAGTGGATAGATGAATCTATTCATCTTTTTTATAGTAGAAAAAGGTGTATTTGCTAAGTTTTAGAGATTAATATTATAAAAAGTAACATATTTATTTTGGGGATATCCTTTCTTTTTTCACCTTTTGAGAGGGACAAGCATATGATAAAGTGTAGGACAAGCTCACTCGCTTATATCCTATTCAATACTCATAAAAAACTCCTTATCATGTTAGCATCCAACTAGTGGATGCTTTTTTTTCGGAATGTTGAGAATGGAAAGGTGTCCATCACCTATGACAGTAGGCGATGGACACCTTTTTCTTATGAAGCGGGTTTTTTATTGTTTTACAGCATGAATGTAGTGAATCGTTTCAAAGGCAGATAGATAATCTTGTCGATTGCGAAAATAAAGCTCATTGATTTGAGTTGGTGATAAATGTTCATAGATGAGTAAACCGGATTTTTCTAACATCTTCTCCATTTCAGAATAAGAAAAGCACGATTTCATCGGTTCACCGCCCGTAGAAGCCATTTTGATCATATTTTCAACTCTATTAGAAATTCCTTTTGTTTCAAAGAGTTTTTCATCTGCATAATCAAACACAATAGAACTTCCCGGTGGAACGATAGTAAATAGATCATGAATCAAATTCGACATTTCTTCTTTCGTTAAATAATAAGAAACACCTAAAAGGCTAAAGAACGTTTTTGTACGACGAAATCCTTCGGCTATTAGGTTTGGATACATAAACTTTTTCGTAAAGTCCATAGAAACAAAGTGAAGATTACTAGGGATTTTCAAATCTGTTTCATGTAATCGTTTTATTTTAAAAGTTTGTGTAGCAGGGTGATCAATTTCAAATATTTTTAAGTTGTTTTCCAGTTTTGGATGTCGAAAGCTAAAGGTGTCTAATCCAGCTCCAAGTATGACATATTGTGTTAATCCTAATGTGATTTCGTGGAGTAATACTGCTTCACAATATGCAGCACGTGCTAATGGTGTGGGAGAGAGTTGCACTTGGGTAATCCATTTTAATAGTTCTTCTGTATTTCCGTTCAATTTTTGCGCAATATCTTTGTTGAAGAATTGTATACCTTGTACCATGTTTTCTTTGATCATATTGTATTCTTGTGCAGAGATTAACTCTTTTGCTATATCATCATGAAAAATTTTCGGTGTATCAAATTGACTATGATACGCTCTGCTAAAAGCTGCTACTAATGAAGTTATACTGGATGCGTTTTTTTTCATCTCAACACACTCCTTTTTAAAAACAAAAAATAAGATTCTCCTGGCCGGGAGAATCTTATTATAATCCTAAAATAATCAAAAGTAAATTATAGCATAAAATAATTTTTTTGTCAAATATTTTGATTTTTGATATGCGAGGTAAAATTTGCTTAAAGAAAGTCATTAAGAATAAGACAAAACTCGTAAGTGAGAGGCGAGTTTTGTCTTAATTGTGCTAATGATTAGTTTTTGTTACTTTTGTTTCTTTTGCTTATTAGGTGTAATTTCATGAGCGAATTCCGTATTTGCAAAGTTTAATTTAGCTGGAGTAAAAGTTTTTGCCGTATTTTGAACACTTTGAAACAACCGTTGAATCGGTTTCTTTATATTTGAATTCCGTGTTGCAGCTACACTGAAAATGGTTCCTAATCCTAATAAGGAAAACCATATCCATCCTCTATTATTTCTTTTATTTCTAAACAAGTTAAACATTTGTGGCGGTCTTCTTCCAGAAGTAAATAATGATGTGACGAAATTAAGTATATTCATCTCTTTGCCCCCTGTAAAAGTATAATTAGAAAAAGAATTGTCAGTTCTATTTCACATGATTTATCTTGCAATATTTTATAAAAATTTATGATACCAACTTATAGTAATGTCTTCGTTTTTTTTTCTAAAATCTTAAGATTTCCTAAATATTTTCCATAAAAATATGCAAAATAGTTTTATCAATATTTCAAAAAGGGAAATGAAAACAAGATGAAAAGTTATGTACTAACGATTTGGAATTTTATTGATCCAATCTATTACAAATTTACGCGATTAACTTATATTCATAAGGGAACTTGTGATGACAATATTTTGCGCGTGAGGCTTACGCGTTACAAAGGAAAAAATATCACGCTTTCAGATGGTACACAAATCAATAAAAATGATACTTTGATTAAAATTCATTTACACAATGTTCGTTTATTAAATGAAATGAAGTCGTTTGAAAATAATATTAAAAAAGGAAAGTTCATTTATCAATATGTCAAAAAGTCCTTACCAGATCTTGCATTATATATTCAAAATCATCCTAAGGCAGATAAAATTAAAGGTATAATTGGAATTACTATGTTAAATCGGGGCGCAGATCGATTAGGATTTGAATTTGTTTCTATTTCGAATCCTCTTTATAAATGGTTTAAATGGATAGCATTTATACCAATATGTTTATTGTCTGGTAATAATTCGATTATAAAAATGATAAAGAATAATATATCTTCTTCTCCTCAATATTTATTTATGTCAAAGGAAAGTTTATTGGAAAGATACCCTTATAAATCCTTACATGAAGTCTCTAAAAGAAGATAGTAGAGCAACATAAAATTCTATATTCTAATTGTAGAGTAAAGATAGAAGCTGTTAACGAAATCTGTTAACAGCTTTGATTGTCTATACTGCATGTAGTTCTTTATTTGTAGTTGAGATTGATAGTTGATGCAATGTAATTTCTGGTCTACTGCCCACTCGAATATTTACTCCTGTTTGCCCAAGTCCCTCATTAATATAAAAAGGTTTCCCATCTTGCGTATGAAGTCCTTTTATCATATTCATTCTTGCAAGTTTCCCCATCTTCACAAGGTGATAGGCCTTTGGATAACAAATTTGCCCACCGTGGAAATGACCAGCAAGTAAATAGTCAAAATGATATTCTTTCATATGAAGAACGATATTTGGATCATGAGTTAATACTAAATTTACGCCTTGCTGAATCCCTTTATACGAGGCTGTTAAGTCACTGCGTTTCGTACTAAAGTCATCAATACCAATAATATTTATAAGTTTACCTTGAACATAAATGATATGATTTTCATTTTGCAGTACTTTACAGTTATATTGTTCGAGTGTTTCTTTTAATGTTTGTAAATCTGTTTCGTGCAGCACATAATCATGGTTACCAAAAACGGCGTATATACCATACTTCGCGTGTAATTGATTTAATACTTCTAAATAGGGAGCAAGTTTCGGTATAGTACGCTTACGGTCAAGGAAATCTCCCGTAAGTGCAATGAAATCAATTGATTCATCTTTTAGTTTGTCATAAAGCTGAGATGGGGAAATAGAAATATTTTCGAGATGCAGATCGGAAAGGTGTAGAATATTTAATTTTAAATCTTGTTCGTGAATGTACTTTTGATTGATTTGAACTCTATTCATAACAACATCAGCTGTGTTTTTATGAGCTTTTTTGAAAAGGTAGAAGAGAGCAATAAATAAAATAGATAGTAATAAAATTTTCATTTCATCACTCCTTTTATAAAAAATTATACATGAAAAATCTTTTCATTTTGTATGTAATTTATGGAACAAGAACCATCATTCATTACTACTAGAATAGAAAAGAAAAAGTGCTACATAATAAAAAATGAACGAAAAATATATCATCAATTGTTATGGCAAGAGGTGCTGTATGGAACAATATGCAACGCAAAAAAAGATCTTATTTTTACCATTTTTACAAATCCCATCGGGACATTATCAAGTTGCAAATGCATTAATCGAGGGAATACAGAACGATCAACTTCATATAAAATGCGATCAAGTTGATATTCTCTCATATAGTTATGGGAAAGTAGAGGCATTCGTTTCTAGCATTTATTTAAAGTGGATTAAGACACTTCCTAATTTGTACAACAAGATATACAAAAATTTTGTTTACAAAAACGAAGAAGAGCAGAAACGTTATCGGTTATACGAAATTTTGTTTGTCCCATTCATGAGAAAGTTAATAAAAGAAAAACAACCTGATTTGATTGTTTGTACGCATGCATTGCCTTCATATATATTAAATTATTTAAAAGAAAAAGGTGAACTGAAAATCCCTGTTATCAATGTATATACGGATTACTTTATTCACCAGGGATGGGGGATTACACATATTGATTTTCATTTTGTTCCATCCCATTATATGAACGAGTTTTTACAAAACAAAGGGATACATAATGAACAGATTTTTATTACAGGAATTCCTATTCATAGAAAAATAAAAAAGCAAAAAGAGCATATAGAAAACGTTCCATCTTCTACACTGTCAGTCTTAATTACCGGTGGAAGTTTAGGAGTTGGAGCCATGGAAGAATTAATTGACCAAATAGGAATGGAAACAAGCATTCATTTTTATGTGTTATGCGGGAAAAATAAAAAATTATATCAAAAAATTCAACGATTACAACGAGAGTATATTATTCCTTTACCATATATTACGAGTAGAGAAGAAATGAACAAACTTTATGATCTAATAGACGCTATTATTACAAAGCCTGGAGGAGTTACAATTAGCGAGAGTTTATTTAAAAGAAAACCGATTTTTATATACCATGTATTACCGGGGCAAGAGGAAATTAATTTGCAACAGCTAAAAAAGTTAGGCGTAATCATCCCGCTGAACAAGGTGACAGGTAAAAAAGAAACTCTTGAGGAGCAATTATGCTCCTTTTTTCAAAATAAAAATCGTTTCCAACGTTATCAAGAATGTATCACAAACTATCAGCAACAGCTCATGATGAAGGAGCCATCACAAATTCTAAAAGAATTAATTAATAATGATATGGCCGAATAAAGCTTGCTGCTTCTTTTATGAAAATAAATGAAGTGATTGTGCTATTCATTGTATGTTATGAAATGGATAATTCGTTTTGATTATATATTTTTTTATATAAAATGATTTTATGAGGTGACATTTCATATGGAGAATATCGGACAAATTACCATAGAACTTATAGTCGGTTTTTTCGTTTTATTAATTGCTACTAAGTTGTTAGGGAAAATGCAGATTTCTCAACTGACTCCCTTTGATTTTATTTCTGCGATTGTTCTTGGTGAACTTGTTGGAAATTCTATTTATGATCCTAAAGTGAAGGTATGGTCTATTTTATACGCTGTATTTATATGGATCATATTAATTTATACGATAGAAGTATTGACGCAAAAATGGCGAAAGGCAAGAAATATGTTTGAAGGGCATCCTTCTATCCTTATACGAAATGGACATATTGACAGAGAGCAGTTAAGTGCGAATCACTTAGACTTGAACCAGCTACAACAAATGTTGCGACAACAAAAAGATATTTTCTCGGTTAGGGAAGTAGAGTATCTGATTTTAGAACCAAATGGGAAAATAAGCGTCATAAAAAAGCCGCAATATGCATCTCCTACAATTAAAGATTTAAGTTTAAAACAGAAAGCTGTATATATGCCGATTTCATTAATCAGTGATGGGGAGGTTATTAAGGATAACTTAAGAGAAGCAGGGTTTGATGAAAATTGGCTTTTAAAACAGATCAAACAAAGAGGGGTTACAAAGTTTCAGGATGTATTATATGCAGAATGGAAGACAGATGAAGGGTTTTTCTGTCAAAGAATGGAATGACTATTGCGGATTTCTAAAACAAGAAAGCTGGATCCTCTAGTGATAGATGAAACGAGATTGCCGAGTATCATTGTAGCTTTCTTATGATGGGAAAAGTAAAGTTGTTCATTCAAACGGCCTCCGTGTAGCGTAATGATAGGGAAGGCGGAGTCACATGTGGAACTACATAGCATATCACAAAAATCTTCTCTGCGTCATGCATTTACTTGTCTTTTTCTTTTATTTCAATGAATAAGAACGTGGGCGAAATCGCATACTTCTATTTCAGATGGGAATGATACCCATTATAGTATCTGAAAGAAAAAGGGGAGAATCTCAATGAATTACAGGATCTTTAAAAGTATTAATGGATTAGCTGGTCGTAATTCGAGCTTGGATGCATTTATGGTATTTATTTCGCAAAAATCTCGATTTCTTTACATTCTTTTATTACTTATCATGTGGTTTAGAAATAATGGATGCCGAAAACGTATATTGTTTGCCGGTATATCGGTAGGAGCTGCTTTATGTGTAAATCGTTTCATTCAGTTTTTTTATTTTAAACCACGTCCATTCATTGTACATCCTGTGCGTTTACTTATTCCAGCTAAAAAGAATTCTTCATTTCCTAGCAAACATACAGTTGTGGCATTTGCCTTAGCGACTTCTATCTTACTGCGTGAGCGTTTATTTGGAGGTGTCATGTGGATTTTAGCCATTTTAACTGGTTTTTCAAGAATTTGGTTAGGGCATCATTATCCATTCGATATCATAGGAAGTGCCTTCATTGGAAGCTCAATTAGTGTAGCTGTTGAGAGAATAAAACATTTATATAGACGGTACAGAAAAGAAACATATTTCTTTTCATAAAGGTGAATGATAAAAACTGAAGTAGATTGAAATAAGTCGCTTATATAAGAGAATTACAAACAATCGAGGTGATCCCATACATGCCAATGTTAGATGTAGACGGTAGTAGTCTTTATTATGTAGTGAAAGGAAAAGGGACTCCTATTCTTTTTATTCATCCGCCGATATTGACGCATTCAAATTTTGAGTATCAAATAGAGGAGCTATCTAAACATTTTAAAGTAATCGCTTTTGATATTAGAGGACATGGGAAAAGTCTTCGTTCAAAGGAACCAATAACCTATTCATTAATTGCAAAAGATATGAAAGTTTTATTGGATCACTTAAAAATAAAAAATGCTTTTATATGTGGATATTCAACAGGGAGCTCTGTAGCACTTGAGTTCTTGTTAACTTATGCAGAAAGGTCCTTAGGAGGCATACTAATAGGCGGAATGTCAGAGGTACGTCAAGGATATTTAAAAAATAAAATCTCTCTTGGTGTAACATTAGCAAAGATAAAAGCCATTTCATTTTTAGCATTTGCTATTTCGTGGGGAAATTCTAATAAAGTGACATTGTTTAAAAAATTGTTTCGAGAATCTCGAAATGGTAATGCGAAAAATATTGAGGAATATTATCGTTATAGCTTGCATTACAATTGTACCCACCAGCTTCAGAATATTTATCTACCGGTGTTATTAGTTTACGGAGAAAAAGATAAAACATTTTATAGTCATGCGAATGTATTACATGAAAAGTTACCGTATAATGAACTGAGATTTATTCATCATACAAAGCATCAAATCCCGACAAAAGCAGCTACAGAGTTGAATCAAATGATTGGGAATTTTATTTATACCCACACAGAAGCTCTTGAAGAAAAGGTGCTTTCTTAAATTATAGTATGGAAAGTATGTCAGAGAAGAATGTATATTTGCGTTAAGGAGCTGCCCCGATTTATTCTTCACTTCTACTATAAAAAATAGTATCAGAGACCATAGCCGTGGTCTCTGATACTAATCTTAATATGTTTTTGTTATTCATTCGTATATATGGATATGCTTTTACAATTCATATATAAATGGAATAAAGAGAAAAAGGACAGGGGAGACTAGACTTATATGAAAAGGTGTATCAAAAAACTTCTGTAAGGAGTAACATAAATGAAGCATGAAGAAGTGTTTAAAATTGAAATTTCTGTAGGTAGTGAATTGGTAGCAAAGCACGAAATGAAGGCGTATGATGTTATAGATGTGATTGAAAAGCTAGCTCATACATATTTAGATAATGATAAAGAACGCTTTGATGAGAAGTAAGGAGCGTGCGTTTATCCCACATTTTTTTAGGGCATGAGGTGATAATCAGTGGGGGAGGAAGAAAATCCCCACTAATTAAAGCTTCACTTTATTGCCAAGATGGATAATGAGCCTAAGATTTCCAGATATATGGCTAGGTTTGTCATACATAATACTTGCGCATTTCTATATATCGTTGCCTTTTCTTTGTTTAAGGAGCTAGGGTCAATGAAAAATGATTTGATATACTTGAAAGCCAAAGTATATTCCGTATCCAATTAGCGATAAACCCGATAAAATTGTTAGTAAGGATAAAACACGTAAGTTCAGTATATTACGAAAAGAGCTGGATACAGCGGCCATAGTAATATCCCATAAAAAAATTCCTAAAATAATGCCTAGGCTATAAAGAAGCAGATGATCGTTGTCGTATGAAGAAGCGGTTTTTGCTAATATGGAGCCAAATATACCAATCCAAAATAAGATGCTGATTGGATTGGATAAAGACATGAAGAAACCAGAGAAAAAAGTTTTTATAATGGATTCTTTGCTTTTATGATTCGTAATTGTAATTTCATTGGCGGATTTTAAACTTTCTATTCCTGTATAGAATAAAACAAAAGTTCCGAAAGACCATAAAAATAGTTTTACGATATCGGTCTGAAGAAAGTGGACAACTCCAAAATAGATAAGCATCATATAAATAAGATCTGCGATTAAGGCGCCAATTCCTAGCACCCAAGAATGAAAAAATCCATATTTAATCCCTTTGTCCATTTGTGCGGCATTAATAGGCCCAATTGGAGCTGATAAGGATAAACCTAAAAAGATATAACTTAAAAAGATACTCATACAGACAAGCTCCTTCCATCTCGGATTGCTGAATTTTATGTATACTTATTGGTATTCGGTTATGTATGTTTGTACAACTAAATAATATGTCAAAAAAACCAGATTGTATCACAAACAAACGATACAATCTGGTTTTTCACTTCTTTCACATATAATTTTCCGACAGAAATTTTCTTCCTATATGATGAGATTCATTATGACTTATTGTTATTTAAATACTTCATGGCTCTCGAAAAGGGACATTTTGATGGAATTGTTTCATCATCACGTAAAAAATATTGCTGCCATTCATAGTTTTCTTTTTCACCATACCATTTAAGAGAAGGATGGATTGGAGCTGTATCATAAGAGTGTAAACGTTTTCGAATCGCTTGTTTCAGCTTTTCGCTTAGCTTTTTCGATTTCATTATTTCTTGTAATACCCACCTTGGGGTAATGGCAAGCATCATACATGGGAAATATCTACTTTGTCTTTTAACATGAGCGGGAGTAGCGCAGTAAACAAAATATGGTTCTTCATGAAAGCAAAATTCCCACGTGTTCTTCATAGGATCGCTTGGAACATGTTCAGGCCATTCTTTTTCATCTAATTTACTTGTTTGGTTAAGAAGAGACCAATACCAATTTTCATAGTCTGTCACTGTAGCTTTTGTAAGAATTTTTGTTGGGGTTTCAATAAAAACAATAAGAGAAGTATAATTACCTAAATCCTTAGATTGTTTTACGTATGCTTTTAGTAAATGAGCCAGCTCTTTACTAGTAGCCTCTTTTCTAGGATCACCAATAAATCCATATCGCAAATGATTAAATAAAAAGCCTTTCTGTGCAGGAATACAAGGAAAAGGCTGGTGTGTGTTTGTCATTTTAAGGACAAAAGAATGAAATACGTCTTGCTGCCACTTCGGGACATTAGCACGATTTTCTTGTAACATCTCTTTATCATAAAGTATCATCACGTTTTATCCCCCTATATGCAATACAATAATATATAGGGTATTAATGAAGGTGAAATAGGTGACTGACTATAGAAGTATTTGCACGATCACTATTGCTTTGGAGGATGTAACAGATACATGGAAATTTAGTGGTACAACGTTCCTTTTTTCTCATTTGTAACTAAAATGTTTATAGCGTAATGAGAAGGAGGGATTGTGATGGAGGATAAAGAAGAAATAACGTTTATCGATTGTAAGGGTAGCGAGATAAGTATAATGATTGACACTAAAAATAAAAACAGCATGATGCCGAGAAAATGGATCAATAGTTGGTAAATATGTTTAATAAATCATAACGTAGCATTTGTTATATAGAAAAGGAATCCAATTCGGATTCCTTTTCTAGTTAGTGTGTGAGTTAATAAATAGATAGTAAGACAATATAATATTACATTTTAATATTATAAAATTCAATAGGAGATTGTAAAGAGGAGCCATCTTATTTAAGAAAATTGTCATTCTGTATGGACGAGAAATAAGGTTCTTTACATCATTTTTTCCGGTGTTAACGGACAGCGAGATTGACTTAGAGAAAAGTAAGGAAGATAGGTAGAAGGAGGACTCCAGTAAAAGGAGCTATGTTATGATTTATGCTTTTGAACAATCTTATTCATTTCTGAATTGAACTACCTTATGAGGAGGGAGTCTTACTGCCCGTTAATGCGGGGCAAATTTTGCTGGCAAATACAATCGCAAATGTAAACCTGAAGAAGAATCCGCTTGTTGCAAAAGGCTAGTATCACTCATATGAAATCAGTGTATGATTGGAAGCGAATAAGGAGAATGATTAGTTAATCTGCTGTGGACTTTAGAAAATATGGAATGAAGAAAACTTCTATTAGATTGAATATAGAAAGTCCTAGCTATTGTCAAGCTAGGACTTCTAGAGGATAAAACTGCAAAAATAATGCGGTTTGGACATTAAAATTTTAACATATTAACATTAAAAATCAATATATAGATTTTATGATTTTGCGAACAAAAATAGCGGCTATTTTTTCTTATAGATGTGTATCTAGCATATGTATCAATGTATTTTTATAAATGAAAAGCAGCTAGTTGATCGCTAGCTGCTTGGCCCCAGGGAAAGGGAGAAAAAAGATTAGGTACTCACAAAATCGACTATAGCTGTTTTACAGCTTATTTATATAATGCTCAAAATTTTAATTATTATACAGCTTTTTGAAAATATGTATTTGAATATATCTTCAAGCAGTTCGATGTAAGGCTGTATATTTATAAGAATAAGAAAGAGAGAACCAGTATCCCACCTATAATGAATCCTATACATAACGTAGTGTATTTTAGAAAAATCTTCATCGTATATACATCCTTTTTCTATATAGTATGGGTTAGTTATGATATTTTTATGAGTGAAAAGTACGTATTGTAGATTCAAAATGCTTCAAAAAATAGTCAAAGTGTAGAAGTGACACAACAAATGAGATGTCTGGAAGAAAGCGAAAAAAAGATTAAACTTTATTGTTATACAATGAAAAAATGCATATGAAGAATTGCATATAAAAATAGATTGTAGTTTAATAGGTTGTTCATTATAATTTTTACATCAATATATTTATATACAATAAATAAAAGAAGGTAGAGGATACAATGAGAACGGTTTTAAAAGGAATATTTCTTTCTACAGTTGCACTTACAATTTGTACAGGAGTAGAGGGAGTAGGATTTGGAAAGATTGAAAATACAGTGTATGCGAGTGAAAAGTATTATGCAGATCAACAAGTAAAAGTGAATGAAAAGCGACTGATTATAAAGTTGAAAAATGATAATCAATTCCCTTATGAAGATGGAATTGAGAAACGAATTATAAGTGAAAAAAAGGATATAGCATTAGGTGAATTTTTTGATGAATTTCCAACATTTACATTACAGCGTTTATTCACATCTTTGAATCCAAATGAGATTCGAAATATCGATAAGAATGCAACAGGGCATGATGATCAATCATCTGCTAGATTATTAAACTATTATATGTTACAAGTACCTAATGATATAGAAGAAAAAAGTGTATTAAAGAAGCTAAAAAAATCTCCTCTTATAGAGGATGCGTATGTACAAGAAAAAGAACAGTTAGCACCACCTGAAATGCTTAATCATCTTTTCCTTCATCCATATGACGATCCTAGATTTGGAAAACAGGGATATCTCGCAGCAGCACCGTATGGAATTAATGCGACTTATGCATGGAGTATTAAAGGTGGAGACGGAAAAGGAACAACCTTTGTAGATATGGAATATGGCTGGTTATTAAATCATGAGGACTTAGTACAACAAAAGATTGAACTGATGTCTGGTCAAAATATAAATCAGCATGTAGGTCATGGAACCTCTGTATTAGGAATTGTTTCCGCAGTAGATAATGAGATTGGTAATATAGGTATTGCACCAAAAGCAAAAGTGAAAGTAATCTCTCAAATACGCAATAATGGTGATTATAATACAGCTGATGCGATCGTGAGCGCTGTGAATGATTTACAACCTGGCGATGTTTTATTACTAGAGGCACAGTCTTCTTATGATGGATATGGAAATAAATATTTACCTGTAGAAGTGCAACCAGATGTATTTGATGCGATTCGTGCTGGAACAAATAAAGGAATTGTCATCATCGAGGCAGGGGCCAATGGCGGGAATGATCTTGATCAATTTCGGAACAGAGATGGTAAACAAGTTTTAAATCGTAATAGTCCGGATTTTAAAGATTCAGGTGCTATTATGGTAGGAGCAAGTTCATCAACATTTCCACATAAACGTCTATGGTTTTCTAATTATGGAAGCAGAATTGATACATACGGATGGGGAGAACATGTAGATACAACGCATGCGGAACCAAGTAGAGAGGCAACTAACTTGTATACATCTTCCTTTAGCGGAACATCGAGCGCTTCGCCGATTATTGCAGGGGCAGCTACATCATTATAAGGCATCGCCAAAGAACATTTAGGACAACCGTATACACCGGAAGAGTTAAGAGACATTTTAAGTAATCCTAGTACTGGAACACAGTCTCAAAATCCAGTTACAGATAAAATAGGAGTTTTACCTGACTTGAAAGCAATCTTATCTAAGCTAGGGTTTCATCCAGAAAAATTAGAATCAGAGGGCGCTACGCATCAACAAATGGTACAGAGCGTAGAACAGGAACCAAATAATCAACTAACAGAAGCAAATGTTTTGGAGATGAATAAGCCGATAAAGGGAATTTTGAACGATCATGATCAAGTTGATGTATATACTTTTAACATGAGTTCACCGCAAAATATAGAACTTTCTGCATCTAATGAACAAAACATTGGAATGACATGGGTTCTTTATCATAAATCTGATTTGCAAAATTATGTAGCATATGGTCAAAATGATGGCAACGTTATTAAAGGGACATATAGAGCAAAACCAGGGAAATATTATTTGTATGTCTATAAATATGAAAATAGAAATGGCGCGTATACATTACATTTAAAATAAATTCTATACGGTTTTAAACAAGTAACCCCATGAATGATTCATGGGGTTTTTTATGTATGTGACACAGAGCGAGATATGTGAGGTAGCTCTTTGTATACATTGTAAAGTTAAGTTGTTCCAAATTGACTTTGATCTGCTACATCAGAATCAAACGTATTGCTTGCACGAACATCATTAACAGTATTAACGACAACCGCCACATTAGAAGAACCTGAACCACTATCAGCTTTTGTATTTTCTTTTGGCGAGACATTATAAAAATCACCTGAATTGAAGGAGCCATTACTATTTTGAACAACTAAATCTGCTATGACTGAAGGCATTTTTTTACCTGCTTTATAAATAGTAATTAATTGTATAGTATGATTTGTTCTTTAGAAATGTTCGTAAGTATATTCAGGCGATAGGAATGTTAAAGGATTTAATTTAATGGGAAAAAGTCACAATTCTTGATTGAACATGCAGTTTGAGATATCCTGTCTATACTATGAATAAGATGAAATTAATAAATGAGTGGATATATGCGGGACACAATCGTAAAGGAGCTGATGATATGAATGATGTTATTATAAAAGTAGATTTAACAAATCCTAAATCAAGTCGTCTTATTGCGTTTATTCATGCGTATAAAGTTACATTGCTAGAAGAAGCATTTTGCCCAAATAAGATCGAATTATTTTCTAATGAAGTTGCAATTTTATCCGCCATCAAAACAGCTCATATTACGAAAGTTTTTATAAGGGAAGGATTAGAAGCATTTTTCTATGACACAGGTGTATTGCTCGTGAAGCAAAATCATAAGAGAAATACTAATGAATCCATTACATTACATTTTGATCAAATTCGGAAGATACAAAATGAAATGGAAAAACTGAGAAGCATGTAAAATGAAGATTTTATGTTATATATTAAAAAAGATTTCTTTTGAGAAATGTAGCGGCAAATATACATACAAGCTTTATTGGGAACAAAAATTTTAAAATGGACAGTTAGATACGGTATAAATGAATGTGAAAACTGAGAAAGATTATAAGAGAAAAGGAATAGTAGGTGTAGAGTAACAAGGCGTTACTCTTTTTTTATTTTTAATGTGTACGAGTAAGTGAAATAAAATGATAGAAAGTATACAAAATCTTCATGTTTAGAGGGATGAAGAAATTCCTACTGATTCATACCTATTTCAAGTCGTTTTACTTATATACATGTTGTAAGGTAGTACAAAACTTAGGTATTGGAACAATCCATCTATAAAATTTTGAATAGAATATTAAGAAAGGAGAAGAAGGATGGAAAAACATATAGTTGATCTTTCTAAATGGAATGGTGATATTAACTGGGATGTAGCCGCTCCTCAAATTGCTCTTGCCATATGTCGGGTACAATACGGGTCAAGAACAGCAGATGAGCAGTATAAAAATTATGTCGCAAATTTAGAGAAGCGTGGTGTACCTCATGGTGCTTATGCGTATGGCTGTTTTGTTTCTGTCCAAGATGCCATTGTAGAAGCAAAGGACTTTATGGCTCGAACAAGTCCAAATGCGAAGTTCCTCGTATTAGATGTAGAAGACGATACACTTAAAAGTTGTGGCCCAGATCAGTTGGCTGCTGCTTCACAAGCCTTTATTCAGACGTGTAAAGCAGCGGGGTGGAAAGTTGGGTTCTATGTAAGTCACCATATGTATAATAAGTATGGACTAAGTGGAGTGAAGGCAGACTTCCTTTGGTTGCCGCGTTACGGCGGAAATAAGCCTGCATATGAGTGTGATATATGGCAATACACAGAGACAGGAGATGTCCCTGGAATTGGGAAATGTGATTTGAATTATTTAATAGGAAATAAAAATTTATCATGGTTTGTAGGAGGAGGAGTTTCATTGGCGGATGATGGAAGAAGAAGAATTAAAACAGGCGGGTTAGGTATAGGGGCTATTAAAGAAGTTTCTGACATTTTAGTAGAACGAAATATAAAAGCGTCCATTATTTTTGAAGGAAAGAATGGTAATCCGTACGTATTAACGGAGAAAATGAGCAATCCAGAAATGGACAAATTCACTGCTTGGTTAGATGAAAGAGGATGGTATTATGAATACCTTTCTTAAGTAAGAAACAGAGCGTTATAAGACGTAACGCTCCTTTTTTATGCACAATCATATTAAATTCTCGTGTGAAGATAAGATTGTTTGTGAACGCTTTCTGGAGCGTCAAAAAATTCATAGATGATGGATTATAACCTGCAGCGACTCAGTTTTTGGGGAATTACTGGATATAAAGTCGCGTTTGTTCAGCTCCCTTCTTTAAATATATTTAAATATCAGATAGAGAAAAAATGCTATTTTGTAGCATTCTAATACATAGATGATATATATTAAGTATGAATATTAGTTGTTCTACTTGCTTTTTCATAAGTTCACACGAAGTTCATATTGTTGTGCTATTTTTATGTCACCTTTGCTTTGCGAGTATGTTTTTATTTGGAGATGTTGGATTAATGTAAAAAATGTATATGATTTTATGCGGGGGGCTTACTGGAATCACTTGAAATGTAATCTCTTATATTTTATGTTCAAAAAATGAACAATTGTAACAGAGGGATTGAAAAATTCCAAAAGCATTTTGCTATTGGTATAAGCTATCATAGGAGTTTGTTATACTTTTAGATTGCTTTTTGATAAAATTATTATTTTGAAGAGGATAGTATGTTTATCCCGCTATTTTAGGGCAGTAAGACTCCCACCTCAAGATTCAGAGAGAAGCAAGGAGATTAACTGCCCGTAACAGCCCGATTGGTGAGGGCTCATAATCAGTGGGGAATGAAGCACCCACTGATTAAAGTTTCACTTTATCAATGCAAGCAATGTTTGAATTTTGTTTTCAAGTAAATCAATGAGAGAATTGAAAGGCAGGAGAAAGAAACATGTCAGAAAATTATCGTTCTCGAGAAGAGCGAAGACAAATTCAAAAGAACAAGCAACCAGCTGTGAAAAAAAGAAAGGGAACAGAAAAAGGAAAAGAAAAAGCGTCGTTTTTTCGCAAATTTTTAATTGGTTGTTTAATATTTGGAATTGTAGCGCTTGTAGGAGGAGTCACTACCTTTTTCATTATGATAAAGGATGCCCCTAAATTAGAAAAATCAAAGCTCGTTAATCCGTTATCAGCAAAAATTTATGATAAAGATAAAAAGTTGATATATGAATACGGAAAAGAAAAACGAACAAATGTAACGTACGATCAAATACCAAAGTTAGTTGAAAATGCATTTTTGGCTACGGAAGATGCACGGTTTTATGAACATAGTGGGGTTGACTTTAAAGGGATAGCACGTGCTGTTTTAGTCAGCTTAAAGGGAGATTATGGTTCGCAAGGTGGAAGTACGATTACGCAACAAGTAATTAAGAATTATTTTTTATCTATGGATAAAACACCGAAGCGGAAAGCGCAAGAGATATATTTAGCATATAAGTTAGAACAGCAATATTCCAAACATGAAATTTTAGAGATGTATTTAAACAAAATTAACCTAGGAAATCGTTCATACGGCATCGCAACAGCAGCAGAAAATTATTATGGTAAGGAATTGAAAGAATTAACATTACCAGAAGTGGCAATGCTTGCAGGGTTACCAAAAGCACCGAACAATTATGACCCAACAAAACCACAAAATGTGGAGAGGGCAACAGAGAGAAGAAATGTTGTGCTTCGTCTTATGAATCGACATGGTTACATTTCTAAAGAGCAAATGGAAGAAGCAGCAAAAGTGCCAGTAACAAAAGGACTACGTCCAGCTAAACAAATTGCAGAAATGCCGTATCCTGCATTTATAGATGCAGTAGTAAAAGAAGTAGAACAAGAATTGCCAGATGCAAATATTGGCTCAGATGGTTTATCTATTTATACAACGTTAGATCCGAAGGCACAAGATTTTGCAGACAAATTGTTAAATGAAAATATTATTGCTTATCCAAATGATCAATTCCAAAGTGCGTTCACGTTTATGGATACAAAAACAGGAGAAATTCGTGCTATAGGCAGTGGTCGCGGTGAAAATAAAGCTACATTTAAAGGGAAGAATATGGCTATTGAATTAGATCGCTCTGTAGGTTCAACTATGAAACCTATTTTTGATTACGGTCCAGCAATAGAATATTTAAAATGGCCAACATATCATCAAGTAGATGACTCGCCATATAAGTATTCAACAGGCCAACAAGTGCAAAATGCGGATCGATCTTATAAAGGTTTGATGACAATGCGTGATGCATTGAAACTATCTCGAAACATACCAGCGATTAAAACAGCGAAGGAAGTTGGTTTACGAAAAGCACAAGGGTTTGCAGAAAGTTTAGGAATTCCATTTAATAAAGCGGCAGTAGAATCAACGGCGATTGGTAGTAACGAAGCCTCACCAACAGAATTAGCTGGAGCATACGCCGCATTCGGTAATGGTGGGAAATATATAAAACCACACTTTGTAAAAGAAGTTGTTTATCCAGACGGAAAATCGAAAAGTTTTGAACCAAAAGCAAAAACGGTTATGGAAGATTATACTGCATATATGATTACCGATATGTTACGTTCAGTTGTTCAATCAGGTACAGGTACAGCAGCAAATGTAAGTTCTTTAGATGTTGCAGGTAAGACGGGAACAACAAATTATTCAGCTGAAGACGTAGCAAAATATCATTTACCATCAAGTGCTGCACGTGACAGTTGGTTTGCTGGTTATACCCCAGAATATACAATGGCAGTATGGACTGGCTATATGCAAAATAGCAAAGAAAATTATATTAGCAGTAAGAATACAAAGATTGCTCAGCTTATTTTTAAAGAAATGATGAGTGAATTTGGCTCCAGTAAGGCGAAATTTAAAAAGCCGAGCAGCGTTATTCAAGAGGGCAGTGAATTGCGAGTAAAAGGTGCAAAATCTGATTCTTCTCCAAATCCGAGCAAGTCAAGCTCAAATGATCAAAAGCAAAACGATGATCAAGAGAAACAGCAAGAGCAGCAGAAACTAGAGGAAGAGAAAAAGCAACAAGAGCAACAGAAGTTAGAAGAAGAGAAAAAACAGCAAGAACAACAAAATGAAGAGAATAAGAAAAATGAACAAAAACAAGAAGATGACGCTAATAAGCAAAACGGAAATAATCAAGGAAATCAAACGCCACCAAACAGTGGAAGCGGAAATAATCAAGGAAATCAAACGCCGCCAAATAGCGGAAACGGAAATAATCAAGGAAATCAAACGCCGCCAAATAGCGGAAATGGAAACAATCAAGGAAATCAAACGCCGCCAAATAGCGGAAACGGAAATAATCAAGGAAATCAAACGCCGCCAAATAGCGGAAATGGAAATAGTCAAGAGAATACACCATCAAGTAGTGGTGGAAGTCAAGGAGAAACGACAACTAGCTCAAATGGTGGGCAGTGAGTGTAAACTTTCTTAAAGATTGCAGCATGTCATAATGAATAAAAAACCCCTATAATTGCGATATAAATTTAAAGTGGCCCAATAAAGTGAGACAAGGACCAAATACCTCCACTGTCGTATGTAGATATAACGACCAGTTGGAGGTGTTTTATTCCTGTCTCACATCAGTGATCCAGTTCAATTCGCATGATAGGGGTTTTTTATGTTGAATTTTAATTTTTAAACATAATGATTAGAAAATAGAGTATAGCCTTATCTAAATCATCATATATTGAATGTTCCATAAAAATTTTGGAAATATATAGAGGGGAAATGATAGAAAATTTGAAACGGATAATGATAACCTGAACTACTAGTTGAATGATTGTTATGCTGCCAAAAAGAAGGAGTTGCTCCCCAAGGAGATTGATAATGCTGCCATGTGGTAGGAAGGGCTACGCCAACATCAGAAGTGCCGGCATGTATTGATGCGACATGTGTAGAAGGGGACATGGGAGCTGCTACTGTAATTCTTGCGGGAAAGGTGTACATAAGTGATCACTCCTAAATTGTAGGATATAACAGTATATTCTTATATGAATAAGAAAGGTGCATGAAGAGTAAAAACTATTAAAGTCATGATGACGAATGAGAGAAAATAATAACTTTATTAAAAATAAAAAAAATTTATATAAAAATTGTATTTGAACCTTAATAACATAGACACATTTTAAAACGAGTTACATATTTGTATCACTCGTTTTTTTTGTGCTTATTTCAAGTTAATGTGTTATGTCTGATTTTGTTAAAAAATTATATATTTAGCTTCAACATAAAATAGCATCATTTCATATTTTGTTGTAAAAAGCGTAAATATTATTTTTAAAAAACAATAGTGTTACATCAGAAAAGGTGCAGGAAACTTATCGTTATAAAATAAATTGAAATCTTCTAAAAACTCTGATACATTGGAATGGAAATATAGTTCTCTATCGTTGTAAAGGCTTACAATTATGTGCACGAGGATCTATTAGGATTGGAGGAAATAGTAATGAGAGCTGAAGAAAAATTTTCCCCGGGATTAGACGGTGTAGTTGCAGCCGAGACAAAAATATCGTTTCTTGACACAGTAAAAGGTGAAATCGTAATTCAAGGATACGACTTAATTGAACTATCAAAGACAAAAGAATATTTAGATATTGTGCACCTTTTATTGGAAGAACATTTACCAAGTGCAGATGAAAAACAGGTGCTTGAAAAGAATTTAAAAGAAGAATATGAAATCCCAGATGGTGTATTTCATGTATTAAAAGCATTACCAAAAGAAACGCATCCAATGGATGGATTACGTACAGGGGTATCAGCATTAGCTGGTTATGATCATGATATTGAAAATCGTTCATTGGAAGTAAATAAAAGCCGCGGGTACAAATTATTAAGCAAAGTACCAAATATTGTGGCAAATAGTTATCATATTTTAAATGATAAAGAGCCTATCCAGCCATTGAAAGAATTGTCATATAGTGCGAATTTCTTTTATATGTTAACAGGTAAGAAGCCGACGGAACTTGAAGAAAAGATATTTGACCGCTCTTTAGTTTTATATAGTGAGCACGAAATGCCGAATTCTACATTCACAGCTCGTGTCATCGCATCAACGCAGTCGGATTTATATGGAGCTTTAACGGGTGCTGTGGCATCTTTAAAAGGAAGCTTACATGGCGGTGCGAATGAAGCTGTTATGTACATGTTGTTAGAGGCAGGTACTGTTGAGAAGTTTGAAGAATTACTCCAAAAGAAATTGTATAACAAAGAAAAAATTATGGGATTTGGACATCGCGTCTATATGAAAAAGATGGACCCAAGAGCGCTTATGATGAAAGAGGCTTTAAAACAATTATGTGATGTAAAAGGGGATTATACATTATACGAAATGTGTGAAGCTGGAGAGACAATTATGGAGAAGGAAAAAGGAATTTATCCAAACCTGGATTATTATGCAGCTCCAGTGTATTGGATGCTCGGTATTCCGATTCAACTCTATACGCCGATTTTTTTCAGTTCAAGAACGGTGGGATTATGTGCACACGTAATTGAACAGCATGCAAATAATCGATTGTTCCGTCCGCGTGTAAATTATATTGGCGAGCGACATGTGCTTAGCAAATAAAAAACAACTGGGGAGTTGTTAAGGTCGCCCGCCAGATGGGTGTTTGACCGACACCCATCCTTAATAATAACGAAATTTCGACAGAAAGGGAAGGATAGCATGATTAAAACAAATGAAATTAAACAAAAAGATGCAATTTTAGAAGAGATTACGGACTATGTATTAAATAAAGAGGTAACAAGTGTAGAAGCATTCAGCACCGCACGTTATGTGCTACTTGATACACTTGGATGCGGTATCTTAGCATTACAATATCCAGAGTGTACGAAATTACTTGGACCGGTTGTACCAGGAACGATTGTACCAAATGGTACACGTGTACCAGGGACATCTTATGTATTAGATCCAGTAAAAGGTGCATTTAATATTGGATGCATGATTCGGTGGTTAGATTATAACGATACATGGCTTGCGGCAGAATGGGGACATCCATCAGATAATTTAGGAGGCATTTTAGCTGTTGCAGATTATATGAGTCGCGTTCGCATTTCGGAAGGAAAAGAACCTTTAAAAGTAAAAGATATACTGGAAATGATGATTAAAGCTCATGAGATTCAAGGTGTCCTTGCATTAGAAAATAGCTTAAATCGCGTCGGTCTAGATCATGTCTTATATGTAAAAGTGGCAACAACGGCCGTTGTTACGAAAATGCTTGGTGGTACACGCGAGGAAATCTTTAACGCACTTTCTCACGCATGGATTGATAATTCTAGCCTTCGTACATATCGTCACGCTCCAAATACAGGTTCTCGTAAGTCTTGGGCAGCTGGGGATGCAACGAGTCGCGGTGTTCACCTTGCTCTTACTGCATTAAAAGGAGAGATGGGATATCCAACAGCATTATCTGCACCAGGATGGGGATTCCAAGATGTACTATTTAATAAACAAGAGTTAAAACTAGCAAGATCGTTAGATTCTTATGTCATGGAAAATGTATTATTTAAAGTATCCTATCCAGCAGAATTCCATGCGCAAACTGCAGCTGAATGTGCAGTGAAATTACATCCAGAAGTGAAGGGTCGATTAGATGAAATTGATCGTATTACGATTACGACACATGAGTCAGCAATTCGCATTATTGATAAAGAAGGACCATTAAATAACCCAGCTGATCGCGATCATTGCTTGCAATATATTACTGCAATTGGCTTATTAAAAGGGGATATCGTTGCGGATGATTATGAGGATGAAGCAGCTTCTAATCCTCGTGTAGATGAATTACGAAATAAGATGGTTGTTGTAGAAAATAAACAATATAGTTTGGATTACCTTGATCCGAACAAGCGCTCAATCGCCAATGCTGTACAAGTTCATTTTAAAGATGGTACAGCGACAGAAAATGTTGAATGTGAATATCCACTAGGACACCGTTTCCGTCGTGATGAAGCGATTCCAAAGATTATACAGAAGTTTTCTGCCAATATCGCTGGTCATTACTCTAATAAGCAACAAGAAAAAATACATGAAGTATGTTTGAATGAAGAAAAATTAGAAAATATGAATGTAAATGAATTTGTAGATCTTTTCTTAATATAGGGGGAATAAGGATGGCTTGGGTTGTGAACAAACAATCAACACAAGAAGAGCTTGCGAATCGATTCCGGGCTTTAGTAGAAGCGCCTGAAATTTTACAAATTCCTGGTGCACATGACGCAATGGCTGCTCTCGTAGCAAAAGAAACTGGTTTTTCTGCACTTTATTTATCGGGAGCTGCTTATACAGCAAGCAAAGGATTGCCAGACTTGGGGATCGTGACATCTACGGAAGTAGCTGAAAGAGCAAGAGATCTTGTTAGAGCGACAGATTTACCTCTTCTTGTTGATATTGATACAGGATTTGGCGGTGTGCTCAATGTAGCGCGTACGGCTGTAGAGATGGTAGAAGCAAATGTTGCTGCTGTTCAAATTGAAGATCAACAACTGCCGAAAAAATGTGGACATTTAAATGGGAAAAAACTTGTTACAACTGAAGAGTTGATACAAAAAATTAAGGTAATTAAAGAAGTAGCACCATCACTTGTTATCGTAGCACGTACGGATGCTCGAGCTGTAGAAGGATTGGATGCAGCAATTGAAAGAGCGATTGCTTATGTCGAAGCAGGAGCAGATGCTATTTTTCCAGAAGCACTTCAATCGGAAGAAGAATTTCGGTTATTTAACAGTAAAGTGAACGTTCCGTTACTTGCAAATATGACTGAATTTGGGAAAACGCCGTATTATAGTGCAGAAGAATTTGCTAATATGGGATTCCAAATGGTCATTTATCCCGTTACATCACTTCGCGTCGCAGCAAAAGCATATGAGCGTATATTTACACTTATTAAAGAAACGGGCTCGCAAAAAGAAGGACTATCAAATATGCAGACAAGAAGTGAACTATATGAAACAATTTCATATCATGATTTTGAAGAATTAGATAACGGAATTGCGAAGACCGTTTTATCTGAAGATCAATAACAAAAAAGAAAAGGCGATGATAATACATCTTTGGCAAACACAACTGCTTGATGTGGAAGCTCATCGCCTTTTATTGTTGAAGAACATTTACAGAAACTATATCAAATTGTTTAGACCGTTTTACATTTTCTATTCATTGTTATCATGTTGCACAGCGTTTTTAACTTGGCATACTTTTTGCCTGTAAATAAAATGAAGATTGAAATGATAGGAGGATATAGATGGAGAAAACAAAGCTGCAATGGGATGATTTTTTTTCGTTGAATAAGGAAGTTCATACATTCTTTTTTACGCCGGAAGACTTTTCAGGTGACGAAGAATTAATCGCAAAAACGACAGAACAATTTGTAAAACAAGAAATTGCACCGCAAATTGAAAACATTGAACAACACAATTATGAAATTTCGCGCAGTTTATTTAAAAAAGCTGGTGAGCTGGGACTACTTAGTATAGAAGTTCCTGAAGAATATGGTGGATTTGAACTAGGGAAAGTAGTTTCGGGACTTGTAGCAGAGAAAATGGGATATGCAGGTGCATTTAGCGTTTCTTTTAATATTCATGCAGGAGTAGGAACACTGCCGTATATATATTATGGGACAGTTGAACAAAAGGAAAAATATTTGTCCAAAATTGCATCAGGTGAATGGATTGGTGCATACGCTTTAACAGAACCAAACGCTGGGTCAGATGCTTTAAGCGCAAAAACAAGTGCCGTTTTAAATGAAGATGGAACCGAATGGACATTAAATGGTGAAAAGCAATGGATTACAAATGCACATATGGCTGATGTATACGTTGTTTTTGCGAAAACAAATGAAGGAATGACAGCATTTATTGTCGAAAGAACATGTGAAGGGGTTTCACTTGGAGTAGAGGAAAAAAAGATGGGTATTAAAGGTTCTTCAACAGCAACGCTCATTTTAGAAGATGTAGTGATTCCAGCAAAAAATGTATTGGGTGAAGTTGGAAAGGGACATCATGTAGCTCTTAATATTTTGAATTTTGCGAGATTGAAACTTGCTTTTGGAAACATCGGAACAGCCAAACAAGCAATCGGCTTATCTGTACAATATGGAAAAGAACGTAAACAGTTCCAAACTGAACTCGTTGACTTCACAATGATTCAAGAAAAAATCGCAAATATGACGATTGCTACATATGGTGCGGAAAGTGCAGCTTACCGAACAGCAGGTATAATTGATAAAGCAGTTGATGAGAATGATGACAACATCATGCGAAAAATGTCTCAATTTGCAATAGAGTGTGCACTCAATAAAGTAAATGCTTCAGAAACGCTTGGCTATATCGTCGATGAAGCTGTACAAATTCACGGTGGTTACGGTTATATGCAAGAATATGAAGTGGAACGCTTATACCGTGATGCTAGAATTAGTCGCATATTTGAAGGGACGAATGAAATTAATCGATTAACAGTTGCGAAAATGTTAATGAAACAGTTAAACGAAATGGATCATGAAGTACAAGGAGAACGGTTTGAAAACTTAGAAAGAAATCATCGCTATATTTTATTGTCCAAACAATTGTTGAAACAATCTTTGAAAACGTTATCTCAAACTCCTGACATAAAACTGGAACAAGAACAAGAATATTCACGTGTAATCGCAGATATGTTGAAAGATGTTTACGTAATGGAATCAGCATTTTTACGTACGAAAAAAGCAGTAAGTAAAAATAGAGAAGAAAAAGAGCGTGTAAAACAGCTCATAACAGATGTACTTTGTGAAGAAGGATACCGCAAAGTAGAATCAGCTGCAACTATACTTCTTTCTGCAGCAATAACAGAAGAAGAAACAAGGAATTCCATTCTAGACGAAATTCGTCAACAGTCTGTGCCTCTATATACGAATTTATTTCTGAAAAAGAGAGAGATTGCAAAAGCAATTATAAATCGAGGGAAATATGTGGTGTAAGGGCACAGTGTAAGAGAGAGTTTATAGTGAAAGTGGATGAAATGGGAGGAAGATTGTTATGAAAAAGATTGGTTTCATCGGTTTAGGGAATATGGGGCTTCCGATGTCTAAAAATTTAGTGAAATCTGACTATATGGTTTATGGTGTCGATTTAAATAAAGATGCCGAGGCTTCCTTTGAAAAAGAAGGCGGAATGATCGGTTTATCCATTGCAAAACTAGCAGAAACGTGCGATTTGGTTTTTACAAGTTTACCATCTTCACGAGCTGTTGAAGCTGTTTATTTTGGAAAAGAAGGCTTAATTGAGAATAGTCATCCAAATATCATACTCATTGATACAAGTACAGTAGCACCGCAACTAAATAAGAAAATAGCAGAATTTGCAAATGAGAACAAAGTAGACTTTTTAGCTGCACCAGTTAGCGGAGGGGTAATTGGCGCGGAGAATCGTACATTAACCTTTATGGTTGGTGGTTCAAAAGAAGTCTATGAAAAAGCGTTGCCTGTAATGAAAGTATTAGGAGCGAATATTTTCCATGTGGGTGAACAAATTGATAGCGGTACAACAGTAAAACTAATTAATAATTTACTAATTGGTTTTTATACGGCAGGGGTTAGTGAAGCTCTGATACTAGCTAAGAAGAATCATGTGGATTTAGATAAAATGTTTGATATTTTAAATGTAAGTTATGGTCAAAGTAGAATTTATGAACGAAATTATAAAAGCTTTATTGCTCCAGAAAATTATGAGCCAGGATTTACTGTCAATCTATTAAAGAAAGATTTAGGATTTGCAGTCGATTTAGCGAAAGAAAGTGAGATTCACTTACCGATAAGTGAAATGCTTCTCGACTTATATGATGAAACCAGTAAAGCTGGTTATGGCGAGAAAGATATGGCTGCTTTATACAAAAAGATCAGTGAACAATTCATTTCAAGCCATAAATAATAAACGAATGATCGTCAATAAAAAATAAAAAGGAGCGAATAAAATGATTACAACAGAAATTAAACGAGTGAAGAATCATATTAACGGTGAATGGGTAGAATCTACAGGTACAGAAGTAGAGGCTGTTCCAAATCCTGCAACAGGAAAAATTATTGCATATGTTCCTCTTTCTCCAAAAGAAGATGTAGAGCGCGCGGTAGAGGCTGCGAAAAATGCGTATGAGACATGGTCAAAAGTACCCGTTCCAAACCGTTCAAGAATGCTATATAAATATCTACAACTTTTGCAAGAAAATAAAGATGAGCTTTCGAAAATTATTACATTAGAAAATGGAAAAACATTGAAAGATGCAAGTGGTGAAGTACAAAGAGGAATTGAAGCAGTAGAACTGGCAACATCAGCTCCAAATTTAATGATGGGACAAGCGCTTCCGAATATTGCAGGTGGTATTGACGGCTCAATTTGGCGCTATCCTCTTGGAGTTGTTGCTGGTATTACTCCATTTAACTTCCCAATGATGATTCCATTATGGATGTTTCCGCTAGCAATTGCTTGTGGGAATACATTCGTATTAAAAACATCTGAGAGAACACCGCTTTTAGCAGAAAGACTTGTAGAATTATTTTATGAAGCTGGTTTTCCGAAGGGTGTATTAAATTTAGTGCAAGGTGGAAAAGAAGTTGTAAATAGTATTCTTGAGAATAAGGAGATTCAAGCTGTTTCCTTTGTCGGATCTGAGCCAGTGGCTCGTTATGTATATGAAACAGGAACAAAATATGGAAAGCGAGTACAAGCGCTTGCAGGTGCAAAAAATCATGCAATTGTTATGCCGGATTGCAACCTTGAAAAGACAGTGCAAGGTGTCATTGGATCAGCGTTTGGAAGTAGTGGAGAGCGGTGCATGGCATGCTCTGTTGTAGCTGTTTTAGATGAAATTGCGGATGAATTTATCGATGCTCTTGTATCCGAAACGCGTAAATTAAAAGTAGGAGACGGCTTCCATGAAGAGAATTATGTAGGGCCATTAATTCGCGAATCTCATAAAGAACGTGTTATCGGTTATATTAATAGCGGTGTAGCAGATGGAGCAAGCTTATTAGTAGATGGCCGTCAAATAAAAGAAGATGTTGAGGGTGGATATTTTGTTGGGGCGACCATTTTTGATGGAGTAAATCAAAATATGAAAATTTGGCAAGATGAAATCTTTGCTCCAGTATTAAGTATTGTTAGAGTAAGAGATTTAGAGGAAGGGATTCAACTAACAAATCAATCTAAATTTGCTAATGGCGCAGTCATTTATACTTCAAGTGGTAAACACGCACAAACATTCCGTGATCATATCGATGCTGGAATGATTGGTGTAAATGTTAACGTTCCAGCACCAATGGCATTCTTTGCCTTTGCAGGAAATAAGGCATCTTTCTATGGCGATCTTGGAACGAATGGAAAAGATGGTGTTCAATTTTATACACGTAAAAAAGTTGTCACAGAGCGCTGGTTTTAATGTGAGAACGGGTAAGTATGTAATATATGGTATGTGAAAAATACAGTATTAACGTTTATTACTATTTCAGTTCTTACAATTATATGTCTTGTTGGGATCGATTATATGATTAGAAAAGCAATTAGTAAACCAATCGCATTATTACAAAGAGACATGGGGCAAGTTGCTACAGGTAATTTAACAATACGTACTTCTTATACGTCAAAGGATGAACAGTTTAAGGAATCTGCCAAAGAAATTAATCATTTGATACAATCGCTCCAACAAGATACGCAACATACAGTTCTCGTTATGAAAAGAGGTACAGAGAAAGCTGTAGAAGGAAAAGAATCTGCTCTTACAGCAGAACGAGCTATGGAGGATATCAATAGAATTACAAGTCAAATTCAAGCAGTGTCTGTTGCAGCAGAGGAAATATCAGCTGCAACAGAAGAAGTAAATGTGTATCCATCTGAAGTTTCTGAAAATTAAACGCAAGTATTTGAAGGAACAGGACAAACGAGACAGTTAATTCAAAAACAAGTAATATCAATCCGAAAATTTCCGCTAATTCTGGTGATATGAAAAAGAAAGTGGAGGATTTAGAAAAAATAGTTGAACAATTTATTATTAAGGATGAAAAATAAGCTATAATATAACAAACTATAACTTTAAAGGTTTACTTGATATGGAAATCCTATTTCCATATCAAGTATTATCAAAAGGGTGAGTTTTATTTGCAACTCACCCTTTTTTTAGTTGCTTTTTTCAAAAGCTAGTTTGATACCAAATCCAATTAGTACAATGCCAGTAAGTCCTTGAACATATTTTTGAGTAGTAGGTTTTTTCATGAAAGTACTGATTTTGTCAATTAAGAAGATATAGAAGCTAAACCAGATTACTGTTAAAACTAGATAAGTAAGCGCCATAATGAAAAGTTGAACAAGTGTATTATAATTCGGATTTAAAAATTGTGGTAAAAAGGTTAAAAAGAAAACAGCGACTTTCGGATTTAAAAGGTTAGTAAGAAAACCTTGACGAAAGCAAGAACTGTTTTTATTTGCATGGTGTATAGAGTGTTCATTTACATCTATATTGTTTTTGTCTTTTAAAGATAAAAGTGCTTTTATACCTAAATAGACGAGGTAAAGGGCACCGCCATATTTAAAAATGGAAAATAAGAAAGCAGATTTTACGATAATTGCAGAAAGTCCAATTACAGCAGCGAGCGTATGAATGAAAAGAGCGATACATGTGCCGAAAACTGTTTTAACGCCTCCTATTTTTCCTGAAGTAAGCGTATTTTTTGTCGCCATTGCGGTGTCAGGTCCAGGTAAAATAATAAGACAAATGGACATAATAATAAACAGAAAATAGTTCTCCATGATCATCTACCTTTCTTTTTTGTATTGTATGAAATTTAGGTTAACAATAGTTTAACATAAAGTGAAACTTTAATCAGTGAAGAGTTTCTTCATCCTCCACTGATTATGAAGCCTCACCAATCGGGCTGTCCTAAAATAGCGAGATAAATGAATAAGAAAAACTGAATTGTCTGAAATAAAGAATAAGAAGCTAGATGCCGGCAGCAAATCTGCCGTTTATCTAGCTTCTTCATCATACATGTAGAAGGTGAAAGAAACGGTTTACATCTTCATCTGAAACATCACTCAATTTTTTATATTTATACTGCGGATTTTGGTCTTTATCGATAACAACGGAACGAACACCTTCAAAGAAATCATCGTGGCGCATGAAATTTTTAGCTAGTATAAGGTCAGTTGCAAAGCATTCTTCTATCGATTTATTTCTTCCTTCACTCAGTTGCTTTAATGTTACTTTTAATGAGAATGGAGACTTTGATAATAATGTTTCTTTTGTTTGTAAAGCAAATGTTCCACCATCTTTTTCTAATGAGTCGATAATTTCTTCAATTGAATGGAAGGAAAAGTGGGTATTGATATTTTCTAATATAGAAGCAAGCGTACTTTCTGCATTAGGTGTACTTGCGAAGGTAAGAATAATTTTCTTTAATGTAGTATGTACATCTTGTATATTCCAATTTATATTTTCGATTTCTGTTAAGAAAGCAGATAAAGATTCGGTTGTCATATAATAATCAGCAGCATTTATATACAATACATCAGCAGCTTTTAAGACGGCAGCTGTTAAAGCAACGTAACGACCAGTGTGTCCCGGTGCTTGATTTAAGAAATAAGCAGCCCCAACATCAGGGAAAAATCCAATATTCATCTCAGGCATTGCCCATTTTGTATGTTCGGTAACAATTCGATATGTTGCTCCATTTGTTAGACCAACGCCACCACCCATGACAATTCCATCTAAACAAGCGATAATTGGTTTAGGATAACGATATATGTAAGTATCTATGTCGTATTCCTCTTCAAAGAATTTTTCGGCATGTTGTAATGCAGCCTCATTTGAACGAGCTTCATATAACGTTTTAATATCACCACCCGCACAAAAACCTTTTGATCCAGCACCTTTTAAGACAATCAATGCAATTTGATTATTTGTTTCCCATTCTTTTAGCTTTTGCCCAATTGATTTTAACATATCATACGATAAGGAGTTAAGTGCTTTGGGACGGTTTAACGTAATGGTTGCGACACCATGATCACCAATGGAAAATAAAACATTTTCAGTCATTTTAAATCCTCCTCTACAAATATTCTCATTTTCTTATTTCTCGATAAAAGCTAAAATATCCTTTATAATTTATTGTACATTGCAAGGAATGTGCCAATTTTGAAAACGCGAAATGAAAGAAAATAAAGTGAAACTTTAATCAATGGGGGTTTTCTTCATCCCACACCGATTATGAGCCCTCACCAAGCGGGTGCTACGGGCAGATCTATCTTCCTTGCTTCTGTCTGAATCTTGAGGTGGGAGTCTTACTGCCCTAAAATAGCGGGATAAAGTGTCTCATTGTTTAAACAAAATGTTAGGTTTTTTATGTCTTGCATATTTTGACGAGTAACATTTGCAGGATTTCAATGTAGGAAGCGGAATATTACAACAGCAATCATGATAGTTTGTAGTGTGAAAAAAAAATATGTTATGATGTTGAATGATTTTTATGTAAGAAAATGTAATATATAAGTCGCATGGTGTCATAAGTGCTGAATTATCAAACTTTTAACAAATCATTAGTTTGTATATAATAAGGGATAGAGAAAGGGGAGATCGGAATGCCAGGACCTTTACTATTATCGGTTATTATTTTGTCTTCTCTCATGATAGGAATTACGCGTTATTTTCATCATACAGATACGACAGAAGAAGTGAAGGAAAAAGTTCGTCTTGTATTTCCGATTTTTATCATTGCTATTTCACTTTGTTTTATATTAAATAAAGACGGATATACTATTGCTTTATTTTCATTTTTTATAGTGAGTGTTTTAATTCCTGTATTGTACTATATAATGAAAGATTATTTACAAAAATAAAAATACTATCTCAAGTATTTTTATTTTTGTAAATGATTATAATTTCACATACCGTATTGAAAGATATAAAAATAAAAGAGGAAATAAGAAGATGTATGCCCTTGTCAATCTAGAATCCCCACTATACTATTAAAGTATAGTGAATAGAGAAAAAAGGGGTTGTATCTATATGAAGTTTGAAATGCATACAAAAATTATTTCAAATGAAAAAGAAATAAGATTACATATAGAAGAAAACATATTTCAATTAACGTTAGAGGGCTATCACTTATTTGCTGTGAATGAGATATTACCTTTATATAAATCAGAGCAAGAAAGAATTGGTAGCGCAATGATTCAAAAGTTAGAATGGAAAGACGAGAAAACAATTGTTAGCTATCAACTTGTTTCATTGCAATCAGTAAATTAAAAGAGAGAAGGGAAGGACAAGATGAAGTTTTTTCATACAGCGGATTGGCATTTAGGGAAGCTTGTTCACGGTGTATATATGACGGAAGATCAACGCGTTGTTTTAGAACAGTTTGTTCAAGCTGTAGAAGAAGAAAAACCAGATGCTGTAATTATTGCAGGGGATTTATATGATCGTGCAATTCCTCCAACAGAAGCAGTCGACTTATTAAATGATGTATTACAAAAAATAGTGATTGACTTACAAACACCTGTTATCGCAGTAGCAGGAAATCATGATAGCCCAGATCGCATTCATTTTGGTAGTGGGTTAATGAAAAAACAAGGGCTACATATTGTTGGTCAATTTCAATTTCCATATGAGCCAGTTATTTTACATGATGAGTATGGGGAAGTACATTTTCACTTAGTGCCATATGCTGATCCAAGTATTGTTAGACATATTATGAAAAATGAGGATATTCGTTCTCATGATGATGCGATGTGTATTTTTATAAATGAGCTGTCAGAGAGAATGGATAAAGAGGCAAGACATGTCTTTGTAGGACATGCATTTGTTACATCTTCGGGTGAACCAGAGGAAAATACGAGCGATGCAGAGCGTCCGCTTTCAATTGGTGGTGCCGAGTATGTAAATAGTCACTATTTTGACAAGTTTCATTACACAGCGCTTGGACATTTACATCAAGCGCATTTTGTTCGTAATGAAACCATTCGCTACTCTGGTTCACCGCTTGCATACTCTATTTCAGAAGAACGACATAAAAAAGGGTACTATATTGTGGAGATAGATGGAACAGGTAACGTTGAAATAGAAAAGCGTTTATTGATTCCTCGTCGTCAAATGCGTACAGTAGAAGCGAAAATAGATGATTTATTAAAACATCCAACAAGTGAAGACTATGTTTTTGTAAAGCTATTAGATGAAACACCAGTATTACAACCAATGGAAAAAGTTCGATCTGTATATCCAAATGCAATGCATGTTGAGCGTTCGATACAAAGACGAGAGCTTACAGAAACAGATGAAATCACTGTTTCTAGACATAAAATGGATGATATATCTTTATTAAAAGCTTTTTATAAAGAAATGAAGGGAACGGATTTATCCGAAGTAAAAGAACGTCTCTTCTTAGAAGTGTTACAAACAGTGCAGGAACGGGAAGGTGAACGAGGATGAGACCAATTCAGCTGACGATGACAGCATTTGGCCCATATAAACAGAGGGAAGTCATTGATTTTAGTGACTTAGGAGATCATCGTATTTTTGCAATTTCAGGAAATACTGGTGCAGGAAAGACGACAATTTTTGATGCAATTTGTTATGCGCTATATGGGGAAGCTAGCGGAGAAGAACGAAGTGATACAAGTATGCTACGCAGTCATTTTGCCGATGATAATGTATATACGAGTGTAGAATTGACATTTCAATTAAAAGGAAAACGATATGAGATAAAAAGACAACTTGGACATAAGAAAAAAGGAAATAAAACTGTGACGGGGCATGCAATTGAATTGTATGAAGTAGTCAACGGTGAGAAAAATCCATGTGTCGATCGTTTTCATGTGACAGATGTAAATAAAAAAGTTGAAGAGTTAATAGGTCTTAGTAAACATCAGTTTAGCCAAATTGTTATGCTTCCACAAGGAGAGTTTCGAAAACTATTAACATCTGAAACAGAGAATAAAGAAGAAATTCTGCGTCGTATTTTTAAAACGGATCGTTATAAATTAATGCGTGAATTACTAGATCAAAAGCGGAAACAGTGGAAAGACGTCTTGCAGGGGAAACAAAAAGAAAGAGAAATTTATTTCCGAAATACTTTTCAATTACCCGTTCGAGACGGTTCGCTATTAGAGATCTTAGTACAGCAAGAACATGTCAATACGCATCAAGTAATTGAAGCGCTAGAACAAGAAATGAGTTACTATGAAGCGGAAATTCGACAATTACAAGCGCAGCAAATCGCACAAACAAAGCAATTAAAAGAAATAGAAGAACATTTTCATACAGCAAAATCAACAAATGAAAAATTTCAAGATTTACAGCGAAAAAAAGAGCAACAACAAGCTTTAGAAGCAAGACGCGAACAAATTGAAATCGCAGAAAAACACTTTAAACGAGCAGAACAAGCAAAAAGATTACTACCGTTTGAACAATGGTATGAAGAAGCGCAGCAAAGTGAGCAGAATGCCCAGCGATCATTGAACCAAATAACTGTTCAGAAGGAAAAGACGGCTGAAGCATTTGCGCTTGCACAAAGAAAATATGAAGAATTAAAACAGAAAGAACCTGCGCGTGAGGAATTGAAACAAAATGTACAGAGGCTAGAAGAATTACAGCCCGTTATAACTTCGTTGGTAGAACAAAAATCAACAATGCAAAAAGCTGAGGCGCAGAGCGAGCGAATGAAAACGAATATTCAAAAGTTTGAACAACAGCTAGAAGTTCAGATTTCGCAAAAACAACAACTAACTAAGGAATTAAATCATTTAGAAATTGCGCTTGAACAATATGTAGAAAAAGTAGAAGAATTAACACATATGCGAGAAGATGCAAAAGTATTAAAGCAAGCATATGACGTTTGGGAAGAAAAAGAAAAATATGAGCAAGAAAAAAAGCAAGCGACTCAAAATATGGAGATTGCTGTTACAACATATGAAGAGATGGAGAGCCGCTGGTTAAATGAACAAGCAGGAATATTAGCGCTACATCTTCATGATGGAGAATCTTGTCCGGTATGCGGTAGTACAACACATCCAAATAAAGCAACAGAGCGAGGCGATTCCATTGATGAAAATCAACTGAATGAGCTGCGAGAAAAGAAAAATATTGCTGAAAAATCATATCTTCAATTAGCAGAAAAATGGAATTTCTACCGTCAGCAGTATGAACAAATAATTGAAGAAGTGAAAAAGCGTGGTTATCAACCAGAATCGTTAGTCGATACGTATCATGCGCTAGTACAAAAAGGAAAACAACGAGCGGCTGAAGTAAATAGATTAAAAGAAAGTGAAGAAAAGAGAAAACAACTTGCATTACATGTAAAAGAGTTAGAGGTACAATTAGAGGAAGTGCAGAAGGAAAAACGTGAGATGGAAATGACATATCACAGCATAGAGAAAGAATACATTGAGCTTCGAACATCTTATGAATATAATCAGCAAAAAATCCCTGAAAACTTACAAACATTTGAAGCATGGAAACAAAAACTGGATAGTGCAACGCAAGAGTTACGAACGATGGAAGATGAGTGGAAGAAAGGCCAAGACGCTTATCAACATTGGCAAAATGAATATGTGCGCATGCAAGCTGAATATGATAGTGCTGTGAAACAAGTAAACAATGCGAGAGAGAAGAGAGAAGAGACGTTTGCGCGTTTTGCAAACGAGCTTGAACAAGGTGGTTTTCCGGATCAATCTGCGTATAAAGAAGCAAAACGAACAGATACAGAAATAGCAGAATTACAACAAAAAATTAAAAGATATTATTCATCACTTGAAGTATTGGCGAAGCAAATTGAAGAATTAACAAATGAATTACAGGATAAAGAATGGATGGATATTATATCCATTGAAGAACAAATGAAAAAGTTAGATATTGAGCTTGATATTACAAAAGAAAAACGTCAGCGTGCACAAAGTGCCGTGGAATATATCTCTGACTTATATGAAAATATTAGACGAATTGACGAGCAAATTCGTGAGGAAGAAAAAGCTTTCCAAGAACTTGTTGATTTATATGAAGTAATGAAAGGGGATAATGAAAGCCGTATTTCCTTTGAGCGTTACATTTTAATTGAGTATTTAGAACAAATTGTTCATATTGCGAATGAAAGACTGCGTAAATTATCAAATGGACAGTTCTATTTAAAACGAAGCGAACGAGTGGAAAAGCGCAATCGTCAAAGCGGATTAGGATTAGACGTTTACGATGCATATACAGGTCAAACGCGCGACGTAAAAACGTTGTCTGGTGGAGAGAAATTTAACGCATCACTTTGTCTTGCGCTTGCAATGTCAGATGTAATCCAGGCATATGAAGGCGGAATTTCGATTGAAACGATGTTTATTGACGAAGGCTTTGGATCACTTGATGAAGAATCTCTTACAAAAGCAGTAGATGCACTCATCGACCTGCAAAAATCAGGGCGATTTATTGGTGTGATTTCACACGTACAAGAGCTGAAAAACGCAATGCCAGCTGTACTAGAAGTAACCAAGCAGAAGGATGGGTGTAGTCAGGCGAAGTTTATGGTGAAATAGTTTCGGTTTCATCAGTGGGGATGAAGAAAAGCCTCACTGATGAAAGTTTCACTTTATAGGATGAATAGGGTAGTTTGTATATTGAGAAATAAAAAACAAGGTTAAATTTGAGGAGAATAATAACAGTTGAAAAGTATAGAAAAAGAATCCCTGTAGCGACAGAGATTCAAGGGAAAGAGAAGTATGTTTTTTTGTGTGAATAACTACATCGAATGAAATCTTTTCGATAATAAAAGGATAACATGAACTTTCTGGTATTATAACCGGTAAATATAGCCAAAAACAGCTCTAGTAAGTAGTTATGTGTTATGTTTTTTACTGGAATGATTATCACATGATAGCTGTCTATATAAACGTTTATTAAGTTCAGTTTTTCTGATAATAAGATGAAGAGACTAGCAAATGAAGCAAGTCTCCTTCTTTTTAATAGGGATCAACGTACCCCTTTCATAAAGCTTTGGATTTTTGGTGAAAGTAAAAATAAAACAGCACTTAAAAGAATAGAGACCCCACCGATGACACCAAAGTATATAATTTCTGTTTCTGGGTTATATAGCGGTACAATTTGTGCATTAATTGCTTGCGCAGAAGCATTAGATAAAAACCATAAACTCATTGTTTGCGCAGAGAATGCTGCTGGCGCTAGCTTTGTTGTGGCAGAAAGTCCAACAGGTGATAAACATAATTCCCCGGTTACAACAAGAAGGAAGCTAAGCACTAACCATATTGGACTTACTAGTGATTCTGTACCATGCATGTATGCTGGAATAATCATAATTAGGAAAGAAATGCCTGCAAAAAATAGTCCGACTGAAAATTTCTTAGAAGTAGAAGGTTGACGATCTCCAAGTTTTATCCATAACCATGCAAATACTGGTGCCAATAAAACAACAAATAGTGGATTAAGGGATTGGAACCATGAAGATTGCAGTTCTAATCCAGCGAATTGTAATTGTGTACGCTCATCAGCATATCTTGCAAGAATAATAGAGCCTTGCTCCTGAATGGACCAAAACATAATACCTGCAATAAAAAGAGGTATGTATGCTAGAAGGCGTGAGCGTTCTACCTCAGTTGTTTTCGGACTTCGATACATGACATAAAAATAACAAGTTGGGATAATGATACCTAACAAACTTACAACCATGGTGAAGCGTTGTATTGTTAGGATACCAGTTGTAATTGTAATATATCCAATGATGATAATGACAAGAGCACCAATGCTGAGCCTTCCAAATACTTTTGTGCGTTCTTGAGGTGTTAAAGGGTTAGGGACTTGTGTGCCTGCTAAGCCAAGGTTTTTCTTTTTTGTTGTAACAAATACGATTAGGCCAATAAACATACCGATAGCTGCTGCACCAAAACCGAGATGGAAATTATACTGTTGTCCAATGGTACCAACGACTAAAGGAGAGAGAAGACCGCCTAAATTAATTCCCATATAAAAAATACTAAAACCTGAATCACGTCTTTTATCTTCGTCGCTATATAAGTCTCCTACAACACTTGATACATTTGGCTTTAATAATCCTGTCCCGATAACGATAAGCGCCATCGAGATAAAAAAGGCAGTAATGCTACCAGGAAAAGATAAAACAATATGACCGAACATAATAAAAACACCGCCGTAAAAAACCGTTCGGCTTGTCCCTAATAGACGATCGGCAATCCAGCCACCTATAATGCCTGACATATATACGAGTGAACCGTAGATGGCCATAATGGATGCAGCGGTTGCTTTATCAATTCCAAGTCCACCTTTTGATACTTCATAATACATATAAAAGAGTAGAATTGCTCTCATTCCATAGTAAGAAAAGCGCTCCCAAAATTCTGTGAAAAAGAGGGTGAATAAGCCTTTTGGATGACCGAAAAAGCCTTTCTGTGGGACGCTTTCAACTATGGATTTTTTATCTAACGTTGCCATAAAAAAATAAAACCTCCTAAAAATTTAAGTTATCTAAACATTTTAATTATACAAAAAATACCGAATTTAATAAAGTTTAATATTTTTCGCAAATGAATTAGGTCTATGTTTCCCTGAGAGATGGCGAAATGGTTTCGGGTGAAGGGCGGAAATGGGCAACGCAATCTATCCCAGATACATTTATACGGTATGAGGTGGTAAACAGCTCAATGCAGTAGAGTAACCATCGCATTGGACAATGGAAGCTAGAATTGTTAGACAGAAAACAAGCTATGTTGATAGTGGTGGTTTAGGAGTGTATGTTGACCATGGAAATGGAGTGGTTTCTCGTTATCTTTCTCTTAGTGAAATTTTTGTTGCACCTGGGCAAATGGTCACAAAAAGACAAGCGATTGGTATATTGGGTCGTCATTTTCACGAAATATGACAATCAATCTTGTAGTAAAAGCGTTAGAAAATGCTTATTATACACAGAAACCACCAGAAGGTCTTATTCTACATACTGACTTAGGAACTTAATATACAAGTCAGGAATTTCAAACCTTACTCGCGAGTTATAAAACTCTCTAAGCAATAGAAGATTTAGCTAAAAACTAGCTTAGATTTAACTTTTTTATGTCCAAAATATTGACTCAAATCCACTATGAAGCAGAAAATTTTAAAAAACATTGTTATGATTGAATAGTCCTAACAATGTTTTTGCTAATTTAGTTAAAGCACCACAATTTATATGTTATTAAATGTGATTTTTTATAATTGAAAATAAAAAAACGAAATATGAATGTTTTGTGAAGATGTTGAAAAATCAAACTTTATAACCTTATAATAAGAGTGTGTTAAAGAATACTAGTGTTACATAAAAGGAGGTTAAAAATTTGAATTATTGACTTCTGTGGTTCAAAACAAAAAAAGGAACATCTCAATTCATCAATAAATGAAGTACACTTCCTTTTGAATCGATGACTTTCAATAGACGAAAAAAAGTTTTTTACCCCATTTTGTGTCGTATCGACGAGCCTTCGGGAACTGTAAAATTAACTACACTACACTCTACTTAAATCCATGAAAAACAGACTCAGGGAGAATGGAAAAGTAATTCACTTTTATGAAACTTCTAAGAAACTTCAACTACGTGCCAAAGTAATTCAATCTAATACTAAAATATATACAGTTTGTGCCACACCTTTACTTCCAGTTGCAGACGTACATCATAAGAATCCATAGAACTTTTCGCAAAATATATGTAATTATACTGAAAAAGAGCGTAATAAAATTCATGAGAATCTTAAATTTATACCTCAAGATGTATTAAAACAGTTCCTCACAACATATTCCTCAAATAAGAGTATTGAGTACAATGACAACAGCATATCAAGGTATATCGCACAATATGGAAAGTGCTACGTAACAGAAGAAGTCTTTTTAATCCTGTTCTGGAAGAGTAGCAAGTCCTATGAAATCATGTTGTAAACAATAGACTTTATTAATCGATACATTGGCCGATAAGATATTTAGTTAATTATATTAGTTTAATTTATCTTTTTGAATTGTTCATCAAGATGTTGATGAATGGGAGAAGAGCTGAGGAATCATGAGTGAAATGAATCAAGTAAAAGAAAATGTGTTATCAGCAACGAGTAGTGAAGAACAGCTGTACTTTTTGTGGAGCAAGCTTGCTATCAAAGAATTATACACAGAAACGTGGGCTTTTAAGCTGGAAAAGGTAATTGATTTATTCAGATTTATTGTAAAGAGATTGAGCAGCTACCGAATAGAATCAAGCCGTACCAGCCGATTCAAGAGCTGCGTACAGGGTTTACGCAGACATTTGAGTCGGATTATGCCAGTGTTGAACGTGTCGTCCGGTTTTGTGCAGAGAATAAGATATCGGTTTTTTCTTTTATTTAGGTTGTTTTTATTCATTTATTTGAATATACAGCGATGAAAAGTAGATGAATATCGGTATTCCATATGCTAATCGGCAGTCGGCTGAGGAGCAACAGGCTTTGGGGTATTTTGTTAATACTTTACCTTTCAACTTAGAACAGCAAATCCGGCTAGTTATTATCGCGGGATTCAATGGGAAATATTTCGGTTGTCGGCTTTTCAGGAGATTTCTTTGTCAGAAGTTTTAAGAGGTTATAAAAGAGAGTCAAAACTTTTTCATACAGTTTTTAGCTATCAAGAATCAAAGGGATTTGAAGGAATTGTGGAGGAAAAAAATATCAGTCAGCTTGGGGCAGAATTTGAACTGACAGGAAACATCAAAAAATTCGGCGACAGAGTCTTTTGCGAACTGGAATTTTCTGATGAAACATGGACACCGGAAGAGAGAATTTATTTTGCTGATATCTTTAGTACTGGTTGCTTCAGTCTCTTCAACAAGACTTAGCAGAGCTTATTGCAGCTATGTTGCCTTCTCAAAACAAGAAAATACTTGCAGGAACTAAAAAAGAATTTGATTCTTTTACAAATATTTTTGAAAGATTCTTAGCGGTCAGTCAGCTAAAAAGTAACAATTCCGCACTGATTAAAAATGATGAAGTACTCACTTATAAAGAGCTGGCGGACAAAGCAGAATTTTTCTCAAATGCATTGGAGAATCTAGTGCTCAATAAATTTGTTTTAAAGGAAACCATTTCTATATACATGAAATTTTTGAGCAACCGGATACAATGAAAAAGTTACTTTTAGGTGACTCAAAAGGTGTCTGAAGACAAGTGAGAAAACTTCAGTTTTCTCACTTCTTGCTAAAAAGATTGGAGGAAAAGCATGCTAACTATAAAAAATTTAAGAAAGATTTATAAAGGATCAACAAAAGGAATTCAGGATCTGTCTTTAACGATAGAGCCAGGAGATATCTGTGCATTTATCGGTTCAAACGGTGCAGGAAAAACAACAACACTAAAATCAATTGTCGGCATCCATCCTTATGACCATGGACAAATTGTTCTTAATGATATCGATTTACAGAAAAATCCTAAGAAATTCAAAACCATGATCGGTTACTCTCCAGATAACCCAGATATCTATGAGAATTTACGTGGCTATGAATATCTTAATTTTATCGGCTCAATGTATGGTGTGCCTCAAAAAATCTTTGAGAAGGAGGTTGAATACCTATCTGAGCAGTTAGATTTAAAGGAAGGATTAAGCCAGTTGATTTCAAACTATTCTCATGGGATGAAGCAACGTTTAGTATTGATTTCGATTTTTCTTCACAGCCCAGATTTGATCGTTTTGGATGAACCCTTCGTTGGTTTAGATCCAAATGCTTCTTACTTTTTAAAAAATGAATTGCAAAAACGCGCAGCTGAAGGAGCAAAAATAATTTACTCCACCCATGTTTTAGAGGTAGCCGAAAAAATTTGTAATCGAGCAGTGCTGATTGATAATGGTCAAGTAAAAGTGAATGGTCTGATGGAGGAGCTGGTAGCTCAGGAATCACTAGAGGAGTTATTCAGGAGGGTGACTGTTCATGAAGAGTAAGACAATGAAACTGATTCGATTACGTTTAAGAAATCAACTTGGATTATCTAAGCTTTCTGATAATGACATTTCAGCGAAGACCCACGCTATGATTACGAATATTGGATATTTAACAGCGTTTGTCTTAGTACTAGGTTACGTTGTTACATTGCCTTATCAGATGAACCAGCTAGAAATGGTCAATCCGTATATATTTTCATTGCTGTTTTGGGTTTTTGGGATTTGGACGCTATTGTCTGGTGTCAAAAATGTTCTAGTTGGATTTGATCATGATCAGATCTTTGTCTTGCCTATAGAAGAGTGGCAGGCAAAGCTTTTGAATATTTTTTCCCAGATTATGATGCAGACTGTACTTTGTGCGATGGTTCTGTTTGTAGCTCAAATCCCAATGTTTCTGATGCATCCGTTTCCATTGATAAATTTGCTTGTTGTAGGAATTTACGCTGCTATTACGCCTTTACTGGCTGTCGGGATTAGTGTTACCGTTTCATTGCTGGTCAAATTGTTTGTTACTTTATTGAAAATAAAGAGCAATTTGGTAGAAGCTGTTTTGACTTTGTTGATATTTATTTCACCTTTACTGTATGGTTATGCAAGATATTCTCCTTTCGATGCAAAGGCTGGTGTGATAAATACATCGTTTTTAAGATATTCTCTGTTGGAAGAACTCGACGGCGGTCAGTGGTTAAAGATATTCGTTTTCTTTATCGGAGTAATCGGCGTTTTTAGTCTTCTATGTTTTGTGATTGCGAAAAAATACACTCAGGTTGTTCAGCTTATCGGCGTGAAAACAACAGCAGTCAAGCGTTATTCATTAAAGGTTAGTCCGGTATTGACAGCTCTTTTTAAAAAAGAAGCCAGTCGCTATTTTTCATCATTTTCTTATGTGATAAATACAATTTTAGCCCCTTGTGCGTTGCTGCTTGTAGCTGTGGGTTTAGGGTTTGGGATCTTCCCGAAGTTGTATTCTCTTGTCTTTGAGGATCTGGATTTGACATTATCTAGTCAATTTATCTATTATGTCATTTTTATTGCCTGCGCGACTTTGACAACAACTACATCATGTGGCTTTTCTTTTGAAGGAAAAAATGTCTGGATTATTCAAAGTCTGCCTATATCAATTACAGAATTGAGTATTGCCAAAGGATTATTGAATATCCTGTTGTTTGTGCCAGGATTGATAGTTGCAGTGATAGATTGTTGGAGCGTCTTTGGCTTAAGGGGGGCGGATTTTCTTGGACATTCCCTGTTGTTATTTGTAAATGTGATATTCATATCGGTGGTGGGACTGTTTATCAATTTGAAATTCCCAAATTTCAACTGGACAAATGAAATGGTTGTTGTAAAACAAGGGATGTCAACAATCATTACCGCAGTAATCAGTATAGTTCTAATCACTTTATCAGCTGTACTGCTACTGTTTCTGGGAATAACGGGTATTTGTTCTCTTTTAACAATAGAAATCCTGGTAATTATTTTCCTGACAGTTCAGATTAAAAAATTTGGTTATTTGTAGGAGGTTCTTATGAAGACGCAAGAATATAGTTTACTTACTGAATATAACGATACATCCGAAGTATTTGAATTTTTTCGCCTTGATGAATTATTAAAGAATTCGAGTGAAAGATTCGGCAACAAAACAGCAATTATTGATAAGGATCAGGAAATCACCTATAAAACTTTTTATGAAGAGGTGTCACAACTAGCAGCAGAAATCACCTGTGAAAATCAGCCTGTAGGGATTATCGCAAGAAGGTCGATTCAATCAGTGATTCAAATCTTCGCAGTGCTGCAGGCCGGAAATTACTATATTCCAATCGACCCGAATTATCCTCAGGAAAAAATCGATTATATTGTAGCTAAAACCAATGCCCGTCTGCTTTTGGATGGAAACCGAATCACTTGGCTCCATCAGGAGGACGTTGAAGTGCCGTTCGACCAAAAAGTAAAACCCGGTGACCGTGTTGCTTATGTCATTTTCACTTCCGGTAGTACAGGCTTGCCGAAAGGGGTAGTGGAAACACATTATCAGGTGATGAATACATTATGGGATTTAAAGAAACGTTTATCCTTAGATGAAAATGATAATTTTCTTTGTCTTGCTTCTTTCAATTTCGATTTATCAGTTTTTGATATTTTCGGATCCGTGTTTGTAGGAGGTACTTTGTATATTGCAGAAGATCAGCGTGATTTTGCAACGATAAAAAATGTCATTGAAAAGCATAATATCACAATTTGGAATTCTGTTCCAAGTGTACTCGATTATTTCTTAAAAGAAATCGAACTGTCAGAAGCTGCCATGAACAAGCTAAGGGTCTGTATGATGAGTGGAGATTATGTTTCGACTGAACTTTCTAAAACAGTATTGAATACCTTTCCGAATAGTCAGACTTACAGCTTAGGTGGCGCAACAGAATGTTCTATTTGGTCAATTCTTTATTTGATAACAAAAGAAAATCTGTTTGATTATCCATATATCCCTTATGGATATCCAATGGCTAACCAGCGAATCTATATTCTAAATGAGGATATGACTCTGGCTGCCCCAGGTAAGGTCGGTCAGATTGCGATTGTAGGCGCTGGTGTTGCTCTAGGCTATATTGGGGATGAGATAAAAACTAATGTTACCAAGCATTGTCTAGGGGGAATTGTCAAAAGCATGAAGTGGCTTTAGTTGTTTCTAGTGAAAGGCGATCTTTTTTGAACAAATAAGTATGAAATAATTGCTTTTATTAAAGAGTTGTTATAAAAGCGTAGATCAATATATAGGGATGATAGTTGTCGGCATGAACCAAGTCCGCTCTGTGTGTGATGTTTTAGTTAACTAGAATTAGATAATAAAGTTGAACATAAAAATGAGAAAAAACAGGGAGGAATATATATGACTGAAGAAGTAGCTAATCTATTTGGGATTTCACTGGAATTAGCCAAATTAATTCTGCCATTGCTGTTTGTTCACTTTTTTCTTGCATTGATTGCATTGGTTGATTTAATAAAAAACTGGAAGGCTAGAATTGTTCCTTTTTTATGGATTATCGTTGTTGTAGTATTTAGTTTTATTGGGCCAGTTCTGTACTTTATTATCGGGAGGAAGCGAAAATATGAAAATGGCTACCGGTAATTATGAATTGGAAGTAAAAATGGAACATCTCACCAAGAAATTCAAAGAACATGTTGCTGTTGATGATTTTTCATTAACGATTAACAAAGGAGACTGTATTGGACTTATTGGACCAAACGGAGCTGGGAAAACGACTCTTTTGAGAATGGTTTCAGGGATTTTAAAGGAAGACAGTGGAGATGTTCTTTTAAATAATAAACCTATTGAAAAGCAGAGACATTTAATTGGCTATTTGCCTCAATATCCTCATTTTTATGATTGGATGACAGCTGAAGAAGTTCTGGCATTTAATTCTAAATTATTCGGAATGAGCAATGAGGAGATGCGCCAACGGATTCCAGAAGTTCTAGAATTAGTGGGCCTGGTCGGCTGTGAAAAAAGAAAAGTAACTGGTTTTTCAGGAGGGATGAGACAACGGTTGGGAATTGCTCAGGCTGTTATTCACAAACCTTGCTTTGTTATTTTGGATGAACCTGTTTCCGCACTTGATCCAATTGGGCGAAGAGAAGTATTGGATTTAATTGAAGTAATAAAAGTAGATACAACTGTCATCTTTTCAACCCATATCTTAAGCGATGCACAGGAAAGCTGTAATCGATTCTGTGTGTTGAAAAAGGGGAAAAAAATAGAGGATTTTTATTATGCTGATCTGCAAAAAAAACACGACAAGAACTCGCTATCTATAGAATTGAAAGAGCCTAATTCAAGCTGGATTGGTTATTTAAAGAAACTTGAAGTTATTAATAAGGTAGTTGAAATGAATAACTCGGTTTATCTGGAATCACTGAGCAGTAATCAAAACTGGACTCGCCTTGTATTAGAGAGTATTAACGAATACAATGTAGAGTTTTTGAAAATCGATGTGGGCAAATTCTCATTGGAAGAGTATTTTATGGAGTTAGTAGGTGGAACGATTGCGTAATTTATTAGTTTTGTTAAAAAAAGAGTGGACAGAATGTATTAGAGACTATAAGGTAGTATGGTTGCCGCTGGTTTTTATAGGGGTTGGCATCATGCAGCCACTGACTATGAAACTGCTGCCGGAAATGATTGGAGAAAGTAGTGGGCTGATGATCGATCCGAATGCCAAAATTGCCACGGGGAATGAAATTTATGCCGGTGTTTTTGGACAGTTGAATCAATTCGGACTGTTGATTTCGGCTATCCTGCTGATGGGTTGCATCGTAAAAGAAGAACAAAGCGGGATTTTGGATACTTTGTTCTCAAAGCCAATCAATACAGGCAACTATCTGGTCAGTAAATACTTATCAAATATTGTGCTTATGTTGGTAAGTATTGTCATTGGCTCCTTTGCGGGCGTTTATTATACAAATATTTACTACAGTCCAGTCGATATGGATTTGTATATAAAAGCGCTGTTGATTTATAGCGTATGGTTTCTTTTCGTTATTAGTTTAGGAGTGACTGCTAGCGCGGTAGTCAAAACACAGATCCAGGCAGCAGCAATCACAGTGATTATTCCTACTATACTGATGATTATCGGCAACTATTCAAATCCTGTGTTAGATGCTGTTCTTCCAAGCAGTCTAAGTAATAAGGCTGTGTCAATCATGTTAGGACAGCCGTTAGTCGGCGGATGGGAATGGAATGTTCTTATTACAATCCTTATTATCATCGGATTGTATGTACTTGCTTATTCAAGAATGAGATACAAGCGAAGAGGCTAGCTTAAAATTTGACAGAACGATTTGTCGGATTTTTATAGGGTCACTGGAATATAAAAGGGAAAATAAAGATGTTGAGCCAGCAGTCATATAGATTGTTGGCTCAGCATTTGCTTTTACTAGCTGTTATAGTGTTTGCTTATTGAAATTTGTCAGTAAATCGGATAAATTGATTTGTTCAATTGATTGTATGGCTTTCACAGAGTAGCATACTGCTAATCAAGAAAAGCTGGAATCCGTGTGAAAGAATCGGTTACAAACTTCATTAGAAAAGAAATTAAAGTTAAAGGGAAACCAAGAGAAGTCAGCAATCGACCGACCTTGGAAGAGGAATTTTCTAGGGTTTAGCTTTACGCTGGGGAAAGAAGTGAAGATTAGAATCTCCAACGAAAGTAAGAAACGAGTGAAGAAGAAAATTCGAGATCTCACAGCGAGATTAAAATCTATATCAACGGAACAAAGAATTGAGAAACTCAATCAATATCTAATTGGTTGGTGAGGATATGATGCATTAAGCGACACGCCGTCCATATGTAAAGAACGAGACAAGTGGATTCGAAGAAGGTTCCGAATGGTTATGTGGAAATAATGGAAATTACCAAGGACAAGGAGAAAGAAACTCCAATCTTTTGGTATCGCCAAACAGACAGCATACGAATGGAGTCATTCTAGAAAACAATAATGGAGAATCTCAAAAAGTCCAATTCTACAAAGACCCCTAGACAATTCGTATTGGGAAAGTCTAGGGGTCAGAAGTTTGAGTAATAGATATTCAATGATTCGTCAGACTTAATTGAACCGCTGTATACAGAATCGTACGTACGGTGGTGTGAGAGGTCGAGGGGGAATCACCCTCTCCTACTCGATTATCTTAGTATTAAAAAGTTTTACCATGTTCTTTAAGCTCATATTGTGAAATACTCGATTTTTGCATAAAAGTTTTACCATGTTCTGCTTGCAATGTGTTTGAAGGAGTATCACTTATAAAGCCTACCAATAATAATGTTAATCCAACTGAAATACCAAAGAATTTAAATGTTTTTTTCATTATTTTAGGCCTCTGGTTCTTTTTTTATAATTGTACCAAAATTAATAATAATTAGTTATTGATGTGAATATTTCTCAACAAAATACTATTGATTTTTTTAGGAGATATTTGTTATTTACTTTGTTTTCTATTTCTCCTTTTTTGGCCCAATATCAGCATTACTGTAACCAGGGGGAAAGTAAATACTTAACGTTTCTTCTTTTTAAAAGGTATGTAGGTTAAAATTAAACATGTAAAACATATGATAAAAATGATAAGTTGCTTCATTATCTTTCCCTCTCACACTTTTTTCCATCTCTAATTAAGTATAGCAGAAATGAATTCTAAAGGGGGACAGCCAATAAAACTAGGTTAAGGACTATTTTCACGGTAACAATACTGTAGATTTTCTGTATAAAGCATGAAATGATATCTAAATGTACAATATTTATACTTTTGGTGACGTGACCCCATGCACATCAACTTAAGAATATTTATTATCCCCAAGTGCAAATAAGGTTGCTGCGTAAAAAAAGAAAAAGAACTTCTGATGTTTGAAAAATGAATTAAAGAAGGACCCATAAATCATACCTTTTTCAGATGTTAATACGCAAGGAAAATTCATTTATTAATTAAATAGCTCTCTTGGAATCATTTTTTTTGATTCTCGAATCGTAAAAAAATAAATAGGTATTTTTTCTATTGGTACTTCTTTAATTGGTTCTAAGTTACCATTACAAATGGGTAAAAAAGCTAATCCCTTTCCTTGGGCAATAAATTCCTTAATAAGTGAATAAGAATCTAGTTGCTGAAGCTGCTTTTGAGAAAGGTTATTCTTCTTTATGAATTCGATTGTATAATTTCTAAAGGGACATTGTTTATCATGGCTAACAAAAAAGAATTCCTTTGAATATTCAATATTGGATAATCCTTTTGCTTTTAGTAAACCCATAGAAATTGTTGAACTAAATGCTTTTTGAAATACTGGATCAGAGTAATCCTCATAAGTTATGACCATATCAACTCTTTGTTTCTTTAATAGTTGGTGCAAATAATTATTACTTTCCATATATATTTGATAATTCCTGAAATTTTCTTTGATACGTATACTTAAATAATCTGACAAAATAGACTGTGACGTTGCTATTCGATAAGAAGCGTCACTCATTTTAACTTCATTTTTGGCTTCCTCTATTAGATTTAATATTTTATTAGTATAATCTAACAAAATATCGCCTGATGGCAATAGGGAAACACCTTTGTTATTTCTATGTAGTAGTGGTGTTTCTAATTCTTGTTCTAATCTTTTAATTCGTTCAGTTACATTTGGTTGAACATAACCTAATTCTTTTGCAGCCTTACTAATTGACCCTTCACTTACTACAGTTTTAAATATGATAAGATCATTGATTTCCATTCATTTCAACCCCTTATTAGGTATCATTATAAATGATATAGAGCATCATTTATACCTATTTTACACTGTCTTAATGCCAAACTATTATAATATATATAATATCGAAAGTGAGTGATAAACATGATTGGGATGCAATATAAGATTATTTTGCCAAAAGATTATGATATGGAGATTATTAGACAAAGGGTAAAACAGAATGGGCATAAAACAGATGGGTTTCAAGGGCTGAATTTTAAGGTTTATTTAATTACTGAGGCTGTGGAAAATAAGAATCTATATAATTCTTATGCCCCATTATATATTTGGAATAACCATGAGGGAATGAACAAATTTATCTTTGATGGTTTTTATGACAATATTTTAGAATCCTTTGGATGGCAACAAATTAATATTGGTGTTCCTTTATCTATTCATTTGGATAAAAATTTTAATAATAGTAGATATGTTGTTGAATATACAGGGAATATTTCTAAAAGTAAATCGTTAAGTCGAATTCTATTGAATACCAATAATCAATATGTGAACAATGCAGAAAAAAGTTTGGGGAATGTATTAGTGTATAATCCCGATAAATGGGGCTATAGTCAATTTAGTTTTTATCGAGAAAAACCAGAATTTAACTCACTAGACAACCTTAAATTATATGAAGTTTTATATATATCACAATAGAAATTAATCTCAAAAACGATACAATAAGAAAAGGAATGAGAATATATGCCTTTTGTTAACGTTTACTATCCTAAAGGTCTTTTGAAGAAAGAAGAATTAAAAAAGGTGAGTAATAGTATTCACCATTCGTTGATTGAATATTTTGAAATACCTAAAAATGATTATTTTCAAATGTTTTTTCCCTACTCTTCTAATCGATTTTTTTATGATTCGGATTATCTGTTAGAAGGAGAGGAAAAGAGAACAGAAAACATGATGTACGTTTCCATTACATGTGGGCCAGGAAGAACGATAAATCAGAAAAAGAGGTTGTATAAGTCTATATCAAAAGCTATTTCTAATCATTTAAGCATCTCTACAGCTGATATTTTTATTATATTAAACGAGACATCGGCTGAAAACTGGTCATTTGGTCAAGGAGTAGTGCAATTGGCTAATATGAAGGAGGGAAAAGAATAGTGAATGATCGTATCGAATCCAATATACCAAAGAAAATGCGGGAAATGGCTCCTGATTTTGTTGAGTATAGTGAAAATATACTATTTGACAAAATATGGAGAAATCCTACTTTAACATCTAGAGAAAGAAGTTTATGTACATTATCTGCTCTCATTAGTATAGGTAATACTGAACAATTGCCATTTCATCTACAATTAGCTGAAAAAAATGGAATTAGCGAAAAGGAAATTATTGCTTTGATAACACATATGGCATTTTACGTTGGATGGCCTAAAGCTGCCTCTTCATTAAATCTAATAATCAATTAAATATGAAAATTTAATAATTAGCATGACTTTGAACGCTCTTGTGCTAAAGGATATGGCAATAACTTAATATTCATAATAATCTATTATTTGAAGTTGTAGCATAAAATACAATTCTGTTAGGAATATATACATTTTAGTGGCTTTCATTTTATTTTTATATTAGAACCATAATGAATACGAGAGGGGACATTATGGATACATTATTAAAAAATAAAATTACTTAGTAAACAAGAACCAAAAACATTAGAGCAAATGGTTTTAAAATTAACCGAAGAGGCTGGTGAGACATCTCAAGCACTAAAAGTAAACGGCAGTGAATATAGGAAATTAGAAATGAATGATGTCAAGGAAGAGTGTATAGATGTGATTCTCGTATCACTCGCTTTATTTTATAAACTAACGGAAAATGAATGGAGAAAAAAATGAAAAAGTGGGAGAATGGAATGCGATAAATACTATTTTTGAAACTACTAGCATGAACTAGTAGTTTTTGTTTTTATGAACATTTTTTACATTTAATTTATAAATTGAATATTCATATGTCATTTATCCCGTCAGTAAGACTTCAATATATATAATAGGGATGAATTTGTCAGTTATTATTTTCAGATATTTGTTGAGAAAATATGAATTTAAAAATGTAGTAAATTGCTACTTTTATCATGTCTGTGGTTGAAGTGTAAATATAAATATACTTGTTTCAGAGGGAAAAGGTACAGTTTTTGAGCAAATGACTGTTTTTATAATAGATGATATTAATATTTTACTATATAAATATAATTAAAAGTTTTATCTGAAAAATAAAAAAATATTGACAAGATTATCGAGAAACATTATCATTTCGTTGTGAGTGAAGAAAATGAAAATCATTATCAATTGAAGTGGTTTCGGAAATCAAAGTAAAAATACGAAAATCTATACTTGACAGATAAGTTTACTATGTATATTATTTTTGTTGAGATACAATTGATAATGATTATCAATATCGATTCAAGGAATCTTATTTTCTCATGTTAGACAGGAATAAGAAATCGATTTTAAAAAGAAAGGACTTGGGGATATGAGTTGTAACGAGTTCAAGGGGAAAATAGCCTTAGTTACTGGGGCAGCCCAAGGAATTGGTAAAACAGTGGCTAGTATGCTTGCTGAGAGGGGGGCTGAAGTTGCTGCTGTAGATACAAACCTTTCAGCTCTTCAATTACTTTCACATTCTCATGAATTAGAAGGAACAATTTTGAAAGCGTTCCAATTAGATGTCAGTAACTGTGCGGCAGTAGAAAGAGTAGTAGATCAAATTGAAAATGAAATGGGATCTATTGATATTTTAGTAAATGTTGCTGGTATTTTACGAATGGGTCAAATTCCATCTTTTAGTGATGAAGATTGGGATGCCACTTTTTCTGTCAATTCTACAGGTGTGTTTTATATATCACGTGCAGTTAGTAAACGTATGATGGGGAGAAAGTCTGGCGTAATTGTGACGGTTGGTTCAAATGCAGCAAATATTCCGAGAATAGGGATGGCGGCATATGCAGCATCAAAAGCGGCGGTAACGATGTTTACAAAATGTTTAGGACTAGAGCTTGCAGAGTACAATATTCGCTGTAATGTAGTTTCGCCAGGTTCAACCGAAACAGAGATGCAGCGGCAACTTTGGACAGATAAAAATGGGCCTGAAAGGATTATTGCAGGTTCACAAGATACATATAGATTGGGAATTCCACTTCAAAAAATAGCGACACCTGTAGAAATTGCTGAAGGAGTATTATTTTTAGCTTCAGATAAGGCAAGTCATATTACGATGCATAATTTATGTATCGATGGTGGTGCGACTTTAGGAGTTTAAAAAGTCATTACGGGAGGAATTTCAAATTATGAATCATACAGCTACTTTAAACGAATTAGCGACAAGTTTATTGCGAGATTACAAAGCTGGGTCTTCGTTCTTTTTTACTTCACCATATCGAACGATGCTAGCTGAAGGAACATTTGCCACAGTTAAGCATAGTCAGGCAGAAAATTTCCCTGAGATTGTTCAATCTGTATTAAAAAGTGCAAAACAAGCGGGACATCAAAATCCCATTGTAGTAGGGGCGCTACCTTTTGATCGAACAAAAACAATGCAACTTATTGTTCCTCAGAAAACAAGAGTTACAGATCGTTTACAGTGGGATGTTGGAGAACAAACTCAGGACTCTTCCTCTGTACATAAATTTAAAATGAAGCCAATCCCAATGCCTTCAGAATATATGCGTGGTGTGGAGCAAGGGATAGCAAAAATAAAGAGTGGTGACTTAAAAAAAATCGTTTTATCAAGATTGTTAGATGTTTATTCTTCAAGGGAAATTGATGCTCAGAAATTGCTATATGATTTAGCAAAACACAATCCACATGGTTATACGTTTGCGGTAGATTTACCGAATAATGAGGATGATACAAAGCAGAAACGCACTCGGACCTTGATAGGAGCTAGTCCCGAATTGCTTGTTTCAAGAAGAGGAATGCAAGTTATTTCTAACCCGCTTGCAGGATCTAGACCTCGAAGTGGAGATCCTGCTGAAGATAAGAGGCGAGCAGAAGAATTACTTTCCTCAGAGAAAGATTTACATGAACATGCGGTTGTTGTAGAAGCAGTGGCGGCAGCGCTTCGTCCCTATTGCCGTACGTTACATGTGCCAGAAAAACCATCACTCATTCATAGTGAAACGATGTGGCATTTATCTACAGAAGTGAAAGGGACGCTACTGGATGAATCTATTTCTGCATTAGAATTAGCATCCGCACTTCATCCGACACCTGCTGTTTGCGGAACACCTACCGAAAAAGCACGTGAAGCAATTCAAGAAATTGAACCATTTGATCGAGAGTTTTTCACGGGCATGCTTGGTTGGAGTGATATAAATGGTGATGGGGAATGGATTGTAACAATTCGCTGTGCAGAAGTAGAAGAGAATTCACTTCGTTTATATGCCGGAGCCGGTATTGTTGCGGAATCAAAGCCTGAGGATGAATTAGCAGAAACATCAGCTAAATTCCGTACGATGCTTCAAGCTATGGGATTAAATGAGGACTCATTGGAGGGATAAATGATGTTATCAGGATGTTATGAATGGCCTAAAGAATTTGCAAATCGGTACAGAGAAGCCGGTTGTTGGCGCGGAGAAACGTTTGGAGAAATGCTCAGAGAACGGGCTATCAAGTATGGTGAACGCATTGCATTGACGAGCGGGGAACATCATATAAGTTATAAAGAATTTGATAAACGAGTGGATCGTTTAGCCGCTGGTTTTCTATCGCTAGGGATTAAAAAAACAGATCGTGTCGTTCTTCAGTTACCCAATATTATAGAGTTTTTTGAAGTGTGTTTTGCACTTTTTCGAATTGGGGCTCTTCCGGTGTTCGCTCTGCCAGCACATCGAAGTAGCGAGATTTGTTATTTTTGTGAATTTGCTGAAGCTACTGCTTATATTATTGCAGATAAACAACTTGGATTTGACTATCGAAATCTTGCAAGAGACGTGAAAAGAAAAGTACCGACATTGAAGCATATCATTGTTGTTGGTGAGGAAGAAGAGTTTGTTGGAATTCATGATTTATATAGAGAACCAGTTGACTTACCTGAAGTGAAATCTAGCGATGTAGCTTTCTTACAACTATCAGGAGGGACAACAGGACTACCGAAACTCATTCCAAGAACACACGATGACTATATTTATAGTTTACGAGTAAGCGCTGAGATTTGTCGATTGAATGAGGATAGTGTATATCTCGTTGTTCTTCCGGTTGCTCATAATTACCCGCTCAGCTCACCAGGAACTCTCGGAACATTTTATGCTGGGGGAAGGGTTGTGCTCGCTTCTGGAGGGAGTCCCGATGAAGCGTTTGCTTTAATTGAGAAGGAACGCGTCACAATTACAGCGCTTGTACCGCCGCTTGCGATGATATGGCTGGATGCAAAAGCATCGCGCCATAATGATTTATCTAGCCTTCAAGTTTTGCAAGTTGGAGGTGCAAAGTTTAGCGCAGAAGCTGCGAAACGTATACGTCCTACATTTGGGTGTACATTGCAACAAGTATTTGGCATGGCAGAAGGGTTAGTCAATTATACAAGACTTGATGATTCTGAAGAAATGATTATTCATACGCAAGGGCGACCTATGTCAGAGTTTGATGAAGTACGTGTCGTAGATGAAAATGACTGTGACGTAAAGACGGGTGAAGTGGGAAGGCTATTAACTCGTGGTCCCTATACGATTCGCGGTTATTATAAAGCGGAAGAACATAATGCGAAATCTTTTACACCTGATGGTTTTTATCGTACAGGTGATCTCGTGAAAATAAATGAGAACGGGTATTTAGTCGTCGAAGGTCGCGATAAAGATCAAATTAATCGCGGAGGGGAAAAAGTAGCAGCAGAAGAGGTAGAAAATCATCTGTTAGCCCACCATTCCGTTCATGATGCTGCAATTGTATCAATGCCTGATGAGTATTTAGGAGAACGTACTTGTGCTTTCATCATCGCGCGCGGACAACAGCCATCCGTAGGAGAGCTAAAAACATTTTTAAGAGAACGCGGAATTGCGGCGTATAAAATTCCGGATCGAATTGAATTTGTTAAAGCGTTTCCGCAAACTGGTGTAGGGAAAGTAAGTAAGAAAGACTTACGAAAAGCAATTGCTGAAAGATTACAGTCTACCATTCATTCATAATGTTTTCATCATATATTCAATTAACTTGAAAGGAAGTGATTAGATGGCGATTCCTGCTATCTCCATATATAAAATGCCAACTGAATCAGATTTACCAATGAATAAAGTAACGTGGAAACTAGATCCAAAACGTGCAGCACTTCTTATTCACGACATGCAAGAATATTTTCTTGATGCGTACTGTGATGAAGAATCTCCAAAAGTAGAGCTCATTTCTAATATTCAGCGAATAAGACAAACTTGTAAGGGACTTCATGTACCCGTTATTTACACTGCACAGCCAGGTGGACAAACATTGGAACAAAGGGGGTTATTACAAGATTTTTGGGGTGCTGGTATTCCAGAAGGACCATATAAACAGAAAATTGTTGATGAACTTGCACCTGATGACCATGATATTTTTCTTACAAAATGGAGATATAGTGCCTTTAAAAAGACAAATTTATTAGAAATTTTGCATGAACAAGGTCGTGATCAATTAATCATTTGCGGTGTATATGCACATATTGGATGTCTCTTAACAGCATGTGAAGCGTTTATGGATGGGATTCAACCTTTCTTCATCGCTGATGCAGTTGCCGATTTTTCATTCGATCATCATAGACAAGCCATGCAATATGCATCCGATCGATGTGCGGTAACAACAACAACGAATGCAGTATTAACAGATTTCCAACGTTTAAAAGAGGAAAGTGAATCAGCCATTACACTACAAATGATACGTGAACAAGTCGCCCAGCTACTGCGCGAGTCCCCAGCAGATATTGCAAATGATGAAAATTTACTAAATCGCGGATTAGACTCTGTTAGATTAATGAGTTTAGTAGAGAAGTGGCGCCAAATTGGTGTAGAAGTTACTTTCGCTGATTTGGCAGAACACCCAACCATTTCAGACTGGTTTCGAATGATAGCATCACAAAAAGAAAGAGTACTGTAAATTGCAGATTACAAAATAAAGGGGTCATACAGTATGTCTAATTGTCGAAATGTTCGCTATTCTTTGTCGTCTGCGCAATCCGGAATGTGGTTTGCGCAGCAACTTGATCCAGATAATCCAATTTATAATACAGCTGAATATGTGGAGATACATGGGGTAGTGAATCCCGAAATATTTGAATTAGCAGTCCGTACTGTTGTAATGGAAGCAGAAGCATTACATGTTCATTTTGAAGAAGATGAAGCGGGCTTATGGCAAGTCATTGCTGATTCTTCAGATTTTCATATGCATTTCATCGATGTCAGTTCAGAAGATGATCCGAAACGTGCGGCTGAAATGTGGATGAAAGAGAATATATCCATACCAATTGATTTACAAAAAGACAAGTTGTTTACCGAAGCATTATTCCAAGTAGCATCTGATCATTTTATTTGGTATCAGCGTATTCATCACATTGTAATGGATGGATACGGTTTCTCGTTACTTGTCCAAAAAGTAGCAAAAGTATATACGAGGTTAATGAATCAGCAATCGTATCATGAGAAGCCATTCGGTTCTTTACAACAAGTGTTAGCGGAAGATGCTGCATATCGAAACTCTTCTCAAATTGAGAAAGACCACAATTTCTGGTTAGAACGATTTCAAGATTTATCAGAAGTGATAAGCTTAGCTGAACATACATCTAAAGCATCGAAAGAATTTTTACGTCAAACAGCTTCTTTATCGCATTTGCAAACAACATCATTACAGCAAGTAGCGCTGGAGTGCAATGTAAATTGGCCAGACTTGATTATCGCTGCACTTGCTATTTATCTTCATAAATTAACAAGCGCCAAAGATATTGTCTCAGGATTACCGATGATGGGGCGTTTAGGATCAGCATCCATTCATACACCAAGTATGGTGATGAATGTCGTTCCGCTTAGAGTATCCTTATCTTCTCATATGAGCTTTGCTGAAGTTGCTGAGCAAGTCGCTCATGAAATACGCGAAATACGTCTTCATCAAAAGTATCGTCATGAAGAACTTCGCCGCGATCTTAAATTGTTAGGAGAAAACCAACGATTATTTGGTCCGATCATCAATGTGATGCCATTTGATTATCGTTTGAATTTCGCTGGAAATCTTGGAGTGAAACACAATCTGTCAGCGGGACCTGTAGACGATCTTTCTATACATGTATATAACCATTTTGATAACAATGAATTCATGTTTCACTTTGATGCAAATCCTGCGGTATATAGCGAAGGAGATGTAACGGCTCATAAAGAACGATTTATGCATTTTTTAGAAACTCTAACACATATGAATCCAACTGAATCAATTGGTAAGATGGAAGTAGTACTTCCAAATGAACGCTATCAAGTAATACAAGCGTGGAATGAAACTTCTGTAGAAAAAGAACGTATCAGCCTGCCAAATTTATTTGAGAAGCAAGCGAACCAAACACCAAGTGCAACAGCGGTAGTAGGCGGAGAATGGCAACTGACTTATCAAGAATTAAACGAACGAGCAAATAAGCTAGCGCATTTCTTGTTAGAACGAGGGGTGCAGCCGGGACAATTTGTAGCCTTAGCATTTCCAAGGACAGTCGACATGCTGATTGGAATGTTAGCAGTACTAAAGACTGGTTCCGCATATATACCAGTAGATCCTGAGTATCCAGCTGATCGAGTGCAATATATACTCAGTGATGCCAATCCTATTTGCATGATTACAACATCTTCCGTGTTGGAGAATTTACCTGATGAGCGAAAGGTGGAGACGTTTGTAGTAGATCGTGAAGTAATGAAGAGAAAATTGCAACAGTATCCTTGTATCAATCCAGAAACGCGACATGCTTCTAGTCTTTTAAATCCTGCATATGCAATTTATACGTCTGGGTCAACTGGCAAACCAAAAGGTGTGGTTGTTTCAATGGAAAGTTTAAGCAATTTCTTATTAGCGATGCAGGATACATTTTCACTACAGGAAAACGATCGTTTACTAGCCGTTACAACTTTTGCCTTTGATATCTCAGCATTAGAAATGTATATCCCGCTTATAAGCGGTGCAAGTATTAGAATTGCGCAAAAAGAAGAAATCCAAGATTCAGTTACTTTAGCGGAAGTATTACAAAAAGAAAAAATTACGATTATGCAAGCAACACCATCGCTTTGGCAAATGCTTGTTACAGATAATCCGGAAAGTATAAAGGGGATACGTGCTCTCGTAGGTGGTGAAGCACTTCCCAATGCATTAGCAGCAAAATTAAAAGAATTAAATTGTGATGTTACAAATCTTTACGGACCAACAGAAACAACCATTTGGTCTACAGTAATGCATCTGAATAGTACGAACACACACATACCTCCCATTGGAAAACCAATTTGGAATACAGAAGTATATGTATTAGATGCCAGCTTGCAACCGGTTCCGCCAGAGGTAGTAGGAGAATTGTATATTGCTGGAGCAGGGCTTGCTCACGGATATTTAGGAAGACCAGATTTAACAGCAGAGCGATTTGTGGCAAATCCTTATGGGAAACCAGGAACGCGGATGTACCGTACGGGTGATCTTGTCAAATGGCGTAGAGATGGTTATCTCGAATATATTGGTCGTGCGGACTATCAAATTAAAATGCGCGGTTTCCGTATAGAGTTAGCTGAAATAGAAACAGTACTCCATCAGCATGCAGCTGTTCAACAAGCAGTTGTACTTGTGAGAGAAGATCAACCAGGAGATAAAAGGCTCGTTGCTTACATTGTAGGGGAATCTGCTGATTCTACAGACATTCGCTCTTATGTAGCGGAGCACTTACCGGCATATATGGTTCCTTCAGCTATTATCGTATTGTCGAAATTACCGTTAACACCAAATGGGAAAATTGATCGAAAAGCACTGCCAGCACCTGATTTCAGTGTAAATACAAGTGAACGAGTACCGCGAAACCCGAAAGAGGAAATTTTATGTAATCTTTTTGCGGAAGTGCTTGGCCTTAAACGAATCGGGATAGATGATCATTTCTTTGAAATGGGCGGTCATTCTCTTTTGGCATCCCGGTTAATGGGACGCATTCGGGACATGTTAGGTGTAGAAATAGGAATTGGTAAATTATTTGAGGCGCCAACTGTTGCTGCACTTGCGAAACAGTTAGATGGTGCAAAAAGTACAAGGCCAGCTTTGAAAAAGATGAAGCGTCCGAAGGAAATTCCTCTTTCCTTTTCGCAGCGCCGTTTATGGTTCTTGAATTGTTTAGAAGGACCAAGTCCAACATATAATATTCCGTTAGTGATTCGTATGTCTGGTGAAATAAATAAAGAAGCATTACAAGGTGCGTTTTACGATATTGTAGAACGCCATGAGACGCTCAGAACGATCTTTCCAGATCGATTTGGAACCCCGCACCAGAAAATTCTCACAATAGAGGAAGCGAAACCTAAGCTTATGATAACGCAGACTACGGAAGCGGATTTATCTGATTTGCTTGCTGAATCGGTTCGATATAGCTTTCATTTAGCTACAGAGCCTGCCCTGCGCGTTGAACTATTTGAAATTAGGAAAAATGAATATGTACTCCTTATTTTATTACATCATATTATAGGGGATGGTTGGTCTTTAAGCCCATTCACAAAAGATCTTGCTACTTCGTATAGAGCTCGTTGTCAAGGTGAAGTCGTGCAGTGGGAAACTCTTCCGATGCAGTACGCTGATTACGCTCTTTGGCAACAAGAACTATTAGGAAATGAAGAGAGAAAGGATAGTCTGATTTCAAAACAAATTGATTTTTGGAAAGAAAAATTAAAAGGATTACCAGATCAACTTGAGTTGCCTGCAGACTATCAACGTCCTGCTGAAATCAGTTATCACGGGGATACGATAGATTTTCATATTCATTCAAGGTTACACAAACGTTTATTAGAACTAGCTCGCATGCATGGTGTGAGTCTATTTATGGTAATGCAAGCAGGTCTTACGGCATTACTTACAAGATTAGGAGCTGGAACGGATATTCCAATTGGTAGTCCGGTAGCTGGACGCAATGATGATGCTCTTAGTGAGATGATTGGTTTATTTATAAATACATTAGTTTTACGTACAGATACATCAGGAGATCCGACTTTTGTAGAACTATTAAATCGAGTGAAAAAAGGAAATCTTGCTGCTTATGAACACCAAGATGTTCCATTTGAGCGACTTGTGGAAGTATTAAACCCTGTACGTTCGAGAAATAGTCATCCGCTCTTTCAAATTATGCTAGCTTTTCAAAATACACCGGAAGCTACATTTGATATTCCAAATGTAGATACACCGCTTGAGATTCAGAGCGTAGGCGCTGCCAAATTTGATTTGACGATTGAACTAAGTGAGCAAAGTACTAAAGAAGGAAACGCGAATGGATTACAAGGTTTACTAGAATATCGTACAGATTTATTTCAATATGAGACGGCTCAAAAATTTGTAACGCGGTTTATTCGACTGTTAGAAGATGCGGTAGAGAATCCAGAGAAACAGATTGGACGTTTAGAAATTTTAGAAGAAGAAGAATATTGCACGATTTTGAAAAAATGGAATGGTGGTTTTCAAACTACAGCTGAAGTGACGTTGCCAGAACTGTTTGAGCGGCAAGTTCGCAAGGCTCCGGGTGCAACTGCTGTTGTGTTTGAGGGGAAAACATTAAGCTATGAACAGTTAAATAAGAAGGCAAATCAGTTAGCTCGTTTATTAATTGCAAAAGGGGTAGGGCCAGAGCAAATCGTTGCGCTAGCAATGCCGCGATCACTTGATATGATGATTAGCTTATTAGCCGTTTTAAAGGCAGGAGCAGGATATTTACCGTTAGATCCTGATTATCCAGCAGATCGAATCTCATTTATGTTAAGTGATGCACAGCCGGTTTGTATCATTACAAGTACAGAAGTTGAAATAGAGTATCAAGCGACCAATGTAATTGTTATTGATGATGTGAAAACAAGGAATGCGATCGATCAATATTGTACCGAGGATATTGAGGATGTAGAACGAATCCAACCTTTATTACCGGTGCACCTTGCTTATGTTATTTATACATCAGGTTCGACAGGAAAGCCAAAAGGTGTTATGATTCCGCATCAAAATGTTGTAAGGTTATTCGGTGCAACGGATCATTGGTTCCAATTTGATGAAACAGATATTTGGACAATGTTTCATTCTTATGCATTTGATTTCTCAGTTTGGGAGATTTGGGGACCGCTTTTATATGGAGGTCGGCTTGTCGTTGTACCGCATACGGTCAGTCGTTCACCTCAGGAATTTTTACATCTTCTTGTTAAGGAGAGAGTAACTGTTTTAAACCAGACACCGTCCGCATTTTATCAACTGATGCAGGCGGATCGCGAAAACATAGAATTAGGCAAACAGCTTTCTTTACGCTATATCATTTTTGGCGGGGAGGCACTAGAATTAAGCCGCCTAGAAGATTGGTACAGCCGTCATAAAGAGCATGCACCAAAGCTCATTAATATGTATGGGATTACGGAAACAACTGTACATGTAAGTTATATGGAACTGGATCAAAATATAGTATCCTTACGAGCAAATAGCTTAATTGGATGTAGTATACCAGATTTGAAAGTTTACGTATTAGATTCTTATTTGCAGCCTGTACCACCTGGAGTTATCGGGGAAATGTATGTGGCTGGAGCAGGGCTTGCACATGGATATTTAGGGCGCGCTGGATTAACGGCAGAGCGATTTATAGCAAATCCATACGGAGAGCCAGGGACTCGCATGTATCGCACTGGGGACTTGGCGCGCTGGAGGCAAGATGGAACATTAGATTACATAGGTCGGGCAGATCACCAAATTAAAATTCGCGGTTTCCGCATTGAACTTGGGGAAATTGAAGCTACAATTATGCAACATCCACAGGTAGAACAAGCCGCTGTTATTGTGAGGGAAGATCAGCCAGGTGATAAACGGTTAGTTGCATACATCGTTCTGTCACCACAAATACAGATAGAAACAGTTCATATGCGTCAATATGTCGGGAAGAGTCTACCAGATTATATGGTGCCATCCACTTTTGTTGTAATCGATCAGTTACCATTAACTCCAAATGGAAAGTTAGATCGAAAAGCGTTACCAGCTCCGCAATTTACAGTATCGAATAGAATCCGAGGACCAAGAACACCGAAAGAGGAACTATTATGTGACATATTTACAGAAGTGTTACAAGTGCCTCGAATTGGAATTGACGATAGTTTCTTTGAACTCGGCGGACATTCATTGCTTGCTGTAAAGCTAATGAGCCGTATTAGAGAGGCGTTAGGTATAGAAATAAATATCGGTCATTTATTTACAGCGCCGACAGTTTCCGCTCTTGCGGAAAGACTTGATATGGGAACGAATCAAAGTGCGTTAGATGTCATGTTACCTTTACGAACAAGCGGGGAAGAATTGCCGATATTTTGTGTTCATCCAGCGGGAGGACTGAGCTGGTGTTATGCAGGATTAATGAAATCTGTAGGAAAAGAGTATCCAATTTATGGGTTACAAGCACGCGGTATCTCCAAAAAAGAAAAGCTTCCAAAAACATTAGAGGAAATGGCTACGGATTACCTTATACATGTTCGTGAAGTGCAACCGCATGGTCCATATAGATTATTAGGATGGTCGCTTGGAGGAAATGTTGTTCATGCAATGGCGACGCATTTACAAAGTGAAGGCGAAGAAGTTGAAATGCTTGTGATGCTTGATTCGTATCCGGGGCATTTCTTACCAAATACAGAGGCGCCTACTGAAGAAGAGGCACTTATCGCATTGTTAGCTTTAGGTGGTTATGATCCAGATCATATGGATGGGAAACCACTTAATATGGAAAGTGCCATTGAAATTCTTCATAAGGATGGAAGTGCATTAGCCAGCCTAGAAAAGACAACCATTTTGAATTTAAAAGAAACATATGTGAATTCTGTTACTCTATTAGGAAAATATGTTCCAAAGAAATTTAAAGGGAATCTTATCTTTTTCAGATCGACAATGATACCAGAATGGTTTGATCCTATTTCACCGGACACGTGGTCTAGCTATATAGAAGGGGAAATAGAACAATATGATATTGACTGCCGGCATAAAGATTTATGTCAGCCGGAACCACTTGCTGAAATTGGAAAAGTTTTAGCGAATAGATTACAAGAAAAGAAAGGAGTAATCATATATGACGAATCCATTTGAAAATGATAATGATATGTATAAAGTGTTAATAAATGAAGAAGGCCAGCATTCTGTCTGGCCGGCTTTTCTTGATGTACCAGCTGGTTGGAGCGTTGTGCATGACAATGATAGTAGGCAAGCTTGTCTAACATATATTGAATTACACTGGACGGATATGATGCCAAAGCGTCTTCATCAACTTGAATATGTATCAGTAGGGAAGTAAGAATGAATCCAAAAATGGTTGTTACTGTTGTATATATTATAGCGATGTTTATGGCTTCCATGGATGCAACGATTGTGAATGTCGCGCTTCAGACGATTAGTCAAGAGTTACAAGTACCACCTTCAGCCATGGGGACAGTTAATGTAGGGTATTTGATTAGTCTCGCTATATTTTTACCTATTTCTGGATGGCTCGGTGATCGCTTTGGAACAAAACGAATTTTTTTAATTGCTCTTTCCGTATTTACAGTTGCTTCTGCATTATGTGGTATTGCAAATAGCATTACAACTTTAAATATATTTCGGATGATTCAAGGGGTTGGTGGAGGACTTTTGACACCAGTAGGAATGGCGATGTTATTTCGAACGTTTTCACCTGCAGAGAGGCCGAAAATTTCACGATTTATTGTGTTGCCAATTGCTGTTGCACCAGCAGTTGGCCCCATTATCAGTGGTTTTTTTGTAGAGCATTTATCTTGGCGCTGGGCGTTTTATATAAATGTACCGTTCGGGATGATTGCATTTATATTTGGCATGCTGTTTCTTGTAGAACATATAGAAACAGACGCTGGAAGATTAGACTTATTAGGTTTTATTCTTTCAGCACCTGGTTTTACGATGCTAGTATATTCTTTAAGTCAAGGGCCATCAAAAGGCTGGATGTCTTTCGATGTTATCGGAACTGGAATAGGTGGAATTTTCTGTATCACCTTATTTATTATTGTCGAACTTCGAGTAAAACACTCAATGTTAGATTTACGTTTATTAAAGGAACACCTATTTCGAAATATGAGCATCATTTCATTTTTATCGGCAGCGGGATTACTTGGTATGTTATTTATATTTCCACTTATGTATCAAAATATAGGACATGCATCAGCATTAGAAACGGGTTTGACGACATTTCCAGAGGCAATTGGATTAATGATTTCATCACAAATCGTACCATGGTCTTATAGAAAAATAGGGTCGCGAAGACTCATTTCTATCGGTTTACTATGTGCGGCTATTTTATTCGTTTTGTTAAGCTTTGTAACGAATGAAACAAACCCGTGGCTCATTCGTCTACTATTGTTTGGAATAGGTTTCTTCTTAGGACATTCTGTCGGGGCGGTACAATTTTCTGCTTTTCAGCATATTCAGTCATCTTCTATAGGAAGGGCTACAACGATATTTCATGTACAAAATCGCTTAGGTTCTGCAATAGGTGTTGCGATTCTTGCTAGTATGTTAGCGCTGGAAAGTTATATTGCAGGTGAAATGGTAGTTGGACAAATCAATATTACAGCTTATCAAATTGCTTTATGTACCGCAGCTGGCTTTTTGTTTATCGCATTATTATTTGCATTACGTATTCGCGATGAGAGCGTAAGCAAAAAAGGAGAACAAACATCTATACAATGAAATAAAAAAGCGGCAAGGGAGTGAAGAGATTGTAGAGGATATAAAGGGGGGATGCTAGTGATAGCTTGGAAGGATGGAGATTTCATTCCGAAACTTCATCAGCGTAACTGTCAAATATGGTGGGCACAAATATCAGACTTACAACCATGGCATTTTCATTTATTAAATGAAGAGGAACGCAAAAAGGCAAATTCGTTTCATCATGCAGCGGACCGCGCCCGCTTTGTAATCGGTTGTGTAATTAGTCGTCTCGTACTTGGAAAACATCTGAGTGTGTCTCCGCTTCAAGTACCAATAGATCGGATGTGTCCAGTTTGTAAGTTAGCACATGGAAGGCCGCAATTACCAGATGGTATGCCGCAATTATCCGTATCGCATTCTGGGGAGTATGTTGTCGTAGCATTTACAGCCTCTGCGCCTGTTGGGATAGATATTGAACAAATAACGCCGAATATTGATGTTATGAATATGGCGACAGGTGTATTAACAGATACGGAAATGATGCACGTTATGCAATTGCCAGATGAAAAAAAGATTGCAGGGTTCTTAACGTATTGGACACGGAAGGAAGCTGTACTAAAGGCTACTGGAGAAGGACTGATGATCTCGCCAACTCATCTTACGGTCTCAGCACCAAATGATGCTCCTAAACTACTTGTTTTTAAGGAAAAATCATCACTCTTAGAAAATACAGTCATGATGGAGGTACAATTAGGTTTTGGATACATCGCATCATTGGCAGTGTTAAATAAAGAAATAACAGAGTTTCAACAGCGAAATGCTAGGTCTCTTCTCTATTTTTACGAAGAAGAGAGATTGCCAATATACAAAAGTTCAGAAAGATAAAAGAGGTGTTGGTCGTGTTAGTAACGGAAAGTAAAAGAAACGAAGCTGCTGATATGACAGCCGCAAAAGCCATAAAAGATATCGTGTTTTCTTATGAAAAATCATCAATGGAAACGTTAGAAAACATCATTCAAGACAGCGTTCAGTTTCATGTGATTGAACAAGAAATGTTGGAGAGGGAATATATTCCAAAAGAAGTGAAAAACTTTTTTGATCATAATGGAACATGTCTTTATCGTGTGTCTTCTATTTCTTACAAAGGAAAGGTATTATCTGAAAGACTCGTATTTGCTGATACATCACTTTTGCCGAGACATGTAAAGAAAGAATTAGAAAATGAATGTATCCCTGTTGAAGAATTAGTGAGACAGCTAGATACAAGAAAAAATATTCTATATCAAGGTTACCAGCCGTCAGGACATATCCTTGAATTATTTGATGGATGTTCAGTAGAATCACATATATATCCAACTAGAAAATATCAAATTGTAAGTAAATGCAAATGCTTATTTTATATTTGTGAAGTATTTCATGCAAAACATATATATGAAGTTATGGAGTGTAAAGAAAAGGATGCTAAAGAGAGAACATTTACTTCTTAATTCCATACAATTCCCCCGCATGATAAGAGAATTTTTGAATGAATTTGTCCCGTTGAAAAAGGGAATTTCAATATGTTATTGGCAGATCGATTAGAAATAAAAAAGAAGATGATCATTTCATACATAAATGGTCATCTTCTTTTCGTTTCTGTATATAGATAAAAATTCTGTTCTTTTCTTTTTTGGATAGAATAGATCAAGTTTCTTCTTATTTTACAGCTTCTTTTAATTCTTTTCCTGCTTTGAAGGCAGGAACTTTTCCAGCTGCAATTTGGATTTCTTCCCCTGTTTGAGGATTGCGTCCAGTTCGAGCTGCTCTTTCCCGTACTTCAAATGTTCCGAATCCAATTAGTTGTACTTTGTCTCCGTTTTGTAAAGCATTCGTAATTGTGTCAAATACAGATTGAACAGCTACTGAGGCATCCTTTTGAGAGATATCAGCTGACTGTGCTACATTTTTGATTAATTCCGTTTTGTTCATTTTTTCACCTCATAAAAGAATTATTTTGCGTGTGATTACTAGTATAATGAATAGTAAGAATAGAAAAGGATTCACTTATAGAATGAATTAGTAGGATCATATCATACTGTTACTTAATTTCGTTGTAAGAGATGAAATCCCTGCTAAGGACTAAGAATTTATTTTAATCGCGGAAAGTAAATAAAGTGGAATGAAGAGGGGGAGTAAGTCTATGATTATTCGTAATCAAAAAGAAGAATTTGTATTGATTCGCCAACATGATCATGGTTTTCTAGCGGGAGAATTTGCGAAACATATAAAAAAAGATTTCTTTGAAAATACTTTATATTTAAAAGAATGTATTGATGCGATTTATGAACATGATAGGGGATGGATAAGATTGGATAAGACGCCAATTTGGAATGATGCTACAAATGCACCATATACTTTTATGGACTGTCCAAGTTCTTTACGATTTGTTTTTTACACGTTAGGACTTAATGAGATTGCCAAAAGTAATACATATGGAGCTGTACTTTGTAGTAAACATTTTATTTCATTTCCTCTCAATCAGGAAGATAACGAGATGGTGAATTTCTATCAAAAAGAATTAGACCGTCAAAAACAACTTTTGAAAACGTTAACAAAAGGACAGTATATGATGTTTGATAAGCATTATAGATTATTGAAGTTTTGTGATGAATTGTCTTTATATGTTTGTATGAATCATCCCGGTGCCTCAAAACAAGAGGAAGTAGCTTTATTTAAAGGTGGATTTGAGGGGACTGAAATATTTAATAGAGAAGCAAATGAGTTACTACAAGCGGAATGGGTAGATAAAAAAACGATTCGAGTCGCGCCATTTCCTTTTGAAACAGAATTCAACACATATGTAAAATATAAATCTATAAAAAAGAAAACGATAGAAAAAATAGGAATTGCGAAAGCGGATGAAAAAACAGAATTTCAGAAACAACAACTATCTGTGATCAGATAAATGCCATATGAACAAACTGGAAATTAAGATTTACATACATATATTCGATCGAGTTCGTTTTATGAGGAGGCTGTCCTAAAAGGATAACTTTGGGGACAGCCTTTAGTTTTTAAAATTTAGATTCAAGTGGAATAGAAGAAAGGAACTTTTCAAAGCGGAACAAATTATTTTTTTGTGATTCCGAATAAGTTGTTGATTTCACTTAAAGTAGATAATGCCATTACCATATTTTGATCAGCAAGACCTAAAGGATGAAGTGTATTTTGGGAAATTTCATTTAAAGGTGTACCATCACTTAAATCTTCAGAAACTGAAGATGCAGCATTTTTCATATAATTTGAAGCCGCGATAAATGCGATTCGAAAATGATTCATTTTTTTCTTCAAATCTGTATCTTGTAGTTTTTTCTCTGCCTTAAAATTCTCCATTTGACTTGAGAGTTCGCTAAAATCATTGCTAATCTGATTCATTTTTTCTATTAATTCGGCTTTATTTACATTATTTTTGTTCCCATTTATAATGTCCCAGGCAGGGAGCCATTCCTTGGCTACAATTTGATCATATTTTGCATTTAACAAATCAATGTGCGATTTTAATTCTTTTTGATAAGTAGATTTGTCAAGGGATTCTTTTGTATCCTGTTGAAGTTTTTTCTCTGAATTGTAGCTGAATGTAATAAAAGAAATTGTGCCTGTAATGATGACCGCACTAAAAAGCACTACCCACCATTTTCGATCGAATAACTCTTTCATGATGTATATTCCTCCAGTAAGGTGAAGTATCAAAATATCTTATCTATCATAACAAGTTATACATTTTCTTTTTGTCATATTTTGTCGACGTAGAAAGATTTCGTACTAAGACAAAAGTTGAATTATCTAGTTCATATTGCTATCATCATCTGAAAATTTCGATTTATAATATATATATCCTGCTGTAAAATATTTTAATCAATTATAATTATATTATGTAAACTTGATTCGGTTTTACTAGTAGATTTGTTAGGAGAGAATGAAATGCTGTTAAAAACAATATTTTGTCAAGTCGAAAAAGAGAAAATGAGTTTGTTTTCAAAAGCGCAAGAAAGATGGAGGGATTTGCGAAATGTGAATGGATTTCTTGGTCAATGTGGGGGATGGGATCAAGAAGAAGCTTGTATATTTACTCTTTGGGAGAATATGAGTACATATCAAACCTTTATGGATGAAATACACGATTCCATTTTTAACAATAGCAATCAACAGGAAACGTACATAACTTGTGATATTGAACTATATGAAACTTTATTTCATATAAAGGCTTCATCAATCACGAAGGCAATTGCAAAAGGTACGTTTATTAGAACTGCAATTTGTGATGTGAAACGTGGAAAGGAAGAACAGTTTTTACATGTACAACGAACGATTTGGAATGAAGGGATGAGAGAAACAGCAGGGATGTTAGGCGGTGTTGTAGGAAGATCATTGAAAAATGCAAATCGCTATATTGTACTTTCTTTTTGGAAAGATGAAAAATCACATCGCTTTTACATGAATGAAATTTTTCCAACGTTATATGAACAGGCAAATGTATCATTAGATGTAGAACATGTACAAGGGAAAAAAGTTGAATATATAAAAGAATGGCTTATTAGTTCATAATAAAAGTGCAGAGTCAGGAATAAAAAAATAATTTTTTTATTTTAAAATACTTGCAAAAAAATTTTGAATAAGATATAGTTAATAGCAATTAATGGATATGAATCTAAAAGCAAAGAAAAGGACACGAGTTATTTAAAACGGTTATACAGAGAAGGAAGAATAGCTGAGAACTTCCTAACGCAGTGAAATAACTTACCACCTTCGAGCTGCACTGGGGAAAAGAAAAGTATCTAGTGCCGTGTCAGCGACGTTACTGCAAAAGAAGCCATTGTATATTTTTATATAATGGGAATCTGGGTGGAACCACGGATATTAAGCATATTCGTCCCTAATTTCAGGGATGAATATGCTTTTTTTATTTTTAAAATTTTATATCACGACAAGCAAAGAAAAGGACACGAGTTATTTAAAACGGTTATACAGAGAGGGAAGAATAGCTGAGAACTTCCTAACGCAGTGAAATAACTTACCACCTTCGAGCTGCACTGGGGAAAAGAAAAGTATCTAGTGCCGTGTCAGCGACGTTATCGCAAAAGAAGCCATTGTATATTGTATATAATGGGAAGCTGGGTGGAACCACGGGTACAAGCACGCTCGTCCCTATATGTATAGGGATGAGTGTGCTTTTTTTATAAAAGAAATGGAGCGATGAAAATGAGTGAACAGATGATCAGTATTATTTTTCCAGATGGAAGCAAAAAAGAATATAGAAAAGGAATTACTTTAGAAGAAATAGCGGCATCCATTCGTTCTAGTTTGAAAAAGAAAGCAGTAGCCGGGAAAGTGAATGATCAACTATTTGATTTACGCCGTAAGCTTGAGAATGATGCAAAAGTTGAAATTATTTCTATCGATTCAGAAGAAGGGGTAAACATAGCAAGGCATACTGCTGCACATATATTAGCACAAGCTGTAAAAAGAATTTATGGCAATGTCAAACTTGGGGTAGGACCTGTGATTGAAAATGGTTTTTATTATGATTTAGATCTTTCAAGTAGTATAACTGTTGAGGATTTTCCGATAATTGAAAAAGAAATGAAGAATATCATACATGAAAATTTAAATATCGAAAGGATTGAAATAAGTAGAGAAGCGGCAGAGAAGTTTTTTAAAGAAGCGGACGACCATTTAAAGTTAGAACTTTTAGAAGCAATACCTGAAGGAGAAGTTATAACAATGTATAAACAAGGAGAATTTGTAGATTTATGCCGCGGTCCACATTTACCATCTACTGGATATTTAAAAGCATTTCAATTAACTCATGTTTCTGGAGCATATTGGCGCGGAGATAGCAATAATCAAGTATTGCAGCGTGTATACGGCGTTGCGTTTTCCTCCCAAAAAGAATTAAAAAAATATTTGCATTTTGTAGAAGAAGCGGCTAAGAGAAATCATCGTAAACTTGGAAATGAACTAGAATTATTTATGTTCTCTGAAGAAGCACCGGGAATGCCATTTTATTTACCGAAAGGGCAAATCATTCGAAATGAGTTAGAAGGATTTTTAAGAGAAATTCAACAAGCATATGATTATCAAGAGGTACGTACTCCTCTTATGATGAATCAAGAGCTATGGGAAAAATCAGGACATTGGGATCATTATAAAGATAATATGTATTTTTCAGAGGTAGACCATAAAAGCTTTGCATTAAAACCAATGAATTGTCCAGGACATATGCTTATATTTAAGCATAAACTTCGGTCATATCGTGATTTACCAATTCGAATGTGTGAGTTTGGCCAAGTTCATCGCCATGAGTTTAGTGGTGCATTAAATGGTTTATTAAGAGTACGTACATTTTGTCAGGATGATGCACATATTTATGTGACAGCTGAACAGATAGAGAGTGAAATACAATCAGTATTAAAACAAATCGATTATGTCTATAGAACATTTGGATTTGAATATGAAATTGAGTTATCAACAAGACCTGAAAATTCAATGGGGGATGATGAACTATGGAATCAAGCAGAAGCTGCTCTTGAAAACGTACTGAAATCTTTACAATATAATTATAGAATTAATGAAGGAGATGGTGCTTTTTATGGACCAAAAATTGATTTTCATATTAAGGATGCTTTAAAAAGAAGTCATCAATGTGGAACAGTTCAATTAGATTTTCAAATGCCTGAGAAATTTGATTTACACTATATCGATGAGAAAAATGAAAAGAGACGACCAGTCGTGATTCACCGTGCTGTATTAGGATCGTTTGATCGTTTCCTAGCAATATTAATTGAACATTTTGGAGGAGCCTTTCCGGCATGGCTAGCTCCTATTCAAGTAAAAGTAATCCCAGTTTCAAATCTAGTACACGATTCATATACAAAAGAGATTGAAGATAAATTCAAACAGGTTGATATACGAGTAGAACGGGATATTCGTAATGAAAAACTAGGATATAAAATCCGGGACGCTCAAATACAGAAAATACCATATGTTCTGGTCATCGGAGATAAGGAAATGGAGAATGCATCTGTAAATGTACGTAAATATGGTGAAGAGAACTCAGAAGTTGTATCACTACATGAGTTTATAGAGAACTTACAGATAGAAATTAAAAATAGAAATGAATAAGTAAAAAGATAGATAAAAACATTTTGTTTTTATCTATCTTTTTACTTTTATCTTTGAGCAATAAAGGAAATAAGCCTTTTTCGTGATGAATTTGAATAAATCATAATGAAATTAATGATGTCCTGTAAAGAATGTGATAAATAAAACGCCGCTGATAGACCAGAAAAGAAAGGAGATAGGAGAAAGATTTTTTACAGCTTTGCCTAGCATTTCGTGTATGGTAACATATCCTAATGAACCGATTGCACTTCCCATAACTAGTCCTTGTAAATGAGCTGCTTTTCCTTCCATTATAATACCGAAGATCGTTCCTGTACCGAGAATCATAGAAAGTAAGAAAATGACAAGTAGAAACGAAATATACGTATGTTTTGTAAACAAAAACGGGATAATTAAGGCTAATCCTTCTGGAATATGATGGATTATAACTGCAAGTAAAAAAGGAATAGCAGACTCGTTATGATTGATAAAGGCAGACCCAAGGGCAAATCCGCTCGGTACATTATGAATAAAAATGGCAAAAGATAAAAATAAAAAAGTTTGCCATGCTTGTTGGTTTTTTGTATGTATAATGGAATGGTGATAATGATGATCGAATAGGCTCATAAGTAAAATGCTAATGACAATTCCAAGTATGGGACTCACCGCTTTGTAATTTGAAAAAGTTTCTGGAATAATTTCAATTGATAATAACCCAAGTAAAATGCCACCGCATAGTGCGTATAAATGATGCATCTTTTCCGCTATAAACTGACGTGTCATCACACCAACAGCACCACCTAGTAATAAACCACCAAATGAAAAAAATGTCACGATTATTGGAATCCATAATCGTTCCATCGTATCACTCCTCATTTTTTCACTTCATTTTAACTTACGATAATCGAAAAGAGATTAGTCCAACTAATTTTAAAGGTTATAGAGAAATATTTATTTCGTATAATTTGTATATTGTTTTCACTCAAAAAGAGATGAGGGATGTATTGTACAAAATAAAATGGAGTTTATTAGATCTATCATTTTCACTTTCAGGAGCTGAGAGAGTAAGAATTCAAAAAGATATGAATATTAGATATTGCATACGGCACAGAAAAGGGGACATTTCCTTTTGTCAAGAAGGATATCGGATGATTGGATCGGAAATGAACTAAGACATGATTGTTATTCTACGGTAGTAGTTTGTCAGAAAAGAGAGAGGAGGGTGTTAGTTCGTTCAACTTACTTTCCGATATCTTTTAAATTATTATATGAAAAATATATAATAATTTAAAAGATATTATAATATTTTATATACCATTTAAAGGATAATTCAATGATTTTATTCGAATAGTCGTTTGTTTATCCCGCTATTTTAGGGCAGTAAGATTGCCTCTCAAGATTCAAAAAGAGAAGCAAGGAAGATAGGTGGGAGTAGGGCTGCCCGTAACAGCCCGATTGGTGAGGGCTCATAATCAGTGGAGGATGAAAAAAAACCACTGATTAAAGTTTCACTTTATGTTAACGATATCACACCTAGTATTTTTTGAACCTTATGAAATCAAATTTAAGAGAAGTATAGAAGGGAGAAATTTGATTGAATCAATATAAGGTATTTTGGCTCTCTAGAACTATTTCTTTTTTTGGAGATTACGTATTTTCTATTACTATGGTTTGGTTTGCATTACAGAGCAATGGAATATGGGGGGTAACGGGGGCAGTTTCTACAGCTGTAGTCTCTAGGATGATTGGATCTATCGTATTTGCACCATTAGTAAATATATTTGGTAGTAGAAAAATTATTATTTGTACAGATTTGTTAAGAGGATTTGTGATGTTAGCTTTCTGGTTATTGGCGATATTAGGAAGCCAAAACGTTATTCTACTTTCTCTCTTAGTGGGATTAAATATGTTTTTTGCAGGAGGTTTTGAAGCTGCACTTCAAAGCTTTATTCCAACTATTAGTGACGAATTACGGAAAGCGAATGCGGATTTAAGTACAGGGAGGAACTTTGTTCAATTAATAGGGTTGTTATCTGGCGGTATTTTAATGGAAATGTACTTTGGATTAGGATTTTTTCTAATTTCGTTTATGATCGTTCAACTGATCAAGAGTTGGAAAAGTTTGTTGATTATATTGCAGAACGCCCAAGGACGACTCCTAGTCCTTGGCGTAATCTCAATTATTTAAGAGGTATTCTCAAAGAAGGAATTTTTCATGCTGAAAGAGCTCTAGATGATTGGATAAACATGCCATGGGATATAGGCATATCTACGATGTTTCAGCAGAATATGGGAGCATTATCTATAGCTAGAAGGTTAAAGAATCAGTTTAATTTACACATTATTTTTTGCGGTGCAAATTATCAAGGAATAATGGGAAAAAAGTTAATAGAGCCATATTCGTATATTGATGTTGTATGTACTGTTGAAAGTGAGGAAGCGTTTCTTTTTTATGTAGAACAGTATATGTTATAGGAGAAAACATAAGTAAATGGAATGATTACGTAGCACAACTTGCATCTTTCCATTCCTGATAAGATACAAATGGATAAGCTCTCTTTGCCTACTTTCGATGATTGGAAATGCTATTTGCTATCTAAATTGTATATGTCATTTTGGGAAATTAATAAAAAAGAACCCTACTTAAATAGGATTCTTCTAAGTGATTTAGTCTAACAAAAAAAATCGGCTTCACGGTAATATTCATCACAAGAGCTGTTTTGGTTATTACAGCAAATACAAAATGTTTTTTCGATATACATACCGATACCGCCCCCTGTATTGGAAGCATTTGTGAGTTGGAGTCGTTGGATATCCTCTACTTGAAATATTCTTGTATCAAGAGCTTGTAGAGTAGCAGTAATTGGTGTTGAAGAACTTCTTGTGAAGATTGATACTGTTATAGGAGGAGTACCACCAGTAACAAAAAACTGAAGTAATGCTTTATTGTGATTGCTAGTAAAGTCTTCAAAAGCCGTTATTGTAGAGTTAGGTGGTATGTTAACATCTAGTAGAATATTTCCGTTTAGGTTAATTCCGGCACCGGATATAATGTGTGTTGCAATAGAACAATTATTGTTTTTTTGCTGGTTTTGTTTTTTATAATACTTTTTACCATCTTTATAAAAATAATCAGCCATGCGTATGTCATTCTCCTTTCTTTGAAATGTTTATATATTCTATTCGCTAAACGGTAGGATGCTTGTACAAAATATAAAAACCCGCTCTAGTAAATAAAAACTACTTGACTAATTGTAAGAAGGGATTTACGATACAACCTAAGTTTTCGTGAGGTAGTCGAAATGATGGAAGAACGCGGGCTATTTATTGCTCATACAACCATTATGCGCTGGATTCATCAATATGGTTCTGAATTAGTTTTCACATCAATGTAGTTCAGGAATATATGAAAAAGTCAAAGCGAAGTTACTATTATTCAACAGAACAAAACGTGAAGAAAGTTCGTGTTATCTAAAAAAGAAGGGCTCCATTTGAAAGAAAGTGGAGCCTTTACAATTTAGAATGATGGGGAGTAGCCCTTATGGTTTCGGGCTACATAGGAATAACATGATGGAAATCTTGAACTACCTAAATAAATTATGCGCGTGTGTCATTATTTTGTATTAGGTAAATATTTTTTACCTAATACAAATATACAATTCATTTTTTGTAGAGTCAATCTTTTTTGTAATGTTTTACCTTTCGCTTAAATAAGAGATATTTATTTGTTTTTTCTTACATATGTAAGATTTACAGAAACATGAGGGTTTTACTTATTATGTAAGTAGTCTATACTAAGATACATAACTTTTAAAATTGGAGCGAGTATTGCGATATGGAGCTGAGAAGAATAGAGGAAATGATTGACCTAAAAAAAGAAGAACTCGTTATGCTTGTTGCGAACTATGGTTTTCAACATGAAAAAGTATTAGAAGTGAGTCAAGAAATTGATAAACTAATAAATTGGATTATGTTTTTGAGATGAAGACATGTATGAAGAAGATGAGATAAAAATTATCGAATATTTTTGATATATTTTTATTTAGCAGAATATTTCATTTATTTTAAGGGGGAGTAGAGGTGATATTACATGCGAATATTTCAGGGGCTGGCGAACCAATTGTATTTCTGCATTCTGGCGGTATGACAGGATTAACAGAGTTTGAAGAACAGACTGAGTTTTTTAAAAAAGAAAGTTATAAAATAATTCGACCGGATTTAAGAGGCCATGGGAAAACAGGGGGTTCCATAAAAAATTACTTTTCTCAATGTCCAGACGATATAAGAGATACTTTAGAATTTTTACAAGTGAACCGTTGTCATATCGCAGGAGTTTCAATTGGCGGGTTAGTTGCACTTTTATTTGCCAAAAAGTATCCGGAGAAAGTAAAATCATTAACTTTTTCTGGGATTTTTCCGATGAAAACAGAAAACTGGGATGAAGATCAAAAGGAAGAAGCAATTAGACATAAAATGTTATTCGAAAATGAAGAGATTGTAAATTATATGAATCAAATCCATGTAAATAGTGATTGGAAAGCATTAATCGAATCATGGAATGAAGAGGATTGGTATCCATTTTCTGAAACGAGGGAAGTTTCAAGTTTACAAGTGCCATCGTTATGTATAGTAGGGGGAGAATCAAAAGCTGAAGTTACCGCCGCTATGACATTTAAAGAATTAAATCCCGCAATTTATATTGCGGTTATTCCTTTTGCAAGTCATCTCGTTCATCGGGATCAGCCTGATGTATATTCAAATATATTGTCTAAATTCTTACAGAGTGTGAAAGCTGCTAGTCGAGAGAACTAATTTTTGGGTATAATAATAAAAGAATTTAATAATTTGTAGTATCGGTTAGGAGCTTAGTTGACATGAAAACAGTTCTTGTTATAGGTGGAGGTATTACAGGCCTCTCCACAATGTTTTACTTAGAAAGAATGAAAAAGGATTACAATCTAGATTTAAATTTAATCCTAGTGGAAAAAGAGAAATATTTAGGCGGGAAAATTCATAGTGTGAAAAAGCATGGTTTTATTATGGAGACAGGGGCAGACTCTATGGTTGCACGAAATGAACATGTTATTCCTCTTATAAAAGAATTGAATTTAGAAGAGGAGATGGTTTATAACGAAACAGGAATTTCTTACATTTATTCAGATAATATGTTACATCCAATTCCCGCTGATACTGTATTTGGAATCCCAACAAGTGTAGAATCATTATTTCACAGTACATTAGTTTCTGCAAAAGGGAAGATCACTGCGCTAAAAGACTTTATTACGAAAAATAAAAGTTTCACAAAAGAGACATCGCTTGCTTTATTTTTGGAAAGCTTTTTAGGAAAAGAGTTAGTGGAAAAGCAAATTGCTCCTGTGCTTTCGGGTGTATATTCTGGCAAATTACATGAACTTACGATGGCATCTACATTGCCATATTTAGTGGACTATAAAAATAAGTACGGCAGTATTATAAAAGGATTTGAAGTAAATAAAAAACAATTTCAGGCGGCTGGAAATAAAAAGTTTGTATCATTTAAAAACGGATTATCTACAATTATTCATCGGTTAGAAGAGACATTAAGTGATACGGAAATACGAAAAGGAATGCTAACAACAAATATAAGTAAAAACGATGATGGATATGAAGTTTCTTTTGTGAATGGAGAAACAGTAAAAGCAGATTGTGTCGTGCTAGCTGTTCCACATGATGTTGCACAAACAATTTTACATTCTCGTGATTTGGACGATGAATTTGATAAATTTAAGAACTCATCGCTTGTAAGTATTTATTTAGGGTTTGATATACCTGATCATCAATTACCGGCAGATGGAACTGGCTTTATTGTTTCGGAAAACGGAAATTTACAATGTGATGCTTGTACTTGGACAAGTAGAAAATGGAAACACACGTCAGAAAAGCAAAATTTACTAGTGAGAATGTTTTATAAAAGTTCAAACGCAAATTACGAAAAAATGAAACATAGTAGTGAAGAAGAACGTCTTCAAATTGCTTTAACGGATATTGAAAAAAGTCTTGGAATTCAGGGGAAACCACAAGTAGTTGAAGTTACAAATTGGGATGGCTTAATGCCAAATTATCATTTAGAGCATAATCAAGCAGTTCAATCTTTAAATGAAAAATTAGTAAAAATTGTTCCGAATATTTATGTAGCTGGAGCTTCTTATTACGGTGTAGGTATTGGAGCTTGTATAGGAAACGGAAAACAAACAGCAAGTCAAATTATAAAAGCATTACATAATTGCTCAAAGTAAGCATAAAGAAACAAACCCTCTCATCGCTAAGAGGGTTTGTTTCTTTATGACGCTGCACATTGTCATGCCTTACAATCTTCTTAAATAAGCGGATGAAGGAAAAGAATAAAAAAATAACAAAACCGGTGGAGATAATCTATTTTCTCCACCGGTTTTTTAGTTATTGGAAGAAACGTGTAGGAAAAGTCCAAGAAGATTATTACTTTACTTTAAATAGAAGATCTATTTGACGAATTTCGTCGTCTGTTAGATGGATATCTAATGTTTTTAAATTATCAAGTATTTGATCGACTCTTTTTGCACCTGGTATTAAAGCGTCAATGGAATCTCTTGTTAAATACCAAGCAAGTACTACATGAGCTATTTCTGTCTGTTTTGCATGAGCAATTTGACGGATTCTCTCTACCTTTTCTAAATTTTCTTTAAACGATTCACCTTGGAAATGAGGCATATCGGCACGTAAATCATGAAACTTCATATCTTTATTGTATTTACCAGCCAATAAACCGGCAGCTAGAGGGAAGTATGGTATAAATGAAATGTTATTTTCTTTCGCATAGGGTAATAAATCAATTTCTGCATCTCGTTTTAATAAATTATACTCTCCTTGATATACATCAACATAACCATTTTGGTTAGCTTCTTTTAATTGATCAATCGAAAAATTTGATACACCAATTGCTCTTATTTTTCCTTCTTCTTTTAAACGCTGTAAGGCACCGACAGCTTCATCTTTTGGTGTATTGTCATCAGGGAAATGAATATAGTATAAATCGATATAATCTGTTTTCAGGCGCTTTAAACTATCTTCTACAGAGCGGGTTAAAAATGCAGGAGAGTTATCAAAAACAATATCATTGCCTACTATTTTATGAGCACCCTTTGTAGCAAGAATAACTTCTGAACGCTTTTTTGTTTCTTGTAGTACTTCACCAATTAACTCCTCAGATCGTTCAGGTCCGTATATGTATGCTGTATCCAAAAAGTTAATTCCATTATGTAGCGCAGTTCGAACTAAATCTTTTCCAACTTCTTCATCTAAATTTGGATACAGATTGTGACCTCCAACAGCGTTTGTTCCAAATCCAATAGGATTGACATATAAATCGGTATTACCAAGTTGGACTTTCTTATTCATTATCATTTCAACTCCTTTTAAGTATCTAATTTAAAGGATACCAGAATAATAATTGAAATGAAAATATTATGATTATTTATAAAAATAAAATCCCCTCCTATCATAAGATAAGAGGGGATGTGTAAATATTATCCTAATTTAGGTAGTAATCGTTCTCCGCTTTTCATATTACTTTTACATAAAGGGCATTTTGGCTCTTCTTCAAATGAAAAGTTTTTTCTCATCCATCCTAAACAATCCTCTGATTCACATTCCCAAACAGGGGTTTGTTCTGGTGGTACTTCTGCTACATCGTTCTTGCGATTGCGATACATATGACCACTCCTTTTATGTAAAAATTTGAATTATATATAAAAAGGTTGTTAACCGTGCTTGGTAACAACCTTTTTTTATTGTTTGGATTATAACTTTACAACGTTTTTTGCTTGAGGTCCACGATTGCCTTCTTCAACTTCGAAGTTCACTTCTTGACCTTCGTCAAGAGTTTTAAATCCTTCGCCAGTAATAGCTGAGAAATGAACGAATACATCGTTACCATCTTCAACTTCGATGAAACCGAAACCTTTTTCGCTGTTAAACCATTTTACTTTACCTGTTAATGTCATGGCAAATGCCTCCTGAAAATAAAAAAATTATAATATGATCAGTCTTATTTAGACGAAAATAAACATTCACATATTATCAAAAACCCATGAAGAAGGAAAAACATTCCTTATGGATGTTTGATAATATGTGAAATGAATGTTATTCCATTGAACCTTAAATTTCATTTTACAGCATATGGTGAGAAATAGCAAGTGCTGGAATGATTATGAAGAAATATAGGAATCGGAATTTGAAACATATAGACAGATATCATCACTTATATTGCTATCACGGAGGAAGAGAAAGTGTATTTGTATAACAAATTGTTAAGATGTCAAGAGTTGTGAGAAAAAGAAAAGAGAAGGAATCTGCGTGACCGTATTGTAATATAATGGTAAAATGTATTAGGAGGTGGAAAAATGAGACATACTGAATACAAAGTTATTGAAGCCGCAAAAGAAGGGAAGAAGAAGGTCCATCCAATTTTTGCAGTTATATTATCTATTCTATTTATAATACTTGGTGAAGTATTTATATTGTTTATGTTATTTTTACCAAAAGCAGAAACAACATTTATGAAAGGGATTTACGCTAATATACAGATGATTTTAACGTTTGGAGGAGCAACTTTTATTGTATTTCTATGGGTGCGCTTTATAGAGAAAAGACCGTTCTCATCCATTGGATTTTGGAAAAATCAATTTTTTAAAAAATACATAAAAGGAGCGTTTATAGGGTTTCTACTCATTTCTCTCCCTGTTGTGTTCCTAGTTATAACAGGATTTGTACAGCTGCAAATGCAACATATGACGATTACAGCTATATTAGGAATTTTAAGTTCTTTCGTTGCATTTCTCATACAAGGTGCCACAGAAGAAATCATTGTAAGAGGATGGTTGTTCCCGGTTATATCTGTTAGAAGTCGTATATGGATCGGCGTTATGGTAACTTCTCTTTTATTTGGGTTTCTACATTTGCTAAATCCCGGTGTTACCATCTTATCTATTACAAATATTATATTAGTTGGTGTGTTTGCTGCTTTATACGTATTAAAAGATAATAGCCTTTCGGGAATTTGTGCTTGGCATTCGATATGGAATTGGGCGCAGTACAATGTATATGGTTTTGCAGTTAGTGGGACAACTATATTTTCTACACCGTTTTTTCGATCGACGACAAATGGACCAGATGCTTTGCATGGAGGAGCGTTCGGAATTGAAGGAAGTGTAATTACAACAATTATGCTTGTTGTTGCTTCCATCATATTATGGAAACAATTGAATAATAAACAAAGAGTGCTAAAATAGGAGGTCACTGAAAAAGTCGACTTCATAATCAAAAGGAGTCTATCACCCACTATATACAGAGGTGGCGGACTCTTTTTTATTCTTAACATTTTCATAAAATACATGTTGTTTCTTCGAAGTAATCACTTTTTCAGTGCCGTCCTAAAATAGCTAGCGTATTACTTTACAGAACTGTATTGTTTGGATGTTTGCAAAATCGTGTTTAAAATTTGTATGTTTGCCATTTCATTTTTCATAATCGCTTCTTGATATTTTGGAATAAATATTTGAGGAGGTGAAACTGGCATTTCTCCACAAATATCAATTCCATATACTTCTTTTTTGTCAATCATGGAGCGAATATAGCTTAATAATGTCGATAATTTCATGTGACCTTGATCCCAATTTGTGACAGTGTCTTTCGGATCTAAAACATCTTTATCCACACTTATATAAATCGTATCGGTTTGAATATGAGAAAGGATTGTATGTAAAGAGACGATATGTGAACCTTCCACTGGAAAAATTTCTATTTTTGAATGTTCGGAAGAATGGATTTGAAACGAAGAAGGCCCGACAATGATTACTTTTTGAAGCATATCATTGTTTCGCAATGCAAATGAAACCCATGATCCGCAAGAAATCATATTCCTTTCTTGAGAAGGAGATAGATTCATATCTGTATGATGATCAAACAGAATGAGGGTGAAAGGTTTTAATACTTCTTGAATAAGTAAATATGATACGTAATGATAGTTACCAGAGCCGATAAAGGTAATGCCTTTTTGTTTTCGATTATGTAATTTTGCTTGAATGTGCTGCAATGCACTTTTCTCACAGTATAAATTTGAATGTTCCAAATGACGAAAATCAATATCTTCATGTGAATAAGAATGAAGTTTATTTTGTAATCGATACGTTTCATCAAAATGAAGAAAAGTTAAACCATTATTTAATAAACTCATATTTATTCATCTCCTTTCTATAACTCTAGCATAAATTTGAAAGAGTACAAAATGAAATGCTTATTTGTATAGGGAGTTGAGTAGAAATTCACATAAATAAAGTGAAACTTGAATCAGTAGGAATTTTCTTCATCCTCCATTGATTATGAGGCATCCCCAATCGGGTTGTTACGGGCAGTTAATGCGGGATAAACAGAATAATCTTATGATTATTATTTAGAAGAAATATAATTTTAGTGAATATGTATATTACGATAATATATTGTTGGAAGTGTAGAGGGAAGGGAATTTATATGTGTAAAGCGGTAGCGCAAGTGGGAATTGCATTTTAAAATTGATTTGTAACAAATATATTTTGCGGAATAAAATAATATAATGAAGCTTTTTTGTTATATTTTGTGATAATATATTGATTTGAAAGCGGTGTACTCCGCTAATAAAAAAATATAATATAATGAAATTGATGGAATAAGTATTATGGAGGGACAATATGGGGAATAGTGCTACTTTTGAAAGTTTTTTTGTAAAAGAACCAAGAAAGGAACAGTTATTTTCGTTATTCGAGGAAGTATTTGGTGTTTCTGAGAAAATGTTGCAAGATTTCGATGCGAGAGGATTTTGGGATCATACATATAAACCAGTTTCGTTTGTTCATGAAGAAAAAGTAATTGCGAATGTTTCTAGTTTTACACTTCCATTACTTGTGAATGGAAATGTTGTGAATGCAGTGGGGATTCAGTCGGTTATGACGCATCCTGAGTATCGGCAGAGAGGTTTGATGAAGCAACTTTTTTCTAAAGTATTAGAACAAATTGATAGACAGTACGACTGTGCAATCTTATTCACAGAGAATCCGGAATTCTATGAGTATTTTGGATTTCAAGTTTTAAAAGAATATCTAATGACATTATCATATGAAAGTGGTGAGAAGACAGATTCATCACTCCGAAAATTGAATTTTTATCATGAAGAAGATATTCAGTTCATAAAAGAAAAGATAGAGGAGAGTCAGACGCTTTCTAATATGTTTTCAACCTTAAACTATAAATCTTCTTTTTATTTCAATATGTATGAGGACAAATGGAACGATAAGCTCTACTATTCAGAAAAATTAGACGCAATAATCGTGTATGAAGTAGAGAAGAAAACATTAAAACTATTCGGTGTGTTTGCACCAGTTTTCCCAATTTTAGATGAAATATGTAGTGAAATTCCTGAAAGATTTACAGAAATTGAATTTTATTTTCATCCAGATGAACTAGGGATTGAAGACGTAACATATCAAGAATTTCACTCCGGTAAGTATTTAATGGTTCGAAGTAATCATAACATCCAGTTCAATCGATGTAAATTTCCAATTTTAACTGAGTTTTAATGTGCATAAATAAAGGATTCGAAAACGAATTACTTGAGTTTTCAATTGAATCCGAGGAAAACCGCATTCTTGCAAAAGAGTGCGGTTTCCTTATGGGATGAAAATAAGAATACATTGACGAATAAAAGGTTAATATTTTATCAATTAATAATGTTAAATATTAACCTGTAGAATATAATAGTAGTAGAGGGGAAGCCGATATATAGAAGAGTAGAAGGAGGAGATATATCAATTATAAAATGTCAATTTAATAGAAAAAGGAGAAAGTGTATGAAATCATTCCGGAAATTATTGCAATATTTAAAACCATACATGTTCTTTGCGATGATTGGACCGTTATTCATGGTACTTGAAGTAGCGATGGACTTAATTCAACCGACGATTATGCAGCACATTATCGATATTGGTATTGCGCAGCAAGATTTTCATTATGTCATGAAGATGGGACTTCTTATGATCGGTGCAGCAGGGATGGGATTAATTGGTGGTTTAGGTTGTATGCTGTATTCTACGAAAGCTGCGGTGAATTTTGCAACAGATATTAGAAAAGATGTTTTTACAAAAATTGAGACATTTTCTAGTAAAAATCGTGATTCATTTGGAACAGGTAAATTGCTTACAATTGTAACAAATGATATTACATCTATTCAAGCAGCAATGACGATGACATTACGTGTTCTTGTCCGTGGACCTTTATTATTTATAGGAAGTATTATTATCGTTTTCGTTACAGCAAGAGATTTATTTTCTATTTTACTTGTCGTTGTACCAATTTTATTTGTTGCGATTGTTTTTATAGCTGGGCGAGCTAGCGGTTCGTTTAAGCGCGTACAAGAAGCTTTAGATAAAGTAAATACAAAACTGCAAGAAAATTTATCCGGTGTTCGTGTCGTCAAAGCATATGTAAGACAAAAATATGAAATTTCTCAATTTAAGAAAGTGAATAAGCATTTAACAGGAGTTAGTACGTATGCAGTACAAATGATTTCACTTATGATGCCAATTATTATGCTTGTTGTAAATGGAGGTATTGTAGCTACATTATGGATGGGTGGGGAAAAAGTATTTCATGACACTCTCCAAGTCGGAGCGATCTTAGCATTTATTAACTATTTAAATATTATTTTGATGTCGCTTATGTCTATTAGTATGGTATTTATTCAAATTTCACGTGCATTTTCATCTGCTGATCGTGTACAACAAGTGCTTGACACGAAAGTGGATATTACGAATGAAGCAGACATGTATAAGCCTAAGAAAATAAGTGGGAATATTGAGTTTAAAAATGTAAGTTACAGTTACAGTAAAAACGATGAGTACGTTTTGAAAAATATTTCGTTTAAAGTCCAAAAAGGTGAGAAGGTAGGAGTGATCGGATCTACGGGAAGTGGTAAGTCTACTTTAATGAAATTACTTCCGCGTTTGTATGATGTTGACCAAGGTGACATTTACATTGATGGTGTGAATGTGAAATTATATGATTTACAAACATTGCGTGCTTCTATCGGAGTTGTACCTCAAAAGGCATTGTTATTTTCAGGAACGATTGAGGAGAATTTAAAGTATGGAAAGGAAAATGCAACGGCAGAAGAATTAGAAGTAGCAGCGGCGGCAGCTTGTGCGACGGAGTTTATTTATAAGTTAGAAGATGCATACCGCTATCAGTTAACACAAGGAGCAACAAACTTATCCGGTGGTCAAAAGCAACGTTTATCTATTGCAAGAGCGCTTGTACGGCAACCTGCTATACTTGTGCTCGATGATTCTACTTCGGCAGTAGATGCAAAATCAGAAAAAATCATACAAGAAGCATTAAAGGGTACATATACAGGAACAACAACATTTTTCATTGCATCAAAAATTTCATCGATTATCGATGCGGATCAAATACTTGTCTTGGATAATGGCAAGTTAGTTGGAAACGGAACACATGAAAATTTAATAAGGTCATGTAAAGTATATCAAGAAATTTATCTTTCCCAAGGTGGTAGTTTATATGAAGAAGGAGGGAAAGAAAATGCGTAATTTCCAAGGGCAGTTTGCAAATAAAAATGGGCGTAACAACGTAAAAGGTGGAAAGCCAAAAAATACAAAAGGCACAATAATGAGAATTTGGACCTATATGGGGTATCAAAAAGTGGCTCTTATTTTCGTTGTTATGCTTGTAATTGCGACCACGTTATTAGGTTTACTAGGACCGTATTATATAGGAGTTATTATTGATGAATATATTATACCAAGAGACTTACATGGGACAGTTAAAATGTGTATACTCCTTACGGCCATTTATAGTGTAACCGTATTTTTAACTTGGCTGCAAACCTTTATGATGGTGAATGTTGCATTAAAAACAATTCAAAAAATACGCCAAGATCTTTTTGAAAAAATCCAGACATTGTCTCTTCGATTTTTTGATATGCGTTCTCAAGGGGATTTAATGAGTCGCGTAACAAATGATATTGACAATTTAAATCAAGCTTTAACGCAGAGCGTCGTCCAAATTATCTCATCTGCTTTAACATTTGTTGGTGTAACGATTGCTATGTTTGCACTAGATTGGATTTTAGCAATTGTAACTCTTATTACGGTCCCGATTATGTTTTTTGTGACAAAAAGATTAGTTGCCTATAGCGGGAAAAATTTTGCGAAGCGTCAACAAGATTTAGGAGAATTAAATGGCTTTATTGAAGAAGCGATTACAGGAGCAAATGTAATCACATTATACGGAAAAGAAAAAGAAACCGTTCATAAATTTAATACGATTAATGAAAAACTGAGAGTCTCTGCGACAAAGGCAGATACCTTTTCGGCATTCATTTTTCCGAGTATGAATTTCATTAACAATTTAGGGATGGGGCTTGTTATTGGAACAGGATCAATTATGGTTTTAACTGGAATGACAACAGTAGGAATTATTGCTTCATTTATTAACTATTCTCGTCAATTTTCAAGGCCGCTGAGTCAATTTGCTACACTTATGAATACCATTCAAGCAGCAGTTGCTGGAGGAGAGCGTGTTTTTGAAATTATGGATGAAGTGCCAGAAATTCAAAATAAAAAAAATCCAATTGTTGTTCAGAAATTAGAAGGTAATGTGATATTTGATCATGTTTCATTTGGATATGAGAAAGAAAAAGAGATTTTAAAAGACGTTAGCTTGCAAGCAAGCCCAGGTGAAACGATCGCGCTTGTAGGGACGACTGGATCTGGAAAAACAACGATTATTAACTTGTTAACACGGTTTTATGATATTCATAAAGGGCAAATTAAAATCGATGGAACGAATATAAAAGAGTATGATATTTCTTCATTGCGAAGCAAAATCGGTGTAGTTTTACAAGATACGTATTTATTTGCTGGAACAATTATGGATAATATTCGCTATGGACGATTGGATGCAAGTGATGAAGAAGTCATTGCTGCAGCTAAAGCTGCTTCGGCGCATTCTTTTATTAAGCATTTACCAAATCGATATGAAACAAAAATAGCATCAGAAGGAGCCAATTTAAGTCAAGGACAAAAACAGTTACTTGCAATTGCAAGAGCGATTTTAGCTGATGCAGATATTTTAATTTTAGATGAAGCGACATCAAATATTGATACAAGAACGGAATTGCAAATTCAAGCTGGATTACATCGTTTAATGAAGGGGAAAACAAGTTTTGTCATTGCTCATCGCTTAAAGACAATTGAAGAAGCTGATCAAATTCTTGTTATTCAAGATGGGAAAATTATTGAAAGAGGTGACCATACATTACTAATGGAAAAGGAAGGGGTTTATTATGGTATGTACACAAGTCAATTTAAAATTTAAATCAAAATGTTGATAAAAAGCGATTTCTCTTCAAATGAGAAATCGTTTTTTCAATTGACAAGCGAAAGGTAAGGAAAGGTTTCATTACGAACAAAAGGAGCAATCTTTAAGAATGCTCCTTTTGTTACATGAGTTGTTTAGCTATTTTTTATTGCAATTACAGCCTTTTTTCTTTTTATATCCTTGCTGTTGTAATTTGCTTTGCCGCTCAGAAGAATTGGAAGGTTGAGAGGATGAAGGACGATTGGTTTTATTGTTAGAGGAACTGTTACGATAGTTCATGATTTCATCACCTCCAATTTAATATATAAATATTATATGTTTGAAGTCTATTAAAAGTGACATGAGAAAGAGAGAGCGATATGTAAGAATATGGACAGCTGTGTAAAACAAAAATCCAATGTTTTTCTCTATGAAGGTATTGAAAAGATATATTTTCTAATTCATGTTGAATATGAGATAAGCCTAACTTTTTTGCCAAGGGCGCAAAACAGCTTTAATGTTTCATTAGCATAAGCAACTTGTTTAGCAGGCTTTTTAACACTTAATGTGTGTATATTATGAAGGCGATCTATTACTTTAATCATTACGACGCGAATATCTTTTTGTGAAGCGAGTAAAAATTTTTTTAAGTTCATAGCGTCATATAGTTCTTTTTCTTGCCCGTGCTGTTTTTCTTCTTTCGTTAATCCATCTATAATATAACTGACAGTATGACCGAAAAGAGATTGAACTTGCTTAAGTGAATAGGAAGTATCTTCGACGACGTCATGTAGCAATGCAGCAATTAACGTTACTATATCCGCCTTATAATTTAATAATATTTCTGTTACCGCAAAAGGATGATTAATATATGGTTCTCCAGTTTGGCGATATTGACCATCATGCGCTTGCTTAGCAAATAATATAGCTCTTCTCAAGTGATGTTGTTCCTCGGAAGATAAATAAGAGGCTTTTTCTAATAATATTTTATTCATATATATCCATCCCTTATATTTTTAATCATTCATTCGATAGAAAAAAGAAAAACCCTTTTTTTCATGGAATGAATGATTTAGAGTGAAGGGATATGTATAAAATAGATAGAATGTAATTCTCTAGTTTATATTTTTACCCAATGAGTACGAATTCGATGCGAAGTGAAAAAGAGTTATTGATTAAAGTTCCACTCTATATCTGTAATCTAGATAGCGTTTTATTTTTATTAATAAGAATCAAAATAAGAACTCCTCACCTCAGAATTACATAGAGGAGGAGCTCTACTAGATGTTTGATTTATTTTTCCAAGAGCTCAAGAGGAACGTCTTTTTCGCCTAATACTTCAAATTTAATCTCTCCGTCCTCTTCATAAATTCGTTTAATAATCGGTATAGTTATCATTTGCTTTTTATGTTGCTTTCGTTTTCTAGCCATATCTAAATTGATCACGTTCATATTTAAAGCATCCTTTCTTATGAATAGTTACTAGAAGAAAATACGTCCAAAACGGCGCTTTTTACACTTGAAATACCGATTAAAGTGAATTGGATTTTAAATAGAAAATATTATGAATGATATAAATGCACGTAGAAATTAACTGTATCAAAAAATGAAACAATTTGCCATAAAAAATTCATTTTTTTGTCTTATAACAGGAAAAAGGAAAGCATTTCGCATATAATGAAAGATAGACAAACAGAATCAACTTTCTCATCAATTTTTTTATTATTAAATTTGTTGGAAAGGCGATGAATAATGTGCGCTCTTTAGAATCGTTATTGTTTGAACTTGAGCGATATGGAGAAGAACATGACAGTAAAACAGATAAGCGGGAGGAAAAATTAAGAAATATTTCGCGCGAAATGGGACAATTTTTATCACTTTTCATCAAAGGATGTCAAGCAAAAAAAGTTTTAGAAATTGGTACTTCAAATGGATATTCAACATTATGGTTAGCAAGTGCATGTGAGGAAACAGACGGAAAAGTTACGACAGTTGAACTTTCTTCAGAACGAGTTGCGGAGGCGCTTGTAAACTTTGAAAAAGCAATTCTCATGCACAGAATCGATATTCATAATCAAGAGGCAGGAGCATTTTTAGATGCGCAAGTTGACGATTCATTTGATTTTATATTTCTAGATTCAGAGCGTACTCAATATATGTGGTGGTGGGAACATATAAAGCGCATATTACAGCCAAAAGGGTTTCTCGTTATTGATAATGCCACTTCACATGCAAATGAACTAACTACATTTATGCACATGATAGAAGAGGATGATGCATTTGAAACGGCGTTGCTAACTTTTCAAAAAGGAGCGTTTGTAGCAAGAAAAAAATGAAGCCATAGAATTGAATAAGATAAAGTTGGAAACTAAAAATATAAATTATTTCCAATCGGATTATGACATGAAAAAAGCTTATGTGTCAAATGATGCAGTGTGATATGAGACCATGTTTCGTTAAAGATATAAAGTGATTCAATTTCGGGATATTGAAAAGGAATAGTGTCAAAGATGGAGATATATAGATGCTGTGTTGTTTCAGTTACCGAAAGCACAAATAAAGTGAAACTTTAATCAAATCAGTGGAGGACTCTTCATCCCTCACTGATTATGAGCCCTCACCAATCGGGCTGTTACTGCCCTAAAATGGTGGGATAAAATAAAGGGCATTTTTTACATTATGATGAGCAGTGAAATATAAAGAAGAATACGCCTTCAGCACGTAACTTTCTAGGTCTTAAGTCTGAGGAAAATAAAGTAGAAAAAAGGTATACTTACAGTAAGAAATAGAAATGACTGCATAAGCAGGGTCTTGTAAAAATAAATGGAAAATTCGTGTATAAATATAGTGCAAATCATTTTGCACATATAAATAAAAGGAGCGATTTTGTTGACAGAATTAGAGAAAAAAGAATCTGTATCGATGGTAAAAGATCATATAGAAGTTGTGGATACAGTTATTAAAGAAGAAGAACTTGTTGAACTGAATAAAGAAGCTGATCTTTATGTACAGAAATTAAATAGTGAACACAATACGGATCTTTCAAAAGTTTTATCGCAACTTGGAGATCTAGGTGATAAAGAACAACAAGCAGCAGGACAGACATTATCCGCGCTAAAACGTCCTGTGACTGCGATGATGAATGGAAAAAACGAGGAAATTCCAAATACACTTTTAGAATTACGTAAAGTAGTCTCAGAACTTGATCCGAATTCATTAAAAGCATCGGGCATGAAGAAATTGATGTTTAAAGTATTTAAGAAAAATCCGCTTGAAACATACGTTTATAAATATCAATCCATAGATAAACAAATTGAGGAAATTATTCGCTCATTATTAATTGGCCGAGATAATCTACAAGAAGATACAGTTGGCTTAGAAATGTTAAAGGAGCAGTCTTATGATAAGATTCATGCACTTGATAAACAAGTGTATTTAGGAAAAAAATTGGCGAGCATGCTGGAAGCGGAAAAACAAAATCCAGAGCGTCAAAAAGATATTCCATTAATCAATGATGCATTAGAAAAAATTCTTGTGCGAACAAGAAACATGCAGCAAGCGAAAAGTGTGTTATTACAATCGATTGCCTCTGTAGATATTATTAAGAAAAATAATGAAAAATTAACAGAAGCAATTCGGAACGCCATTACAATGACGCAAAACGTAGTAACGGTTTCAGCAGCGATTCAACTCGCTTTAACAAATCAGCGTAAGACGATTGATGCAGTGAACGCGACAAATGAAGCGATAGAATCGATGGTATTAAGTAACTCACAAGCTTTAAAACAAAATACAGAAGAAACGACGCAGTTGCTTGAAAATCCAGCAATCAGTATGGAGAAATTGCGCGAATCATTCCAAAATGTATTTGCGGCAATTGAAGCATCTGAGAAATCTTCAGAACGCATTATTGAATCAAGCAAAAAGTTTGTGATAGAGCTGGATACATTTAATGAGGAAATGAAACAAAAGCTCATGCAGCGTCCTAAAAAATAAAGATGTATTAGAGGAGGTGAAAAGATGGGTTTCATAAAAATGGTTTTACTACTCATTGGAACGTTACTACTCATTGGTTTTACAATCGTTGTTCTTCTTGTGTATTTTGGACGGAAACGATATTTATCATGGGCAAAGCCGTATAAGCGAGCGCATGAATCCATTGAGAAGCTTTCCAATAAATCGACACCGTTTTTGCAAGAATTTACGCAGCATCCACTCTTTTATCGCTGGATTCGTACGGAAGGGAAAAAGGAACAGAAAGCTTTTAATACGCTTTTTTGTGTAGCAAATCAACGGACAAGAGAACAAGTTTTCTCGATGCTACCAAAAGATAGACAAAAAAAAGTGCATAGTATGGCAAAATCAACGAAAAAGATTACGAACGAGGACATGGACATAGCTGTCATGAAGGTAAAAGAGTTCCTCAGACAAGAAGCGCAGCAATCCATAAAACCAACAGATTTGTCGTTTTATCAATTGTATTTTTATGATCGTTATCCAGATGCGTTAAAGACAATTCAAGCCTATAAACGATCTATTACCCCTTCATTACAAAGAACGGTTGATGAAATAACAATTTCAGTTTTACAGGCACTTCCTTACTATCAAGAACAACGCATGTTTGAGCAACAACATAAACTGGAAACTTTCTTAATGAAAGACTTAATTGATATGCTGTCGCTAGTGGCTCAGCTGCCACCATCACAACGTCTAGAAAAAGAAGAAGAGCTGAAAATGTATTTGCAAAACTTCCAAAAAGAAATGGAAGCAGTAGAGCGTGATATTCGCGATTCCATCGACTATGATTTAAATGTGAAGATGAGAGCGGCGACGGAGAAATTTAAAAATAAGTAAAAAACAAGGTGTAAAATAAAATCCTCCGCCAATGAAGCGGGGGATTTTATTTTGATTATTTCGCTTTCACAGTCGTTTTACTAGAAGGAACACTTTCATTATGCAAGCGATCCAATGCAGTTACAGCATACGTATACGTTTCTCCTTGTATAGCTGTTTTATCAACATAAATTTCTCCAAGTCTTGTTTTTCGTACAGTTGTAATTAAGTTTTTCGGGTTTTGAGTATCAACGTCATTTTTCCCGTTTACGCGGTAAATCGCATAGTAGGCAGAGTCATTGTCTCTGTCATTGATGATCCCTAAAGCAATTCCTTCATCTCTAGCGATTGCTCCTTTTAAAGTAGGTTGTTTTGGTGGATCGTTATCAAGCCAAGGCATAGGTGGAATTAAGGCTGGATGTTTATATATATCATGTTGTAGTCGATCTTTCATCCCTAATGGATTGTTATTAATATCTTTTAAACTAAAGTGCATACTGCCTTTTATATCTGCATATTGACGGTTTAGTGCAATTTGTTTTGGATATTCTTCTGGGTCAGACCAAGCTGGAACGGAATTATTATTTATTTTATAGGCAGCTTGTCCAATATATAGGTGAATCGGTCTATTTTTAATTTCTTTTACCCACCAATCAAGAAGGATATCATAAGCAGCAGGAGCAAAACCGATATTCCAATAAATTTGCGGTGTAATATAATCAATATATCCTTTTTGAATCCATTCTCTTGTATCCGCGTATAAATCATCATAGTTTCTTTGACCAGCAGTTGTATGAGAACCTGTTGGATCATCAGCAATATTTCTCCATACACCAAATGGACTAATTCCGAATTTAACATATGCCTTTTCAGATTTAATCGCTATATTTAATTTTTTAACCAATTCATTTACATTATGGCGGCGCCAGTCTTCAATATTCGAAAATTTCCCGTTATTATAAGTTTCATATGTGTTTTGATCAGGAAATTCCTCACCAGCTACTTTGTAAGGATAAAAATAATCATCCATATGGAGGCTATCAATATCGTAATTTTGAACAATTTCTAACGCGCCTTCTGTAATAAAGTTTTGTACGTCAGGAATGCCAGGATTATAGTATAGTTTGCCGCCATAAGATACAACCCAATCAGGATGTTGTCTTGCAGGGTGATTTTCCGCTAAGCGATTTAAGTCCGTATGATTCATTGTTATGCGATAAGGATTAATCCAAGCGTGAAATTCAAGGTTTCGTTTGTGGGATTCTTCAATCATAAATGCAAGTGGGTCATAGCCAGGGTCTTTCCCTTGTGTCCCAGTAAGATATTCAGACCAAGGTCCATATTTTGAAGGATAAAAAGCGTCTGTGGTTGGTTTGATTTGCACAACAACTGCATTCATGCCAGCACCTTTCACATCATCTAGTAGTTTCATAAACTCTTGTTTTTGTTTTTCGATAGACAAGCCAGTTTGAGAGGGCCAATCAATGTTAAGGACAGATGCGATCCATGCAGCGCGTAATTCATGTTTTGGAGAGTAGGTGGATGCTTCAGTGCGTGTGGTATTGAAGAATAGGAAAGGAATCAATAAAAAAGCGCTACAACAACTTATGAATCTTTTTTTAGAAATCATTGTATGCCTCCTTATATATTCTATTATTGAAACTACTGTATCATGTGAATGTAAGATTCACAATTGAGAAAACAGAATATTTAATCTTATTTTTTCGTAAAAAATATTTTTACTGAAACTTCATTTCATAAGCACTAATTTGTCTTCATACTTCATATGATTTGTAATAACGTAAAACTTCTTTTCGTTGGTGGTTTTGCAGTCCTTATAAAAGGATCAAGATTACTTAAAGTGTATAGGAGGATTATGAAATGAAAGTTCTATTTGTATGTTCCGGAGGGATGTCTAGCTCTATTGTTGTAAACGCTTTAAAAAAAGAAGCTGAGAAACAGGGAAGCAGTATGGTGGTACACGCAATTGGTACGAGTGAAATAGAAGAAGAAGTAAAGAATGGTTGGGATGTTGTTATGGTTGCTCCGCAAGTAAGGCATAGATATGATTCGATTAAAAAAGTGGCACATGCAGCATCTATTCCGTGCGGCATTATTCCGCCGCAAGCTTATACACCACTTGGTGGACCGGCGTTATTAAAGGCTGTAAATGAATTGGTTGGTTAGGGGGAGTATGATGAATAAATTCATCTCATTTCTTGAGAATAACTTGTCAAGTCCGATGGCAAGGCTTTCTGAGCAAAGGCATTTACAAGCCATTCGAGATGGCGTCATTTCAGCATTACCATTTATCATTGTAGGAAGTTTTTTTCTCATCGTGGCCTTTCCACCGCTTCCAAAGGATAGTTTTATTTCGGTATGGGCAGCTAAACATCAGACGAGTATTTTAATACCGTATCGCTTAACGATGTTTATTATGTCGCTTTATATTGCTTTTGGTATTGGCTATAATTTAGCGAAAAGTTATAAGTTAGATTCTTTATCCGGAGCGCAGCTTGCAGTTTGTTCATTACTTCTAACTTTAACACCGGAGTTAATCGATCAGAAAGGTTTTATGCTCCCGATGACAAACCTTGGAGGGCACGGATTATTTGTAACAATGATCGTTTCCATTTTATCAGTTGAGATTTTAAGATTTTGTAAGTCAAAAGATGTAATGATTAAGATGCCAGAGCAAGTCCCACCATCTGTCTCTCGTTCGTTTGAAGCACTTATACCCGCTGCTTTTGTCATTATTATTATAAGTATTATTACCGTTGTTTTTCGTATCGACTTACACCATGTAGTGGACCAGTTAGCTGCACCACTCGTAAAAGCTGGTGATAGTTATTTCGGTGTTATTTTGCCTGTATTTTTAATTACATTTTTCTGGTCGTTTGGTATACACGGTGTGTCTGTTGTCGGAACAGTGGCTCGTCCTTTATGGGAAGTATATCTCGGGAAAAACTCGGCAGCAGTTGCTGATGGTGCAAGCAGCATACCTTTTATCGCACCAGAGCCGTTATATCAATGGTTTATTTGGATTGGTGGTTCGGGAGAGACGCTCGGGCTTGTATTAGCGATGATTATATTTGGTAAATCAAAATATTCCAAGGCATTATCAAGATCTTGTATTGTACCAGGTATTTTTAATATTAATGAACCGGTTATATTTGGACTTCCAATTGTATTAAACCCCGTATTAATTATTCCTTTTATTATTACGCCATTAATAACAGCGACGGTTGCTTATACTGCAACGGCAATCGGACTTGTTACACCAACTTATATTATGCCTCCGTGGACATTGCCAGCTCCAATTGGTGCCTATTTAGCAACAGGTGGAGATTGGAGGGCAATCGTGCTCGTCTTTATTAATATTGCAATTTCGTTCTTTATTTATCTACCATTCTTTAAAATGTATGATAAAAATATGCTTGAAGTAGAAAATAATGATAATGAAAATGCGGTAAAGGTGTAACGAAGAAGTGGGGTCATTTCGATGATCTCACTTTTTTAAGCATAAACAAAGGAGAAGGTGGAACGGATGAATATGAAATTTAGCTATAAGGGATTTCTATTCGTTGTCGTTTGTTCAAATCTATTGTTTTAAAAATGCTATATGTATCACAAATGCATAGCTTTTGGATTGGACAAGTATGTCAGCGCGTATTATCCGGACAGTTGTTGGGACATATTCATCAAAATGGTAGCGATTGCACAGATTTACTATGTTTTTGATAGGTTGTACGTTGCTTACGTATATCACAATTTTTAGTAAAGTACAGAGGAGATGTCATGTATATTGTTGACTGCATGCAAGGTGCAGCTTTAGAGGGGATAGATGTTGTTTTATCTCATATGGAAGGATAGGTGAGAATGTGAAATATATAATTGGTGTAGACGGTGGTGGAACGAAGACAGAAGCAATAGCATTTGATAAAAATGGGAAAGAAATTGCCAGAGGAATGAGTCGCTTTGGCAATGTTTTATTGGATTATGAGCGAGCTATATCGCATATTTGTGAAGTAATCGATCAATGTTTTCAAAGGTTATGTAAAACAGAATGTGCTTGTATAGGGATAGGATTAGCAGGTGTAAACAGTATCGATATTCATACATTAAAGGAACGTTTTATAACAAAATATCAAACGGAAATTGAAATCTATAATGATGCGATCATTGCGCATGCTGCTTTATTAGAAGGGAACGATGGTATTTTAACGATAGCAGGCACAGGTGCTGTTTGCCTAGGGAAGAAAGGGGAAAGATATGAGTATAGCGGTGGATGGGGACATATTTTAGGAGATGAAGGAAGCGGGTATTGGATTGCTTTACAAGCTTTAAAAAGAATGACACGTGCATATGATAAAGGAATCTCCTTTTGTAAACTGGGTAAAGTGATTCAAGAAAAATGTCATATTGTTACACCAGAAGATATAAAACAGCTTATATATTCAAAACCGAAAGATCACGTAGCTTCTATCGCTCCAATCGTGGTAGAGGCAGCTAAGCAAGGAAATACGGATGCGTTTCAGATTATAATAAGAGCAGGCGAAGAATTAGCTAACATTACGAATTATATGTATAAGAGAATGCTGTTTGAAGAGCCAATTTCGATTGCAGTCAAAGGCGGAATTTTAAATTCCGTACCAGAAATATATGCTCAGTTTAAAACAAATTGTGAAAAGAACATACAAGAGAAAATACATTTCATTCAAAATGATGTTTCCTCTGCAAAAGGGGTGTATATGTTAATGGCCGAAAAAGAAGATATATGGTAGGGAAGACCGTTATGATAATCCCCTTATGAATGTGCATGTCTAAAAAAGATTCCATTTGCAATTTTCCTTTTTGCCGAATTTCTGCATCTCTATGAACCATAATATATTTGTATGCCAAAGCAATTACGATTGCATCATCTAAAAGACTGATGCTGATAATAGCAGCTAAATCAGGAATGAAATGGAGTGACCATATGTAATAGGATCACATCCCATGAATATAACTATTTTTCCTTCAGTAGTAGATTTTGTTTCTTTAAAGTGCAATATAAAATAATACTTTCATACACAGCAGATTTCTCTAACTTTGTAGAACCTGTTTTTAACTTTCTCCATCGCTTTTGTTGCTTCATGTAAACGCTCCTTATATATGTATATAAAAAATATGTTTTTTTAAAGGATGGCTAAACAACGAGAAAAATAACCATTAGGATTATTTTTTTATTTCGATTTCGTAAAGGCGAAGCAGAAAGAAGATAAAGTTTTTTTCATATTTAGAGAAACAAATGGTACAATGGAAACTTAATGTGAAAAATAAGGAAAAGAAGTGATCGATTTGAAAAAATTTTTAGAACTTGGAATGAGTGAAACATTTCAACATACATTACGAGAAAATGGAATTGCTGAAGCAACACCCATTCAGGAAAAGGCAATTCCTGTTATTATGGATGGGAAAGATGTAATTGGACAAGCAAAAACAGGGACAGGAAAAACGCTTGCATTCGTTTTACCGATTTTAGAGAATATTGATCCAAATGCAAGTGATATACAAGCTTTAATCGTAGCGCCAACGAGAGAACTAGCATTACAAATTACAACTGAAATTAAAAAAATGCTGGTCCATAAACAGGATATTCATGTTTTGGCGATATATGGTGGACAAGATGTGGAACAGCAAATGAAAAAATTAAAAGGAAATACGCATATTGTTGTAGCAACACCGGGGCGTTTGTTAGATCATTTACGCCGCGAGACAATTGTGTTATCAAACGTTTCTATGGTGGTATTAGATGAAGCGGATCAAATGCTGCATTTTGGTTTCTTATATGATATTGAACATATTTTAGAAGAAACACCTGAGAATAAACAAACGATGTTATTCTCAGCAACGATGCCAAAAGATATTAAAAAACTTGCGAAGCGATATATGAAAGAGCCACAGGTGATTCAAATCCAAAGTGCAGAAGTCACTGTAGAAAATATAAAGCAGCGTGTAATTGAAACGACAGATCGCGCAAAACAAGACGCACTTCGTTATGTCATGGAGCGTGACCAGCCATTTCTAGCTGTTATTTTTTGCCGGACAAAGCGCCGCGTAACGAAATTATTTACTGCTTTAAAAGGGTACGGTTACAATTGTGATGAATTGCATGGAGATTTATCGCAGGCGAAACGTGAAAGAGTAATGAAAAACTTCCGCGAAGCAAAAATTCAATATTTAATTGCAACAGATGTTGCGGCTCGTGGATTAGATGTAGAAGGCGTAACGCACGTATTTAACTATGATATTCCAGAAGATGTAGAGAGCTATATACACCGAATTGGTCGAACAGGTCGTGCTGGAGGAACCGGTCTTGCGATTACATTTGTCGCTCCGAAAGATAAGATGTATTTAAAAGAAATCGAAAAGTATATCGGTAGTACTTTACAAAGACAAGAAATTGAACAACCTGCTAAGCAAACAAATAATACAAATGACAAAAAGAAACAGATCAAAAAGCCACAGAAAGCAGGACAATATCGTTTAAAAGGTAAACAAGACGGGATGAAAAAAACAAATCAAAGTTCTTCTTATAAAGTAAAGCAAAAGAAGAGAGGAACAAAGCAAGGACAAAAAAGACGCAGTCGTTAAATATGAGGGTGTCCCTAAAATTATGGGACGCCTTTTTTGTACTGTATATACTTGTGCGATAATGTAATGAACCTATATATGGTATTTCGTTTGATAGAAAGTACTCTTTTGGGACAACCTCTCCATGTATCGTCATAAGATGTGGATATTAAATCAAAAAAGTTGATTCAGCTATGAAAAAGAAAATTGTGGTATAATTTACATATAGGGGGAAATTAGATGACAGACCATAAAGAAGAACTGATGAATCAGGCACTGGCATTGTTTTATTTTGCATATAAAACATTTACTGAAAAACCAGATGAAATTATAAAAGAGTATGGCATTCAGCGTGTGCATCATCGAATTTTATTTTTTATTGCTCGTTTTCCTGAGCTTAGTATAAATGAATTGTTGTCTTTGCTTGAAATTAGTAAACAAGCTCTTCATGGACCGCTTCGTCAACTTCTTGAGAAGGGACTGATTGAAAGCAATGAAGCTGAACATGATCGCCGTGTAAAACAACTTGTTCTAACGCAAGCAGGAGCAGAGTTAGAGAAAAAACTAAGCGATGTGCAAAGAGAACAAATGGGACATATTTTCACAACGTTTGGTGAGAAATGTGAAGAAAATTGGCACCAAGTTATGAATGAACTAGCCAAGAATCGCCTTGGTTTTCATACATGGTCATCCAAACGTAAAGAGCCAGTAAATGAAAAATAAATGAGATCATTGATCTGTGTATTTTGGCAACTATGTGTGAATCATAGAGTACATGAATACAAATAAACATTACCAAATCCTTTAGACGTGTACGTATTTACAAAATTTAAATCGCAATTTCCGAAAGGGGAATGAATATGATAAAACTTGTACTTATTCGACACGGACAAAGTTTATGGAATTTAGAAAATCGGTTTACAGGATGGACAGATGTAGATTTATCCGAAAATGGATTACATGAAGCGCGAACAGCTGGTGCGATATTAAAAAAGAATGGCTATACATTTGATGTTGCATACACATCGGTATTAAAAAGGGCTATTCGGACATTATGGATCATTCTTCATGAGATGGACCTTGCTTGGGTTCCTGTACATAAATCATGGAAATTAAATGAAAGACATTACGGAGCATTACAAGGATTAAATAAGGATGAAACAGCTAAAAAATATGGAGAGGAGCAGGTTCATATTTGGAGACGAAGTACAAATGTAAGACCGCCAGCTCTTGCCGAAGATGATCCAAGATATGAAGTCACTGATCCAAGATATAAGCGATTAAAAAAAGGTGAGTTTCCACTGACAGAGTGCTTAGAGGATACGGAAAAAAGAGTACTAGAATTTTGGCATAAAGAAATTGCACCTATGCTATGCTCAAATCAAAAAGTCATTATATCATCGCACGGTAATACGATTCGCTCTCTCGTGAAGTATTTAGACCATCTTTCCGATGATGGAGTGGTTTCATTAAATATTCCTACTGGTATTCCGCTTGTTTATGAATTAGATGAGCATTTACATCCAATCCGTCACTACTATTTAAATATGGATGGTGAAGTACAAGAAGGTGTTATTCCAAAACACATTTCTTTTTAAAAATATTTTGAAAAAGTTGAAATACAGGCTTGTCTACATATAAAATGTAGATTCATTCTCTAAAAGACGTGGCTTCCTTCTTAGTATATGCGCGAGCAATTGTTTTAGAAGGTTGTCCATGTCTTTTGTCATAATCAAGACAAAAGAAGCATGTAATGATATCGTGTGAAGTTTTTGAATGGAGGGGGATGTGATTGACTGTCACTAGCGTTCGAATTGGCTTGTTTTTTCTTGTAATCTTTTTTTTATTTCTTATTTTCTTTTATTGGAGAAATGAAGAACGATACGAGGAAAGAAAACAACTTATTCGAAAGACGTGGTATGGTTTATTTATTACATCAGTCACAATGTATTTCATGATGAAAGGAATTGATTTAACCCTCTGGAAACATATTTTAATGGTTGTTGCGATGGTTGTATTTGTTGATATTGCATTTATTTTAACGCCAAATATTTCGGAAATCTGGGGCGCAAAGTTTAGTGATATTGGTAAGACAGTTCAATCGATTAAACGATCGCTTATTGCTTCAAAAGCAAGAGGAGAAATATATACAACACTTATTCAAAATGTAAATCCAGCTGCATTTGGTACGATGGAATGGGAAACAGATGCTGAGTATGCACGCAGTTTAAATGCTTTTCTTGATACGTATGCTGAAAAAATAGGTGCGAAAATTGTAGTATTTGTCACAGAAGAGGAATTAAATACAAACTTCCGAGGTGTTCGATCTCAATTTAGTATTACAGTATCACCCGAATCTATTGAACAACTGAATGAGCAAAAAGCAGTTCAAATTGAAAATGTTGGAATTATACCAGCGAAAATAATAAAAGACGTTTATATTATTATGGATGGACAAAAAAATAATTTGCAAGATCGTGACTTTGAAAATGTATATAATTTAACAATACATCATAGTTACTTTTGTAAGTAAGGGCAGAGATGATTTTCTGCCCTTTTCTCCTATACATATTTTTAACGAACATTCGATAAAATTGGACAAACATTGAATAAAATGAACGAAACATTCCTACACTATCACATAGAGGTGATTATAGTGTTAAAAGAATATAGCAATGATTTCTTTAAAGACGAAGCTGAGGATACAACAGATTTTTCTTTAATAAAAGGAGATACAATGCAGCAAGTGGAAGAATTAGAAGAAGAATTGAAAAGAAGAGGATAACGGTGCATTCCAATTCTATTTAAGATATAATAAAGGTAGATAGAGATGATGTCTTTTATTAAAGGGGGCAGGAGAAATGAAAGACACAAAACAAAACAATCTTTCATTTTTTAAGGAACAGAAAGAAGCACCAAACATTGATTTCTCTCTTGTAAAAGGTGCATTAACAGAAAATATCAATCGGTTAGAAAAACTGATGTATCGTGAACCATCAAAATATATCCATGGAAAAAAACTGAAAGAAAACGTATAAGGACAATTTCTTTCAGTTTTTTATTTTAATGCGCTCATTTAGAAAAAGTTACTAGAAAATAAAGTGAAACTTTAATCAGTGGGGGGCTTCATCCCCGCTGATTATGAGCCCTCACCAATCAAGCTGTTACTGCCCTAAAATAGCGGGATAAAAATATTTTATCCATTCCATCTTCCCATTATAACAGTATGATAAAACTGACCGTCAGAAAGGAGTTTGTCATTTCGAAGAATTCCCTCTGTTTGAAAGCCGAATGTTTTATAAAGATGGATTGCTTTTTTATTTGTTTCAAGAACAGTTAATATGATCTTTTTGATGTTATTTGCATCCGCCCAATCGATGGATTCTTTTAATAAGTTTTTCCCAATACGATAGCCCCAATAGTCTTTTAAAACACAGACGCCAAATTCGACTTTATGAGAAAGTCGTTTTAAGTTACTTCCTTCGCACCTTGAAAATCCCACAATTTTATTTTGGACGATAGCAACTAAGAATAGATTTTTGGAACTTTCCGTATCTGTTTTAATTAACTTTTCAAATCCTTGTGTATCTATAAATGCTTCGCCTTGTTCTCTGTCAAGATTTTCTGTTTCACCGTCAATTTGTAATCTTACTTTTGATAATTCTTCAGCATCTGCATGTATGGCAGAGCGAATCCTATATGTTTGTCCTTTTACGTGAAATTCGCGTACATTGATTTTCATTTTGTCCTCCTTATCATGTGGTATGTTAGTAAAAATAGATTTAAAAGATTGTATTGGCATGAGAAGATAAATTTTGTACTTGTTTCAAGTATGTAGTCATGTTTTGATCGTCACGAGTAGGATATGTAAAGGATAGGACATCTGCAACATTTGTTGCTAATATTCTAAATAATTCGCAAGCAACAAAGATAGAATGCCAAAAGTTTTCATAACGATAATCTGAATATGTTTCCTCATACATTTTCCAATAAGACTTTGGAAGGTATTCTTTAAAGTATTTCCCCATTTTCCCTGTAGAAATTTGAAAATCATATTTCATACCAATCCACCATGAAACCATTTCGTCTAGTCTAGCCCTTATAACACATTCGAACATTTGTTTCGCGTATGGTAATTCATCGCGCCAAATGCCCTTTGCAACGTTTTGTAAACACCACCAAAAATCATTGCAACAACTTATATACATAAGTTCTGTTGCTTTTTTGACGTGATAATCAACATCTGTCGGAGTAGGGATAGTTGGTAGAATGTTGTCTTTATCTAGTAATGGGACTGTCAGCTTATCTTTTCCATAGTCTTTAAGCATGGCAGATTTTGTTTCAATGTGAAGATCTATACGATTTCCATCTGTAAAGAGCATTAAATATCCATAGGAATTTTTGAAGTCGATTGTTGGGTTCTTTAATTGATCATTTTTATCTGGCTCTTGCATCATAAGTAACTCGCCAAACATTGTAATCCATCTTTGATCCTCTATAAAAGAGGCTGTATCTGTCACGACATAAACGATATCATAATCTTGAAAAATATCTTTTGGAATATTGGAGTTTGTTCTAGAACCATTCATATAAACTGCTCGAATTCGTTCATCTCGCTGAGCGAATCCTATAATTAAATCGAACATTTCCTTTTCACTTCTCATTACACTCCACCTCATTTTTACTGTTCTAAAAGAAAGACTTTCTATTTTTAAATTATAGCAATATTTTGTAAAATAAGTCGTCATATTATAAAATATTGATAACTAAATAGTGTCAAAAAGAATGAAAAAGGAAGCGGAAGAACGAAACGTGATATAATGGTAAGGAAAATACTTCTATTTATAGATTTAGGAGAGGAGCTTATACATGTATTCTACTTTAGAACAATTAACGAAGCATCCTGTATTTTATCATTTTGCAGAAATTTCAAAGATTCCAAGAGGGTCTGGAAATGAAAAAGAAATTAGTGATTACTTAGTGAAATTTGCACAAGATCGTAATTTAGAGGTTGTGCAAGATGAAGCGTTAAATGTCATTATAAAAAAACCAGCAACTCCTGGATATGAAAATGTGCCGACTATTATTATACAAGGGCATATGGACATGGTATGTGAAAAGAATGAAGCAACTGTTCATGATTTTGAAAAAGATCCGATTGAGCTTAGAATTGTTGGTGATATGCTATATGCAAAGGAAACGACTTTAGGTGCAGATAATGGCATTGCCGTTGCATATGCATTAGCATTATTAGATTCAACAGATATTGCTCATCCTGCCCTTGAAGTTGTTATTACAACAGAGGAAGAAACAACAATGGGCGGTGCTTTTGCTGTTGATCCAAAACATTTTGATGGAAAGATATTTATTAATATTGATTCTGAAGAGGATCACAAACTATTAGTAAGCAGTGCTGGCGGAGCAAAAGCGGTTGAAACAATCTCTATTATTTGGGATGAAGCACCAGCAGAATTAGAGACATATCGTCTATATGTAGGAGGGCTAAAAGGTGGCCATTCTGGTATGGAAATTGATAAGCAACGTGGGAATGCGAATAAAGTATTAGGACGAGTTCTTTATGATTTATCGAATGAAGTGTCATTTTATATAAGTGATATTCGCGGTGGATTAAAAACAAATGCCATTCCGCGTGAAAGTGCGGCAACAATTTTATTCGCTAAAAGCGATATAGAAACAGTAGAAGGGAAAGTAGAAGAGTGGACGCGTATTCTACAAGAAGAGCTACGCGCTGTAGACCCAGATGTACATGTTTCCCTAACAAAAGTGGAAGAAAAAGCAAATCAAGTATTTGCAAAGGAAACGCAAAAACAACTTATTTCTTCTTTATTCTTAATCCCAAATGGTATTCAAAGCATGAGTATGGATATTAAAGGACTTGTTGAAAGCTCGACAAACCTAGGAGTGATTGAAACATTACAGAATGAAATTAAATTAAAAAATGAAGTGAGAAGTTCTGTAGGGACTTTAAAACAGCATATTACAAATGAGATTAAGCACATTGCAGAGTTAGTTGGTGCACAATTCGAGAAAGAATCTGAATATCCAGAATGGCCATACAATCCAAACTCTCCAATTCGCAATCTGTTTGAAAAAGTGCATAAAGAAAAATATAACGAAGATGTTGAAATTTATGCAGTGCATGCTGGTATTGAGTGCAGTGTATTTGTGCAAAAAATGCCAGAACTAGATGCGATTTCATTTGGCCCTGATATTTTTAATGTTCATACACCAGACGAACATATTAGCATTTCATCTGTTATAAATAACTGGGGTTACTTTATTGACGTGCTAAGAGAAACAAAAGAGCTAGTGAAATAAAGTGAAACTTTCATCAGTGGGGTTTCATCCCCGATTCATTATGAGACATCACCAATCGAGTTACTCTAAAATAGCGGGATAAAAAATAAATGATAAGATGGTTCCGGTACAATGCCGGAGCCACTTTTTGAATGTTCGAAATTTGGAGTTCGTTTGCTATTTCGTAATGCCATACGTTATGATGACATTTTCATTCATGGAGGGGAAAAATGACTATACTATGCAAACAATTCATGCATGTAATTGATGATAAAAGGTACATGCAAGATATTATATCCCTCTGGAACGATAATTGTTTACAAACAGCAGAGTGCAAATTGGGGGAAAATGGAATAATAAAGGCTGAAGGCTAAAGGATAAAGTGTAAAAAACATACAAGATCAAACTTAATATAATTATATTGCAATCCAAAAATTTTGACGAAAATCTGTACGCTTTTGTAGTACAAGTATCCATTACAATTTTGTTAAATTTATGATACGCTACATAAACTAACAAATTTTGAGGGTTTTTTTTGATATAGTATAAATAATTTAAAAAAATCAGTTTTATTTAAGGGGATATGGCTTAGTTGATATTAAAAATGGTTTAGAGGAGTGTACTTATGCATAAAGAATTTGAAATTGAAGAATATACAGAGATTGAAGAGCAAATTCATTATTATTGTCAATGTTTGTTGGTAAATCATCCTGAACAAATTATAAGGTATTTAGAAAAAAGGCTTGAAAAATATACCGAAACGTTAAAACATGCACACTTATACCCTGAAAAAATCATTTTATCCATTCAACATTTAGTAATTGAGTATTCCTGTGATCTTGCTAGAATTAGAAGGTATTTAAATTTAGAAACGTAGTTTATAATTTACGAATGAATATGAAATAGTATGAGATGAATATTGTTAGGTGAGCACAGTTTAGAATGATTTTGTTGTAAACAAGTTTGTCTAACTGTCTGCAAATGTACTAAAATATTCATGTTCCGAGCTATAAAATTAGAGATGTACACCATTATACAGAAGAAAAGGACAGGGCTAACTTGTTTAATAAGGTTGTACTCAAAAAATTTTTCGCATATTATAACTGAGCCGGAGATTGCTTGTCGAATTTTATTACACTTGAATAGAAAACTTTACGGAAGAAGCAAATTGAAAGATTGTATGCCATTTTAGTCAGATTATGTATCATTATTTATAATTATATAGTCAATAAAAAGAGAAAGAACGGAAACAGATGAGGATCGATTAGAAGAAAATGATTTTTTTGCCTATTCGTATTACGCGCTATACATTGAATACAAACGTATGGGAGTGCATTTTTAAGTATTTTAAAGTATAAGGGAAAGAAAAAATGAGATTGTTGTATGAATATATAGAATGAAATTTCATTGAGTAATTTGCGATGATTTTAACATCATGGACAATCTAACCTTGACAAGGCTCATGTATGATGGAACGCTTTCTTTTGAAGTACTGGCAGAAGGACTGTGAGAAAGAGAGTATCGAAAACCACATAATTCGACAAAAAAATTCCTGTGTTGTTGTAGAACAATGTAGGAATTTTTTTGTGCATAAGTACAGATTCTGTTTTAAAATTAAATTATGACAGAATTATAACAATTATCTAACTACTATTCTGTATCTTTTGAAAGGCAATGGTTGTAGTACAAACTCGCACGCTGTCGAAACTCAATATTCGATAAGGGGTGTGTAGCGGAATGGAATTTACTCTAACTCGCGAAAAACAAATGATTAAAGAAATGGTACGTGATTTTGCTGAAAAGGAAATTGCTCCGAAGGCTGTTTACCATGATAAGACAGCAGAATTTCCATATGAAACATTTCAAAAAATGGGCGAACTAGGTTTGCTAGGCATCCCATTCCCAGAGGAGTATGGTGGTTCTGGTGGTGATACATTATCATACGTATTAGCCGTTGAAGAAATTGGCCGAGCTTGTGGTGGTACAGGTTTAAGTTATGCTGCAACAATTTCGTTAGGTGCTTCGCCGATTTATTACTTCGGTACGGAAGAACAAAAGCAAAAATATTTAGTTCCGATGGCATCAGGGAAAACATTGGGTGCTTTTGGATTAACGGAACCGAATGCGGGATCAGATGCAGGTGGAACACAAACAAAAGCGATTTTAGATGGCGATGAATATGTGATTAACGGTGAGAAATGTTGGATTACAAACGCGGAATACGCAAACACAATTATTGTAACCGCTGTCAACGGTGTTGATGAGAACGGTAGAAAACGTATTTCTGCATTCATTGTGCCAACGATTAGTGAAGGACTAACTATTTCAAGCCCTTACGATAAGATGGGGGTTCGCGCATCTAACACTTGTGAAATTGTATTAGAGGACGTACGTGTACCGAGGGAAAATATACTCGGTGATGTGAATAAAGGCTTTAAACAATTCTTATATACACTTGATGGAGGTCGTATCTCGATAGCAGCATTAGCTGTAGGGATTGCACAGTCTGCATTTGAACGTGCACTTCAATATGCAAAAGAGCGTAAGCAATTCGGGAAAGCAATTTCGAATTTTCAAGCGATTCAATTTAAGCTAGCTGATATGGCGACTGAAATAGAGTTAGCGCGAAATTTAGTACATAAAGCAGCTTGGTTAAAAGATCATGATAAACCTTTCGGCAAAGAAGCGGCTATGGCCAAATTGTTTGCATCTGAAGCGGCAAGTCGTATTTCAAATCAAGCAGTACAAATTCATGGTGGATATGGATATATGCGTGAATATGAGGTAGAACGACATATACGTGATGCAAAGCTATTGGAAATTGGTGAAGGGACTTCTGAAGTTCAACGTCTCGTAATTGCTAGACATTTAGGATGCAGATAAAAGGAGGACTCACTATGTTTCAAAAAATATTAATTGCAAATCGTGGAGAAATTGCAGTCCGTATTATAAAAACATGTCAAAAACTTGGTATTCAAACCGTTGCGATTTATTCAGAAGCAGATGAAAATGCACTTCATGTCAAATTAGCAGATGAAGCGTACGTAGTAGGTGGGCCACGTGTTCAAGAAAGCTACTTAAACTTAGAAAAGATTATAGAGATCGCCAAGAAAACAAATACTGAAGCCATTCATCCAGGGTATGGATTATTATCAGAAAACCCATCCTTAGCTATTCGGTGTAAAGAAGAAGGAATTGCATTTATCGGACCTTCTGACGAAATCATTGCCAAGATGGGAAGTAAAATCGAATCTCGTTTGGCAATGCAAGAAGCAAATGTTCCAGTTGTACCTGGGATTACAACAAATATCGAAACGGCTGAAGAAGCACTTGAAATTGCAAAACAAATCGGTTATCCGTTAATGCTGAAGGCATCCGCTGGAGGCGGAGGCATTGGAATGCAGTTGATGGAAACTGAGCAAACGCTCACCAAGGCGTTTGAAAGTAATAAAACAAGGGCTCAAAATTTCTTTGGAAACGGTGAAATGTATTTAGAGCGCTATATTGCAGACGCACATCATATTGAGATTCAAATTCTTGCCGATACACATGGGAATACAGTGTATTTATGGGAGCGTGAATGTTCTGTCCAGCGCCGAAATCAAAAAGTAATAGAGGAGGCACCTTCTCCGTTTTTAGATGAAAAAACGCGCAAAAAAATGGGAGAAGTTGCTGTACAAGCAGCGAAAGCGCTCGGTTATACAAACGCTGGTACAGTTGAATTTCTTGTCGATGATCAAAAGAACTTTTATTTCTTGGAAATGAATACGAGATTGCAAGTAGAACACCCAGTAACAGAGGAGATTACAGGATTGGATCTCGTTGAAGAACAGATTCGCATTGCCTATGGCGAGAAACTATCCTTTACGCAGGAAGAAATAAATCGCAATGGTCATGCTATTGAAGCGCGTATTTATGCAGAAGATCCAAAGACGTTCTTCCCATCACCAGGAACAATTACGAATGTAACGTTACCAACTCATGTGCGCATCGATCACTTTTTAGAAAATAATGTAACAATTACACCTTTTTATGATCCGATGATTGCGAAAATCATTGCACATGGTGAGACGCGTGATGAAGCAATTGTAAAATTACAAAATGCGCTGCAAGAATTGAAAGTAGAAGGGATTAAAACGAATACACCGATGTTACTCCAAGTGTTAGAAGATGAAGTATTTCAAAGCGGAGTATATACAACTGGATTTGTAGCAAAACAACTTGTGAAAAAATAAGATGTATCACTATTAAAGGGGGAAAAATGATGACAAAAGTATATGCATCGATGGCAGGTAATGTTTGGAAGATTGTAGTGGGAGTAGGAGATCCGGTAGAGGAAGAACAAGATGTCGTCATTTTAGAATCTATGAAAATGGAAATTCCAATCGTTTCAGAAGAAGCTGGAACAGTTATGAAAATACATGTTCAAGAAGGTGATTTTGTTAATGAGGGAGATGTATTAGTAGAAATTGAATAGTGAAAATGGGGGGGAAATGGATTGAAATTACCTAATTTTGCTGTCATTAAGGAAGTTGGGCCAAGAGATGGCCTACAAAATGAAAAAAAGATCATTGGCACAAAAGATAAAGTAACATGGATTCAATTACTAACAGAAGCAGGATTATCATACATTGAAGTTTCCTCTTTTGTTCACCCAAAGTGGGTTCCTGCTTTAGCTGATGCAAGTGATGTATTTAGAGAGCTAAAGAGGGAATCAAATGTGACATATGCTGCGCTTGTTCCAAATCAAAATGGTTTGGAACGAGCTCTTTTGCAAGATGTTGATGAGGTGAATGTCTTTTTATCAGCAAGTGAATCTCATAATAAAAGTAATATTAATAAATCTATGAAAGAAGCAGTAGCAGTCATAAAAGATATTACGAAAAAAGCTGAGTTTGCTGGTAAAAAAGTGAGAGGGTATGTGTCTACTGTATTTGGTTGCCCATATGAAGGAAATGTAAGTATAGAAGCAATAGATGAATTATGCAACCAACTCTTTTCATATGGTATTTATGAAATCTCGCTAGGAGATACAATCGGTGTAGCGAATCCCCTTCAAGTAGAACAAGTATTAGAGCATTTATTAAAAAAGTATGATGCTTCTCAGTTTGCTATGCATTTTCATAATACGTATGGAATGGCACTTGCAAATGTTGTGAAATCTTTAGAATACGGAATTACAACCTTTGATAGTTCGTGCGGTGGTTTAGGTGGCTGCCCTTATGCACCAGGAGCTTCAGGAAATGTTGCAACAGATGACCTCGTGCATATGCTTCATAAGTTAGGTGTACAAACAAATATAAATGAAGAAAAGTTATGGAAAGCTAGTCAATTCATTCAAAATAAACTAAATATTCAATTACCTAGTCATGTGTATAAAGCGCTTCAACATAAAACGATAAGTAGGTGAGAATATGCTACAATTACAAAACATTTCTGTTGATTATGTAACCCCACACATCGTAAAGTTGACATTAAATCGTGAAAAGCAAGCAAATGCTCTATCTTTAGCGTTATTAGAAGAATTGCAGTCGATATTAACTCATATTCATGAAGAAGCAAACGTTCGGGTTGTTATGATAACAGGTGCTGGAGAAAAAGCATTTTGTGCTGGTGCAGATTTAAAAGAGCGCGCCAATATGAATGAAGAGCAAGTACGTCATGCTGTTGGAATGATTCGCTCGACAATGAATATGGTTGAGCAGTTAACGCAACCTGTAATTGCTGCGATAAATGGCATAGCACTTGGCGGCGGAACGGAATTAAGTTTAGCATGTGATTTCAGAATTGCAGCGGATTCAGCAAGTCTTGGTCTTACGGAAACATCCCTTGCAATTATTCCAGGAGCCGGCGGGACGCAGCGTTTACCAAGATTAATTGGAATCGGTAGAGCAAAAGAATTAATATATACCGGAAGACGTATTTCAGCTCAGGAAGCAAAGGAATATGGTTTAGTAGAATTTGTTGTACCGAAACATTCTCTTGAAGAGAAAGCGATTGAAATGGCTGAGCGAATTGCTAGCAACGGCCCGATTGCGGTCCGATTAGCAAAACAAGCGATTTCAAATGGGATTCAAGTAGATTTACATACCGGATTGCAAATGGAAAAGCAAGCATATGAAGGTGTTATTCAAACGAAAGATAGATTAGAAGGGTTACAAGCATTTAAAGAAAAACGTAAACCAATCTATAAGGGGGAATAAATGTGCTAGATCAAAAACAACAGTTGCATTCATTAGAAGACCGTATTGAAACAATTACACAAGGTGGCGCACCAAAATATCACGAGCAAAATAAAGCGAAAGGAAAACTTTTTGTCAGGGAGCGTCTAGCACGATTATTTGATAATGGAGAATATGTAGAAGATGCTTTATTTGCTAATTGTGAAAAGAAAGACTTACCAGCAGATGGTGTTGTAACTGCAACAGGAAAAATACATGGTCGTACGGTATGTGTAATGGCAAATGATTCAACAGTAAAGGCTGGATCTTGGGGGTCTCGTACAGTCGAAAAGATTTTACGTATTCAAGAAACAGCTGAAAAATTACGAGTTCCTTTATTTTATCTCGTTGACTCTGCTGGTGCGCGCATTACTGATCAAGTTGAGATGTTCCCAGGGCGCCGCGGAGCAGGAAGAATTTTTTATAATCAAGTAAAGTTGTCAGGTAAAGTACCGCAAATTTGCTTACTATTTGGACCATCAGCAGCTGGTGGTGCGTACATTCCTGCATTTTGTGATGTTGTGATGATGGTGGAAGGAAATGCGTCAATGTACTTAGGGTCTCCGCGCATGGCCGAAATGGTAATTGGTGAAAAAGTAACATTAGAAGAAATGGGCGGTGCTCGTATGCATTGCTCTGTATCAGGATGTGGCGATGTTTTATGTAAAACAGAAGAAGACGCTATTTCTCAAGCAAGACAATATATTTCATACTTCCCAAATAACTACTTAGAAAAAACTCCTATGACGACACCTCAAGAGCCAAAAGAATTCGAAAAAACGTTAGAACAAATCATTCCAGAGAATCAAAATACCCCATTTAATATGAAAGATTTAATTAATCGAATTGTTGATGAAGGTTCCTTCTTTGAAGTGAAAAAACTGTTTGCACAAGAATTAATTACAGGTTTAGCACGTATTGATGGAAAGCCTGTAGGAATTATCGCAAATCAACCGCGCATGAAAGGTGGCGTGTTATTCCATGACTCTGCCGATAAAGCGGCGAAATTTATTAATTTATGTGATGCCTACCATATTCCGTTATTATTCCTCGCTGATGTGCCTGGATTTATGATTGGTACGAAAGTGGAAAGAGCTGGTATTATTCGCCATGGTGCGAAAATGATTTCGGCCATGAGCGAAGCTACGGTACCAAAAATTTCAATTGTTGTGCGAAAAGCATACGGTGCTGGGCTATATGCGATGGCGGGACCTGCATTTGAACCAGATTGTTGCTTAGCATTACCAACTGCTTCTATTGCGGTAATGGGACCAGAAGCGGCTGTGAATGCAGTTTATGCCAAAAAAATTGCAGCGTTACCAGAAGAGGAACGCGCAGCATTTATTGAAGAAAAGCGTGAAGAGTATAAACAAGATATTGACATTTATCGATTGGCATCGGAAATGGTGATTGATGGAATCGTTCATCCGAATGATTTGCGAGAAGAACTGAAGAAACGTTTTGATATGTACATGAGTAAGTATCAAATATTTACAGATCGTAAACATCCAGTTTATCCAGTATAGAAAGCCCTATTTAGGGCTTTCTTGTTCGAAAACATAAGGAGGGGAAAACATTGAAACAAGCTGTTTGGTTTCCAACAGAAGAATATAAAGAAAAAACGCGTTTATATGGATGGATGAAAAAACTTGGTTATGAAGATTATGATGTGTTTTATAAAAAATCAATCGAAGAAACGGCATGGTTTTGGGGCGAAGCAGAAAAAGCAGTTGGTTATCAATGGATGAAGCCTTATATGGAAGTACTAGATTTAGAAAATGGCACACCATTTGCCCATTGGTACACAGAAGGGACTTGCAATGTTGTAGAATCCGCTTTATCCCGTTGGCTAGCGGAAGAAGAAACAAGAATGCAGCCTGCACTGATGTACGAAGGAGAGAATGGCACGTCAAAGTCATTTACATATGAAGAACTTGATCATTGGGTAAGTAAAGTAGCAAATGGATTGAAACATTCAGGAATTGAGAAAGGGGACCGTGTAACGATTTATATGCCAATGATTCCTGAAACAGTCGTTGCAATGCTAGCTGTTATGAAAATTGGGGCCATTATTTCTCCTATTTTTTCAGGTTTTGCAGCAGATGCAGTGATGACACGAGTTCAAGCAGCTGGATCGAAAATGATTATTACAGCTGATGGCTTCTCACGTCGTGGCAAAATTGTTTCTTTAAAAGATGAAGTGGATAAAGCGTGTGAACAATGCCCAACTGTTGAAAAGGTTGTCATAGTTCGCCATGCTGGAAATGATTTTACACCTCATAATTATGACCTTTCGTGGAGCATCCTTGAAAAGGAAAAGCCATTTACGCATGCAGAAGAAATGAAGAGCGATGATCCACTCATGCTGATTTATACGTCTGGTACAACGGGAAAACCGAAAGGAACGGTTCATACGCATGCCGGATTTCCTTTAAAGGCAGCGTTTGATGCCGGATTTGGGATGGATATTAAGCAAGGAAATCGTGTTCTATGGGTAACTGATATGGGATGGATGATGGGACCGTTTTTATTATTCGGTTCTCTTATAAATGGCGCTACAATGGTTATGTATGAAGGAGTTCCTGATTATCCAAAAGCAGATCGATTATGGGAAACAGTAGATCAATATCAAATTACACATCTCGGCATTTCGCCAACTTTAATTCGAGCATTGATGGCGAAAGGTGATGAATATGTAAAACAACACTCATTAAAAAGTTTAAAAGTTTTTGCATCTACAGGAGAACCATGGAACCCAGACCCTTGGATGTGGCTCTTTGAAACAGTTGGGAAAGGAAAAGTTCCAATTTGTAATTATTCAGGTGGAACAGAAATTTCTGGTGGGATTTTTGGAAATGTTCTTGTAAAGCCCATTGCTCCGGTTAGTTTTAATGCTGCGTTACCAGGAATGGCAGCTGTTGTATTAGATGAACAAGGAAATCCGATTCAGGATGAAGTAGGGGAACTATGCTTAGAAAAACCTTGGGTAGGAATGACGAAGAGTTTTTGGGAAGATGATGAACGGTATGTGAATACATACTGGTCACGCTTTAAAAATAAATGGGTACATGGCGATTGGGTTATTTATGATGGAGAGCAATATATAATTACAGGGCGCTCTGACGATACATTAAATATTGCAGGGAAACGCATTGGACCGGCGGAATATGAATCGATTCTTATGAAACATACTGATATTGTAGAAGCGGCAGCAATTGGTGTGCCAGATGATGTAAAGGGCGAGGTTTGTCATTGTTTTGTTGTTTTACAAGAAGGAATATCTTTTACTGATCAACTAAAGAAAGAACTAATGGATTTAGTGAATTCTCATATTGGAAAAGCACTATGTCCTAAAGATATTCACATGGTAGAAGATTTACCAAAAACGCGAAACGCTAAAGTCATGCGACGAATTATTAAAGCAGCATACTTAGGTAAAGAACTAGGGGATTTATCTTCACTTGTCAATCCTGAAGTGGTTCCTTACATTCAAGGTTTGCAATCGAGTCGAATATAAACAAAAAAATGGGCTTCTTTCATAAGAGGCTCATTTTTTTGTTTATATAATAGAGTATAGGACAAGTGTTGGTTTTCTTCATCCCTATGTCTTTGTCTCTATCATCTCTATTCTTGTTAGCATATTTTATAGTAAAAGAATAAAGGGGTGAAATTATGGGTTACCGAGATGATTGTTGGTATGAAAAGAAAAGATCTAAGTGTTCAGGCAGAAACGGTGGTTATGATAGACATGATTGTGATGATTGTTGGAAAAAATTCGAAGAGTGTAAAAAAGAAAGCAATCTAAAATGTGATTGTTGCTGCACAACTGGAATTGTTCGTAAATTAAGAGCATTAAGAGGTACATCTGTAGCTGTAGAAATTACTACTAGCAGTGGTCAAGTCATTGAAGGAACTGTTGAATCAGTTGATTGTCATACTGCTGATATTACGGCAGCAGGAGTGCGAGTAACAGTTTCTGTTTGTGAAATTGAGTCATTTTCACGTGTTGTTTAACAGTTAGCTCGTTTAAAAGCTGTTCTATTGAGAACAGCTTTTTTAATTTATATGAATATTTCTATACAAAGTTCGAATCTACATAAAAAGAAAACCTTACTGTTACGAAGGCACTGAAAAAGGGATTGTTTTCTATCAGAATGTTGAGAATGGAAAGGAATCAGGCATTTATATACAAGTAGATATTAGACTTCTTTGGACTTTGTCAGTGACCTCGCTGCTAGGGCTTTCTTTTTGATAGGATATTGCGGTTACATAATAGCCATTTTTAAAACAATCCACGTTCGCCTTTTTGCTGAATTAAATAAGAAATAGCTTCTATATGATCACCGACAATTCTTGTCGTTGAAGGAGCTAAACCACCAGTTTTAGAGAAATGTTTATCAGGGCGAATGCGATTCATTTTATCAACGTCGACACGATGAACGTTTTTTACTTGTAATCCGCTTAATATTGCTTTTACTTGTCCGTATACTGGCGAAGTAAGAGCATCAAACCCGATCGTTTCAATACATTTTTTACTAAAGGCATGCGGTACAGCGACAATAGAACCAACTCCTAAATCTTTACGATCACAAGCTAAATTAACAGCGTATTTACATGCTGTTACAATATAGAGCGGGAAACGATAAGAAAGATAATGATCTAAATCATTCAGTGCTAAATCAACACCATTTTCAACCGCATGTACAAATGGCAGTAAATCATTTGAAGGGATTACAAAATCTCCATCAATAAATAATAGTATATCGCCTCGTGCAAAATACGCACCAATTGCTCTGCCAGTATCATTTCCCAATTCTTCTTCATACATAACAATCGTTGCTCCGTGCTTTTTCGCAATTTCTGCTGTTTTGTCAGTCGTACCATTAACGACAACTATAATTTCTAAAGGATTTAATTTTCTAGATTCCTGGATAATCGCTTGTATCATTTTCTCTTCATTTTGAACAGGAATAATAATAGATAATTGCTTCCCACCATAGTTGGATGTGTTTACGCCCCAGCCTGTATAATGAACTTTAGGAAAAGACTTACTCTGCTTTAATTTCAATCCTTCGACAATATCTCGCCTTCTTCCACCATCAGAATAATGTGCACGGGGATTTTTTAGCTCATCGATCCACTCTGCCATAGCTGCGATATGATTTCCGATAATTCGCTTTTCAGAAGTAGAAAGTTCATTATGCTTTGCAAAATGTTGCTGAGGATTTACGCGATTGATTGAAATGACATCAATTTGTTTATGACGAGAAATGCGGAAGTTATGTTGGATTATTTTGAGATGAGCGAGCGTTGGGTTTCCTAGCGATTCTGCTCCAATGGTATGAACGACTTCTTTTGTCATCGCGTGCGGAACAGAAATAGGGGAATCGATTTTTAAATCCGGACGATGAAAAAATTGATTTGTAACTTGTCTCCAAATCGTTGTGGAATGGGGACGCTGTTTTTTATAAAAAATATAGTCTAAATTATTTAATACAACGTCAGCTGTATGATTCATTAACGGTTGAAGAAATTCGCGTAATATATTGCTATCAAGCGGAAAATCAGCATCCATAAACAACAAAATATCTCCTTTTGCTTGCTGTGCGCCAATAGCACGTCCAATATTATGTCCAAGGGCTGCTTCGAAATTTAACACATGGCATTTATATTTGTGAGCAATTTCTACAGAACGATCGGTACAACCATTAGCAACTACAATAATTTCTAAAGGATGGATTTGCAGAGCCGCTTGCAACACACGATCTAAAGTTTTTTCTTCATTAAAAACAGGAAGTATAATTGAAATAGATTTTTTCTGCATGAAAATTCTCCTTTTATATGAATAAATTAAACTCATATAAATAATGTATGTATATTTTGAAAAGGTGGTTAATCTTTTGTCGTAATTCCTTCCAATATATACATTAAAAACACAAACAATGAGCATTACATTTCTAGAGAAAAGATTTCAAATATGTTTTGCTTCCCTAGTGATGTAATATAAACAGCTCGTGATCCATCTGTTCTAGTAATCCAATTTTGTTCTAGCATTCGTTCTAAAATAGCATTGCCGAGGGCTCCAGCAATATGATATTGTCTTTCAGTCCAATCTAAGCAACATTTTGAAAATGCACGTCTTTTGTTACGTAATATGTCTAAATTTATACCAAAATCTTCAAAAAAATGTGCGCCAATTTCAGTGACCTCAAATTCTGACCCATTCTTTTGTAATACTTGTTTATATAGTAGAGAATTAGTAAGACCGACACCCAATTTTCCAGCTAGATGATCATAGCACGTTCTGGCATATTGAATTTCTTCATGTTTCTTTATTTCTTTAAAGGATTGAATAGGTTTAAATGGAACGATATAGAGTAGTTTTCCTAATATTTCTGCCATTTCTTGATTTGCTAATTTGTAATAGTGATATCTACCATGCTTTTCAACTTCGAGAATTTGCATGGTATATAGTTTATGAAGGTGAAAACTTACTGTTTGAGGTTTGATTTTTGCGACCCGTGCTAGTTCAGTGGCTGGATGAGGGTGACCATCCATAAGATGTGTTAAGATAGCCGCTCGTGATGGATTACTAATAAGAGAGGCGACTTTTGCGATATTTTCATTCACACTTACTCACTCCTTTTTTATATTCATATTTCGATGATAATAGAAATTTTTATGTTTTACAATAAGGAAAGAATGAATGTAAGAAGTGATAATATGAACTTAGAAATAGGTAAAAATGTATACAAAGAGATACACCCGAAAATCTTATACTATGGAATGCCAGTGTATTTGTTATCAACGCTGAACGAAGATGATACAACAAATATAAGTCCGATGTCTTCCTCATTATGATCCATTTTTTGCAATTGTGGAAACAGAAGTTATTCATGTACATGCCCATACAAATATCATAAAAGATGGAAATCCTATTGATCCGTAAAAATGGAATCCATTATTTTATAATTTTAGATATTATTTCTCAATTGGAGAAGAGCTTGGTAGGAATTATCGAACTTGAAAGCGAACATTCTACTTATTTTGCAAGAAATGATTTTAAATAGCTTATAAATTGAATCAGAAAAGTTAAGAGTCAGCATTTATGTATCCGCTGAATGAAGAACAGTTATAAAGGTATGTAAAGGATACCAGTCATAGAAATGCGGATCCTTTAGTTTATAAGGTAACAGAAGAAAAAGGTAAAGTAATAGGCGTATTTTCCTTGGCAGAGTAAATCGAATAGAAAGAACAGCACGGATAGGTAAGGTTTTAGTCAGAGATAAACAAATGAAAGGCAAATCTGTTGGTGACAAGGTGATAAAGAGGGTACTGCCTATCGCATTTGAAAAAGAAAAACTGATAAAAGATGCACATAAAAATAGGGGGATCTTAGAATATATGGGAGAGGAAGATTTCAAAAGAAAGATTGCTTACATCCAGATTCATGTAGAAAATGATTTCTTTGAAAAACCGACTTACAGAAAAAGGATAAGTCGGTTTTGGATTTACAAATTCTCTGAGTCTTGTTTTCGCACATGAATAATCATTGAAATCATGATAATAAATAAAACGGTAATGCTTTGTACGAAAAAGTTCTTGAATGATAGTGATGATAGCCATGATGAGATATAGTCTTTAAAAGATTGAAAAGATGGGAAATAAGTAGGATGGAAACCATAGTTAAATAATTTTTTTGATTCGATAAAGGAGCTGTTTTCTCCCTTTGCACCTAATACAACTGAAATCAGTCTTCTATCTTTTTCTTTTGCCGTTCCAACAAAGCTGTAGCCAGTAGTAGGTGAAAAACTTGTTTGCAAACCATCAACGCTTTTCAGCTTTACATTTTTATCAAGCGAATAGAGCATTCTATTTGTATTAAATACATGGATATCTTTGAAGATGAATTGATAAGAGGTCATACTGCTACTTTTTAATATCGTTGGGTAATCATAAAGTAATTGACGAGCTAATTTAGAGGCATCTAAAGCGGTGATTTTAGAGAATTGCTCTTGTTTATTTGAAACCCCTGTTACATTTATAAAGTATGTATCTTTAGATAATCCTAGCTGTCTTGCTTTTTCATTCATTAGTTTTATAAAATTTTCTTCATTTGTTGATATGTGCTCTGCTAAAGCTAGTGCTGCACGATTATTCCCCGTTAACGCAACAGCATGGAATAAATCGCGAATTGTGATATCACTTTTAACTGTAGTACCAATATCATTCGCTCCTATGTGAAAAGAATTATCCTTTATAATCACTTCATCTTCCCATTTTAGGGTACCGTTATGTATTCGTTCTAAAAGAATATATTCTGTCATGAGTTTAGATAAATCACCTGAGGGAAAAGGCGAAGTTTCATTCTTTTTATACACAATTTCACCAGAATCAGCATCTATTAAAATCGCTGACTGCGATTGAATAGCGGGACCATTTACATAAATGTAAAAATATAAAACGATAGCTATTGTAATGAGTAAAGATAGAAATATAAGCATTGCTTTTTTTAAGAATTGCATAAGTATTCCCCCTCGAGATCCTTCCGTATTTCCTATTGTAAAAATGAATACTTAATTAGGGGGTAAGAAAAGGTAAAGAATTTCTAAAGAATTTTTAAGAATTACTAAAGTGTGGGTAAAAATAGGGGAGATTCGATTTCTTAACGCTTAAGAAATCGAATCTTGAAGATAGATAAATTTTATTTATATCGAAGTAGTTTCACAGTAAAAGTTGTTTTTTCTTCATCACTGTATACTTCAATTGTTCCGTTGTGAAGTTCTACAATACTTTTGGCGATTGCTAATCCAAGCCCAGATCCTCCTGTATATGCCGACCGAGATTTCTCAACGCGATAGAAGCGTTCAAATATATGAGGTAAGTCAGTACTTGGGATGGGCTGTCCATAATTTGTAACGTCAATTGCGACTAGATTTCCTTCTTCGTAAGCTGTAATATCAATATATTTACCATCACTTCCATACGTAATGGCGTTGATAATTAAATTTTCAAATACACGTACAAGTTTATCACCATCAGCTAATACCATTAGTTTTTGAGATGGATATGAAGGTCTGCATTTAATATTTGCTTCTTGAAGTTGGATACGAAACTGGACAGTTAATTGTCCTAGTAATTCAATCATATCAATAGGTACAGAGCGTAAACTCAATTCTTTATTTTGTACGCGTGTATATTCAAATAAATCATTCATCAATGTATTTAAACGGTGGACTTTGTCATAAATGACTTGTATGTAATGGCGTAGTTCTACTTCATCTCGATAGTTATCATGATGAATCAAATTTACATATCCAACTATAGATGTGAGAGGAGTTCGTAAATCATGTGATACATTTGTAATGAGTTCACTTTTCGCTTGTTCTGTTTGTCGTTCTTCTTCAATCGATACTTTGAGTTGTTCAACAATTTGGTTGACGCCAATCGCTAATTCTTCTAAATGATCCTGTTGAACAATGGAAACTTTATGATTAAAATTCCCGTTCGCAATATAGCGAATTTCTTCAATCATTCTCTTTATGCAAACTCTATAATATAACTTTTTTTCGTGGCGATAAAATATATAAATATAGAATGAAAAGATTGAAAACCAATATAAATAGGATAGCATCATAAACCAAATGGATTCTTTCAATCCTCTATATTTTTCATAACCAACAATTCGAACAATCTCTTTTCCTAATTCTGTTAGCGTGAGGGAACTATCAATTACACTTGTCACGAGACGATATATAATAATTTCAGTAATGGGTGTCAATAGAATGGCTAACACAAGCCAAAGAACAATTTTCCATTTCGGAATGACTCTTAAAATATCGAAGGTTTCATTTTTCAATTTTATAACCTACTCCCCAAACAGTATGAATAATTTTCTCGGTATTTATCCCCGTTTCCAATTTGTCCCGTAAGTTACTAATATGGACCATCACAGTCTTGTTAGAACCATACCCATCTTCATTCCAAACACGCTCAAATATTTCTTCTGAACTAAATACCCTCCCTGTATTGCTAGCGAGTAAATAAAGAATATCAAATTCGATGGAAGTGAGTTTAATATTTTCTCCGTTTACTTTCACAGTATGATTATGTTTATGTATTTCTATAGAACGAATGCGAATCATACCGTCTTCATTTACTTGAGAAATCGTTTGTTGAAAGGACGATCTACGTAGTAGCGCTTTGACTCTAGCCATTAATTCTAATGGATTAAACGGTTTAATCATGTAATCATCTGCACCTGTCATGAGTCCTAATATTTTATCCATATCTTCTGCTTTGGCACTTAGCATAAGAATCGGAACTGTGTTATTATGCTCTCTAACTTGTTGGCAAACTTCTAATCCATTGCGTTTTGGCATCATAATATCTAAAATCATAAGATCAATTTCATACATGGATAGCATTTGTAAAGCTTCATCACCATCATACGCTTTATAAATATCATAGCCTTCATTGCGTAAATAAACTGCAAGTAATTCTACAATTTCTTTATCATCATCAATAATTAATATATTTTTATTCATTATATATAATTCCTTTCTCTACAATGATTCAACATTACTATAATAGCAAACATTTAGAGGTTTTGTAGTAACGTTTCCTCATATAATTTCATGTAACGTATTAAAAAGGATTTAACCTATACATAACGAATACAATAATAAAATGAGAATATTTATATTTTCGTTGTAGGAAAAGATAATCATGAGGTGATATTTTTTATGCAGTATAATGATATCTATACATTTCAAGTAGCGGGAAACATAGAAGAGGATATGAAAGATTTTTTATTAAAATATGAAAAAGAGTTTACATATAAGCATTCTATGCGTGTTGCAAATGAAGCACGTAAACTGGCAAGAAAGTTTCATGTGAACGAAGAAGAGGCAGCTATTGCAGGATATTTACATGATATTAGCGCCGTCTTTCCAAATGAACAACGTATTGCAGCTGCTGAATCATTTGGAATAGATATACTGCAAGAAGAGCGAGAGTTTCCAATGATTATTCACCAAAAGTTATCAAAAGAAATCGCAAAAGAAATATTCAAAGTGACAAATGAACAAATATTAGATGCAATTGGTTGCCATACGACTTTGCGAAAACATGCAACAACGATGGATCTTGTCTTATTTGTAGCGGATAAAATAGAATGGGATCAAAAGGGAGTTCCTCCATATATAGACCGCGTGAAGAAAAGTTTAGAAATCTCATTGGAGCAAGCTGCTTTTGCATACATCTCCTATTTATGGGAAAGGAAAGATACGCTTAAAGTATTACATCCTTGGTTAGAAGAAGCGTACTGGGATTTAATTGAGGTATTGGATTAGAAGAGACTTGCATATAAATATAAAAGGATATATGAATAGCGCATTTCCAAGTGTCATTTTAAAATCGAGCATTTACTTTCAATGGGAGACCACCTTCATTTTGATTTTGGAAAAGACATTTTTTATGTGAGTGTGGCACTGCTACATGCAACAACAAGTATTTTTCTCAAATATATAAATATAATATATTGTTATTCCAAGATGTATTTTCTACAAAAGATATGATATTTGTAGTAATAAATGTTTATCGCTTTAAAAAGGATAGATTAAGAAAATAGAAGAAACTAAGGCTATATAGCCGATTTCTGAAAAAGAAAGAATTACAATTTCGACTGAGGCAAGAAACGTTTCCCTATTTCTTTGATAATGAGGACGCAGAGTTATATTGTACATATCAATTTTCATTACAGTGTTTGGCAGACGATATTAAGTATATACCACTCATAAAAGCTATGAATCATGAAGACTTTCCTAATTTCTATCCGCGTTTAGGTGGAAGAGCAGATATTTCGTATCCTGACGTTTTTCTTATCAATATCTATGATGATAGAGGATGTGAAGTGATTGCGAAGAATAAAGAAAGTATAAGACATTTATATAACCAATATGAAAAGTGGATACCAGATTATGAGCGCGATCATATAGCAACATTGTTTAAATGAAAATAGGAGGAAGTGAAGCATGTAATGAAACGTATTGCCATTGTATCTGCACGGGAATCAGAACTTACGTATTTGCATCAATATTATCCAAGCGAACATGTTGAAAGACGAGCAGCTTGGGAATTTCATTTTCATTCTATTCATGAATTAGAAATTATATCAGTTGTTACTGGTGTAGGAAAAGTTAGTTGCGCAAGTTGTGTACAACTATTAATTAGTGAATTCCAGCCTGAAGAGCTTTTTATGACGGGCATTTGTGGTAGTTTATCGAACAAAGTGAAGAATGGTCATATCGTTGTAGCTCTTCATACTTTACAGCATGATGTGCCAGCTGCTGGAACGGGAGAAGATCAGTTTAATTTATATACTGGGAGAACAGCGCCAATTGAAACAACGAAAGTGCTTGTCAGACAAATAAAGAAAATGCGTTTTTATGAGCCGGTTCATTTTGGAACAATTTTATCCGGCGACCAACCTATTCGCAGTCCAGAAATGCGCTATCTGTTACATACTGTATATGGGGCATTAGCAGTTGATCAAGAAATAGCTGCTTTTGCCTATGTATGCCGTGCAAATAAAAAGCCATTCTTATGTTTAAAAGCAGCTTCTGATCAAGCAAATGATAAAGCAGAAGAAGAAAAAAACATCTTTAAACGATTAGCGTGTGAGAAATCTTGCGAACATTTAATTTCTTTTTTACGAATGCACAAGAGAACTATAAATAACATATAAAGGAGCCTCATACGAGATATGGGAACAAAGGATACAATAGCGGTGATTAGTGCAAATGGAAAAGCTGGAAAATTTCTTGTAGACCAAGCGTTACAGGAAGGATATCAAATACGAATTTTAACGCGACATCCAGAGAAAATGTGGAAATTATAAAGGGAGATGCGCGTAATTGCTATGCCATACAAGAACTGCTTCAAGGTTGTCAAGCTGTTATTAATGCTGTAGGTCAACTTAAAAAAAGAGTCTTACATATTCAGTGCCTTGACAAGTCATATTTTAAAAGTAATGAATATAAAATAAAACGGTATATTTTAATTTCTGGAGGATCATTAGATATAAAAGGAGATCAAAAAAGTATCCTAAACAAAATAGGAGCCGTATTATTTCAGTTGTTTTTTCAAAAGATGATGAGTAATAAATATAAAGAATTACGCCTTCTACAACATAGCGCTATAGATTGGACAGTTGTTAGATTACCTTTTGTTGTAGAAGGAACAGGTATTGAGCAATCAAAGAGAATGTAGTAGATGTACCAGGAATTAAAATTCAAAATGGAGATATCGCCCCTTTTGTTATCAAGCAAATTAAAGATCGTATATATGTACAAAAGTGTCCGTTCATTTCAAATTAAGAAAAATATAAGATATATGTTTTATTATAAAAGCATAAAGGTATAATCCTTTATGTTTTTATTTGTTAATGATGGAATTTGAGAAATATGTTTTAGCTCCTTATACAACCAGTTGAATTAATAGCCGAAAATAAATTATTTATTATATAATTATTATCATATAAAAGATGATTTTAAACAAAATAAAAGGATGGATTTTTATTCTTATATCTTCTTTGTTGACTCTCACACTATGTCATTGTTTAAGCTAGAGTTGAGCTTCGAAATAAATGGAAATTACAGGAGGAACAAATGTTTAAAATAGGGGATTTTTCAAAACTTTCTTCAATTAGTATTCGAATGTTGAGACATTACGATAACATGGAGTTATTGCAGCCTGAAAAAATAGATGCGCAAACTGGTTATCGTTATTATTCAGCAGCACAATTACAGAAAGTAAATCAAATTCAAAATTTGAAGGATATGGGATTTCGTCTCACTACTATTAAAGAAATATTAGAAAATAATAATATAGAAATTATGACAGAACATTTTGTTCATCGTACGTCTCAAATAAGAGAAGAAATGAAAGCCCTTCAAAAACAATTGCGACTTCTCGAAGACTCAATGAAAATAATGAGAGAGGATGTTATTGAAATGAACTATCATGTTTCTTTGAAAGAGATACCTAGAAGGAAAGTAGCAAGTGTTCGAAAAGTGATTCCATCTTATCATTGTGAAGGAGAGTTATGGAATATACTGATGCAAGAAATAAAACGACAAAATATAAATATAGCGAATCCAAGGCATAGCTTAGCTATATTTCATGATAATGAATATAAAGAAAAAGATGTAGATGTAGAAATACAGATAAATGTGACAGGGGAATATGAAAATACGAAAGAAGTCATATTTAAAAAAGTCGATTCATCTTTTGTTGCCTCTATTACAGTTAGCGGAAGTTATGAACAAATGACAGCAGTTAACGAAGCTGCGGCAAAATGGATTGAATCTGAAAAATATAAAATTACAGGGCCGATGTTTAATATTTATCACGTGAGTCCAGCGATGGAATCTGATCCTACGAAGTGGATTACAGAAATTTGTTATCCAGTGAAAAAATGAAGAATCGTTACAATTGTTTCATTATTCATGGGTTTGTGATACCCCTTATAAGTTAACATAATGTCATTATGTTAACTTATGAGGGAAGGAGTAAATCATAATTTGTATTAACAGTTAACAAGAACGCTGCGAATAGGAAATCGAACTTATATAGAGAGTATAAATAACCATCAATAATGACAGTTTTTCTTTAGAAAAGGGAAAAGTGTACTTTAAAAAGACACTTTTCCCTTTAAGTATTTTTGCACAGGTTGCACTTATGATTATGTTTGGATTCGTACACAAATTTTCTAGTAATTTTTCTTCTGCATTGTTTGTTCAATTTGTTTTCGGAACTTTTTTAACGACTCTTGCGGTTACAGCGCTTCCGCAGTGGCTTTCTTTTACTATTAAAAATCAAATTTTCGCACTATGTTTAGGCATGCTAGGTGGATTTATTGGAATGACTGCCGGGTTGCTTATTTATACAAGGACTCTTTAAGTGCTTACATAGTCCAGTCGATCAATCTTTGGAATGTCATCGTTACAGTAGCTTTAGCTATCTTATTCTATATTATCGAAACCGCTTTATCAAAAGATCGCTCTACATATCATTTTATTGTACAAGATAATGGACAAGGAATTCCAAATGAAACAATAGCTGAAATTACCGAATTACCTTATTCTTCAAAAAGAAAACAAACGATTCAAGAAGGGCACGGCCTAGGCATTCCAATGGTAGCAAGAATTATGCAGGCGCACCAAGGACAGCTTATTCTAACAAACAACGAAAATCAAAAAGGTTTACAAGTTGTTATGGAATTACCTTTACACTCACTTGTCTAAGCAAAACAAGAGATTAGAAGGCTTCAAAGCATTTTTTCAAGAAAACTTTGTGGTCTTTTCATACTTCAATTTATAATAATATACTTCACAAGAAAATGCCCTCCTAATGAAAAAGTATTGCAATTATAACTTTAAAAATACAGATTTAGGAAATGTTGTTTCTTTTGAGAAACCAAGAGAAGTTAGCAATTCAAACTAAAACTTTAACAAAGTTTTTTGAAAATTAATCTTGTTAATACCAATTAGTTTTCAAGTTTTTCTAACTGTATTGTCTCAATTAAAAGATGGCATTGCTAGCATATAGCGATTTGTAAACGAATTCAGAAGGGAAGGGTATATGTCGACTATTTATCATGGGATTACTTTAAAAACTATTTTAAGTAATAAGTTTTTATTTTGCTTAATATGGATTTGAGTCAATAGCAACAATTGTTAAAGAGTATAATCAATTAAAGAAGGAATTAAAAAGCAAGAACAAGGAGATTAAAACACATTTTTTTGAATATAAGGATGATGATTTTGTTCAACTTAAATTGTTATAAAAGGTATATTTGTAATCGAACGACAACTTATATTTTAATTTTGCAGAATAATATATATGAGAGTAAATAAAAGAGGAAAATTATTGTTTGTATTTATAATGAATGTCAAATTACAGGAGAGGTTTCTAAAAAAGAATGTTACTCTAGCAGATGGTATGATTACTCTAAGCGACAAGGGAGCTAACTATTTAGTAGATGAGTTAAAAAAATATTTAGTCAAGTGGGTTCCTGCTAGTTTTTCATAAAGTGACACTTTAATCAGTGGGGGATTTTCTTCATCCCCCACTGATTATTAATTGAACCAATCGGGTTGCTCGTTAATGCGGGATAAAGTGTAATAAACCTCTTGCAAGTGTATGTTGTTCTATTAAGATTTATTGTTAGGGAAAATTTTTATATACTTATCTTTTCCCTAACAATAAGATTATATGTAATAATTATATTGTGGACATTCTGGAACTTAAATATACCAGTTAATAATTAGTCCTGCATGAACTAAGCCACCACCAAATCCGTATAAAACTAATTTTTGATTATTAATTAGCTTCTCTTCTTTTATAGCTAAATCTAATGCTAATGGTATTGAAGCGGCTGAAGTGTTACCAAAATACTCTGCGCTAGTTAATGTTTTTTCTAGTGGATATTCCATTTTATCACACATAGATTCTATCATTCGAAGGTTAGCGCTATGTGGGACAAACCAATTAATTTCATGTAAATCCATTCCTACTTTATTAATTAATGTCTTTACACCAATTGGTACATTTTTAACAGCCCACTTATAAATTTCTCTTCCGTTTTGTACAAGATATGGAGTGTCAGTTAAGTCAATGTCACTCATCTTTTTAGATAAACCAACTTTATACAAGTGAATGCCTCCATCGCCATAAGACCCCATATGAGAAGACAAAAAACTAGGGTTATTTTCATCATATTCAACTAAAGCGACGCCTGCCCCATCCCCAAATAGGATACAGTTAGATCTATCTGTATAATCAGTTATTTTAGATAACGTTTCTGCTCCTATAACTAATATTTTTTTGTTCATTTTAGATGTAATTAGACTATTGGCTAGCTGTAAACCGTAAACAAAACCAGCACAGGCTGCATTTAAATCTAGAGCTCCACAATTAGGGATACGTAATTGTGCTTGTATTTGGCTAGCTACGCTGGGGAAAGCATAGTCAGGAGTAGATGTAGCCACTAGAATCAAATCAACATCTTCAATTGATTTGTTGTATCTATTCATTAAATTTTCTACTGCTTTTATCCCTAGGTTAGTAGTAAATTGGGTAGGGGATGCGATTCTTCTTTCTTTGATACCTGTACGTCGAACAATCCATTCGTTATTAGTATCAACCATTTTTTCTAAATCATCATTGTTTAAGATCTTTTCAGGTACATAAGATCCTAATGCAGTAATACGAGCTTTTGACAAAATGTCTTCTAGCATGTGCATATTTATCACACTCTTTCTGTTTGGAATTTCTTAATAAATAAGTGAAATTGGATTAAAAATGAATAATTCCAAAAATTAATACCAGGTACTATTAATAGATATAATAACAATTGTGTAAAAAATGTCAATACATTAATGAAATATAGTGCGAAAATTGATACAAAATAAATTTTCTTTATATTATAAATATTGACAAAAGTATGAATTGTTTATATAATCCGTTTTGTTATTGAAAATATGAAAAAATAATCTAATAGTTAGGTTGGATTTTTTCAATTACGAAATATTACAATAAATATTAGGAGCTGATAATATGAGTTTGGACGTTATTGAGGTATTGAGAAATATTATTGAAACAGAGAGTAAAAAAGAAATTTCTAGTTTAAAAGAAGATATGACTTTTACTAATTTAGGGATTGAATCTATGGATAAAATTCGTATTGTGATACAAGTTGAGAGGAAGTTCGGAGTTGAATTTTCTGAAACAGATGCAGCTAATATTGAAACTATTGGCGATTTAGTTCATTTTATTAAAACTAATGGTTCTGAGGTGAAATAATGGATATAAAACAAAGAGAAGTTGTCATCGTTGGTGCTGGAGTATCTGGAAGTTCCACAGCGATAAGATTATTAAAACAGGGTATTAGACCATTAATGATAGACAAGGCCATTTTTCCTAGGGAAGTAGTAGGAGAAGGTTTGTCTCCTGTTATTTGTGAATATTTAAAAGAGTTGGATGTTTTGGAAGAAATTAATCAAGGGGGATTTTTGAAAAAAAGTTCATTGCAATTAGTATCTCCTTCAGGGCATAAGTCTTATGCTGCTGTAGATTTTAATAAGGATATTTATAACGATAGAGTTCATTCGTCACCGTGGGGATTTAACGTCAGACGTAAAGATTTTGACATGGTTCTATTTAATAAAGCTAAAGAACTAGGAGCAGAAATCCTAGAGGGAACGTCGTTGAAGAAAATTTTGACTGATGAGAATGGAAATATTAATGGAGTGGTTATAACTAATATCGATGGAAATGATGTGGAGATTAAAACCAATTTGGTAATCGATTGTTCAGGAAGAACATCGCAATTAGCAAAACAGTTTAAATTGAGAGCCCCATTAGAAAATATTTTTGATGGACAATGGGCTAACTATGCTATTAGATGTTATTTTAAAAATGTAAATTTAGAACCATTAAAAAGAGACGTACAGGATTATGATCTTGCCACAGTAAACATATTACCAGATGCGGATTGTTGGTATTGGGTTATTCCATTGGAAGAAAATTTATTTAGTATTGGATTTGTGGCTAGAAGTAAAACAAAAAATATATTAGACGGGTATAATGATAAACTTAAAGCTTATAGAGAGTTAATAGAAAAACATCCAGTATTAAATGAAGTTGTAAAGGACGCAGAAATGTTAAATGATGTTGCTGTTACATCTAGGCTTGGCCATATGAACACTAAGATGGCGGGTAATGGATTTATGTGTGTGGGAGACGCGGGTTTCTTTGCCGACCCGGCATGGGCAACTGGGGTTACAGTAGCCTTGTTAACTTCAAAAAAAGCAGCTGAGGTCTGTGAAAAAGCAATTCAATCAAAAGATTTTAGTTACAAAATATTAAACGAGTATGAAGTGTTCTATCGTAATTATCTTAACAATCCTTTTAATAGTATACGTGCATATAATACATATTATAATGACACGGAATATGTAGACTTTTTAGTAAAGCGTTTAGCTGAAAAGCCTGAGGAAATGGACTTAATCGTAGCGGTGTTATTTGACTATGTTAGTCATAATAAATTTACAACATGGACTTTTAATGTTTTTAAAGACTACGTAGCCACAACAAGTAAGTTTCCTGTGGTGAATAAGGTGGCACAAATCGATTTTAATTCACAAAAAATTCAATCTACTTTAGTGTGAGTAGTTTTAGAGGAGAAAATGAGATGAAAAAAAAAGCGATTGTAGTTGCTGGTGGAACATCTGGTATAGGGTTTGAATTAATGCAAAATTTATTGAAAAATGGATTTCATGTCATTAATCTCGATAAGAATAAATCCAGTATTGGTCAAGTAGAACGTTATGTAGAATTTATTGTTGATTTGAATGATCCAGAAAGAATAAAAGGTGTAGTACAAAAATTAGTTACTGAAGATTATGAAATAGAAGGATTAGCAATTATCGCAGGTATCGGCTATGTTACACCTTTTTTTGATTTAAGTCCAGTAGAATTTAAATCTCAAGTAAATGATAATTTACAAATTGTATTTAATGTTTGTTATTCAGTCATTCCATTTTTGATTTCAACAGCTTCCATAGTAACTGTCGGATCGACAAGCGTATATGGTTTTGCTGGATCCAGCGTCGCTTATGCAGCAGCGAAGGCTGGAGTAATTGGATTAACAAAAAGTTTGGCTCATGAATTGGGGGGGAGGGGAATAAGAGTGAATTGCGTCATTCCAGGGGCAGTTGACACTCCTCTTTTGAAAAAACTTTCAACTTCTACGGAAAGGAATACAATGGCTAGATTTTCAGCTTTAGGAAAAATAGCTAAACCTGATCAAGTAGCTAAAACTATTTATTTCCTACTGGGAGGGGATTCAGCACATATCACGGGGCAAACTCTAGTAGTAGATGGTGGATTATCTCTAGCTTATCGTCCAGCATATATGTAATATTCAAAAAATCAGTTACCCGTTTCCAGGGTAATTGATTTAGTGGAATGGAGAGTATAAATGATAAATAAGCTACAGTATGAATGTGTAAATGAAAAACATACAGAACGGGTTGTTTTTTTAAATCCACTGGGGGCTACATCTCAGGTATGGGATTTATATAAGAAATCCCTGATGAACGATTTTGAAATAATATTAATAGATTATCCAGGATTTCAAAATACCGAATACCATTATGTATCAAGTATTCAGGAATTAACCCAATTGGTCACAAATACAATCAATGAACTTGATGAAAAACCCTTACATTTAATTGGGTATTCTTTTGGGGGGTATGTGGCTCAAAATTTAGTTATGAATAGCAATTTAAATGTTAAAACTTTAACACTAATTGGCTCTTCAAAAAAAGTATTTAATCAAGGTGAATCTTTAACCAGTGAATGGATAAAAATATTAAATCATATGGGGCTAGAAACTTTTTTAAAACAGCTAGCATTGTGGAGTTTTCACACTAAGACTTTTGAAATAAATCCACATACCATGCGAATGTTTACTATTTCTAGTATAAGAGGATGCTCGGATAAAAGAGTTTATGAAAATCAACTAGAACTAATTACTAACTATAAGACTAATATGGAATTGGAAAAAATTCGTGTTCCTAGTCTTATAATTTGTGGAGAATATGATAATTTGTACCCGAAATTTTGTTCGGAAGAATTAAAAAATTCAATAAAAAATGCAAGATTAATAGAGGTGAAAGATGTAGGACATGCTGTTCCCTGGGAGGATCCTAAAAAAGTATTGGGAGAAATATATAATTTTTTGAGGGTGAATAATAAATGATTGATACAAAATTTAAAAGCATCATTGAAGTAATGGAATCATATATAGAGAGAAATTTAATTCAAACCGGACAGAGTTTTTTTAATAGTAAAGATAAAACATTTGATTATATTAGCTATACGGACTTATCCTCTCAAGCTTTCAGTATAGGTGCTAAGCTAATAGATAGGGGTGTTGAGCAAAGGAATTTATGTATGATTGTATGTTCAAGCCCCAAATACCAGGTTTTATACTTTTATGCTTGTTTATCTATTAATGCAATTCCTCTAATAATTCCAAGTCCTAAGGTATTAAGTGGAAATGATTCTTTACTTAAAAAAATTAGATATTGGGCCAATAATAAGTTTTCAAGCAGAACATTCATTTTAGTTGAAGAAGCTAATGTTTTTGAAATTATTGCTTCTCAGTACAGCCCATTAAAGGTTATTAAATGTGAAGAGATGGAGTATTCAAATTTAAGAAAAGAAAGACCTATTAATCATACACCATCCGCTAATGATATTGCTTACTTTCAAATGACTAGTGCATCTACTGGTGATGGAAAAGCTGTAGCAATATCTCACGGTAATATCATTGATAACATAAATGGTATACACAATGCAGTAAAGTGTAAACAATCTGAGAAGGTATGTAGTTGGTTACCACTTTATCATGATATGGGATTAGTGGGTGCTGAATTATTTAGTTTTTATCATGGTTTCGATTTATTTTTGATGTCACCTTATGAGTTTTTGCGTAAACCTATAAGATGGTTAGAAACAATAAGTAATAATAAATGTACATTATCTCCGTCACCTAATTTTGGTTTTGAATATGCTTCTAGATATATCAACTTAAATAGAGTAGAGGATTTAGATTTATCAAGTTGGAAAGCAGGGCTTAATGGAGCAGAACCCATTCGGTCTAAAACGTTATCTGAATTTTATGTGAAATTCAAAAGATATGGTTTTGAACCTAATGCTATTTTACCAGTATACGGATTAGCAGAAGCTACACTAGCGGTAACATTTTCAAAAGTTGGAGAAAAGCCTATGTATGTAATCGTAGAGAAAGGGTCTGTTAAATTAGGAACTAATATTGTTATTAAATCTTCAGGGGTATTTGATCCTCTAAATCCACCTAACATTAACCCGAAAAGTGAAATATTATCTTTCTCAGTGGGTACTGCAATACAAGGACTAAAAGTACAAATAATTGATGAATTACAAAACATTAATAATGAAGAATTAATGTGTGGTGAAATATCAATTCTTGGAAACTCAATAGCAATTGGGTACATTACAGCAGAAAAGAAAGATATAGAAAGCTTTGAGAAAAAAATTAATACTGGTGATTTAGGGTTTATTTATCAAGGTAATCTATATGTGTTAGAGCGAATAAAGAATTTAATTATTAGAAATGGTGAGAACTATTTATCGAGTGATCTAGAAAATTATTTATCTACGATTCTTGGATTACCGGAAGCTAATATAGCTGTTTTTGAAGAGGATTTATTTAATGCAGAGAGTAATATTATAGCTCTAATAGAAATAAAGCCTACACATGATATTGAATCAATTTGTGAAATTTTACAAAATAATGAAGTTATAGATTTACCAATTAATAGACTTATACTAAGTCATAAGACAAAAATACCTAAAACTACAAGTGGGAAAAAAAGACATTTTTTGTGCAGAGAATTGTTAAATAATGAAAAGATTGATGTAGTTCAAGAAATCATTTTATAGGATGGTGAAAAATGTTTAAAGAAATTGACATAAACCTAAAACAAAAGCCCTCTTCTTATTATCAAAGAGAGATTAGAAAAAAATTACCTAAAGAGATTTTTAAGAATAATCCTCAAAGATTACTATGGTTATTTTTTCATTTATTATTAATCATTCTTTGGAGTTCTATCATTATCTATACACAGAATATATTAATTCGGTTATTATGTTCAATATTAATTGGAAATAGTTTAGGTACATTAGGTTTTTTAGGGCACGAGATACTTCATGGAACTGTAATTAGGGGAAAGAAGGCTATGCTATTTTGGGGCGGAGTTTGTATGCTTCATTGGGGATTACCTCCACAAGTTTGGATTGCATGGCATAATAAACAGCACCATCATCACACTAATAAATGGTTCGATGATCCAGATTGTTTTGGACCGGTAGGGATGTATAAAAAAAGTCGTTGGGTTCAGTTTATGGAAAAGTTAACTCCAGGATCTGGTACGAAGCGAAGCTATGGGTTTTTATTCTACTGGTTTTCTTTGCACACAGTTTATAATATTATGAAAAATCCTAAGGCATTTAAACTGGAAAAAAACCGCAAATATGGATTGATGTATTTTATCGGTGTCTTTATTGTTTGGTTATGTGTATCAAGCTTATTAACCAATCAAGGGTGGATTTTTTTACTGTTAATTCCATTAACAATAAGTAATTTCGTTATGATGAGTTATGTAGCTACGAATCATTTTATAAGTCCTTCAACGGATAATGTAGTAGATCCTTTAATTAATACATTAACTGTACGTTCTAATAAATTTGTTGAAAAAATGCATTTACAAAATAATTTTCATATCGAGCATCATTTATTTCCTGATATAAATCCTTCACAAGCAGAAAAAATTAGGAATGTATTAAAAGAAAGGTGGCCCGAGAGATATCAGGAGATGCAACATATGGAGGCTTTGAGGTTAGTGTATAAAACTCCTAGATTCTATAGTAAATATACAGAATTGGAGAATCCAAGAACAGGTAAAAAATCAGAGACACTACTTTCTCATTATTTGGATATATAAATTACTAATAAATAAATCTAAGGAGAATGTAACGTATGGGAAACATGGATTTTCTTCTTCGGGGAACAGTAGCTTTACTTTTAATCTTATTCACTTCAAGGGTTTGTGGAGCTTTAGCATTAAAAATAAAACAACCACGTGTAGTAGGAGAAATGGTGGCAGGAATTGTACTTGGCCCATCATTATTTGGACTATTATTTGGTGATTGGCAACAATCTATCTTTACTCCCCAGGTTAGCACATTATTATCTTTTCTGAGTAATTTAGGTCTAGCGTTTTATATGTTTACAGTTGGAATGGAGTTAGACTATAAATTATTTTCTAAAGATAATGTAAAAAAGGCTGGATTTTTAGCTATTTCAGGGATTGTTACTCCTTTAGTTTTAGCTGTACTTACAGCAATAATGCTATATGAATAGCTCAGTCTAAAAAGTGTTCCTATATTAACTTTTGCCTTATTTATGGGTGGAGCTCTTTCGTTAACGGCCTTTCCAATGTTAGCTAGGATACTTCAAGAAAGAAATTTGACAAATACTAGGATGGGCTCTCTTACGATTATTGCTGCAAGTATTGATGATGTGAGTGCGTGGATTCTTTTAGCATTGATTAATGCTCTAGCACTGTCTAACAGTTTTATTGGTGGAATTAAAACAGCTATATATGGTGCAGTTTTTACGCTTATTTGCTTATGGATAATTAGACCTTTTTTAAATAAGTATATTATGAGGTTAGAGAGGAGAGGTGAGATAGGGGAAGGGACACTGGCTTTAGTAATTATGTTAATACTGGGAGGAACATGGTATACGGACTATGTAGGAATATATTCAGTGTTTGGTGGCTTTATATTAGGTTTAGCAATGCCACGTACACCACTTTTTAAAAAATATATATCAAATAATTTAATAAATATTACAGTTGTATTCTTGGTACCTATCTTCTTTACTAATTCAGGATTGAAAACTAATTTTAGTAATCTTATGAACATTGACTCTTTCATACCATGTCTTATTATTTTATTAGCTTCATTTGCTGGTAAATATGGAGGAGCTACTTTAGCCATGAAAAAAATAGGATTTAGTTGGAGAGAAGCTTCGGCTATTGGTGGACTTATGAATGCCAGAGGGCTAATGCTTTTAATATTTATTAATCTAGGAATTAGTTACAATTTAATTTCTCAAGAGTTATTTTCCATATTAGTTTTAATGGCAATCATTTCAACAGCTGCTGCGATGCCAATCTATAATGCTTCGTTACCTAATTCTTATGAAGAAAAAATTAAGAAAGAGGTACAAATAACATCAAAACCAGTTCTAAGTAAATAAATTGAGGTGTTTACATGGAAAACTTTAAAATGAAAAATAAGGGACTGGGTCTCGTGAAGCCTGTAAAAGAATTAATTTTAGAACAAGCTAAGTTAGACCCTTTTACATGGTTTAAAGAAATGAGAAACAATACTCCAATAAGATATGATGAAGAAAGAGGTTGCTGGGATGTTTTTAACTATAATGATGTTCTTAATATATTAAAAGATTATAATAATTTTTCGTCAGATCGGCCAGAGCCGGTTCTAGTAAGCAGTATTATTCGTATGGATCCCCCTAGGCATACACAAATGAGAGGGATTATTTCAAATGCTTTTACGCCAAGGCTAATTAAAGACCTTGAACCTAGGATACAGGATATAGCTAAAATATTAATTAATGAAACACTACCTAATGAAGAAATGGAAGTTATTCAGGATTTTTCTTATGCTTTAGCTATTATTGTTATTGCAGATTTATTGGGTGTACCATCAGAAGATCATTATCTTTTTAAAAAATGGTCGGATATTATTGCCAAGGGGGCCAACGATGATAGTCCTAACGCTTTAAGAGAAGTTATACGTGAAAAAAACGAGGTAAGAGAAGAATTAAATGTATATTTTTCAAAGATTGTAAGTCGTAGAAAAGAAAATCCGAAAAATGATTTAATAACAAAATTAGTAGAAGCAAGAATTGAGGGTGAGGGATTAACCCAAATAGAAATATTAGAATTTTGCCATTTACTATTAGTTGCTGGAAATGAAACCACTACTAATTTAATTGCAAATTTGATTAGAAGAATAGCAGAAGATGATAATTTAGAGAATCAATTAAGGTTAAATCCACATCTTATTAAAAACGCCATAGAAGAAACATTAAGGTTTTATCCCCCAGTATTAAATACTAGTAGATTCGCTGCTAATGATTTTAATCTGCGTGGTCATCAAATAAAAAAAGGGGATCAGGTTATATTGTGGATTGCATCAGCGAATCGTGATGAGAAGCAATTTAAAAACCCAGATACCTTTGATATCAACCGAGTATCAATTAAGCATCTTACTTTTGGTCAAAGTATTCACTTCTGTTTAGGAGCGCCTTTAGCAAGACTGGAGGCAGAGATAGCGATTCAAACGTTATTAAAAATGGTAAGAGATATTAAGTTTAGTAATAGTAAACTTAATCCAATTCAGAGTTGTTTAGTGTATGGATGTACAGCGTTGCGAATTAAATTTAAGGTATCCGAATGAAAGAGTTGAATTTTTTTAAATGTAAACAAGTTATCGAAAATAATAACATTCATATTTGGTTAATAAATTTGGAAATATACAAAAAGGAAATAAATAATTTGAAGGCAATTTTAAATTCAGATGAATTATCTAAATCAGAGGCTTTTTATTATCGAAGCGACCAAGAAAGATTTATTGTGGGTAGAGCTATACTACGTATAGTATTAAGTTACTATTTAGATATCCTTCCGAAAGATATAGTTTTTTATTATAATCATTATGGAAAACCATACATACTAACTAATACTATAGATTCTTTGGAATTTAATATTACTCACTCAAATGAAATGCTTGCTATTGCGATCGCTAATAGAAGTGTTGGGATTGATATTGAATATATGTATTGTGGTAGAAATTTAGAAGAGTATATGGAGAGTTTATTCACTACTTATTTACAGAAGGATTTAAGAATGAACACGAGTGAAGAAAAACAAAAAATACTTTTGAGACTTTGGACAGTATTAGAATCTTACGTAAAAGCAACGGGTAAAGGAATAAGATATCCCTTAAGTACTGATATAAGAAATATAGTAAATCAGCATACGAAAAATCTTATTAATTCTAATTTTGAGATAAGTATAGATACTTGTTTTTTATTTAAAAAGATTGAAATCAAGGATTATATCTGTACTTGTTGTATTTTAGAACCTCTTGATAAATTTATCATTTTTAGAGATGAATTTATATTAGAGTTACCATACTATTTCGAGAAAATTGTACGCTAAGGAATTTATAAGGGTTATAGAGATTTGATGAGCGTTTTGCAACAATTTATAAACGTGATAAATTTAGATTATATAGGGAAGCAAGTTATTCCTTCTAATTTTATTGCTAAATCTCTTAGAGTTAGTACAGTCATATGGACACAACTGAGTTCAGTCCTTACAATGGGTTTCAAGGAGGAAGTGTCCGTATGACAAACAAGAAATTTAATAAAGAGTTTAAAAAATGATTGTTGATATATCATTCGGGACAACCTGTCAAACAATTAAGCAGCGAGTATGGCGTATCAGAGGTAACCGTTTATAAATGGATTAAAGTATATTCTCCTATCACATCAGTTGATGAAGACGAAATAACACTAAAAGATCTAAAAAGAATGAAAAAAGAAAACATTCGTTCCATTATCTTAAAAAATACAAACCACATTTATCAAGATCAACTGTAGAAGAACGGACAAATCTATTAAAACAGGACTTCTCTACAACAACAATTAATGAAAAGTGGGTGGCGGATATCACCTATATTCATACGCAAAAAGAAGGCTGGTGTTGCCTTACATCTGTGATGGATTTGTATTCTAAAAAATTGTTGAATATTCATTTTCACGAAATATGACAACAAATCTTATGGTAAAAGCGTTAGAAAACGCTTACTATACATGGAAACCACCAAAAGGTCTCATTCTACATACTGACTTAGGAACGCAATATACAAGTCAGGAATTTCAAACCTTACTCGCGAGTTATAAAATCAGACCTTATATCGAGGGATGGTATAACCGCAAGAGAATTCATAGTAGCCATTGGCTATAAAACTCCCCAAGCAATAGAAAATCTAGCTAAAAAAGTAGCTTAGATTTAACTTTGTTGTGTCCAAAATATTGACTCAAATCCACCTTTATTTTTGTAGTTATTTTTTTACTATAAACCTACTTGTACCACATACCCTTCAAGATAAACTAATATGACTCAGGCTTCACCTAGGATTTTCCCCTACAAGTATAAAAAAATTTTTTTACCATCTGCACAAGAATTAAATCTTATACGTATATTTAAATTAGAACGATTGTACTAATGATAAGGAGGGGATTTATTTGAATAAAAGGCGTTATGATAGCGAAGTTACAAAAAAGGATATTATGGAGCATGCCTCTCTTTTGTTTTCTCAAAAAGGATATAATCAAACATCAGTCGGGGATATTGCAAAAGCCTCTGGTTACAGCAAAGGACATATATATTATCATTTTAAAAACAAAGAACAATTATTTGTTCTCTTAGCACAAGAAACTATGCAAAATTGGTATGAAAAATGGGCAGCAAAAGAGTCTACTTACTCAACAGCAACTGAAAAACTATACGGTATGGCAATTCATGTCCTTTATAATTACCAAACGCCTTTATTAAAATCAGGCCAAGAGTTTTCTTCAAACCCAAAATCTAGTTCTGAATCGGTCAAGAAATTATTCGATTTAGCAATTGTACCAATGAGTACTTATCGAGCAATTTTACAAGAGGGAATCGAAAAAAATGAGTTTGAAGATGGAAATCTAGATGAATGGACTATATTGCTAGGAACATGGCTTGGGGGGTTATGCCAGCTTACGAATACAGAAGAGTTGAAAGCGCTAGAACCTCTGTTTAGCCAAGCGATTACAATCTTTTTAAAATCTATAAAGAAAGGGGGAAATGAAAATGAAGATTGGGTTAATCGGTGACAGTTTAACTGAAGGTCGTCCAGGAGTGTCTTTTGTTAATATAGTAAAGCGAAAATATCCAAATATCAAATTTTTAAACTTTGGTAAACCAGGGGAAACAGTTAAAAGTTTGCATACACGATTATCGAAGACAAAATTAGAATCAAATTTTGTCTTAATTTTCCTTTGGATTGGTACTAATGATGTTTATTCAAAATTATTGAAGGTGCAAGCCTAACCAATTGTAGAAGATCACCGAGAATTTAATGATTATTTCAGCAAAATGCTAAATATGGTCATTCCTTTTTCTAAGTATGTTGTTGTGGTCTCACCGGCAATAGTAGGAGAAAATTTAAACAATCAACCAAATTGCGAGTTAAGGGATTTGTCTTCTGTTATTGAAAATATCTCGAAACAATATTCAAATGTTAGTTTTCTGGATATTCAGTCAGTCTTTGAGGAACGACTGGCTAATGTGCACAGTTCAGACTACATTAGCACAAGTGTTATGACAGTGATGAAGGATGTACTTTTTTATAGAAATCCAGTTCGAATCGATCGATTATCCCGTAAACGAGGACTTCATTTGACTTTAGATGGTATTCATTTAAATAGTGAGGGTGCTTTATGTGTGGCAGAGAAATATGCATTGATGATAGATCAACTTTTATTCGCTAAAAGTAGTACCATTCAGTCACAAAAATAAATGAATTTATGGGGGATTGAAATGGAAGAAAATAAAAAGGGTGCTATTGTAACAGGTGGCGCATCAGGAATTGGCAGAGCTATTTGTAATGAATTATCTTCTCAAAATGTATTTATAGTTATCACTGATATTAATAAGAGGGAAGGAAAAGCGTTTGAAGAAAAGCTTAACCAAGATGTTTTAACTTCTAGATTTATGTATTTAGATGTTACTGATTACAATTGTGTGGAACGTGTAATAAAAGAAATATATGAAGAATTTGGCAGGTTAGACTATCTATTTAATAATGCTGGAATCTCTATGTATGGTGAATTGTATGATATGTCGATAGAAAACTGGAAAGAAATCATTGATATCAATTTATGGGGAGTTATTTATGGTACTCAAATAGGATATAAGATTATGAAGGAGCAAGGATTTGGACATATAATTAACACCGCATCTGCCGCAGGGCTTGGTCCATCTCCTATAGCTTCAGCTTACTCTACAACTAAACATGCTATTGTAGGTTTAACAACCTCTCTTCATTATGAAGCGGAAGAGTTTGGTATTAAAGTAAGCATACTTTGCCCATAAAAACTTGCAAAAATCGCCATCAATGGAGTCCATAAAAATAAACTTATAATCTGCCCTATGCCACTACGCAAAACAATGGATGTCATATTTACAATCTTCCCTTCAATGCATCATGCATTAGGAAGGTTTATTTGCAAAGTAGTTAGAGAAACGAAAGAATCATCTGACTCATATTGATAATTACTTCCTATAAAGTATATCATTCCATTCGGCAATCTTCTATGCTTCGATTATCGGAACGCTCCTGAGTCACTGACAATCGTATTTTGGAATCATGAAGAAGATGATGTAGAAAAGAAGCAGTATATCCAGTTTGTTCAACTTTTCAACAATTGCTTGATAGTTTACGTGCTTGTTTTAGATTTATCTATTAATTAATAAAACCTATACTTAAATATTACAATCATAAAAATAGTGTTACATTTTTAAATAAAAAGGTGTAATTAATAATATTAAAAGACAAAATGTTGAAAGTTTAATTAAAAATCACTTTGAGCTGATTACCAAATATTATAATGATAGGGAAAAAGAACTAATTCATAGTTTACAATTTGAAAAACTATGAATTAGTTTGAATTAATTTATTAGGGGGAAGGCATGTATGAAATCAACTGGAATTATCCGAAAAGTGGATGAACTTGGAAGAATTGTTATCCCAAAAGAATTAAGAGACATGTTAGATATTGGCATTAAATCACCTTTGGAAATATTTGTAGAAAATGAAAGAATCGTTTTAAAGAAATATGTACCTTACAACACTTGTCAAATAACAGGGGAAGTATCGAATGATAATATTTCACTTGCAAATGGTAAAATTATTTTAAGTCCTGAAGGGGCAAAATATTTAATTCAAGAGTTAGAGAACTATTTAGTAAAATAATACTTTGATTTCCATTGCTTCATAAATAAGTATTGTATTTTTAGAAATAAAGTGAGATTATTTTATTATCTCTACATAATAATTAGTATTAAAGGCACCAAAAGTATAGATAGATTTCATGATTATCATTTTACATTTTAGTATGCTGTAACTAAATTAGTTTACTGTTTTATGCGCTAATAAAACATGGTTTCACAATTTTAGGAGGTTTTTTTCGAATGAAGTTACGTAAGGTGCAAAGTCTGCTACCAATATCTGCAGCAATGATTACACTAATCTCAAGTCCAGTAGAAGCAGATGCTTCAACCTATACTGTCAAAAAAAATGATACTCTAAGTGATATAAGTAACCAATATGGAGTATCCGTTCAATCTCTGAAACAAGCTAACAATAAAACAACTTCTCAAATTTATGCTGGGGAACGTTTAACGATTCCAAATGTATCGAAGCCAAAACAACATACACCACAATATCATGCAGCTGAGTCTCATTCAACATACCAAGTCATTTATCAAGTAAAAAGAGGCGATACATTGGCATCTATCGCGCAACAATACAATGTTTCCATCCAACTTCTTAAACAAAATAATCATATAAACAGTGATAAAATTTATATAGGTCAGCACTTAAAAATTGATACAGGTCTTTCGCTACAAGAAGTCGATTTAATGGCCCGCTTAGTAAATGCTGAAGCTGGGGGAGAGCCGCATAAAGGGAAAGTTGCGGTAGCCAAAGTTGTTTTAAATCGTGTTCATGCAAAGGATTTTCCAAACACAATTACAGGTGTCATTTATCAACCTATTAAAAATGGTTATGCTTTTACACCAGTTACGGACGGAAGAATTAACCAACCCGCTTCACATGAAGCAAAAATGGCAGTAGAAGAAGCACTTACTTCAAAAGGCGAAAATGCCGATTGGTTATATTTTTATAATCCACAAACAGCGACTGATAAATGGATAACAACACGTCAAATCGTTGCGCAAATTGGAAATCATGTGTTTGCTAAGTAAAAAATTCATACTGATTTTACCTATATAAAAGTGATGATACATAACAAAATGCCTACGAATGGTTCATTTCAATCGTAGGCGTTTTGTGTGCCTAGTTATATAAAAAGCAGAATCTTGTAAGTAGGATTCATTTTTTATGTTATAGTATAGATAATCGAATAATTCAGAAAAACAGAAAGATAAGGAGGACTATTTATGGCTGATACGCAAAACAACGGAAATAAAAAATTTTTTAAAAAGCGTTTTTATAATGTGTTAACCTCTATACCTCTTGTAGTGATTGCTTTAATAACAATATACTCATTAGATTTTGGATTTACTCACTTTCTATTATTAACAGGCATTACAACTATTATTTTAATGATTCAATGTATTTACTATTATTTAGCGTGGAAAAATTATACAAGTAATTCTTAAATATAAAATAGATCCCCCTTGTTATTTTTCCAAAAGACACTTAAAAGGAAGTGATATTGTAGCACTACAGATTGATAAGTAAAGGTAATACCTATAAATATATGGAAAAAGTAGAGGCTATAGCTTTTACTTTTATAGCCCTTCCAACAATTCAAGTTCTTTTTCTACAAATAACATCAATTTTTTTATTGTGTCCTCAGAAAAATCAAAGCGGATTCCAGCTGCTTCATACACTTCTTTCAAAGACTTTGAACTCCCCAAAGATAAAGCCTTTTTATAGTTTTGTAGGGCTTCTTTTGGATTTTCTTTATATTGTTTATACATGTTTAATGCACCAATTTGTGCAATCGCATATTCGACATAATAGAATGGCGCTTCAAAAATATGTAGTATAGGCAGCCATCCAGTGGAGATCCAATGTTCATATCCATTTATATTTACTACACTTGACTGATAAGTTTTATATAATTTCAAATACGTGTCATTTCTCTCTTGAATAGTGTGGTTGGGATTTTCATACATCCAGTGTTGAAATTGATCAACGATAACCATTGCGGGTAAATACTTAATAATATTTTCAAAGAAATCTATTTTTGCTTGCTTTAAATTATCTTTATTTGTATAAAATGTATCCCAATAGTCCAATGAAAATAATTCCATTGTCATACTAGCTAATTCAGCAGCTTCCATTGAAATCGTTTGATATTGATGTAACTCTAAATGTTTCATGCATTCATTATGAATACTATGACCCATTTCATGTAGAAAAGTAAGCGCATCATATTGCGTGTAATTCAAATTCATAAAAATAAAAGATAATTGAGAAACGGGTAAATACTCACAAAAGCCACCAGCAGCTTTTCCTTTTCGACTTTCTAAATCTAATAAATTATTTTTATGCATTCGCTTTAACAAATTCGAAAAGGAAGGGTCTAAATCATGCAAAATAGAAGAACTTTTTTCAATCAATTGCTCTTTATTTTTAATAGGTTTTAAAGGTTTTTTATTTGGTGCTACCGCTGCTATATCCCATGGGCGAAGAGCATTTACTTCAAGGGCCGCTTTTTGTTTATGAAGTATTTTATCTAGAAGCGGTACAACATATTTGCGGATAGATTCCGCAAGTTTATAGCAATCCTCTGGTGTATAATCAAAGCGTTCATATTTTTTAAACATATAATCACGATAATTATCTAATTGAACATTCTTTGCTTTTTGATGCCGAATTGTAATTAGTCCATTAAAAATAATTTGTAATTCCTTTTCGACAGATAAAAACTTTTCTGAAATAAGAATTTTTGCTCTTTTACGTATAGTTCGATTGGGGTCTTGTAAATAAGACTGCAATTCCGTAATTGTTTTTTCTTTCCCGTCCCATATCTCAGTTAGGCTTCCTGTAATTTCATAGTATTGCGTCACTAATTGATCTTCTTTTACTTCTAGCTCAATGTTTTTTTCGCTAAATAAGGATTGTGCATTTTGAATCTTTTTATCTAGTAGATCATAAGTATCAGGATTAAGTTGCATCCGAAAAGGTGATGCTAAATATTTCTGATCAAACAAGCTTTGATAACGTTTTAAAAGAGGGCGTACATGTTGCTGGTCATGTTCAAACACATTTTTAATTTCATGATTGTCAGTATTACACTGAAAATCGATATAATGAACTCTTAATTGTTCTTCAATTTCCCATATTAATTTTGACTGCTTTTTTAACCAATTCCTAAGATTTTTCTCTGAAGAAATGGGAGTATCTAATAAAGTAGACAGCTCCTGTTCTAATTTTTTTATATTACTTATGTCCATCGTATGAGATTGTGGCATTTATATCCCTCGCTTTTATTTATTCATAAAGATATTCTTCTTTTTTATTTTAATCCCTTTTTTATCCAAACTTTTTGAGTCAAATGCACCGAGAATGATTCTAATTGTGATAGTATGTTAGGAAGAAATTTCTCGCGACATAATTGTTAGAAATACTTAAGTAGACAAGTCTTATTGCTATAACTAGCAGGGGTATCTTTTCGATGTAACATTCGAAAAAGGACAAGCATATACTGTTGATACCCATTAACTTTAGTAACCTCAGCTTTCGTTAATAGGGCATCTCACAATCCCTGAAAAAGAGCACTTACGGAAATAAGTGCTCTTTTCTAAATTTCATTAAAAATGAGACAGTCAACATAGCATTTTCGTTTAACACCGAATAACTCATTCGTAAAGTGATGTAACAGATAAGTTATACCTAATAAAAAGAAGCATCTACTTCGTTTGTTTTTAAATGAATCAATGATCACATATGAAATTGTTAAAAGAAGGAATGGGACAAATGGTTTATTACATATATAGAAAGAGGTTGAAAATCGATGCAGGCTATTAGTATTCGATAATAAAACAGAAATCTTTTATAATATAGGAGGGAGATAAAATTTTTATTAATTATATGATTATACATGGTGATGGGAGTGTTAATAGTTGCGAACAGGGAAAGTGTATCTTTATGTATTTCATACAATGTCAGACTGGGAATATGGATATTTAATTGCTGAACTAAACTCAGGAAGGTGTTTTAAAAAAGATTTAGCACCTTTAAAAGTAATCACAGTAGGAGTTAATAAAGAAATAATCACTACAATGGGAGGATTGAGCATAAAACCAGATATTCCTCTTGATGAATGTACTCTTGAGAGTAAAGATCTTTTAATTTTACCTGGGGGGAATACTTGGAGAGAAGAAATTCATCAACCTATCTTAAAAAAAGTTGGCGAAGCTTTAAAGCTTGGTACTATTGTTGCTGCGATTTGTGGTGCAACTGAGGCTCTTGCGAATATGGGATATTTAGATTTTAGAAAGCACACAAGTAATGACTTAGAGTATCTTAAAATGGTTTGTCCTAATTATAAAGGAGAACCATTTTATGAGAAGCAACCTGCGGTATCTGATGAGAATTTAGTTACTGCATCAGGATTAGCACCTCTGGAATTTACGATCGAAGTACTGAAAAAATTAGATGTATTTGCACCCGATACGTTACATGCATGGTATAACCTAAATAAGACTCATAAACTTGAATACTTCTTCCAATTAAGGAATTCGATAAATAGATAAGTGAAAAAACAGTGGAAGTTAGGGATTCAAAAATGTACTTCGACAAATTGTCAATCATATGCTGTAGTAGTAAATACAGCTATTTACATAAAGAAAAGGATAGATATTACAGAACGATTCTCTGCTATCTATCCTTTTCTTTATGTAATAAAAGAATGCTAGTATGTTTTTTAATTCACTTTCTTTATGAACCCTCTATAATGACGCTTTACCAGCTGGCTTTCTAATGTTTTCATTGTTTCTAATGCAACACCTACAATAATGAGTAAGCTTGTCCCACCGATTTGTGCGGAAGGTGGTAGTGTCGCAATTTTTGAGAAAATGACTGGTAGAATCGAGATGGCGCCTAAAAAGATTGCACCAATGAAAGTTAAGCGGTATAAAATGCTTGTGACATATTGTTCGGTTGCTTTACCAGGGCGAATGCCAGGGACATATCCATTTTGTTTTTTTAAGTTCTCTGCCATTTGTTCTGGGTTAACTTGAACGAATGCATAGAAATATGTAAATGCAATAATGAGCCCTACGTAAAGAGACATTCCAATTGGATGGGCAGAGTTAAAATTTTCACCTATCCATTTTGAAACACTCAAATTTGGGAACAGCTGCGCGATTGTTTGGGGCATCATTAAAAAGGCAGAAGCAAAGATGACTGGGATAACGCCAGCGCTATTTACTTTAAGAGGCAAATGCGTGTTTTTTGCTCCTTGATATTGATTGGTGTTTGAAACTGCTTTTGCATATTGAATAGGGATTTTCCGAATTGCTTGCTGGATGTAAATAACACCGACAACGATTACTAATATAACGAAAGCAATTAATGCTATTTTGACAATATGCATAAAGAGTTGATCGCCAGCATTTTGAAATTGTTGTAAATAAATCTGGTTTACAACGTTTGGAATCGCCGCAACAAGCCCTGCAAAAATCAGTATCGAAATCCCATTCCCGACGCCTTTTGCAGTAATTTTCTCCCCTAACCAAAGTAAAAAGGCAGTACCAGCAGTTAGCACGATTGCGATAAATAGATAAGTCGTCCAACTTGTATTTGTAATTAATTGTCCACCTGCTATATTGTTAAAGCCAATTGACATGACAATGGCTTGAATAAATGCGAGAATGATTGTAAAGTATCGAGTGAATTGAGCTAGTTTTTTACGGCCCATTTCTCCTTGCTTTGCCCATTCTGTAAATTTAGGTATAATGTCCATCTGCAATAACTGAATGATGATGGAAGCTGTAATATATGGTGTAATACCAACAGCAAAGATTGAAAAGTGCTGCAAAGCTCCTCCGCCAAATACATTCAGCATACCTAGTACATTAGCTTGATCTTGTATTTTTAAAACTTCTGCGTTTGTATGAGGAACTGGAATAAACGTGCCAATCCGAAAAACAATTAGCATCGCAAGTGTAAAAAAGATTTTTCGCCTTATCTCAGCTACTCTCATGAAATTTGAAATTGTACGAAACATTATGTCGCCTCCTGTATTGTTATCAGCTTTATCAAACTGATTATGATATCCCGGTAAATAAACCCACAAACCTCCTTCCGTTTCATATTCAATTGACAAATTTTATAATTTTCCTGGATATACAAATACAAGGTTTTATATGCGAAACATTTTATTTCGTAGTCATCCGATATTCATAATATACCTAATAAATAAAAAAATGTACATATATTTACAGTGAAAGAATGAAACTTTACATGATTTTAACTTTCCAACGAATCGTTCCATACGATAAGGTGTCTTTTTTATGTTAATATAAGCATGATAAATATCACTGCGAATAAAAAAAGGAGTTTACTATGTCAATTATCGATAAATTAAAGCTTAATAAATACAATAATATGGCGGTTCTGAACCAACCAACTGATTACGATGTTTTTCCAAATCAATCAACACCTGTAAATAAAGCGCATGATGCGATTTTTATTTTTGTAGAAACACTTGATGAAATGGTGGAACGAACCAAGTTTATTATCCATAATGAAGACCTTTTACTTGAGAAGGGGTATTTATTTTTTGCTTATCCGAAAAAAGGAAATACTCGTTATCCGACATTTATTCATCGTGATGACATATTTCCTGCATTAAAAGTTGGAGAAGATGGTTATGTCGACAATAGTGATATGAAATTTTCACGTATGGTAAGCATGGATGATGTTTTTACAGTGGTCGGTTTAAAACGTGAAAAAAGAAAGGAAAAGAAAGCAACTGCTTCTAGCCAATGTGTAGATGATTATATAACTCATGTAAAGGATGTTGAAGCGTTACTAGCTGCGTATCCAGAGGAGCTTCAGTTTTATCAAAGTTTAACACCTGGCTACCAAAAAGATTGGGCGCGTTATATCTTTTCTGCCAAGCAGCAAAAAACACGTGATAAACGTCGACAACAGATGACAGAAGTTCTTTCGCAAGGATATAAAACAATGGATTTATATCGCAGAAAGAAAAAATAAGATATTCGTATATAAGAATCATCCCCTTTAAATCCTCTGTATAATTAGGTTTTAAAGGGGATTTTCTTTCATTGCTAGCATATAAGATTTGTACCGTTTTTGCTAACATTTCAACTCTTTCCTGCGAACAAGTTATTTAGCTTGTATATATGATGAAGTAATTGTATTTTTTTCTTTTGAGAATATTGATTTAAGCGAGAATGCATTAAATTTAGGAGAAACTGTTGTGTTAGAAGGAGAAATTAATCCTTTATTAACTGAGCTTCGCAAAATTGAAAAAGAAATATGGTGCACATTTATTAGTTGATGATGCCCATAGTATCGGAGTATTTGGGGAAAACGGTCGTGGTACATGTGAGCATTTTGGTGTTGAATCTTATCGCAGGTACATTCAGTAAATCTTTTGACAGTTTAGGAGGATTTGTTGTCGGTGATGACGACATTATTGATTTTACTTAGCATAATGGGAGAAGTATGACTCCTTAATAATAGGGAACTTTTTTATATGTTTACGGAATTGATAAGTGTAGTGCACCAGAAAATACATTAAGAACAGTGAAGGTCATACTATTTTTTTCATATAACAGGAATTTTAATACTATTAACGAAAGTGTATGTTAACAAAAAACATAAGAAAGAATTTTCTTTCATGATTCATAATTATCCATTCTTTTAAGAAGTCAGTATAAATAAGGAGAAACAATATATGGGGAAAAAGGTACTGTTTTTTGGAGATTTTGGAATTGATGATACAATAGCTATCATATATGCGCATTTAACAGATAAAATTGATGTTATTGGCATTGTTGCAGATTATGGAAATGTACCTAAAGATGAAGTTATTAGAAATGTTCGGTTTTTACTTAAAAGTGTAGGAAAAGAACATATAAAAGTTTTTGGCGGGGCAGAGCATTCCATGTCTTCAGAAGCTGAAACTTTTTATCCGGAAGTTCACGGTCAGTTTGGAATTGGACCCATTCAACCAGGTCTAGCGCTTGAATCATTTGAGAATTTTTTCGAAGTTCTCACACTTATAAAGCAATATAAAAATGAACTTATTATTGTGAATACTGGAAGGTTAACTTCACTTGCAACTTTATTCCTTCTATATGGAGACGTGATGGAAAACGTGCATTCTTATTATATTATGGGAGGAGCGTTTCTTTATCCGGGTAATGTCACTCCTATTGCAGAAGCAAACTTTTATGGCGATCCTGGTGCAGCTAATATAGTAATGAGATATGCAAAGAATCTATCTATTTATCCTTTGAATGTTACACAATCAGCTATCGTGACACCAGAAATGGTCAATTATATTCATTCTAAAGGGAAAACTAAGTTTTTGAAACCTCTTTTAGATTATTACTATTTTCAATTTTATCAAAAAAAAGTCCCTGGAATACAAGGGAGCCCGGTTCATGATGCGCTCACTTTGATTGCGATTAATCGAGATGATATTTTTACGTACTTGCGATCGGCAGTGACAGTTAATGTACTTGATAATGTACGAGGACAAAGTATAGGAGATTTTAGAAATACATTTGAACCAGAAACATACGGTAATCGTCCAAAACATAGGATTGCGATGCAAATGAATTACGAACAGTTTTTTAAGGAGTTTATGACTGTGATGACTGGTGAATTATTTTAACTTCTGTTACCATAAAGGAGAAACAAGTTGTTTCTTTCCCTTCACCAGATAACTTGTAGTTGTATTTATTTTTCGTAGTTGCATGCTCTTCTCCAGTCATCATCTAGTTATTAACGTTTAATTAATTGTTTATAAGTTGTTGCTTTTGAGGAACAAAACATAGAAAGTTACAGTGTAAAGCCGACGCTTTCATCATTTTTATCCGAGTCACTTACATTGGTTACGCTAACACCATTAAAGATTGTACATGTATTTCCTACGCTTGAGGAACCAGAACCATGATAACCTTTATCCATTGCTATTGGTTGTATATTGTACTTATCACCTAAATTAAATGTTCCGTTACAATTTTCGATAATGACTCCTTCAATCACGGAAGGCATATGATTCACTCCTTTGTATTTTGATACATAAACCACTTTCACAAAACAAATCAAACGAGTTTTAATGTATTAGTATGTAAGTAATGTTCATAAATTGCATGATTTTTTTATTAGATTCACGATAAGTTAAAGTACAGTTCAGTATGTTTTTTTCGAAATGATGAACGAGACGTAAATAATGAATACCATTCAAGAATTATCAATAGTATACTAAATACAGTTCTAAACAACGCAGAAATATATTTAGAATTTGTGTATAAACAATAGAACGGAAAAGGTGTTTGAAATGAAATCATATATTGTAGTTGGAGCTGGGATTCTAGGATCATCTGCAGCTTATCATCTTGCTAAGGCAGGAGCCCGGGTTACATTAATTGATCGTCAAGATCTAGGACGAGCTACAGATGCGGGAGCAGGGATTGTATGTCCATGGCTTTCACAGCGTCGCAATAAGGCTTGGTATAAAATCGCTAAAGGCGGTGCAAAATACTACGCTTCTTTAATTCAGCAATTAGAGGAGGACGGTGAAACAGATACAGGCTATAACCGAGTAGGAGCAATTAGTCTTCATACAGATGATAAAAAGTTAGATCAAATGGAAGAACGAGCATATAAACGTCGTGAAGATGCTCCTGAAATTGGAGAAATTACTCGTTTATCGAAAGAAGAGACAAAACGATTATTTCCACCATTATCAGAAGAATATAGTGCTGTACATATAAGCGGGGCGGCAAGAGTGAACGGAAGAGCATTGCGACAGGCTCTTATAAACGCTGGAAAGAAACATGGTGTCACTTTTATCCAAGGAGATGCCGCGTTAATTCATGAAGAGAGTAAAATAAAAGGTGTTACAGTAAATGGGGAAACAATGCTAGCAGATCAAGTCATTATTACTGCAGGTGCATGGGCAAATGAGATTTTAAAACCGCTAGGCGTGAATTTCTTAGTTACATTCCAAAAGGGGCAAATTGTTCATTTGCATATGCCAAATACAGATACTGAAAATTGGCCTGTTGTTATGCCGCCAAATGATCAATATATCCTAACGTTTGAGGACGGCCATATTGTTATCGGTGCAACACATGAAAACGATACAGGGTTTGACTGCCGAGTAACTGCAGGTGGTTTACACGAAGTATTTGCTAAAGCTTTATCTGTTGCTCCGGGGTTAGAAAATAGTACAATGATTGAAACGCGCGTTGGATTTAGACCGTTTACACCAGGCTTCTTACCTGTTATTGGACCGTTACCTAATTTTGAAGGAATTCTTGTTGCAAATGGTTTAGGTGCTTCAGGATTAACCGCTGGACCATATCTCGGTTCCGAACTGGCAAAACTCGCTTTAGGGAAAGAAATAGAATTAGATTTAAGGGATTATGATGTAGCGGGAGCGATTGAATCCTTATAAAGTAAAAAAAGATTAGGCGTATACACCTAATCTTTTTTTACTTTTATATAGGAACTATTAAAACAAAATAGCTTTTCTTATATATTTATGCTATTATTTTCTTTTATCATAAAAGAGGACGTGAACCAATTTGATTAAAATTGATATACCTGCAGTTGATATTTCTATTACAGAAAGAAAACAGATTATAAAAGGCGATGAACCAAGAATTACTCCAATTCATGGATTTATTGATTTTCATCTATTCCCAAGAGACAAAGGTGGCATTTTTATGTTTTATAACATTCATGATGAACTGTTGTTTGTTGGGAAAGCAAGAAAAATTAGACAACGCATTAAAAAACATTTCGAGGACAACGTTTCTCCAATGAAAGCACATCGTGATGAAGTATACCGTATTGATGTATGTCTTGTTGAAGATCCAATGGAAAGAGAGATTTACGAAACGTATATCATTAACACACTTCAAGCGAAATATAATATTGATAAAGTATTTTATAAATAAAATAGCAAACCAAAACATGACCTAGCACTATTAAGGTCATGTTTTTTTATATCGAAATGATTAATAACAAGTAAATCTGAATATATACTGGTACAAGCAAATGAGAAAGGGGGCAATCATGAACTGGTTAGAAGCTTTTATATTAGGAATTATTCACGGATTAATGGAATTTTCACCTAGATGATTCAATATTAAAAAAGCATTCTCTTAAATTATTTGCGTATTATGTATGGGTTCTAGGCATCTATATTTCAATTTCATAATCCGTAAATATATTTTAAGTGGGAAAGACTTTGGGAGAATAGGAGTTGCTAAAACGAAAATAAAAATTAGTGTTAACAAGTGGAAAAAAGAAATGGAATAGGAAATGAAGCAGGAATCTATTATTAAAAAAAGAATTTATTATATTTGAGTATTTAGAAAGGAATAATTTTGTACATATTCCAGTCGAGAAATAGAGTATAAAACGAAATTTCTTTCATTATGTTTGGTAAGCATATTTAACATGATAAAGGGGAAATGCATAGTGAAAAATTCACGCTATCCAATTGGGGAATTTCATTGCGGAGAAACGATTACTAAGGAACAAGTGAAACAATGGATTCAAGAAATCGAACATTTACCTGCAAAAATCGATTAGGGTGGTAAGGAAGTGATAGAAGTTGAATTTGTTATTGATACGAATGGTCAAGCATCACTTATTTCATACAAAAAGGAGAGTTAAAAATACGTTCCAACCATCCTTTTTGTATTTTTATAACTTTTTAATGTATGTTGTTCCAAAAAATACGGGGTTAAACTTTTCGTTTTGCATAAACATACAACTTATCGGGTTGTATATTCTGCTAAGGCCTTTTGAATACTTAAAACACTATCATCATTTTTAAATTCTTTTATAATAGGCGCCTCCATGCTAGATACCCAAATTTTTAGTTCAGCATCTAAATCAAAATGACCGGAAGTTTCAACACTGAATTGTGTAATACTTTTATACAGGATAGAATGATATTCTGTTTTTTTACCCGTTATACCTTGCTTATCAATTAAAATCATTCGTCGATTTGTAAAGACGATTAAATCACGAATTAATTTATAAGCATATTCAACGCGCTCATCACGTAGCATAATGTTTTGTAAATCACGCTCTACCTTTTCTATATTTGTATCAGATGCATTTCCTAAAATACCGCTAAATAAACCCATGTAAGATTCCTCCTTCTTTATAATCCATATGTATATTGTACCATGTTATAGAATAGGAGAAGCTTACAAAGAAAAACGAGATTCGAATCAAGTTTGCAAAGAAAAGTTGACACTTCATACCAAAAATTTGTGTCAAAATAAAAACAAGAAATGAAAATAGAGGTAGGGAAAATGAAAAATATCGGTTTAGTATTAGAGGGCGGAGGAATGAAAGGCTTATATACTGCAGGTGTGCTTGAATATTTTATGGAGAATGTTTTATTTTTTCCTTATGTAGTAGGCGTTTCTGCAGGAGCATGCATGGGAGCAACATATTTATCAAGACAAAAAGGGAGAAATAAAAAAGTAAATATAGAATTAGTATGCGACCATCGTTATATATCATATCGAAACTTTATTAAAAAGCGGGAATTATTTGGTATGGATTTTCTTTTTGATGAAGTGCCAAATAAACTTGTACCATTTGATTTTCAAGCCTTTATGAATGCAAAGGAGCAGTTTGTAATTGGAACGACAGACTGTGAATCCGGACAAGCGCTGTATTACAATAAACATGAGCATGGGAATGATATATTAAAAATCATTCGTGCTTCAAGTTCTGTACCATTTATTGCGCCTGCTGTAGAGTATGGAGGAAGAAAATTGTTAGATGGGGGAATTATTGATCCTATTCCTGTTCGTAAGGCACAAGATGATGGATTTCAAAAAAATGTTGTCATTATGACAAAGCCAGCAGGATATCGAAAGCATCCCAATCCATTTTCGAAAATGGTGAAATGTTTATATAGACGCTATCCGAAAGTCGCAAATCTTCTAGCAGAACATTATCAATTGTATAATGATACCATTTCTTATATGAATTCTCCTAAACAGAACGGTAACTTTTTTATCATTCAACCAAGCCTTCATCCTCCTGTGAGCGGAATTGAAAGAAATAAGGATAAGTTGATTCATTTATATAATCTTGGATATGAAGACGCCAAAAGGCATTATAAGCAGTTATTAAACTGGATAGAGAAATGATGGTAGAATTGCTACGCATCGATTATTTGATAACAACTTTACCAAGTAAAACAAAAGCCACACAGATAACTCGTTTGCGTGGCTTTTGTTCATAAAATATACAGGATTATTAACTTGTTTATATAGGAATTTGTCTATAAATACAAGAAATACATAGTTAACATTAAGTATTTGTTATTCGTTTTAAGAGAATTATTTTTAAAAAAATACGAATTCAATTAAAAAGAAATGTATTTTGAAGGAAAATAATTCGTTACAAATGGATTTGAAACAGAGGAAGAGTGTATAATAAACTTATAGACATAAAGAAAGGAAGTGAGAAACATGAATTTACAGTACATTATTCAAAATATGAATCAGTATATCGAAAGTGAAGGATTAAAAAGAAAACGTTTGGCCAAACGTTTGGGAATGTCTGAATCCAATTTTTCAGATTATCTAAATGGAAAAAGAATGAATGGAATTTATGATTTTGCTGCACACTTAGCTGAAGCCTTAGGACATGAACATACATTTTTTATGGAAGATGCTTTTCATTATGTTTCTGAAAAACAAGAAGAACATGCCTTTTTATTTTCAGCAGGGGAAATGCTATCAGAAAGCGGGGAAGAGGGGTTACATCAATTAACAAAGCTTTGTGATCTTATCGAAATTTACAGCAGAGGTGAATCACATGCCTGAGCTTCATTTCGCGGATCTCCCTAAAATTATTGAAGAAAATAACATCATTAAATCCGAAGTAGAAAACTTACTGAGAAAGTATTTGCAACATTACCATCCAAAAGGCTGGACAATAATTGAAGGTGCGAAAAAATATATTGCTATGCAACATTTCTTGATTGAAGCACCGATCCAAGACCAGTCTTTAGGTGGTTTTATTCGCTCTACAGATACAGAGAAATATATTTGCTATGTGAATACATATCAACCCAGAATTTATCAAAACTTTAGTTTACTTCATGAATTATATCATTTAATTTCACTTCAAGAATTAGAAAAGAAAATCCACATTGTTCATGCAGGGCTAGATACAAATCATACTGAAAGAAAAGCTGATTATTTCGCTTCGTTACTATTAATGGATGAACATGAATTAATAAACTTTTATAATAGCTTTGAGAAAAACGAAGAAACAACATTGCAAAAAATTTTTTTATGCATGAGCCGTTTTAAAGCGCCATTTAAGGCGATATTGATTCGCTTATATGAGTTACAGTTAATCGATTATGCCACAATCAAAGAATATTTTGATCAAAAATTTGATTATCATAAAGAATTTGAAGCACTTGGGATTGATTCATATATGATTGAACGAAGTAATGTCATTCATTTCGGAAAAATCGAAATGATGATGCAAAAGTATACATTACCAGAGGCTGCACAACAGGCAAATAAACAAGTTCTTGAAGAAATAACGCGCTATTTTCATACTATGAAAGGAGATGCAGTTGATTGACATCTCCAACATTAAAAAGCTTCATACAGCAACATACACATTTTATAACAGATTTAGAAACAATTATTGATACGATTATTGAAAAGCAGCACGTTTATCTTTACGATACATCTGCCATTTCGATTCATGAAAAGGCATACTTCCGATATGATGAAATGTTATTTTTAAAGAAAGTTCAAGATACACCTGTTTTAATCACAGATGTAATCGCGAAAGAAATGCGGCTAATTGAGGATGTAGAGCAGCGATATATGAAATATTTACAACATTTCAAAACGATTTTATATGTCGAAGAACAGCAATTATATGATTTGCTTAAAGTTGATTTTGATGTTACAGGTGCAAAGCGAGAGTTTTTAGGGGCAAGTGAACAAGCATTTACTTGTATACAGCCGTTACGAGACACGGTACGAAAGGCTAGAAGATCATTCCAACACGCTGAAAATATTATTTTAGATGACTACATTAGTTTTTTTGTAAACAAGAATGATAAAAATCGCGGAGAAATCTCTTTACTATGGACCGCATGCGTACTAAATCGTTTACCTGGTACATTTTCGATTACATTTATCGGTATCGATCATGATTTGTTCTCATATGTAGAGCAAGCTTGTTTGTTAGGTAGAAATAAAGATTACAATGTATACATCATGAGTAATGAGACATTACTACAAATAGATTACGGCCAACATCAAAATATAACTAAATTACAAAAACTTACTGATATATATCGCAATGAAGATCGAAAAATCATGTATTTTAATCGGAATGAAGATATTATGCATTTAATAAGGCAAAAGAGCAAACTGTCTAATCAAGATTTTATAAAGAAAATTACTTGCAATCAAATCCAAGTTGTATATTAAAAACTTCCTGATAAAGCGGAAGTTTTTTTACGAACCAAATGAACATTATGTTAACTAGGATGACATTTACAACAATTAACATATAGAAGAATGAATCAAGCATACTGAATGATTAACACATAAACGGACTAAAATACATACAAATTTTGAGATCGTACACATAACTTATACATAAAAATGATATTATACGTGTCATTTCTGCAATGTTTTCTTGCGATTGATTTTGTGCCAGCTTATGTTTATAGACTTGGCCATTCGGAATTTATACAGAAAATCTTTAAGCATATATAAGTCATCATAAAAAGACAATCTCATCGGAATATTTCTTTTTCATCTCATTTTGTATAGTTTACTTGTATTTAGAGACAAGTGAACACTTCATTTTCACAACTACCTATAATATATATTATGTTAACTAGAAAAATGATAAGAAAATAAGTCACTCCTGCTTTTTGTCCAACGACACAAATCTCCCTACTTTTACGAACAGATAAAGACCAACATTAATGAATTTTTATTTTTAGCCTTTATCTGTTTGATTGATTCTAAGGTTTTTTACATGACTGACGAACTATTTGTATGTTTATATCATACGGTGTCGTATATTTAATTTCTCAATCGCTTGTTGCATTGGATTTTTATAGTCACTATATCGCGTTTTCTTTTTGATGATAAAATTTCATTTTTCCATCAAGCGTATTATTTTCTATTATGAATGCCTAGGAAGTTAAAGTGTACTAACCCAATATGATTCAATATCGTGTTCTTGAATTTTTTTCATCAAGCTTTGCACAGCGGTATTTGGCATGACGTTATATCTTTTTAGATTATCTTCACTTGGTGTAATCCAATAAAAATCCAGATGAGACTCCCTAGATTTAGGAGGAGTTTCAATTTTCAATTTATTACTTTCAACTTTAAAAATATGATTAATGTTCATCAAGTTGGGACTTTTATGTCGCAGGTTTATGACACAAAAGTCCCAACCAAATTGCTATAATTATTGTAATAATACCTTTATATTTGACCGTATTTAGGGTAATACCAGTCTCTTCTTTTATCTATCTCTTTATCAACGGGACCTAGTCCGTGGATTGGTTTATGTAAATCCCATAGTTGGATTGAATTTGTCTCCTTTATCGTTACTTCCTTTTTCGACATAAATTTGTTATACGTATTATGGTGTTTGGAATCTTTTGTTCAAATTTTATATTTCTTATGAATTTCATTTTTAGAAATTACAATTGATTTATAATCTAAGATAGAGTGGCCATTATAATAAAAGATATGTTCTAAACCATATTTCCCTTCTAAAATCAACGGTAAATATCTCTTCAAGTGGCTGATTATTCCTTGGTTATTTTCGTCTAAAATCCATTCGATTGATTTCCAATCTAATATTCCTTCTTCAATATTAACAGGGGTTTTTAATTGGATACCATCAGATATTTCAGATATAAAAACATAGATACCCGATGAACCATATTCGCTTTCCAATACCACATTTCCTACATATGTCACATTTTCTAAATGAATCCCAGTTTCTTCGTAAGTTTCCCTAATTACACATTCTTCAGGAGTTTCATTTTCTTCTATTTTTCCACCAACACCATTCCATACACCCATTGAAGGTTGTTTGTTTCTATTTAAAAGTAAAAATCTATCATTATTCTTTATCAAACAAGTTGTATGTTTAAACATTTCATTTTCCTCTTCTTTATATTATTTAAGATTTTTGCACTGATTTACACCAAATAAATATTAGAAACTTCTACTGTGATGACTTCTTCTCAAAACCTTTCTTTGAATCTAAAATATTATTTTTGTCACAGAAATTAAATGTTAACCTATAGATATCAGTTTTTTTCTGTAGATTTCCAAAAAAATTCCAAAAATCGTATCCAAACGAATTATTAAAATAATTTATTATACAAGCCATAATATTCCCATGGGTACCTATAGCTACATTTGTAAAAGTTGGCTTTTCAATAATTTTAAATATAATCGGTAGTGATCTATATTGTACTTCTCTAACAGTTTCTCCTCCTTCTAAACGAAAATCTAAATCTTCGAATGATTTTTTTATTGCAAGTTCGATTTCATTTTCTGGTAATTTATAATTCCCTTTAAGTTGTTCTTTCCCTTAAATCTTCTTCAATAATGATCTTAGAGGGTTCAATTAATCCTTCCAACGTTTGCAAACCTACTCTCAAATGAGTTAGAAATCAGAAAAGGAAATATGCTTCATCTTCAGCATGCTCGAATGCCCAGTGAACAAATTTTATTGTTCATCAAAAAATTAAAACAGTATACAGGATGTTTGTTTCCTGCCAATTCCTCTTTTCTAAATAAGTCTGATTGCCTTCATACTGCTTCCGCCTTCATAAGTATAGGTTGCTGCTTTCTGCAAAAATATTGTTGTGTACTACCAACGTCTGCATATGAGAGGTGATTAATTGTGTAATAACAAATTATTTTTAAATAAACTGATTTTTCTTACTATTATTTAAATCTTGCTGCTACATTTTATAAAGAAAATAACCATGTTAAAGCAAGTCATTATTTTTACTCAAGTTCTCAAGCAGGAAAAAAAGTTTTTGAAAAGGAGGCATTAAAATGAAAAAACATTCTTTGGTTTAGTCGGTATAATTACTGTTTTGACTTTAATGTTTGGTGCTCAATCCCCTGCAGAAACGCAAAAAGCTATTGATGCTGTTCAATATGCACATGGGAATCATGGTGGTTAAAATCTTATGTTGTTTAATCCAAAATAACTACTGTTTTATACAAAGAGAAGAAATTTTTCTTCTCTTTGTATCTTTAGAATAAAAAATGATAGACTGCAAGTTTTCTGAAGGATCATTTTTTAGATTATCCCCTCCTCCCTCAACTTTAAATAACCACTCCACATTTCAATTATATGTAATATCATAGTTGTTCTTTTTCTTTCTTCTCTTGTTCTGTATTCCCATAAGCGAAAACTTCAGCAACAAATTCGCATAAACCAATGACTACTTCAACGATTACTTCATTCATATGTATCTCCCCTTTTTATAAATTATAATTTCATTATATAAAGTATGATTTATTTATACGATCGAAGAAGATGACATAAACATTACAAGTTTGTAATGTATCATTTGCTTTTAGAGTGTATGAAATTCAAATGAAAAAATCCATTTAAAATAGCCCTCGCTCAAAAGGGCTATTTTGATAAGAAGATTATGCGGGTTTTCGATAAAGCTTTTGCACCTCTTTTTTCTTCTTTTGAGTTGGAGGGCGAATGAAAATAGCAATAATAAAAGAAAGAATAGAAAGAACCCCAATTGTAATAAAAGTTGGCTGAAATCCGCCTAGTAAAGCGCCAATAAATGAACCAGCAAGTGCCCCGAACCCAAATCCTTGATAAACAATTCCATAATTTGTACTATGGTGTTTCAAGCCAAAAAAATCTCCTACGATAGCTGGGAAAATAGTAATATTTCCTCCGAAACAAAAAGCTACACTTGCTACACATGTAAAATAAATCGGATAATTTAAATGCATAAAACTTAGAACAAAAACAGATAATCCAATGATTACAAACGTAGCTGAAACGATTTTTAATCTGCCGATTTTATCAGATAGCGTTCCGAGAATAATTCTTCCCATTGTATTAAAAATAGCAATCATAGCAACGGCATTTGCGGCATTTGCAGCGCTAAGTCCTACAAGTTGAACACCGATATCCTTTACCATCCCGATTAAATATAACCCACTCATACAGGAAGTAAATAACATAAAAAATAAAAGATATCCTTGATTTGTACGTAACATTTCCTTAGGTGTGTAGTTATTATTCGCAGTTTGAGTAATCGTCTCATTCGTAGGTGCTTCATGTAAAAAGAAAGATCCTACTAAAATGAAAAGTAAAACGATCATGCCCCAGTATAAAAAAGCTTGTGATACACCAACTGTATCGATTAACTTAATGTTTATATATTTAAAAATTAAACTTCCCATTCCGTAAGCCGAAACAGAGATCCCTGAGATGAGACCTTTGCGATTGGGAAACCATTTTATTAAATTTGATAATGATGTAATGTATGCTGTTCCGTCTGCATAACCGACCACTACACCAGCTAATATATAGAGTAAAAATAAAGAAGAGATTTGGGAACTAAGTATCAATCCTAATCCAAGAATAATTCCTGAAGCTGCAATTAATTTGCGAAGTCCTATTTTTTGTTGTAATTTACCTGCAAATAGGGTTGAAAATGATAATGAAAAGCTGGTAATAGAAAAAGTAACTGCTACAGCATGAAGTGGCCAACCGAATTTATCTACTAAAGGTTGATTAAATAAGCTCCATGTATAAATTGTACCGAGACCAATTTGTACCACGATTGTACCTAAGACAATAAGCCATGGGTTAATCGTTGTTTGTTTCATGCTAACTGTCCCTTCTTTTAGTGATATGTTTTTCACGATTTAGTATATCCATGTTTAGTTGGGAGATACGAACAGGAAAATGGAAATAATGTTGTGTAAAAACAGACAAAAAGACGCCTCATTGTAGGAAACGTCTTTTTGTAGATTATATACGGTTGTTGAAAAAAGTTTGTTAAGATAAGGCATCTTCAAATGCTTATGTATATATCATATCAAACCATTTTGTAATTGTTATAGGGCTTAAGATGTATATTTCATTCCTGAAAAAGTCGGATATTTAGTATTCAATCTCCTCATAATCTTTCGGATGAGGAACTGTCTGCATATTTGCTGCATCTTTTGGATCACTATAAACTGCGTTTTGTTCCGTACTTATTTCTTTTGTAACAAGTTCTTTTTTCTTTTTATTTGGCTGTTTCTTCATGAAATTCAACTCCTTTATATTTCCTTATAAGTAGCTATACCCTAATTTTGTTAAGGTTACTAATGATAAATTTCATAATATATGGGTAAAATAAGGAAAGAAAAGTATTTTACATATGTTTCACTTTTCTTTCCTATAATGACTCCATGAAGATTAGAAATTAAATGAAAAACCACCAGTTCCAGCAATTAAAACAACCGAAACAACCAAAGCAGCCGAAACAACGTCCGCCGCAGCGACGAGCGTCCTCTTGCATATAATAATATGGATATTGATTTTGTTGATCCCAATACACTACATTACCAGGTTGATAATCGTTAAGACTTAACGATTGCAGTTCTTGTTGAAACTCGTTCATATTGATGCCCTCCATTTATTCATTAAAAATTTAGCTATGTCGCTTTCTATTTTTTCTCGACTCAATAGGACTGATCTATAAACTAATACGTACACCAACAAAATATGACCTATCAGTGGGTGATGTACCTTGTTTAGATGCCTATTTTTCATAGTTATTTTGACAACTAATTTAAAAATAAATGGAGTTACTTTGTGTATATAATATTTACTCAAAGTATTTTTTTCACACTTTCTTGCAACAAAATTTTAGACATGGAAGTAATAGACTTGTTCTTCGTTATAAACTTGACCAGCCTGTATATTTTCCTTATGTACAGTTAATCGAATTTCCTTATGTTTCTTTTATCCACTTTAGTTTGTTTATATATATCGTATCGTTTAAGATTTGTTTGATAAAATCCGTTTTCCCTTCACAATAACCATCTATGTTATAACAATAGATGGTAGCTAACTGATATTTTAGTTTTTCATATTCTTTTCGCGCTCGTTCATTAGCAGATAAATAATCTCGCAGTGCCATGTGTTCTAAATATCCTTTCCCGTCCTGTGGGCAAACGTAAAGGTGGTACTTCATTCCACTCTCTTCATCTTTTCTTTGAAAAGCTTCACGCCCTTCTACCCCTAAATTCCCTTGATGTTTATACCCTTCTTTTTCTAATCGATTGATAATATTTGGTAACAGATCGTTGCTTTCAATAACAACATCAATATCAAGAATTGGTTTAGCTGCTAAGCCTTCTACTGTTTTTGAAACTCATCTTTCCATTTTGGATTATATGGGACAACTTCTATTTTTCTTTTTTCAAGCATCATTATTGGCTTCCTTCTCTCTTTTTTCATAAAACTTCTTCAATATCTCTATTTCGGCTCAATATACTCAAATATATTTCCATCAGGATGGCGCGCAATCATTTTTATTCCCGTTGGAACTGAAATAGGTTCTGTAAGAATATCACCTCCATGCTTTACAATAAATTGTTTAGCAAATTGAATGGTATCTGTCACGAGCGTTGCTGCAATATGACGTGTCGCTATGTGATTTTCATCTACAATCAATAATACATTAGAGAATCTAACTACTTTTGTTTCATTTACTTGAAATTCATGAGGCTGTTCTTGTTTTAATAAAGATTTGTAGAAATCAAGATGCGGTTGCAAGTTAGAAATATAAATACGGGGTATAGCAGTTAATATATTCATATTGTTCCCTCTTTTCATAAGTATATATAGAAAAAGTATTTCGTTTGCTAAAATTTTACAAAATACCTTTTGTGAAATTTTAGCAAATACCGTTCATAATAGCAACGCTTTCTGTAATTTAAAAAGAAATGAAAGATACAAAATCCACATATACGATTTCCTTGTTTCTAAAAAATGTTTTCTGTTCCCCGTATACTTCTATTCGAATACTGTTCCATTTCTTCAAAGATGATGAAATGAATTTATAAATACGATAAGATTGTCGAAATGAAAAAAGTGGTATATAATAAGCAGTAACATTACTAGTAATTATTTTAGGTATTCCTAGAATAAAGGAGCGATACATATGAAAATTACTATTTATTTTGGAAGTCATGAAGATCAAGATGTACGTACAATGGATTGTCATTTAGATGTAGACGATGCAGAAGAACTTGTCTCTGTTTCATAGTATAAATTGAACATAAATAGGGAAGATTCTCCTTCCCTATTGCATGTAGACACCTTTTTATAGGTGTCTTTTTTGTTGTTTTTCGTCGGAAAATCCTTTACTTTAGCGCAATAAAATAGTAGAATATAAATATACGAACAAGTGTTCTTGTTATTTTATTTGTACTTGAAGGGATGATTTTTACAATGGCTCAAAAGAAGCGCAGAGGAAGAAAAAAGCATACACCGACTATCTCAAATACAGGTTTTATTGGCTCTGTCTTTATTGATACATTGGAATTACAAAAAAAATCTTATTATTTCTCCCGAAAAAAGTTGCAAATTGTCCATCACGTATTAGATGGTCTTGCTGAAGCAACAAGTTCTCTATTTCATGAGCATGAAGTTGCAGCATATATATCTTGCGTATATTTACATAAACAAAAGAAAATCGGTTTCGTTCTTTCTACAAAGCTGTTTGAACAAACCGATGGTATTGCTTATTTTAAAAATTATTTAATCGAAAAGAATTTTTATGGTAAAACGGATCAAGAAGTGGAATACCAAGAAGTATTTAATACAGGTTTTATTGGTGTTGTATTTGCAGATTTATCCAGTATTGATCGCTTTAATTTTGAATTTGAAATGAACATGTTATTTAAACTTATGAAAGACATGATTATTCCTGTTAAGGAACTCTTCTTGCGCCATAACATTCCGGCTTATATTTCGACATCTCATTTAGAGACTCAAAATAAAGTAGGGTTTGTTTTATCTATCAAACCTTATGATGAACGAGCAGAGGCGGATTTATATTTTGAAACATACTTAAAAGAACGTGGCTTGTTTATCGGTGATGAAGAAGATGAAATGGATAAGATTGTGATTCGAAAGAAAGTTGAACTTCTATAACAAAAGCACAGGATTTCTATTCATCCTGTGCTTTTTCAAATATATTAATACGGATTCGCTCATGTCCTTTTTCTATTACAGTTTGAGTTGCTTGCTATCTCCTCTCTATTTCCAAGTAGCTTTTGACTGGATCCATCTTTTATGGCATTTGCTACTCTCTCTTATGTATCGTCCCTATTCTTCAGCAAAAGCAATCATTCTATCTTGAATTCTTTTATCATATTTTGCAAGATCTGATACAAGGTTAGAAATCCATTCTTCAAATTTACGATATGTTTCCCCTGCCTGTTTTGTATTACTTTGCCGATCAATCGATTTACGTACTCAATTCCCTTAAATAAGAGATTTATCCAAAATTTTCATTTTCTAAAATAACAACAGAATCATTTGTCATGTTTCCAGCTTCTTTTGTATACGCAACAAGCCTTTGTATGTTATCACAACAAAGTTTTGCTCCCCATACAAGTAATGGGACACCTATAAAATCAATATGTAACCTTCTTGAAAATAAGCCCCCGAATGTCATTGGTAACGGTACAGTTGGTGATGTATTCGAAAAGATAATTTTTTCGTTATTTTGGTATTGTTGTTGAAGAATCTCCGCCAAATGCTTCATTGCAGGTACAACTACTTTGGATGCTCCATGACCAACTGTGTAAACAGGATTTCCCAGCTCGTCTCTCCCGCGAAAAATAATCTTCCCCATATCTGAAGTTTTTAGTTTGTTGAAATACTCTACATTTAAAATTTCTTCTTTTGTTAGTTTTCGGTCCGTTGGTAGCTGATTTAAGTGATACGCTGCAGCAAGCGAAGTTGTATGTGTCCCACCAAAATCTGTATAAATAAAAATCATCTGCATCATCCTTTGTTGTAATGGTTCAATGTATATTAGTATCACCGAATTTAACATTTACTAATCAGAAGCTTTTCATATTTAAAGAATATAGAAAGAATTGAAAGATGATATGACAAAATAATGGATTTCTACAAAAATGCTTAATATCCAATTGTAACTTTTCTAAAAAGGCTGCATATAGTTAAAAAGATTACTTTTCTAAAAAGGAGATGATTCGATGTTACAGGCTCTTCTTGTTTTTTCTGCCCTTTCCTTTTTATTTATTCTTGGAGGATTTATTCTCTTGTTACAACAGCAAAAAGAAATCCAAAATATAAAAACAATGTTAAATGAAAAACAAAATACTACGAACAACGCATCGGGAAATGGGACACCTGTTAAGCTAGATATGAATGTTTTAAATAGCCTTCTCAGTGCTAGTTTATCTAAAGATCTGAACGTAACAAGTAATCATAAGGAAGAACCTAACAAATAACCTCTTTCTCGTTATAAAAGGAGAATTCCTATGTCAGAAAAATCTATTTCTATTATAATCCCTGGCTATGATCATTCGAATTCATTAATAAACATATTCCTATCTTGTCACCAGCTACATCCGCTAGAAATCATTTGTGTCGTAAATAAAAATGCTACTCTCCCACATCATATTACGGAAAATAAACTTGTTAAGATCATAGAGGTGGATGAAACTCTCCATTGCAACAACCGTCAAGTAATAGGTGCAGAAGAAGCAAATGGAGATGTCTTATTATTTTTAGACCCGCAATCTATCATTTCCTCTTCTGTATTCTATATATTTCTTGAACCATTATTGAAAGATGAGGCAGATGTAGTATTGAATAATGTAAATAAGATTTTTTATAAGAAAGAGCGCCCTAATACAATCAGTATATGGCAACAAGTAGTAAATCATATTTTTCATCGTCCTGATTTAAATATCGATTCTTTTTTATCATTGCCTTATGGAATAACGAGAGCTGTGATTGAGACAATCGGCCTTGACTCATTATTAAATCCCATTCTAGCAGAACAAAAAGTAATCCATCATAACTTTCGTATCGCTCATCATGTGGAAGTTGATTCTCATTCTCCTTTCCATACGAAATTTCATGATAACGAATTCTCTCTCGATGAAAAAAGAATGATCCATCATTATATAGAAGCAATCGCCAATCATCTTCATAGCTCGCAATGCTCTAGAGCTAAATATACTGATGGAAAGCGTCGGCGAGATCTTGCTGCTGATTTCATCTCTCGACAGTTAAAATATCCTCCAAAAATCACGATAGGTAAGCAAACATTCTCTAAGCTTTATGGCGGAAAGCAGCTTTCTATTATCATTCCTGTTCAAAATGAAGAAAAGACAATAAAGGCTGTTATTCAAGAATTAAAGAAATTAGAACCGTTAGAAATCATTGTTGTAATTAATGGAACAACAGATCGTACGGAAGAAATTGCGAAAAAATGCGGTGCCACTGTGATCAGTTATGAAGAAGCACTCGGAAATGATACAGGGCGTGCGATTGGTGCCTATTTTTCAAAAGGAGATATATTATTATTTGTCGACGGAGATTTCGTCATTCCGAAGTACGATTTATTACCATTTGTGCAAGCTGTACAAAATGGCGTCGATTTAGCCTTAAACAACTTAGATTCCTACCACATGTATCGTTTTCCTTATTCCATTGTTACAGCTTGTAAATATGCTGTGAATGTAGCGTGTGCCCGCAAAGATTTAGGGATGGGATCTACGATTGCAGTTCCGCATGCTTTTAGCCGTAATTGTATTGAAAAAATCGGTTATCTTTCACTTGTTTGTCCAGTCTATAGTCAAGTGAAAGCAATACTAGAAGGTTTCCGTATAAAAAATGTTCATTCTGTTTCTGTTGATACAATGAATCGTGTTCGCCCAGAAAAGCATTTTTCTAAAAATAAGGGGATTTCTTTAGCGACGCAACAAATTATTGGGGATCATGTAGAAGGGATTTCTTATCTTATTACTCAGAAAGGAATAGAGACTTCACATTGATCCATAATGTGATTCAGTGTGTTATAAATGCTAAAAAGGATTGATAACACACTGAAAAATCATTCATGTGAAAGATTTTGTTTTTTTATTAAATAGGAAAGTGCCTCGATATGATCCCCCATTATTCTTAATACTGCAGGGGGATGCCCGCCTTTACTAAAGTGCTCTTTCAAACGAAAGCGGTTTGGTTTAATAACGTCTACATAATGAACACATTCCACTTTGTAACCTTTTAAAATCGCTTTTACTTGCGCAAAGCTCGGGCATACTAGGCTTTCCCACCCAATCCCTTCTATACATTTTCTGCTTATTGCATGTGGAATCGCTACTAATGAACCATTACTTAAATCAGGACGATTATAAGACAGATTTAACATATACTTTAAAATATCAACAATATGAAATGGGGGCTTTAAACTAGATGTTAAATGATTTAAAGCGACATCTGTCCCTTTGGCCACTGCTAGCACATATGGGGATAGATCATTGGCAGGAATGCTGAAATCCGCATCTACAAATAAAAGAATGTCTCCTGTGGATGCAAATGCACCGACTGCTCGCCCAACATTGTGCCCGAGTGATTCTGTATATTCAATCACTGTCGCCCCCAGTCTTGAAGCAATGGTTGCCGTTTGATCACTAGAACCATTTACAACAACAATCACTTCGAATGGTTCTAGTTTTCTTATCTCATGAATCACGCGTTCTATTGTCTTTTCTTCATTTTGTGCTGGAATGATAACAGAAAGTTGGTTCTTATTATAAAGGGCAGATCGCATTCCAGAGCCTTTTTGATAAAAAGGAAACGACTGATCACGCTGCAATTGTTCAATGATATCTCTTCGCTTTCCTCCATCTGTAAATCCCCCTCGAACATTACGCCCTCTTACCCAGTTTGAAATTGCTAGTAGATACCGCTTCACTTCAAGACTTTCCTCTTTTGATAAACAATCCTTATATAAACCGCTTTCTTCTAGTAGTTCTTCAGCACATAATGTATGAAGAGCACAATGATGACGAATACGCCAGCCTTGTTCTAATAATTGTATATGTGATAGAAGTAGGTTTTTAAAAGTGTCATAGCCAATGCTTGTCACCACTTCTTTTGTAAGAGCAAATGGAAGAGAAAGTAATGAATTACTCTTCAAGTCTGGGCGACCTAAAAATTCATTTAATACTTTGCGCCATACAATGTGTAAGTTTTGATATTTTCCTATATGAAGAATCCCATCTAGTTTATTTAAAACCGCGTCCGTATCATCATAAAGAATAGGTACTAAAAAATCATTCATTTGTTCGGATGATAAAAGAAAGCTGCCATGTAAAACGAAACAAACATCCCCCTTTGCAATCTCTAAAGCAGAGGAATAATCATTATATTTCGTCTCAGATGTATTTTCAAAGACAGTTAAACAATGATATTTCTTAGAAATTTCAATCACTTCACGCTGTGAACGAGAACATAATATGATTATTTCAACAGGATTTAGTTGCTTCACATTTTTAATTACTTCCTCCAATGTATAAACGTGCTTACTGCATACAATAATTGCCGTTAATGACTTTTTCATTCCCTTCCACCATCCTCTCTTCGCATTTGTTTTATAAAAAATACACGCTACTAAATTACTATATACAAATGGAATCGATAGCGTATAAAATAAACGTCTATTTTTTATAAGAAATATTTATTATGTATACAAAAGTAAGAGAGATATTGGGCTAATCTTTTATTTTTATTTTTTGCCGTTCCATCAAATATTTTCATGCATATCGTACTCATAGATGCTATTAGAAAGGAGGAAAAATTATGGCATGTACGACGAATAACATTTGTTTTGATGTCTGTCTTGTTATCACAATTACCCCTGGAAATGGTATATCCAGTTTAGTAAATTGTGACGGGATATGCGGAAATAGCCCATCAATTGAAATTAGTCCAACTGGATCCATTATCATTACACTACCGTTAATCGCATGTTTCTCTATTACTTTAAATGATGATTTAAGCGTTGACTCTCAGCTAACAAGCCTTTCATTTCAAACTTCTTAATTGTAAAACGATATGTAAATGTACAAAAGCGAAAAAGGGATGGTATTTCACCGTCTCTTTTTCGCTTTTGCTACATATAAAGAAATATAATAAACATTTTCATTTAAAATATCATTCATCATTAATCCATATGATGTTGGATGAGTTCTAACAAAATACTCAATCCTTTTTTTAATTCTTCCAATGGTGCATAGGCATAGGAAAGACGAATATGATGTAAATCACTTGATTGATAAATATACCCTGGATTGATTAAAACATTTTGATTCAGTAACTTTAGAAATAACGCCTTATTTACAATAGGCTCATGAAACCTGAGCCATATATAAAAACCACCTTCAGGATTTTTCCACGTAGCGACTTTTTGAAATTGCTGTTCTAATATTTCTTCTACAAATGTAGCCCTTCTTTTTAATTGTTCACGAAGTTGAATTAGGTGCTTTTCATATAACCCTGACGATATCCAATATGAGACGATTTCTTGAGAAAAAGCACTAGAACCATAATCTGTTTGCATTTTTATATCAGCCAATCGCTCAATTACAGGTGAAGGTGCAACCACCCAACCAATTCGTAATCCAGGACTCAGTGTTTTAGATACACTACCGATATAAAGCACTTGGCCTGATGTATCAATCGATTTTATGGCAGGAGAAGAGGATTCAAATAACAGTTCGTGATATACATCATCCTCAATAATCGGGATTTGTAGCTCTTTACACACATTATATAGTTGTTTCTTTTCTTCCATTGACCAATTATATCCTGTTGGATTGTGTAATGTTGGTACACAGTAAAATAAAGATTGTCTTTTTCTTTTGAGTGTCCGTAAATTGTTCGTTAAACTAGCATCCCTCGAAATTGAAATCATACGCATTCCAGCGGATTGAAAAGGATGCACAGAATTTAAATAAGAAGATTGTTCTTGAAAAACAATGGAACCCTCTTCTAATAATCCAAATGCAATGAATTGCAGTGCTTGAAGTGCACCTGAAACAATTAAAATGTTCTCTGGCGTTGTTTGAATACCACGTTTTTTTAAATGGTTACATAAAACATCTCGCAGCTTTTTATTTCCTTGTGGTGATGAATAACCAATTGCTTTTGAATCAATTGAAATTTCTTTTAATGACTGTTCAATTTGTTTTGTTGGGAGTAATTCTGGTGATAATTCGCCTGTTCCAAGACGAATAATATGATCCATTTGCTCGTATTCATTGATGAGTTGAATCGTATGATAGTTTGGCTTATGAATACTTGATTCAATGTGTTGCTGCCAATTCGGTTGAGATTTATTTAAAAGTACATTCCACGAATTATTAGCCACAAATACCCCTGATCCCATTTTTGATTCAAGCAAACCATCCGCCTTTAATTCATCAAGTGCAAGTTGCACAGTACTTCTATTCACATGAAATTGCGTTGCTAGTTGGCGTTGTGTTGGAATCTTTGTACCAACAGTCCAATCTCCTCGTTCAATATGAGATTTTATCCAATCTACGATTTGTTCTTGAACAGTCAAGTGAGAATAACGGTTTGGTTTCCACTTCATATAATTCCCCCTTAAATTGGGTGGATAAGAAACCATCCAATTGGTTGTTTTCTTTTAGTTGTATCATAGTACGATAGGAATGGAAAGGGAGTTGATGATATGGAAGCCATGATTCATGGAATTATTTTAGCATTCGGACTTATTCTACCTTTAGGAGTACAAAATATATTTGTATTTTCACAAGGAGCCACACAGCCAAGATTCATTCGAGCACTTCCGGCTACTATTACGGCTGCACTATGTGACACATTTTTAATTCTTTTAGCTGTCTTTGGACTATCCGTTATCGTTTTGCAATTTCAATGGCTACGTCTTAGTCTAATGATTGTAGGAATCTTATTTTTACTCTACATGGGATATGTTATTTGGAAGTCTAAACCAACAACGAATGAATCAAACAAAGCATTATCGATTCGTCAACAAGTGATTTTTGCTTTATCAGTTTCTCTATTAAATCCTCATGCCATTTTAGATACCGTCGCTGTTATTGGAACAAGTGCATTAAAATATGCCGGAACAGAACAAATTTTTTTCGCAATTGCATGTATTACAGTATCTTGGATTTGGTTCTTTGGATTAACGCTCGCTGGTACGGTTATAAAAAATCTAGATAGTACAGGTAGTTTAATCAATATATTCAATAAATGCTCTGCCTTGTTTATTTGGGGAACTGCCGTTTATCTTTTTATCGGATTGATATAACACCTTTATATTCAAAATGAAAGGTAAGAAACGAAGAAAATAAGTAGGAGATTAAAAACGCCACTGATAGAAGCTTCTCTTTATTTCTCCCCCAAACAAAAATATAAGTCCATAAAAAAACTGCCCCCCAATTGTTAGACACATAATCTAATAATTGGGGGGCAGTTCACAACCGCTCTTTTTTTATGGCCTTTTTATGCTACAGATCAGTCGAAATACGTGTAAAAACTATGAAATATGGATGGGACTCCTATTGAGTTTGTCTTAGCGTGGATTTTTAGGTCATTTAGTTGGCGGGTTCCTCTGCATTTAACGTAGGGTCCTTTGAAATTAGTTATATTTTTTCTTATGCCTTTTTTGATAAGTGGGTAAAAACCCTACATCTATAAGAACCATCGTTATTTGTATGAAAGATTTCTGTTTCACTATATGCCCATCCAAATTGAAACCGCTGTTTTTCCAAAATAATGTTTTTCCATTTCGTATACAAATAGAAGACAACCATATGAGCGTCTTCTATTTGTATGAACGATCATACTTAGAATGAAAGACTTGTAAGTTGGGAAGCCACACTTAAGTCATCATTTAATGTGATTGCGAAACATGCAACAAGTGGTAATGTAATCACAACAGATCCACAAGGTGTTACTATAATTGTTGGACTTGTCCCACATAAGTTTCCACAATTTACAACGGATTCTACACCATTACCAGGTGTAATGGTAATAACAAGACAGACATTAAAACAAATATTGTTTGTCGTACATGCCATAGTCTCTCCTCCTTTCTAATAACATCTATGAACACAATATGCCTTAGAAAAATTAGGGGAACGGCACAATAATCATTTTTAACAAATTAATAGAGACTGAATCTATCTCTTAATTAAAGCAACCAATTCCGTTGAATACGTGAAATCATTATTTAAAGTTGTATCAAAACAAGCTTGAAAAGGTAGAACGTTAAAATCAGATGAACAATCATCATTACATTTCACAACAAGCTCCACTCCACCATTTGGATTTGTTCTTGTTTCTAAACAGATATCAAAACAATTTTTATTTATACAAGCCAATTGATAGTCTCCTTTCTATTGTTTTTCTATATACAAATATATTATGTATTTTTATTTAAATTGTTCATTTTCTTTTTCCTGTGCATTTTACTCATTCCATTCATACATAAATCTCATAAACTACTTTATAAAGGAGGCCTTCACAATGATTACTTATGCAAAACTGATCAATTGGAGAGAATACGGAGAGGTCATCATTTTAGAATGTTTAGCTGGCGAAGAGTATATCGAAATATCCACTTATAAAAATTATATATATAATGCTCACCTTTTAAAAGATCCAGTATACATTCGTTTAGATTCTACTGGAAGGATACTTGGAATTAATATATTGTCACCTTGATGCTTATTATCGGTAGAGTATTTGTTTATAGCTATTAATACGGTAAGTGAAATTAACTGTTTTTTCTGAATAATACGCGTATATGAGGATTGTTCAATGTACATTCTTTTCTAATTATGAATGCGCTATTTTCCTTCTAATTTCTTTACTTAATAAAAAGAAGAAATGCCTCTCACTTAACAAGTGAGAGGCATTTCGAAATCGTTTGCCTTATCTGTAACTGTTAAAATAAAAATATTGGCTTGCTGTATTATGTTAATTCTCTTCGTAGAATTTAATTGCTAATTTTTCTTCGTATTCTTGCTTGTATTCATATAATTCTTCTCTCTCAATCTTGAAGTGATGCTGATAGCCCTCATTCTTTATTTCGTTACAAATACTTTTCTTTTCGTATCATCTAATAGAAGGAAATCACTTGTTACGAGAATGCTATTATTCTCGTTTATAAAGACCTTTTAAAAGAAAATATGATTTTTCATTATAATATAATAAACAAGGGTTAAAAGAGCTAAAATTGAAAAGTTATAAATACTAAACCTTATAAGGTACTTTTTACTTTTTTGTGGATTTCTCTTAATAAAAAGTTTAAATGAAATCACACTTGCGAGGGACGCAACAATTGTACCGAGTCCTCCTAAATTGACCCCTACTAATAAAGGCTGCCAATTTACGGAGAATTTCGATAAAAAGATTGCAGCTGGTACATTGCTTACCAGTTGGCTTAAAATAATCGAACTGAAAAAGATAGATGTGGGACTTTTGAGAGTCTCACTTGCAAATGTTTGAACCACTCTTAATTCCGATACGTTTCCTATAAATATAAAAAAACATATAAAAGTAAAAAGCAGTAAATAATCAATTTTCTTCAATAATTTTATATCAAGTATACATGCGGTTCCCAATGCGATAATAAACGCAAGTTTGTAGCTTAAAAATCCTAATATGGATGCAGATATGATACAAAATAGGATTCCCCATACTGTTGCCTCTTTTTTATTTTTTATCGAAATAGACGGAAGTTCTATTTCCAATGGTTGGCTTTTCAATCTTTGATTAAGAAATAATAACAGAACAATTCCAAGAACCACTAATAGAAGGATTGTTGTAAAAAATTCTATAGGCCTGATTCCGTAGTTAGTAAATATAAAAAGATTTTGAGGATTTCCCATAGGAGTTAAGCTACTCCCGATGTTAGCCGCAATTGTCTCTAGTATAATAGTATCCAACATAGAAGTTTGTATCATCTTACTGATTATAAGTGTTAATGGTACAAATGTTATTAATGCCACATCATTCGTTACAAGCATGGAACTAAAAAAGCATAATAAAATTAGGATTGTTGAAACACTTTTACTATTATGACATTTACTCAATATAGCAATGGCAAACTTATCTAATAGTTTCAGATCGTCCAGAGCCTTAACTACGAGCATAAGATTAAATAGACTGACTAATACTTTAAAATTAATATATTCTAGTTTTGGTGCATGGAATAAACAGCTTCCGATTGCTAATAAGAATGATATCGTAAATACAATATCTTTTTTAAAAATTGCAAATTTCAAGTTCACTTTTTTTTCGTTTTTCACATAAATATATCCTTTCGTCAATCCCCACTTCAGTACTATTTATTTTACCACAGACCTATGTTTCTTGCATTTGACACCTCCATGCACTTAAAAGCACCATCATATGCCATTCATACAGTACTTATAACGATCAAACTGAATAAAGACTCTAAAAATACTGTTAAAAACTGTCTTATAAGTCATCTTTCATATATAGAATTCTAATTATTACTTAAAAACATTCATTGTAACCTTTGCTTTTACTTGCAATGGTTCATCTATAAGGAGTTTTTCATTTGCAAGACTTAAACTTACCATTCCAACACACATCCCTATTTTTAGTAGCTTTGTACTTTTCAAAATGATCAGTCCTTTCATATTTTTAATGAAGTGTAGCGCTTTAAAAAGAAGATGTATTCTTCATATGAAAAATTTATGTCATGTTATTATTTTTGCTTTCGCATGAAAATTCTCTAATTCAACAGATTTATATTTAATTGATTCCGAAACAAGGTTTTTGGCGCCATGAGGCTGAAACTCTATACCGTCACCATTTGCAGACGTGTTTTATTGTATGTGGCGTACTATCATATACCTATCCATTTAATATTTTGAACGAATCTCTTATTTTATTGTTTGTTGATCCACCAAAAATATAAACAGGAAATCTATTATACTTATCGAATATTTTAATTTGATTATATAAAATAAGAGGTGAGCAATGAAAGAACTACCAGTTACAATTCATTTAGATCATGTTACGTTTCAATTAAAAGAGCATCAAGATTTTGAGTGGCTGACAAAACTAGGAAAAGTGTTTGCTGTATTTGATAAGCAAGACTCCGGAAATCTATCTTTTGGTATAGAACAAGATGGCTTGAAATCGTTTGTTAAATTCGCTGGTGCGAAACCGATGAATTACGAAGGAAATCCTAACGATGCGGTTCTATGTTTAAAACAAGCTGTTTCCCTTTATCAAGAGCTCAAACATCGCCATCTCATTCCATTAAAAGATCATTTTGAAGTAAACAATGGATATGTCGCTATTTTTGAATGGTTTCACGGAGAATCACTAAGACCCAAATTACAAAATCAACTTAACCTCGCTTCTTCTTTTGAACGTTATAAGCAGTTACCGATTGAAAAGCGTCTTACTTCTATAGATTGTATTTTTAATTTTCATGTACATGTTGAACAAAGAAACTATGTCGCTATTGATTTCTATGATGGAAGCATTTTATATGATTTTACAGCCAATACAACTAAAATTTGTGATATTGATCTTTATGCGCAACAACCTTATGTAAATTTCATGGGAAGAATGTGGGGCTCTTCACGATTTATGTCACCTGAAGAATTTGAATTAGGCGCACAAATTGATGGGAAAACAAATGTATTTAACATGGGGGCAATGGCCTTCTTTCTTTTAGGTGGTGGCTTGAATCGATCGTTTGCAAAATGGGAGGCTGGAAAACCTTTATATGATGTAGCCTATCGCGCCGTAGAAAGCGATAGGAATAAACGCTATACATCGGTAAAAGCGTTTTATGAAGCATGGTGCTCTGTATGGTAACCTCCCTATTTCGTTACAATCTTTCATAAAATATAACAAAAAGGAGCTACTGGGCTCCTTTTTTGTTTGTACTCATACGAATACGTTACATAGTTTTTTCTTTTACACATATTTGTGAAATTGCATTAAAAATTAATATCCTCCGCCCCAGCAGCTGCATCCAACAATAATCAATAAAATGAATAATACAACTAATAAAGCGAATCCTCCACCAAAACCACAAGAACCACCGTAACTCATATTTTTTCCTCCTTTTGGTTTCAAAACTAATAGGTAGTTGATTATTTTAACGGGTTCGTATTATACAGTATGTTTTTATCCATGTTTTGAGCGTGTCTCATTGAAATAAACGAAAACTTTCTTCTAAATTAGGCTAATGGCAACCCCCTCTTTTCCTTTAAATAGGCAGAAAAAAACTAGACCGACTATCACAACTGTAGGTTCCGTTTTAACACTAAATTTTGTAAGTTTTTTGCACAAGTCTTATCAAAAATTTCATACTACTAAAGCCATTGGCCTAGCTCACCAATTATAATTTAGAAAAGAATTTTTAAACCATTGTATTCTTATCGGAATTATGGAATAATGAATTAAAACTACTGTAACGGGGGAATAGATTATGAAAACAATTGGGTTAATCGGTGGGTTAAGTTGGGAGTCAACATCTTTATATTATAAACATATCAATACGCTTGCACTTACCCAATATAATCAAAATGCAAAACTCGTTTTATACAGCATGGATTTTGGGGAAATCACAACATTATTGCAAAATCATCAATATGAGGAAGTGAAACATGAATTAATTGATGTAGCGAAGAAAGTGGAAAGCTCCGGCGCTGACTGTATACTCATGTGTTCCAATACTGTTCATCAATTTGCAGATGAAGTAGAAAAAGCTGTATCTATCCCTCTCCTCCATATAGGTGATGTAAGTGCAGAAAAAATTGTGAAACAGCAGATTAAGCGCATCGGTCTTCTCGGAACAAAGCAAACAATGGAAAAAGATTTTTATAAAGCAAGGTTAGCTAATTATGGGATTGAAACAATGATTCCTCATAAAGATGAACGAAACTTGATCCATCATATTATTTTAAATGAGTTAAGTAAAGGGATCCTTTCACCGCAATCAAAAGAAATATTGTTACAAATTGCAACGACACTAATTGGAAACGGAGCTGAAGGTATTTTATTAGGATGTACAGAAATTCCTTTACTGCTCTCGCAAAAAGATCTCCCTATTCCCGTGTTTGATACAGCTTATCTACATGCAGAAACTGCTGTGCAATTTGCGGGGTAACATCTTTCATGCGTATATGGAACATGTCAATGATTCGCAATATACTATCTTCTCATCTCATTTCATATGGAAGAATTATTTTTGTTTTTAAAATAAGTACATGAAAAATAAAAATATTATTCTTCATGTACTTAAAGATTTACCCATTTGCTACTTGTTTTTGTTCCATTTGTTTCTTATCAGAACGTATCAAAATAGGTACGACAGCACTCGCTATAACAAATAGTGCACCTGCAAACTGAATAAAAGATGGAATACTATCATTAAATAATACGTCTAAAAATAAGGAAAACAAAATATTCAAATATAAAAGTGTAGATAACTTTGATATTCGTGGTGTTAATTTATATGCTATTCCTCTGAACCATTGATTTCCGATACTACCTGCTGCCATTAAAATCAAAAATAATAGTACAATTGGGCTCGATATCAATACTTCTTCGTAATTCGTCTTCGTAAAACAGATTGATAAAAATGCAGATAAAATACTACCATATAAATAAGTGTAAGTCATGATAGAAAGATTATCATCAGTTTGTGCACTTCTATGTAAGAATATTTGCGAAAAAGCTAGCGAAATTCCAGAAAGTACACCTATTCCTAAATAAAATAGAGATTTAAAATCAATCCCACCTGTTTTCAATATAAGAAACACTCCTAAAAATCCAAAAATTGAGGCTATCATTTCCATTCTTGTCGCACGTTTTGTTTTGGAGAAGAGTGTAAAGAGACAAATAAAAATAGGTCCTGTATTATATAAAACCATAGCTATAAACAGGGAACTATTAGCTGCACATAGAAAAAATAACGCTTGAGAAAGAGTAATGGAAAACGCTCGCGGTAATTGCTTATAACTATTCAACCAAAACGCTTTTCTTTGTATCCGATTCACAATAAAAGGAATTAAGAAAAGAAACGGAATAAAAAATCTTGCTGTTAAAGTTAAAAAGAAATCTCCAGAAAAAATAGCATGTTCTGCGAAAAAACCAGACAGCGAAAAACTGAAACCTGAAAGAATCATATAAAATGATGCTTTCTTCATATTGTCCACTAATAAAGAACCTCCAATCTAGTAAATAGATAGACCGAGAAATATTCTTTTTGATTTCTCGGTCTTGTAGGCATACCCCAAAGACAGTGTCTAAAGCATGAGAGTAGATGCATAAAATGAACTTTCATACTCTTTCTTCTTTTCACAAATCAGCCTTCCGCTTGTTTGCTTCTTTCCAACGCTACATTTTTATGTGAAACTTTTGTTTTGGAATGATTATCATTTATGATAATACCAATTCTCCTTTTAAAATTAACCGCGCAGTACGAGTAATACTAGATTGTTTAATAGAATACTTTCCATTTGATTCCACTACAATTGACTCTGTTTGAATTTGACCTGCTGGATGTTCAATAATTATTGGATTCGATTCTTCCACTTTATATGAACCACTCTTCTTTACAATATGATTAGCAGTTGTTCCATTAATCTTTATTGCCGCAGAAAGCGCCAGCGATCCTGTTACAGCATGTGTACTATGACATTGATGTGGAATAAAATATCGTGATGTTATCGTACCGGACTTTCTAGGTCTTGAGACAATTGCTATTTTAGGAATTACTTTATTAGACACATTCCCTAAATTCGCAAGTGCAGCTACTTTTTTTCGAATCATATCAATTTTATTTAAAAACATTGTATTAGAATTCAGTAATTCAGGGCTTTCATCTCCCTCAATACCAAGTTCAGTCGCTTGAATAATAATTAAAGGGACTGAAACATCTATACAAGACACATTGATGCCTTCAATCACATCCATCTTGGATCCTGTAGGAAAAAGCTTTCCTGTAACAGATCCAACTGAATTCATAAAGTTCAGTCGAATTGGGGCGCCAGTTCCTGGAACACCATCAATTTTCACATCTCCACTATACAGTGCATTTCCATTTTCAGTAAGAATCTTCGACTCCACGATAGCATTTGTATTTACATTTCTAATGGTAACTGTCATTTCACCAGATTCGGCCTTTATTACACCACTTTCAATTGCATAGGGTGCCACAGCTGAAATAATATTACCGCAGTTTACACTATCATCTAATACCATTTTCTTTAAATCTGCCTGCAAGAATAAATAGTCAATATCGATTCCTGGATCAGTTGATTTACGAATAATAGCAATTTTATTGGATAAAGGATCTAGTGACCCCATTCCATCAACGCCGCGAGCATTTCCAGCTCCTAACACTTTTAAAATTACCTCATTCCTCAATCGCTTATTTGAAGGTAAGTGTTTATCTAAAAAAAATAATCCTTTTGATGTTCCTCCACGCATTACAAAACAAGGTATTTTCATTATAGACATCTCCTTTATAAAAATAACTTTAGTACTTTACATAAAAATAAATAGATATAATATACCAACTATTTATTTTGTGCTGATATGTTTCCTAGTCAAAGAAAAAAATATGATTCTCCAAATATATAAACCTCCTATTTTGTTTATCATTTTTAATAAATAGAAAAAAATAACTTTTATGTAAAACACCCCCTAACTTTATTATGTATTCTAGCAAGAAAGAGAATAATAATTAATATCATTTCTTGTATAAAAACATGTTCTAAAATTCGGAACATTGATGATAAAAAATCACATCGTCCTCTCATATGCATGACAATGTGATTTCGGGAACTTTATGACAAGCAAATAAAAAATCACCCTAATCCATTCTTAAAAATCATAAACGGTTAGAGTGATTATATATTTTTAAAAATAACTTGATATTGTTGCATTTGTTAATTATGAATTCGCTATAGTAACGGGACGTTCATTGTCAGAAAGAGATTTCTCTTGTTGGAACATTGGTAAATAAATCGTAACAGATGTTCCAACGCCAACTTTACTCATAATACTAATTCTTCCTTGATGTTGTTCAATAATTTTATAGCTTAACATTAAACCAATTCCAGTGCCTTTTTCTTTTGTACTATAGAATGGTTCTCCTAACCTTTTAATACGTTCTTCCGGTATACCAATTCCCTCGTCTACTAAATCAATTATCACTTCATTTATTCTATTCGTTTTCATATGAATAAAGATTTTACCACCATCTGGCATCGCCTCGATTGAATTCTGTAAAATGTTAATAAATACTTGTTTTAATTGATTTTCACAGCACTCAATTACTAATTCTTTTGATTCCGATATAATTTCAATTTGAATATTTGTCATAATTGCTTTTGTATTAATTAGTGAAACAACATTTTTCATGATAGAATAAAGATTTTTCTTTTCTGTAGGAATTATATCTGTTTTAGCGATTGATAAAAATTCGTGAAGAATAGACTCAATTCGTTCAATCTCTGAAAGCATAAGGTCAAAGTATTTCCCTTGATCTTCTTTATTTATTTGAAAGAGCTGAATAAACCCCTTAATTACCGTTAATGGATTTCGAACCTCATGTGCTACTCCTGCAGCTAATTGTCCAATTGCTGCAAGCGTATCTGATTTATTTAATAACTCTTCTGTTTTTTTTCTTTCAGTAATATCACGAACAATAATCATAATTCTATCTTTCAATAGTAGAAAACATCTAGCTTCAAAAAAGCTTATGCTTCCTTTCAAAGAAAGGGAATACTCTACAATAACCATCGATTCTGTTTTCTGCACCTGATCGATAGCTTCTTGGAACTGTTGTGCCACAGGAGATGGCAAATCTTCATAAAACTTTTTCCCCATAAAATCTTCTGCTGGTACATAAAATTTCGTAGGTGAACCGGCTTTATAATCTATAATCGTTCCATCAGCTTCTGTTAAAAAGCATAAATCTGGTAGCGCTTGAAAAATGAGCTCCAATTCGGATGTCTGTTCTTTTAACTGGGCTTCGATCTTTTTTAAATGGGTAATATCGACCCCAACAGCCCAGTAACTAAATCCAGAAACCGGAAAGCGATTGGATATATTAGACCACATAATGGTTTTCTGCTCGCCATTTTTACAAGTTAAGTTCATTTCCCAATCTCGAAAATCTCTTCCGTAAACGGCAAACTTTTCTTGGATTTGTCGACGATAGTTTGCATCTGGATATAATAATTCAAGAGCTTTTGGATTCCCGATCATTTCTTCTGCTGTGTAACCCGTTACACTCTTGCATTCACGATTCCATAAAATAAATTCACCATCAAGGTCAAGAGCATCAACCATAACAGGCATATTTTGTAAAATGGTATATAATTGTTCTTTCTCCTTTGCAAGCAATTGTAAATTTTGATTTTGGTTTTGAAGTTGAGTTCTCGCATGATTTACAATAAGACTGGAAAGTGTTTCGAAATATTTTTGACAATAAACCATATCCTTTTTTATAGGACAAGCAATAAAAGCCCCTAAATATTGCTCGTCTAAAAAAATGGGAATTTCAATCGTAGTCAATCTATAATCTATTTCTTGATCTATACCGAATGAAAAAATACATTCTCTTTCAGCATCAAGAAGTTGGTGTGCCATATTTGTTAATTTATAAAACTGTTCCGCCATTATTTTTATTGTGTTCACATCAATGAGTTCCATTAGCCGAGCACTCATTCCTTTTTCACCTCTATATGTAAATTTAATACCAATTTTTAACGCATGCTTCTTCATTATACGGATAATAGCCGTTCAGGTATAGAGCAGAAGTGTAATTATTCAAATAAATTTTTATTTTTTAATAAGAATATCCAAACTACTAATGAAGTGAATGTAAAATTCACAAATTTTCCACAAAGAATCCCCAAAATATATACAACAATTCCAAAATATTCTATATAATATTTGTCATAAGGATTCTATAAGTCTCATAGAATACCTTACCCCTAATAAAAAACAAAAAAGAATCCGAATTCGGATTCTTTTTTGTTCCAATTATGATCCTTTTATGCTATTACATAATGGTATAAAGCATGTGCAACACCGTGCTCTTCATTTGTTAATGTTTCATAGTGACACATTGCTTTTAACTCATTAACAGCATTCCCCATTGCAATGGATACGTTGGCTTTTTGCATCATGGAAACATCATTTAGTCCATCACCAATGGCTACTGTGTTTTCAAATGGAATATTAAAATATTCCGCTAAAGTATATAATCCATTTCCCTTTTGAGCATCACAGTGATTAATCTCTAAATTATGCCAATAAGAAGCAGAAATAATTAACTCGCTGTTATGCTGGAACTTTTCTTTTAACCTTTTTAATTTCTGTTGATCATAAGAGAAAGGTAAAAATTTATGCACATATAATTCTTTATTTATAATCGACTTACAACTCTCTATACTATGAAACGCTGTATGTTCAAGGTAAAGTGCTGCAATGTTTTCCACCTCTTCTTCACTAATGTTTATATCTAGATTCCGAATCACTTCCATTTCTTTACGTATATTTTCTTCACCATACTTTGGTACGTATACACCTTTATCCGTATATAATTGATAATACATACCTTGCTCCTCCAAATATTCTACAATGTCAAGTGCGTGTTCATTTTGTATAGCGTATCTTTTCAACATTGTTTTATCTTTATAAATAACTGCACCATTTTCTGCGATAATTGGGCATTGTAAGTTTACTTCTTGTAACAGTCGTTCAATGTCAACGATAGAACGTCCGGTACAAATAGCTACAACATGCCCTTCTTCTTGACATTTTCGAATCGCTTCTGCATTTTCTTTACTAATCATTTTATTTTTCGAAAGAAGCGTTCCATCTAAATCAATCGCAATAAGTTTCATTATTTCTTCACCACTTTCTAGGAATCAGCGAAAAGATAGGGAGATATCGTTTCCATATCTAACGCAGTAACTACCTCTCAGTTATAATTTATGAAAAGCGTTTCAGGTCAAGAAATATTTCAATATCAATTCAAAATAAAAACGCCATCTCCCCCCTTAAAAGATAGCGTTTTCATTTTTGGGTTAAATTCCTTACAACTGTTATGAGCTATATTGAATATACTTCATCTTACACCTATATATATCTTTTCTTTCAGTTGGTATAAATACTTTAAATTTCTCCAGTTTCTTTCCATAAATATGGATGGTAATAACTTGTTCATTCGGCTCGATTTCAAGGATATGACAATCAGCTGGAGGAATGATTTTATCCGTTTTCCCTTCCCCTAAATATAAATGACCTAAATATTTCAATTGAAAAATTGATTCTTCTAATTGCTTAATTTTTAAAAAATTTTTCACCTTAATTCGTCCAGAAAAAACTCCTTCTACTCCCCAAGTACCATCATGATCATGTAATGGTGTTGCTTGTCCGTCTCTCCATACAAGCGCAAGCACTTCAAAACGATCTAATGGATCTTTATATAATAAATGACGCGCATATTGATTTCTATTTGCTTTCTGTTTTTCTAACGGGAGCCATGCTTTTGTCTCTAAAAGTTTTTCTAAAAGTTTCTCAATTGTACAAACTATCGTTTCTTCATTTTTACTATTTTCAATGCTGGCTGTTACATTATGAATAAACTGTTGAAAGAGCTCGCTTTTTCGACACGTTAACATTAATATCCTCCTTTACACGATTTGATTTAGCTATACTTTCATCGTACGAGAGAAACCATTTCTTTACAATTGAGAAACATAAAAAACAAAGAGAGTTTCTCCTGACCTTGTTTTTGGGATTTTTATTTTAGCACTCATGGAAGATGATTTCATGAATAAAAAAGTAGCATGAACGAAAAGAAAAATAAGAAACAATGAATGAAAATGAAATTTATTATCAATAATATAATTAAGAAAAGGGTAACCGCCATATGGTTACCCGAAAAAAATTAAGCTTCTGGTGTGAAAGTTTTACAATCCGTTTCTTCTGTTTTCGAGGCTTGCTTTCCTTTATGACTTACTACATAAATTGCATCGGCATTACATTTGTTACCGTTGCCCCAATATTTACAGTTGTTTACTTCGCATAAAACATCTTGTGCCATCAGTATCACACCTCCTTATGCTTTTATCATTAACAAATTTATGAGGTCTGATACTTCTACTTTTTGTTAGAATTATGATTCTTGTTGGATAGCACTTCCTTCTTTCGCTGGTTGATTTTCAGCCCTTACGGCAGGTTTTAAATGATAAATTGGTAAAATCACAAATAACCCAACGATAAATAATACCGCTGTTCCTTCATAAAGCATACTAAGTGAAAACATTTCTTTTAACGAACCCGCTATACTCATCGTTAATACCATTGATCCTGTAAATAGTGGACTTAAGATTCCATTTACACGTCCAATAAAGTCTGTATCAGAGTTTTGAATGATAAGTGTATTAATGCCAATTTGAATACAAGGAAGAGCGAGACCACTAAACAACTGTGCCGTAAGTGTAATCCATAAGTTTGTAGAGAATCCAATTACCCCGATGCCGATTGCTTGTGCAAGCAACCCGATCATTAACATCTTTTGCGGCGCAACGTTTTTGGCAAATATCATTGCTAAGGCACCTCCAATGATCATACCGGCTCCGTTTACCGTCAATAACCATTGTAAACTTTCCTTAGATAAACCAAGTTGCTCTGTCACGATAAAGATTCCTAATGGTTGAATAAGACCAATCCCTAATCCTGCAGCCATAAAACAAATACCCAGTAACGTTAATGCTTTCTTACCTAACACATACTTAATACCATCTGCCATTTCTTGCAGTAAACTCACTTGCTTCTTTTCCGCATGCATCTCCACATCTTTTGGCAAAAACAATAAAACAATAGCCGCAAGTAAAAAAGCAACTCCTGTTACGACAATTGAAATATAAATACCAAAGCTTTGAAAAACAAAAGTGCCAAGTATAGGTCCGAGTATCATAAATATCGCAAAAGTCGTTTGATATAACGACATGGCTAATTGTATCTCTTCTGCTGATAAATGTTGCTTGAATAATTTCATACCAGAAGGCTGAGAAAATTGCGAAAGAATCGCTGAGATTAAAGTAACGAAGAAAACGACTTTCCATGTGCCAAACATGAGTGTGAGAAGGACTGCAAATACAGATAAAGAGCTTAAAGCTTCGCACCAAATCATCGTTTTTCGTGGTTTCCACCGATCTGCAAATGTTCCTCCAATAAATGAAAAAATAAAAATAGGTGCAAACTCCGCAACTGAAATCATAGAAATTGCAAACGCATTTCCTTTTGTCATTTCCATGACATATAGTAATACCGCAAAATTCCGAACCCATATCCCGATTTGTAAACATAGTGCCGAGATAAGAATTCCTTGCACAAATCGATTTTTTAATACTTGCGACATGCCAACTTTTGGATTTGTTTCTGCACTTACTGACATAAAAAAGCCCCCTATTTTCGTTCTGAATAAGAGGCAGTACAAATCATATGAAAAAGACCGTACATTCGCAGTGCGAATCACATCCCTCTTATACAAAAATGTACATACTAATCCTATTCAGAAGAAGATTTCGTTTTTTAACGAAGATTTCCTAACAAATAGAATTAGTTGATCATTGGGATGTCTTCACCCTTCCGTTTTAATTTTGATTTACACATACATACTCTATGTAAGTGAAATATGATGTATGCGTGTCTCACATACCTATATTCTAGAAAGTTAATGGTAATTCCTTTAAAGAACGCATTAAATAATTACCTTCCCATTTTATGTCTTCTCTCTTTCCTTTTATTCGTAATCGAGGCATCCGTTTTAACAATGTAGCAATTGCGATTTTTGCTTCTAATCTAGCCAATGGTGCTCCTAAACAAAAATGCCCTCCATGCCCAAAAGCAATATGGCGATTATTTTCCCTTGTAATATTAAATACATCTGGATTTACAAAAACGGTTTCATCCCGATTTGCAGAGGCTAAAGAAATCGTCACCATATCCCCCTTTTGAATCACTTTGTCATGTATGTGAAAAGGTTCAGCTGCCCAGCGTGCTGTTGTAACCTCAACTGGAGAATAGTAACGTAAGCCTTCTTCAATTGCTGAATCAATAAGTTCTGGTCTTTCCTTTAATAACTGCAGTTGATCTGGATTCTCTAATAATGCTAACACTGTATTCGTCATTAAATTTACCGTTGTTTCATGCCCAGCTACAATAAGCAGCATAATCATGGAATAAAGCTCTGCCGCACTCAATTGACCGCCTTCACTTTCAGCTTGTATTAATCTGCTAATTAAGTCTTCTTTTGGCTCTTTTCGTTTTAAATCAACTAAGTATTGTAAATACGTAATAAACTCAGAAAGTTTTTCTTCATTCTCTATTTTTTCTTCTGGTATTTCAGGTGAATCGATAACCGCATGAGACCATATGCGGAATTTTGCTTGATCTTCTTTTGGAATGCCGAGCATTTCACTAATGACTATGATTGGTAATGGGAATGAAAAATCACGAATAAAATGAAAGGAACGCTTCTGTTCAACATGATCTAATAAAGTGTCCGCAATATGTTGAATGCGATTATGTAATTGCGAAATCATTTTAGGAGTAAACGCTTTTTGAACAAGTGCTCGCAAACGGTTATGATCAGGCGGATCTGCATTTAACATATGTTTTGTTAAATAATCACTATTTTCAATCGAAAATAATGATTTTAATTTTTCTTGAGAAAAAATATTTTCTGGATTTTTCTTTAACCGCGAATCTTTTAATAAAGACAATGCATCTTCATATCTTGTAATAAGCCACTCTGTGCCTAACTCCCCTTTATATACGAACAAAATCGGTTGTAATTTACGTGATTCCTTATAGATTTCATACGCATATTCTTTAAATTCAGGAGAAGCTAACTTAATTCCATCCTTAATATTTCGGCCAACTTTGTTTTTTACAGACATCGCACTCCCTCACTCTCATGTTTTATAAAAATCACTCCAACATATGAATTATAACCCATCAAAAGAATGAAAATTATGTTTTTTTGTCAATATATTACTTTGAAACTTGAAAAATAAAAATCAAAGAGAAGAATATTCTCCTCTTTGATTTTTTCTAAGCAAAACACATAAAATTACTAATTTGTTGGTATCGATAGCTTACTTTCCGGCGACGTCCAGCTTGCCACGTATAACCGGATACCCCACCTCTTCTTACTTCAGTTGGGAAAAACCATAAATCTCTTCCAAAAGGGCCAGGACGATGCAATCGTAAGTATCCCCACCTTCCTAAACAATTACACACCCATGATCTAATATTACTGCTTTGTACAGGTGATGCGAATGTCGAAGGTACGGAAGGTGCTTGTGACGGAGGTGGTGACGTCGGCGCATCTTCCGCATCATCAGGTCGGTACTCTTCATAATCACTCTCTCTCGGTTCCATAGCCTCTTCACCATAGCCTTGGTACTGCGAATACATAGTTTGATCATAACCTATACCTGGATAATTCGGGTAGTTATACATATGAAATGTTACCTCCTTTATCTATGTTTCTTTCAACATTCATATGCCATAGGTTACCTAAAGGTAGCTTATATACCGCCCAAATTCATTTTTTAAAACTAAAAAAAGCCTTACTTTTGAAAACATATCCTTCAAAAATAAAGCTCTCATCCTTTTATCTATTTAATTTCACACTATAATAGCGCATTGCTTTTAAGGAACCTTTGGCTTGAAAAATATTTTGTTTTATTAATGTTTGTAAGCGATATTCAAGAAAAACATCCCCGACTAACTGTTTTACACGGCCAAGCACTTCTCCAATTACGTGAGCTGCTTTAGAAAAACCTTTGTCTGCTCCTATTTCTTTTGCACATCGAACTATATATTCATCAAAATAATCTTCTACTACAGAATGAACTGTACCATCTTTCCAAATGCGTAAGAGTGCTGTATTAGTAGATAAAGCGTTCCATTCCTTTGTTAAATCTGCTCGAGCTTCTTCTTTTAAACATTCCTTTTCTTTATATTGTTCAAGAATGACCGCTATATCTTCTGGGGCTAGTTCACCAGTTCCACATATATCATACTCTTTATTCAATAACTCTTTCTGCGCTTCTGAAGCGTCAATTATTCTAATATTTTTCTTATCTTTTAACATAGCAAGTGCAAAGCAAAGCCCTACATGTTCATGAGCATTATCGGCTTTCCAAATTGTAACTGATGTATCTTGCGAAATAGAGCGCATCTCTTCTAATGAAGAAAGAAAGCGCGGTAAATACTCTTCCTCAAAATAGAAATCACCTGTGCTTAAATTGCTAGATAACCATTCTTGCCTAGCAACTTGTCCTTTTCGATCATCTAAGTGAAAAATTGGCCCGACTGAAAAAATATCCGATAATGAAATGACATAATCTTGATGAAACCCTTCCTTTTTTAACGTGTGCTTTAAGCAACCTGCCGACGAATCACCAAATGCAATATGTACATGTTCGCTGTCTTTTATGTGTAATGTAGGCTTTTGTGATTCTATTAATTGTTTTGATATTTCTGCTACCATATGAATCATTTCTTCATCCCGATGTTCCGCTACAAGCTCAAGTTGCAGTAAAACAAGGCGTAACAGTGATTTCACTTCTTCTTCTGACATGTTATCAATAATTTTCCGTAACTGATCTCTCATGCCTTTTCTCCTCTATTCGTTCTTTGACATAATCAAATGTTGATTAAGAGCATCTCTCATCATATCAGCAGGATACTTCGGTATTTTCAACATTACAGTTTTATTTAAATTTTGATTGAGCTTTTCAATATTAATAAAAGGCTTCTGTTTCTCTACTAATTCAGCGTAGAAGTAATGGTCCACCATAAAGACCGCATCATTCATTTGCGAAAGAATACTGCGATTATTTGTTGCTGCATATTGCATCGGTGAGCTACTCTTTACATAATGTTCAATTACTTCTGGTTCGACTCCATCTGATAACAAGTTTGTTACTAAGTTCTTTTGAAATAACGCCTCAAAATTTCGTAAATCCTTTTTCGTTACTCCATAAATGATGAAATGGTACCGCGTCACATTATTCATCACGATTACACATTTCTTACGATTGATTGTAAATAAATTCGCGTGCCAACTATGTAAGTTGTTACTTTCCCTTTGATCTACTTTCTCTGTTTTTAATTCCATCATATCTGCTAGTTTTTTTGTACATTGGATTAATTGCATGTTAATTCCTTTCATGAAACCGTTCCACTCAAAATATAGAGTATCACTTCTTTTTTTATGAAAAGTATAACAGATTTTTTAGTCCTGACTAAAGTAATAATAGTATTTATTCAAATAAAAAAACACAATCCACTCTCTTATAATTGAGAGGGAATTGTGAGTTCAATCAAACATGATACCGATTCCGTCTTCGTTCCATTCTTGTTTGACCTAGTGTTGTCGGCTCTTGTTGTTCATGTTGCGGTTCTTGTTGTATTGCGTGGATATTTTCTTCACGCATTGATTCATATGGACGCTTGTCTTTTGATTGAGTAGGTGTTCTTCCGAATGTTAACATTTTCATTCTCAGTTTCGGTAAACGTGGAATGCGAATGTGAAATGTAGGTCTCATTCGTTTCTTTTTTTGTTTTAATACATTTGGTGTTTCTTGTTTAAACTTATCATTTTTACGACGAAATCCATTTGCGAATAAACCACCTACTAAAAAGCCCGCTATGAGTAATAGTAAATACATTTTTTCTGTTGTGAGTAAATTCATCATGCGTCCTAAAACAGCTAGTGATTGTACTTCTTTTACATCCCATAATAATGCTCCCCATAGCGCAAGTAATCCAAACGTAATTCCATATGTACGGAAGCAAAGAATGGCTGGAAGTAAAGCGATACATGCGGCAATTTTCGCGTTTGCTAGTAACGAGCTCATTGTTACGTATTGATCCCAAATTCCCATTAAGAATGTGATAAATATAGTATAAGCTAGCCAACTACAAACACGAGAACTCGTTTGTTTTGTATAATAACTACCAAAACTCGTAAAAAACAATAATCCACCTAGAATGAGTGATAATGGTAGCGGGATTTGTTTCATAATCCCCGCAACCGGGAACAAACCGCTAAGCAGCATTAACAATACATCAAGCTTCTTCACAATGTTCCACCCCTTTCAAAACTTCTTTCATTTCTATTTTGCAAAGGAAATGTTCTTATTTTATCAGACCATGCCATATAAAAGCATGTTTCATGTTTTCATAACTATTATTCCTAAAAGACATCTTAATCCTGCTTGCATGAAAAGTAAATACAAAAAACAAAATTAGAATTGACAATCGCTCCCCACACTTTTATGAAGAAATGACAAATCCTTGTTTTTGAGACAAATGGGATTTGTCATATGTTTAGAAGTATTATTCGTTATTTTTTAATGATTTTGTTACTTCTGAATACGAAGGGGGTTCTGGATCATCCTTCTTTATTTTTAATCCAATAGATCCCCTTATGATAGCAAATAGAAAAACACCTTGCCACGAAATCGTAATAGACTCCATAAAATAATCAATTGTCATAATGAGAATATATGTTTTTCCTGCATCGAATAGAAACGGAATCCATCCTTTGCTTGTTTGAATCAAATCAAGAGATTTCAAAGCTTTTGGTATATTGTCTACAATGAGTGAAAGTGGAAGATTAGTGAATATATACACGATAAAGAACATAATGAGAGCCTAATTCGATTCATATTGTAGCCCTACTATTTGTAATAACACCAATTCAAGCCATGTAAAACTCAGTAAAAGAATCGCTATGATCCATGTACAGATTACAATCGTCTTTCATTTCTTCATAATTTCTCACCACCTATCCTTATTCATTCTCTATCAGCCAATCTGTATCCAATTCATCACTTGATTGCCATAAGTCAATATCTGTTATATACTTTTTTATTAGTTTTACCATTTGCATCGGAAATGGTATAAATGGACGCTCCCCAGGTATGATGCTCATTTTGCACATATAAGTGATTATTTTAGCAATCTGATCTCGTTCCTCTTGCTTCGCTCCGATTACTACAATTTCTAATATGCGCTGTTCCTTCCATCCCGTATCGTTTAGAGGATAGATATTTACACTATAATACAGTCCGCTTTGGTCCACATATAACTCTGTTTCATCGCACTCCTTTTCTAACGGCACTATATAGTTCGGAACATCATACTGATTGTTAATACGAATGGCTGTTACATTAGAAAGCAATTGGAATTCCTCACTGATATAAGGTAGATCATGTAAGTCCATGTGTTCATTTTGCAAACTTTCAATCCAGTACTCTCTCATACTTGCGTCTATAAGAAAATACACTTGCTTATTTTCCTTTTTAGCTTCTTCTGCGATTGCTGTTAATTCTTCCGTTATATATTTTTTAAATTGAATTCCTATATCATTTCGCTTTGACGGTTGCGGTAAGAACGTTTCGTGTGCACTTACGTTTAAGAGGATAGATGTAAAGTCTCGCCACTCATGACTCCCATATAATTTATATACAATTTCTCCCTCGTTTATTTTGGATAGAATAGGTACAAATTGATTGTTATAGATTTCTTCTATTGATAAACTAACATATGTATGTGATGGATGTATACTCTCCCAGCTTCGTTTACGAAATCCTATCTTTTCTAATAAACTAAAAATGGCTCTTACTATATGTTCCTTCTTTATCTCCTCTCCGTCTAATCGTTCGATAAATTGTGAAATGCGATTTGTCCTTGCAAATGCTTCTCGAATCACTTGTTTCGGATCGATTTTTTCACGACCATCACACTTTTCGACTTCTATTAAAGACAACGATGTTTGAAATGATTGAATTGGTATAGAAGATATTGCTCGGATCACACTTTGGATACGATCTTCTTTATACTTATGACAATAATCCATTCGATATGGGTGCTGTTTAATAATTTTGGGATTATACGTTACGATGTTTAGTATAATTTGCGGTTTAGAATTTAATATATAAGAATGGTTTGCCCTCTTCTCTAAAATTAGTCCTTCTTCAAATAATATTCTTTCTATTTCTGTAAGTCTTTGAAAAGACCATAGTTCTAGTGTGATCTCTTTCATTTCTTCTCTTATATAAAGCGGAAATAACTCATCATTTTGATTTATAGTTACATTTTTACATAGTGGAATATATGTACAATGAGGAAATCGCTGATGAAATGCTTGTAAGAGTACTTCCTTCTCTCTTCTACTGATCCCACGTTTTATTTTCGTACCGGGAACCTTAAAGATATTTTCATCATATATAACAAGTGCTCGTATCCTTTTCCCTTTTATATATTTTTTTGGACTTTGCATAATCTTAACTAAATCTAACTGTTTCTTAAGCATAAAAACATTCTGTAATTCCCGATAAGCTTTGGACCAATTCACTCCAAATCGCGCGTCTTCTATTTTGAGTGTAACAAACTTATCCTTTTCATTATGGCAGTTAGAGACTAGTACAGTTCCTTTTCTTTTTTTCATAATCATATAATTTGCATATTGATTTGCTGTTTGATAAAAACGCCTTTTACCAATAGAAACTTTAAGTAGAAACATATTTTCAATTCCACGGGTGATAAGCTCAAACCGATATATATAAGAAAAATATTCCTTTGTCTTTTTATCCTGAATAGGCTCAGACATCGCTTCACATCTATTTTGCTCTCGAAGCGGGTAAAAAGGAACTTCTTCATATTGCTTATTTCCTATAGATAGATGCAGCGCGCGTTCACAAAACAAATGTGAAATTAATGCTGGTACCCATATATAAAATGTTTTTTTATCATGTAGTAACGACAACTTTGAAATCGCACTAGGTTGCCATTCTAATAAAACTTCTCCAGGCATTTCGGTCGGTTTCCAGTTATGAATATACGCATACCATTGACGACAAATATATTCTAACTGTTCAGAGCTAAGAGGTTTTAAACATATAATCCATAGGCTATCTTCTGCTAACTTATATGGGTCGTGCTCAATGAATAAAATATCCGAAAACATAATATACAATCTTTTATTTAAAAGTTTAAATTTTTTTATTAATTCGTATGGTCTATTGTGCTCTAATAACAAACTTGACCAATGTTTTGGCCACTGCACATAAAATACTGTTTGCTCAAAAAGTGGATCTATTACATCTTTAAAGGCTAACAACTGTATCGTTTCCATAAAGTGAATACTTCCTCTCTTTTTTCGTTATTTTACATAAAATCCAAAATCAATAGACTGTTAAACTTTGAAACAAAATCCAGATTCCCCCCCCTTTTTACTTTTATTATACCATCATTAAAATCCATTTTTTGTTAAAAAACAGTAAAAAAAAGGAGGAGGGTTCTACCTCCTCTTTATCTTTCCTATTTCTCTTTTAATTATATAATTTTTTCATAATATATTATGAAAAATGAAGAAATAAAATGAATATCTACCGGGTTGCTATTTTTTCTTCAACGGGCCATTTCTCTAACGTATAAGCCATCTCCCAGAACGAATATTCATATTGACTACTAATGATAAAATGCTGTTTCATACGTTTACGATCCGACTCTGTTACTGTTTCCGCAATTTGATCTAATCGCATAATTTGTTCTTCTACTAATGTGCGGAACCAATCCGAACCATATGCTGAAATCCATGCTTGGTAAATCGGTTCTTCTGGCTTACACTCTTTAAGACGCTCGCCAATTTCATAATATAGCCAATAACACGGTAAAATGGATGCAATAATATCACCTAAATGCCCTTCATAAGCAGCGCGATACATATGGGATGTATATGCATAAGCTGTCGGTGCTGGAATAAAGGATGCTTTTTCTTCTTCAGTGATTCCTAATTTTTCCGCAAAATTTTCATGCAATGACAATTCTGCTTCATATGTATTTTGTGCATGATGTGCCATGCGAGCTGTCGTTTTCAATTCGATCGCCTTCGCTGCCCCTAATGTTTGTACTCTAGCGAAGTGACTCAAATAGTAGGAATCTTGTAAAACGTAGTAACGAAAGCTAGCTAAATCTAGTGTTCCCTCACCTAGTTCTTTAATAAATGGATGCTCAAAACTCGCTTGCCAAATCGGAGCAACTTCTTGACGTAATAACTGTGAAAATGACATTTATATCCCTCCTCATATATGCTACACTCAGCTAACATCTAACGAAAAAATAGAAATGTACAAAATAAAAGCCACTTCCTTAGTAGGTAAAGAAAGTGGCCTAGATATATAAATATCATATTTTGTCATTTCCACTTCCCTACGCTGGTACGAACCAGATCAGGTACTAAGGGTCTCAAAGATAAACTTTAATCTCAGCCAATATCGGCACCCCTAGTGGATAGATGAGAACTATATAGTTTTGATAGTTATCATAACATAATTTAGAGAATTGTCAATTATCCAAACTTATATAGTATATTGATATAAAAAACATTATTACTGTGCGGCTAACCCAACAGACGAGAATAATACATAGGCACCTAGCATGAATATAATAAGGAAGATTGAAAATACCTTTGCATATTTCCATGGCTTTAAATCAACTTTATTAGCATCGAAAAGTTCAAAGTCTGTTTCTCTTGGTTTTAATTTTCCAATCACTAGCATCACAATTACACATGCTGGGAATAGTACACTAAGAATATATAAGAAATTAATAGATCCTAAAAACACTTTTGAGAGCGCATACAAAATAATATGAAAGACTAAAGCAATTTTCGGAGCACTTGCAGGTACTTTTTTACTAAAAAATCCTACGACAACAGCGGCGATAATTGGTACATTGTAAAAACCAAACATTTCTTGTAAGTAGTTATATAATCCAGAAGGGGCATATAAAATAAATGGTGATACGATAACCGCAATGAGACCGAGTGTAATCGCAAAAATACGTCCTACTTTCACCAACTCTTTTTCGCTTGCTTCTTTCTTGAAAATGGGTTTATAAAAATCCAGTGTGAATAAAGTGATCGAACTATTTAATGCACCGTTAAATGAACTTAAAATAGCACCGAACAATACAGCGGCAAAAAAGCCTGATAATGCGATAGGCAAAATCTTAATTACTAACATCGGATAAGCCATATCAGCATTTTTTAATTGATCGCCAAATAAATGGAAGGCAATGATTCCTGGCAACACTAAATTGATAATACTTCAAATAAGATGATAGCTTCACTTGCAAAATGATGATGGTAATCATCTGGTTTATGCTTTGCTAAATCATTAGAACGGTATTTTAAATAGTGATTTCATTTTCCCCGAAATACATAACAATAAAATCGCTTAAATTAACATATTTTTTCCAATACTACACCTAATTGCATACCAACAAATATATGAGATAAAAACCTTCGATATATTTTTCTTTTTTAAAATGAAAGATTTTGAATCAGTGAAATAATGATAACGAGTGTTGATAAACACCCTAAAGATGTTAAAGTTATAATCTTTCTGTTATTTTGCTTTTTTGAAGGTTTACTTAGTTCATGTGTCACTGCCCCCCATAATAGTATGGATACTAAGGCAATAATACTCATAGACATATTTGGCACACCCTTTCATGAAATATCTTAACTAACAGTTTTAAATGGATTTCCTAAAAAGATCATTTTTTACGCAATTCATTCCTGTTTTTTTATTGATAAGTATAAAATAAGTTGCCTTCCAATTGGTCCCATTTTTCTTTGTCCTCTATCTTCAAAACCAACTTTTAAATATACTTTTTGTGCTGGAATATTTCGTTCGTTTACAGCTAAAACAACTTCATTTATTTCTGGAAAGTACGCTGTGACATATTCTTGTAGTAAACGCAATCCTCTTTTCGCATAGCCTTTTCCTTGCTTTTCATAATCAACTGAAAAAGAAACTAATAATAACGCATTGGGGTTATTTGTATATTCCGTAACTCTTTCTCCCGTTTGAAGTGCAAAAATACCGACTGGAACATCTTGATCTACAATCACAACGACATGTTTTGTAATGTCTTCTTTTGCTTTTTCAAGTAAGTCACTTGGATTCGCTGTAAACTGAACTTGTTCGCTAGGTAAAGTGAATGTTGCGATTTTTTCTTTATATTCCTCTTTGTAAGGAACAAGTTTAATGTTTTCTGTATGTATGCTCATTTTCATTTCCCCATTCTTTCTATTTTATAAACCTCTCCTTTTTCTCTCCTTATTTTTATTAAACCATATATCCCTTTAGTAACAAACTGAATTTTCACTATTTATTTGATAAGAAAAATCCCGCGCTTTCCACACGCGGGATTTTTCTTATCTTTGCAAGTGATGATTCGATTGATCTTTCTGTTCCTTTTTTAACTCATTTTCTTCGTTTTTCGGCAACTGCTTATCATTATCTTTTATTGGATCTGTTTCTTTATTTTCAATCATATCATTTGGCACTTGCGGCATGACACGGCCGACAATGGCGGCAAGTTCATCAAGAATTCCTTCTCCCGCTTTACCATGTCTAATTTGATTTCCCATTTGTTTCAGTCGTTCATACGTATCAACATCTGCGACAACAACCGCATTTGCACCTTTTGGGTCATGCTTTAAGCTTTCCGCGACAGAATATTTAATGGATTCAACGCGAGAACGATCCAACTTTGCCTTAACATCAATACCAACAACAGCATATTTACCGATAACAACAGCCGTTGCATCTCGCACGCCTGGTATACTTGCCGCTAAAGAAGCAAGATGATCCGCCACTTTTTCATTTGGTTTATTATTATCAGTATAGGTCACATTACGCATAGATACATTTCTTTTCTCTGGCTTTTCTCTGGCATTATCTTTTGTCCCTACGCTACAGCCAGCGATAGCGAAACAAATCATCAGCATATATATACACTTTTTCATTCTGTTCACCACTTTTTATTCTTGATGTTTAATCATACATGTGTTCCACAGCTTGCATCTTTTTCACTCTTTCTTCTGTTCCATCATTTGCATTAATAAAGATTTGATACGTATCTTTCCCTAATGTCCCTACAAATTCGTAACAAAGTACTTCTTTATGCAAATCATTTACAACAACCGCTTTACGTTCTTCCATTACCTTCACATCTGGATTGATTTTTTTTCTTGCCTCAGTAGCTGATAATGTTGCGGTTGGAATGGTTCGTTTTTGATGAGATGCTAAATATTCTTTTGCTGAAAAACCAACAATTGATCCATCATCTAATGCAATTTTCATTTGAATAGATTCAGGATAAATCCGCACCCCATTTTCATTTACTACGTACGTAAATACGCCAACATTATCATATTGTGAACTATCATACAGTTCTATATTTGCAAACTTATGATTTTTCAAAAACGCTAACCCTTTATTTCCTGCTTCATTTAAACTAATCTTTTGCTCTTTAATCTCACGGTTATTCATGACCCAAATTGGATATCCACCTTTTCCGGTAATATCCATATAAAACTCATTATTTGTTTTTGGATCTTTAATTTTCACGCTATAAAAAGATTCTTTTGCGCCTTTTCCACTTTTCTCAACTTCCACTTTTTCATTTCCTTTTAAGTTTAAAAATCGTTTTGCGATTTTTACTGCTTCATCTTTTGAAATTGGTTTTCCTTCAGCTTGAAACCCACCTTTTTCTTTTTTCTGCAAACTCGTAAAAGTAGGTCCAAAATTTGTTGAAGCATATGATGTTACATTCTTTTCAACTGTCTTCAGCCCATCGATAATTGTGTTATCGGCTGGATCTTTATTTGATGCAAGCGCAAGCTCTACATCCATCCAGCGTAAATTATTTTTCAATACAAGATGCTGTACTTTGCGAAGTTCATCTTGAATATTCTTTGCATTGGCATATAAACTTTGTAACGTTTTATATTCTTGGTCATTGAGTGGTTCTTTTTCTAAATCACGAACAGCCGTGCGGTAACTAAAGTCACCAATATTCGCCAGAAATTCTTCTGTTTTATTAAAGGGTAATAAGGTTAAAGGAAGCTGTCCAACATCTGATCGTGCTTCAGATGTAAGACGCCATACATCCGCCAGTGCTGGCGATAAAGAAGAGCGTGAATTCATCGCTAGAGTTGTTCCAATTTTATCGTGTAATAAATCGACCTCGTATGCTAAATCATGGAATGCTCGCTGATAACTGTTCTCTGCTCGAATCAATACCGCATTCTTCTCTTGATGCTCTTTATAGCCCCAATATCCTGTCCCCACGACACCAATTGTTAATAGTACAATGATAATACCTCGTAACATCTTTCCACCTCCGCTCTATTTACAGAAAATATGTTTACCAATTTTTTTGATTTGTGGACGACTCCAAATCCACTTACTCGTTGCAGTATCTGGATTGAAATAATAAAGAGCATTTCCAGTTGGATCCCAGCCATTTATCGCATCTAATACTGCTTTTTTCGCCGTTTCATTCGGCGTTAAATAAATTTGTCCGTCTGCGACTGCTGTAAAGGCACGCGGTTCAAAAATAACACCCGAAACTGTGTTAGGAAACGATGGACTCGTTACACGGTTCAAAATTACCGCTGCAACTGCAACTTGTCCGATATACGGCTCTCCTCTTGCTTCACCATAGACCGCATTGGCCATTAATTGAATATCATTTTGAGAATAACCATTTGGAACATTGGTTCCTTTGTTTTGCGCCGGCTTACTACTTTGTCCGCCGCCACCAGTCGATTTCTCATATTTGGTTGCTTTTATAAGCATTTGTTTTGTTTTTGGCCCCGCTAGCCCATCAACCTTTAACCCAAATTTTTGCTGAAAGTTTCGCAGTGCCCAATATGTACCCCACCCAAATACACCATCGACTTTTCCTGTATAATATCCGTTATATTTCAGGCGTGATTGCAATTCGATGACATCTTCCCCAGATGCGCCTCTTTGAATGACTTGATTAGAAAAGGCCTGTACATTTTTTGTTTGTTCACTACTTACGATGATGGATATACCAATCAATACAAGTAAAAGGAGTATTTTTAAAATACTGATTTTACGCATATATTTCCCTCCTTAAAGACAGTAATGAATTCATAGTTATGTTTTGTAAACGGAGCGCTTTTATGTAAAGAATACAAAAAAATCTACAGTTATATGTTTTTTGTTCTATGCAAACAATAGAAAAAAAATAAAAAGGAGTTTATTTATGAAACGACTTTGCACATATTTCATTTTAAGTATTGTACTTTTATTGACATCTTTTCATACATACGATGGATTATCTATCGTTCATGCACAGCCGTCCTATGCAAAATGGGGAAAACTAGCAGTAGAAAAAACGAAAGAAAAATATCCGAAAGCAAAGATTGTTGATTATCTTCATATCGGTAGAAAGCCACAGACTGTTCATGTGACCGTCGAAAAGTTTAAACTTTGGTTGCGTGAGAATGGAAAAGAATATGGTGTTTTTGTTCATATAGAATTTGAGACGAAAACAGAGAAACTTTTGAGGATCACCTTTCAAAAAACGAGTAGGTAAAACGAATCTTCATTAACAAATAATGTATATGCATTTAAAAAAGGAAACCTTACGAGGTTTCCTTTTTTACTTTGTCAGCTGCAAAGCTTTCCTATACTCATGTCTCTTTTCTAACGTCTGTTTCGCATATTCTGCAGTTAATATGTAGTCTACAGGAATATTTTGGAGTAAATGTTGTTTAGCATTTGGAAGCAAAATGGTAATATCCTCTATAACAATCTTATTATTTTCAATAGTTTTATTAAATGATTGAACTCTTCTTGCAACTTCCGCTAATTTTTCCATATGCTCAGAATTGTTTAGGTCTAAAAAGCTATTACTTTGAAACACTCCGGTAACATACATCTTCTGATTTTTCTTTTTGATTTCTTTCTCAGTTTTTTTATCAAAAACAGTATCTCCCGTCTGAATTTGAAGAAACGTAAATCGTGTATGATCGCCTGTTTCTTCATAATATGTATGGAATTTCTCCTGCACATCATTTGCTTGTTTCTTTACCTTATAGTTATCATTCTTTACTTTAGGAGAAAAATCCCCCTCAAAATCGAGTTGAAATTGCACGTGCGGTTCATCAACTTGCTGCACATAAGCGGTACGAAGATCTGGACCAAAAAAATCCTTTCCGTTCCCGTGTGTTTCAACTCGATTTAATTTAACGGAAATTCCGTATTCTGCTTTCGCGTAATCTTGTGCTTTTGTTTCAATTTCATCATTTGATATATCACATGCTGCGAATAGGAATACACTACACATCATGCTACCCATTAATTTCTTTCTTTTCATATTTCATCTCCCTCTAGTTCTACTGTATCGTATATGAGCAACATCGTAAATAAAATTTTAAGTAGCGGGAGTTGTACTCTAGCCATCGCTCTTCTATACATATAGATTTTCTTGCAAATGAGCAACAAACTGTTTTAACGGAACTAATCCACGCTTTGGCATCTTACTGCTTATAACAGCAACAAGTTCTAATTTGGGAACAACAAATATATATTGTCCTCCGTATCCCATTGCAAAATATATACAGTACGGTATGTGAAATCTTTTGTAATCTACAATCCACCAATGATATCCATACGCTCCCACATGCTCATATGTTTGATAACGCGGAATCGTTGATTCTTTTATCCAGCTTGATGATACAATCTGTTTCCCATTCCAAATCCCTTCTTTTAAACATAAAATTCCTAATTTCAATAAGTCTTCGCTTTTCATTTTCATGCCAAATCCACCAACATAAATTCCTTGTGGATCTTGTTGCCATTCATACTCAGTAATCTCTAAAGGATCGAATACATATCGTTTTGCAAACTCCGCTGTTGTCATTCCCGTTGCGATTTGTAAAATATAACTTAACAAATGAGAGGATCCTGAATTATAGTTCATTTTTGTCCCTGGCGCTTCTACGAGTGGGCGTTGTAAAACGTATGTAATCCAATGGTCCGATTCAACAAAATCATTTGGAAATACAACGCCATCCCCAAATTCTTTCCACTCCTCTCCAGTTGTCATAGTTAATACATGATAAAGCGTTAATTGTTGCTTATCTTTTGGGACATGTTCAACCCACTGTCTTATCGGAATATGTATACCCTCTATATATCCTTTATCAATTGCTATACCAATTAAGAGAGACAAAATACTTTTTGTAATAGAATTTATTTTATATACATGATTTTCATTTTCTTTTTCCTTGTAATACTTTGTTATGTATTCACCTTTTTGATATATAAGAAATGCATGTACTTTCTTATGCCGAAATACATCCTCCAGTTTACAAAAGTCCACCATCTGTCCCTCCACATATATATTTTTATTCTTACTATTCTACTCAAAGCAAAGAAATATTTCTAACTTCACCTTAACATTTTCATAAAAAAATCAGCCTCTCCTAAGAGATGCTGATTTTTTTTATAATTTCGTTCGTACATTCCAAAGCTCTGGGAAAAATCGCTGATCCAACACACGTTTTAAATAAGATACACCAGACGAACCACCTGTCCCCATTTTATGACCAATGATACGTTCTACCGTTTTCATATGACGGAATCGCCACTGTTGTAACCAATCTTCTATATCAATTAATTTTTCTGCAAGCTGATATAAATCCCAATATTTTTTCACATCGGCATATACTTCTAACCAAGCCGCTTCAACTGTCGAATCCTCTTCGTAAGGCTGCGTAATATCGCGACCTAGTACGTCTTTATTGATTGGAAATCCTTCTTTTACAAGCGCCTGAATTGCTACATCATAAAGGCTTGGTGAATGAAGCGCTGTATGCAATCGAGCATGTAGTTCTGGATCTTTTTCATAAATTTTTAATGCGTGCGGTGTTTTATAGCCAAGTGCATATTCAATCATTCGGTATTGATACGATTGAAAACCTGATGCTTGACCGAGTGAATCGCGAAATTCAATATATTCAGACGGCGTTAATGTGGCAAGAATATCCCACGATTGAATGATTTGTGATTGAATTTTCGACACCCTTGCCAACATTTTAAATGCAGGTGCCATCTTTTCATTTTGAATAGATTCAATCGCTGCATTTAATTCATGTAAAATCAGTTTCATCCAAAGTTCACTTGCTTGATGAATAATAATAAACAGCATTTCATCATGATGATTAGATAATCTTTTTTGACTATCTAATAAGCGATCTAACTGCAAGTACTCTCCATATGTCATATTCTCCTTGAAATCTGTATAAATCCCCTTTTCCATAATTACTTTTTCATTTTCTGTCATCGTTATGTAACACCCTTTCTATGCATCATGCATCCCCTGTTATAATGGTCGAATTATAGCACGAACTGGGCTACCATCTGCTTCTGTTAAGGCAAGTGGTAAAGCAATCAGCTCATAATCTCCGTCTTGTACATGATCTAATACGACATTTTCTAAAATATGAATACCGTGCTGAAATAATTGATGATGCGCTGCTAGTTCTTTATCATCAAGTGGATCTACAGAAGGTACATCTACTCCAATTAATCGGACTCCTTTTTTTGAAAGGAATGGTGCAATCTCCGCACATAAAAATGGGATTATGTCTGGAAACTTTTGTGCGTTCCCATGTGAAGAAGTGCGCAGTAATAACCGCTCCACACCTTCTAAATTGAACTGTTGTAATTCTTTTACTCCAATAGAATCCATACTTGAAACATCGATAATACGCGCTGGTCCCACATACACATGAATATCTAAATCTATGACTTTCTTTCCATCGTTATCAAAATGAAACGGTGCATCAATATGTGTCCCTGTATGAATGCTCATCGTTACCTTTCCAATATTAACGGACCCACTTTGCTCTTTCGTGCAAGACACTTCATATGAGAAAGGTGTATCTCCTGGCCAAGTTGCAATCTCATTATTTAATGGCTGTGAAATATCGATCCATTCAGATGCCTTCATCTTACGCCACAACCCCTCGTTTATTTTCAAATTGTTTATACTCTTCATTTGTCATAATTTTCTTTAAAATTCGAACGGACTTCCACACTTCTTCATATGTATTATATAAAGCAACTGGTGCAAGGCGAATGCCATTTGGCGCGCGAAAATCAGGAATTACTCCATTTGCTTTTAACGCTTTACATATACGAGCAGCTTCTGGGTGCTCTAAATAAATATGTCCTCCTCGTTTTTCGTCTTCTAAAGGATTTCCAATTGTAAATCCTTTATCTGTTAATTCATAATCAATCAAATGTAGCATATACCGTGTTATATGTAATGATTTTTGACGTAATCGATCTATGCCCGCCTCTTTAAAGATCTCAAGTGAGCCAATTAATGGTGCGATACTGAATATATGTGGTGTTCCAATTTGATACGCTCCAGCATGCTCAGCTGCTGTTAATGTATGTTCCATATCAAATTGTTTATCTTTTCTTGAACTGAACCAGCCGGAAAGACCGGGCAAACGAGCAAAATGTTTTTTATTTACATATAATCCGCCAACACTACCAGGACCTGCATTTAAATATTTATAATTACACCATACCGCAAAATCAACACCCCACTCTTGAAATTGATGCGGAATCGCCCCGATTGAATGACATAAATCAAATCCGATATGAATCCCTCTCTTATGTGCTTCAGCCGTCAATCGCTTCATATCTAAAATTTGTCCGCTTCGATATAAAACTGCTGGCAATAAAATTAAAGCGATATCATCTGTCATAGCAGCAATAATATCTTCCTCATCTAACGTTCTGCCGTCTCGACTTTTCACTCGAACAAGATGTTCATTTGGGTCTAATCCTTTTAAACGAATTTGGCTTTGCAAAGCATATATATCTGATGGAAATGTTAATTCATCTGCTAAAATCTTTGTACGAATCCCTTTCGGTTCATAAAATGTCGCAATCACCTGATGAATATTCGTCGTCGTGGAACCGGTTACAATTATTTCCTCAGACAATGCACCAATAAGCGGTGCGATATGTTCACTTAATTGTTCCGATAGAAAAAACCACGGATACTCTCCTTCTGTCCATCCATCAATTCCATGCTCTTTCCATGAATTTAACATAGTAAGTAATGACTTTTCAGCTCGTTTAGATAATAATCCTAATGAATTTCCATCTAAATATATTGTATCTGCTTTTTTATAAAATTCATTTTGAAAAGCAGCAAGTTCATCCTGTTTATCACTTTGGATTGCATACTCATAAGATGCCTCAAATGGGTTTTGATCCATAGTTCCACCTTCTTTTTAATTTTCTGTTTATTCTAACTAATTGAAATATAACATTATAACTATTGTAACGTCAATGATATTGTATTCGTTGCTCTCTTCCATATTACATATTGAAACCTTTGCATTCGTTTATAAAAGGTACTGTGCGAAACATTTCATAGTTTTGCTGTAAGTGATACATGTCCCTTTGTTTTTTGTAATGCTTTAATCATTCCATCACGTTGTATTTTTTCATGGAAAGTTAACTTATGTTCTTTCTTCATATCCTTTGTTTCTTTCCAGAAATCTTTTTGATCTCCTTGCATAGATTGTAATATGAGTGAAATTTATATTCTTCCCTTGTGAAAGAATACATAGGTGCTCTAATATATTTAATAACTCTCGAATATTCCACTTCTTTCACAAAAATCTTTTATAAAATACGGTATATCTTCCCTTCTTTCTCTTAAAGAAGGTACATATATCAGATAAGCATGTAAGCGATAATATAAATAAATTCTCCCTCAAAAAACCACTGTAAAAAACGAACAACTCTAACTCATTAAACTTTTGTTTGAGTAATACAACAAATGTATACCTTGCGAGAAAGAGAATCATAGATTTTCGATATAAAAATCGTTATGATATAAGAAAAAAGAAAGTGAGCAAAAGATGAAGAAAATCGCGATTATTACTGGTGCATCAAGTGGCTTTGGCTTATTAACAACTATTGAATTAGCTAAAAAAGATTATACTGTCATCGCTACCATGCGTGATCTGAATAAACAAGAAAATTTATTATCGCAAGCTGCCGCATTGCATTTGCAACATCATATCAAAATTCATCAACTGGATGTTACCGATCCAAATTCAATCCATACTTTTCAATTGTTTTTAAGAGAATTAGACCAAGTAGACCTTCTCATCAATAATGCCGGATATGCAAGCGGTGGTTTTGTAGAGGACATTCCTATAGAAGAATATCGTAAACAATTTGAAACGAACGTATTTGGGGCAATCTCCATCACACAAATTGTATTACCTTATATGAGAAAGCAAAAAAGCGGAAAAATTATGAATGTAAGTAGTATTAGTGGTCAAATTGGCTTTCCTGGCTTATCTCCTTACGTTTCTTCTAAACATGCATTAGAAGGTTGGAGTGAATCCCTCCGCTTAGAAGTAAAACAATTCGGAATCGATGTTTGTTTAATTGAGCCTGGTTCTTATAACACAAATATATGGGAAGTTGGAAAATCGCTAGCGAAACAGTACTCAGAAAACACTTCTCCTTATATAGAATATATGCAGAAAATACAACAACATATAAATAACGGGAGTGATACATTCGGTAATCCAATCGATGTTGCTAAGAAGATTGTAGCGGTTGCCGAAGCAAAAAAGACATCCTTTCGTTATCCCATTGGAAAAGGCGTAAAACTAATGATGACTGTAAAAAAACTGATTCCATGGAAATGGTGGGAGTTTCTAGTTCATAAAAACTTCAAAAGAATGTAACGGATATATAATAAGTTAAAGAAGACTGGCTGTTTCAAATTAAATCTAGCACAAATATAACTCATGAAAGCTATTTTTTATCATGAATTCACATAAAAAAACATCCCCACATTATGATGTAGAGATGTTTTTTGTAATCTTCTTATATTTTTATTAATTTACACAGCCTAAAATGCCAGCAATCTCACTTGCCTTTGCATTATTAATGTAATAATACATTTCCAATCCTTTTCGTTCGGAACGTAGCACTTTTCCTTTCATTTTCGATAAGTGTTGAGATACAGTGGATTGCGGGATTTCTAAAATTTCGGTTAGCTGTGATACGTTACAAGTTTTTCTATTTTTTAACTCGTTAACAATTTGTAATCGTACTGGATGTGCCATCACTTTTAAAATATCTACATCTTCTTCTGTAATTTGTGTTTTTATCTCTTTACTTTTCATTGCCATGAGAATCTCTCCTTTTTTGTTGCATTTCTTTTTCTATAAAAGGCATTCAGAGAAAGTGAATGCCACCCCTGTAACTTATTTATTGTTATTCTATATAAAAATAATTAAATATAAATCTTACTTCATATCCGATATCTATATCATACACTTTCAATATGTGTTTTATATGAAGTTTATTTAAAGTTACAATGAATTTTTCACAAAAAATTCATTGTAACTTCTTGAAAAATATCTTTTTTGATTATTTTACTGAAACTGTTCTGTCCTACCCTCTTTTTCTTCGATGAAACCCTTGTGTGATTCGATCCAATATAATAGCGATTACGACAATGGCTAACCCAGCTTCAAACCCCATTCCAATATTCACTTGTGTTACAGAGCGATATACATCTACACCAAGTCCCGGCGCTCCTACAAGTGATGCAGTCACAACCATCGACAATGATAGCATAATACTCTGATTAATCCCGGCCATAATCGTTCCTGTCGCAAGTGGCAATTGTACTTTAAATAGCTTTTGTGATGCTGTAGATCCAAATGCATCTGCAGCTTCAATTAAATCTTCCGGTACTTGTCTAATTCCAAGGTCTGTAAAGCGAATCGTTGGTGGCATCGCAAAAATAACCGACGCGATAATCCCTGGCACTACCCCAACTCCAAAGAATGTAATGGCAGGAATTAAATACACAAATGCCGGCATTGTTTGCATAAAATCTAATGTTGGTTTTAAAAATTTCGAAAACCGTTCGTTTTGCGATGCTAAAATGCCAATAGGGATTCCAACAATGATAGAAATAATAACGGATGTCAGAACAAGCGCCAATGTTTGCATCGTTTGTTCCCAATAGTTAATGTTTAAAATAAATAATAAGCCAATCAATGTAAAAATAAGTAAAGAGACTTTCCTTGCTGTATACCAAATGAGAAAGCAAACAATGACAATCATTAAAAAAGCTGGAATGAATGTTAAAAAATTTGTCAGTAAATCAACAAAACCACCAATCACATAAGAAAATCCTCTAAATATATTTTCAAAATGCTCATATAAACTCGCTACAAACGTATCGACCCATTCACCTAACGGAATACGCGGAATATTATTCATTGTCATTCACCTCATCTTCAATATTTCCGGCAAGGGCTTGAATGACACTTTCTCGTTTAATAATCCCCCTTAGCCTATTTTTTTCATCAATAACAGGTAAAGGAAATTTCATTTCTGCCATTTTTGCATACGTTTCTTCTAGTAATGTATCTACATATACATGAGGAAGATCTGTGATTAACAAGTCTGCAATTGGCCATTGTTTTTGCACTGCTTTACTTGCATCATCAGCCGTTAAAATTCCTAAAAACTCATGTTTTTTATTGACTACATATACAGTAGATACCCCCGCATTTCTCATAATTTGCAGAGCTACGCGCGGTCCGCGGTCAATCAGTAATGTTTCTGGTCTTTTTAAAATAGATTCAGCAGTAATGACTTTTCCTAAGTTCACATCAGCAACAAATTTCTCTACAAATTCATTTGCTGGGCTCATCATAATTTCTTCAGGTGTTCCAATTTGGACAATTTCTCCATCTTTCATCAGCGCAATGCGATCTCCAATTCGAAGCGCTTCGTCTAAATCATGCGTAATAAAAATAATTGTTTTCTCCATTTTATCTTGCAGCTCTAATAATTCATCCTGCATTTCTTTTCGAATCAATGGATCTAATGCACTAAATGACTCATCCATTAGAAGCACGTCTGGATCATTCGTAAGCGCTCTTGCAATTCCAACACGTTGCTGCATCCCACCGCTTAATTGTCCTGGATAACTATCTTTATGATGATCTAATCCAACTAACTTGAGAGATTCTAACGCTTTTGTTTCTCTTTCTTCTACCGGTACCCCTTGTACTTCTAAACCATACGCTACATTTTGAATCACAGTTCGATGTGGGAATAAAGCAAATTTTTGAAATACCATGCTCATCTTCGTTCTTCGTACTTTGCGAAGCGCCTCTTTCCCCATTGTTGCGATATCTTCTTCATCTATGTATATATGCCCCGCTGTTGGCTTTATAAGTTGGTTAAGCATACGAACAAGTGTTGATTTTCCGCTTCCTGAAAGTCCCATAATCACAAATATTTCTCCTGTATATACTTCAAATGTTGCTTTTTTCACACCAACATTCATTCCTGTTTCTTTCAAGATTTCTGTTTTACTTTTCCCCTCTTTTAATAAAGCAACTGCTCGTTGAGGATTTTTCCCGAATACTTTTGTCACGTTTTCCACACGTACTTTTGTATTTTTCATAAAACGACTCCTTTTCTGCCCATCTATTCACATAGTGTAGCGATTTTAAACAGAAATATTACATAGAAATAACAGAAATAAGCTTTCTTAAAATCTTTATTTTCCGTTCATAATAAGAAGGTTCACCTATACATTTATTTGTATACAAATGTTAGTGATGAAACGGGAGGATTTCAATGAAACGAAAAATATGGCTTATTAGTATCTTGTTATTTATCAGTATGATTATTACTTCTTGTAATGCAACAAATGCAAATACAAAAGGAAAAATTAAACTTGGTGTTACAAGTTGGAAAGAAAATATTGCAATTGCAAATTTATGGAAAGTTTTGCTAGAACAAAAAGGATATAAAGTAGAGCCAATGTATTTAGAAAAAGCAGCCATTTGGACTGGTGTTGCTCGTGGTGATATAGATGCAAATTTAGAAGTTTGGCTTCCAGTTACCGATAAACCGTTAAATAATCGGTATAAAAATGATATCGTTTTAAAAGCAAAATGGTATGAAGGAACGGGACTTGGCTTAGTTGTTCCTTCTTACATGACAGACGTTAACAGCATCGAAGATTTAAATGCTCATAAAGAAGAATTCGGTAATAAAATTGTCGGTATTGAACCAGGTAGTAGCTTGATGAATTTAACAAATAAAGCGATGAAAGAATATGATGTAAAGTTAAAACTTGTCCAATCTTCAGAAGCGGCCATGATGAGTGAATTAAAAAAAGCATATACACAAAAGAAACCAATCGCTGTGACGCTTTGGAATCCACACTGGGGCTTTTCAGAATTTGATTTAAAATATTTAAAAGACCCTAAGAAAGTATATGGTGAAAAAGACGACATTTATTACTCTGTAAGAAAAGGATTTGAAAAAGATTATCCAGATGTTGTGAAATATTTTGATAGATGGAAAATGAATGATGAACAACTTGGTACTTTAATGGTTATGTTAAATAAAATAAAAGATCCTGAAGAAGCGGCACGAAAATGGATTAAAAAGAACCAAAGACTTGTGAATGAGTGGATGAAAGAATAATGCACCGTATAAAAACAGGCTAGGAAATAAATTATGTTCCTAGCCTGCTTTCCATTATTTTTTTGTAATAACCGCATCAACAATCCCGTATGTTTTTGCTTCTTCTGCCGTCATAAAGTAATCTCTTTCTGTATCACGCGCTACTTTTTCAATTGGTTGCCCTGTTCGGTCAGATATAATATTGTTAATATCTTGTTTTAACTTTAATATCCGCTTTGCTGTTATTTCAATCTCTGTCGCTTGCCCTTTTGCTCCGCCAAGCGGCTGGTGAATCATAATTTCACTATTTGGGAGCGCAAATCGTTTTCCTTTTGTTCCGCTAAGCAACAAAAGTGCCCCAAATGATGCTGCCAAGCCCATACAAAGCGTTTGTACATCTGGCTTAATCAAGTTCATTGTATCTAAAATCGCAAATCCTGCTGTCGTCGAACCACCTGGACTATTAATATAAAGAAAAATATCTTTTTCTGCATCTTCTGCTTCTAAAAACAATAACTGCGCCACTACACTACTTGCAACTTGATCATTAATTTCTGAACCAATCATCACAATACGATCTTTTAATAATCTAGAATATATATCATAGGAGCGTTCTCCTAACTTTGTTTGTTCCACAACATATGGAATTGTATTCATCATAATCCCTCCATCTTATTGTTAAGCTGCACATAACATAAAATTGTAAGAAGAAGATTTTTTCGCACTGAACAATAGCACCGGCTCTTTAGAAGATACATGTGTAAAATGAATAGTTGGAAGAAGTTTTGTTAATAATTCTGGTTTTTGTTCACGAACCGCTGTTACGACTACCTTGGCATCATCTTGCCAAGCTAAGTTACCATCTTCTTCATTTCTCATTTTCAATTTATTTCTACTCCGAAATAACGAAGCTTTCACTGCTCCTTCTGATATCGAGCATATTTTCGCAATATCAGATAGATGATATTGAAAGACATCTTTTAACAGAAAAATGACAGCTTGCTGGGCATTTAGCGAAGTGACTACTTTTTCCGCCATCTCATGCAAATCAGCAATTATTTCATGTGGTGTTTCAAATGTTACTTCCTTCTCTAATTTCTCTTGAACAGATTTTACTTTTAATTGATCGAACCATTGATTTCGCGCAATTTTATATAGAAGCGTCATACAAATATCTTCCTCCTTATATTTTTGCAGTACTTTACAAACCGCTTCTTGCGCTAGGTCTTCACCATCCCATTTGTTTTTTGTTAAAAACATGCAGTATCTTTTTAATTCGGCATAATTCTCAATAAGAAAATTTTTATTTGAATAATCCATATCGATAGGATTTTTAAACAATGGCATTACTTTTGTGCACAAAATAACCACTCCTTTTCAGCGCTTACTTAATGAACGATTGAAGGGATAAAAAAGTTACGAAGGAAATAAAAAATTTTTAAGGTTTATGTTTTTCAATGTGCGGTCATAAATATCTTATGTAGAATTTTACACAAGGAGGCTATCAAATGCCAAAATTAACTGTAATCGGCACTGGTACTTTTGATATTGAAGAAGGAACAAAATTAGTGTTAGCTCTTGAAGATAACGGCGTTCCAATTCTTCATCGTTGCGGCGGGAAAGCTCGCTGTACAACTTGTAGAGTTGAAGTCATCGCAGGAGATTTCTGTGAGCCTACGCCTAAAGAAACACATGCAATGACAGAGAAAGGCATTGAAGACCACTTACGATTATCATGTCAAATGCGGGTATATAAAGATTTAACTATCCGGCCCATATTAACGGTCGAAAATTCAGGTTTAGATGCTGGACCGCGTCCTGCAGAATAAGGCGGCGGAGTGTATCATGACTCTAAAACGTTTAGCTGGTGAATACGCTGTGCATTTTTGTAAAAGATGGGATGAAAATCGGACTTACTTGGTGCAGGATCTACTGTGTATTGGACGGTACAACGATTAGGACAACTTGTCAAAGAATGTCTTACGATTGAAGCTGTACCTACATCAATCGAAACAGAAAAATTAGCAACTCAGCTGTCTATCCCATTACACCCTTACAATACAATAGATTATCTTGATCTCACAATGGACGCGCAGATGAAATCCATCCCAATTTACAATTAATAAAAGGTGGAGGTGTTGCTCTTTTGCGAGAGAAAATAGTCACCTCTTCCTCTCAAAGATTGATTATAATTGCAAATGAATCAAAGCAAGTAGAAAAGTTAGGTACGTTCCCTCTACCAATTGAAATCATTCCATTTGCCTATAATCAAACAGAAAAAAGATTCAATCGCTCGGTTGTCAAACTATGTTACGTATGAAAAACGGGCGCCCTCCCTTACAAACAATGGTAATTTCATTTTAGACTGCAGGTTTCCAAATCAAATTACAGCCTCACTTGAAATGCATCATCGTTTAAAAATGATAACGGGTGTTATTGAAACTGGATTATTTATTAATATGGTACATAAAGTGATCATTGGGACTGAAAATGGAATCATCGAATTATGATTCTTTCCCTTTAATCAATGGAGGGCCTCTTCCTCCCTCCCCTTTACTTTTGCTGAATTTTGAAATAGATATGTAATATTTCATAGAATGCTTGGATGATCTTATAACTATTGAAAGAAGTTTACATGTTTTATAATGTAATATATGTATAAATGATCCACTATTATATTAGAAAGGGTTGAATCAATTGAAATCGAAAAGAATTCAAGAAATGAAAGATTTAGAAATCGCCTTTCAAATTCGGAAAGAAGTATTTGTAAAAGAGCAAGGAGTTCCTCTTGAGGATGAATTCGATACATTTGACACGTTAAGTGAGTTATGCCAGCATATTTTAGTTTATTATAACGAAATACCGGTAGGAACGGGCCGAATTCGCTTTGTTGACAACATGGGGAAACTAGAAAGAATTTGTATCTTACAGCCTTATCGGAAATATGGACTTGGAAAAGTCATCATTCAAACGTTAGAAGAAATTGCCTATGAAAAAGGAGCCAACAAAGTAAAACTACACGGCCAAACACAGGCTGAAGGGTTTTATAAAAAATTACACTATCAGCCTTCTTCCGATGTTTTTATGGAAGATGGAATCCCTCATATTTTAATGACAAAAGAATTATCATGCTAAACATGACAAGATCCTTTCCATAAAAGGCATTGGAAACGCGCTGATTTTGAAAAGATAACACATATTTTATCGGAATGCTAAGAATACAAAGGAGCCCATCATCTATATAGTGGGTGACGGACTCCTTTTTACTATGAAGTGAACTTTTTCAGCAGCCTCTTCTTCATGTTAGTCCCTTTTTAATCCGAAAGTATTATAGTGAACTTTTATTCTCTCTTACTTCCCTATCTGGTTTACATAATGATATTACATTTAACTTATAGTCGTTTCTCAAAAAAGTGCTGACAATACCTTTAGGATGATCTTCTACAACACCAAATTCTCGATAGCCATGTTTTTTATAAAATGCAGGTGCTTGAAAGCTAAATGAATCAAACAAGATGAGACGACATCCTTTTTCCTTTGCGATTTCTTCCATTTTATATAACAACTTACCACCATATCCATCATGATGAATCGACTCATTCACCCATAAAAAATCGATATGAAGATGATAAAAATAAATCGTTCCCGTTATTCCTCCCAATGTTTTTCCGACATCGTCTTTTAAATAGAAAGCTTACCTGTTCCATCAGTTGTTTTACCTCATCTGGCAGAACGGACATATTATATTGAATAACTTTATTTTTTATATACTCACTTGCATTATTTTGTTGTGTAAATTTCAATACATGTTCTCCTTCTCATTTTCTTTTTAGCACTTTTCAACATCCAATCATTAATTTTCAAGTTTTCCCTATCAATTCAACAAAATGCTGTTTGGCAAAATAAATGCACCATGTTCTCGATAAAAAGGAATAGCATCTATAACAGCATCGATATGTATAGTTCCATATACATGTGGATACTCTTGACCATTTGATGATTTTTCATATTTTGTTTCTGCTTGAACACGTGTGGAATCTATTAAAAGTAAGACTAATTCCTTTTCAGTACGAAAGTGTTTTTCTGCAACTGATAAAGATTGTTCTAAAAAGGAACAATGAATAAATCCCTCTTCTGCAAGTGATGCCTCCTTAATTTCCCCGCTTATTTGTGCTGCTTCCCAATCTTCTTTTTTCATAACTTTTGTGATAGTACTCAATTTCTTTCTCTCCTTTTAAATTCCAAAGTGAATCATATATTTATTCTCTTCTTTTGCTTGAATAATTTTGTTAGCCAATTCGTTCAGTTCAATCGATTTCTTCATATCTTTGGAAGATATAACTATATCTAAAAATTGAGATAATGATTCAGGTGGAATAATCGTAATCCCCCAATTTGCCAAACCATATTTAGGACGATCTAACGTATGAAAATATGTCTTCATTATCGATAAAGGTTCAAATAAGTTTGTAAGAATATCATCATTTACAGAAATACAGTTATATACATCTGGATTGTAACTCTTGTAAGTCTTTTGATTATTGATATTATGAATTATACCGAATTCGTGATTTATAGCCATACGTATAATCCCCCTTTTGATAGCTTTCCGCCTCTTTTCTTAACTAAATAACCATCAAAATATTCTTATTTTTGTTACATCGAGAATCATAATAAAATTTTTAAGGTATTTGCACTCAAAAATCATTAATAAAGTTGTTTCATTCTTATTGCACTAAATATGTTTTTGTAGCCACTGCTTAAATATCTTTAACTGTTCTTCAGTATGAAAATAATGTTCACCTGTTTCTATGACTTCTAATTTACAACGATGTTTTTTTGTAAAATAGTTAATAGTTTCAAATTCGCACAGTTCATCCTTGGCTCCATACATAATATATGTATCTGTATTCCATGTATGAATAGGATGTTCTTTTACATAGCATAAATAATCCCAATATAACTTTTGACCAATGGGTGTCTCTATAGTCATTTCTTTTTGCAAAAGCTCTGGTGTTACATGAAACCATTTCATCATATTTTCGATAATTCGTTCCATATTAACTACTGGTGATAAAAATAATGCCTTTTCTAACAAATCATTTTGATAGGCTAAAAGGCTAAAATAAGCTCCCATACTACATGCAAACACGCTTACTTCTTTCCAATGTTCTTTTGCGTAATTCATAATTATAGATAATTCGCTGACACAAAACTGTACTTTGCAAGGAGTAGTATCATTTTTTCTTTCTCCATGCTCAGGTAAATCAAAGCTTAACACTTGATAACCTTTTTGATTGGCTTCTTCAGCTAATATTTGAATAACTGCATCTTCCTTATTTGACATATTTCCATGTACTGCAATAAAAATTTTTTCACTCTTATCTCCCCATAAAATCACGGGAATATTACGAATTTTAAAATTATCTTCAAGCATATTTCCTCCATAGAATAAGACATATAGGAATTGGCAAAAAAAACACACACTTTATAATCCTCTACTCATTTCTAAAAAATTCAAACTATTCCTAGTTTATCACAAATGAATTATAATACCTCTCTACCTTTATATAACAGAGCCTACTTTGTATTTAAAATCTTTCTTTTTTTCCATTTCTTCAGAAACTACAAGTTCTTCTTTTGATTCCTTATTGAGCTAATTTACTCCGTTAGTAGAAGAAAGATTTTTAAACAATTATATTATTTTTTTAATGACTTTATTGTAAATGAAACAACTGTATTCTCTCTGCACAGTAAAGTTGCTTTCGGAATAATTGATAATAAATTTTACGTAGAATTCAAACGATAAAAAGGGGCGAAATCATTCGCTCCTTTTTTATTTCTAAAGAGGTGTTAATTATCATTATGTATAACCTAATTTAATTCATATAATTTCGAAGGAGTAACTTCTTTATCTATATTGAATTTTTCAAGAACAACTTCTCCTCTATTCTTACACCCTAACCTTTATCATCAAAACATATAGAGTCACATACCCAAAATATAATAGCTGTCATAAAAATGTGTATATATGTATTTATTTGCTTAAAAAAAGATAGTTCTAAATTAAAATCAGAAATGTTTATAATGAAAAAAGCAAAAAATGAACCTAGAATATAGAGAGATAAAGATAAAGATAAAATACTAAATTTTTTTAAAAAACCTTTTATATGAATCAATAACTGAAACGGCACCGCGAAAATAAAATACGCACATGAAAATGCTAGAGTATATACAATTAACAATTCGAATTTTGCTTCTGGTATAGAATTTGAAGATATTAACATTTCTACCAGTGACATTAAAAAGCCTGCTAAAAGAATATTTTTCAATCCTTTAAAAATCAAATAACCCTCTCCGATCTTTCTATTATACATGTTATGCAGAAATATCAAAGAATTTTTGTGGATAACCAGGTATCAAATATTTAAAATCATCTTCACTAGAAACACCAAATCTATAAATTGTAACTGGCGGAAGATCAGTATAAGCATTTACTCCATAAATCTCATGGTTCGGTGCTTTATCATGAGAACCACTCAATCTGAAACTTCCATTTTTATATGCTGTTCCTTCATAAGCATACGTGATGTTTGGATAGGTAAAGTGAAACGGAACACCTACATCATGACTAACATAATTTTTGTAATCCTTGTTCCATGAAACACCTTGTTAATTTATGTGCGTATACTCATAATATTATAAAATGACAACAATCCCCTTTATTTTTTCTCTACTTTCTTATTTGTAAATAAGCCCGAATCATAAAATAACTCACTTCATCTGGGAGCTGTTCTTTTATTGACTTTAAACCGCCCTCTGCATGTTGAACTGCTGATTCGATAAGTGATTTATACTCTGTTGGCACAAAGCTTTCCCACTCTACTTTCATCCCTTCTTCCGAACAACGAATTAAATGATTTTCTACCGTTTGACGCGATAAACCTCTTACTTTTGCAATCTCACTGAGTTCAGTGCCCCGCTCATACATTTCATACGTTTCTAAATGAGAGTTTTTAGAAGCTTTCCCTAATTTTTTTCGCTCAGTCACAACTTCTGTTTTTAATGTTTCTTCGTAATTCGGATTTTCTTCCATAAAATGAAGCACTGCTTGTAAAAAGTGAGAACCGTACTTCGCCAGTTTATGCTCGCCTATTCCTTTTACTTGCAGGAGTTCTGTCTCGTTTTTCGGCATTTTCGCACACATATCTGTTAACGTTTGATCAGAAAAAATAACAAATGGCGGTACCCCTTCGCTTTGTGCAATCTCTTTTCGAATTTCACGAAGCACTTCGAAAAGCGGATGGTCCTGTACAATTTGTCTTGTTTCTACTCTTTCTTTACGCAGTACACGTTCGTTTCCAAGCAATACTTCTTTTCCTTTTGCGGTTACTTTTAATGTTGGATACGTTCCATGCTCTACCGCAATTAATTCATCCGAAATTAAAAACTCAATAAATTCACTCACTTCTTTTACACTGCGATCTGATAAAAGCCCATACGTTGGAAGTGTATGAAAACGAAATTCAAGCACTTTTTTATTTTTTGATCCTGTTAACACTTGTGCAATCATTTGTTTTCCAAAGCGTTGATTCGTTCGAATCATACAGGATAAAACCATTTGCGCTTCTCTAGTTACATCAATACTTTCACGCTCATCTGTACAATTTCCACAGCGGCCACAATCCCCTTCTGGCACTTCGCCAAAGTAATCTAGAATAAAAGATTGTAAACATTGTTCCGTATGGCAATAATCGGTCATGTACTGCAATTTCTCTAATTCATTTGAGAAACGTGACTCTCCCGTCGATTGATCAATTAAAAAACGTTGCACTTGTACATCTTGAGAGGAATATAACAAAATACATTCACTATCTAATCCATCACGACCAGCACGACCTGCTTCTTGATAATAGCTTTCCATATTTTTCGGAAGTTGATAATGAATTACATATCTTATATTCGATTTATCAATTCCCATACCAAATGCCGATGTTGCGACCATGACACTGACTTCATCTCGCAAAAAACGTTCTTGTTGTTCATCACGTTCATAGTCGCTCATCCCAGCGTGATAGCGCGCAACAGAAACGCCGGCCTTACTTAGTTCTTCATATAGCTGGTCTACGACTTTTCGCGTTGCCGCATAAATGATTCCAGATTCTTTTTGGTTTTGCCGAATATATTCTTTCAAATATGCATTGCGATCTTGTCCTTTTATAACAGAGAATGATAAGTTTTCTCTCTCAAACGTTGTCATGATCGTATGAGTAGGATCAATGTCTAATGCACGGCAAATGTCTTCTCGTACTTGCGGCGTTGCAGTTGCAGTTAACGCGAGCACGATTGGCTTTTCTGGCAAGTAATCTAATATGCGATGTATATGTAAATAACTTGGACGGAAATCATGTCCCCATTGTGAAATACAGTGGGCTTCATCAATTGCGATCATCGGTATTTTCATATCGATTAATTGATCCACAAATTCCATCGAATCGAGACGCTCCGGTGCAACATAAAGCAATTTATAATGCCCTTGCTTCGCTAACTGTATACGCTGATTCGCTTCTGTTATCGAAATAGAACTATTAATATATGTGGCTGAAATCCCATTTTGTACAAGTGTATCTACCTGATCTTTCATAAGTGAAATCAAAGGTGAAATCACTAAAGTCGTCCCCTCAAATACCAATGCAGGAATTTGATAACAAATCGATTTCCCGCCACCTGTTGGCATAATACAAACTGTATCTTTCCCATCCAATACATTTTTAATTGTTTCATCTTGTCCTCTGCGAAATGACGAGTAGCCAAAATAAGAGGATAAAAGTTCTTGTGCTTTTGTAAACAACAAAAATTCACCTGCTTTTCTTAATCTTTCATCTAGCTCATATTATATCATCAATTTTCCATCAGTGTCGCTCTCACTATTTCGCCTTATATTTCTATATCATTGCAAAACCTTCATGTAAAAATGAAGAAATCCACTTATTTTTATCATTATTTTCATACGTGTGCTATTCGGTAGTTTTTATTGTGCTCATTATATAAACGTAGCGCAATCCATTCACAATTAAGTGGTACATAGAAACATGTGCAACATAAAAATTAGAATATTCCTTCCCTAAAACGATACGCATTACTATAAGGGAGGTTTATATATGAAACAAAAAAATAATGTAATTGCGTTTCCGCTTTCAAATAAACAAAGAAAATCCTCGTATGATAACACATGGAAAGATGAGTCACATTATAAATATGAACCATTATTTTCATACAAAAAGATTGTTTATTTCTTTTTAAAAAAGATCAAACAGTTATGGACATAATTAAAAACTTTCTCAACATCATCCTTATAGACTTCACACTTTGCAATCGTTAATATGTAATTAATCTGTTGGATACAAAACCCCTTCTTACGACCCGTAATGTATTTGTATTTGCGGGTCTTTTTTGATTTCACTCTTATGTTTTTCCATGTATATAGGTTGTGCTAATCCATTTATGTTCATTTTTTTCTCAATACAAAACCTTCTTTCAATTTGTTATAATCAAAGTACTCCAGATGAGTTATGACTCGTCAACATTATCTAGTTAAAGAGACCTATCTGCGGGAAGTAGGTCTCTTTGACTTTTTTGAAATTTCTTGCATCTGTTTCTATATAGGTACGAATCTTCTTTTCTTTGTTCTCTCCAACATGACTTATTAGCTTTTTGATACTTACATTTTCTCCTTTACATTTCACGTATAACCATATATTTTATTAATATCTTTTTATATTTTTTGGGAGGAAACAGATTGATTAACGCCATAGGTCTCGCCTTTATTCTTTCTAATAAGCTAGAGAAGAAAAAAAGAGTTTATTTAAATGATAGGTTTGCACTAATAGATATTTTAGAATCAAAAGAAGTTTATGATTCTGAAGGAAATCCGCTCGTAGAATTAACCTGTAAATATAGTATTTACTTAGATGAAAAATATTATTGTAAATCGCTCGACGACTATACCGGACAAGTATTCCCTTTCCTAAGCGCAAAAGTAGGAAAAGGCCTCGTTAGAAATTTAAATTACTATTTTTCACACATTGATCTATATGATAAAAAGCCACCAGTTAAAGAGATTAGACAGCTTATGAAACAAGTCATACATGATAGATAATATTTTCTAGTATATCATAAACGATTCTTTTATAAGTAAGGGGGGAATCTTTTTCTCCCCCTCTTTTTATACATCAACAATTTATCTTCCCTTATATGAATTCTTGATATCACTCTTGTCCCTTTCATGCTTCGGAATGTTTAGAATTATATTGTCCCTTCTTCATTCCCAACAAAAGATTCGTGTTCTAAAATAATATAAAAAAGCAACTCTAGATTTTTTAGAGTTGCTTTTTGTCACCATCTAATACTATGTGACTTTATAGCGAGTCAAATACTTGTGAGGGTAAATGCATTTATTTATTAGATTCCACCACCATGTTCTGACATGTATGATACTGTTTCATACTTTAATTCAGAAGAAGCATTATCTTTTGTAATAGGACTATTTAAACCAAATGATACTACTGCAACACTCATTAAACCTAACAATGCAATTTTAATCTTTTTCATTTTAAACGCCCCTTTTCTTTTAATAAATTTTTAGCTTCGTGACTCATATGATAATAGTCACTTGCTTTTTCTTTCATACCCATATTATACCATTTGATAGCTAATAGTTCGCTATAAATCTGTACATCTTTCCATAAATCTTGTTTTTTAAAGTAAGAAATCCCTTCTAAAATACATTTCTCTAGATTTGTAATTGATTTATTTTCAATCATCGTTTTTAAGATTGTAAAATGATGATCGTATTCTTCTGTACAACACTGTAGGCCTTCATGGATATAAAATTGAGCCTCTGCTAGATTTCCTAGTTTGAAGTGTTCACGTGCTAACACATACATCCCTCTTTTTTGATAGGGTGCTCTTGGATAAGTAAATTTTTCAAATACATCTGTAAGATGCCGCACTGCTAATTCTGAAAGATTTTGATCGGCATAGAATAAACCTAAGTTATAACGAACGGTCAAAGCTGCTTTTTCTTCATTATTTCGTTCAAGAATATTTAAAGCAGCAATCAAATATTCTTCTGCCATCTCAAATTGTTCTAATGTAACGCAAGCCATGCCTAAAGTATTTTTACATGCTCCAACTTTTGTTTCGTAGCCTTCTTGACTTGAAAAATACTCAAGGGCCTTTGTAGCGTAATGAATCGCTAATGTTGGTTGTGATAAATAATAATGGTATAGGGCAATCCGATAATGGTACTCCGCTGTTTCAGCTTCATTTGGCATCATATCCAGTAGATTAGCTGCGAGTTCCCGATGGTATTCTGCACAATTATAGTTTCCAGTTTCAGTGTGATAAATAAAATGAAAGAAATGATAATAATATTTCAAAAAGCAATCTGGCATATCTTTTATGTAGTCAAATCCTTCAAGACTTTTTTCGAAATCGCCGGTTAACATCTGATATCTAAAGTTTAATAAAGAGTAATAAATAAAAGAATCTGTATGCTTCTTCATATTATTAAATTTATCATCCATCGCTTTTTTTAGAACCATTGCTTGATCTAATTGTTGAGAAAGCATTTTCTGGTACCATTCGTCTAATAAATCATACCCTTTGTCGGCGATAGTCTTTATTCCCATACGAGACCTCCTTTTTCAAGAATATTATCTAAATTTTACCATGAACACTCCAGCTAAAGAGCATATTAATTCCTGATTTATATTGAGAAATAATTATCAGATAATTTAACTTCACGAGTACTAGTAATTTTCTTCTTTATTCCACTCTATATGTATAAAAAACAACTCCTTATAATTAATAACAATGAAAAAAGCTGACTTTTAATATAGCAAGTCAGCTTTTTGATGAAATGAAGATTTATTAGCCGATGATTTCCTACCGCAAAGACTCAAGTATAATTCTAGCAATCTTAGGCAAAATGCAAAAGAGAAAACACTAAATCTCTTCTCCCTTTTCCACAGCACCTTTCAATCTCTGAAGCATATATCCAATCCCTTTGCATCCTGCTAATGGATATGTAATCCTATCTTCTGGATATAGTTTTGTGACTACTTTTTTATGTTTCTTTCCCGCTAGTAGAACAATTTCATCGAACTCTAGCAATCCTTTATCCACCATTTGTTTTTTGAGTTGCTCTACATTAACAATCTCGTCACTCTTCGAGTCAAAAGCGAGATCATAGTTTTCTGTTACAATGTCATTTGGTCTTAAAAATCCATGCTTTGCCGATAATATTACCCAATCCTCAAAAAACATTCCCGCATATGCCTGACATGCTTTTCCAAACGAGCTAATATAAACGTCTTTCGCTTTTGTTGGACCTTGACTTGGGTACTTATCCCAAATTTTCTTTTTCCCACAGGGAATAATACATAATCGTTTCATCATCAACTGCTACCTCATCTTATATCTTTTTCCATATTTCAATCATAATACTTTTACTTCATCAAAAAAACTGTCACAATCGACAGTGTACAAAGAAAGGTTATATAAAAAGGACAAGCAAACCATAGGTTACTTGTCCTTCTTTTCATCCATCCCTACTATTATAGAGCTTGGAATGTTTCTGTTAATACAGGAACGATTTGTTTTTTACGAGATACAACACCTTTTAAAGTAGCTGTGTTGTTTTCTAATGTTACGTTGTATGCTTTTTCAACAGCATTTGCTGCTTTCCCGATCGCAAGGCCGACAGAATCGTTTGTTAAGATATCTGTTACAACGAATAAGAATAAATCTAATCCTTTCTCTTCTACTACTGCAGAAATAACTTTTTCTAATTCTGCTTGGTGTACAAGAACGTCGTTTGTATCAACAGCGTTTACTTGTGCAATTTCAACTTTCGCGTTACCCATTTGGAATTCTTTTGCGTCAAGAGAAATTAATTGCTCCATTGTTTTACCACTTAAATCTGCACCAGCTTTTAACATTTCTAAGCCGTAGCTTTCTGCATCAACGCCAGCGATTTCAGCCAATTCACGAGCTGCAGCTACGTCTTGTTCTGTGCAAGTTGGTGATTTAAACAATAAAGAATCTGAGATAATTGCAGATAACATTAAACCTGCAATTTCTTTACGAATTGCAACGCCATTTTCTTTGTACATTTTGTTTAAGATTGTAGCTGTACAACCAACTGGCTCACAACGATAGTATAAAGGATCGCTCGTTTCAAAGTTAGCAATACGATGATGATCGATAACTTCTAACACACGAACAGATTCGATATCGTTAGCACTTTGTTGACGTTCGTTATGGTCAACTAAAATAACGTTGTCCACTTCGTTTGCTACTGTCTCAACAAAACGCGGTCCTTCTACTTTAAAATAATCTAACGCAAATTGAGTTTCACCGCTGATCTCACCTAAACGTACAGGCTCAGCATTCATTCCTAATTCTTTTTTTAGTTCTGCATAAGCAATTGCAGAACAAATTGCATCTGTATCTGGGTTTTTATGCCCGAAAACTAGTACTTTTTCCATGATTTCCACCTCTTCATCAAAAGGATATCTTAAAGAAGCAAATATGACAATATTTTAAGCAGATTTTTTTATAAATAAAATCAAGTTTCTCTTCTTTTCAAATAAAAATAGAATCAAATATGTAATAAAATGATAGGAAATGATGAATTTAAAGGCGGATTACTTGCATAAAGTCTCTGCTGACATCATCAAAAACTACGGTGTGATTTGTATGGAAGATTTGCAAGTGTCAAATGTGCTCAAGAATCACAAATTAGCGAAGCATCATGTTCACAATTTAGAACCATGTTAGCGTACAAAGCAAAATGCTATGCCAAAGAAGTAGTTGCTGTGTCGAAAACATTCGCTTCCAGTCAGACGTGAAGAAAGGTCATTCTATACAAAAATGACCTTTCTTTATTTGATTTAATTGTCGTGTGAAGCATGATGCATGATAGACGTAACGCCATTATTAACAAGATTTACATCCATTACTTGATAAAAGGCATTCCCTGTATCCGCAATTTCCCAAACAGCTAAAATAAGATGGTATCCACTGCGATCAGTTGGTACATTTGCTTCATGCGTTACTGTTACTCCTGGTTTTACTCCCCCATCATTTTTCACATAGAATGGTATTAAATCTAATTGAGAACGTGACAATGGCTTATTCGGGTTCCAATCTTTTTTCGTTATATAATATTTCCACTCTTTCGTACTATGCGGAGCAGTTAATTTCCACTTGAATTCATTCTTTCCCCCTTGAATCGTTACTTTTTTCCATCGCTCAGCGGTTTGGACGTCTAAATTCGGGAAATTTCCAGCACCCGCAATTTGTCCATCAACTGGACCTGATTGCGGAAATCCCCCTACTCCTTCTACACTTTGCGGTTCATATTGAATTGGACCACAATTTACATTTACACCTTTGCTGCATAAATACGAACGACTAGAAGGTGATTCCACATACCCATGTGCAGACGCCTTTTCTGCAAAACCAAATGTTATCACTCCTGTTAGTATAATTCCACAACTGAGAATAACTTTCTTCATACTTTGCCATTTTTTCTTTTTCATCACGCGGTTCCCTCCCTATCCATAAACGAAAATAACTCTGCTTAAGTTGCCTAGTCATCTTCTCTACATCAAGTATAAACGAAGGGAACTTGTCCATAGAACCGAAATTAAACTTTCTCAAACAAAAGTTGCTCAACCTTTATGATTTTTATTTTCATCCACTAGATTCTCTTCCATTGTTACCCATGATGCTTCTAAAGTATCACTTAAAAAACGGGTAACAAATTGCAGTTCTTCCTGTGTGTATCTACTTAAAAATTGTACAACCCCTTTATTTATTTCTTGATGTAATGCTTGATGTAAATGAAATAATTCTTTTCCTAAAGAAGTTGTTTTAAATAAAATTTCCTTTTTATTATTTGGAATGGTTTCTGTCACAATCAAATTTTTATTCATTAATCGGCGAGTCATTTTCGATACACTCCCCTTTGGAATCCCCGTTTCAGATGCGATTGTAATTCCATTAACCGGTTCATGCTTTCCAATCGCATCAAGAACATGAAGCATTTTTACTGTTACTTCTTTTAACAATGTAGCAATATGAGGATTTTTACAATTTTGAAGTAACCATTCTCTCTCCTCATCCTCTTCCTGTCCCCACTTTTTAGCCAGTTCTCCCGTTAAGTTCACGATTTGCTTTATTAATATATTTTTATCATTGTTAAAAGCCGATGCCATAAAAAAACTCCTTTACATTTGTGTTTTTATTAGTATATCAAGAAGGGGTAGAAGATTAAAGTTTCCGAGAAACAATTTGACAAAACTTGAATATATATTTATTATTGTTTCCAAGAAACCTAAATGTTTCTTGGAAACAATAATGTTAAAGGAGATGAACATATGATTAAAAATAATGTTATGCAAAAAGTATGTATGTACGAATTCGGTACTTCAAAAGTTATGAAATTAGAAGAACAAGCAATTCCCATTCCCGGTTCTGGAGAAGTAATTGTACGAATTGCATTTGCTTCCGTCAATTTTTTAGATATTCAACATCGGCGAGGTGATTTAGTAACACAAAATTTTTATCAAAAAAAGGGCGGAATCTCCCATACCTTCCCCGTTACTTTAGGTAGTCAAGGAGTCGGTACTGTCGAAGCAATTGGTCCAAATGTAGAGACCATTCAAGTTGGAGATCGCGTAGTCTGTGCTGGAGGAAGCGGCACTTATGCGAGTCATGTTTTAATTTCATCTCAAAGAGTAATCCCTATTCCAGATGAAATCAGTTTTGAACATGCAGCTGCAGGATTGATCCAAGGGTTTCTAGCTTGGGCATTTACGAACTATGCCTATCCGATCAAAAAAGAAGATTGGTGCTTAATTCATGCGGCAGCCGGTGGAATCGGACTCTTTTTATGCCAAATGGCAAAAATACGCGGTGGCCATGTGATTGGTGTTACATCAAAAAAAGAAAAGGCTCGTTATGTACTGGAGGCTGGTGCTGATGAAGTGATCATTTCTACACAGTCGGATATAGTAAAAGAAGTAAAACGCATTACAAATGGGCAAGGTGTAAATGTTGTCTATGATGGTGTTGGTAAAGATACTTTTGACGCGAGTTTAAATAGTCTTGCTCTTGGCGGATATATGATAAACTATGGACAATCTAGCGGATATGTTCCTCCTATCGATTTAATGACACTTCAAGAAAAAGGTTCTCTCTTTATAACAAGAACAAATGGTCTTCCCTATATGAAATATTGGTCTCAATATATTCGCGATTTTGTTACATGGGTTCAAAGCGGAAAACTTTCTATTAAAATTGATCGAACTTACTCCCTTGCAGATGCTGACCTCGCCCATGAAGCTGTTGAACGAAGAGAGACTAGCGGAAGAATTTTACTTACTCCTTAAAAACATTTAAATACGAGGTTCTTTTAACAATATTTTAAAATATCATTCCTTTCAAACTTCCCGTTTTTCAGTTTTATACGAGCGAAACTTAATAACACTCCCTCTTACATTTTAAGCAGAAATAATTTGCAAATTGTGCATACTAAAAAAGCTGTTGAGATTGCTCTCAACAGCTTTTTACTCTAGTTATCTGAATGATTAACACTCGCCAATGCGATAATACCTTCTTCATCATCTAATTCAAGCTGTAGTCTTGCTGCGTAAGGATTGAGATTGTACTCTCGATCTAGCCATAGACGAAGCGCTTCAATTAAATTCGCTTGGATTAAAATTTGCTGACGACCGTTTACTTCTACTTCAGCGGAGAATCCATAGTCATCATCGTACATCAGTTCAACTAAAACAGCTTCAGGAGCAACTTGTCTTTTTTCAGCAATGTATACACATAGTGCATTAATTAGCTCCTGTTCAGAAATCTTTAACCTCTCCATGCTGTTTCCTCCGCTTGTTTCTTACGCTGATCTTTAAAATATTTAAATGCTCGAATCGCCAACATCACGATACCAGCCATTACTAACATATTTACCATGAACGCCAATATAGAACCAAGTGCGCCCATATTTGAGAATAGGCTTCCCATTAATAGCCCACCTAAACCACCAAGTAATAACCCTTTCATAAAGCTTCCTTTATTACTTTTGGGCGCTGTATTTGTAGCTTTCGTTTTTGTATCTGGATTTGTCTTTTGTGAATTTACGTTAGAATCTTTTTTGTTTAAATTCACTTTTGACTTTTGTCCAGAACTTGGTGTAAATGACTTTTTACCAGATTTGTAACTTTTCGCTGCTGCATGATCTACAAAAACAAAGCTACTAGCTCCAAAGATCACCATGAATGCAGTCATTACTGAAACGAGTTTTTTCAACATAGTATATCCATTCTCCTTTTACTATAGATATATGTGAAATCTATCTTTCTTGAAAATAAGAATGATAGATTTATTTTAAACTCATATAAAGAGTTCTTATGAACTTATTATATGAACTTTTCTTGAAATAAGCAAGTTATTTACTTAATATTTTGTAGAACAAAGGAAAAATGAAGCAAAATGGAATTGACTTTGCATAAAACAACACATATTATAAGGTCATAAGAACTTTTATAATTTTGGAGGTGAAAAGATGGAAACATTTCATCTCACACGAAACGAAATGGCAGCACTCCTCCTTTCTTTAAGAGGATGGAACACAAAAAAGCCTCTTAGCATATTACAAGAAGCTTGGGCAAAATCACATAAAAAAGATATTGAAAGCGGACAAAGCGTAACTGCTTTTATCACAACCGCACTTTCACCTATTTTCGAAAAGTTGATAAAAATTGAAGATACCGATGTTGGCTTTTCTTTAAATGAAATCGTTGCACTTGGTAATCAAATTGAAAATACCAGTTTTTCTGTAACTGCAATGCAAAACTGGGTAAAACGCGATATAAAAGAAATGATTGGATCCCCGCAAAAGGGAAAAAAATACTCCATTGAGCAAGCTGCTTTACTTTTCATTGTCGAAGATTTAAAAACAGCACTTGATTTTGAATCTATTCGGAAACTGCTTAGACTCATTGTCAATGATCCAGCAGACCGCAGCGATGATTTAATTAATCCCGTTCATTTATACGTTGCGTACTCTTCTTTATTTGAAGAGTTAAATCAAGGGAACTGTTTACAATTAAACGCAACGGACACTATCCATACAATTGAAAATATAGTAAAAGAGAAAGCTGACAAAATTGCCAGCCAATTTGATCAAATCAACAATGAACAGCGCGAAGCAATTCGTAACGCCATTATTATCGCGACGCTTTCTGTACATACTGCATATGTACAAATGTTAGCAAAACGATACGTTTCCGCAACGTTGTTTTTACAAAACTTAGATGTAAAACCGTAAGCAGAGGAGCAAGATATACGCCTCTGCTTCTATGTATAGCAAAAACCCATTCAAATGTAAATAAAAATATCTGTATTCTCAGATTGAGCTCTAACCATTACTCTTCTCTTCCAAAAATAATTCATTCACGCTATCATAACGCCCTTCTCTTATCATTGTGACAAACCTATATTTCAAATAAAAAAATCATTTTAATAAAAAACTTACATAGTCTTAAATCTCTGAGGAAACATTACTAGTAGTACACTAAAAAAGGAGGGACGATTCCATGAAAAAGAAAAAGTATTTATTTGCTTTAATGGCTACTGTTATATCTTCAGGACTATTATTTGGTTGCAATAACGTGAAGGATGAACAAGAACCAGATCCAACCGAGGAACCTTCTGAACAACGAGAACAAGATGAAAGACAAAATAACAACCAATAATTTTTTTATCGTAATACAAAGCTAACCAATAACATGATGACTACATTGTCTATCTTCAACATGAATCAAATATGTACCCAACAAGTGTATTAAATATGCTATCATTGTTATGATTCGCTCTTCTAGCTCTTTATAAAGACCATACAAAAATAGGAGCAGAATTGCTCCTATTTTCTATTCATATTGCAGATGTATTTTTTTCTATGCAAAATCCTTCAGCGGAATTTTTAATAATTATATCAAAACGCTCATGATACGGGTGCATGAATACTTCATACTGTATGCGACGTTCCTCATGAGATTGCCTTAAATATTCAATGTCCATCCCTCTTTCTGCAACATCTCGACTTGACCTTCTCATAAGTTCTGTTTCTCCATCTGTATAAAAGTAAATTTTCAAATCAAATAGATCGGAATTAAGAAATGCGACACTCATTCCTTCTACAATCGTCACTTTACGATTCGAAGAAATGAATTCACGTTCCATATAATGCGTATCAATAGTATAGAAATCCAGTCCATCTCGAACCATTTGAACATCTCTTTCTAAAGATTCCAAATGATGTGCAGCTGGATGGCAAGCTGTCATTTTATAATGATGCTCTTTATTTTCATATGTATAATGAATGATTGCGTGCTTTCGAATACTCGAACTCACAATATATGGATCTGTATTAATATAGTTTACTTCTTTTGACATAAATTGCTCTTTCAGTTTATTCGCAAATGTCGTTTTTCCCGCAGCACCATGTCCTGCAATACCGATTACAACTCGTTTATCCTCTGTTCGAACCCAATTGATAATTTCTTGTGATAACTTCTCCATCTGAATTCCCCCATTTTAAACTGTTTCTATCAAAATTTTGACAAAAATTAGCTTATTACCAGTCCTATTTTTTCCGAACACAACTTCATACACATATACTAGGCCGAAAAATATTTATCACTAATCTATATATTTATACTCAAAGCGTAATAATGTATCCCCATTCTTCCTCCTATCATGCGTATACGTAAGCCCTATCTTTTCTAACAAATTTCTTGACTTCATATTCTTCGTTTTAATTCGTGCCTTTAATGTAGTAAGCTTCAAATCATAAATAGCATATTGAATGGCTGCATAAGCTGCTTCAGTCGCATAACCTTTCCCCCAAAACTTCGGATTAAGCAAATACATAATCTCTACCTCTTCTGTTCCATCTATGTATCTTAATCCGCAATGCCCAAGTAATTCTCCGCTTATTTTATGAAATAAAAACCATACACCAAATCCATTCTGCTTCCAATGTGAAATGAGTTAATCAATATACTGCTCAGCTTCTTCTCGCAACATCCCCCTTGCGACTGCTAGCCACTTACCTACTTCCTCTTGTTTGACGATTTCATAGAACTCATCCCGATTTTCCATGCTTGGTCGTCTCATATATAGCCTCTTTGTTTCTATATCCTTCCTCATAAGTATATTTCCCCTTTTATCTGATAGATTAGTAAATTATACCATACTAACTCCTTCATCACTGCAATGAGAAAGTATATCTATAAATAAAAACAGACTATCGTATAAAACGAAGTCTGCTCTTTAAATCATAACCTTTACTTTTTAATATCGGTCCATTTTAAAGTTGTTGCTGGTCCAAATTGATGTACGTATAAATTCTTAACGTATGGCTTTTGTAAATACGATAATCCGTGCTGAAATACCGGTGCAATGACCGCATCTTCAAGCAACATTTTTTCCGCATCTTGCATTGCTTTCCAGCGTGTCTGTTCATCATTTCCTAACTCTAGTTTTATCTTTTTCAGTAATGCATCGTACTCTGGATTTGCATATCCCGTATTATTCACTCCATTTTCAGAAAGAAAAACCTCTAAATATGTCATGGGATCTGGATAATCTGGTAACCAACGTGATAATGACATTTCATATTCTTTCTTTTTCTCTAATGCTAGTTTTTGAGAATGAGGTTGTAACTTTACGTTTATCGTCAAACCTGGAAGATTCTTTTCAAGCTGCTCTTTAATGTACTCTCCAACTTTTTTAAAGTTTTCTAAATCGTAGTTTAACATCTCAATCGTAACTTCATTTGTTCCTGTTTCTTGTTTTGCTTTTTCCCAATATTCTTTCGCCTGTTTCACATTTGTTTTATTAAATTCTGTCGTCGTTTCTCTAAAATCTTTATTATCTGAATCTAATAAGAAGCCACTTGGAATATAGTAATTGGCAGGTTCTGATCCGTCATTTAAAAAAGATGTAGCAAGATCCTTTTTATCAAAAGCCATACTTAAAGCTAGGCGTGCATGTTTATTTTTCAAAATCGGTACACTTTCATTAAAACGAAAGAAATACATAATAGGGTCCGTAAATTGTTTCAGTTCTTTATTGTTCTTATATTTATCAACAAATTCTGTTGAAATAACAGCTCGATCAATTTTATTTGTTTCATATAAATTCACGACAGTTGAAATGTCTTTTACAATTTGATAGTTGATTTCATCTAGTTTTACCTCTTTTTTATCCCAATATTGATTGTTCTTTTTCATAGTGAAACTTGCTTCATGTTTCCACTCCGATAATGTGAACGGGCCATTATATACAGTTTTATCAGCTTCTAAACCGTATTTCTCTCTTTGTTCCTTTGCATATTTTTCATGAATTGGATAAAAAGTTGGTAAACAAAGTAACTTCGTAAAGTACGGCACAGGATGCTCTAATTCTACAACAAAAGTTTTATTATCTATTGCTTTTACCCCTAGTTCGTCTAATCCTAATTGCTGTTTATTGATCTTTTCTGCATTTTTCACATCATACATAATATAAGCATATTGTGAAGCTGTTTCTGGATTGATCACTTGTTTCCATGCATAAACAAAATCATGTGCTGTGACAAGGTCTCCATTTGACCATTCTGCTTCACGCAAATGAAATGTATATCTTTTACCATCTTGACTCACTTCATAATTTTGAGCCATTCCTGCAATGACTTCATCATCTTTTGATAATCGAAATAGCCCTTCCATCACATTGTTTAAAACGTTAAACGAAATCGCATCTGTCACTTTTCCTGAGTTCAATGATGGGATTTCTCCTGTTTCCGTTAATTGTAATACTTTCTTCTCTTCTTTCGAATTCGTCGTTGATTGTTCTGCACTACAACCAACTAAAAAGGAAGAAGCCAGTAACATACTAATGAATGAAATACGAATAACCTGATTCATTTCCATCCTCCTATCATTTTTGATTATGGTAAATAACGCCGAGCTCCGGCATATTCTTCGATATATCCAGGTGTGTCTACCGGAATAATCTCAACCGTTCTTCCCGCTTTCGGAGAGTGAATCATCTTTCCATCCCCAATGTACATTCCTACATGATGAACATTTCCTTTTCCACCATCATGAGCAAAGAAAATTAAATCTCCTTTTTGTAACTGTTCTTTTTCTACCGCCATGCCAGCTTTTGACTGTGGGCCTGAATCACGCGGAATGGTAATACCATGTGATTGGTAAATCGTATGTGTAAATCCAGAGCAATCAAATCCAAATCCACTTGTACCAGCCCATATATATGGCAGTCCTAAAAATAATTTACCTGTATTCACTAAATCGTCCCCTGTTGGCGTCGGTATATCATTTTGTGAATGGTATACCGTACCATCTTTTTTACGTAACCAAGCTTTTTGACCATTTGGTAATAGAACACGATATGAAATGGTATCTTCGCTTACAAGTGGCAAACGTGTATTATAACTGACCTCTAACGATTTGTTTTTGTCGGAAGGATTGATATATAAGATGGCTGTAGGTTTTGTAATTAAAACAAAGGACTGATTTTTCTTATCCGCAAATTCTTGGTGATACGTTAGTTGTTTTTCTGGCATCCATCCTGGATAACCTTGTTCATTTCTTGGCGTCGGTTGTCCATGTACAATGACTTTCACCCATTCTTCTTGCCTTTCAATAACGGTTACTTCCTGCCCTAATAACGCTTGTGTTTCCAGCTTATTTGTATTTGTTAACCAAAGCTTTTCATCAAGTGTCATAGATTTCGTCCACTTCCATAGATCCACAGGATTGCTTGCGCTCGGCTCATCAATGGGACGAAGTAGATTCGGACCAGTCCATAGCGTTGCAGCGGCAACATCAATGAAAGCTGTATTTCCTATTCTTTCTTTCGCACTTACTGCTGAGAAAGATGAAAAGAGAAATAGACTTGTTAATAATGTAGTCCCCACTTTTTTCATACAAATCCTCCTTAAAAAAATCATTTGCTAGTTTATCATTCTTTGAAACAATAACTCTTCTAAAACTGTAAGTTTACCTTCGCTCCGCTATAACTGATTCCTTCTGGCTCTTCCATTAGCCATAACGGCGCATCAAGATCAACATAATGAATATTCGGATGCGCAGCCGCTATATGCGCTGCGGCTGTTACAGAAAGCGATGATTCCATCATGCTGCCAATCATACATTTCACACCTGCCGCTTCTGCGACATCAGCAATTTTCCATGCCTGGCGTATCCCGCCACATTTCATTAATTTAATGTTTATGCAATCAACATAATGTCCTTGAACAAGCTTTAATGCATCTTCCGCTGAAAAAATACTTTCATCAGCCATAATTGGTATATATACATGATTCTTGACATATTTCAATCCTTCCCAATCTTGCGCATGAACAGGCTGTTCGATAAATTCGATATTTACATTTCTCTTTTCCATTTCTTTAATAATGGAAACGGCCTCTTTCGGTTCCCATCCTTGATTGGCATCCAACCGGAGCGCAATATCCTTCGGTATGATATTTTTAATGGCCTCAATTCGCTCTAAATCTAACCGAGCGGATTGGCCAACTTTAATCTTTAACGTTTGAAATCCTTTTTCCACATGCTTTTTCGCTTCTTTTGCCATCGATATAGGATCATCAACACTTACCGTAATATCTGTATAAAATTCCTTCTTTCCACCCAATAAGGCATAAAGCGGGATGTTATGAAATTGACAATACGCATCATATAAAGCAATATCTACTGCTGCCTTCGCGCTCGTATTTCCAATACAACTCTTTTGAACATATGATAATAAGGAATGAAGTTGCTCAATCTCTTTTCCTATTAAACTAGAGCGAATCGGTCCTAAAATCGCCTCTTCAATTCCACTTGCAAAATCACCTGTAATAACCGGAGTTGGAGCAGCAGCTCCTCTTCCTACCATTCCATTATCTATATGGAGAAAAACGTCAATACTTTCAATCTCTGTTACAGTGCGCAGCGCTGTTTTAAACGGAGTATGAAGTTCAATCAATCGGCGCTTTACCTTTACATCTATAATTTTCAAATTTCCCACCCTTTCCTCTTTGTCCAATAAAAAAATCCAGCCATAAGAAAAGCGTCTTACGGCTGGATTTTGTCTATGAAGAAGTAGACAAAGCAGCAATCTGATTATATTTTTTCTGTGCGTCCTTTAACGCTACAAGTAGTGCCTTTTGCGATGAGCCAAAATAACGCCCTTTAATTTCATCAGCTAGATGCGAATCGTTTATATTTTTATGTAAAAATAAATGCTTTACAAACTGAGAAGTTAAGGCAATAGTTGCGGAGCAATCTGCATCTATAATTTCTCCTGTATCTCTCTCCAGTACGAATGCTACAAAATAACTTTTAAACTTTTCAGTAATCGGATTATTTTGAGGCGCTTTTGCATCCCCTACGATGTAGATCGTATTAGAAGCGTACACATGTATCTTCCTTTCTTATGCAAGGGTAGCATTTTTCTTAACAAGCGTATAAACTGTAAATCCATCGGTTAGTTGACCGAATTCCTCCTCTTGCATCAAGAGTTTTATTTTCATGCTAATAAACATATATCTAATACTAATTAGATCCAAGACTTTGGCTAACACCAATCAAAATTCATCTCCCACCGGGCTAAGTCCTCACATTCATTGAAGATAGGAGACTTCTTTCGGAAATACGTTAAAAAAGAGTGTGCTTATTAAAATTATATATAATTAACAGAATTTTTACAATATTTTATCTCAAGAATTATTCAAACTGACCCCCTTCAGGAAAAATATAATTTATAGACGCACTTCATACTACTCTATATACAAGTAAAGTGTGAAACTTCAATCTTCCTTATATATGTAACAACTTACAGTACATCAACAGTAACAAAAAAACAGTCAGCTCTCGCTAACTATTTTTTATGTACAATTATAATTATTCAGTTAATATGAAAATTGTTTCATCCGGCTTCGAAAAATGGTACTCTTTTCTTGCAAATTGCAAAATTTCTTCCTCATTATTTGTTAAATTTTCAACCTTTGCCTCTAAATACTCAGAATCTTTCTTTAAATATACAAGTTGTTTTTGTTGCTTTTCAACTATAACACGCTTCTTTTGAATCATTTCCTGTTGCTTTGTAAGTATATATTGCACATAAAGTGTTGAGGAGACAATAAATAGAAGTGCGAGAAGAAAACGCCTTATTTTTTTCTTATTTATAACTCGATATTCGTTAGACTGCGATTGATGTTGCATTGTATTAGGAACATTTACCTTTTTGAGTTTCCTCATCATTGGAATCCTCCTAACCCATTTTATTTTACTGCCTTCCATATGAGCTTGTATGATTCTAAATTCTCCTCATATAAAACAAGCTCCTCTATAAAAAAATCTCATTAATCAATCAATTCCAGATAGCTTTCGACGACATCTTTATATTTCAGCTGAATATTTTATTTTTTGTGCTGTAAAATTGTAGTTTACGCTACTTCATCCGTTACTTGTCAAATTATGCCTTCAAAAAACGAACAGCGGTAAAATTGCTATTATTTCTTGCTTTGATCATATTTCTGTATCAACATACTTTAATACAATTCGTTATATTCCGATAGAGAATGAAAAGCTTCTTTTTAGTTTACATAACATAATTATTTGAAGTCATATTCTTTTGTATTATTTTTTGAATTCATTTTTGCTTTTTTGTATCTAAATCTAAAAAACAAAAATTGCAAATAAAAAGAAAAATCTTATTTTTGTTTTCAATCAAAAATAAGATTTTTCTTTTTATTTAAATTAATCTATAACAATTTTGTCTTCTTCCTTTCCCTGTCTCTTTCAGTACATACGACTTCGCAACAAGCGCTGTTAAGGAATCTGTTAATGTTTTATACGATAAATTAGATAGCGCCAATAAATCATTTGTATACAGCATCCTATGTTTTTCTAATAATAACAATATGAGCCGTTCAGAGGGCTTTAACATTTCATCACTTTCGAGTATAAAATCTATATTTTTCATAAAAACTTATATTTCCCCTTAATATAAAAACGAATATTTTCTATCAATTATTATAAAAATATTATATAACAAAAGTTCATTTATATCAAAATAGTTTTTCTTTACACTATAACTATACCAAACTAATATTGTATAAACTTCCTAATGTAACCTTCTACTAGAAAAGTTCTTTCTATTTTGTATTTTTTCATTTACACAAAATATTTTATACTCTCGATTAGCTTCACCATGATAATCAAATCTATCAGTATTTTTAATAACATATATAGTATTTCCTAACAAAAAGGCTCCGTAGATGAAGGAGGCCACTGAAAAACTTACGTTTTTCGGTTTATAAACCAGATACAAAACAAGAAAGATGACTTTTCATTCAATTTTGAATGAAAAGTCGTCTTTCTCTTTATTCTTTTTTACTTTGTTTCTTTCATCAAGGTTAGGATTCGTTTTAAATTGACAGCGAATATAGCCATTGCACCTTGCAGTTGCATACCAATCAGACCCGAGGAAGATGCCACATCATACCCGTGTCTATGCTTAAGTTCACTATTTTTCGCTTCAATTTTATAACGCTCTTTCCCCTTTTCTTTAAAATATGCACTTTCTTGAAATGCTTGTTGTTCCTTATGTTCAGTGGATTTAATTGTCACAGAATATGTTTTACTTTTAGCGCCTTCCTTGTAACATCCACTTTTGAATGGACATACTTTGCATTTTTCAATATCAAAATAGTAGGTATGACTTTGACTATTGTTTGTTCCCTTTTTCCCGTACGTGCTCTACGAACAGCCATATGTCCAGCTTTACAGACATACATACCCGCATCTTTATTAAACTCAAATTCATCTTCTTTTTTACGTGGCCCTTGTGTCACAATAGGGTTTAATTTCGATACTAATTGTAATTGATTTTGGTTGGCATATTGAATATTATTTTTCTCAGAATAAGCAGTATCTCCAATAACTGTATCAATTTCCATTCCTGTTTCACGACTTTTTTCAATCAATGTTTGAAGGTATTTTCCATCGCTTTTTTCACCCGTTGTAATCACCGCAGCTGTAATGATGCGTTCTTCATTCATCGCAATATGTGTTTTGTAACCAAAGAAAGAAGAATCCGCTGTTTTATGTCCAATTCGCGCATCAGGATCTTGCGAAAATTGGAGGTGTTCTTGGTGATCTTCTACGATTTCTTTTAAATAATTCAGTTTCTCTTTCACATTTGGATATTCACGAATGATTTCCTCTTTTTCTACTGTTTCAATTACTTTTTGACAATATTCAAGTTCGTCACTTAAGTCATCTGTCATTGTTTTTGGTGGGAACTTTTCCTTCATTCCTTCGTCAACTTGATAAACAGCTTTGCGGAGTAATTTGGATTTCTCCATTAAAAATTCTTTCGGCGATTTTTGATTGAAGCGTGCTTTTGTATGCGTGGCATCAACAATAATAGATTTATTTTTAATCAAGTTTTTTTCGAGTGCAATTTCCACTGTTTTTTGAATGAGCATGTCAAGTAACCCTACATCTGTCAGACGAAGCTTGCGGAACTTCGTTAATGAACTAGGGTCAATGACCATATCTTCTGGTGCCATATCTAAAAAATATTTAAAGGACATATCGTATTTTGAGCGTTCCACAACATCTACATCGGATAAATCAAAAATAGATTTTAGTAATAAATATTTAAACATACGAACAGGCGGCACTGTATTGCGACCGTTATCGAGACAATATTTATCTTGTAGTTCTTCTAAAACAAAAGAAAAGTCTACCTCATTCAATTGACGAAGCATATTATCCTTTGGTACAACGATATCGTAAATCGCCATAAATGGACTGAGGTTAAGAGATTGTTGATTAGAAATCATCCGAGACACCACCTAGAATTAGTACAATCATTATACATGAAAAAAGCGAAAGTTTCCTCGATTATATCGAGAAAGCTTTCGCTTTTTAAACTGGGAGGACTTTTTCAGTGGCCTCTTATAAACGAATGTCTTTCATAAGCTCTAAATATAATATATTTTTTAATTTACCCCTAATTTTAACCAACGATTATTTGCAAATTTAGATACTAAAGCTCCTACGATAGCCCAAATTATAACAAAAATTAAAATGTTAAAGTTATCATTAATGGATAGAAAAGTACTATTACCTTCTAATAAAGTATTAACGTGTTTATACAAATTGTTAGAAGCATCGAAAAAAGCTAAATATTTCAAAACCCCTCCAACCGAAACCAAAATAACACTTAAAATCCAATAAAAAAGACTTATTCCAATTGCAATAAGAACATTAGGCACTAATAAACTAATAAAACTAACAATCAAAATATATTGTATTGCAACACAGGAAAATAAATATAACATTTGAAAAAACATACTGAAATCTTGAAATACAATAGATACTATAATCAAGCATAAAGTAATAAAGCAAACAGATTCAGTTATTAAAACAAAAACTTTATTTAAATAGAATTTTAGACTATCGTATGAAAGAAATTTATAAAACAGTATAGTTTTATTTACATATTCCCTTGTAACAAAAAATGCAACAAAAAAAGCAAACATTAAAAATCCAAATTGAGTAAATACCGTATATGTACTAAATAAATATTCTTTATAACTAATTGAAGAAACTTTATCAATCCCTACAGGTAATATCCAACCCAAAAGAAAAATTGATATAATTACGCCACCGAGCATTATCATAATTTTATTTGAAAAACTTTTTTTAAATTCCATTGATGTTACCCCTCAATATATTTCTTAATCGCTTCACCTTTACTAGCCATCTTTACAAATTTTTGATATTCAAGTAAATAATAATCTCCAGGTAAATTTTGTAAATCAGATAAGTTGTGTGTAATGTTAATTATCAATTTATTTGGATTCTTTTTAATATAATTATTAAAGAAATCATATATTTCGTTTGTTGTTGTTTTATCTAATGCATTAGTAACTTCATCAAGAACAATCACCTGTTTATCTTCTAACAAAAAAGATAATAATTTTAGTTTTTGTTTCTGTCCATCACTAAGTTTTCCAATTAGAGCATCTTTAGAAATATTATCTAAATTCAAATGACTAGATAATTTATGAACTTCCGTTTTATCAAATTTCTTTTCTAGTAATTTAAAAATATCCTTTGTAGAAACATCGGAAGGAACATTTGAAAAACTAGCTATTACTGTTACATTTCCTAATATTTCTTTTGGTATTTTCCTACTATTATTTAATAGTAAATCTTTTGCAAATTGTGATTTACCAACACCATTTTTACCTAATATATGATTTACTTTACCAACTTCAAAAGAAACATCAGTTTCTTTAAATAAAACTTTCCCTTTAATTTCTAATGAATAATTCTTTATTTCAAACAACCTTATTACTCCTTCCTAAACAAACCAAAGCATAACTGAACGAATTGCTAAAATAACCCCAATTACTTGGATTAATTTTACTAAGATATGATTCTTTCTCTTATTTTCTAACTCTTCAATATTAAAAATAGTTATTAATATTTTATAACCATCAGAGTTTAACACAGGAATTAAATTCCACCACATTGCGTAAGAAAAGAAAATAAAACAATTACTCAATATGTCACTGTGAATCATATTAATATTTACAAGTTGTATTAAATTTATCGTCAAATAATTAACTAATAATCCAGCTAAATAAATGGAGTTAGTATAGTCATATGGACACAACTTAGTTAAGTCCTTACAATGGATTTCAAGGAGGAAGTGTCCGTATGGCAAACAAGAACTTTAATGAAGAATTTAAAAAGATGGTTGTTGAATTATATCATTCAGACCAATCTGTGAAAGAATTAAGCAGCGAGTATGGTGTATCAGAAGTAACGATTTATAAATGGATTAAAAAATATTCTCCTATCACAACGATTGATGAGGAAGAAATGACTCCAGAAGATCTAAAACGAATGCAAAAAGAAATGCTTCGCCTGAAAGAGGAGAATGAGATATTAAAAAAGGCTATGGCCATATTCGCGAAAAAATAAACGATACAGAATTACATCAATTTATCGATTGTCAAAAAGAAACACACTCTGTTCGTACAATGTGTCAAACACTTGGAATAGCGAGAAGTTCGTATTACCAATCTCAGCACAAAACAGAGTCAAAGCGTAGTCGTGAAAATGAAGAGTTAACCAAACAAATTATACAAATTCATCAAGATAGTGGAGGGCGTTACGGTGCACCGAAAATTCATCAAACCCTATTGGAACAAGGGTTTCAAGTAAGTGTAAAGCGTGTGCAACGACTCATGAAAAAAGAAAATATTCGCTCCATCATCTTAAAGAAATATAAACCACATTCATCAAAATCAACTATAGAAGAACGAATAAATCTACTAGAACAGGACTTCTCTACAACGACAATTAATGAAAAGTGGGTGGCGGATATTACTTATATTTACACGCAAAAAGATGGCTGGTGTTACCTTGCATCAGTGATGGATTTGCATTCTAAGAAAATTATTGGATATTCATTTTCACGAAATATGACAACGAACCTTGTGGTAAAAGCTTTAGAAAACGCTTACCATACACAAAGACCACAAAAAGGGCTCATTTTACATACTGATTTAGGAACACAATATACAAGTCAGGAATTTCAAACTTTACTCGCGAATTATAAAATAAAGCCTTCTTTCAGTAAAAAAGGTTGTCCATACGATAACGCTTGTATTGAGTCATTTCACGCCATTTTAAAGAAAGAAGAAGTATATCGTACAAAATATGTCTCATTTGAAGAAGCAAATCTAGCACTATTTCAATACATTGAGGGATTTTATAATCGTAAGCGAATCCATAGTAGCATCGGTTATAAAACTCCTCAAACAATAGAAGATCTGGCTATAAAAGTAGCTTAGATTTAACTTTTTTGTGTCCAAAATATTGACTCAAATCCATACCTTTGATTTAAACGTGAGTTCTCTTATAGAAACTTTGAAAGTTGTTTGAGGACATTGGTTTATTAATTTTACTAGATGTGATATTATAAAATTGTGCAGTGACCTTTAGGTGATTCCGACCATTAACTGGACTGGGGCTATTGTTCATAGACCTCTAATATTGATGTGAGGCACTCCATTCAATTAGAAAGATGGCACTGCACATTAAATTAAATATAAATTAACGGATTACCTGTCAATTTCGACAGGTTTTTTATTATTTCAAAAGGAATATTATAGTTAATGTCGAATATTCCTGTTTAATAGACTATATAGAGAAATTTTAAAACAAATATAGTGAATAGTGTGCAGTTGAAACTCTAAAAGTGTATGGAGCTAGTGAGTCTAGACTCTTTTATTAAATCTGAGATTAAATATCTGGGGATATAATCCTAACATGCTACATTGGGCCTAAGCTCTAACAGAAACTTGGATGGTCAGATATAATCATACTGCTTACTGTTCGGAGAGGAAATCATGGAAAATACGATTACTCCTTTTAGTTATGGGAATCATTCAGATGATAAAGGTCAAGAGATTCGTAAGTTTTATCAGTTTTATGTTGGGATAGATATTGGGGCTAGCTTCCATGTAGCTTCTTGTATTAAATTTGATGCTTTTTTAGATCCTAAAGGAATTGCTTGGAAACGAACAAAAACGATGAAATTTAATTCCGATAGCACAGGAATAGCGGAATTTTTAAAGGCTTTAAAACAAATAGAAGATTAATTTAATATTACCAGAGATGATTTCTTAATTCTTTTAGAACCTACTGGTGGACATTATTCCTATTTAGTTCAGCAAGTATTATTGAATGAAGGATATCAACTCTTTCAAGTGGAAAATAAAGCAGTTGGTGAATTTCGTAAGAATAATCTAGGTATCTCAGAGAAATCAGATTCAATGGATGCCAAAGTAATGTCCTATTAGCGATTTGTTGATTTAACCATACACACAAAGATAGAAAATGGTGCCCATGGCACTTACGTTTTCGTTTCATTCCACCAGCTTCTATAGCTAATTGATTAAGTGTAGTGGGAGACATATATCGATATAACTCCTCGGCAAATAAAGACAACTCTTGTTTTGGATGCATATTCATAAAAAGTACGTCACCCTTTCTCATTGATATAAGAAAATAGTAACGTGCTTTCAATTTCAAGAATAGTCCAAATCCTTAAGTTGATGGATGTGTGGGGTGGTACCCCAATGTTGATTGTAAGAAGCACTTTTTGCATATACTTTAATCGGTTTTTCCTTTTAAAGTTTCTAAAACAGCCGGCATGCCGTAGTCCAAAAACATCCAAACAGCATGCAGAAAATAAAATAGACGTATATCCCATGAAAAAAATGAATGATACACGGCTATTTATGATGTATACTATAAAGATGTGCTTGTTTTTTAGAATTCAGGCTTACTTCCCTTCTACTATTGGAAGTAAAATAGAACTTAAATCAGTGGATTTTCCTTCATCCCCTACTAATAATGAAAAGCCCTAAACAGGATAAAAACAAAAATAGCCTGTAAATAGAACGACCACTGAAAACATCCACTTCATAAGAAAAAATAATATTTTGTACATCTATTAGTAATAACGCAACGCCCTTGCTCATTTTTTCCTCCTATTCCCTTTTCCTTCAATGACTTATGAAGTGTATAATTAATTTTTATTCTATCTTTTATAATTTCTAATCCTATTTTATTTTGATATACTTCGTTTCTTAAATATATCTTTTCATTTTTTATTATCTGATTTTTTAATGTTCCTTTTTATTCCATACATACAGAAAGAAATATTTATAATCTTTCAGGGCATAGTAAGTATGAGGTGTTACTTTATGTTCAAAAAAATAGGAATCCTTTCTCTGCTTTTCTTTTTCTTATCCACACATGCGCTTGCAAATACAAGTAAGCAAATTGAAGTATTTGACTGTCAAAAAGGGATGGTCGTTCAAAAACAATCGTTACATGCAGAAATTCAACACGATGCGATTCAATATGCAAAATCCATTACTGGGGCATTTACAAATATAAATGTTGTTCCTAGAAGCGGATATATGATTAAAATCCCTTTAACCAAACCTGTTATCATCACAAATCAATGGATTCATACAACTATCGATGAGGTACTTGTCCTTCTTCCTAAAAATGAAAAACCTTATATTATGATTTACGATGACGAAAACCATCCACATTTTTATTATGTAAAAGGACATCCGGAGATTTTATTAAAACAGTTAAAAGTGAGAACGTAATTGAATGAAAGAAATTTCTTCAGGGGGAAGAAATTTCTTTCATTCTTATTGGACCGGATCATATAGTCTCATTTTAAGCATTTTCACCAAAATTCCAGAAAAATCATTCGCTGCCGTTTTCGAAAAGTTTTCATATAACATTATCGCTCCATCCTTTGCGCTATTAGAAATACATCTCATCATAAGAAACAGTATCCCTCTTTATATATTTGAAATTCTTTTATACCGCTAACTTTCTCTACATCACCAATCATAAAAATCTCCGTAATACAAGTTTTTTTCAGCTGTATAATAAGTCGATATAGTCCTTCAACTATTCTGCATTCCATTATTTCACAGCTTGTGATGAAGCATTAATCATTCCTCCGATACGAATTGAGTATTATGTTTGCCACTACTACAGTTCACTTTTACAAATAATTGCAACTTATAATCCTCTAAACCATTATACAAAAAATAAAAATATCCAGATAAACAGAACCATTCTTTCTTATAAAACCGCAACCATTCGCATGTTTTAACTGTGATACCATTTTCTATAAGTGATGAACCTCAATAAAAATTTTTGTAATCATAAAAACTTTTTTTGAAATAATTAGACTTTATCGTCACCTCCATTTATATTTAAATTACAGAATTTTTTAATCTATCATATATTCAAAACGAATACAATTCAAGCATTCACTTTACATTATGCAGTCATTTAAGCCATTTGCTTTCAACTTTATAAAGGGGGGTATGTGGAATGGATGAAATTGATAAGAAAATTATTTTACTTTTACAAGAAGATGCTAGAATGACTATTACCGACATGACTGAACACTTAAATCTTAGTCGACCAAGTATTACAGAAAGGCTGAAACGTTTGCACGATGCAGGCATCATCGAAAAATATACAGCACGAATTTCTCCAGAAGCAGTTGGGAAGTCCATTCAAGCCTTTTTAAGAATTGAAAGTTTAAAAATCCCTTGTAAACATTTCGAAAAAATTATTTATGAAGAACACCAAATTCTCGAATGCCACCGCGTAACTGGTGAAAGTTGTTATTATTTAAAAGTCGCCGTTCGCTCTATGAAAGAATTAGAAAAATTGATTGATATTGTGATTCCTTTCGGTACAGTAAAGACTTCCATGATCTTATCATCACCTATTCCATATCGACCGATTATTGTAGACGAAAACAAAAAGGATTGATCAAAAAGATCAATCCTTTACTCTACTTCATTTAAGAAGAATATTGCTAAAACACCTGGCCCTGTATGCGCTCCAATTGCTGCGCCAATTGTATTTACAACAAATACTTCACAACCAAAACGCTCCTTAATGAGCGTTTTTAATACTTCAGCAGTTTCTAACTCATCACCATGTATAATAGCAATTGTTTGCTTTTGAAGGTTTTTCCCTCGTTCTTCCATAATATCAACCATGCGGCTTAACATTTTCTTTTTGCCTCTTATTTTTTCAAGTGGTACAAGTTTTCCCTCTTCCACATTTAAAATCGGTTTAATATTTAGTAAACCACCAATAAATCCAGCTACTTTGCTGAGGCGGCCACCTCTAACAAGATATTGTAAATCACCTACAGTAAAGATATGTTCTATATGTGTTATGAAAAAAGCAACTCGCTTTAAAATTTCTTCTTTTGACGCGCCTTCTTTTGCCATTTTAGCAGCTTCTAAGACAACAAGCCCTTGCCCAAGAGATGCACATTTCGTATCAACAATGTCTAAGTCGAAATCTGGATACGTTTCTTGTACTTCTTCTTTAACAAGGAGCGAAGATTGGTATGTACCGGAGAGTTCAGATGAAAAAGCTAAATATATACAAGGCGTACCTTCTTTTGCATATGTAGAAAACGTTTCTTGAAATGCTTTTAATGAAGGGAGCGATGTTTTATACGCTGCACCTTCTCTCATTTTTTGTAACAATTGAGTTGATTCTAACGTTACCCCGTCTAAATACTCTGTTTCTGCTTCATCAAAGACACGAAGCGGAATTACATCTATATCGTAAGCTTGCAGCACCTCTTTTGGTAAATCTGCCGCACTGTCTGTAATAATTTTTACACCCATTTTTAAACCTCTATTCTTTTTAAGTATACGATAATAAAAACGTTTACGTTTACCTTTACATATTATATACGTAAAACAAGATTGAAGGAAGAGAAACTATTGTAGATTATATGCTCGCAATGTCTACAAATTCATATTTTATGAGGAGGAAATCAGATGGAGATCCGACTTGCACAAAAAGAAGACTTAGACTGGGTTAATCATCAATACAGATCAGTAGAGTTTGTTCCTAGTAATCTCATACAAGATCGAGTTGCGATTATTACATACAATGGAAAGCAAGCTGGACTAGGACGTTTAGTTCATATTGATGAGCGCACAATTGAAATGGACAGTATTTACATACTCCCTACCTATCGTGGCCGGCAACTAGCTGGAAGATTAGTTTCTTTTTTAGTTCGAACGGCTAAAGAATCAAAAGTACCACACGTATATTGTATTCCGTTTGAAGAACTTGGTTCGTTCTATAAAAAATATGGATTTCAAGACATCGATATTGAAAAAGAGGATATGCATCCGACCATTATTGCGAAATATAAATGGCGCTTACAAGAATATGATAAACATGTATTATAATGGCCCATCTAAAAACGCCACCCATTTTTTCAAGTTATTCAACAACATTCCAACAATCATATTCCGCAGTTTTAAAATCTCCTTGAAAAAAACATTAAGAAAAATTTTTAAACAAATAGAAGGAAACAATTTCATGTTTTCACTAAAAAACGTTATAATAAGCTATGGCCTCTACGACTATGTTATAAAGGAGATTGAAACAATGGCTAAAATTAAAGTATATCAACCAAAAGAAGAACATATGGAAACAGTAAAAGACATTATTGATGTTCAAGAAGAAAATCCAACTACTGAACATTTACACACTCTATACACATGTGTATTAGATACGGAAGATATGGCTTTACCTGAATCATATATGGAAGAGGATATCTTAATTGACTCTATGGAAGTAATGGTAAATGCTTCTCAAAATAAATTAAGAGACCTAGGTACATATGATGTGATTGAAATACAAAACAAAAGCAAAAAAACACAAATTCTACTACTGTCAGACGAAGAATACGAAATTATTGAAGACTAATTTGTAAAGTACATATGCAAAAGCTCCTTTCTCATCTAGAAAAGGGCTTTTGCATATGTCAAAAGAATCTTCCCTTCTCTTACATCACTATATGTGTGACTTGTAAAAGGAATCCATCTTGCTTTTTTACAAACTGCAATCTTTTATTATTGGTTTTGTATTCCCACCACTAAAAACCTCTAACTCATCTACATCTAATCTTTTTAATAAAGCTGTCAATTCACCACGACATATATTACAAGTTTTTTGGTCAACATACATTGTAACTTTTCCAGGTAAGCTTCCTTGTTTTTCAAATGCTCTTATTAAAGAATGTGACTTTGTATGAGTAAGAGACTGTGCATGTCCCAAATGTTTTGGATTATTCTTTTTGGGCGGCACCCCATCGCCATCAAGCTAATAAAGGCAAATACCTTATGCGCATTAAGCCAAGAGTTTGAGTGTAATATTATTCGTGGAAAGCCTCTTCGTAAAGGTAATACGTAAAATACAAACAAAACCAGCACGACATAGAAAAATGTTTTGCTGGTTTTGTTGAAGTTCATCTTGAATTGTAGCTAGTTCAACGTAACTGTAAATTCCGAGTTCGGCGCGCCAGCAAATACAACCGTTCCGTTCTTTGGCAGTTTTACTTTGTTATTGTTGCTCACAACGGTAAAGTTGACGCATACTCCCTTCTCATCATACACCGCAAACGAACTCTTCGATGGTAACTCCACGGTCATCGTTTTCCCTGCTGCCGCATACGGGATCGTAAACCATTTCGCATGCCCATTTGATTGCAGTGTAACTTTCGATGATTGACCTGTCTCAAGTGGTTTTACGTTGGATTCGCTGACGTATAACGAGCTGTCTATCTGCATATATTCCTTACCACCCTCTGTATAGAAACGAGCTTCCGTCGTATCGCGCCCATCCATCACAGGGATCTGGATTTGATGCGCCGCCGTGTTCGGACCTGTAATTTTTCTGCCATCCCAATAGCCTTTTAGGCCCTCTTGGCGAGTAATTTGTTTAGTAAGAGGTATCAGTTGTACGAGATAGTCCATAGAACTAAATTTCTCGTTCACGAGATAGAACTTGCCACCTTCCCGATCCGTCCATACGGCAGCAGTTTTCTTCGATAGCACGTTGTCTTCTAGTTTCTCAGCTAAATAGTGAGTCAGCACATCTTGCCCTAAACCTGGTGTTGATTTATATGTGCTCTCCATCAAATAAGTTCTTCCATTCTTCTCGGTAACAAAGTTGAGCTTGGAGGTGCCCTTCTCATTAATAAAGCTTCCATCTGCAGTATATACATACTTTTCTTCTCGATTAGATGGTAAGAACAGTTCTCCCTTCTTCGTAATTTCTATTTTAAAATGACTGTAGCTATTGCCGTAAAAGCCCGCTTTCTTTGCCACAGCTTGAGGCATCTTAGCCTTGACTGGCTTGCCAAAAGATTTGTCCGGCTTTATATCCTTAATTGTCCCCTTCTCTTTAAGCGCGGCGAGCAGTAATTTAGTTGCCAACAGTTGATTTGTCATGCTGCTTCCGCCAGATGACAACACCGCTGCGGCCATCTTCTGCTCTGGAAGCACGACCAATGCAGCGTGTTGCAGTAACGTGTCGCCGCCCTTAGCCAAGGCCTTTATCCCATATCTATTGAATGGATATAGCTTCACACTATCCCAGCCAAGACCATAGTTGAACACATAATCTCCAGCCCCCGGCCACATTCCTTTTTTATATTCCTCTTGCTCCATCTCCTTGACTGCCTTATTAGAAAGGATTCCTTTTCCCTGTCCCATAAATAATTGTGAGAATCGTACCACATCTTCTGCCGTGGAAGAGATTCCTCCCGTACCAATCACATTCACCGTTTCAATGGGAAGCTGTCCTTGGTACGTCGGAAAATAAAGTCCAGCCCGCTTTTCGTCCTCCCATTTATCCTGTGGCGTTTTCGTATGATTCAGTTTTAATGGCTTTGTAAACTGTTGATGTAGAAATTCAGTAAAACTCATACCGCTGACTCTTTCTACCAAAATCTCGGCCAGCGTAAAACCGTCGTTACAGTATACCGAAAACGCGCCAGGGTCCGCCTTCAAACTTTGGGTGGATAGTTGCCGCAACAAGATATCATGGGTATAGGTATCATTATCTTTAAATAAAAATGAATTATTTAACGTGGTACCTTGCAAACCGGAGGAGTGGTTCAATAGCATACGCGTTGTAATGCGCTTGTATCGCTTATCTTTCATCTTGAACTCAGGAATATAGCGAACGACAGGAGTATCCAAATCGACTTTTCCTTCATCGACCAATTTCATAACAGCCGCAGCTGTATATACTTTACTGGTTGAACCAATCCCGTATAGAGTATCTTTGGTCAGCGGCTGTTTCCCTTCCATATCATTCTTGCCTGTCTGATCCGATAAAATAAGTTTACCATTATCAATTAGCGCATACTGCACGCTAGTCGTCTCATAGGACTTCGTGAGTAGCGCAGCGTTCTCTGCAGCAATCTTCTCCAATTCTTTGCTAGCAACTTCTTGGCTAGCTACAATCGGAGTCTTAGTACTAGAAGACGCTATCGCTCCTGTTGGTAGAATCATCGTTAGAGCCAAGGTAGCAACTAACACCCCAAATCGTTTATTTTCCATAAGAGAAATGCCTCCTTAGATAAATGATCGATTTCATCTCTTATTTGTTCAATTACAAACATCACATAAATTACTATTCCGTCTTTATCCCTACCGGCTAAATTCAGCAAGTAAAGTACTTTTAAAAAGCCCCGGACTCTCGGCTCTACCCATACCGTTCAAATTGACGGCCAACATATGCCTACCTCCATGTGTACCTCCAACAAAAGTATCAAATCCTGGAATACCACCTGTATGTCCCCATATCGAGACACCGTTAGGAAGTTTAATTTCATAGATTCCTAGACCATATCCATTGATTCCTCCCTTTCCTGTGGAAACTGTAGTAAGCATTTGTTTTAGTTGCTGTTCTTTCATTAATTTGCCACCAAGCAAATAAGAAAAGAATTTATTTAAGTCGTCAGCAGTAGAAATCATATCTCCAGCCGAGCTAGCTATACTTGGATTATAATATGTTACGTCTTTTAGCTCATTTGCTCCGTCTAGTTGTACATATCCACGGGCATGCTTGGTTCCTGGAATTACCAGGTAGGAATGTATTCGACAATTCAAGCGGTTCAATAATCCGATTTTCAATCTCTTCTGCATAGCTGTTTCCTGTTACTTTTTCAATAAGGATACCCAGTATGTTCGAGTAGGACCAGCCCTTTTCTGGGACAAAGTCTGGGGGCAAAGAAATCCCCATCTTTACTAATTCTTCAGCCATATACGTTTTTTTATATCCATAAGATTAAAGTCTGTTGACCTTGAGTATTCAGCGATACCACTTGTATGGTTCAATATCTGCCGAATAGTAATCTGTTTACCATCATATCCGTTTCCTTGCATGATACTAGGCAACCATTTTTCGATGGAGTCGTCCAGATTCAAGCAATTCTCTCCAGCTAATTGAAGTACAACAGTTGCCGTGAACGTCTTCGTCACGCTGCCAATATGAAAACGAAAATCTGTTTTCATTTGTTTCTTAGTGCTCCAATCCGCTCCCCCAGTGGCATCCCCCTACGTTTTTCCACCTTCAGAAATTTTAGCGAGTATCCCCGGGTACCCAAGATGCAATGTATCCCGCATTGCTTGATAGAAGTACGATCTCGTTGCGTACTTGTTTGTAACGAACTAGATATATTTTGAGTGAGCTCTGCTTTTACAATTAGGGTTGATGTCGTGTATAACAGGGAACTTCCAGCTATTAAAAAAGCCAGGCTTGCAAATGTAATTTGACTATGTGTTTTCATAAGGCATTCTTCTCTACTCATATTGTATCGATGGTTACTTGCTTTCATACAAATCACACAGCTAACATCTCTACCAATGACAAAAGGTCAACATTGCATTCATAATCATCTTCATGCTAATTATTTTTAAAAATACCCTTCTGTCCTAACAAACAGTAAATTCCTCTTTTTTCACATGTATGTTAATCCCAGAAATTATATCTTTTCCTTAGAACACTCTTATTACGAGTTTGTTTTTTACATAAATATATCTTATCTAATCCCCCTTCCACTCTTCTTTATATTTTTATCCTACACAATAAAAATTTCTTTTTTCTTATCCATTCCTTAAAAATTCCTTACGTACAAAATAGCTTCTATAATAGGATAGAAGGAGGATCTGTGCCCGAAAATGCAAAGTATTTTTCAATAAATATATTAATCAAAAATTTCTTTAACCTAAGGGGTACTCCATATCCATCAGCTTAAGGTAAATAAACACCCTCAAAACATTAGATTAATGGGCATAGAGCGAACCCACTCTACTTCTCTTAACCACTTTTGCCCTATCAGAGCGCCATAACCGAGATGTATTGAGTGCAATAACTTGGCATATGCAACATTCAACAATGGCTCTTGTAAACCTTCACGTACTTGTTCTTCTGTTGAAACTCGTACATAACCAACTACTTTCTCTTCCATCTTGAATCCCTTCCCGTTACAGCAATTAAAGTCCCTGTAACGTTTACCCGTTTTTTGCGGATAACATGTGTGTAACATGCATCCGTTAAAACGTACTTTACGATGACTTCAAAAAATAATACAACCCTTTATTTTTCCCTCTACTATCGTCGTACACTGTACATAGCCATTACAATCTATAAAACAACAATAAAAATTTAACACTTAATGCACTTATAAAATTATAGTGCTCTGTTAAATTTCTACGCTAAAACGCAAAAAAGCACTTGTTGCCTTTAATTGACAATCAAGTGCTTTAAGTTCATATGTTTTTAAGTAGCATTAATTTTGTAAGTTTTGTAGTAACAGTATGACATCTTTTATATGTCGTGACAACTACTACGTTAAAACTTACGAGCTTGTATGAGTTCATTACTTTCATGTTCATTCCATGTGTTTATATTCGCCGCCCAATAAAATGTCATCTCGCCTAAACTCGTACTTCGTTTTCTATTCTTTCATTGTACACAGTACTCCATGATGGTACAACCATCATGGAGTATATACTTTTTAACAGCCTATTATTTTTCTGTACACTTCATAACATGTTTTAAATTAATTACAGCAATACTTTGTCACTCCTGTATGCAAATGCTGTAACCTTTATAAGTCACTAAATACTATCCAAATACTATTCTACAAATTGATGCTACAACTTTCATGAGTTATTAATTCAATTTAGATATATCTATTACTGTAAATTTTTTAAAGGTTATTATTTTTTACTTCCTCAAACCACTCATCAGCAAAATCATCAGCTGTTTTTATATCCTCATTTGTATGTATTAAATCATACTTATATTCAGCTTTAAACTTGCCACTCTTAGCATCGTATATTAATTTCATCTCAGTTGGCATATCTTTTTCGTATTCTTTGCATAATGTTTCAATTTCTTCAATATCTTCACCTATAATTTGTAGCACCTGAAACATTCGTTCTGGAGATACATCATATTTTTCTTCTCCATTTTCCAATGCATCATTAACCTTATGACACTCTACATACTTATTATTAATTAAATAAAAGAAACTACTAGATATCATATCTTCTTCACATGAAGCGTAAACATATACTTTATCGGCTCTATTTTCAACATATTCCATACATATGGATATCATATCAGCTTGCAATTCACTAAATCTATCTTCAAATTCTTTCATACTACATTACACTCCTTTTATAAATTTTTAAATTTTGCACTGCCTGGCTTACCATCTATAGTGTAATTAACTATAAATTTGTCTGGACGCACATCATTCCCAGAGTATATTATATCAACCTTAACTGTTACTTTTTTGGGTGGTGTTTCTTTTAAAGCTGCAGCCCATTTATCTTCAACTTTTTTATATTTCTTCAAATTAACATCAGATAATTGCGAAACTAGATTGTCAATTTTAGGTGAGCCTCCAAACCTATCACCTGCCAAATGCCCTGCATGGTCTTGTCCTTTTACTTTTCCTGGTGTATTTTTGCTATGTGATAATCTCTTCTCTCTCTCAGTTAATTGTAACTTATCTGTTTCAAATTTTTCAATTCTTCCAAGATTATCTGTTTCGTAAAAGTAATCATACTCTCCCGTTTTATACCTAATATCAGGTTTTAACCTATTTTTTCTTCCATTTGTAAACTGTTCCCCTTTGTCCACAAATGTTTTAACTTCACTTACTCCAGTACTACCTTTACCCGTACCCTTAGCAAGTTGATAAGCGTCATCCTTAGCTATTGTACTTGCCTTTGAAAACTTTCCAACTACTTCTCCAACAGTTGAAGATTCTATATAAGGAAGCTTTATTCCTATTCCAGTATCCACCATCCTAACTGCTACTGGAATAGGAGTATTTTTCATAGCATCTAGTGCATTTTTTAAAGTCTTATTTTCCTTAAGCGATTGTACCACAATATTTCTACGCTAAAACGCAAAAAAGCACTTGTTGCCTTTAATTGACAATCAAGTGCTTTCAGTTCATCTTTATTAAATAGCAGAAATTTGTAAGTTTTGCAGTAACAGTATGACACCTTATATATATCATGACAAATACTATGTTAAAACTTACGAGTTCATTAATTTAATATACATTCCATGTGGTTAATATTCACACCCATTAAAATGTCATCTCGACTAAGCTCGTACTTTGTTTTCTATTCTATCATTGCACAAAGTACTCCATGACGGTACAAGCATCATGAGTCTTTACTTTTTAACAACCTATTATTTTTCTTTCCACTTCAAAAATAAGTTCTTCCTCGTTCATTTGGCTTATGTGCTTTTTTGTTTTTAATTTCTAATCCCAATTGTCAATTGCTTCTTGAAAGCTATCTTTTAAGTACTCATCAAAGGTTGAGTATCTAATTATTTCTTCCTTACTAATATCATCCCATCTTATAACATAGTAATCATCTTTCGTGTTAATGCAATAAACAAATTCATCTACATTTTCAATAACCAAATAATTTTCTGGTAATCCTAATTTTCTATATCTTTCAGTATCATCGACTACTGATGCATACTCCATTCCTTCTACTCCCAATACCTCAACTCCACAAATACCTCCTGAACCAAACTTTTTAACAAATTCTCTATATTGTGGCGGAAAAGTACAACCTAATTTTTTTTCAATCATAACTATGTTTTCGTCTGATATTTCTCCAAAAAAATCTCCTTTTTCAGTATATTGATTTATCATTTCTAAAATTTCCATATCCATTTCTTAATCACCTCAATCTAAATTATTAAAACGCCATTTCCAGTATTTTTTTCTCAAATTATTGTATTGTTTATCTAAAGTATCACTATTTCTAAAACTATCGCCATCTTTTATTAAACCATGCAAAATCTTTTTATACTCATCATGAGTAGTGGCAAATATTTCTACCATATCGCCTGGTTCTTTTTGAAGTAAATGATGAAGTTCAATCTGTGTCTCTACTCCATTCTTATCAGCTACAAAAGGTGGACGTCCTTTTGCTGCTAGTTCCCTATTTGATAAACCTTTTGCCTTTGAGTGCATCGACTTATAATCCCACTGTATGTCAGTTCTCTGATATACACGCCTTGAAACATCTATTTCTTTTCCGCCAACTTTAACACTACCTTCAAGTTCAACAGCCTTATAATTATCTCCCAACCAATCAAGATTAACTTCTCTACCAACTAATTTTGAAGAGTTACTTCCGGTATTAACATCCTTACCCGCACCCTTAACTCCCGAACCACCATTCCCCTTCGATGGCACTTTTTACTTGGAGACCACCGTATATAACTGAAGCTGCGATTCCGAGCGGCGGACAGAAGATTGTCGTGACGATCAGTGCTCCGCTGATTGCTACATCACGCCATGCTTCTAATTTTTTCTGTTCGTCTTCTATAGAAGTATACTCAAATCCTCGCATAGATGGGATTAGTTGACGATATTCTTTGCAGTTTAGTTTCGCATCTGGATTTTGCTTTTTGACTTCTTTATACTGCGCGCGAAGTACGTGATCAAAGGCCAGTGAATCTTTGAAAATGTCATCTACTGTTATTTTTTCTTTTTTTGTCGTAATGGTTTGCGGGGCACCATAAGCATGCTCACTTGATGATACGTCATATCCGACAATAGCTCTTGTAAACCTTCACGTTCAACTGTTAATCCATCTTCATCTACTATCGCTCCGCTGATTCCTTTATCTTCGTATATGTGAAGCAGTTCTAATTCATTCTCGTTACAGTACCGCTGAATTTCTTCTACTTGATACATCCAGCTGTATCCGTCACGTACTTGTCCTTCTGTTGAAACTCGTACATAACCAACTCCTTTCTCTTCCATATTGAATCCCTTCCCGTTACAGCAATTAAAGTCCCTGTAACGTTTACCCGTTTTTTTGCGGATAACGTGTGCATAACGTCCATCCGTTAAAACGTACTTTACGATGCCTTCAAAACATCACACACCCCTTTATTTTTTCTTCTACTATCGTCGTATACTGTACATAGCCATTACAATCTATAAAATTTAACAATTAATGCACTTATAAAATTATAATCCTCTTTTAAATTTCTACGCTAAAACGCAAAAAAGCACTTGTTGCCTTTAATTGACAATCAAGTGCTTTCAGTTCATATGTTTTTAAGTAGCATAAATTTGTAAGTTTTATAGTAACAGTATGACACCTTTGACATGTCATGACAACTACTACGTTAAAACTTACGAGTTTGTACGAGTTCGTTAGTTTCATATACATTCCATGTTTTTATATTTATCGCCCGGTAAAATGTCATCTCGACTAAGCTCGTACTTTGTTTTCTATTCTATCATTGCACATAACACTCTATGATGGTACAACCATCATGAAGTATGTACTTTTTAACAGCCTATTTTAAATTGCAACGTCTTGATAACCTACTTCAGTTACTTTTTCATTTAACAAACGAATCCCTAGCCCATTTTCTGTATCCCATGTACAATTAAATGTAATTCCAATATCCCGACCGTCAAAAATACCTGCATAGGGAACAACAATCCCATCTAAACTTATCATTTCTAATATTTCATTAGTTGTTTCAACTAATGGATAGTTTTCATTTACTTCAATATCATAACCTAGTTCCTGACGCTCTTGTTTGTAATAGTCTAATATTGATTGCAAAAAGCTTTGTTGTAATTGTTCCCAATTTTGCATAAGTGAAGTATATGCTACATATTGTTCTTCATCAAACTTACCATCCTCATCACCTTTTACTATTAGTGCTATCTCGACTTCATTTCCCAAAAAGTTAATACTAGTATCCTTAGACCACACAAAATCATATTCAAGCTCACCAAAAACCGCATCATTTATTTTCATCTTACTTCTCCTTTTTATTTTTTAGCAAATCCTCCTGGCTCAAACGCCCCTGCGTTTATCTCACCTACTCCACCAAGATGCCCAAATCTTTTATTTATCTCTGTCGGTACAAGTTGCATTATTTTCACATCATTTACTTCATGCCATGTTAATTGATTTTTTGTTCGATATTTGTCTATGTCTTTCGCGGTAATCTCACCAGGTTCCATTCCAAATTGGCGAGCTAGTTCAACTGAGTCATTTAGCTTATCTGCTAACTTTTGGTCTGCTTGAGCAAAATTGTATGTCCTAGCCTTTGTACCATAATTTCCTTTTCCTCCAAGCATATAGTCAATTTCAATTTGAGCCTTTGATACTGGCGAAAAATCAGGAACTCCGTTTTTATATTGAATACCTTTAATGCCAGCTTCATCTAATATACGTTTCAATTTAGGGTCTGGTGGTGGTTTAAGCGTACTTAAAGATTCTCCTCTGATTCCTTCAAATTCAACCTTCGAATTAATTGGTGAAGGTGTCTGATTATACCTTGCTTCATAAGAACTAGCAAAATCAGTTTGTCTAAAAGCAGGTGGAACTTCAGCCTCTCTATTACCCGTACCCTTAACTCCCGAACCACCATTCCCTTTCGCCAGTTGATAAGCATCCTCTTTAGCGGCTGCTCGCACTCTTGCAAAGTTTTCTGCTATTTCTCCAACAGTTGCATGTTCTATATGAGGAATTTTTATTCCCATTCCAGTGTCTGCTGACCTGATTCCTACGGGGACCTTCGTTTTTTTCCATGTATGTAATGCACTCTTTAATGTCTCATTCTCCTTTAACGATTGTACCACATTTTTCCCCATATTTGGATGGAAGTCAGCGATTCCCTCTTTCCATTTTGTGAGTTTTGCCAGGGATCCAAGGTCGAGTGTTCCTTTGAATGCTTTTGCTGCTGAACCGAGTCCTGGGATGAGGTCAAGTGCTCCGAAGAAGCCAGCTTCTACTTGTTCTTCTTTGCTTAGTTTTCGGCGCGTTCCCCAATCCTCCCCTTCGATGGCACTTTTTACTTGGAGACCACCGTAGACAACTGACGCTGCGATTCCGAGCGGTGGACAGAAGATTGTCGTGATGATCAGTGCTCCGCTGATTGCTATATCACGCCATGCTTCTAATTTTTTCTGTTCGTCTTCTATAGAGGTATACTCAAATCCTCGCATAGATGGGACTAGTTGACGATATTCTTTGTAGTTTAGTTTCGCATCTGGATTTTGCTTTTTGACTTCTTTATACTGCGCGCGAAGTACGTGATCAAAGGCCAGTGAATCTTTGAAAATGTCATCTACTGTTATTTTTTCTTTTTTGTCGTAATGGTTTGCGGGGCACCATAGGCATGCTCACTTGATGATACGCCATATCCGACAATAGCTCTTGTAAACCTTCACGTTCAACTGTTAATCCATCTTTATCTACTGTCGCTCCGCTGAATTTCTTCTACTTGATACATCCAGCTGTATCCGTCACGTACTTGTTCTTCTGTTGAAACTCGTACATAACCAACTCCTTTCTCTTCCATCTTGAATCCCTTCCCGTTAAAGCAATTAAAGTCCCTGTAACTTTTACTCGTTTTTTGCAGATAATGTGTGTGTAACATGCATCCGTTAAAACGTACTTTACGATGCCTTCAAAACATCACACACCCCTTTATTTTTTCTTCTACTATCGTCGTATACTGTACATAGCCATTACAATCTATAAAATTTAACAATTAATGCACTTATAAAATTATAATCCTCTTTTAAACTTTCACGTTAAAACACAAAAAAGCACTCGTTGCCTTTAGTCGACAATCAAGTGCTTTAAGTAGCATTAATTTTGTAAGTTTTATTGTAACAGTATGACACCTTTTATATGTCGTAACAACTACTACGTTAAAACTTACGAGTTTGTACGAGTTCGTTAGTTTCATATACATTCCATGTTTTTATATTTATCGCCCGGTAAAATGTCATCTCGCCTAAGCTCGTACTTTGTTTTCTATTCTATCATTGCACATTGTACTCCATGATGGTACAACCATCATGGAGTATGCACTTTTAAACCACTTATTCTTTTTCTTTCCACTACAAATATACTTTATCTTTATTCATCTACATATACGTTTATGCGTGCTTATCTTCAACATCATAATTGCTATTATTTTCTTCACTATTCAATACATAAAGTTGATAATGTATATTTCAATACCCTAATCTCTCTTAATCATCACCTAAAATTCTATCATCTAGCTTTTCTCTGTCTTCAGCAATTTGTTCATATGAACTAATAAGGTTACTTATATAATCAATTTGAACCTCTCGATTATCTTGAAACAAATGTACAGTAGCCCCCTTACTTATTAAAGCCTCCATTGTTTTTTTGAAGTCTTTTAATTCATCTGTATCAAAATAATCACATTCTAGTACCACATTATTATTTTCTATACTTCTTTTAATATCTTGAATACTTGCTCCATTATTCTGTCTGATAATCGATACATACTTTAATTTATTTGAATCATCATCAATTTTCAGTCTCATCTTCACCATAAATTCTTACCTCCTTAAAAGTCTTTAATTGGTATTATAGGCTCACCTGGAATACTATTCCTCCAATTTCTTCCATGCCATCCGTAAAAATGCTCACGAAAAGTTACTGGATAGATTATTTCTCCCTTATCAGCGAGATGCGGATATTTTGCAGCACTATAACTATGATGCCCTGCAATTGGTTTACCATCAAATTTAGGAGTTTTACCAGCAAGAATATCTTTTAACTGTTCTTGAGACCACTCTCGAGTAAGGGGTTCATTATTTAATATTCTTTGTTGTTCTTGGTACCAAAATTCTTTAACTCCTTTATCCCATCTTTTAGCAAATTTCTTATTCCAGATGTAGTCTGCATACTCTTGTTTTGTAATAGTTCTATTATCAATCTTATTTCTTAATGCTTTCATTTTCTTAGAACTCATTTGCTTTGTCGTAGTTGGATGCTGATTTAAATCTAATCCTTTTGTTCTCTCTGCTATAATATCTCTTGCTTCTTTTACATGAGGAACATCAAAGATTTTCTTACTACCTTCACTCATACCCTTAGCAAGTTGATAAGCGTCATCCTTAGCTATCGTACTTGCCTTTGAAAACTTTCTAGCTACTTCTCCAACAGTTGAAGATTCTATATAAGGAAGCTTCACTCCTATTCCAGTATCCACCATCCTAACTGCTACTGGAATAGGAGTATTTTTCATAGCATCTAGTGCATTCTTTAAAGTCTTATTTTCTTTAAGCGATTGTACCACATTATTTCTACGCTAAAACACAAAAAAGCACTTGTTGCCTTTAATTGACAATCAAGTGCTTTCAGTTCATATGTTTTTTTAGTAGCATAAATTTTGTAGGTCTTCGCTTGATTTTATATTACATCTTTCTATAAAAAACTGCAGTCCAATTATATCTAACACTTGGGCTACACTTCATATCAGACATTTTTTCATATAAATGTTCTTAGTATATTATTTTTGTAACTTTAAACTAGCAATTAACTCATCTAAACTATCCGAAATCTCTTCAAATGAACCTCGTTCAAAATCCTCCAATTCAACCTTACCACTTACATTATCTAAAACAACTATCAAACCGTTCCCCTCTACACCTATTGGAGTCTTATCAACCTTATTATGATTGTTTTTATACCCTTCTAAATTACTTTCGAAGGAATCCAATTCAATATTTGGTAATACAGGTTCTAGCCTAATATAATGATTGCCAATAAATCCATCTAAATCAGCAAACCAATAAGAATTAAAATAATCATCAATTGAAGTGTGCAGTTTAATTTCAAATCTTTCCTCAATCTTCGTTAAATCATTCTTATTATTTTTTTCAATAGGTTTCCATGAAATTTCTTCTTCATCATCCATTTCACCCTGATATATAAATGAATCAACTTCTTCGTTATATGGCGTTTTAAATAAAAAATCTAACCCTTTATCAAAATATTCTTTTCTTAAATTAAAATATTTGCTCATAGCATCCTTCATTACCAAAATAATCACCCTTACTTTTCTAAGAATTTTTCTAATAGTTCAGCATATTTTTGGTCATTTCCCCAAACTTCTGCGCTTTTCTCAGCATTATGAATCCCTCCTAAACCTGGATGTAGCTTTGAGGGTACAGCCACAGCTTGACCTCCACCACCAATGTGATGATGTATTAAAGTGTCATTATATAATTCTTTTAAATCATATTGGGGAAAATGTTTTCTAAACGTTGGATTGTTTATAGGTGCGAATCCTAATTCTATTTTTTGTCTATTTGACCTATTAAACGCTTCTGGGTACTTCTCTAACATCTCTTTCCAATAAAAATCTTTATCGCGTAACCAACCCTCTGCATTGGTGTTTTTTTGCCCTTTACCAACATAGGGCATCTCAACAGTTAAGCGAGGATCCGCAGTATATTTAGCCTCTAGCTTACCTAAATCAGCACCACGATATGTTCTAATAGGATCATTAATATCACCTATCTTCTTAACCGTTTCACCCGTACCCTATGTTGTAATCTTAAACCCTCACAACCAAAAAGCAAACCATATAAACCCTTATTAAACTACTTCTTTTTCTTCCACTACCAGCAACTCATAAGCTGTTTTATATTTCATCATGCTATATACAATGTTTACAAGCCTTCTCATAATACATACCAATGCTTGTCCTTTTGTTTTCCCCTCTTTAAGTTTCTTTTGATAATATGCATGAAACACTGGGTTTCTAGGTAACTTACTTCCTTTCGCTACTTGCACTTGTTGTACAGCTAAATTGTAAAATAAAGCGTGTAACGCCCTGTTTCCTTGTTTGCTTTTGTGTGTCTTACCTTTCCCACCAGAACCAAAGTAAACAGGCGCAATCCCCGCAAATCGTGCTAATTTGTTGGCATTTGGAAATCGCCTTACATCCCCAATTTCAGCTATTAATGCTGATGCCGTCACAAGTTCTATTCCCGGCATCGTCTCTAATTGATAATCTAGCATATTCACTAACCGTTTTAATTCTCTTTCGATATATTTCATTTCCTTCTTTTTAAACTCAATGTCCCTAACAATACTTCTTACTAAAAAATCTCGCGTTTCTTGATACTCTTTCATTGTTTGTCCATCTTCTTTTACAAGTTTTAATATATCGCTTGCTTTCTTTACTGAACATGTATTGTTGCTAACATCTAATAAAAAAGCTGTTAATCGCTTTATATTTGCCCCCTCTAAACAAGACGGTGACGGATATTGCTTCCAAAACGCTAATGCTGTTTTCCCATCTACCTCTGAGAAAAACTTTTTATAACTTGGATAATGGTGATTTAATTGAATATGTAGTTGGTTTTTCAAAGCAGCTTGTGCTTTTACTAATGCATTCCTTCTTGAAACCAGTTGTTGTATCGACCAAAATAAATCGTTTGGTTTTGCATCTGGTAGTTGATTAAATTTGTTTACCAATATGCGTGCTACACATTCCGCATCCCAACTATCATTCTTTTTAATCATTACTTCACTTTTACGTTCTAAAAATGATAAAGCTGGATTTACTTCTTTCACAACTCGTTCATGGTCTGCTAAATACTTCGCTAATGCTCTTCCATATCCACCAACATCTTCTAAACCAAATACAACAGTTATCCCATCACTCACATATGTCTCTACTTCTAATAAAAACTTCGAAAATGCAGATGGTTTATTATCAAACTGTATTTCTCCTAATTTCTCTTGCCAACAATTAATCATAACAGCCGTATGATGCTCCTTATGTAAATCTACTCCTACATACAAATAGTTTTGTCTATTATGCATAACTCATCCCTCTATCCAATGATTTAGTCATATATAAAAATGTCGGCAACCTTAGTTCGAGCGTTCATCTTTCGATGCGCATAGGTACGCAAGCCTATCCATTTTCATAATTTCATAAGTACATATAGTAAAATGAGCGATTTTTTTAAGTACGACTGTTATATAATTGCTGGATGTTTCCCATTTGTTTGTATTTGTCCGTATGTATACAACCCACGATAAAAGCTCTCACGGTCTAACATACGTTTCACTTGTACTTTCGTAAATAGCTTCTTTTTCTCTGTACGATAGCCTTCTAAATTAAGTCGTTCTGCCAATTGAGTCAGTGACCAATGCCTAAAAAAGTGTCGCAATTCAAATAGTCTACGTACAACTACTGCTTTCTCAGCATCCACTTCTAACACTTTTTGTCCTTTTGTTGCCTTGTAGCCAAACCGTACACCCCCACCTGCATATCCACCTTGTTCCGCTTTCTTCTTTCTCCCTCTACTTAGCTTTAATGCAATCTCGAGACGTTGATATTGGTCTAGTAGTTCTAACATGCCATTTACTAAAAAGTCATTTGGGTCATGCGTGTATATACTATAATTTGGTTGTTCAATTGCTTTCACATCTACCTTGTATTTCTTTAGCTCTCGTTGTATTAACACTTTTGCCATATCAATGACACGTCATATCTGACAGTAATTCTTGTAAGCCTTCACGTTCAACTGTTAATCCATCTTCATCTACTGTCGCTCCGCTAATTCCCTTATCTTCGTATATGTGAAGCAGCTGTAGTTTATTTTCAATGCAGTACCGTTCAATTTCTTCTACTTGATACGTTAGGCTATACCCTTCACGTACTTGTCCTTCTGTTGAAACTCGTACATAACCAACTACTTTCTCTTCCATCTTGAATCCCTTCCCGTTACAGCAATTAAAGTCCCTGTAACGTTTACCCGTTTTTTGCGGATAACATGTGCATAACGTCCATCCGTTAAAACGTACTTTACGATGACTTCAAAACATAATACAACCCTTTATTTTTCCCTCTACTATCGTCGTACACTGTACATAGCCATTACAATCTATAAAACAACAATAAAAATTTAACACTTAATGCACTTATAAAATTATAGTGCTCTGTTAAATTTCTACGCTAAAACACAAAAAAGCACTTGTTGCCTTTAATTGACAATCAAGTGCTTTAAGTTCATTTGTTTTTTACCAACATTAAATTTGTAAATTTTATAGTAACAGTATGAACCCTTCATATGTCATGACAAGTAACACGTTAAAACTTACGAGTTTGTACGAGTTCATTACATTCATGTCCATTCCATGTGTTTATATTCGTCGCCCATAAAATGTCATCTCGCCTAAGCTCGTACTTCGTTTTCTATTCTATCATTGCACACAGTACTCCATGATGGTACAACCATCATGAAGTATGTACTTTCTAACAGCCTATTCTTTTTCTTTTCACTGCAAATATACTTTATTCGCACTAATCTATATATTCTGCCGTACCAATGAAATCCAACTTGTAGGTAGTCTTATCTACGAAGTTAACAATTTTACCTTCTTTATTATAATCATAATTATAAATTAAAATGATGGTATTGTATTTAGACTTTAACTTAATGTTATTGTACTGTTGTATTAATTGATTATCATATGAAAAATCTACTAACAGCTTTTCTATGTCATCTTCAGCATCAGGAATCCAATCTTTTTCAACTAAGTCCCTATCATAATAACCTAATTTAAAATCTTTCTCAAAAATAGAGGGAATACTATCTCCATCTTCATTATATTTTATTTCAGTGTACGTTTCGAGTTCATCAAAATCACTAAAGCATCCTAACCATAAAGAAACATCGTTTTTCATTTTTTACCTCCTCAAACCTTCTGGTAAATCCATAATGCCATTTTTCATTCTATTTTCAGCCCATTCATTAAGCCCTTTAACAAAACTTTCATAGTCAGAAGCAGAATCAATAATCTTTAACATTTCATTATGTGCTTTTGTCGAGCCTCTTCTTCCATGACGACCAGGTGGATTTACAAATTCAACATCTTTAGTCAGAGACCTCATTTCTTTAATATCATCCATACTAATTCCCCACTGCTTAAATTTAGGAGTTCTAGCTACAAGATGCCACTCATGGTATCCTCCTGGGCGTCTAATCCTATCTTCTATTTTACTTCTCAACTGAGGATTATTCCACATTTCCTCAAATTCTTTTGCTGATAGATTATCAAACCATTTATTAAACTCATTGTTTCTTACTGATGGAATTTTCACATCACTTAAATGCTTACTATTCCCACTAGTACTCTTACTACCTTCACCCGTACCCTTAACTCCCGAACCACCATTCCCCTTCGCAAGTTGATAAGCATCCTCTTTAGCGGTTGCTCGCACTCTTGCAAAGTTTTCTGCTATTTCTCCAACAGTTGCATGTTCTATATGAGGAATTTTTATTCCCATTCCAGTGTCTGCTGACCTGATTGCTACGGGGACCTTCGTTTTTTTCCATGTATGTAATGCACTCTTTAATGTCTCATTCTCCTTTAACGATTGTACCACATTTTTCCCCATATTTGGATGGAAGTCAGCGATTCCCTCTTTCCATTTTGTGAGTTTTGCCAGGGATCCAAGGTCGAGTGTTCCTTTGAATGCTTTTGTTGCTGAACCGAGTCCTGGGACAAGGTCAAGTGCTCCGAAGAAGCCAGCTTCTACTTGTTCTTCTTTGCTTAGTTTTCGGCGCGTTCCCCAATCCTCCCCTTCGATGGCACTTTTTACTTGTAGACCACCGTATACCACTGAAGCTGCGATTCCGAGCGGCGGACAGAAGATTGTCGTGATGATGAGTGCTCCGCTGATTGCTACATCACGCCATGCTTCTAATTTTTTCTGTTCGTCTTCTATAGAGGTATACTCGAATCCTCGCATAGATGGGACTAGTTGACGATATTCTTTGTAGTTTAGTTTCGCATCTGGATTTTGCTTTTTGACTTCTTTATACTGCGCGCGAAGTACGTGATCAAAGGCCAGTGAATCTTTGAAAATATCATCTACTGTTATTTTTTCTTTTTTTGTCGTAATGGTTTGCGGAACCCCGTATGCATGGCTACTTGGTAATGTTGTTGTCGTTGTGGCACCCACTCGATTTTCTGTTTGAAAGTCTCGAATGGATATGTCTCTCATTGTTTGAGCAAATTCATCCATCTTTTTATAGAACGGTTCATCTATATGTTCATATACAATCTGTCCCGCTTTATCACAATAGTTTTGCAGCGTTGTATAATCCTCAAGTAATGTATTTATTTTCTTTTCTTGTTTTCTATGATAGAAATCAATACATCTATCTGAATCTAAGTCTTGTATTCTCTCTTGTATATCCTCTAAAAGTTCATCTGCTTGCCGTAAGTTCGTGATTGCATCTTTTGTAATCTCATTGATCCCATCTTTCATTTGTTGCCAATGCTTTGACCTATAATGCACATCCATCTCTTTTCCATCCCCTACTTCCGTATCCAGATTATTCAAGAACTTCTCATATTTTTTGTAATTCCTCGTCTTTTTTTATCATTTCTTCAAGTGTATAGTTATCCGCCAATTCCATTGTTTTTTCTAATCTGTCTTTATAATGAGCCTCACCTTTTGATAGAAATGAGAATTTGCTAGTTTATTAATGTTTTGCCTCCTTTATTTTATCCCGCCAAACAATCGAATTTTTAATATTTTGCATACAATCTGCCTTATGATTATTTTCGAAATTTTCCTTAAGAATAAATTTCATATGGATATTCTACCAAAAAATGATAACCCTTTCATTATTTATTCGCTATTATTACGTACGCTTTATACTTGTGTAACGCTACTAGATTGAACTATAATTTGGGTGTTTTTGCCCATCCCCGCGAAAAGGGGGAATAAAAAAAGCAAACTTCCCTTTTTTGGATAGTGACAGGATTACTGTCATAAACCGCAAAGTATAATTCAATAAAATTGTAAAAAGTGTAGGGTGACTTTTTGAAAAGGTTTAGGAGAATCATTTTGACAATTATTTTTGGTAATATCGTATGTCATTGATTCCAAGTACCTTAATAAAGATTAAATTAGTTAAAAAAATTATGTTTTTTGGTAACTAATCTTATTATTTTGTGCGATTTTAAAAAGTTACTTTGCGGTTCCTAGCAAGAACCCTGTCACTGCCTCTTTTAAGAAAGCTTGCTTGTTTCTTCATTTATCCCGACATATTATTCATACTATCCTCCGGGGAAAATACAGAAATATGATCTACTTTTCCAGTGGAATTGGGAATCACAAATTTTAATTCAAATTGTTTGTTTACTTTATAAATATATATTTTGTCATCTCCATTTGTCTTAACTGTCGTCGGTTTTCCTAATGCATTTTCAATATCTTGTAATGTGAGTGAACGAAGGTTTGGATGATTGGAGCGAACATCAAAAATTTGAGATCCTTTATTAAAACCAATGACGACATTCCTCTTCGTATATGTTGCATACATTCCTTTACCAGCTGGCTCAGTTTTGTCCGCTTTACCCCATTCTTTTTCTACTTCTTCAATATCTCCTGTGTGCGCCGCGACTGATACATTCGGTACTTTTCCTTGCTTGGCCTGTTCTAATATATTTTTGATTTGGGTTACTGTTTTAAAATTCGTTGATGTGCTTGACGTATCTTGTTTCGTACCAACTTCTTTCTTTTCCGATTCGCTTGATTGCTTTGTAGTTTCATTTTTCTTTTCATTCGCTTGATTACTTGTAGTTTGTTTAGATGTTTCTGTTGGTGGCTCCTGTTCATCCGCACTCTTACAAGAAGCAGTTATTATACATACACATATGAGGCTGATCATGAGTATAAGAAGCTTTTTCATATATCTCCTCCTCTTTCGTTACATTAATCCTTGTAGCCAATTCATTACACTACTTTTTAAATCATGTGAGCACCAAAAGTTGAGCGCTTTCTCTTCACCTAAGTGTGCTACTAAATCTTCCATGTAAGATGTTCCTAAAAAATAACCAAGTCGATTATAGCCGAAGTAACGTCCTCCCGATAAGCGAAACCATTCTTTTTCTTTCACATCATTCCATCCAGCCATATAATCCTCGAAAAACATCTGTTTTATTTGTACTTCCTTATTCGTATAGCACTCTAGCCATGCTTCACCTTCATTATCATATGCATAATAAACAGATTCCTTTATTTTGATAGATATGTTGCAACTCCTTCACGATACAAACTAACTGCTCCATCTGTCCAACTCACATCATGCCAATCTATGCCACTGCGGTCTAATAAAACATTATGATATATATGCCCAATTTCATGAGCTACAATCACACGAAGGTGCTCTAACTTAGGCGACAGTTTTTCATCTGCCAAAAACACTTGACCAATAATTTCTCTATTAACAAATGCATTGGAACTAAAGCCACCCACAAACAAATGAAAATTCAAATGTAGTTCAAAATTAAAACGCAAGCTATAGCGATTTATAACATCTTGAATTACGTCCGGTAATATGTTAGAAACCGTTTCAATATCTTTTAGCTTCTCTGAATATCTCTCAATTGCTTTTGTAAGTCTCTCTACTATTTTCGGACAATGATACATAAAGTATTCTTCAAACACTGCCTCATGTGCAGCGTAGTATCACTTTAAATCATCCACCGTGATTCCTTCCGTTTTATATAGGTTTAGAAAGGTCGGAATTGTATTATTCACTATCACTGTTTATCGTCTCCCTCATCATTTACACGAAATGTCCTTTATACACCTTCTCTATTTCGTGAGACTATCCCTTTCTATATAGTGAAACTTCCTAACCGTTCCTAATTTATAGGAAAACTAAAAAACTGCCCCAAAAAGGGCAGTCCGATATGTATTTATGCTTCAATATCTTTACCATCTTCAACAATATGGTACAATAAATGTGCTAAATGATGAATTGGGCCATATTCTTCCTCTTCTTCCTCTGTTTCTCCTTGGAATTCAAGGTCATTTAAATATAGTGCTAAAAATTGATAGAATAATTTTAAATCAAATTCAAAGCAAGCGCTTGGCTCTTCCTGATCACCTTCATATTGCAACATTAAATAATGCTCGTTTCCTTCTGCATCTTCGGCATCAAAAAATACAAAAAAACCAACGTTTGTATCTAAATCAAATAAATGACGTGTTCCATTTTCGGTTGCTTTATTAAAGTCTTCTTCATTTAACTTATGTACTGTTGTTGCTTTTACATTGTCTTCCTGATGAAAGTTTACTGTAAATGATTTCAATGCTAACACCTCCTGATGGTATAACAGTAGCATAACAGATTAAAGACAAGAATACAAAAAGGACTGCTTACAATCTGTAAACAGCCCTAATTTTTTATTTTTTCATTGCCCTTAGTAAAAAGCTGACGATGAAAATTAAAATAATCGCTCCTATTAAGGCTGGAATAATCGCAAAGCCTCCGATAACAGGACCAAATCTACCAAGAAGCGCCGTTCCAACCCATGAACCGATAATACCTGCAACGATATTGCCAATGACTCCGCCAGGTACATCTTTTCCTGTAATCAAACTTGCAAGCCATCCTAAAATACCGCCGACAATTAAAGACCATATAAATGCCATATCATTTCCTCCTTCTTTTATAAAATAAAAGTAACACTAATCATTGCTTACTATTAGTTATGCTACTTTTTTCTTAAGTTATACTGCTATATAACAAATCAATACGACGACTATATCATTCCATCACATGTAATCATTTTATAATGATCTAGAAAAGATTTTTACAAATACAAAAATGCACTTTTGTTTTTTTACTTTAAGGAAGATTTATTGAACTACCCCCACTTAACACTCTTACGAGCTGTTTGAAGTGGGAGATTCCTAAGAACACCAACCTAACGGTTAGTTATTGATTAGGCTATCCCCGTAGTCCCTACGGTTAGAAGTCTTATTGCTTCATTTTTTAGATTGATACTTGCATTCATATCTCGATCGTGATGTGTGCCACAAGAAGGACAATCCCATTCACGTAGGTTGAGATTCTTAACGTCTTTGTTTTGGTAACCGCAAACTGAGCATAATTGAGAGCTTGCAAAGGTTTTAGACACAGTTACTACCTGTTTGCCATACCACTTTGCTTTGTATTCTAACATCGTTCTAAATTACGACCATGATACTTCACGAATTGCTTTCGCTAACTTACGGTTCTTCGACATATTTGACACTTGCAAATCTTCCATACCAATGATGTCTTGGTTTTTGACAATGTAAGTAGAGATTTTTTGCAAATAGTCTGTTCTTGCATTCGTGATGTTCTCATGGATGCAAGCTACTTTACGTTTTTGCTTTTGATAGTTTTTTGCTTCATCCAGTTTGCATTTTCGTTTTAACGCTAATTCCTGTCGCCTAGAAAGAACACGTTGTGCTTTCGCTAATTTTTCTTCTAGTTTACGAAGCCATTTAGGATTACCAAAAACTTCACCTGTTGAAAGAATCGCAAAATCTTTAAGACCAACATCCATGCCAACAGATGAACATGTTTTAGGAAGTTCTTGTACTTCTGTTTCAGCAAGAATCGAAACAAAATACTTGCCACTTGGATTTCGTCTCATTGTAGCATGAAGAATACGCCCTTCTACTTCACGACTTTTCGCAAACTTAACTAATCCAAGTTTAGGTAACTTGATTTTGTTGCCCGCAATCGCAATATTTCCATTCGTATGCTTTGTCATGTAGGATTGCACTTTATTCTTTTTAGACTTGAAACGCGGTGCTTTGTTTTGTTTCTTGAAGAATCGAGTATACGAATCAGCAAGGTTTTTGAGTGATAATTGAAGTGATGTGCTGTCTACTTCTTTTAACCAAACTAATTCTTTCTTTAGTTGTGTTAATTGAGAAGAGCAAGTGTTATAAGTTAACCCTTTGCCTGTCTCTTTGTATGCGTCATTCCATTGTGCTAAAAAATGATTGAATACAAAACGTGAACAACCGATTGTTTTTGCAATTAGAATTTCTTGCCCCTTGTTTGGATAGATACGAAACTTATACACTTTGTTAACTAACATTGATTTCACCTCCTTTTAGTATATACTCATTATATACCAAACGTAAGTATATACCGAAATGGAAGTGAAGTAGTATGGAACGTATTTCAAAATTAATTACGTTTCCTGCTGATTTAGTGGCAGAAATCGAAAAATACCAAAAAGATAATTACATCACGAGTTTTGCAGGTGCGGTTTACGAGCTTATTCGTAAAGGTTTAAGTGTGTCGGATCGTTAACGTGGCATAAGCCACGCCCTATCCGAAGGCGATTCATCACCCACCTACTCATTGGGCTATGCCCTGCACGTTCCTTGAGGTGGGTGTCTTCTCGCCTAAAAAGATAAAGCGGATACTGAATATAAAATAGACGGAAGCAGTAAGCTATAAAAAAATAATGCGGCATGTTGTAGAGCTACCTTACAATTGTTTATATATTCGAGGCGTAAGGGGAATTAAAAACTTTTCCTTCTTTTTAAAATAAAGCCATTTCTACTCGCACAAGGAGAATTTCTTTTTCTCAGTCATATCGTGAACGCTCCCTTTATTTTGTTATATCCTTATTAGATGCAGAGCTCAAAATAATTTAAAGTGATCGATTTAGTTACATGAAGGTTATAGGATATGCTCGTTCGCTAGGTACTAAAGAAGTTCATTATATACGAACGTTGAAAATAAAATGACCATATATGATTTGGGAGTAACGCTAGTCAAGAACAATCTGGTTTTAACATTGTACTCATAAATTCTCTTTTAAATGCTTGATAACGAAAGTTCACCGCAATCCTCTGAACTGGTCGATTATCAAATCTCGTTTGCTCCGCTGTCCTTCTAAAGTCTGCTACACTTTGTCCACGCGTCTCATCATTTGTTGTACTAATCCAGACAGCAGACTTTTTGTATTCAAAAATAGTATCTTTTCGCAATGCAATAAATGGAAGTAAATCATGAATTGGACTGCCACCGATTCCAGGGTATTGCTTTTTATAATAATTTTCATAGTAAAAATCAATCATTGGTTTAATCAGCTTTGCTTGTCCTGTTCCCTTATCGTCAATAAAATTTACCATTTCAGGAGTAATAATGGCCCGCTGCGTCACATTTAATGGGTAAATACTTACGTTTTTCGCGTACTTCATCACAATGTTTGTTGCGATGGGATCACTATAAAAATTCGCTTCTGATACAGGTGTAACATTACCGGGACATAAAAACGCACCACCCATAATATAATACGCATGCACGCAACTCATTACTTCAGGATACAACAGAAATAATGTTGCGAGAGCTGTTAAACGTCCTGTTGCTACAATGATAATATCTTCTGGACACGGTTCGATTAACTTGATAATCTCATAAAAGTTTTCTCTTTTCATCCCTCTTGTTTTTGGAGGAATAATTGATCCCAAACCGTGTTCGCCATGAATTTCTGGAAAGAACAAAGGATCTTCTGCCGTCATTGGCCTACTGGCTCCTTTTATAATTTTTATCTTTGTAGCATAGTATCTCTCTAAAAAATAAACATTTTCAGTCACAATTTCCCTTGAAACATTTCCGTAATCAGCAACAATTCCAATGATATCAAGACGACACGTCTTATCTGCATAGATTAACGATACTGCATCATCAATACCAAAGTCTCCAAAAAAGATGATTTTCTTATTCACTATCCTCACCCCTCTTCTGCACATTCTAATACCATTATTATGCAAAAAAGACAAGGCGGTGAAACCATGAGAAGCAAAAAAGTCACCTATTTATTAGTGACTTCCTTCTTTTTATAAGATAAATATGCTAATACACTTTTACTTGTATTGTATTTTGGATTATTTCCTTTACGTGGTTCTCTTATATGCGTTTTTTCAAATCCAGGAATTTCAGGCATTCTCTCCAAAAATTCAACAATTTCTTGTTCATTTCCTTCCACTCTTACACGAATCATTGTTATAACTACTCCTAGCTTTCTTTTTTACTTTCATAAGTATAACGTACTTACTAAGGAGCGCAAGAAGTTTCTCTTTCATGTAGCATTTTTTAATATACAAAAAGCTCTATTTCGTAATAAACTTTTATACCTTTCCTATTAAATCCAGTGCTAGTGCATTAGCAACATGTCCGCCACCTATTGTAATATCAAGTAAACGAATATTTTGACGAGATTGCACGTGCTGTATGATATATGGTAACCTTCCCTTTTTCATAGATTTGACTCGTTACATACTTTTCAACATGATTCATCTTCTTTCTATCATTTATGAATGATAAGTTTTTCTTTCGCACTCTTCATCATTAGGAAATTTGTTTTATTTTTTATTCAAAATCTATTTATATGAATGTATAATTATTAAAGGAGGTGCAAAAATGCAAATAGAATGGAATGTAAATGCTATGTCGCAACATACAAAGGTTACTCCTTTGTATGTTGCACAAAACGAGAAACAGCATGTCGCTATTTCAGAAAAAGAAAATAAGCAAGATGACGGGGTTAAATTTGATATTCGATTGTTCGAAAAAACAACACAACAAGCTAAACATAAGTTTACAGAATTAGACTTATGGAGCACGTTAAAAGAGAAAGGTGTTCCGATGTGGATTATTTTGAAAATCCTCAAAAAATCTCACAAAGAAAAAGAACAAGACGCAACTAGCGCAATTCAAAATACTTCTAATACCTTTGAAGATGTAAATGAAATAAGATTAAATGAAGTCATGTAGCATTTACTCTGTTAAGAGCCTTACCTTTTGGTAGGTTCTTTTTCTTTACTTAATGCACGAAAAGTATATTTTCTTCTTTTTGCACATACATGCTCATAGGTTCACAATAGGATTGAACAACTAACGGGAATGAAAATTGAAATAACTTCGTTAATACCGTTTCTTCATACAAATGAATAATCTGTTTTATTTCTGTAAAATGCTCTAAAATTAGCGTTCTATAGGATGCAAATTCTATATCCTTACTTACCCCTATCTCTTTTAATAATTCTGTACATAATAAAGAACGACGATAAATGAAACGAGGAAAATAATAAGCATAAAGCAATTCGTGACATTTCTCTTTAATTTTCTCCTCAAATGTAACATAGTACATATCAGTTCTGATACAAAATGCATCTTTTATTTCTCCGTTATACTCTCTTAAGAAGTCTTCTACTTTCTCATATGTATACTCTTCATGTGATTGATTAACCTTAACCAAAGATCCGCCGGCATTCATTATAAATTTAGGTGTAAACATGTAATAAAACACAATCCAAAAACATAATCTCACTACCATTTCCTCTTCCTTTTCTTGTAGAAACTGCTTAAATATTTTTTGAAAAAACTGCTTGATCATACTCCATCCCCCCTATCCTCAGTTTAAGTTCATCCCCATTTATTTTCCAATTACCAACAACTCTTTTTATACTAGATAAAATATCATTTTCTCTATATAAAGAATGGAATTTATACTATGAAATAAAAAATATAGACTCTGCTGCTCAAAATTAAACATCGCACTTGTATCATTCGCTCTCTTTACATTTGGCATTGTCGCTTCTTCTCTCGCTAAGTGAAAAAACCATTATAAACGCTTCTAGCAAGCAATATATCAAATCCTCCCAAGTTAGAGAAAAAACAATATGCAAATACGTAAAATATCTTCTTTTATATATATTTATTCATGCTAACATTTTCATCTTCCTCAAAAAATGATAAAATAGATTCACGTGTTTTCAGAATAATAAAATAGTAGGAATTTTAAAACGAGAACACAGTTTTAGGAGGGGTTTTAATGACATATACGTTAGCAACAAGAATGAAAGCATTTCAATCTTCCATATTTAGCGAATTAGCAGCTTATAAAAAAGAAAAGATCGCAGTAGGTCATAAAATGATTGATTTAAGCATTGGAAATCCAGATATGCCCCCTGCCGATTTCGTCAGAGAAGCTATGGTACATGCAGCAAATGAAAAAGAAAATTACGGTTATACTTTGACAGGAGTTGAAGACTTTCATCAAGCGGTAACGGAATATTATCATGCAAGTCACAATGTCACATTAGATCCTGATCGTGAAGTGTTGTTATTAATGGGATCTCAAGATGGTTTAGTGCACTTACCTATGGTCTTTGCAAATCCTGGAGATCTTATTTTAGTTCCTGACCCTGGATATACAGCTTATGAGACAGGAATACAAATGGCTGGTGCTACTCCATATTTCATGCCGTTAAAGAAAGAAAACGACTTTTTACCTAATCTACAAGAGATTCCCGAAGAAATTGCTAAAAAGGCAAAAATGATGATATTAAACTTCCCAGGAAATCCAGTTCCAGCAATGGCACACGAAGACTTCTTTAAAGAAGTAATCGCATTTTCTAAAAAACATCATATCATTGTTGTTCATGATTTTGCTTACGCTGAATTTTATTACGATAATCAAAAACCAATTAGTTTTTTATCTGTTCCTGGTGCTAAAGAAGTAGGGGTAGAAATCAATTCCCTATCCAAAAGTTATAGTTTAGCAGGAAGTCGCATCGGATATATGATTGGCAATGAAGAAATTGTGAGAGCCCTTACTCAATTTAAATCCAATACAGATTACGGTGTTTTCTTACCCATTCAAAAAGCTGCCGCGGTTGCTTTGCGCCAAGGAGCGGAATTTTGTTCGAAAAACCGGATTATCTATCAAGAGCGCCGCAATACTTTAATTGACGGTTTTGCTTCTTTTGGCTGGAACGTTGAGAAACCTGCTGGCAGCATGTTTGTATGGGCAGAAATACCAGATGGCTGGACCTCCTTACAATTCGCATATGCGTTAATGGACCGTGCAAATGTTGTTGTAACCCCTGGTCATGCTTTTGGACCACATGGTGAAGGCTTTGTCCGCATCGCACTCGTCCAAGATCAAGAGGTTCTACAACAAGTCGTTGAAAATATTAAAAATAGCGGGATTTTCTCTTCCAAAAAAGAAAATGCACTTGTTAAAAATTAATATCAACTCTTCTGCTTTCTCATAGCAGGAGAGACCCTTTTACATGGAGGTTTAACTATGAAAGGTACGCTTCCCCACCGCTATCCATTCTTAATGATTGATCATATTGTAGATATAAAAGAAGGACAATCTGTAAAAGGTTACAAATATCGATACAAGTGACTCTGATGGATTGGGTTTTCTTTCATCATTAGACGGTGTACAGTTTCACGGAAAAGCATTCCTTAGTGATACGGTTATATTACATTATGAAGTAATACGAAATCGCCGAGGCTTTATGCTCGGACAGCAACTGTAAACGATCAATTGATTGTTACAACTGAAAAACTATTAATCTACAAAGCGAAACAATAATAATTTGAAATACATAAGAAGGGGTTAAAAAAATGGAAAGTGTTGTCGGTATTGATGCTGGAGGAACATTAACAAAAATTGCTTACTTTGAAAGCAATAAGACAATATCTTTTAAGAAATTTTATTCTTATGAGCAAGAAAACATGAAAAAGTGGCTTCATCAAAACGAAACAATTACGAAGTTATGTATAACAGGTGGAAAAGGTGAACAATTACAAACATTACTTGCGAATCAATACGAAACGATATATGCAAATGAATTTGAAGCTACCCTCCAAGGTGTGCAGTTTCTTTTTAAAAAAGAAACTCTCTCCCTAAACAATTTTGTTTTAACAAATATCGGCACAGGTACTTCAATTCACTACATCCATGATAAACAATATGTTCGCGCAGGAGGAACTGGCGTTGGCGGTGGCACAATCATGGGACTAGCAAAATTATTAACAAATATAGAAAGTTTTGATCAAGTGCTCCATCATGCAAAACAAGGGAACAGAAATACCCTTGATATAACAGTTGGAGATATTTATAGCGGCGCACTCTCACCTATTGATTACCATTTAACAGCTAGTAATTTCGGGAAAGCAGCAATGACAGATTTAAACTATACGCATTCAGATTTACTTGCCACCCTGCAAGGTCTTGTTGGCGAAGTCGTTACCGCATTAAGTCTTCAATTTGCTGAGGCAAAAAACATAAATGATATCGTTTATATCGGCTCTACCTTATCTAACAATACACAGCTACAAAACATTATTGAACATTACACAAAGTATCAAAATAAACGACCCATTTTCTTACAAGATCACGGTTATAGCGGTGCAATTGGTGCTTTGCTTAGCGTACAAACGAAAAAAAGCTGACTTATGCCAGCTTTTTTAACTTTCAAGCTCATATTTCTTTTGTGAAACAGATTGTAAAAACGGATTGATTTCTCCTTTATTGTAAATCATTAATTCATGCATCGCACGTGTACACACCGTGTAAAATAAATTTCGTTCCTTTTCTCGTTTATACTGTGATGCATCATAAATGATAACTGCATCGAATTCTATCCCTTTTGATAAATAGGATGGAATCACTAGAATACCACTATCAAACGAACTCGTTTCCTTCTTTATAAGATGAACGTTTTGAAGTTGCTGAAAGCGATTATAGACTACTTTACTTTCTTCTTCTGTTTTACAAATAACCGCAATTGTTCGGTGCCCTCTCTTCTTTAAATCATCTATTCCCTCTGCAATTTGCTTATCATATTTCTCCCATTCTTTCACTTCAATCATTACCGGCTTGCGCCCATCTCGTTCAAATGGTTCAATTTCTTCGCTATGCGGAATAAACTGTTTGGTAAATTCAATAATTTGTTTTGTAGATCGATAGCTGCGTTTCAACACAATTTTTTCACTGCGCTCTTCACCATATAAATCATTTAATTGTGAAAATAAATGATTTGTCGCTTGTTCATAAATAGTTTGATTAAAATCACCAAGTATTGTCATTTTTGTATGTGGAAATATACGTTTTAAAAATGCATATTGGAATGTCGAATAATCCTGCGCTTCATCAATAAATATATGTTTTACAGCTGTATTTCTTTGCAATTCTTGTATTTGATCTTTCATGTATAAGTACGGCGTTGCATCTTCATACGGCATATAAAAATGCTTCACTTTCTCCACTGTTTGTTTGCATATTGCCCACCAGTTCTCTGGTAGTTCTTCGCGATCTAAAAATTGAGTTATATAGTTAGGGTCTTGAAATAGTTGTGTGTATAACGCTTTCGTATGAATAAATTGTAATTTCTTTACCCGTCTTCGAAGCGGTATAAAATGTTCTTTCACAACCATATCCGCTAACATACTTTGTTCTCTTTCAAATTCATTAAATGTACCGCCAGAATATGCCTTTTCCTTCTGCAGTTGTTGATGAACTTTTAAATATGTTTCTTTGTCTAATAACTGTATTTCTTCCTCTACCCACAGCTTTTTTCTTTCTACTTTTTCTTTTTTCCTTAGTTCTTTTAATAACCACTCGGAGATCAGTTTGATTCGATTCGGAATACGTATTGCCGAGTCAAATTCATAAAACTTCTCTTTTATTTGCTCTTTCGAAATAATAACTTTCCCTTTAAACTGAATATCTTTAAATTGCATGCCTTCTTGTTTTAAAAATGTGATATACCGATCCATTGCAGTAATAAATTGTAAACTAGCTTTATACTTTATCCCTTCTAACCGAACCTTGTAATTGTCATCTTCTATTTTTGTTAATACATACTCCATTTGCGTAAATGGATCTTCTACTTCAAACTCTCTTTCGATATGATCCTCTAAATACTTTTGAAACGTCGTTTGTTTCACATTCTCTTCCCCAAGCTCTGGCAAAACAGTAGAAATATAACTATTGAACATTGCATTTGGAGAAAAAAGAACAATCTGATTCGCATGTAATGTATCCCGATAACGATATAGCAAATATGCGATGCGCTGTAATGCTGCTGATGTTTTTCCACTTCCAGCTGCACCTTGCACAATAAGTAAGCGACTTGTTTCATTTCGAATGATTTGATTTTGTTCCTTTTGTATAGTCGATACAATACTTTTCATTTGTGTATTCGCATGATTCCCAAGTACTTCTTGCAGCATCGTATCCCCAATAGTAACTGCTGTATCAAACATATTCTGAATTTTACCACCACGGATAACATATTGACGTTTTAAAGTCATCTCTCCAGAAATCGTTTCATGAGGTGCGCTATACTTCGCTCTTCCTAACGAATAATCATAATACAAACTAGAAATAGGTGCCCGCCAATCATAAACAAGGAACTGTTCTGTACTTTCATCATAAAATGAGTGAATCCCTAAATATATAGACTCTTTCTTGTCTTCACCATCTTCTATAAAATCAATCCGTCCAAAATATGGCGACTGCTGTAATCGTTGTAATCCTTTTAGTTGACTCGATATATGACGATGGCTTTGCTCTCGTTCTGATAATAACTCCGCTTGTTGCTTTATACTCGCCGCTGTTTCTACAGCTTCTTCTATATTATCAACATTCACTGTTACATCATCCCAAAAATGTTTGCGTATTTGAACAACATCTTTTGTTACTGTACTTACATACTGCTCTAACGAATCTATACGCGTTCTAACTTTGCTTACTACCTCATCCACGCGCTGCTGCTCCTGCTTCCATTCTTGCTTTGTTTTCTCCATATCGCCACTCCTTATCAGCCATTCTTCTGCTCATCATCTTGTACAATATAAATTTCAACAAAAAGTTTGACAATCACTCGCCATTTTTGATATAATTATATTGGATATATATTGAGTTTTTTAAAAATAAGCAATGAGCGTTTTTCCATTGTAACACATATATACGAAAAATCAATACAAATATACTAAGATTAGTAGCACAATCATCGCTTGTGCTACTATTTTTTATAATAGACTAGGTCGGAACAGCTCTAGAACCTCGAGTTCGCACAAAAAACTTACATACTCCCCCTCCCTTATAAGAGTAGTTTCAGTATGTTGGATTCTTGAGACTGTATATAAATCACTAAAATGATGCGAAGACTTCTATCAAAAATCAAAGCTGTCTTTTAATTGATTTTTCTAGATGTTGTGAAATGTATATCTAATACAAAACAAAACGTTAATCCATTATCCAAAAATGATTAGAAGAGCATATTTCATAGGTGAATTTCACGCAGGTTGTTACACCCAGATCGCTAGTTATAAGGCACTGTAGAAGTGAAAATAACGAAAGGTTCAGTTAGACAGTATAGGCGCAAGTTGATATCTACGTTTAGCCCTAAATTATAAAGTGACTTTCCCCCCATGATAACAATAGTAAGTTTCAGCTTTAAGATTTTTAATCTTTCTCAAAGACTGTTGCGCTTTCTCAATGTTTAAACAGAATTGTGGATTGGCAATGATTAATTCATCATCCTCATTAACAGCTGCATCACCTGTAATTACACTTTTTAAACTTGGAAAATACAATGAAATATGCCCTGAAGTATGCCCCGGCGTTGCTACTATTCTACATTTGTTATCTAGAATCATATCGCCATCATGTACCTTTTCATCAATTGAAACATGCTTCAAATTCTTTAATTGTTGTACAAACCATTTACCAAATTCGATTTCTTTAATTGTCATATGTTCAAGCATTTCCTCAGCTTGAACTAATCTCTCTGACTTTATTTCACCACTAATGTATTTTGATTCCCTTTCACTAGCTATAATGTTAATCCAAGGATATTTTTCCTTGAAATCATAAAGGGAGCCTATATGATCATCATCATAGTGAGTAATGATTATATTCTTTAAATTCTTCACTTCGTATCCATTTTTTAAAATTTCGTTTTCAATTAAAGACAGGGAATTTGTATACCCTGTATCGACCAAAGTTAGTTCATTATTCAATATAATTAAGCTAGGATAAATGTAATTTTTTTGCCTATTAAATTCAATGGGTAGCTCTATTATTTTCATTTTCTCCTCCATACTGCATGTTTGTGAAACGTGCGATAATCGAATATTCTATACGCCTATTATACATAATATAGAAAAATATAACTTAAACCCTTTTATGTTCTTATTTTTAAACAATTTTATTGTTCATGAACACTTTCTACATTTGTTACTTGGTCCTAATGCAAGAAATCTTAACCGACTTGTTTCTTTCTCCCTTTTATAAAACTATTACAAGATAAGAAATCCAGATAAAAAACAGCATATATTCCATATATAGCATGTAATCCTCTCGAAATTCGCCCTTACGCGTTAGTTCTTCCATGCCTTTTCTATATAAATCGTATTCTAGAATCCCCCACCGCAAAATATATACATTTTTATCAAAATTAAAAATTTTCACTTTTTCTGTTTACTTTTATCCATTTATTGTATATACTTATTAGCGTAGGAAAAATATTCTAAAAGGAGGTCGAATGAAATGTCAAGATTACAATTACATGTTGTTGCATCTGTTTTCCAATTTCATAATTATTCGGCCAACCTAATGGAGAATTAAAAATCGCCTTTTATTTTTAACTCATACATTCGCCACAGGAGGTCGTATACTTTCCTGTGGCTTTTTCACGCTCAGCCATAGGAGTACTATATCTTCCTGTGGCTTTTTTGTGCGATTTTTTAGTCTCTTACATTATTTTTTAAAGAAAGGAGCAACATTTGATGACTTTTCGCGTATTGTTTTTAAGTATTACGATTCAAAGAACTACGACTTCTGAAGCTGATTTAGCTCATCATGAGCAGATTGAAAATGCTATGAATGAAATGAAAGAGCGTCAAACACTTTATTGTGATCATCTATAATTCCTTTTCGAAAGGAGGAATTCATTCACCTATGACCTTTCATATCTTCTTTTTTACAATTACCCTTCAGAAAAGAACATTGTCTGAAGAAGAGATTTTGCGAAAACAGCAGTTAAAACAAACGATGGAGGAAATAATCGACCGTAAAAGTTTGTACTATACTCAAATGTATTAAATTGAAAAGGAGCAATCTCTAATGAAATTTAAAATATTCTTTTTGACCATTATTATACAAAAAAATAAGCTCTCAAAATCTGAATTGTTGCATGAACAACAAATTCATAAGGCAGTCAATGACATAAAAATACGCCAAAGCCTTTACTGTAGTCGCTTATAAATTCTTTTAGGATGGAGGAATTCAAGTATGAAATTTAAAGTATTCTTTTTAACGATTTCAATTCAAAAGAGACCTTTATCTGAAGTAGAAGTGAAGCAAGAACAACAATATAAAAAAATTGTTGAGGAAATTCGTAATCGCCGAAGTACCTATTGCAGATTCTTATAAAAAATCATATAAGTTAATAAAGAAAGGAGAGAGTTAAGATGTTCATAGCACGTTGTGAAAAAATGATTTGGATTATAGAGAGGGATTCCACTTAGCCAGAAAATAAAATCCCCTTTTCACCAATGAAGGCAGTTACCAACTTATTATCCTAAAGAGTCGGGATTAAATATATAAAAATTTTATAATAAATATAGTTTTTAATCAAAAAAAAAGATACACCTCCTTATAGGTGTATCACCCTTACTTTATTCTATTTTCGGCTACTCCGTTTCGTCTTAAATAATCTTACTAAATTAGAAACAACTGTTTTTGTAACCGCATAAGCTGGCACAGCTAAAATCATTCCAATAATTCCAGCAAAGTTCCCTACTCCTAAGATTAATACGATAACTGTCAAAGGATGAATGTTCAACTTCGAACTCATAATACGCGGTGAAATAATGTTACTTTCAAATTGTTGAACAATCGTTACAACTAAGATTACCCAAACAGCTTGCATTGGCGATACAAATAATCCAACAATAACAGCGGGTGCAGCTCCAATAAATGGACCTAAGTTTGGAATAATGTTTGTGAATGCCGCTATGATTCCTAAAATGAATGCATACGGCAATCCAATAATGAAATATCCGATAAATGTAAATGCTCCTACAAATAAACAAACAAGTGCTTGTCCTTGTATATATGCAGATAAAGTTTCATTTGTTTCTTTTATAATACGCAGTCCTTCTTCACGGTACGATTCTGGCAAAAAGCTAACAGCCTTTCTAGGAAAAGCATGTCCATCTTTGAACATGTAAAACAGGATAAATGGTACAGTAAATATAACTAACGCGACATTTGTAATGATACCAAATAAAGCCGTTGCACTCGACGTAATCGTATTTGGTATATCTTTCAAATATTCCACTGCATTTTTTTCAATTGTTTCAATAGAAATGTAATCTTGTGTAGTCAGCCATTCAAATAGCCTATGATGAGATAGTTCTTGTATGTATATTTTTCCCTCCTTAATGTAATTTGGTAAGTTTTTCACTAATTCCATTAGCTGTTGTGAAACTGTCGGAACAACTACACCAATTGCCACTGCAGTTAATGTAATAATAAAAACATACAACAGTAAAACTGCTAAATTTCTAGGAACTTTTTGATTCTCTAAAAATACTAACACAGGATTGAATATAAAATATAGAAACAAAGCAATTAAGATTGGGAAAAATAAAGTTGAAATAAATATGCCAATTGGTTGAAATAAAAACGATATTTTTGTGCAAATAAATATAATTCCTACAACCATCAGCACTTCCAATGTCCAAAAGTGCACTTTCGATTTCAAAAAAATGGCCTCCTTTAAACTAGCACCTCTCCTTATTGTACCAAACTAAGTGTGAATTTCACATAATATTTTTAATTACAATATTCCAAAATACCATCAAATACACTACAATGAAATTAGATTACATACAAATTTGTAGATAAAGGTGATAAATATGGCGCAATGTATCATTTGCCGAAAAGAAACGAAAGAACTTAGTGAACAACACGTCATTCCAGAGATATTATGTGGATATTATTTCACAAATTCAGTTTGTGATTCCTGCCATGAACATCTTACAATACATGTTGATCGCCCATTAATTAGACATAAACTTAGCCAATATAAAATTGAACAAATGAAACAACAACTTGACTCTCCTCTTTACATAAAAGAATATGGACAAGAATTAGCTGCGGCGGAAACAGACGTTACCGAGACAAAAGATGAAATTCATTATTCTAACTCACTTATTATGAAACTATGTAAAAAACACGATATTTCACTACATAATGAAATTTGGAAAGAAGAACGCGTTACAAAAGTGGCCAGCTCCATTCAACGTGAATTACTTTTGGATAATCGAAAATATAAAATGAGCATTTTAAAAATGGCTTACACTTTCGCTGTTCAAACAATAGATGGCTATTTTTATGACCCGGATGCAATTGAAATTTCCGCCATTCTATCCAACGCGGACTTCTTTGAATTAAAGGAAAAAAGTATTGTTCGCGACTTAAGTAAAAGTTCGTTATGGAATACATTAAATACAAAAAGTGACAATCACTACTTTATTTTATTAAGTGATACAGACGGTTTATTCTGCTTCGTCCGTCTATTTAATATTTTTGATGTTGTTGTTCATCTTTCTCAAAAAGCGTATCATCTCCCTTCTCCAATGATTGGTGTGAATGATGTTCAAAACCAATCATTCTACATAGAAAGTTTAAAAGAATACATGAATCATTTATTTATGGAAAAAAGACCATCTACACATATTTCATCATAAGTATTCAAAACTAGAACATACGCTCTCCTTTCTTGATAAAAAGGCACTATGGTATAATGAGTATGAAAAGAACAATACAATCACATAAAACAATAAAAATTGTATATAAATAAAAAAGACTAGTGTGCGGCTACACACTAGTCAACGTAACTTGACAGATTGGATTGTTCATTTATCCTATTTGTTTCTTATGAATATAACAACCCATATTCTATTGGCATAGATGGGTTGTTATTTTTTGAGCTTGTCAATTAAAACGACAACGAACGTCAGCAATGCAACGAGAAATAATCCACCTTGCAGTAGTAACGTAATCTCGCTCACAAATTATCACCCCCCTTCTATGTGGAGAAGTGATAATTGAACACCCAACCATACCATAAGTTACCTTTTTATTTTATCATATTTTTTCGTCTTTTACGATGAAAACCGGCAAGATAGCAGCTTGCCGGTTTGTTTTTATTACTCAATTATTTCTTTTCTAATGCATAGGCATCCGCAATCATTTCTCCAACAATTTTATCTTTCTCATTTTGGGATACCGGTAAAAGCGGAAATAGCAGTTCAGCTACTTGATAGGCTTCTTCTAAATGTGGGTAACCAGATAAAATAAATGTATCTATACCTAGTTCTTCATATTCTTTTATTCTCTTCGCCACTGTATGTGGATCCCCAACAAGAGCTGTTCCAGCGCCTCCCCGTATTAATCCAATACCAGCCCATAAATTCGGGCTAATCTCCAAGGCCTCTCTCGTTCCTTTATTTAAACGTGTCATACGCTTTTGTCCAACTGATTCATAACGTGCAAATGTTTTTTGAGCGAGTTCAATTGTGGCATCGTCTACATATTGAATACATCGTTCCGCATCTTTCCAAGCTTCTTCTTCTGTCTCTCTTACGATGACATGTAACCGGATACCGAAGCGAACTGTACGCCCTTTTGCTTCCGCCAATTTTTTTACTTCTTTTATTTTTTGTTCTACCTGCGCTGGCTGTTCTCCCCATGTTAAATATACATCACAATGTTCTGCTGCTACAGCTTTTCCAGCATCTGATGATCCACCAAAGTAAATCGGCGGATGCGGAGATTGAACAGGTGGAAACACAACTTTACTATCTTTTACTTGAATATATTCTCCTTCTAAAGAGACTTGTTCCCCTTGCAAAACTGATTTCCAAACCTTTAAAAACTCATCTGTAGCATCATACCTTGCATCATGATCTAAAAATAGGCCATCTCCCTGTAGTTCAACTGGATCTCCTCCCGCTACAACATTAATAAGAAGACGTCCATCTGAAATCCGATCAAATGTTGACGCCATTCTCGCTGCAACTGTTGGTGACATAATCCCTGGCCTTACCGCAACTAAAAAACGTAATTTTTCCGTTTCAGCAGCAAGTGCTGAAGCTAACACCCAAGGGTCTTCACATCCTTGTCCCGTAGGAAGTAATACACCGCTATATCCTAAATAATCAGCTGCTTGTGCAACTTGCTTATAATATCCGTATTCAGCAGCTCTCCCTCTTTTTGTCGTACCTAAATACCTGCCATCACCATAAGCTGGAATAAACCATAATATTTCCATTTCTTCATACACCCCTTTTTCGTTTTACGTTCTCCTTTAACTTGCGACTTATAAAAATCTCACTATATATACTCTGATTCATTTCCGATTCGACTCTTTAAACTCCAGACTCTCCTTTATAATTATCCCTCCATTTCAAACATCTCACTTCCAATAAACGAACGAGTGAATCTGAAAATTTCCCTACAAATGCAAAAATAATAATTCCTACAAAAACAATATCTGTATTAGAAAATTGTCTCGCATCCATAATCATATAGCCAATTCCTTCCGTTGAGCCCATAAGTTCCGCTACCACTAAGCTCACCCATGCAACACCTAGAGATAATCTGGCACCTAATAATAAATTTGGTAAGGCAGCCGGTATAATGAGCTTTGTAATTAACTTCCTTTTACTAAATTCTAATACTCTAGCAACATCAAATAACTTGGAGTCTACACCACGAATTCCTAAAAACGTATTCACATATAAAGGAAAAAAAGCCCCATCGGCAATCAGTAATACTTTTGATGTTTCGCCAAACCCAAACCATAAAACAAATAATGGTGCCACAGCTAAATGTGGTACAGTTCTGAGCATTTGTATCGAAGGATCTAAATATTGCTCGCTTCTTGTTGAAAAACCAACAATTGTTCCTAAAACAACCCCTAGACTACCGCCAATGAAAAAGCCAACAGCTGCTCGAAACACACTAATACTTAAATGATTAAACAATTCCCCCGTCTGAACAAGGCTCTGAAAAGCTAGAAAAATATCCCACGGTGTCGGTAAAACTGTTTTAGAAACAAGCTCCAAAAATCCTGCGAATTGCCAAATCAGCAATACGATAGTCGGTATAATAATTGCTCGTATCAAGAGAGAAACATTCTTTTTACGAGAATGAGCCATTTCTTGCTTTTGAGCTAGTTTTACTTCTGCTGTCTCAACTATCGTTTTCGCGCCTTCCATTTTCTAACACCCCTTTACTCCGATTTCAATGCTTTTTCAATATACGTATTATCTACAACTTCGGCAGGCTTAATTTTCTTTTTAATAGAATGCAGTTTATATTGAAAATCAGCCGTCTTTTGCTGTTCTTTTATAATGTCTTTCGTAATTGGTACTAAAATAGGTTTGTCGTGATGAAATACTTCTTTTACAATTTCAGGATCAATTTTCTTTGCGGAAGCATAAATATTGACTGCCTCTTCAAAATGAGACTCCTGCCACACTCGCGCTTTTTCATATACTTTCAGAAACGTCACAACGAGTTCTGGGTGTTCTTTCGCAAACTTTGTTCTTGCAACAATAAATTCTGGTGATGGGATGTTTAATGTATCACCATCTACAATCACCTTTGCCCCCTTTTTTAATGTATGTAATGATATAAATGGATCCCAGATTGCCCATGCATCTACCGATCCTGATTCAAAAGCTGGCTGTGCTTCATCAGGTTGTAGCTGAATAACACCGACATCTTTTGCATCTAATCCTTCTTTCTCTAACGCACGGTATAATAAATTAAATGCGCTACTTCCTTTTGCCACGGCAACTTTTTTCCCTTTTAAATCTTTTATACTTGTAATTTTGCTATCTTTTTTCACAAGAATCCCTGTACCTTTTCTTGCATAGCTCGTATTTGCAATTTCTGTGAATTCAATATTCGCAGCTTGTGCGGAGATAACCGGTGAGTTTCCAACTTCCCCAAAGTCTAAACGATTTGAGGCAATCGCTTCAAAATAAGGAGGACCACTTTGAAATTCCGTCCACTTTACTTTTACACCAACTTTTTCAAACTCTTCTTCAAACCATCCCTTTTTCTGTGCGAGTAATAGTGGACTTAACCCTTGCTGTATACCAATTTGAATTGTTAGATCTCCCTTCTCATTTTTTTCACTTACTGCCTTGCTTTGACACCCCGTCAATAAAAGGAGTATTCCTAAAGTGAAATAAATCAATATATTCTTTTTATTCTGCACCAGCCTTCCCTCCTTACACACTTTTAGTCGTAAGTTCTCCATACTCAAACTCTTTTAAAACTTTCGTTCGAAATTGTTGGAATAATGAAGAAGTCTTACTCCGTGGATATGGTAATGGATTAGAGATCACTTTCTTTATTGTTCCAGGTCTATGACTCATAATGACAACCCGATTGGAAAGATAAATTGCTTCATCTATGTCATGCGTAACTAAAATCATTGTTGTCTTCTTTTGCTTCCAAATATTTAGTAACACATCTTGTAGATGCGTTCTCGTGAATGCATCTAGCGCACCAAATGGTTCATCTAGTAGTAATACATTGGGATTTCGTAATAGTGCTCTTGCAATGGCAACTCTTTGTGACATACCACCGGATATCTCTTTTGGATAAGACTTTTCAAATCCTTTGAGTCGAACGACTTCAATCCATTCCTTCACTTGTCTTTGTACCTCTAATTGTCTAAGTGATAAATCAGCTGCAATATTTTCTTCAACTGTAAGCCATGGAAACAAACGATGCTCTTGAAAAATAAATCCTTGTTTCATACTTGGTGCTGTCACTTGTTCTCTATCAATAAAAACTTCACCAATAAAATCATTATCTAACCCTGCTACAATCTTTAATAAAGTACTTTTTCCACACCCGCTTGGGCCAATTATAGTTACAAAATCTCCTTTATTTATTTGTAACTGAATATCCTCTAACACTCGAACACTTCCAGAGGATTTCACAAAAGATTTCGTAACGCCTTGAATGGAAACTGTCACACATTCGCCCTCCTTAAAATGAATGAATTAAGAAATGATATAACAAAAAAACCAAAGGCATTTCATAAATGAATGAAATGCCTTTGGTTTTTCCAATCAGCAATATATTATTGAATTAACTATATATTATACAAACCTTTCCGATAAGTCAACTTTGTTTTGAGAGGATTATATCCAATTATTCACAGGAGTAAAATAGAAAATCAACAAAACTTCTCTTATATGCAATAGCTTGATTCATATCATCCCACCTTTTATTCCCTTTCCATTCGCAAGCGAATCGCTTCTTTTAATAATGGCTCCATATACGTACCCCCATTTATATTATTTACTAAAGCTTCTTTCTCTAGAGGAACATAAGTAGGCTAGACGTTTTATAATCTCTTTGGCAGTCTCATCTTTTCCCTCACATAGCTGGACATAGCCATCTTCTCCAATTACATAATGATAAGCTCCGCGTGAATGTAACGAATGCGATGAGTTGGCAATCATTATATTGGCCTTTGCGTCTTTCATTCTCATGCTGGCACGCTGAATTAATTCCTCTTCACTGATATCGCTTTCAAGTTTAAATCCAACTAAAAGCGTTTCTGGATCCCATTGTTTAATTTGTTTTAATATTTTAGGTGCTTTTTGAAAATGAATGACTGGCGCTATATCACTAGAAATCTTTCCGTTCATGTTAAGTACATTTCCTTCTTGATCACAAATTTTTTCAACAATCCAATCCGATCCAGCCGCAGCCATAATAACAGCGTCAATTTTGTCATGGGTCATAATGCTTTTCATTTTATTCTGTAAATCGATAATTCCTTCAAAAGGATGTAATTCTAATTGTACATTTGTTGCGACCGGTTTTTCAGCAAAATAGCCATGTAAATATATAACATGTGCTCCTTTTTCCATCGCTTCTTCTGCAAGTAGCCTTCCGATTGTTCCTTTTGCTAAATTTGTATGTCCGCGCACTTGATCCCATTTTTCCAGACAACCACCGCTTGTAATTATTATCTTTTTCCCCTTCATTTGAATCATCCCTTACTTATTTTTCGAGCGAAGCCACGCTGTACTATAATCGATAATCTCTCTCTGCTTCATGACTCTGCACGTTGCATTTCCAATCTTTCCAATTTGAACAGCATTTGTTTGTTCAAATTCTGTCCCAATCTTAACAAATGGTTCAGGGTCATAGTCTATTTCATCAAACTCTTTCCAGACGCTAACCCCATTTTCAATAATAGGCGCTCCTTCTTTTATAAATTCACACGCCCCAGCACGTATTTCTGATAAATGAATAGATGTATTCGAATCATAGCCAACTCCTATTAATAATACATATCCATCTAAATCATATATTTTCTTTAATGGAGATGCTTCACCGAAACTAAATGACAGTGAATGGTCCGCTGTAATCCATTCTGCATGTTTCCCCCAAGCAGCGAAACTATTTAACGGATGACTACTTCGCTTTACATTTGGGTATGTACGAAAACACTCTACAATTTTCCCCATCGCTCTTGTTGGAGTAATATCCGGATGAAAGGCAGGCACATTCTCACGAATTATGGACCACCAGTTTTTTGGAACTGGTGGTCGAGCCCAATTTTTTGGATCCGACAAATCAGATGTTTGCGTTGGCATTACAATCGTTCCCTCTTCCGTAATTACGTTCATTAATGCTTCCACCACCGCAACTGCTCCACCGCACACCCATCCTATTGAACTAAGCGAAGAATGTACAATCACTGTCATTCCTTTCTGTATCCCTAATTTCCTTAAATCATTTGTGATCGTTTCAATGGTATTTGGGAAATCTGTTTCCGCTACTATATCATTTATTTTCATCATGATTCCTCCGGTCATTTTATCGTAAATCTTACATAAACTCATATTTTACATTTCATCATATTTTTCTTAATTTTTTATCTGTTAGAAGATAAAATTCTTATCATGTATATTGTGAAAAGTAAATTTAGAGACGCTGAAAAAAATACTCTCCTAAAGTGTATGTAAAGTACTTTAGGAACGTACTGTTATGACTTAATATTGAACTACTCACCACTTAACGACCTTACGGTCTGTTTGAAGTGGGAGATTCCTAAGAACACCAACCTATCGGTTAGTTATTGATTAGGATATCCCCGTAGTCCCTACGGTTAGAAGTCTTATTGCTTCATTTTTAAGATTTTGTCCTGCGTTAATATCTCTATCGTGATGACTATTACATTTAGGGCAAGTCCATTCTCTAAGTTTAAGATTCTTAACGTCTTTATTTTGGTAGCCACAAACTGAACACAATTGAGAACTTGCAAATGTTTTAGATACAGTAACTACTTGTTTACCGTACCATCTTGCCTTGTACGCTAACATCGTTCTGAATTGCGACCAACTCACTTCACTAATGGCTTTAGCTAACTTATGATTCTTCAACATATTTGACACTTGCAAATCTTCCATACCAATGATGTCGTGGTTTTTGACAATATAAGTAGAGATTTTTTGCAAATAGTCTGTTCTTGCATTCATGATGTTCTCATGGATGCAAGCTACTTTACGTTTTTGCTTTTGATAGTTTTTTGCTTCATCCAGTTTACATTTTCGTTTTAATGCCAATTCCTGTCGTCTGGAAAGAACACGCTGTGCTTTCGCTAATTTTTCTTCCAGTTTGCGAAACCATTTAGGATTGCTAAATACTTCTCCCGTTGAAAGAATCGCAAAATCTTTCAGACCCACATCCACACCAACAGACGACCCAGTTTTAGGAAGTCCTTGAACGTTTGTTTCAGCAAGAATGGATACAAAATACTTACCACTTGGATTTCTTCTCATTGTAGCATGAAGAATACGTCCTTCTACTTCACGACTTTTCGCAAACCTAACAAATCCAAGTTTAGGTAACTTGATTTTGTTGTCTACAATGGCAATATTTCCATTCACATGCTTTGTTGTGTAGGATTGCACTTTATTCTTTTTAGACTTGAAACGTGGTGCTTTGTTTTGTTTCTTGAAGAATCGAGCATACGAATCAGCAAGGTTTTTCAGTGATGATTGAAGAAGGGCAATGCTATCAACTTCTTTTAGCCATACTAATTCCTTTTTCAACTATGTGAGTTTATCTGAACAAGAATTATATGTTAATCCTTTGCCTGTCTCTTTGTATACGTTATTCCACTTCTCTAAAAAGTGATTGAATACAAACCGAGAACATCCGATTGTTTTCGCAATCAGTATTTCTTGTTCTTTATTCGGGTAGATACGGAATTTGTATGCCTTTTTGACCAACATTGATTTCTACCTCCTTCTTGGTATATACTAATTATATATTTAATATATAGAATGTGTCGAGTATATACTGAAAGGGTAGTGAAAAACATGAAACGTATTTCAAAATTAATTAAGTTCCCTGCTGATTTAGTAGCAGAAATCGAAAAGTATCAAAAGGAAAACTATATCTCAAGTTTTGCGGGTGCAGTTTATGAACTTATCCGCAAAGGTTTACGTGTGTCGGATCGTTAACGTGGCACAAACCACGCCCTATCCGAAGGCGATTCATCTCCCACCTACTCATTGGGCTACGCCCTTCACATTCCTTGAGGTGGGAGTATTCTCGCCTATTGTGGATAAAAACGAAATACCTATTTTACTCAAGCAGCTCAGATGTAAGAAATATTCATTTCCAATAACACTGAAATCTTTCCACACCTGGATATTTTTCTCCTAAGCTTGTAATAATCCATCCACATTTTCTATAAAACTCAACTGCTTCATAGTCTGTTTCGGCTTCTAAGTAGACTAATTGATGTATTCGAATGATTTCCTTTATCATATAAGAAGCAAGTCCTTGATGACGATTCGCTTTTGAAACAGCAATATGACATAATCTTGCTTTGTTTTCACCTATCAGTTCCATTCCAACACAAGCACACTCTCCATATTTATATAATATGGCCTGCTGTTTTTTTGTATAAAAATGAATTGCTTTTTGTAAACTGAGCTCCGAGGGACCAACTGCAAACTTCAATATATGTACCATGTTTTGTCCTATGTTTTCAATTCGTTCTAACATGCTGTACATCACCTTTCTTCACTATATGTGTACGGGAACTTTACTGACTAAAATGAAGAAATGAATTGCTTCCACTTCTCTCTGTATCTTTTTTCAAAAGATAGTAGTATTCCCCTTTCAATGAGCTACTATCGATCATTGAAAGGGTCTTTTAAGTTTCCTTTATACATTACTCCTAAATAGTAATGGAACCATAAAGTAGTAACGTAAAGAAGCACTCCAAATCCAGCTTCCTCCCTGTAAATCCATTGCGGGGTTTAAAATAAACGTAAAGGCAAAGAAAAAACGATGCCAATATCCCTGCTGCAATTGCTTTCATCCTAAAATCCCTTATACTTTTCTTCTACTATATAATGAAGCATAATCAATTCGAAGAAAAATCTGAAAAAATCCAAATCTTTCCTTATCATCTTTTTCCTTCACAAAAATAACACCATATATTCGTCATCATGGTACATACCGTTCATTTTTAGCGCATTTTTTTCTATTCCATACGTTCTAAAGCCGATAGATTGATACAGTTTCTTTGCTGCGTTGTTATCGGAAACGACTCCTAAATGGATTTGCTCTATGTCTATTCCTTTTGCCTTTTCTATTAATGCTTCAATTAATGCTTTCGCAATTCCTCTTCCTCTACTTCGATGATCAACATACATCGCAACAAGATGGCCCTTGTGCTTATATACCGCTTTTTGCTCTAGCAATAACGTTACTACCCCTACCAGTTGATTATCGTTCTGAAAAGCACCAAATGTGTAACTAGTATTTGAACTTAAATTTCGCTTAATCTCTTCAAGAGGTTTTTCTTTTTGTAGCGCTTCTTCGTAAGTGGTTACAAATGCACCTGGACTCATTTGTAATGCTTGTAAACGCAAGTCCCAATATTGTAACGCGTCTTCTTTTGTTAAAATACGAATCATATCTTTTCACCCCTTCATCAAACTAAGTAACGAACAATTAATTTACATAATAATATTATGATTATCTATCTTTCCCAATCGAAAATCCTTCAAACAATCTCCCTCCATAACGATCTAATGTTTGTTCAATAAAATAAATAAGCTCTCTCTTTTCTCCAGTTCTATAAAAATAATCAAACGCCGCTACAAACGCTTCAGCAAATGTTTCATCATATTTTCTTAACACACGAAAAAACCATTTTGAATTTCCAACCCATTGTCTATTTACTCTCAGTACAAATTCATGTAATAAATCTGCTAGGAGATTTGCAATAAACAATTCCTCCTCCCTTTTTGTTGCACCAATAAAATCATCTAATGCGTCTGTAAGGAAATAGCGCTTTCTTCTAATTATTTCTTCTGTCCAAGTTTCAGGACCTTTCTCTAATAATTGCTGCGCTTCCTTCTTCACATGTGACACGATTTCCTTTTCTCCCTTTAACATAATGCCTTCTAAAACAAGTTGAGGAAGCGTTGGTCTTCCCCTCTCACAATCACTTTTAAAATATTGTTTATAGGTTTCAAAATTATGTACAAACACCTCAACTGGCCAACCGTTGCAAAAGAATGATTCTCGATAACAAGACGGCAGCTTTCTATCTAATACAACGATGTCGAGATCTGATGTTATTGTTTCTTCTCCTCTTGCAACGCTACCTCCTAATAAAGCAACATCACAATTTGGAAATCGAACTTCGATTATGTTTTGTGCAGCCTCAATCGCTTTCATCTCTCTCTCTCCTTTTTTCTCTATATACATACAAACATTCGACGCTATTTCTAAATTTCCTATTTTTATTTTTACAATACGGTATGTGAAATTTTCAAAGTGATGATCTTATCTTTTTTATTCAGCCCTTATCACTTAACCATATAACAATGACGAAATGAAAGAATCTTATACAATTTTTATAAACTTTCTTTGCATTTCCCTACCTAAAATTGCTAATATAGTAGAGTAGAATTTTTATAGAGAGAAGGAAAATTATGCACAATGGAATTCCAATGACAACTTTAGTAAAAAGGGTACTGCTACTTTGCATCGGGGCTATTTTTTTATCCGAAATGGTTTTAGGATTAGGGAATGCTGTTCATGCAAGTACAGAAGATGATGCAAAATCTGTTCAACTTGTAAGTGAAATTCAGACAGCTCTTGCTCCGAAAGAAGCACCGAAGCAATATAACGGGCAAGTTCGAAAAGTCGCTTACTTAACATTTGACGATGGTCCTGGAAAATACACTGCTGAACTTTTAGATATGTTGAAAAAAGAAGATGCAAAAGCTACATTTTTCCTAATCGGTTCAAATGTCAAAGCATTCCCTGATTTAGTTAAACGTGAACACGCAGAAGGTCATTATGTTGGTATGCACAGTATGACGCATAACTACAAAAAACTTTACACAGAAGGTCGTTACGTTGATGAAATGAAAGAGGATCAGGGCTTAATTGCCGGCGTTATCGGAAAATCACCAGTTTTAACACGCCCATCTTACGGATCTATGCCTGGATTAAATGAAGCTCTTCGCAATAAAGTAGTCGAAAACGGCTTAAAAGTGTGGGACTGGACAATTGATTCTTTAGACTGGAAATATAATAAAATGCCAGTCGATGCAGCATCTGCTCAAATTGTTCAAAACGTGCTTGCTGGTGCAAACAAGCCAACGGAAGTTATTCTTATGCATGACATTCATCCACAATCCGTAAAAGCAGTGCCTGCTATTATTAAAGGCTTAAAAGAAAAAGGATACGAGTTAGAAAGCTATAAAGAGGACGAACACTTCCCATTAAACTTCTGGCATGATCATCGTATCTAATTGAAAGAGACTTGATTTTCTTTATTAGAAAATCAAGTCTCTTTTCTTTCTGCCTCAGTTAAAATAATTTTGTAATTTCGCTAATCAAAATACCAATAACAGCGAAATCAGAGTCACCAAATGTTGTATTTTCAAATCCTAATCCGCCTAATACTGGCAACAATAATGCTGGAAGGAACGAAATTAATAATCCGTTCACAAATGAACCTAAAATTGCTCCCCTTCTTCCTCCCGTTGCATTTCCAAATACAGCAGCTGTTGCTCCTGTAAAGAAATGAGGAATCAGTCCTGGTACGATAACACTTAAACCAATAACAGGTAAAATGAACATAGATAGTAATCCAGCAATGAAGCTTGTTAAAAATCCAATAATAACTGCGTTTGGTGCGAATGGGAAAATAGTCGGACAGTCAAGTGCTGGCTTTGCATTCGGCACAAGCTTATCTGCAATTCCTTTAAATGCAGGTACAATTTCTGCAATTAACATACGAACACCTGCTAAAATAATATATACTCCCGCTGCAAATGTAATGGCTTGCATAAAAGAATAAACTAAAAAGTTTTGGCCATTACTTAACTCTGCTTCAATAAATTGCTTTCCAGCAAATGGTGCAACAATGAAGAAAAGAACAGCCATTGTTAGTGACATAGAAACAGATGTATCACGTAAAAAGCCTAAAGATTTCGGTACTTGAATTAGCTCTGTAGATTTTTCTTTATTTCCAAACTTGCTACCAACAAAACCAGCCGCTAAATAACCAACAGAACCAAAATGTCCAATTGCAATATCATCCATACCTGTAATTTTTCTAACATATGGCTGTAATAGTGCTGGAAAAATGACCATCAGTACTCCTAAAAGAATGGATCCGATCAATACAAGTGAAAAACCTTTTAGTCCCGCTGTAGAAAATACAGCTGAAATTAAACAGGCCATAAAAAGTGTATGGTGCCCTGTTAAAAATACATATTTCAGTTTCGTAAATCGCGCAATCAATAAATTTACAATCATCCCAAATACCATAATAAATGCTGTTTCTTTCCCTAACGTTTGCTGTGCGATTGCAACGATTGCTTCATTATTTGGAATAATCCCTTTAATATGGAATGCCTTGTCAAACATTTTACCAAAAATATCTAAAGAACCTGTTAATATTGTAGCTCCGCCACCTAATACGATAAATCCCATAATCGTTTTAAGCGTACCAGATACGGTATCTGCAAAGTTTTTCTTTTGTAACAATAAACCACACATGGCAAATAATCCAACTAAAATAGCTGGTTGTCCTAAAATGTCTTTCATAATCAAATCAAACATGGCACCGCTCCCCTTCAGCTCAGAATCAGTAGGACATCAAATCATCCCACTGATTAAAGTTTCTCTTTATTCAACTGTGTTACATGAGGTGTTTTTGCAATGCTTCTTTAATTTCATTTTGATCTAAAATATTTGTCAATCCAGCAACAGTACGAACACCATCTTCTAAATTGCAAATAATATCTTTTGATCCTAAATATAAATCCGCTTGCTCAGATTTGCTCGATGCTAAATCTGTATGCGAAACTTCCGCTTGTAAACCAAGTTCATCTAGTATTTTCTTCACATTCATTTCAACAATAAAACTACTTCCTAATCCATTTCCGCATACAACTAAGATTTTTTTCATTTTAACTTCCTCCTAATTTGAATACTTCGCTATCATTTCTAGCATTTGTTCTTTTGAATTTGAACGAATTAACAGATCGACATTTTCAGGTTGTGATAACATATCACTTAATTGGGCCAACGCCTTCAAATGCGTTTCATTATCAATAGCAGCTAATACAATAATTAAATTAACCGCATGCTCTTGTTTTTCAGAAAATGAAACACTTTCTTTTAATTGCAATAAGCTCATTCCTAATTTTTTCACACCTGATTCAGGTCGTGCATGAGGAATTGCTATTTTAGGTGCAATGACAATATAAGGACCTAATTTTTTTACATTTGCAATCATTTCTTGCACATATTCTTCAGAAATATATTCCGTTTGTAACAGCGGCTTTGCTGCAATTCGAATTGCACCTTCCCAAGAATCAACATGATCTTGAAGCTGAATATATTCTTTTGTTAATAACTCGTTTAACATCGGCTTGTATTTCTCCTCTCTTCCGAAATGCACTGGTCCACTTATAAATTCTCTCAGTTCCCTTTTTAAAGCATGTTCATCTCTCACATCTGCATATTTGTGAATCATCTGCATAATAATATCAGCTGAATCATTTTGATCCTCACGAAATAAAGTAGCATTCACTTTTCGAAATAAGGATGCCTTTTCAGCATCTGTCAAAATGGGATTTACCATAAAAATAGGTATCAATCCCTTCTCTAATTCAGTAGTTGTAATAATACAATCTACATCAAATGTATTAGATTCATATTCTCTCTTTGAGATTGCTTGTAAAATATCCATATTTGAGAATAATTGTTCTAGCTGATATTGCAACATACGTGACGTACCAATACCATTTGGACATACAAGTAAAGCTGTTTTCCTCGGACTGGGAACGATTCCTTCTTTCCTCATCCAAGCGCTAAAATGCATCGTAATAAACGCAATTTCATCTTCTGAAATTTCTTTCCCTACATATTGTTCAAAATGATGAACCACTTTTTTTGTTAAATGATATACTTCCGCATAACTGTTTCGAATTATCTGCAATAATGGATTTTTAATTTCAATTCCATATTTCACACGATAGAAAGCTGGCTTCATATGTAAATATAAGTCAGAAGCAAGACCTGTAAAATCTCGGAATATGACACAAGCATAATGCTGAAAATCTTGTATCATGCAATCGACAATATGCCAAATGCCGTGAACATCATTCTTTTCATATTCTTTTTGCTGCGCGTTCACTTTTGCTCCCAATAAGTGCGTTGTAATATAATAAATCTCATCCTTTGGAAACTTTATATATAACAATTTTTCAAACTGTGTTCCAATATAGGTAGCTGCTTGAAAATGCTTTGTTTCGCGGAGAACAGCTTTCTCAGTTTCCTCCATTTCAATATATCGCCCTTTCACAATACGGCTACAAAACAAATACATGTAAACGCTTAAATTCTCAAGCACCTCGTCTGTATATTGAACGCCCAAAAATTCCTCACACTTCGATAAAATACCTTTTATTACATGAAGTTTGTCTTGTGCTGTTTGCTTCTTTTCTCCTTCTCCATGATTCACAATGTTCCTCATATGAGAAACTACATATTCCCAGCCATGCTTTGCAATTAACTGTGAAAGATATGCTATTAATACATTTCGCTTCCCTTGCTCCATTCCTTTAATGTAATACCCTTGCTTACGGTGAAACTGTAGAGATAACTTGAACTTTCCTAACTCTGCTTTCAATTTTTTCAAATCAGCTAGTGTTGTATTTCGGCTTACTTGAATGAGTTTTATTAAATCTTCCAGCAAAATTCTTTTTTCTTCCGTTAATAAATATAACGCAAGCCACGCCTTTCGTTCTTGTGGAGAATACTCATATTGAACTGTTATCAATCCTTGTAACTTTTGAGCTACTTTTTGTTTTGTTTTCTTATCTAAACAATATCCTAACGGACGAACATATTGAATCGGTTCTAGATGTTCGGTAATTAACCAGTCATCTACTTTTTTCATATCATAATAAATTGTTCTTTTCGACACTTGTAGTACTTCTGTCAATTGATCAACAGAAGTATAGCTATCCGCTTGCATCATTTGTTGCAAAATTGCAGCACTACGATAATCTAATATCATATGATGTACACCCTTTCTATACTTGTTCTTTCTTCACCTTGCAAGTATAGATACTAACTTTGCAAAATTAGATAATTGACATCACCTTCTACTAATATAGTATCTCTTATTTCTTGCAAAATTAAGTCCAAATTATCGTTTATGTACGGTGCAATAATTGTACTGTTTTTTCATCTTCTTCATTTTATGTCTTACTGATTTTCTTATATTTGTTTATAATATATTCACAATACGGTATGTGAAATTATAATTTCTCCCTTCCAAATAGATTGCTATGAAGGGGCTTAAGAGCTTTGAATTCAAAAGCCTCCCCTCTCCTTATGTCGCACTGCAACAAATACACGCACGAATTTTCCTTATAACAATTTCCGCATCTTTTTCATCAAATATTGAAAACTCTATATCTGCCCCTGATACATGTTTTGGAACCTCTATTAACTCTTGGTTATGTTTTTCCAATTGTTAAGATTACATATATTTCCATCATATACCATCCCTCTTCTCCCTTTAATCAGCACCTCTATACTTATTATATATAAAATCACATATTTCCTTTTCTAATTGACTCATAATTAAAATAAGAAATCCTACTCATCATGCTTTATTTCATATGAGTAGGATTTCTTATTTATACTTTATTCTGTTTTCGTATCTTGCGTTGTTTTCACCTTCGTTTTATTTTTATCACGATGGTTATAATTGTACTTCGAACGATCTACAGGTGTGAACCCTTCTGGTGTATAGAATCGTAATAAATCACCATTTACCACTTGGTCAGAAAGTTTAAGTGTTTGCTGAACCATTTGTTCATTTTGTTTTATTTCTTCTGTAACCTCTACTGGTTCTCCAGTTGTTGTATCATAATATCTTCCGTTAAGTGCAGTAACAGTCGGACTTACGTAATTACCGTTACGGAATGCTACGACTTGTTTGTGCTCTGGTGATAATAAATCTGTACCAAATTGGATATAATCCTTTGTATCGATACCTAATAAATGTAATAGCGTTGGGAGAACATCGATTTCTCCGCCATACTGATGTTGAACGCCACCTTTTATCCCTGGCACACGAACAATGAGAGGTACGCGTTGTAATTGTGCGTTTTCAAAGGAATGAATTTCCTTACCCATAATCTGTGACATCGCTCTATTATGGTTATCTGAAATACCATAATGGTCCCCATACATTACGATAATGGAATTGTCATATAAACCAGATTGTTTCAAGTAATCGACAAACCCTTTGACTGCTTCATCTAGATAACGCGCTGTTTGAAAATACGTATCTACAGATGAATCGCCTGTTGTTGCTGGCTCAATTGTTGCTTCTTCCTTATCAATTGGATAAGGGAAATGGTTTGATAGCGTAATAAACTTCGTATAGAACGGTTGCTTGACTGTTTCTAATAATGGAATTGACTCATTAAAGAACGGTTTATCTTTTAAACCATAGTTAACAACGTCTTTCTCGTTCATATCATAGTATGATGCATCAAAGAATTTATTAAATCCAAATGATTTATAAATGTCATCACGGTTCCAGAATGTTTTGTAGTTACCGTGGAACACCGCTGAAGTATATCCTTGTTGCCCCAAAATAGCGGGTGCTGCTTGATACGTATTATGCGATTTTGTTGTAAATACAGAACCTTGCGGTAATCCAAACATGGAATTCTCTAGCATAAATTCCGCATCCGATGTTTTCCCTTGTCCCGTTTGATGGAAGAAGTTATCAAAATACAACGTATTTGCATCTTTTGTAAATGAGTTAATAAATGGTGTGACCTCTTGCCCATTTAACTTGTAATCAATTAAAAAGTTTTGGAACGATTCCAGATGAATATAGATAACATTCATCCCTTTTCCTTTTCCAAAATACTCTGCGCTTGGGCTTGCATAGTTTGAAGCGATATAATTTCTGACCTCTGTCATACTGTCACCATCTGCCATAGCTCGTTCTGTTGATGCTTTCATACTTTGAATACCATCATAAATGGTATAATTGTAAGCACCTAAATATTTCACAATGTAGTTGCGGTCAAATGTTCTTGTTAACAATTGCGGGCGATCAGATTCTGCCAGTCCTAAATTAATGCTGAAAATTAAAATTGCTGAAATAAATACAAGTGACAATTTATACTTTGCAACACGAATTGGCTTTGGATTCGCAACTTTTGTTAAAACAAGTACAAGTAAAACGATTGTGTCTAAGAAATATAGAGGATCATACGGTTGTAGCAATGCTAAAACACTGCCGCCTATTTCCCCAAAGTTATTCGTTTGAGTCAATGTTGGAAACGTAATAAAATCGCTGAAGAAACGATAGTATACAACATTTGCATACAAAAGAATTGACAGTAGCAAATTAATAACAATCAACAAAATATAAGATCGTTTCCCTTTTGCAAATAATGCAAGTCCTAGAAACAAAATGGCGGAGCTTAACGGGTTAAAGAAAAGCAAAAACTTTTGAATTGTGTTCGATATTCCTAAGTTGAATTCCGTCACATATGCTGCATATGTTTTCAACCAGAATAAAACAACCGCAAAAATAAAGAACCCAAAGTGATTACTTAGCACTCGTTTGCTCTTTTGTAATAATTGTTTCATCTCTCCACCTCTTTTAATTATCCAAGGCTTATTTTTTTATAAGTCTATCTCTATTTTTTATCTATTTTCTTCATGTCGTTCATTTATTTAACCATATGAAGAATATTAGTAATTATAATTTGAATCTTTTATTTATTCAACTATTTCCTACTAAACATTTTGACCTTACTTTCCATTTAACAAAATAAATTTGTAATATTTCCACTTCATCCAGTAACGAAAACATACATCACTATAAACCTTTGCGGTTCCATTCGCAAACATTTTTATTTCCAAAATTACCAATTGGATTGGTAATGGTTTATTTATATAGGTAGAGAAAGTCTATCCATACTTCATTTCCGATTAAGTGAAACTTTAATCAATGGAGGATTCGCCCTCCACTGATTATATTCTGGCTGTTACTATCTTAAAATGGCGGAATAAAAAATCCCCCCTATATACTTTCTTAGTAAAGGGGGGATTTCATCCGTTTATTTATTTTGGTACATTGCGCTTACTTGCTTTTGTAGCTCTTCATTTTCTAAGTACTCATCGTAAGTCGTTTCTTTATCGATTACACCATTTGGTGTGACTTCAATAATACGATTTGCAATTGTTTGTACAAATTGATGGTCATGAGATGTAAATAAAATTGTACCTTTAAATGCGATTAAACCGTTGTTTAATGCTGTAATAGATTCAAGATCTAAATGGTTCGTTGGATCATCAAGTACCAATACGTTCGCACCGCTTAGCATCATTTTTGATAACATACAACGTACTTTTTCTCCCCCAGATAATACAGAAACATTCTTCTTCACTTCTTCACCAGAGAATAACATACGGCCTAAGAAGCCACGTAAGAAGCTTTCAGATTCATCTTGTGGTGAGAATTGGCGCAGCCATTCAACTAGATTATATTCGCTGTTTTCAAAGTATGCAGAGTTATCTCTTGGGAAGTACGATTGAGATGTTGTCACACCCCATTTGAACGAACCGCTATCTGGCTCCATTTCACCCATAAGAATTTTAAATAATGTTGTCATCGCAATATCGTTACGTCCAATAAATGCAACTTTATCACCTTTATTTAAAGTGAAGTACACATTATCTAACACTTTTTCTCCATCAATTGTTTTTGAAAGACCTTCAACCGTTAATAAGTCATTTCCTACTTCGCGTTCTGGCGTGAAACCAACGAATGGGTAACGGCGTGATGATGGTTTAATATCATCTAATGTAATTTTATCTAATAATTTTTTACGAGAAGTTGCTTGCTTTGCTTTTGATGCATTTGAACTAAAGCGTGCAATAAAGTTTTGTAACTCTTTTATTTTCTCTTCTTTTTTCTTATTTGCATCTTGCGTTAATTTTAACGCTAATTGACTTGATTCATACCAGAAGTCATAGTTACCAACGTACAGTTGAATTTTACCGAAATCAAGGTCAGCCATGTGCGTACATACTTTATTTAAGAAATGACGATCATGGGATACAACGATAACCGTATTTTCAAAGTTCATTAAAAAGTTTTCTAACCATTGAATTGCTTTTAAATCTAAGTGGTTGGTAGGCTCATCTAATAATAGAACATCTGGTTGACCGAATAACGCTTGCGCCAGTAATACTTTTACTTTCTCTGCACCTGTTAATTCAGACATCTTCTTATCATGAAGCTCTTCACCAATTCCAAGCCCTTTTAAAAGAATAGCAGCTTCTGATTCCGCTTCCCAGCCGTTAAGTTCAGCAAACTCACCTTCAAGCTCTGCAGCGCGCATACCATCTTCATCACTGAAATCTTCTTTCATATAAATCGCATTTTTCTCTTGCATCACTTCGTATAAACGAGTGTGACCCATAATAACTGTTTCTAGTACTGGAAACTCTTCATATTCGAAGTGGTTCTGTTTTAATACTGCTAAACGCTCACCTGGCGTAATATGTACATCCCCTGTTGTCGGCTCAATTTCTCCAGATAAAATCTTTAGAAATGTTGATTTACCAGCACCATTTGCTCCAATTAAGCCGTAGCAATTACCCGGCGTGAATTTTATGTTAACATCTTCAAACAATTTGCGATCCGCAAAACGCAAACTAACGTTACTTACTGTAATCATTTGGTTCCTCCAATTTCGATACTTTTATTACATACTCCACTTACTATACCATATTTAACATGTTAAAGGTATATCCAATCATCTTTGTATATTGTCAACTAAAATTTTTCTTTTTACATACTTTTCGCCTCCTATCCTCCTTCTTTCATTCGAACTAGTGCCTCTATAATCCTATATAAAAATAAAAAAACGAAGATGCTTTATACGTGCATCTTCGTTTTTTCACTTTTACTCGCGATCCATAAGTAATGGTACTCCATCTCACCTTTCACTCCATACTACGAAAAAGATGGTTCAGGGTTGTAATTCATGTTTATCTTTGTACTGATTTTCACCATCCATCAGCTCTCTATAAATAGGGAGATAAACACTACTGTTTCCCTTTCTTCGCATATTCTATATGAACTTACGATAATTTATTTTTGAATTCTTTTAACTCTTCCATGAATCTATGGAATTCTGGAATATCCATTTGCTGTGCTGAGTCAGATAATGCAACAGCTGGGTCTGGATGTACTTCTGCCATTACTGCATCTGCTCCAATTGCTAACGCTGCTTTTGCAGTCGGTAATAATAAATCTCTGCGTCCTGTTGAATGTGTTACATCCACAACAACTGGCAAATGTGTTTCTTTTTTCAAAATTGGTACTGCTGAAATATCTAACGTATTACGAGTTGCTTTTTCGTATGTGCGAATGCCGCGTTCACATAAAATAATTTGATCATTACCTTGTGCAATAATGTATTCAGCTGCATGCATGAACTCATCAATTGTCGCTGCTAAACCTCTTTTTAGCAATACAGGTTTATTCACTTTTCCTACAGCTCTTAATAAGTCAAAGTTTTGCATATTTCGTGCCCCAACTTGAATGACATCAACGTAATCAAGAGCCATTTCCACATCGTTCGGATTTAAAATTTCACTAATAATCGCTAAATCAAACTCATCAGCCACTTGTCGTAAAATTTGTAATCCTTCTACCCCTAAACCTTGGAAATCATATGGTGATGTTCTCGGTTTGAACGCTCCCCCGCGCATTAATTTTAATCCTTGCTCTTTTATCGCTTGCGCAACTTGACGAACTTGCTCTAAACTTTCTACCGCACAAGGTCCCATAATGAATGATTGTGTTCCACTACCTAATCGCTCACCTTTTACATCCACAATTGTATTTTCTTGTTTTTTCTTACGGGAAACAAGAAGCGCTTTACGGTTATCGTCCTCTTGAAGCTCTAAGCTTGCTTTGAAAATCGTTTTGAAAATGTGTTGAACCGTCGATGTCTCAAATGGCCCTTCATTACGCTCCGCAATCATATCTAGTACTTCGCGCTCGCGAACGGGATCAAAGCGCTTCGTTCCTTGCAGTTGCTTTTGTTCACCAATTTTTTGAACAATTCTACCTCTTTCATTTAAAAGCTTTAATAGCTGTAAATTAATTTCATCCACCTGTTTACGTAATTGTTCTAATTCATGATTTGCCATTTTCATATCCTCCTCAAATGTGTAAAAGTATAGTAAGAGAAATAAAATTCCTTATTTTCTGAATCCATAAACTAAATCGTTATCATATGAAATCGATACCGCCTTTTCTGTGTACAAAAAAGCCCTACTGATCTCTTCAGTAGGGACGATATTTATCGCGGTACCACCCTAGTTGCAGACTAACTTCGTCTACCTCTCTTCACTGTTAACGATCAATCGACCGTCTTTCCCTTCATAAAGATGTTTCTCTTTACTACAAAAAAGATGCTCCAGGACTGTAATTCGCACTTGTTTTTGTACTGGTTCACACCACCCACCAGCTCTCTGTTACAGGGAAACAACTACTACTATTATTCCTTTCATTGCATTTCCTATTCCTTTTTCAAGTTGGGCCACAAAAATACAAAAAGTCCCTACTGATCCAATCAGTAGGGACGATATTTATCGCGGTACCACCCTAGTTGTAGACTAACTTCGTCTACCTCTCTTCACTGTTAACGATCAAATGACCGCCTTTTCTTCATAAAGATATATCACTCTATTCCGAAAAAGGTGCTCCAAGACTGTAATTCATGATAACCCCTGTACTGATTCACACCAACCATCAGCTCTCTGTTACAGGAAGATTCTCACTACTGTGATCTCTTCATTGCACGTTATTTATTCAAATGTTTTCGAAATTAAATAAGTATGATTCGTATTATAGAACTCTTTTTTGAATACTGTCAATAACTTTTTATCTATTTTTTTAAAATTCCACTTTCCACTTATGATTCTTGCTGAAAATTTGTTACTACAATGCCAATTCGAATCATTTCGTTTTGAATTGCGGTCAATATGTCATCATCTACATGACAAGTCTCTAACATTTCTTTCATTTGTATCATTTCATTTTCAATGGAGCTAGCGTCTTGCACAATTTGTAACAAAATAAAAAATAGTTTCGCATATGCTTGTACATGAGCTATGACCTTTTCTTTTCTCGTTAAAATCGTCAACAGTAATTGTTTCATTTCCGCCTCTGAACAATGTTCGATCGGAATTGGAAAGCAGTTCAAAATGGTGTACACCCCTTTTTCTGCTACTTCATCCATATAGAAAACAAAACGCAATAACATTACGTATTCTCGGCCAGTGATCAAACTCATTTTCGGGCGTTCTTTTAAAAATGTAGCTAACCACGAATCCCAAAATTTTTGTTTCTCTCGCGCGCTCAATGTTTTTACATAATAGCACAAGTGTTTCAGAAACTTTATTTTGTCATGCTCTTTTTCTTCTATAAATATCATATAAACCCAGTCTGTTCTCTGCCCCCAGTACAACACACACTTAATACATACAAAGCTTAACCATTTTAAAAAGACTTGTTTTGTATGTGGATGCAATAACTCTAAGTGCTCAGCTGCATATTTAATATATTTTTTTATCTCTGTAAATAACGGCAAATTAATTTGTGTATAGCATAGCCCTGCCCATGCATATTTCACTGCTTTATGTTCTCTATTTAATTTAAGATAAGGAAGCACATACTTTCTGCACCATTGTTTTTCAATGTGAAACAAAAATGTAACATCAGCCGTTAAACGCGCTAACATAAAATGCGTTCTCTCAGAAGCAACCTTAATTTGCTCTTCAAATAAAAATAAATATTCATGTATATTGCGATCGTATAAATGGTCGTATGCTAATAATTTCAATAAAACTGACGTCATTTTTCCGACTGGATGCTGGATTGATTCATTATAAAAATCCAGCTCTCCTACTTTAAAACTGCTCTCTCCTTTCATGATATGCGGGAATAAAGAGAATGCAAATCGCTTCACTGCCCGAATCTGATTTTCTTGAAAGTCTTCTAGTCGATTACTAATCTCATATAAGAAGCTACTAATCAACCAATAAAATGCGGGATTTCGTACAAACTGTTGCAATAGTGGAATAATCTTTTGAATCTGCTCATTTGTCAACTTTCGATTATTCCTCCATTCCCTAATGCAAACAAACCATATCTCATCACTTACTCTCTGCTCTCCTATAAGCTGGTAGGCAAGTGCAATACTCCAATCTACATTCAACTTACAAGCCTTTGATAACATCTCTAAAAAATGACGTTGTTCAAATGAATCATCATTTGAACATAACAAAATTTGTTTCTTGATTTCATGACCTTTCAGTTTTAATAACCCGTCAGCTGTTACGTCACATATAATGTTTGGCGCTCTTACTTCTTCTTTTTTCTCACCGTATTGATTCGAAGTAAAATGCGGATGCGTCCGTTTCATTATGCGATAGGCTCTGGCAGTACTCGTACTGTTTGCATCACATGTGTACAGTAAATCTAACACAAGGCACGCATCAAAGAACCTTTCATTTTCAAGATGTTTCATCACTTCTTGAATGACTTCCTTCTTCGTTTTTTCTAATGCATTTTGATAGTGTTTTTTTAGAAATTGAAACACTTCATGCTTATATGTAAAATCAAAAATAAGTTGTTGTTTTCGCAACCACATTAATTTTTCATCAGCTGTTACAAATGTATTTTCACTCATTGCTTCAATCGCAATTTTCTTTTGTAATATACTATCTGTGTCGATCATTTGTGCGATATAATATGCTGCTTTCTCTTTATTATGCTCACATAAATAGGCGAGACATTCTTTCATAATTCGGATTAGAAAAGTAAAATCTTTTGGTTGTAAATCGTGTTCTGAAAATTCCATTGTATGATAAAGAACACCATCTCTTTTTTGTAAAGCTGTTTGTCTTAGCGATAACATTTGTAACTTTTCCAGTCCCATAACTAAAATAGGACCTGCAAAATAGGAAATATGTGGTTTCATTTTTTCTTCCCAAATGCGTTGTACATGTGAAAACACCGATACTGGTAGGCAGCTTGATTCCTCTAACTCAACAGAATCCTGCATATCATCTTCCCATCGCTTTACTCGTTTCAACTTAATTTTCCCGTCTAAAATAAACGTTAATAATAAAACGCTAATTTCTTTATGCTCTGGAAACGAACATTTCTGCAATAGATAGGAAATCTTTTCTATCGACTGACTATTATTCTCAGCTGTCTCTAATAAAAGTAGCGTCCATTTTGCAAATAATATCGGATCCATCGGTTTTTTTGTTTCTTTTAAATAGGTGCAAATGCTCTTCCAAAGTAGCGGTGATATTTTAGAATGATTTTTAAAAATGAGTTGAAATAGTTCTTTTTGATGGCTAACAAGAAATTGTTCAACAAGCCACGCAGCAAGTAATTCATCCACTTCATCGTAATGGGAAGTCATGCGAAATAAATTTTGCAGCTTTCCCTCTGCTTCTAGCCATTCCACCCACCCATAATCACGTGCAAATTCCACAAAGTATCTAAGCATTTCAATTTTTTTAATCGCTTGTTTAATATAAGATAATTGTTCTTGTTCAACAGATGGTGGAACTGTTACAATATCGCGAATACGCATTCTTTTTGTAATATAATTATCTCCCATTAATTCCGCCCATCGTTTTACTGCTCTAACAAGTGCTTGATGGTTATTTGCTTTATTCGGATAGACAATCGGCTTTACTCCCAAATGTTCCCAATGATACGTATTATCCCCGTGTGCAACAAAAGCATAGCGCCTTGTACTAGGCGGTAAACCTGTCGCTAAATATTTCATAACCGGATCATTATGGCTATATCCAATAAACAAAACTGTGTAATTCGAGAATAAATCAACTAAAAAACGACGCGCCCATCCTTCTGTCAAATAAGCCCTTCCAAAATCACCATCTGTTAAAATTAAATTTTCTTTTTCTTGCTCCACATTTCCGTGTATATATGCTAATCCTTTAAACGCTCTTCCCGTCGGCAAAGCAGGCGCATAGTAAATATTAAAATCCCGGTCACTCTCTCGCATAGCAGTAGTAAAATGCTGGTCGAAGTTCGTTGTTACAATTCGCACATCCGTATCTTTCGGAAAAAGTCTTGGAATCGCATAATGTAGCGGATTCGGTTTCGATCCTTCCACGTTTACGAGATCTTTCGCAATTTGATGAACATCTTTCGTCTTTGCAATTTTACCAAGATAGTAATCGTGCGGTTCTGTTATTTCACGTTTTTCAACGTATAAAGCCTTCGCAATTTCATCAACTAAATCATCAAAATTTGGTAAGTTTGATTTTCCTTTCATAGAAACTCCCGCTCCGACAAACAATACGAGCTTCCCTTGTTCAAGATGATCAAATAACTCCTCTGGAATTTCTACTTCTGAAGTAATCCACATTCGGATTCCCTCCTTACCTAAAAATGTCATAACTCCTCAGTTTACTATAACATTTTTCTTATGATATTTCTCAATATTTAGTCAAATTGCTGGCATGAAAAAATGCAAATCTCTCACCTCAATATCGCTATAGCATGTATGAAGTTATTGCGTTAGAGAAAAACTATGTAGAAACGGGAGGTGTACACGTTGAGTGATATTGCTTTAGTGCTCATAAAATTTATATCTTGTATCATTGCTTTTGCAATCGGACTTGCTTTGTTTTTTCCGGCCACACTCGTTCAAATTATTTCCTTTAGTTTATTTGTAACGATTATTTCATACGTATTTGTAGATAAAATAATCTTAGAACGCATTGGTCGATCCGCAGCTATTATGACGGATTTCCTGTTAACTTATTTAAGTGTATGGATTTTTGGAAACATTTTGTTAGATCATTACATGCAAATTGCATGGGGAAGCATTCTTTCTGCTTTAGTCTTTACTTTATGTGAAGTCATTGTTCAGCGCTTTTCCCATGCTCACGAACGACATAACAGCGATAACATCCACCTTAACCGCCGCTTCTCATACGGAACAGAATTTGCGGAAGAACAAAATCCATTAGACAAAAACAAGAAAAAATAAACAAAAAGACGTCATCATTTAAAATGACGTCCTTTTTGTACACGATTTACTGATTTTGATAATACTCATCGAACACGGATTTCGGTACCATTCCACCGCCTGTTGCCCACATCATATGTGTCGAACGATTCATCTTACCTTCTAATTTATGTCTCTTCACATAATTTTCTTGTCGATACAATTGCACTGGACCATAGACTGCTGCTAATGCAGACGGTTCTAAGCGTATATTCTCCGTGTCTACCATTGCCTTTAATAATTCATAAAGTTGTTGATCTTCAACTGTATAGCAACCACTAAGAAGCGGCTCCATAATCTTTCCAACAAAACCAGATGCCCTTCCAACCGCAAGACCATCTGCTTCTGTTACATTATCAATCTCAAAATCTTGAACTGCAATTTCATCATGAAGCCCTGTCACTAAACCGAGCAACATGCATGGTGAATGTGTTGGTTCTGCAAAGAAACAATGTACAGCATCACCAAATAGTAATTTCAAGCCAAAAGCGACTCCTCCAGGTCCTCCGCCAACACCACATGGCAAATAGACAAATAAAGGATGGTCTTTATCTACTCTAATATTCTTATCTTCAAGCTGCTGCTTTACCCTGGAAGCCGCAACTGCATAACCTAAAAATAAATGTTTCGAGTTCTCATCATCAATAAAATAACAATGAGGATCTTGCTCTGCTTGTTTTCTCCCCTCTTCTACTGCTTTACTATAATCAGATTCATATTCGACAACCGTTACCCCTTTATTACGAAGCAGTTCTTTTTTCCATTCCTTTGCATCAGCTGACATATGTACTGTTACTTGAAAACCTAACTTCGCACTCATAATACCGATACTTAGTCCTAAATTACCTGTTGATCCAACCGCAATGGAATATTGAGAAAAGAATTCTCGAAACCTATCGCTATCTAACTTTGCATAATGATCTTCTTCACAAAGCAAATTGTGCTCTATCGCCAACTTCTCTGCATGCTGCAACACTTCATAAATACCGCCGCGCGCTTTTATCGATCCGGAAATTGGTAAATTGTTATCACATTTTAATAAAAACCTACCTGGCATTTCCTGCGCAAAGGCATCCTCTAAATATTGCTTCATATGCATCGTTTCAACAAGAGGAGATTCGATAATTCCATCCATCTCTTTTGTTTCTGGAAACACTTTCGCAATATACGGCGCAAAACGAAGCAAACGTGCCTCTGCTTCTTTCACATCTTCCGTCGTTAAAACAAAATCCTGTCTCGCTTTTTCATAGGAACTATAATTGGGATTTTCCCAAAACACTTCACTTGTTTCGATTAACTGCCGTAAAATCGGATTCTCCTCAGTCCACTTTCTTATTGTTTTTCCTTTTATCATTTTTTCCCACATATCATTTCCTCCCCCAAATGCCTCTATTTTACGATTCATTAACATTGGAATCTGCATATTATTAACACCAAGTAAGTCCTTTCAATCGAAATACTATGTAGTAATAAACAGCAATACTCTATATGAAGTTTCACTACAACATGCTTGATATTACGTTTGACATCCATCTCTTTTAGAGCGCTTTCATCCCTGCTCGATTCATCATTATACAAAGAACGTTTCGGATTGTCATCCTACAAAAAAGACCCTGTAAAACAGGATCAAAACAACCTTTAACACCTCTTACTGTTATTTCATATTAAGACTTTTCCATAATGGCAAAATAATTCCCTTCATCGTCAGCAAAATTAAAAGCCTTGCCCGTAGGCATATTTACAATTTCGCCAACCTCCACCTTTTTATCAACAAGTTGTTTATGTAACTGCTCAATATTTTCTGTAAAAAACAGCATAGAAGGTGTATTCAAGTTTAATTCTGGCTGCATTTTCGCAATAAATTCTTTATTATGTAACACAATACTTGTTTCAGCTTCCTTCGTTGGCGCAATTTCGATCCATCTAAATCCCTTACCGTTATCTTCTTCAGCAATTAGATGAAAGCCCATCTTTTCCGTCCAAAATTGTACAGCTTCATCTTGATCCTTTACATATAACATAATTTGACCAACTTTATGAATCATCATCTTCTCTCCTTTTCTAGTCACATAGTTATATTTAGTATATAAGAACATTCATTCCCTTTAAAATATTTTTTGAAATGATTTTATGCTCCCTACCCAAAACCTTCTCAATCTATCACCCTTTTTATTGTAACCGATTTATTTAGACGAAACATGCCATGAAAACCGAAAAAATAATCTAACATAATTTTATTATGTAAACAAAATGAAATTATGCTTAACGCCAATTTCTTTTATTTATTCTATTAATCCATGTTTTACACTTTCAGACATTTGCTTTGCGACATGCGTATGAAAAATACATATCGCAAATTCTTTTGGGATTTTTTCTACGATTTCTGCAAGGAGAGCTACTCTATCTCCTTCTATCAGTTTCACTGATATGAACGAAACTTTCAAGTCCTTCCCCATATTTCGGGTTAAAACAATATTTTAAGCAACTCAAAGTAGAGGGTACAAAATTTGGTGTTCCCTCTAGAAAACTTTATACGGAAAGGCGCGCATGATAACCTTACGGGTAAGCGCCAACTTCCTTTAGGAATTTGGCAGCTCGGCGTATGAATCATGCCCGCAGAGGCTCCATGTCAAGTTTTTTAAGGTCTTTACACGATTTCCAGGTTTTTAGGGAGCTATCACTGCGCAATCTACTCCTAAGCTGAAAAGTAAGCGGTAAATCCCATAGCCAGTTGAACCAGCCTCATAGCATGCTTTTAGGTGTTCAACGGCACCTAATTTTTTATCAGCTTTCTTAGAGATTCAGGTGTATGAGGGATCATTCCTAAATATCTAGGTTCTTCTCTTCCTTCATCCGCGATAGCAACAGCAATTTTTTCCTTTGAAACGTCTAAACCTACGTATTTTGTGGTATCCTTCATAATAAACTAGCTCCTTTCGTAATGTAGCTCTGATTTGGTTTGTTTTTTATAGTTATTCAGTGTAACCAAATTAACCTACGAAATTACGGGTAAGGAGCTAGTTTCGTTCACGATAACTTCTTTCTTTTCTAAAAAACTAGCCACTATTTTAAAAGGTTCTATACCGCTCAGATAAGCATAAATGGCGACTAATTTTGTTTCCATGGGTTATTTAACCATAAGAAAACTGCCTTTCTATTCCACTACGTTCAGATAAAACTCCACATAGAAGCATTGTGAATCATAATTTTTGCTGTCTTTATATCCCACTACGTTCAGATAAAACGCGAATGGTATGTGCTGAAGACTATCAAAAAATAACCTTTATATCCCACTACGTTCAGATAAAACTTTTGGTCGTTACCTGTATGTGTGTTTACCTCCATGACTTTATATCCCACTACGTTCAGATAAAACCTTTTTTGGTCTCGCAGCTTTCCACATCATGAATTTCTTTATATCCCACTACGTTCAGATAAAACCCTTAAAGCTACAGCGAACGTTAAGCGGTCATTGACTTTATATCCCACTACGTTCAGATAAAACCCCTATAAAAAAACACTATAATCCCTTTTAAATCAAGGAACACATTACATTAAGACTTCCAAATCTTGCAGCGGATGTTGAGTCGTGTTTCAAAAGTATTTTCAAAAATACGCTCCATCCTTTAACAGACAAGAGGTTGGCAGTTTACTCGCTAAAAAACGATGCACTGCAAACTTCTCACTAATAAGAAAAAAACTACTCCTAATATATTATAAAATCGTGTTTAGAGAAATAGCTCTTCGTAACTTTTCTCAATACCAAATACCTTTTTCTTTATATTACGTGGATTATTTACTTCATATAAGTAAATAGAATCCTCACTCGATATTATAATCTGATCTAATTCAGCTAAGCATTTTAAGAGTTGTGTCCTAGATAATTCTCCTTCAAAAACAGAGTTTTGCGTCCAAGTTAAATACTGTTTTAATTTCTTGCACGCTTTTCCTACTCTTTTTTCTCCAATATCATAAGTAATTATAACAAACATTTTTTTACCACCACGCTTTTAAAGGTTTATACAATTCATCACCAATCATATGTTTAATGAGTTTATAACACTCTAAACGTATAAAATATTTGTAAGACACTTTTCGTTTCAAACGACGATGCATCACCGTCTGTCCCAGTTTTCCTTCCCATGCCTGCAAAAACTTTTTTCGTCCTTGTTCATTTAATAATACCATCTCATCAAGACTCTCAAAATGCTTTAAGCTAATCATTTTCTTATTAACAAGTGTAAAGATTAGTGGATCCACAATAAGCGGCTTAAAAATTTCTGCAATGTCAAGACTTAACGAATAACGCTTTGATGATGGTTCATGTAAGTAACTAATTGTTGGATTTAATTGCGTTTTGTAAATTTCTGATAAAACTGTTGTATAGCATAAACTATTCCCAAATGAAATCAATGCATTGATCTCATCTTGAGGTGGTTTCTTAGAACGCTTATAAAACGAAAATTCAGGTGTAAAATATAATTAAACATAGAATAATACTGTTGTCGAATAAGTCCTTCAACACCCATGAGCTGCTGGATTGTGCTAGCTTGTGATATTTGTGGAGTTAATCGTATGATTTCTCCTAGCATTTCAGCGGTTATTTGTTTATATCCTCTTAAAGTTCTAAGCATATGAAATACAGCTGAAGAGACAAAGGCTTTGGCAAGTATTAATCGTTTGTCTGTATCTAAATAGTGAGCACTTTGCTGCACCAATGTAAAGCCTGATAAATTACTTTCGCGTGGTGTAAAACTACCGCTATAAAAACCATAATAGTTGAAAAAATGCACATGAATTTGATGTTGATTTAAAAAATTTAATAATTTCGTATTGAAATCCACCTGTCCAAATACATATAAATTATCAATTTGTGCAATCGGTAGTGATCTCTTCTTTTCCTCCTCATTAATAAAATAAAATGTATTGTCTTTCCTTTTCATTCTTCCGTTTGAAAAAATATAGAAATCTCTCAGCATCCTTCTCCCTCCCCAGAAAAACAAAAATCATAATATGCACACGATGAGCAATACTTTTTCTTTTCCAGTTTTGGAGGTTTATCACTCAATATAATGGCTTGAATACGTTTTTGAATATTTTCTAATTCTTGTTGATTAGCTTCTGTTAAATGAACTTCTTCTGTCCTTTTTTCTTTCTTATAACTTAATAACCCTTTCTTTGTAACTCCTCGTTTCTTCAATTCTGCTAAATAATAAAGTAATTGCCAACGATCCGCTTCTTGCATTTTGCTGGTTAACTTAATTTCGCGAATATATTCCCCTTCAATTTCGTCGATCTTACCTACACCGTCAATATCCAATTCACGGTGTTCCATACGTTGATATGTAGAGTCGTGAAGAATTTTCCCTTCTATCACCCGCTCACTTTCTTTTTCTAATTGAATTTGATGCACAAATAACCAAAGTTTACGATGACAAACAAAATAGTAATGAATGTAAGTCCCTTTCACCTTACCACCTCATTTTAAATTTGTTATGTAACATCCCACTCCGGTTCAATAAACTTATAAAATCAAATAAAATTATCTAGTTCCTGATCTAGTAATACACCTGTACCTGTTTTACTTTTCTCATCAAAATCGTACTGTAGTTCTAAAATTTTAATCCATGGTAGCAAGTTATATTTTTTTCCGTTACTTTGTATACGTTCATGAGGTATTCTAGATGTTTTCCCTCTGACTCTATTTTTCCGCAAACTAACTGTTAACTTTGCAATTTCACGATACAATCTTGCTCGTTCTTCTTTATTCACTATTTTAAGCTGTTCAAATAAATGCTCGTTTTCATCATAAATATTTCTAGGAATTACAAGTTCAGCCTGAATATCGCGAAGTAACTTTTGAGCATCCTTCGAAGATAATGTATAATCCTCAAATGTTTGCAATTGCTCTAGAGCATCGTCGAATGTTTTAAGAAATTCCGTTCCTTTTAAATTTTCCCTGCTATACAATTGAGACACAAGTTCAATCTTTTGAGATTCAAGTAATATTTTTCGATTAAAGGGTCGTAAAATATCTAATGATTTCATTAGAATTTCTTCATCATATACATATTTCACACCACTCATATCAACTGCATATATAAACACATTTGGCTCTTGATGCATCATATATTGTCTTCTTCGATAACAACGTCCAAATCGCTGACATAAGCTATCTAATGTTGCAGCTTCAGTAAATAAAACATCAAAATCAATATCGATAGATGCTTCGACAAGCTGTGTTGTGATCCAAATTCCAGTTGCTTCTTTATTTTCATCAAAGAGAAGTAATTCTTTTTCAATTAGAGTTCTATGTTTTTGAATATACATAGAATGAAAGACATGAACATTGTCACTATATTCCTTGATTTTGTTATACAACTCCATTGCACGTTTTACTGTATTAGCGATAACCAATATTTTTTTTTGCTTCCCTAAATCTACAATTTTCTCAAAATCATCTACTATTGGCTTTTCTACAACCTCAATACAATGTCGTATAACGCAATCATCTATAAATGTATCTACTCGAAATCCATCGCTAGAGATAATGTCGCTCTCATTCAAGGTTTCTAAATAGATGCTAGGAAGTGTCGCTGTCATGAGTAGAAATTTCCCACCTACTAGATAAATCATTTCTAACGCACGAACCAATACAGCTGCAATTTTCGGATCATATGCTTGAATTTCATCAATGACAACCGAAGAATATGCCATTGTTGCAAGTTCTTTTTCGTAACCACGATAAAGAAACGGGAATTTCAATATTTGATCAATCGTAGTAAACAGCAATTTACTTGAAAAATGCTTAGATTGTTCTGCAATTACTTCCCAGTCTTCTTCAAGATTCTCTGTTAAATAATCCATTGATGATGAATGCAACAAACCAACATTTTTATAGTTCATTTTTTCATACACTCTATGAAATAGTGCATTAATACTAACCCTTAACGGTAGTGTGAAGAATGTTTTGCTGTCACTAGCCCAAAGAAGAGCAGCTTCCGTTTTCCCCATACCCGTTTGTGCTACAATGATTAAATTTTCTTTACGATGTTTATGTGCATGTTTTTGTAAATCGCGATATACTTCTTCAACTGGCACTCTCTTTTTCTCTGCAATTTTTTGAAATCCAGCATCCACAAGTTTCTTAAAATCTTGTTTTGCATCAATTTCAATATCTACATGAGCAGAAGCTGCATGATCAATACGATGAAGCAAACCTTTCAGAATAACATAATCTACATAATTTTCTTTATTATCACTATACTTAATTCGCCTATGTAGTTGAGCTAAAATACGATTAAATTTCTTTTCTAAATTTGCGCCATTAATATTTAAATGTTTATTAATTTCATCCATTTTCGGCCAAAGGTCCTGCCAAAGAGCTTGTCTAATTAATGTATCATTAGGTTCGATATCCCGTTCATGATGATATGCAATTGCTTGAATAAGGGCTTGATAGTCTTTTTTCGGTAATGAAAAAATCGATTCTGGCAATAAGAAAGGAGATAAATAGTTGTGTGGAACTTCTAAATTCCTTTGCAACTTTACTCCTTCTCCAAGAGCACGCCTTATGTTTAATTGAAATGGCTCATGAGCTTTACCAGCATCATGATAATCAACAGCATAAAGAAGTAACTCCCAAATACGTTCATCAAAATAATGACCATATGATTCTTTTAACTTTTTATAGCGTGAGCGTAATTCATCTGTATGTTCGCGTAATGTTTCTTTCGGATTAGATTTCGCTAAAAACATCATCATCACCTCAAAAATAAGTTCGTATTCTTCAAAAAGAATACGAACCCTTTTTATTCATTCCAAAGAACGATATGCTCTCCATCTGTATGAAATAATTTCCCATCTTCAAAATGAGGATTATTTCCATTCACATAAAGAGAAGGAATCTTATTCCATTCTCTTATTCCATTCACAATCTTATATGTCCAATTTAAACGATATGGAATGCCCGCAGGAAAATCCGTTTTATAATAATATTTCGGAACATATATGGCATATTTCGAATACCACTCATCACACTCTTCTAATTCTACAAATGTTACTTCATCTACTCGTACTAAATCCTCATGACGACCAAGAGACAAGTGCTGGTTCAATTCAATAAAGTGTTGGTAAATACGTTCTAGTAACGCTTCTTCCCCAGCAATATGAATAACAAGTTCCACATTAAAAAGCATATGTGTATATAAAGGCATGGAAGTCATATGTTCTTGTTCTGGTACCTCCATTGCTAGCCCATCAAAAATAATAGGCATAGAAACGGATTTCTTTTTCACCATATAACTTTTTCTATAATCTATTAGCTTTGTTTCATAGTTTCCTTGTATTGAAAAACGTAAAGGTAACAGTTCATTTGCTTGTAATAGTTGATGGATCATTCCTTTAACCGTGGAATACGGAGGTAGTGGATATGTTTCCGCTACCTTGTTTGCAAATGGCTTTGTATAGCAAGCTGTTTCTTGAAAAAGTTTTAATCGAATTACCTTCATACTAACACCTTATAAAATTGTTCTACTTCATTCATTACATGCTGATAAAACTCTTCTACGGATACAGTGTCTGTAAGTTGAGAAATCTCCTCTTCATTTGCAAATACTCCATCAACTAAACCAATTTTTGTACAAGTACGTACATCATGACCTAATACTGTTTGTCCTAATACCGATGCTAATGACTTCACATTCAATAAATTCGAATCAAAGTTTTGCAAAGAAATTCGGCCTAAGAAAAACGGATTTGCAATTGGATACACACCGCCAATCACAAATAATGGAGATAAATTTTCTTGCCGCCCACGAATTTCACGATTTAAATACTTCGTAAGCTCAATTAATTGTTTAACTCGATTTACTTTTTCGTCTACTGGTAATTCGATTTCTCCATCTACCCCAACTTTTGATAAATCCACTGTTAATGTGTAAGTATATAAACTTTCATGCTGTTCTAATGTAGCTAAGTTGGGATTCTCCTGAATACGTGAAGCTAATCCCATGTTATTTAAAAATTCTAAATCACTACGATATGGTTCTAATGAGACCGCATGACTTAATCGTACTACAGCTGAACGCTTATCTGCCCCTGCTTTCGCTTTTGTTTTCATATATCCAAATAAATCCATTTCAACAGAATCAGCAATTGTACAATCATCTTTAAATTGAACAACACCTTTGCTTTTATCAACAACATTTAAGTTCCAGTTAAACAATTGATTACCTAAGCGTACAATATCATAACGAATCGCTTGACGAGAGGCGAAAGAATAAACCTCTCCATTCCCACGATGGAACTTTTTTAACTCAGAAATATTCGCTGTGCCTTCCCCATAATTTAAAGAGCTTGCCTTAAATATGATTGTTAATGTTAAAGCTTTATTATTCATTTATCTTCTCCTCCTCTTTTGAAATTAGCCCTGCAATAAACGAATCCCCAATAGAAGCAAAATCAATATTTGATTCGTCTAATATATTCATAAACACTCTTGGGAACGGTTTTTCTACAGACATATATAACCGCATTACTGTATCTAAAAACATCTTCTTATCATTCGATCGAATTGCATTTAATAATCGGTAAGCAACAGATCGTATTTTCCCTTCTTCTACTATGTTTTTTATTGCTACCCCCTCATAAAAAGCACTCCAGATTCTGTTCTTACTAGTTTTCAAATCTGTATTCATTTTCCCCTCTCCTTTTACAAAGAACAAATAGTAACACCGTAATAAACAGGCATAAACAATTTCATTTGCTAATTTCTGTTCTTGCAACTTCTTGCGCAAAGCATTATGAATGATATGCTTTGAATCTTGATAGCGTAAAAATGCATGAACAATTTGATTCCTAAGTACGTAATTTAATCTACTAAACCATTTCGTACAATTTTTTTCTTTAAAGAATGAACATAATCCTGGGGTTAAATGTAGGTATTGCAAATCTGTTTTTTTTGCATTATATTCCGAAGAGTATTCTAAAATTAAATAACTATCTCCAGTGTGCTGTGCCTTCGTTTTCTGCTCAGCAATTAAATCAAAAATAATTTCATCAAATGCTTTATCTTTACTTCGCCCTATTTCATATGTTTCATTTGCATAAATAACTTGTTCAAATCGTCCTTCTCGCTGAACAAATAAAGATTTCCCTCCAATAATCGAAGCTCCAGCAGGTGCACAAAATAAAATTAATTTTGCCAATTTGCTTACTGGAATGGTTAATGTTCCATTGGCATTCCAGTAAAAGTTAAGCGCTTTCGAAGCACTCATAGATAAAGGAGAAAAATGCAACTCAGAATACTGTTCAAATGCCCACTGCGAGTCAAAAAAACTACAACAATTTATTTCATTAGATACATAATCTTTTATTTGCTGAATTGTCATCTTTTTAAACTTCGTTTTTAATTTTTTTGCCATTTCATGTGTACTTATTTCAAGATATTTCATAATTTCATCTGAATCTTCAGCTCTTGCAATCATTTGTTGCAACTCTAAATCAGCAAGTAAACTTTCAATATAATCTTTTCTAAAAATTTCTTTTTGTTCTTCAATATCTTTCGATGTATGTGATACATTTAAAAAACTAACTTGTCCAAAATATGTACCTAAAACAGTTGCTTTAAAATAATTTAATGTTAATTTTTCATTAATATTCGGTTCCGATAAAGCTTGGATATACTCTTCAATCCATTTATCCATTTCTGGATTATATGTCTTTTGATTCCGAATTAAAGTAGCATATTCTACTAATCTTTTTTTATGCGAAGAATCCTCAAATTTCTTTTCAACTTTTTCAATAGCCGTTTTTTTTATCGTTTCATCAAGACTCTTTTTAGCCGCTTGCATCCGCCGTTTCGCTTCTTTGCTTCCCTTTGATTCACTTTCTGCTCTAAACTTCAAAAAAGTTCTCCTAATATTTTGTTCATCACGCTTAGCTACACTAAATCGATCCAAAAAGTAGTCAAAATAATAGTGTTCAAAGTTTCTTAAATGTTCAGGGTTAAACAAAATCCCCTCATCAGTCGTTTTCACTTTTATACCCGCATGCTTCAAAATTCGATAATATCCAACTAACCCTTGAGTTATTGTCCATTCCTCTGCCGCTAAAGGAATCTCTTCCGTTACAAATATCATTATACCACCTCCACAGCACCGAATCCTTGACTAGATCTAAAGCCTAATCCAATTTCCGAAAGTATTTTCAAATCTTCCACAGCACCTTGTAAGGAAAAAATCCCATGATAGCCCGTAAAAAATAGCGTATCATGATCACTATGAATTTTCTCCTTGACCACTACTTTTTTCATATTCTTACTTGTAAAAATAAGTGGTTGTTTTAGTCCATACCCACGAAATTCTTTCAGAACTGTGTCAGAAATATAGTTTAATTCTTTTTCAAACTTATCATCATCTATGAAAATTGGCTTGGCGTGTTTATCACGGATTAATAGAGGGGATAGTGTTTTAAAATACACATGATTTTGATTAATATCCGCACTATTTACCATTTGTACCTTCATTCGTTTTAGACTAAAGCCTTTATATCGAAAGTCGTTCATTTTCATAAGCCCATTGTAAAAGTGCAACATAAATTGAGCATCTGGAGAAGTTATTGTAAGACCAACATATCCTTTAATATGAAACTCTGTTGCATTAAGTTTATAATCATGTATATATACGCCGTAAGAGAATGGTCGATTCGCTTTACTTTCTTGGTATATCTGTTGAAAATATGCAGCATCGGATAACTTCAAAGCTTCTTTAATAAAACTCACCATCATCATTCTATATGAAATCGGAAACCGATTCGTTTGTAATTTAATATGTAACCTCATATGCTATCCTCCTTCATTGTATTTGATTTTATTATACCGCCCAATATATTCTATATAAGTGCTTTTTGGTTAACAATTTGTGAATATGCAAAATCCCCTTAGAAGGGTTATAGCCATGAACTTAAGAAAGTGAGCAAAATAATTAAATTACACACCAATTAAGGAATTTATCAGGTATATATATCGATTAAAACACAAACATAGAACTCGACTATCTTATATCGTTTGAAATAGAATGAACGATATAAACGCTTGATGCATCAAAAAAATGAAAAAATACCAAATCTGTGAGCAGAGTAACTCTATTAGTTACCAACACTTCGACAGAAAAACTGCCAGCTACAAAGGGAGGCACTGAAAAAGTCCACTTCATAATAATAAAAAGGCGCCCGCCATCTACTATGTAGGTAAAAGCCCCCCTTGTATCCTTAACATTTCGATAAAATGCGTGTTATTTTTCAAAACCACCATTTTTCAGTATCCTCTCACAGAAGTGTATGCTTTTTATTCATTACGACAGCAAATAGAACTTCTATTTAAAATAAATTTATACTCCTTGCGTTTATGTTTATTTGCAAGCGTTACACCTATCAACTACAAAGACCTTTATGAGAGACACAAGGAAAAAATGAGTAAGTTGAAATATGCTTATATGGTGCAAATCTATCAAAAAAATATACACCGCAACTTTTTTGTACTTCCCCCCCCTGTTTTAGTGCTTAGCAACCTCTTTCAAGCTATCAGTAAACAAAACATAGAAAAATCAGCGAATCGGCTTCAAATAGCGCCATAAAATATATATCATAGGAAGTTCTATTTGAATATACCCAAAATCCAGGATTGCATTCAAAGATTACAAAAAAGTGTCCCGATACTTTTTTAGGGGAAGCACTTCTCTAAAGTTGATAGCTATGCCCTAGAAGGACTATTATCATCTGAAGCTTTTTATCTTATCCACTACGTTCAGATAAAACTTTCTAACAATGTCCAAAAACCATTGAATACATTGGATTTATATCCCACTACGTTCAGATAAAACTGGGACAAACATGCTACTTTCTTGAACGCTCAGTCAACTTTATATCCCACTACGTTCAGATAAAACAGGATTTCACGGAGCGATTGCAAAGAAAAACATCCCCTTTATATCCCACTACGTTCAGATAAAACCCGTGTTGGTGGCGTTGGTGGTGCATTGCAAACCGTCTTTATATCCCACTACGTTCAGATAAAACCACTGAAATTAGTGTCGTCTAAAACAGAGACGTTTCCCTTTATATCCCACTACGTTCAGATAAAACTGAACCATTTTTCAATAATCAATATTCCTTTCTTAAGCTTTATATCCCACTACGTTCAGATAAAACTCGTGCGACCAAGCGGAAATGGTAGCGCACGGATCACTTTATATCCCACTACGTTCAGATAAAACACGCGCGTAGTGTAGAAGACTTTGCACGCGGTATCGTGCTTTATATCCCACTACGTTCAGATAAAACCCTATAAAAAATCACCATAATTCTCTTTAAAATCAATACATTTATTATATAATACACTGAAAGTTTTGCAGCACACTGTTAGTTTTGTTTCATATGCATTTTCAAAAATAAAGTCTATCCCTTGAAACATAAGGGTTTTGACTCCTTTCTTTCAAAAATTGATATGCTGCAAAATGAGTATTGGTATAGGTACACTCTTATTTTCTAATATAATACAAAACTACATTTAAGAAAAGAATTCTTTAATCATTAAAAAAAGGGCTAAATCGCCCCCTTTTCATCCACATTATGATTGCTGATAAGCCGATTTCGTTGCTTTCACATAATAAACAGCATGTTCAGCATTTAAAATATGTTCTGGCTTTGGTTTTCCGCGATTTGCACGATGACCAGCCAAATGTTCTTCGCTTGTCTCCCAATTTTTCCATGCTTCTTCAGATTCCCAGCGAATCATAATAACGACTTCTTCGTCTCCTCTTCTTACCTTTTTCACAAGAACGTTTAAATCAATAAAACCTTCAAATTTTTCAATCATGCCTTCTCCAGAAAAACGCTGCACAACAAGATCTGAAGTACCTTCTTTTACTGTAAGTGTCTTTGTTTCAATAAACATACATCCCACTCCCTTAATTTCCAAATCACTTTCATATTCTTCTATTATAATTGATTTTGATAATTATTTTCAATTAAAATATTTCATTTGATTTTTGCTGAGTGAATTCATTAAAAAAGGTAAAGTATGGAAGCAGGATTTCTTAAATACATAAATTTAAGAATTGCAAACAAAAAGTAGCTCTTTTTGTTTGCAATACGTGTTTCCCTAATCAGTGTTGCCACCCCTAAAGGGCACTAATGTTAAATAAATCAAAGACACATACTTCCTTTTTCGCATGATATGGGAACTAATCACATATCATTTATAACTGTATCCAAGAAAAGAAAGGGGATTTTTAAATGAGAAAGGCGATTTTAATATTTATTGTCGCTATTTTTATCATTGGAATCGTTCATATTGCTGTAACTCCAATAAATTATAAGTCATATACAATCGAGGCCCTTTGGTTTGCAAGTGCCGGTTGTACACTCATCTTCCTTGCTTTTTTAAACTATGTTCTTATTAGCATCAAACAAAGACAAACAAGATTTTTTGTCATTTGTCATACAGCAAATATTTTATGTACTATTTTGGTTGCTTTCATTCTTACGATTGCATTCGCTCCTCACATAATCCTTTTGTTTGTTTTATTAGTTTCTAAAACTTTACTTGTCATTGGATTTCAATTCTCTTCAAAATCTTAAGAATGTCCATAAATTACGGCATGCTTAAGGTAGGAAACGATAAGAATATAAATAAAGATTCTATTTTTAGTGCGTGTTTAATTAGCAAATTTCTAACAGGAATTCTTGTTTTTGGGTGAGAGAGCTAGCTGGGGGTTTTGGGGCTAGCTCCTAGAAACCGAAACTGTTCTTTCCACTTTAATTGCTGAAAAAAATGATATCGTAACCATTCTATATCCCACTGTAAATAGTAATATTCTTACCATTCTTCAAATTTAGTATGATAGCGTTTGTTCCGTTCTACAATATGATCATCTATATGAAATATATAAAATGATGCACCCTTTTGTTTTAACTTTTGTTCAAGCTGCTTCACCAAAGTTGTTTTCCCTAAGCGACTTAATCCATCTATTCCTAAAACAAATCGTTTACCTATATTCTCATCAATCACTTTTAATACTTGATTGAAAGACATGATCTTTTCTCCCAATCTTCTGCTAATAAGGAATAGATGATGGTATCATACTCTACATTATTTTGAATCATATATTTCCGAAGCAGTCCTTCTTTTTGAAATCCAATCTTTTTCAATAATTTATGAGAAGCCTCGTTCTCTTTATAGACAACAGCTCCAATTCTGATAAGTTTCATCGTTTGAAAAGCATATGTAACGATTGTCTGTACCGCTTCAGTTGCATATCCTTTTCCCCAATATGCATCATCGAGTTCGTAACCAATTTCGGCTCGCTTATGATTAAGATTAATAAAGTGAAATCCACATGTACCAATGAATCGATTTGTCCCTTTCAGTTCAATTCCCCAGCGCACTTGGCTTCCTTCTTTATATTTTTTGCTAAACATCTGAATCATTCTTTTTACCTGCTCCATATTTCGAATAGCGTCCATACCAAAATAGCGCATGACAGATTCTTTTTGAAAATAATGAAACATATTCTCTGCATCTAATAACGTTAATTCTCTTAGTATAAAACGCTCCGTCTCTAAAGTTGGAAATCCCATTCTTTCTCTCCTTTTCCTCCTGAATTCTATTCAACATATGTGCTATGTTCCTCTTTTAGTAATAAACGTTCTTCATACTTTTTAACGTATAACCATCTTCTCTAACATTCGACAAATTATTTTTAAACACCTTGTTTTCAACAAATGATAGCATAAAAAATAAGACCGATTACTCGGTCTCAAACATATTGGCATAAACAGGAGATTGGACATAACCAATTCATGTTTTATTATATTTTATATTTTCAGATTTTTGAACCTTTTATCACATGATCGATATTGAGAAAATTGTTTAGCCCTTTTTATGTAGTGCGCCCTTTTGAATAAATTTTTCCATTCCGCACATGCTAAAGATGGAGGTGTGCACAAATGGAACCAATGTTATGTCCAAATTGTAAAACAAACCGTACTCGCTTTAATATTCTTGAACAACAAGTCAAACCGGTAAAACTCAACCCACAAACAGGACAAATCGAAGAAGAATATACAAACGAAACATTAAATGTGTTTCATATGTCTTACCAAGGTCCTACATACCGTGTACAATGCGCTGTATGTGGATTAGTTGAAAATCCAGAACAATTTATAAAACCTGCACAAAACAAATTATTTTAACATTAGAAAGCTCGGTTCATATTTCATAGCCGAAAAAGTAATAAAACAAGCTCGTTACTTTTTCGGCTGTTTGTCCATTACTCACTTTTTATCCCCTTATCCCTACCTTCATAATATCACGTACAATGAATCTAATAAAAAACAAGAATCGCTCCTTTCACAATCCTTTCTTCTAAAGTCAATTATAGAAATACTATAGTCAAACCAACACTCTAATTCTCTCTTTTTCACACTATTTTATATTATTTCTTTTTTTAACTTTCTAATTTTCAAAATCAATCGCACAAACATATACATATGTATACAAACTACAAATCCTATGAAACCTTTTATGATAATCGACAATTTGTTTGCAGGAGACTCTAAACAAGAAATAGATATGGCTGGTAGGATCGATAAAAAAATAATTACAAGGTGGTTTAATAGGTCTTTTAATTTTTCAATTCTCGTTTCTGTTTCAGAATAAATATCTGGTAGCTCATTCTTATCCACAACTTCTTTACAAAAATAATGCCATTTTGTAAAACTAGATACATATTTCCAACCGGACATCTCATATATTTCCAAATATTCTCTCTGATTCTTTAAAGATTTTTGAAAATCAAAGTTAAAGTCAGCTTTATACACAACATCTTTCGGTTCTGTTTTCTTAAATGTATACATGAAATGATATTTCTGAAATGCCCAACCTTTTTGATGCATTTCTCTTAAGTATGCCTCTTCCTTTTCTAAGTTCCACGCTGTAAAAAATTTAAAGGTTTTCTTAATTTCCATATTACATCTTCTCCCTTAAAATTTGTTTTCCATTTTGAACAGAGCGTTGTAATCTTTTAAATTCAAGTTCTAATACCTCTCTACCAAATGGAGTTAACATATAACATTTTTTTCTATCTGTAGAATCTACTTCTACGATTAATTTTTCCGTCAATAACTTTGTTATGTTTCCATATAATGTACCAGGCCCAAGCTTAACTTCCCCATCTGTCATTTCTTCCACCATCTGCATAACTCCATACCCATGTATTCGCTTTGCGAATGACAACAAAATATAATAGGTTGCTTCTGTTAATGGAATATATTTTTTTGCTTTCTCATCCACTCTATCTACCTCCATTATATCGCCAACATCTATATCAACAGGCGATATATCGATTAACGATATTATATAATGATTGTATTGAAAATGCAATACACATACTCTTTCTAGGGCTCAACGAAGCAAGGAATTTATTAGTATCCATTTAAAACAAAATCCCCCTCGATTAAGTTCCACTAACTTCACCAAGGGAGGGAAAACATACTTTCCTTATTTGATTGGCTACCCATCATACACGTTACTATTTCACGATGCTGTTAAATACCGATTTGTGTTAACAAAGTTTTACAAGTCATCACATACAGCCATCACTGCTGAGGAAGTTCCTATTCGTCGTTGATTACATTTAGTGAGAGATGCAAGTGTTGTTTTTCCTTCTTTACTATCAATAATAAGAAAACGCCAAAGGTTTGTATGTTTACTGTTTTGTTTTTACTTATTCTATTACATTCCTTATGACGTATTATTGCGTCTTCTCAATTTGAATATAAAAAAGACTATTCCTTATAGAAATAGCCTTTACATTCAGAATAAATCCCCTTACTAGTAGCCAGACTACTGTTAATTTTGAAAAGTCTTATAATAACATACAGCAACTAATTCGTTATGAATTACTGCTTGCAGAAGTCGCGGCAGTAGAAGCCGAAATTGCTGCGATGACAGCTGCTTGTTGCGCCTGTATGAGAATCTCAATCATTGTTTGTAATCCTGTGTTAGCTGCTTGATGTTCCATACCTTTTTGACTCACAAATAGTTGGATCGCAATCAAAATATTTGTATCCGTCTGCCAACGGAATAGCTTATCCCCCTGCAATTTCTCCATAAATGTTCGAATAGAAGAAACTTCTTTTTCTCCATCTTCAAGCAATGCTAGTAGCCCAATAGCTGGATAGTGCATTTGTTTCACTTTTACTTTTTCTTGCTTAAATAAATTCCATATGTTTGTACATCGCGCCACTAACATATCTTCACGAATATCCTTCTTTAGAGAGAGAATATGACTTAAAAATTGAAGAGCATTTCCTTTGCGCAAACCAGATGTCGCCAGTTTCTGATAGAGGCGCTCCACCCGGTCCATAAGCGGTCCTATTTCTTCTTGTTGTCCTGCTAATAAAACTGCGAGCGGATAATCACTTGTACTTGTAAGGAAGAAGTGATCCTCTTTCATACGTTTATATACCTTCACGGAACGCTGAATACGTGCTTCATATTGCTCACGATCATCTGGCAAAAGCGTAGCTGCGGCTAAATAAGTAAAGATACTGCGGCTAAAACCACTAGCGATAAACCGTTCATATAAGTCTAAAAACTGCTGAAATGCCGTTTTATAATGCGTAAAGTGAATATCTAACGTTGCCGCAACTACAAAGCGATGATAAGATTTCAAATAGGAAAACATACCTACCTGAGATTTAATATAATGACTAATTTGTAAAAAACGTTCTAAATCAAAAGGTTTATCGCTACTTGTGTACATAGCAGCAATCATCATCCCTGTTCGAGAATCACTCGTTTTCCACTTTAGTTCTCTCTTCAACTGTTTATATATGCTCGTATACTGCTCTAATTTTTGTTGCAATGTAATCATAGATGCCCTCCATTTTTTGTTTTTTCTTCTCTATCATAATACGGTTCCATATTTAGGAATATCTTTTTCATATAACTGCCCTATTGATTCTTAACAATATGTTCCACATGAAGTGGCAACTGCGTCATTTTATCTTTTAAAAACTCTGGTTTTACGTTATATTCACATATTTGTTCTAAAGGTATCCATTGAAATTTATATTTTCTCCCTTCTTCTTCAAAAAGAAAAGAATCTGCTCCTTTTACTGGTAACGTAAGTAAATTGACTTCATAATACAAACTTATTTCATGGAACTGCCTTGAATCATACGTAAAGAAATTTTCTACAATCCATAAAGGTCGTTTCACTGCAACATCGACTCCAAGCTCTTCTTTTAGCTCTCTTTTTATTGCTACTTCACTCGTCTCTAGCAATTGTACGCGACCACCTGGTACATACCAGAAATCTTCTCCCTCATTTTGAAGCATTAAAATTTTATTATCATGTTTACATATTGCACCAACTCTATAATTAAAACATGATTGATTGACTTGAAATGTAAGATCCATGATAATCCCCTCTTCATATTATGTTAGATTGAAAAATTACTATATTTTATTTACATTGTCCCTTACTCGCAATCATGATGGACAATACTCCATTGATTCCTAAAAAAATTACAACGCCAACACATACGCAAACATATAAATCACATGTCACGGAGAATTTGTGCTATAAATGAGTGCTGGAATGATAATAAGAGCTATCAGAAAGAAAACAATACCGAAAATATCCACTTATTCCTTTTGTAACGTTTCTTTCATCTTTATTAAGTAAGGAAATGATTCTAAATAGAATCCACTGAACACTCGGTGTACTTGCTGGAATATGTACCGGTTTATTTCCATGTAATGTATTTATTATCCCTTATTTCAATTGAGGGAGCGCTTCCTCTTCAAAAATATGATTCTTATTCGTTAAAATAACGCCGCCCCAATCTGTTTTAGGTATAAAAAACATTTTTGCATGTGAATTCGGTGTTAAACCTGAATGCCGTATCACTTTCTCTTCAGAATGTGAATTGGTAATTCTTACTCCTAGTCCGTAGTAAAGTGTTTCACCCATTCGAACATGCAGCGACATATATAAATTCAACCAAAATATACCTTTCAAAAAATAATTTTCAGTTCATTCAAACAATCCCCCCCTGCCTTCAATGAAGGCGGGGGATATACCTTATATTTCAATCATTTATATAAAATTCCTAAACACAATCCACCTCTGCATTCTAACCTTATCTTCTCATCGCATTTTCTCTTGTTGAAACCAAAGCTTTAACAATTCCCTCTCTTTTTCTCTTGCCATACCTGCTTTTCGTTCTGTATCTTTCCTCGATTTTTCCCATTGATACACATCAGAAATCGTATTTTGAATGGGTCTAAAAGAAAGTCCAGCGTTAACAGCTTTTTCAATACTTATAAAAAAACTCCCCTTCCACGGTTCTGTTTCTCCTTCTAACGGAAAAGTTTCAGGAATCCATAGAGGCATCTCCGTCCATGGCTGCACTTTATTTTCTAGTAAAAATTGTTCTTCCACCCATACAAATTCAGCATCGCTGTTGGTAACAGCTTTGCAAGTATTTAATAACTCTCCTATCGTCAATTCATTATTCGGTCCTGTTACATTAAACGTGCCTACTTTTCTGCCTTCTGCCATATTAAACGCCCACGTTGCCACATCTTTTACGTCAATCAATTGAACAGGACGGTTGGAATGCTCTGGAACCAATACTTCCCCCCCTTGTGCTACACGCTGAATCCAGTACGGAAGCCGGTCTGTGTAATCAAATGCCCCAACTAAAAGTCCTGCTCTCATATGCAAAACTCGCCCTGGCCAATATTTTTCTGCTTCCTTCTCACATAACACTTTTAATCCTCCGTAATACTCGTAAGGAGATGCCTCCCCGTCCTCAATCGCTTTCAACTTCTCCCTAGGTGGAATAGACTGTAATTGATAGTCTTCCTTAATATGCAGTGGAATCCAATCTTTATAGGTAGACATGCTTGAAATAAATGTATAATGTTCGATATTTCCTCCAAGTATGGTGGCAATGTTACGAATTTGATGTGGTGCAAATCCACATGTATCCATCACAATATCCCAATTTCGATTCTTTAAAGCAGACACATCTCCATCTCTATCGCCAATTAGCTGTTCTACTTTAGGAAATATTTCTTTATTTGTACCGCGATTAAACAAAGTTACTTCATGTCCTCGTTTCAAAGCTTCTTCTACTAATGCTCTTCCTAAAAAGCGCGTACCTCCTAATATAAGCACCTTCATATCTTTCCCCCATTTCACAAACTAAAAAATTAGCATTCAATTTATATAACGATTTTCCTAGTTAAAAAGTTACGGGAGAATAACGAAATTATTTGTCGCTATTTATACTTTCTTTACAAATAAAACTCTACTCTCTCCATTCCCATCATAATTTGTATGTACAGATACACCATCAACCTCGCTATCACCTGCTTCAATTTCAAATCCAAATTCTTGATGAAATTGAATTGATTTTTTATTTACTAGAGAGGTTACTGCTTTAACGGTATGACGATTATTTGCACGAGCCACATCAAAAAAATAAGAATAGAGTGTAGAGGCTATCCCTTTTCTTCGATACTTTGGGTCCACTCCAATAAAATGAACGTACGCTTCATCGGGATGTGTTTGCGATAAGAATCCACATAAAAAACCTACTATCTCTCCATCCTCTTCCATAACAAAACTCGTTTCTTGAAAATGAATGAAGAATAGTTTTGGTAACATATCCGCCATATTCCGTCCACCCCACCATTCGTTAAGGACAGAATGGATGGCTGTATAATCTTCACTTTGTATATTCCTAACCCTCATTTTTTCCTCCTCATTCGTAGAAACTCAATATTCTCATAAAAGGCAACACCTTATAGTATTTGCTGCTTACTGTATCACTTCCTTCAAACTTTGACACAAAAATTTTTTTCATATAAAATATTCACAATAATCAAAAAATAAAATAAAAAGAGGTGAATTCATGCAACAACAAAGTTCCACTCAAAAAAGAGCATTAATAGCTAGTTTAATTGGCAGTTCTATCGAATGGTTTGATTTCTTTTTATACGGAACAGCTGCCGCGCTTGTATTTAACAAGTTGTTTTTTGTAAACGAGGACCCTCTTATCGCACTTATGCTTTCCTATCTTTCTTTTGGTATCCCGTTTTTCATTCGCCCTCTTGGAGGTATTATTTTCAGTCATATCGGTGACAAAATCGGCCGAAAAAAGACACTTGTTTTAACCTTATCGCTTATGGGAGGAGCGACAGTATGTATTGGCTTACTTCCTTCTTATGAGACGATCGGTCGGTATATTGGCTCCCATTCTTTTAATCTTACTGCGAATTATTCAAGGACTAGGAATTGGCGGTGAATGGGGTGGCGCTTTACTACTAGCAGTCGAATATGCACCAAAAGATAAAAAGGGATTTTTCGGCAGTATTCCGCAAACAGGTGTTACAATTGGAATGTTACTTGGAACTGCAGCAATCTCCTTTATGACAATGATTTCTGGTGATAACTTTGTGACGTGGGGATGGAGAGTTCCATTTATTCTGAGTGCCGTACTCGTATTCATAGGATTATGGATTCGAAATGGATTAGATGAAACACCTGATTTCAAAAAAGCGAAGGAAAGCGGAAATATTGCTAAACTGCCAATTGTCGATACGCTGCGCTATCATTGGAAGTCTGTTCTAAGCGCTACAGGTGCAAAGGTAGCGGAAACAGGTCCTTTCTATATTTTCTCAACATTCATTGTTTCTTACGGTACACTGCAACTCAAATTACCGCATACAACTGTTTTAAATGCTGTTACGATTGCTATGCTCATTACGACGATTATGATCCCGTTAATGGGAAAACTTTCAGATACAATTGGGAGAAAGAAAATGTACATATGGGGTACAGTTGCCATTCTTTTATATGCCTTCCCCTATTTCTTCCTATTAAATCAAGGAACCTCTTTTTCTATCATAATCGCAACTGTTATTGGTTTAGGTATTTTATGGGCACCTGTCACAGCTGTATTAGGTACATTATTCTCTGAAATTTTTTCTACTCAAGTTCGCTATACCGGTGTTACATTAGGTTATCAACTAGGCGCTGCACTTGCTGGCGGAACGGCACCAATGATTGCTGCTTATTTAATGAATGTGTATAACAATTCATGGATTCCAGTAGCGCTATATATTGTACTTACTTGCTGTATCTCTTTAATCGCAATTGCTGCCGTTTCAACGAAGCAAATGGCAGAAAATATACAAAATCAAGATATACAAGCTTAATCAATCGGGGGATTTCTAGCTCCCCCTTTTCTATTAAAAAGAAGGGTGATTAGAATGATTCATATTACAGAAGAAATGGTAAAAGAAATTTATAAAATGAAAGATTGCTTACAAGATGTAGAAAGGGCATTCCAATATTACATGAACAATGAAATTGCAACGCCGGTACGACTAAATATACAGCACTCTCAAGAAGAAGCAAACTCCCTTTATATGCCTTCTTATGTAGCTCCCATCGAATTTGCTTCTACGAAAATCGTTAGTGTCTTTCCCCAAAATACGCAAAAAGGGAAAAAAGCACTACAAAGCTTAATCGTTTTAACAGAAACAAATACTGGTGATCATGTCGCAACAATTGAAGCTTCCTATTTAACAACACTTCGCACAGGAGCAATGAGCGGTATCGCGACAAAACATTTCGCTCGTCAAAATGCTAATGTCTGCGTTGTCATTGGGTGCGGCGCTCAAGCGCTCGGACAAATACAAGCCGTTATGGAAGTTCGCCCGGTAACTCGCATTCTCCTCGTCAATCGGACAATGCAAAAAGCATTTGAATTTAAAAATATCTTACTCTCCTTATATCCGAATTGGAGCGGGTCGATTGAAATTATGGAATCAGCTAATGATGCTGTTGCAATAGCTGATATTGTGATTTGTAGCACTACTTCAACTACCCCTGTATTAAATGGAAACTATCTCAAACCTGGTACTCATATAAATGGAATTGGTTCTTATCAGCCCCATATGCAAGAACTTGATGTCACTACATTACAGCGCAGTGATAAAATTATTGTAGATACAATAGAAGGTGTACAACATGAAGCTGGAGATTTCTTGATTGCAAGCAAACAAAATGAATGGGATTTTTCAAACATATATAGTGAACTTGGGGATATTATTATAGGGAAGAAACAAGGACGAGCAAATCCGAATGAGATTACTTTATTTAAATCAGTTGGGGTTGCCTTTTTGGATACAGTAGTGGCGGCTTCGATTTATGAAAAGTATAGAGAGATTGTGAATATCTAAATTATATTTTTTACTTTCCCTGTACGAACAGAACTGTTATAAATACCCCTATTATATTCTTTAACGAACAGTAAGACTCCCACCTCAAAGTTCAGCGAAAGCAAAAAAATGAGGTGGGAGTAAGACTTTTAATCACTTGAAGATGAATCGCAACAGTTTTTCTAACTGTATTCACCTACTAGAATCATTCCTTTACATTTTATTTTAAATCTATTTATTTTAATGTATAATTATATAATAAATTTTAAAAGTGAGGTGTCAATTATGAGAAGTTTTGGTTCAATCGTTACCTCTACGATCTGTTCAATCATTCTTGTTATATGGAATATCTTAACCTTCTATAATAAGTATACAACTGGCAGCAAATATGCATGGATTAGTGGTATTCTAGCTGTTCTTTTCCTTGCGTTCCTTATTAACAACGCGAAAGATATTATTAAGAAAAATTACATAACTTCAATGAATCAGTAGTGAATCCCATTATATGTGGAAAACAATTAGCAAATATTAATACCGTTTATTGGTTAACATTAATTTGCACACTAATAATGATCCTTTCCTTTATAGAAATTAGAAAGAAACTTAAACATAAGGATTATAGAACAACATAATAAAAACCGATTCCTTTGAAAAACAACACGTATTTTACCGAAATGCTGGAGATAAAAAGGAGTCCATCACCTACTGTATATAGATGATGGACTCCTTTTTCTTATGAAGTAAACGTTTTCATTGGCTTCTTCTGCACAAGAGGTCATTTTCATCATTCACTCACCTTGTTCAAATGGAAAGAAGACTTTTTAATTGTTCCTTTTTTCACAACATATAAACCGATAAATATAACAAGGCCACCTATTAGCTGCATGATCGTTATTCTCTCTCCGATGGTCATCGCTGCAAAAATAACCGCAAACAACGGAACAAGATACATATAAACCATTACTTTTGTAGAACCAATTTGACTAATGCCAACGTACCACATTGCAAGACCGAAAATGGTCGCAAATACAATTGAATATGTTAATGATCCCCAGCTTAATAGATCTGCCGGCCATGTTAATGCACTTGCATGGAATAAACAATATATAACGAGTGGTACAATTCCAATTAATGTAGACCAAGAAGTTACTCGCATCGCTGAATACTTTGTAATAAGTGGTTGCGCAAGGATTGGATACCATCCCCATGCAATGGCAGCGACTAGTCCGATTCCATTTCCAAGCCAAGCATACTCATATGTAGATTGACTCGTATGTCCAGTTAATAATACGAGCGCTGCCCCGCCAAACGATAGTACCGAACCAACTTGGATTTTCATTGAAAAGCGTTCTTGTTTGTGTAATACTGCTAAAATCCCTGTAAAAATTGGTGACATTGCGATTAATAATGATGCATTTGTTGCTGAAGTGTATTTGACAGATAACATAAATAACGTTTGATATAACGTTGTTCCAACAATTCCAACGACTACTAATCTAAGCCAGTCTTTTCTTTCAATACGTAACGAGCGCTCCAACATAAATGTAATAACTAATAATACTGGAGAAGCTACTAAAAACCGTAAACTGTTAAATTGAATGGATGACATATATGCCACTCCATATTTTCCAATTGTATAGTTCGCTCCCCATACTAAAGCAACTGATATGAGGAGCCATTCCATTTGCCATCGCTTCATCTTAATCTCCCCTTCCACTACTAGCATAGTAAAATTGGCTGGACACTACACCATCCAATTGGCTGTTTTTTCACCCAACCAATTTGTTATAATGACGATAGATGAGAAATAAGGGGACGATATAAATGGAGTGGAAATTAGATACGAATAGTAAAGTTCCGATTTATCAACAAGTTGTTGATTTCATTGAAAGACGTATTATGTACGGAGAGCTTCCTCCTGGTAGTTTTCTGCCTTCAGAACGAAAGCTTGCAATGCATCTCAATATCAATCGCAGTACTGTTACAACTGCTTATAATGAACTTCGCGCTATGGGAATTGTAGAGAGTGCAACAGGGAGAGGCACACGTGTGAGTACGCATATGTGGGGCGTTTCTCCTACATTAACACCGAACTGGAGAGGATTCGTAGAAGGAGGTACGTTCTTACCAAATTTACCGCTCCTTCGCCATATTCGGGAACAAGTACAACAAAATGAAAATATCATTGATTTTGCCAACGGAGAACTTGGGTATGATCTATTTCCCCATGAACAACTGCAAATGATTTTACAAAAGCAACCTTTCACTCAGTCGCTTAGCTATGATCATCCACAAGGCTATCTTCCGTTAAGACAGGCAGCGGTAAAATACATGAGAGAGTATCTATATATTGATGCAACAGAACAATCCATTATGATTACATCTGGTGCACAGCAAGCACTTCACCTAATTGTACAATGTTTATTAAACCCAGGCGATGCGGTTGCATTTGAAAGCCCATCGCATTGTTATTCTTTACCGCTCTTCCAGTCTGCTGGTATTCGAATTTTCCCATTACCTGTTGATGAGCATGGAATTCATCCAGAAGATGTGCATGAATTATATCGTAAGCACCGTATTAAAATGATTTTTTTAAACCCAAATTTTCAAAATCCAACAGGTACGATGCTGCATCCAAACCGGAGAAAAAAACTATTATCACTATGCGCAGATTTACGTATTCCAATTGTAGAAGATGATCCATCCAGTTTGCTAACACTGGAAAAGAAAAAGCCTTGTCCGACTTTAAAATCCATTGATGAAAATGGCACAGTTATTTATGTTCATTCCTTATCCAAAATGATTGCACCAGGCCTTCGAATCGGCTGGCTCGTTGCTCCGCAGTCTGTAGTGGAAAGATTATCGGACGCGCGTCACCAAATGGAGTTAGGAATGAGCGTGCTCCCGCAGTGGCTCATGCAACAGTTTTTTGAAACCGTTCCGTTTCATATACATATGGAACAACTGCGAAGACAACTAGCGCAAAAAAGAAATCTTCTTGTTCATTCCTTAAACTGTTATCTTCAAGACTACATTTCTTTTTCAAATCCAAATGGCGGAATCTACATATGGGGAAAAGTAAAGAAACCTATTAATGAAAAACAACTTATTATGCAAAGTTTAAAACAAGGTATTGCCTTTATGCCCGGTAGTATTTTTGGCGCAAAGAATGGCTATATTCGATTATCATATGGAAAAGTAAATATCAATCAAATAGATGAGGGGATCTCTCGTTTACATCGTGCAATGAAAACTTGTCTAAAATAGAAAAAAGCGTAAGGAAATTCCTTGCGCCTTTTCTATTTATAGCTTATTTCCCCATATTTGTTTAAAAGATTTCACATATAGGAGAGCAAGCACAGATTGAATCATAATAAATAATGATGCGGTTATCATTTTTACATTCTGATCGAATACGCCCAATACTCCCATTGTTAAACCAATCAACAGAAAAACTACACTAAACGGTGGTGTAATTTTCATTAATATCCCAAACTTTTTGTTCATACTATTCCTCCCTTTCCCCATAATCTTTTCAACAACTATATGTATTCATTATAATTTATATACCAAAAGCTGTATATTAATATATCAAAATAGAACTTTCTCTTACAAGCCCTTACGTGACTGTATGAATCTATTTTTTTAATCCGCGATATTGAGCTGTCGTCAATTCTTGTATATAAGCATCAATTTCTGGCATATTACATTCTTTCGCTATTTGTATCGCAAGTTCAATGTTATATGGGAGGCGGACAAGTTGAATCGAAAAACTCGCCGGCTCTTTTTGATCATATATACCTTCAAAGATTAAATAAGAAGATTGTGTAATCTCAAGTGGATTTCCTACACTCCCAGCATTACATAATGTTTTTCCTTTAAAGTTTTGCACAAACGCTTGGTGGACATCTCCATAGCAAACAATATCTGGCTTTCTATCACCTTCTATATTTTGTGTCACATGACTATTTTCAAACATACTCATCCGCTCTTCTCTTGTAGCATGTGGCTGAATTCTTTCATATACACTTCTAGGCGAAGCATGAAACATCCGAATCAATTTTCCGCTCATCATAAATTCTATTGAAAACGGCAGTTCTCTTAAATAATCCATTTGTTCTTCTGAAAGCTGATTTTGATGCCACTTTAATGTTTCAAATTCAGTCGGCTTTGTGATGAAGTCATCCCAGTTTCCCATTACAACTTGCTCGCATTCTTTACGAACAATATCAATGACATCGCTAGACTGCGGCCCTTTCCCTACTAAGTCACCTAAACAAAAAATTCGCTCTATCCCTCTTAATTTTATATCTTCAAGAACTGTCTCTAACGCAGGAATATTGCCGTGAATATCTGAAATAATTGCTATTTTATCCATACGTACACCTCCTGTTATTCTATATTTATTAAAGGTTTATACCAATTTGGAATATACGATGTAAAACCATTATGCTCTTCTACAATTCTTCTTAACCTTATTTTCATTTTCTCTACTAAGTTAGGTGTGATTCGATGTGTCCACACAATATCTGCGGGAAAAATCATTGCTGCGTACAAGGCATATAACTTCCAAAAATGAAGCGGTGGTTCACCCTCGCAATATCCGTGAATTTGTCCAACTGCAAATGGTACACTCGTATCGACTGTAAACAAAGGTAATTTATAAAAATCATGAATTGGATCTCCAAAATCAAATCTTGCAAAGTCAATAACAGCACGAAACTCATTACGATAAAACATAAGATTCGCTGGGTGAAAGTCGTCATGTAAAAATACAACCGGACGGTCTTGTAATAGATGTTTATGAGTTTCTACAAAAGTTAACACTTGTTTTATATCAATAAAATCCGTCTCATATTCTTCTAATGCTTGCAAGTATTTCTTATATTTATTCCATCGTAACGTTTTCCAAGATTCTTCTACATTCTTTTCCTTCACAGTATGAATTGCCTTTAATACTTCTCCCGCTCTTTTTCCAGCTATGTATTGCTCTTTCTTAGTCAATTTAGCAAGTATATCTTTTCCATCTTCTCCTTCCATCCATTCAAACACTTGTACACATTGATTGCATGAATCAAGATTTACAACATGAAGTAGTTTAGGCATTGGTATCGCTAATAATTCCAAACGACTCATATATCCGTATTCTTCCTCTTTACGTTTACGAGCTACACGATCACATACTTTTATAAAATAACGCTCACGGTTTTCTAGTTCAATTTTATACTTTTGATCTGGCGAAAACCCTTTTGAAATAACGGTACACTTTACGATATGAGATCAATTTAATCGTTTTTCTAATTCAGTTAAAACTTCTTGCACATCGATTCCTCTGCTTAATAGATGTATACACTACCTAACACTTGTTTTTTACTCTTAAGATGATGCGTTCCTTGTAATTCCACCGCAAAAGGATATTCCCCATTTTGTTCTAACTGTTCCTGTATAATCCCTTCACCGATTGGCTCACAAAATTGAATCGTTACATTTCCAAGAAATACACTTTGACAAATCGCATTCCATTCTTTATAAACTTGAGGAGAATTTACTTGTACTTCCAATAGCTCCTTCCATCGTTCCACGGTTTCACATACATTTTTCACAGTATAGTATATAGTTTGCATTTCTTTTACATCATTACGATGTGGTGCAATGACGCCACATTGTTGTAAATCTCTCCTTCTATCTGTATCACATTCTTCCCATTGTATAAAGAACGGTAATTTCGGACTACTTTCTTCCTGCTCCACAAATAACATTTTCCATTCTATGAGATGTTCATCATTTCTCATTCGTTTACCTTCGAATGGTCCTTTCACTTGTATGCCTTTTTCTACGAATTTTGTAGCTAATTCTTCAATACGATTTGTACGAAGCGCAATTTGGAGCATTCCTTCTCCATTTTGTAGTTTCTCCACAGTCTCCTGAACGAGTGGATTATCCGCTTGCTTTGCTTGTTCCTCATCCCTAACTGCTAAAAATTCAATATACGATAAATCAAAATAACTTAAACTATTCCATGTTCCCCAGTTCGTATGTTCTCCGCCTTGTACTGTATGAAATCCGAGTTCCTTCATTTGTCTTTCCGCTTCTTTTGGTGTACACCGAACAGCATGAACAAGATGATCAAATGCTAACATGCTTTTCCCTCCTCTCATCTACATCTTTTTATTATATAATCATTCCGTTATTTCAATCAATTCAAAAAACTTTTCAAAACCTAGTTGATTTATGGTTTTAATATGCATTATAATAATTAAAAATTTATATTATGCTGATTGGAAAAACCAAAGGCTCTTTTCTCACTTGAGAAAAGAGCCTTTTTATTTATTATTACAGGGGGATTATATATGCAGAAATTAATTGTCTTTGCTATTATTGGTTTTTTTGCTCAACTCATTGATGGAGCACTTGGAATGGCGTACGGGGTCACATCTACCTCATTATTATTAATGTTTGGAATCGCACCAGCCGTTGCCTCTGCTTCTGTTCATTTAGCTGAAGTGGTCACAACAGCCGCATCTGGATTTTCTCATGCACGCTTTGGAAATGTCGATAAATATACTGTTTCAAGGCTTACATTACCAGGGGCAATCGGCGCTTTTGTCGGAGCTTGTTTTTTAAGCAATTTACCTGGTGACGTAATTAAACCATACATTTCTTTATTTTTATTCTCTTTAGGTGTCTATATTTTATTACGATTTATTATTCAAAAACAAATTGTTACATCTAATACACGTATGTCTAGCAAACAACTGATTCCTCTCGGTTTATTTGCGGGATTCATTGACTCAACTGGCGGCGGGGGCTGGGGCCCTATCACTACACCAGTACTTCTCGCGCGTGGGAATGAAGCAAGAAAAGTGATTGGTTCTGTAGATACGAGCGAATTTCCTGTCGCATTAGCAGCGACAATTGGTTTTTTTATTTCTTTAGGATGGGAACAAGTAAGCTGGATTTGGGTATTCGCTTTAATGCTAGGTGGGATTATTGCCGCTCCGATTGCAGCATGGTTAGTTCGAATTGTACCGTCTCATTTACTTGGCGTACTTGTTGGTGGATTGATTATCTTCACAAATATTCGAACACTTCTTACAGCACTCCAAGTAGATCCAACGATTATTACACTTTCTTATATCGCTGTAGGACTTATCATTATTATCGCTCTATTTTTATCTATTCGTAACCACTCCCAGTTAACAAAGCAAAGCGTTAACTATCCAACTGACCAAAAACAAATATTACCTTAATATCAAAAGCATGATACCGCTTAAAGGATCATGCTTTTTTATCTATTCTACGCTATCTTAATTGTTGCTTTATCATCTTTTCCGTTTTGCCTACTTGTTTCGTATTTCATGTTTCCAGCACACGAATAGACTTGATGTTATTATGAAGTATTTTAGCTCGCATTGTTTCAACTTTTGAAGTCTGAAATGCCCAGAGAACCAGCACTTCAGCTGCTTCCGTTGCATATCTCTTGTTCCAACGTTCCTCAAGACCCCCTATCCAATTTCCACTTCTTTCTATCTATTTGGTGCGCCTTTAAATCCAATGTCACCAATCATCACACCATCGCTTTTTCGAACAACAAACTAACTTCCTCAATACAACAAAGAAGCATCTTCTTTTAATTTCCGCACATAATTTTCAATATGTGATCCGTTATCGTATCTTTGTTCAGCCGTAATATAAAGCGTTTCTCCTGTACATGGTATAATCTGTTTGTTGCTAAACGCATTCCCCTTCCTTCAATACGCTTTTTAAAAGTCCATCAATAAATAATGAATGTTCATTTAACATTACATATCTCGTTACATTTTGTCTTTTTCTGAATTTTCTTTTAATTTTTAAAGGATTTTCTCTTCTTTTTTGCGAAACATTTGTATAACAACTTTTTTATCATTCTATTTACATACAAAATAGGTTCGGGCGGAGTTTTGAAAACGTTTCCGATGTAATAACCAACTTTTTTGATCCTTTCCTACAAAAATCCCTTGCAATATTTTCAAAAAGTCATTACAATTGCCATATATTAAAAATCATAACAATAAACAAATCCTCATCAATCCGATGAGGTAGAGGTTGCGGCTTTTAAGAGTAAAGCGGATGAGACACAGAGAATGTCTATGACCCCGTTTGAAAGGAAAAGTTGCCGAAGTTTATATTTCTTCTCTGGGAATATAAGTTGGGGCTGTCTCCGAATAGGAACAGAACTGTCACGTTTACAAAATACCGTGTAAACGTGGGGTGCTATCTTAACGGAAGGGTATGATGGGGTGGTTATTTTGAAACGTTCCGCCAAAGTCCTTTGGCGTTTTTTTATATTCCCCCGCTCCTTCCTATCTTAAAAAAAGGAGTGTTACACATGAATAACATAGCAGATCAAGCTACCTCTAAAACGCAACAATCCACACAAAATCAAGGTGAACTGAGACGAGGTCTGAAATCGCGTCACCTTACAATGATTTCTCTCGGCGGTACAATTGGTACTGGTTTATTTCTTGCCAGCGGTGGTGTTATTCACTCAGCTGGTCCTGGCGGTGCACTTGTCGCATATGTCGCAATTGGAATTATGGTTTATTTTTTAATGACAAGCTTAGCTGAATTAGCAGCATATATGCCTGTCGCTGGGTCTTTTAGCACATACGCAACAAAATTCGTTGATCCATCACTCGGATTTGCACTTGGCTGGAATTATTGGTATAACTGGGCAATCACAATTGCAGCAGAGCTTGCTGCTGTGACATTAATTATGAAATTTTGGTTTCCAAATACTCCTTCTCTTATTTGGAGTGCCATTTGTTTAGCTATTATGTTTCTTTTAAACTATTTATCTGTTAAAGGATTTGGCGAAGCGGAATATTGGTTTGCACTCATTAAAGTAGCAACTGTTATTCTCTTTTTAATTGTTGGATTTATGATGATTTTCGGCATTATGGGCGGAGAGCCAGTCGGTTTTAAAAATTTCACAGTTGCAGATGCACCATTTAGCGGCGGCATTATGGCTATTATCGGTGTCTTTATGGCAGCTGGATTCTCATTCCAAGGAACTGAATTATTAGGTGTAGCCGCAGGCGAAACTTCTGATCCAGAGCGCAGCATTCCAAAAGCAATTCGTTCTATCTTTTGGCGCATTTTACTATTTTATATTTTTGCTATTCTTGTAATCGGATTATTGATTCCTTATACAACAGATAGTCTTGCTGCAAGCGATGTTACCGTGAGTCCATTTACACTTGTATTTGAAAAAGCTGGTGTCGCTTTCGCTGCTTCTGTTATGAATGCTGTTATTTTAACTGCTGTTCTATCTGCTGGAAACTCTGGAATGTATGCTTCTACTCGTATGCTTTGGGATTTAGCTCGTCAAGGAAAAGCACCGAAGTTTTTAGGAAAACTAAATAAACGTGGTGTACCAGTAAATGCTTTAATCGCTACATCATTAGTTGGTAGCGCAGCATTCTTAGCTTCATTATTCGGAGATGGTATTGTATACGTTTGGTTATTAAACGCATCTGGAATGTCCGGCTTTATTGCTTGGATCGGAATCGCTATTAGTCACTACCGCTTCCGTAAAGCATATATTGCCCAAGGAAAAGACTTAAATGATTTACCGTATAAAGCAAAATGGTTCCCATTTGGTCCAATCTTCGCCTTTACACTTTGCCTAATCGTTATTTTGGGACAAAACTATGGCGCATTTATGGGGGAATCTATCGATTGGAACGGTGTACTCGTTTCCTATATTGGACTTCCACTCTTCCTTATCATTTGGCTTGGTTATAAATTTGTAAAGAAAACTAAAATCGTTCCACTTGATAAATGTGAACTATAATAAATGCATACCAGCAAGCATACTTATGTTTGCTGGTATTTTTCCTCTCTTCCCCTCGCCTTTCTTTTAATGATTTTCATTTACAGGATATACTTATTTCTTGTCAAATAGCGTATTCTAAATAATTTTTAAATCAATAATTCGTTATACCTCTCTTCCCATTTCATATGTTTTATTTAAACATACTTCTTAAAATACAAAAAACTTTTTCCCTCTTAATAAAAGGGGCCTGATGTCAAAACGCGGAAATCGTACGTCTCAAGACCGAAATTCAAAGAAACCTAAAATATAAGAGTCCTAACATATTATATATGACTAGTATGTTAGGCTTTTTTATTTTTGGACCTGAGTTTGCGTAATATTTTTTATCCCGCATTAACGGTCGTTTTGAGTACTTCCCTTAATTCTTTGTAGGTTTAAATTAAAGCTCGATCAAAAACGTGTATTAGAAATATAGAATTTTTCTTATTGAATTAACAGCGGATAGGTGTCTGCAAATACATTATATCAATCAGAAGTTGCTTACAAAGAAATATGTGATTCTAAAATTGTTGCGGAACTAGCCATTGTATACCGAAAGACGAATATAAACCCAGAGTTACAAGAGTTTTTGAAAATAGCGAAAGGTAAGGTGATGAACACATTTACAAAATGACAAAGCTGTAAGAATACACGAATGTATGTAAGAAAGTTCGATGTTTTCCTTTTTCTTTTTTTATTATAGTGAAAAAGAAGAAATAAGAAGGAGATGTCATACTCATGGTGATACCTATTTTTATGAAAGTAAAAAAGTATGGGAGAGGAAGGAAGATGACGTTTTCTCAGCTCGCATTTAAAAACGTTAGTCGAAATATACGTACGTATGCCGCTTATTTTTTTAAGTGAAAACGTCATGTTAGAGGAAGAAACAGTACATTCACATAGTTAAGAAATAATTAAGAAGTAGTTAAGTCCCATTTAAACCTCTTTTCCTATAATAAAATTATAAGCGTACAAGAAGGTTGGTATTTTTAGATGGATACAATAATCAAAACTATTCATGTAATGAAGGGATAGAGCAATTGGTTAAACACCTTACTATAAAGGAGGGATTTGAAAATGTCTTTTTCTCAATTCAATATTGATATTTTTCGAGCAATTAATGATTTAGGTAAACAATATTCATTCCTAAACTCAGCCATGGTATTTTTGGCAGAATATATGGTATATATTTTTGGTTTAATTATTATAGCTTATTGGTTTACCGGGGTCAGAAAAAGTAGGATGATGGTTATTCAAGCGATGGTTGCTTTTGTGATTGCTGAGGTGATTGGAAAAATAGCAGGGAAATTTCATTTGAATTATCAACCGTTTGCAGTATTGCCTAATGTTAATAAACTTGTCGACCATGCTGTAGATAATTCATTCCCTAGTGACCATACGATTCTCTTTTTTTCGATTTGTTTTTCGTTTTGGCTTGTTCGTAAAAAGACTGGATGGTTATGGCTTATCCTTGCATTTTGTGTAGCGATTTCTCGTATTTGGGTAGGAGTTCATTATCCTTTTGATGTTGCAATAGGGTCTTTAATAGGATGTGTTTCAGCGTTATTTTCGTATTGGTTAGTACCAAAATCTTCTTTTATCAAACAATTTCTTACTCTATATGAAAGAATAGAGAAACATGTTTTGCCATCAAAAAACAAATCAAAGGAATTTTGAGTATACAAGTATAAAAGTTAGCGTGAAAAAAACAGATGCTAACGACCTATATATGGAGTGTATTCATGTTGCAGCTATTGCTGAACAAATTAAAGAGCAACAACGAATGAAGAAGGCTTCTTCATTTTGTGTGTTTGTGGATGTGATAAGCGTCCTAGTTTTAGGCAGTGTTGCGGTTCTCTTTCGTTACTTTTTTTCGGCACTCTACAGCTAGATGATATTACTGACACGTACAAGTTATCAACAATCTTTATGTTGAAAGAATCTTAGCATACGCTAAGGTATCTTTTGAGAGATAACCCCCTGATTTCCTTACGATAAGCAGGAAATCAGGGCATTTTTATATCCTAATGAATGAGGGGGTGCTGACAGCAGCAAGGTTGTATGCACCTAGAAAATTAATATGCTCCCAGCCATTGTGATATGAGGAAGCAACTCTTCTCGGTATTCACCAATCTTCTTCATATGTTCAATAACTTGAGGCAGATACACAGTATTCTAGATGCTGATTACATAGATTATTTTTAATACGCTGGCACGCTGCAACTGGCCTTGTATTGTTCGTTCTCGAAATTCACCTTGTTTTCCGCACGTGCGAATGCATTCGTAACTTCTCCTCCATTTAATCTCCTTTGAATTCATCGGCGTAAGATTTCGCTAGAAAGATAGATGAGATATTCTACTGTTTTCACTTCGTCTATTAATTTTGCTTTTGAAAAAGGAGTGCGTGAATTTTTTACATTCTCTTTGCAAAGTCACCAATCTTAAGCTGAAATACATAATCGAAATGATGTTCTTGCCCCGTTAATTCCTCGTTTACTAAAATGGTTGTTGCTCCTACTTCTCTCTTTGCAATTTGCGGAAATGATGCAACTGGTTGTACTTTTAAGGACGTTCCCATAACTAATAATACATCCGTTTCATATAAACGTTGAAGTGCATTTTGATATTGTGGCAGTGTATCGCCATATAAAACAACATCTGGATTTAAAATAAAATTACACATTTCACAGCGCGGTACTTCATGATGAATCATATATTGTAAATCGTATTTCGTTTTACATTTCGGACAATGCGCTGTTTGCAATGTTCCATGTAAATCGATTACATGTTTACTACCACCTAATTGGTGTAAGCCATCAATATTTTGTGTTAATATAGTCACATCTTTTCCTTCTTCTTCTAACTTTGCTAAAAATATATGTCCACGATTCGGCTTATATTGATGAAATGTACGAATTTGAAAAATCTCTTTATAATGTTTCCAAAATTCTTTCGGATCGCGATTATAATATCCCCTCGATAAATACATTTCTACTTTTGCATCCGCATATAATCCATTTGCTGAGCGAAAATCAGGTATTCCACTTTCTGTACTTGCACCTGCGCCAGTTAATACCGTTATTTTCTTTGCATTTTCTAGAATGGAGCGAACTTCTTCGTATTGTTGCATAACTCTCACCTCTATGTAGATTTCTTTCTACATTATACCAGTTATCATTGTCTTAATGTGTAGTTCCCCCACACTCTACAATATCTTTTTCCACTTGTAATGCAACTTCAATTAATAATTGGATACCCGCTATAATCGTAGAAAGCGACATGCTTGGCTGATTAGCATGAAGACTAGCTTGCTCAGGAAGAAATGGAATATGTACAAAGCCACCGCGCGTACTTTTATTCTTTATCGCTAATCGATGCATCAGTCCATAGAAAAGGTGGTTACAAACAAAAGTACCAGCAGTTTGTGATACAGAAGCTGGTATTCCTTCCTCCCGAAGTTTCTTTACAATCGCCTTTATAGGAAGTGTCGACCAATATGCAACAGGCCCATCTTCTATAATTGGAACATCGATTGGTTGATAATTCTCATTATCTGGAATCCTTGCATCATCGACATTAATTGCAACACGCTCTACTGTTATATCAGCCCTTCCTCCAGCTTGTCCAATGCAAATGATTAGTTCTGGATTAAACTCATCTATATATGACTCTAGCTGTTCGATTGACTTATGAAATACTGTTGGAATCTGTTTGCTAATTACCTTATATCCATTTCCTTCTTTTTCATGTAATGCTTTGGCTACTTCCCACGCAGGATTGATTTTTTCTCCTCCAAAAGGGTCAAACCCTGTTAACAATACCGTTTTCATCTACAACACTCCCTATTAAAAGTGATATACAAGTCCGTACATAATTAACATATTGATTACAAAAATAGTAATAGCAATCGGTGCTTGTGCCTTAATGACTGCATTTTTATCTTTTAACTCTAATAACATTGCTGGGACAATATTAAAGTTGGCTGCCATTGGCGTTAACAATGTTCCACAATATCCTGCAAACATACCAAGTGCTGCCATAATAGCCGGATTACCGCCATGCATTTGAACGATTAAAGGCAGCCCTATTCCACCTGTAATTACAGCAAAAGCAGCAAAGGCATTTCCCATTACAACTGTAAATAACATCATCCCTAAACAATACGCCATCACAGCAATAAATGGATATTCTGTCGGCAACACTTGACCAACTAAATCAGAAACAACTTGTCCAACACCTGACTTTGAAAAAATCCCACCAAGCGCCGCTAACATTTGTGGCAAAATCACAGCCCAGCCGACAGCTTGTAATAGTCTACTTCCTTCTTGTACAGGCGCCGTCATTTTCGCCTTTGTAATTCCCATTGCCATAGCGAAAGCAAGCAATGCTCCTAATGCTAATGCAATTAATGTTACTTTTTCAGGGTCTACTAAAGACACATTTCCAAATTTCATTTTACCTAATGTCAATGTACCAACGATTGTAAAAATCGGGATTAAAATTGCTGGTAGAAAGATTTTATTTTTAAGTTTTTCTGCCTGTTTTACACGTTCTTCAGTAGGAGCTTCTTTCTCATTTGATTTCGTTACTTTATTGATAGATGCTAAAATAACCATCACTAACACCATACAACCAATGTAAAAAGGAGCGATTATTTTTCCAAATAGAAATGTAATAGAAAATAATGCCCAAAATAAACTAGAGCCAATCCGATTTGGATGCTGTTTATCAAATGCCACGCGAATAGCTATAAAAGCTACAATAAATCCTAACAAATAATAAATTGTATCTAGCGTAATAAGGCTCACTCTACATTACCTCCTTACTTGGTTGTTTTTCTTTTTTCATAACAACTGCAATTTGTTTATCAAACTGTCTAAATCGAACCCAACTGACAAAAAAGGCTGAAAGAGCCGTCGGAATTCCCCATAGTGCCATATCCCAAACACCTACATGCATTCCTACAGAGTCAAAAAAAACCTTTCATTAATAAAATAGCACCCGTTGCGATGAAAATATCTTCCCCAAAAAACCATGCTGTATTTTCCGCTGCCGCCGCATTCGCTTTAATTTTCTCTTTCAATGTTTCAGGAAGCTTTCCATATCGTCCTTGCGCAGCCCCTTCTGCCATCGGTGCAACTAAGGGTCTTACTGTTTGTGCATGCCCACCAATATTAAGACCTACTGCCGCTGAAGCTTCCCGAATGGTAAAATAGGACATAAGTACTCTCCCAGTTGTAGCTCCTTTCGATTTCGTAATCAATGCTTCTGCTCGTTCCTTTAACCCATATCGCTCTAATATACCGATCACCGGAAGAGTCAACAAAATAGGCATAGACATATATCTGTTCTCTATAAAAAATGTTCCAAACATGCTTATAACCTCATAAAAACTCATCCCCGACACCATACCTGTTACAACTCCTGCTACCATAACAACTAGCAATGTATTTAAGCGAAATAAAAATCCTACAGCAACAAGCAATATCCCTATTAACTTCACCATCTCTATCATCTCCTTGTATTATTTAGGTGCACAAACAAAAATACCATTTAGCCTAAATGTTCTGTATATTCTCTCCGCAAATTGCACAGCTTTCTCACCATCACCATGCAAACAAATCGTTTGTGGATGCATCGTAATAACCGTTCCATCCATAGCCTTTATCTTACCTTCTTGTACCATCTGTAACACTTGATGGATTGCCGTCTCTTCATTTTTAATCAGCGCATACTTCTCGGTACGGCTCGTTAATGTCCCATCGGGTTGATAGGTACGATCGGCAAAAGCTTCTTGTACAAGACGTAATTCGTATTTTTTTACAGCTTGTATAAATGCGCTATTGGCTAAGCCATACAAATATAACTTTGGATTTATATCATGAATGGCTCTTGCAATTGCTTCTGCAATTTCTAAGTTAGTAGCAGCCATATTATAGAGCGCGCCATGTGGTTTTACATGATGCATCTTTCCTCCCGCCGCTCTTACAAATCCATCTAACGCCCCTATTTGATATACAACATAGTTATATACTTCATCTGGTGACACTCCTATTATCCTTCTACCGAATCCAATTAAATCCGGAAAACCAGGGTGAGCACCTATCTCCACATCATGTTGCAATGCTTTTTCAACTGTTTGTCGCATAATAGATGGATCACCTGCATGAAAACCACATGCGATATTTACAGATGAAACAAACGGAAGAATGGCATCATCATTTCCAATTTGATATGCTCCAAATCCTTCTCCTAAATCACAATTTAAATCAATAGAAATCATTCCTCTCTTCCTCTCCTATTCTTGTAGATTGATAAACTTTTGTAATAGCCTTACATTTCTTTCTTGCTCTATGTAAAGCGCCGCTGCTTCTTCCATGGAAGTTTGGACAAATGTAACATAATCACTTGGCTTTAATTGTGCTAAAATAGGCAAGTCAACGGAAATAACATTTCCGATTCGCGGGTATCCACCCGTCGTTTGTCTATCAGCCATTAAAATAATAGGTTGTCCACCTGGTGGCACTTGAACCGTTCCAAATGTTACAGCGCTCGATAAAACCTCATAATCTTCTATTCTCTTTAAATGCTCACCTTTCAAACGATACCCCATGCGATCAGCATAAGGAGATACCTTATATTCCTTTGTAAAAAAGGAGGCCTGGCTTTCTTTACTAAATTCATTCCATTCAAAATCAGTTATAATGCGAATGACTGGATAACGACTATATTTTGGTAGTATATGTCTACATACTCCCCATTGCGTATATATTCTTTTTTCATCTAACAATTTCTCTATCATACAAGTTGCAACAGAGGAAGGGATTCCAATTTGTAACTGATCCCCTTCCTTTAGCGCTCTTCCTTCGATTCCTCCTATAGAAGCACGCACATATGTACTTTTGCTTCCCATACTGCATGCTACATCGATTCCACCTGCAAATGCAACATATGTTCTACACCCAAATTCCCCCCTCCTAAAGCAAAGCATACTTCCTTCTTTTGCTACAATCGGCCGCCATAATGGAATAGGCTCCCCATTTAATACAGCCCCTATATCCGCTCCCCCAATTGCAAGTAACGTTGTCTTTTTAATAAGCAGTTTTGGACCCATCATTGTAATTTCTAATCCTGCTTCATTCTCTTTATTCCCCACTAATATATTTGCAATTCGCAATGCCATCCGATCCATGGCACCGCCAACAGGAACACCATATTGTTGATAATGATATCTCCCTATATCTTGAACAGTTGTAAACATTCCAGCATGTAAAACCTCTACATTCATGTCTAATCTCCCTCTAAAGCTACATACTCTTCTTCTGTTATTGGGATAAATCGTAAATACATTCCACTTTGTACATATGTAGGCGGATTTTCATGTGGCTGAAATAAAGAAATAGGTGTTCGGCCAATAATATGCCAACCTCCTGGTGTTTCTAATGGATAGATGCCTGTTTGACTTCCGCCGATTCCGACCGAACCTGGTGCGATTTGTAAACATGGTGTTTCTTTTCTTGGTGTTTCTAGCTCGCTCGGTAACCCGCCCAAATATGGGAACCCCGGCGTAAAGCCTAGCATATAAACAAAATAAGTTACCTCGCTATGGATGCGGATTACATCCTCTACCTGCAAATTATGATATGCGGCAACATCTTCTAAATCCGGACCATATTGTCCACCGTAACAAACAGGTATGAAAATAGAATCCTCTACTTTTCTTATCGTCTTCTCACAACTTAAGAACAAATCACGGATATAATTACATATGTAGTCATATGGCATTGCATTGCTTTCATTATGTTTCCAAACTGTATACAAATCATAATAAACCGCTAAAGATGTAAAAGATGGTACACACTCAATCATTCCTATAAATGGCTTTTTGTTTAATAATTGAAATAACTTTTGCACTTTCTTATATACTTCTATACGAATTCTTTCTCCAAATGTCACAACTACTGCTTGATCTCCCAATGCTGAAAATTTCATCATGCCCCTTCTTTCTCTTCCCTCCAGCCAAGTTCTTTTGAAATATTTTGTGCGGTTTCTTGTATTTCTGTAATAAACTTCGGAATCGTTGTTTCGTTATACTCGATTGCTAATCCTGAGATACTAATTCCTGCCACTACTTCCCCATCAGCTGCCAATATTGGTGCTGCAATAGCCGCAGTATGATTTTCCAATTCAGAATAGCTTATTGTATACCCCTTATTCTTTGCAGCACGCAGCACTTCTAACAATCGCTCTTTATGAACGATTGTTCCATCTGCAAATCGTTCTAAATTCGTTTCCTCTATATATTTCTTTTGCTCTTCTTCTGAAAAATAAGACAATAAAATGCGTGGACATGCTCCAGCATATAAAGGTGCTCGTTTCCCGATTTCTGTATAGACTCGAACAGGCTTATCTCCATCTATCTTTTCAATATAAATCGCTTCATTGCCATCTTGAATAATTAAATTAACAGCTTGTCCAAGACGATTCCTTAGTCGTTTCATATGCGGTTTGGCAATATTTCGTACAGATAATCGCTTTGACACAAGTTGTCCAAAACGTAAAAATATAAAACCGAGCCGATAGCTTCCTCTCACTGTTTTCTGTAAAAATTCCATTTCTTCAAGCGATCCAATTAAACGATGCACCGTTGTCTTTGGCATTCCTGCAAGCTGAACCATCTCCGTTAATGTTAACTCTTCATGTTCATAAAATAATGCTAAAATATCCATGGTTTTTATCGCTGTTTTGTTTATACTCATCTTAACTCCCCTAAGTTCTGAAAAATGGAACTACAATCCCATCTTTCGAAATAAACGTATAATTTGAAATTATAAAACATTCTTTCAATTTATACAATATTTCTTGAAATTTCACAAAGATTACTCTCTGAATCTATTTCAGTAAAGCAAACAAAAAGCAGAAGTCAAAGACTCCTGCTTTTTTATAATGCTCTTATATGTTGCACTGGCCAAAAGACCGCTTCGCCTTTTCCGACAATTTCATCCTCCGAAATAAATCCAAACATACGACCATCTTTTGAAACTTTACGGTTATCCCCTAATACAAAAACTTGTCCTTTCGGCACTTTCGTTTTTCCTGTAATTTGTTCTAATGTAAAGTCAGGTGTTAATATTCCATTTGCTTTCTTTTTATACTTTGCCAAATATGGTTCATCAACTGGTTTTCCATTTACATATAAAACATCATTTTTATATTCAATTGTATCACCAGGTAAGCCAATTACTCGTTTCACTAAATCATAACCTTCTTTTCCATGGAAAATAACAATATCAAAACGCTCTAATCCTTTTATATTGTATCCAATTTTATTCACTAGAACACGTTCATTATTTTCTAAAGTTGGCATCATCGATTCACCTTGTACAAGTGAAGGAATAAATAAAACTTCTCGAATAATAAAAACAAGTCCTAATGTAATTGCTATTGTTTTAATCCATGAAATCAATTCTTTTTTTGTATCTTTCTTCTTATCTTTTTCCATTTTCTCGCTACTCTCCTATCATTATACTATTACATTTAATAGACTTCGAATTGCATTTTGATCAATTTCAGCAAAACAAGATTTTCCTTCGCGAGCAGCAGTACCTACGTGCACTTGCTTAATTCCTGTATCATGTAGCAATTTCTCGATATTTTCTCGCGTCACACCGCTACCAATAATTAGCTCGATCTCTTCCTCACTTGCTTTTTTCATTTCAGCAAGAACAGGAATATTTTCTACAATATATCCAGTACCACCAGAAGTTAAAATATGCGTAACTTTATCGAACTTTCGCAATATTTCTACCGCTCCTACTAGATCCTCTACCTCATCGATAGCACGGTGAAACGTTACATTTACTCCATCCACCACAGACAATAAGTCCGCTAGTTTCTCTTCGTCAATCTTGTTTTCTTCCGTTAGTACACCGAGTACAACCCCTGCTACCCCAAGGCTTTGTGCAATTTGAATATCTTCTTTCATTAATTCAATTTCTTCTTGTGTATATATAAATGATTTTGCATGAGGACGAATCATAACGTGAATAGGTATATTTACTGCCTCCACCGCCGCTTTTATCAATGCATAACTAGGCGTCAATCCACCTTCCGTATATGCTGCAATCAGTTCTATTCGATTTCCGCCAGCTTTTTCAATTCGTTTCACATCTTCTAGACAAGTTGCAATGACTTCCAGCATGAACATACCTCGTTTCGTACTTTTTCATTCCTATTATACAGGAGTACTATGCAGAAACATAGCTTTCTCTAATAAAACATCAAAATGATATTGCAAAAGAAAGATTTTTAAATCCTTATAATCAAAAAGGATGAATAATCGTAGCATATTAAACTAACTTCTTCCCACTACCTTTATGATACCATCATCCCTCATGTAAAAGTGCACTCTTAATAAAAGATAGCATCTAAAAAGGACAAATGTATTCCCCTTTTTAGATGCCTATTTTTTCTCTTATCCTATTGAGTGAAAAGCAGAATTAGCCATCAATGAGATTGTCACATCATCCATTGGTGGATTGTGTAATCCTGCCCTCACATTTAAATAATAACGGTGTAATGGATTTTTTTCTGATAAACTTTTCGCACCAACAATGCGCATCGCTTTATCAACAACGGAAATTGCTGCATTCGTTGCAATATATTTCGCCGCTGCTAATTCTGCTTGTAAGGACTGCTTATCATCAACTTCATCATACTTTTTTGCTATTTGATATAGAAACATACGAGCTTGCATCAATTCAAGTTCTAACTCTCCTACTAATCTTCTAATATTGGGCAGTGAGCTGATTGGATGCTTTAAACTATTCGGTTGATACGATTCAGCAAACCGGAGCGCATAGTTCCGAGCAGCTTGTGCAATTCCTAAATAACATGCCGGTATATGAAGTAACCATCCCACTCCTTTTGGTTTTGATTGCGATCCTTTTATATCCGTAAAATATTTATCAGAAATTTCTACATTTCGCAATACGAGATCATGACTCGCTGTTCCCCGCATCGCAACACTATCCCATGTTTCTTCAATGGAAACACCTTTTTGTGCTCTTGGAACGACAAACTCTCCAATCTCCTCTCGTCCTTCAATACTTGCAGAAATAATGAAATAATCAAGCATTGGCGCCATCGTTGTAAATGTCTTTCTTCCGTTTATAATCCACTTTTCACCCTTTTTCACCGCTAACGTTTCTGGTCGCCCGCCACGTGTCGGACTTCCTGTCTTTCGTTCTGTTGCGGCTCGATTAAAAAGGGCCCCTTTCTTCACTTCCTCACAAAACCATGCGAACATATCCGGCTTCCAAGATTGATTTTCCGTAAGCTCTTTCACGATACCAAGATGCCATCCAATTGATAAAGCAGTCGCTCCATCTCCTTCTGCAATTTTCTCTTGATATAAAACAAAATCATAGAGCGAAATCTCTTGTCCCCCGCAGTCTTTCGGAAGCGTTAAAGTTGTATAACCGATATCTTTTAACTCGTTTATATTCTCAAACGGAAAAGAGCCTAATTCACGAAGTTCACACTCCCTTTCCTGAAACTTTGGAAGAAACTTCTGTATCTTTTCAATCCATAAAGATTGTTCTTCTGTTTCTACAAATGAAATTGTCATCTTACTATCCCCTTTATTTCGAGTTATTGAAACGAAAATTTCTATTCGTTGGCGAAAGTATACTCTTTCTTCTTTTTCTTATATGTAAATAATCAAAAAATCGTTTCTCTTTCTACCGTATACTATTCATAAAGTGAAACTTTAATCAGTGGGGGTTTTCTTCATCCCCCACTGATTATGAGCCCTCACCAATCGGGCTGCCCTAAAATAGCGGGATAAAAGTTCCATACTGTCATTCTCTCAATTACTATATGAAATCCCACAATCATTGTTACATTATTCCGATAAAAATACAATGTTTTAAAGCGATAAGAAAACTTCCCATCAAAAGATAGGAAATTCTCTCATACTACTCTCCTTTTAATGCACGTATCGGTAAAGAAGTCATGTAACCAATATAGGAGCATAATTCTTTAAAAAAGAAAGGAATCTCTGTATCTAGCGACTTATATGCTGACGTAGGTGTCGGGGACGCGTATGCATCCATCCCTATATGCTTGGCAATTTGCATCGCTCGCTTCATATGAAGAGGGTCACTTACAATCGTGTATGTTTGCAATCCATGCTCCATACCAACCTGTTTTGCATTTTTTAAATTATCTTCTGTAAAACGTGACTTTGTTTCAATTAAAATATCTTCGTCTTTTACATTACGTTTCAATGCGTACGCTTTCGCAGTACGAGCTTCTTCCAGTTCCGCTTCAAATTTTGTTCCACCTGTAAAAATAATTTTTTTAATATTACCGTTCTGATACAAGGAGATCGCATGGTTAATTCGTTCACGAAATACAGGAGATGGTTTTCCGTTCCAAGCAGCTGCTCCAAGTACAACAGCAGCATCTGTATCCACCTTATCTGTTTTAAATCGATAGCTCCAAATATCGTAAGCTGCATAACTTACAAAGAGAATCATAGAGCTAATCATAAGCAAGAATACTTGTAACACTCTTCTTTTTTTACTTTTCTTCTTTTGTTCCATTTGTACTAGCCTCCGCGCATCATCCATACTTCTAAAAAATATATGTAAATTATTTCATTTGAATTTATTTGAAAGAAGGCACTTTTTAGCCTATGTGCAGTAAAGGGTTTTCATTCAAATAGAGGATTGTTTATTCATTCTTATTTATGGAGCATTTTGCATATCAAACACTTACAAATTGTATTTCATACTACTCCATTGTAACGAATTTTTCTATAGAAGGGAATGATGAAACAAAAGTATCTAAAAGAAGATACCATTTTGTAAGAAAAAAGGTATACATTCTGCCTTTATGGCGTATATACTTTTGTATCATTATTGATATGCATGTAATTTTTGATGAAGCTGTTCTTTTATAAGCGGCATTCCCTCACAATGATACTATATACAACCGCATCTCTTACATAGCCATTTGATAGCTATCTTTCATTTCATAATATTCCCTCTTTAATAGCACGCTGCGCTTTTGTATTTCGTGCATTTGTCTTAATCTGTACGGCGTAGCCTTTTCAGTTCTTCAAAGGCGTATGCAATAAGAGAAACTTTAATCAATGAAGCTTTCCTTCCTCCTCACTGATAGTTAACTCTTAGCAGTTGGACTTTCCTAAAATAGCGAAAATATGTAAAACTCCCTTCAAATACTTTCAAAAGGCCCACTTTTGGTGAGCCTTTCGTTACAACAATATATAGGCAATTGGCGTAATAATGAGTACAGTTAAAATTGTTCTTTCTACGTATAAAATGATAAGTTCAGAAACCTTTAATGGAATATCTGTAGATAAAATACAAGGAATTGAAGCTGAGAAAAAGAGAATAGAAGATACCGAGACCACTGCGATAACAAATTTCGTGACGAGCGGTGCACTCGTTACGAGCAAAGATGGCAAAAACATTTCAGCGATTCCAACAGAAGCTGATTTCGCCGCCAAATCAGCTTCTGGAACTTGCATCAATAACATAAATGGATAAAATATATAGCTAATCCAATCAAACACTGGTGTATATTTTGCTAATAAGATTCCGATTAATCCAACAGACATAATAGATGGTAAAATTCCCATTGTCATAATGAACCCATCTTTTAAATTGATTGCAATATTTTTCAGTAGACTCGGTGCTGATTTCGAAACTTCCAGCGCATCTTCCCAAGCGCGTGCAAACATCCTTTCCTTATAAATCGGCTCTGGAAATCCTTCTTTTGTAATATATGTATCTGGTTTTGTTCGAAGTGGTGGGATTCTGACTGTGATAGCGGTTACAATAAATGTTACGATAAGCGTGGTCCAAAAATATAAATTCCATATGTACATAATATTTAATGTTTTTGCAATGATGATCATAAATGTGGCAGATACAGTTGAAAAACCAGTTGCGATAATCGCCGCTTCCTTTATCGTATACTTTCCTTCTTTAAAAACACGATTCGTAATGAGAAGAGCGAGCGAATAGCTTCCGACAAAAGAAGCAACCGCATCAATCGCAGAGCGCCCTGGTGTCTTCCATAATGGCCTCATAATTGGTCGGCAAAACGTACCGATGAATTCAAGTAAGCCATATCCTACTAATAGTGCTAAAAATGCCGAACCGATTGGAACAAGTAAACTTACTGATATAACTAACTTCTCATACAAAAATGGGCCTACATCCGGCGCAAAAAACCAAGTTGGTCCGACTTTCAAACAATATAATGCCCCAAATACAACTCCAATCACTTTCAAAAAAGAAAAACAAATATCCACAAATGATGCCTTCCATTTCTTCGTGTAAAAAGGATAAATCGCACCAATTACCATTACACCGAAAGCGTAGTACGGTACAGCTAATGAAGCGGCTGATCGAATCCATGATACAATATGGTCAATCATAATAGATGAAGTACCATTCATTGTTACAGGCACAAAAAACATAAATACTCCCACAAAACTAGCAAAAATAAAACGAACAATAATTCCTTTCCCTACACCAGCTTTTAAGACTTTGTTTTCTAATTCCATTTGCCCCATTTCTCTTACACCTCCTAGTTTTCTAAATATTCTGCATAAACATTTTATATTCCTTTTTTACTGTAATATTTTGAATAACAACTGAAAGGATATAAGAGAATGAATGATAAGAAATACTTTTAAATGAAAAGTTATTTTTTCACCCTTTTTCGATATTTATATCCGTGCTTTTCGTAAAAAACATTTAACTTCGGATGATAAGCAACACAATCCCGCTGTACGTACTCTTTCTCTTTTTCTCATGAATCTACTCGATTCCTTTTGTGCTGATTTCATATTTTACAAAAGAAGAAAGAAGTTTAAAGATGCCTTCAAACTTCTTTCCCGTTCTTTTATTGATTTCTCTTCACTTCTTTAAATTCTTCTTTCACCTGCTCAAGCGTTCCTTCTTCCGTCATTAAACGATATGCTGTATAAGCGAGCGCTTTCGCAGCTGTAATGAGCGCCTTATCTCCCAATTCAGAACGAGCTGCTTCTCTAAACTCATTTGTATGAGCGATTAAATCGTCTGGGCCAATTTTAATATATGGATGGATGGTTGGAACAACTTGACTGACGTTCCCTGCATCTGTTGAGCCAATACCAAATCTTTCTTTTCGATGCACGTTTTCTCCAAGCGATTCTAATTCTTCAGCAACTACTTCATTCAATGTTTTTGTTATAAGCAACTCATCAATTTCATTTTGAAATGGATCTATTTTTACTGTTGTCCCGGTAGCTAATGCCGCTCCTTGTGCAATATTTTTCACCTTTTCCGTCACTTCTGTACATCTTTTCCGCGTTGCTGCACGAATAAAGAAACGAGCCACCGCATAATCTGGAATAATATTTGGAGCCTTTCCTCCTTCTGTAATCACACCGTGAATTTTCACATCCGTAGGTAGCTGCTGGCGAAGTGCATTAATGCCATTGTACAATTGAATGATGGCATCTAATGCATTAATCCCTTCCTCCGGTGAAGCTGCTGCATGCGCTGATTTCCCGTAAAAGTGAAAATCAAGTGGATCTACCGCAAGAGACGGACTTGTTGTTGCTGTTTTCCCACTAGGATGAATCATAAGCGCCGCATCAACATGATGAAATAATCCCGCTTTCACATAGCTAGCTTTTGCACTTCCATTTGGTCCCCCTTCTTCCGCTGGCGTGCCAAACACAACAATCTCACCGCCAATCTCTTCAAGCGTTTCTGATAAAGCAATCGCCGTCGCCACGCTAATTGTTCCAATTAAATTATGACCACAAGCATGACCTAGTCCAGGCAATGCATCATACTCTGCTAAAAAAGCGATGGTAGGCCCTGCTTTTCCTGAACTTTTTCTTGCAATAAATCCTGTTTCATGTCCAGCGATATTGTGTTGCAATTGAAATCCCGCGCTGCCGAGTAGTAAACTTAACGTTCGAGATGCGAAGAATTCTTGATTACCGATTTCAGGATTCGCATGAATAGCATGACTTGTTTGAATATACTTTTCTTTATGTTTTTCAATACTCTCTTGAATGATGTTACGATGTGATGTTACTTTTGTTATTCCCATTTCCTTTACTCCCCCTTTTATTTACACGTAAAAAAGCCTCTTTCCTAAAAGATAGAAAGAGGCTTTCGCATATACATTCAAACTACGCTTCTTTCTTATCTTTCAAGTCTATTACTTGCTGGAATTGGCACAGTATTCATAAAGAATCCGCTGCCGAGGCTTCATAGGGCCAGTCCCTCCACCTCTCGAGATAAGAATTTTCACAAAATTATATTAAATTATTTTTATTCTATTGTTATTCCGAGTAAATGTCAAGGAATTCCTATCTGATTTTACCGAATATCTAAAAATCCTGTTAATACACCAATTGTTTCTGGTGCTTCCAGTCTTGCACATATATACGGAAATTCCGGACTCCCTTCAAACATCATTTGCGATGTTAACGGAGCTCCTGCCCAAAAGATTTCATCATCAATGACTAAAAACGGGAACGATTTATTTTGTCTTTGTACTCTTACATTTTTTAGCGGAATAGAACCATCACTATAAATCGTTACTTGTGCATTCGTACGCATTAACGCTTGCCATACTCTCTTATCAATTTTCCTTGTACTTGGCAACGATAAAACAATTTTTCGTTTTGCCGTCAAAATATCTTTTAGTACCCCTTTTGGTTCCTCTAGATTCATTTCCATAAACCAACGTAAGCGCTTCGTAATTTTCCGCTCCCATATTTGACGTGATGTTGTGCGATCATACACATTTCCGTGGCGCTCTATATGAGCGGTTAACTGTGATAATGCTTGTTTTCTTGAAAGATTTTTACGCATATATTGACAATCTGACAGCTGAATGAACTTCCCTCTCGCCCTTGTTACGGCTACATTCACAAGGCGATGATTTTTGTGATCAAAAAATAGCACACCAGGGCGCTCTTGCGGGTAACTATCAACCGTATCAAATATTATCATATCCCTTTCAGAACCTTGAAATTTATGAACCGTTGCTGCTAAAACTGGTACATTCCGATATTTCGTTTTTTGCAACATCTCTCTTATACCTGTTGATAAAAAGCGAGATTGCGCTCGGTACGGCGTCACAACACCAATTGATTGAACACCATCTAATACTCCAATTAAAATCATTTGTATCGCCACTAAGCCAGACATCATATTAAAACGCGATCCGGAAGCAGCATCTTTTAAAGAATAAGCCCCCATTAGGCTCGTATCAAATAAAACAGTTGCCTCGTTTGCGAACGGTTGTAACTTTGCTAGTTCTTTACGCTTTGAAACAGACGGATGATCATAGACTCTATTTTTATATATAAATGAATTTGTAAATTTCGCGATATCCGCATGCATCCGTCTTTGTTCCTGCAACATATATACATTCGGATGCGCTTCAGATTGATTGACAGATTCTACAATTCCCACATGATAAAATATATCTTCACAAAGCCATTTTCGAACAAGTTCATGGTTCGCCATTGCGATTGGCGGCAACTGCAAGAAATCTCCGCAGATGACAATTCGTTTTCCAAGTGCAGCTGCTAAAGCAATTTGCGGAACATACGCCATACTGACTTCATCTACTATAACTAGATCAAATGTACGTTCATAAATCAGCGCATCAATTGCGCATTTTGATAATGTTGCACCAATTACTTGTGCATTTTCAATATACTCTCTTTCTACTTCTTTCATTTTCGCTCTCTGTTTTCGAAGATCACTTTCAATTTCTTGCATGCGTTTCTTATCAGAAGCAGTCGCTTTATAAGATAGTATTTTTTCGCGCAAATCTTGGCGCATCTCTTCTAAATAAAGTCTTTCTTCCCCCCATGAACCATTTGTCGTTTCTACAAGTCTTGAAGCAAGTAATGTCTCGTGATTACGTATATGTTCATGTTGGCTAAAACCATAACGAACAATTTCTCCTGGCGTCCATTTATTTTTCTTCTCAATTTGCTTCGTAACTTCACTCATTAACACGTCCACTGCCGCATTACTATGCGCTAATACAAGAACCGATTTTCCTTTTTGATAATGAGCAGAAATAATCCGTGATAAATTATACGACTTTCCTGTTCCAGGTGGTCCCCAAACGTATGTTGTCGCATTGTAAAACGCTCGATACGCTAATTCATTTTTCGGATTTTTCATTTTTTCAATATGCTTCGGCGTGTTCGTTCCATCTAATAAACGTCTTATACGTTGACGCTTCTGCTTTTCTTTTCTCGCTTCTTTTAATCGCTCCTGAAGTTGTTCTAACAGTTGCCACGGTTCACTGTATAAAACAGCTTCTCTAATTTCACCTTGAATATAATCATTTAATTTCAATTCTATTTCTAACCCATGTGCTGATAATACTTCCCCGGTCGCTTCCTCGCCGTCGAACTCAATTCGAATAGGTGAACCTTCAGGTAAGCTGACCTCCGAAATAAGCTGAAATACGTAAACTGTATTTTCATAATCTGTATATAAAAAACGACCATTTATGATAGAAATATTACTTCCACCTATCGTTTTCCAATGTTTAATTTCATAAGCTAACGCTTGATGCCACTCTTTCATCGTTTCCGTTAATGAAGGAGTTTGCTGAGTTGTATTCATAAAATCGTCTCCTTCCTTCTCTCCAAACATACTTTCTCACTATATCATATATCACACTAATATTTGTAAGATTTATATCTTGCTTATTTTCTTAACATTCCATATTATGATATATATAAAATTTTCAGAAAGAAGGATTCTATATGCCAGTAAGAAGAATTGAACACGTAGGTCTTATGGTTGCAAACTTAGAAACTTCGATTTCCTTTTACAAAGAAGTAGTTGGATTACAACTGCTGAAACGTATGGGACATCCCGATCCCAATCTAAAACTTGCTTTTTTAGGTGCAGAAGAATCAAAAGAAACAATATTAGAACTTATTGAAGGCTATAACGCTTCTCTTCCAACAGAAGGAAAAGTACATCACATTTGCTTTAAAGTAGATTCCTTAGAAGATGAAATTCAAAGGCTAAAACATTTACAAGTAACTTTTTTATTAGGAGAAGAAATTGAAACATTGCCAGACGGAACACGTTACATATTCTTCGCTGGTCCTGATGGAGAATGGATTGAATTTTTTGAGACGGAGCGATAGTAATTAAAAAAAACCAAAAAATCAAGTTTTAGTAATGTTTCGGTTTCACTATTATTATCGTATACTACCCTTTTTCATTTTACTTAATCTTGTCATTGCATCTGAAAACACTTAAAATCATGTACATAAAAAAAGGAAGCATGGAAATTTCCGATGCCTCCTTTTTATCTACTTATACAAAAAGAGAAGTATTCGCATACAAAGCTGGTGAACCACCTGAATGTACGAATAAAATGTTGTCTTCTTTTTTAAACTTCCCTTTTTGAATGAAGTCGATTAGTCCTGCTACTGCTTTACCCTACACACAAGTTTGTCCAAAGTGGTCTAAGATTTATTTACCCATTCTTTGGAATATTGGTATAAAAATAAATCTATCAGCCTCTTTCAAATCAATACACTCTCTACGCTAGAATTAGAGTACTTTTACTATGTTTAATCTAAATACATTACAGAAAAATAAAAAGAACAAAGTAACTTCTGTAAACCCTTTCTTTATAAATTGTTACATGAATAAGTGTTTTTTAATTCGTGTTTGCTCTATTTTTTCCATGTATATAATTAAGAAGATGAACATAATCATTTTCTTGTCCAATATCAAATCGCTTCCCATCGATAATTTTCCCATATACTTTTTGGATAGCAATTAAAGAATGAATTGCATCGGTTAGTTGATACTCACCTCCGACACCAGGCTGCACATTTTGTAACAAAGAAAAAATATCAGGTGTAAAAACATACCTTCCAATAACCGCCATATTAGATGGGGGATTTATTTTTGGTTTTTCAACAATATTTGTAATGTCCATATACCCCTCTTTTATCATATCGCCTTTCACAACCCCATACTTATCTAAAAATTCATTTGGTACTGTGTGGACGCCGATTACACTACTTTTTGTCTCTTTATATATCTTAATTAATTGATTTAAAGCAGTACTTTTATCCGAAATGATAATATCATCTGGCAAAAGTACAGCAAAAGGTTCATTACCAATGAATGCTTCACCTAATTTTATCGCTTCACCAAGGCCTCTCGCGTACGGCTGTCTCGTATATAGTATTTGAATGTCAGGAATCACAAAACTCTTTAATAAATAAGATTTTTGTTCTCTTTCTAAGAAAGCTTCTAACTCTAATGAATGATCAAAGTAATCAACTATTAAATTTTTTCTTTTTGAAACCACAATTAATATTTGCTCAATCCCTGATTTTACAGCCTCTTCTACAATATAATGAATCGCAGGTTTATTCCCTATTGGAAACATTTCTTTCGGGACTACTTTGGTAATTGGAAGACTTCTCGTACCATAACCTGCAGCTGGAATGATTGCTTTTTTAATCACTATCCTCTCTCCTTCTGCATATTTATCATATTATATTCAATATTCCTCTTACCTGCTCATCACAAAATTTAAAAAGGCTTTTACCCCTTACTTTTTCACTTGTACAAATAGGGCCTCCTTATATGTCACCAATTATACTTCTCCATCAATATACTATACTAACGGGTACTCATTTTAGAAAGGTGGACATCATATGAATATATGCATTATAGGATCTGGTTATGTGGGGCTAACATCAGCAGCAGTACTAGCTGATTTAGGACACCATGTTATTTGTGTAGATAAGGATCAAAATAAAATTCGTTCTCTTCAAAAAGGAGAGTGTCCCATTTACGAGCCAGATTTAAAAGAACTTATTCACAAAAATCGTAATCGTTTAAAATACTGTCATGAGATTGATCAAGCTATTAAACTCTCCTCAGTTATTATCATCACCGTAGGAACTCCTTCAACATCAAATGGAAAAACAGATTTAACATATTTCTACTCTGTTATTGATTCGTTAGTTCCGGCTATAACATCATATAAAACAATTATTACGAAAAGTACAGTTCCACCAGGCACAAATCAATATTTATATGAAACACTCATTAAAAAAGGTGTTTCACCATCCCTTTTTAATGTTGTTTCTAATCCTGAGTTCCTTCGCGAAGGCTCTGCTGTACATGACATGTTCTTTCCGGATAGAACAATTATAGGGGTTCAAAAAAATGATAAAAAATCATTTGAGATCATGAAAAAAATATATAAAAATATTCATGCTCCGTTCTTTTGGACTGGTTTAGATGAAGCAGAAATGATTAAATATGCAGCAAATGCTTTTTTAGCTACAAAAATATCTTTTATAAATGAGATTGCTCGAATTTGTGACGTATACCACATTGATGTTGTTGAAGTAGCGAAAGGGATTGGCTATGATTTTCGAATTAATCCTCATTTTCTGCAAGCTGGACTGGGGTATGGTGGATCATGCTTTCCAAAAGACTTGCAATCACTTATCTATACAGCAACTGATAGGCAAGTCACTGTCCCTATTTTACAAGCAGTCCAATCTATTAATTCTACACAAGTAGATCTCTATATTGAAAAAATCAAAAACTGTATAGAACAATCTGCAAAAAAAATAACTATTTTAGGGATTTCCTTTAAGCCACATACGGACGATATTCGCAATTCACTTGCAATAACACTTCTCGAAAAATTAGTGCCTCTTGGCTACGATCTTCACACTTATGATCCAAAAGCCGTTCTTCCTATCCATTTAAATAAGTACGTTACCCAACATGAGCAATTAGAACCCTCTATTATAAACTCTGATTGTGTTGTTATTGCCACGGAATGGGACGAATTTAAATCACTGAATTGGAAACAAGTGAAACAAGCGATGAAAGGAGACCTAATTGTTGATGGACGAAACTGCCTTACTAAAGAGGAAATAGAGAAATCCAGATTACGCTATGTAGGAGTTGGTCGCTCATGAAAATACTTGTTACTGGAGCAGCTGGTTTCATCGGTTCTCATTTATGTGAAGAATTACTAAAAGATAAATCCTATTCCGTAATCGGAATAGATCATTTTATTGGCCCTACTCCGATGCAATTAAAGATCAATAATATCCGTTCTCTCATAACAAACTCACGTTTTGAATTTATACAAGAAAATATTTTAAGTGCAAACTTATCAAAAATTTTACAAGATGTCAGTGCCGTATATCATTTAGCTGCTATTCCTGGGGTCAGAACAAGTTGGGGGAAAGATTTCCATCCCTACGTTACGAATAATATACTCGCTACGCAACATTTACTTGAAGCATGTAAAAACAAAGACTTAGATAAATTTATTTATATATCAACATCTTCTGTTTATGGTGAAAAATCTGGTGCAGTTTCTGAAGATTTATTACCGATTCCACTTTCTCCGTATGGTGTGACCAAATTAAGCGGAGAACACTTGTGTCATATTTATCATACAAATTTTCATATACCAACTATTATTTTACGATACTTCACAGTATATGGTCCAAAACAACGTACAGATATGGCATTTCATAGATTTATAAAACAACTAATAGAAAATAAACCTCTTACCATATTTGGTGATGGAACACAAACACGCGATTTCACTTATATCGATGATTGTATAAAAGGAACAGTAGCTACTTTAAAAACAAGAAAAAATATAATTGGTGAAGTAATAAATATTGGTGGAAAAGAGCAAGCATCGATTTTAGATATTATTTCTATGTTAGAAAAAATTGTAGGTCAACGTGCAATACTGAATTTTTCAAAAGGTGTACCCGGCGAGCCGAAACAAACATGGGCAGACATATCTAAAGCACAATCATTACTACAATATTCCCCATCGGTTTCATTATTTCATGGATTAAAAGCAGAATATGAGTATATGAAGCAATTATATTAAGGAGGCTTGTTTATGAAAATCGCATATATATGTACAGAAAAATTACCGTCTCCGGCCGTAAAAGGCGGTGCTATTCAAATGATGATTGATGGTGTTTCCCCTTATATTAGTCAAGAGCATGAACTTACTATCTTCTCTATTTCAGACCCCATTCTGCCAAAACAAGAAACAAAGGGGAGTATCCATTACATCCGATTTCCTCAAGAGGAATATGAACAACAAATTATAAAAATACTCCCGACTAAAAATTTTGATATTATACATGTATTTAATCGCCCTAAAAATATACCACTATATAAACAAGCTTCTCCCAACAGTCGATTTGTACTTGGACTTCATAACGATATGTTTGCAGAACACAAGATGACACTCTCTGAAGGAAATCTTATTATCGAAATGGTTACTGCTATTGTAACTGTTAGTAATTATATTAAACAAACAGTAATCGAAAGATTCCCTCAAGCCGAAGAAAAAATTTCGATTGTCTACTCAGGAGTAGATTTAACACACTCCCCTTCTATCTGGACACCAACTGGACAAGAAATCAGAAATAAATTTCGTAAAAAATATGCTATACAAAATAAGAAAGTCATCTTATTTGTAGGGAGATTAACAAAAAATAAAGGTCCCCATATTCTCATTCAAGCTATGAAAGAAATTATTCAAGCACACCAAGACACTGTTCTAGTCATTGTGGGTGGAAAATGGTTTAGTGATAATAGTGTGAATAAATATATTAGAGATTTACACAAACTTGCCCGCCCTGTTAAAGAACATGTGATTTTCACCAAATTTATTCCTGCAGATCAAATTCATAACATTTTTTTAATGGGAGATATATTTATTTGTAGTTCACAATGGAATGAACCGTTAGCACGTGTTCATTACGAAGCAATGGCAGCTGGCATTCCCATCATTACAACAAATCGTGGCGGAAATGCAGAAGTTATAACAGATGAATATAACGGATTGTTAGTACAACAGTATAATAACCCAGCAGAATTTACTAGGCTGACTAATGCTCTATTATCTCAACAAGAATTCGCGAACTGGATTGCTAAAAATGGCCGTTGCGTTGTTGAAAAAAATTTCACATTTATGCATACAGCTCAAAGACTAAAACAAGTATATAAACAAGCAGCAACTTCTATTAATTTATCTACCACTAAATTCAAATACTCTTTTAAAATTCAAATTATCTAAAATATTATTTTCCTTTAACATCGTAGTATAAAATAAATCCCCCTTCTCAAAGGGGGATTTATTTTAAGCATCGTCTTCTTCGTCTTCTTCATCTTCTTCATCTTCGTCTTCTTCATCTTCTTCATCTTCGTCTTCTTCATCTTCTTCCGTAAAGCTTACTTCTGTTCCATCGATATATTCAATTTCAACTTCTATACCAGAATGTGCTCCAGATTGAATTACTTCAGCTAAAGCTTTTAATACATTCTGTATCTCTTCTTCTGAATTAACAGTAAATTCATTCTCAAAATCTATTTTTATTTTTGCTTTTTTTACCTCTTCCATGTCATTTACTCCTTTTTATAGATTTATATATAATATGTTAAAAATACATAAAAAGATTGATTTATATGCGGACTTTTTGCTATTCTTTTTCCGATTTATTTTTTACTATTTTCGCTATCCACGGACCATTTAATAGTGGCTTTGGTACAATCATTTCAATTTCTTCGTTTCGCTTTTTTAATTCCGTTACTACAGTATTTTGTTTTCCTTCTAGCTTTATAGTATTTTGAATATCCTCTTCGTTTATTGGATTAACGATTTCCTTAGTTATTGAGGGAGATTTCGGATTATTTATTTCTTCAATTACTTCACTAGTAATTTGCGTTGTTTTCGTATTATGTTCTTCTAAATCTAACAAGCTAACTGTCGGAAATTCCACTAACTCTATCTCTTTTATAGACATTATATTTTCTATTACAGATGCTTCATCTAATACAATATTATCTTGTTCTTCTAACGCCTTTTCGTACTCTGAAAGCGCCCAACCCATTGGTCCTGGTGGAGAAAAAGCAAACTTATCTAAATTTAAAATAGGGATTACTATTTCTTCTTGCCTTGGCTTCATTTTATTTCCCCTCCATTTCTACTCTTGATTTCACGATAAATATCAGAAAACTGTTGTAGAAATTCCTCCTTCGAATCTTCAAGCGCAATAACATTTTGTAACGCCCAAATATATTTTTCATCAGACCAAGAGCGTTTTTGTTTTAAATAATATTTATGTGCAATCGAACAAAATAAATGAGGAAAAGATAAATCAGTCCATAATATACGAAATTGCTTTTCTGATAAACTGTTTTCTAAATCATATGCACTCAGCATATGAATCGCTAAATCTATATCCCAAGTTGCCATTTTTTTCATTACTTTATTTAAAATAATTCGCAGATCTCTCACTGGTAAATCATGTGTAATAGAATGTAGTTCTTTCATAAAAATCGCATTATCTATTTCTGTAAATCTCGCTAAAGTGAAATCTTGTTGGCAAAAACTCTTATTTGTAATAATTTCTTTTGTCCATTGGTTATAAAATGGATCATCTATTTCTTGTAAAGCTCGTTTACCACGTACTAACATTTTATCAACGTACTCTAAAAACATAGTTGAAAACATATCATTAGGAAAAGATTGGGCAATTCTTTTGTTACCTTCTAGCTCTTGTAATTTCCATCTATATAGTTTATGCCATTTCCCTAACCGACTCCGTGTTTTACTTTCTATTTGTGGTATATACCCTTCCGATGCTTTATGGAATTTTCCAGCGTATATAAGCACCTTCTCTAATTGCTCTTTATTATAGTAAATAACTTCTTTTCCTTGATATTTATCATATAATACATATGCATACTCCCCCGATCCAATACAAAACCCGCCCCTTTTTGTTTTATGAATTTGCGTAATTGGTAGTCCATTTTGAAGAAGGTGTAAATGTGCTCCAGCAATAAACAACATCCGTTCGGGTTTCATTTGTGCTTGTTTTAATATTTTCACCCCTTCCTCTGTTTCTACTTCCCAAATTGTTCTCCCACTTCTACTTGATTGTAGAGTAATATTATTAATTTCAAATGGATAAAAACCTAGTACCTTATTTAAATGCTCTCGCTCTAATGCAGGTGTTTCTTCCAACATTCTTCATCTCCTCTTAAAAACTATAAAACTCCCTTATACACTTCTAATAAATTCATAGCCACTCGATCCCAACTAAATTCTTTCTCAACTTTTAAACGTCCATATTTCCCCATACGTTCTCTTTTGTTTTCATTACTCAATAGATGAATAATTTTTTCTGCATACGCATCGGGGTTCTCAAAATCATCAACAACATAGCCATTCTTTCCCTCTTCAATTACTTCAGGATTTCCACCTCTATTGCTTGTGATAATTGGTAACCCAGCAGCCATTGCCTCATAATGTACTCTAGCAAGTGGCTCTTGCCACTGGGAAGAACATACAAAAATATCCGACATAGCATAAAGAGTTGGAATATCTTTTGGCTTTACAAATTTAATAAATACTACATTTTTTTTAAACATCGCACCTAATGTATATAAATGTTTCACGTAATTATTTACATTGTTATCTCCAAACCATTTTGAACCGATAAAAACCATTACAATCTCTGGATACTGCTCAATGATTTTCGGAAGAGCTTGCAATAAAATATGAGGACCTTTCACTTTACTCAAACGTCCAACAAACAAAACAATTTTTTTATTTTGCAACTGTAACTCTTTTTGTACATAATGTTTAAGTTCTTTTCCATTCGTTGTCCAGGAGGGATCATATTGATTCACGTCTACACCTGAATATACTGTTTGCGTCTTAGATTTTGCTGTTGGAAAGCGAGAAGTAATCGTTTCTCCTATATAATCGCTGACTGTAACAATCTTTGAAACAATTGAAATGCATACTTCTCCTTCTTTATCACTTATTTTTTCATGTGCAAACATTTCATTGTGCACACTTAATACGAATTTTGTTTGTGGTGCCACTCCATATAACAATGAAACCCAACTAGGACGATTACACAGGTGAATCACATCATATTTTTCTTTTTTCAAATGCTCAATTATATTCGGAAGGTATTCATTTTCTGGGAAACGTATATATCGTACATTTTGCTTTGTTTCCTCAGTTTGTAAATCTGGATCTGCTATTGAAATAACTGTTATATTTTTCCCCTTTGAGGCAATAATGGTTGCGACAGAATCTATATAAATTTGAATAGCTCCACCTCGTACAGCTGGCACCGGTAACTTTTCAGTAGATATTATCGCAATTTTCATCCAAACCCCTCCTTTTTGATAAAAATCCAATTCCCTTCAACATATGTTACGAACTTCGCCTTACGAATGTGAATTATTTAGATAAATTTCGATTTTTATAACCAAAATTAGGAAAAGCATTCCTTTTTTCTACTTAAAGGCAAACGGCTAGCACAAAAGTGGTCATGCACCATAAATTAGTAAGAGAGTATAAAAAGGATGGTGACATATTTGGAGAATTACAATCAGGAAGAGGGGGATACATTATCACCTGAGGAAGAACAAAAGTTAGTAGCGTTAGCTGAAACTATGATTAAACATTGGGATATTGATCCAACTACAATTGAGTTAATACAAGGTGGACAACTTGCACTAGTATGGAAAATTCATACTTCAAATGGAGCATTTTGCTTAAAAAGAATTCACCGCCCTGAAAAAAAAGCTTTATTTTCGATTCATGCTCAAGATTACCTTGCCAAAAAGGGCATGCATGTTCCAAGTATCATTCCAAATAAAAAGAATCAGCTTTATACAAAACACAGTCCATTTCTATTTGTTGTTTACGATTGGATTGAAGGAAGACCATTTGAATTGACAATGAAAGAAGACCTTGAAATGATTATGAAGGGATTAGCAGATTTTCATTTAGCGTCTATCGGCTACAAACCACCACCAGGGGTACCTATCTTTACAAAACTAGGACGTTGGCCAAATCATTATATTAAGAGATTTCAACAGATGGAAATTTGGAAAAATCTATCTGCAACATTAATTGATGATCCTTTTTCACAAATGTACTTGGAAGAAATTACCCCTTTTATTACAGAAGCGAAACACACCTATCAACGATTATTAGAATCTGAATATGGACAATGGACCGAACAATTACAATCAGCCCCGAACTTATGTCATCAAGATTACGGAACTGGAAACTCTTTACTAGCCCCGAACAATCAAATTTGGGTAATCGATTTAGATACAGTTTCTTATGATCTTCCGATTCGCGATTTACGGAAAATGATTATTCCATTATTAGATACAACCGGTGTTTGGAACGAAGATCAATTTCATATTATGATTAACGCGTATGAATCTGTCTCTCCGTTAACAGCCGAGCAAAAAAAAATCATGTTTATAGATATGCTATTTCCATATGAATTATATGATGTAATTCGTGAAAAATACGTTCGAAAAACACCATTACTTGCTGAAGAACTAGCTGGAGCTATGGAGTACGAACGAATCAAATCAAAAGCTTTAAATATATTATTAAAAGACTTCTAATTTTAAGAAATACTCTCCTTTAAATGAAATAGTATGAATAGAAATGTAACATAACTATCTTTCAAAACAAATAGAAGTAACCGTAATACAGTGAGACTTTAATCAGTGGGGGTTTTCTTCATCCCCCACTGATTATGAGCCCTCACCAATCCGGCTGTTACGGGCAGTCCTACTCCTACCTATCTTCCTGGCTATTCTTTGAACTTTGAGGCGGGAGTCTTACTGCCCTAAAATAGCGGGATAAAAATAGAGCAGCGAAGACACCCCTTAACAAAATGAAACTGTACCTCGAATCATAGACATGAAAAAAAGCCTATTATTCAGAGTACAGTTCTATATGATGAGTGAGTCTTCTCTACTCTATTCTAATGAATGTATAAAAAGCCCGCTACGAAGTTTCGGTTCAAACCATGTTGATTTTGGTGGCATCACTTCTCCAGCATCTGCGATTGCTAATAACTCTTCCATTGACGTTGGATATAATGAAAAGGCAACTTTATACGGGCCACTATCTACAAGGTGCTCGAGTTCTTCTAGTCCACGAATACCCCCAACAAAGTCAATGCGTGCATCTGTGCGCGGATCATGAATTTGCAATACTTTACTTAATACATAATCCTGTAAAATCGCGACATCTAGACGTTTCACAACATCTTGAGCGTCAAATATTTCTTCTTTCGCAGTTAACTGATACCATACTCGATTCATATACATGCCAAATGTATGTCGCTTATTTGGTTTCAGTGGCGATGTATGTGCTATTTCTACATAAAAAAATTGGGAAATTTGTTGTAAAAACTGCTCTTCGGTTAAGCCATTTAAATCTTTTACAACACGGTTATAATCCCAGATTGATAATTCCTCATGAGGGAATAACACCGATAAAAAGAAGTTGAACTCTTCATCTCCTGTATAATTGGGATGTTCCTCTCTACGCATGAGCCCTACTTGAACAGCGGATGCCGAGCGATGATGTCCATCCGCAATATATAAAGCAGGGATTTCTTCAAAAGATTGTATCAATGCAGCAATAGCATCGGCTTCTGCGATTTTCCATACTACATGCTCAACCCCATCATCTGCAGTAAATCGGTACACCGGTGCGTGATGTTCTTGCCAATCTACCAGTAATTTTGTGACCGATTCCTTTGCACGATATGTTAAAAAAATCGGTCCCGTGTTTGCATTACATGCATCTACATGACGAATGCGATCTTGTTCTTTATCATGACGAGTTCGTTCATGTTTTTTTATTGTATTATCCATATACTCATCAATGGATGTACAAACAACAAGCCCAGCTTGCCTTCTTCCTTGCATCGTCAACTGATAAATATAAAAACACGGCTCTTCATCTTGCATCAGTATCCCTTCTCGGATTAAACGCTGTAAATTTTCATTTGCCTTTTCATATACACTGTCATCGTATGGGGAAATCGATATTGATAAGTCAATCTCTGCCTTATCAATATGTAAAAACGAATATGGATTTCCCTTTACCACTTCTCTTGCTTCTGTACTATTTAATACATCATATGGTAAAGCTGCAACTTGCGCCGCCTTATTTTGCACCGGACGAATAGCCCGAAATGGTCGAATTGTCGCCATTTTCCTCTCCCCTTTATACAATCATTCGAACGGCTACAACACCTGTAATTCTCCTTATATTCTCAACAATATTTTCCTTCATTCTATCATCCATCCCATTATCAATATCAATCATTGTATATGCCCAAGAGTTTTTACTACGGTTAATCATATCCGCAATGTTAATATGATGCTCCGCTAAGCACCCTGTAATTTGTCCAACCATGTTCGGAACGTTTTGATGCATAATCGTAATCCGTTTTTTTCCAACATACGGAAGTTCTACATTCGGATAGTTAACTGAATTCCGAATATTTCCTGTTTCCAAATAATCTCGCAATTGGCACGCAGCCATAACAGCGCAATTTTCTTCTGATTCATATGTTGAAGCGCCAAGGTGTGGCGTTGCAACTACATTTTTCATCTTTATGACATTCTCATTTGGAAAGTCTGTCATATAATGATTGATCGTTTCTTCTTCTAAAGCCTTTTCTAAGGCCGTCTCATCAACAAGCTCTCCTCTTGAAAAATTGAATAAACGCACACCTTTTTTCATCATACGAACCGCATGTTCTCCAATGATTCCTCGCGTTTGCTCTGTAAGCGGAATATGTAATGTAATATAATCACAAGTCGCAAAAATTTCATCTAAGCTAAACGCTCTTTGCACATGTGTAGATAAACGCCATGCCGTTTCCACTGAAATATAAGGGTCATATCCGACAACATCCATTCCTAAAGATAGCGCATCATTCGCAACAAGTGCACCGATTGCACCAAGACCAATCACTCCTAATCGTTTTCCGGCGATTTCCGATCCAACAAACTGTTTTTTTCCTGCTTCGACAAGCTGAGGAATCTCTTTTCCCTCTAATCCCTTTGTCCAACTAACTCCATTTATAATATTTCGAGAAGACAGAATGAAACTTGCCAGTATCAATTCTTTTACTGCATTCGCATTTGCACCCGGTGTATTAAATACAACAATCCCTTTTTCTGTGCATCGATCTATAGGAATATTATTTACACCCGCTCCGGCTCTTGCAATTGCCTTTAAGTTCTTTGAAAGCTCTTCTTGATGTAAAGAATAACTGCGAAGTAAAATTCCATCAGGATGCTCTATCCTTTGTCCGATGTTATATCGTTCTGCTGCAAAAACTTGTAAACCTTTTTCGGCAATTTGATTCAATGTTTGAATATGAAACATATCCTCATCCCCCTATCTATTCTCTAACTCAAAGGTCTTCATATACGCTACTAATTTTTTCACCCCTTCTATCGGCATTGCATTATAAATACTTGCACGCATACCACCAACAGAACGATGCCCTTTTAATGTTACAAGTCCCATTTCTTTTGCTTTTTGTAAAAATTGTTCATTCAATTTTTCCGATGGTGTTGTAAAAGGAATATTCATAAGGGAACGATATTTCGGATCAACTGGTGAGGTAAATAATTGTGATTCATCCAAAAATTGATACAGAAGTGCTGCTTTCTTTCTATTTTGTTGTTCCATTACAGATACCCCGCCCTGTTCTTTTAACCATTCTAACACGAGCTTTGTCACATAAATACTAAAGGACGGCGGTGTATTATATAAAGAATTATTTTTACTATAAGTTTCATAGTTTAACATAACTGGACAAAAAGCCTTTGCTTTCCCCACTAGCTCCTTTTTCACAATTACAATGGTTAATCCAGCAGGTCCTAGATTTTTTTGTGCTCCTGCATAAATCACTCCGAACTGATTCACATCATATTCTTCCGATAAAATATTAGAAGACATATCAGCGACAAGCGGAATAGTTGCAACTTGTGGTATTTCTGTATACTTTGTTCCTTCAATTGTATTATTCGTTGTAATATGTAGATAGTCTAAGTTTGAAGGAATCATAGAAGCACTTATATAAGGAATTGTCGTAAAATTATCTTCCTCTGAAGAAGCCACAATAACAGCCTCGCCGACTTTTTTCGCCTCTTGCAATGCCTTTTTAGCCCATGTTCCTGTTAATACATATCCAGCTCTTTTATGCTTATTCATTACATTCAGTGGAACCATTGAAAATTGCAAAGATGCTCCCCCTTGTAAAAATAAAACATCATATGAATCTGGAATATACATTAATTCTCGAAGCAGACTACTTGTTTCTTCGATAATCTCTTGAAAATATGAAGATCGGTGACTCATTTCCATTATAGACATGCCTGTCCCATTATAATTTAAAAGCTCCGCTTGCACTTTTTCTAACACTGGCAAAGGGAGCATTGACGGCCCCGCTGAAAAATTATACCCCCGCTCCATCACCTAGATGACCTCCTACTTCCTTACATTCGATATTATTAAAACTTTCTGAATTATAACCCGTATCGAATATTCAGTCAATTCATTTTGCTTAATTATAACTTAAGACGTATTGGAATCGTTTACAGATGCAGAAGATTTTATAAACATGCAAAAAGAGTGTTAGGCTATTCCTTCTACCTAACACTCTAGTTATATAAAAATTGCTAACTATTCGTAAAGAACCGGTCATAAATTTGATAAAGAGCAGAAAGACCAAATAACCAATAAATTGTATCAACAAGGGCTGGCATAGAGCCAAACCAATTCTCAATTACATTATAATCCAAAGCCACACCTAGCCAATTTAAACCGCCTAAAATCACCAAAACCGCTGTAAGGTAAGACAAAAATTTCATTATGATTGCCCCCTAGGTGATAAAATGGTGAAAGGCCTTTCACTAAAATATATGTAAAAAATTACAAAACTTTCTTATTTTTTATTAAATTTATTTTGAGTAAAAACATGTAGGATATTTACTCATAATCGTACTAAAAAGACCATATAGATACGCTGTTAGCCTAAAAAGTAGTCCTCTTTACATCTTGCAAATTTAAAGCTCACCTCTATATTGACAAAGTACAATGAATCATCAAAAGGAGCTGCATCCTCTCGTTTGTAACAATTTATTTTGACCTTCAAATTTAGTGATATAAAAAAATATAGTTGATATTTCTTTTTGTTGTAACTATAATGATTACAGGTTGGTGAAAATACATAACCACCTTCACATACAACACGAATAGAGAGGTTATAAAATGAATATTAAAAAAGTGATTTTAGCTAGTGCATTAGGACTTACAACACTTGCAGGTGTAAATGTATCAAGTTTAGAAATTCCAAAAGCTAGTGCAGCTTCTGTTGAATTGGATACAATTCAAGGGCAAATTGTCGACGTAGTAGATGGTACAATTTATATTCAGTCTAAAGAATATAATGACCATATGGATTATATGATTCAAATTATACTGGACAACCCGACTCATACATTTAAAGTAGGTGATACAGTAAAAGCAACTGGTACACTATGGAGAAATATGGCTACATATATGAGAGCAAACGCAGTGGAAAAAGTGAACAAAGATGATTCATTCACTCCAGGAATTCATTACGATCAACAAGGCACACCAGCATATATAATTGGTACAATTACAAAACACTATAACTTCCTTTATGATATAAATAAATCACAAGATTTTGTAGTAGTTACATACCCAAACAAGGAAGGAAAACCTTTGACAGTACATGTTTCCTTAACATCGAATAATAAATTTAACGTTGGCGATACAGTAAAAGTAAAAAACATCATGGAATGGTTCAGAAGTGATCAGTTTGAAACGGACGAAGTAAATATGGAAAAAATCAATGAAACGAAAACATCAAATGTACAGGATGACCGCTGGATTTGGTCTTAATTTCAACTCTTTAGAACTATAAAAACCAATAAATCCCGCAACGATTCTTTTTGTTCTTAAAATTGACAAAACATCTCCAAGTCTATAATACTGACACATGATATAATATCATTGCCAGGTCATATGTTCCCTTAACTGAAAAATCTTTGTAAAACCCTGTTCCCTTTACAGGGTTTTTTCTTTCTCCTTACTTAACTTATAAAGATCGTTTTCGTCATTCCGAGTGACTATACCTTTAACTTTAATGATTTTGTTACCATGTTTTATATGTATATACTTCATGTATCTCCTCCCCTGCCTCCTCTATGTCATTTTAAAATGATGATATGATTCTTACTACTTCATTTATACAACCTCAAATATTCACATCAGCTTTACGAAATAATATTTGTTTTTTCTAATCCTTTCATTAAGATTTTAGTTTATAATATAGAAAGTGTTACATTTTTGAAGGTGGTTATAAAATATGCAGAAAAGATTTTTACCAATACTATTAGTCTCTTTGAGCTTATCAATAGGCGGATGTAGTATAAGTACAAAAAAAGAAGAGGTAGTAACTGAAAAGCATCAAGAAAAAAAAATCATTCCAAAGTATAATGTTTCTGACAATTACTTCAAAACTGTTATTCCTTTGAATGAACAGATTTTAGGCGGAGAAATCAACCAGGCTACGAATTCCAAGTTAGATGTAACTGCCTTTGAAGAAGGTTTATTTCATATTGCATCGAAACAATTCAATAGAGAAACTCATTATCTACAAAGAGGGGAATTTATTTCTCAAAAAAAGATACATGAATTACTTAAAAAGCAAGAAGTTCCATATGTATCTAACATTATAGAGCATGATTATTTTACAAGAAAAGATGCAGGAGAATTAAGTTTAGCAGGCATCATAATAGGTTTAGCTATGACTGCTGATCATTCAAATGAGGAGGCTATGACCAAAGCAACCGAAATGTCAAATCATGTTTTACAGCTTATTCATAGTAATAAAAATTTCAAAAATGTTCCTATCACATTTGCTGTATTCAAACAAGAACCAACAACATCTATAAAACCAGGTGTGTTTATTTCTAGTACAACCGTACAACAAAATGAAAAAAATATATCACAATGGACTAGTATGCACGAACAAAAGTTTATTTATCCTTCTGATGAGTTTCAAAAAGCACATGATACCGATAAGAAAAAATTAGATGAATTTAAGGATGCCATAAGTGAATTCTATAAAAAAGATTATTATCCTGTTAAAGCTGTTGTAACTTATAATAATGAGAAATTAGATACGCTCACTTTAGATACTGTAATTAAATTTAATGGTAAATCAGAATTACTTGCTTATACACAAGTCGTTTCTGAAAGTATGTTAGAAAAGTTACCTAAAGATGCTAAAATTCAAGTTACAATAAAATCCGAACAACAAGATGAAGCTGTTATAGTGAAAGAAAAAAATAAAGAAAAACCGTTTGTTTATTTTTTTGAAGCTAAAAAATAAGTGGTCATTATTCTACTAATGAACTGTACCCCGAATCATGGACACTTAAAAAAGTCCATGATTCGTTTTTTTTGTGTATGTTTATAAGCAAACCTCGTTATAATGAATACAACGATATAAGTGCGGTACAAAACATGAGTAAAATGATTTTTCATGATCAACAACGGAAACAACTAGAAAAGAATGAAAATGTGGTAAAAATATCAGAACGTTCGATTCGCTATTGCTCAGATCTTAAAGTATGTATAGTAAAATGAGCGATTTTTTTAAGTACGACTGTTATATAATTGCCGGATGTTTCCCATTTGTTTGTATTTGCCCGTATGTATACACCCCTCGATAAAAGTTCTCTCTATTTAACATGCGTTTCACTTGTACTTTCGTAAACCGCTTCCCTTTCTCTGTACGATAGCCTTCCCTATTCAGTCGTTCTGCCAATTGAGCTAACGACCAGTGCCTACAAAAGCGTCTTAATTCAAATAGTCTGCGTACAATAATTGCTTTATTAGCATCTACTTCTAACACTTTCTGTCCCTTCTTTACTCTATAACCAAACATCACACCGCCCCCCTGCATATCCACCGTGTTCCACTTTCTTCTTTCTGCCTCTACTTAGCTTTCATGCAATCTCAAGACGTTGATATTGATCTAATAGCTCTAACATACCATTTACTAAAAAGTCATTTGGATCATATGTGTAAATATTATAGCTTGATTGTTCAATTGCCTTCACATCTACTTCATGTTTCTTTAGTTCTCGTTGTATCAATACTTTCGCCATATCCGACAATAGCTCTTGTAGTTCATCACGTTCAACTGTTAATCCCTCTTCATCAACAGTCGCTCCGCTTAATCCTCTATCTTCATACACACGAAGTAGTTCTAAATTATTTTCGTTACAGTAACGTTCAATCTCTTCTACTTGATACGCTAAACTATACCCATCATAAATCCCCTCCCGTTACAGTAATTTGAGTCCCTGTAACGTTTACCCGTATTTTGCGGATAACGTGTTCGTAACGTAAATCCGTTAAAACGTACTTTACGATGACTTCAAAAAATAATACAACCCTTAAATTGTTTAGTCGTTTTTTCTCTAATAGTGTCATACACTGTACAAAGCCATTACAGTCTATAAAATTTAACACTTAATACACTTATAAAATTATGCGTATACCAACTTATTTCTATGCTAAAACACAAAAAAAGCACTCGTTGCCTTTAATTGACAATCAAGTGCTTTAAATTCATATGTTTTTAAGTAGCAGAAATTTGTATGTTTTGTAGTAACAGTATGACACCTTTTATATATCATGACAACTACTACGTTAAAACTTACGAGTTTGTACGAGTTCGTTAGTTTTATGTACATTCCATGTCTTTATATTCGTCGCACAGTAAAATGTCATCTCGCCTAAGCTCGTACTTTATTTTCTATTCTATCATTGCACACAGTACTCCATGACGGTACAACCATCATAAGTCTTTACTTTTTAACAGCCTGTTTTAAATTGCAACATCCTGATAACCTACTTCAATTATTTTTTCATTTAATAGACGAAGCCCTAATCCATTTTCTATATCCCATGTACAGTTAAATGTAATTCCAATATCTCGCCCTTCAAAAATATCCGCATATGGAACAACAATTCCATCTAAAGTTATCATTTCTAGTATTTGATCAGGTGTTTCAATTAATGGATAATTTTCATTTAATCCAATATCATAACCTAGTTCATGTCGCTTTTGTTTGTAATAGTCTAATATTGATTGCAATAAACTTGGCTGTAAATCCTCCCAATTCTGCATTAATGCTTGATATGCCATATACTGCTCTTCATCAAACTCCCCATCTTCTTCACCATCTATCATCAAAGATATCTCAGATTCTTTTCCAAAAAAACGAATAATGGTATCCTTAGTCCAACCATACTCATACTCAAGTTCACCAAAAATCGGATCGTTTATAGTCATTTTAAAATCTCCTCTTTTTATTTATTAGCAAACCCTCCAGGTTTAAAAGCTCCTGCGTTTATTTCCCCTACACCACCAAAGTGTTCGAATTCACTATTTATTTTTGTTGGCACGAGTTGCATTGTTTTAACATCATTTAATTCATGCCATGTTAATTTATTTTTTTCTCGATATTTTTTTATATCTCTTGCACTGATTTTACCAGATTCCATCCCAAATTGACTTGCTAATTCAGGTGAACCATTAATCTGGTCAGCTAATTTTTGGTCTGATTGAACAAAATTAGCTCGTCTGGCTTTCCCTCCATAAGTTCCTTTTCCTCCAAGCATATAGTTGATTTCAACTTGTGCCTTTGCAGTTGGTGAAAAGTCAGGAACTGCATTTTTATATTGAATACCCTCAATCCCAACTTCATCTAAAATTTGTTTTAATTGACGGTCTGGTGGTGGCTTAAGTATGCACTTAGATTCACCCCGTATTCCCTCAAATTCAACCTTTGGATTCTCTAATGCAGGTGTCTGATTAAGCCTTGCCTCATAAGAACTAGCAAAATCAGTTTGTCTAAAAGCAGGTGGAACTTCAGCCTCTCTATTACCTGTACCCTTAGCAAGTTGATAAGCGTCATCCTTAGCTATCGTACTTGCCTTTGAAAACTTTCCAGCTACTTCTCCAACAGTTGAAGATTCTATATAAGGAAGCTTCACTCCTATTCCAGTATCCACCATCCTAACTGCTACTGAAATAGGAGTATTTTTCATAGCATCTAGTGCATTCTTTAAAGTCTTATTTTCCTTAAGCGATTGTACCACATTATTTCTACGCTAAAACAAAAAAAGCACTTGTTGCCTCAAGTAGTCAATCAAGCGCTTTAAGTTCATTTGTTTTTAAGCAGCATAAATTTGTAAGTTTTGTAGTAACAGTATGACACCTTTTATACGTCATAACAACTACTACGTTAAAACTTACGAGTTTGTACGAGTTCGTTAATTTAATATACATTCCATGTGTTTATATTCATCGCCCAGTAAAATGTCATCTCGCCTAAGCTCGTACTTCTTTTTCTATTCTATCATTGCACATAATACTCTATGATGGTACAACCATCATGGAGTATGTATTTTCAAACACCTTATATCTATAACCCTAGTAGAGATCATTTTTGTGTATTAATATATTCTCTAATTAATTTCACATCACTTTCTCTTTTTTCATCAGGGAAAATACCCAAATTCTTATACTTCCATATAATTAATCTCTCATAATGATTATAATTATTTTCTTCCTCTAATATAGTATAATCAAACTCAATATCAAACTTACCAGTAGAATATAACTCAAATGTTAAATTAGTCCAAGGTTCCTGCTTATTTCTTTTAAATTCTTCCCATAATTCTCTAAAGATGCTGTCAAGATTATTTAATTGATGATCAATCTCATCTTCATCAATTCCTTCCATATCTTCAATATCTAAACTGTATATTGGTTCCTGCTTATTTTTTGGATAGTAGAAAAATACCGTCGAATCACTATATTCATCAACTTCTGAATATACCATTACTTTTTCCCATGGTTCTGGAATAATATTGTTTAACTGTATAGCTACTTTTTGATAAATACTTTCCAAGTTCTCTGTATTCATTTACTTTCCTCCATATACATTTTTCAAACTGGCTTTAAATTTTTCTCCATCAATTCTATATTTTATGTTAAAGCTAACAGGCCTTACAGAATTCCCTTCATATACAGGTCTAATATCAACTATAACTTTCCGCTCATCTCTTAAAGCTTTTGCCCAAGCAGATTCCAATTTTTTATAAGCACTTACATTAACATTACCATTCATTGCAACTATATTATCAATTAGTGGAGATCCATTAAATTGCGTACCGATTAAATGTCCACCATGATCTCCTTGAGTACTAGGAGCTTTAACTCTATTTTCCCCCCCCAGCAGCTAACTGATGCTTACTATTACGTTCTCCCATCTCTAACGTTAATTCTCCAGAAGCTCTCTCAATTCTTCCTAGTTCATCCGTTTGATACAGATATCCATTCGTTTCATATTTCACATTAGGTTTCAATTTAAATTCATCTAAAAAGTGACTACCATCTTTAACTACATCATCAGCAGCCTTACTAGTGTTACCCGTACCCTTAACTCCCGAACCACCATTCCCCTTCGCAAGTTGATAAGCATCCTCTTTAGCGGTTGCTCGCACTCTTGCAAAGTTTTCTGCTATTTCTCCAACAGTTGCATGTTCTATATGAGGAATTTTTATTCCCATTCCAGTGTCTGCTGACCTGATTGCTACGGGGACCTTCGTTTTTTTCCATGTATGTAATGCACTCTTTAACGTCTCATTCTCCTTTAACGATTGTACCACATTTTTCCCCATATTTGGATGGAAGTCAGCGATTCCCTCTTTCCATTTTGTGAGTTTTGCCAGGGATCCAAGGTCGAGTGTTCCTTTGAATGCTTTTGTTGCTGAACCGAGTCCTGGGACAAGGTCAAGTGCTCCGAAGAAGCCAGCTTCTACTTGTTCTTCTTTGCTTAGTTTTCGGCGCGTTCCCCAATCCTCCCCTTCGATGGCACTTTTTACTTGTAGACCACCGTATACCACTGAAGCTGCGATTCCGAGCGGCGGACAGAAGATTGTCGTGATGATGAGTGCTCCGCTGATTGCTACATCACGCCATGCTTCTAATTTTTTCTGTTCGTCTTCTATAGAGGTATACTCGAATCCTCGCATAGATGGGACTAGTTGACGATATTCTTTGTAGTTTAGTTTCGCATCTGGATTTTGCTTTTTGACTTCTTTATACTGCGCGCGAAGTACGTGATCAAAGGCCAGTGAATCTTTGAAAATATCATCTACTGTTATTTTTTCTTTTTTTGTCGTAATGGTTTGCGGAACCCCGTATGCATGGCTACTTGGTAATGTTGTTGTCGTTGTGGCACCCACTCGATTTTCTGTTTGAAAGTCTCGAATGGATATGTCTCTCATTGTTTGAGCAAATTCATCCATCTTTTTATAGAACGGTTCATCTATATGTTCATATACAATCTGTCCCGCTTTATCACAATAGTTTTGCAGCGTTGTATAATCCTCAAGTAATGTATTTATTTTCTTTTCTTGTTTTCTATGATAGAAATCAATACATCTATCTGAATCTAAGTCTTGTATTCTCTCTTGTATATCCTCTAAAAGTTCATCTGCTTGCCGTAAGTTCGTGATTGCATCTTTTGTAATCTCATTGATCCCATCTTTCATTTGTTGCCAATGCTTTGACCTATAATGCACATCCATCTCTTTTCCATCCCCTACTTCCGTATCCAGATTATTCAAGAACTTCTAATATTTTTTGTAATTCCTCGTCTTTTTTTATCATTTCTTCAAGTGTATAGTTCACAACCATTGCAGCTTGTTTATAGTTATCCGCCAATTCCATTGTTTTTTCTAATATGTCTTTATAATGATCGGTAACTTTTGTTGCCTCGCCTTTTTGATAGAAATGGGACTGTGCTAGTTTATTAATACTTTGCTGTACACCATTCGCATACAAATTATAAATTGTTTCAAGGCGCATCGCGATTGTAACCATTTCAGAAAAATTTACTAATACTTCTGAATTACCACCTGCTCCTCCTGTACTTCCACCACCCATAGATACTTCCATTAACGCATTCCTCCTAATGAGAATTGTCTTGGATCAATTAACTTTTTATACGGCATTTTCAAGCTGTCGTATAACTTCTTGTTCACAGCATATAGACTCGCCCACTCATACTGCTTACGTTCGATATCAATTTGAATGAAATTTTCTCCCTCCGTAAAGTACAAGAAGCATTCCCATTTTCCCTTGTTGCCTAGTCGCCAATCCCGCGGACGAGAAAATGTTTCAACAGCCAATACATCTTTTTTGGACAAATCCATTTCTTCAAAGAACCGCTGCTTTTCTTCTGTCATTTTATTCGTTAAAAAAGTATGCTCTATTTCTCTCGGTTCTCGCATTAAAAATGGGACACGTTGTAATAACGAAAAATAGACATCGCGCTTCGCTATGTAATCAATTTCGTATTCCTCATTTTGTTTTCGTTCCGTCAATACGGCTACTCTATCTTGATCTTGCGGCAGAAATCCGATTAAAAGGTTATTAAACCGCGTGTACTCGTTACTTTCTTGATACGCTTTTAATAATTCAATGAGTTGGAAGGCCGCTGGTGTGAGACCATTCTCCTCTGTAATGAATCTCTTCGCTTTCAACTTTTCTGTCGCTGTTGTTACACAATCTGGATCTGCTAAAGTAAGTTTTTCGCGCTCTGGTAAACCAAATAAATATGTAATGCCAGCGGCGCCAGCTAATACATAAAGTTCACCAGGGGTAAAACTTTCAATTGTATGTACCATTCCCTCATTCCCCCAGTTCTATTTTACAGTTTCTTTATCTCTTTAACTTCAGGATGATTTGTAAAGGATTGAATGTGTTCATCAAGCTCTTTTAATGCTTTCGTATGTCCTTCAAGTGCTTCTGCCATTTTTGTATTAAATTGAATTAATAATTCTAAATAGCTTAAAAAAGCATTACGTGTTTTTCCATTCCAATGTGAACTTATGACGTATGCTTGTAATTCCCTTGCTTGCTGGAGTGAATCTTTTACTCCTTGTTCAATTTGCTCAGCATAAGAAAGAGCATTTAACGCTTCACTTCCATAAATTTCAATTTCTTTACTGTACATTTCTATCCCCCCATCGTACTCCATACTTCTTTATCTTCGCTTATTTTCCGATTAAATTTTTCAGCGCATTAGCCGCTGCTTCAGCTTCAGCTTTATTTTCCGCATCTGCTTTTGCTTTATATTCCTCCCACTTGTAATACGCTTTATTTTTAGCAGACGTAACGTCTCCTAGCATTTGACGAAAATAGTTGACCATCTCGGTTAATTCCGAATCTTTCTTGTGCCGAGCCGCTTCAAATTCACGGGCAGGAATTTTATCTTGTGGCAATCCATGACTGCTTTCCTCGTAACTACGCTTTGCTGATTCCGCTTCCTCGATTAAAGTTCTCAGTTTACTTTCTTTCGCTTTTAAATATCCATGTAGTTTATCGTAATTATCCCGCTTTCTTTCACTATCTGTATATGAAATATGAAGAAAGTTACCAATGGAATCTATCAAATGCTCCCCCATGTTTTTCCTCCTTTATAAAATGATTGTCTTTTCGATATTTTACATATAGTCCATCTTGTAATTATTTTCGAAATTTTTCTTATATAAGTAATTTCATATGGATATTCTATCAAAAAATAATAGCTATTTCACCATCTATTAAAATAGAATGCTTGTATTGTGTTCCGTTCTGCTAAATGGAATGCAAGAGTCATCCTTATAAATGAGGTGATAACGAAAAAAATCGAAGTGATCTCTCACTTCGAAAAAAAACTGGACTTGTAAAGTTTTATACACTTCCACAATCCTTCTCTTTATTTCAACTTTCCCTCAAATACAATTCTTCTTCCGCATGGTTCTACAACTATTTTCCCATCTTTCTTTACTTCATGAAAGATCGGTTCTTCCATGCGGCGTGATGGCGCATATCCTTCTTGTTCCATACGCGCTAAACAGTCTGTAATTGTTTCATTTTCTTGTACTTCAAATTTCTTCTTTTTAGGTTGTTTTGTCATGTCCTAACCTACTTTCTATTTTTCTTGATGCAAATTGATTTTTCATATATGCGATATATAAAAGTGCAATGACTGCCATTATCAGCATAACGGCTATAAAAAAGCTTGTATACTGTATTCTTTCAATAAATACGCCTCCTAATACAGGTCCTAAAATACTTCCTATACTAAAGGAAATTCCCGATAATATATTCCCAGCGGGCAGCAAATGTCTCGGTAATAAATCCGTCATAAATCCAAGCCCTAATGAGAAACACGAGCCAATTACCATCCCAACTAGAAGCATACACCCAAATACAATCCAATAATACTCATCAAATAGAGCCGCAATTAAGAAAATGATTGTACTCACACTGAAGGTCCACGTTAAAATTCGATCTCTTCCATATTTATCACTTAATATACCAAGTGGTATTTGTGTAATAATCCCTCCGACTGCAAATGCAGGTAATAAGAACGATACATCGGATACAGACCATCCTTTTCGAAGTGCATATACTGGTAAGTTGCTATTTAGCATGGCTTCTAACACGCCGTATGCTAATGGGCCTATTAATGCAATCCATGCGAAAAGAATGACTTGTTTATAACGTGAGAAAGATGTCCCACCATCCTTTCCATTTTCTTCTTGTATTGGAAATGCATTTTTTGTCGGAAGCAATAGTAACCACCCGATTAAACAAAGAATTGTTGATACAATAAATGGCGTTGCGAGTCCATATTGGACAGTGCTAGCTAAATACGGACCTACTGCAAATCCAATCCCGAAAAAGACTCCATATATAGACACTTGTTTTCCGATTTTATTTCGATCCGCAGTTGTCGTAATCCATGTTTGCGTTCCAACATGAAGCATATGATCTCCTACCCCAACGAAAAAACGAAGAATAAACCAGGCCCAAAATGAAAATATTTGGGTAAAAAAGAATAATGAAATAATAACGAGAAATCCACCTATTACAATCACCGGTTTCATTCCAAATCGTTGCATTGGTTTTTCAAGCCATGGTGAAATAAATAAAATTCCGATATATAATGCGGTTGCATGAAGGCCATTAAAACTAGAACGAATTCCCTCTTGTTCAAAAATCATTGCGATAGCTGGCAATAACATCCCTTGTGACAAACCAGAAATTGCAACAATCCCCACCATAATCCAAAATGTAAAGCGCATTGACATTCTCTTCCCTCCCCCTTTTCATACTCACCAAAGCTTATTATAAACTGTTTTCACAACAACGTGTACAAATCGAACAAGAAAAAAGAAGCAAGAAGATGTCTCTTCTCACTTCTTACCCATCCCACACTTTTGCCTTTATAATATGAGGAAAATGTTTATAAAAAGGACTTGTATATACTACCGAACCGTATAGAACAGGATATGCTGGAACAAATGAAGGAACGTAACTTGACAAATATGGGAAGAACGGTGGTTCAACCACTTGCATATACGTCGGATGAATCAGCACTTTTTTATACGAATGCCCATCATAAGGAGATTGAAATATAAGAGAAGGTTCATGCATTCTAAACGGGATCATATTTTTATTCCTCCTTTGATACAAATACTACAGTATATGTATCATTTGTATCTTCTGGAAGAACTTATTTACCATTTAACCAATTTGTTACGTGCTGAATATATTCATCTAAGCAATCAATGAATGGGGAATGCCCACAATCTTTTAATATCGTTAACTTTGCATGAGGAAGATGTTTCGCCAATTCTTCTCCCACCACTTGCGGAACAACATAATCTCGATCCCCTTGCAAGACAAGCGTTGGTACCTGTACATGATGAATATGCCCATTTCCTGGTACTACTCCATTATGCTCATCTGAAATATTAAACGTAATTAAAGCATAGTTAACATCAACGAAATTACGCTGCGTTAACATATCATCTAAATATTTGTCATAGCGCTCTGGATCTGGTTGATTATGTGTATAAATTAACATATTCCATAACGTTCGGTAGTAGAGCTTGTTCATCTTTTTTATTGCCTCTAAAACAGGCACAATTTGAACAGGGTCTTGCGCGATTTCTTCTTTCGTTTTTAATAATGTAGATACGATTGGTTGCCCATTCACATCTTTTTTAAAGATTGGATATCCTTTCATGCCAACAGATTCTACTAAAATAAGGTTCTTAACCAGCTCTTTATGGGAAGCTACAAATTCCATTGCAACTCCTCCTCCCATCGACCAACCCATCAATGAAAACTCTTTTAATTGTAGTTCATTAATCCATAACTTCACATCATCTGCAAAATCTCGTAAAGAATCAATTGGTCTATGATATGTGGATTGTCCGAATCCCCTCAAATCAATCGCATAAATATGATATTGATTCTGCAATTGTTCTATAACTAAATCCCAATGCTGCGAGGATGTCATATTTCCGTGAATGAGTACAAGTATTTCTTTATTTTGCCTTCCGACATCTTGGTATGCGATTGTTTCCCCATTGGGTAACGAGACAAACTCCATTGTTGCAGACTTAGGCATCACAAGTTCCCCCATTCATTTTTAATAGAAAGAAAATTCCAACTTAAACTTAGAATAACATGTAGAATATATGTTCTCAATATAAAATCTATACAAAAATTTTACATAAAACAACATGTCCATCACTAGACAATTTTGACAAAAAAGTATATAGTTAGCTAGGTAACTAATTTGAAAGGATTAAATAAATGGACGAAAAACAGCACTTTTTTCATGTTGTCAGTCAAACATCTCGTAAGTTTACGAAGAAATTTAATGAACGTGTATCATCTACAGGTTTATTTAGTGCGCAGTGGGCTGTCATTTTCCGTATTCATCAAACAGGCCCTTGCACACAAAGTGAACTGTGTCAATACTTAAATGTTGAATCTCCAACAATGACTCGTACATTAACACGTATGGAATCTATGGGCTGGATTATTCGAACGGAGGGAAAAGATCGCCGAGAAAAGCTTATTTCCTTATCAGAAACTGCACTGGAGATGATTCCAGTATGGCAACAAGAAGTTGCTGCTTTCGAAGAAAAAGCACTGCAGAATATTAGTAAAGAAGAGATGCAACGAACATTTCAAGTATTACAAACGATTATTCAAAATCTAAATCATTAAAATTGGAGGGATGATTATGCAGAGTAAAAGACTTTGGACGAAGGACTTCCTTGGAACTTGTTTCAGTAGTCTATTTATCTTTTTAACATTTTACATGCTTATGACCACTTTACCGGTCTATGTCATTGATGGTCTGAAAGGAAAACCAGAAGAAATCGGTTTAGTCGCAACCGTTTTCCTGATTTCTTCTGTACTATGTCGCCCCTTTACAGGAAAATGGCTTGATGATTTAGGAAGAAAGAAAATATTATTTATTTCTCTTTCTCTATTTTTAGCCGCTACCGTTATGTACTTTGGTGTACAAAGTTTCTTTTTATTGCTTGCCCTTCGCTTTCTACATGGAATTGGATTCGGGATGGCAACGACAGCAACAGGTACGATCGTAACAGATGTTGCACCACCGCATCGTCGTGGTGAAGCACTTGCCTATTTCGGTGTATTTATGAGCCTGCCGATGGTAATCGGTCCTTTTTTAGGTTTAACAATTATTGCGCACTTCTCATTTACTGTTTTATTTATGATTAGCTCTATATTTTCATTATTTGCATTTTTACTTGGTTTACTCGTAAAGATTCCACATGAACAACCAGTAAAGAAACAAGATCACGAAAAAATGAAATGGAAAGATCTCATCGAACCATCATCGATTCCGATTGCTCTAACAGGTTTTATTCTAGCATTTTCATATAGTGGTATTTTATCCTTTATTCCCATTTACGCCAAAGAGCTTGGTTTAGAAGAAATGGCAAGTTACTTCTTTATTTTATACGCGCTTGTTGTTGTACTATCTCGTCCATTTACTGGAAAGATGTTTGACCGTTTTGGTGAGAATATGCTTGTGTATCCTTCTATTATTATTTTCACAGTTGGAATGTTTATCTTAAGTCAAGCACAAACATCATTTTGGTTCCTTGGTGCAGGCATATTAATCGGTTTAGGGTACGGAACACTGATTCCAAGTTTCCAAACCATCGCCGTTTCATCTGCTCCAAATCATCGCCGCGGTTCTGCAACAGCTACGTATTTTTCATTCTTTGACAGCGGTATTGGGATTGGTTCTTCCGTTTTAGGTATTATAGCTGCAAGATCAAGTTATCATAATATGTATTTCATCGCTGCGATTGTCGTTGCCTTTACATTGCTTATTTATTACGTTTTACATGGTAGAAAACAGAAATTCAAAAGACAACGTACAGACGGACAAATGTCTGCTTAACATTCATAAGGAAAGTAAACTTCTCTGTTTACTTTCCTTATTTTGTATTTCACAAATAACAAGCGTATACTTATAATAGAAATGATAAGGAGGTACATCCATGAATGTAAAAAAATCTCCCCTCTTATTGCTTATTCTCACACTGTTATTTATCATAACAGGACTTGGATTTGCTTTTTTTAAACACAACAAAATAACGCCTTCTAAAGATACGGTAACAAAAGAAAATTGGTTACAAGACCCATACTTACGTTGGTCCTATACAAATATGAAAGAATTGGCCCTTATTCATGAAGTACATAATGACCCAAACAACGTTACGCACTTCCCTATCGCACTACAAAATTTAGATCGTTTCTCTATAAAACAAGAAATTGGGCGAGATATTCCTTTAAAAAAATTATTAGATGAAAATAAAACCGATGCATTTGTCGTTGTGCATAATGGAAAGCTTGTTTACGAACGCTATTTCAATGGATACAATCCAAATACCCCACACGGAATGGCATCTTTAGCGAAAGTATTTACCGGTGCACTCATCCAATCTTTTATTGAAGAAAAGCGCATCGATGCAAACCAGACTGCCGAAACATATGTGAAAGAATTGCAAGGCACCCCATTTGGAAAAGCGACAATTCAGCAGTTAATGGACATGCAAGTGTCTGTTGAATATCCTACGCATGGATTCAGACAGCCCGGGCTAGAAAACCAAGATGCACAATTGTATTTAGCTAGCAATATGCTGCCGCGCCACTCAAATTATGATGGTCCGATGAATATTTATGATTTGTTACGCGAGGCAAAAGAGACTGCCCCGCCCGGAACTACTTTTTCTTATAATAATGGATCTACTGAAACACTCGCATGGATTATACGAACAATCACTGGCAAGACTTTAGCTGAAAATGTAAGTGAACGTATTTGGTCAAAAATTGGTATGGAGCAAAATGCTTATTATGTTACCGATGAAACTGGAATTGAACAAGCAAGTGCTGGTTTAAATGCAACGGCAAGAGATATGGCAAAGTTTGGGGAATTGCTGTTACATAATGGACAATATCATGGTATGCAAGTTCTCTCCTCTTCTATTTCAGAAAATATCAAAAGCGTACGTAAAGGTGAATTAGCAATTGAGCAAGGGACATCCATTTCGTATCATAATCAATGGTGGATTCCTCATAACGAACATGGTGCCTTCGAGGTGCTTGGAAGCTATGGGCAACGCCTTTATATCGATCCAAAAACAAATATGGTCATTGTCCATTTTTCATCTAATGCTGCCCCAAGCAGTGATGTACATACAACATATTCCGATATGTATGTAGATATCGCTAAACATTTAGAAAAGCTTTCACATGAGTGAGAGCTTTTCTTTTTAAATATCTGAATTTTCAGTTTAATAAAGGTTATTGTACTCCATGTAGCGAATAGTTACAAAAAATATGAAGGAGGTTGATGAACTTGTTTCGCTCTTTTACAAATGGCTGCGTCGCTCTTGTGCAACGCTTTTTACCAGAACCGTTTATTTTATCCTGTTTGTTAACTGTTTTTGTCATTTTCTTTGGCATGTTTGCTACAGAGCAATCCCTCATTCAAATGATTGCTCATTGGGGTGATGGCATTTGGGGGCTATTATCCTTCGCGATGCAAATGGCCCTTGTACTTGTTACCGGCTCCGCTTTAGCAAATGCCCCGCTAATTCGGAAAGGTTTGATGAAAGCGGCTCAGTTACCAAGAACAAGCGGGCAAGGTATTATCGCTATCTCTATCGTTAGTTTGTTAGGAGCCTACATAAATTGGGGGTTTGGCATTGTTGTCTCCGTTTTATATGCTAAAGAAGTTGCCAAGCATATAAAAGAATTAGACTATCGTCTTGCAATCGCTTCCTCTTACTCTGGATTTCTCATCTGGCATGCTGGACTTTCTGCCTCTATTCCACTAACATTAGCGTCCGGAGGGGAGACGTTAATAAAAACAACGGCTGGTAGCCTAAAAGAAGCAATTCCCATTACCGAAACATTATTTTCACCATATGCTCTTGTTCCTATCATTGTCTTTTTTATTACAATGCCACTTATCAATAGAGCAATGCATCCAGATGCGAATCATACTGTTACTGTTGCTCCAAATGTATTTCATGAAGAAGCAGCCGCTCAAGAAACAGAAGTTCGTACTTTTGCTGAGAAAATGGAAAACAGTATTTGGATTACGATTTGTATCGGTCTTTTAGGAATCATTTATATGATCCATTACTTTAGTACAAAAGGCTTTAATCTCACGCTCGATATCGTGATTTTTATATTATTAATCGCCGGCCTTATTTTTCATCGTACACCTATTCAATATATTCGTGCCTTTTCCGAATCAACAAAAAGCGCTTCCGGCATTTTATTACAGTTCCCGTTTTATGCTGGCATTATGGGAATGATGATGGGTGCAAATAGCGAAGGACTTTCACTTGGCGGAGCTATTTCAAATTTCTTTATTCAAATCTCTAACGAAACAACCTTCCCATTATTCACATTTTTAAGTGCAGGAATTGTCAATATCTTCGTTCCATCCGGAGGGGGGCAGTGGGCCGTACAAGCTCCGATTATGATTCCAGCTGGTGCAGAGCTCGGTGTTCCCGCTGCGAAAACGGCGATGGCCATCGCTTGGGGAGACGCTTGGACAAATTTAATCCAGCCATTTTGGGCATTACCAGCTTTAGCAATTGCAGGATTAGGTGCTCGCGATATGATGGGATTTTGTGTGATTCATTTACTCTACGCAGGAGCCATCATCGGTTTATGCTTACTTTTCATTTAAATGATCATACCAAAAAGCTAGTTTTTATACTAGCTTTTCTTCTTTCATTTCTATTTTTCTTAATACACGAGCTAGATAAAAAGTTGAAATTGTTAAGATAAACCATATCCAAAATACATTATATGGTGAAGTGCAATAGACATTAATCACTCATATGATACTTCATTTTCTACACAAGCAATCACTCTTCTCCATTGCACAATAGATAGTTGTAACGGTTCATATTTCAACACATTGGTTAAAGCACTTTCTATATATGCCGGATTTTCACTTAAAAAATCCCAACAGAGTACTTTTGGGAGATAATACGCTTGAAATGTTTCACTTTCTTTTATAAGCTGATCAACCTCCCGCTCACAAATTCCTCTTGCTAAATAATCGGTCCTTAATTCCTGATATACGTTTTGAGAATGCTCGCGATACTGTTTCAGTTGGAGCAAACACATTATATATGTGCGAAATACATCATCTTGCCGCTCACAACATTCCATAATTCTTTCCACTTCACTCATCGTTACTCACTTCCCTTACATCCCCAAAGTAAAATTAAAAATTCTCTTTCTGTAATATATTTTCTACAATCTTTACATTTTTAGAGTTCTTTAATAGTCTTTGTATAACTTTTATCAATTCTTCTTTCTCTAATGTTTGTAGCTTTTCTCTCATCACCTCTTCTCCAATACTTTGAATTTCATATACAACTGCTGCCATATGCTTACAATAGTTTTCATAAGGACACTCACAACTACTGCTTATAAAGTCTTCAAGATGAATCACTACCTCATAATCTCCGTAGTTCCCTCTTACAAGTGCAAATACTTTATCATTATGTACTTCTACATCTTCTACATATCCCTCTTCATAATATTCACACCCTCTATTAATAATGTGCTTAGGAATCCATTTTTTCATCTCGTTTATTAAAAAAGCGTACATAGAACTGTCCTTCCTTCCTTAAATTCCCTTTTGACTTCATTTTATATCATGTGGTATTCTATTACATGTCAAGTAGCAAGCCTATAAGACAACACAACTGACACCTAATCGGCAAAGGTGTCTCTTTTCATGTTTAGCCGAATGAATGGCCTCTTTCAAGGCATATTCAACTTTTAATACTACACACTCAACACCATTCCCTTGTATCAGGCTGCTTTCGCAGTCTTTTACTCTACATATCGTCATAATTTTCGAATAATTAATAGCATAAAGTGAAATTTTAATCAGTGGGGGTTCCTTCATCCCCACTGATTATGAGCCCTCAAATAGCAGGATAAAAAAGAGAGGCTAGCTCCCTTTTCGCGCCTTATAATAAACACCTTTTTCACTATGATGGCATTCATCATTGGCTAAAGTAATTTTCCCATCTAGTTTTAACTCATCTAATAGTCTTGATAAATAAAATTGGTGTAACATTTTTTTTGTAAATTTCCCCTCATGATTCGATTCGATATAGTCTTGAATATCTGCCAATGATATCGCTTTATCCTGTTCCATCATATATTCATATACTGCATTACGCAGTTTTACGTACTTTTCAAGTTTCACCGTATATTTGCAGCCCCTTTCTTCTTATTCTCTTATGATTGAATGTTTTTTTATAATAAAAAAACCTCTTCGATAAGAAGAAGTTACGTTTCATCTCTTCATCTTATCTTTCAGAACAAATATGTTCTGCTGGAATTAGCACCTGCATCGCGGTTGCTGGGTTTCTTTGGGCCAGTCCCTCCACCTCTCTGGATAAGAAAATATTCACTTTATCTCCAATGATACCCACTTCTCTTATAAATGTCAAAACATAAACATGCTTATGTTTTTTATAAATATCCCATACTACAAGTATACGCAAAAAGCAGGACTTGATAATGGCGAAACATGCGCGCAGATATGTTCTAGATTCCTTTTATTCTTTGCAAAGATGTGATGATACTGTTTACCTTTTAGAACAAAAATAGAAATAAACCGTAATCGGTGCTGGATTTTACGTATAATCTTGTCCAACTCTCTTAGTTCTCACGAATTTTCAAAGTAGAAGTGTTACTGCTCATCCATATCAAAAATCGAACCCTTCTTTACATTGTATACGGTAACACTAGTAGCGCTACTATGAAAAAATAGACTGAATTGAAAATCTCTAAAATCCCTACTTTTAAAATAGAAATTTTCTTACCATATAATAAAATGGCTCGAATTAAACTCGGAAGGAATAGAAGAGAAAAAAGCGGACTCCAAATACATAATAGAATTGGTAACATAATATGATATCCCCAAGATAGATTGCGATATAACAAATTATGTTTTTCCCGTATCATTGTCTTCACATAAAACGTACTTCCTAAAAAATAAAGAAAGGATACAGCCGCTATCCATAATGCAACCGTGTCAACAGTTTTCATTGAAAAATAATAACCAATTAGACTACCGATACAAAAAATGATTATAGCACAAATGTCATTTGTTAATGCGCGTTCCTTTTTTTGATGAGCAAAATATATATTCACTATAAAAAGAGGAATAAGGATACCAATAAACATAACAATTTTCCATTCGTATAATAATGATATTATCCCAAATATGCCCGCAATCATAAAATATAATAAAGCGGCATATAGAAACTCCTTTTTTCGTCTCTGCTTCATATACATAAGAAATGGATAGGTTGCCAAATATATAAATAACCAAGCAAGAAATAAGGGAATATGATATATAGTAGGATTACCAAGTAATATGCTAAGTAAAAATGGAATAAGCAGCATTCCCCATGCACCATGCTGCTTTGGAATTACAAGCTTCATATGTTTTTGCATCTCCTCTTTGAAAACTTTTCTCATTCACTATTATATAAAAATCCCATACAAAAATTAGAATATATTCAATCAATTTCTTGACACTTTTGTGGATAAAAAAAATACTTCTTACCTTCGTAAGAAGTATGAAAGAGGCAAACGAATATGTAAGTCGCGACCCTACTCTATATGAGTATGCTGTAATGGTTTCACATATTCACTAACTATTCGTATTCAAAATGCCATATTTCTTTTTAAATCTCATTAAAATCTTAATCCATGCAGAGCTAAATAACATAAGAAAGATCACATTTGAAATGGCATGACTTATATCAAAATAAAAACTTGTCGCATAATATGAAAGAAGCGATTTCCACGTCACATCTTGTATAAAACCAAGAAGTCCCCAGGCATTCATAATCCAGCCAAAGAAAAAGCCTGCTAAAAAGCCGAAAATCACTCTTCCAAGCAACTTTTTCATCATCCATGTGTTACGAAAACAGCCAGCTATAAACCCGATCATTCCCCACGAAAACATTTGCCATGGTGTCCAAGGACCTTGGCCTAAAAAAATATTAGATACAATCGCTGCTGTTGCACCAATCATAAATCCTGCTTCGCTCCCAAACACAACCGCCGATACAATGATAACAAATGAAGTTGGTTGCACACTCGGTATAATAGAAAATGGGACACGACTAACAGCCGCTATAGCCGCTAAAACAGCTACCATCACAATTTCACGTGAAACAAACGCGCGCTTTTCAAAACGTATATAAAATGGCAACATCGCCAAAAAGAGCAATAAAAAGCTAGACAATATATAATGTTTGCTCATGATAAGCGATGTAAAAAGAAGTGTACTGACAATGACTAGAAAAAAACAGACTATAAAAGTAAAGTATCGTTTGGACACGCTTCGTACACATCCTCCCACGTTAATGCATAAGGCAACCTTTTCCGAATAAAACGGTTAATCGCTGTTGTATAAAAGAAGTTACCGCTAAAAAATTCTTTTGATGCATCATTTATCATTACCTTTCCATCAAATAACATCATACACTGCTCCACATATTTTGCAGCAAATTCAATATCGTGTGTTGCCATGACGATCGTTGTTCCTTCTCTTTGTAAAGCTTGAAACAACCAGCCTAATTTTTCTTTTTTTGCTGGATCTAACCCTTTTGTCGGCTCATCTAATAATAATAAACTAGGCTTTGATAATAGCGCGATACATAATGCAAGGAGTTGTTGTTCTCCACCGCTACAATCATGTGGATAACGTTCACAAATAGAACGAAGCCAAAACCGATCTAGCATATTTTCTGTCACTACATTTGCTTCTGCTCCATACAATTCACGGGCTCGCTCAAATATTTCTTCCCTCACTGTATCACAGGAAAAATGATAGTATGGATGTTGCGATACATATCCAATTTGTTGAAACCTTTCCTTCGAATGAAGTTTATGAATCGCTTCTCCATTCCAGCGTACTTTTCCTCTTCTTACTTTTTGTAAGCCTGCTAAAACAGTTAACAATGTCGATTTTCCCGTACCATTTTTTCCGACAAGTGCGATCCATTTTCCTCTTTCAATACATAGCGTTAAATCTTGTAAAACAAACGGACTATGTTTTTCATATTGAAACGATATATGATCTGCTTCTAATATAATATCTTCTTGTTTCGCTTGCTTTTTACTCTGCTTTTCTATCACCATTCCAGAGCGAAGATGCGACTGAGCCTCACGCACTGTAAAAGGAATACTCCCTACATTCCATTCTAAAAATAATCTTGGAATTTGCGGAATAAAGGGATGCATCTTTTCATGTTGCCACATATTCGCTACAACAGCTGCTGGTTTCCCGTCATACTTAATACGCCCATTTTCCATACATATAAGTCTTGATGCAAGAGGAATGACTTCATCTAAACGATGTTCACTCATCACAATCGTAATCCCAAGTTCTTCGTTAATCCGCTTTAAAAGACTTAAGAAATCTTTTGCGGCAATGGGATCTAACTGTGCTGTCGGCTCATCCAACAATAATAATTTAGGTTGCAAAACTAGAACAGCTGCTAAATTTACAAGTTGCTTTTGCCCTCCAGATAAAGTATGAACAGATTGATGTAGCAAGTCTTGAAAGCCTAAAAAGCTAATGAGCTCTGCAATTCTTTTTTGAATCATATGAGATGGAAGTCCAATATTTTCTAAAGAAAAAGCCATTTCTTGTATAACTGTATCCATAACAAGTTGATTTTCAGGATTTTGGAATACCATGCCAACCTCTTGTGCCGATAATATATCTGGTATTTCCTGCAAATGAACTCCCTCATAAAAAATATCGCCTCTTCGTTTTCCAATCGGGAGTAATTCTTTTTTGAAATGTTTTAAAAGCGTTGTCTTTCCGCATCCTGATTCGCCTGCTAATACAATAAATTCACCATGTGTAACAGATAAAGAAACGTCTGCTAAAGCTTCTACGTCTTCATCAGCATATATAAACGATACATTCTTCATTTCTGCATGCGCCACCATATCCATTCCCTCCCCTCCATCATAATAGGTAAACTAATAAACAAAATAAATAAAACAAATTGTATACCATCATATTGCTGAAACAGAATCGTTTCTACTCTCGGATAAATAAGCAGTTTACCAGCCCCATAAAAGCTAAATAAACAGCAAACAAGTAATACAATTATAAAATAGATGACTACAAACCAATCTTGCTTAGCCATTCGATATCGAATATATGTACTTCGCTTTGTAATCCCAAACCCTCGCGCCTGCATAGAATCTGCTGTTTGCAGCGCCTCTTCTAGCGAGCAAACAAGCAATACTTGCAAAAGCTTCATTCCGTTTTTCAGTCGCTCTGTAAGTGAACCTGAATCCAGTTGTACACCTTTTGTTTTTTGAACGAGAGTGATTTGTCGCAGCCTTCTTATAAACAACGGAACAAAGCGGACTGTAATCATCGTTAAAAGTGCAACTTTCGGAGAAATTCTCGAAAATAAATATAAAAATTTATGACTTGAAATCGTATCATTGTAAGAAGTAAATGTAAACATAATGGCACTTAAAGATAATCCCATGACAATGCCATACATACACGCTTCAAATGTAATGCGATTATCCCCTAAACGAAATAATGTCGTCGCTCCTCTATGCGTGAATAAAGCATTCAGCGCAATAATGAGCAGAAAAAAAAGAAGCGTACTTGGCAGCATTTTTCTTATTTTTTCACCATTGCCTTGCATGATGTTCAAAATGAGTAGCAAAATAATGGCGCTCATTAAAAAAAGAGGATGAAGACACACCATACAGAGTATCATCACCCCAATATAATAGATAAAATTTACAAAAGGATGTAAAGAAGAAAAAATAATTTTCATAACCCTTTACCCAATGCCCTTTCCTAATTTAACACATATACCCATTCAATTTTATCTCCTGGCTTCACTGTCACTGCACCAGCACTTCGGTTTGGAAAAGTTCCATTTACACGATATTTCCATCCGCTCGTACTCGCTACATCTTTTTCGTATAAATCATTAATACCTTTTACATAAATACTATTTCCAAATCCACTTGCATCTACATCTAATCCTGTACGCTGCAATACTTTATAAACGGTGTCTCCTTCTTGCACATCCACTTTAGTTGCACCTAGTAAATACCCTTCATGCCCTTTCACAGAAATTGTAACTTGTTGTTTCTGCTGTTGTGGATCTGTCTTAGGGTCATGCTTCGGAACGACTGGTTGCGGAGCTGACTGTTCCTGCTTTGGCGTTTCTTTTGGCTCATGAACAATTTCCGGCTCTTTGTTCGCTTCAGGCTGTTCTTGCTGTTTTGATTCGGCCTTTTCTTCATTTCCTTTTTGTTGTTCAAGTGGTTGTTCTTCAGAAGCTACTGTTTGTTCTTTTTGCTCTTCTTGTTTTACTTCAGGCTGTTCTTTTTGCTCTTTTTGTTTCTCACTTGATTGTTCTTCTGCTTGTTTTTTCTCTTCTAATTGCTCTTCATTTGATTGCGGTTGTTCCGGTTGTTTTTGCTCTTCTTGTTTCGGTTCATCCTGTTTTTCTGCTTGCTTTTCAACCTCTTTTTGTTCCGTCTGTTTAGAGGCAACTTGCTGCTTAGGCTTTGTTTCGTTTTGCCCACATCCTACAAGCAAACTAAATGATAAAACAAGCGTGAAAAACCATTTCATCATGTTCATGTTATTTTCACCTTCCCTAATAAAATTAGGAGCAAATCATTGCTCCTAAATTTTTGTTAAGCTGCTTTTCGTCTCCATAAAGCGTATGCAGAAGCAATACATATTACACCCATTCCGACCGGTATAGCGGCTTCACCAGTTGCTGCTCCTGTTTTTGGTAATTGACGAGTTTGTGTCGTTTTCTCATTATGATGGTCTACTTCTTCTTGTACAGCAACATGTAATGGTTCATCTTTCGGTTGTTGCATTTGTTCTCTCATCTCTTGTTCAACTACCGGTGCTTCTACCTCAGACTCTACAATTGGTTGATTTGGAATTTCAGCTTCCATTCGATCATTTGACCAATCATAAATAGAACCGTTCTGATCTAAAAATGCTTTATACTGAATCAACGCTAAAAGTGCTTGTTCAGTAGCCATGGTGTTGCCTTCTGCATCGCTTGGCAACCACTTAAATTCACCATTCTCTAGTTGATAAGAAAGAAGATTTTGCACTGCATTTCCATTCTTTTTCGTAAACTTAGATTCAGTTGGATTACTTCCTATCGCCGATAAACCTAATACAGCTTGTGCAACACTGTTAGCATTCTCTTGGCCATCTGCCTCAAATCCACCGTTTTCTAATTGCTTACTTGATAAATATTGTTCTGCCTTCGCAACAGCTTCTTTTACTTCTTGTTGATTTTGATAAGGTGCTAACGCAGCTAACACCATCCCTGTTACATCTATACTACTAGCATCTTCCTTACTACTTTCCACATTATATGTCCAACCACCATCTGTATGCTGTGCATGTAAGATTTCTTGCACTAAAGCAACACGGCTCCATTTCGCTCCTACTGGCACTTCATATTTTTTTGTATCAAGCGCAATTAACGCAAATGTATAGCCGGTAACAGAATTTAATGTATCCGATTGATAAAGAAGCGGTATCAAATTTTGCCCCGCTACGTTCGTTGGATCTGCATTCATCGCTGTCAATCCGATTACAGTTCTCGCAATATCTGTTGCCGAAAAACGATGTAAACGTTTCTCAACTTTTTTCGTAACCGACTGTACATAATTGATTTTGTCTTCCATTGGCACTGCCTGTCCTAAACGCGACAGTCCAACGGCCATCCAGTCCGTACCAATCCCATCTTGTAACATTCTTTCTGCTGTTTTAGAAATGGCCTCTTCTACTTTTTTCCTTACTTCATTGTTGTCTACATATTGATGCTCTTCTGCTTTTGTATTTTGTTCTAGCTCTGGTTCTTTTGGTTTGTTGGCTTCATCGTTTACTTCTGTCCCTGTATTTTCTTGACTTGTTCCTTCTACGCCTTTATTTTCTCGACTATCTTGTTTTTGTTCATCTTGCTGATTTTGACCCGTTTTACAAGTTCCTATTTTGTCTACAGTTTGTTGCAACGTTTCTTGATTCATATTGTTCCAATCTACAACAAAACGGTATGCGACAACGTCTCCAGAAGTTAATTTATAACTATCTGCTCCTACCATTGCTGCCTTATCGTTCACATCATATGTCCAGCCACTTGTAGCACCGCCCATTAAACCATCGATACCTTTCACAAACATACCGTATTGTGAATTTTCAGCTACTACTTTATCCCCCATGACTTTTTGTAATAAGCTGTAAGCTGTTTCCCCATCTTCAATTGACACTTCTTTCGGACAAAGAATAATGCCTCTTTGCGATTCCCCAATAATCGCAAGCGTTGCTGTTTTTCCTTCCGCAAACGTAATATGTACTGTATTTGCAAATGACACAAATACGAGCGCGACTGACATTATCGATGTCAGCAGCCATTTTTTAAATATTGCCATTCTTAATTATTCCTCCCTTTACTTACTATTGACATAAAAAGGCCCCTTCAAGAGCATACAATCTCACTTTAAAGTGAAAAATCAATTACATACTCTCTACGTATATATAGCATTTCTATTTGTATAGAAAAACTATGTAGCTCATGAAGACGTGTAATAATATCCATTACTACAAATTCTTCTATTTTAAGGAATCGGTAAACGACGCACCCATATATTCATAAAATAATAAATTTCTGTATTATTTTACTATTGACATAAGATTTTGTCTATGTTTTATTAGATTTATTTTCTAAGATTAATAGATTATTTTTTATGTGAAAAACTTTTTATTCCATGCCTTTATAAAGCTGCTTTTCCGAAACAACCACACCATCTTCATCCGCATACACATATTGATTTGGAATCCAATCGATTACTCCAAAATGTAATGGAACTTCTGTCTCTCCCTTTCCTTCTTTTTTACTTCTTTTCGGCATCGTACCTAACGCCAAATTACCAATATTTATATTTTTTAATTCTTTGGAATCACGAACATAGCCATATACAATAATACCTGCTAATTGTCATTTTTGCGCTATACTCGCCAAATTACCTCCGAGTAATACACAATTTGTAGACGCACTATCATCCACAATGAGAACGGTTCCTGCTGGTACAGTTTTTAATGATTCTTTCACTAAAAGATTATCATCCTTTACTTTCACCGTAGCAATTTTTCCATGAAACTGTTTTTTCCATATGATTGAAAAGTTAGCTAACACACTTGTACCTCATTTTCAAAGGCATCACAAAGACCTGCTGTTTTCCATATGTTTCTCCCTTTCTTCTTTTACATGATATGTTACATATTCTTATATTTTTTTATTTCCCCTGTCTTACATTGCAAAATTTTGTATACTATACATAGAACTATATATAAGGAAGTGTACTATATGAGTAACAAAACAAATGCTTGTCGACTTCTTGACCAACATAAAATCCCGTACGATGTCCACGAGTACGAATGGGATGAAGAAAACTTAAACGCTAAGCATGTCGCAGAACAAATTGATTTACAACTAGAACAAGTTTTTAAAACATTAGTTCTTAGAGGAGACAAAACTGGGGTTCTTATGGCATGTGTTCCTGCCCATAAAGAACTGAATTTAAAAGCACTTGCGTCGGCAAGTCATAATAAAAAAGTGGAAATGGTCCACATGAAAGAAATATTAGGACTGACAGGCTATATTCGCGGAGGAGTTTCACCTTTAGGTGTGAAAAAGAATTATCCATTATATGTGGATGAATCCGCATTGAATTGGGATGTCATTAGTATTAGCGCCGGCAAAAGAGGATTACAAATTTTTCTATCTGGCAGAGATTTCATTCAAGTAAGAAATGCTATGATTGCTTCCATTGTAATATAAAAAAGGAATAGAAAGAAAACTTCCCCTCTCATGCATTGCAGATGGAACATTTAAAAATTATTTATTAATCTATCATCCGCAATCAGCGAAGGCTCGTCTTTGCTGATTTCTATTTTTATTCTACATATTGTTTACATAACATAGTTATGGTGAATATTTTCAAAGAAAAAAGAAGAAACTCCCGTTGTTTCTCCTTTTTTTATATATTCGGTACGTTATGAAAGTTTCGTTAACAATTGACTCAAGTCCTTTTTCGTTTTCGTTGTTAATGATTTCATTTTTGCTATGTCTATTTTTTGTTTCTCCGCTCCTACAATTAATGGATATATACTTTGGCCGATTGTTTTATAATCAGTTGGATGTGAAGCCTCTAACTCTTTTTCAACTACATCCCATTTTTCATTTATTTGTTTTCCCAGCTTATTTACGGTATCTAATTTGGGGTTTGCTGCTAAATGTTTATCCAAACTTTCAACAAGTTGAACAACTTCTTTTACATTTGTTTTGACAGTTACACCTTGCTTCGTACCTTTTGTTGTTTTCCCATTTGTCGTTTGATCTGCCGACTTTGTACTTGTCTCTTTTTCTGTCGTTTTTCCACTCGCCGTTTGATCATCTGTTTTTACACTTGCTTCTTTTCCTGTTGTTTGATCACTCACATTTGTTTCCTTATTCTTTTGATCTTTCTCTGTCTTTTCATTAGAGGATGTGCTTGTTTCTGTATCTTTCGTTGTAGTCGTTGCATCCGCACTTGCTGTTTTCGCATCTTCTTGGACATTTGTTTGTTCTTGTTTCACTTGATCTTTTTCTGTGGAAGTACCGCTACAAGCTGTCATAGAAAGCATTGTGCCAATCGCTACCGATGCAATTGTTATCTTTTTCATTTTCATAAAAAAGCCCCCTACATTACTAATTTATCCTCTCCCTTTACGATTCTATTTCTTCATACAAATCCCTTTCTGTCCGAACTACTTTCTTCCCGACAGTTATCTTCATATTTTTATCGAATTGCACTATGCATTCCTTGTTGATATTTGTAGATTTTTTACTCATTTAAAAGAAAAGAAAAAAGATATTGTCATATTATCAATCGTATACTTATCAAAAAATCTGCTATTTTGACAATCTCTTTATTTGATAAATAAACATCAGAAAAATCAATTTATTCACTCTGCTGATTAAAGCTTCATTTTATCACATAACATCACCATTGTTTACATAATTATATTATTAATCACTATATATCATCATCAATAATTTTTCCTGTTATTCCCCACCCTATTTCCTTACTAAGTAAGGAAATAAAACGAATTCTATCTATTAGCTCTACATTCACGCTATTTGCAATGAGTCCTTGTTTCAGTGCTATTTTTGCCACTTATAATCCTTTCCCTTTTCATTAAGTAAAAAATAAATCCTCTGCATACATACAGAGGATTTATTTTTTACTTAATATTTGCTAAAATACGTTCCGCACCTAATTGTATACTTCGAGTAATAATTCCATTCATAATGGTAAATGCAATGAATAGAATGATAAACATCCCCCACATACCAACTTCAAAATAGAAAAATAATGCGCAAACTCCACCTACAATAACTAGATCCATTAAAATATTGGCAAGGAAGTTCCATAATGTTGTATATCTATTCTTAAATAATTTTTGCTCTGAGTCCCAATGTATATCCGCAGTTTGTGCATCCCAACGTACACCAATTATATTTGTGAACCACAAACCATTGGCACTAAGCAATATCCATAATAATGTAAAGAGTGGTGAAATACCGCCAAAAATCGTCAAAACAACTCCAAATACAGCTAATATTGTTATATTCACAAACCATGCTGTAAATACTTTTGCCAAAAAGACATCTGATGCTTTTACTGGTAAATAACGATTCACATACCATGAACTTCCGTCTCTAGAAAAAGAAGTTGTAGCAATAACATTACTCCCCATTAAAAATAACCCAGCACAAAAACCAGTGCCTAGCGCTAAACTAGACCACTCTGGATTTTTTACAAACTTCGAAATCCACGTTAAGTTTCCATCTTGTACGAAAATAATAAAGAAAAACATAATTGGCAGAACAAAGGTGTTCACGATACAATTGATAAAAAATTGTGGAGTTCTAAATAAAATTTTGAACTCTTTTTTTATATATGCTTTTATGTGTGAACTTTGTACAGTCGATTTTTTAAAATTTTCTGCCGAAATACGTTCTTTTTTTGCCGTACTGGTTGAAAGCCCGATAACTCCTTTTAAATATGTACGTTGTGCAACATAGAAAAACAACACGAAAAAGGAAAATGAAATCACTGCAAAAAGGAATACATAAACAATTCCTTGCCAAGATGCATTTTCTATTAATCCCATCGCTCCGAAATATGTTGTTGGAAAATAATTCGTGATTTGAACCAATAAGGAGGATTGATGCTCAGCAAAATAGTTGGCTACCATATCTTCTGACGCTACATTTTTGTTTCTCCATTGCATAAATATATTAATGCCTACAATCAATAATAAAGTTACTAATCCAATGAATATATTACCTCTATCTTTATTTTTCGCAACGTTTGTATATCGCATAAGCAATGTCATTAAAAGTGAAGCAAGTACAAGTGGAATGATTGGGAAAAAGATATAAATGATTAGAACGTATACATAATACGTAATAAATGCACCACTCTGTATTCCATAAACAATGAAAATAGGAAATAAAATAAATGATGCCATTACATATTGTGCAATTAATACAGTAATAAATTTTGCAGTAATAATTTGAGCTGGCTGTAAAGGTAATGGTAATAACGTTTCAACGTCATTATTATAATAAAATACAGTTAAAATATTCGTAATACTAATCACAAATACCCATATGCTCGCAACAGCCAATCCCATACCAAGCAGCAACGTTTCTTGCCCAAACGCTTTCATTTGTACATACATCCCATATGTAAGTGGTCCAATAAATATGAATCCCGCAAATAATAGCGCTACAAAGGAAAAGACATACGCCCATCGTTTCTTTTTATCTGTTATAATGTCAGCATAATTTAATTTCAACAGTACCTTTGTTAATGTCCAAATTTTATTCATTTCCTGTCATCTCCAAGAACATTTTTTCAAGGGACTCATTCGATTTAAAATGATCTCTCATTTCTGTTAAATTCCCTTGAAACTGTAAGCTCCCCTTATTAATAATCGCAACGCGGTCGCATAACTTCTCTGCTACTTCCAATACATGCGTAGAGAAGAATACTGTTTTTCCTTTATCGGCATGTTCTCTCATCATTTGTTTTAAAGTAAACGCTGATTTAGGATCTAATCCTGTCATCGGTTCATCCAAAATCCATACATCTGGATCATGAAGAAGAACACCAATAATAATGATTTTTTGTCTCATTCCATGCGAATAACTTTGAATTTGATCAGATAAAGCATTGTATAAATCAAATCTTTCTGCTAACGATTGAATCTTTTCTTGCCGAACGTTATGTGGCACCTCATACATATCCGCCATGAAATTTAAATATTCAATCCCTTTCAAGCGTAAAAACATATCGGGACTATCTGGAACATAACCGAAAGTTTTTTTCGCCTCCAACGGTTCTTGTGCCACATCTTTTCCATTAATTGCAATTGTCCCTTTATCAATTGTATGAATACCTGTAATCATCTTAATCGTTGTTGATTTCCCTGCACCATTTGGACCTAAAAAACCAAAAATTTCTCCATCTGAAACTGTTAAGTTTAAGTCTTTTACTGCATATGAATTCTCATTATAACTTTTCGAAACATTCGAAATTTCAATCATACCATTCAATCCTTTCCTCTATTACAAGTATTACTAGTATTACTTGTAATATGGTATATTTATTATATCATAGTTATATCTTGTAATTTTAATATTTTTTATTTTCACGCTTTCTTAACCATAAAAATAAATATATAAACCTAAACCAACAGTTAACACAGCTGCAAGTAGAAGATAAATCATCGTAAGTCTCCTAATATTCCCCTTCGTTTCTTTACTATAATGTTCATCCCCTTTCCTACCTATCATAACTGTTCCAATTACAGTTACTACTACAAATCCCAGCATAAGTATCACTAATTGTTTCATATTTTCTTTCCCCTCCTCCACAACTATTTTATGTTATTCTTTTTATTTATCATGCTTATATTGTATCATTTCCCCAAACTTTCAATCTTCTTTCTTTATCATCTATTATGTGAAATAAATCCAATTATTACTAATACTTAGTAAAAAATGTGATATATTTATAACATAAAGTTATATATCATCTAAAAGGAGGTTATACATGAAAACGACATGGATCAAATATCTTGGATTCCTTGGCTTCTTCGGCTTCCTAGGGTTCTTTTATTATAAAGGATTGTTTAGTATGTTTTGTTTCTTTTCCTTTTTTACAACTTATAGGAAGGTCAAACACGATGAACTCTTTGAACAAATTGTTAATAAAGCGTGTCGAAATGCGTTTATCGTTTCATTATTGGCAACGGCTATCATTCTATTTATAGAAATTCTACTCCCAAATTCACCTTTACAAGAACTCGATATCGCTATCGTTTTCGGCTTACTGATTCTCACATTCAGCTTCTCTATTTATGCTTACGATATACCAATGGATGAAATGGAAGATACACCATGGCGTTCATAACGAAAATAAAAGAAGCTCGAGCGAGGTTACATATGACACAAGAAGATCTAGCAAAGCGAGTTGGTGTGCGCCGAGAAACGATAAGCCATTTAGAGAAAGGCAAATATAATCCTTCTTTACAACTCGCACATGATATCGCCAAAACATTACAGACTACAATTGATGAAATATTTATATTTGACGAATAACTTCTTCATATACAAACGAAGAGGATGCTATACAACATCCTCTTCGTTTGTTTTTCTCATCCTTACTTCTCTAATAACAATTCTTTCATTCTATCCAATTGTTCATTTGTGAAACCTAAGCCGTTCTTAGCATAGTTTTCTATATTTCCATATTTATTATACATTTCATCAATCGCTGCTTGTAAGTATTCAGCACGAGCCTCAAACATTGCACCTAATATCGCTTTACTCTCTTCACTCTGTAAATTTGCGCCTAACAGTTCCATCATTTTTTGATTTAATTGTTCGCGAAATCCATTACTTAATAAATAATCTTCCATTACCGTTTTTTCTGGAACACCAAGCAGAAGTAATAGTAAAGCTGAACCAAAGCCAGTGCGATCTTTACCAGCTGTACAATGATTAACGAGCGGTAAGTTTTCCGGATTTTGCGCAAGTTGCAAAAACTTCACAAACGCTTCATTTCCAGTTACAAAGTCTTTATTCATTTTCACCAAATATTCACCTGGCTTTCCTAACTTCGATACATCGCCCACTTGGAAAAATTCATTTATATTTAAATCTTTTGCTAAGTCTTGCATAACTGGTAAGCATACTTGTCTAACACCTTGAATGCGAGGATTCGGCTTATGTTTCACTTCAAAATCTGTCCGGTAATCACAAATTAATCTCAAACCAGATTGTTGTAAATAATCTATATCAGTCTCTGTTAAACCAGCTAATTCTTCCGAACGAAATATTTTCCCCCACTTTACTCTGCGTCCATCTGTCGTTTCATATCCCCCTAAATCTCGGAAATTAAATGCTCCTTGAAGTGGTAACCTGCGTTCGGCCACTGTAACAGCCTGCCCATTACTCCCTACTAATCGAAAGTAGGGACGCGCATTGTCGCTTGGACTTTCAATTGTACATGATGATTGTCCCGATACTCTCAATAACAATTCACCATTTTCTTCAATTCCTTCTGAAACAGTATCCCAATATATACGAACTTCCTCCGGCCCCTCTTCCCATTGTATATGTAACATATTCTCTTCATTTCGCTCAACACTAGCATGTAACCCAGTTCTTTGCTGTTTCATTATTTCATCAACTCTTTCTGCGTATTGTTTATATATTATTGTATTACATAAATGCTATTTTTGTCCCAATTACCGTTCTTTCACAAACTAAACATTTTTTGTTATACACATTTAGCTTGTACTTCTGCATGAACAAAGTTGTCCTTGAATATATAGAATACTAGAAAACATTGTACAATTAAAGAAAAGAGGAGGTTCACCTTTGAATATCCAAACGCTGCAGCAACAACTGGAACTCATTCAACAAAATGATTACTCACAAATGCAACATTTCGATATAGATGAGTTGCTCCTAGGTATGATGCAGCATATCGGGACAACTGATAGCTATATTCGCAATCAATTAATATATGAGTCTTTTTCTCATTTTATCCAACATCACTTTCTGTCCCACGATCAATTAGAACTATTATTGACAACATGCCTTAGTGAAGAGTATTTATATTTCGAGATATCATCTCCACATACTGATGGGGTATTCACTCGTTCTTATACAGCGTTATTAATTGCTTTAATTATTCAATTTGATAATGTTCATACATTTCTATTGCCCGAAACCATACTAGAAATAAAAGAAAAACTTATTACATGTATGAATTTAGAATCAGACTTCCGAGGACATATCGAACAAAAGGGATGGGCTCATAGTATCGCACATATTTCAGACGCCTTTCATCAACTTGTTCAAAACCCTCACATATCCGGTCCGTGCTATGAAGAAATCATTCATTGCTTGTTAAATAAAATATTCATTCACTCGACTGTATATTACAATAATGAAGATGAAAGAATTGCTACTCCTCTTTTAGCTATGCTATATTGTGATTTTCCAAAGGAAGCGTTTTTCACCATCTTATATAAGAAAATGAAGCGACTACCTCAAATTCGAAAGCGCCTATCCCTTGATGAATATTGTATGCTATGCGCCAATATAAAAACTTTTTTACGCACATTACTTTTTCGAACAAGAGAAGATCCTCATCTTACCTCACTTTCTAACCGAGTCGATAAAATACTACGAGAATTTCCGCAGTATTATTGAAACATTACATACATGAAAACATAATTTGTTTATAATTTATATAAAATACAGCGTGCATAAGAAGCATGTATTTTACTTTTTCTTGATAAAACAGGACGACGAAAATGGTGTTCAATGAAAATATGTGGCAATCGAAACAAAGTTACGAAACATATGCATAACAAAAGAAAGTAAGGGAAAGTCTGTCACTCCCTTACTTTTTTTTACTTACCTCCTCTACATTCTCTTTACAATCCAACTATTCACCCCTAAAAAATTTTAAATATGTGCTCTTTCCTACCGTCGTATTTTCCGATGGATTACACACATATTTATCTAATAAACATTCACTTTCTGTTTTGTCCAGAAGGAATCTCATTTATTTTGTCTAAATATATATAGATTCACAAAATATTCATTCATCTTTGGAGGATTTTTTCATGGTTAAATATATTTCCATTTTAGGTTCAACTGGTTCAATCGGTACATCTGCATTGGATGTAATTGCTAACCATCCTGAACATTTTCAAATTATCGGCTTAACAGCCAATCATAATATTGAACTTCTTGAAAAACAAATCGAAGCATTTCATCCTCGCATTGTATGCGTTGGTACAAAAGAATTAGCAACTACGCTTCGTCAGCGAATCTCCGGCAACATAAAAATCACATATGGTCCTAATGGATTAATTGAAGTTGCAACACATCCTGATACAAACCTTGTTCTTACTTCTGTTGTTGGTATTTCAGGTCTTCTTCCTACAATTGAAGCATTAAAAGAAAAGAAAGATATTGCGATAGCTAACAAAGAAACATTAGTAGCTGCAGGTCATATTGTTACTGATCTTGCTAATCAAAATAATTGTCGCTTAATTCCTGTCGATAGTGAACACTCCGCTATTTTCCAATGTTTAAATGGAGAAAACAGTCAAGAAATTGAAAAGTTAATTATTACCGCTTCGGGAGGCGCGTTTCGAGAGAAAACACGGGAAGAAATGGCGATGCTAAAAGTCCAGGATGCCTTAAAACATCCCAATTGGTTAATGGGGGCAAAATTAACGATTGATTCAGCTACATTAATGAACAAAGGTTTTGAAGTTATGGAAGCACGTTGGCTCTTTAATATTCCTTATGAAAAAATGGATGTTCTCATTCATCCCGAAAGTATCATTCATTCCTTAGTTGAATTTGTAGATGGATCCGTCATGGCCCAACTTGGTGCGCCTGATATGAGAATACCTATTCAATATGCTTTTCATTATCCAACTAGATTACAATCGAACTATAAAAAACTAAATTTATTGGAAGTTGGTAACTTACATTTTGAAAAACCAGATTTCAAGAAATTCCCTTGCTTATATTATGCTTATGAAGCTGGAAAACTTGGCGGTACAGCCCCTACTGTCTTAAATGCAGCAAATGAAATCGCAAATGCTCGATACTTACAAAATGACATTTCATTCTTTGATATCGAAAAAACAATTTACTCTACACTTGAAGCTCACGATACGATTATCAATCCTTCTTTAGAAGCAGTATTAGCAGCAGATAATTGGGCACGTGAATATGCACAGCAATGCATAAAGAAAGCGAAACTTTAATAAGTAAGTTTCGCTTCATCCCTCATTAATTATTCATCTTCACCAATCGTGCTTGGATGAGCGACCTTACTCCTATCGAAATTTGTGGTAGACGTCTTATTATCTATAAAAGTAGAACACTTAATCATTCAAAATCTTATCCAAACCATTTCATACACAATTATTCAAATAAATTTTCTTAAAGGAGAGACACATATGATTTCTAAATTAAATCCAGCTTCTATTGAAATGGCAGAAGCTATTCTTGCTATTCAAATTCCGGCTTATGAAATTGAGGCAAAGTATATAAACAGTCATGCCATTCCGCGTTTATATGACCGCGTTACCGATATTCAAAATTGTGAAGAAACCTTTTATGGCTATTTCTTAGCACACACATTAGTAGGTTTTATTTCATTTACAAACGAGGAATCTTTCGTCGATATCCATCGACTCGTCGTATCACCAAACTATTTTCATAGAGGAATTGCTACTGACTTATTACTTCATCTATTCCAACTCTTCCCTCATATACATACATATATTGTACAGACAGGCAAAGCAAACACGCCTGCCCTTTCTCTATATAAAAAGCACGGATTTATTGCAACACAGAATATTTTGTTACCGGATGGAACACCTCTTGTAAAGTTAAAAAAATCTAAAAAAAAATGAATAGTTTGACTCAATTTCTTTTGTATGTTATTTTTTTAATTATAAAACCTTTTGCTGAATCCACTATGTGGAGCGGGGGACCCATTTTTGTAGCATTTGCTACTTGGGGCGAATCTTTTTAAGTAGGGAAACTCTCACTTCCCGAGTCCGACAGCTAACCTCGTAAGCGTAATGGGAGAGGGAAGGTGCTTTTTACTGATGTTACACAGCATTCCTCCTTAACTATAAATGATTTGGAATCGATGTCACAAGAAACCTATATTTATAGTAAAGGAGACTCGTACAATGTTACGTTTATCAGATCATGAAATAAAAATGATGGAACAGCGTGTTCGATTGGAACAACAACGTACGTATCAAGCAAATAAAATGGTTAACAACTTGCATCACAAATACTTTTTCCAGCACATTTTTCAGCCAAAAAGATAGAGTAACAATCAAAAAAATATACAAGTAGAAAAAAGCTTTGCACCATATTGCAAAGCTTTTTTCTTTTCAAGATTAACCATATCCCCCCCTTTTTTTCGCTCGATATTTTTTCACTTTCGCAATCGTTCCGCATGCTCTCCCTTCTTTTCCTCCCGCATACATCCCGCACCAGCGCTTACTTCCATTGCGAGAATAATCATAAAAGACCCAGCGACAATCTGGACATGCTTTTAATCGACTCCACTTTCCTTCCTCAACTGCTACTAAAATAATGTGTAATAGGATTGTGTAAAAATTCTTTTCCCCTACTGGTTCATATGTAATCGCATCCATATTTTCTGTTATACACACACGAAATGGATATTTTTCAAGCCATTGTTGCAATGAGCCTTTTTCCTCAACTATAAAGCGAAGTTCATCTCGAAACTGTTTTAGTTCATCCACTGTCCCAAAAGAAATCTCTTCATCCCAATGCCTTTTCGTAAAACGAAGTACATCTTCTATCGTATGAAGCTCGTCCACTTCCTCCCTTGTATCGTTTGGAATTCTCCACGTATTTAAAAATCTCCTGACAATTTCTAATTGTTCTGGAGCTTCTTGACTTTGATTCAAATACACTCACCATCCTTCCAAAATTCACTTTTTTCTGACTTTGTGTATAATTATAGTATAAAACAGTTAACCATTAAAATGTTTTAATGGTTACATTTTCGGAGGAGACTTTATGAAAAACTTTTCAACACCCATACGCATTATACTGATTTCTTCATTCTTTATGTCATTTGGATACTTTGCAGTATACGCTTTTCTTGCCATTTATTTAACGAATTTCTTACATTTTTCTGCTTTGCAAGTTGGAACCATTTTAACAATTATTATTATTACTTCACGAATGATCCCTTTCCTTTCTGGCATTATTGCCGATAAGTTTGGTTACATGATTATGATGATTGCCGGCTTACTATTAAGGGGGGGTGGTTTTATTTTCCTAGGAATATTTTCAGAGTTTCATACGATTGTACTTTCTTCTTCGCTTATCGGGTTTGGAACTGCTCTTTATGAACCAGCAGCTCGCGCCGTATTCGGCTCACAACCCGCGTACCTGCGCAAAGATTTATTTACATACTTAAATCTCGCTTTTAACAGCGGCGCGATGCTTGGTCCAATTGCTGGTACTTTATTACTCGCATGGAACCCTTTATATCCATTTATACTTACTGGATTTATGATGTTATTATTGGCTATTATGTTTATTTTTCTTAAACCTCACTTCCAAGTTTCTACTGAAAATATACATCTTTTATCTGGTTTAAAAAACGTTTTCGAAAACAAACATTTTCTCTCCTTTTCATTCATTATGATTTTCTTTTACATTATGTTTACGCAGCTTACCGTTGCTCTTCCACTTTATATGACCCATATCAGTCATAGTATAAAGCTAGGTGGACTTGTTGTTACAGTAAATGCCATTACAGGTGTTTTATTTATGATTCTATTTCGAAAGGCATTTCATCGTTACAACACCCTTTCAATTGTAAAATGCGGCGTACTATTAATGGGACTTTCTTTTTTACTTATCCCTTTATTGTCCCATCCGTATTGGCTATTTAGCTGCGTGATTTTATTTACCATTGGTGAAACACTTGTATTACCTAACGCCGATATTACAATTGCAAATTATAGTAATGAATCTTATACAGCAACATATTTTGGCGTCTATCAACTTTCTCTTGCGATTGGCTTTATCGTTGGAAGCTATACCGGCACATTGTCTACATCACAAAATGAAGGAACCTATGCCCTTTGGATCATCTTTGGCACACTAGGTATAACAGGGTTTATGTTGCTTTCTCTTTTACAAAAGTTTGGACAAAAACAAGAAAAAGATTTCATTCAAGATATGTAAAACCACTCATTTTACCTATATAAAAAGTCATCATTTTGAAACAGTGCAAGCAAAATGATGACTTTCTCTTTTTTATCAAGCGAAACTTTCATTATTCATAACTTATCTTCGTTTCACTTAATTCCTTACTATGTAACACTAGCAAAATAATTACCGTTTCGCTCTAATAGGTACACAAATTTCACAAAGATGGTTATCAACCATCTTTTTCATGTATCGCTCAAAAACTGGTCTTGTATCTATTTCATAGTCGCTATTTAGCAAGTTAGAAAAGATTTCAATCCATGCTTTTTGAATCGCCTCTGCCGTATGCTCTACTTCATAAATCGCATATTTCCCGCCGGGTAATTCACTTTCCGCAACAAAATCGTCAATTGGTTCATTTTTTTCAATAACGATGCAAGCATCATAACGACAACTTTCAGGTGGCGTTATTTCTGGATTGTCATGCGAAATTCCTAATACAATCGCTGTTTCATCTAAATGTTTTTTCTCCGCAGCCCAATTTTTTAATTTCTCCATCGTTTGCACGTTACCAAACCCGTATGGACCAACTTGTCGCACATATGCAATTCGATATTTTGGTAAGTTCTCAATTTTACTATTCATATAACACTTCTCCCTTTTAAACATATTTACTACAAATCAAAGATTATCATGATTTAAAAATTTAATCGTCTTAATTTTTATTTTTTATACACCTAATATAATGAACTTCCCTAATTTACACATCACAATAAAAGCGTCGTTTTATCTATAAAACAATATTTTTTATTAAGATATAAAAAACACCTTTTAGCCTAACTAAAAGGTGTTTTTCAGTGTTATTAATGAATATCATGTTTTTTGAAGTTACCGCCTTTTACTTCCGCTACATCGTATACCGTAACAAAAGCATCTTTGTCGATTTCATGAATAAGTTCCTTCATTTTACTTTCTTCTAAACGGTTAATCACACATGTGATTTCTTTAAATTGTTCCTTTGAATAACCGCCATATACTTCATTATAGGTTGCACTTCGTCCTAAGCGTTCTCGAATTGTTTCTACCATTAAATCTGGCTCTTTCGTAATAATTTTAAATGTTTTCGATCCGCTTAAACCAACTTCAACAATGTGGATTACTTTAGATGCAATAAAATACGCAATGGCTGACAGAATCGCCCCTTGAAGGCCAAACACCGCTGAAACAAAGATAAAAACAAACATATTTAAAAACAAAATTAAATCACTTGTCCCAAACGGTAATTTACGAGACAGTAATACAGCTAACATATCAATTCCATCTAATGCGCCGCCATTACGAAGAGCGAGCCCCATCCCAAAGCCTATAATAATACCACCAACAACGGTAACTAGCAATGTATCTCCTTCAATAATCGTTGGAATTTCATGCATCAGGATCGTACCAATCGCAAGTGAAGCAATACCGATAATGGAAAAAATAGCAAAACTTTTACCGATTTGCTTATATCCTAACCAAACAAACGGGATATTAATGACTCCAATTAGCATCCCTAATGGTAACCCAAATAGTTGTGAGCTAACGATACTTAAACCTGTTACTCCCCCATCCGATACGTTATTTGGAATTAATACCGCTTCTAATCCGTATGCTGTGATGAATGCCCCAATAATAATCATCAATACTTTCAAACATATTTTTAGCTTCTTGGGCTTGTGTGTGTTGATTTGACTCATGTTGTTTCCTCGCTTCAAACTTATTTCTCTTTTGCTTATGTTGATTGAATCTGCTAGATTCTATTTTAACATATTATTAACAAACTACCTACCACCTACATTACCTTGAAAGGGAATGTTTCTAGTACATAGAAGCGTATTTACTTAACCAGTAACTACAAACGCCGCTTACAAAAGAACATACGTTCGGAATAAAGTAACCACTTTACTTGACCTAAAAAATAAGCTGCCTATAAGCCAGTTTACCAACTTATAGGCAGCCACCCCTCTTATTTTTTTATAATCCCTAGCTCAAATTGAATATGTTTCATTTAACTTGCTTATATATGTTTATTTTCAAATACAAAACCTTAGTTTAACTATACACAGCTTCTTTCTTGCTTAAACCAAGTGTCTTAGATGTTGATGTATGAATTTCTTGGAAAAGTTTTGGATTTTCTACTAATGAAATACCATAGGAAGGAATCATATGTTTTATTTTTTCTTCCCATTTTTCCATATATTGCGGGAAACATTTTTCTAACACTTCAAGCATAACATTAACAGCTGTAGAAGCACCTGGAGAAGCACCAAGTAATGCAGCGATTGATCCATCAGCAGCACTAACAACTTCCGTACCAAATTGAAGCGTTCCTTTTCCACCAGTTTCAGTATCTTTAATAACTTGCACACGTTGGCCTGCTACTACTACGTCCCAATCTTCCCCTTTCGCATTCGGAATAAATTCGCGCAACTCTTCAATACGCTTTTCGTTCGACAGCATCACTTGTTGAATCAAATATTTCGTCAATGCCATCTCTTTTACACCTGCAGCGAGCATAGTAAGTACGTTATTTGGTTTTACAGAACCTAATAAATCAAGATTTGAGCCCGTTTTTAAAAATTTTGGTGAAAATCCAGCAAACGGTCCAAACAACAATGTCTTTTTATTGTCAATATATCTTGTATCAAGATGCGGAACAGACATTGGTGGAGCACCAACTTTCGCTTTTCCGTATACTTTCGCATGATGTTTCTCAATCACTTTTGGATTGTTACATACCATAAATAGTCCACTTACTGGGAATCCGCCGATATGTTTTGATTCAGGAATCCCTGTTTTTTGTAGTAAAGGTAAACTTCCACCGCCAGCACCAATAAAGACGAACTTTGCAGTATGATATTCAATTTTACCATTGTTCATATCATGAACTTTTACTTCCCATAATCCATTTTTCATGCGTTTAATATTTTCAACACTATGTTTATAATTTAATTCAACATTCTTGTTTTGTAAGTGTTCAAATAACATGCGTGTCAAAGCACCAAAATTCACATCTGTTCCAGATTCCATTTTCGTTGCTGCGATCGGTTCATTTGATGTACGCCCCTCCATAATAAGCGGCATCCATTCCTTTAATTTTTCAGGGTCATCTGAAAATTCCATTCCTTGAAATAGCGGAATATTTGATAGCGCTTTAAAACGTTTTTTCAAAAATGTTACATTTTTTTCCCCTTGTACTAAACTCATATGAGGTATCGGCATAATAAATTTCTGTGGATTACGAATCAGATTGCTATTCACAAGATAGGACCAAAACTGTCTAGAAAGCTGAAATTGCTCATTAATTTTGAGGGCTTTTTTAATATCTATAGATCCGTCAGGTTTTTCGGATGTATAGTTAAGCTCACAAAGTGCAGAATGGCCTGTACCCGCATTATTCCATTCATTCGAGCTTTCTTCCCCTGCGCCCTCAAGTTTTTCAAACATTTTAATTTCCCATTCAGGTGCTAACTCTTTCAGTAATGATCCTAAAGTTGCGCTCATGATTCCAGCGCCAATTAAAATAACGTCTGTTTTTTTCTGCATGTTGCTCATGATAATCTCTCCATCCCCTATATTGGCAAAAAAGAATCGGCATCTATGCTCAAATATAAAAAGCAATATGCCCCCTAGGCCCTACCTAGGAATATATCTTTTTTGTCTCAATTATAACCATCTCATACTCTATTATAATAATTAATAGACTAAAATATCTAGTATTATCTGATAATTATTTATAGACTAAAATATCTGGTATTATTTTATGATGATAATTCGTCAAACGCGAATACATTCTTTAGAAACTTAAAGTGAACAAAAAGAAGAGAAACTGAAAAGCTTCTCCTCTTTTTAAGATGCGTGATCTTTCTTTTTCATTAATGTTCTTTTTTTCATTGCTTTCGTTAAATATCCACCTTTAAAAGAACGAATTTCATAAGAAGACATGAACGCTTTCGGCGCAATTCTGTTCACAATTTCCAACAGCTCTTGTTCTCTTGAACGCTTCGCCACAATGTCTAATCGATAACGAACAGAATTAATTCCTTCCCCTTCAAACAATGTAACACCAAACCCCGCATTTCTTAATTCATCCACTAGTTCATTACAGCGATCTAACAAACTAACATGATACGTAATATAACCGATAGCTAATTTATTTTCTATATAACCACCTAATAAAAGACCGGCACTAAAACCAATTATATAGGCTACAATATTCATCCAATTTGATAAATCTTGAAATACAATCCCTAAACTTATAATATAGATTGCACCTTCGAGTAAACCAACACCAGCAGCGGATCTTGTTTGATTTTTTACAAGCAAAATCGTCCGGATTGTTAAAACAGGAACATAAATAATTTGAAGTACAAAAATCAGTAACGCTTGTAACATATATATCCACCTCTTTTCAAAAAGTCTTTTGTCATCATAACATACAAAAGCTTGAGAAAGCGATGGTTTTCCCTAACATTTTTTAAGAATTTTCTTACACGTCACATAGCGCTCTTTATGTAGTACCCTTTCTATTTTTTCTTGTTTTCTTCTTTCACTAATTGCATGTTTGCATAAGCTAAGTTTGCAATCATCAAAAAGTGACCTCCTAAAATTCCCGTTCCAAATGCCCACATTTCCATTTCATGTTCGATTTCATACATAATAATGGCTCCTAATATCGCAGCTGCAAAACGATTTAAAATGCCGATTCCAGGAACTCGTTTCTTCAATATAATATTTCGTCCTATTTTCTCAACTCGTCTAGCTAATAGCCAAAGACAATATGCACTTACTGCTAATCCAATCCCAAAGCCGGTTACTTGTTTGGAAAACGGAGTAATCGTTCCTATAAGTAGCAAACTACTAAAAATCATATACAATTGCAATCGATAAACGCGCAATGCCATTTGAATCAACAATATCCGCTCCTAGTTATCAATTTTATTTTTCTTTTGATTCAGAAAGAAAGCAGCAACCTAAACAGTTGCTGCTTGTTCTTGTTGTTGATCAATTTTCCGAATTTCAATGCGCTTAATTTGATAAGAATCTTTTTCAAGCACTTTAAATTCATAATTCTCTGCTTCCACACATTGTCCTTCTTCAATCTCATGATTTTGCATCATAATCCAACCGCCAATTGTATCTACATCTTCTTCCTCAATGTGTAGACCAAATAAATCTTTCACTTCTGAAATCAACACTTTTCCATCCACAATCTTATGATGTTCATTTACGTGTTGGATTGGCGGATCTTCATCTTCATCATATTCATCACGAATTTCCCCAACAATTTCCTCTAATATATCTTCAAGCGTTACAATTCCAGCTGTTCCTCCGTACTCATCATATAATACAGCCATCGGAATTCGCTTCTTCTGCATTTGTAGAAGTAAATCGTGAATTGGAGTTGTTTCCATCACTTCAATAATTGGGCGCATATACGCACGAATGGATGATAAATCTTTCGTATCATTGTTCATATATCGAATAAAGAAATCTTTTACGTTAACCATACCGATAATATCATCTTTATCCTCTCCAAAGATTGGATAACGTGTATATCGCTCATTTTGGATAATTTTCATGTGTTCTTCTACTGAATCTTCAAGATAAAAGCCAACAATCTCTGTTCGTGGCACCATTATCTCTTTAGCAATGCGGTTATCGAATTCAAAAATGTTATTTACATATTTATATTCTGCTTGGTTAATTTCTCCACTTTCATAGCTCTCCGAAAGAATAAGACGTAATTCTTCTTCCGTATGTGCTACGTCATGTTCAGAAGCTGGTTTTAAGCCAAATAAGCCTGTTACAACACGAGCAGAGCTATTTAGCATCCAAATAAACGGATACATCACTTTATAAAATATCATTAAAGGTCCAGCAAATAATAAAGTGATCCTTTCAGCCTTTTGAATTGCCATTGTTTTCGGAGCTAGCTCTCCAACTACAACATGCAAATATGTCATAATCATAAACGCAAGACCAAAAGTTAATACATGTGAAATGGAAGGGGTTAAATTCCACTTTTCAAACAATGGACGCAATAATTTTTCTATCGTCGGTTCACCTAGCCAACCAAGTCCCATTGCTGTAACTGTAATCCCTAGTTGACAAGCAGATAAATATTCATCTAAATTCGTTGTTACTTTTTTTGCTGCTAGCGCACCGCGTTTGCCTTCCGCAACAAGCTGATCAATGCGACTTGAACGTACTTTTACAATCGCAAACTCCGCTGCTACGAAAAATCCAGTAAATGCGATTAAAATCGCAACCATGACTAAATTAAATATCTCCAATGAATCCCCTTAGTAAAAAACTAAGGTGTTCACCTCCTGTATACTATAATGTTTTCTCATTTACGTTTCTTTTCTTTAGAAAACATAGCGCTATACAGAAATTAAAGGGGATAGATACAATTTACACTATAAAAACATCATTAGTGTTTGCATCAAAGCTGTCGTTTGACCAGATAAAGATTTTGATATTTTTTCTCGTTGTGAATCAGTCAATCCATCTAACAGAGGTTTTAACTGTGTTAATTCTGTTTCTAATCGCTGGATATGTTCTGTCACTTCGTTCACCTGTTTCGAAACGTGTTCATTGATACCGAGCAGCTTTTTCTTCTCCTCGATCCTCTCTTTAATCTCACAAAGCGGCATATGCATTTCTTTGCATTTCTCAATAAATTGTAGTGTTTCAAATGCTGTCTCGTCGTAATAGCGATAATTGGATTGAGATCGCTCCGCTTTTAAGATACCTAGATTCGTATAATAATCAATCGTTCGTTTCGAAACATGAGCCAAGTGAGCCAACTGTCCGATTCGATACACCTTCCCAACGATCTTCCCCCCTCATTTATATTAAGAACATCATACAATACATAAACTGTACAGTCAAACGTGATGGTTTATTATTCACAATATATGCTAACATTTCATTTCAAATGTCACCTGTATTCTATGATTTCCTTCTATTTGTAAAGGTAGTATCTTTCTATTTATGTTACCATTAATTTATAAATATTCACACAATAGGGGGATCTCTATGGCATTGGACATGAAAGAAAACTGTCAAACATGCAACAATTCACTACAATTAGATTCGGAAGCTTATATTTGTACGTATGAATGTACATTTTGTGCTCCATGTACTGAAAACACGCATCATATTTGTCCAAATTGTGGAGGTGAATTAATACGTAGACCAAAGAAAAAGAAACATCTATTTAAAAATCCCTTTTAATGTATCACCAATTATAGTAGCTAAATATTCATAACCCTGCTCACTAAAATGCAATCCATCCCGTTCTTCATTCTCTAAAAATCTTTTATAATTGGATTCTTGTATCATAAGAGAATGTAAATCTAGAAAATGACTTTTTGTTTCTTTCGCTACTTCTTCCATCACCTTTGCATACTGCTTTAATACTTCATTTGTTCTCGCAAGTTGTCTTTCTTCATCGACTGGCGCAGGACTAATAAGAAGTACCTTTTCTGGAGAAATGCTTCGTACAATTTTTGTTACATTTTCTTTATATTCTTCCTTTGGCACTTGCTTATAAAATGCCGCATCATTTGTCCCAAAAAAGACCGTTACAAAGTCTGGGTTCAAAGATAAAACATCCTCTTCTATTCTTCTTAAAGCATCAAATGTATCATCACCAGGAACTCCGGCATTTACAACTTTCCACTCTGGAAATTGCTCTTGTAGGCGCGGTGTTAACCGACGCGCACCATTCCAAAATGTTTCATCGGCTGTAATGCTATCACCAAAACATACGAATGTATTCATTTTTCTCTCTCCTTATTATTACATACCTTACTTATTGTACCACCATCCATAACACCATTCCCAATCAATTGTTCAATGATTTCTGAAACATTCATTTTCCCCATTCCTACTTCACAAATAGATTTAGAATTACCATAATGAAACCACCTTATCTATGATTAGACAATTACGAGAAAAAACCTTTAGAAATCCTTGTATTATATAAAAAAAATACGATTTGTTTTTATTGATAATACAGTAGCAAATATATTTTCATTCTTCTGCTTCTCATCATATGCTGTCACTTCGCTCAACTTCACAAATCCCCCTCTTCGCTTTTATATTTAAAAAATACGGGAATAATAAAAAAATACTTTGAACACATAGGAGGCATTGTATGAAACCTGATTTCTTGCAAGCAATTCAAAACGCTGTTGGTCATATTGAACACATTCATATCGAAGAAAGCGGAGCGGACAGCTTACTCATTCATCATGATGATCCGAATAAACTAACACAAGTTGCGAAAACATTAGAAAGTCAAAACTTCTATTCTGCAATAAGACATAATGGACAAACATCATTTATTGAAGTCATCAACAAATGAAAAAAGTTCGGTCATATCCCGAACTTTTTTATCCTTACACTGAAATTTCAAACTCTCTTACATACACTGCTGTTCCTGCCACTTCAACATGTAATACATTATCTTTCTCTGTTCTCTGCACATACACTCGTACACGTCCATCTTTGTGTATCTCCTGCCCTTGTTCAACAATACATATCATTTCCTGTTCTTTATCTTCCTTCAAAAATGTAGCATAATAGGCTCCCATTACACCAGAAGCTGTTCCTGTTACTGGATCTTCAATTGTTCCAGCATACGGTGATGAAAAATGACGACCATGCATATGCGCTTCTTCATGATACGTTTCGAAACAAAACGGATGAATAGACGCGTTAGGTATTTCTACTAAAATAGATGGAAAGAGCTTATTATTTGGTTTCATCTTTTCGCAGGCAACCAATGTTTTAATAGGTACTAATAATGTCCAAACCCCTGTACTTCCATATACAATTGGTAATGTTTCATCTATATCTTCTTCATGAAGACCGATGCTCCGTGCTACCTCTTCTTTAGAGCCATGAAATCCTTGAAACTGTGGTTCTACTTGTCGCATTCGAACATATACTTCTCCATTCCCATCTATTTCTACGCATACTGGTAAAATTCCAGCTTTCGTTTCGAGCAAAAGGTTACGGACTTCTTTCCATACTCCTCTTGTGTAAAGAGCATATATAGTAGCCACTGTTGCATGTCCACAAAGATTCATTTCATGACCTGGCGTGAAGTAACGAATCTTTATATCGGCAACATTTGAAGGGAATACAAAAGCGGTTTCGTTAAATCCTACTTTTTCCGCGATACGCTGCATCTCATAATCTGTTAATCCTTCTGCATCTAATACAATCCCTGCTGGATTTCCCATATTGGGTTTATGACTAAATGCCTCATAATGAAATACCTTTATTTTCTTCATTTTGTATCCCCTCATCTTACAGACTTTTTCATACAAAAATTAATAGAAATAAACAAAGGAGCTATTCGTCGTTGAGCAGAGCCTCTCATCTTACTCTAAATTTTCATAATACCACTTACATTCATCTAACCATGCTTAAACTAATCCATCGCTGGATTACTCATTTTTCCAGTTAAAAATAAGAATGTTGATTTTTCCCTTCAAAAAGAATAGAAGTAATATAACCAATACTCACAAAGCACTCTATTCACAATCTCAGTAAAAAAACACCATATCAAATGTATACCCATTGGATTAAAATGCAAAATAAATAATTTTATTATATATTACAATATTAATGGATATGTATACAAATTGCCTATCATAACATTACTATATCCCACATTCTCCTTCTACACATGATAGATATAGAATAGCACCACACTAATGAATGGGTGAACTTGTCCACGCTCTATCATATGCTTGTCCTTTCCCAAAACAGAGAAACGCCCTCTAGCAGACACCAACACTCTTCAGATACATATTGAGGTAACATCTTGGAAACTCCCCCTATTCATTATACTGTTTCCTGCTCGTCTACATTCCTTGTTATTGTATGATTTCTAGATATGGATTAAGTCAAAGATTATTTTTAAATTATCTCAACGAATAAAACTCAATATCCTGTCAATACTGTTGATAACCTTTTCTAACTTACCCAAAAGTTGAGCAGCAAAAACAAATTATTTCCAATGGTGGTGGGTCGGTTATTATACGAATGTAAATCACAATAAGTTATAAAATACAACATTATCTAAACTAAGAAGTATGATAACCATAACCTTTAGCCATAATTATAACTAAAGTTTTCTTGAATATAACATGACAAGGAGATATTTTATGGAAAATAACAAGAATGGAATACTCGCTTTAGTTGTTTTTGCTTTAGCTTTAGCTTTTTTTGTTGTTGGGATGATTTATTCATTGTGGGGAGCATTTTGAAGCGGTAATACGAGCAAAGACACTTAAAACCTCAAACTGCCTCAAAGACCCTAGCTTGTTAAAGCATGCACCGATACTTATGGGACAGCCCCTTTTCGAAAGCACAGAAATATTTAAAATGGTTATAATCATTTTAAACAGTTGGGAAATTTGCATTAACCAATTATATTATCCAAAGCATTTTATCACTTATGATTTTCTCAACGTGTTTTAAAGACATATCAAAATTAATGTGCTGGCAGCTTTGTATCTTTCAATGTATATGTAGTATAGTTTGGACTAAATTTTTTCGATTACAAATGGTTCTTATTCACGTACACTACACACAGAGTACGGTGATTTAAACATACAAATTCCACGTGATCGTAACGGTGAATTTAAACAACAGACAGTGGCGCCCTATCAGCGCTCAAATGATACGCTAGAAGCAACCGTTATACATCTATTTCAAAAAGGAATTACGATGACAGAAATTGCACATTTCATTGAGAAAATGTACGTTCATTATTACACAACTCAAACCATTTCAAGTGTGACCAAAGCTGTATCAGAACAAGTAAAAGCTTTTAACCAACTGCCCTTACATACACGTTACGTGTATGTATATTTAGATGCGGCATACATTGCCGTGCGCCGTGAAATTGTGTCAAAGGAAGCCGTCTACATCACTATTGGCATTTGTGAAGATGGTTCAAAAGAAGTACTTGCCTATACGATTGCACCAACCGAGTCAGCGCATAACTGGAAAGAGCTCTTAGAAGAACTAAACGAACGCGGTGTGGAAGATGTGCTTCTATTTATTTCAGATGGTTTAAAAGGTATGGTAGACACTATCTCAAGCGTATTTCCAAAAGCGAGATATCAAACTTGTTTAGTCCATGTAGCACGCAAGTTGTCGCACAAAGTTCTCGTAGAAAATCGTCAAGCGGTATGCGATGATTTCAAGACTGTTTATAAAGCAGATTGCCTAGAATCTGGTCGAGAAGCGCTTGATGCTTTCTGTTTAAAATGGCAAAAGGCCTATCCAAAAATGGTGAAATCACTTCAAATCAATCAGCATATGTTGACGTTTTACAGCTTCCCAAAGGAGATTTGGAGAAGTATTTATTCAACACATTGAATTGAATCTTTTAATAAACAAATCAAAAAATACACAAAGTGTAAAAAACAGTTTCCAAATGAAGAGTCAATGGAACGCTTCCGAGTCTCGCAATTTGAGCACTATAATCAACGCTTCGCCACGCGTTGCCACATCGGTTTTAATAAGGCACGTGCAGCATTAGTAGCGATGTTTGAGGAACTTGAAGCGTAAAATTTTACCTACAAATAAAGTTATTTTTGTACCAAAAGTGACGTTCTATCTGAAAAGGTTAAAAAGTCATTTACACAAAAATATTGACGGTACCAGAAAAAGGAATAGACAAAAACGCAAACATTGTAATTTATTGCATTTAAAATATATTTAATATTCCTATTTACCTTTCTCTCTTTTTAGTAATTTTAATAATTATAAAAATTACTAAAGAGATAATCATATAAGTAATTAAATATTTATAACCAAAGGAACTAAAATCAAAAACTAAATTTTTGAAAGTGATAACACCTTCAAAAAATACTTGTAAAATTAAATATACTGTTATGGTTAATGGAATTGCTAACCTAAAATTTCTTGGAATTGATATCCAAAGTTTAAACAAAAAAGCTTGAAATTTATTCAAACAAAACCTCCAATTCACATGATGTAAAAAGTATTTATCTTATATAAAAATATCCAAAAATACATATTAATTACAATAAACCGATATTTTACTAGTTCGCACCCGGCTAAACTAACAAAGGAGAAACCCACTCAAAAAATCTCCACCTTTCCTCCATTGCATTCCGAAATTCAGCTGATGTTTAACTTTCGACAAGCCGAACAGACCAGAAACGGGGTTAAGTTTCTCAACTTGGACTAGCAATTATATCAGCCGAACCATCAGTTTTTCCGTTCTCAATATTATTATTTTTCTGTACGAATCAACGCTATGTGGGGTTTCGTCCCCACACGACGAGCCAGCACTCACATCCAAAAACAAAGGAGAACATTTTTCTGAACATTCCCGATGATACATCTTGTTAAATTTCCGGTTATTTCTATGTGAATTATATCAAATCAATGTATAGACAAAAAGACTTGTATTCTTTTTCCAATAGTTTATCATTTTATTTGTAAAGTAAAATGAGAGTGGCAATTAAATATATGGGGCATTACTTAGATATTTCTAGTTCTATTGAAGATTGGTTAACTAGATCTATTCAACAAGTAGCTCCAACTTGGATACCAGATTGGAAAATTAAAGGTGTCGTAAAAACAATTACATTCTATTTATCGATTTAAATACATTAGAAGGAGGTAGTTTATGAAATATCTATCTATCGTTTCAAAACTTGTATTTTTTATAATCATACTTGTTATTGTTATTGTTATTGATCATTTTGAATTATATAAGTATTTCGGTTTATCACAAACAATAACAAAAACAATAAATCCTTTCGGAATTTGGATAATTATTATTGCTGGTGTTTTATTGATTATAGAATGGATGCAAAATAAACGATGAGTTTGTTTAATGTATGTAAAAAGAATGTTTTTATCTTTAACATCGGTATCAAGCTAAGCCCATACAACGTCAAATAGAGTAGTGGTTGTTTCCTTTTTTCTCTTATAGCTTAGTTTTTGTTGTTGCTCATCTGTAAGTCGGTGAACAATCACACGAGTTGGTACTTTATCCGTCATTCCTACATAAGCGTAAGATATTTCATATGTTTGACCTAGCTGAAGAGAATTCATTAAGACCTCCATATCCATCACTCCGTACCTTTTTTGATTCTTCTATCTTGAAAAGAATCAGGGTTGGGATTTTTTTGATAAATACATGTGTTGGATTTAATACAAGAAATATAATAAGCCTTTTTATCTTGTATATGTTGCAAATCTTTCAAGTGAAAATACCCTAAATCTCGGATAGACAAATCATTCGCTGTTACAGTTGGGACACACAGAGAGCCATAGGTTCGATCATGTTGTTTACCTGGACCTGTATGGATATGTAGGAATTGTCCGCTTAATAGATCATATTCAAGTTGAATTTTCATTCCAGCAGTATGGCTACACCCTTCCGCCCCAGGATAAATGGATGAAAATATATCTGGAAGCTGAAATACAGTTGAATCTAAAATACGAATACGCTTGAAAACAGAGGTGTATGGAGCAGAAATTCAGTTTTTTCACGCTCTATTAACAAGGCAGTTATAGCATCCTGGTTTAGCGTTAAGAATGTGAATATATTCTACTTCTTTATTATCAAAAATTTCATCTATATTTTCTCTTAAATTTACACCTTCTGTAACCCTTGCTTCTACAATCATTGAGTCAGCATTGTAGCCGCGTATAGATAGATACCTATGATGTAACATAAGCGGAATTTCATTTACACCTAGCTTAGCGGTAGTTGCCCCCTTTCGTATAAATATAGGACCACTTGCTTTATAAGGCGAATTAACATTATGATATTGGTAGTTCAGTAAGATTACCTCTTCTCCTACCTCTGCATCCTTCAAACTTATCCTGCAAGGATATCCAGGATTTTTATTTGCTATTATTTTGACTGCCCCGATACTTTTTAATTCTTCTTCATTCATTAGAAATAGGTTATGAAACTCCTTCTCTTGTAACGCAACGATTTGAAAGTTATTTCTCATATTCTATCCCTCCTTAATTAGTTGTTATAAAGCATTTCACTAATGATGCAACCACTAAAGTTCATAAAACTTGTTCAATACTCCTGCCCGTTGTTGAAGATTGAATTTTCGCAATATTAATAGTAAGTTTAACATAAAATTCCACAGGAATCTCTAAAAAAAAATCATCCTTTTTAAAATAGGATGATTGCCCAATTTATTAATAGCGGTTAAAGTAAATCGTTTATCGGTTAAACCTAGTTTCTGAGCTGGCGTTGACCTTGTCTGTTTAGATACTTTAGTAGCCAAACAGAAGCTGTAGTACGTTCTAAAAATATATATTTTTTGTTTTGGGGAATAATGTATTTCTTAACTTGATAGCGATGTGGCTGTACCCCTGTATGGCCTTGATGAAAAGCATATTGATGACTCTAATATAAGAGAAACTTTAAGATATGCAAATTTAGAAGAATTTGTTGAAAAGCAAAAAGATAAACTTGATACGAATATAAGCAAGAGTGGTGATAAATTATCAGGGAACGAAAAACAAAGGTTGAATATAGCTAGGTTATTCTAAAAAAACCCGGATATAATTTTGTTAGATGAACCTACATCTAATCTAGATGTAGAATCCAGAAATTTAGTCTTAGAGTCCATAAAGACACTTACAAAGGAGAAGACAGTAATTAAAGTAACTCATAATTTAGAAGAAGTAAACCCGGATGATAATATATTATTCCTTGAAGATGGAGAGATTGTATGCAAAGGCTCACATGAAAGAGTTAGTGAAATAAATAAAAGATATAAAGAGTTTATATCTACAGTAATGTAATAAGTAGTTCTAGCATGGAAAACCAATATGTATTTAAATAGAAACAGCATCAGACTGATAGTGTTTTTACGTGAATAAGTTTTGATTTTCCATACCCCTCACGCTCTTTTTTTCAGTACGAGTATTAGCATGTCTAATGTTCAAAGATTTGTTATATGTTCCTTATAATTCTCTTTTAAGTAAAAAACAAAAATGATTCGTTTTTTTACTTAAAAGGGAATTATTGACTTATTCCTCGTTTAACTATAAACTATTATTAGAATATTACGATTATTCTTAATTAAAAATGCTGGTGATAAAGTATGCATGCTCAGTTTAAAAAAGGATACTTGAGTTAATAGTCTTATTGATAATAAATAAAAGGGATGAATATGGATATGCATTAGTCAAAAAATATCGAGTAAAATTGTCATATCTGAAGGAACTGTTTATCCAATATTAAGAAGAAATGTAAAAAATATTTTACATTTATATAGTAGGAGGAGTGAAAATGTGGAGAATAATATTAAGTCATTAAGAAAGGTACAAAAAATATCTCAAGATGAATTAGCTAATTTGTGTAATGTTTCTAGACAAACAATTAATGCTATTGAAAATAATAAGTATGATCCTTCTTTAGTTTTAGCTTTTTCAATAGCTAATTATCTTAATGTAAAAGTGGATGAGTTATTTGTTTTTAATAAATAAAAAATTATAGTATAGAAAGGTTTGAATATACATGTTAAAAAGACCTGATGAAATGGAAATGTATCAAAATATGAAATCATCGAGACCTACTCTTATTTTTTATTCTTTATCTTTACTTATTTGGTCTTTATATGATTTTATTAAACATGGAAAATTGAGTATAGCATTTGGAATTTTAATTATTGGGAATGCAATATTTTGGTGGGGAAGATTTTATTATAATAGGAAGATGAAATAATAAAAAGTAACATTATCAGTGAAATGTTACTTAATAGTATAGTTATTAACATGAACACAATAAGTTTATTTTTAGTAATATTGGTTTTAGTTTTAATAATCAATCCGATGTTTTTTGCAATACCAAAGTGGTTCTTACGGACTTTTGGTGAATTGCTCTTTTGTGTACTACATTGATATAATAAAAGAAAAGGAGTAAACCATGATGTACCCTATCTCTTGGTTAAGTCCAGTATGGGACACTTATTTGTGATCTACGTCATCATAGACCATTAGCGCTATTACCGAATCGTTCACCTGAAACACTAGCGGAATGGTTGAAACAACCTCCTCACATTCAAGTCGTGAGTTGCGATGGTTTTACAAGTTTTCGTCAAGGAATTTCTGACGCAAGTTCTTCTATTCTTCAAGTATATGATCGCTGGTATTTTATTAAAAATGCTAGGAAACATTTAGATACGTTCCTCTTGTCAGCCGTTCCTTCTACTATTACTTGGAATGAAACTTCATCTATTTCCATTGAAACAGCGTTAACAAAAACAGAAAAATAAAACTCATACGCCAGAAACGAAAGTGGGACTTGATTCAAGAAATAAAGAAAGCCCATCGCTCCGGGAAATCTATCAATTCCCTAACGAAAGAATATCATTTAAATTGGAGAATGATTAAAAAATACATGAAAATGATGACTCCACCTACTACCAATCGTTGGCGCATCAGTCCAGCCCAAGGGTGTCATGAATCTATTATTCGTCTTGAAAAAGAGGGAAAAACACTTAAAACGATTGATCCACTTATCCGTAAGAAGGGGTATAACGGTACCTTTTCGGCTGTGCGCACACTTGTTGAAGGGATAAGGTGCAAACAGAAACGTGCTAATCACCCATCTCCTACCTATCAAATAGCTAGAAAACGTCTTGCCAGATGGTTTTGGATTCATCCCAATCATCTGAACACCTCAGAAAGAAGAGATTTAGAGCGTTGCTTCGAAAAATATCCTAATCTCCAAACTGTTTATGAAGTCATACAAGAGTATCGTGCAATGATAAAACAATCTGATTATGAAGGATTTTTGCAATGGCTAAGAAAACAACTTTCCCATAAAGAACAACCCTTTTATCCATATACCGTCATTTACGCAACGATTTACAAGTCGTTAAGCATGCCTTTCTTCTTCCCTATAGTAATGGCGTGTTAGAAGGACAGGTAAATCGCTTGAAATCAAACGAATGTTGTATGGACGAGCTGGTTTAGCTATATTGCAAAAGCGCATGTTATATAAACTCGGATTTATTATTTTGAAAGAATAAAATTTTATACGGTAACAACGTTATATGAGATTTCACCAAATCTGCGTAAGAACCACTTTCATTTTGCACTAAACAATCTATTATTTTGTTTAGTTATCAGTCAATTAAGTACCTTTCTTCACATTATAATGACCGTTACTCATTACATTTGCGATACTATATAAACTAAGACTATCAATGCAATGGAGGTTTACAACATGAAAAATATAATGGAATTCCTCAACAATCCATATACTAAATACCTATTAGCTATGATGTAGGTTGTTTTATAATAAAGTTAAAATATTTTTAAATCGTAAAAATATTTTATCGCATCTTTTTTCAAAGCATTGTGACTTTATTTAAAAGCGACAATAAAATTTTTTTTGCAAATTATATAATTTATACTATACTCCTAGCAAATTTAAATTAGAAACTGTTTCTCTTCCTATTGAATCATAAATTATTTTTGTTTTTCTCACACCCTTCAAATCATAGCAGTTTCTCCCGTCGAGAACGATTGGAGTTTTCATTAATTCACTATATTTCGAAATATCAAACTCTTTAATTTCATACCATTCTGTGAAGATAAAACATATATCTGCATTCTTGATAGTATCTTCAATGGAGGTACTATAGGTTATTTCATCAGGATATATTTTCTTAAAATTCTCAATACCAACAAGATCCCATACATTAACATTTGCACCCTCTTTAAGCATTATTGGAATATTTGCTAGGGAAGGTGCTTCTCTTAAATCGTCAGTATCAGGTTTGAAGGTTAGTCCCAGTATTGCTACATTTAATCCTTTGAAACTATCAAAATATTTTCGAGATTTCATGAGAGCTTGACTATAATTTTGTGGTGGTAGAAATCTTACTGGTACATTATATGCCATCGCTTCATATGTAGCAGTTAATCCTGGACTTGAAACTAACATTTTCGAATTTTGTAACTCTATCAAAAATTCTTCATGACTTAAATGTTTAAACTCTCCTCTAAATTTGTTTCCATATTCTTTTTTTAAGTATGTCATGACTTTATCATTACCTGTAACAATTATCCTATCAAACTTCGATTCATTCAAAGCTTCATAAGCATTTTCGAAAATCGTTTTCGGATATAATAACAAATCATCCATATTTTTCATAAACGGCGTTTCTAGCCCCGAAAAATTAAAAATTATTTGGTTTAATTCAGTATTTATATCTTTAGTCAATAAACTAGTGATTGGATCACAAACAATTAAATTGTTTATATCTTTTTTTAATACATTAACTTTCTGATCAATATCAAAATAGTTTTGCACAACATATGCATCTTATGACTATTTATATCATACGATTGTATTTTTGAGGCCGATATTCCTAATCCAAATCCTACCTCTAGTATATTCCCTGCATTTTTAGTGACTATCTTTGCTAACATTCCCATGTAATCAGACTCCCAAGGCTGCATGACTGGAATGACCCAAGATTTCTAGATTTCCCTCTGGAGTATATATTGCTTCTGCAGAACTCCAATTTTCCTCTAGATTTGAAAATCCAATTTCAATTCTGCTTGTTACTGTTTCTTTAAATAAATCAGTACTTTTCATAAATACTCTCCTTTTATATATACTTATCTACTTTATTAGTAGTTAGTAGCTCTTTTTTATAATAATAGAAAACAAAAGCAAATAATGGGATATGAATAACAAGCATTAAGATGATTAAGTTTTCATAACCACCTATGTCTCCTGTTAAGCCATAAATTAAAAACATAATTAACGAAATGATACTTAAAACTGTTGAAAAGAAAGAGAGTACAGTTGCTCTAACATTTTCTTGTACCAATTCATTTATCGTAAAAAATAAAGGGGGCTCTAAAATATCAATTGTGACATAGATCAGATAATACCCTATGATTGCCAAAATGATATTAGAGGATATGATGAATATTCCTCCGACAAAAAATATTCCCATAACCAATGTTGCAATGGTATTTAATTTGAATTTCATGACTAAATTAACATTTAGAGAAATAATTACACTAATAATTGTACTACCTAGATAAATAGTTCCTATAGTCGAGTTAGATAATTCTAATTCTGCAAAACGACTTTGCGTAAACATGATGACAGAATTTGTACTCGAAGAGATAATCGCCATAAATAAAATTAAAAATTGTATATATGGAAGTTTCTTTACTACTCTATATCCTGATTGCAATTTATTTATCATAGAAGGATTTTTTGTAACTTTGACTTCTTGTACACTTTCTTTAAATCTCAAAACGGCCAAAGTAGCTACAATACCTGCAATTGATTGCATTAAAAAAGGTAAACTTAAATAAGATGCAGCTGCAAATCCACCAATAAAAGCTGATAAACCTAACGCAGTAGCCACTAACGCTTCTTTAATTCCAAATATTTTTACATAATGTTTTTCCACGCCTTTTTCTTTTAAATGTTCATACACCATAGCCTGATCTGCACCACTGCAAAAAGCTGAGCCTATACCATCAAGAATGAATGCAATGATGAAAAAATAGAAATAATTAGACATATCCAAGTATGTACTTATAAATAAGAGTAGGAATGAACAACTACTCATTAGTAAGCCCATACTGATTACATTCCTTTTCCTTAGTAAATCCGCTAAAATGCCACTTGGCACATTGCTTAAAATCCTGCTCGAAAAGTAGATGATTTGTAATATACTGAATTCAAATAAACTAATCCCCTTATCTAGGATAAATATTAAAAATATCGGTCTAGTAAATCTTAAATTTGAAAAAATCATGTACATAAAATAAGTAGATAAATCTTTTATATATTTGGAGTCCTTGATTAGACCCATATGGTAACCTCCATTACTACATAGTTTTAACAACCTATCATTAAATAAAAATTAACTAGTCGATTATACCTTTAATGCTATATAAAGAATGGTAGACAAAGATACTCTGTGAGAGTCTTAATCAGCTATATATGTTTTCAAACTAATTTAGTATATGATTTCCAAATGTTTAATGGATTAGTTTTGAATTATAAAAAAGGTTACGTATTAAATTACTTTCCAATTCATTGCGAATTCCGTAGATTTGATTTATCAGTAGCTTTACTCTGTGAAGAAGATACGATTTAACATTATATAGCTCGATCCCAATGTATATACAGAATTTTTTACCGCTGATTTTTTATTTTTTGAATCATATAAATATTCAATTTATTATTAATTATAACACCACCAATAATACACTTAATACAAAAAATTTCAATATTTTTATTTTTTGTATTTTATTGCCACTTTAATAATTATTAGCAAATTAATAATTAAAACCATTGCATTTGCACATGATTCCTGTTTGAACTTATTGATATATTAGATATTTCTGGATTTTAATCTGACTATTTTCTAAAACTAGGTTCATCTAATAATATTTTTCTAGGGCTTATCCACGCTTTCAAATCTGTTAACATCGTAAACAAACAATTTTTTCACTCTCTCTATTAATAATTTATCACTTAAAATTTGTAACTACTCAGCCCCTACCCAAAATCAATACAAAGAGAGGTAATTATATCAAAAATTACCTCTCAAGCTATGTTTCGAATAATTCTATTTTTCCTGTTTTCATTACTTGTTTTATGGATGCAAACAAGTTCTTTTTTTGCTTCTTTAGTGTACTTAAAAAGCTTCGTGCCAGTGCGAAATTTTGTGCACCTGTCTCACTCCGGAACGTACCCGAGACTTTTTGTTTAACCTTTACCATTCGTAAGTCCCGCTCAGCTAAATTATTGTCGAATGGAACGTTTGGATTTTCTACAAATAGTAATATGGAATCTTGACGCTTTGAGAGTCGATTTAATCATTTTTCTGCATCATGATTCGCCATTGTAGCATTTTCCCTATACCCTTTCTCAAGAATAGCAGTATAGGTATCCTCCATCCACGCGACAGCCATGGGATTCAGAGATGTGTTTTGACGTTCTCTTTCTTGTTTTGCCAAGATGAGTATTTCTGTCATCTCCTGTGTCCATGTTTGCTTTGTTTGTTCGTGAATCGCTTTTAAATCACGAAGTAAATGGGCATTGCATACAGCGTGTTCACAATGTTCATACACAAAATACGATGCCAAGCAATCATGAACGGCAATGCCTTGGAATTTCGGTAAGACATCGATTTCGTTTATCGCATCTGTGCCACGTTTTTCATAAACATACTGTAACGTAACGTGATCCGTGCTCAATGTATGTAACCATTGTGTTTTTCTGTTACTTCGTAACCCTGTTTCATCAAAATGGATAACAGGTGCTTGGATCAGCACGTTTCTAGCTTGCGTCTCAAAGGTTTTCGTTAAATACGTTCCAAATTTTCGATTCATATTCCAAAGCGTTCCTTCGCTAATAGACAGATTAAAAAAGTGATGAAAAAACTCTTTTGTTCGAGCAAAAGGAACAAGTTGATAGTACATCATATACATGACCATACTTTGTACATTTACACCGTATTGTACATGATGTTGCACTTCTTCAGGAAATACAGATTTCGTTTTCGTACCGCACTTTCTACACTTTTTTACTTCCGTTTCATGTTGCGTCACTTCTAGTTGAATAGGTGGAATATCAAAAACTTGGCGTGTTTTCACTTGAATAACAAGCGCATGTTCTAACGATTTCCCACAACATTCACAAGTCGTCACATAATGTCTGATTACGTAATCCGGATTTGAAGAATAATGAAGTGTATGACCTTTATGACCAGGTTGACCACCTGTCTTACGATCTGTTGTTTCACGTAAACTTTTCACTTTCGGTTTACGTAGTCCATCAGATGAAGGTGGTTTATGGCTATTTATAGAGTTTTTTTAGCGTGAAATTCAAGAGCCAAAACACGATTCGAAACAACTTGAAGTTGCGCCTGAAGGGATTCAATTGTTTTTTTATGTGCTTTGAATAGACGGTATAGTTCTTCAGGTCCTTGATTGTAAACTTCTAAAAATTGTTTGTAGTTCATACACTTCACCTCCCTTGATTTGATATTTAAAGTGTTAACTAGTAATCAAAGAATCAAACGTGGTATAGAGATTTATTTTCAAAAAATGCAAGGGAGGCTGAGTAGTTACTTATTTTTTAATTCTAAAGCTACCACCATAATAATAATTCTCCCCAAGTTTCATAACAGCTATATGTGATCCTGGCTTATAAATTGATGTAATAGACGTTACAAATCTATCATAATTATGATCCGTACCAGAATCATAAATTGTTTTATATCTTTACATATTTACTACTTCTTTTTCATCTTCATTTAATTGATATATCTTTACAATACCTATATCTTTATCACCTGTATAAGGGGTCACACGACCGAAAACAGAAAATTGTACGTTAAGGAATATTTCCCCATAAAAAAGACGATTCTTTTCTATATTTGAACTGTACCCCGAATCATGGACACTAAAAAAAGCCCATGATTCGGGGTTTTTGTGTATCTTTATAAGCAAATCTCGTTATAATGGATACAACGATAGAAGTGAGGTACGGAACATGAGTAAAATGATTTTTAATGAACGACAAAGGAAACAACTAGAAAAGAATAAAAATGTGGTAAAAGTATCAGAACGTTCGATTCGCTATTGCCCAGATTTTAAAGTAAGAGCTGTGAAAGAAAATCAACAAGGAAAAGGACCCAATCAAATTTTCTTAGAAAATGGGTTCGATTTAGAGATGATCGGTGAAAAGAAACCAAACCAATGTTTAAAGCGTTGGAGAAAAACATATGAACAATTTGGGGAGGAAGGATTTTATACAGAGCGTCGCGGAAAAGGAAGTACGGGGCGCCCTTCTTCCAAACAACTCTCTTCTGCTGACAAGCTAAAGAAAGCAGAAGCTCGTATTGCGTTTCTGGAGGCAGAACTGGAATTCTTAAAAAAGTTAGACGAACTCGAAAGGCAGGCGTTACAGAAGAAGCGATTTTAACACCTCGTGAAGCCTATACACTCATTGAACAAACGATTCGTCGCTTCCGATTTCCTCGTATGGTGCGTTATTTTTGCGAACTCGCGGGCGTGAGTCGTAGTGGATATTACGCTTGGCTTCGCCAAACAGATCAGCATATGGAGAGAGAACGGAATGACGAAAAAGATTACGAACTGATTCAAGAAATTTTTTACCGAAAAGAGAAAAAATGCGGTGCTCGTTTTATCAAAATGGAATTAGAAAATACAAAGGGGATTTGTATGAATCTCAAGCGTATTTACCGTATTATGCACAAGGATCATCTCGTAACGAAGATTCGCCGGGCGAATCCTTATAAACAAATCGCAAAAGCGACACAAGAACATAAGACCTGTCCGAACCTGTTGAACCGCCAATTTCATCAGGGAGAACCGGAACAAAAGATGGTAACCGATATGACGTATTTATTTTATGGGAAAGGGAAAAAAGCATATTGATCGTGTGTAAAAGATTGTAAGACGCGAGAGATTTTAGCTTATCACGTCTCTCCCTCTTTACAAATGGAGATCGTCTATCACACACTCGAAAAATGGAAAGTGAGATTAGGAGGCACCATTCATCCAGAAGCCCTGCTTCATTCTGATCAAGGTGTTCATTACACTCATCCGGAATACCAAAAGCGAGTAAAAGAAATGGGACTCAGACAATCTATGTCACGTAGAGGAACCTGCTTAGATAACGCTCCAATGGAATCTTTTTTCGGTCATATGAAGGATGAATGAAATGATAAGTGTTGTCAAACATTCCAATCTCTTCAAGAAGTAATAGACAAGTATATGCAAGAGAATAATCATGATCGTTATCAATGGACACTCAAAAAAATGGCTCCGGTACAATACCGGAACCATCTTTTAAGTGCTTGATTTTTAAAGGTCTTTTTATGAAACTGTCCATTTTATAGGGTACAGTTCAGAGCTGGGATTTCCTTCTTTCATATAAAGGAGTGAAATACAGTGTGCCACATCTATACGCCGGAAAACAGATTTGGATTCTTCCTAGCCATGGTCACATTCTTAAACTGTATAACGAAAATGGTAAATGGATTGACGAACACACGATATCGAATCAAAAAGGGAGTACAATTTATAAGCAAGAACACTATGAAGGGATGAATAATAAACTTCCAAAATCATTACCAAAATTACGTGAATTATTTCTCGAAACATTTCCGTCAGGTAACGATTATGTAGAGCTTCTACAACAAGAAGTAAAGACAAATCACGCTTATCGTTTTCAAAAGATTTGGGAATTAAGATATTACTATGAAGATACAATCATTGATGTGGTACTTCAACAAGCTGTTACATATCAACGAACAGTTGGAGCGATTAACAAAACAATTAAAAGAGCTACATTTGAGGGAAATTGGTACCATCTTTGAAGAAGAAGCTGAGAAAGCAGCAAAAACAAAAATGAGCTATATTAGATTTCTCGCAAGGCTGATAGAAGCTGAAACACTATCCAAAACAGATCGATCCATGAATCGGAAAATATCGTTAGCAAAGTTCCCGCGCATCTCTACATTAGAAGAATTTGATTTCGCCTTTCAACCTTCTATTAATGATACCTATGTACGAGAACTCGCTAACTTAGGTTTCCTAGAGAAAAAAAAAACAACCACTACTCTATTTGACGTTGTATGGGCTTAGCTTGATAGCGATGGGGTATCCTCCCCAAAAAGCTGATTTACAACGAATAGAATAACCCCCATTGATACAAAGATTTTCACCTTAACGTTATAAATTCGAAAAATCCCGATGCTACCTCTAAACAAAAAGTAAACAGCTAAAAATATATCGATTTTTTAACTATTTATTAAAAAAACTAATACTATCCCAAATTAATTATTCTAGAAAATGAATTTTGCAAATCAATATCATGAGTAACAACATGGATTTGAGTCAATATTTTGGACACAAAAAAGTTAAATCTAAGCTACTTTTATAGCCAGATCTTCTATTGTTTGAGGAGTTTTATAACCGATGCTACTATGGATTCGCTTACGATTATAAAATCCCTCAATGTATTGAAATAGTGCTAGATTTGCTTCTTCAAATGAGACATATTTTGTACGATATACTTCTTCTTTCTTTAAAATGGCGTGAAATGACTCAATACAAGCGTTATCGTATGGACAACCTTTTTTACTGAAAGAAGGCTTTATTTTATAATTCGCGAGTAAAGTTTGAAATTCCTGACTTGTATATTGTGTTCCTAAATCAGTATGTAAAATGAGCCCTTTTTGTGGTCTTTGTGTATGGTAAGCGTTTTCTAAAGCTTTTACCACAAGGTTCGTTGTCATATTTCGTGAAAATGAATATCCAATAATTTTCTTAGAATGCAAATCCATCACTGATGCAAGGTAACACCAGCCATCTTTTTGCGTGTAAATATAAGTAATATCCGCCACCCACTTTTCATTAATTGTCGTTGTAGAGAAGTCCTGTTCTAGTAGATTTATTCGTTCTTCTATAGTTGATTTTGATGAATGTGGTTTATATTTCTTTAAGATGATGGAGCGAATATTTTCTTTTTTCATGAGTCGTTGCACACGCTTTACACTTACTTGAAACCCTTGTTCCAATAGGGTTTGATGAATTTTCGGTGCACCGTAACGCCCTCCACTATCTTGATGAATTTGTATAATTTGTTTGGTTAACTCTTCATTTTCACGACTACGCTTTGACTCTGTTTTGTGCTGAGATTGGTAATACGAACTTCTCGCTATTCCAAGTGTTTGACACATTGTACGAACAGAGTGTGTTTCTTTTTGACAATCGATAAATTGATGTAATTCTGTATCGTTTATTTTTTCGCGAATATGGCCATAGCCTTTTTTAATATCTCATTCTCCTCTTTCAGGCGAAGCATTTCTTTTTGCATTCGTTTTAGATCTTCTGGAGTCATTTCTTCCTCATCAATCGTTGTGATAGGAGAATATTTTTTAATCCATTTATAAATCGTTACTTCTGATACACCATACTCGCTGCTTAATTCTTTCACAGATTGGTCTGAATGATATAATTCAACAACCATCTTTTTAAATTCTTCATTAAAGTTCTTGTTTGCCATACGGACACTTCCTCCTTGAAATCCATTGTAAGGACTTAACTAAGTTGTGTCCATATGACTATACTAACTCCAACAATAATAGTTTTTCCTTCATTATGAAGCTTCTTTAACACTTCAATTACTTGATCACGATTCTCTCTATCAAGAGATCCTGTAGGCTCATCAGCCAAAATAATATCACATTTTTTCAATAAAATTCTAGCTAATGCAAGTCTTTGTTGTTCACCACCACTTAAAGTATAAACTTTAGTTTTTAAAGAACAAGATAACCCAACTTGTTTTAATGCATCTTCCATTAAAATCTTTTTCTCTTTTTTAGAGATCTTCTGAAATTCAAGTGCAACTTCTAAATTCACATCAACTGTTTCAGTATCCATTAAAGCATAATTTTGAAATATATAACCTAAATTATCTCTAAAAAATTTTTTTCTATTCTTATAAGGATTATTATCTCCTTGAATAATAACTTTACCATTATCCGGTTCATCTAATAACCCAATTATATTAAGTAATGTAGATTTCCCTGTACCACTTTTCCCCATAATCCCAACGAACTCATTATTATAAATACTAACATTAAAATCTTTAAAAATATATTGATCCCCATACTTTTTCATGATGTTCTCTAATTTAATTTCTATTTCTTTTTTCATGTACTCACCCCTCTTTTATAACTTGTACCATTTTCTTTTGTTCACTTTTCTTAATCAATAAATAGATAAATAAATTTTCTAAAAGAAGGATACAGAAAACAAGATATATAAAATCAAACTTCTCTAATATACATAAAATCAACATTGAAACAAACCAAACGAAATTAGTAAACATCAAATATAATTTATGTCTTTTAAAATAAGAATAACCATGTATTATCTTAATAGTATGTTTCAATTTATACTGTTCTAAATAATTTAATGTTGTAAACATACTTATAAACAAATAACCCAACAAAGCAACAAATAAAACAACTAAAAACTGATATGCTCTTTCTACATGTATTTGAATTATACCTTCAATACGATCGTAGGCATTATATAATACTGGATAAAATTCTTGTAATCCTAAATTTTCAATCTGATCCTTAATATTATTATATGGTATTTCTTTATCTAATAACTTTATAAAATAGCCATTATTTCCAACAACTGTATCATACCATGCAGCTTCATTACCATTTGCATTAGTTAATATCATCGCAATACCATCATAAAAACGATTATTGGTATCTGACGCGATATCATTAGAAAAAGAAAAATACGATTGATTATTCTTTATCCAAATTATATTTATTACTATATCCTCTTTATCAGGAAGCTTTTTACCGGCATCTTTTAAAAAAGTATTTTTGACTTTATATTTTTGAAGATAATATTCTTCTTCAAAATATCTTCTTAATTCTTGCTCATCTTTTTTATACTTCTCTGGAACTAAAACCGTAAGTCTATCACCATCTTCTTTAATATCAATTAACTTATCATCTAACCCATATATTGGATTTAATTTCAAATAATTATTATTAATAAGTATTGTTTTTTCTTCATAAACAGAAACACCTTCAACTTCCATTCCCATCTGTTTTGCCCTGTAAGCATCAGAAAATCGAGCTAAGATTGCACCTCTGTCATTTGTATACTTAAATAATTTATATTTTTTATCAAACATTTCAAGAATAGCTTTAGGATCATCACCACTTGGTAAAGGAGCTTTAGTTGGCATAACTCCATATGATTTCATTTGTTCCCATTCGTTTGCGTTTTTATAATAATATCGATAGGAATCCGAAAAAGCACTATAAGAAACAAAAAGTAAATATAATATAATCACTGAAAAAATCACTTTTACCAAACTATTTACAATTTGTATTTGTTTTAAAGGCTTTTTGTTTTTTATACTTGCAGAAATTGAAATTTTTCCAACTCTTATAAAAAGAAGTGACATAATAAAACAAACTATCATTCCGATTATAAATTGATAAAACAAGTAATCAATCATTATCTTAAACCAATATAAACTAAACAATGAATTTTTCATTGTTATAAAAATCATAACAACTGTAGTAGAAATAATTAAAGCTAAAAAATACAATTTAAATATTTGTAGAAAATATCTTTTCCAAATATCTAAAGGTCCATAACCATTTAACAATCTAATAGCAGAGTTTTTATACTCTAAAAAATAATAATAAATAATCATAAATAACGATAAAACATACAACAAGATAATAGGAATGATTTTTAACCAAAATGATGTATCAATAACAGAATTATACTCATAACTAAAATAATTAATTTTCATGCCTAAATCTCTCTGTAATCTATCTATAAAAAGATCAATTTTACTATTATCGTTTAAAGAAACTATATAATCTCCAGCCACTGACTTATCTTTTGGAAACATTTTTAATGGTTTAATACTAAAATTATTGTCTTCCTTATAAGAAAATATTTCTCCTGTTACACCCTTACCTTTTGATGTAGAAATATTAAATTCATCAGATTTATTATCTGGAAATACTCCATCTAACAGTAAGAAATTTTCAAAATAAGAATCTGTATCATGTGCAAAATAAACATATTCCACTGATTTTTTTTCCGAATAAACAGATTTGAATACATTTGCATTATAATCATCAGAAACCTTAAATAATAATGATAAAAACTTCTCTGAATCAATTTTTAAAGAATTTTCATTAATAGTCACAACAAAACTATCTTCTTTTCCTGCCTTTTTCATTGAATCTTCTTGTTTACTAGAAAGCAAATCAAAATATATAAAAGATGAAAAAGAAAAAACAACTATGTATAAAAGAAATAAAAATCTTTTCATATATACTCTCTTTCTTTAAATTAATGATAATTACTAAATCAATAAAAAAGGGAGCAAAAAGACATTATAAACCAAGAATTTTTATACTCCCTTTATCTGCTATTTAATTAAATTACAAATAAACTATTGAACATCATAATATGATCTATAAGTATTTAATTCCTTATAATATGATGTTAGAGCATTAGCTGGTTTCCCTGGATTTTTCCATCCACTATAATCATACTCCCCATTTGCTATAGCTGTTGCTTTATGTACTCGAGAGCTATGTTCATAATCAGAGAATTGAGCTAAATCTAGTCTCCAACCCATTTTTTGACCTTACACCATTTTCCACCATCTACATTAAGACATGTACCTGCCCCAAAACTTGCACGCTGTGTTTGTGCTTTTTGAGCTCCATTAAGAACAGGCTGTGCTCCAAATTCAACATTTGTAAAACCATGTTCAGTATAAATCATTTGTGGCCCAGTTGATGTGTTTTCCTCCGCCGCAAAACTTGTTGCAGGTGAAACTAACACAGCACCACATAATCCTAAAGATAAAATCCCCTTACATAAAACCATTACGCGACATAAAATCTCTCCATTCATAAAATATTTTACTAGTTTTAACTAGTATAAAACTAAAATTAACATATATTACAATTAAAGTAAAAAGTTTACTTTACAGAATAATAGATTAAAATAAAATTAACTTTAAAAATTCGAATAATAAATAACAAAAAATCCATATAATACGTTTAGAACTTCATAATTTTAAAATTTTTTAATAATTTGTAAATAATTATAATATAACTAAAAAGAAAAGGAAACCCTTACATTTTTAGGGAAACCTCTATAAAAATTTCTAATTCGCTGTTTTTACCTTCTACTTCCGTTAACTTTTTCTCCTTATTAGCTAAATGCTCTTTTGTGGTAACCAATTCATTCGTAATTTCGTGTAGTTTTGAACGAGTGCTTGATTGAATTGATTTTGCAATTCCTGATTTTCTAATACTTTATCCAATTTCTTTTCTAATTCCGACTTTTCTTCTTTTGAAACAAATAAATCAAGTTCTCCATTTCGCTATGATCGAACTTAATCATAAGATCATTTTTGTCCCTGTATTTTTTCTTTAATTGCTTTTAATTCCTCTATATTTTTCTTAGAATACCTGCGGTGCCCTCCCTGACTTCGCTCTGTTTGTATATTAAATTCATTTGACCATACTTTTAATAAATCGGGAGCCACCCCTAAACAATCTGCAACAATTTTCGGTGTATACATTTTGCACTAAACATTACGCGTGAGTGATCTACTCCAACTCGAAACACAAACCATAATAAAATTAAAACGGAAAAAGAGAAAAGAATTCAAAATCAAAGAAGGAAAAACAAAGAAAGAACGCATGATTAACCTTACTTCCATTTTTGATGAAGTATACTCTTATGCTCAAACTCTAGATAATACCTGGTTATTTCCTTCTCGAAAAGGAGACAAACCCATTAGTAAGATCCAGGCTTATCGACAATTGCAAAAAGCCGGAGATGTTGCTATGTTGCAAAAAATACTTAATCACAGTACACCACAAATCACATTGACTTATATCGGAATCAATAAAGAAGCGAAAGATAGTGTACTAGATACATTTTGTATTTAATTCAATTTGTAATAAAGAAACTATATTTCCAACAATTTCTCACGTAATATCAATTCATTTTCAGTCATGTAACCTCTGTGTAATTCTTCTACAATCTTATCGCAATTAAAGCATAATACTTTTTCATCACCTAAATAACCAACTGGATAAGGAACACCTACATAGTCAAAATCACGTTTATCTGCTGAAATAACCATTCTTCCGATAATCATAATGATTGGTTCTACACCTTCTAGTTTAACAACTGAGCCAATAGGTAATAGTTTCATTTATTTGCTCTCCTTTTTCTTTTTATATCTGAATATAAATTCTAAAATAATTATAAAAGCAAATCCAATAGATAATTGAATGACTGTAAAAAGGATTTTTTCTTTTGAAGAAGCTTCAGGTAAATTCCATATTACTACAAGGGGAATAAGTACCCCAACAATTTATTCATATTTTGAATTCCCCTATCACATAGGTAATATCATTTCTTGTTAAATTTACTATGTACCAATTCAAAAAACTTATTTGCACCAAGTGAAATTGCACCAATAATAAGAACCCCAATAATAAAATAAATCTTTTTAAATACACTGTAAGGAGATAAAATAGCAACTACAAGAAGTATTATAATTGCAACGAATGTGACTAATTTTCCAACTTTAAATGCTTGCATATCAGCTTTCCTCTTTCTTTGTTTTTTCAAATTTGATAAATCCTCCAAGGCCAAACTCTTCCCCAAAGTATCCCCCGGTTTCAGCTCCAAGCTTTACTTTATAACCGAATGTACCTAATCCTAATTCCCCTTTTGCTATTACATCATAGTCTCCTATAAATGGAACGAAATCTGGGATATGAAAAAGATTTAACTCTGTTTCATATTTGTTAGCAGTAAGTTCCGATGCAATTTTTAATGTATATTGATCCACACCTGTTGTAAAGTTTGCTTCGCCAAACTTTTGAGTAAGGGTTAACTCTTGCGGAGTAAACCTAATAGGTCCAATGGGCCCAATAAAAGTAGTAATTGGAACCTTTATTTTTGTTATTTTAAAGGAGTTTTCTAAAGCAGATCCCTCTATTTTTGCTCCAATAATATTTCCAGCCACTAAATCATCTTTAGCAGCATCAACAGAAAAAGGTACATTTACATCTATTTTTCCAGATAAACCTTTCATGTTCAACTCGCTGTTATTACCAAGAGGCTCCTTACCATCAATCACAGAACCTTCTAAAACTCCTCCAACACGATCTCCATCTTTCCATTCTGCTTCACCTGTAAAATATTTAATGTTATCCTTATCATCTTTTTTAGTTCCTGCCTGTGCTATTTTATTAGCTTCACGAGTTTTCGTTTCTGTAATTTTTTGAATAGATATTGCCCATCCCATGTTCAACACTTGCGTATCAAATATGCCGCTAACGGCATTAAAACCTTTTCCACTTTGAACTTCCACAAGGCCTTGCGCAATACTAGTTGCTAATTGAATTGCTGTACTATAGTTATTGCTAGATGTTTGATTAAATTCATATAGATGATCTAGCTTTTCTTGCAGTTTTTGCCTCATAGCAATAAAAAGATTCGCCATAGCTTCCATACCCGAGATTGGCATAGCTTGACTCATGGCCTCCATATTTACTTTCATTCGATCAATTTCTTGAATTTGTTCTCGTAACTCTTGTTCGATGACATCAGTTGAAGCTACCTTTGATTGAAATTGACTTGGAAAGGTATTATTTTGGCGGATTAGTTCTTCACATAATTAAATAATACCTTGCGCTAAAGGACGAAAGGTTTGTACAAAAAATGATTTTGCACTACTATATGTTTGTCCTTGTAAAACCGTATCGATTGCAAAAGCGTCAATCGACTGGATCGCTTGTTCCATACCTTGAATGGTAGCAGTACATACAGCATTCATACTTTGAGTTTGGTTTTGTACTTCTCCCAAATACATATTTAAACTCATGAATTGGTCTCCTTTACTAATTTTTGTTTCTGATAAGAAAAATCATTTTCTAAATCCCTAAGATCTCGTTTCTCTTTAAACAATGTTTCTTTTTGGTTTTCCAATTCAAATGTAAGTTTTCGCTCAATGTGTTGTGCTTCTTGACGCATATTCATAAAAAAATAAGATAATTCTTTATCACGATGCCAAGTTTCTAAAATTCGATTAAATAAACGATTACTTCTATTTTTCCATTCATAAAAATCTCGTTCCACATGTTCCTGAGTTTGAATTGCAAATTGATTTCGATCCTGTTCTTCGAATACACTTTGTAATTTTTGATTCAATTGATTAATTTGTTTTTCAATATCTTGACTCATCTTTTTCCACCTACCCTTTTACTTTTATCAGATGGTCACATTAGCGAACAGTATTATGAAGTTCATTATCTATTCTCTCAAACTCGTTAGCTACCGAGTGAATATTATTAATCGATTGTTGAAAGGCAGCAAGAAATTGTCTCGTCAAATCTAAAACTTGTTGATTCGCTTCTTGTGCTTTGAAATTAACAGATAATGTTGTACGTGTCGCCTTTGTTATAGAACGACTTGTTACACCTTGAATCCTGTCAGAAGCTGATCTCATTTTCGTAGCAATTTGAGTTGTTGTTTGTAAATTACTTTGAAATTGTCCCATTCTTTCAAACCCTTCCTATAATTTCTCCAAACATATCCAGGGAATTTCAATAAAATAAATGAACTTTACTTATCAATATCACCTTTTTTAAATACCTATCCAATCTAAAAACTAAGCACGCAATCAAATGAGCCATACAATATAAGTTGTATGGCTCATTCTAAGTTCTTGTTATATAGAATAGAACGTTTTTTATTTCAAACCAAAATTACGTGATAATTCTTCATCATGAGAAGCAACAGCTTCTGCAGTTTTATTAAGCTGCATATTAATGTCTTGTAATAACTGTGCGAAATTCTGTACTTTTGGTTTTAATTGATTAAACTGTTGGTCAAAACCTTCAAAAGCACGGCCTTCCCATTCTCCTCTTAATTCATTCTGTAAGATTAGAATCTTAGTTTTATATTTATTTAATCTCATAAATTATTACTTATCCAAAACTTTTTGGGCTATTAATGTTTAGCATATACAAGCTTAATAGATTAGATTAAATTTTTTATTCACTAGAGAACTCATATACAATTATATCAAGATTGAAATCGCGAAGTTGTAGTTAAAAATATCATGTATAGTAGAACAATAGCGGCTATTGTCATGTAGGATATTGTTAATCCAAATGCATCTGTTATAGTACTGCTAGCTATTGGCCCAATCATCATACCAATTGAATAAACTGTATTATAAATGTATACTATACTTTTAAATTAAGAGGATAGCTCCTTTAATGTATCCTGTAATTTAAATTTTTTAAGTTGATAAGAAGCAATTAATCCTGCACATGTCCCCAATAATATACTAATTACGACTAAAAATACTATTTGTACATAAGGAATATCTATCACACTTAAATCCAAACTAGGCAAGACAATATAGCTAAATATTATTCCTCCTAGCACCCCAATAACACTCGCTATTAGCCCTAAAAAAGTCCCTTCTAACCAAATAATTTTTTTCATTTGTCCTGGAATTGCACCAACTGCTCGAATCATACTAATTTCAGCACGACGTTCGTATATACTTGCTATAATTGCATTCATCAAACCAATCCCGGAAATTATAAAAATAATACCAACCAATAGCTGAATTAATAGTAACATTTGATTTAACAACGTTTGTTGCTCTCTTAATAAATCTGTACTATTAATAAGTTCTATATTGGCTCCATTTTTTATAACTCGATTAATCTTCTGTTCTATACTATTAATATTTTTATGAGGATCTATCATTATTTCTATAGATTCATAACCTTTTATATGAAAATTCTTTTTTCCCCATTCTTCATTAACTAATACTGCCCTTGTATTCATTTGTAAATTTTTTTCTAATATTGACGTAATCTTAATAAATTGTGGCTTATGATTTTGCGATTGAATTTTAATTTTATCATTCAATTTTATTCCTAAATAATCAGCTGTTTTCTTTGAAATAATTCCCTCACCATTTTTTAAAGGTTCCTGTAAACTTTTCCCTGATACTACTTTTATTTTTTTAATCTTACTAAATTCAACCAGATCTACCCCAGAAACCTCTATATTTTTAAAATCAATATTTTGTTTACGCATATAGTCATACCATTCAGGATCAGACTTTTTAAAATCGTAATCAACTAATTGAGATTGAGTATCCGTCGCTATAGCAACAACATCTTTCACACCTTCTATCTGCTTAACTTTTTCTAACCATTCAAAAGGAATATATTCATTCCCACGCATTAACATTGGAATACGAATAACTAAGTCTGAAGGCATACTTTCCTTTATCCCTTGTTTCATACCTTCCTTCATTGAATTCATATACATACTCCCTACTAAGGCTAACATAAATCCAAATGATATTATTGCAACCGATATTGCTGCTTTTTGTCGATTACGAATTACATTTCGGCTACTTATAGAGGTTTCTATACGAAAGAAAATTTGGAACGGTTTCGTGATTATAGGTGCCATAACTCGAATAATAAATGGTATGGAAAATAATAAACCTACCACAAATAAAAATGTACCTATAGGACTAATATTTATTTTGAAAAACTTCTCTGTGAAACTTGCACTTACTCCAATAGCAATACCCAATATCGCTATAAAGAAGCTAATTATACTTATTTTTTTCTCTTTTTCTTCGGCAGAAAGAAATCCAGGTCTAAAAGCTTGTACAGGAGGAACTTTTCTTATTGACATCGCTGGAATAATTGATCCTACTATAGACATAATAATCCCCAAAATTAAAGTCAAAATTAATAGATTCCATGGGATTATAAAAATTTCGTTATCAACACTTCCCACACCTATCCATCTATTAATAAGTCCAGCAGCCAAACGGTAAAATAAAGTTCCAGATAAAACTCCTACTAAAGAACCTATACTTCCGATTATTAACGATTCAATTATTACTACACCAATGATTTGTGTAGATCCACTACCAAGAGCACGTAATAAAGCCCATTGTTTAAATCGATCACGTACAGACAAGAAAAAGCTTCCCATGACTAAAAGAGCTACTACAAATAATGCAACACCACCTCCCCCCCAGATTAAAGGTTTCATTACATTTAAACGATCAAAGGCTTTCTCTACATATACACGCTGATCAATTTTCACATCGCCCAGCACACTTTTGATTTCAGAAACTAAAGATTTTTCTTCACTAGCATTGACTGTTTTAACTTGCACTAAATTATATTTTTTTTTCAAATTTAATTCATCTTGCAGCCATTTAATAGGAAAAAATGCAGTTTGCTTCATTGCAGCCATTGTAGGTGGATTAAGAATTCCAACTATTTTCACTGTTTTTTCATTAAAAGGTGGGAAGGGCATTTTGATTTCTTCACCTAGTTTAAGGTTGTTTTTTTCTATATAAGACTTTGTAAGTGCAACTTCAGCTCCTTTTTCTGGGTACCTACCTTGAACAATCTTATAAGAACGAATTTCAGGTGAATTTTGCTCAACTCCCCAATATGATGGCTGATTTGAGATTTCTGGGTTATTAGGTATTACATATGGGATCAATACCTTCGATACAGTTTTCAAACTTACAAGTTTTTTTATTTTATTTACTTCTTCATCATCCAAATACTTATCATTCTTTAGATAACCAAATTGAAAGTTATAGTCACCATAGTTATTAATAACTTGCTGCTTTACAGTTTCTTCTACAGATTTATTTCCAAGTAACAACATGGTGGCCAACATTACACCTAAAGCCGTACCAAGGATAATGAGTATTGTTCTTAAATGATTTTCTTTTATTGACTTTAACGCATATTTAAAAGTCCACATTTACAGAACCTCCTATCCTACTGAAAATATTTGTTCATAATTTCTTGAATACGTTTAACTTTTTCATGAATATTTTCTTTAGTCTCTCTATATTCATGAATTATTGCACCATCTAATAGGAAAACTACTCTATCTGCATGAGCTGCTACAAAAGGATCATGTGTTACTACCACAGCTGTTTGATTTAAATCATCACAAGCATCCCTAAGTACGGTAATTATATTTTTACTATTTTCCGAATCTAAAGCACCAGTCGGTTCATCCGCTAATATAATTTCTGGATTATTTGCAAAAGCCCTAGCAATTGCAACTCGTTGTTGTTGACCTCCAGAAAGTTGGGAGGGTAGATTTCTTTCTTTCCCTTCTAAGCCAACAATTTTTAAAAGCTTCTTTGCTTGTTCATTTGCTTTTTGTTGTTTAACACCATCTAATAATAATGGAAGCGCAACATTTTCTTCTGCATTAAATATCGGTATAAGATTGAATTGCTGAAAAATAAACCCAATCTTTCTTCTTCGGAATAACGCCAATTCCTTTTCATTTAGCATTGAAATTTCTGTATCCCCTATGTGAATTACCCCTGCAGTTGGTACATCTATCCCTCCCAATAATTGTAATAATGTAGTTTTACCTGATCCACTTGCACCCATTATACATAAGAATTCACCTTGCTTTATTTCAAGGTTTATCCCTTTCAAGATATTTATCATTTTCCTTTCAATAGTAAATGATTTCTCTAAATTTTTAACTTCTATAATTCCCATAAAAACCCCCTATATTACTTAGATATAACTGTAAACGCCAAGGAGAATTTCACAATTTCTGCTAAGTTTCCTTTTACACATTAGATTACGCATAGCCCACTTGATATGGAGCCTCTACAGGTATGATAAACAGCCTTGAAGCCTTAGTAATAAAAGAACCATGGCTGATTCTACAAGGCTATCATACCTGCTTCTCCAAATAAAGTGGGCGACAAATGTGGATAAAAATGTAAAGTTCATATTAGCGAAAACTGTAAAATTTATTCTGGCGTTTACAACTACTTAATTAGAAATTAAGCAATCCTTTTATAAACATGTAAACGATTTCTTTTTAATTCGAAGTACTATAATAAGCAGTAGTTTTATTAGACATATGTATTTCTACTGGCTAAAACAAACTGATTTAGCAACACTTTATCTGTAACACGAGTACCACCAATATTAGAATCTAAATCAAATCCTTGTTTTTTCCATGCTTGCCAAACTAACTTAGAACAATAATATTCACTTTCAGACCATTTAGTTGTCCATATTGTGTATGGTGATCCTTCTTTACTAAGTGCAAAATCCACAGTATTTGTAGTTTGGCCACCTTTAGCACCATTTACAATTAAAGCTACTTCAGTTTTATAGTTTCTCCATTTATTCGGTCTTCTCTTAACACCATATGTAGGAGTAGCATCAATCATATAACTTCTATCCCAATCTACAATAGCTGTATGACCATGCTGAAATCCCCAAGTATTTGAATAAAATATCTCCAGCTGACCCTAAAGCATCACCATAATAAGGACTCGTATTGGCAATAGAAGATTGTTGTTTTAATCCTTTATTATTAATTTTATTTGATTTAGTAAGATTTGAAAGATATTCATGTTTTTCTGGATTTTCTTCTTTTAATCTCTCTACTTCTTGATTTAAAATTGGAGAGTTTTTAATTGAATAACCATCTTTTTTCATTTGTGATAAAACTTCTTTTTCTTGTTTAAAGGCTGTTTCCTCTGAGACTTTCCAAGCTTTTTCTAACAATTCCTTATCTTGATTACTTAAATTATTTACTCCTTCTGAAGAAGCTTCAGCACTTGTGAAACCAGAAAATAAAATTCCAGCTGCTACTAAACCACTTAAAACCTTCCTATAATTTAACAAAAAACCCTAACCCTTCCTTTTTCCACTTCTCCCTTCGACAATTATACTATTTTTCAGCAAATTATTCACCATTTTTAAAAATATTTCCTAATCAGAAAATAAAGACTAATCGAGTAGGAGAGGGTGATTAACCCTCGACCTCTCACACCACCGTACGTACGGTTCCGTATACGGCGGTTCAATTAAGTCTGACGAATCATTGAATATCTATTACTCAAACTTCTGAGCCCTAGACTTTCCCAATACGAATTGTCTAGGGTTCTTTGTAGAATTGGACTTTTTGAGATTCTCCAATATTGTTTTCTAGAGTTCCCCCATTCGTATGCTATCTGTTTGGAAATACCGAAAGATTGAAGCTTCTTCCTTCTTGTTCTTGGTAACTTCCATTGTTTCCACACAATCATCCGAAGTCTTCTCCGAGTCCATTTGTCCAATTCTTGAAATATGGTTGGTGTGTCACTTCATGCATAATATCCACACCATCCAATTAGATATTGATTGAGTTTCTCCATTCTTTGTTCCATTGATATAGATTTTGACCTCGCTGTAAGTTCTCGAATTTTCTTCTTCACTCGTTTCTTACTTTCGTTGGAGATTCTAATCTTTACTTCTTTCCCTAACGTGAAGCTAAACCCAAGAAAATTTCTCTTCCAAGGTCGGTCAATTGCTGACTTCTCTTGGTTTACCTTTAACTTTAATTTCTTTTCAATGAAGGTTGTAACCGATTCTTTCACACGGATTCCAGCTTTTCTTGATTTCATGTAAATATTACAGTCATCCGCATATCTTACAAATCGGAGACCTCTAGCTTCTAGTTCTTTATCTCGTTCATTCAAGAGGATATTCGATAATAGGGGGCTTAACGGTCCACCTTGTGGTGTTCCTTCGTAAGTGTCTCTTACTACTCCACTTATCATTACACCCGATTGTAAGTATCTTCGAATCAGTCGAAGTATTCGTTTGTCCTTCACTTTCTTTGCGATAATTGCCATCAATTTACCATGGTTTACTTTGTCAAAGAATTTCTCTAAATCCATGTCTATTACCTATTTGTACCCTTCCTTTATATACATTCTCGCTTTCCTTACGGCATCATGTCCTCTTTTATTCGGGCGAAAGCCATAGCTATTTGGTGAAAACGTAGGATCAAATATGGGAGTTAAGATTTGAGAGATTGCTTGTTGGATGAAGCGGTCTGTCACGGTTGGGATACCTAATACCCTTACTCCTCCGTTTGGTTTCGGGATTTCGATACGACGGACAGGAGAAGGTATATATGTTCCTTCCTCAATTTTGCTCGCGAATGATTTGCCAATTCTCGTACACATGCCTTCGTAGGAATGTTACGGGCATGTTGTCGATTCCATGACTCCCTTTGTTCGACTCTTTTCAGAGCCATGATTAAGGTTTCCCGTGACAATAGTTGTTTCATCAACATTTTGATATTCCTTTCTTCGTGAACGTTACTTTCTGTTTGTGCCACTCTTTACTCAGCCCTCTTGAAGTCCCCCATGTATTCACCATTTCCTCCTCCAAGTAAGTCCGTTTGGATTGTCTGCTTCTACATAAAGAGTGAACGCCCAGTGTAATGTTCTTCCTAATTGTTCAGTCCTTCCCTATCTTTGCGCCGAGATAGGTACTATGACCTCTGCTAACTTCTGATTGTTCAGCTTACTTTCATAAGTAAGGTTATCAAGTTCACTTGACGTATCAATTAGACCTCCCCAGGTAAGCACATATTCTTCCTCTCCACCTATCTGCTTCATTTACTCTGTATCACCTTTGGCAGTAAGGACTTTGATTTGTTTAGCAATCTCATCCAATGATACCTGGCCTCATATGAAGTTCGTGTTCCTCAGACCGGAGATTTGCCGCCGACTTCCTTCAGATTCCGCGTCACCACGGACACCCTTGTCTTAAGCTAATCGTTACTACTTCCTTCACAATTCGGGACTTGAACCCTAGAAAATATGCACATGCTGTGCGCACTAAAAATAAGAATCCTTGTATTGACAAGGATTCTATAAAAAATTTGCTACCTATAATAGGACGTTATATTAACCTTACATGCATATAGTATTCATCAAGATTAATCTTTACAATTAAAAGAAAACTAAATTATATCTTTAATGTTAAGCTATCCCACAATTAATAATTCTAGTTATTTGACATATTTAAGTGAGGGTTAATCTGAAGCTCTTTTAGCAAATTCGAAAAGTTCGAATCGATGAAAGTTGATCATTAAAATCTAAATGCGTATGAAGATTAACCACACGTGAATTGTTACCTCTAGTTATTAGTAAAATAATCCTACCTTTGAAGCCTCTATGCTCATACAAAGCTACTAAAGATCTAGGTGGGCATCTTACAGAAGAAATTTTATCATTCCACACATCTCCGACGTATTCTACATCATTTCCTAGATTTACATTAAATGACGAACCAGTTGCGTTTATATGTTCAAAGAATTCGACTGTACTTTGTCTAACATCTATATTTTCATAAGAATCAGGATTGTAATTACTTGGATTGTAATTACTTGGATCATAGTTATTTGGATTGTAGTTATTTGGATTATAATACATAAACATCTCTCCAATACTCTTTTTTTAGGCTATATTAATCATCTTAATATTAATTATTGATACAACTTCGCAGTCAATGACATTATATTTAACTGTAAAGTTTTTAGATAATTGTCCATATAAAATTGGATGAATGCCTTATTAATCCAAAGCTATGCTTTGGATTAATAAAAAAAATACCTAACTAAAATACAAATGTTAAAATGTCCATATTCCACCTAATAACAAAGTCTATATGTTTTAATTGATGAAGTATTGTCCCCCCAACCACCTTCTACAAGATTAAAAAGTTGAGGAGAATTCCCTGTATTTACAAGATACCTAACTCTCCCCCCGAAACCTCTATGTTGATATAAAACCACTAAAGTAAGAGGTGCAACAAGCACAGAAGAAATTCTATCACTCCACCAGTCTTCCAAAACTTCTTTAAATTCTCCTGAGTTCATTGTGAAAGAAGAACCTGCCCCATTAATATGTTCATAAAAAGTGTTAACAGGACCACGAAAGTTTAAATTATAACTATATTGGTCATAAAACATAAAAATCCCTCCAATACACTCCATTTCCTATAAAACATATGCCCATTTACAATTTATGTATGGGCGATTAACCAATCAATATTTAACTTTTTTAAATAAATATCTAAATTAAAAAATCTAATAAATATCTTGTCTATTTAGTACTTTCCCCCTAGACAAGTAAAAACTTAAAACTACCCAATCACATTAGATAAATTACTCATAATCTATAATTTGAATGACTATGTAAAACTCTTAAAATACCTTATAAAACCTTAATTTACACTTAGATTAATATATGAATTAAAGGGAGAGAAAAAACTATGTACTGTATAAACTGTTTTCCAGTACTTGACTGTGCTTATTTTGGAAATAGACCGATTTGCTATTATAAACAACAATGTACCATAAAGACTTGTCCAACTATACCAGAGATTCCGATACCAATACCCGGTCCAGAACCATTAGGACCGGTAGAAATGTCCTCAAATTCTCCTGCAATCATGTGATATTCATCTGAACCAAGTTGTTTTGCGCGTTGCATGCAAATAACAGGAGGTGATTTCTACACCTGTCAAAGAGTATGTAAGCCCATTTACCAGTAATTTCACGACATAACTTGGTGGTTGGCTGGGGTAAGCGAAGCGAGAGGCTAGACCCTTTTAATGTCTTAAAAATATAAAATAAATATTTATTCATGAACACTTGAACTAGGCGGTTCCGCGGGTATGATTCCTATAATGAGACGTTAAGTTAACCGGGCATGTATAGAATATACAGAAAGGGATTACTCTTTTTTAACAAGAATATAGTCTACAGACTTAATCATCAGGGAGGGAAATATGAAAGATTTTGAAATCAGAAAGGTACAAGATCTCTTTTATAATGATTTCACTCATTTAGTACAAGAGAGCAAGAAAGATGGCTTTCGTTTTCTTGAAAGGTTAGTTAATGATTATAAGGCTGGTATCAACATTTTTGATAAACCCGGAGAATCCTTATATGGTGTATTTAACAAAGAAAATGTATTAGTGGGTATTGGAGGACTTAATATAGATCCATCCTCAAAGAAACAAGAGATTGGACGATTGAGGAGATTTTACATTGCCAAAAATAATCGGAGAAATGGGTTAGGAAAGCTCCTGTTAAATACCATCATTTGTGATGCGAGAAAGCATTATAAAGTCTTGGTACTTTATACAGACACAGAGCAGGCTGACAAATTCTATATCTCCACAGGATTCCTAAAAAGTGATATCTACCCACACACTACGCATTATCTAAATTTGTAAAAAGAGATTCATTGACTTCCGACAACGAAAATTATGTAAATAAGCTGTCCACATGGGCAGCTCCATTTACATAATTCTCGTTATCAGTAGTCAACGATGCATAAAATTTTCGTTATGGGGGAATGAAAAAATCTTAGGTTGATGAACATAAGGTATCGTCAGCATTTTGGAAAATAACCACGCTAAGAGTTTTTGAGTCATTTTAATGTAGGTTTAAAATAAAGTTTGATCACTTTTTGCTATGTTATTCAACTAAATTTGGCTTTGTAATTAAATGCAATTGAACACTACCCGCCACTTTATTGTTGATTTTGGCAATAAACAATATTACCTCCGGTGCTAAAACAGTTTGCCAATACTTTATCGCTTCTTCTTGTTCCAGTGGAGGTAAAAAACCTATTGACGCTCCATCATCTACTACAGTTTTCAAAAGTTCAGAAAGCTCTTCAATATCTTCATCAAGTAGTTTACTCTCTTTTATTTCTAGATTTTGCATTACTTTACTTTTCCCCCTTTTGTTCACTCAATATATAATTGTATATGTTAAACTGCGCTTACTGAAGAAACGGGCCCTATAATTGAACAGCATCCTATGCCTTATTGCATAGTTTTATTTTTGTCATAGGCAAAACGAATAAAGATAAGAAATAATAGTGATTAATTGCAACAAAGCCAAATAATGCACTTTCATTATTTGAAAAATGTAATGGCTCATACCTTAATAAAAAATCGCCAATCCCTTAATCAAATTGATATTTTCCCCCAAATAAAAGAAATCAACGATTGTAATTGTAACAATTCCCATTTCTGACCAAATTGCATATGCAATGGACATTTCTATCCCCTTTAATGTAAATGAAAGAAAAACAAAGCTATATATTGAATACAAAAATAAGGATACTTGAAATGTTTTTTATTATTCTAAATTTAGCGTTATTGTTTTAAATTTCCACACTATTTTTTTATTATCTAAACAGTTAATAACATGTAATAAAAACCTCTACATTCAAATATTACTACATATTTTTGGAGATAAATAGGATTGTTTTTTCTTTTAATAATAATTAGAATTTCACAAATGATTGAATTAACATAAAAATTATAATACAATTTATATTAAGTTTTATAACCTAGTAATAAAGGTAGGTGTCATTATGTATTCAAAAGCGCGAATTACAGCTGTTGGGACTTATGTGCCTGAGAAAGTATTGTCAAATGAAGATATATCAAACCTTGTAGAAACGACAGATGAATGGATTGTTCAGCGAACTGGTATGCATGAACGAAGAATCGCTTCCTCTAATGAATTCTCTACAACTTTATGCATTCAAGCTGTCCAAAACTTAATCGATCGATTCCATGTTTCAATTGATGATGTCGATTTAATTATTGTTGCGACTGCTACACCAGATTACATGTTCCCCAATACCGCAAGTCAAGTTCAGACTCATTTTGACATCCCTCATACAGGAGCAATTGATTTAAGTGCAGCATGCGCAGGTTTTGTTTATGGATTAATTGTTGCCAATGGCCTTATTACTTCAAGGACTAACAAAAAGATACTCGTAATTGGCGCTGAAACACTGTCAAAAATTACAGATTATAGCGATCGTACTACTTGCATCCTTTTCGGGGACGGCGCTGGTGCAGCTCTTGTAGAATATGACGAACATAATCCTAGTTTTTTAGGAACTTATATGGGATCTAATGGTTCTGGGGGAATTCATTTATATCAAACAGCTTTATCTAAAACGATGAATGGAGCACAATTACAAGACACACCTTATCTCGTTCAAAACGGAAGAGCCGTCTACAAATGGGCTGTAAATACTGTTCCTCAAGGTGTACAAAAATTACTACAGAAAAATCATTTACATGTAACCGATATTGATTGGTTCATTCCACATAGCGTGAATTTAAGAATGATCGAATCCATTTGTGAACGAACAGGTATTTCTCTTGATAACACGCTTATGAGTCTACAATATTGCGGAAATACTTCTGCTGCTTCTATTCCACTAGCACTTGATATTGGGTTGAAAGACGGAAAAATCACTACTGGTAATACATTACTTTTATATGGATTTGGCGGTGGCCTTGTACATGCGGGACTTATTTTGAAATGGTGTATATAGCGCATAATCATAAGGCTGATGTCTTATCACATCAGCCTTACAAACAGTGTGTATTTATTACATTATAGAATATTTTTCGCAACAATTTTTAAATGCTCTGGTGCAATAATTTCTTGTATATGTTCCTGCAAGTCTTCCTGAAGCATCTCTTCTATGTGTTCTAATGATACTTCAAGCGGTGTACATTCTAATGTTTTAATGTTTAATACTGAATAATGATCCTTTTTCTTTATAACTAAATACTGATTTTCTTCTGTTATTAGTAGAGAACCTAATCGAATTCCAAGTAAGCGTTGATCATCAAATTTCATCTTACATCCCTCTCTTTACTTATCAAAAAACATTTTTACAGAATTCCCCTTCTTGCTATCAATCTATCATAAATCATTTCAAAAAAATACATCTAATCCGTTCCTATTCCTATAGAGCACTCTTCATTCTCTTTATGTTTCATCACAAAAAACTTTCTCAACATTTCAAGCTCCCCTTCCTATTTTCGCATTGCTTAAAATGACTTATAATGAATGTAATAAAAGATTGGCCTCTCCTAATTCATGTACATATAGTTGATCGGTACGATTTGTTACCGATCCTTTTTTTGTCCTTCTATGATTGACAATATAAACTCTGCATCTCGCGCTACACCACATAGAAGCGCCGAACCTCTTTGATGTTGCCAAGGTAAACCTATATAGTATAATCCTGACACTACACTAACTCCTCTTGTATGAATTGGCATACCTGCTTGATTCACTGCACCTTCTATTTCAATCCATTGATAATTCGGTATAAATCCTGTGGACCAAATTATATTTTGCACTTCATATGTGCTATCATCTGAAAAGATTACTTTGTTTTGCAATGCACTTACTACCTTTGATTTTACTGTTATTTTCCCATTATGAATCAATCTCTTACATTCAAAACCAAATATGGGATCTTTCTGTTTCTGAAACCATCTTCCCCGTCTCGTATCGGTTCCGGCATATAGTAGTCCGATTTTCTCAAGCCAAGCAAAAATGCTCTTTCCCATTATTTTTAATGGTAAAAAAGAAAGCGGATGGCTAACAGCAATCGTAATATCGCGATACTGCGCAAGCTCTACCGCAATTTGTGTCCCGGAGTTTCCACCGCCAACTACAAGAACTGGCCCATCAGGAATCTGTTTTGGTGATTGATATTGAGAAGAATGAATTTGAAAAATATCATTGGAAAGATTTTTGGAAACAGAGGGAATGAACGGTTTTTGAAAGGCACCTGCTGCAACAATCACTTGTTTCGCTTGTAGCACCTTGTCTGAAGTATAGACTTCAAATGTATCCCCCTTTTTTCTTATCTTTGAAACATTCATCTGTAACCTTACTGGTATAGAAAAATGTTTTGCATATGCTTCTAAATAATTGGCAATTTCGTCTTTCGTTGGATATCCATCTTGCTTTCCAGCTAAACTCATACCTGGCAATGCACTATAAGCTCTCGGTGTAAACAACTGCAAAGAGTCATATCGCTTTCTCCATACATCACCAATTCGCTCTTCTCCATCTAATAAGACAAAGTGATTGTTTTCTCTTTGCAAGTAATACCCCATAACTAAACCTGCCTGACCTGCTCCTACTATAATCACATCTAACATGTGCATCCCTCTTTTCGTCCTAAAACACATGAATATATGTTCATATGTTCATACGTTTTCTTCCATCATATAAATTTTCTTTTTACAAATCAAGGGGATTTCTTCGCTATAAAATAAGTTTTCACATAACGTTCAATTGTTTTGTATAGACAGATATCCTATAATTACAATGATTGCCACTTTTCGTTTTTGTACCATGACTCCTAGAAATTTGGGAGTTTTATCATTTTTATCACTCAGACTCTGACACTTGTTACTAGAACAGAGAACAAGTCTAGAACTTAATGCATGACATGATGTTAAGTTGCTGTATCTATTCGCTTCTCCTTGGAAAATCAAAAAGTGAGATTATAAGGATACTACCGAATATCTATTTCATTGCAGTCTCTTTGTTAAATGAGAGGAAGTGTTTAAAAACATAGAAATATGTAACGATTATTACTTTCAAATACAACATGACTACTTCAAGGGGGAACATAATCATGAAAAAATTATATTATGCATCGTTTGTATATTTGATTATCGGGTTATTAGCTGGTGTATTTGCGAGAGAATACGCAAAAGCAAAAGGCATTCTCGGCTCTACTCTACTAAATCTTTTACATACGCATACGCTCGTACTAGGATTTTTATTCTTTTTAATCACTCTAGCATTAGCAAAATCATTTGCATTCCATAAAATAAAAGGTTTTGATATGTGGTTTATCGTTCATAATATTGGGTTAATATTAACCCTTGCTTCCATGGCAACACGAGGACTCCTTCAACTAAATGGTGCAGATTTTAAAGGCTTAACGTATATCGTAGCAGTTTCTCATTCTCTTATTGGTCTAAGTCTTGTTTGGTTTATGATTTTATTAAAAAAATCATTCAAAATATAATGTAAAAAAGAGGCTCTCCTATAGGTAGGAAGCCTCTTTTTTAGGTTAAATCATTCTCCTGTTTCAGCAAATGTTTTAATTCGCTCTCCAATCTCACTCCGTACTCTTTGGAATACATCCCATTCTTTCCCTGCTGAATCATCGAACCCTCAATGAACACGTTTGACATGTAAAGGCGTGGCAGGACATACATCATTTGCATGACCACAAAGTGTTACAACAAGGTCTGCATTGTGTAAAATATTATAGTCGATCATATCAGACGTTTGATTTGTAATATCTATTTCTTTCATGACCTTAATAGCATTTGGATTCACGCCATGTGCTTCAATCCCTGCAGAAAATATACATTCCACTTGTCTCCTAAATATTTTTTCCTGAATCCCTCGGCGATTTGACTGCGACAAGAATTACCTGTACATAAGAAATAAATCGTTTTTTTGTTTTCACAACATGAAGTTCTAAACATTTCTCTCTTTTTCATTAGAAATGTTTAGAACTTCATGATTCATCTCGTATCGAAAAAATCCCATTCATTCTTATCTTCCCAGTCATTACTCCAAATGCTTTACATAAATTCCGACATGTACATATTGCATACTCATTCCTCCCCAACTTCATTCAGCCCGATTGGTGAGGCCTCATAATCAGTGGGGGATGAAGAAAACCTCCACTTTTTTTGATTTATGAAATACAAAAACTGAGCAGCAACTACCGCTTCCAGTTTTTCAAAATACACAACAAAGCTCTTCCGACAATAAATGATTGACTTCTTCATCATTCAAATCATAATAACTCCATGTCCCTTTTGTCTCCTTTACAATTAAATTTGCATCAAGAGAGTAAGAAAAAGATTCTTCATCTTCAGGTACTTTGCAAAAATGGCGTGTAAATTGTTTCACTAATTTGTGGAAATGCTACAAGAATAATCATTAACAATAGCGATAGCACTGAGACTTTTTTCATTTCTAATCCCCTCCTATAACTTAGAAAATCTCAGATTATTAAAACGTTCTTTTGCTACGGAATGGGAGGGACCATGATAGAAATGTGATTATACAACAACAAAATAAGCACCTCATTTTCCTCATATCAATATCTATAGGAGGGTATGAGTGAAGCTATCATTTTTACTATTTCTCTTCATAAACATTAAGATAACATATATTGTAAATTCCCATACATAAAGATAGTAGGTTCTTATCTTTCTTTGTGAGTATTCTTATTTTTCAGGAGTGAACCATACAATTTGTTGCATGCGAACAAATGTAAGTATTTCTTTTTCTTCTAATGTAATATGATCTGGTTTTACACTTCTTAACGTTCCACTCACACTTCCTCGAATCGTTTCAACTGTAATTCTTCTTCCTACAATAGATTGTAATGTTTGTACAACGTACGGATTAACTAATGCAACGATTTCTCCACTTAACTCATAACCATCTCGAAAATAGCCGTATACATCCTCATATGAATAGTACATACTTTAGCCCCCTCTTTTCAAGATGTTCTGTAAGTGTATGTTCTATTCATTTAAAATGTGCCTATCTAATAGAAAAGAGATACCGCATAATGGTATCTCTTTCATACGTAAGGAATATGAGAAGAAACGATTTTCTTGTCTATTCCCATTTATAAATCCAAAATTCTTCAATCTGCAACCATTTTAATGCTGCAGCATCTTTATTTTGAATTTTCACTTCTGTTTCTTCTAGCATTGCTTCTGTTTGCGAACGATGCGCACGCAAAGCTGCTAGTTTTTGATCAAAGACTTCACTAATATTATTTACAATATCCGGCTCTCCTAATACTTCTTCACGATTTTTTGTAATCGCAACAGCATGTATCACTGGACGCGTTTCTTTTGGCATGCGAGATACAGCGCGAACTGTAGCACGTCCGAATGCGTCATGGTCTGGATGAACACCATGTTCTGGATAGAATGTAATAATTCTTGATGGTTGCACATCACGAATGACAGCTTCAATTTTATCAGCTACAAAATCTACATCTTCAAATTCTAATGTTTTATCATGAAATCCGAGCAATCTTAAATCAGTAATCCCCATTGCTTCACATGCATCTTTTAATTCTTTTTCGCGAATACTTGAGATTGTCTCACGGTTTGCAAATACATGTTTCCCCATATTCCTTCCCATTTGACCAAGCGTTCCGCACGCATATGTTACAGGTACTCCTTGTCTTGTTAATAAACTAATTGTTCCTCCTGCTGCATAGGATTCATCATCGGGATGTGGAAATACAACTAATACATGTTTCTCCATATTTTCCCCTCCTTCTTATTTAAATGGTGTTAAGCTTAATTCAAGAGCTACAGCCAGACGCCCTTTATTATCATGACCTGAAAGTAACAAACGACCTTGCTCGTCCACTTCCCAATGTGTAATACCTTCAGCGTATACCCAGCCGTGATCCATTTTCAGACCAACTCGGTACGGATTCGTTCCAACAATTTTACCACGTTCAAAACGAATGATAGCATTACGAATGAATGCCCCAACTGTCATCATCTTTTCATTAAAATGTGAAGCGTATGCTCCATTTGTTGTTTCTAAATGAATATATACATCTTTATTTACAAAACGTTCAATTTCATGTTGAACAACTGTTTTATCTTTTACTATTTCCATCGGATTTCACCTCTTTAAAACATTTTACGCAAAAATAATGTAAATTGCTATCTCTATATTAGAGCAGAATGCTTACTTTTCCTAATAATTTGCACTTTATTTTACAAATTTATAGTATGTGAAATTTTGTTTTCGCTTACAATTGCAAAACGTTTTCTTTCCTTTTTTAATTTGCTACAATATATTTTATGCGGAGGGATAAATTCGACAATTGAATACATATTTTAAAGAAGGTGACATATTGGAACATTCAGCACATGAAGTAACAAACCTGCAATATTATTTTGCAATTGCCGTATTTTTAATTACATACGGATTTATTATTTCGGAAAAATTGAACCGTGCTGTTATTGCACTGTTCGGTGCTGCTATTATGATTATTTTTAGCATTGTAGACTTACATACTGCTTTTACATCTCATATTCAATGGGAAACAATTACCCTTCTCATCGGCATGATGATTCTTGTTCATATTACAAGTCAATCAGGCGTATTTGAGTATGTAGCGATTAAAGCAGCAAAAGCAGCAGGCGGAAAGCCCATTCGCATTTTATTATTTTTATCCCTATTAACTGCCGTCGGTTCCGCATTTTTAGATAACGTTACAACCGTTTTATTAATCGTCCCTGTTACGTTATCCATTACACGCATGTTAAAAGTACAACCTGTTCCTTACTTCATTTCAGAAGTATTATTTTCAAATATTGGTGGTACAGCGACATTAATTGGCGACCCACCAAATATTATGATTGGATCAGCGAATAAGCATCTAGATTTTAATGCTTTCTTACTTAATTTAGCACCCATTGTTCTTATTATTTCTATCGTTACGTTAACTATTATTTACTTTATGTATAGGAAAAAATTGAAAACAACACCTGAACAAATTGCAAAACTTATGGCTTTAAATGAAAAAGACTATATTCGTGATCAAAGCTTACTCGTCAAATCTCTTTCTATATTAGGTTTAACGATTCTCGGCTTTATTCTTCACTCTATTATTCATGTGGATGCAGCGGTTATCGCAATGACTGGTGCGACGCTCCTTATGCTAATTGGCGTGAAGCAGCACAAATTAGAAGATGTATTCGCCCACGTTGAATGGGTAACCATTTTCTTCTTCGCCGGATTATTTGTTCTTGTTGGTGGATTAATCGATATTGGGCTCATTTCATCTCTTGCTAAAGACGTAATTGATGTAACAAATGGTGATATTGGCTTTGCAGCTATGCTTATTTTATGGGTATCAGGAGCTGCATCCGCAACCATTGATAACATTCCATTTGTCGCAACGATGATTCCGCTTATTCAAGACTTGGCAGCAGGGCTTGGCTTATCTGTTGATTCGCCACAAATCGAAGTACTTTGGTGGGCACTATCACTCGGCGCTTGCCTAGGCGGAAACGGAACTTTAATCGGAGCATCCGCAAACGTGGTCGTAGCAGGTATTGCGAACCGTGAAGGACATAGATTTTCTTACCTTGATTTCTTAAAAATTGGCTTACCGTTAACCATCATTGCATTATTATTATCACATGCTTATATATATTTACGTTATTTAATATAACAAGGTTTGCAGCGATGTGCTGCAAACCTTGTTTGTTACCACAATCCCCCAATCATTGAACACCTTTTTTAATTTCTACAACCAGTCTTTCATGTCTAAGCTGTTGAACTTCACTTTGCAGTTGATGCACACTACCGTGCAATTCTTTTAACTCTGCTGCCTCTTCATTTACTGATGACATGTCTAAAACCCAACTACGTTCTCTTTAGAAATTGGTGCTAAGCACACCGATTATTAAAAAGTCGAAAAAATACAGGAAAGATTTGATTCATTCCTTAATCATTTCAATTTACACATCAAAAAGGTAGCTAGAAGAAATTCTCTAGCTACCTTTTTTGTACTATCCAGAAAAAGCTTCCGAATATTGAACAACACCTTGCACATTTTGAAGAGCATGTTCCGTTAACTCCATTGCCATAAACACTTCGCCTGGCACATCAAATGGTGCACGTATATCCCATAGGTGAGTCGGTTTAAAACCAAATTTCGTGTAATACTCTTTATGCCCTAAAACAATGACAGAATGGTATCCAAGCTCTTTTGCTTTTCTTAATACATTTGAAATCAACAAACTTCCAATTCCTTTTTTCTGATACCCTGGTGCAACAGATACTGGAGCAAGTGCTAGCGAATCTATACATTTATCACCATCTACTATTTGAATTTTAGATAAAAGGATATGACCAATAATTTCTTGATCCACCGCCACTAATGATAATTCTGGAATAAACGCATCACATTTTCTAATACGACTTACAAGTTCATGCTCTCTCTTATCGCTAAACTCTTCATGTAAAAATGCCTGTTGTACAACTTCTTCTGTTTTTTTATACTCTTCTTCACGTTCTTGTCTAACAATTATTGGCATAACCTCTTATCCTTTATTCTTTCTTATTTCTTTTTGAATGTTACGCAGCGCTTTTTTTGATCCACGCTCTATATCATGCTGCATTTTTCGTTCTTTATAATCTACAAACAACGTATCTAAATCGTAACCTTCTGGATATAATTCCTTCGCCTCGACCTCTAAAGCAATCCGTTTACTATTTACTTCTATAAACCGCTCTTTGGAAAACACGACAACGTTGGAGAAGTTATCTTTCTCTCGGTATATAATTCCAAATTCATCATCATCTAATAATCTCACGCGATCTCCTTTTTTATATGCATATGCCTCTTCTACCGCTTGCTTTACAATTTTAGGCTTTCTTACTTTTCCTTCATGTAGCTTTTCTAAACGATATTCTTTGTTTTCCATGTACTCTTTTGCTCTTTGCAATACATGTTCTCGTACATTCATTTTTCGAGAAATCCAAAGTGCATTACTTTCTCCCGATTTTCCAATTAATAATTGATACATCGGTTCCAATGTTTCACTATGAAATTGCATCGCTGCATTCATAAAGTCACTATGCATTTCTGAGAATCGCTTAATCTCACCATAATGCGTCGTCGCGACAGTGATACAGCCCATATGATAAAACTCTTCTAAAATAGAAATCGCTAGCGCAGCTCCCTCATTCGGTTCCGTACCGCTGCCTATTTCATCAAATAATAACAGCGTATTATTATTTGATACTTCCATAATTTCCGAAAGATTTTTCATATGAGATGAAAATGTACTTAGTGCATTTTCGATACTTTGATTATCACCGATATCTACAAAGATATGTTCAAAAACAGCAATCTCCGTTTCTCGCTCTCCTGCAATATGAAACCCCGACATTGCCGCTAATGTTAATAATCCGATTGTTTTCAGAACAATCGTTTTCCCCCCAGCATTTGGTCCTGTAATAATTAAACTTCGATATTTTTGACCAATTTCAAAATTTAGCGGTATCACTTCTCCTGATAAAAGCGGATGCTTGCAATGAACGAGCTTTATATACCCGTAATCATTTAACTTGGGTTCTATTCCGCCAATTTGCTTACTAAATTTTGCTTTGGCAAATACTAAATCATATTGACTCACTAGCTCTATATTTATTTTGATTTGATATATGTTTTCTAATATCATTCCTGAGAGAGTTGCTAATATTTGATATTCTTCCATCGCTTCTTCCGCTCGTAAGCTTGCCAGTTCCACGTTTAATGTTGTAACAGTATTTGGTTCTATAAAAACAGTAGAACCTTTAGAAGAAACTGCAACAATTGTTCCTGCAACTTGATTTTTATAAGATGCTTTCACCGGAATCGTATATCGGTCGTCCTTTTTACTAATGAAGAATTCTTGTATATACTTCTTATTTGCACTACTGTTTAAAAATTTATTTAACCGTTCCTTTATTTTTCCCTCTACCGAATCCATTTGATTTCGAATTCGTTTTAATTCTTTACTTGCAGCAGAATCAACACGGTTTCCTTTTATACAAAATTGTATTTCTTCCTCTATGCTTTTAAACTCGGACATAGAATTTGCATACGCTGCGAGCATTGGTGCAAAAAATTCCTTATCTAACATAAACTTTTTAATCTTGCGACAGCCCCGTAAAAAATCTGAAACACTCACGAACTCGCTTGGCTCTAGAATCATTCCTTTTTCTAGTTTTTGCATGATGTTATCAATATTAGAAATACCTAAAAAAGGTACATGTCCTTCTGCATCTAATATCGCTCGCGCTTCCGTCGTTTCATTCAATCGATTTCGTACTACCTTTATATTTGTACTTGGCTCTAATTGATCCAATAATCGCTTTCCTAACCCACTTACACAGTAAGATTTAACAATGTCCTTCAATTCATTGTACTGCAACTTTTCAAAAGTCATTTGATTCACTGTCTTTTCTCCTCACTATGATTGATTTACATCATAAACGAAGATACCTACTCATTACATTTTAATGAGCTGGTCATATATTTTGGTTTATTCAAATGGGTACAAAAAAAGCTGCGGAGATACCGCAGCTTTCGTTACATTTACAAGGCATGTGTAAAATATCATGAAAGAAACCGTAAAAAAACACGGCAATCCCATCATCATTACACGCTTTATAAAGTATAGTAGGTATCTTCATAGGGTTTTGAAATAAATCCATGGCAAACTAAGGGGTATACTTAATAGAAAATTCCCCTTGTTATTACCAGTTTTATTTCATTCAATTGTTCCTATTTAGAACCTACCACACTCACAAAAAGCACCTCTCATTCATTTATGTCCACTCATTAAAATCTAATTTATTGCAACTATCATACTATATGTTCCAATCCATGTAAAGGTGTCATTTTGTCACGCTTTCACCATAAGTATATTTCACTTCATACATGACAGATGCTTTCTTTCCTTACCTTCAGTACAATGAGTATATAACAAATATAAGGAGTGATTCCCATGACAGATCTCCAAAAACAATTCTTCTCTAGACTGCATATAAAAGAAAAAGAATCAATTTCATTTGAAGATTTAAATGAAATTCTTTACGCGATGGCGCAAACCGTTCCATTTGAAAATTTGGATATTATTCAAGGTAAAGTGAAAGAAATATCAAAAGAACATCTTCAAGAAAAAATTTTAGTAAACAACCGAGGTGGTCTATGTTATGAACTGGGCCCGATAATGTATTATTTCCTTAAAGATTGCGGGTTTGATGTTCATCTCGTATCTGGGACCGTTTATAATGCTGCTTCGGCTACTTGGGCTGTCGATTCTGGACATGTAGCAACTGTTCTAAAGCACAACAAACAATCCTATTTAATTGAAGTCGGTTTTGGCTCATACCTTCCGCTGGCACCTGTTCCTTTCTCTGGTGAAATCGTCCATTCTGTTACAGGCGACTATCGTATCCGAAAAGAAACGACTACAAAAGGAAACTACGTTTTAGAAATGAGAATAAATAATGAATTGCTAAATGCTGCTTCCTCTCAAGAGTGGACTTTAGGTTATGCATTTTATATAGAAAAAGCGGATGAAAATATCGTAAATGAAGCACAAAAAACAATTGTCGAACATAAAGACTCTCCTTTTAATAAAGTACCTCTTATCACAAAACTAACTTCTGATGGGCATGTTTCTTTAACAAAAGATAGCTTAACTGTAACGAAACAAGGCGAAAAAAGAAAAGAAAAGATCACAAAGCAGCAATATTTAAACCTACTACATGCAATATTTGACATCCGATTATAGTTTATCCTTAAAAAGTTTTATCGCTTTTGACAAGACTTTTTATATATAGCAGGTATTTTTTTGCAATTTGTTGTATTTCATAGTTATATAGAGAGTAGATAAACTATATCATTAGAAAGGACATGATTATGACAACATTCAAAAGTAGAGTAGACGTACCCGATCAAGAAAAATGGGATTTAACGGATATTTATCAAACAATCCAAGACTGGCAAAATGACTATCAAAAGGTGGAAACATTCGTAGACGACTTAAAAACATTCAACGGGAATATTCATGATAGCCATAGTCTTCTTTCCTACTTAACGAAACGTGAAGAAATATCCCGCTTATTCAGTCTCATTTATGCATATGCACGCCTTCAGTCAGACCTTGACACACGCGATACAAAGGCACAGTCTCTTCTAGATAAAGCATCGCAATTACATGTGAAAATAAGTGCAGCAAGCTCCTTTTTCTCTCCATTTTTACTTAGTATAGAAGAAAAAACGTTACATTCTTACATAGAAGAAAACGAAGGTCTACAATATTATAAAGAAGATTTATTAGAATTATATCGTTATAAAAAACATGTGTTAAATAAAGATAAAGAAGAAATTTTGTCCCAAATGGGTGAAGCTCTCTCTTCCCCTCAGCATACATACGGTATGCTTAACAATGCAGATATTGTATTTGGAACTGTTACAGCAGATGATGAAAAAAAAGTACCTTTAACACGCGGCATGTATGCGAAATTAATAAAAGATGAAGATCGTGACAAAAGAAAAGAAGCATATAAAGCGTACTATCAACCTTATATACAACTGAAAAACTCTATTGCTTCCACTTTATCAGCAGCAATAAAGAATAATATCACCATTTCAAAAATTAGAAATTATCCTTCAGCCTTAGAAAAGTCTTTATTCGATGATAATGTTCCAAAGGAAGTATATGATAATTTAATTCAGACAACGAAACAAAATATTGCATCGCTTCATACATATAACAATTTACGAAAAGAAAAATTACAACTCGATGAATTGCGACAATACGATTTACATGTCGATTTAGTGGAAGGTGTGAAACAAGACATCTCTTATGAGGAAGCATTTGAAACCATGCTTGCATCTCTATCTCCACTCGGCGAAGAATACATTCAAACACTTCGAAGTTTTAAAGATAAACGCTATATTGATGTGAGAGAACTACCTGGTAAACGTTCGGGTGCTTATAATTTTGGTTCATACGATGTTCACCCTTTTATTCTCTTAAATCATAACGATGACTTAAATAGTCTCTTTACATTGACGCATGAATGTGGACATGGCATGCACACTCATTATTCACACAGTTTCCAACCGAGAATTTCTGCCCATTACTCCATTTTTGTTGCAGAAGTTGCTTCAACCGTAAATGAAGTATTACTTATTCATCATTTACTAAAAGAAGCGAAAGATATAGATGTGCGCAACCATTTAATCAATCACTTTATCGAAAAGTTTAAAGGCACTTTCTTTACACAAGTTATGTTTGCAGAATTTGAGAAAATCACACATGAAATGGCACAAGAAGGAAAACCACTTAATGCTCAAAGCTTTAACGAAGTATACGAAACATTGTTTAGAGAATATAACGGAGAAGCAGTTATATTTGATGAAGAAGTAAAATATGGTTGGGCAAGAATCCCGCATTTTTATCGTCCATTTTATGTTTATAAATATGCAACAGGATTTGCTTCTGCCATCCAAATTGCCGAGCAATTATTAAGTGGCGACCCTCTTTCCCAGCAAAACTATATTGCATTTTTAAAAAGTGGAAGTTCCGATTATCCGCTTCAACTTTTACAAAAAACGGGTGTCGATTTAACAACACCAAAACCAATTGAAAGTGCATTAGAGCGTTTTAAGAAACTTGTTGAAGAATTTTCAACGTTATAATCCAAATAACGGGTGCCTGTCATACATAGGTACCCGTTATTTGTTTATCTTTCTATATAATTCATAATTTTTCATATAACATTCTCACTAAAAACGTACATATTAATAGAATATTACATAAAAATAAATTAAATAATATACCTTTCCTACTAAAACGGATTATGTAGTATATCGCAAAAAATGTTCTATTTATGCTCTTTTTTCAAGTGAATCAATAGACTGATTCCTGATGCTAGTATACATAAAGCGATGCCAATCCAGGCCGCTGTATATCCACACTTATCTACTACAAAACCAAAGATAGGCGGGGCCAATAGAATTGCGACTTGATTTAATGTTAAAGCAAAACTAACAGTGAAAGAAACCTCATTTTCGTTAGCATTTTCTGTAACTTCAACGATAAAAAGACTAAACCACCCGAGACTAAAGAAGCCTAATAGCCCGCTTACCATACATATATATTCAATTGACATTATCTTTATATTTAATATAGCAATGACACAGAAACATGCAACAAATACAGAAATCATTAACGGCTTAGTTCGATTTCCTCCATAAAGACGATCACTAATCGTCGCTAGAGCAACGCGGCCAATCATCCCGCAAAATAACATAATGGAAAATATCTTTCCTGCCAAAATAGGTGATATAAAAGTGGTAGCAGTTAAAAATTTCATAAACTGTCCCACTACAACCAGTTGTAACGAAATCATACAAATTCCAGTAAACAAAACAGGATATAATTTTTTATTACTTGCAATCATCTTTAACTGTTGCAAAAACGAAATGCTTTTCTTATTACATACACGCTCACTAGAAGAATGAAAAGGTTCTTTGTAAAACAGGCAAAACAAAATCCCTCCAATTATGCATATACCTGAAAGTACATATATAGCAAGCGATAGACTAAATTTTACAGAGAGAAACGGAATGATACCCCCTGCAATTGCTCCTCCGATTGGTATCCCCGCCTGCCTGATGCCCATAGCGAACCCTCTATTTTCTTTTGGAAACCATTTTAAAATGACCTTACTCCCTCCAGGTTGCGCTGTACTATAGAACACTCCTACAAAACAAAGAACAATGAATAGTCCCATAAAGCCATCCGCTAGATGAACAAGTAGTAAAGATCCGCCAAGCAAGATAGATCCCATTCCCATTAATAATTTCTCATTATATTGATCAAGTAACCTTCCTGCAACAAGCATACAAAAAAGCGGTCCAATATTAACAGCAGTTAACAACAATCCCATCTGCATATCGCTTAGATTGTACAGTTTTTTCCAAAAGAAAGATAGCGGTCCTACACCATATGTAACAAGCGTTGCACTAGCTTGCACTCCTGTTGCTAATATCAATACAAGCCATTTATAAAAATGAGCACTCTCCGTCACTTTTTCTTGTTTTAACAAATTCATCCCTCCCCCACACACTTTATTGTATGAATGTTCAGATATCATGTAAAATAAGTATTAATGATAAAAATCATCAAAAAAATTGATATCTTTTAGGAGGTCTTCCATGGATATAAAAGATCTTACTATTTTTTACGAAGTTGCAAAAGAACAAAATATATCTCACGCTGCTCAAAACTTAAATTATGTACAGTCAAATGTAACGATGCGCATTAAACAATTAGAAAAAAAACTTGGGGTACCGCTATTTTACCGTAACGGGAAAGGTGTTTCCTTAACTTCAAATGGGGAAATTTTATTGTCTTATGCACAGCAAATCCTTTCCTTAATGGATCAATCTATACAAGCCATCCAAAATAATGTATTGCATCCAACAGGGACATTAAAAATTGGCGCTACAGAATCTACAATGGCAGTGCGTTTTCCCTCTATATTGTCATCCTATTATGACATGTATCCCGAAGTTGATCTTATTTTAGAAACTCACTCAACAGAGCAATTAATTCAGCTTGTTCTTGAAAGAAAACTAGACGGAGCATGTATTGCTGGTCAAGTTCATCATGCTGACCTTGATTCCTTTTTCTTTCAAGAAGAAGAGCTCGTTATCATTAGTAAATCGCCTTTATCTTCTCTAAAAGAACTTGGGCAAATGAATCTACTCGCTTTTAGTCAAGGATGTTATTATCGAAATTTATTTGAGACATGGGCTTATGAAAAGGGAATTATTCCAAAACGAGTATTAGAATTTGGAACAATTGAGGCAATTCTCGCTTGTGTCAAATCAGGTATGGGAGTTGCAATCATGATCAAATCCCTCATTCAAAATAATGAACACCCTTTTGAACTTACACTTTTGCCAAAACGTGTTTCAAAGGTCCCTACTATGTTTATCGTTCGCAAAGATACCTTTTATTCAAATGCTTTACGTAAATTTATTGATAGAATAAATGAAAATGTATCATTTCATTAGAAAATTACCTAACAGTAAATGTATCTTTCTCTTTCGTTACAAAATCATTATTTTATTACTAATATTTCTATTTGCTTACCAGCGCTTTAAGCTCCAATAACATGTTGGAAAATTCGCTTTCATTCCCTCTAAAATAGATGTTGTAAATACCATTAGGGAGTGAAAACATGATAGATAAAAAACATGAATTGTGGCTTGATTCAGCAAAAGGGTTTGCGCTAATCCTTGTTGTTGCTGGGCATGCTTATAATCATAATAACCTTATAACTTATATCTATTGGTTTCATATGCCCGCCTTTTTTCTGTTTAGTGGTTATGTGTCTAAACCAGTAAAACAATGGTCACAAGTCGGACCTTATTTAAAGAAAAGAGCACATAGTCTACTCATCCCTTATATAACGTATTTAGGTCTTTTTACAATGATTCGTTATGCAGAGGAGCTAATGCAAGGAAATAGTTCTTTTCATTGGTATATAGAGGATATCGGAAAAGTACTATTCGGTGGAAGATTTATTTCAAGCTATTACGGGGTCTTTTGGTTTATAACTTGTCTGTTCTTTACACAAGTATTATTCCTCATTATATTTCTTATTTTTAAAAGAACACACACTCGCTTATTATTCATTGCTTTCTTATATATAATATCACATATTGAAGGAAGGTATATTAGCACCTTGGGCGGCTTAGAGCCTTCTCTACATGTGTGGATTCCCTGGAATATAGATGTATCTATGCTTGCCCTCGTATATTATAGTATCGGATATTATATAAAACCATATTTAAAACAAATTCCCCCTGTTCTTACAGGACTCTGCACCCTATTGATAATGGGACTGATTACGATTCAAGAGCTAAATTTGCTGGATTATCATTTAAGTATGAAATATGTATCATATAATCATTATAGTTTAGATATAGTAATTCCGCTAATCATGACGATCGCATATTGCGGAATATTTCAACTTATAAAATCAAAAAAAGTACTATCACTTTGTTCTTTCATGAATAACAAAAGTATGGCAATTATGTATATGCACATAGGGGTTAATAAAATTCTTCTTGAATTTATAGATTATGGGAATATAATTTATACGATTGTAGGAGTAACAGTCCCCCTCTTCATCGCCATATTTATTCTCGAAAAGAAAGATACAGTCAGACATTTTTTCTTAGGTATTCAAAGGCGTAGTGAATTAAAGAGTTCTAAAAAAATGAAAATGGAATAAAAGGTATACCTAAATCAATGGTATACCTTTTATTCCGTTTCTCTTTATTTTTCTTTTAAAACACTATGTAATCGATCCGGATAATTTGTAAACATGCCTGTTGCTCCCCATCCGATTAACAGTCTCATATCTTCTTTCTCATTAATTGTATAAGGATGAATGAGCAGTCCATTCTCCCTAGCCATTTTCATATATGGTTCATTAATGATTAACTCTCCATTATCATTACGTAAGTTTGGTCCAATACCAACAGCATATTTTTTAATTTCTTGGAATTCTTTATTTGTTACATGCTGTGGAGCAGATGTAATTTTTGACTCTTCAACAATTTCATTCTTGTCATTTGGATAGTACCAAAGCAATTGAACTAATGGAATGTTTTGATTCATATTATGAATCTTTTTTAAACTTTCTTGACTAAATGATTGAATCATAACACGACTTGAGGACATATTTTGTCCAACTAAATTATATTTTTCTAACAATCCTAATAATTTCTCTTCCATTCCTGGGTACACATCAGGAGATTTTGTTTCAATGTAATATTTCATACTTCTTCCATATTTCTGGAAAACTTCTTCAAGTGTAGGCACTTTTTGTCCCACATATTCTTGTTTTGCTTTTTCTGGATAAGCCTCATTAAACCAAGAACCCGCATCTAAACCTTTTATCTCACTTAATGTTTTATCTCTCACTTCACCTGTTCCATTTGTCGTACGATCAACAGCAGTATCATGCATAGCAATCAATTGACCATCTTTTGTTAATTGAATATCTAACTCTAAATAATCCGCTTTCATTTTTTTGACTAAATCATATGAAGCAAAAGTATGTTCAGGAGCATGTCCACTGGCGCCTCGATGAGCAATATTTAAAAATTTATTTGCATGCACCTTATTTTTCATATTTGTGTTCGCATCAACCGTTCCTCCGTAAACAAAACTCCCAATTAACAAGAAAATAACTAAAAAACTTATTATCTTTTTCATGTTTTCGTTCCTTCCATATTGCAAATTTCAACAAGTTAATGAGATTTACACGAAATAGAAGAAATACCCCATATATGTTTTTATAAACCTATCCTAACATTGCACACTTGCTAAAGCATTTCAATCTACTACTCTATGTAACTAAAAATTTTCTTATCGTCACTCCTTTCTTCATCGTAATCGTATTCCCTATTGTGCTTATTTCCCTAAACAAAAAGCCATAAAACGCTTTAGAGCACACTACTAGCACCCAAAAACTGTTTTATGGCTTGTCTCAAAATCTCCAGCCTCTATTAACTTGTCATACTTAATCATACCAAATCTATGAAAATTTTTGAATATTTTTTAACAATTCATGAGATTTTTTGTTATATATAAGTGAAGAGCTTTTCTATATTTCCTTATTCTTAAAAAAAAGCTTTATACATTACTTCCTCAAGCCTCAAGTTTGTTTACTTGAATGTATTTCGAATTTTAGTTTCTACCAAAATACTCCCTTTCCAAAATAGAAAAATAATATTGATCAACCCATTTCTTTTGCCAAAACAGCTCTTCCTTAAAAATAGCTTCTCTTCTCATACCAACACGCTCCATTAAAATTGCCGAACTTATATTATGCTCATTGCACATCCCTACCACTTTATGTGCATCTAACTTTTCAAAAGCAAACTGTAATAAAAGTTGAATTGCCTCAGTTCCATACCCTTTTCTCTGGTAGCTTGGAAGTATTGCAAAGCCTATTTCCCAACTCTTTCTATATTCACTATTGTTCCATATTTGCGCTAAACCAATTGGAATTTTGTGCTTATCCTCAACTATACTTACAATAAAATCATAATTTGTTGGTTGTTCCGTATCCTTAATTTTCCTTATATACTCTTCATATATTACATTTTCATCTGATTCTACGTATTCTTCAAAATACCATAAATTCGAATCACACTCTATCCTACAAATAAAATTCAAATCGTGAATTGCTACTTTAGATAGCAATACTTTTTTTCCGAAAAGTTCCATAATGGTCTCCTCTCTTAACATGTGCATTCATTCTTTTTTATAGTATTATAATTATATTTCGTTTATCCTGCTATTTATAATCAGTAAGATTCTATCTCATTATTCAGAGAGAAGAAAGGAGATAGATGACAAACAAAAAAAGTAAGTTTTGAAAACGATGATTCAAAACTTATCCTTAAGCTAATTCATTTTATTTTTATATTCCAAAATAGAAAATAACAATTCTTTGAATCTCTATTAATTAAAGAAGCTAAGACTCCATTTCTGTAATGAGTTGCGTACGTTCTTTATCTCTATAAAATTTAATTTCATGTTTGAATACATAATTCCCATCTTGCATTCTTACCCATTCCTTACTTGTCCAATATACAACTTTCACTTGTGCGTTTAAAATGGTAGAACATACTGTAAACAATTCGTCCGCATAAAATGGTGCTTCTTTCGCTAATTCAGCAGCTAAGATCTCTGGATCATTGGTGTTGATGTGAAGTTCCCTTGAAGTTTGACCTAAATACTGCCATGGTGAAAAAGTAGAATATAAACCGCTGCGATCTAAAGATTTCACTTCTGATGTTGAATGTATGGGAGCTGCCGATGCTGGATTACAATAAATCCCAATCATTCCTCCAAATAATAAAGTCCCCATAACAATTTTTTTAAACATATTCTCATCTCCTCTAATGATTTTGTACACCTTCAATTGTTAGACAATTTCTATCTATCTGTAAATGAATATAATTAGACGACAATCTACATTTTTTTCAAAAAGTGTATATTCATTAATTTCTACATTTTTCTTCACAGAAAAAATCTTTCCTTAAGGAAAGATTTTCAGCGGAATATACATTTCTTTTTATAATAATTAATCCTCTAAATATTCTGGTATTAATTGATAAAAAGTTGCCTATTTAACATTTCACAACTTTTCCTATCTATCATCACACCTTTATTCCATATCAATAAGAAAATACTCATTAGACAGAAAAAGAAGCCAGAAAGCTGAGGAAAACAGCGTTTCTGGCTTCTTTAGATAAAAAGTATATTGAATTACAGTTCTCCACTTAATTTAACTAAAATTTTAGCTTGTGATTTATTATTTTATGTTTTCGGCACATTATCCTCATAGAAAAATTCTACCTACTCATTCTATGATTAAAGCTCCTTTTTCATCTACTAATTGATACAATGTTGTTTATTCTTCAATCATCAATTTACAATTTTTTCGAACTCGTCCATCGTTTTACTTATTTTCTCTTGATTATCAATCACTTCTTCTTGTAATTTTTTATTCACATCGTTAACAGTAGCTACTCCCTTTACAATGCTCTCTACATTTGAATTGATTTTTTTGATTGCATTCTCAACATTGTTAGCTAATCTTCTTACTTCCTCCGCTACTACTGCAAATCCCCGTCCATGTTCTCCTACTCTTGCTGCTTCAATCGCTGCATTTAAAGATAAGATATTTGTTTGGGAAGAAATATCTTTAATGATTTGAGCAATATCACTTACTAGAGTAACCTTTTCCCTCAAAGAATAGAGCGCTTCCATATTTTCCTTAGAATTAACATTTACTCTATTTCCTAAGTCTATTGATAAATCTTTCAGCTGAGAAACAACTTCTCTTGTTTGATTTTCACGTTGTGTAATATCTGTTGCAATTTTTAGTACAGCCTCTACTGCTCCCTGCTCATTCAAGATTGGAATGTATGTAGCTTCAAACCAAACTAACTCCCCTTTTTTAGTAACTCTTTGAATTTTTTCTTGAAACTTAATCCCTTGTTTTAAATTATCCCATAGCTGATTATATTCTCTACTATTTACAAAACTAGGAACACAAAATTGTTGATGAACTTTATTTTTCATTTCATTAACTGTATACCCTAAAGCTTGTGCAAAATGTTCATTTACCCAAATTACCTCTTTATCTAGGTTAAATTCAATCATCGCTAAATTCGCTTCTAATCCAGCTAAAACAAGCGACTGATCTAATACTTGAGTACTACCATTTGTATTAGAATAAATATCCACAAGAAAAAACTCCCTTTTATTCATATTTTTCACTATTATATTATATTTAAATATTAAAATACAAGTTAATATGAATATACAAAATAAATTGTGCAATTGTTAATACAGTGAAACTTTCATCAGTGTTGGGCTTAATAGCGGGATAAAAAATGATAAGCTATTTTCAATTGCACAACCATACAAAAGTCTATCTTTCTACATGAATATGCTCCCTTTTTAGTAGGGAACGATTTGAAAGCTTGTGGAACAGCTTGTACTTCTGCTAAATTTTCACCATATAAGTTTGTTGCTACACGAATACAGGCTACCTTTAGTTCTTTGAAGTTAGAAGTCATATTTAACTCATCTGTATTGGCATAATAGAAAATATTAAACATTTTATCTTCCCCAATCCCTTGCACGACTACACCATTTTGAGTAACGCCACTAGCAATGAGATACGCTACCTTATTAATAATGCTAGAATTCTTTCTTTCATTTTTAAAATAACTTCATTAGGTGCAAGCTTCTCTCCGGATGGAACTCCTAAAATAAAGGAAGCCCCCTCACTAGCATATACTTCCTCTCCTTTTTCATGCGTAACAAGAAATAACCCTTGTCCTTCAAATTCAAAATAAGCAATTTCTTTCATTTGTTCTGTATTTGATTGGATAGACTGATAGAGTTTATATAAATCTTTACTACGGTTCTCTCCCCTCATACGTATAGGTGCTTGATCATTTGTAAAAATCAAACCTTCCGGGTTATTTCTATTCAGAATAAACCATAATTTTTCATCTGTAGGCATTAAAAGTTCTGACAATTTTTCAGAAGCACTATTTATCATATCTTGTGGTTGTTTTGGTTCATACACACGAAAGAAAAATGTAGATGTCTCTACAGATGAATGAGAAGTAAAATGACTCATTTGGTAAAGTTGCTTTCCATCTTTCGATGAAATATTTTTACTATGTTGATAATCTTTTAATGCCATCTTTTCAGGATCTTCCTTTGGACGATCTGTTGCATAGGCTTTATTTATACATAGAATTGCAACACTTAACAACGCACACGGAATGACAAATTTCAATATTTTTTTCATAAAATCATTCTCCCCTTTATTGTAATCTAATACCCTCTACTAATATTTTGAACCGTTTCATTCCACCAAAATCTATTATTATTTTTGAATAATTCAAAGTTATGATTATAGTGATCACCATACCAAGGATCCATATAAGTAATATAGTCGGTCCCATCGCCTCCTTTAAAATAACCATCTAACACAAGAAAGTGTCCAACATTCCCGCCATTTTTCCAGTTAATTAGCGTAATCATAGGTTTATGACTATTAATTTGGCTTTTAAACCAATCATAAGAAAGAGCCCCACTACTAATTGTTGAAGTAAGACCAAAATAAGCAAGACCATGTTGTATTTCTCTAGAAGTAGCTGGATCATTATATAAACCTCCCTTTACATACCCAACAAATTGTTGTTGGCTGGTAGGTTGACCAAAATAGTTTAAAACAGACACAGCAGTACCTGCCCAACACCAATTTGATTGTTGTTGTCGAATATTAGGAACATATAATTTATAATTTGCTGCAGAATTAGGTGGATTTCCATTCACAAAGGCTGAAGCAATATACGCTTTCTTTCCATTTTTATAAAAATAAAACCAACGATTATCTAAATTGCCTGTCCAATAATCCTTTACAGCTTCTCCATATTCCCAACCATTAAAATGAACAGTCTGGTTTCCCGGAAGACGCTCTATTATATTTCCAGCCAAATTTTTATTATCGCGTACATTTACTCCAATAGGAGCTGTCACACCTGAAAATTGTATTTCGTCCGCAAATACATTATTCATACTAGAAAAACTCCAAATAGATAAAACAAATACAACTAGAATGAAAATTTTCTGCACATTCTTCATCTTCCCACATCCTTATACATTATATTTAAAACGAGAATTTTAGCCAAAATTTTATCCCTCATAGCTATTTATCTTTCCTTACACATAAAACCTTTTTGAATTCCAATATGTAACAAATATGAAACAATTAATCTATATATTTTGGCGCTAGCCTATACTTAAGTTTATATCTTTCCCCTAATCATACATTTAATTTGAACATTTTATTACAATTCATAACATATTGAACTCATTTGAAACAAAAAGAAATATAATAAAATTGATATATAAAAATCTATGGTTTCTAAAACTTTTCTTTCTCTTTGTATTTCCGATAAAAAGTGAAACTTTAATCAGCCGGAAGTCTTACTACCCGTTCATGCAGGATTCTTGCAACATTAAAGTGGTATGCTACATTACATTTACAAGAATTTAAGAATTTTCTTCTTAGCTATTTGCATCAAACCCCTCTTAGTCACAAAAAAGGAAAGAGGTTACAAAAATGAATACAAAACTATCATCTAAGTTCAAAAAACTAAGTAAAGGAAAAAAAGGAATAAGTGCTACCATATTAGTAGCCGGAATTATGGGAATGCTCACAATTCCCGAAAATGTATATGCACACGGATTCGTTGAAAAACCTAGTAGTCGCGCAGCTTTATGCAGTCAGAAATACGATGCACTCAATTTAAATTGTGGAAACGTAATGTATGAACCGCAAAGTCTAGAAGCACCGAAAGGATTTCCTCAAGGCGGACCAATTGATGGTAAAATTGCTTCTGCAGGTGGCCTATTTGGCGGTATTCTCGACCAACAAACAGTAGATCGTTGGTTTAAAAACACGATTACAGGGGGACCAAATACATTTACATGGAAATATACAGCGCCACATGCAACAAGTAAATGGCACTATTATATTACTAAAAAAGGATGGAATCCAAATAAACCTTTAACTCGTGCTGATTTTGAGCCAATTGGTACTGTTGAACATAATGGTTCTGCGGCATCAAATAATATATCTCATACAATTAATGTACCTACGGATCGTAACGGTTATCATGTCATTTTAGCGGTTTGGGATGTAGCGGACACTAGTAATGCTTTTTATAATGTAATCGATGTTAATTTAATCAATAATGACAATAGTGATAAACAACCGCCAACTAAACCACAAGGATTACATGTGCTAAAAGTTACTCCCCATAGTATTGGGCTGAAATGGGATGCTGCCTCAGATAATATAGGCGTAAAAGAATATCAAGTATTCCGTAACGGAAAATCAATTGGTTCCGTATTCGGAACCACATTTACAGATACAAAATTACAAACGAATACAGAATATGTATATACAATAAAAGCAATCGATGTAGCTGGAAATATGTCCGAAGAAAGTCAGCCTATAACAGTAAAGACCATGGAGGAAGTTCCTGATACAGAAGCACCGACGCAACCAACTACCCTTCATGCAATGGAGGTAACAAATTCCAGTGTAAATTTAATGTGGAGTGCATCCGAGGATAATGTAGAAGTTGATCATTACGTAATCTATCGCGAGGTAGCTGGAGGTAAGCCGATTAAAATTGGGACAACCAACACTACATCTTTTATAGACAAAAACCTACAAGCAAATACAACCTATACGTATACAGTCACTGCAATTGATACAGCCGAAAATGAATCTATGGAAAGTAATAAATTGACTGTAACTACAAAAGAGCAAAGTTCATCTTTTGCAAAATGGGATCCATACAAAGCATATACAAAAGGCGATAAAGTAGAATACCAAGGCAAATTATATGAAGCTGTTCAAAGTTACCAAGGTAATGGAGATCCAAATTGGATATTTGCTTTATCATTATGGAAACCACTTGAGACAAAGTAATATACTCTTAAAGAATCCAAAGGGGTTTGGTGCAAAAAGTTAAAAAGAAAAACCTTTCTAAAAACTTAATCAGAAAAAGGAATCCGTGAGGGATTCCTTTTTGATTTTTACTATTGCATTTTATAAAATATCTTAGTTGAATAGAATAATAAATTAATTTATACCAACTTGATTCCAAGCATTTTCTACTGCCTTATATGTTGCGCTATCATAACCATCATAATCAGCTGCAGATTGTAATAAAGCTGCACGAGCTTGTTTAAAGTTACTTGTTGGTGTTAAATAAGTTGTTAAAGCACGGTAATAGATTTTTTCCGCTTTTTCTTTACCAATAGCGTTAATTGTTAAATAAGCCGCCTTATTTGGAATCCCGCTGTTAATATGCACGCCCCCATTATCTCCTTCTTCAGTAGGAGGTAAAAATTGATAATCTTTCATATGAGCAGGCTGTCCATATTTTTCTGGATCCGATAAACTACGAAGTGCATCTCCAGCAACTCTAGGTGTATATACAGCTTCCCCTAAATCCCAGTTGTTTGGATCGACAAAATATCCAAATACATCAGAGAAAGATTCATTTAATGCACCAGATTGATTCACATATTGCAAATCAGCTGAATATTGAGTTACTGCATGTGTTAATTCATGGGCAACAACATCAAGTGAACCTGAAAGTGGAATAAATTCATAACCGTCTCCATCTCCATAAATCATTTGCTGCCCATTCCAAAATGCATTATTGACATTAGTTCCATAATTGACAGCTGAACGAATCGTTTTACCTTTTCCATCAATACTGTTTCGGTTATGAATATTTTTATAATAATCATAGACTTTTCCTGCATGATAATGAGCATCAACCGCAGGTCTTTGATTTTTATTGATCCATGCATTATCATCATCTAATAGGTAGTAGTTAACCGGATAATCTGCATCACTGTGGTTGACTGTAAATGTTTCAATGACTCCTCCATTCATAGGCTTTGTCATATCACGTAAATAATATTTTCCCTTTGTACTATTATAAGTAGTGTTTAGTTCTTTTCGGTCACCTAATACACCATAACCATAGCCTTTTTTAGCAATATCTGCATCTGTAACTGCATTATATGAATCAACAATTGTTCCATCTTCTGCATTAACATAAATTTGCCAATTAGCTCCATAAGGTTTAACAAATTGCAATTGTACTTTAAAAGTTAAATAATATTTTCCTTCTTTTTCATATACGACTAAATCAGCTTTTTCACTTGTAGATTCTAAGTTGTCTTTTACTTTATCTAATACATTTCCATTCCCTTCGACTAACGTGTCATTTTTTGTAAGATTAATATGTTTCCACGCATTTGAAAGAGCTGCTTCTTTCGAAATTTTAGCAGTTGTATTCTTTCTTACATTCTCCGCAGCATCCGGGTGTATATTTCCATTTACTGTTGTTACTTTACCCTCTTTATTTGTATGAATCATAAATCTTGCACCATCAACTGGTACCTTATTGATAGATTGAGTGTAAACATAGTGTTTCATTCCCAAATCATCTGATTTCACTTCTTTAAGTGTCAAGTCTGTTTTTGGGTCAAGTTTAAATAAAGCTTTATTATCTTCCAAAAATTTCTCGACTTCCTTTTGAGTCTGTACATTTTTAGTTGATAATTCTCCCGCTAGGAAAGACGGGTTCCCTTTTTCGTCATTCCAATCTTTTTGTACGACTTCCATTTGATCCATAATTTTTTGTTGTGACGCTTGTTCTTCTGCAAAAGCAGTTGAAAATGGTGCACCTAAAACTGCACCAGCAGTCAGCAATGTAACAACCGTTTTCTTCATCTTTGTTTCTCCTTTCAATATTCGTAATATATCAAAATAAAATTGCATAACTTAATATACAATTATTTTTTAGACAAAGCATACAAATATGAATAATTGCATATGTTTTTCTTCTGTATAGATAGATAAATAGTTATATAATTATGTGTATGATCAAATATTATCAAGTATAAAGATACTCCTTTATCCATTATGTAAATTTTCATGTAAGTTATGAATAAATAGCAGTTCACAAAAGTGACAAGAGAATACAAGTATAAAGAAATTTTTAAGAAAATAATTGAATAAGTACCAGAGTCACAGGGATTATAAGAAATGAAAAGTAAAAAAGAATTTATGTTTTAGTATCCTGCCTAAAAGTGTTACTATAAATATCAGAACAATATGAAATGAAGGATTTTATAAGCAAATCTGCTCCTACCTCACTTCTTTTTTCACTATATCTTAATGCGGAAGTCGCACTGTCCGTAGGTAGCGTCATAAAGTGGAACTTTAATCAGTAAGGGTTTCTTCATCCCCACTGATTATAAGCCATCACCAATCGGACTGTTACGGGCTGGTAATCTCCCATCTATCTTCTTTGCTTCTCTCTGAATCTTGAGATGGGAGCCTTACTGCCCTAAAATAGCGGGATAAACAAAAAACATTTTTTCATCTTATTGTTTTACATATACTACACATAACTATAAGGAACTGGAAAAACAATTCAAATTCAAAATGAGAAAAGGGGATACAATGGAAAAGAAAACAAAACGTCAAGAAACTGGATGGAATTTTGATAATAGTTATGCTCGTCTGCCGGAATCATTTTTTTCAAAACTTCTTCCAGCACCTGTACGTGCACCGAAGTTAGTGGTTCTGAACGATTCTTTAGCAACATCTTTAGGATTAGATGCGGAGGCACTGAAAAGTGAAGAAGGCGTAGCTGTACTTGCTGGTAATAAAGTCCCTGAAGGTGCTTCTCCTCTTGCACAGGCATATGCAGGCCACCAGTTCGGGCATTTTAACATGCTGGGAGATGGACGTGCACTACTAATTAGTGAACAAATTACACCTTCTGGCCAACGATTTGATATTCAGTTAAAAGGTTCTGGACGAACACCATACTCACGGCGTGGAGATGGACGCGCTGCACTCGGGCCAATGCTCCGTGAATATATTATTAGCGAAGCAATGTATGCACTTGGGATCCCGACCACTCGCAGTCTCGCCGTGACGACAACGGGCGAATCCATATTTCGCGAAACAGAATTACCAGGCGCCATTTTGACGCGGGTAGCTAGTAGCCATATACGTGTCGGTACATTCCAATACGCAGCAGCTACCCGCTCAATTGAAGACTTAAAAAGTTTGGCTGACTATACAATAAAACGTCATTTCCCGCATATTGAAGCACATGAAACACCGTATCTAGCACTGCTACAAGAAGTAATAGAGCGACAGGCTAGCTTAATTGCAAAATGGCAACTTGTTGGTTTTATTCACGGTGTGATGAATACTGATAATATGACCATTAGTGGAGAAACGATTGATTATGGCCCTTGTGCCTTTATGGATACATATAATCCAGTAACCGTATTTAGCTCCATTGACATGCAAGGCCGATATGCGTATGGAAACCAGCCATATATTGGGGTATGGAATTTAGCACGATTAGCTGAATCTCTATTGCCACTTCTCCATACAGATATAGAACAAGCCGCTCAAATTGCTCAAAACACCATTTCAAAATTTGGCCCACTATACGAGAAGCATTGGCTTGCTGGGATGAGAGCAAAACTAGGCATATTCAATGAAGAAGCTACAGATAAAGAGCTAATGGAAGAACTGTTAAACACGATGGAAAAATATCGTGCAGATTATACAAATACTTTCCTTGCTTTAACTTTCGATACAAATAAAGATACTGATTTCTTTAAAAGTGAAGCATTTACATCTTGGCATAAAAAATGGGAAGAACGGTTAAGCAGACAAGAAGAATCAAAATCATCTTCACAACAGCTAATGCGAGATAACAACCCTGCGATTATCCCGCGTAATCATCGTGTCGAAGAGGCATTAGAAGCTGCAGTAAAACAAGAGGATTACCGTGTAATGGAACGACTGCTGGCTGCCCTTTCCTCTCCTTATGCCCATTCACCTGAACAATATGAATACGCTACAGTGCCCGAGCCTTCCACTCAACCTTATCGTACTTTTTGTGGCACGTGAGACAGTTGTCTTTAAGCATAGAAAATAGAACCTCCGGAGAACATATACGATTCTCGGGGGTTCTTATTCTTCTCCCATTATTTCCATTACTCCAAAACCCTCATCAAATCATCCCCTACTGCTTCATTTGGAATATTTTATTTGGGTTTAAAATATTTTGCGGATCAAGGACCTGTTTTATTTTTTGCATAACAAGAAGTGCTGGTCCATGCTCTTTCTCTTGATATTTTTGCTTCCCAATCCCTACACCATGCTCACCCGTACATGTTCCTCCGTGTTCTAGCGCGTACATAACAATCTTTTCATTTATTTCTTCTGCACTTTTCACTTCTTCTTGATCATTTGGGTTCACCATTAAAAGGACATGAAAATTCCCATCTCCTACGTGTCCGAGAATGCCTCCAACTACTCCGGTTGTATGTAATGTTTCTCTTGCGTACTGTATCGCATCTGCTAATTCTGAAACCGGAAGACAAACATCTGTACTCATCAGTTTTTTACCAGGATAACTATGAACGTATGCATAAGCTAAATTATGTCTTGCATCCCACAATTTATTGCGCGCTGCCGTTTCTACTTCAAACACAAATTCCTTACATTTATGATCGCCAGCAATCTCTTTCGTAAATTCAATATCCTGATGTAATCCTGCTTTATTGCCATGAAACTCTAAAAATAATGTCGGTTCTTCTCTATAGTTCATTTCACTATATCGATTCACCTGTTTCATTGAAAGCTCATCGACAAGTTCCATTCTCGCAATAGGAATACCAGCTTGTAAAATATGAATAACCGTTTCTACCGCATCATTTACCGCCGGAAATGATGCTCTTGCTGCTACCATATGCTCCGGTATACCGTATACTTTTAACGTTAATTCTGTAAAACATCCTAGTGTTCCCTCAGAACCTATAAAAATACCATTTAAATGATAACCTGATGATGACTTTACAGCTAAATTACCAGTATGCATCACAGTTCCATCCGCAAGAACGACTTCTAAATCTCGCACTTGATCTCGCATAACTCCGTACTTTACCGCTGTCGTTCCGCTCGCATTCGTTGCAGCCATCCCGCCTAACGTAGCATCTGCACCTGGATCAACGCTAAAAAACAAACCATATTTTTTTAATACTTTATTAAGCTGTGAGCGTGTTACACCCGGTTGTACTTTTACGAGAAAATCCTTTTCTCTTACTTCGAGTATTTTATTCATAAAAGAGAAATCGATTGTAATCCCTTTTTCATACGGAATCACGTGTCCTTCAAGACTAGATCCCACGCCAAACGGCACAACAGGCTTTCCGTATTGACTTGCCAACTTCATAATTTGACTCACCTCTTCTGTCGTTGTCGGAAACACCACAACATCAGGTAAACTACTTGCATGATACGATTCGTCTTTACCATGCAGTTCTCTTACTGTCATATTAACTACGACTCGCTCCTCAGAAAGTATTTCTTTTAAATTCACTACTAAGTGCTCTGTTGTAGCTTCCATCTCCCTCTCTCCTTTATTAATTATTTAATTTTAAAGTAAGTTAACTATTCCATAAATAATAATCCGAAAAATGAGATAATTCAAGTTTTTACTTCCCATCCTCTTCTTCTATTTTCCATATCATGTAACAAATCTCATATCAAGCTCAGTTTGATGATCCTTGAAACAGGACTCTATATTTAACTTACTTCAATGCAAGAAATACTTATCTATCAAAATGGAATATCTTCTTATAGATGCAATTTATCAATGGATGATAATCCTGCTCATTACCTAGAAGATATTTAAAATTATACTTTCTATGTATCTCTTTCTTTGACATGAAATCATACAAAAATCATGTATAATAACAAAAGGATAGTGACATACATATTGTGCACCATCCTTTTTATGGTAATAACTTCTCCTCACTTCATCTACAGTCTTAAGACTTTAATTTTATAAATGAAATATTAGGAAGTTTTTGTAATTCTTGAATAAGTTTATTTTTATCATCAGATGAAATCGCCTTCGTTTGTATATTTACTTTATACTCCATTTCTTCCTCTTTCTTGATTACATTTACCTCATAAGTTACCATTTGTATTCCTTTGGCTTTCAATAACTCAAGAATATTTTGTATAGCCTCCTGTGTATTTACACATATTTCTACTGAAATGTGTTGTGGAAACAGAAACTGAATTCGAAAAATACGACTGACAATTTCTAAACCAATTAATACAAGAATCGTCGCTCCTATCCCAACTGCATACATCCCCGCTCCAATTGCCAGGCCAATTCCTGCTGTTGCCCATAAGCCAGCAGCAGTTGTTAATCCCTTAACTGCGTGTTTTTGAATAATAATTGTACCTGCGCCTAAAAAGCCAACCCCACTAACAACTTGAGCTGCCACACGGCTTGGATCAAGTGATATATGTTCCTCCAGCATAATATCAGAAAAGGCGTATTTGGAAACAACCATAATTAGTGCACTTCCTACTGCCACAAGAAAATGCGTTTTTAATCCTGCTTCTTTCGAACGAATTTCTCGTTCTATCCCAACCATAGCACCTAATAATCCAGCAACACCTATTCTTAAAACAAAATCAAGATCTAATATCATTTTGCATTTCTCCTTTCTTTTTTATTTATAGCCAACTAACACCTCCTCTCTTTTAAAATTATGCTAATATTATATATATTACATCTAAAAGAAGCTTGTTTACAATGATGTTGATTTTATCACTTCTACAATTGCTTTACATAACGGTGGCCTTCGTGATGAGGGATTTATTAAAGAAAATAGAAATGTTGTTCGAAGGGATTGAACGATAGCAAAAAAGACCCTTTCCATACGCAAGGGCCTTCTTCTAAACTGATTTCATTTATCATTTTTATTCTGTCTCTTTTTCTTTGCATCTCTTAATGTTTTACTTACACTTAAAATTAAAATGATACATATAATTCCAGCAAACGCCATAGTTTCTAAAATAAAATCTATCATGCTTCCTCCTAAAATGTATGACTAAAGGCTTCTTTACTAGAAGTTTCTAGTCCGATTCATATAGCGGAAAAGCAGGTCACTATCGTCATTTCTTTCATACCAGTGGATCAAAAATCATCATAAAAACAGCAAGGCCCTTAACCAGTTCTAGTTGGTCGTCGCGCACCATTTTCATTATTTGAACTACCCCACTGATTAAAGTTTCACTTTATTTACGCAGCAAGCAACCACGCTTGAATTCGTTCTACATGTATTGTAGCACAAAGATGTTAGCTAATGCCAACTGACATTCATATCTCACGCCTACTCATGGGATTATCGCCCTTCTCATTCCTTAAGGCGGGCGTCTCCTTTCGGAAAATAGATAAAAAGCCATCCTTTTTAGTATTATACTAAAAAGAATGGCCAAGTTTACAATAAGTAAAGTCAAATTCTTACTTCATTGCACGTACTTCAGCAACAAGCTTTCCACCTTCGACACCCATATACAGTTTGACAGGTACATCTTTTGTATTTTCAAATACTAAGTCTAAATACGGATAGGCTATTGTCGCATCTCTTCCCTTTGGTACATATCCAACTGCTTTAGAATGCGTTGTTCTCTCTACCATTTTTAAACCAGCTTGATCTGCCGCGTTATATAAAGTGGATGAAGTTTGACACACTCCGCCTCCATATCCATCTACTAATTTCCCATCAACAATTTCTTTTCCTAATTGATACCCTTTATCTGGTGTTGTATCTCCAATTAATGCATTAAAAGAAAAGCGATCTCCTTTTCCTAATACAACTCCGCTAATATGATTAGCAGATATACGAATATTTTCGATTCTTCCACCAGTCGAGCCACCTAAATTTGTTTCATATCGGCCGATGACTGTACCAGATCCGCTTGCATCAGATGGTGTTGCTACTGGTTTTTTCTCAACAATCGGTAACTGATATGAAGAATCCCACATACCGACATTCATTAACTTTTCTACTAATTCCTTTTCCATTAACTCATAAGAAGGCTTACCTTCTTGCCATGTTCCATCACTTGTCATACGCGAAGGAACCATTTTTTTATCAACGCTTTTCCCAACTTCACTTACAATTTTTGTTACTTCTTTTTTAAACTTATTTTCATCTTCAAAGTATCCTAAGCTGGATAAATCTAGTTTCTTCACTTCTGTTCCTGTGCGACCATCTACTAAACTAATACTATCATTAACGTCTGTTTTCGCTTCTACTGTATGGCCTCCAATATCGCTAACTAACGCTACATCACTAACTTTTGTACCACAGCCACTTACTACACCAATGCATAGTGCCCCTATTACAATACTTTTTGCTTTACGTAACAACATACTCTCTCCTTTTCCCCAACAACTTTTCTTGCTCTTTTTTCCTATCTTATGTATGTATGATTGCCTTACTTTACAATATGATTATAAAATATTACATTTTCATTTCTACTCTATTAAAATTACTCTTTTCTTCACAAAATGTCTACACATATTTGCATAAAAAACATAAGTTTGTTACGATTGTAACCTTTATCGTTTATAACCAGTATATACCATGTAATATGTGAAAAACAAATGTAATATATCTGTCTTTTATATTTTAGACTTTCGTATGAAAAATCCTTTTTTATAATCATTTTGCATATCAAATTTTCCTTTATAGGTGTTTGCCGTGTCACCCATCCGCTTTTGCACATACATTATGGTGAATTTAACCTAATTTGAAAGAACGGAGGATGTTATATGTATCCCTACAATTCATATGCTCCACATAATCCTTATGCTTATCCACAGCAATACGACCCACAGCTACAATATCAGCCATATGTAGAGCAAACAGAAGAAATTGATCCATATGACCCAAACAGACAATTCCAAATTCCAATTTCATTTCCTGGTAGCGGCGGTCGACAATTAGAAAGACGAGTAAATGAACTTGAGCAACGCGTTAATCAATTAAATAGGCAAGTAAACCAACTTCAAAACATATTAGAACGTCATACGCGAAGACTTAATCGCTTAAACCAACGTTTGCGCACTGTAGAAAACAGATTGAACATACCATTCTCAGCAGTTGAAGATGGCTTTTAATCCACAAACCAAGGGGAAAGAAAAAGGAAGGGAACTCCCCTTCCTTTTTCTACGAACTAACGTTTCTTTTTGTAAAATTGACGAATGTTTTCTCCATCTCTATACTGATAAGAGTTAACGAAATGAAATAAGGTGATAAATATGGATTTCGAAATAAATTTTCTTTCTTTTTATGTTATACAAGTAGAAGGAAAAGGAGAACAAGCGGATAAGCGATATAAGCACTTCCAAACATTAGATGCGGAAGAATATGAAAATAGCTCTCTAAAAGAATTTCTTGATGGAGAATTATTAAAAATATCAAAACGAAAAGTGGAACGCCATGCAAAAACAGAACAAGCTCCAACAAAAATCGGTCGATTTATTGTCGAGGCTGGACATGAATTAGATTCAAATCCTCATTATAATTTATTTAACCGGATTCGATTTGCAAAAACGAAAGAGGATTTCAAAGATATGAGCGAACCACTCGTTTATACTTATATTGATACAAGCGCCGTTCGAGGCGGTGTCTTTTTAATTGCACAGGCAAAATTGCGAAAATACTTTGATGATCCATTTGTCTTCGTTATGAAATGTGACTTTGAACCAAAAGTCGCATCAATTTCTGATGAAACTACTTTAATTCGTAACGTCGAAATGGCTATTACGACAAAAAATATGAAGTCCATTCAATATCCATACATGCCTGAAGAAGGTATGGTCGAAGTCGGCGAATTAAAAATACACCAAGCATCGCATGCCCGCTACTTTGAAGACTTCTTAAAATTTGTCGAATATGAACGCTCCATGCCTGAAATTATGAAAACACAAGTAATGGACATGGTATACGACCAAATTGAAGATATATTTGAAGAAGGTACGGAAGAACGCGAACAATTCGACCAAGCGATGGAAGTATGGGCCGCTAGTCCGAAACGCGAAATTATGGAACAGTTTTCAACCGAAGAAATAATGGAAGCTACCGCTCAAATCGTCGAGCATGCTCCTGAAGTAGAATTAAAGGTTAAAGCCGATCACATTTCTGTGAAAGCTCTGCTTGCTGATTTCGGGGATCAAATACATATTGCAAAGGTAAATGACCGATACGTATTAATGATTGAGGCTGATACACTTACGTTTGAGAAAGGCTTCTCTCCGATTGAGTTTCTAAAGCCAGATGAATTGCAAGATGTGATTGAGCGGATTGAGAAGAAAACTTCAAATCCGTATAACTACTAGGTTTATATCATGGTGTGACATTTAAGTATCGAAATTAATAGTTACGTGGACAATGAATGGTTTCCCTGTATACGAAGAGCACTTTTTATAAGGTGCTCTTTTTATTTGCACAATTATAGTTACTCTCCAAATTCTTACTAAAAATATAGAATTTGTCGCTCTCTACTAGACACAAAATGTTTTATGATATCTTTATAATTCATATGCATATTCACTCTATAGCGATAGCTAGAACAGTTAGAAAGAACTTTCAAAAAAAATAAATAATTGATCATAAATCGCAGGACCGGACTATATAGTTGAAAAGAGAAATCAACAAGGAGGAAACAGCTATTGAAAAGGAAAATTAAATTTTTACTGCTTACTGTATCTCTAGTCTTTGGTTGCTTCTTTTTTCATCCTTCTTCATCCAATGCAGCACCTTCATCTAACGAATACGTCCCAAACCAGATTATTGTAAAATTTAAAGATAATACTTCCCTTTCTAAATCCCAAGAATTCCATAAGTCAGTCGGAGCGGAAGTGGTGTCAAAAGATGATGTATTGGGCTTTGAAGTTGTCAAATTCACTAAAGGCACTGTCAAAGATAAAATAAAAATGTACCAAAATAACCCTAATGTGGAATATGCTGAACCAAATTATTATTTCTATGCGTTTTGGACTCCTAATGATCCCTACTTTAATAATCAATATGGATTATTAAAAATTCAAGCACCTCAAGCATGGGATGCACAAAGAAGTGACCCTGGTGTAAAAATAGCAATTATTGATACTGGTGTACAAGGGAACCATCCTGATTTATCATCCAAAGTTATATACGGTTACGATTACGTTGATAATGATGGTCAGTCGGATGATGGAAATGGGCATGGTACACATTGCGCCGGTATTGCAGGTGCGATTACAAATAATAATATTGGCATTGCAGGTGTTGCTCCTCAGTCCTCCCTATATGCGGTACGCGTACTAGATAATCAAGGAAGTGGTACTCTTGATGCTGTGGCAAAAGGCATTAGAGAATCTGCTGATGCTGGTGCAAAAGTGATTAGCTTAAGTCTAGGGGCTACTAATGGAGGAACTGCCTTACAACAAGCTGTACAATATGCTTGGAACAAAGGTGCTGTCATTGTTGCTGCAGCAGGAAATGATGGAAACACAAGACCAAATTATCCCGCTTATTACTCTGAAGTAATTGCAGTAGCATCTACAGATCAAAATGATCAAAAATCTTATTTCTCCAATTATGGAAGTTGGGTAGATGTAGCGGCACCTGGGTCAAGTATTTATTCTACCTATAAAGGCAGTACTTATCGCTCATTAAGCGGTACATCTATGGCAACACCTCATGTAGCAGGTGTTGCAGGATTACTAGCAAATCAAGGATATACGAATGTACAAATTCGCCAAATCATGGAAACTACAGCTGATAAAGTACCAGGAACAGGAACCTATTGGAAAAACGGAAGAGTGAACGCAAATAAAGCTGTACAATATGGAAATACATTAAATGAAAACAAAGCTTCCTAAAAAATTTTCTCAATATGCAAGCCTAGAGTTTCTTCCTAATAATTGTTAAAATATAGATAATGAGATAGACATATTTTTCGATAGACCTGTTTCCGTATACAGGTTCTTTTTTATGTTGTACATATTGTTACAACTAAGAGATATTACATACATTTTGCATATTCTAAAAAAACAGATTTCTCAACTTGTAGCTCGCAATTAAAGTATCGTACTTTTCTCTATTATAAATGAGAAAATAAGCTAACAAATGCAAAAAAAGAGAAGGGGAATCCCTTCTCTTTTTAGTTCAATTACTTCTTAACTACGTTAGTAGCTTGTGGTCCGCGGTTACCTTGTTCAACTTCGAAAGTAACTTCTTGACCTTCTTCTAATGTTTTGAATCCTTCGCCTTGGATTGCTGAGAAATGAACGAATACGTCTTCTCCGCCTTCAACTTCGATGAATCCGAAACCTTTTTCTGCGTTAAACCATTTTACTTTACCGTTTTGCATGAAAAAATCCTCCTACAATGTACCTATATGTACATATTGATTTTCAACCACTTTACAAAAATAACGAAGACAGTAAAAAACTGTAACCACAAAGGAGATTTAACATTGCTTTCCTCCTTTGAAGTTACAGCTCATTTAAATCTCTATATTATTAAAAGTAAAATGGTTTAAACTCATACTATCATACCGATCGTATAAAAGTAAAGATTTTTTTATTTTATATTGTCAAACTTCACGTTGAACAACGTATTGAGCGATTTTATAAGATTTCATGTTCATATGTAATAATTCTTTTAAAGGAAAATGATTATAATTTATATAAAATAAGGTCTCCTCGCTTTAGGAGACCTCACTTCTTATTTATCCATATATTTCTTATTACACGGAAAACAACTAAATGAAATGTTCTTAAAACAATGTCTGTTTGTTTCACAAATTTGTGCTATTGTAGGTTCAAATAAAATATCTACCACATTACTTTCTATTATTTCTGTTACTGGTGGAAGAATGTCACCAACTTGATATTCATAACGAATGTTCGCTTGGTTAATATAATGATTAGAACCTTGTGGCGGCCCTTCTATTGCAACTTGGAATGCAATGATTCTCTGTTCACCAGGATTCAAGCTCCCAACACTAAATCCTGATACTGGAGTTACATTAGGCAAGACTTCCCTATCTATTGTTACACTTCCTGGAATAAATCGAACACGATTACTAACGAGATCTTGAAAACGAATATTTTGTATCGCTATATCTCCAGTATTCGTAATGACTGTCGTATATGTGACGACATCTCCTATTGTTGCTGTTTGCAAATCCGCCATTTTTACAACATTTGTAGAAACATTTGGCGTAATAAAAGGAATAACCACTGTATTGCTATCTTCTTCAACGGCTACGGGCGGTTGACCTGGACTTATAGTTGCAAGTCCATTTACAGTAGCAGTATTTGTAATGATTGGATTTGTTTGTCCTCCTATGACAACGACTTGAAAATTAATAATTGCTGCATCATTTGGCTGTAAATTCCCTAACGGAATACCGATATTTGGATTTGCAAATAGTAACGGCTCATCATTTACTGTTACAGTTCCATTTATAAATAACGTATTTGAATCAATACGATCTATTAAAATTACATTTTCGATCGGTACTGTTCCATCGTTTATAACGGCAATTGCATACGTAATTACATCGCCTATCGTCGCCACTTCAAAGTTTGCCCCTTTTGCAATAAACAATATTGCTGTATTTACTGTGATGACTACTGTATTACTTGTATCTTCTACTATAATAGGTGACTCTCCTGGAACTAAAACATACTCTGCCGATACATTAGCAACATTTTCAATTGTTCCCCCATCAGGAAAACTAGTAATTTCAGCCTGATATGTTACAAGGGCCGTTTCACCTACTGGGATATTCGGTATGACAAACCCTGTTATCGGGTTCAGATCTGATTGTAATACACCATTTATCGTGACACTATTTGGAACAAAAGTTGCACCTTGAGATAGTCGATCTATAAATTGAACATTCGTTGCATCTACCGTTCCTGTGTTCAATATTCGAACACGATATGTGACAACATCTCCTATCCCAACGTTTACATAATTTACTTCCTTAAATAAATCTAAACTGCCACGATTTACTGGTGTTATTGTTGTATTACTTGTATTTTTTATCTCTATTGGAAGTTCTCCTGGGACAAGTTCAAAATTACCGGTTATATGCGCAATATTCGTTATACTATTAGACGATGGTATTGTATTTACAGTAACATCAAATGTTATGAAAACACTTTCTCCTACATCGAGATTCGGTACTAAAAAACCTTCAAATGGATTCAATCCTGGTGCCAAATTATCATTGATCTGTACGCTATTTGGAATAAATACCAATCCAGCTGATGGTACATCAATAAACTGGACGTCGGTAGCAGGAACTGTCCCTATATTTATTACTTGCACTGTATATGTTAACGTATCTCCTAATCGCGTTGCTTCTTTATTTACTGTTTTTATTACATTAAATTGACCAATATTTATTTCTGTAATTGTCATATTACTTGGTTGTTCGCCCACTACTGGTGGCTCTCCTGGAACTAAAGTAAAGCTTCCCGTTACGTTCGCTTCATTTGTAATGCTCTCTGTTTCTGGAGCAGCTGTAACGACTACTTGAAACGTAATTTCCACTGTTTCTCCATCAGGAATATCTCCAACAGAAAATCCACTAATAGGATTTAGAGCTGCCTGCTGCACTCCATTAATTGTTACACTACCTGGAATGAATGGGGCCTCAGCAGAAATGGTATCAATAAACTGAACATCGGTAGCAAGAACTGTCCCCGTATTTATAATTTGCACTGTATACGTTAATACATCACCTACAAGAGCTACTGCTTCATTCACTTGTTTTGCAACTTGGAAACTTCCTCTATTCCCCATTATAAGAACCGTATTACTGGGCTGATTCACTGTGATTGGCGGTTCCCCTGGCACTAAAACAAACTCTCCTGTTACATTTGCAGTATTTGCAATCGTTCCACTTTCTGGAACCTCTACAACCGTTACTTGAAATGTAACTTCTATTCCTTCGCCTGAGTCTATATTCGGAAGCGAAAATCCATTATTTGGGTCTAACCCTAGTTGCCCTACCCCATTTATCTGTACACTATTTGGAATAAAACGTAAAGAAGAAGGTAATATATCACGATATTGAATATTCATAGCTGGAACTGTACCGATATTTTGCACGACCGTTGTATATGTGATGGTGTTCCCTTCAGCAATGATTGATTGACTCACATCTTTTATAACATTTAAACCGGCTTCATTTATTTCTGTTACGGTTGCATTACTAGAGACGGTTTCTGTAATAGGTGGGTTCGTTGCACTTACGTCAAATGAAGCAGTAATATCTACAACGTTAACAATTGTACTTCCTTCCGGTATACTTGTAACTCTCTCTTGATATGTGACGAGCATCACATCAGCTACTGGGATGTCTGGAAGTGGAAATCCTGTAAATGGATTTAACCCAGGTTCTGGGGTATCATTTATAACTACACTTCCCGTAACAAATTCTACCCCACTCGAACTAGAGTCCAGAAATTGCACATTCTTTGCCGGTACTGTTCCAATATTAAAAATGAGCACATTATACGTTAATATATCCCCAACAGTTGCAGCCTCTTTATCTACTACCTTTAATACAAAAATATCAGCTATATTCATAAATGTTGCAACTAAATTCGTTGATATCGTTTGCGTAATTGGCGGTTCCATCGGATTTGGTTGCGAAGTAAATGTTACATCAGCTTCATTTAATACAACCTCCTCGCTTGGGACTGATGTAATCGTAACTTGGAATGTAACAGAAATACTTTCACTAGATTCTAACGCTGAAATAACTAGAAATCCTTGTTCAGGATTTAGATTCGGTTGTGCGCTTTCACCGATTGTCACACTACCTGGAACAAATGTTGTTCCCTCTGGAATGGTATCTTGAAATAACACATCGGTAACAGGCGTAATTCCTACATTTGTAATGAGTATTGTATACGTTAATACATCACCAACTGTCCCAGCATCCATATTCACTGTTTTAGTAGCTATTACTTCCCCGGGAGGAGGTAAAGGTATATCCACTACTGTTGTATTACTAGAACTTGTTGTGGAAACCGGTAGTTGTGAAGGGTTTAATACGAACGTTGCTGTAGCAGTCGCTGTATTTAAAACGCCCCCACGTGTAGACGGTGCGGCAACTGTAACTTGGAACGTTATCGTTAATGATGTTTCTGCTGCAATATCAGGAAGTGGAAAACCAATACTCGGATCGAATCCAGGTTGCAAATCTCCATTGATCGTGACACTATTTGCAACAAATGTCGTCTCTGGAGCAATTGTATCGACGAAAGAAATATTTGTCGCTGGAACTGTACCATTATTTCGTATAACAACGGTATAAGTGTACGTTTCTCCAAGTGCTGCTTGTTGGACTGATGCAGATTTTTGTATATCTAGCTGAGCTAAATTGATTTGCGTCACAACAAAGTTACTATCCGTAGTCGTCGTAATAGGAGGTTGTTCTGGATTGATAAGAAAGCTCGCCGTAACGTTTGATTGATTCGTTATATTTCTACCACTTGGAATACTCATTACAGTCACTTGAAACGTAACAGTTGCTGTTTCTCTTACTGGAATATCGGGCAATGCAAAACCTACAGCTGGATCTAGTCCCGGCTGCAACACTCCATTGATTGTAACGCTATTTGCAACAAACAGCGCTCCATCTGGAATCAAATCTTGAAACATAATGTTTGTTGCTGGAACATTTCCTGTATTTTGGATAAGAACTGTATATGTTAACGTATCTCCTATCCCAGCTTCACTTGTATTTACACTCTTTATCACGTGAATTGCACCTATATTTACCCGCGTCACAACGATATTACTAATCGTCACGATTGTAATGGGCGGTTGCAGAGGACTGACTTGAAAGTCCGCTGTAACATTTGCGTTATTTGGTATAACTTTACTAACAGGTACACTTGTAACAGTCACTTGGAATGTTACCGTTACCATCGATCCTGGAGAAATACTTTCAAGTGAAAAACCAATGGTTGGATCTAGCCCTGGCTGCGGCACCTCATTGATTACGACACTATTTGGTATAAATGTTGTTTCAGCTGGAATCGGATCAAGAAAAGAAACATTCGTCGCTAATACGGTGCCATTATTTTGGATACGAACCGTATATGTTAATATATCCCCTACCCCGGACTCATTTGTATTGACGCTTTTTCTAACACTCAATTCCGCTGAATTTATAGCTGTCACAACTGTATTACTCGGTGTAGTTACTGTAATAGGTGGCTCTGTTGGATTTACAAGAAAGTCTCCTGTAACATTTGCCTCATTTATAACATTATTTCCTAATGGTGGTTCGACAATTAACACTTCAAATGTAATGACCACACTCTCCCCAGCTAGGAAATCACTTAATGAAATTCCTGTTTCTGGATCGGCACCTTCTTGTAATACATCATCAACAAATACACTATTTTCAATAAATAGCGTCCCTTGCGGGATCGAATCTTGAAAGAATACATTCATCGCCGGCACACTGCCAGCATTTATCACTTCAATCGTATACGTTAAAATATCTCCTACTGTTGCTACATCTGTATTCACAGACTTTATCACTTCAAAGTTTCCTGTTTGCACTGTCGTATTCACAATATTACTCACACCTGAAATTGTAACAGGTGGTTCATTGGGAATAACTTGAAAACGAGCCGTTACATTTGCTTGATTTAAAACCTCTTCATTTTCGGGATTTTGTTCAATGAATACTTGAAATGTAATCACAACTGATTGACCCGCTGGAATGTCGGGAAGAGGAAATCCGCCAGTTGGATTAAGTCCACTTTGTGCGACTCCATTTATCGTGACAGAGTTTTCAATAAACGAAACCGCTGTAGACACCGTATCTTGAAAGAACACATTTGTTAATGGAATATTACCTGTATTTTGAACCGTAATCGTGTATGTTAATGTATCTCCTACTCCCGCTTGCTGTGTGTTTACTTCTTTCACTACATTTAATTCTCCAACATTAATTTGTGTTATTACTGTATTCGTTTGTCTATTAATCGTAATTGGCGGTCGATTCGGGTCAATGATAAAACGAGCCGTTACATTCCCTGTATTTACGACCGTATCACCGGATGGAGATGATGCAATTTGGACTTGAAAAGTAATTCTCCTACTCCCTCCAGCAGAAATATTAGCAATCGTAAAACCGATCTCTGGATGTACTCCTGGCTGTGAAATTCCATCGATCGTTACACTATTTTGGATAAAAATTGTTCCAGATGGGATTGAGTCTTGAAACATTATATTGGTTGCTGTCGTATTTCCTATATTTTCAATTGTAACTGTATACGTAAGAATATCGTTAATTGTTGCAAAACTTTTATCTACCGTTTTTCTCGCTCTTATATCACCTATCATAATTGTCGTGAACACTGTGTTACTTGTGGCCTGCTCTGAAATAGGTTCCTGACCAGGTGTTTCGATAAAATTAAAAATTACACTCGCTCGATTGGGAATTGGATTTGTAAAAGGTGTGGATGTTACTCTCACTTGAAAGCCAACAACAATCGTTTGTAAGGGATTGATACTTCCAAGATTAACACTATTAGCAGGACTAGCTCCTGGCTGTGCTATCCCATTTATCGTTACACTATTTTCAACAAATGTCGTTCCGCTCGGTATACTATCAACAAAGATTACATTGTTTGCAACTACATTTCCGTTATTCGTAATATTTACTGTATATGTTAATACGTCATTGATTGTTGCTATTGGTATATCGACAAACTTTTGTAACTGTAAATCAACAAAATTCCCTTGCGTGGTCTCTACTATATTGGAAGAAGCTGTACTTGTAATAAACGGACTTCCTACAAAAGGTTGAAATTGATAAGATACCATCGCATGATTCAAAATCGTATTCGAATCTGGAAAATTAGTAATTCTTACTTGAAATGTCACAATTCGCGACGTACCATCAACTGGTATTTCTCCTAGCTGAATACCAGTCGATGGATTGGCATTTGGTTGTGTTATACCTCCGACCGTTACACTACCAGGAACAAATGTTGTTCCACTCGGTATATCATCTTGCAATATAACATTTTCTGCATCTCCCGTACCGGTATTTAAAACTGTAATCGTATATGTGAGAAGATCTCCTACTCTAGCACTTGTTTTATCAACAGATTTAATTGGATTAATAATAGGACCTGTTGCATCTATTTGAACACCAAAACCAGCAGTAGCATATCCATCTCCATTCGTAACAAAACGAACCACTGCCGATGTTTGATTATTCACTAAAGATGCGGATGCATCTACATTTGTAATGTCCCATCCTTGTCTTCTCATTTCTACCGCTCTTCCTAACGGCTGATTTAAATCACCAAAAGTACCGGTTCTATCCAACTCTCCTCTATCATTACAAATTTGGGATTGAAAAAAATTATTAGCTGGATTTCTTCGCCCCGACAATGTAACTGTACTATTAACATCTGGCCCAAAGCGTAGCTGGTCTCCAATAATATTAGGATCCCCTTCTTGCGCAGTAACAAGCACCCTTCCTGTAACAGTTCCTGTTGCAGGCGTTGCAAACCCTGAAATAGTAGCATCTACTGGTGGAGATACAGCTTCAATAATTTCTTGCCCGGTATAAACAGAGAGATTACGAAGTGGTAAAGTACTATTTTGATAGACGACTTGAAGTGTCCATCCCACTGAACGGCTAACCGTCGCATCAACCGATACCCTTGCTGCCGGAACACTTCCCGCAGTATATGTTCCTCCCTCGGTAACAAATTCGGTTACATCTGCTGAGCGAACATAATAAAATTGCTTTCCTACTGAACCTTGCTGAGCCGTTACTGGATCAGGAGTAATCAACACTTCCTCAAAAGGTGTTACAAAGATAATGTCATCATCTAAAAATGCGGAAACATCTTCAGTATCGGTTCTATATGTCCCTGCCCAAATAAGTTCTGCATATAAAATATTACTACCAATTGGAATGTTTAAAATTGCACTCGAAGAATTTTCTCTCCAATCATCTGTTGTTCCTGCCGGAAAACCAGGAACCTGTAAAGTTGTATCGACTGTTGTAAATACATCTATCGTACCAAAATTATTGTTAGGCGCTGGCGAGAGTGGACTTAAACCAAGTGTGTTCCCTGTAAATGTAACTGCACCAGAAACTGTTGTTGTAAAACGATTGATAAAAGGCACTGTATCCTCTCCTTTCCTCGATGATAAAAAATGCTCTATACTATAAAATGAAGACAAACTATAGAATGTACATTGTCCCTAAAATTCTATACATAAGAGAGGAGTTCCATACAAAATGCGCTACGTAATCATAACAGGTACTTCACAAGGTTTAGGTGAAGCCATTGCTACACAATTATTAAAGGAACATACAAATCTCATTTGTATTTCAAGAAGACCAAATGAACAACTTGTTGAAATAGCAAATCAAACAAGAAGTTCTTTATCATTTCATCCGATGGATCTTCAAAATGTCCACCAATTAGAAGCAGATTTTGCAGCAATCTTGTCCTCTATTGAATTGGAAGACGTTTCATCCATTCATTTGATTAATAACGCCGGTATACTTGCACCGATGAAACCAATTGAAAAATCGGAAAGTGAACAATTAATCGCCAATGTGCAAATTAATTTAATTGCTCCTATGATTCTTACTTCTACTTTTATGAAGCATACAAAAAATTGGAAAGTTGATAAACGTGTGATTAACATTTCTTCAGGCGCTGGGAAAAATCCTTATTTTGGTTGGGGAGCTTATTGTACGACAAAAGCCGGTATCAATATGTTTACACAGTGCGTTGCTACAGAAGAAGCTGAAAAAGAATTTCCCGTCAAAATCATCGCCTTTGCACCTGGTGTCGTTGATACAAATATGCAAAAACAAATTCGTCAAACAAAGAAAGAAGATTTTACAAATTTAGATCGCTTTATCACCTTAAAAGAAGAAGGAAAATTACTTTCACCTGAATATGCTGCTAAGGCGGTTGTCAATCTATTAGAAACTGAAAACTTCAAACAAGGCGGCGTTATTCGTATTGATGAATAACACGTTCATAACAAAAAAGCTCGCTTATAAACGAGCTTTTTTGTTTGCGATTTGAGTTCCTTCACTTGCTTCGTTTCAGAACACCAATATAATCATCCGTTTCTTAGCAGGCTATCTTCGTAGTTCTTACTATTCTCACTTAATCGATTCTAAAAATAGTCATATGGATTCCATGATTCGTTCATATTCAATGCCTTAATTTATTGTTAAGTCTATATATAAAAATATCATTTTACAATCTGATCATGTCTGTAACAAGTTGCATTGTTTCTTTTTCTACTTTAGAAATGCGCTGTTTTTCTCTTTCAAAATTCTTCTCTGCTTGCTCAAATGCTGCTCTTCTTTTTAAAATCATCCGCTCCATCTCTTGGTGACTTGGTCCTCCATATACAATTCGTTTCTTTACAAACATTTCTGGCAATATACTATTTTCCCATTCTTCCTTTGAAAGCTTTATTTTAAATCGCTTTTGTAAGTATACGTTTATTTCTCCTAGCTCTAATTCATGCAATTCTTTGCTTTGTTCCAAAGACATTTTTGCAACTTCACTTGCAGCATGATGAGCAAGACGAAAAGGAATATGATAATTCTTTGTTAATGTGTCTGCCAAATCCGTAATGGTAATAGCGTGCTGAAATGATCGGTCTTTTAAAACTTTCTCTTCTACTTTCATTGTTCGAACTACTGCATTCATCGTACAAAATACACGAATTGCTTTTTCCATTCCCTCATATAAATACGGTTGTAAATCATCCTCTGTATCTACAATATCACCAAACGGAGTATTGTGGATCATTTGAAAGACAGTAAAAGCTTCTCCTATCGCACTACTAGTGAGGGCACGAGCGTGTTCAATCGATACCGGATTACGTTTTTGCGGCATGATGCTACTAATTTGCACATATGGATTCGCAACCGTGATACCATTATATTCTTTCGTTGCAAGCAGTAAAAAATCATGTATCCATCTCCCCATATTCGTCATTGTCACCATGAGTAAAGAACTCACTTCTAACAAATAATCAGCACCTGCAACTGCATCATAAGAGTTTTCAATAACACTTGAAAAACCAAGTAATTCAGCTACTCTTTTCCTATTAATCAGAAAACTCGTTGTAGAAAGAGCCGCAGCTCCCATTGGTGAATTATTCAAGAAATGATATGTTTTCCAAATCCTCTCCAAGTCTCGCCCCATTACATCATAAACAGCTACCATGTAATGACCAAATGTTGTTGGTTGAGCTGGTTGTGTATGTGTGTAAGCAGGCATAATTGTATCGATATGATTATGAGCAACTTGTAATATACTTTCCTGTAATAACATAAAATGTTCCATAAAACGTAATAGATAACGACGCAAACTCAACCGATACATTGTCACTCCCATATCATTCCGGCTTCTGCCAATATGCATATTACTAATCGTATTGTCATTTGCTTCTTTTATGATGAAATGTTCAATCAAAAAGAAAAGATCTTCATATTTCGAATTATAATGCAGCTCGTCTTTCGGAATTTGTGCGACTTTCTCGACTGCTGTTAAAATCTCTTTTCCCTCTTGTAAACTTATTATTTTTTCTTCTATTAACATAATGATATGAGCTCTGTGAACCATAAACATATCATATAACAAATGCTCTCTTTGAAACTCAAACACATGTTTCAACACACAATTCATATAGGTCTTTCCAGGGAAATCACTGCCTTCTTCCTCTATAAATTCTTCTTTCATTTGCTTCATTCTCTCCCCCCTCGTTAAGAACTATTACTATCCATCATACCCAATAAATATAAAAAGGTGCTTGTACAAAAATAAACCAGGTGCATATTGCACCCGGTTTATTTAATAACAGTCGCATTATATTTCTCATTTTGTAAAATTTGAAAATGTAAATTTCGTAAATGCTTACGCAATTCAGCACTATCATCTTCATTTAAATGATTTGCTAAAAACACAATTTCCGTACAGTTCCCAAACTTATCTGTAGCATAAACAGCTTTTGCTAATGTCCATGGTGTATAACCATTTTTTTGTCCAGCATGTCTGAATATTTTACGATACTTTTTCGTACTCATATCTGTTTCTACAAGACTAGCCCATTCTTTTGCCTCAGCCTTTGCAAACCCTGCCTTATGATTTACCTTTTGTAACAAAATCATATAGTCATTTGCTGAAGCAGCTGGCAAACGATCGGACCATATCTTATCATATCGTTCTTCTAAATATAACGGAATTTCTTTTTGTAGCATCGCACCCTTGTTTTTCAAACGCTCATGAATCACCATTGCATATTGACGATACTGCTCTTGAGACATTTCTTTTAACTTTTTCTCGATTTGATATTTAGGAACGTGTAACTCTTTATGGAGATATCCTGGAATATACAAGGATGAAACAATTGGAAATAACGGTTCATGCGATGGAAGTGCTAGTTTTTTCAAATTTTGATTCACATTGTCCAATCCGAGCTTTTCCATCAAGTATTCCGCATTCGCATTGGAGCTAAATTTCATCATCCCTCTTGCTACTTCTTCTAAAGAAACAGCATTTTCATCTATTTTTCCTTTTCTTTGTAAATATTTTTGCCATCGTTCCTGGGCACCACCATCTGTATTTGGTACATAATAACGGTTCACATCATGGATGGAGACATAGCTATTTGGATCAATTTTCCCTTCTGTTACTTGTTTTGTAAATTCAAGAGCAACAATTAATTTCATTGTACTTGCCACTGGTAAAACAACATCTGGATTTACAGAGTACACAACTTTATCATTTCGCTTTATGAGTAAAGCGCTGTTTTTTTCATCTTTATGTTCTTCAACAAATGAAGCGATATACTGTGCATCATCATTATTGGAGCTCCAAACTTTTTTCGCTAGAAAGTTACCTGATACTAACAACATCAACATAGCTACAATTCCTGCACAAACTATAACTTTCTTCAAGTGAAATTCCTCTCCTACTTGTATGTCTTTTCTCGATTTTATATATTCATAGTCAAAATAATAGAGACGACTGATCAATAAGTCGTCTCTATTATTTTAACTTGTATGTCGCTATTATGTCTATGTCATAATTCTAACGAAATCCTTAAGAAATTTTTTATAGTGCAACGACCAGCCAATTCTCATCCAATTTTTTAGCGCTTTCGCATCGGGCTGTGGTCGAAAGTCCGCAATACTTTCCCCCTTTGCAATTCCATCTGTATCCACCGCAACGCGGCGGTATACATAGTCTAAAAAAGAGGGATTAGCCATCGCCATCATGGTTACAACATCATGAACCGGACTTCCAGTTATTTTCGGATTTAACTTTTTATATGCCTTATAATAATACGTAAAAATCGGTTCAATTAATGTATGAAAAGCAGTTTTTGAATGCTTTGCAAGATATTTTACTGTCTCTGGCGTTATAATCGCTTCCGAGGTAACATTAAGCGGTATTAATGTTACGTTTTTTGCATTTTGCATAACAAGTTGCGAAGCAATTGCGTCTCCATAAAAATTTGCCTCAGCAACTGGCGTAACATTCCCTGGTATTAAGAAGGCTCCGCCCATTATATAGTACTCTTTCACATATTGCATAAGCGTTTTTTCTAAAATAAAAGCTGTTGCTAATGTTGTTGATCTCCCAGCATCAACAATAATAATTTCTCCTTTGTACTTTTCCAAAATAGAAAAAAATTCACAAAAAGGTTTCACATTCGGTGAAATGCTTTTTGGTGGACGAATGGGCCCCATTCCTTCTGCACCATGAATTTCTGGATAGTACGTTGTAAATTCTCCTGACAGTGGCATCATTGCTCCTTTAATAACCGGAATATCTTCCCGCCCAGCTAATTGTAATAAGTAGGCCGCATTACTTGTCGCTTGTTCTTGCGATACATTCCCATATCCTGTCACAATACCAACAATATCAATATCAGGATGCAACAACCCATACATAATCGCTAACGAATCATCAATTCCTGGATCCCCCAAAAACAGTACTTTCTTCATAAACTTCAACTCCATCCTAACAGTTGTTATTAATTTATGAACAGGAAAAAATTACAGAATGAAAAAATTTATTTTCTCATAAAAAACGCAGTGTTTTTTGTAAACACTGCGTTTTTTTATGATTCTTTTTTCGTTGTCATAATGCTGCCAAGTATGTAAGCTATTAGCGCAAAACAAATTGGAAATACTACCGTATGAATTTGAAATGGATTGGGGAACCAAAGGTGAATGATGATATAAGATCCTACCCCAACAATTATAGATGTAAAAGCACCAATCGCATTTCCTTTTCTCCAATATAATCCTAAAACAATCGGCCAAATAAACGCTGCTTCTAAACCACCAAAAGAAAATAAATTTAACCAAATTAAGAAGTCTGGTGGCTTAATCGCTGCTGCATAAACAAGTAAGCCAATGATCCCTGTAATCCATAAACTTCCTGTTTTAATTGCTTGATCTGTAGCTTTTTCACTTATGTAATTTACGTATATATCTTTCATGATAGACGAACTCACAAGCAATAAGAGCGAATTCACTGTAGACATAATCGCCGCCATCGGTGCTGCTAAAAAAATTCCTGCAAGCCAAGGTGGTAATACTTCCATTGCTAAAAGAGGCATCACCTTATCAGGCACATCTATGCCTGGAAGTACAACACGAGCAAATACACCTGTTAAATGCATGCCAATCATAATCGTTCCTACGACAACAGTACCAATGATTAATGCTTGATGCATCGCTTTTGAATTTTTATAAGACATGGCACGCACGCTAATTTGCGGTAATCCAACTACTCCAATCCCTATTAAAATCCAAAATGATGTCACATATGTTTTCGTTAAACTGCCGTCTGCTCCAAATGGTGTAATTAGCTTCGGATTGATTTGCACAAGGTCATGCATAATATTTTCAATTCCGCCCCCAGCGATTACTGTTGCAATTAAAATAATTGTTGTGCCCACTAACATAATGATTCCTAGTAATGTATCAGATAATGCAACTGCTCGAAATCCACCGATTAAAACATACACAAGAACAGAAAATGTAAACAAAAATAAAGATGTTGTATAGGAAAGCCCCGTTAACGATTCTATTAACCGTCCGCCACCAACCCACTGGGCTACAGTTGCAGAAAATAAAAAGATAATAATGCATAATGCCGATAAAATGACAACACCTTTATGATTATAGCGCCCTTTTAAATAATCGATAAGTGTAATGGCTTCCATTTTGCGTGCAATAATGGCAAATTTTTTACCAAGAACCGTTAATACAATATAGCCGGTGACGATTTGAATAGCAGATAGTAGTACCCATCCAAGTCCCATATTGTAAGCAATACCTGGCCCTCCAATAAAACTGCTTGCACTACCATATGTCGCAATCATTGTCATTGCTAATAATAATCCACCAAGTTCACGTCCACCAAGAAAGTATTCTTGCAAAAATTTATGATGCGCTGTCGCTTGTACGCGCCGTGATGCATATACACCAATTAAAAATACAATGATAAAAGAAATTATCATTGGAATTATTACATACCAATTCATCTATCATTCCTCACTTTTTTCTTCCTCATCGAGTGGAATATCTTGAAATACAAAGCGTACAACTAAACTTAGCAAGACAACCATGATAAGAAATCCAACGATACAGCTATAAAAAAACCAAGCTGGAAAACCGAATATATATGTGTATTCACTCGGATCTTTACTACCTAGTCCATAAGCAAACCCATACCATATAACAAAATTTATACAAGCAAGACCTAGTCCGATTAACGCTTCCTTATGAGCAAACCGAAAACGCGAATCTTCATGATCATATTTCATTGTCTCCCTCCTCTCACAAAGTATAATTGTACCATTCTTTTTCCCATTTTTCCTACTAGAAAGTAAAAACAAACAAGAATTTGTATCATGATGTAGAAATCATGCATCATTACGTATTTTTTACAATTGTAACATAAATGAAATTTGAATTTTCAGTTTTTATTATTTATGATTAAAATTAGAGGTCTTTCAACTTGTTCTTTACAACCTTGTTACAGGGATAAACGCTGTCTCTTACTGCGTTTACAATATATTTTCAAGGGGGTTATGCAATGAGTCAATTAGCTGTAAATCTTCATGAAAAGGTTGAACAGTTTCTTCAGGGAACAAAAAAGTTATACGTGAACGGAACGTTTGTTGAAAGTGTATCCGGAAAAACATTTAAAACACCGAACCCAGCAACTGGTGAGACACTTGCAATCGTATCAGAAGCTGGTCGTGAAGATATTCATAAAGCTGTAATGGCCGCAAGACAAGCTTTTGATGAAGGACCTTGGTCATGTATGAGCGGTGCAGAGCGCAGTCGCTTGATGTACAAACTGGCAGACTTAATGGAAGAACATAAAAATGAATTAGCTCAGCTTGAAACATTAGATAACGGTAAGCCCATTCGTGAAACATTAGCGGCAGATATTCCGCTTGCTATTGAGCATATGCGTTATTATGCCGGTTGGGCTACAAAAATTGTCGGACAAACCATCCCAGTATCCGGCGAATACTTTAACTATACACGCCATGAAGCAGTGGGTGTTGTTGGGCAAATTATCCCATGGAATTTCCCTCTCCTTATGGCCATGTGGAAAATGGGAGCTGCTTTGGCAACAGGCTGTACAATTGTACTGAAACCCGCTGAACAGACTCCGCTATCCGCTCTATATTTAGCCGAATTATTTGAAGAAGCTGGATTTCCAAAAGGTGTAGTCAATATTGTTCCAGGATTTGGGGAAATTGCTGGACAAGCTCTTGTAAATCACCCTTTCGTTGATAAGATTGCATTTACAGGGTCAACCCCTGTTGGTAAACAAATTATGAGACAAGCCTCTGAAACATTAAAGCGTGTAACATTAGAACTTGGTGGAAAATCACCAAACATCATTTTGCCAGATGCTGATTTATCTCGTGCAATTCCTGCCGCACTGTCGGGTGTTATGTTTAACCAAGGACAAGTATGCTGCGCTGGATCGCGCTTATTTATCCCGAAAAAAATGTACGATAATGTTATGGCTGACCTTGTCCTTTATTCAAAAAATTTAACACAAGGTGCAGGATTAGATCCGAAAACAACAATCGGCCCTCTCGTTTCTGAAGAACAGCAGCAACGCGTTATGGGCTACATTGAAAAAGGGATCGAAGAAGGTGCTGAGGTACTTTGCGGAGGAAATAAACCATTCGATAAAGGCTATTTCGTGGCCCCAACTGTGTTTGCCGACGTAAATGATGAAATGACCATTGCAAAAGAGGAGATTTTTGGTCCTGTTATTTCAGCATTACCGTTTAACGATATCGATGAAGTAATTGAACGTGCAAATAAATCATCCTTTGGTTTAGCTGCTGGCGTTTGGACAGAAAACATTAAAAATGCACACTATATCGCAAGTAAAGTTCGTGCAGGAACCGTTTGGGTAAACTGTTATAATGTCTTTGATGCAGCATCTCCATTCGGTGGATATAAACAATCTGGCTTAGGCCGCGAAATGGGATCATATGCACTAGATAACTATACAGAAGTAAAAAGCGTTTGGGTGAACTTAAACTAATGAAAGAGCCTAGCCAAATACGGCTAGGCTCTTTCATGTTATGGAAACATAAAAGTTACTTCACACATACAAGCTACCGATGACATGTAAAATTCCCCATTTAATATAGAGAACCTAATTTGACGCTAAATATGCAGCTGTATTTATAATATCTTGAAAGGTTCCAATCCGACCAACTGAAATTCCGTGCATCACTTTATCTAGTATAGTTTTCGTTATATCCGTATCTACAAATCCTGGGAAAATAACATTACAAATAACCCCAAATTATATTTGTATAAAAAAGTCTGTTTGTGTCAAACTAAACTCGAAACATAGCATAATGCACAAGGAGATTGTGTCAAATGAACAAACAAAACGAAAATAAAAAACCAGTTTCTGATGGTATTGATGTTGAGTTCTCTCGTGAACTAGCTGACCATGATGACCTAGAAGCAAACGCGCGTGCAGCAGCCGCCGATGCACGCCAAAAACGCCAATCGAAAAAAAAATAAATCCTATCTTTCACTCTTTTCAATTGGGACCTACTACCCACGAAAAATAAACCGAGAAATGCTCTCGGTTTATTTTCGGTATTTGTTTATATAATGTGCAAATGTAAGTAATGGATACATATAAGAATAACTATGATAACGAATATAAAATCCATTTGGTAATCCTGTTCCTGTAGGATATTCTTGATGACTCGCAGCGTGCTCTAATAAATAAGAAATTCCTTTTCGAATGACTGGTGTTTCTTCATCATAATAAGAAATAAGAGCATCAATCGCCCATGCAGTTTGGGAAGGAGTACTAAAGGATAGCGGAACAAATCTTTTTTCTATACTACTTCGGCAAGATTCTCCCCAGCCTCCATCGCGATGTTGTATACGTTCTAACCACATAACTGCCTTTTTTAAAGCTGGATGTGTATTCGCAACTCCAACAGCTCGCAATCCTGTAAGAGCAGCCCACGTACCATATATATAACTGACCCCCCATTTTCCGTACCATGATCCATTGTTCTCTTGAACATCCATTAGCCATGTAATCGCGCGATTCTTTTGATGATCTTGTAATTCATTAGGAGCATACGTCCCAAAAAACTCCAAAACCCGTCCTGTAATATCTGCAGTAGAAGGATCCGTCATCATATCACCAGAATTTTCTAATGGTAAATGTGTCAGAAACCGATTTGTTACCCCCTTTTCAAAAGCAGCCCATCCTCCGTCTTTATTTTGTAATCCTTTCACCCAGTTCACCCCTTTTTTCCAAGCCTCCTCTATTCTTCTATTCCTTTTTCTGCTTCGTGCTAACGCTCTTAAAGCAGCAGTTGTATCATCAACGTCTGGAATTGTTGTATTCACATCTGAGAACCCCCATCCTCCAGGAGAAAGTGTAGGTGCATGCAAGCTCCAGTCTTTCTTTTCATGATGTTGTCTTTGCCATATATATTCTGTTGCTGTTTGAATCATAGGTGTGCTCTCATTTACATTCGCTTCTTGTAATGCATAGCTGAGTAAAGCCGTATCCCATACGGTAGATGGAGAGTTTTGTAAATGAATGCCCGCTTCCATATGCCATTTGTATGTTCGGAGCCCTGCGACTGCTTGTTGAATAAGAGGTGATTGAATATGATGCCCTAGCGCCAGAAGTGCATAAATCATATAAAATGTAGCGCTCGCATAGCTATATAATGTACCATTTCTGTCAATCCTCTCTATCATAAAGCGCTCTGCTTCTTTGTCCCCTTTATGATGAAGAGATAAAGGATACGTTACAAACTTTTTCACTTCTCCAAGAATCGTTTCAAATAATGAGGAGCGGTCCTCACGAAACCATTCGGACTTACTGCTTCCTGAAATATGATCTAAATTCGGAAGTATAGTTTTTGATACAGTAAATCTTTTGTTCATACAAATCATCATTGGAATAAGATGAATACGCGCAGAACTACTAAGTTCAAATATGCTAAGTGGAGAATCTTCAGGCAAGAATAAAATAGGAGTTGGAAAATAAAACATTCTAGGATATTCATATCCTCCATGCAGTGCTAATAAAAACTTCGTCATAAAATGAGAACGTGCAATTCCTCCTCTTTCTTGAATAAAAGCTTCCGCACGCTTCATATTGACATCCTCTTTCGTATACATGCCAGATGCAAGTAACGCCGCATATGCTTGAATCGTAGTAGATACGTTGCCAGCACGTTCATCTTCGTATAGCTTCCAAGTTCCTTCATTTGTTTGTATGGACGTTAACCTTGCTACAAACGGCTCTATTTCTTCTTCCTTTTCTAATAATCGAAGTAAAAAAATCATATGACAATCTGTTAATGGCGATCCTTCAAAACAAAAGCGCCATGCACCATCTTGCTGTTGCATTGTATGAAGTGCAGTGATTGTCCGCTCTATTTCTGCACACACTCTTCCGTATAATACCACCCTCTTCACCTACCTTTTCGAAATCCATACACGATATTCACAATTTATAACAATTATGTATAAAACAAAAAAGCAGAACATGTAACATACACATTCTGCTTACATACAGTACCAAATTCCGACAACAACTCCTAAAATAGCTCCGACAACAACTTGATAAGGAGTATGACCGACAAGTTCATTTAATTTTTTATAATTCGTTTGTCTCCCATGAAAAAAGTCATTTAAAATCTTCGCCTGTTTACTTACGGCAAGCCTGACTCCAGAAGCGTCATACATAACAATAATGGCGAAAATCACTGCCACAGCAAACACGGCACTCGATATCCCTTCCACAATTCCAACACCTGTTGCTAAGGCAGTAACTGTTGAAGAATGCGAACTCGGCATACCACCAGAAGCAAAGAATTGAGCAAAATCAAATTCTCTTGTCTTAGCGAGTTTAAAAATCACTTTCGTAAATTGTGCTAAAAACCACGATAATACTGCGGCCATAAACGGTTCATTATGTAGAATTGTTTCCACATTTCCATCTCCCCACTTACTGTAATGGAAACTCTATACTATAAGTATAAAGAAAAAATGCGCAGAAAATACTACGCATTATAATACTTTGCTGATTTATTTTTTAAAAACTTAGGCTGTTTTTTTAGTAAAAACTTTGTTTTTGCGATAGAAAATATAAACAATGCAATCCAAATAAATAAAAATGCCATAATATGAGCAGACGTAAAATGCTCATGGAAAATAAAAATACCTAAAATAAGATTGATTGTTGGTGCAATATATTGCAAAAATCCTATCATATATAGCGGAATCCTTTGTGCTCCCTTAGCAAAGTAAAAAAGTGGCAACGCTGTAACAGCTCCAGCTCCCATTAAAAGTAATGTTTCCGCTATAGAAATCGATCCAAACGAACCGAATCCATGCGCTCCAACCATAAATAAATAGATAGCAGCAACCGGTGTAACGATCATTGTTTCCAAGGTCAACCCATTCATTGCATCATAATTCAATAATTTTTTCGTTAAACCATATAAACCAAATGTACATGCAAGCGAAAGAGCAATCCATGGAATTTCGCCGTATCGAACCGTTAAAATCACTACCCCTACTCCAGCTAGCCCAACAGCAACGTATTGCCAAAAATTTAGCTTCTCTTTTAAAACAACCGTCCCAAGGACAATACTTACTAGTGGGTTAATATAATAACCAAGACTGGCTTCAATAATATGACCATGATTAACCGCCCATATGTACACAAACCAGTTTCCAGTAATTAAAATAGACGCAATTGTTAACGAGATGAACAATTTAGGTTGTGTAAAAAGTTTCATCAGTTCACTCATAAATTGACCAAATCGCTTTGATACACCAAGAACGATTAACATAAAAACAAAAGCCCAAACGATGCGATGTGCCAATATTTCCTCAGCAGGAACTTCTTCTACCCATTTCCAATAAACTGGTAGGATCCCCCACATCGTATAAGCACCAGCCGCATATATAATTCCTTTTCTTTGTAGTGCTTTTTGACTCTCCATCTTCCCTTTTCCCCTCTTCTCTTTTTCTCTCCATTATACGTTGCCTTACATGAATTTTTCCAATATTGAAACTGCATTTTTTTCGACACACTTTGTATTCTCATTTTTTATACAGCAAAAAACAGGCCAATTGTAATGAAAACAAGCAGAGGAATCCCAAGTACAAATTGATTCTTATGTGTTTTATGATGAAAAACATACATACCAAACCATGCTCCAAGTGCCCCTCCAGCCGCTGCTACTAAAAATAATGTCCTTTCTGGCGTGCGCCATTTTTTCTTTCTGGCCTTTCGTTTATCCAATCCCATCATACTAAATGCAATCACATTAATAACGATAAAATAAATCCACTTCATTCCTTTTTCTCCTTCTCAAAATTCGCTTTATTGTATCATGAAAAAACCATGCAAGCGAGCCTGCATGGTCATTCATACGTCTGTTCTTGTTCTTCTTGTTCGCCATCTTTCTGTACTTCTTCTTTTATATCCGATGAAATCATCCCATAATAAATCTCTGGATATAACCCAAATATTTGATACACACTTCCTAAAAATGGCACCTAAACCCCTCTTTTCAAAATAATCTCGGCATGATTAAGGGTTCCCTATCTTCCTTCTACGCATTCGTTTTTGTTTCTTCTTCCTCATCTAACACACATAATATATGCTGCCATTTTTTATAAGGGGCACTATTGGGATCTACATACCCTTTCGCATATGAGCGATCCCATAACTGCTTCATAAATAATTCTGCTTCTTTTTTCGCAATAGTTTCTGCTCCTGCTCCATAATAATTCTCAAAATATAAAAGTACTTCATCTAGAAGTAAACGCAATAATTCATCTGATGTTTCTTCTAACGTTGGATCATATTTCGCCTCACGATCATACATTAAAATTACATCTAAAATATTATGCACATGCTCTTTACGAAGCCATCTAACATCTTGAGCACCTAATACAAATGTTTGCGTATACAAGTGCCCTCCTTGCACCATCGCTTTTTCTTGCTCTTCTTCAAAACGAGATAAAATATTTTCATAAATAAACGGATTATGAAGCAGAGCGCGATGCAATTTATAAATTTCACTTGGAATGTTTTTCCCCATAGACTGTATTAAAAAACTTCTCCCTACACCGTTATATTGATAAACAAATTGGCCGTCCACAGCAACTAAGCTAATCCACCGGTATATATACGCATACAGTAAAGCACGATTACATTTATCATAATCTAGCTTCGTTTGCGTCGCATTTAAGTCGGGCATAAAGGCTGGTAAGTGCCAATATTTATCTAAATGCGGTGTCAAATTCGATTTTTTACTATTCAACTTATTGACACGTCGGTAATACGATTGAAAGTAATCTCCTTTATCATATAGAAGACCGTTCGCGATATGACCGGACGATAACTTTGGAAAATCTTGCAATGACAACCCATAATGTGCTCTGTAACAGATTACTTCAAACGGAGAGAAAGCTTCGTTCACTGTATCTTTTTCTTGAAACAATTCTTGCAAAAGCTCCTCTTGTAATTCTTTCTTTAAGGAAGGATGAACACCCCAATATTGCAATTCTCGATGATGAGCTACCTTTGGAATAAACGGACTTGCTAAATGGAACAAATCTTCAATTTTCGCTCTTACATATTCATTCCGATCTCGTTTTTTAAAGTCAGCCTCTTTGCGAAGCGCTTCAATAATATTGAGTTCTAATTTGTCGCGATATCGTACTTGAAGTTCCTTATAACAATACGTTAATATATGCTCTCTATAAAAATCCTCGACCTTTTGCGATTGACTTTCCTCGGCTTGTATATCGCGACAATATTCCCCATATAAACTCATATATATTTCCGCGGATATATCTTTTGGTAATACGCCTAAATTTAAATGTTGCTGCATATCTTTCCATATTTTCTCTTGTAACTGTTCATCTGCTAATACATACACATTTGTCGGGTTTGTTTTTCCTTCAAATTCTTTACTCCGCTTTTGAATTTCAAATAATAAATTTTCACGCGTCTCTTGTAAGTTGTCAAAGAAGCGCTCCCAATGTTGAATCATCTTATAAATCGTTTGGTAGAGCGATTGATATACGAGTTCTAGCAACATTTCCTTGCGATATTCATTTAGTTTATGCACATATTGCGTTACGATATCTTCAAATTCTTTTCGAAACATACGCTGTTGATTGTAAAACATTTTTCCAAACCAATTTTGCTGCTGTGCAAGTTCAACGCGGCGCACCGCTGTAACTGTCCCATCAATATTGCTCACATTAAACTTCTTATCGTAATTTTGAATTAAATTTCGTTTTTGTTCATTATTCTCATGTAAGCGATTTATTTTTTCGATTAATTGTTTTCGAATTTCATATAACATAAAACGAGCAGCCACAGGATGAACTGCCTCTGTTTTCTTTAAAAACCATGTGTTTAATTGATACGACTGTCCTTCTGAGCCACTAGGTGCATAGCGATCTGATTCAACTATTTCATAAAGCAGGGTTGTTACATGTTCATGTACGCGGCTTGGTATTGCATATGCATACAATCGAACAGCATGATCTACCCTCGCTACTTCTCCTTTCATTTGCTCTGGAATTTTCAGCTTCGCTGCTGAAATTTTGCATTCATGTTGCAATCGATTGAGTTCTTCATCCTTTTGCACTGTACGCTGCACATAACTTTCCACCGCTTCTAAAAACAATTTCGACTTAGCAACACCAACTTTTCCACCTTCTGCTCCTTCACGCGTTTCATTATACATTTGTCTGTAGAAAATATGCGCTTGCTCAGGACGCGTTGCCAAATGCTCTAAATCCTCTAAATAACTCTTCCCGCGCTCAGGCTTTTCTCGCTGCATACCGCGGCGCACATCTTGTTCATAACGCTGCTTTTTCTCCTGAAACAATTGATCTAAATGAAGCCATGATTCATCTAAACCTTGCACAGCCCATTTTAAAGCACAATATTTCAATACGTGTTCATATGGATAAATTAACTTAGCCGTGCCTGCACCACAATAACGAGCTTTACCATTTGACTCGGCTAATTGCTGAATTTGATTGTCTTCTTGTGCAAAGTGACTAGTAGACATGGGACTAAATAGTTGTAAATAAATTGTATTTGTCATTTGCTCCATATAATCTGTTACATTGTGTAGATGATGCCCGTGCAAATTTTCATAATCATATAAGAAACAATAATTATAAGGTAAATGATGTTGCTTAATTGTATGATTCGTTCTTCCATCCTCATCTACTTGATCAGGACGATATTCAAGTTCAATTGTTACACCACCACGCTTTGATATCTCGCCAGTTGAACCGAGTGTAATCGCATGAAGTTCTTTTAAAGAAGCATATCCATTTGCTTGCACCGTTTCATATTCTTTCGCACTAACCGTACGTGTTTTCACAAGCACATCTGGCATTAAAAAGGCACCTCGAATTAAAATGTTATGATGTTGCAATTTCTTCCGAAGCATTTCACGTAAGTATAATGCAATTTGTAAAAACATCCCTGATCCGGTTCCACCAGCAAGTGATGTGACAATAATAACGCGAACGCCATATTCTGTTTGATCGCTTGTCACAGGAAAAATCTTTTCGATTTCTTGCCAAAAGGCTGTTAATTTATCTTCTTTCATCGCAGCACGTAAAGCTAAACGTGAAATCACGCGCATTTGCCCCGCACCTTCTGTTAGCGGTTTATCTAAAATTGTCGGATCCATCGGAAACCATTCTGGAATCGTCGGATCTCCTGCAATATATTCTCTTGGTGTTTTACTGGAACTCGTTTGTGTCTTAAATTTTCGAATATGTTCAAACTTACTTAACGTATTCACATCCGTATCAAACACATGCATCGCGACTCTTTTCCGACGATTTTCTGGCAACTTTTCATATATTTGATGTGTAACAGCACTCCCAATTCCGCCTAAACCAATTAAAATCGTTGGAACTTGTAATGTCATGTAAACCACCTTCCTGTTTGTACATGCTCAAAAGATGAAAAGATACAATCAAATTACTACTAGAGCTAAAAAAGAAAAGTAAGATCCTTAACAGAGCGTGACACGTCTGCCAGAAATATGCGAAGTATCGTTCACCGCACTTTTGTGAATCCCTCTATTCACACTCATATCGATAAATCTCCTTCCCATATCCTCTATCAATTACGACAATTTCATTTGGATATAGCGTCTTATGTTCATATCCAATCTCTTCTTCCGTAATAAACATACCGTCAATAATCATGCCAATTACTTGTGATTCCTTCGCTACAAATATCGATTTCGATCCTTTTTTCGCAATCAATGTAATGGACTGAATGGTTTTTCTCTCTGCACGAAATGGAATGCCAAAATAATGTTTCCACCATTTATTTCTTAAAAGCTCTGGCTCAGATTGATAGAACCAATCTTTCGCCACCTCTTGATCCCATTCGTAATAGAGCATTGCTTTCCGATGAAATCTTGGCCGGACAACCCAGCCTAAAATAAGAATTCCGACAATGAAAAGGAATAAAGTAACTGGTATTACAAATTGAAAAATGACTGCGTACCGTTCCCAAAACGGTGCATTTTGAATATAAAAGGAAATGGTTTTCTCTACTTTTTGCAGCTTTGAATCGCGTATTGTGATAGTAGCCTTTACGTTACCTGTATCTGTAAAATTAAATGTATCGGAGTAATACGGACGAGGATATACATAGATTTGATTACGATGCTGTGTTAATTCATAGTGAATCGATTGATTAGATGTGATGTGAGTAGACGATAATACCCTTTTTACTTCTGCTTCCGTCATCGGTTTTCCATTTAACAGCGGCTGCATAACAAAAGGTTTGCTATTCGTTAAATTTGTTACCTTTTCTTGGTAGTCTTTTGTAAGAGTTTGTAATGACAACTTCGGTCTAGTTTCAGGCTGAATACGAAATTCTTTTGTTTGTCTATAAAATCCTTTTATATTCATATGAACTTTTCCACGAATAAATTGTTTTTCGACTTTTGTTTCATAATAAAATACATTTCTTTTCCCATCCCATTTCATCGGATACAACTTACCATCTATTTCTATTTCTGCTTGAAAATAAGAAGATTGAATAGGTAATTCTGTAGGCTTTGCTTCAATTATAGCGGTCGTTCCCTCATACATTGTTTCCGTATCTTTCTTTTCTTTATCTTCTTTCTCATAAATAGAAAGCTGATAATCGAGCGCTGGCTCTACAAGCACTTTTAGCTCTTCTTTTCCAATTTCTCTGTCCACCTCTATCCGATATGTTCCCGGTTTAATCACTGTTTGATTTTCCGCTTGAATATGTGCAATTTCACCATATAAACGAGATTCTCCCGGTGCATGAATAGAAAAAGAGTTTTGCAAGATTAATGGGTTTTCAAGCTTTTTCACCTGGTATTGTGAGGCAAGAGAAGATTGTTTTACCAAAGTCATTCGTTTCAATGGAAATGGTGTAGCAATCTCCACTGTATTCCCTTTTATTTTTGTTTTCACAATTGATTCGACCGAAGAAAATGGGTCCCGATTCGCAACTAAAGCCGCAGCTTGATTGACACTTTGAATCACCCCATCTTCACCACTTGATGGCATGATGATGCCGTTTATTTCTTTCTGCCATATTTCTTTAAATAGATTCATTTGTTGCTGTTCTTGCGGTCCTAAGTTTTCTTCCATCGTGATTAAAACCGGATGCAAAGATATTTTTTTCGTTTCCATTTCTTTTTTAAATTGCCTCAGTTGCTGCGTCACGTATTCTTTTCCACCATTCTTTTCTTTTTCTAATTCATTAAAAGCTCCATCCGTTAATACAATGAGCCAAAATTCACGTTTGTCATCTCTTTCGGCTTCTTTTTTTATAGATTGCATCGCGGTTTCTACAGCCCGAAACGGTGTATTCAAATAATGTTTCCAAGCTCCAATTTGATTTATTTCTGTTTGTCTCTTTTCATTTGTGAGCGCGAGTTGAAATGCTTCTTCTGGACGGCTCATAGGCACATATGAAAATGTATCTTTCTCATCTAATAATGCAACTAAACTTTGCAAAGCGTAATTGGCATACTTCCAGCGATCGTTATTTCTCATGCTGCCAGAATCATCATATACAAGTGAGACGACCCTTTCCTTTGCCCCCTCTCCTTTTGCACAAGTTGAAAAAGGAATGAAACATACTAGTAGAATACAAATAAATGTGGCACAGATTCGAATCTTCATATGGATGCTTCGCCACCTTTGTAGACAAATTCCTATGTTTAAATTTATGAAAAGAAACAAGATATATGACTTGTATTTTTAAGCTAGATATCACCATAACATCATTATGTAAACAATATTACCAAAATAAAAGATGACTTTTCCCTTTCATCCATGCGCAAAAAAGATATTTCCACATAAAGATCCTGCTTCAAGAAGCAGGATCTGACCACTTTTCCTATAAAAAACATCACAAACGTTTGATTCCCTTTTAACGAAACGTGTGCATCATTTATAGCGTTTTTTATTTTTTCACATACACTTCTACAACGGGGTTCTCTTTATCGTCTGCATGTAAGCGAATATTTTCTTCACCTGTCTGATACATACTTGCCAACAGCAACACTGTTAACACATTTGGCGTTTTTGCATCACTACCAAATTTTCTTTCAAGCGCTTCTTTATATTCAAATTCTAAATCTCCTTGTATATAAGTATACACTTCAAATCCATCTTTCAAATTACAAACAACTTGATCGATAATATCCGCTCCCACCTGTTTCTTCATTTCTTCTCGGAGAGCAATAACCAAACGCTCCCAAGGTACCTCATATATTTGAAATTGATCTGTCGCTTTCATTTCATTCACTCCTTACCGATTGATCCTACATATATTCCCCATTTCCTTCACAATTATGAGATACAAGGCGTTCGTACAAGCCACACTTGTCCTATTCACATATCGTATTACTGTAATACGGAAGGAGGAAAGAACATGCATAGACAAAAATGCTATAATATATGTCAACGTTACTTTGGAAAAGTTGTACGAATTGAAGATCGTGATGGCTACATTCATTTAGGAAGAATCGTAGATGTGACACAAGATTCTGTTTGGATTGACCCTATTCATCGTCCATCTTTCGATACAGGGTTCGGATATTACAATGCGTATCCATACGGAGGCTGCGATTTTTGCGGTGGATTAAGTAAATGTAATTACTGTGGGTTTGGTTACGGTGGCTGGGGCTACGGATACGGTGGGTACGAGCTTGCTTTTGGATTCATTTTCGGCATCGCTTTAGCAGCACTATTTTTCATTTAATTATACAAGAGTTGCCCATTTGATAGGAAGCCGCTGAAAAAGTTCACTTCATAACAAAAAGGAGCCTGTCACCTGTATATAGCAGGTGACAGGCTCCTTTTCACTCTCAACATTTTGCTAAAATACGTGTTATTTTTTCAAAGCAATCACTTTTTCAGTGCCGTCATTTGATGATTCACTCTTTTTACATATTTATTTTTCACAAATGAAAACTCGATGTCCTAACATGTGTTGATATTTATGCAATAGCTGTTCATGCTGCACCCACGTATGATAGAGTTCTTCTGGAATAAATTGTGATACATTCCATTCTGGTTCTTCCATTTGACTCGCAACCGTTTCTGCAATTGTACCACCTCCGCCAACGATAATACGCTGAAAGTTTGCTTTTTGAAACAAATGAATCCACTCTGTCTCCGTTAACAATTCCTCCATTCCATATAATTGTAATATAGTTGTTTCAGCCTCTTTGTCTAGAGGAGATTCTAGAACCATTTCAATCACAACAAGCTTTCCATTGTTCTGAAGTACGCGATAGCATTCCGGAATAGACTGCTCTTTATTCGTAAACGCAAGAATGGATTCCCCAAGAACAAGTTCAAAAGTCTCATCCTTACATGGTAACTGTTCAACTTTTCCTTGTATTAAGTCTATACTTAGCCCTTGAGCTAACCATCTATCCCTCGCTTTTTGAATCATCATTTCATTATTTTCTACCGCCGTCACCTGATAGCCATACACTTGGCTCATATAAGCTGCTGTCCGTCCTGTTCCGCATCCGACCTCTAGTACGTTCGCATGCATTCCAAGTGGCATTTGTGCTAATACTTGTTTCGTAAGTGTAAATCCACCTGGGTGAGCACTCCCAATTCCGTAATAAGCTAAAAAATCAATATAGGTGTTTCGCTTCATAGGATTCTTCCTTTTTCATTTTATATATTCGAACAAAAGAAAAAAGTGCATAGAAAAAAGGGCACATCATCGTGCCCCTCATTCTTATTTATCATCAGAAATATATGCCCACTTATAACTATAATCTCCACCAACTGGATGGCGAACAATTCCTTTTACTTTTTGTTTTTGGATAATTCCTTTACCCTGTTGAAATAACGGGGCAATTGCCGCATCTTCAAGTAACATTTTCTCAGCTTTCAGTAATCCGTTCCAGCGTTCTTTTGTCTTTGTTAGTAACTCTCCTTTTCCTTGTTCTACAAGTTTATCATATTCTGGATTGGAATATCCTGATTGGTTATGTGCTCCGTTCGTTATAAACATATCAATAAATGTCATTGGATCTAAATAGTCAGGGCCCCATCCTGCAAATGATAACTCATAATCTTGGTCTGTTTCTAGCTTTAGTTTTTGTTTAAACGGCTGGTTTTTTAAATTTACTGTTAAGCCTGGTAAGTTCTTCTCTAATTCCCCTTTTAAATACTCACCTATTTTTTTTGACGATTCCGTATCATAATTTAGTAATTCTACTGTAACCTTATCTTTTCCAAGCTCTTTTTTCGCTTTCTCCCAATGTTCTTTCGCTTTCTTCACATCTGTTTTCAAAATATTTCCGTTCTCTTTACGGAAGTCTTTTCCATCTGGGCCTTTCGCAAATTCTTTTGGTACAAAATAGTCTGCTGGCTTGGAACCATCATTTAAAATCACATTGGTCAATCCTTTTTTATCGTATGCCATTGCAATTGCTAAACGTAAATCTTTATTTGTAAACACTGTATCTTTTCCGCCACGTTTTTGATTTAAACGTAGGAAAAATGTTGATGGTGTTTCTTCTGTAAAGAAATCTGGGCTTGATTTATATTTATCTACAAATTCAGATGAAATTTCTGCACGATCAATTTGGCCACTTTCATATAAATTTACACGAGTACCAGTCTCTTTGACGACATTGAAGTTAATTTCTTCTAATTTCACCGTTTTATTATCCCAATATTGCTCATTTTTCTTTAACTTCCATCCTTCTTCATGTTGCCATTCACTCAGTGTAAATGGGCCATTATAAAGCGTTGTATCTGCTTCTAAACCAAATTTATCCCCTTTTTCCTTTACAAATTTTTCGTTAAGTGGATAGAATGTTCCAAATGATGTTAACTCAACAAAATATGGAATTGGGTTTTCCAGTTCTACTTCTAATGTATAATCATCTACAGCTTTGACCCCTAACGTATCAAGTGGTGCTTTTCCTTCATTAATTGCTTTTGCATTCTTTAAGTCGTACATAATATATGCATATTCAGCAGCTGTATTTGGGTCTAGAGCACGCTTCCAAGCAAATACGAAATCTTTCGCAGTAACAGGGTCTCCGTTTGACCATTTCGCATTTTTATTTAATGTAAATGTATATTTTTTACCATCATCGCTTTTCTTATAGGATTCTGCTACACCAGGAGTTACTTTATTATCTTTTCCTAAACGATATAATCCTTCCATTACGTTATTCATAACAAGAAATGATACTTGGTCTGTTGCCTTGGAAGAATCCATTGAAGGAATTTCTTGCGGCTCTGTTAAATTAAGCACTTGCTTTGCCGCTAATTTCCCTCCAGATTTTTCATCACTTTTCGGTGTTGTATTCGCCTTTTCTTTATCCCCTGATCCAGAACATGCGGCCAGCGCCATACTTACTGCCAACACCGGCGCTGCAACTGTCGTTAACTTTTTCATCTTCTTTTTCTTCATTTTTATATCCTCCCCTATTATATGTAAAATACTAACCTTGATAAATCTTCTGTAACTATTTGTTATCAGAAAATTCTTATTAATTAATATTCTACTTCTTTTTTGTTGTTTGTAAAGTTATTTTTAAAATTTTTAGAAAATTAAAATTTGTATTTTTCTAGTTATATTTTGCAAACTGTACAACATCGTGATTCCATCACCTACTATATGTGATTACTACCCTTCTTATTCTTTTCTATTTCTTTCATTTCTATCACACCTTCTTTGTTCTTCTTCCATATTCATATAGTAATCTAATAACTATTAATCATTTGAATATAAAAAACTATTTTTAACGAAAGTCTATTCAAAAAAGCATTTTGGAAGTAGCAATACTACTTTCAAAATGCTTTTAAACTTTATATTATTGCTTCATTTTATTCCGTTACATAAGCCCATTTAAAGCTAAATTCTGGACTAATGTTATGATGAACAACACCTTTTATATTTGGCTTCATTACATAAGCATCAGCACGTTGGAATAGCGGAACAAGAGCAACATCTTCTTCAAGTAATAGCTTTTCAGCTTTCCCTAATTCTGCCCAACGTTTTTTCGCATCTGCCATTAACTCTGTTTTTCCTTGTTTAATGATTTCATCATATTTTGGATTTGAATAACTCATTTGATTGTAAGAGCTGTTTGTTTCAAACATATCTAAGTATGTCATTGGATCAGAATAGTCTGGGCTCCAGCCTGCATATGAGATTTCATAATCTTGCGCTGATTCTAATTTTAATTTTTGTTTAAATGGTTGAATTTTAATATTAATTTTTACACCTTTTAAATTTTTCTCAATTTGATCTTTTATATAATCAGCAACTTTTCTTGCATTCCCGTCATCGTAGCTTAATAATTCAATTGTAACCTCATCTTTGCCAAGCTCTTTTTTCGCTTTTTCCCATGCAGCTGCTGCCTTTTTCGTATTGTGTTTCAAACCATTTTTAAATGATTCTGTAAAATCTTTTCCATCTGGACCTTTCGCTAATCCCTTTGGAACAAGGCTATCGACTGCTTTTGAACCATCATTTAAAAGAACGTTTACTAGATCTTTTTTATCGACAGAAAGCGCGATTGCTTCACGTAAATTTTTATTTTTAAGCGGTGTATCTTGACCATTACGCTTTTCATTTAATCGTAAGAAGAATGTATTTGGTTGTTCATATACACCAAATTCACCTTTTTTGTTTCGGTATTTATCTACAAATTCTCCCTTTAATATCGCAAAATCTACTTGACCACTATCATATAAATTAACTAAAGTTGCTGGTTCTTTCACTACACTGTAGTTAATTTCTTCAAGCTTCACTGTTTTTTTATCCCAATAATTTTCATTTTTCTTCAACTTCCAACCTTGTTCATGCTTCCATTCAGACATAACGAATGGTCCGTTATATAAAACCGTGTCAGCTTCTAATCCGAATTTATCTCCTTTTTCTTTTACAAATTTCTCATTTAACGGATAATAAGATGGAAATGCTGTTAAATTTAAAAAGTACGGCACAGGTCTTTCTAATTCTACCTCAAGTGTATAGTCATCGACTGCTTTTACACCTAGCGTAGATACCTCTGCTTGTCCTTTATTAATCGCTTCTGCATTTTTGATTGGATATGCAATAAATGCATACTCCGAAGCTGTACTTGGATCTAATAATCGTTGCCATGCAAAGACGAAATCTTTCGCTGTTACTGGATCTCCATTTGACCATTTTGCCTCTTTACGTAGTTTAAATGTATATTTTTTGCCATCTTCACTTTTCGTGCTAGATTCTGCTGCTGCTGGAATTGGCTTATTATCTTTATCAAGACGATATAATCCTTCCATTGTATTCCCTAATACTTGAGAACCAACTGTATCAGTTGATTTTGAAGTATCCATCGTTGGAATTTCTTGTCTTTCTGTACGGTTAAATACTTGCTTTGCCGCTAACTTCTCACCTGATTTACTATCTCCCTTAGAATTTGTACTTGCCTGCTTATCCCCACCTGTAGAACATGCTGATAATGCCATGCTCATCGCTAAGACCGGTGCTACAACCGCTGTTAGTTTTTTTATTTTTCTCTTTGTCACTTTCTATACCCTCCTCAATTACCTGTACGTTTCTAGATTGAGAAATTTCTGAAAATTCCTTTTTTCTTTATATTATATTTATCAGAAGATTTCTATTAACTATTATTCTACTATTTTTCTGCATTTTGTAAAGTAATATTATTGAAAATTTTATAAAAATTATTTTATTGCAGTACTATTTATAAAAATCCTATAAAAATATTAAAACCTTTACTCTTACTACAATCGTTAAGTATTACAACTTACCTTTTCTATTTATAGATTTTCCACCAATAAATAGCTACTTATAAAAAATGCATAAACGATAATTTTTTTATTACAAAAATAAAAGAGGCTCTCAAAAGTTGCTGAATCACCAGTAACTTTTGACATAGCCTCTTTCTACATACGAATTAACACTTGTTTATATTTTTCTTCACTAAATTCATTTTCACTTTTTGCAACAACGACAGTCGCAATGCCATTACCAATTAAATTGACAATCGCACGCGCTTCTGACATAAAACGGTCAACGCCAAGTAAAAGTGCAAGTCCTTCTAAAGGAATCACATTCATCGCAGATAAAGTGGAAGCAAGTACGATAAAACCCCCACCAGTTACAGCAGCTGCTCCTTTTGATGTTACTAACAAAATAGCTATAATTGTTAATTGTTGCCCTAGTGAAAGATCAATATGAAAAACTTGTGCTAAAAAGATCGTTGCCATTGATAAATAAATGGTTGTTCCATCTAAGTTAAATGAATATCCTGTTGGAATCACTAAACCTACTACCGGTTTAGAGCAGCCGAACTGTTCCATCTTTGTCATCATTCGTGGCAATACGGACTCTGAAGATGATGTCCCAAGGACGATAAGCAACTCTTCTTTTATATACGATAAATATTTCCATAAACTAAATTTATACAATCGACAAATAAAATGTAAAACGATAAAAACGAATAATGCCATCGTCGCATAGACACAAACCATTAACTTACTAAGCGGAATTAATGTGCTTAAACCGTACTTTCCAATTGTAAACGCCATTCCACCAAAAGCTCCAAGAGGCGCCAATTTCATAACAATCGATAAAATGTTGAAAAAGACCTTCGATAATCGTTCAAAAAAATCGATAACCGGCTGTCCATTTTTTCCGAGCATTGTTAGTCCTGCTCCAAATAAAATAGAAAAGAATAGAACTTGCAAAATATCCCCTTTTACAAAGGCTTCAAACATATTAGATGGTACAATATGTAAAAAGAAATCGAGCCACTTCATTTCTTGACCACTTTGTACGTATTGTGACACATCGCCCCCCTTTAACTTTGTGGGATCCAATCCATCACCAGGTCGTACAGCATTTGCAACAATAATCCCTATTAAAAGTGCAAGTGTCGTTACAATTTCAAAATATAACAGTGCCTTTCCTCCAACGCGTCCCACTTTTTTCATATTTCCCATACTTGCAATACCAAGGACGATTGTTAAAAAGATAATCGGTGCAATAACCATTTTAATCATATTAATAAATGTTTCACCAATCGGTTTCATTTGTTGCCCAACACTAGGCCAAATTGCTCCTACTGCAATCCCGCAAATAATTGCCACGATCACTTGAAATGTTAAGTTTTTTACAATTCTCATTTGTTTCTACTCCCCTGTTTACTCATTTTTCCTCTGCTTATAGAAAAGAACCCCTCAATCTTTTTTATAAAATCCCCCTTATTTCCCCGTTTCAACTCCATTATTATGTTACACCATTCTATCATTTTTGAAAATAGTATATCTTAATCAAACATTAGTGATATACTATTTTTATTTTCACTCGAAAAAATCACGTAATGAAAAGAGCAAACTAACAAGCCCACTTGACGCAGTGAGCTTTCTTCTTTAAATTGTTTACAATGGTAAACTTGTCTAAATAAGTAATATTGCTATACATTCAAATGTTTAATACATTAGGAAATGAGCTCGGGGGCAAAACGTCTTGAAGGAAATTGCGAAAAACATATTGAAAATATCGTCATAATGTTTTTCTACGGGCTTTCTACTCTTGAAAATGAGATTTATAAAAAAAATATTTAAAACGGTTAGTAATAAGAACAAAAGTAAGTAGGAAGATTTTAATCAAACACGGATTTTCATCAGAGAAAATTTGTGAGATGGAAGGGTTGCCTGAAGAGATTTTAAGTAGATGTTTATAGTAAAAAATAACAAATACTAAAACTTTAATCAAGGAGATAACTGTGAATAAGCTATTTGATACTTTGAAAAATGCTTTCTTAGATTTATTCTCAATGGGTAAAGGCTTTATATATGGATTTATAATGGTTAGTTTATTTATTGTAATTGGTAGTGCTTTATTATTTATCATTCTATTTTTTAAAAGCTCAATCTTTTAAACAATTATTACTACGATAGAACAAAAAAGATAGGTAAGCAAATCATGTTTCTGCTTACCCATCCTTTTTCATTTTACGTCAATTTTATTTCATGATTATAATGAAATCACTCTACCCGTTCTACTACTTTCCATTGCAGATTCAATTATTCGAATGACTTCCAAGCCCTCTTCAGCTGTTACAGGTGGATGTTCACCATGCATAATACTATCTCGTATTCCTTTGTAATATTGCTCGTAGCACCCAACTTCTGTTTGAATTCTTTCTGTCTTCTCTTCTGTTTCTAAAATGGCAAACTGATTTTCTTGATCTTCTCCGTATCCAATATCACCTGGTTTCATACCCGATTTTAATTGTTTTTCCTGTGAATCCATGCCATATTTCACAATTGATCCTTTGTCACCATGAACAATGAAATGCGGCCCAGCATGTTTCACATAACTGCTGCTATGCAAACTAATACGCTTTACTCTATAGTGAAGTACAAGATGGAAATAATCATCAATTTCCGCACCAGGTCGCTGCGTAACGACATCAGCATAAATACGATCTGGCTTACCGAATAATAATAAAGCTTGGTCAATTAAATGCGATCCTAAGTCATATAAAATGCCCGATCCTGGTAAATTTTTTTCTCGCCAGCGATCGCGTACATTTGGACGAAAACGATCAAAATGCGCTTCATATGCATATATATTTCCAATGCGTTTTTCCTCTATTAACTTCTTTATCGTTAAAAAGTCATTATCAAAACGACGATTATGATACACACTAAGAATGACATGATGCTTCTTCGCTAAAGAGATAAGCTCCGTTCCTTCTTCTACTGACACAACAAAAGGTTTTTCTACCACAACATGTTTTCCATGTTGTATTGCTTCTTTCACAAATGGAAAATGTGTTGTATTTGGTGACGTAATGACAACAAGGTCAATATCATCTCGTTTAACTAATCCCCCAATTGTAGCTTCTACTTGTACGTTTGGTAACGTTTCTTTTACGACTTCTTCCTTTGAAGAAACAATCGCTCGAATATCATATTCTTCAATTGTTTGTAATAATGGGATATGAAATGTTGTACTAGAAAATCCAAATCCTACAATCCCTACACCTATTTTTTTCATTTTGTCCCTCCATCTATGAGAACGATTTCATTTTTCATTATAGCAAGGGTATTGTTATCTGCCTAATACTTTGCTTCATGGCCAAAAAATCCTTGCTATATGGAAACTAGCAAGGATTTCTTCTATTTATTCAGTTCGTTTCTGCGTCCACGTTTCAACCACTTCGCCTGTCTCATTCACATCTAGTACGAGACTTCCATTACTGTAGCGGTCTTTATTCCGGAAAGTTTTTGGATCAATTTCTTCTACAATTTGTTTTTCTGTTTTCATATATACTAATTCGTCATCTCGAATAACCTCAATGCCAACAATACGGTACGGATTCCGTTTTAATTCTTTAAAAATGACAAGGCCTCGTTTCGCCCTTGTTGATTTTTCAATTTCAGAAGCTTTTAATCGTTTCACTGCACCGCGCTGTGTAACAAGCATGAATTGATCTTTTTCACTATTTAACGGTTTACCAGCAGCAACATAATCATCTTCTTTTAAATTAATTGCCTTAACACCAGCTGCCCTTACGCCAACCGGACTCACTTCTTCCTCATCAAAAATAAGTGCATATGCACCGTGTGTCGCAAGAACAATATCACTTGTTCCATCTGTCGCAAAGATATCGACAACTTCATCATCTTTTTTCAAATTTATCGCCACAAATGCTCGAGAGTAACGCTGGACTTTATATTGGTTCAGTTCTGTTTTCTTAATCATACCATTTCGTGTAACAAATACGACAAATCGCTTTTCTTCCTCAAAATTCGGTACAACCGTAGCCCATATTAACGTCTCATCGCGATCCAGTGAAACGATATTTGCAACGTGCTGTCCTAAATCTTTCCAACGAATATCCGGCATTTCATATACAGGTAAATAAATGTAATTTCCTTTATTCGTAAACAAGAGAACCGTTTCTGTCGTATTTGTATCAAATCGTTCGAGTAAGACGTCGCCCTCTTTCATACCGAAGTCTTTCCCATTTGATGCATTATGCGAACGCCAGCCCGTTCGCTTCACATACCCTTCTTTCGTTACTGTAACGATAACATCTTCTTGCGGAATCATCACTTCTACATCAATTTTAATTTCTTCAATTTCTTCTTCAATTACAGAACGGCGTTCGTCACTATATGTTTTCTTCACTCGTTTTAAATCCGCTTTAATGACTTGAAGAAGTTTCTTTTCACTGTTTAAAATAGCTTGTAACGTTGTGATTTTTTGATTCAATTCTTCCGCTTCATTCTCTAGTGCTGTAATATCTGTATTTGTTAAACGATATAACTGTAAGGAAACAATTGCTTCTGCCTGCGCTTCTGTAAAGCTAAATTTTGCAATTAAATTATCTTTCGCATTTCGTTTATCTTTAGATGCTCGAATGGTTTCAATTACTTGATCTAAAATTGATAAAGCTTTCATTAAGCCTTCTACAATATGTTGACGATTTTCTGCTTTTCTTAATTCATACTGCGAACGCCTTGTCACAACTTCCTTTTGATGTCCGATATAGGCATCTAAAATATTTGGCAATGTCATAAGCGTTGGACGTCGATTATTAATCGCTACCATATTAAAGTTGTATGTGATTTGTAAATCTGTGTTTTTATATAAGTAATTTAAAATCCCTTCCGCATTTGCTTCTTTTTTCAACTCTATAACGATACGAAGACCTGTACGATCCGTTTCATCACGAACTTCTGCAATTCCATCTAACTTTTTATCAAGACGTAGTTCATCCATTTTTTTTACGAGATTCGCCTTGTTTACTTCGTAAGGGATTTCTGTAATAACGATTTGTTGTTTTCCACCACGAATCGTTTCTACCTCTGCTTTTCCGCGAATAATTATTTTTCCTTTTCCAGTTTCATATGCTTTTTTTATTCCATCAATTCCTTGAATGATACCGCCCGTTGGAAAATCCGGTCCTTTTATAATTGCTAGTAAATCATCTACCGTACAATTCGGCTTATCAATGCGCATCATTGTCGCATCGATTACTTCACCAAGATGATGCGGAGGAATTTCTGTTGCATATCCAGCCGAAATCCCCGTTGATCCATTTACTAATAAGTTTGGAAACATCGCAGGTAAGACAACCGGTTCTTCACTTGTATCATCAAAGTTTGGAACAAACTCCACCGTTTCTTTATCAATATCACGGAGAAGTTCAGAAGCGATTGGCGATAAGCGCGCTTCTGTATAACGCATAGCCGCTGCTGGGTCGCCATCTACACTACCATTATTCCCATGCATTTCAACTAAAACATTTCGAACTTTCCAATCTTGACTTAAACGAACCATGGCTTCATATACAGAAGAATCACCATGCGGATGATAGTTACCGATAACATTACCAACTGTTTTAGCTGATTTACGAAATGGCTTATCATTCACATTTCCTTCTACATACATGGAATATAAAATACGTCTTTGTACTGGTTTTAAACCGTCACGCGCATCTGGAAGCGCACGATCTTGAATAATATATTTACTGTAACGTGCAAAGCGATCACCTAACACATCTTCAAGCGGGAGGTCATGAAACTTCTCTGCTTGCATGTTATTCCACCTCCGTCTCCATAATCATTTCATTTTCTAAAATATTGCCTTCTTCTTGCATACCGAACTGTACATTGCGCTCAATCCATTTACGACGAGGTTCTACTTTATCTCCCATCAACGTTGTAACGCGACGTTCTGCTCTTGCCGCATCATCAATTTTCACACGAATTAATGTACGCGTCTCTGGATTCATCGTTGTTTCCCATAATTGATCGGCGTTCATTTCACCAAGTCCTTTATAACGCTGTAAGATATAACCTTTCCCAACTTTTTTCGTTACGCTAGCCAACTCTTCATCTGACCATGCATATTCAATCACTTCGTTTTTTCCTTTTCCTTTACTTACTTTATATAAAGGTGGAAGGGCAATAAATACTTTTCCAGCTTCAATTAACGACTTCATATAGCGATAGAAAAATGTAAGTAACAGCACTTGAATATGAGCTCCATCTGTATCGGCATCGGTCATGATCACCACTTTATCATAGTTGATATCTTCAATAGAAAACTCATTGCCAACACCGCCACCGATTGCATAAATGATTGTATTAATCTCTTCATTTTTGAAAATATCAGCAAGTTTTGCCTTTTCCGTATTGATTACTTTACCACGAAGAGGTAATACTGCTTGAAAACGACGATCACGTCCTTGTTTCGCAGATCCACCAGCAGAATCACCCTCTACTAAATACAATTCATTTTTCTGTGGGTTACGTGATTGTGCAGGTGTTAACTTTCCGCTTAAAGTCCCTTCTGAACGCTTTTTCTTCTTGCCAGTACGCGCTTCTTCTCTCGCTTTACGAGCAGCTTCTCGTGCCTGTGCTGCTTTAATCGCTTTTTTCACAAGAAGTGTAGCTACATCAGGAGTTTCTTCTAAAAAGTAAGCTAAGTGCTCCGATACAATCGCATCAATAGAAGAACGAGCCTCACTTGTGCCGAGTTTTCCTTTCGTTTGTCCTTCAAATTGAAGTAACTCTTCTGGTACACGAACAGAAACAACCGCTGCTAACCCTTCACGAATATCTGTACCTTCTAAATTCTTATCTTTTTCTTTTAATAAAGAAACTTTGCGAGCATATTCATTGAAGACACGAGTCATTGCTGTTTTAAATCCAGCTTCATGCGTCCCGCCATCTTTCGTACGTACATTATTTACAAATGAAAGAATGTTCTCTGAATAGCCATCGTTAAACTGAAATGCTAACTCTGCTTCAATTCCATTTTGTTCTCCGGAGAAATAAACAACGGGATGAATCGCATCTTTCTCCTCATTTAAATATGAAACAAAAGCCTCAATACCTGTTTCATAATGGAAAACATCTTCTAAATCATTTCGCTCATCTTTGATTGAAATTTTCATCCCTTTTAATAAGAATGCCGATTCACGTAATCTTTCACATAACGTCTCATAATTATAATTTGTTGTACTAAAAATAGATGAATCCGGTTTAAAATGCATCGTTGTACCAGATTCTTTCGTTTTTCCAATTTTCTCTAACGTTGTTACAGGAATACCGCCATTTTCAAAGCGTTGCTCATAAATGTTTCCATCGCGCTTAATTGTTACGACTAGCCATTCTGATAGTGCATTTACAACCGATGCTCCAACACCGTGTAAACCACCGCTTGTTTTATAGCCACCTTGTCCAAACTTACCACCTGCATGAAGTATAGTTAAAATAACTTCAGGTGTTGGTTTCCCAAGTTTATGCATTCCCGTCGGCATTCCTCGCCCTTTATCAATAACACTAATACTATTATCTTTATGTATGATGACAGAAATTTCATCGCCAAACCCTGCTAATGCTTCATCAACAGAGTTATCTACTATTTCGTATACTAAATGATGCAATCCACGGCTGTCCGTGCTCCCGATATACATACCCGGGCGTTTTCGAACGGCTTCAAGGCCTTCTAACACTTGAATTGCATCTTCATTATATTGAAATTGATGCTTTGCCAAACTCCTTGCCCCTTTCCTAGTCAAAATCAGAACATATGTTTCTATTATAGAATAACGCCTTAACCATGTGTTTGGCAAGGTATGTTATCCTTTTATATACCATTTTCAAAAGAAAAATCCTTGTTTTTGTACAAGGATTCCTCTAGGCTACTATTTCAGAAAAATAATCGTTTGTCAACGAGAAATGGATATGTATTCCAAAACTACACATTCCACCATTTTATCATTATCCAAATGATAAAGATCCAAAACGGGATAACGAGTACCAATCCCCAAAAACAGCCTTTAAAAAATCTCATGATGAACACCTCGTCCATCTACTCAGTCTCTAAGCAGAGAACAAAAGTGAAAGCCTCTCTTTCATTTTGAGGGCCAATGCTACTTTGTCATTGCATGTTCTACTTTAATACAGCGATCCATAATGACCGTATGGCCCTTTTCTGTTAGAAACTGATAAGTATCTTCATCTTGTACTCCTAATTGTGCCCAAAAAACATCCGCATCAACCTCGACAAATTCTTTGGCAACATCCATTAAAAATTCGGAGCGACGAAATACGTTCACAATATCAATATGTTCTTTTATCTCTTTTAAAGAAGAAACTGCTTTTTCTCCTAACACTTCTGTAATCGCTGGGTTAACTGGAATAATGCGATATCCAGCGTCTTGCATCGCTTTTGAAACCATATATGATGTACGCTCAGGTTTATCAGATAAACCGACAACCGCGATTGTTTTACTTTTTTTTAACACTTCACCAATTTCCGAACGAGTTGGATTTTTAATTGTCATATTAAATCCCTCCTATTCTTTTAGTATAGCCGATAAAGAAAGCCTCTTTCAATACGAAAGAGACTTTCTTTATTAATTCTTAGCCGAAGCGTTATCCGTTAAAGTAGCAGTTTTCGTCATTTTTTCACCATTGCGATAAAATGTCACATCAATTTTATCTCCTACTTTTTTCTTTTCGTATAAATATTTACGGAATTGCAATGCATTCTCCACTTTTTGGTTATCTAATGCAACAACAACGTCATATTGCTCTAGTCCAGCTTTTTCTGCTGGTGAAATTGGATAAACTTTCCCTAACACAACTCCACTTGTTATATCTTTTGGTAATTTCAATTGTGAAGCGTATCTTTGCACATCTTCTAATGAAACAACTCCAACGCCAAGAGCTGGTCGTTTCACTGTTCCATCTTTTTCAAGTGATTCAATCACAGGTTTTGCAATATTAATCGGAATGGCGAACCCGATTCCTTCTACTTCTTGCTGTGCAATTTTACTAGAGTTAATCCCAATTACTTCGCCATTTTGGTTAAATAAAGCACCGCCGCTATTTCCTGGGTTAATCGCTGCATCTGTTTGAATCACTTGTGCATTCCAATCGGGACGTTTATCACCATCGATATCAACTGGAATTTCACGTTCTTTACTACTGATAATTCCTTCTGTTACACTGCCATCAAAGCCTAGCGGATTCCCGATTGCGATGGCTGGTTCGCCTGCACGAATTTTGCTAGAATCCCCTAGCGTAGCAACTTTATTAATATTGGAACCATCGATTTCGACAACAGCTAAATCTAGCCAAGGATCTTTCCCAACTAATTTTGCATCAACCTCTTTACCATTGCTTAATTTAACAGCAAGTTTATTGGCTCCATCCACTACGTGATTATTTGTAACAACATATGCTTTATTCCCAGCTTTTTTATAAATAACGCCCGATCCTAAGCCAGCTTCTTGCTCTTGACCAATCGGCTGCATAGCAAATGGATCGATTGTTTTTTGCATATTGATAACACCGACAACAACTTCTTTTGCCCCTTCAATCATGCCAGGTAAATCTGTTTCATTTTTCGATTTATTCACAACTGGTACAACCGTACCTTCTACGTTTGAATTAGAAGATACAGATGAAACAGCTACATCGTTATTTTTTGCCCATGGCATATAAGGTGCTGCAAAACTAATAGAAACTGCTCCGACCACAGCTCCAACTAAACCGGTAAAGAAATACCCTTTTTTACTACCGTTTTTTCTTATTTCTTTTGTTTCGTCATATTCTCCGTTCATATTTGGTCCGTCATAATATCCCATGTTAACTTCCCCTCTCTGCTGAATTCGTATTTTCAGTATAATCACATTTTGTGTCCTTCTTGTGAACTCATCGTGAAATCCAATTCAAAAATGTCCTTATTCATTATTCTAGACAAAAAAATGAGAATTTGTACATTCATTTGCAAAAGAAAGTGTCATTTTGTTATATTTTCAAGCTAAGTTACATAGGTTAAAAAGATTACTCTTCAAATTTATACCCAACTCGGATAACGGTTCCAATATGCTTTGCTTTATCACCTAGTTTATTACGTAATTTTTTAATATGCGTATCTACTGTTCGATCATCACCATAATAATCGTATCCCCACAGCTGATCTAATAAATGTTGACGTGATAATACAATTCCTTTGTTTTCCATTAAATACACAAGAAGTTCAAATTCCTTATGCGTTAATATAATTTCCTTTCCATCTACAAATACTGTTCTCGAAAGTCGATTGACATCAATTCCAGCTGCAGATAGCACATTATCTTCGGCAACACCTACCGCTCCATCTGCTCGTTTTAATAATGTTTTTGCACGCGCTACTAACACTTTCGGACTGAATGGTTTTGTTACATACTCATCTGCACCTAACTCAAATCCTAGCAATGTATCATCTTCATCAGAGCGCGCTGTTAGCATAATAATCGGTACCGCTGATTCTTTACGAATACGACGACAAACGGACCATCCATCAATTTCTGGCAACATAATGTCTAACATAATTAAATCAATTGTATGTTCAGCAAATAATTCTAACGCTTGTTTCCCGTCCTCTGCTTCGATTACTTCAAAGCCTTCATTACGGAAATAATCGCTCACAATTTCGCGTAGTCTTCTTTCATCTTCAACAAGTAATACCGTTTTATTCATCTGACTTATCCCGCCTTTTTACTCTTTCAATCGAATAATACGTTGATTGGAGCTTCCGCGAAATGGAAGTGTTAAATCTCTTTTATCGAGTTGAAACCTCCCATCGACCAGAACATCCCCATACTGTAACAATTCTATCATATCATTATTTTGAGAGTTCTGTATCTCTTCTAATGTATAACCTGTGTAAATCCATAAATTTTTCCCTAAATCCTTTACCCCTTTTGCTACTTTTTTTACTTCTGCAGCTTGAAGGAATGGATCTCCACCTGAAAATGTTACATCAGTAAGCGGATTTTTGACAATCTCTTTTATAATTTCTTCTGCGGTCATTTCTGTCCCATTACAAATATTCCAAGACTGAGGATTATGACAACCAACACAACGATGCGGACAGCCCGCAAAAAACACGACTGTCCGCAATCCTTCTCCATCTACTACACTATCATGAATCATGTTCATTACTCTCATTTATGCTTCACCCGATCCGCTTCTTCCCTACGCTTTGCGCTATTCCACTTCGACATATCTCCTACTAAATACCCAGTAATACGACGAATTCTTTCGATTTCATGTTCATTTTCGTTCCCACAACTTGGACACTCATTTTCAATTACACCACGATAACCACAGCACTTACAACGGTCCACAGGATGATTGATTGATCCGTATCCTACTCCATACTGCGACATCGCTTGTACAATTTGTTTTAATGCTTTTACATTATGAACAGCAGCACCATCTAATTCAATATACGTAATATGCCCCCCGTTACACAGTGCATGAAAAGGCCCCTCTAATCGAATTTTTTTCACAGCTTGAATAGGGTAATACACCGGAATATGAAATGAATTTGTATAGTAATTACGATTGGTTACCCCATTTATACTCCCGAACTCTTCTCGATCCTTTTTCACGAATTTTCCAGAAAGTCCTTCGGCCGGCGTTGCGATTAACGAAAAATTCAAATTGTATTTCTCTGTTGCCTCGTCCATTTTCTGTCTCATAAACCGAACGATTTCATACCCAAGTTGCCAAGTACCTTCATCTTCTCCATGGTGTTTACCAGTTAAAGCAACTAAACATTCCGCAAGACCAATAAAACCGATGCTAAGCGTACCTTGTTTTAAGATTTCAGCTACAGAATCTTCAGGTTGTAACTTCTCTCCCCCACGCCATACGCCTTGTGAATATAAAAATTGAAAATCTCTTGCTTTTTTTGTACATTGGTAAGCAAATCTTTCTAGCAGTTGACGAACACCAAGATCTAGATAATACTGTAATGCCTCAAAAAAAGCTTCTTTTGATCCACTAATCAATGCTAATTTCACTAAATTGATAGATGTAAAAGAGAGATTTCCTCTTCCAATTGCATTTTCCTCCCCATGAATGTTAGCCATCACACGAGTTCTACACCCCATATAACACGCTTCACTTTCATGACTTCCATCATAATAAGCAGCATTAAACGGTGCATCTAAAAATGAGAAATTCGGAAATAATCGCTCTGCTGTCGTTTCTAACGCTAATTCAAATAAATCATAGTTCGGATCACTCTCTTCAAAATTCACACCTTTTTTTAATTTAAAAATTTGAATAGGAAAAATGGGTGTTTCTCCTGCCCCTAAGCCCGCTTGCGTTGCCCGTAACAATTGTTTAATTAATAGTCTTCCTTCTTTTGATGTGTCTGTTCCGTAATTAATAGAAATAAACGGTACTTGTCCACCACCTCGGCTATGCATACTATTGGAATTATGAATAAACGCTTCACATGCTTGGTACGTATCATTTTCTGTTTCTTTCCATGCAAACTCTTCTATTTGTTCCGCTTGTAATGGATATTTTTCTAATCGTTTTTTATTTCTTTCAAATGTTTTTTTTACATACGGCGCTAAATCAACATCAAATAGCGCAAACGATTGTCCACCATGCTGCATATTTTGATTAGCCTGAAAAATAATCGAAGCAAGCGCCAATGCACTTTTTATATCTTGCGGTTCTCTCATATGACCGTGTCCTGTATGAAATCCATTCTCCAACATTTGTGCTAATGGAATTTGTGAACATGTTGTCGTACCTGTCACATAAAAATCTAAATCATGTGGATATAATATATTTTGCTTAATCGCTTTTCTCACTTGATCAGATAATAACGTTTCTACTGCATAATATTTTGCACTCTCTGAAGCCAATGTTCCCATCATCCCCATCGGAGATCGGCCATCGACATTTGCATTTTCTTGCATTAAATCCTGTTCATGACCATGGACAATTGTTTCAAAAACCTTCATAAGTTCTTCTTCACGTATACTTTTTGTTATCATTACCGAACCCTCCAACTATATCTTGTTACCAATCTAACTAAATGATACAACATATAGTTCGGATGATTCTGCGAGAAATGTAACATTCCTGTGAAAGTTTTTTAAGAAACATTGACGAATCATTTTACAAAAAAGAAATGTGCTCTTTACAAATGTATGGTACAATATACGGGAAAAACTCTTTTTACCCTTTATCAACACATTTGAATAAAGGAGACTGAACTTATGTTTATTACATACCTTTTATTAATCGTGGCCTATCTACTTGGTTCGATTCCATTTGCACTTGTAGTTGGAAAGATTGGTTATGGAATCGACATTCGCGAGCATGGCAGCGGAAATTTAGGAGGAACGAATACATTTCGTACATTAGGGAAAAAAGCCGGTTTTATCGTTACAATTGCCGACATTTTAAAAGGGACATTAGCAACAGGCTTACCGCTTATTTTCAGCTTAGATATCCATCCACTTTTGTTTGGATTAGCCGCTGTTCTTGGACATGTATATCCAATTTTCGCAAGATTTCGTGGTGGAAAAGCAGTTGCCACTTCTGCTGGGGTACTATTATGTTATGCACCCATTATTTTTGCAATATTAGCTGTTGTCTTTTTCACCCTTCTATTTACAACGAGATATGTATCTCTTTCTTCTATGGTGACAGCAATCGCAGCTGTTATCGCATCAATTGTGAATGGGGATAAAATCTTTATTGTTGCAATGTGTTTATTAGCTGGTATGGTAATTTATAGACATCGTGCAAATATTGGACGAATTATAAATAAAACTGAACCAAAGGCAAATTTTACAAAGAAACAAAAGTAAGATGATAACCCACATAACGCAAAAAGAAAACGCAAAGCATATTAATAGCGTCTTTTTGCGTTATTTTTTATACTAATATAAAACCCATATTATTTGGAGGAACTATATATGAATCTTTCTGTAACAAAAGAAGCTGCAACTTGGTACAAAGAAGAATTAAACTTACAATCTGGCGATACAATTCGCTTTTTCGTACAATACGGTGGTTGTAGTACAGTGCAAAAAGGGCTTTCTTTAGGTATACGTAAAGACGAGCCGGCACAACCTGCTGTTGAAATTCAAGAAGAAGGAATTACATTCTTTATTGAAAGTGATGATGAATGGTACTTTGATGGTCATAATTTATCCGTTACTTTTAACAAAGACGATGCCTTTCCACAATTTCATTACGAGAAATAAAAAAAAGCGTGGCAAATGCCACGTTTTTTATTTTCTCTTAATTTCTTCATATTTTGCATACCACTCTGGATATAGTTTCTTAAGGGATACTGGTCGAAACCCCTCTTTCTTAACACAAATATTTGTTGTTGTTGCTGTAATGCAAAGATCTCCATCACCGTTATAAATTTCATACCCATATATAACACGGAGCGGACTTACAGAATCAACCCATGTTTTTACAATTGCTTTTTCTCCATAACGCATTGCTTTACGATATGAAATTTGTAAGTCTAAGACAGGAGAAATAATCCCGTCTTTCTCCATTTCAACATATGAGAATCCTAAATCTTGTATTAATTTCGTACGCCCTAACTCTAGCCATACTAAATAATTAGAATGATACACAACACCCATTTGATCAGTTTCCGCATAGCGAATCTCAATTTCTTGTTCAGCTACAAACATATCTCTATCTCCTTCTCACTTCTGTTTCCTCACATACATTTAATCATAATACAGGAGAATCAAAAATAAAATAAAAACGATGGATCTTTCACCGAAAGGAGCACGTATATGATTCAAATTGTAACTGTTCGTAGCGGCGATAGCGTATATAGCTTAGCCATGAAATATGGAACGACACCTGAAGAAATTGTAAAAGATAATGGATTGAACCCTGCCGAGACACTCGTTGTCGGCCAGGCACTTATTGTAAATACGAAAGGAAATAATTATTATGTCCAGCCAGGAGACAGCCTTTATAAAATTTCACAAACGTATAATGTCCCCCTTGCCAGCTTAGCAAAAGTAAATAATCTATCATTAAAATCTATTTTACATGTCGGACAACAACTATATGTACCGAAAGGCTCCAAACGAGCAGTAGAATCTATTGCCTATTTACAACCATCGACAATCCCGATTAAAGAAAGCCTAGTGAATGCTACGCGAGCTGTTATCCCATATTTAACATACTTAGCTTATTTTAGTTTTGAACCACAGAGAGATGGAACCTTAAAAGAACCGACGGAAACGGCTAGAATTGCTGAACTTGCTAGACAAGGCCAAACAATTCCCATGCTCGTCATTACAAATATCGAAAATGGAAATTTCAGTTCGGAATTAGCATCTATCTTTTTAAGAAGTGCTACAATTCAAAATAGGTTTATTACAAATATTCTTCAAACAGCTGAAAAATATGGCATGCGCGACATTCACTTTGATTTTGAAAATGTCGCTCCAGAAGACCGAGAAGCATATAATCGTTTTTTACGAAACGTCAAAACACGATTACCTGAAGGATATACGTTGAGTACGACACTTGTCCCAAAAACAAGTTCAGAACAAAAAGGAAAGTTTTTCGAGGCGCATGATTATAAGGCACAAGGAGAAATTGTTGATTTTGTCGTCATTATGACCTATGACTGGGGATGGCAAGGAGGACCACCAATGGCCATTTCTCCTATTGGCCCTGTCAGACAAGTCATCCAATACGCCAAATCACAAATGCCCCCTCATAAAATTATGATGGGACAAAATCTATATGGCTTTGACTGGCCCCTTCCATTTCAAGAAGGCAATCCTCCTGCTAAAGCAGTGAGCTCTATCGCTGCGGTTTCTCTTGCACGTAAATACAATGTACCGATTCGATATGATTTCACTGCACAAGCACCTCATTTCAATTACTTTAACGAAAACGGTGTGCAACATGAAGTATGGTTTGAGGACGCTCGCTCTATTCAAAGTAAATTCAATCTAATAAAAGAACTAGGTATACGCGGTATTAGCTATTGGAAAATCGGTCTACCTTTTCCGCAAAATTGGCGCTTATTAGTGGAGAACTTCACCATCACTAAAAAAGACTGACTTTTGTCAGCCTTTTTCATTGTTTAAGATTCGTCTTTTATTTCATTTTTCAAGAATTCTATACTTTCTAAACGTCTCTCGTTTTTCGCCTCAATAACAGCGCGATCCTTTTCACTAGAAAGTTCTGCTGTTTCTTTTGCTTCATTAAAATTATCAATCGTATTTTGCAACGTTTCCTGTAACTTTTCCGCATTATCGCTGCGATCATCTGGATTTGGTTGATATTGATTTGACATATTTCTTCCCTCCTAGTAAAGTATACATACTCTATTAGTTGTTCCTATATAACATGAAATATATACATAAAGAAAAAGGAGAATGAAAACATCCTCCTTTTTCTTTAACCATTATCCACAATCGGTTGTTTACCAGTCGTGTCCTGCATTTGTTTCCCTTTATTTCCACCAGCTTTTTTCGATTGCGTTCCGATATGGTTCGGTACAAAATCTTTCGAATTCTTTTTTGGATTACCCATAACTATCGCCTCCTTATTACTAGTATCATACGAGTAATAAGAATTATTCAGCCTGCTTAAAAAGTTCCATCTCATAACGCTTCTCAATCTTTTCTTCAATCCGATCAATTGCATCACGATCGCTTAATAGTTGCCGCTTATTTTCCCTTACAAGTTCTTCAAATGTTTTCCGGCGATTTCTTCTCATGTTGTTCATCCTTTCTCCTACTCATTCTTGCTAATAGTATGAACAAACCGAAATCTCTTTAATCAGATTTGCAAGAAAATTTTTTGTTTTAGCGCAGAAAAGTTTATAATACAAAAAAGCCATTCTCGGAATGGATTTTTTGTATCTACTTATATTTCATTGTACTCCTGTGCAGCTTGTAGTAGGAAATCATACCGAGCTAAAATATAACTTTCTAATTTCATGACATCCTCTAAACTTTCAACCATAATTCTCGTTATACCTAATTCATTTTTTAAAGCTGGTTCACATTTTAAATCCGCGCAGATTGCTTGTATTTCTCGTTCTGTTTTTTCTGTTAATACATATTTTTTTCGCCCTTTCACTTTCATTCTCGCAATTAACTGAAAAGCTTTTATATCTAAATAATTACCGGTACTTACATAACGAATATACTCTACTGTACGATTATTCTTTATTAGCATTTCTTTTATGAGCGTATATACAGTCTCTTCTTCCATTACTTCTTTTTTCAGACTCTTTCGCCCGTCCCCTTGCATATTTGCACACTGTTGATAAACGGCTGCACATGTTATACAATCATCCAGTGCATTATGGGAACTTAATCGTATACCCAGCATTCTTTTTAATGTTTCCAGCTTAAAGTTTGGAGCGTGTTTCATATATTTTTTAGCTAAAAGTACTGTGTCAATCACCTTATTGTTCGGCTCTCCTAATTGAAATCTGCTCATATTACTTTTTAAAAAACGCATATCAAAAGAGGCGTTGTGGGCAACAATTGTATCGTTACCTAAAAACGCTAAAAATAACGGTAACACTTCTTGAACAGTTGGTGCATCTGAAACACGATAGTTCGTAATTCCTGTTAAGCTTGTGATTCGACTCGGTATCGATCTTTCTGGATTTACGAATGAAACAAATTGGTCTGCTAATTCATGATTGCGATATCGAACTGCGGCTACTTGAATGATCCGATCGTTATATGGGTGAAAACCTGTCGTCTCAAAATCAATTACAACATAATTTGCTGGTAAAGATACATATCCCACAACATACTCCCCTTACTGATTATTTTTATTTCCTATATCATATCATGAACAAATCTTTTCTTGAAAAAGAAAAGACAGAACCGATCTGATATCAATTCTGTCTTTTTCACTATTTTAATTTCGCAACACGTTTCTCCATCTCTTTTTGTGTCATTGGCCCAATAAATTTATCTTGTATGATACCTTTTGTATTTATAAAATAAGAAGTTGGAATTGTGATAACTTTATATCTCGTCGTAACACTTATATCTGTATCCAGTAAAATGGGAAATGTAACACCTTTTTCCTCTGCAAACTGTCTAACCTTCTCCGTCCCATTCGCTCGTTCTGAAACTGTATAATTTACTGCAAGAATTTCTATATCTTCCTTATGCTTCTTATAAAAAGCTTCCATATCTGGCATCTCCTGCTGACAAGGACCGCACCATGTTGCCCAGAAATTCACAATTACTTTCTTTCCTTTTAAATCTGATAATTTTACCTTCGTACCATCTAACTTCGCCAATTCAAAATGAGGCGCAGCCTTCCCAACTTCAATTCCATTTTGAGCGACCATATCTTTCATTGTTGTTTCGCTCTTTACTTGCCCTTTACTTACTTGCTTTTCATTCGGTTTAAACTGCTCATACAAAGCATAACTCGCTAAGCAAAGTAATACAGCACCAATAATAATCTTTCGCCACATATACATCATCCTTATCATTCTCTCGTTATAGATCCATTTCAACCAAAGATTTTATTTATATTTAGCTTACACGGACAAACTTAGAAATATTCCCCTTGAAACAAACGATAATCACAATAACATTATGAATTTTTTCCTTTTTATCCTATAATAGGAATATATATTTTGAAAATGAAATTTATTATAAACATTTCACCTTCTATGAACACATTATGTTTATTCACGTTCCTATATTTTCTTATTCTCATTCTTTTTTGTTTTTCCTTTTATATAAGACGAAAAACAGTCTTTCAAATAAAGTGAAACTTTAATCAGTGGGGGTTTTCTTCATCCCCCACTGATTATGAGCTCTCACCAATCGGGCTGCCCTAAAATAGCGGGATAAACGACTGTTTTAATACGGTTCAACTTTATTCCTTTTCAATGTATTCTAATATATCACCAGGTTGGCATTGCAACTCCTTGCAAAGAGCTTCTAATGTGGAAAAGCGAATAGCTTTTGCTTTTTCCGTTTTTAATATGGATAAGTTACTATTCGTGATTCCGACTCTTTTCGCTAATTCGCCAAGTGTTATTTTTCTTTTTGCCATCACAACATCTAAATTTACTCGTATCATTTTAAAAATCCTAAACCGTTAGTTTGTTTTCTTCTGCGATTTGAACAGCATATTTAAAAATTTTACTCAATAAAAGGAGTGCAATTCCAGCAAAGAACAATCCCATATTAAGATGCAGCGAATACAGTAATTGACCATTTTCTAAGCTTGTTACCCAACTTTCTTTTGGAAAGATAAAATACTGTTTTGTAATAAGTTTATTGATGACTCCTTCCGGTTCTTGCTTAAAAAATAAAAACATCATTTTAGAAATCTCATTATGATGAATATTTTCTAGCACGCACAAAATGAGGAAAATAAAACCAACGTTTCTCATATAATGCGCATTTTCTATAATAAAAAATTGATTGCGAACTAAATTACGGAAAAAAGCTCTTATTTGACAAAGTAAGAAAATATTCAGCCCCATCATAATTAACATAAAGATAGCAATCCATAAAGGAAGTTGAAAATTTCTCGCTTCAATTGCTAATCCCCCTAAACCAGGTGACATTGTAAACCATTTCGGTTTAACAAAAATACCAAACGCCAAAAAGACGCTAATAAAAGTCATATATAGAATTGCTAATGTCGTAAAAAATTGCAATATACGATAGATTTTTTCACTTTTCATTTCCATCCCTCCCATCTTAAACATAACTAATTTATTATCAATTATCAATATATTTTTATTGTTTCTCGATAAAAGCGTAAGAAAGGATGATTTTCATGTACCCTTTAGAAAAAATAGTTTTATATATTCTCAGCTTTCTCTTTTTTCCTATCAGGATCATCTATCTTTTTTCAGTAAAAGCCTTGAAAAACGGAAGGTTGGTCGCATTTGTCTTTATACCGCTTTAGTATCATTTCTTTTATCCACTGCACTTGGTATCCTCACTTTTTATACAACGACAATACCCCCTAGTTTGTAAAAATAAGAAAGGATGGATATAGTCTGGGAGAACATCCAATTAGTAAAAAGAACTACGCTATATGCGTATTTGTTTCATTTGTCTCATTTTCGTTCTTATATTTTTTGATAGAGAAAAAGAGGTTCCGGTCTCTACAACACACGATGCTCCACTACATAACATGCCCACCATTAATATGACGCAAATTTCAGAAAATAGTTTTGTTTTACAAGAAAAAATTCATTTGAATAAAGCAAAACAGGGGCAACATTTATGCCCCTGTTTCACAAATATAAATTCTATTTTTTCTTAGTTTGACACCTTAGATTCTTCTAATTTTTCACGAAGAACCATTTGTAGAATACCACCGTGACGGTAGTAGTCAATTTCAACTTCACTATCAAAACGTGCTACTACTTCAAATTGTTTTTCATTTCCGTCTGGGTCAATCGCCACTACTTTTACAATGTCACGTGGTTTTACTGTTTTGTCGATTTGAATTTCAAATGATTCATTACCAACAAGACCTAAAGTTTCAGCACTTTCGCCTTCTTTGAATTGCAGTGGTAGTACCCCCATTAAGACTAAGTTACTGCGGTGAATACGTTCGAAGCTTTCTGCAATTACTGCTTTAATGCCTAAAAGATTTGTACCTTTCGCAGCCCAGTCACGAGAGCTTCCCATACCATAATCTTTACCAGCAATAACTAAAAGACCCGTTCCGTCTTCTTTATATTTCATCGCAGCATCATAGATAGATGTTACTTCACCAGTTGGCCAATATGTTGTATAACCGCCTTCTGTTCCTGGTGCAATTTGGTTTTTAATACGAATGTTTGCAAATGTACCACGCATCATAACTTCATGGTTACCACGACGAGAACCATACGAGTTAAAGTCAACTGGCTGTACGCCATTTTCTAACAAATAACGTCCTGCTGGTGTATATTTACCAATTGAACCTGCTGGTGAAATATGGTCTGTTGTTACGGAATCTCCAAATTTACCGATTACACGTAAACCTGATAATGTTTCAACTTCACCTGGTTCTTTAGATAGCCCTTCAAAGAATGGCGGGTTTTGAATATATGTTGAATTTTCATCCCAAGTATATAATGCTTCATTTGAAGTTTGAATTTCATTCCAACGTTCATTGCTATTAAATACTTGGGCATATTCTTTCTTGAACAGTTCAGATGTAACAACACTTTTTACCACTTCTTCAATTTCTTTTGCCGACGGCCAAATATCATTGAAGTAAACAGGGTTACCACTTGCATCTTTACCAATCGCATCCTTCTTCAGGTCAATATCAACTGTACCTGCAAGCGCATATGCCACAACAAGTGGTGGTGATGCTAGATAGTTTGCTTTTACAAGTGGATGAATACGGCCTTCAAAGTTACGGTTACCTGATAAGACAGATGTTACTAATAAGTCATTTGCTGCAATAGCTTCTTCTAATTCTGGCGCTAATGGTCCAGAGTTACCGATACATGTCGTACAACCATAACCAACTGTTTGGAAACCTAATTGATTTAGATAATCTGTTAAACCAGATTTATCTAAGTATTCTGTAACAACTTTAGATCCTGGTGCTAATGATGTTTTTACATAACCAGGTACTTTCATACCTTTTTCAACTGCTTTCTTCGCAACTAAACCAGCGCCAACTAATACATATGGGTTAGATGTATTTGTACAGCTTGTAATTGCAGCGATTGCAATCGCACCTGTTTTCATCGTTACTTCTTGATCATTTAATTCAACTTTCACTTCTTTATCAAATTCTTGCTCTGTAAATCCAAGTCCTTGTGTTCCGACTGGCGCTACAACAGCTTTACGGAACTCTTCTTTCATATTTGAAAGTGGAATTAAATCTTGCGGACGTTTCGGACCAGAAAGGTTTGTTTCAATTTTACTTAAATCGATTTCAACAAGGTCTGTATAAATTGGATCTTGACTATCCGCTGTATAGAATAAACCATTTGCTTTACAATACTCTTCTACAAGACGAACTTGTTCTTCATTTCTTCCTGTTAGACGTAAATAATCTAATGAAATTTCATCGATTGGGAAGAAACCACACGTCGCTCCATATTCCGGTGCCATATTTGAAATTGTTGCACGGTCAGCTAGCGGCATGCTCTTTAATCCGCTACCAAAGAACTCAACAAATTTTCCAACTACACCTTTTTGACGTAACACTTGTGTTACTTTTAACGCGATGTCTGTCGCTGTTGTACCACTTGGAAGTGTTCCAGTTAATTTGACACCGATTACTTCTGGTACTGGAAAGTATGATGGTTGTCCAAGCATTCCTGCTTCCGCTTCAATACCACCAACGCCCCATCCAAGAACACCGATACCATTGATCATTGTTGTATGAGAATCTGTTCCTACTAATGAATCAGGGTATGCAACTAATTCGCCTTCAGCATTTGTCACCGCGTGCACAACCGGTGCTAAATATTCAAGGTTTACTTGGTGTACAATACCTGTTGCTGGTGGAACAGCACGGTAATTATCAAATGATTTTTGTGCCCAGTTTAAAAATTTATAACGTTCTTCATTACGTTTAAACTCTAAATCCATGTTGAATTCAAGCGCGTCTGCCGTACCCGCTCTATCAACCTGTACTGAGTGGTCAATAACAAGATCTACAGTAATTTCAGGGTTAATTTTATCAGGATCCCCACCCATATCTGCCATTGCTTTACGAAGTGAAGCTAAATCTACAACAGCAGGTACACCTGTGAAGTCTTGTAAGATTACACGAGATGGCTTAAATGGAACATCGATATCTTTCACATCTTGTGTTCCCCATTTCGCTAAGTTTGTAACATGCTCTTCCGTGATAACGCGTCCATCAACTTGACGAAGTACAGATTCAAGCAAAACTTTAATTGAATAAGGTAATTGTGATACATTACCCACCCCTGCATTTTCAAGCGCTTTCAATTGATAATAATGATACGTTTTCCCATCTACTTCAAATGTTGCACGAGATTGAAATGGATTATGTTTGACCATTATGTTTCCCCCCTGTTAAACATGACTAAGTTGTCTGAATATAAAATGTAGACGAACTTTTCAATACCTTACGATAATATCTTATTACAACTTTCTAAATAAGTAAATAATAAGAAACTTATAGTTTTTTATAAGTTTTCTTTATCTCATGAAATTTGAATAGTGTTCGTTCTCCTTATGAATACTATAATTACAAAGCAAAGCTTTTTGTTTCATACTTTGCTTTATGACTCATTACTATATGTACAAATACGATTAGGGGTGAAACGAAATGGGTAAACGAAAAGCCAATCATATTGTTCCAGGAATGAACGCCGCTTCTGCTCAAGGACAAGGTACTGGTTATAACGAAGAATTCGCAAATGAACCATTAACAGCTGCTCAGCGTCAAAATAATAAAAAGAGGAAAAAAAATCAGTAACGAAAACTCCCAAAAGATAATCCTTTTGGGAGCTTTTTAATGCTTATAACGCAATAGTTCCGATACCTTCACAAAGCGATATCCTCTTTGTTGAAGCTCTGGTAAGATCTTCGCCAGCGCTTCTATTGTTTGGCTACGGTCACTCCCCCCATCATGTAACAGGACAATATCTCCACTCTTCGCATTTTTCAAAACATGGTTCACAATAGATGCGGTACCTGGATTCGCCCAATCACGCGGATCTTGATGCCATGACCATAATACAATTTGATATCCTGCTTCTTTTGCGGTAGTAAAGACGGTATCATTTATTTCCCCACCAGGTGGACGAAAGAGGAGAGGTTCTTTTATCCACTTCGCTAAGTACTTCTTTCCCTCTAAAATATCATTTTTTACTTTTTCACTCTGCGTTCTTTTTGCGTATAAGTGATTCATTGTATGATTACCAATTTCATGTCCTTCTTTTAATACTTGCTTCACTAAATAAGGGTTTCGTTGAATTCGAAATCCAATCATAAAAAAAGTTGCTTCCGCTTTGTATTGACGCAGTAATTGTAATACTTGCGGCGTATATATCGGATCTGGTCCATCATCAAATGTAATAGCGATAATCTTCTCTTTATTTGGAACTTCCCACGTTACATAGCCAGTAGGTTCCAACTCTTTTCTTAATAACAAACTTGCTTGTACTTCGTCCACTTGACATATATGTATAAAACTAATAAAACAAATAATAATATTGGCAGTTTTTCGTCTGAACATATGTGTTCCTAATAGAGAGGTTGCTGAAACGACAACAACCTCTTCACTTCTCTAACTGATCCACTTCTCGCATAATATTTTGCAAATGACTTTCATATTGTTTAAGTTGTGGACGCTGCGTTTCAGACGCTACTTCAAGCGCATTTTGAATTTGTTCATATGCTTCTTGTACTTCTTGATGAAGTTGTTTTAAATCATGACCATAATTCGGGTCATTTTTCACAATATTATTGAATATATGTTCCGCTTGTACAACCCCTTGTTGCGCTGCTTGAAAAGCTTGTTGTTTGTCCTTATGATATGGCATAGCTTTTCTCCTTTCTACATATAGTTCGTCCCACTTATCTTTACCCTTTTTCTTAAAAACATTCTCGTATAAATTCGTAAAGTTCTCTTATTCTAAATAGAAAAGGAGGTGAACGAACCGTGGAAAAAAACAATAGTAAGTCTATTCGTCAAAATTCAAAAAAAGGACAACCATCTGGACAACCTGAACCTTTAAGCGGGTCACATAAAGTGAAAAATCGAAATCACTCAAGACAAAAACATCACGCACATCATGATATGTAACAAATATTTATATAATCGATAATCTTATTGCAGTGAAACTTCTATCAGTGAGGAACTCTCGCCACACTGATGAAAGTTTCACTTTATTTTAAATATGGCGAAAAGGCTTCCTGATCAAAGAAAAAAATAGATATTTTTGCTTGGGCAAAAACATAGAAACTCTTCATTAGAAGTTTATGTAAAGATAGTGGGAAACGTTCCATGTTACCTTTCACCTCTCTTTTATTCATGCATATCATAGTATGAATTGAGACGTTATGGAGGGTATTGGTCATGAGCAAGAAAAAGAAGAATTGTCTTTTTCGTGTTGATGGTTTTGAAGAATGGATGGATCAGTTTTGCTCTGGTTCCTACCTCAACTGTAATTTTCCAAATTATATTCATATTGATCTTTGTGAAACAGAGCAAGAATACATTTTAGAAACAGATGTACCAAATGTGACAGAACAAAATGTATTTATAAAAAAGATGGAGACAGGCCTAAACATTTGTATTTTCAAAAAAAATGTTCCCTTACAAAGAACGATTTTTTTACCGGCCAGTATCGTTTACAAAAAAATGATAGCTTGTATAGAGAATGGTTTTCTTTCCATTCATATATCTAAAAATGAAATCGCAAATCCACATGAAAAAAAAGTTCTTTTTTCCAATGAATATTGAACCTTCTTACAGAGATGTGTTCCCTATACTATATCATCATGATTTTCCTAGAAAGCAAGATAAAAAAGGATTCCTAAAACATAAGGAATCCTTTTTTATCTTGCTATTTTTGGGCAAGTAAGGCTATTCGGAGAGAAAAAGAGAAGTGAATTGGACGTAGTACTGTTTGTAGCAATCCCGATTCGTAAAGGCTCATAATCAGCAGGGAATGAAGAAAATTCCCACTGATTAAAGTCTCACTTTATATCGCACCTTCCGTTACTAACATCGCAGGATTCTGAAGTTTTTTCGAACGCAAGCTATACCCTACTACTTTTTTCTTATATTGTTTAATTACATCAATATGATCATCATAACGATAGATGAAAAATGTAACATTTGTTTTTCCTGTCTTTGTTTGAATCATTAATGGTGTTCCCTCTGCACTTGGAGGAAAATAATACTTCTCTAAAAAGATTGCTTCATTAAACTCTTGAATGATGCACTTCTTCTCTTCTCCTTCTATCTGTTTCCCATCTAGAGTTATACTTGTAACGTCTTCACTAAGTTGCGGATGCAATTCAAACTTACTGATTAAAGACTCCACAACAGATGTTGGAATACTCGCCACTACTACTTTAAAAGCAGCAAACACAACCAACATCACGATAAACCATGTCGTCATATTTTACCATCCCCACCATCTTTAAAATTCGCATTATCATACAACTTATATTATCTCATGAAAACACCTTTTATTTTTTGTACATAATGTGAACTTTTTAAAGAAAATACGCTAAGGACAGGATAGGGAATATATCTTAACAGAATCTACATAACAAGGGTCAACGCTAAATAGACGTATTTTTCTATATTCTTATTAGTATGGAGGACTTAAAGAATATGGGCTAAAATATTTGATACATTGTAATTAAACTTTATTTCAAAGCAACACAAATACCAAAATAACTCTTCCTTTATTGTTAAAAAAATGAGAAAAGAACACAAACAGCGACTTTCTTTCCTCATTTTTTATGATAACTCTCTCTACACTCGAGCTGCTCTCGTTATATCCATATCTACTCCATATGTAAACTGCAATTCTTTACAAACTTCTTGAATCAAAATATTCATATTATATTTTTCATTAAATTCAGTAACAGCATGTTCTACTTCTTCATAAGTATATTTATATTCACCAGTAATCACGCTTTTTAAGTCGAAACATTCATTAATACAAAGCTGGACGAGAAGTCGATCATACATAGTTACTATATCTTCCTTTTTCCACAACAATTCCTTCACATACAATCTATCAAACGTGACACTTCCTCGATTACACTCTGCTAACGTACGGGTCATTTCATGTAATTCTCTATATAGTTCAGATATATTTGTATTGAGACGAATCAATTTATCTACGCCATCGTCATACAACATGCCATCCACCTCCGTATACTCTTTTTCTTATTATAGCAAGAAAATTCTAAAAAATGTTTTTTCTTCTGAAATATTAGGAAACTTATTCGGATTGCTTTACAATGAAATTAATGAATACGAAAGGGGTATTACATTGGAACAAAAATTATATTACAGCGATCCTTATCAACAATCTTTCACAGCAAAAATAAGAAAGCAAGAGGTGGATCATGAAGGAAATCGCTATGTTACTTTAACTGAAACGGCTTTTTATCCAACTGGTGGCGGGCAACCTCATGATATAGGTACATTAAATAATGTCTCTGTGACAAATGTAGAGGAAATCAACGGAGAAATCCGCCACTTCATATCTGAAGAATTACATGAAGTAGAAGTAATTGGAAAAATTGATTGGAACCGCCGATTCGATCATATGCAACAGCATGCAGCTCAGCACATTTTATCAGCTGCATTTTGGGATCATTTTAATATCCCTACAATTGGCTTTCACCTGGGGGCAGAAACGGTTACAATTGATTTAGACACGCCAACCCTTTCTGCGGAAACAGCTACTGAAGCGCTCCGTATTGCAAATCAAATTGTCTTAGAAAATCATCCTATCCATATTAAATGGATGAATTTAGAAGAAGCAAAACAATTACCTCTTAGAAAAGAACCATTGCTCTATGAAAATATACGCGTTGTCATCATTGAAAACTTTGACTATAACGGCTGCGGCGGAACACATCCGAAATATACGGGAGAAGTTGGACCCATTCATATTATTGGCTGGGAACGTAACAAAGGTGGCATTCGCTTAAGTTTTATTGCAGGCTGGCGAGCTATAAAATTAATGGGACATCAGCAACAAATAATAAAAGAGGTTTCCAAACAATTAAACAGTGGTGAAAATGATATTCCACGTAAAGTACATCAGCTCATTACCTCTCAAAAAGAGAGTGAAAAAGAATTACAAGTGATGCGTGAAAAGTTACTTGTTATAGAAGCAAATGATCTATTGCAAGAAGCAGCTGATACACATGTTGGCATGCTCATTTCGAAAGCTTTCAGCAATCGTTCTATGCAGGAAATTGCCAAATTATCAGCCATTATTACAGAACAAAACGAAAATACAATTACATACTTTGTCACTGAAAATGAGGATAAATTACAATGTATACTTGCCTGCGGGAAATCTATCAATATAAGTATGAACAATATGTTAAAAGACGCTCTCCCTACGATTGAAGGAAAAGGTGGCGGAAATCCGAAAAGTGCTCGCGGTGGCGGAAAAGCCCTCATTTCAGGCGAACAATTTTTACAGCAACTTGTTCAAGCATTGAAGGAAACCATTTAATACACCATTGAAAAAGGATAGTACGTCGCTATCCTTTTCTGTTTATGGATTTTTTGCTAGTATTCTGTTTTTTAAATAAATTGTCATACTCGGTATCTCACATCGAAGTCCCAGTTCAAGTACCGATAACATACATTTATTTCTTGTTCAATTCTTTTCGCAATGCTTGTTTTAAAAATTTCCCTACTGATGTTTTTGGGATTTCTTTCATAAATACAATATCATCGGGTAACCACCACTTCGCAAATTGCGGTTGTAAAAATTCATATAACTCTTCTTTCGTTACGACACGATTTGGTTTTCGTACGACACAAGCAACAGGTCGCTCTTGCCACTTAGGATGGGGAACTGCAACAACTGCTGCTTCAAACACCGCTTCATGCGCCATAAGTGCATTCTCTAAATCTACAGATGAGATCCATTCACCCCCGCTTTTAATCACATCTTTTGTTCGATCTACTATTTTCACGCATCCTTCTTCATCTACCGTTACAACATCCCCCGTATATAACCACCCATCACGAAATCCTTCCGCTGTACGCTCATCTTTATAGTAACTTGCAGCAATCCACGGTGCACGTAAGCAAAGTTCTCCCATCTCACTCCCGTCCCATTTCACTTCTCCATTTCCTCCAACTATTTTCATTTCAACTCCCGGCACAAGATATCCTTGTTTTGATCTTATTTCAAGTTGCTCTTCATATGATAAATCTTTTTCATAACTTTTTAACCTTGCAAGTGTTACAAGTGGGCTCGTTTCTGTCATACCATACGCGTGTACAAAAGGAACGTGATATTTCTGTTCGAATGCTGCGATTACACTTTTGGGTGCCGCAGCTCCCCCGCATAAAATCCGGCTCATACTCGATAAATCATAGTCATGTTGCTCTAATTCTTGCAAAACACCAAGCCAAATTGTAGGTACTCCAGCTGCTACTGTCACTTTCTCTTTTTGAATCATTTCCAGTAAAATTTTCGGTGTAAACATCGGACCAGGCAAAACTTGCTTCGTTCCAAACCACGTTGCCGCAAATGGTAATCCCCATGCATTCACATGAAACATCGGCACAATCGCCATTGCCACATCGCTTTCCGATAGCGCTGCTGTATCAGCTAATCCAAGCGCCATACAATGAAGCACTGTACTACGATGCGTATATACAACACCTTTTGGATTTCCTGTTGTTGCCGAAGTATAGCACATACCAGCCGGCATATTTTCATCAATTTCTTTTAAAAATTGATGCTTCGGATTTCCTTCAGCGAGAAGGTGCTCATAATGATATACAGGCGTCAATGAAGTCTCTGGTATTTCCTCTTTATCCGTCATAATGATATATGCTTGTACAGTCGATAATTCTCCTTGTATCTTTTCCACAAGCGGGACCAAATCTTCATCAATAAGTAAAATTCGATCTTCGGCATGGTTGACTATATAAGAAATATGCTGGGGAGATAAACGAATATTAATTGTGTGCAATACAGAACCAATACCAGGAATAGCAAAGTATGCTTCCACATGTCGATGATGATTCCATGCCAACGTTCCAATTCGTTCTCCTTCGTTTACTCCCAATTTCTTTAATACACTAGAAAGCCTTCGCGTTCGTTCTCCAATTTGTTTATACGTTAACGTGGTAACCCTATCATGTGTACGAGAAATAATTTCTTTCTTTGGAAATAATGTTTCTGCCCTTTCCATCATCGAATGAATTGTTAATGGTACATTCATCATCATACGTATCTCACCCTCCATTAAAACGCTTCCATTTTTGATCATTATATCAAATTCAACAAAATAAAAGTTGTTTTTTGCTAAATTTTCTGAAATTATTCCCTTGGAAATAAAGTGAAACTTTAATCAGTGAGGTTTTCTTCATCCCCACTGATTATGAGCCCTAACCAATCGGGCTGTTACGGGCAGTTCATCTCCCACCTATCTTCCTTGCTTCTTTCTGCGTCTTGAGGCAGGATTCTTACTGCCCTAAAATAGCGGGATAAATAAAAAAGAGAGCTCTTCCACACCCTCTTTTAACAATATGTATCTTGTGAATCTGTTATCATTTCATATTTTTATAAATCATTTGAAGTGAAAACATTCTATCAAGAAATGCTACATATTACCCTCTTCTATTTATCATAATGGCTTTTGTTTAAACTTTTGATAGTTTCGCACTTTTAATAGCAATACGCTTCCGCAATCTGTACAAATATAGGCGTCTACTGGAGAGGAGGTGAACATCGTTTCTTTTTTTCTTATTTGAGCATAGCCAACAAACTCACCTTCTCCAATATCATTCGATCCACAATACGAACATGTATGTACCTCTTTCTTCTGCATGAGAGCACCACCTTTGATCTGTTTCTACTCCCTTCGACAGTAATCATTCACTTTCCTTCCCTAAAAATTGTCATGATTTGTTTCGGTAAGAAGGAGATTTCAACATCATTTCGTCTTCACTACATATACGCCATTTTTTACTCATTTAAACGCACATGCAGGCAGCTTTCGAGTTACATCGCAAATGAACTCATAGGACAAGTCCATTTTGGACGTATGTACAAATGAATATTGTATATATGGGTACGGCAACCATTCCTTCTTTTTAGAACCACCCATAAATATAAAGCAAGAGAAATGAGTATATGAAAACATCAATTCTCTTGCTTTTGATTAGCTTGCCTCTTCAGTTTTAATAGGAGTACAATCAAATTCAATATCTGGTGGACGTCGAGTTGAATCTAATCTATATTTTTGTTATTTTATTCCATCTCTTTCTAATGCATTTTTAAGCATTTCTTCAGCTTCTGCTCGAATCTCTTCTTGAGTCATCTCTCCGACAGACTTATATTCCCCATGGATGTTATAGTTTGCCGAATCATCATTCGGGATGTGTGTATCACGTGATGATTTATAATCAGTTGTAGGTAATTCTACATCAGTTTCATCACTGGTGCTTTGTATCCCTTCATAAGAGCTATCATCATTTGTGTCTTCTTGATCCTGTAATTCATATTCAGTATCATTTGATTCAAATAGTGAGTTTTTATTATTCTTTATTACATAAATGTTGATGCAAATAATAGCGATAATGATAGTACTTAAAAATCCAAATAAAGCTTTTTTGTTCATGTTGTTTGTTCCTCCAGTTATGTAAAATGTAAGATTTCCGAAACCATCATAACAGATTCAGTTACAACTATTTTGTCATATTTTGCGACGGAACATTAATACAGATCCAGCTAATGCTAAACATCATTGTAACACCGTTTGATGCTGTAATACCCAATCTTTGACTTGGTTACCAGGTAATTTTTTTAGCGCTTGTTACTTTAGCACCTTGAACAATGATATTATCTGGACCAGTACCTACACCAATTTGTAGATCATAGTTATCGAAGATTTCTCCATAGTAATATTTTTCTGGTGGCTTTCCTCCAGAAAATGTTCCTAAATTACGCACAAAGTTATCTCCAATTTCTTTAGCAGTTTCTTTGTTGACTGCTGTCCCTAAAATAACAGCCATAACAATTGTTTTACCGTTTACTTCTATATGAGCATCACTAACCAATGGATTTTGTTTTACTTGCTCTAGTGCCATCTTCTTACCTTCTTCATTAAATTTCACGGTTTCTTTTGTTTTTTTCAGCTTTTTTATCAATCTTACACTTTGTGAAGTTTACATTTCTTTACAGGTTAATTGTACCAGAAAAACATATAGACAACCAGACTTGTATTTAATTTCTATCGAATCTAATATTAGGTTTTACAGAAAAAAATAGAAAATCTGTGTGTAGTCAGGAGATGGAGGCGTATTATGAATTTTAAAAAGGTTTCAGTTGTCGCTTTATCGGGTACATTATGAGTGGGTGCTGTATTACCAGGAGTTTCACATGCAGCTACTCCAAATAATAATGTGTTAAACGTTAAATCAGAGGAAAAAGTATATCAGTCTAGCTTTGCTAACTCTGAGAGTTTAGAAGGTTTTGAGATCCCGTCTTTAGATGAGATGTCTGAAGAACAAAAAGAGCTATTATTTAAATTAGCAAAAGAAGAAGCATTAAAAAATGCACCAGAAAGCCCTGAATTATATGAACAACAATTAATTGGTTTATTTGATGCGAGTTCTCCAAATTATAACAATTTACAAGCAACGCAAAGTGTGTATGACATTAGAAAAAGACACCTATGAGAGAGGCCACTGAAAAACTTACGTTTTTCAGTTCACAAGCCGAATGTAATACAAGAAAGGCTATTGCATCCGTACTACTCATAATTTCGTTATCCAATAGATTAAGGTATCGCCAATCAACATCTTCAAAATTAAATCCATCTATCTCTAACTGCTGCAGCATGTCTCTTTCTTCCCCTTTTACCGTAAATAAATTATGATCCTCTCCCTGATGGAATTCTTCTAATACTTCTACATTTAGATATTCATGGTCATTTACCTCAATTGTACTATTCTCAGATATATAAATAGATATCTTCTTTTAAAATATAAGTGAGATATCTTTAATTAACTGGTTTTTCTGAATTTTATTGAAAAATAAATATAAAATAGTTAAATACAAAGAGTATTTTGCTACAATGGTAATATATAACATTAGTAGATTTCTATAGGATGGAGGATTATATAATGATTTCTTCGATAAAGGGTAATGAGTAAATCACAAAAATGTTAAATGACTGGTATATAGAAATTCGTGCCAGACATATTGGAAAGGCGCATAAATTAAAACTTGAAATTGATCAAAAAATACACAATATTGAAGAAGACCAAAACCTCCTTTTATACTATTCTCTTTTAGATTTTCGTCATCAATATATGATTGATAGTTTGAGCATTGGAAAAGACAGTTTTGATAAGGTTGAATCATTAGAGGTGCCTGCAGATCAATTTTTATCGTACTACTACCATTTCTTTAAAGCTATTCATTCAAATATTACAGGTAACTTTACAAATGCAAAAGAACATTACAACAAAGCTGAGGAACTATTAAACCATATTCCAGATGAAGTTGAACATGCTGAATTTTATTTCAAACTACCCACTTTCCATTACCATATCTACAAGCCATTGGCGGCTATCAAAGAAGCTACTAAGGCAAAAGAGATTTTTAAAAAGCATGCAGGATACGAGACTACTATTGCGTTATGTGATAATTTAATTGGTTTGGCTTGTACGCACTTAAAACAATTTGAAGAAGCTGAAGAACACTTTATTACAGCTATTAATACATTTAAAAAATCAGGTGAAGAAAAATTTATTACGTTTGTTCGTCACAACTTAGGATTAATGTATGCTGGCCAAAATTTATCTGAACTAGCAATACGCTACTTATCTGAAGTAATACATGAACTCCCTAAAGATTATAAGGCAATCTTTATTAAGGCTAGAGAGCATATGAAAATAGGAGATTCAGAGGAAACTTCTAACCTTATAGATAAAGGATTAGAAGTTTGTAGAGAACTTAAAAATGAAGAGTACGAACATCACTTCTTAATTTTAGAAAAATTAAATCAAAAAGTTACCGCTGACGAATTAGAAAAGACAATTGAAACAGGAATCTTTTATTTTGAGAGAGAAAACCTACATGAGTACGTACAAGAATACGCTAAAAAATTAGCAGTTTTATTCCATCAAGAAAATAACCGTTCAAAAGCAAGTGACTATTTTTACCTTAGCCATCAAGCCGAAGAAAAAAACTTTGAGAAGGAGGCTTTAAAATGAGAAAAGTAATTTTCAGCTTAATTGGGATTACAGCTGCATTCACATTTATGTTTAATTCTAGCCATGTAACTGATACACAGAAGGCGCTTAACGAGGATACAATTGTACAATATGCTCATGGCCATACTGGCGGATGATAAATAAACAAAGGTCTTCACTTCATTAATCTGTACCCTTTATAAAGGACATTTTAAAAAAAGTTAGGCAGCCGCGAGAAGATGATTTCTGTATTCAACAGGAGTCATCTTCTTTAAATTCCACTGATATCTATGCTGGTTATGGTATTTCATATAATCTTTAATCTCTTGTTTTAGCTGGGAAAAAGATGTACAAGCTTTTATATGCGCTTCATCTTTAAAATGCCCGAAAAAAGATTCTTGGGGGGCATTATCCCAACAGTTTCCTCGTCTTGACATGGATTGTCCCAGTTTTAATTTTTTAACTAGTTTTTGATAGGTCGGACTTGTATAATGAGCTCCTTGATCAGAATGAATATAGGCATCTTCAGTCAATCGAATTTTCTTATTCTTCTTTAGGTTGTGAAGAGTCGTCATTGCGATGTCTAATGTGAGCTGTTCTGAAACGTGATAGGCTAAAATTTCATTTGTGGACCCATCTAAAATAGTAGATAAATATGCTTTCTGATTCTTACCATAAAACAGGTAGGTGATATCTGTAAGAAGCACTTTTCCAGGGGTACCTTGCCTGAATTCTCGCTTCAATCGATTTGGTACCACGAAATGTTCTTTCGTCGCTTTTATCATTCTTTTGTAAGGATTCGCTTTGCGGATCGGGCAGATAATCCCGTATTTCTTCATAATTCTACGAATACGCTTCAAATTGTAGACAACTTGAAATTGACCCGCTAATGTCATTTTGATTTGACGAGCCCCTTTTTTTCGGTTTTTAAATCGAAATGCCTTTAATATCCATTCTTTCGTTATTTCATCCTGATCTATTCTGTTTTTTCGCTGCCTTTGCGAAGAAACAGAAAAATAATTATAGTATCCTGAACGTGAAACACCAGCGATCCCGCACAAATATTTCACCATATTTTTGAGGTTGTATGTTTCAATAATAGAACGAATTAACATATATTTTTGGTTAGGTCGTAACGTTAGTTCTTTCTCATCCTCCCTTCCATAAGTTTTATCTTTTTTAACAATTCATTTTCAGCTTTTAATAGGTTTCGTTCCGCTTCCAAACGCGCATATTTCTCTTCTAATGTAAGTTCTCTCTCTAGCTTTCTTCCTGAGTTTTCTTTACGCGTATCTCTTAGACCAAATACACCATCTTTCTTATAGGAAGTACGCCACCGATTTCCTGATGATATAACACGTTGTATGCCAATGATTTCTACATCAAATCCACATTCTTCAAAAATAATGCGAGGGGGTTTTCCTTTTTCGTTTTCTTTAATGAAAATACGCTTGAATTCGTCGGTATAAGTAATTCCTTTTGGGCTGACCGATTTTACGTATCGATTTTTTGATAGTATTTCAATTTCTTTTTCTGTAAATAGTTTTTTCGTCATTTTGAAATGTCTCCGATTCTCATTTTTCTCTCATTATACAAGAAATACCCTATAGAATAGACCTTTTTTTTGTGCAATCATATCTGCACGTTTTTATTGCATTACTATGTACTTTCATTTTGCACTAAACAAACTATAATCCTTATAAAATCAAGGTTTATCACGTTTATAAACATATTACAAAATATTTATAAACGTTTATTAAATCTTAATGACCTTTATAAATCCCTTGGCGTACAATTTTCTTAAAATGATATGGTGACCCCTTATAGGTAATTTTTGTTATTACATGAAATGTTTAAGAAATAGAAGTTATAGAGATTAGTTTTATTGATATTTAATTTTTTTGGTAATTTTTTTGAAAGGAGGAAGTGTGAATTTATTTTTCATGTTTATTTATTTTCTCCTTTATTTATTTGATAGTTAGTTTTTTATTCTGCAAATGCTCCTACTACTCCACCAGCAACAGCACCAATTCCTGCTCCTACAATAGCACCGGCTACTACATTTGTTCCACTTACACAACCGTTTATTTTAATAAAGGATTAATAAGATACTGTTTTATTTTCTTTTCGAACGCATACCTTTTAATTTAGTAATCTTATCTTGATTAAGCAATTGGTTATATATTTCACTCTTAACATCATAAATGGCAATTTTCCCTTGATCGTTATAGTGTATTCCCCAACCATAATTTTTCACTAAAGGAGAAGCTCTGAAGCAAGCCATAGGTTTTGAAAAAAATTGTTTTCGCAGTTCATCTGTATTTTCTTCTTCTATTTGATTTTTGATTAAATAAGTTTTAAATTGCACATCTTCTTGTGTAAATTTATAAGGATTATTCTTAATTAAATCATATTCAATAGAAGCAATAGTAGGTTTTCCATTTCTGGTGACAGGTACTATGGCAGAAGTAGCTTTTGAATCCTCTGAAATGGTAATAAGTGTGTTCTTGTAACTCATATAACAACCTCCTTAGTAAACCAATTTTTCATAAAGATATATAATATTTAAAATTATACAAATATCTAGAAAGTAGATTTCCAAGTTTGGGAATCTACTTCAAAAAAGTTCTTCAACAAAAGTGCCCTTTAATGGAAGATTGATCTACAATACCAAGCATCAAAGCAAAAGATAATATCACAGCAGTTTTATTCATCGAATTTATTACCCCCTTTTTTATATTTTTATTGTATATCATATTCAAGTCAAGTCAAGTTAACATAAGGCATTATTAGCGGAAGTCATTGTACATTTGCTTCACTTAGGGGTCACAGTGATTTTTTTCGGTATTTTACAAACCGAATTATAAAGAATATGTTGAAAATAATGATGGATATGAAATAAAAACCAGAAAATATCATTCTCACATATTCGTTTTCAATAGTAGTTACTAAACAACCTCCTATAATAATGTATAGTAATACTAATGATGAAAATCTCCCCAAAATTTTAGAAAGGATTGGATCACTTTCAATAAAATTAAGATATCGTTCTGTTCTCTTTGCCATGTTACATGCACCTCCATTTTCCTAATTATACCATTAGAAAGGACTAATTTGTTCAGATTTTTAGATGTATATGGTATACACATTTGGTTAACATAACGTCTCAATATCGGTAGAGAGGAAAAAGAAGTACCCCTAATTAGAATAAGGGATACTTCTTTTTATATTTCTGTTAGTAATTTGAATTTCATTTTTTGCTCTGCAGTTAATTCTTTTTCTACATAATAATTATTTATAAGTAGATCGATTATTTCGTGAGCGAATTTCTTGTTGGTAATCTTCATTAGTGCCTCAAGTTCTACTTTTGATTCATTAGAAACTTTAATACTTCCTTGTTGGTTTTTAAATTTCTTTTTCTGAGGTGCCTGTATTTCCTTATCTAAGTTGTCAGTAATAGGCGTAACTGTTACTACAAATGAATTATTTTTATTTTCCACAGGTACCACTCCTATTTAAACTTTTCACGTGTTATTTCTTTTCCAGCATTTCATAAAGGTGCTTGCACATCCCTTTATAACCTTCAGATTGTCTCGTTGTTAGTTTAGTATTTACATAGCTTTCAATAAGCATATCGATAATATTATTATTCGATACTTTATCCATACTTTCTGCTTCTTTTATAATTTTATAAATGGTTTAAGTGTATTTAATTTTAACAAAACAGCAGGTGAGATCTTGACTGTGGAGTTAGTATAGTCATATGGACACAACTTAGTTAAGTCCTTACAATGGATTTCAAGGAGGAAGTGTCCGTATGGCAAACAAGAACTTTAATGAAGAATTTAAAAAGATGGTTGTTGAATTATATCATTCAGACCAATCTGTGAAAGAATTAAGCAGCGAGTATGGTGTATCAGAAGTAACGATTTATAAATGGATTAAAAAATATTCTCCTATCCCAACGATTGATGAGGAAGAAATGACTCCAGAAGATCTAAAACGAATGCAAAAAGAAATGCTTCGCCTGAAAGAGGAGAATGAGATATTAAAAAAGGCTATGGCCATATTCGCGAAAAAATAAACGATACAGAATTACATCAATTTATCGATTGTCAAAAAGAAACACACTCTGTTCGTACAATGTGTCAAACACTTGGAATAGCGAGAAGTTCGTATTACCAATCTCAGCACAAAACAGAGTCAAAGCGTAGTCGTGAAAATGAAGAGTTAACCAAACAAATTATACAAATTCATCAAGATAGTGGAGGGCGTTACGGTGCACCGAAAATTCATCAAACCCTATTGGAACAAGGGTTTCAAGTAAGTGTAAAGCGTGTGCAACGACTCATGAAAAAAGAAAATATTCGCTCCATCATCTTAAAGAAATATAAACCACATTCATCAAAATCAACTATAGAAGAACGAATAAATCTACTAGAACAGGACTTCTCTACAACGACAATTAATGAAAAGTGGGTGGCGGATATTACTTATATTCACACGCAAAAAGATGGCTGGTGTTACCTTGCATCAGTGATGGATTTGCATTCTAAGAAAATTATTGGATATTCATTTTCACGAAATATGACAACGAACCTTGTGGTAAAAGCTTTAGAAAACGCTTACCATACACAAAGACCACAAAAAGGGCTCATTTTACATACTGATTTAGGAACACAATATACAAGTCAGGAATTTCAAACTTTACTCGCGAATTATAAAATAAAGCCTTCTTTCAGTAAAAAAGGTTGTCCATACGATAACGCTTGTATTGAGTCATTTCACGCCATTTTAAAGAAAGAAGAAGTATATCGTACAAAATATGTCTCATTTGAAGAAGCAAATCTAGCACTATTTCAATACATTGAGGGATTTTATAATCGTAAGCGAATCCATAGTAGCATCGGTTATAAAACTCCTCAAACAATAGAAGATCTGGCTATAAAAGTAGCTTAGATTTAACTTTTTTGTGTCCAAAATATTGACTCAAATCCAATTTTTATAAAAAAATTTGACTATCTTCTACTTTCTACGCTTAACATTCATACCTTTTAATTGAGTATTTAAACTGTTATTAATGAGACGAAAATGTAACTAAACAAATATCCGTTAGCTGCCCTATTAAATATATAAAGAGTATATTTTTTTCTAAATTCCGCATTAGTTATTGATTGTTTAATAAATAATAATTAATCTTAAATAAATTATTATTCTCTACTCATAATTTTGTTCCAGATTTTAATCCTCTTTTCTTTTAATTTTTCCCATTAAGAAGTTTAACGTTTCTTTTAGCCCCTCTTTATAAGGTGTAGCTATTATTTTACCTATTCTATTTTCATATTTTTCTCCGCTTAGAGTAAATCCTTCTTCTGTAAGATACATAATTTCTACTACTTCTTTCATAACTGGGTCAAACAATCCACTTATACGGATTGCATTTTTATTTAATGGAATAACCATTTTCTTATTCCCAGTAATTTCACGTGCATATTTTATTATTTCCTTTCCTGAAATCAAACCAGCACCAGGAATGTTCCAATTTTCTCCATAAGAATCATCTTTGTTCGCTATTTCTACAATCATCTTGGCAGCATCTGGTAAATAAACATATTCTCTTGGTGTTTTTAGATTACCAATAAAAATAGAAATTTTATTTTCTGCAAGTCCAGTCAATGTAGGATGTAAGTAAGAATTCTGCGAAGTTATACCATAATAGTCCGGCAATCTAACAATTAATGCTTTTGCATTTCTCCATTTCTTATCAAATATTAATTTTTCAAATTCAACCCTAATCTTCCCTTTTTTTGTATGAGGTTGTTTAGGATGATTTTCATCTCCTTTAGCTACTTGGTGACCATAAACATATATTCCATCAACAATAACTATTTTCTTGTTTAAAATATCTGCTGCCTTCATTACATTTTCGCCAAGTAAAAGGAGTTTATCTGCCATTTCGTGATATTGAACATTCGCGCATTGAAATATGACATCTACATCTTTTGCAGCCTCTATGATAGTTGTATAATCAAAAATATCGCCTAACTTATACGTTAACAAAGGTGTAGAACCATTCTCTTTCATTAATCTTTTTAATTTGCTTTCTGAACGTCCAAAAGCAATAACTTCTAATTCTCTAGATAATAGTTCTGATACAATCGCTTGACCAGATCCACCTGTTGCTCCTAAAACAATTGCCTTTTCCATATTATAAATCCCCCTTTAATTTTTCACTCAGTTAGTTATCAATCAATAACTAACTTTGAAATAAAAAACCGAAAAGAATCGGTTAGCTTATTTTCTTTCATTATAAATGAATTCTGGTAAATCTAGGTAATAAGAAATATTACAAAGTATTCCTCTAGCTAAAAAAGTTGTTACTTCCTCCTCTGCATTTGGAACATTCGCTGATTGGAATCTCTCCAAAATATAACTTCTAATACGAGACAATCCAGTTTTTGTACAGTTTCTTATTGTATCTTCTGTAACTGAAAGTCCTATTACCTGTAAGGCAATTTCATTAGGATAAGATATAGACAGCTTTTCATATGCTTCAACCATTTTAGATTCATTGCACAAGTGTTATATTTTTTGCGCCAGAACCTTTTTTCAGCTTGTCCAAAATTAATAATTGTTCCTTCATGTATTGTTGCCCCTCTCATATTATGGGCACCAACGAAAACACCTTTATTTTCTATTTGACTATCAATCAAATCCCTTGCCTTCTCTCCAAAATCTCTTTCAATACCGTTGTATCTTCTTGTAAATCCAAGCCGCCTAAAATTATCTCTTTCGGTTGACGAATTTGAACACCTAAAGCGGTTAACTTCGTATAATTTGGAACAGTCATAAACCGCCTTTCTGATAAAAGTTTCAAACGTTCCATTTCTTTTTCAGAAACATAGAACTTTACTTGTTTTTTAGTCATTTATAGTACTAAAATAAATATAAAAATCAAAAGACCAATTAGTACTACGTAAATAAGTACTAATTGGTCTTTTTTTACTGTTTATTGTAAAGGTGGATACTTTAACTTTTTCATCTCTGTATCACTAAGACCACTTCCACCCCACTGTTTATTCTTTATAGCTTTTTCAGAATTAAGATACGCTTGAAAGTTAACTTTTTTATCTTTATAGAAATATTCATAATGAATATCAGGATTTTCTCCTTCAACATAAACAGCCATCCAATATCCACCAAATTTAAGATCTTTATGAAAATCTATATATTTTAACTGGCTTTCTTGTATGCCTTGTTTAGCAATATAATCATATATCGCTTTTTTTGCTTGTAATCTATGAAATAAAATAAAACTACCCAATAAAACTAATAAGGTAAGAATTGTAAGGAGTATCATCTTTTTTTTCAAATTCAATCCTCCAAATTATTTGTTAATATGTTTTTACTAATGGTGGTTTATACGCTGCATTAAAAGTATCAATTAAACCATAAGGAGTTACGATTCCGCTAACTGCTTTCATCACATTTCTTGAACCAGAACCATAATATAATGCTTGGAATACTAATTTAGAACAATATGTTGGATTTTTTTCGTATAGACGTAAATTAATGCTATAACTTAAATGAATATTTTTAGTTGCACTTCCAGTAGTGGAATAAAAATTTCTATCAGCATATCTAGCTACATCCCTAGCAAGATTTTGATCTTTTAAACGATAAACCTTAATCCATTTTCCTGACTCAGTATATCTGTTCATCCACTTAGATGTAGTTAACTGTTCATTTTCTTTACCAGCACCAGGCATATGTAAAATATAATTATCGCCATTGGCAATAGCTGCATGTCCTAAAATCCCTGAAGAACTTGTAGCATTTGTTATAAATATATCACCAGCTTTTAACGTAAAACCACCCCAATTTGCTCTTCTGATAGTTACATCTTCCAAAATTTTATTATCTCCAGTTGGTGAAATAGGGGGTTGTCCATAATTATTTAATTTTAACCATTCAGTATAAGATAGTGGCTCTTGAAAAACACCTTGATTCAAACCATCTTGATATACAGGCATAAATTCTTTTTCATTTTGTTCAAGCCATTGATCAAAAGATACACTATTTTGATCTAAAACTCCTTTTTCAATTGCTTGGTTATAAAGAGACTGATAATCAATAACCTCTTCAGCTGAAAGCATCTTCAAATTAAAACCAAAAACAAAAAATAAAATAGCAATAAAACCAATCAATAGTTTTTTCATCAATCATCCTCCTGAATCATTATGTTATTTGTATAACCTTCCATAAAAATAACATAATTTTCAAATACAGGATGAAAATACATGTGACAGAAAACATACACATAGTTCACTAACTAAATAACTAATCTACTAAAATAAATAGAGGAATCCCCTTGTTTTCGGGTGTGAGTGCTGGCTGGGGGGTTAGGGGGCTAATCCTCTAGAACGTAACTTTATATAGAGTAAGCTTATCCCTTAGGACGATAGGACTGGCGGTTCGGTGGGTACAATTGCTAGTCCAAGTCGAGCAACCGATATCCTCGTTTTTAGTCTGTTCGACTTGGCGAAAGCGAAAAACCCGCCGAAAACAGTTCCGCAAGGACAACATCAAAAAGAAAAGACAATAGTCTTTAGGTGAGGATAAACGAACCGACTTTTTGATGGTGAGGGTGGAGATTTTTGAGTGGGTTTCTCAAAAATACGACCCGTTCCTTGCGGAACTTTTAGCTCTATATATAAGAGTGAGATAGGCAAAATGAAGAAATCTAGTAATATCAAGGGTTTATAAGACATAGGGTGTTGCCAAAAAGCCACACCTAAAACATCTAAAATAAATAAATTGGTAATTTATGTTTCTTTCCGTCTTCACCAAGAAAATTTCTAAGTGCCTTTTTAAAAATCTTTTGAGTTGCCTTATCCACTCCATCTTTCGGACTACAACACATAATATTAGGATTCACAAACCATGTTCGACTCGTACAAATCCGTCCGTCTTCTGTTGTAGTACCTGTTTCAGCAACCGCTAAAATTCCTTTTTTCATTAAAACATTCATCATTTTTGAAATCTTCGAACGATCTCTTTTTAATTCCTTAGCGAAATAACTAGGCGTAGCACTATCTGAATCAAATTCATTTTCTTCATTCGCTCGTTCTACAAGAATATTAGTTTTAAATTCTATATAAGGTATCAAATCCATCAAAAAAGCCTTTTCCGCATTGGTTAGATAGTTTATTTTAAGCAAGTAATTATAATTGTCCATAATAATCTGCACAAATTTCACCCTATCTGTAGGCTTTTTCTTTTTACCTATGAAATATTCTTCACCAGTAGTCTTGCTTAACAATTGCAAAAGCATTGCTTTTTCTTCTTCTGAATAACCACCAGCTTGTAACTGATCATAAATACTATCAATCTTGCTATCTCTTTCTTTTGCCCTTTTTTCAGCTTGTCCAAAATCAATAATTTTCTTTGTCATATCTAAGTTAATTCCTCCTTAATTGAGGGAATCAACAAAAATACCTTGTCCGTACTATTTATATTTTTCCATATTTTTTTGTTTGTATCTTTTTTAAATTATGATAATCTATAAATAGATGATTTAAGTTTTCAAGGTATTTACGTTGAATACCCAATAAACGAGCCATGTTAGCCGCATGGCTCGTTTTTTATTCTATCATTCTATCACACATATGCTCTCAAAATATTGTCAAACAAAGTTCCCCAAAAATTTTACTTAAATCGTTATAATATCTTCTAACGATTCATATCAAATCCCCGTTGTCTACTAGCTATTTCTCTTTTATGTTCACTCTCAAATTGATTACTTACACTCTTATTAACTAGTTCATTTTTAACATGTTCTCTAAACGTCTGAAATTTCTCTTTAAGGACTTTTTTAGTTTGTTGATATAAAACCCTTATATTCATCTCCAAATCTTTTATATGAGCCTTTAATGAGCTTATTTCAGTATTTAACATTCTAACTTCTCTTTCTAATTTTTTATTTTCTATCTTCAACTCTTTATTGTCTTGTATTAGATATTCTCCCCCCAATCGTAAACCTTCATTTTCCTGTACAAAATTTGTTTTTCTCAAACGCTCATAATCATTTTTGATAGTAACCGCTGCATTCACTTGTTTTGTAAATTCCTGATATTGTTCCTGTGATAATACATAATTTCTTGTCTGTTTCTTCGTAATTTCAGCTTTCCCAAACATTTTATCTTGTACTTCTGTTATTACTTCTCTACGTAAAAACGGAATCACAACAGGCTCATTTGGCACTTGATCCGTAGCACTATCTAATTCTTTTTGCATTTGTTCTACTCTTTTTTCTAACTCTACATGACGCTGGCTAATTAGCTGCAGCTTTTCACTTCCATTCTCTACTTGTCGTTTTACTATCTCTAATTCTTTGTACTTATCAATGACATCCCTTTCCAAACTCTTTTTTGTTACCTGTAATTCGTTTGTTTTCTCTTCAACATTTTTTAAATGATAGTCAATCCCTTGTAATTTTGTTTCTTTTTCTTGCACTTGGTTTTCAATAGTTGACTTTGCTTCTGCATATTCCTTATATTGACGGACTTTCATGTATTTATGGGAACCTACATTAGCACGTTCAAAGTTTGGAATTTGTTCTTTAGCCAAAGATTCAATATAATCCGTTTCCAATTGTCTCCAATTCGCAATTAGCTCCGTCCCTTTTCCTTTTACAGCTTGTTGTTGCAAAGCTCTATCCATTCCGACACGCCTTGTTAATCCTCGACTACTTTCGAAATTCGGTACATAATTAATATGTAAATGCGGATTGGCTTCATCATCATGTAAAACCATGTTATACACTGCCAGATTAGGATTTCGCCCTTGAAACGCCTCAGCATACCGTTTTAACGCTTCCTTTTTGGCTTCCCTATACTTTGGATCATCTTTTCCTTCCCCAATCGCTACGACCAATTCTCTTTGCTCATGCGTCTTTTCATCTTTACGTATTTTTTCATAATAGTCCTTAATTTTGCGATCATTCCGTTTTTTCTTTTCGTTGTACCTTGTCAACTGCTTCTTGAAAAACATCCTTGTATACACTTCGGATGTCCTTTTGAACAAAGTAAATATTCTGATCCAACCTGGTTGGGTCTATGCCAGGATTTCCATGAATGTTTTCCCTGTTATTATGGCTCAATGAACTTTTGTGAGATTGGTTAAATGAAATAGAGAACAACATAAAATGTCACCACTTCCCCTAGATGAATTGATACCATAAGTCTAGCAAAGCGACGAAATGGAGTCAATTTATGTAAAATCTATATGTATTTTGATGCTAACGCATCAAAATACATAGGGGTCTGCGACGCTTGTCGGCTCCGCCGACCCATGTTTAACATGGCAAAAAACCTCGGACTTTGTCCGAACCTACAAGGGGGAGAATCCCCCTTGACCCCTTCAATCGAACTCCCCAACCCCTCAATCCTTGAGGGACTCCCTCGCCAGTTGGCAGGCCAAAACGTAAACGTTTTGACAAACCAAGAGGGTCGCATAGTGAGTGTGTCAACTCCTTATCCTCCCTCACCCTTACGGGTTCAGTCCGGTACCGTTGACACACGCCATGTAGAGTCGGAAAAATAGAACATTACACAAAATATACATAATTATCCTAATTTAAAAATCTTGAATTATGGTAAATTAATATTGTGAATAGTCAAATATTCACAATTAATAATCTTTTTGTTTATCGAGTATCTAAATTAATTTAACAAGGAGATGTTTAGTATGAAAAAGGAATTTGAAAAACCTGTAACTATTCGCCAAAATGTTTGGGGAAAACATTAATTTAGATTTGCAGGAGTAGAAATTAATCTACTCCTGTTTCTATTTATTTTTATGACGAATTGTATTATTAAGTGCGACACCTAAAGAAAAAACAAAAAAGCCCACCTCGCTTCGTGTAAAATAGAAGTTACCACACAACCACTTACACGGAGGACGAGTATGAGCTATTCCCATTTTACCACGTTTGAGCGTGGACAACTAGAAGCATTTCATAAATTAGGGCGTTCTACTAGAGAAATTGGTAAGATTCTCAAGCGGCACCCTTCTTCTGTTGCGAGAGAATTAAAAAGAAACACACAAAAAAACGGTACGTACAGTGGCGAAAAAGCACAAGAACAATATGGACAGCGAAGAAAATCTTGTAAACCAATAGGAAAATGGTCTGTAGAACTTGCAAAAAAAATCCAGGAGAAGTTAGAAATTACTTGGTCTCCTGAACAAATCCAGTATGGCTATTTGAAGGGTGAGATTTCCTTTAAAACGATCTATAACTGGTTATATCAAGGGAAACGATTCAAAAAAGACCTTTCTCTACTCAGACAGAAAGGAAAACGTCAAAAACCTAGAGAAACACGTGGACGCTTTAATATCGGGACATCGATTCAAAAGCGCCCATCTGAAATTAGAAAACGAGAAACATTTGGGCATTGGGAACTCGATACAATTGTCTCGAGTCGCGGGAAAAGTAAAGGGTGCTTTGCGACATTTATAGAACGAAAAACACGGTATTATCAAGCGATTGTCATCCCAGACCGAACAGCAGAATCTATGGAATTCGCCATCAAACAAATTACTGCCATGTATCCAAGCGCTGCATTACAAACAGCTACAGTTGATAGAGGAAAAGAATTTTCGTGTTATCAACGAGTAGAAAAAGAGTTAGAAATCGCAGTGTTCTTTGCCGATCCCTATTCTTCTTGGCAACGTGGAAGTAACGAAAACGCAAACGGTTTATTACGGGAGTTTTATCCGAAAAAAACAGATTTGAGCCTTGTGTCACAAGAACAATTGAATCAAGCACTACTTCTTATTAACCAAAGACCAAGAAAATGTTTAGCGTGGAAAACTGCCCACGAAGCGTTTCAGGAGGAACTGTCGCACTTAGATTGACAAACTGTCTTATGAAAAGGAGTGTTTTTATGAGAAATTATTATACTGCGCCTTCTTTAGTAGATATAAGTATTACCAATAGATGTAATTTAAAATGTGATTATTGTTATGCATCTTCTAGTCCATTTGAAACAAAAAATGAAGAAATGGATCTAGTTCATTTAAACACCTTATTTCAAGATTTAGATGATATGAATGTTCATAGGATTTCTTTAACCGGGGCGAGCCTTTTATTAGAGATGATTTTTTCGAGATATTGAATGCTACTCAAAAATACAAATTTGCTAAAATAATTAATTCAAATGGAATTTTAATAAGTGATAAAATTGCAAATAAATTATCGAAATTTGATTTTGATAGAATATGTATCACCCTAGATGGAAGTTGTCCAGAAGTACATGATATAATCCGTGGTCATGGTAGCTTTAAAAAAACAATTAAGGGTATTAAAAATTTACAAAAATATAATTTACCTGTATCTACACTTTTTACATTAAATAAAACAAATGTTAATGACCTTATTAATACAATTAAACTGAATAAACTATTAGGGATAACTTATATGACAGTAATGGTAGTTTGTCCAACAGGTAGAGCCTCTGATGGAAGTATTTTAGCGGATAAAGAAAATTGGTATCCTATGTTTTTAAATTTATCTGAAATGAAAAGTAGAGACAATATTAAATTAAATTTTAAAATAATTCCCCCTAATGAAAGCCCTGTATTTTGGTTATATTATTTTCCTTTAGAATATTATAATCGTTTAGATTTATTATCTGTTTGGGATCAAGATTTAAATTTAGCGAATCTTAATACAAAAACAAGGGAAATATCATGTCAAGCTGGTGTAAAAGCCTGTTCTATTGCTTACAATGGGGATGTATTTGGTTGTGATTTGATGATGGGAATTGATGAATTTCGAGCTGGTAACATTAAAAGTACATCAATCAAGGAAATTTGGAATAACTCTTCTGTTTTTAATAGATTAAGAAATATAACATTCAATAACATAACTGGTAAATGTAGTTCTTGTAGTCATAAATGGTGTGGGGGAGGCTGTAGATCTTCTGCATTTAATTTAACAAATTCAATATATGGTTCTGATAGTAGTTGCTTTTTTGAGGAGAGTGTAAAAAATGGATGATATTAAATGTTTTACTATTGAAGGTAAAAAAAATATATTGTTTAGACAAGAAGGCAATCAATATGTGTTTTTTGATCCTATTGCTTTAGAATATTATGTAACAAACTACATAGGTGCAGAAATTCTATATTACATTTCTAAAGGAAAAAATTTCAAATTCATTGTAGATAAAATATCAGAGGAATATGACATAACTGAAGATATGGGTAAAGAAACAACAAAAGAATTTCTATTGGATTTCCCTCTATTGAGTATTATATCTTCTAATTTAATAGAATCTGATATTTATAAAGAGATTTCAGCATGAAGTTTAATTGTTTTAAAAATATTAAAGAAATTAATCACATAGCTATACCATTAATTGCGAATTCAATAGCTGGATTATTAATAAAATTAGTTGATCAAGCTATGATTGGTAGAATTTCTGTCGAAGCATATGGAGCTATCGGTGTAGTAAGTTCACTTTTATTTACCATTGCAGGTATATTAGGGGTAATGTCTGTTACCTTTAACATTTATGGGTCCAGAAGTATGGGACAAGAAGATATAAAATCATTTAACAATTATTTTATATCTTCAATTTTTCTTAATATAATTATAGGTGTTTCATTAACATTCTTATTACTAATATCTCAAAGACCTTTATTATCCATCGTTTTTGGATTTAAAGGAACTATCTTAGAAGACTCTCTTCAGTATTTAACAATTATGAGTGTGTATGTATTAATTCAATTATTATTATTTACATTTTCTACTTTTTTTAAAATAATAAAAGAAACTAAATGGATATTTATAGGTTCAACAATCGCTTCAGTTATGAATGTTATCTTAAATTTCCTCCTAATTTTTGGTAACTGCGGATTTCCTGAATTAGGAATACGAGGTTCAGCCATAGCAACTATAATTGCTTTAAGTACAAATTTGATTATTTATGTTTATTTGTGCAGAAAACATTTAACAGTTACTTTTACAAACTTCACAACATATATTAATAATTTAAAATTCATATGTAAAAAAAGCACTTCTCTAGTGGGTCAAGAAATCTTAGAAGGTGGTATTTTTATAATAGCCGTTAATGCAATGATTGCTCGAATAGGCGATATACAATTATCAGGATATTTATTAGTTTCTCAAATTTTAAGTATTGTTTTAATTCCAATGTATATGTATTCTTCATCTATTCTGACTTTAGTTAGTGAAAGATATGGATCTAATCAACTAACAGATTTAAGAGAATTTCCTAAAATAACTCTAGGGCTTATTATGCTATTTTACATATTTTTAAGTATTATTTTTATATATTTTAAATATGAGGTTTCAGCTTTTATTACAAATGATATTAATTTGATTAATTATGCTACAAATATTCTTATCTTTATTATTTTAGCTAATATTTTCAATCCCCTACATAATGTTTATAAATATGCTTTACAAGCTATTGGCCAAAGTAATTATGTATTAATAAAAACAGCTATAATAAATTTGATTACTTTTTTAATAATGCTAATTTCTATCTTTATGTTCAAATTAAATTTATTTGGTGTTTTTATTAGCTTATTTTTTAATTATGTAATGTTATCAATTATTTTTTCTAAAAAATACAAAGATGTTCTTAAAAATATCTCTAGTAATAGGGATAGTGATAAAATTGTATAGATAAGCCTAATACTAACATAACACTACTTATCGATAGTATCCAAAAAAGCTTAGAGTTCTCATATGATTCTAAGCTTTACTTTTGTAAAAGATTATTTCCAAAACTCATACCATTTCTTATCTTTACTTGCGGCAATCATCTTCTTAACTTCCTGGACTTCTCTTATTGTTTGCATAAGCATTTCATCACGCCCTTGGTTCTTCGCCACATCCTCGCTAGAATTTGTCGCTATAAGTACCTGGGATTCCTGTATCATTTGTATAGCGCTTAATAATTCTGATTCTCTTTGTGCAAATCGCCGGTCTTGTTCAATTAAACGTTTGCTTAATTCTTGTAGTAATTCATTTTGCTTTTTAATGACCTCGTTTTGATCTTGAAGCATCGTCTGTAGCGTTGTAGCGTTGAAATCCGGTTCTTCATAGCGCTCAACTTCATGTCGCTCTAATGGCAACACTTCAACACCTTGATGCCATTATACTATTTGCTTTGTGGCATTTTCTAATGTCATATCTGTGTCATTCTTCAAGTTTATGATCTTACGGAATACTATTACATCGCTTTCTCTATATTTCCTATGCCCACGTTCATTTTTAATGAAGGTATAACCCTCCTTTTCGAGTACATCAGCATACTTACGTAATGTGCTAGATTGGATACCTAATTGCTCTGCCACGTCGCCAGGACTATATAACGTCTTCATAGCGTTTCACCTCAAAAATATATTCGCTATAGCAATGATATATCCTTTTTCCTAATAATTCACGTATGATTTGTTTTAAAATTAAACATTTAATACCAACATCAAAATCTTTTTTCTATATACAAGATTTTATGCAAAAAAAGAATAGCGAGGATCCCTAGAATCCCCGCTACATCAACGATGTATAAAATCCTGTATACGAGATAACCAGACAAAAAAAGAATAATCCCTGATAATACAAGGATTCTATGAAAACGTTGCTACCGATAATGAGACGTTATGTTAACCTTACATGAATAGGATATACAATTTACATCAAGTTATTTAAGAAAAGGTTTACTAGTAGACATATAGATTTTGAATTGTTAAAATATTCAAGTTGTTAAAAAAGGAGGGGTATAGATGAAACAAGAACAAATGAGTAACCTTAATAAAAAAAGTTGGGAACATTCAGCTTATCAAGCTTGGGTAAATAGGCATGGGGTTCCAATAGATTTTGCTAAAACAATCACTGCAAACCCGCAAAAACAGATATCATATTACCTTCAATATACAGGAAATGTAGAAAAGAAAAGAATAATTAATCTGTTAGGATCCAAAGGAAGTAAAGCTGTCGCATTTGCTTTAATGGGCGCTGATGTAACTGTGGTAGATATTTCTGAAAGTAACGCCCAGTATGCAAATGAATTAGCTTACGAGTCAGGTGTTAATATTACATATATTGTATCCGATGTTTTGGATCTACCTATAGATATACAAGGATTTGATTATGTAGTGTTAGAACTAGGTGTGTTGCACTATTTCGTTGACTTAAGGCCTCTTTTCGATACAGTCTATAAATTACTAAAAAAGGGTGGTATGTTCATCTTGCGTGATTATCATCCAGTTTACTCTAAGCTTATACAGTTTCAAGATGGAGAAATAAAAGCCAGCGGTAATTACTTTGATAATGAAATTATTGAAGAAGAAGTAGTTTACACTAGTTTACTATCAGAAGATGAAACAAACTCTATACCCTCAGTAAGAATTAAGCGGTGGACCTTAGGTGAAATTATAACAAACTTAGTTCAATCTGGATTACAAGTACAATCACTAACTGAAGAATCTGGCCCACATCAAAAATGGGTTTTCCCCCAAGATGCACCTACGGAAACAGAATTTAAGATTCCTGGACTATATACACTAATAGCTATTCGATAATAGATAGATTATAAATTCAAGTGACTTCCGAAAACGGATTTTACGTCAACTAACCCTTTTTCGGGGTTAGTTGGTTTTTATTTCTCCTTGTTTTTGGGTGTGAGTGCTGGCTGGGGGGTTAGGGGGCTAATCCTCTAGAACGTAACTTTATATAGAGTAAGCTTATCCCTTAGGACGATAGGACTGGCGGTTCGGCGGGTACAATTGCTAGTCCAAGTCGAGCAACCGATATCCTCGTTTTTGGTCTGTTCGACTTGGCGAAAGCGAAAAACCCGCCGAAAAAAGTTCCGCAAGGACAACATCAAAAAGAAAAGACGATGGTCTTGTTGAACTGTACCCTATAAAATGGACAGTTCAATATTTACATACATCGTTTTGTTTTTATTCATGAAAGGAGTATGCGAAAATGAATTGGATTAAAAAAGTGTCTGTTAATCCATTAAATGAGAAGTCCTTTGAAATGAGCCCTGCAAATAGCAATGATGAATTAAGAATACAAAGTGTACATTTAGAAAGAGAATATAATAATATATCTATACTAGCACAATTATTTATGGCAAATCATATACTGTACGATGTGCCAACTTTATTATCTGCTATACCTATCACAAGCCCCCAAATAAATGAAATTGCAAATCACTTTAATAAATTCCAAAAAATATATGTTAATAACCAATTAAAACGTATTCAGTTCCAGGAATTAAAATCCTTTTCAAAAAATCAGTTTAAAGATATGCTCAAAAATAATGCCATCCATCCTATTGTTCAAGAACTATATTTTTTGACAGAAAAAGAATCTATAGAGGATAGATAAATAAATACAAGTGAAAAACAACAAGTAAAATATAAAGTGTTAAAAGAATATATAGAACCCTCTACCATTATCAATTCAGATTTAACTCGGGCCATGTGGTTTATTAAAAATACATTTTGTTTAACGGAGACATCATTTACTGTATTACCAATTGGATGGGAGTTAAAAGATAATCTAAAAGAATTAGAAACCCTTAAACTATTTAACGAAATGTCGGATTCCCTATTAATGACCATTGATTCAGAAAACAATAAGGTACTATATATTGATTGTATTAATAGGAATATAAAAAATGGTGCATAAGACGATCGTTTATTGAAGATACATTTAGCAAAAAATATTTTTTAATGATCCAATTCTTCATTGCTTGCAACAGGATATGTGAAAGTATGTACTTTAAAGTATTAGATGTTTTAGTTGAAGAAAAACTATGGAAATAGTTAAACTTTTTAAAAAATTTATATACCATTAAATAGAGCTTCTTGGGTTGTCTTTCAATCAATTTTGATTTACTTAAAACAAATATGTACCTTTTCCCTCTCCCTTCTCTTCCTTGTTTCTTTCTAAATATTGAGGCGAGAGTCTTAAGCGAGACAAAGAAAGGAAATGACAAGATCTGAAAAAAGTTCTTGTCATTTCCCTTCTTGCTTTTCTAATGCATATAAGTCTTCTTCTATATTTGTTAATTTATCGACAATTAACTTTCTTGCGTCTTCAATCCCTTGATTATACGCATATGGTCCTATTAATTTGACCATCTCCTCGATTAAACGTTCCGCTTGAAAGCGCCCAATTTCTTCTAAATCTTGTTCTTCAAAAAATCGCTGAATGTTTGCTACAAGTTGACCTTTTCTCTCATTTGATATTTTTACATTCATCATCTATAAATCGCTCCTCTATTTTTGCGATAACCCTTTTCTTAACTGTACCATAGAAAACCTTGTTCCCGGACAAGATTTTGTCACACCTTCTAATTCACGATGACCAAGTATGTGTTTTTCGCTTAATGCAAACTGCTTCATAAATGTTCGGCATAATGCATATAACGATTGTATTTGCGCAGGTGTTGGGTCATATTTATCAAAATTTCCCGACATACATATGCCAATCGTTTCACTATTATGTCCTTTTGCATGTGCTCCTACATGCAACCCTCGCCCTTCCAATACTGTTCCATCTTCTTCAATAAAATAGTTATATCCAATACCGCTCCACCCTCTTTCTTTTTGATGAAATTCATGCGTTTTATATATGTCCCATCCATCTTCAGCAGTATGGTGGATAATCAAACTGTTGACATTTTTTAGTGACTGTAATTCATCACGAAATGTTAACCGCGTTTTCTTCACATTCATTTTAACTCTTCTCATCCCTTTCTAAACGATAAAGAATGCGTTCTATATTTTTCTACATGCCAGACAGATCAATGCTCACTATCGTTTTATCATCGGGACGTACTCGATCTTGTTTCTCTAATTCTTCTATTATAGATATATATGTTTGTATACCATTCGCTCTTATATATTGCACCGTTTGCTCAAATGACCAATTCGGATGAAATATCCCATCTGAGCAAATAAAAATTTCCTTTATTTGTTCTACCGATATCTCTCCCTTTTGAATCCATTGCATCGCTTCTGGCATTCCATTGGCTACGGAATAACCATTTGGCATGTTTGCTAAATAACGATTATATTTTAGCTGCTCTTGAATATTTTGGAACACATGCTCATCCGGTACTGGTAAGCCTTTCTTCCGATCGTCTTCGCGCTTTCTTTTTGCACGTGCACTAATTCCTTTTACTGTATCCTTCGTTAGTACTTTCACTGTTTCATCATGAAATGTAACAGCAATCATACAATCGCCGAGCTGTGCATATTGAACGCTTGTTTCTCCTATTCGTACTGCAGCAATACATGTACACCAAAGATGATCTTTTTTTAATGTATCAACCTTATATCGCTCCATTTCTTTTTGCAACGCCTCATTCGCTTCTATTATTTCCTTTTCTAGCGATATGATCTCTTTTTGTGCTTTAAAACGATTGGCAAATAAATTTGATGCTAAATACGCCCCATTATGTCCGTTTTCATCTTGAAATGCAACAAGTGGTGTTGCCCCATCACATACGCCATACATCTTTACATCCTCATTACAAAAAAAGGTATCTTCACATTCTCTTTTTAAAGGGCTTTTCTTCTGCCACGTTTTGATTCTCAAAACCGCCCCTCCTTTACTATTAAATAATTTGTTTTTTCAAATTAATCTAATTTACCAAAATAAACTGTTTTTCCTTAAAACTTCCTCTTTCGTATATAATTTTGAAATAATATGATTTTTTAGTGAAGGACGGGAAAAAGATGGTCAGATTTCTTGGAGTTATTATCGGGTCTATTATTATTGCAATTGCCTTTAATCTTTTCCTTATCCCACACAAAATTTTAAGTAGTGGAATTGGTGGAATTGCTATTATCTTAGGAATTGTAACACCTGTAAATACAGGTATTATTAATTTTGTCTTAAACGTGCCCATTCTTATTTTAGGATACATAGGCCTTGGAAAAAAAGTTATTTTTAATACAATTGTTTCTGTAATTGTATTATCTGTTTCTTTATATTATGTTCCAGTGCAAATTGTCGCAAAAGATCCTCTTCTCTCTTCCATATTTGGAGGCGTGATTGCTGGAGCAGGTGCCGGTCTAGTTTTTAATTGTCAAGGCTCAACTGGTGGCTTCGATATTATCGGAATGTTACTATCTCGTAAAAAAGATATTAATCTTGGTGGGTTTCTCATTTTCTTAAACGGAATTGTTATCATCATTGCGGGATTTTTCTTTGACTGGGATGTAGCATTAACAAGCTTACTTTCCATCTATGTAACGGGTAAAGTAATTGATGCGACTTATACAAAACATCGTAAAGTTACACTTATGATTGTAACAAATCAAGCTGAAGAAATGAAGCAAAAGCTTCTTTCCACTGTTGTACGTGGCATTACACTTCTTGATGGTGAAGGTGCCTATTCTAGCGAGAAAAAACGTGTATTGATGACAGTCGTTTCAAAAGAAGAACTCGCTAGTATGAAACTAGCTATCTCCGAAATCGATCCTAAAGCATTTGTGAATATTACGGAAACAGTAGAAGTGCTAGGATTGTTTAGAAAAGCTTAAAAAGCTAGGTGCAACACCTAGCTTTTTATTCTATTCCCCATGCACTCAATTCTATTGCCAAATGGATCAAAAAGATAAAAGCGAATTACATCTGGACGAGCATCATCATCAATAACTTGAATTCCTTGTTCGATTAACCTTTCTTTCAATTCATCAATTCGTTGAACGAAAAAAGCTGGATGTGCTTTTTTTGCTGGCAAAAACGCTTCTTCAACTCCGATATGAATCTCTTGATCCCCGCACCGAAACCAACACCCGCCACGCTTTTTTAATTCCTTCGGTTTCGGTATCTCTTCTAACCCCAGCACCTCTCCATAAAATTGTCTCGCTTCCCTTTCACACCCTATAGGTGCAGCTACTTGTACGTGGTCAATCCCTTGAATATATGTCACCATTCCCTTCCCCCTTTACATGCTTATTGTACTGCACTGCGCTAAGAAATGAACTTATTTCATTGTTATACCACTCAATAGCATTTACTTATCGTTATTTTCACTTAATTCCGAATAAAACACAAAACACACTTCTGTAACTTTGTTTTATATAGAAATACATATTATTTTTCATATATGATATATTATAACTTATTGAATCTGTCTTACATGATTGTTGTACGGAGGAAAAGCTATGATTCGTAAAAAGTTGTCACCTATTTATAAAAAGCGTCAATCCATTAAACCACGACGTTTTCGCAATACTATAAAACAACATTCCTTGACAGAAGGGTACGCATCCCTTTTTCAGCATAATCCCGATGGTATTATCTCTTTAGATTTGCAAGGAACTATATTACATATTAACCCATCTGCGGAAAAAATATTAGGATATGCCTCACATGAATTAGAGCAAACAGTGATTACCGCTATTGTTGAAAAACATATTTCCGATCACGTATTGCGGTATATTAAAAACACGACGTCCGATTATCAAACAGAATATAGAATTTCTATTTATCATAAGAACGGTTCTAAAATAGATGTTATCACAAAATTAGTCCCAATTTTTATTCACAAGCAACTGACTGGCGTATATGCGATTATCAAACCACTTGAAAAATCTGAGAGAATTGCACAAATACTAAAAGAGAGCGAAAAACGTCTGCGAACGTTAATGAATGCAATGCCTGCTTTTGTTATTTTTAAAGATCATGAAGGGCGCTGGATAGAAGCAAATGATTATGCACTTTCTTGTTTTGACTTCCATGATGTTCCTTATCATGGAAAAAAAGATAGTGAACTGATCCAATATAATGAGGCATATCGAGAAGCTTTTCTACACTGTGAAGAAATTGATGAAATCGCTTGGCAAAAGCGAGAAATTATTCACGGTGAGGAATTTATTATACATAAAGGTACTTCTAATCTGATTCTAAATCTTTCTAAAGTTCCTCTTTTTCATTCAGACGGTTCTAGAAAAGGAATCATTGTTATGGGAAGAGATGTAACGGAGTTAAAGGAGACTAAAAAGTTATTAAGAAAGTCTGAAAAATTAGCGGTAGTCGGACAACTGACAGCCGGAATTGCTCATGAAATTAGAAATCCGCTTACGTCATTGAAAGGATTTTTAACTTTATTAAAACCGGAAATTTCCGAACAAAACAAATGGTATATTGATGTAATGTTAAGTGAAATTTCACAAATGGAATCTATTACAAGTCAATTTATGGCCATGTCTAAACCACAGGTGTTATCAATTGATTTCCATCAAATCCAAACATTAATTGAAGAAGTTGTTACATTTATTTTACCTACCGCAATCATGCATAGTGTCCATATTATTATGGATCATACTGCAGTCATACCTGAAATTCAATGTGACGGTAATCAATTAAAACAAGTTTTCATTAATATTTTAAAAAACGCAATTGAAGCAATGCCAGATGGAGGAAATATTTTCATTCAAACTGAAGCATTGGATAGTGAATTCATTTGTATTCGAATAATCGATGAAGGATGCGGCATTCCAGAAAATCGTATTTCTCGCCTCGGAGAACCTTTCTATAGTTTAAAAGAAAAAGGAACTGGCCTTGGGTTGATGATATGCTACAAAATAATCGAAGAGCACCAAGGGAAATTACAAATTTTAAGTGAAGTCAATAATGGAACGACTGTTGAAATATATTTACCTACTTCGACATCTACAAAATAAAATTGCCATCAAAAAAGGTAAATGAAAAAACATTTACCTTTTTCTCTGAATCTATTTCTTTCAAACTACTACAACCTCTACTCTGTCGCTTGTCCCAAAACTGTTTCCATCTCATGAAACTCTCGATGTACAGCTTTTGAAGGTTCTTTTGTTAAAATACTAACAATAATAACAGCTAATAAACTGAAAGTAAAGCCTGGTACCATTTCATATAGCATTTCCTTTAAAAACGGAATCTGTACCCATGCAATGACTGTAACAGCACCAACAATCATACCCGCGAGCACGCCCCATTTTGTCGTTCGTTTCCAATAAAGACTAAGCAAAATAGCTGGTCCAAACGCTGAACCAAATCCTGCCCATGCATAACCAACAAGGGTTAAAATCGTATCACTTGGATGATACGCTAAAACAACAGCAATCATTGCGACGACTAAAACAGCAAGCCTTCCGATACATACAAGTTCTTTATCTGATGCGTTACGACGGAAAAATGTTTTATAGAAATCTTCCGTTACCGCACTAGAGATAACAAGTAATTGTGAGGAAATACTACTCATAATAGAAGCTAAAATAGCTGAGAGCAAGAAGCCTGTAATATACGGGTGGAATAAAATATTCGAGAATGCTACAAAGACCATCTCTGGGTCTGCTAATGTACTATCACTTTGAGAATAGTAAGCAATACCAACGAGTCCTGTAAGCATCGCACCGAGTATAGAAATACTCATCCACCCGATACCAATTCTTCGCGAAGTTTTTAAATCTTGAATAGAGGTAATTGCCATAAAGCGGACAATAATATGAGGTTGACCAAAATATCCAAGTCCCCAAGCTAAAAATGAAATAATCCCTAGTATCGTAGTTCCTTTAAATAAATCTAGACGAGCCGGGTCAACAGCCTTGATCCCATTGAACGTTTCTGCTACCCCACCAATATCTGTAAAAGCAACAATTGGAACTAAAACAAGAGCTATAAACATAATGCACCCTTGAACAAAGTCCGTCCAACTAACTGCTAAAAATCCACCAAATAGTGTATATGCGACAACAACACCGACTGTTACAAATAAACCAATTTTATAATCTAAGTTAAATGAACTTTCAAATAGACGGCCACCTGAAACTAAACCAGCTGACGCATAAAATGTAAAAAAGACTAAAATAACAATGGCGGAGACAAAACGAAGTATTTTTGTACGATCTTGAAATCGATTTTCTAAAAAGTCTGGTATAGTAATAGAATCATTTGCTACTTCCGTATACGTACGTAAGCGCGGTGCTAATAATAAATAGTTCGCATATGCACCAAGCAAGAGACCAATAGCGATCCACATACTGGACAATCCTGTTGCATACATTGCACCAGGCAATCCCATTAGCATCCAACCACTCATATCAGAGGCACCAGCCGATAAGGCCGTAACTGCTGGACCAAGTCCTCGTCCCCCCAACATGTAATCTGATAAATCGGACGTCTTTTTATAAGACCAATATCCGATATACAACATACCTGCCATATAAATAGCAAGCGAAATTATAATTTCAACCTTCACCAAATCTCTCCTTTTTCGTTTCCATAAGCCACTTAACATTTCGAAAAATGACTTTTTCTATTTTGTTTTCGCTTATGGTTTCCTACCTTAACAAAGATTTTTCATTCCTTCAAGTGAAAATGACTTTTTCCGTTGTTACCAAAAAACCGATAAACGCTTTTATCCCAGTGGATTACCCGGCTTTTCAAAGAAAATAAAGTAAAAATATTCAGAAAATAAAAACCAGCTGTTTGGGACATGTTTCAAGTGAAACTTCCATTCGTGAAAAATTCCTTAATCTTAACAAATTATTACGCTAAACCAATCACATTTTTACAGACGACCGTTCTCTTCTTCGTTTCTCTCTGAATCTTAAAATAAGGGTAAAAAAGAACACGTAAAGCGTTCTCTTTTTACCCTTATTCGTACACATATAGCAGGATGCTTTTTCATATTATATTCCGCTTCACTTTTCCAAATTGGAAACTTATAAGCTAACTTGCTTACTGATCGTTTCCCTTGCTAGTAAAAAGTTCATAATGACTTGAGCAGCTATCCGGCTCGTCATATCGCGAAAATCTAACGTTGGATCAATCTCTACAATATCCATACCTTGAACAAGCGGTTCTTGACCAAGGTATGTGATTGCATCAAGCAATGTCATACTATCCATTCCGCCCGGTCCAATTGCTGGACAACCTGGTGCAAATGCTTGATCTAATACATCCATATCGACAGAAACATAAATAGCTGTAACTCCTTGTCTACGCAAAATTTCGATACTCTCTGTAATTATATCTTTTATGGATCGTTCACGCACATGTTTCATTGTATATATCGTTATATCATTCTCTTTTGCATACTCATGGTACGTACGAGCATTGGAAAAATTACGAATCCCAATTTGTACGAGTTGATTTCCTACAATCACATCATGCTCTAGCAAACTACGAAATGGCGTTCCATTCGATGGTCCCCCATCTTCTAAATTACGTAAATCATGATGCGCATCAAATTGAATAATGCCAACTTTCCCTTTACTACTTGCAAAACCACTTATACTCGGAAAACTGATAGAATGATCACCGCCAAGAACGATTGGTACCATTTGCGGATTTACTTTTGTCAAATGCTGAAGCGTCTTCGCAATACGAACATGACTTTCTTTTATATTTGTTACATGCATCATAATATCACCGCAGTCATATAAGACACTTTCTTTCATATCATGTTCTTCGGTAATCGCGTATGTGCTATATGCATCTAACATTGTACGAATCGTTTTTGGTGCAAAGCATGCGCCAGAATGACTAATAGACGGCTTCGAAAGAGGCGCACCGATTAATGCCGCGCCAAATATTTCTTCCCCCTCCCATCCTTTTATCATATCACTCCATTTTGTTACTTCACGATCGATAAACTTTGCATTTTTCTTTAAATAGTGGCTTTGCTCCACGCTTTGTCACCTCTTGTATATGCAAGATTTCCATTCTTCCATACTGTATTTACATGACTTACACCGTAATGATACGGTACATACGCATAATGATGTGCGTCCCACAAAACTAAGTCTGCCTTACGCCCAACGCGAATTTTACCTGCGACATCACCGCGATTAATTGCATACGCTGAATTGACTGTTACAGCATTCCAAACTTCTTCCGGTGTCATTTTCAGTTTCAGCATCGCAATGCTCATAACTAGCTGAATGTTTTCAGTTGGACAGCTACCTGGATTAAAATCTGTCGCTAATGCAACAGCTACACCTTCGTCAATCATTTTACGCCCGCGTGCAAAGCTTTCTTTATTTAAATAGAAAGTCGTTCCTGGAAGGAGCGTAGCGACTGTATTAGAATTTGCAAGCATTTCAATTCCTTTATCGGATGCTCCTACTAAATGATCAGCTGATGCAGCCCCAATCTCTGCCGCCGCTTCTGCACCACCAAGCGGATCAATTTCATCTGCATGGATTTTCACATCAAACCCAAGTTCTTTCGCTTCTAATAAAAATTCTTTCGACTCTTCAACAGAGAATACACCTGTTTCACAGAAAATATCAACGAATTCAGCCAATTCTTTTTCTTTTATTGCTGGTAATAAATCTAACATCCATTGTAAAAACTCTTTTGACTTGCCTTTATACTCTTTCGGAACTGCATGTGCTCCTAAAAATGTCGAAACTAAATCAATAGGATGTTCTTTTTGAAGCTGCGCTACTACTTCCAATTGCTTCCATTCTGTTTCATCATCCAAACCGTAGCCACTCTTCGCTTCCACCGTTGTCACGCCAAATGATAACATGCGGTCTAAATGAAAATTCGCCTTCTTTACCAGTTCTTCTTTTGATGCTTTCTTCGTTGCATTTACAGTTGAAAGAATGCCGCCACCTTGCTCTAAAATCTCTAAATACGGTACTCCTTGCAATTTAAGAGCAATTTCATTTTCACGAGATCCACCAAATACAAGGTGTGTATGAGGATCAACTAAGCCTGGAGAAACAACTTTCCCTTCGCAATCAATGATTTCTCGTGCTTGTAACCCTTTTGCTTCTTCCGCTGTGCCAACGAACATAATCACACCGTCTTTTATCCCAACTGCACCACTTTCGATAACAGGAAGCGTCTTCATTGCTTCCTGTCTTAATACGCCATCTTCTTGATCCATTGTTAATAATTGACCGATATTCGTTAGTAAAATGTCCAGCATGTTGTGTTCCTCCTTATTTCATCATTGGAATGTTAACGCCTTTTTCCTTCGCTGTTTGAACTGCTAAGTCATATCCTGCATCTACGTGGCGAACAACACCCATTCCAGGATCGGAAGTTAAGACGCGTTCAATTCGTTTTGCTGCTGCTTCTGTTCCGTCTGCAACAATAACCATTCCAGCGTGAAGCGAGTATCCCATACCAACTCCACCGCCGTGATGAACAGATACCCAGCTTGCACCGTTCACACTATTGATTAATGCATTCAAAATTGGCCAGTCTGCCACCGCATCACTACCATCTTTCATTCCTTCTGTTTCACGGTTTGGCGATGCTACAGATCCACAGTCTAGATGGTCACGACCAATCACGATTGGTGCTGATAATTCCCCGCTTGCAACCATTTCATTGATAATGCGTCCAAATTTTGCACGTTCCCCATAACCCAGCCAACAAATACGAGATGGTAATCCTTGAAATTCAACTTGCTGACGTGCCATACGAATCCAATTACATAAATGCTCGTTATGAGCAAACTCGCGTAAAATCACTTCATCTGTCTTATAAATATCTTCTGGATCACCAGAAAGTGCGACCCAACGGAATGGACCTTTTCCTTCACAGAATAACGGACGGATAAACGCTGGAACGAATCCTGGAAAATCAAATGCATGTTCCAATCCTTCATCGAATGCAACTTGACGAATATTATTACCATAATCAAACGCAATGGCACCTTTTTCTTGCATCGCAAGCATTGCTTCTACATGTTTTTTCATGCTTTCTTTTGATAATTGTACGTAACGGTCTGGATCTTCTGCACGAAGTTTGGTAGCTTCTTCTAACGAATATCCTGCTGGAACATATCCATTTAACGGGTCATGTGCAGATGTTTGATCCGTTACTAAATCTGGCGTAATACCGCGGCTTACTAACTCCGGCAAAATTTCCGCAGCATTTCCTAATAGTCCGATTGAAATAGGTTCTTTCTTTTCTTTATATTCTGTCGCAACAGCTAATGCTTCTTCTAACGATTCTGTATACATATCGCAATATCTTTTTTCAATGCGGCGCTCGATGCTGCGTTTATCTACATCGATTGCAATAACCACACCGCCATTCATCGTAACAGCAAGAGGTTGCGCTCCCCCCATACCGCCTAAACCAGCCGTAAGCGTTAATGTCCCTTTTAATGAACCACCAAAATGTTGACGCGCTGCTTCTCCAAATGTTTCGTATGTTCCTTGTAAAATTCCTTGTGTACCGATATAAATCCAGCTACCTGCTGTCATTTGTCCGTACATCATAAGCCCTTTTTGTTCTAACTCACGAAAATGCTCCCAATTCGCCCACTTCGGCACTAAATTGGAGTTAGCTAAAAGAACACGTGGTGCATCTTCATGTGATTTAAAAATAGCAACCGGCTTTCCTGATTGAACAAGTAACGTTTCATCACTTTCTAATGTTTTTAACGAATCAACAATCGCCTGATAGCTCTCCCAGTTGCGAGCGGCACGACCAATGCCACCATAAACAACTAACTCTTCTGGCTTTTCTGCTACTTCTGGGTCTAAGTTATTCATAAGCATACGAAGTGCAGCTTCTTGAATCCAGCCCTTTGTTTGCAACTCTGTTCCTCTTGGTGCACGAATTGTTTGTTTTACGTTTTCCATATTCAATCTCTCCCTTTTCCTTTTTATAATGTTGCATTTACATTTAAACGTTCCAATGTGAACGGACTTGTTTTCAACCAATGTGCAATATTTTCAATGTCTGTTGAAAATATGCGATCATTTGTAATAGAAGGTACTTGCTGTCGACCTTGATGATAAAATATTTTCGTTGCAGAGCTCATCTCTTCTATACCACGATACTCCGCTGCTTGCATTGCACAAATCATTTCAATCGCAAGTACACGTCTTACGTTTTGAATAATTTGATGCGCATGACGTGAAGCGATTGTTCCCATACTTACGTGATCTTCTTGGTTTGCTGATGACGGAATAGAGTCAACACTTGCTGGGTGCGCCAATGTTTTATTTTCTGATACAAGTGAAGCAGCTGCATATTGCATAATCATTGCACCAGACTGAAGACCTGGCTTAGGGCTTAAAAATGGTGGTAAATCATTTAACTGCGGGTTCACAAGACGCTCAATGCGGCGCTCTGAAATATTCGCAATTTCGGCCATCCCTACCTTTAAAAAATCCATTGCAAAGGCAATTGGTTGCCCATGGAAATTCCCGCCAGAAATCACTTTTTCCCCTCCATCAAAAATAAGGGGATTATCGGTTGCTGCGTTCATTTCAATCTCTAATTTTTCTTTTACATAATGTAATACTTGCCAAGAAGCACCATGAACTTGAGGGATACAGCGTAATGAATAGGCATCTTGTACCCGCAGTTCCCCCTGTTTTGTTACAAGCTTACTATCTTGAAGAATGTTACGAATACGCTGTGCTACTTCTATCTGTTCTTTATACCCTCGCGCTTTATGAACATTTTCATCAAACGCATCAATAATGCCGCGCAAGCCTTCAAGTGTCATAGATGCAATTAGTTCTGACTGATAAGCAAGTGTTTCCGCTTCGATATAAGAAAGAATTCCTTGGGCTGTCATTGCTTGTGTACCATTAATTAATGCAAGACCTTCTTTCGCCTCTAATTCAATTGGTTCCAGACCTTCTTCAGTAAGAGCTATCATTGCATGAACGCGCTTTCCTTTATAAAACACTTCCCCTTCTCCTAATAAAACAAGAGCAAGATGCGATAATGGTGCTAAATCGCCACTTGCACCTAATGAACCTTGCTGCGGGATAACGGGATGAATGTTTCGATTTACAAGTTCTAATAACATGTTCACAACAAGTGGACGAACACCAGATACTCCTTTTAACATCGTATTAGCACGTAAAATTAACATACCTCGCGATACTTCTTCTGGAAATGGATCACCCACACCACAAGCATGCGATTGAATTAAATTATGTTGAAGTTCTTTCACATCCTCTTTTTGAATAAGCACATCGCTAAACTTACCAAATCCAGTTGTAATACCATATACAACTTTTCCATCTTCTACAATTTTTTCAACAGCTTCACGGCACTCCGCTACTTTCTGCATGCTATCAGGGCAAGCTGTTACCCCTTCCCTCTCAAATAGCAATCGCTTCATTTCTTCAACTGTCAATGAATGTCCTGTTAACGTAACCATTCTTATTTCCCTCCTAAAAAAGCAAAAGGAGACCTTCCCTTTTCAAGACAGACTTCTGTCCTAAAAAGCAAGGCCCCCTTTTCACTAATAAACTATGGGCAAATCATATGTGATTAATTCCTAAACCAATCGCCTCATGCTCAGATCCTTTTACAGGCGCACCTATCGTTCCGTAAAGCGCAACAGCCACCCATTCGCCTTCTTTTTTTCCATCGTATGGTGTACCGCGTACGATTGCAAATCGAAGACCTACTGTACGAAGAACGTCTGCTAACTGAATTTGACCTCTCGTTACCCCGTACAATGCTTCCATAATTGCATGATAAAGTGCATGAGTTTCCCTATAAACATCCGTTTCAATCACTTGGTTGCTTTTAGCCGCTGTTTCCATTGCTGCAACAACTTTTTGCGAGTTCATAGATCCAACTTTTCCAGTACAATATTTCCATCCTTTTGGAATCGATAATACTGAGCTTTCACTCTCATCTGCAAGTGCAAGCAACATCGCCATACGACCAATTCGATGTGTTCCTTGAAGAAGCATGTGACTCTCTCATTTCTTAATAATTATTTGAATATTTCTTAATTTAAGAATATACAAAAATAGTTTCATCGTCAATAGTTTATACAATATTTTAAACAAATTTTCTAGAAAATTCGTCATCATACATAGAAAAACCTTGCATATGCTACAGTCTCTTTAACTAATAATCATAAATTATCAACAAAATACTTCGAGCCTTGTTTCCTATTTCTATCTCGCTTATAATAAAGCTAGAGACGATTATGGACGCCTTTTATGTAAGCTTGGAAAGCCAAGCTTACATTATTTTTTGCTTTCCCTTTTATTTGAAACGGGATATACTAAGTTAGAACATACGTTCTTAATGATTACATATAGTAAGGAGATAGAACAAATGGTATATGATACAAAAGTAATTTCTTGGAATGAATCTTTAAAACAATTACAACGTCGCTACACAAATCAACCGGTAGATCGCAAACAGTTTGAAGAGGTTGAACTAATGGAGTTTTTCCGCGACAATGACTACATTTCCCTCCCTACACATATTAGCGGCTTATCAACAGAACGTTTTACTTCTTACTCTATTTTCACAACTGAGGATAAAGATCGTAAAGTAGGCACACTGATCATTGAATATTTAGAAGACGATCATCATATATTACGCATTGAACAACTATACTTTGTTTAATTCAGAACGCTTGGTCAAAATCAACCAAGCGTTCTTGCTTTCTAATAAACTCACTGCTTATAATACTAGTAAAAGCTATCGTAAAGGAGGTATACACTTGCTAGAAGGATGGTTTAGTTGGTTTATTATTGCTTGGACTGTTATTTTATTAGGGCTCATGTCTATCGGTGGATATTTTATGTTCCGAAAATTCTTAAAAAGACTCCCGAAAGAAGATGGCATGTCTATTTTAGATTGGGAAGCATATTACATTGAACAAACGAGACATTTATGGGATGAAGAACAAAAACAACTATTAGAAGAACTTATCAGCCCAGTTCCTGAACTTTTCCGAGATGTTGCACGTTCTAAAATTGCCGGAAAAATTGGAGAGTTAGCATTAGAAGCAAAGACATCCAAAATAACTGAAGATTTAATTATTAAAGGGTATATTATTGCGACACCAAAGAGAGATCATAAATTTTTAATTAAAAAATTACAAGAAAAAGAAATTGATTATTCTTCTTATCAATCTCTTTTAGCAAAATAAAAAAACCTCAAGTTCCCCCTGAGGTTTTTTACGTTAATTTCATATCTTTTTCATTATAAAATCCATCTTCTTTTTCCATTTCCTTTTGTAACTTCGTAAAGGAGCGATACATTGCAATTCTCCATGATACAATCATTGCGAAAGCAAGTAAGAAGAACATGCCACTCAGTTGACCTAAATCAAGCGATTGACTTAAATATGTTTTAAAAACAATCCGTACAACAAGCAAACCGATTAAAATAAATACGAATGCTTTTGAACGTTTTAAGTAAATGTCTTGCCCTCGTACTTCAAACTTGGAAGTTTTAATTAGAAAAATGGAGAAAAACAATCCAACACCAATTGCTTCTAACATTTCCGCTGGTGTTAGCCGAAATTCCGGGAAAATATACATGAGTGCCCCCGTACTCATAAAAAACGGTGGAAGAATAATTTTTTTTAATGTTGCCGGTTTCTTCGCTGCTTTTAGACGAATAAACATCGCGCCAACGGCCATACATACCGCAACAATACTTGATAAAACAACTATGTTCATACGTTCTCATCCTTTTTTTTGGCAATATAAAAAATTATAGTTTCATTATATGCTTTTCTATTAGTATTTCCAACAATTTCACGGAATCATACTAAAAGCCTGTGAAACCGCCAAATAAACTTGAGAAATACACAATGATTTTTGTCATCCAATTAAAGTATAAAACAACCCCCATGACAATCATAATGTAACCGCCGACTTTTACAAACGTTCCACTATGGCGCTTTATCCAAGACATTTTTGTAATAAAGAATGACAGGACAAAAAATGGAATAGCAAACCCAAGTATGTATGCAATCATATATAACATTGCGGACTCTAGATTTGTCGTAGCAAGCCCAATCACCGCTACTAAAATAGGACCTGTACACGGAGTCCACCCAGCAGCAAACGCTAACCCAATTAAAATAGAGCCGATATAGCCGCTCGGCCGGCTTTTAAATGTAAATTTGCGGTCTTGCATTAAAAACTTTGGTTGAAATACTCCTACAATGATTAGACCAAACACAATAATAAAAAGTGCTCCTAGTTGTCTAATTAAATCTTTATAGTCCTTGAAAAAGGATCCAAGAAAACTTGTACTAAAACCAATTGCAATAAATACAATCGAAAATCCAAGCAAGAAAAATGCTGTATGAAGCATACTTCTTTTACGAAGCATCGCATTTTCTTCTTTTAGCTCAGAAACAGACATTCCTGTTATGTAAGATAAAAACGCTGGGTACAGCGGTAAGCAACAAGGGGAAATAAATGATAAAAATCCCGCACCAAACGCTAAGAAAATATTAATATCTTGCATCGTTTCACTCCTCTCTTCTTCAATATTGTAGCAAAAACAAACAAAAATACTATGGATAATTGATGAATTCAAACTTTCCAGCATGCGAATATGAAAAACATGATTATTGTTACGCACAATCACTTTTCTATAAAACGTTTTCATTTTCCTTCTATTATTAAGATGCTCGTTACCCATAACATAACAAAGCTTTCTACGTTTCACAAACCATTCGCATGCATACACCTATTTCTTATAAAAAAATTTTTTAAATGATAGTTCTATGCACTTCTACACTTATTTTACAATACTTTTATTATTATAAATTTAAAGATTATGCATAAATATCATATTTTTATTATTATTCCATAAAATGTCGAACTTTTCTTTCATTTGACCCTTCATTTTTAATTTTGTATACTTCCATCTAGTTATATATGTCCGTTTAGGAACAATTTCATATAGATGGGAGGAGTTGTTTATGCTTCGCTATTCACTTTTGGTTTTATTAGGAGCATGTAGCTATGGGGTTTTAGCAATCTTTGTTAAATTCGCATACGCGGAAGGCTTTTCACTTGGGGAAGTAGTCGGTAGTCAATATTTATTCGGTTGGCTTATTTTACTGAGTATTACACTTTTATTTGCGAGACATCATGTCCCGTTAAAACAAATGTTCATTTTATTTATCGCTGGTACTTCAGCTAGCTTTACAGGGATTTTTTATTACGCTTCATTACAGACCGTACCGGCATCCATCGCTATTATCCTTTTATTCCAATTCGTTTGGGTTGGCATTATTATTGAGGCAATCGCAACAAAAACATTGCCATCAAGAGAAAAAGTTATTTCGGTTATCTTTTTATTAACGGGTACATTCTTATCGAGCGGATTAGTCGAAAAATCCATAGGCGATTTTGACATAACAGGAATTTTATTAGGATTATTATCTGCGGTTGCATTCGCAACATACATCTTTGTCAGTGGGAAAGTGGCGGTTGAAGTACCATCATTACCACGCGGTGTTCTATTAATGGCCGGTGCATTAACTTTAGTCATGATTGTATTCCCACCAACATTCCTTTTTAACGGTGCGATTTCACAAGGCCTTTGGAAATATGGATTAGGTCTAGGAACGTTTAGTATTGTCATTCCATCTATTGCCTTTACAATTGGCATTCCTAAAATAGGATCTGGGTTAGCAACAATTCTTGGAGCAGCTGAGCTTCCCGTTACAACCATTATGTCCGTGTTCGTTTTAAAAGAGGCGGTACTTGCTTCTCAATGGTTTGGTGTGGCATTTATTTTAATTGGCATCGCAATCCCACAAATCGCATACACAATACGCGGAAAATCTCGCAAACATCATACACATAAAAAAGTTGCTGCATAATTTAGTAAAAAGGGGGTTCTCAAAATGAGAAATCCCTTTTTACTGTTCTAATCTTTTCTCGAATTATATATATTTATGCTACATTTTGTAGTATATCTTTTGTTTATACGGAACAAAATGCAAAAGTTACATATTGTGAGGAAGAGGGCAAACGAAATGAACGCTATTACAAATCAATTAACAGAGAAATTAATCTCGATTCGTCGTCACTTACATCAATATCCAGAGCTATCTTATGAGGAGTTTAAAACAACAAAATTTATTAAAAATTTGTTACAGGAAGCGAATATCACAATAAAGGACACAAATTTAAAAACTGGAGTCATCGCAGAAGTTTCTGGTAATAGAGGCGGCCCAACCATTGCACTTCGTGCCGATATCGATGCGCTCCCAATTCAAGAAGAAACCGACTTACCTTACGCATCAAAAAGTTCTAATAAAATGCATGCGTGCGGACACGATTTTCACACCGCATCGATCCTTGGTGCTGCTTACTTATTAAAAGAGAAAGAATCTTCATTACGCGGAACCGTTCGCTTTATATTCCAAGCCGCCGAAGAAAGTGGAAACGGCGCATGTAAAGTAATCGAAGCGGGGCATTTACAAAACGTACAAGCTATTTTTGGTATGCACAATAAGCCCGACTTACCAGTTGGTACAATTGGTATTAAAGAAGGTCCACTTATGGCGGGAGTAGATCGGTTTCAAATTACAATTAAAGGCGTCGGAACACATGCTGCTGTACCTGATGCAGGAGTAGATCCTATCGTAGCTTCTTCTCAAATCGTCATGGCACTGCAAACCATTGTAAGTCGAAATATTAGTTCTTTTCATAATGCTGTTGTAAGTGTAACAAACATTCACTCAGGAAATACGTGGAATGTTATCCCTGAAAAAGCAACGTTAGAAGGTACTGTTCGCACGTTTCAAGCTGATACGCGTCAAAAAATCCCACAGCGAATGGAACGTATTGTGAAAGGTATTGCTGATGCACTAGGAGTTGAAGTGGAACTGCATTGGTATCCTGGCCCCCCCCCCGCCGTTCAAAATGATGGATACCTTACTGAACTATCTACTCATGTAGCTCAAACAATGGGGCTGCAAGTTATTTCACCAAAGCCTTCTATGGCAGGAGAAGATTTCTCGTTTTATCAACAAGAAATTCCAGGTTCATTCGTCTTTATGGGGACAAACGGAACACATGAATGGCATCACCCTTCCTTTACTTTAGATGAAAAAGCATTACCAATTAGTGCACAGTATTTTGCTTTACTAGCTGAAGAAGCACTAGACAAACTCATAATGAAAAGGCGTTAAGTATGCACTTAACGCCTTTAGACTGATTTACTAGAAATTCATTCACAAAATATGAAAAAAGCTGTCTCGTTGTCAGAAATTCGACTTACGAAACAGCTCCATTTCCTTTTATAAAGTGGAACTTTAATCAGCAGTTTTTTGCGGGCAGCTCATTTTCAACTTCAATTCGTTTTTTATCTCTTGCAATTTTTAAAAACTCTAATAGTTCAGGACTACTATTCGTTTTTCGGTAAGCAACTGACATCTCAGCTATAAAATTAGAATCATATATATCTTTATATACAACTTCTGTTTTGTATAGCTTATTAGCCGAAACTGGAATAACAGTGATTCCAATTCCTGCTGCTACTAATCCCATTACTGTTTGGTATTCTGTTGCCTCTTGAACAATGCGCGGACTAAAACCAACTCCGCGGCATAATGACAATATAGTGTCATAGAGTGCAGGCCATACTGGTCTTGTGATAAAGACAAATGACTCATCTCTCAAATCTTCAATGTGAATTTCTTCTTTCTCCGCAAGTGGATGTGCTTTTGGTAAACATAGTGTACAAGGTAGTTTTTGAATCGGTTCAAGTTCTAATAATTGCGTTGAAATCGGCGGACGTAAAAAGCCGACATCAATTCGATTTTCATGAAGTGCATGCACTTGCTCCGGTGTAGATAATTCATGAAGCGCAACCGATACCCTTGGAAATTTCTTTCGATATTCTCTTACAATTGAAGGTAAAATATCGTATATAGCAGCTCCCACAAATCCAATCGAAAGAGATCCTACTTCCCCTCTTTGTGCGCTTTGCGCCACTTCTACCGCCTTTTCAATTTGATCAAAAGCTTTCTTTACTTCTTTTAAAAACATTTCTCCCGCTTCTGTAAGCTCAACTTTCCGCTTCGTTCTTTCAAATAACATAACTCCCATTTCTTGCTCCAACTGTTGGATTTGTTGACTAAGTGGTGGCTGTGTCATTTGTAAACGAGCCGCTGCTCGTCCAAAGTGTAGCTCTTCTGCCACAACAATAAAATATTGCAAATGCCGTAATTCCATCTTGGACACCCTTTTCAATTAATATGTATAATAAATTAATAACATATAATTTATATATTAGACAAACTTTTTGAAAGAACGTATAGTAGAAATTATGAATTCTTGTTTATCATTTTTATGCAAAGAAATGAAAGGGGGGTTACTGTATGAAATGGTGGAAATTAAGCGGACAAATTTTATTATTATTTTGTTTTGCTTGGACAGGTGAATGGATTGCAAAGCAAGTACACCTCCCAATCCCAGGAAGTATTATCGGCATTTTTCTATTATTAATTTCGTTAAAATTTAACCTAGTGAAAAAAGAGTGGATTCAAGATGGTGCAGACTTTTTATTAAAAGAACTCATTTTATTTTTTATTCCTTCTGCTGTCGCTGTTATCCGCTACAAAGATACATTATCACAATATGGCATCGATCTCATTTTTATTATTATGATTAGTACTCTTTGTGTAACTCTTGTTACAGGAATCTTGACAGAATTGCTATTGAAGCGGAAAGGATCTGTACAATGATTGGCTTTTTTTGTTTACTATTGACACTATTCACATATTGGATTTCTAAAAAAATGTATCAACGTTGGAATTGGAGTTTACTTTCTCCTTTACTCGTTTGTCCAATCATTTTAATTGCTTTATTACTAGGATTCGATACATCGTATGAAACATATAATTCTGGAAGTCATTGGTTAACTGAACTATTAAAACCAGCAACTGTAGCTTTTGCATGGCCAATTTATAAATATTTTGATTTATTAAAGAAACATGCAAGTGCTATTTTAATTAATGTAGTTGTAGGTTCCTTTTTATCAGTTATTACTTCTGCATTGTTAGCAAATGCTTTTAAGATTGATGCATCACTAGAACATAGTTTAGCGCCACACATTGTAACAACACCGATTGCAATGGCTATTTCAGAAATGATTGGCGGCATGTCCCAATTAACAGCTGTATTCGTAGTATTGACGGCATTGACAGGAGCTCTGTTAGGCCCTTCTCTTATTAGATTATGCCGCATTAAAACAGCGATTGCGAAAGGAATTATGTTAGGAACGAGCGCAAATGGCACAGGAACATCGAAAGCATTTGAAATCGGTCCTGTTGAAGGTACCATTGCAAGTTTATCTATGCTCTTAACCGCTGGAGCTAGTTTAGTCATTGTACCGCTTTTCTTGGCTTGGATACATTAAAAAATGAGAACAAGCTAGCAATTGTGTTACAATTGCTAGCTTTTTTCTACTTTTCAACTATACTTGTGACATTTGATTCCTAGCGAGTAATCTATCAATACATACTGGTAACATATCCAATAATGTTTCAAACGCATAATCTACATCTAAACGCTCAGTCCACTGGTGCGCATCTTTTCCTACAGGTCCAACATTTAATACAGGAACATTAAACTCTGCTAATTCTTGTAGTGGAATCGAATACCCTTTATTCCATAAAGGCATATTTTCTACAAGTGAAGTCATTGCTTCAACTGGATATTGTAATCCTACATAACTTAAGTCAGAAATTCCGCCAAAATAATTTTGAGTTTTAAATGTAACTCCATGTTGGTCATGTCCATAACTTTCTAGTTCTGCTACTGCGCTTTGAATGAATGGATTATTACGAGAACTTACAGCCGGATAGTAAGGTGGCGCAAAGAACAGTATGATCATTGGCCCTTTTTCTTTACATAAAATGGCTAACCTATCCACAAGTTCAATCGTAATTGCACGGTCATCTTTTCCCCCGCGATTTTCCAAAACAATCGCTTGCATTTTATCAATTGCTTCTTTTCCATGTTGTTCAATGGCATAAGCAACCAATTCCTCATAAGTGAGTACATTCACTTTTAGACTGGGCGGTATAAACGGATTATATTTAGAAAAATGATATGCCTGTTTCGCATACGTTTCCTCGATTTTCTCCGCTACTCCCATTGCCTTTTTATATAGCAACGAAACAACATCTGGCATCGTTTTTTCTAATAAAAATAAATTAAACAATGTCACTGCACGATGAGGAATTTGTACCGAATACTCTTCTTTTAAATCCCTTTGCAATAAATTTGTCGGAGGTGGACTTGCTTCGCCTTCTACAATATCACAAAGTTCCGTATTTAATTCCAATTCCGCAGTTAATAATGAAGCCATATAATTCGCATTTAATCCCGCAAACGGTTCTCCTACATGCGTTTCCTTTCCATAACAAAGAAAACCAGGTAATACTTTTCCAATAGATCCTGTATAAATATATTTATTTTGATCTCCTGGATAACATGTAAACATTGGTTCAGAATTGAGGACTGCTTTATACTGAAGATCGTGTTCTTTTGCAAGCTCTAATAATTTTGGAACAGCGGTTCTCATTCCTACAGAGTTCACCTCTTCATCTGGGACAGTTAATAAAAGAATATTCCCATCAAAACTCCCTTCACAAGCTTGTTCAACCATTGCCATATGCAAAGTTAAACCGCACTTCATATCCATTATCCCTCTACCAAATAGCCAATCACCTTGTTCTATATCTTGCTGAACAGGATATGGCACTTCATCTTTATGTGAATAAAACATAGATGTGAGTTTTTGAGGTTGAAATGCATATTCTTTCCATATGCCATAGTCCTCTACATCTACAACATCAAAGTGACTCACTAAAACAATTGTATTTTTCAAATGTTTTTCTTTCTTTACTAAAGCTGTAATAAAATAGCGTCCATCCCCTGTTGGATGTTTTTCTAAATGACTAGGATTCTCCTTGAAGTACGATAGACTAGATAGTTGTTCAACAACAAAGTCTGGTAATACTGTTTCAGCTTTTGATCCAGTAATACTAGGAATTTCAACAAGATTACTCAATAATTGTACTAACTCTTCTTTTGTCTGCCATTTTGCCATATATATCCCCCTGTTTTCCGTATTATGAAAATCAATTCCAATATATGAATAAAAAACGACAGAATATTCTCCTATTCCTTTCCTGTTCCGCCGATTTTTATTGATATTTCATTCGCAGCATTTATAACCTGATTAACAAGAAAAGCCAATCGCTCCTCATTAATCCGTTCACTAATTAATCCAATACTGATTGCTCCTACCACTTTATGATTAAAACCTATAATGGGTGCAGCAATTGATGCGGTTCCTTCTGTCTTCTCACCATAACTTACCGCATATCCTTCTCTTCTTATCACAGTAAGCTGATCAAATAGCCGTTGTTTTTGCTCTGATATAGAAGGCAATAGCTGATCTACAATATGTTCTACCTCATTTGTTTTCATATTCGCAAGTATCGTTTTATTAGCAGCACCGATGGAAAGTGGAATTTGTTCTCCTAAATTATCGATAACACGAATCTTTAAAGGACTATCTATTCTCTCAATAATAATAGAATGTGTCCCATTTGGAATATTTAAGTATACGCTTTCTTCCACTTCATATGCTAAGCGTTTCATTACTTCTCTTGCGACAGATCGATAGTCTACTTTTTCTAATTGCCGTAGACCTACTTCCATCCACATCGGTCCGATTGTATAATGCTTCGTTTCCGGAATCTGTGTAACTAATCCATGTTCCATTAAAGAATTTAATATTCTATGCACTGTACTAACTGGCAGATGTGTTCTATCAGCTATATCAGAAATAGCCCAATGTTCCTTATCATTTTCTGAATACAATAGTTTTATAATACTGATTGCTCGATCAATAGATTGCACAGGCATGCTCCTCAACTTCACTCATAATATCTAACTAACCTTAATTATCTACCAATTTAACAAAATCTTCTCAAGAAATCAAACAAATTATTTAATTTTCAAAAAAAATAAAAAGATTGACTTTTCGCTATAATTATCTGAAAATTAAAACTATATTCCGTATGATGAAATATATTCCACTATACAGAAAATTGTATTTGAATCTATTACATGGGGAAGTGAGGAAGAATATGACAGAACTCAATAAACAAAATCATGAATTAAAACGCACGATGAAAAGCCGACATCTGTTTATGATTGCACTTGGAGGCGTAATTGGAACCGGATTATTTAATGGATCTGGCTTTATTATTAGTCAAGCTGGACCTGGTGGGGCTGTACTTGCTTTTATTGCAGGCGGATTGTTAATGTACTTTGTTATGCTATGTCTCGGTGAACTTGCTGTAGCAATGCCCGTTTCTGGATCTTTTCAAGAATATGCAACAAAATTTATAAACCCAGCCACCGGCTTTACAATTGGTTGGCTGTATTGGTTAAGCTGGGCAAATACGACTGGACTCGAATTTACAACTGCAGGTATTACAATGCAACGCTGGCTTCCAGGTATTCCTGTATGGGTATGGTGCCTCATATTTGGTGTCACAATCTTTACGATAAATGCCCTATCTGCTCGTAGTTATGCTGAAACTGAATTTTGGTTTTCAAGTATTAAAGTATCCGCTATTGTAGCTTTTATTATTCTTGGAGGCGCAGCTATGTTGGGCATTATTGAGTTGAAAGGAAATGAACCTGCCCCGCTGCTTTCTAACTTTATCGAGCATGGCGGCCTATTTCCAAATGGTATTGGTGCCATTTTATTAACAATGGTTACTGTAAATTATTCTTTTCAAGGTACAGAACTTGTTGGGATTGCAGCTGGTGAAAGTGAAAATCCTGCAAAAACATTACCGCGTTCTATTAGAAATATTATATGGCGGACAATGTTTTTCTTTGTTTTAGCAATTTTCGTTCTAGTCACTTTAATCCCTTGGCAAGAAGCTGGATTAACGAAAAGTCCTTTTGTTGCTGTGTTTGATCGTATAGGTATTCCGTATGCAGCTGATATAATGAATTTCGTTATCCTTACTGCAGTTCTTTCTGTTGCAAATTCAGGTCTGTATGCCGCAACTCGAATGCTTTGGTCCCTATCAAAAAATAGTATGGCCCCGGCATTTTTACAGAAATTATCATCTAGAGGTATCCCACTATATGCCCTCATCATGACAATATCTATTTCCGGATTATCTTTACTCACAAGTGTTGTAGCTGCTGAAACAGTGTACTTATGGTTAATTTCCATTTCTGGAGTCATAACTATTATTGTTTGGATGTCTATCTGTGCTTCCCAGCTTCTTTTCCGCAAACAATATGTAGCAAATGGCGGGAAATTAACAGATTTGAAGTTTAAAACTCCATTGTATCCCGTTATACCAATTCTAGGGTTCGGACTGTATGGAATTATATTAGTTAGCTTACTCTTCATCCCGAATCAAAGATTAGGAATCTACTGCACAATCCCATTTATTATCTTTTGTTACACATACTATTACATGAAAATAAGAAAGAATAATAACTTCGAAAGCGAAAACACTCAAAAAGTTTATAACGTAATAGAAAAATAATAGATCCCAGCCCGTTATGAAACTGTAATGGGCTCGGAGTATTCCCCCCTTACTCTTCTTCTCTATTTTAGGGAAGTAACAAGCCCGATGAATCAAACGAGGGATGGAGCCCACACTGATTAAAGTTTCACTTGGTTCCATCTCAATATTCAAAAGTTATAAGAAAAATAAAGTCTTTCCCCTACATTTTCCCCTCAGAAATAGAGGGGAAATACATTTTACATCGAAAGGTTATATCAACTTCCAAGACAATTCATTCCTAATCATTCATAAGAAAGGATGAAAATATGATTTCTAAATATGTTGTGGAATGTGTCTTTTGTGAACAAAATCGAACATCGAGAAGGACAACGGTTACGGTATCTGCTACTTCTCATACTCTCGCCATTGAGAAAGTAACGAATGAATGTAAACGCCGCTTTGGGAAATCTCTTCTATTACAAACAGAAATTACTGAAGAATATAGTGCATATCAAAAAAAAAGCTGACCTGAATAGGGCAGCTTTCTACTTCCGATCATATTTTCATATGAAGATTAGGGGCATCCTCTTTAAGGATCGGGATTTCACCATTATGTACGTTCTATAATGGTCATCGAACAATATATTTCTATTCATTGAGAAATGAAATAGAATAGGGCAAAACTTGTTCGCATTTTTAGAAAAGGGATAGGGATATAATACTAGTAATACGTCGAATACTCGAACGTTACACTCATTATATTATAGCAAATCCCTTTATATTTGAAATATGAATTACTTACATAATTCATATGTAAAACATATTAATAGCTTGTTATATATGTTCCACAATTCCTTATCTCTTTTATGTAAAGGCAATAAGACCCAAATCCTATTCTACTAACAGCAGACATCCTGCTGCAATCGGTGTTATAATCATAGACAGTTTCAAAACAATACGTGGAGCAAAGTTAGTAAATTTCGCTCCTAAATAGGCACCTAACATCGTTCCTATTAAAACTTGTACCAATAATACATAATTTAAATATCCGGCTGAACTATAACCAATCCCACCTCCAATTGCAATTGGAAGAATAATGAGCATTGTCGTTCCAACCGATTGCTGAATTGTTAAACCTAATAATACCATTAATCCTAGTTGAATAAATGGTGCTGATCCTATCCCAAAAGCACCCGCTAAACTTCCAGTTACTAAACCTAGTAACATACTTTTCACTAATATAGTGATAGATAATCCTTTTTCATGATTCATTTTCGATTGATTGTGGAAATAGAGTAATCGAATACACATACATATGGCTGATAAAAATAGCATACTAGCAGTAAACCAATGAAGAAGCTGCGCTGGAATTACTGCCCCAAACTGAGAGCCAACATACGATCCAATCGCCCCAAATATTCCTACAACCCCTCCTATTTTTAAAGAAACATTCCCCTCTCTATAATGACTTACTACACCTGAAAGTGTTGTAAATGCCATTGCTGTTAGCGAAGTTGCAAGAGCTATATGAACGGGCACTTGGAATATAAGAGTTAAAACTCCAATTATAAACCCTGCTCCACCAGCTCCAACAAACCCTAATAAAATCCCCATTGCAAACATTGTAAGAATAATAGCCACTTTTTTTCCCTCCAGTAGCTCTATTATCTAATAAAATTCTTTTCCTGCAAACGAAAAAGCATCCTATACGGATGCTTTTAATCATAATATGTACAGCTAGTCTTGATTAATTAAAATAAGAGCTGGCCCAGATACGACAACCCCTGCTACCTCGATTTTTTCAAATTCCCTTACTGTAATAGATATAATCCCTTCTCTTTCCATCAATTCTTTACTCAGGACTTCAGTCGGTATTTTTCCCACCGTCTTACCTCCTTTTCATTCTTGTTCTAAAATCCATTATGATTTTCATGAAAAGTAGAACAAATCATCTAAATATATTAGATTCACTCCACTTTTATTCCTTATTCCATACAAAATATGCAATTCCTGTTTCAGATATATTGAAAAAGAAAAAGTACCCACAAACGTGAGTACTTTTTGCTTATTACCTCTCTATTACATATAACATTCTATTTATAAATGCTGCTGATTCGCCGCGAGTAGCTGTTCCTTTTGGCATAAATTCATTATTTTCATTTCCTTTTACAATTCCTAATCCATAGACACGTTTTAATGCTTGCTTGTCATATGCTAAGTTTTGATCAGAAAATGGTACTTCAACTAAAGTTCCTGTGATACCTTTATACTGTAAAGCACGATCAATCATAATGACAACTTCATCACGTTTAATTGTATCATTTGGATCAAACGTATTGTCTCCTCGACCATTAATAATTCCTGCACTTGCTGCACGATTAATACCGTCTACTAATGATGGATGAGCTTCATTTAAATCTGTAAACGTTGAACTTCCTTCTGGCAGCTGTAATGATCGCGAAATGAAATTTGCAAATTCTCCGCGCGTCACAAGACGATTTGGCCAATAGGAACCATTTCCATCCCCAACCATAATTCCTTTCGCAGCTAATTCGCGAATATCTTGTTCATACCATCCACCTGTAATATCATCTTGATGATTTTCATCATAGTAACTTTTTGCACCTTGTAAGAAAGCATTCCACGCACCGCGTTGAATCATAATTGCGGGACAAATTTTCCCACTCCAATATTGGTGTTTTTTCACATTTTCTATAGGAATGTGTAACTCTCCCATCAAATAAGCTGTTAATTTCCGAGCATTTTCTACCGCTTTATCGTAATTCCCATCTTGATTTACAGCAATCTCAATCGCAATGGATTGTCTATTACCTGTTCCATTGGATCCATCTCCTGCATGCCAACCATTTTCATTTAACGGAAGATGCTGATAAATCTCTTTATCATCCACTGTAAAATGCCAAGATGCTGAGCGATCTGTATCCCCTGTTGCTTGATTATATAAATATTGAGCATGATTTCTAGCCCCTGCACCAACGCTATAATTATCCGTTTCATGAATGGTAATATACTTTGGATCCATTGCATAACCAGGACGAATATTATCATTTCCTTTTGGGACAATCCATTCTGTAAATGGTACCCCATAAACAGATCCTATTTTTAAAGCAGACGGTGCTGCATAATATAGACCTGCCTCACGTTTTTTATAAGTTGGCATCTCGTTATTTTGAATAAGGGATGCTTTTGTCCCTTCAAACGCTACATTTGAGGAATGAATCCACTTTTTCCCTTCATTTGTTTCAACTTGGAACCAATCTCCCGCTTGTCCAATCGCTACAACTGTTTGAGGTTGTAATGTACTTTCTTCTTGAAATGAATCGAAAGGTGAAGAATACAGAGCAGTTTCTTCATGAATAACGAGTCTCTTATTCGATAATGGATAAATATTTCGAACTTCAACATGATTATCTATATGTTGTATCCACCCTGCTTCATTTCGTGTTTGAATGTAATAAGCATTTCCTTTTCTCTTTGAAGCTTTCACCACTTGCTTAGAAAAATTCTTCCCAGTCCATTCCTTTAAGTCCGATGATTCATATATTGACGTTTCTTTTTTTATATGTACCAGAAAATCCCCTTGTACTTCACTATTAGCTTCTTGACTATCACCACGTCCATCTTCATGTTTCATATGATTCTCAATACTTTTCAACGCTTGCTCATCTGTTGATAACTCTATCGTTTTTTCTAACGGTGCTGCAAAAGAATCACTTGGAATCATTACCACCTGCAATGCAATTGACATTGCGAAAACATTATAAAGTCCTTTTTTCATTCTACTTCTTAACACGTTATGTCCAACAACATTTCGTGTTCTTACGCCTCCTTTTCTCATACAATTATATTTTAGCAACCTACTAAATTACTTAACTACCTTAAATTATAACGACTTTTTTCTTATTCGTATAGATAAGATTCGACATCATTTATCGTTATTGTACATATATGAAAACTGTAAAAAAACAGAAGGTGCTAACATACCTTCTGTTTTTTTATATTCCGCTATTTTAGTCCGTTTCAATTCTATAATCTATTATCCTATCATTATGATTTAAATATAAAATGAGACATTCACTATCAATCGGGATAAATCCTCCTTCAGTTCCTAAATAATATATCATTTGATGGACAGTTTCAAATTGTCTTATTTCTGTTGGTGTACCCAATAACGTGATAACCTCTTCCTTGGATGTTCCAACTAGTTTATGTTTCGCTAGTAAATCATCTATCATATACACTCGTTTGCCATCATTTTTTAACCATGTTTCTTGGTGAAACCTCGACTGATATTCATTACCCCCTAGTTGTATGATACATACAGTAAATAATGCCGCACCAACAACTGTAATACTTTTCAGTTTCTTACGATATATTTCTTGCTCATCACTTAAAGCAAGTTTAAACATCACCCGCCGAAACAAAAGCAAAATTATAAATGGAATTGATACCGCTAAAACACTCACTATACTATAGGATGAATGAGCTATAACAATTATGCATATAAAAGCTAGGTAAATGAATAAGTAGAAAAAAGTATATAAATACAATGTTCCCCATAATAAAGGTTTCATATATGTTTTCAATAATGCGTCTCCTTTATGGCATCATTTTTGAGCAATCACCTTGTCTATCTGTTCTATCACGGTTTTTATTTCTTGTAATTCTTTTGCAGTATATAACACTTTTTCATTTAACAGCACATTTTTAAAATACATAATAAATTGTTCTCTATCTTTCAATCTTGGGACTCGTTCATGAGAACAGTCTATTATTTCATATTGATTTCTCTCATTCTCAAAATATATAACCGGCTTTACTTCTTCTTTTATAATTTCTGCATTTTTCTCTTTTAAATACTCATATAAACTTTCCGAAAGATATTGTATCTTATAAACAACATTGCCTTCATTTACTACTTTCAAAGTTCCCGTTTGCTCTTCTTTTATAAAAATGAACGTTTCTTCTTGATTATGCTCATATTGATACTTTCCTATTTCATCAACCATAAATGAAAAGATCCCTGCATTATCTTTTGTTAAACCGTGTATGATTCTTCCTTTACATTCTACTGTTTCAATCACATATATGCCTGTTCTTAATAACAACACATGATGAATACGGCGATTTTTCATCTTCCTTTTTGTTCTGCTTGATATTTTCGGCAAAAATATATTTGGAATCATGTATATCTCATTTTCTTTTACAATTTCCTGCTGAATAAATTGTTGTTTCATGTTATGTAATAGTTCATGCGTATGTATTTCCGCTACATTTTTTGAATACACCTTTAAATCTGCAATAAAATTTTGTAATATTTGTACTTCATGATTATGTTTCTGCTGCATTTCACTGCGCTCTTTACTATGTTGCATTGTGAGTTCGCTCTTCATCATTCGCATATTTTCAATTTCACGAGCTGCTTTCACTTTTAAATCATTGTATTTTTGTTTTTCTATATTTTTTATCGTTTCTTGCTGCTGTTCATAATTTTCAACTGTAGCAGCAATCTCCCCTTGATAGTTTTCTATGACTTGTGCTTTTTCAAAATCTACTTGTTGCTTCTCAGATTCTAGCTGTTTATTTTTATAAAACAATACAAATGCTACAGCTAATAAAGCCAAAATGACACATATAAGCACATATTCCATTTTCCTTCTCCTTTATTCCTTATCAGATTCTGATTCTAAAATATTTTTATCCTATTATACTATAAAGTGAAACTTTAATCAGTGGGGGCTTTCTTCATCCCCACTGATTATGAGCCCTCACCAATCGAGCTGTTACGGGCAGCCCTACTCCCACCTATCTTCCTTGCTTCTCCCTAAATCTTGAGGCGGGAGTCTTACTGCCCTAAAATAGCGGGATAAAATTGCAAAAAGCCTTGCTACTACAAGGCTTTTTGCAGACTTCCTTTATTCTGAAGCAAATACATATTATAGTAGAGTCCTTGCTTACTTAGCAGTTCTTGATGTGTTCCTCGTTCGACAATTTCTCCTTCATGCATTACAAATATTTGATCGGCATCTTGGATCGTGGACAATCGGTGCGCAATCGCAATTGTAGTTCTTCCTTTACGCATACGCTGCAATGCTGTTTGAATTGCTTCTTCTGTTTCCGTATCAATATTTGCTGTCGCTTCATCTAATACAAGTACTTTCGGATTCGTTGCAATTGTTCTTGCGAAAGCAATCAATTGTCTTTGCCCACTCGAGAAAGCCGTACCCCGTTCCACTACTTCTGTATGATACTGCCCTGGCAACTTTTCAATAAACGTATTCGCTTGAACGAAGCGGGCTGCTGCTTCTACTTCTTCATCCGTAATACTTTCATCATACATACGAATATTTTGCTTCACATTTCCAACAAATAAAAATGCATCTTGCAAAACAAGACCAATCTTTTGTCGAATTTCCTGTTCCTCAAATTCTTCTAAATTTACACCATCTATTCGAATACTTCCTGACTTAATGTGATAAAATCTCATCAATAAGTTCATAATGGTACTTTTTCCACTACCAGTGTGCCCAACAAAAGCAACCGTTTGTCCAGGCTTCACATGAAACGACACATTCTTTAACACATCTCGCTTCCCATCATAAGAAAAAGTAACATTTTGAAACTCAATTTCCCCTTCATGCACTTGTGGCTTTTCATTCCCTTGTTGAACGGGTGCCAAATCATTTTCATCCATTAAATGAAACACACGGGAAGATGAAACGAGTGCTTGTTGAAAGAACGAAAGCTTCATCATCATTTCATTTACAGGTTGAAAGAAACGGTGAATATAGTTAACAAAAGCATATAATACTCCAACTTCAACAGGACTATTCAATGCATGAATCCCAAACAATGCAAGTACGAATGCAATTGCCATAATGTGCACAAGATCTGTTGCTGGACGTAAAAGCAATGCATCTAACTTTAACGTTCGGCGACCAGCATTATAATGCTTACCATTTATCTCTTCAAACTCTTTTCTCATCCGTCTTTCTTGCCGGAATACTTGCACAATATTCATACCTTGAATCGATTCATTTAACTTCGCATTTAAAATACTAAGTTGACTGCGTAATTCTAAATAAAAAGCTGAACTTTTCCGGCGATATACTGCCATAATCGTCACCATAATTGGAATCATGATAAGAGAACATAAAGCTAGTTTTACATCCAGCAAAAACATTGCTACTAATATTCCAATTAAAAATACAATATTTTTCACAAACGTCGATAATACACTCACATAAAAATCTTTAATTGCTTCTGTATCATTCGTTATGCGCGATACAAGTGTCCCAATTGGGGTACGATCAAAAAAACTTAGCGACAGCTTTTGCACATGTTCATATACTTCTACACGCATATCTTGCACAATTTTAAATGCAATATTTTGAAAGTATAATAGGTTTAAATACGTAAATAAAACTTTTAATAAATGGGCGACCATATATATAACAAATAACGTTATTAATGCCGATTGTTCAAAATTACGTGGAACTAAGTGTTCATCTAGAAATTGTTTAATTAAAAATGGCCCCATCATTTCAGTAACCGTTGCACCAACTAAAAATAGAAACGCTAGTGATAACAACCCTTTATATGGTTTCATATAAGAAAGTAATCGCCATAAGTCACTTCTCTTTTTCTCAGCCATTATATGCCTCCTTTCTCAACTAGCGCCTCTAACTGTTGACTTTCATACATCTCTTTATACCACCCCGTTTGCTTCATCAATTGTTCATGCGTCCCTCTCTCTACAATCTTTCCTTCATCTATAACAAGAATAAGATCGGCATGTTGAATCGCACTTAACCGATGTGCTGTTATAATCGTTGTTTTTTGTGCTCTTTCTCGTTTTAAAGCTGTTAAAATGTTTTCCTCAGTCTTGGCATCTACCGCAGATAAACAATCATCTAAAATTAAAATTTCAGCATCTGTTAATAATGCACGCGCAATAGAAATTCGCTGTTTTTGCCCACCTGATAAAGAAACTCCTCTTTCCCCTACTACTGTATCATACCCTTCAGGAAATTGAACAATATCATCATGAATACATGCAATTTCAGCAGCACGCACAATTTCCTTATATGACGCATTTGTTTTTCCAAATGCAATATTTTCTCCTATGCTTGTTGAAAATAAGAAATGGTCTTGCGGAACATAAGAAATAGCCGCCCTAACACTATGAAGTGTCATATTGCGAATATCTTGATTTCCAATTTTTAATTCACCATTAAAATGATCATACTCTCTAATCAGACATTTTAATAACGTCGTTTTTCCCGCACCTGTTCGGCCAACAACGCCTAATGTTTCTCCCTTTTTCAATTCAAAATGAATATCTTTCAAATTCAACACTTCATTTTTCTTATAAGAAAATGTATCGATTGCAAATGATACATCACCGCTCGCTACACGCTGTATTGCATCCTCTTTATTCACGACAGCTGAAGTTTGAGATAAAATTTTTTCAACGCGATCATATGACGCTCGCCCGCGTTCCATAATATTAAAAAGCCAACCAAACGCTAACATCGGCCAAACGAGAGTTCCTAAATATGTTGTAAAAGTAATTAACCCACCTACTGTCAATTCTCCCCGCACAACTAAAAGTGATCCGTAACAAACTGCGATTAGAAATGAAAAACCAACAATAAGGGCAATTGTTGGATCAAACAATGAATCAATACGAGCAACTAACATATTTTTATATACTACATCTTCTGACTTTTTTCGAAATGCTTGTAAGTCTTCTTTTTCTTGACCAAGTGAGCGAATTACCTTCACCCCACTCATACTTTCTTGTACTTTATCGTTAATTTCCGAAAATGCTTGTTGTGCTTTATGAAATCGTCTATGTAACAATGTACCATAATAATTTGTAGAAATTGCTACAATTGGCATAGGAAGGAGGCTAATTAACGTTAACTTCCAGCTAATCGTAAACCCCATTGCCATTAATACACACCCTCCTACAGCTAGAGAGTCAACAAGTGTCAATACACCAGAGCCAGCTGTTTGTTGAATCGCTTGAATATCATTTGTCGCATGAGCCATTAAATCACCTGTACGATGCGATTGATAAAACGAAGGGCTCATATTTGTAAAGTGTTCATATAACCTACTCCTCAATTGACGTGCTAATTTTAAAGAAGAACCGAAAATCATAATACGCCATATATAACGTAATATATACATTGTAATTCCAACAATGATTAAAAGCCCAACCCATTGTAATAACTTTTCGGCAGTTAATGTTTGATTATTAATCTCATCAACAATAATTCCAATTACTTTTGGTGCCACAAGCTCTAATAATGCTACTCCAAATAATAAAATAATTCCCGTTATGTACGCTCGCTTTTCTTGTTTAAAAAACCAAGCTAACTTAAAAAATACTTTCATGTTATCCTCCTCTCTTAAAATAAGCGATGTGTTCAGTTTATCAAAAATACAGAATTTTTAAAAGTTTTTAAAATTAGTACCTTCAAATGAAAAGGACATCCGTGCCGGATGTCCTTTTCGCGCTTATTTCATTTGCTTGTTCATCGCGCTCATCATTTGATTAATTTTCTTTTGAGACGGTTTTTGTCCCATTTGCATCATCATCATTTTTAACATTTGTTCATTAATTGGTGGATTTTTTTGTAAGTAGTTCATCATATATTTACGAGCGATAAAAAAACCTAACGCTACGCCTGCTAGTAATGCTACTACACCAACTAGAATACCTGACCAAATTGGCATATATTTTCCTCCTTCATGTTGTCTACCTTACAGTGTACTAAAACCTTTTCAATAAGACAAGATGATATTCGACATTTTTTATACATATGTTCGTGCTTGCTTGAGAGGATTTAGCCAGCCATACTTCTTATTTTCATAATCCATTGCTAAAAATGTTAATTCACATTTTCTGAGCACCTCAAAAAAAGTTGTCTCCATTGAAACATTTCCAGAGGTATTCATTCGAATGTACTGTGGTTTCACCATTATTTCTCCGTATTCCGTCCCTGTATACAGCATATGTGTATGATATGTTCTATTATATTTCCCTAAATGGTGTAAAGCTTGTTCTAATTTATGATGAATTTTTATGACTTGTAAAGGCATCGTAATATACATCATCTGCTTATATAGTACTTTTTTTTCCGAAAGGGATTCAGATTCTGAAAATCGAACAAATAAATCAAAAAGCAAAGATTCACGACCAAAGTATGTCTTCGCAATATCTTCTTGAATTAAATACAATTCATACGTTTTCATTTTTCTCCTCCCGATCTGGACAATCTTTTTCTCTACATTATATAGAAGAATATGTGCAATGATTGTCTGACTACGGAAAAAGAAAAAACTTTTTCTGTCGAATTCAGTCATTTACATAGAAAAACCTCTCCATATCGGAGAGATTTTTCAAAGCTATTAAAGCATTTCTTTCACTTTACGTACAACGTTTTCTACAGTGAATCCGTACTCTTCCATAATCTTTTCACCAGGAGCAGATGCACCAAACATATCGATACCTAATATGTCGCCTTCAAGACCAACGTAACGATGCCATCCGAATGTAGCACCCATTTCGATTGCGAAACGTTTTGTTACTGCTTTTGGTAATACTGATTCTTTGTATTCAGCAGATTGTGCTTCAAAGCGATCCATAGATGGCATGCTGACAACAGATGCATCTATACCATCTGCCGCCAACGCTTTTTGCGCTTCAATTGCTAAGCTTACTTCAGATCCAGTTGCAAGTAAGATGACATCAGCTGTTTCTTTCTTGCTTGCAGAAATTACATATGCACCTTTTGACACTTTCTCATAAGTATCTTCTTTTGCACCTTCTAATGTAGGAAGGTCTTGACGAGTTAAAATTAATGCCGTTGGTGTTTTTGTAGATTCTAAAGCTAATCTCCAAGCCGCTACAGATTCGTTACCATCAGCTGGACGGATAACAGAAACATTCGGCATCGCACGAAGAGCTGCTAATTGTTCGATTGGTTCATGTGTTGGACCATCTTCACCAACAGCGATACTATCATGCGTGAATACATATGTCACAGGTAATTGCATTAATGCCGCAAGACGAATTGCTGGGCGTAAGTAATCAGAGAATACGAAGAATGTACCACCGTAAGTTTTTAAACCGCCATGAAGTGCGATACCGTTCATTGCTGCACCCATTGCGAACTCACGTACACCATACCAAATGTTTTTACCGCTGTAATCAGCTCTTGTAAAATCTTTCTCGTTATTCATATATGTTTTGTTAGAACCAGCAAGGTCTGCAGATCCACCGAAGAATGATGGTACAGCTTCTGCGATTGCATTAATAACAGCACCTGAAGAAGAACGAGTTGCTGTTTTTGATCCTACTTCATAAGTTGGTAGATTTTGTTCCCAGCCTTCTGGAAGCAGACCTTTCATCGCCATTTGTAATTCATTTGCTAATTCTGGGTATGCTTTTGCATATTCACCGAACATTGTGTTCCATTCAGCTTGTGCTCTTTCACCAACATCTTGCACTGTTTTACGGAAGTTTTCATATACTTCTGCTGGTACGTGGAAATCTTCTTGTGCAGTCCAAGCGTATGCTTCTTTTGTTAATTTTGTTTCATCTTTACCAAGCGGAGAACCATGCGAAGCTGATTTTCCTGATTTGTTTGGAGAACCGAAACCAATTGTTGTTCTTACTTCAATTAGCGTTGGGCGTTTTTCGTCAGCTTTCGCGCTTTCAATTGCGTTTGCAATTGCTTCAATATCATTGCCATCCTCAACGCGGATTACTTGCCATCCGTATGCTTTATAGCGATCTTCTACACTTTCAGAGAATGAACGATTTAAATCACCATCTAATGAGATATCATTGGAATCATATAATACAACTAGTCGTCCTAAGCCTAAATGTGCTGCTAACGAAGATGCTTCAGCAGACACGCCTTCCATTAAATCACCATCACCGCAAATTGCGTATGTATAATGATCTACAACATTGTATGCATCACGATTATATTTCGCTGCTAAATGTCTTTCTGCCATCGCCATCCCAACAGCAGTTGAAATACCTTGTCCAAGTGGACCAGTTGTTGCGTCTACACCTGGTGTATGACCGAATTCTGGATGTCCTGGTGTTTTACTTCCCCATTGACGGAAGTTCTTTAAATCATCCATTGTTACATCATAACCAGATAGATGAAGTAAGCTGTATAACAGCATAGAACCATGACCTGCAGATAATACGAAACGATCGCGGTTAAACCAAGTTGGATTATTTGGATTATGTTTCATAAACTTAGTCCATAATGTATAAGCCATTGGTGCTGCCCCCATTGGCATTCCTGGATGACCAGAGTTTGCTTTTTCAATCGCATCAATGGATAATGTGCGAATCGTGTTGATAGAAAGTTGTTCGATTGAATGTGACATGCTATTCTTCCCTTCGCTTATATTAGTAAACGTTTTATACATTTATATGATAGCTTCCCACGCAAGATTATACAACATGTATCGACAAATATGTTGATGTTTTTTTGTTTTTTATAAAAAAACAACGCAATCCTTTGAATGTATGGGCATTCAATCTGTCATACTTTTTCCTTGTTTTTATATTAAAAATAAAATAAATTATCCGTATATTTATACACAAATATCTTATTGCTTCATTTTTTATCTTTTCACCTACCTCTTCCCCTATAAAAATATGTATTGTTTCTGCATACTGAAACAATACATATCCGACTGCTATACAATTCGTTTTCTTATTGAACTTGAAAGAAAATCAACAATAATTACCATAATAATAATTCCAAGTAAAATGATTCCTACCCTCGGCCAATTTCTTGAGCTTAATGCAAAAATAAGTGGTGTACCTATTCCGCCCGCCCCAATAACACCTAAAATCGCCGCAGATCGGACATTAATCTCAAAACGATAGAGCGTATAAGATAAAAAGTCGGGTAATACTTGTGGCCATACCGCATACCAAAGGATTTGAAAACGATTTGCTCCATTCGTCACCAAGGCTTCAATAGGTCCCTTCTCTATATTTTCAATTCCCTCTGCGTACAACTTCCCTAGCATACCGATAGAATGTAATCCTAATGCTAAAACACCTGCGAAAGACCCTGGTCCCACTGCTTTTATAAATAGCAGTGCCATAACTAATTCAGGGAATGTACGAATAAAACTAAGCACAAACTTTCCTATTGATGACATTCCTTTCCCTGCATTCATATTTTTAGCTGCCCAAAATGCAAATGGGATAGAAAGAAAAGCAGACACAAACGTACCTAATATGGCAATTGCTAATGTATCCACTAAACCGTGCAATAAATCTTCACCACCTGGTAAAGAGACATATGTCCAATCTGGATTCACGATCCCAGATAAAATCGCTTTTGTAATTTGTCCCGCTGTATCTTTTATCCCCTCAACAGGCATTCCTGAAAATGCCCATATATATAAGAGCATCAATGCAATAAAGATCATCCAACGATATAAACTCATTTGCTTCGGTTTTGGCACAATCACTGTAGGTTTGTTCATCATAATTTCTCCCGTAATACTGTACTTATATAATCAATTAACAACACAACAATAAGTGTATAAATAATAATAGAAGACGTTTGTTGATACTGTAAAAAACCAAGTGTACGGTCATAATATAATCCGATACCACCCGCACCAACTAAGCCTAAAACAGCTGCTGCTCGCACATTTACTTCAAACGTATATAATACATAGGAAACAAATTGCGCCATTACTTGTGGCATCACTCCATATACAATCCATTGCATTTTATTCGCTCCTACAGCTGTCATCGCTTCTAACGGACCTAGATCAATTGCTTCAATCGATTCGTACAATAATTTAGCAATGATTCCAACTGAAAAAAAGATAAGAGCGAAAATTCCCGGAAGCGGACCAATTCCAAAAATCGCAACAAAGATAGCTGCTAATAATAAATCTGGTATCGTCCGAATAAAATTTAGCACAAACCGAGCTGGGCCATATAAAAGAGCAGTTGTAAACACATTATTGGCTGCTAATACAGCAAGTGGAATAGATAGAATAGCTCCGAAAGTTGTACCAATAATCGCCATGCGAATTGTTTCTAAAATAGCAGTCGTAATGACTTGAAAGTAGCTCCAATCTGGAGGTACCATTTCCTTTAATAAATCGATCATATTCGGCCAGCCTGTTATAAGCTTCATAAATGATGCATCCACTTGTATGCCGCTACTCCAAAGTAATACAATCATTAAAGTCACTGTGAATATGTGCTTTAACTTCTTCGGCGGCTTCGGAATGTTTTTTGTATGAGTCATTGTTACATCTCTCATTTCGCCGCCACTCCTAGCAATTCATGCCGCTCAATAGAAGATCCATAAATTTCAGCAAATGTTTCATCTGTCGCTTCCTCTACCGTCCCGTCAAATACGATTTCCCCTGCATGCAACCCGATAATCCGCGTAGCATATTCCCTCGCTAATTCAATCGAATGTAAATTTACAATTGTAGTAATCCCAAACTCTTTATTGATCTGCTTCAAATCATCCATCACTTGTTTTGTAGTCAGGGGATCTAGCGACGCAACTGGTTCATCAGCTAAAATAATTTTTGCTTCTTGTGCCAAGGCTCGCGCAATTGAAACGCGTTGCTGTTGTCCTCCTGATAACTCATCAGCACGCATATATGCCTTTTCTAAAATGTTCACCCGCTCTAACGCTCGAAATGCAAGTTCTACATCTTCTTTCGGAAACAGTCCCAATACGGTACGCAATGTTGAATGGTACCCAACGCGCCCAGCCAACACATTTTTCAACACGGTAGACCGTTTTACGAGATTAAAATTTTGAAAAATCATTCCGATATCCCGGCGCATATGTCGTAATTCTTTTCCTTTCGCCTTCGTAATCGATTGTCCATCAATGATAATTTCACCTTCTGTAATTTCATGCAGCCTATTAATAGAACGAAGGAGCGTCGATTTCCCTGCACCAGACAACCCAACCATAACAACAAATTCGCCTGTATGAATTTTTATGTTGATCTTATTTAAACCTCTTGTACCATTCGGATATATTTTCGAAACATTTCGAAACTCAATCACACTTCTTACCTACTTTCTACTTGTTTTACGAAACAGAAAAACGGCTAACTAACAAAAACTACGTTACAGCTTCGTTAGTCGGCCATTCAACATTGGCAGTTCACCTATTCAGTTACTGTGTTTTTACTTTCTTTCCGTATTCACGAACGATATCAAATTTACTGTCATCAGACTTAACATATCCTTCATGTGAATAGACTTCCTTTATAATTTTATGCCCTTCTTCATCTTTTCCAATTTCAATAAAGGCATCTTGCAGCTTTTTGCTCCATTCTGCATCTAAATCAGAACGCACCGCAATTGTATCGTTTGGAATTTTTTCAGTGAACTTTATAATTTTTGTCTTATCAAATACATCTGGATAATCCTTTTTAACAATATTACGAGCATCTTGGAATACAACTGCCGCGTCAACATCACCGTTTAAAAGAGCAATAATAGACTGATCATGTCCCTTTAATGTAACTGGTTTCACATCTTTTAATGGATCAATCTCTTCCTTCATTAAAACTGCAGCTGGCCAAACATATCCCGCAGAAGATGTAACATCTTGATATCCGATTTTTTTCCCTTTCAAATCTTTAATACTATTAATATTTGACTCTTTCTTCACGACAAACTCAGATTTATAAAAGTCTACTAAATCTTTTGTAGGTTGACCTGTTTCATCGTCTACTCCAAATCGTTGCGCCTGTAATATGACATTGGCTGCTTTCTTCTCATGTGCCAACACGTAGGCAGTTGGTGGTAAAAAGCCTACATCTACCTGTTTAGATGCCATCGCTTCGACAATCGTATTGTAATTCGTGGAAACGCTAACTTTAACAGGAATATTGAGCTTATCACTTAACAACTTTTCAAGCGGCTTTGCTTTCGCCTCTAACGTATCTGCATTTTGTGAAGGAACAAACTGAACATTTAATGTTTTCGGTACATATCCTTTTTTCTTCTCTTCACTCTTCGTTGCACTTGATTCCTTTGTCCCACAACCACTTAGTAGACTGGCTGCTAGTATGGCCGTCGCCCCCATCATGAAAACTTTTTTTAACATGTGAAATCCTCCATTTTCTTATTCATAAAATGACGAGCTGTAAACACGTAGAAATATACCATAAAATTCCTAACACAAAGTATTATTTACAGAATCTTTACACATTCTAAACATTATATACAATCATATTTATATTTATTTGTTATGATAAATGTATAAATAATATAAAAGGATGATTGAGATTGAAAGAACATCATACTGTACAAGTCAATATTCTACTTACAAGCGATATACATGGAACCGTTTATCCACTTCATTACCGAAATAACGAAAGCGCAGAAATTGGATTAGCAAAAATCGCAACACGTATCCAGCAGGAGCGTTCACAGCATAAACATGTCATCGTAATTGACAACGGTGACTTCATTCAAGGGACACCGTTCACTTACCACTATGCCACTTACGAAAGTGATAAAGATAATCCGATGACAATACTTGCTAACTACATCCACTATGATGCAGCCATTATTGGAAATCACGAGTTTAATTACGGAATGGACATACTAAATAAAGCCGTTTCACATGCTAATATGCCTTATCTCTGTGCAAATATTTTAGATAAAAGAACAAAAAAACCTTATTTTGGGAAGCCTTATTTGATCAAGCATATCGAACCAAATATAAAAATCGCTATTTTAGGAGTTACAACACATTACATTCCAAATTGGGAGCAACCGCATCATATTCAAGATTTACAGTTTGAAGACGCATTAGAAACAACAAAAAAATGGGTTTCTTTTATTTATAAGCATGAAGCACCTGATGTATTAGTTGTAGCTTATCACGGTGGATTTGAAAGAGATTTACAGTCCGGCGCACCAACGGAAACTTTAACAGGGGAAAATCAAGGTTTTGCCATGTGTCATGAAATAGAGGGAATCGATATCTTACTAACTGGTCATCAACACCGCTTCATCGAAAACGAAACAATAAATGGTGTAACTGTGTTACAACCTGGATGTAATGGCCATTCATTAGGGAAAGTTCAAATAGAATTGGAACAAAATAATAGTAGGTGGACCATCAAAACATGTCGTTCTGAACTGCTATCTGTAGAAGATGTTCCGGCAGATCATACGTTACTTTCACTCGTATCTGACTATGAAGAGCGAACGCAAAAATGGCTTGATCAACCAATTGGTACAATTGTTGGCGATATGAAAGTTCATGATCCGATGCAAGTTCGTTTACAGGATCATCCTTTTATCGAATTTATCAATAAAGTACAAATGGACGTAGCTGAAGTTGATATTTCTTGTACAAGTTTATTTCACAATGCATCTCCCGGATTCCCAAATGAGATTACAATGCGCGATATTGTTTCTAATTACATTTATCCAAACACATTAAAAGTCATTCGCATTACAGGACAAGATATTCTGGAAGCGCTTGAACGATCTGCTGAATATTTCTCATTGAATGAAACCGGAGAGATTGTTGTAACCCCTGCCTATATCAAGCCAAAGCCACAACATTATAATTATGATATGTGGGAAGGTATTTCATACATACTAAACATTTCAAAACCAGTTGGAGAAAGAGTTGTTTCCCTACATTACAAAGGAAAGCCTCTTTCTCTTACGGATGAGTATGATGTTGTTATGAATAATTACCGGGCAAGCGGTGGCGGGAACTACTTTATGTATCAAAATAAACCGGTTATAAAAGACATACCGATTGATATGTCTGAAATCATTGCAAACTATATATTGAAAAGAAAAGTGGTTGAAGCAACTCTCAATCAGAACTGGACGGTAATAAAATGAAGATCTAAAGAAACTACACCACTATATATTTCTATGAAAATAAAAAAGATGGGCTTGCCCCATCTTTTAATTTAGCTTGACATTATTTTTCTTTTTTAACGCTTTTAATTTCGCTGGGGTAATATCTTTCCCCTCTTCATTCACGATTTTAATTCCTTTTAATTCGTTTAACATGTTTTGGCGAAATCCTTTTAAATATTGTTCACGGAGCGATTGACGTTCCCGTTGTTCTTCTTCAGTTAAACCTTCATTCTTCGCTTTCCTCGCTAAGAAGTTAATGCGTTCAATGAGTTCGTGACTTAGCATCTCGAATCCCCTTTCTACTAAAAACTGATTATTATCATACAATAGTTAGTCTTGTTTATCAAGCAATTGCTTCGTATATTCCACATACCTGCGATGCACAGTAGCTTTAGAAACATCATATCCAAATCCACGAAGTGTCGCAGCAATCTCTTCAAAAGTTAATTCATTGCGGCGCAAACGAACAATCTCTTCAATCGGCACTTCTTTTTTCTCACGCCCCGTACTCAAGTGTCGGTTTTTCAAGTTTTTCTCCGGTCGAAATCCTCTTTCTACCGCTCTTTTCATGCCACGTTTAATCTTTAAGTTATGAATTTTCCTTTGATACTCTTCCACGATACTAATAATATCAAGTACCATTGAATCAGAATCAGACAGCTGCAATTCACCGTTATGTGTATGCGTATACACTTTTACTCCTTCTTTATATAAGCAATGCATTAAAGCAATCTTCGCATTTCCTCTGCCAAGCCTTGTTTCATCTTGAATAAGAAGTACCTCAATTTGCTCGTCCCGTATTATATCTAATATTTCCAATATTCCTTCACGTTCAATCGTGTAACCACTTGCTTGTTCTTCAACTACCTTTATAACATTCATTTGATATCGCTCAGCTAAATGCAACAATTCATCTTTTTGACGTGCCAATGATGTTTCTTGTGCCTCTTTCGTTGTACTTACACGAGCATAAATGATTGCATTCATTTGAAACCCTCTTCCTCTTTTTGATTTTTTTATTAGTTTAGCATAAATCTCTTACATGTTCGAACTTATGTTTGTAGAATGTTTTTTCACATGGTATACTTATGAATAAGAAAAACGAAAAAACGAGGTGTTAAAAAATGGAAAAGTTAACAAAACGCCAGCAAGACATTCTCGACTTCATTAAACTGAAAGTACAGGAAAAAGGTTACCCGCCTTCCGTACGTGAAATTGGTCAAGCAGTCGGCCTTGCTTCTAGTTCTACAGTGCACGGACATTTATCACGTCTAGAAGAGAAAGGATATATTCGACGCGATCCAACGAAACCGAGAGCGATTGAAATTTTAGGAGAAGAAAGAATCGAAATTAGCACACAATCTGTTGTTCAAGTACCAATTGTCGGAAAAGTTACAGCTGGATTACCGATTACAGCTGTAGAAAGTGTGGAAGAACATTTCCCACTCCCTGCAAGTATCATTGCTGGAGCTGATCAAGTATTCATGCTACGAATATCTGGAGATAGTATGATTGAAGCTGGTATTTTTGATGGAGATTTAGTTGTTGTTCGTCAGCAACATTCCGCAAACAATGGTGAGATTGTCGTCGCTCTAACAGAAGATAATGAAGCCACAGTTAAACGCTTTTATAAAGAAAAAGATCACTTCCGTCTACAACCAGAAAACTCTTCTTTAGAACCAATTATTTTAAATACCGTTTCTGTTATCGGAAAAGTAATTGGTGTATATCGTGACCTACATTAAAAAATAGACCGAAATGGTCTATTTTTTAATGTACGTTAATTATACCATCGTCCATAGCTGTTTTCCTCTCAATTTGCACACCGTCATTTCTAAATGTGACGTCTCTGGCATCTTCCCTAAAAATCTGTACTTTGCATGAACAGTCGCGTTTTAACGTTCTTTCCTTTCCATTATATAAAACGAAAATGATCTTCACTTGTCTATGTTTAATTCACTTGAATGCTAACATCTCCCGCAGCTGTTTTTCCTGTGATTTTCACACTACCATCGCCAAATATAACATTCCTGTCCTCTGTTTGAAAAATTTCTACTTCTCCTGCATACGTCTTACCGCTCACAACTGCATTCTGAGGCTTCTCAAGTAAACGAATATCTATGTCTCCCGCTTCTGAATTTGCTTCTAAATCGTATTTTGCATCATGATCCATAACCTTTACATCTCCCCTAGCTGTTTTGGCAACGACTTTACCGTTCGTTCTGTTTATTTCCACTTCTCCTGCTTTTGAAGAGCCTTCTACTGTTTTTGCTGACACTCGCTCCATTGCAACATCTCCAGCAAGAGTTAAGGCTTCTACACGTTCACTCTTCACCTCACTTATTGTAATCTCACCTGCAGATGATTTCATTTTTATTTCTTGATAAGTACGCTCAGGAACAACAACCGTTAGCTTTGTTGCTTTAAACCCCGAAGATAAAAATGAAAAGTCAAATAAAAATCCTTCTTTTGTTTCCCCTTTTATTCCCAAAACATCTCCTTCTTCATTAACACTCACTCTTTGTTTTTCAATATTTCCTGACTGTTTCACATAGAAAGAAGAATCCTTTCCTTTTTGAATCACAATATCTCCAGCATCTAATTCAATATCTACATTTTTAATTGCCTCATTTTTTATAACTTTTTCCGTTTCTTTCTGCTCCGCCGCATCTACCATCTCCGAATATGTTTGTGATATACCAATAATGCCAACTACAATACAAACAATGGCTACTAACATTATTTTTTTCATCTTATTTTTCCCCTCTAATCATTTTGAGATTCCAATTGACGTAACGTATACAAAGATTTTTAAACCATTTTGTACAGTAGTAAGCACCGATACATACTAATAATCCAATCCCAAAAAATGTAATAGAAACAAATATATCAAGCCATAAAAAAGTGCCAGTTAGTATCTTAATCACGACTAGGAATGGTGCTATAACGGAGGAAATCCCTCCAATCCACAGTGAGAATATAAAACTTACAATTGTAATTAAAGGTCCTAATACAATAATGAAGTTTAATAAACTAAGCCCAACTACCGACGTAACAGCTCTTGTTATATTTGATGCAGACGGATCTTTTTTCATCTCATCAAAACGATATAAGGCTAACATCTCTTTTGCAATCGCTTTTGGCGAGCCAAGTCCCTTTATAATTTCTGCTTCTGTCTTCCCTTCCTCTAACCCAAATCGAAAATGTTCCTCATAGTCATATAGAATATCTCTTCTTTCTTCTTCTGGTAGCTTTCTAAGATGTGTTGATAATTCCTGAAGAAATTGCTCTTGATTCATATCATTACACCCCTTCAATAATTTCCTGTACCCCTTTAGCGAAATCACGCCATTCCGTTACAAGTAAATGTAGTTGTTCTTCTCCTTGATCTGTTAATTGATAATATTTACGCGGTGGTCCTTCCGTTGATTCTTTTAAATATGTTTGAAAATACCCTTCTTTCGTTAATCGGCGTAACAACGGATAAACGGAACCTTCTGATATTAAAAATTTATTAGAAATCTCTTGAACAAGTTCATACCCATAACAATCTTTTCTTTTAACAAGTGCCAGTACACAAAGCTCCAGCACACCTTTCTTAAACTGGACGTTCAAAGACAATCCTCCTTTTTATCAGTACTAATTAATGCAAGGTACTTACACTAACCATAATATACCATTTACTACTATTTATTACAAGGTACTGTTGACTATTTTACAGGAATATTGCATGACCATTATTATAGGTCGAAAGAACACCTCAAAAAAAACGATAATTCCTTAATGAAGGACTTACCGTTTTTCACTAAAAATACTATTCGTAACTGTATATTAAAAATTTCATGTTTTGAGAAACTCCTGATAAATATATTTCTTACTATATATCGTTCATACTGGTATACCCCTCATCCCATCGACTGTTGCACCTGTTTTTGCTTCAACCTTTCTTCTAACACATGAATCATAAATAAGAAATGCTCCGCCTCCCTTACAACATGATCCGCTAATAGCGGATTAATTACATTGCGAATTTGACATGTTTGAATAAGTTCCAATCCTGCTTTTTTGAAATTTCTCAATTCAACTGTAGCGTTTTCACTATCTTTATTCATCTTTCCGATAATGGGGTATGTTGGTTGTTTCTGATATAACATTGATTCTACATCTCTAGCTTGACTAAGAAGAACTTCGAAATCATCACCAAATTTTAAAGCGGTATGAACTAAATTTCGTTCTGATTGATCAAGTAATGAGGCAATAAAACGAGAATGTTCCATCATAATTCTTAACCAAAATACATTTTCACTAATGATCGCATCTTGAATTGGATCCATTTTCCCTTCATTAAATTTCTGAAGTGTTCGTATAAAATACTCTGCTTCTCGCGCAATATGATCTACTAATAACGGAAAGTTAAACCCACTTACTTTACAATTAATAATTAAAATTAAAAGATTTCTTTTATAATTACGAAATGCATAAACGAGCTGGATACTTTCTTCATTTAATTGCCTGACTGCTTGAACAGTTTGAGGGATAGAAAACGCTTTTTGTAAATGTCGATCAAAAAGATGAAAAAATTGATCCACCTGTTGAATTAAGTTAGTGTCTTTTCGGTTAAATCCTTCACCAAGAAAAAGTGCGTGCTCCTTCATAATCCTTAGCCAAAAGCGATTTTCAGTTAACGATTTCTCAATAAATAATTGTTCTGTTAATGATTCAGAAGGTGCAGCTTTCAATTCTGGCGGAAGTAACATCGCCCTCTGCGTATCCATAACAAAATGACCAGGAATCGATTGTTGTTCCTCGTTCGTCATAAAAATCCCCCCTATCCCCTAAAAACACCATTCCAACATGATATATATGAAAGATTATGATTTCCTATACCTTTCAACATCCACTTAAAAACTTCCAAATATATTGTTTTAAAACGTTCACACCTCAGCAAGCTTTCCTTAATTATTTATTACCCGGAGCAGGCTTACGATGCTTATGACCATTATCTTCTGTTGTATAAAAATCATAATAATGAACATGCATTCCATTTCCAACTGGAATCGCCGGCCCTGAGTACGCTTTATAGTAATGAGTATGCCCATCCTCAAATACAACATAACCTTCTGTATAATGTACATGTCTATCCTGCGTTTGAATTGGGGGAGAAGATACATCTAAACATTGATGTACATGCCCTACATCTACAGATGTATAATCTACAGACCCCTGATTATGACTCGGTACAAATCCAGAAACAAAATCAACCTTCCCTACCCTGTTCACCCCACTCACTCCTTGTCCATAGAAATAAACTCTATACATGTATATGTTTAAAATTAAAATTCATACCTCGAAGTTCCGGTACTTACTAGAGATTGATTTTATTGGGAGAGCTAGCCCTCCCCATGCGCAAATTTCATAACTTACACTTTAAGTTATGAAATTTGCGCGACTTAAGAAGCGATCCATTGCTTTTTCGTTTCGGAACTGTTCTTTTTTTCCTTAACAACAAATAAGACTCCACCCAGATTACGGTAGCGCCTACGAGAATTGCTATTGGTTTAATCATTAACAAGTATATCCGTCCCCTTCTTCAACATGTACGAGAAACTCAAAATAAATACGACATTAAATATAATAATAGAAGACCACATATTAAAATGATATTCTTTACTTGCAATTAAATTATAAATGTTATGGACCAAGAAATTAGCGCCTATAATCATTCCACCTAGTATTGAACTAATTAATATGCTCATTAAATAAAACTTGAGCTTCTGAAACATTTTTCATATCCCCCTTTTCTAAACGAAACTTGGTTTAAGTTTTTAGAAAATAATAGCATCCATTTTCTATGTATTATTAAACCTATAGTTTAACTAAGGTTATTTTAAGAAAGCATTACCTATTCAAATGTCCATTTTGTGCACTCACTAATCGCCTTAACACTTAGAAGAACTCAACTATGGAAGTTCTACTTGAGTATATGTTTATATAAAGGCTGATCTTTCCATGTAGTTTTTTATTTTACTCAAGGGGAGTGTGAAAGAAAAAAGTGTATGTTAGTAACGAGATGAAATATACAAGTGCATTTGAGGAGAAACGCCGTCCCATAAATTACGCCATACATATGCTACGAATCACTATAAAGAAAACAAGGATTTAGTATTGCTATGTGATCAACTTGGTCATACCTCAGTCGAGGTTACTAGTATCTATACAAATATTAATAAAGATAAAAAACGTAAGGCTGTTGATCGTTTAGAAAGAAGGCAATTTGAATAATAACTGGTTCATGGGATCCCACCAACCACACGACATAAAACCCACGTTAAGACATTTTCTAGAAAGTGAAAACCCTGATTTTTGTACGCTAAGGAATGTAAAAGCGACTTGGGGGATTCCCGACGGCACTGAAAGCATGAACATCACTTTCTAATTTCAGAAAAATTAAATCAAAAAGGAATTGCTGACGAATTCAAAAAGGCAATGAAAACAGAAATCTCGTATTTTGATAGAGAAGACCTACATGAATATGTACAAGAATCGGCTAAAGAATTAGTGGTTTTATTCCATCAAGACAATAACTGTTCAAAAGCAAGTAACTATTTTTATCTTAGCCATCTAGCAAAAGAACAAAACTTTGAAAAGAAGGCTTTAAAATGAAAAAAGTAATTTTTAGCTTAATTGGATTAACAGCTGCATTCACATTTGCGTTTAATTCTAGCCATGTAACTAATACACAGAAAGCGCTTAGCGAGGACAAAATTGTACAATATGCTCATAGCCATACGGGTGCATAATATGAATGTTATAAAGTGGCCTTTGGTTGTCTCCAGCGAATCTACTTACCATAAAAAAATTCTTCATTTTTAAATTAGAATCCTTTGAAATTCGATTTACTTTTTCAAGAATATGATTTACATTTATCATTTAATCTCCTATATACATTACAAACCGTTCAAACTTCTCTCCACTCCCAGAAATTTTTCAACACTCTCTAATATTCCTTTTTTATTCACTCCCCCAAACCATAGAGTTTCACCCCCACACGACGAGCTAGCATTCCAAACAAAAAGGAATGGAAGACCAAAAAATAACATCAAAACAAAGAAATAACTAGTTTTTCCTTTCAGGGCATGCCAGTTAACGCAAATTTCGTTATAGGCAGTGATTGTGAATATATTATTCATTTCCCTGCACAAATTCATTTTCGTTATGGATTTTTTGAAATACGATTCTGTTAAGTACAAAAAAGTGCAAATTTTTTGAATAAAAGCAAAAAAAGGTGATTACATTAAACATTTATTACAGTCAAGAATATTTATAAAAATATGAGTATGAAATCAACTTTATGTAATGGCGGAGGACTTAATGTGGATATAACTCAAAGTATGGCCAGAATAGTTGTTAATGGGAAAGACCTTCCTTTTACTTCAGTTAGAACTTCCAGATGGCATATTGGACCTGTGGATGATTTAATTGTTTCAACCAAGCAGAGAGTAGAAGCGTTTTATCAATTTATGTGGTCACGAGTGCCAATGATGATTGTAATGTATTTTCTGCAAGGTGCGGAGTATGTGAGATTTACTCAGATTATTGGAATTAATGAAAGTATAACAGGAGAATATACCTATTATTTCTCTTGGGGATAAAACGAATTTAAAGTAGCGAATTCGCTGCTTTTTTATTTTATAAAGAAATTACCGTAAGGAGGAAGTATGCAAATTGGATCTGGTTGAAAAATATAAGGTCAGTGTTAATACCGTTAAGTCATGGAAAACCAAATACAAATGGGATAAAAAAGAAATTACAATGACAGAAATCGCACATTTAATCAAGAACATGTACCGTCATCATTACACACCTCAAACGATTTCAAATATGACAAAATCTGTTTCTAAACAAGTTAAAACGTTTCATCAACGTCCTTTACCTACTCGCTATATATGCGTGTAGGTAGATGCAACCTATATCATATGACGTCGTAAAACGGTGTCAAAAGAAGCTATTTATATCGCTGTTGGTATTTGTGAAAACGGATCAAAAGAAGTGCTTGCGTACACGATTGCGCCAACTGAATCAGCGTATAACTGGCAAGAGCTTTTAGAAGAACGCAAAGATCGCGTGATGTAAAGGATATTTCAGATGGCTTAAAAGGCATGATAGATGCCATCTCAAACATATTTCCAAGAGCGAAATGTCAATCTTGTTTAGTCCATATAGCCCGAAAATTATCACACAAAGTTCGTGTAGAAGACCGTCAAGAAGTGTGTCAGAATTTCAAAACCGTTTATACAGCGTATTGTCTAAAATCCGGACAAGAAGTATTTGATGCCTTCTGTTTTAAATGGCAGACGTCTTATCCAAAAGTTATCAAGGCGCTTCAACATAACCAACATCCATTAACATTTGATACACATTTCAATGCGCGTTATAATAATTGTAGAAAGTTGAAAGGAGATAGTAACGATTTCTAGTAGAGAAGTAATTAAGAGATTAAAAAAGGAAGGATGTTTTCTAGTGAATATAGAAGACAACCACCATCAGTTCAAACATCCTTCCAAGGTTGGCAAAGTGACTGTGAAACATTCCAAAATGTACATTTCGCTCAATCTATAAGCAAGCGGATCGGTTATAAACCATCCCTCGCTTCCCTAATTACCAAAAAATCGTTATAAAAACAAATTATGAAAAAAGACTATTACGTTTATCCCGCTATTCTTGAAAAGTCTTCAGATGGTTACGGTATTTACTTTCCAGACCTTCCTGGTTGTATATCCTTTGCAGATACACAAGAAGATGCTTTAAAAGAAGGTAGAGAAGCATTAGGACTTCATTTATCTGGAATAGAAGAAGATAACGATTCAATTCCAAATCCTACACCAATTGAACATATAAAATTAGAACAAGGCGAATATGCTATTTTAATTGATGTTTGGATGCCACCATTAAGAAGAAAAGATACAACAGTTTATAAGCGAAAAAATGTAACACTTCCTTCTTGGTTGGAAGAATATGCATCTAAACAAGATGTTAACTTCTCTGAAATACTTGCAAAAGCTTTAAAACAACATTTGGGTTTAAAAGATAAAAAGAATACACCATAAAGGACGCCATATGAGCGTCCTCTTTTTCCATGGTAAAAGCTGGCACATCTCAATAAAAAATGCACCTCAATTGTTAATTGTGTCTAACAATGATAATAGTATGTTAAATGTGCCTCATAATGTTATCAAATTCATCATAAGAAATATTCCATGCTATCTATTAATCTTTATGCCTAAAATTTAATAATGAATAGTAAAACCATATGTTTTAATCTTCTTCGATATGATTAATTTTAGAATCAATTTCTTCTTTGTAATAATTTTGATTGAACAAAATCCTGTTTTAACATTGATTGGTACTAAGTGTCTAATGAATGCCTAATTTGTTCCTTGGTTATTATATGTGCGCTCATAACAAGCTATCCTCCCTTACCCTATCTTGATTCGATTAAATATCACCATAATTCTTCAAATCCGAACAAAAACCTTCTATTAAAATTCAATAAACAAACAATAAAATATTTCAATACAAAAACCGATATATTCCAAATAGAAATAATATTAAAACATAGACCTGAGGTAGTATGTCAACTGAAAAACAAAAGAAAATAATTAGTATTGTTTGGATTGGAATATTTTTATTTGCTATTGCTGCACCTCTTACTTTCAATTCCAGGAAGAAAAAGTATCTTTTAAAAAGATTTTGACATTTTTTATAATCATTGCTCCATTAAAAGAATCAAATTGCCCTTTAACGAAATAATCCCAATTGCTTATTCTAACGATTTGACATTATTAGCTGCTCAAACTCTTGTAACCCTACTTTTTCACCGAATAAAATCTTTTCTAAAGTAAGAGTTAACAAATATGGTATCTTGTTTAACTCGTTATTCGTAAAGTCTAGGTTATTTAACATTACTATAGCTTTGTTACTATCCTTATAACTAATTAAAACTGAATAATAACCTGCCCAATATCCATCGTGAAGAATAATCTTCTTATATTGAGGATGGTTTTCTATTTTCCAACCAAGTCCATATCCCCCGGAATTTTCATGCAAACATGGACAATATCCATTCGCAGCTTCTCCTTTAATGAAAACTGAATCTATAATACTTTCCTTGGTTTGTTCTGATACTAGGTCATTATGATAAATAGCACGCTCCCATTTCAGCATATCATCTACGTTGGATTTTATACCTCCATCACCTTTAACACCATCGAAGAAGTAAACATACTTGTGTTCTTCCATTTCATTTGGAAGCCTATACAAGTCCTGTTCCCAATCATAGATAAAACCTAACGAAAAATTTTCAATGTCGTTATTTAAAAATTGTGAATGTGTTGATGTATTGAACATATTTAAAGGTGTAAATATTCTTTTCTGTAAAAACTCTCCGTACCCCATTTTAGCAACCATTTCTATGATTTCTGCAAGTAATACATAACCAGTATTACAATACTCCCACTTTTCATTCACATGAAATAACACTTCGGGCTTCTCAACTTTCAAAAATTCAACTATATCTTTATTCGTTGCAATTCTATTAGGATTCCAGTTAGCTGGATTTTCAAACCATTCCATGTACTCTGGAAGTCCAGAAGTGTGATTTAACAGATTTTTAATAGTAATGTTTTCATAAGAAAGAAAAGAGAAAAACTTTTTAAGATTATCATCTAGCTCTAGTTTTTTCTCCTCAATTAGTATCATAATTGCCATTGCTGTAAAGCTCTTCGAAATCGAGGCAATTTCGAATACTGCATCAAGAGACTGTTGACTTGAATTATTTCTCTTGCCAATTGCTCTCTTGTAAAATGCTTTACCTTCCTCAGATAATAATATCACCCCGCTAAATAGCCTATTTTGTTCTAAGAAATCTAATACCTTATCTAGCTCTTTACGCTTCAAATTTTGTCCATTCATAATTCAATGACCTCATTTATGATTTTTGTATTTAATATGAGATACATTATTATCAGAGAGGCGTACCTCTTATTGTTGATTATATAAAGTTGAAAATATTTAAAAAGTTAACTTCTCTTTTTTATGAAATGATTATTCTACCAAACTACCTCTCATAATAATTATTCCAAAATTTAGAAACTTTAACAATTCCTTTATTCAAGATATAACCGTTTATTGAACAAGAAAAACCCCTGTATATCAACTTAAAATTTTCAGTCAAACCTTATTATAAACGTCGCGACTTTATTTTAAAGCTCCAAAAATAAAATTGTATTCACAAAATTCTTTCTTGTAGAAATATGCAGAAAGAATGGCATTTTGGGATACATTCTTAAAATTAGAGTATACACTGTTAGAAGAAACATTAATGCAAATGGATTTTGGAAAGGTTGCCGCACAAAACATTCCTTATTTTAGAATGTATGCGGCACGTGTACAACAATTGTTACAGAAACGCTATAAAGAGGTTTAAGTGAATAAAAATGAGGTGATAAAGAATAATCATGTTCGGAATTGGGCTGTCAGTTTTGCTGATAGCCTTTTTATTTCTCCAAGTATATCCGTTCCATGAACAAAAGTTAGAACAAAGAAATTATGATGAATATGAAATCTGGCTCATTATTTGGACATGGGTATGTCTCTATGTTTCGCACCATTTTTTACAGGAAAACACATGGCAATGGGTAGTGAAAATCATTGGTGCAACTTTTTTTACAGACTTTTCAATTGGATGTGTTGGAAAACAAAGTATATATGATTTTCAACACAAAAAGTTTCCATTTCAAAAAAATGACGTTTCAGATTCGTTTGTAATCGAAAGTTGATAATTTAAAATAAAATTCACCATGTTCAATTTCATCCGGAATATGATTCAATAGTTCCTCGGCTTTGTTATAATGTTCCCTTGCACTTGTGAACTGGTTCTGGTGCAAAAACTTTAAAATTTCCGGGAATAATTTTCCAAACTGACAAACTTTGAAATTCTGGATACGATAGTACATCTCTAAACCACTTAGGATCTTCCCTTTCATTTTTGATAAATGCTGCAAAACAGTAGATTGAGGTATGTGTAATAGTTCAGTTAACTGTGTTACATTGCAGATTTTATGACGCATTAATTCTTCTACAATTTGTATCCTTACTAGATGTGACATAATTTTCAGTAATTCTGCGTCCTCTTCTGGAATTTTATATGTTTCTTTTTTTATTTTGAATTGTTGTTATTATATTATCTCCTTTTTATTTTCTATTTGAATTTTTTAGGTACCATCAATGTTTTTGTGTAAATGACTTTTTAACCTTTTCAGATAAAACGTCACTTTTGGTACAAAAATAACTGTATTTGAAGGTTTGATTTTACGCTTCAAGTTCCTCAAACATCGCTACTAATGCTGCACGTGCCTTATTAAAACCGATGTGGCAACGCGTGGCGAAGCGTTAATTATAGTGCTCAAATTACGAGACTCGGAATCGTTCCATTGACTCTTCATTTTGAAACTGTTCTTTACGCTTTGTGTATTTTTTTACTTTTCCGTATAAAGACACACGTTCATCAACAGTCATAGAGTGTTGTTCACCAGTAGAACCACTAATTAACAATGCTGGTACATTGTACTTCTTATAATAATTAATTAATGATGGGATACCTTCTAAATGCAGATTACCATCAGTAGAAAATGGCGTAACCATTGCAACACTAAAAGAACCAAAAGGATTTTTCATTTTTTACTCCTTTACTATTTGCATTTTGATATGAAATAAAAATATTTATAAATATTCCTCCAGCTGAAAGAATTGGAATTGGAAATCAAAACAATAAGATTACGATTACTTTTTTAAATTCTCCTTCATTAAAAAGGAAATATTTTGCTCATCTTCATTTGATATTTTTTCTAGTTGATTAACAATTAATTCTCGTCTGTGTAATGGTTGGTTTTGACTCAACTTTTCTTTTCCCTCAATTTTGATAATTTTAATTTTGAATCCTTGAATACCTTTGTTCATCCCGGAGAGATAAGTAGTGTCTAGATCTTTTAATTTATATGAACTATTAGGAGCTTCATACTTCAATACCATGTCATGTAAGGAATCCATTAATTCATGTTCATTCTCAATAAATTCGAATTCTCCATAGACATGAACAGTCACATAATTCCATGTGGGTACTGCTTGGTTGGTCTCGTACCAAGAGGGAGAAATATAACAATGCGGCCCATGAAAAATAGCTAAAACTAATTTATTTTCAATATCTTTCCACTGAGGGTTCTGAAGAGCAAAATGACCATATAAATAAGTGTTCTCTTTATTTAAAAGTAGTGGTAGATGTGTTGCAAAAGGTATATCTTCATGCATTGAAACTAATGTTGCAAAGCTGTTTTTATGTATTACATCGTAAGCAACTTTTAGTTTTTTCATTTTAAATATTTTAGGAATGTACATAAAAAATCTCCTTTCAATTTGTATATAAATTTTTTAGTACAACAGGCAAGCGGTTCACAATTATAACAACCTTTGATAAAGATAGTAATATACAAACTGACATATAAAAAGGTACAATTTTTAATAAATATACATGTCAAAGGAGTCAGGAAATGAAAAATACTATTTTTGCTTTTAAAGGCGATTCCCCAAAATATATACAGATCTATGAGCAGTTTAAAGTATTTATTGAACGAGGGGATATATCCGCTGGGGAACAATTGCCGTCGATTCGACAACTTGCAGAATCTCTTCAAGTGAGCCGTAATACGACTTTAATGGCTTATGATCAACTTGTAGCTGAAGGCTACATTCGTGGAGAAGGAAGAAAAGGTTATTTTGCAAATGAAATTGAACCTTTTTTATCTCAAGAAACGTTAATCCATTATGATAAAAAGAAACAAGAATCGTTACTATCTTCTTTTATTGACTTTAAGGCTGGTGCAGTAGATCAAGTAAACTTCCCATTAAAAATATGGCGCAGAATTTCTAATAAGGTGTTAACTTTACAGGAAACTTTTCAATACGGGGAACCCTTTGGGGAGACATGCCTGCGTGAACAAATATCCACATACTTATTCCAATCTCGTGGTGTGAAAACTGAACCGAATGCCATTATTATTGGGGGAAGTACCCAGCAAATGCTTATATATCTTGGACAAATACTTAAGGATGATTTTCAAAGCGTTATAGTTGAGGACCCCGGTTATGATGGTGCTAGAGAAGCTTTTAAATTAAATCGTTTTGCTCTTGAAACTTTACCAGTTTATGAAACAGGTGCTGATTTTTCACAATTAGAACATATGAAATCACGATTAATTTATGTAGCGCCTTCTCATCATAGTCCCTATGGGGTAAGTATGCCTATTCAGCAACGACATTCATTAATTTATTGGGCGAAAAAAAAGCAAGGATATATTATTGAAGACGATTATGATAGTGAATTTCGCTACACGCAACAACCATTTCCAGCTCTTGCTTCTATTGATTCTACAAGGGTAATTTATCTAGGGAATTTCTCAAAGGCATTTCTTCCGGGTATACGCATGAGTTATATGGTATTGCCACAGCCAATTTTAAATCGTTACAAAAATCAATTTCTTCATTTCGAAAGTACCACTTCTATTCTTAGCCAATTTACCATGGCCAAATTTATGGAAGAAGGAGAATGGAACAGTCATATTAAACGAATGCGTATTGTTTATAAAAAGAAGATGCACCACTTAGTATCAGTATTAAAAGAACATTTTAATGAGAATGTATCTATTATTGGTGAACAGTCGGGTTTGTATTTATTAATTAAAGTCCATTTGAACCGTTCAGAAGAATGGTTAATTCAACAAGCCCATTTGTATGGTGTTAAAGTGTATCCGACCACGCTCTACTTTATAAAAAACACATCCAAAAAACCAATTATTAAACTGGGCTTTGGTAATCTTTCTTACGATGAAATTCAGATTGGTGTAGAACTTCTAAAAAAAGCTTGGTTGTAAAAATCCCCCTGTAGTAGTTAGGCGTTTCTAACATCTATGGGGGGAGTTCGCTTTATAAAGATGATAGTTTAAAGATAAGGCTTAAATGATACTGAATTATAATTATTTTTCTCATACAATTCCATTATACAAGTTGCTATTTGTTGGATACCAAGTTCTATTTTCTTTTCATCTACTTGTGAAATGCTTAATCGGATTGCTTTCTGTTTCTTTCTATCTATATACATTCTAGAAGCATTATCGACATAGATATACCTTTCTTGCAATAGATAAATCAATTTATCTACATCTATTTATGGAGGTAAGAAATTGGTCATATAAAAACCCCTCTTGGGTTTTGTAAATGATATACATTTCGGTAAGTATGTTGAACAAGCATTTATTAGCATCTTCATTTTGTTTGTATACAATTGTTTTACTTTTTCTAAATGATAGTTAAACATACCTCTTTTTAAATAAATTTCTAATGCCCCTTGTGAAAGTGCCGATGTATTAAAATCAGTGTCGAATTTGTAACTTACAACGGAATGGATCATTGTTTCAAGAAGTACAACCGTAGCAATGCGTAATCCTGACAAAAATGCCTTTGAAAAGCTCTTAATATATATATTTCTTTCATTAGGTTCATAAGTAAACAAAGGATCTGCTTTAGAATCAACATCTAATTCTGCTAAGTAATCATCTTCAACAATGTATACATCATATTTCTCTGCAAGAGTTACGATTCTTTTCTTCTCTTTATTTGAATAGTGATGACCAAGTGGATTATGGAATCTTAGTACGATATAAAAGAATTTTATGTCATTGTTTCAGAATAGAGATTCTAGCCGTTCGAAATCTAATCCATCGTTAAGTCTATTCCTAGTATCTCACATTAATTTAGTTGTAAGGTGTCTATCATGCCAAAATATGTTAGCTGTTCAATTAATATTTTTTCTTTCTATTTGGGAACGGAATATTTGATAATATATGTAACGCTTGTTGTGATCCAGAAGTAATGACAAGTCGCTCAGGTTTCGTGAACACTTGTAAACCCTGTAAATACCTCGCCAGCTCTTTTCTTAGCGAATAGAGCCCTTGTTGCTAGCTGTACGTAAATCATTGTGCTTTATAGTGATCAATTGCTTTGTTTATACAATGTTGAAAGTCTTCATATGACATAGACTTTTCATCAGGTCCAGCAGATAAAAAATCAATTTTTTCGTCTGGACTAGGTATTTGATAATCATCAATAAGGGGGACAGCCCATCTAGTTCTTGAAGAATATTCAACATCATGGGCTTTGCTTCATTAAATATTTGATAGAAACGTTGGCTAGTTGCTCCTGTCCAATTGGCAGCTATATATTCTGCTGGATTATATAAATTTTGATGTATTCTTTAACCGTTACATATTTACATTATTGTTACTTTACATAAAATATGTGTTTAATCATTTTCTTAGAAAGACAATAACCACCTATCATTTTTAGTGATAGATGGTTATTAGAATGTTAAATTCTTTCCGTATTTTCATCTTTATTAAGCACTTCAAATCACGCCCTCAATCCAAAAATATCCCTATTATATACTTTTTTTAAATCAAACTCTTCTAATTCTAATGTCTTCAGTATATTCTTTTTCGTATCTTCTACTTTTTTATTTGACATTAAATAGGAAAATATGTTTTTCAAATCATTTAAAAGATACAAAGGGCTGATCACTGTTTTTATATCTTTCTCATCCGTCAAGGTAGTAAGTAAAAACTCATAGTATTTTATTGACTTCCAATTTATATAATTTTCATCCCTTTTCAATGACTCAACATGTTCCTCATAGTACTTTTTTAATTCACTAATTTTACAGCTTCTATCAATATTTGATGCAGCGCACTAACTGTAGATCGGATTTCATCTACACTATACATTAATGGCTTCTTTATAGAAGATCCCCGTTCAATTACTTCATCATCTAAGTGCTGTATATCGAGTGAATGTTTCGTTTTAAGCTTGTCATAAAATGCATTTCTTAAATTAATAATTCCCCTTTCTAATACCGGATTACTCCATTTACAATTTAATTGCGCATCATAAAAATCGTCATATCAGTTTTAACCAAACACACTGAATAGAATCAGAGGCTTGGAACACTTTTATTTTAAGAAAAAGAATTTAAATCATAATGATACATCTTAAAGTCTTTTTCAAATATCTCTTGAACCAACTGAATAGTTTCTGCGTCATAAAAACTATCATAAGTAGGTAATCGTGGAAAAAGAGGCTTGGTAATATCAGCTTCTGCATAAACTCCTTTGTAAATCATCTTACTACCTTGATAATGCCAAGATTTTGATAATAGATCTAATGGTGATTTTTTCAATTTATATTCCTCTTCTAGTTTTGAAATCTCTGTGTTGAAATTTTCTAGATAAATATAGTTTGTAACAAATTCCTCTTCCCCTTGTATGTATTGTTGGGTAAAGTGAGAATCCATTTGATCTAATTGGGTCATGTGTGCTTTTAAATAATACAGAAATAGCTTAAAGGAAATTGGCTTATTGCAGGTTTCGTCACCGTACAGGAATAGGCGAATGGGCTTCCATGCAGGATTCTCAATATTTGGTGGTGGAATCAGAGCAACAAAAGAACTTACTGCTCTTCTATAAGGATTTCTTACTAGTTTGTACGTATTTTTCTCTTTAGTTTGTAAGCCATTAGCTAATCGTATTAAATAATGTGTAGAGTTCTTATATACTTCATGCTCATAGTTATGAATGAACGAGTTGTATTTTATCGCTTCTTTAAATAAATTTATTTGATAAAAAAACCAATGCGCTAGCGAGGTACAACCACTTTTTTGGCTCCAAAATAAGATTAGGGGAAAATCTTTATGAAAATGAGGTATACGCCCTTGCTTGAGTATAAAATTATATAGTTCTGTATGATTCATTTTGAACCTCCATTCTTATATAGCAAAAACATAAAATATTTTTAATACGCGATAACTAACTTTAGTCCACTAACACCAATAATGATAGCTAAAAATATTTGAAGAAGTTTAACGGGGATCTTAGTGGAGAATTTACTCCCAAGTATGACACCTGGGATAGAACCAATGAGTAGGTGAATTAATAAAAGATAATCTACGTTTCCTAAATTCATATTTAGTATGCTTGCAACCGTCACTAATAAAAACGCATGTGTAATATCCGTTCCCACTAATTCGGATGGTTCCAGTCGATATAAATATATCATTGCAATAGCGAATAAAGAGCCTGATCCAACAGAAGTAAGCCCCACGATAAAACCGAGTATTGCGCCAATAATAACTGTTAGGTTCTTTTTTTGTTTCATAGTCTGTTTTTGAAAATAATTTTGCCTAGATTCATTATAGAAAAATATTTTTATAAAAATAGAAATTGCCGCAATAATTAAAACATAACCTAATATATATTTTATAATTCCCTCTCGATTATAATGAACAATTGGTAAGACATGAATTGTTACCACTGCGATAACCGCACTAGGGATACTCCCAACAGCTAGATATTTTACTAATCTAAAATTGATGGTCTTCTGTTTCCAGTGTTGGGATATTCCAAACATTTTAGTGATAGAATTATATACTAAATCCGTTCCAACAGCTACAGAAGGACTTATACCTAGTGTTAGAAGAAATGGAGTCAGTAATGCAGCTCCGCCTATCCCTGTTACTCCAACCAATCCTCCTATAATGAAACCCATCATTATAATAGAAATACTCATGATAATTCCCCTTCCATACCGCTGGCTTTTAATAGTGATTGTTTTTTAAAGGGACTCTATGCATAGTGGGAGTATAAGCATATGAGTTAAAAATTAATTTCATTCTTCTTATATCCATATGCTTCAAAATCATCAGTAAATATTTCTGAAACAAGGTTTAGAGCTTCTTCATCATAAAAACTTCGATAGGTTGGTAATGAAGGGAAGTGTTGGTTTGTACTATCATCATCTGCATAGTTTCCTTTATAAATCATTTGATGTGCCCTATGGTGATTGGAGTTTGTAAGGAGTGATATATCAGAAGAAAGTAATCTATATTCTTTCTCCAACTTTGGAATTATTGTATTAAAATTCTCTAATTTTATATTTTGTTTGATAACCTTTTCTTCCCTCTCTATATATTGTTGTGAAACATGTTGATCTAACTGACTGGACTTCGGATCCATATCTTTGACATAATATAAAAATTGCTTAAATGAAATTCCTTTCGAATCATTTTTATCATTATAAAAATATTCTCTAATCTGTTCCCACTGTTTCGAGGCGTAAGGGTTGTCATAAAGTATTAAAAATGAGCTTACAGCTCTTTTATAAGGGTTGCGTACAAGTTTTATGGTATCCTTACTTAGTTTCAAGAGTTGCATTTCTAAATCTTTGTAGTAATCAATTTTATTTTTGTATATTTCAGATTCATAGTAAGGAATGAACGGTGCATATTTCATTGCTTCCTCCTATAATCCAATTTGGAAGAAAAACCAATTCGCCAGGGAAATGCAACCGCTTCTGTGACTCCAAAATAAAATTATAAGGAAATCCTTATGGTAGTGTGGAATCCGTTCGCCATATTCAATCAATTCTTTAACATTATCCTTCATTATTTATGATATTTCATACTGGCAATTATAATGAATGCTGAAATACAATGCTAACCACTCATACCAACTTTTTATCTGTTAAGAAACTTTGTAACAAAGCCTCCAGAAATCTAAATCTATATAATATAGATTGAATTTTTTGAAAATATAGTTAAAATGTAAAGAAAGAGGTATTCTTATATATAATGAATAGAGAATAGTACATATTTGTAGCACTTCAGGGAGATGATAGTTGCTAAAAATCAGTGTGCGTAAAGTTTTGGAACGGGCTATAGAACCTCAATCTGAAACTATAGAAAAAAGATTTGACGAATTATTCCTCCTTTACAAAAAAGAAACTGTATTTTAGAATGCACAAAGCGATTTGTTTTGTACAACTAATGAGGGTGGTACTATGGGATCTCTCGTTCTTCTTTGGATAAGGAATCCTTTTTTATTTTACTTTTTTACACTTGGGAGGTAAACGATATGAATAAACCTATTGTATTAACAGGAATTAAACCGACAGGCCATCCCCACCTTGGAAACTATATTGGAGCGATTAAACCAGCATTAGAAATGGCAAAGAATTCAAATCTACAGGGAATGTATTTTATAGCAGACTACCATGCATTAAATGCTATTCAGAATTCACAATATTTCCGAAACTTTACATATGAAATTGCAGCTGCTTGGTTGGCCCTTGGTCTAGACCCTGAAAATGTAATTTTTTATCGCCAATCCGACATACCAGAGATTTTGGAGTTGCATTGGATTTTATCTTGCCTAACACCAAAAGGATTAATGAATCGCGCCCATGCCTATAAAGGTAAGATTAACAAAAATCGAGAAGAAGGCATAGACATTGATCATGGAATTAACATGGGATTGTATACATATCCCATCCTTATGGCTTCTGATATATTAATGTTTCAATCTAATTTTGTCCCTGTAGGAAAAGATCAAATTCAACATGTAGAAATAGCAAGAGATATAGCCTCATACTTCAATCATACATATGGAGAAACGTTCTCTCTTCCAGAATATATAATACAGGAAAATACAGAAATGCTTCCTGGCCTAGATGGTAGGAAAATGAGTAAAAGTTACGGAAATGTGATTCCATTATTTGAAGACCCATCCAAATTGAAAAAACTCATATTTAAAATTAAGACAGATTCTACACTACCAACAGAACCCAAAGACCATACTACTTCACCGTTATTTGCATTATACAAAGAGTTCGCCACATCAGAAGAAATAGAAAAAATGAAAGAGCACTATCAAACTGGCATAGGGTGGGGACAGGTTAAACAAGAGGTGTTTGATGTAGTAAATCGGGAGCTGGAACAGCCACGTAAGAAGTATCATATGTACATGGAGAATTTAGATTTCTTGCAAAGTATTTTACACAAAGGGGCAAGTCGTGCTAGAGAAAAAGCTACCATACAACTACAACAAATAAAAAGTCGCATAGGGTGTTGAAAATGAAAAAAACAAAAAATTAAAATTAATATACAAAGATAATTCCTCTCAAAAGGATTTGAGCCAATACATAAAACCTACAGAGACAATTACAATGACTCTGTGGGTTTTATAAGAATCTTGAAATGCTAAATACGCAATATGGCTGAACTACGAAAATAGTATGGGTAAATAGCGATACAATCCATTAAAGGTTGTTATTATTGATAACATATTTTAAGTAATTACTTATTATTGTTCTGACTTTTAGTTCCACACTTTTGTCTAATCCTATCCTATTACAGTGTAAGTGGAGTAAACTATTTATAATTGAATAGAGTAGTGTATTATCCGTATTATAAAATTCCAAATACTCAACTGAAAATTTTGATATTTTTTCAGATTTTATATTATTTAGTGATACTAATTTACTTTTTTTATTGTCCAGATAAAATTTTTAGAGCCCTTATAAAATCCTGTTTAGTGCAAAATGAAAGTGGTTCTTACGGACTTTTGGTGAATTGCTCTTTTGTGTACTACATTGATATAATAAAAGAAAAGGAGTAAACCATGATGTACCCTATCTCTTGGTTAAGTCCAGTATGGGACACTTATTTGTGATCTACCTACGTCATCATAGACCATTAGCGCTATTACCGAATCGTTCACCTGAAACACTAGCGGAATGGTTGAAACAACCTCCTCACATTCAAGTCGTGAGTTGCGATGGTTTTACAAGTTTTCGTCAAGGAATTTCTGACGCAAGTTCTTCTATTCTTCAAGTATATGATCGCTGGTATTTTATTAAAAATGCTAGGAAACATTTAGATACGTTCCTCTTGTCAGCCGCTCCTTCTACTATTACTTGGAATGAAACTTCATCTATTTCCATTGAAACAGCGTTAACAAAAGCAGAAAAAATAAAACTCATACGCCAGAAACGAAAGTGGGACTTGATTCAAGAAATAAAGAAAGCCCATCGCTCCGGGAAATCTATCAATTCCCTAACGAAAGAATATCATTTAAATTGGAGAACGATTAAAAAATACATGAAAATGATGACTCCACCTACTACCAATCGTTGGCGCATCAGTCCAGCTCAAGGGTGTCTTGAATCTATTATGCGTCTTGAAAAAGAGGGAAAAACACTTAAAACGATTAATCCACTTATCCGTAAGAAGGCGGATAACGGCACCTTTTCGGCTGTGTGCACACTTGTTGGAGGGATAAGGCGCAAACAGAAACATGCGAATCACCCATCTCCTACCTATCAAATAGCTAGAAAACGTCTTGCCAGATGGTTTTGGATTCATCCCAATCATCTGAATACCTCAGAAAGAAGGGATTGAGAGCGTTGTTTCGAAAAATATCCTAATCTCCAAACTGTTTATGAAGTCATACAAACAAATTTAGAGGGTGCAGTTCATAAGGAGGCTGCTTTTATAATTTTATCTCGCATACACATATCCCCATGTTCCTCCAGACAAATACATGCCGCGTTAAAGTCCATTTGAAGAGCAGCGATGAACTTGTGCTAACTGCTCTTTATCTATTGAATAATCTTCTAATCTGTACAAAATGAAATTTTTGTGGCGTTTCTCTACAATCCAATACACTTTTTCCTATCTACTATAGTTAGCAAAAAACTTAAACCTCACTAAATATACTTGAAAGTGTTATAATTTAAATGTTTTCAATATTTCGATTACGGAGGTTAGAGAATGAAAATCGCAATAGTCTGTTTCGATAACTTCACTGATATAGATGTTTTTTTACCATGGGATTTATTAAATCGTGTACATCTAGTTGGTGGTATTTCTGATTGGGAGGTCCAACTATTAGGAACAGAAAAAACTCATGTATCCATGTCTGGTTTACGTATACCCATGACAGGAAGCATATCCGATATCCCTTTTACTGACGCTGTAATATTTGCAAGTGGTAAGGGTGTACAAGATTTATATAAAAATCAACAATATCTTAATAACATCCATGTAAATCCTCAAAGACAATTAATAGGCTCGATGTGTTCTGGTTCACTACTACTAGGAGCTAAAAAATTGTTAACTGGCAAAAAAGCAACTACATATCCATCCGTAGTAGAACAACTTAAAGAATTTGATGTAGACGTTATTGAACAAAGTTTCGTAAACGAAGGCAATATTTCGACTGCTGCAGGTTGCTTTGCTGCACAAGACCTCTCAGCTTGGATTATAAGAACCCTAATTAATGAAGAAATGGTTGGTACTGTACTAGAAACTGTTCAGCCAGTGGGCAAAGGTTTATATTTTTAATTTCAAATCAAGTCAGATATTTATTTCTCACTTGATTCTTTTATAAAATAGCGTTTTTGTTATAAACTCATCTTTTTCGTTATAAACTCATCTTTTTCGTTATAAACTCATCTTTTTCGTTGCCTTACATTGAAACCATTATATATGGTAAAATACAGTAACAATATGTTTTAAGGAGGTTTTAATATGCCACACGAAGTTTGGTTTCCTATACTCCTAGCAATATTCGTCGTATTTTTCCTTAATAAAGAGGAAAAACACAAACAATAACTTTATTTGTTTGTTCCAGCTTAAATGTATGTACGCAATATTTAAGCTGGTATTTTTTCAAATAACGATTTTGTCTTAATTACCATTCATTACATTCCTCATATTGTTGTTGCCAGAAGAATAATCCGCAACATGGACAAAAATATTCCCGTTTTATTTATTCACCCCTTTGTTTGATTTCTCTTAAACGGTTTAAGAATAAATTTAGTGATTTCATTCATCAAAAAAATCTTTTTAAGTTCACTAGATATAACTAATAAGTTTTCTTCTAATGTTTTATCCCGTTTCATTTAACATCACACTTTCGATTAAAATAAGGATTTTATTAAGATTTCTCTTGCAATAGTTTTGAAATAAATTCATACCGTTTAATCATAAAAGTAAAAAGAATAGATTTTTTTAGTTTACTAAAATACTTTTCAAAATTTTAGGTGTATAATGAATATATATATACCTAGAAGGGTGATGAAGCTATGTTTATAGTTCTTTTAAAGTATGTGAAACCATTAAATGTCGTTGAAAATTTTCTGCAAGAGCATGTAGATTTCTTAGATAAACATTACAAAAGGAACAGCTTCATTTTTTCTGGACGACGTGATCCTAGAATAGGTGGCGTTATTTTAGTTAACTCAGATGATGAGGTCGCTGTCCAAGAAATACTAATGGAAGATCCTTTTTATAAACATCAAGTTGCTGAATATGAATTAATTAAATTTACACCTACTAAATATGCCGACCAGTTTTCACCATTTATTAACAGTTAAACGTGTATATTAAAAGCAGGTCTTGAGCACTCTTTGTTCAAGACCTGCTCTTTCAATTAGTTGCGATAGGTAAGACTTTGAAGTTATCTCCATCTTTTCCCCTGCTTAACACTGTACGTGCGACTTTCATCGCATACAGCGTCCCATCTTATCCTTTTATACTAAAACAACTAGATTACAAACTTTACGGAGCTTGTTTATTTTCTTCAATTGTTTATCGTTCAATTGAAGTATTATCATATATTTTCTAATCGTCTCTTCATTTGTGGCGTGTATCAGTCTGTGAACAAATTCATGTACAATAATTAGGTTATTGAACTCGTCAGTTCCTCCCATATCCCTCGGTAGTTTGCGATGGCAGTGTGCATCATCAGCTAGTTGTAGATTTACAATGAAAACTGATCCACTTTTCGCAACGAAAATTGACCCACCTCTAAAACAGAAAATACAATTCTCTCATAGCAAAATGAGAGGAGTTGCAAGTAAGGGGATGATTACAATCGAAAAGTGGACAACCATTCGAGCATTAAAACAAGAAGGACATTCCATTCGATCTATTACCAAATTATTAAGTGTTTCAAGAAATACAGTAAGAAAAGCATTAAAGGCAGAGAAATTCCCTACTTATCAAAGAAAAGAAAAAGAAGATAAGTTAATCGCGCCATTTGAAGAAATCGTTCGAGAATATGTGGGTAAAGGATGAATCGGAACTAGAATTTTTAAAGAATTACAAGCCAAGGGGTATAAAGGTGTAACCGCTAAACTAAAGTGGTTCTTACGCACTTTTGGTGAGGATCTATATGTCCCCATGTAAAGAGATTTGGATGTTTTCCTACAAAGTTATTAACACTCTTTGTGTTAATAGTTTGCTACTCGCACGTCCATACATCATTCGTTTGATTGTTTTAAGTCGATTAATATGTCCTTCTGTTATGCCGTTACTAAATGAAAGAGAACATGCTGCAGTAATTGCTTTTATATCTTTCTCCACATAATTTATAAACGTTCGAATAGCAGGAAATGGAATATCTTTATATGTTATAAGCCAATTTGCTAAGCCTTTAGCTCGTTTTTCACGAACAATAGATGGGAAATCTTGAATCATGCGATGAACTTTTTTCAACTTAGGAAACTCTGTTCGAAATATTTCTGGTATGCTATTTTTCCACTCTTCATATTCCACCTCACTCCATATAGACCGTAAGAGATGTGATCGAGATACTAGCGATTGCGTTTTTTAAAAGCAAAATCATCAATTCCAATGTTAAATAAGTTTTGGTACGTAGACGGCTCCATTTTATAGAGTAAGCGAAGAAGTGTATCATGACTTGTTTGAAATCCTAGTGATTCCGTCACTTTAGATGCAGTTGTACAGTTTATGGATAGAACAATTTTCTGTAAAATTTCTTGCAAGCGATTCGTTTTTCGTTGATATGATTGAAGCCACGCGAATCGCTCGGTAAATATCCGTGTCGAGCATGCTGGGCTATCACAAAAGAATTTCTTTACTTGTAATTGTAAGTGAATAGATGTTTGTTGAATAGCTAAGTCTTGAACAAAACGTGTATAACGACTATGTACTCGTGATGAAATCTTTCCACAAGAAGGGCAGGGGCATGATTTACAGATGGATTTTAGGATATAAACATGAGTGTGGGCCGCTTGAAACGAAGACATAAGTTCAATACCTTCAAATGAAGGAATAACAATATATATAAAATGGAATACTCCTTTTTATCTTACTATACCATTTCTTGTATTCCTTCACCAAAAGTGCGTAAGAACCTCAATTTTGAACATCTTTTTGTAATTTGTTGTCAATCTTTGATGCACTTGCTCTTTAGTCAATCCTTTATTATCTGCTGTCTTTTTAATAAATCCTTTTACTTGAGCAGCCCGTAAATAACGATCTTGATTATCTCGTCTTTTAGGATGCATTTCATCCCCCTCTTTCTCGTAACAGTTTCATTTCTTTTATATAGTGATTGAGATTCTCTAAATTCGAAAATCGTTTAAGCAAGTTTCCGAAGTAAGGCTCGTGTTTTCCGTATTTGCAATTCCAAAGTTTTCGTGACTTATCAAAGTGATTAATGATTAAATGAATGTTTGATTCTAACATGTTGTATTTATATTATTTAGCTTCTTCATTGAATCACTTTACTTTCATGTATTCCTTTTTAATCTCTAATAAAGCCTGAATAGCTGTATCGATATTTTGGAGATCAATTTCTGTCTTCATATCTACACTCTTTCAACTTAATAGCGTTTTAGTTCAAATTGATAAAGCGGATTTTATTTTTCTGTATAAGCCTTTCTCCTTTCTAATGAATACTCTATATAGATATCTCAAAGAAAGGAGAGTAACATAAATATGGCTGATTACTTTTATAAAGATGGTAAAAAGTATTATAAAAACCAAAAAATTTCCCATTCATTTCAATCAACCAATAATTGCTTTATCGATACTCACACTATAGCCGGTTTTAGAGAAAATTTAACTGGTAATATCCCATTAACCATTACAATATTACCTGGAGCCGCTCAAACTATTTTTGAAGATTTTTCCGAAAATCCAAATTCAACTTTCCTTCAGCTATTAGTACCTGAAAAGGAACTTCCTATGACCGTAACCATTCGATCAAGAAATACTAATTCGCCCATTACCGTGACTATACCTACAGGAGCTACAAGATTTTTTCAAGTTGAAAATTTTGAAAGCCTCACCGTCTCAACCTCTAGTTCTCAACCTGGTTTTTTGAGCTTATTTATCAAAAAAACCTTTTGTATTTGCTGTAATGATCAGAACAATCATTGCAATGAATATTGCCATAGACACGACCATGATTATGATTATGATTGTTAAGTTAACTGCCAAAAGAATCCTTTTTATAAAGGGTTCTTTTGCTTTTACACCACTAACATCCAAGCATTCATGTATTCATTTATCTACCATTCCTTGTTTCTTAATAAAATAAGAATTTTGTTTAAATTCACCTTAATTTACATCTAGTTTTCTTAACATTCAAATTAACAACTGTATAATATAATTAAACTATTTGTATGAAAGGTGATTATTATGAACTGGAAACAAAAATACAATCCAAAGTATCTCTTTTACCACATGTATAGTTATATTTATAAAGCCCTTGATGATATATCATAGTCCTTAAAATAATTTATATTGTTATGAGCACACATTTTCTGTGTGCTCTTTTCACATTGCTATAAAATAACGCCTTTGTTATAAACTCATCGCTGATATGTCCAAAATGTAGTTTTATAGCGAAAAAATTACAACTGACTTACACAAGATTCAAATCATAATGAAGGAGTGTTTAAAGTGAAAGGACATATTCAAAAAAGAGGAACAAAATGGTGCATTGTTGTCGATATCAGGCCAGATCCGGAGACAGGTAAAAGAAGATAGAAATGATTTTCGGGATATAAAACGAAAAAAGAAGCTCAAGCAGATGTTGCGAAAAAAATTACTGAATCGAATGAGGGGACTTTCATTCAACCATCTAAAGTTACAGTAAAAACCTTTTTAAATGAATGGATTGAAGCTAAAAAAATTAATGTAAAGAAAAGTACCTATGATGAGTATAAAGGAATTATAAAAAATCACTTAATTCCTCATTCAGGTGAAATAAAGCTCGAAAAATCGAACGCTATGCACATTCAACGATTCTATAGCAAATTAAGTGAAGTTATGGCTGCAAATACGATTCATTTAGTTCATACAGTTCTAAGTACAGCCTTAAATCAAGCCATAAAATTTAAACTGATTCCATTTACCCCTGCAAGAATGGTAGAAAGTCCAAGAAAAGAAAAAATCTCATTCCAAGTGTGGGATGAGGAAGAGGTGAAGCACTTTATAAACGTATCTCAAAAATCACGATATCACATTGCTTATGTATTAGCAATCACTACAGGCATGCGTATGGGAAAAATCTTAGGTCTTCGCTGGCAAGATATTGATTTCAAAAACAAGACGATTTCAATCAATCATTATCTCACGACTGTAAATTAATTTTAGATACAAAAAGCCAAAAACTCTAAACGTCTAATTCCAATTGACAATGGAACTATAGAAGCACTACAAAAACATAAATTGCGTATAAACCAAGAAAAATTAAAAGCCGGACAAGCTTATCGCAATTTAGATTTTGTTGTCTGCTCTCAATTAGGCAATTTAGTATTTCGTTCACAATTCCATGTAAACTTTAAAACATATATTGAGAAGTCTGGATTAAAAATGATTCGTTTTCATGATCTACGTCATACGCATGCTACCTTATTATTGAAACAAGGTGTACATCCTAAAATTGTATCGGAACGTTTAGGTCATAAAGCTGTTTTCATTACTTTAAATAAGTACTCGCATATTTTACCTGGAGCACAAGAAGAAGCAGTAAAAACTCTCGGAAAAGCATCTTCAGATAGTCAATGGTTGCAAATCAATAAAAAACGCGGTTCCTTATTGTACAGAAACCGCGTTTTTTATTTTTTAAATATTAATAAAGAGACATATACTGATCGCGTTCCCATTGATGGACTTGCGTGCGGAACATATCCCATTCAATCTCTTTCGCTTCGATGAAGTGTTCGAGTAAGTGTTCACCTAACGCTTTACATATCACTTCGTTAGATTGTAGTGTAAGTAATGCTTGCGCTAATGTTGCTGGTAAGTCAACGATACCTGCTTCTTCACGCTCTTCTTTTGTCATTACATAGATGTTGCGGTCTACTGCAGCTGGCGGAGTTAATTTGTTTTTAATTCCGTCAAGGCCTGCTGCTAATAATGTTGCCATTACTAGATATGGATTTGCAGCTGGGTCAACACTACGCACTTCAACACGTGTACTTATACCACGAGATGCCGGAATACGCACTAATGGGCTACGGTTTTGTGCAGACCATGCTACGTAACAAGGTGCTTCATATCCAGGTACTAAACGTTTGTAAGAGTTTACCGTTGGATTTGCTACCGCTGTAAATGCTGGCGCATGTTTTAAAATACCTGCAATAAAATGACGTGCATCATCACTTAATTGTAAGTCACCGTTTTGATCGTAAAATACGTTTTCTCCATTTTTAAATAATGATAAGTTGCAGTGCATACCAGAACCATTTACTCCAAATAGTGGTTTTGGCATAAAGGTCGCGTGTAAACCATGTTTACGAGCAATTGTTTTTACAACAAGTTTAAATGTTTGAATGTCATCACATGAACGGATTGCACTTGCATATTTAAAATCAATTTCGTGTTGTCCTGGCGCAACTTCATGGTGAGATGCTTCAATTTCAAATCCCATTTCTTCAAGTTCAAGAACGATATCACGACGACAGTTTTCCCCTAAATCCATCGGCGCAAGGTCGAAGTATCCACCATTATCATTCAGTTCTAATGTTGGATTCCCTTTTTCATCAACTTTAAATAGGAAGAATTCTGGCTCTGGTCCAAGATTAAAGTCTGTAAAACCTAACGCTTCCATTTCTTTTAGGACACGTTTTAAGTTATTACGCGGGTCCCCTTCAAACGGAGTTCCATCAGCATTATAGATATCACAAATTAAACGAGCGACTTTCCCTTTTTCAGCAGTCCAAGGGAAGATTACCCAAGTATCTAAATCTGGATATAAATACATATCGGACTCCTCAATACGTACGAATCCTTCGATTGAAGATCCATCAAACATCATTTTGTTATCTAATGCTTTTGTTAATTGGCTTACTGGAATTTCTACGTTTTTAATTGTTCCTAAAAGATCTGTAAACTGCAAGCGGATGTATTTTACATTCTCTTCTTTCGCTAAACGAAAAATATCTTCTTTCGTATACTTTGCCATTATAAATTCCTCCTTAATCCCTCTAATCACCTTCAGAATCAGTAACCCTTAGTGAAAAAACCTCGAAATATCACCTTGTCGTAATGAAGTTCGATTGAATCGACCAGTATGTTGCAATTCATCTCGAAGAATTCTACGAAGCTCAGCTTTTGAAATTTCTTTTGTTTCTTCTTTTGTTTTCACTGCTTCTGTTTGATTTTCTTTCATTTGTAATACTTGTTTAACACCAGCCATGTTTAGCCCTTGATCTAACAAGTCTTTAATTTCCAACAACTTATCTACATCGTTAAATGAAAACAATCTACGATTTCCCTTTGTACGGGTTGGAGAAATCAAATTGTGTTCTTCATAGTAGCGAATTTGACGAGCAGATAGTTGTGTTAAATCCATTACAATTCCAATAGGAAACAGCGGGGCAGAACGTCTATCTTCTTTCATTGTTTCAGTTCCTCCTTCGCCTTAACTGTTTCTCATTTTATATTATGTTATGTTTGATGTCAATACATGTTAGCTTTTCTTACATGATTTTTTTGTAAATTTTTTTATTCTTTTTTAAAATCGAAAAACAAACTAAAAAAGCTGCCGAAAAAATCGACAGCTTCCCCTCAAGAAATCGTTAATAAGTTTTTTTCAATTAGCGCATCAATTGCAGAACAAATCGCAATCTTAACATGAGAATATGTTAAACCACCTTGCACATAAGCAACATATGGCGGACGAATCGGACCATCTGCCGATAACTCAATACTCGCACCTTGAATAAACGTACCCGCAGCCATAATCACATCATCTTCATAACCAGGCATATAATTCGGATACGGTGTAAAGTGCGAATTAATAGGGGATGCATATTGAATCGCTTGACAAAACGCGATCATACGCTCTTTATCATCAAATTGAACAGATTGAATTAAATCCGTTCTCGGAGCATCCCAAGTTGGCGATGTATTCATCCCTAACCTTTGTAAAAAGGCCGCGGTAAAAATCGCTCCCTTTAGCGCTTGACCAGCAACGTGCGGCGCTAAGAAGAAGCCTTGATACATCTCTTGCAAACTATATAAAGACGCACCTGCTTCCGCTCCAATACCTGGAGATGTCAGGCGATAAGCGCAAGCTTCTACATATTCTTCTTTTCCGACAATATAGCCGCCTGTTTTTACAATACCGCCGCCTGGATTTTTAATAAGAGAGCCAGCCATTAAGTCCGCGCCAACATGACATGGCTCTTGCTCTTCAATAAATTCACCGTAACAGTTGTCTACAAATACAACAACATCTGGTTTGATTTCCTTTACAAATGAAATCATTTCTTTCACTTCTGCAATTGTAAATGATGGACGAGTTGCATATCCTTTTGAACGCTGAATACCAATCATTTTTGTTTTTTCATGAATCGCAGCTTCCACTGCTTTAAAATCAACGCGCCCTTCACTTGTTAATGGAACTGCATTATATCCAATGTTATATTCTTTAAAAGAACCAACACCTTTACCACGTACACCAACAATCTCTTCTAACGTATCATATGGCTTTCCTGTAATATATAATAATTCATCACCTGGGCGTAATATACCAAATAAAGCTGTCGAAATTGCGTGCGTACCGGAAATAATTTGCGGACGAACAAGTCCAGCTTCCGCTCCAAATACATCTGCATACACTTTTTCTAACGTATCTCGCCCAATATCATCATAACCATACCCTGTTGTCGGGATAAAGTGTGAATCACTAATTTTATGTTTACGAAAACTTTCTAATACACGAAATTGATTGCTTTCAATTACTTCATCCACACGTTTATGTATGTCTTGAATTTGACTTTCTATTTCTTTTACAATTGGGGCAAGTTTTTCTCCATTTTTCAAACGATCAAACATGATGCTTCTATTCTCCTTTTCCCACTAAAAATCTTTGCAGTGATTCGTTGAGTGCAGAATGAGTAAATATATACCCTGTACACTCGTATAACAATTCAGTTTCTTTAAATACCATACTCGTTAATACCGTATCCGTTTTTAAAAGCGCCAACAACCTCCCCTCACTTGGAGGAATCTTAACTTTATACGGTTCCATCTCTTCAATCATTTTCTTTTCCACTGCCTGTTTTAAATTGAATAAGTCATTTTCTTGAAATGCACTTGTCATAAGAAAATCGCTTTTCGGAAATGGAATAAAATTTTGATGTAATTTGTCTTTCTTGTTATACACTGTAATAACCGGAATATGATCAATCCCAAGTTCCGTTAATAATTGTTTTACTGTTTGTTCATGCCCTGCATAATTCGGATCTGCAGCATCAACAACATGTAAAATCACATCAGCTTCGCCGGCCTCTTCCAAAGTCGAACGAAACGCGGCAACTAATGAAGTCGGTAAATCTTGAATAAATCCAACTGTATCAGTAAGCAATACCGTATAACCACAAGGTAATTGCATTTTTCTTGTCGTTGGATCTAACGTTGCAAACAGTAAATTTTCTTCGAATGTATCTGCTTCCGTTAATCTATTAAATAACGTAGACTTTCCGGCATTCGTATAACCAATTAATGCTACTTGGAATGTTTGATTATTTTTTCGTCGTTCGCGATATCTTTTTCGATGCTCTACAACGACTGCTAACTGCTTCTTAATTTCATCAATACGAGACCGAATATGTCTTCGATCTGTTTCCAGTTTCGTTTCACCTGGGCCTCGCGTACCAATTCCACCTCCAAGCCGTGATAACACTAATCCTTGTCCCATAAGACGCGGCATCATATATTGTAGCTGAGCCAGCTCAACTTGCAACTTCCCTTCTCTTGATTTTGCACGCTGAGCAAAAATATCTAATATGAGTTGCGTTCGATCAATGACTCTCGCATCTAAAACAGAAGATATATTACGAATTTGACTAGGTGTTAATTCATTATTAAATATAATAACATCCGGTTCTAATTCCTCTGAAAGCGTGACAAGTTCGTCTAATTTTCCTTTTCCAATATAAGTGGCTGGATGAAATTTCGGGCGCTTTTGTGTTGTGGAAAGAAGAACTTCTGCACGCGCCGTCTTTGCAAGCGAAGCAAGTTCTGTCATTGAATACATAAACCGTTCATCATCATCTTGTGGTAACTGACAACCAACTAATATGACTTTTTCTTTTTCTTCCATCAAATATATTCACTCATCCTTTTCGAATTTTAAGCCTTCTAATATAATAGCAGAGGAAGCACATTTCATCTAGTTAGCGGGGGAGAAAATTCATGGCATGGGAGATTTTTAGTATCATTGGTACAATCGCTTTTGCACTTAGCGGAGCAATTGTTGCAATGGAAGAAGATTATGATATTTTTGGGGTATATATTTTAGGAATGGCAACTGCATTTGGGGGAGGTGCCCTCCGCAATTTACTCATCGGCTATCCAATCGGCGCGTTTTGGCAACAAGATATGCTTTTTCAAATCGCGCTATTGTCAATGACAATTATTTTTTTATTTCCTAATAAATTAATTAAACATTGGAAAAGGTGGGAAAATATAACAGACTCTATCGGCTTATCTGCATTTGCAGTACAAGGTGCACTTTATGCACAAAAGCTTCATTTACCTATTAGTGCTACAATTGTTGCAGCTGTTTTAACAGGAATTGGCGGTGGTATCATTCGAGATTTACTAGCACGTCGTAAGCCTCTCGTCCTTCGTGCAGAGGTCTATGCTTTTTGGACGATTTTAGCAGGTTTTTTAATCGGCGCCAAAATAATCGTAAGTGACTGGGCTCTATATACATTGTTTATTTTCATTGTTTGCTTCCGTATGATTTCCATTCATTATAAATGGCACTTACCACATAGACGATTGGAAAATAAGGAGCGTTCCCTTCATAAATAGCAATCATACCTCTTTACTACGTAACGTAAAGAGGTTTTTTCTTTTCCATTGTTTTTTTCTCTTTAGAGTGCTCATACTAAATTTTAAAGAGAGGTGAATCTAATGACCAATCACGTAAACAAAGGAGCTCAAAAAAGCTCTGTTAATCAAATTGAACACGACCCTAATTCTGCGCATGAAAAAAGTTTGAAGATGGAGCGTTATCATAATGCCTATCAACGAAAAGCAAAAGAAAAATAGGAGGTTTTTTAATGGCTAAGGGAAATAACAAACGAAATCGCGGGCAAAGTAATAGTGTTAATCCACAAGGACTTGCATCAGATGCAGCAGATCAAAGTCCGAAAAGCAAATTAGAATACCGCGCAAAAACAAAAAATACGAAATAAAAAATAAACGCACAGTTTAGAGACTGTGCGTTTCCTCTTCAAGTGTTAAATCACTACTCGTTATCCCAATCAAATCACGTTTATCATACGCATCTTCTTGCAATAAACGCATCGCCTGTGTCCGAATGGATTTCTCCACAATATTCCGAACATATCGCCCATTGCTAAAAGATGTAATTTGGGATGAATATTTTACAGCATGTAAATGATCGCGGAACTTCCACTCCGCCTCTTTCGACAACTGATACTCTCGCTCATCATACATTCTTTTCCCAATTTCCAACAATTGATTTACTGTATAATCAGCAAACTCAATGATAAAAGGGAAACGCGATTGTAGACCTGGATTCAGAGAAAGAAAATGGTTCATTTCCCTTGAATATCCAGCTAAAATTAACACAAAACCATGTTGCTTATCTTCCATGTGCTTTACAAGTGTATCGATTGCTTCTTTCCCAAAATCCTTTTCTCCACCACGCGCTAACGAATATGCCTCATCAATAAACAAAATGCCACCCATCGCTTTTTTTATTAAATCTCTCGTTTTTTGTGCGGTATGTCCGATATATTCACCAACAAGATCAGCACGTTCTGCCTCAACTAGATGGCCCTTCGACAAAACATTCATCTCAAATAGCAATTTCCCAATCAATCTTGCAACGGTTGTTTTTCCTGTGCCAGGATTCCCTTTAAACAACATGTGTAGTACTTGTTTTTCTGATTTCAGTCCTGCTTCTTGCCTCTTTTTATTTACATAAATCCAAGCATAGATTTCTTTTATAATTTTTTTGATTTCTTCCATTCCAACAAGCTTTCCCATCTCCTCTTCAATCTTCTGTAGCATCTCATGTTTTGTAGCTGTTTCATTAGAAAGAAGCGCCTTATTTTCCGAAGCAGGTACTGAAAATTTTTTTCGGTGATTTAACACAATATTAATTTGATTATTATTTTTCTTTCGCATTGATTGTTCCATGTACTCACCTCTTTTTATCTACTTATCCAATAATACTATTCATATATTCACCTTATAAACGGCTATTTTCAGAAAAGTTTGCTATAATATAAGAAATAACTAGGGTGGTGGAACTATGGAAACAACAGAGCTCCATGATACAGTGCAAGCCTTTTCTACTTTTTTATTAAGTAAAGGTAGAAAGCCTTCAACCATTAAAAGGTACGTTTATGATATTGAAGATTTCGGACATTGGCTAAAAAAAAATAAAAGGCTTCCCTCTAGTAATATATGGTCCACACTTTGTACAAAAGACTATGAAGATTATTTTTATGATTTAAAAATGAAGCGACACTACTCCGAAAAAACAATGCACCGCGTATTTATCGTGTTGAACAGATTGTATCAATTTTTAAACCTACCAAATCCATTAAAAAATATGGAAATCGTCATTCAACCGAATCGAGCATTACGGGATGAAGATTTTATTTCACCCGAAGAAGAACAACGTTTAAAACGTATTGTTACTTCACTAGAGGGATTATCAGAAAAACAGCAATCCGTTCGTCCATTACTAATAGATCGTAATATTTCTATTTTAATTTTACTCATTGATTATGGCTTATCTTTACAAGAACTTGTATCACTAAATATGCATCATATTCATTTTGAAACAAACTCGATTTCTGTCCCTGCAGTTTCTGGGGTCGAAAGAACTATAATCTTAACTACCGACGATAAGAAACAGCTATACACTTATTATAAAAATATCCCTGAACCAGTTCGACCTAATTATCATAGCGATGATCCCTTTTTCATTGCATTTGATTTTAACCGTGGTACATATCGCTGGGTATATGAAAATGATGCACCGAAGGCACTGACTGAAATTGCAATTCAGAAAATGATTCGCCTTGAAGTAAAAAGAGCTAACTTACGTAAAGGTATTTCCAGCCAACATTTTCGAAATACATTTATTTTACGATTAATTAAACAACAAATACCTGAACAAGAAATCATAAAATTAGTCGGCTTTAAATCGAAAATTTCCTTAAAAAGATATTATCTCTATGCAACACAAACAGAAAATGCCTAAAAATAGGCATTTTCTTCATTTTTCCGGAAACAAGCCACTTTCACTAGTCCCGATTGTTTCCTGTTTGCATTTACTATTATGAATTCGTTCGTATCCCAAAAGAAAGGAGAAAAAAGAATGTCTTATTTTGATAGTCATGATAAACTACCTAAACCGTGTTTTCCTAATAATTCTGGACGCATCCCAATCTTAAGCTCCATCCCGATTTCTAAATCCCAACTTCGAACATTCCGAGCAATTATCTCCCATTTAACAAAAACCATCCCTAACCTATTCCTTAATCCTTCTCCATCGACCATTGAAGATTTTATAGATACATTATGCTTATTAAAAAAGTTTATTAAATGTTTAGAGACTTCTTCTTCTCAAAAAGCAATCGGACTTGCGATTATAAAAAATTTAATAACCATATTAGAAAATCCTACATTTGTTCCAGGCGCCGTATTTATTGAACTTCAAAACTTGGTCAACTATTTACTATACATCACTAAATTATTCCGATTAGATGATTGTATACTTGAATGCATCATTGATCAAATTGAAGAATTACAACTTATACTCATTGAATTTGCACCATTTGGAACAATTGGGCCTACGGGCGCTACTGGACCTACCGGACCTCAAGGGCCTCAAGGCGTTCAAGGACCTACAGGGGCTACTGGACCTCAAGGGCCTCAAGGCGTTCAAGGACCTACCGGCGCTACTGGACCTCAAGGGCCTCAAGGCGTTCAAGGGCCTACCGGCGCTACTGGACCTCAAGGGCCTCAGGGCATCCAAGGACCTACCGGCGCTACTGGACCTCAAGGACCTCAAGGCATCCAAGGACCTACCGGCGCTACTGGACCTCAAGGACCTCAAGGTATCCAAGGGCCTACCGGCGCTACCGGACCTCAAGGGCCTCAAGGCGTTCAAGGACCTACAGGGGCTACCGGACCTCAAGGGCCTCAAGGCGTTCAAGGACCTACAGGGGCTACCGGACCTCAAGGGCCTCAGGGCATCCAAGGACCTACAGGTGCTACTGGACCTCAAGGGCCTCAGGGCATCCAAGGACCTACCGGCGCTACTGGACCTCAAGGACCTCAAGGCGTTCAAGGACCTACCGGCGCTACTGGACCTCAAGGGCCTCAAGGCGTTCAAGGGCCTACAGGGGCCACTGGACCTCAAGGGCCTCAGGGCATCCAAGGACCTACCGGCGCTACTGGACCTACCGGACCTCAAGGCATCCAAGGACCTCAAGGCATCCAAGGACCTACCGGCGCTACTGGACCTCAAGGACCTCAAGGTATCCAAGGGCCTACCGGCGCTACCGGACCTCAAGGGCCTCAAGGCGTTCAAGGACCTACAGGGGCTACCGGACCTCAAGGGCCTCAAGGCGTTCAAGGACCTACAGGGGCTACCGGACCTCAAGGGCCTCAAGGCGTTCAAGGACCTACAGGGGCCACTGGACCTCAAGGGCCTCAAGGCGTTCAAGGACCTACCGGCGCTACTGGACCTCAAGGACCTCAAGGCGTTCAAGGACCTACCGGCGCTACTGGACCTCAAGGGCCTCAAGGCATCCAAGGACCTACAGGGGCCACTGGACCTCAAGGGCCTCAAGGCATCCAAGGACCTACAGGGGCTACCGGACCTCAAGGGCCTCAAGGTATCCAAGGACCTACCGGCGCTACTGGACCTCAAGGGCCTCAGGGCATCCAAGGACCTACAGGGGCCACTGGACCTCAAGGGCCTCAAGGCATCCAAGGACCTACAGGGGCCACTGGACCTCAAGGGCCTCAAGGCATCCAAGGACCTACAGGGGCCACTGGACCTCAAGGGCCTCAAGGCATCCAAGGACCTACAGGGGCCACTGGACCTCAAGGGCCTCAAGGCATCCAAGGACCTACAGGGGCCACTGGACCTCAAGGGCCTCAAGGCATCCAAGGACCTACAGGGGCCACTGGACCTCAAGGGCCTACTGGCGCTACTGGACCTCAAGGGCCTCAAGGTATCCAAGGGCCTACAGGGGCTACCGGACCTCAAGGTATCCAAGGACCTACAGGGGCTACTGGACCTCAAGGACCTCAAGGCGTTCAAGGACCTACCGGCGCTACCGGACCTCAAGGGCCTCAAGGCATCCAAGGACCTACAGGGGCTACTGGACCTCAAGGGCCTCAAGGCATCCAAGGACCTACAGGGGCTACCGGGCCTCAAGGTATCCAAGGACCTACCGGCGCTACTGGACCTCAAGGGCCTACTGGGGCAACAGGAGCTAGCTTTCCAGTCGCAACAGCCGTTCTACAAAATTCTAACTCTCAAACTGTAGATTTAGGGGAAAATTTCGTCTTTAGCACAAGTTCTAACCTTAGAAATATTAATTTCAATGGGACTGACACACTTACTATTCTTGAAGATGGCGTTTATGTTATCAGTTTTTCAATTTCTATCACTGCACCTGCTTGCGCACCATTCGGAGTAGGTATTTCGCAAAACGGAGCTGTACCAAGTGATAATTTCTCTGGTAATGTAATTGGTTCTTCTCTTTCTTTCACAACAATTGAAACATTGACAGCCGGCACAAATATCACTGTTCAATCCACTCTAGGTGAAATCTCAATTCCTGCTACAGGCGATACTAACATCCGACTTACTATATTTAGAATCGCTTAACCTAAATCATGTTTCTTGTTATTTCCATGAAAGTGCAAGATAAATAAAAAAAGAGCGAGATTCTCGCTCTTTTTTGTTATGTACATTTATTTGCTATTCTAATTCAATTGCAACATTCTTTTGAGGCATAAATGTAGAAATAGCGTGTTTATAAATAAGCTGTTGCTTACCTTCTGTTTCCAATAAAACTGTAAAGTTATCAAACCCTTTAATTAATCCACGAAGCTGGAAACCATTTAATAAGTACAGCGTCACAAACGTATTTTCTTTACGTAGTTGATTTAAAAATTGATCTTGAATATTGATTGATTGCTTCATGTCGAATCCTCCTCTTTTTCTCTACTCAATTATTATTCGACTTTAGTTGGAGCTTTCCTTCTATATATCGCAAAATTTCTGCTGTTTTTTCACCATCTGTAACATCAAACCATGCTACATCCATTTTATTACGAAACCAAGTTAATTGACGTTTCGCATATCGACGTGAATTTGTTTTCAATTGCGATATCGCCTCTTCTAACGAGGTAGCTCCTGCAAAATAACGATATAACTCTTTATAACCAATTGCTTGAATAGATTGACAATCTCGTACACCATTTTGATATAAGCGTTTCACTTCTTGCTCTAACCCTTGTTCCATCATAAGATCAACACGTAAGTTGATGCGATCATATAGCATTGTACGATCCATTGTCAAGCCAATTAAGACAACATCATATAATAATTCATTTTTTTGTTTTTCAAGTTGCTCACTCATTTTTTTCCCGGTTGTCTGGAAAATTTCTAGCGCTCGAATCACACGCCTTACATTGTTAGCATGAATACGCTTTGCACTTTCTGGATCTACTTCTTCTAATTTTTTATGTACAAATTCTACCCCTTGTTCTTCAGCTAATTTTTCCATTCGTTCTCTATATGCAGTATCTCCTGCTTCATCTGTAAATTGATAATCATATAGAACAGATTGGATATAAAGACCCGTTCCACCAACAATAATCGGCAATTTCCCACGTTTTGTAATTTCTCGAATATGTCCGCGAACAAGCTCTTGAAATTCCGCTACAGAAAACGAATCTTCTGGATCCTTAATATCAATCATATAATGCGGAATCCCTTCCATTTCATCAGCTGTTACTTTAGCAGTCCCAATATCCATCGTACGATAAATTTGCATAGAGTCTCCACTAACAATTTCACCATTCAACGCTTTTGCAAGTTCAATGCTAAGCTTCGTCTTTCCTACAGCTGTCGGACCGATGATGACAACAACTTTCTCACGTTGCTTTTCTTCCATATATTTCAACTCTCTTTATGTAATGTACTCCGTCATTATATCCAATCTTACCAATATTAACTGTTAAAATGCAAGTTCTTTCAATTCGGTAAATGAAATTATATTAATAAAACTCTTACAATAGACATAATTTCTTCACTTCTTCATATATATGATAAAAAAATATGATCGGAGGGGATAGCATGAATGTAAGACAAGCCCCTATTGATTTTTCAAAATTAACAAACGAACTTATTCTTGCTATATCAACAAAAGAAAAAGATTGTACCAAGGAAGAATTATATTTTGCGTTAAACTGTCTGCTTCGTTCCTTTCATACAGTAATTGATAAAGATTCATTATCATCCAATTCACTACAATATATACAGAATCAATTTTGTAGCATGTATAAAATTATTACTGGTCGAACTATATATCCCTTTTAACATACAAAAAACCTGTCAGGAAATTCCTAACAGGTTTTTTCATGATATACTATTTTATAATTTTCACTTTCACATGCTTACGTCCCCATTGGTTAGCAGTTCCATCAGAGCCAACTAACACATCAATACGGTTACCTTTAATTGCACCGCCAGTATCACCAGCAATCGCTTCTCCATACCCTTCTACCCACACTTTTGATCCTAACGGAATCACATTCGGATCAACAGCAATCACTTTCATATTCGGATTGGCTGTTAAATCATGACCCATTGCTGTTAATACTCGACCGCCATATGTACCATTTTCACTTGGATGAGCTGTATATGCTGTAGCTTCAACCGTTAGTTCACGTCCACCTGAAGGTTCACTTGTAGTTTTCGGTTTTGATTGCACTACCTGTGTCTGCTTTTTTTCTTGTACTACCGGTTTTGATTGTACGACTTGCGCCTTTGTTTGCACTTGTTTTACTGGTGCTTTTTCCTTTACAGGTGTTACAACTTTTACAGGCGCTTTTTCTGTTAAGAAAGAAGCATAAACATAAGCTGTTTTTCCATTATAATGAAATTGTAGCCAACCATTTTGTATTTGATTCGTTGTTTCAATCAAATCATCTTTCTTTAGCGTACCGAGAATTTCTGAACTCGCACTCATTCCTGCACGTACGTTCAATGCATTTGCAGTTACATAATACATATTTTTCGTAAACGCTGCGCTTACGAATACATCCTTACCATTCCATTTAATTTGTGACCATCCATTTTCTGTATTTACAACATGTAGTTCATGACCTTTTAACACTTTTCCTACAACTGTTGATTCCACAGTTGGTTCTTCTCGTACATTGAGTACATCTGTTGTTACAACTGTTTCCGCTTTAGCCGAAGAATCATAAATTCCAAAACCAAAAAACGCCGCTATTGCTATACCAACTATTTTTTTCATGAATAGCCTCCATTCGCTTTGTTTTTGTGTCCTCATTATAACAACAGATTTTTTTTAATGAAGAAAATCACACAATTACAAACGATTCGTAACAAATTATTAATAGTCTGTAATATACATTTGAATATAAAAAATTACCTTTCTACCTTGATTCACATCACTTTTAATAGATTTCTATTCTATTTCTATACATATTTTTTTACATGAAACAAAATAATATTACCTTTTTATTACAAATTAAAAAGGTAATATTACATATACCGTTATAAAAAAGAACGGCTACCTACTAGATAGCCGTTCTTTACATTTTTTATTGTATTTTCTTTTTCCATATTCCCATCATAAGAGCAGAAATCATAGATCCAATTGCAATAGACAGAATATATAACAGGGGCTTATTCACTAACATAATAACAAATAAGCCACCATGAGGAGCGGGCAATGTAATATGAAATAACATCGATAATGCACCAGCCATACTTGAACCAACTACACAACTTACAATAACACGAATTGGATCTGCAGCTGCAAACGGAATTGCACCTTCCGTAATAAACGATGCTCCCATAATGTAATTAGTAAGCCCTGATTTACGCTCTGCCTCTGTATATTTTGCTTTAAAAATTGTTGTCGCAAGTGCAATTGCAAGCGGAGGAACCATTCCCCCAGCCATAACAGCTGAATGTATCCCAGAGTTCCCAGCTTCAATTGCTGCGATTCCGAATGTAAATGCAGCTTTATTAATTGGACCACCCATATCAATAGCCATCATACCACCTAAAATAAGCCCTAGTAAGATAGCATTTGTTCCACCTAAACTATTTAACCAATTTGTTAAAACTTCATTCAGCGCAACTACAGGTGGGTTTACAACTTTCGTCATCAAAATTCCTGTAATTAATAGTCCAAAGACTGGATATAGTAAAACTGGCTTAATCCCTTCTAACTGAACTGGTAAATTCGCAAATGCCTTTTTCAAACCAAGAACAACATATCCTGCTAAAAAACCCGCAATTAGTCCACCAAGAAAACCAGCATTTGCTTGTGCTGCTAGAAATCCACCGACAATCCCTGGCATAAATCCAGGACGATCAGCAATAGAACTCGCAATAAATCCTGCTAATATTGGAACGAGAAATAGAAACGCACCCGTTTTCCCGCCGCCAATACTCATTAACATCTCTGCTATAGGTCCTTCCGCTTTAATTCCTCCAAAGGAAAACGCTAATGCAATTAATATACCGCCGCCAACTACAAACGGTAACATATTGCTTACGCCATTCATTAAGTGCTTATATATACCAAATCCTTGTTCTTCTTCCGTCTTTTCAGCGTTTCTACTATCTTTTACTCCTTGGAAAACCGGTGCATCTTGTTTAATCGCACGTTGAATGAGTTGTTCTGATTTCCGAATTCCATCTGCAACCGGCACTTGTATTACATATTTTCCAGTGAAACGATTCATTTCCACTTGTTTATCAGCTGCAACAATAATAGCTGTTGCTCGCTCAATATCTTCTTTTGTTAAAGCATTTTTAACACCTGTTGAGCCGTTTGTTTCTACTTTTATCGCAATCCCTAACTCCGCTGCTTTTGCTTTCAAACTATCTGCAGCCATATATGTGTGAGCGATACCAGTCGGACAAGCAGTTACTGCCAATACATATGGTTCATCTTTCTTAAGTTTCACATTCTCAACATGCTCTTCTTTTTCATTCTCTTTCTCATCGAATAAACGAAGAAGTTCCTCTTGACTTGTCGCTTCTAATAGTTGTTTTCGAAATTCTTCATCCATTAATAACGTAGATAAACAGGATAAAGTTTCTAAGTGTGTATTATTCGCCCCTTCACTTGCAGCAATCATAAAAAACAAGTGTGCAGGTTGTCCATCAAGAGATTCATAATTGATACCGCTTACACTTCTTCCAAAACAAATGGCAGGTTCTTTAACTGCTTTTGTTTTCGCATGCGGGATTGCAATCCCTTCTCCAATTCCTGTTGTACTTTGTGCCTCTCGCTTTAAAATGGCTTCTTTAAATTCCGCTTGACTATTTAACCTTCCTGCTTTCTCCAACCGTTCTACTAATTCATCAATGACAGCTTCTTTATCTGAAGCTGTCAAATCCATAATAATGGTATCTTTTTTTAGCAATTCTGTAATTTTCATATACTGTTCCCCCTATCGTTTTGTAACGATTACTTGCGATAATAATGTTTCTACCTTGTCTTTCGTACATAAGTCTGCTGAGAACGCGGTTGCACTTCCTGTTGCAACACCATATTGAAATGCTTTTATTATATCTTTTGTTTGTTCATATATTCCTACAAACCCTGCAACAAGAGAGTCTCCTGCTCCAACGGAATTCACAACTTGTCCTTTCGGTACAGTTGCCTCATACACACCATCATTTGTAAACAATAATGCGCCCTCTCCTGCCATAGAAACAATAACATTTTGTACACCTTGTGCAATTAATTTCTTTCCATACGGAAGGATGTCTTCTACAGTTGAAAGTTCCTTTCCAAACAATTCACCAAGTTCATAATGATTTGGCTTCAATAGAAAAGGGTTATTTTTCATAACATGCTTTAAAGCACTACCACTTGTATCAACAACTACTTGAATACCACGTTCTTCTCCATACATCGCTATTTGTTCATAGAAATTTTTAGGAATAGAGGACGGAATGCTTCCAGCCAATACAACAAAATCCCCCGCTCGCATCTTTTCAAACTTCTTCATAAGCTGCTGAAACTGCTCTTCTGTAATTATTGGACCTTGGCCATTTAATTCCGTTTCTTCTTTTCCTTTTATTTTCACATTGATTCTTGAATCTCCATCTACTTGAACAAAATCAGTATTAATATCTTCACTTTTCAATACACTTTTAATGAATTCTCCTGTAAATCCTCCTGTAAAACCAAGAGCAATATTTTGAACACCAAGACGATGGAGTACGCGTGATACATTAATTCCTTTTCCTCCGGGGAATTTCATATCTTTTTCCGCTCTGTTCACAGTTCCTAACATAAAGGGCTCTACTTGAACAACATAATCAATAGATGGATTTAATGTCACTGTATAGATCATGATTTATCAACCTCAATCACATTCGTTTTTTTCCTATATTCTTCTATCTCTTCTAGTGCGTTAGTAATCATTTTCGCATCTTCAATATTAGCAATCTTAGCAAACGCAACTTCGGAAAACTTACTTTCATCAACTAAAAAATATCCTTCATTCGCTAATGTTAATGCCATTTTTTTTAGTAGTGCTTCCTCTGGATCTGGCGTTGTATATCCAAGTTGTTCATGCACACCATTTGCTCCTAAGAAACATTTATCAAATCGATATTTCTGCATACTTTCTTGTGCCATTGCACCAATTAAAGCTTTTGTTTGACTTTTCATCATTCCACCAAGCAAATATGCACGAATATGATTTTCAACTAAAGCCTCTATATGCATCAATCCATTTGTGACAACTGTCACATCCTTATTTATTAAATATGGAATCATTTCAAACGTTGTACTCCCTGCATCTAAATAAATACAATCACCCTTTTCAACTAAAGAAGCTGCCAAACTAGCAATCGCTCGTTTTTCTTGAATGTTTTTGGTTGATTTTTCAACCATTGTAGGCTCTTGACCTTTTCCCGATAACACGGAAGCTCCACCATGCACTCTTTTTAATAAGCGTTGTTTTTCTAGCTGTGCTAAATCACGACGAATAGTTGATTCCGAACTTTTTGTCCTTTCTACTAACTCCTGCAATTTCACAACATTATATTCCTTCACAAGCTTTAAAATAAGCTGATGACGTTCAGGCGTTAACATATCATTCACCTCTTCTTTGATTACAGTATAATAAAAACCCTCACACAAATCAACCAAAAACATTCAAACTCATCCAAAAACAACCTTCTCGGAATACATCAAGAAGGTCACTATATGTTTCTATCTTCCTCCATATACGAGAAGAACCGTTTCCTTAAATAATGGAATTTCATTTCTCAATTCATCTAATTGCCCCCTTGACCAATATAAGCTGCATTAGATTACGAAATTTTTGCATACCGTTTTTTCTTGTTATTCAGAAATATTCACTGTCCATAAAAAAAATCTCAGCCTTTTTAATAGCTGAGATTTTTGATTAATAATAAGGTGAAATCATTAAGTACACAATAACACCAGAAAGACTTACATATAACCAGATTGGCATCGTCCAACGCACAATTTTACGATGGCGTGTTAACTGGTTTGTAAAACCGAACACAAGTGAGAATAAAGCGAGCGGTACGATAATGGCCGCGAGAAAAATATGTGTAATTAAAATAAAGAAATATACATATTTAATGACACCTTCTCCTCCAAAATGTGTTGCTGGTGCTAAGTAATGATACGTTAAATACGATACACAAAATAACAAAGTTGTCGTAAATGCCGCAAGTATAAAACCGCGATGCATTTTTACATTTTTCTTAATAATGGAGAATAATCCCGCCAATAAGAAAACAAATGTAAAGCTGTTAAAAATCGCATTTAACATCGGTAAGATCGTTACATCAAAATGTACTTCTCCCTTATAACCTACAGGTCCAAAAAATAAAAATAAAATAATCGCATTAACAATTATAGAAAGCGTTATCACAATGGAAGCATAGCTTTTCTGATTTGTTGAATGACCCGCCAATTTGTTCACTCCCTCTTCTTTTCCATATGTATCATGAACTTCACTATTTTAACATATTATGCATAGTGAAAATGTGACAATACTTTGACACAAACAAGTTCAAAAAAGAAAAAATCCTCCTTAATTCTCTTTCTTAAGAAGGATTGTATCGCTTATGAGTTGAAATAGCAATGCGATTAGTTTTTCTTAAAAAACATATCGCTATACGCTTGAAAAATTTCAGACACTTGATATCCCATTAATAAAATGGCTGTTGCTGAAAAGAAACCGATCATAAGAAATCGAAACCACATGTAAATCTCCTCCTTATATTTAAGCTTATAAAGCATGCGCTATATGACAAGGGGGATCATCACAGTCTTCTTCTTCGCTTTCCTTTTTCTTTACAACCGCTGTGATAAAGCGAATCATAAAGAATAGGATAAACGGCAATTCCTGATTATACATATGGATATTTTTGAAAATCGGCTCCTGCTGTAAATCCGACAGGGATGAGAAAGAATAGAACATACGATGCTCTTCCATATATAAAAGAACCATCTTCATACAAAACAATATTCCCAGAAAGGAAATAACATCTTGCCAATCTGTCGTATATAACATGTTATAGAGCTCTAATACGTACTCTTCCATCATCACCCCTCCTTCTTTTCAACTATTTTCCTTATATCTACATAAAAAGTCAAGAAAATTGCTTCATATCTACTATGAAAATATTGTTTTTATATCCTCCAACTGTACTTCTTGTTTTTGCAACAATTGCACTCTTAGCTCTACAAACATCTTTTGTTTCATTTGATACCTTTGAGCATATTTTGAATGCATTTTATAATCAATCTGTTGCAACACATATCCTTCAATCCAAAGCTTACCTGCTTTCATTTTATTTACATATTTGTGTGCCCTAAGTTTTTCTTTTGGAATAAATCCACTGCTCGTTACAACAATATTCTTTGAGATTCCTCTTATTTCTACCTTCCCAGGAAATATTACCATTTCTTCTAAAGCTAATTCTATTTTATAATCTCCTAACAGAACAGGCAGCCTTGTTGCGAGAAAAGAAAGATTTTTTTCTTCATTTTCTTTTGGTGGGACAATTTGATGTAGAGAAGTTAAAGACGATTGTTGCATCTTTCCTGTATTTATATTGTTTGTAGTAAAATCATTGCCAACTTCTATAAGAGATCGGTCTTCTACAATTTTTGTAGATTTCAAATAGCAATGCGGCTGTTCATTATATTGTTGGATCGTCATTACTAATCGTGAATCTCTTTCATTGGATATTTGATTTTTATATACAAACATTTCTTCATTAACCACATTTATAATGGGAGGCATAAGAAAATCTTTTATATCCCTCATAATCGAAAAAGGAGTTTTAACAAATTTAGAGTATCTCTCACAACCTGGATACATCTCTTTATCTGCAAATTGAATAACTTTATATACAGCATTTTGCTTAGAAATGATGTTACTCATCTCTTCATAATTCATCCATGGTTTATTCATCATGTATCACTTCCTAACTGATGAATGAAATCGCCTCTTTATAATTATGTATATATTTATTGTCAACGTTATATATGCCCTCTCTGCAAAAAAGGACATTCTCTTTTCACAAAAAAGAGGATGTCCTTTTTCATTATAACCCTGTTACTTGTACTTGCTGTGTTTGTAATACTTTCACAGTAAGGTCTAAAACGATTTTTTCTCGAAGCTCTGTGAACACCTCATTCAAATTAGTTGGGCGAGGTGAATAATCCAGTTCAAAGAAAGCCGCACTAATTAATTCACAATATGGTTGTTCATTATAAAAAACAGTATTTTCAAAGTAGTATTTGTCCAATCGCGACAAATCTCCATCATGAGGGTTGATAAAGCGAGAAGTAGCTTCAGACGAAGATGCGATAATAGGCCGTGTCAAAAAATCTGCTTCTGTTAAATCAGCAAAACCAGCAAACGGAATGTGTGCGATTCTATCAAGTAATGCCGCATTACAATCACCAGAAGCATATTCAATATTTTTTCGAATGTAACCTTCTACAAATAGTTTCGCTCTTGTCACTTGACGAAAATTAGTACCAGAAATAGGAGTAAACGCTACTGGTACTAATTTACATTGTGTTAAAAATGCATTTTTTAACACACGCTTAATCTCCGATGCTGCTGGCTCTAATGGAACATTCGCTTCAACGACAATTTGAAGTGTTCTTTCCGCTAATACAACTGGAACTTTTACAATCGGTGTTCCTGGAGTAAGGATAGGCGTTGCACCGACATCTGACAGTGGAACTCTATTTTGCCCTGTCACTTCGCAAGGTACTTCAATTGGACATGGATCTTCATTTTGAAAATTACTCATACTGATTCTCTCCTTTGTATCTGTTTAACCATAAGACTGGCTATACTACCAATATATGTATTTTTTCTAGTCATGCATGGGTTAATAGCATGGTCACTTTTATCAAATTCGTTAGTAGAATAGTTTCATGAGCCATATCCTTACTCTCTATTTTCTTCAATTGGGGTGCCAAAAATAACTATGCATGTTCTCATACTTATCGAACATACTTTCATACACTTCATAATCTAAAATAATGTTAGTTACGACTTTAAAAACTTTTCTCTATTTATATTCATAACCTACTTTCTTTATATCTCAGCATTTGAAAGTTTGCTAAAACATATTGTCTTGTTATAAGTAAAACTCAGTTTAGTAGATGTTATCCGATATGTTAAGGTAGACTCATAATCGGTGGGGATGAAGCCCCACCGATTAAACATTCACTTGTATGATTTTATAGAAAATTGCGTAAAACAGGATTCTCTCCTCCTTTTTACTATTCTAATACAATTGACAAATTTATACATATTTTATAACATATTGAATGACGTCTTTCTTATTCAACAATTGGTTCTATACTACAACACATAATCATTATGAATAAATACATTATTCATCTCGCTAACTTATAGCATAGATACAAATTTTATATAGAATAATTGAGAAGACATCATTGTTATTTACAATCTTTTTTCATATTTTCTAATGATTCATAATGATGATGCGAAACAACGGAGGGGATTTCTTATGTCTGTTTATGCACCTCATGAAATTGCCAATTTGGCAGCTGATTTAGGTAAGAAGAAAGCATTACTGCCTCTACTTCCGATGCTTATTCTCGGTTTTTTTGGCGGCGCTTTCATAGCGTTAGGGTATTTGCTTGATATTCGTGTGATTGGGACAATGCCAAAAGCGTTAGGATCATTTTCTACTTTTCTAGGGGCAGCTGTTTTCCCGATTGGTCTTATTCTTGTTATTCTTGCTGGTGGCGAATTAGTGACAGGTAATATGATGACAATATCGATGGCTTGGTTTCAAAAGCGTATTACTTTTTTCAACGTTGTAAAGAACTTATGTATTATTACAATCTGTAACTTTATTGGCGCTGTTTTTGTTGCTTATTTCTTTGGACATATCGTTGGACTAACTGAAGGACAATTTTTAGCAAAAACGGTATCTATCGCACAATCAAAACTTCATGATACAGCTATACAAGCATTTTTTTCTGCTATTGGATGTAATTGGCTCGTTTGTTTAGCTGTTTGGCTCAGCATGGGAAGTAAAGAGTTTAGTGGGAAAATGATTGGCATTTGGTTTCCTGTTATGACTTTTGTCGCAATAGGCTTTCAGCACGTTGTTGCAAATATGTTTGTCATTCCAGCTGCTATCTTCGCGGGTCATGTCACTTGGGCAGACTATTTTCCAAATTTTATTGTTGTCTTTTTTGGAAATTTAGTAGGAGGGATGCTGTTTGTAGCTCTTCCTTATTTCCTAGCTTATAAACAGCAATCGAAAATAACAACGGCATCTACTGAAAAAAAATCGGTATCTGTTTAAATGCACTGATTTATGCTTTATAAACAGCAACTTTACATTATGAACATAAACTATCGTATGGTAAATCGTATATCATCCTTATAAAATATTGGTTCAAATGGTATAATTCTCTTTATGAATGGGGAAAATAGTGTTGTTTTCGATACAAACAATGTATTTTTTGTGAATCTATCAGCGTACACTTGTTCTCCACACTTTTATGCGTTATAATAACAACTCAAATACAAATAGTATTACATATGAGGTGAAAAAAATGAATAAAACAGAATTAATTAAAAGCGTAGCACAAAAAGCAGAAATCTCTCAAAAAGAGGCTACTGTTGTTGTACAATCTGTAGTAGAATCTATTACAAATACTTTAGCTGCTGGCGAAAAAGTACAACTTATCGGCTTTGGTACATTCGAAGTACGTGAAAGAGCTGCTCGCACAGGTCGTAATCCACAAACAGGTGAAGAAATGCAAATTGCAGCTTCTAAAGTACCTGCATTTAAAGCCGGCAAAGAATTAAAAGAAGCCGTAAAATAATCAGTAAAAAAGCGAGCTAGTTCTTTACTAGCTCGCTTTTTTTACGCTTTCGAAAACCTTTCAAAGACTCTCATTAGCTCTTCTATTGCCTCATCCCCATTACCATCTTGAATAGCATGAGAAACACAATGATGCGTATGATTTTTGAGAATACTCATTCCGACTTTCTTCATCGCTGCATTAATGGCAGAAATTTGTACTAAAATATCCACACAATATCGATCATTTTCAATCATATTTTGAATACCTCGAACTTGTCCTTCAATTCTCTTTAATCGATTTATAATTTGTTCTTTTTCTTTATCCGATCTATGCGTAGTAGCTGCTTTCTGTTCATTATGGCTCATTTTATCACCTTCTTAAAGTTTCAATTGTATTAACAAATAGATATTCATTCATAAAATTATTTTCCAATTCATCTATAGTATAATATCATCTACTCGGAGTATAACATTTATAGCATAAAATATACATACAGATATACTCTACATAAACATCTTCAATTAAGTACTTTATTCATACCATTAAACCTTAATAAGACTCTTCATACAAGTTTCCTTCTACTCTATACATCCATGTTTTCAAAAATAGTTTTATTATTCCTATTGATGGGGGACAAGAACTTATTATACTTATAAAAAGAATCATTGAATTCCTTCACTTACTATTCCATAAAAGCCTTCACCAATTCAACTTTTACGGAAAATCCTACCCACTTCTATTTCGTTTCTTTGTTTACGATGGGAATATAGCTTCCCACAAATAGTGGAAAAAACGTGAACGATGATTTTTCTTCAAAAAGAAAAAACGCTTCATCTTCCCCTTACTTCTTTTAAAGGTGGAAGATAAAACGATTCAAATAAGAAAACCGACTCGCTCGCTTTAAAGTTTCTAGTTAATAGATTGGCATGATTATATAAATCACACATCTCTTAGTTGTTTAAAGGAATAACTAAAGGATATTACTTACAAAGCGCAATCCTTTACTTAAAACCGTTGGGACTACTGATGCATGATTCTCTCCTTCCGCTTCATAAAAAGCAAATTGAAACTTATGATTCTCCAGTTTGGATAAACGTTCTGATAATGCATTTGCATCTTGAAGCATATGGCCTCTTTCTGCTCCGCCAACTGTAAGGAAAACTCGAACCTCATCATTCATTTGGCTCCATTTGTCTATAAATTTCAATTGATTTTCAAGAACCAATTGATTGTTCCACCAAATGGAGGGGCTGCAGATGAAATAATTTTGGAACGCACTGACTTTTGTAAACAATATATGCAATGCAAATAATCCACCAAATGAATGTCCAAATATTGTCTGTTTTTTTGGATTAATAGTAAAGTTTTTCTCAATTTGTGGTTTCAATTCCTCTTGAATAAATGCTAAGAACTTATTTGCTCCTCCCGACTTTGGCCACGGTTTTCCATCAGGCTTCGGCGGTGCATCTACTGAGAGCGGATAAGGAGTAAAATCGTAACATCTTTCTGCACCCGCAAACACTCCTTCAATTGGATAGCCGATCCCAACAATAATAGAAGCAGGAACTCCTGTTTTTTCAGCTCTTCCTGACTGAACCTTCATCGCCTCTTGAAACGTTTGAAAGTATGCATTCCCATCTAATACATAAATGACAGGATATCCACTGTCTGGAGCTGGCTGCTTAGGCTTTGAAATATAAATTCGATATTTACGCTTCCCAATATCTGAATACATCTCCCATTGCTCTGCTCCAGAAACGATAACAGTTTCTCTTTCTATGTATGTATTCATATAATGATCGCCTCTCTTTTTTCTTTTCTTAGCTTGTTGCATACAAGTCTGTATCTTCGTTCGTAACACTATCATACCCAAAACATACAGGGGCACCATTGTAAGGATCTATCATAACGCGTGCATTAATATGAAACACACTTCTTAATACTTCATTTGTAATGATTTCTACAGGACTTCCAGTCATCATGATCTTCCCATCTTTCATCGCAATAATCTCATCTGAAAACCGCGCCGCATGATTAATATCATGTAACACCATTACAACCGTACAATGATGTTCTTTATTTAATCGTTCCACAATTTGTAACACTTCTAATTGATGGGACATATCAAGATAGGTTGTTGGTTCATCTAACAAAAGAACCTCTGTCTCCTGTGCTAACGCCATCGCCAACCATACTTTTTGTCTCTGACCGCCCGATAAATTTGCAATTTGACGATTGCGAAATGCTGCTGTTTTTGTAATCTCTAAAGCCCATTCAATCACTTCTGTATCCTCAGCTGATCGTTTATTCACATTCTTCCGGTGTGGATAACGACCATAAGAAATCAATTCCTCTACTTTCAGCTCTCCTGGTGCAATCGGATTTTGCGGAAGTAAAGCGAGTTGCTTTGCGATTTCTTTCGTTGGAATCGTATGTAAATCTTGATCTTGCAAATATACTTTACCGTTTTTTTGTTTTACAATACGTCCCATTGTTTTTAATAAAGTAGATTTCCCACATCCATTCGGGCCGATAATGGTTGTCACTTTTCCCTTTTGTATTTCTACATTTAAATCACGAAATACTGTCAATTTCTCATAACTTGTTTCTAGATGTTCTGTACGTAATACTTTCACGATTTCTCCCTCCTCTTACGCTTTCGCTTTGTATAACAAATAGAGAAAATATGGTACACCAATAATGGAAATGACAATTCCAACCGGTAACTCTACAGGTGTAAAAATTGTTTTGGCAATAAAGTCTGAAACAATGACAAGTAACATACCAATTACACCACATGTAGGAATAACATACTTATGTTGAATGCCGACTAAACGTTTTGCGATATGTGGTGCCATTAATCCTACAAATCCAATACTTCCTGCAACAGAAACACAGGCGCTTACCAAGCCGATACTACTTAATAGTAAAATCGATTTTTCTCTTTCTACCGAAACCCCTAAACTCGTGATACTTGTTTCTTCTAATTGAAACAGGTCAAGCAAGTACGCTTTTCTTTTCACAATTGGAATTAAGATAATTAGCCACGGCAACATCGCAACAATATATTGCCAGTTTGAATTATATATACTTCCAGAAACCCAAACAGCAGCCATTTCAAAGTCCGTCGCTTTCATTTTTAACGATATATACATAGAGAAAGCTCCAAATCCTGATCCAATCGCAATTCCTGTTAATAAAAGACGCTGTGAATCTAATCTTCCATTTCGCCAAGAAAACATATAGATTAATATAGCTGCTCCTAAGCCGCCAACTAAACCAAACAATGGCATCATCATAATAGAAACCCAGTCTGTACTCTTTATTTGTCCTTGAAAGAAAAACATAAAAATAACGATTGCCGTTCCTGCTCCAGCATTAACTCCTAAAATACCAGGATCCGCTAATCCATTTCTTGTAATCCCTTGAACCACTGCACCAGCAATTCCAAGACCGAGTCCTACAAATGCGGCAATGATAATTCGCGGTAGCCGAAAATCAAATATAACTAAGTCATGTTCAGGTACAGGATTAATCCGAAATATTGTTCGGAATACATCTATAATGGAAATATCGAAAGTTCCATTCGTTACACTTATATAAATAGCACCCAAAATGAAAGAGATCGTAATCCCCATTGTCATGGCATAACGCTTATTTAAATCTCTAAACATGTTTCTCTCCTCCTCTTGTATGAATTAAATAAAGGAAGAAAGGAATTCCAATTAGAGAGGTAACAACTCCAATTGGTGTTTCAAATGGATAATTTACAAATCTACTTAATACATCGCATAAAGCGAGAAACACACCACCAATTACTCCTGCACAAGGAATAATCCATTTATAATCCACCCCGATTAAAAAACGGGTCATATGTGGAATAATTAATCCTACAAATCCGATTTTTCCAACCAGTGCAACAGCTGTACCTGTCAATAATACAACTGCTATAATTGCAGTTATTTTTACAAGGTTTGTACGTTGTCCTAAATTAATAGAAACCTCTTCTCCTAATGAAAGAATCGTAATAGATTTTGAAATGATGAGTGCTAATATAATCCCAACTATCCCAAAAGGAATTGCCAATTTGATTATATTTGGATCTACTTGATGCAACTTCGCGTTATACCACATACTAATATTTTGAGAAATTTGAAAATACGATGCAATCGCAGCTGAAACACTACTTAAAAAGGTACCTATTACAGTTCCGATAATCGCTAATCGAACTGGTGATAAACCATTTCGCAATAATGAACCAAAGCCGAAAACCATTCCTGCTCCTAGCGCCGAACCAATCATAGAACATAAAATCATTTGAACAGAAGATATTCCTGGTAAAAACACCATACAAATGGTAATGGCAAATGCAGAACCGTCTGTTACCCCCATAATAGAAGGGGATGCAAGATAGTTCCTTGTCATCCCCTGCATAAGTGCTCCTGATATGGCTAAAAATGCTCCTACTAAAAGAGCCGCAACTACTCTTGGTAAACGAGAAGTAATAATAATATTATGGTTTACATTGCTTGAATCGAAATGAAATAATGCATTCCAAGTTGTTTCAAAATCAATATTTTTCGCCCCATAAAAAATAGAAAGCATCATTGTAAATAAAATAAATATGGGTGCGAAACATAAAATTATCATTGGTACTGAATTTATTTTCCGCATATCATTCAACGCACCTTACTTATTGAATTATTTAGATAAATTTTTGACAGCTTCTTTTAAAAACGTTGTTTTACTCCAAGCAGTACCACCTTGCGCCATTGGATCAACAGCATTTATAAATATTTTTTTATCTTTTACAGCATTGATGCTTTGCCAAATTGGATTTTTTTGCAAATCTTCTAATACTTGTGGTTTATCTTTATTCTCGCTCTTTTCAAATTGTAAGAAGATATAATCTGGATTGCTCTGAGCTAATTTTTCTAAAGAGATTGCTTCTTGTGCTTTTACAGACTTGATTTCTTCTGGAACAGTTAATCCTAAATCTTTATAAATAACAGGATTGAAGTATACACTTTCTGGATACAGATATAAGTTACCAGCTCTTAGTCTAATAACAAGAACCTTTTTATCTTTTAATGTATTACCAATTTGTTCTTTCGCTTTTGCGGCATCAGCTTTGTAATCTTTAATAATTTTTTCCGCTTTCTCTTTTTTACCAGATAACTCTCCCATTAATTTTAAGTTTTCTTCCCAATTTGTTGAGATATGTGATACTGGGAATGTTGGAGCGATCTTTGTAAACTTCTCAGCTGTTTCCGGTGGGAATTTTGAACTAGAAGTAATGACATCTGGTTTTAGTTGAAGTAACGTTTCGAAGTTCGGTTGCATTTTCTCCCCAACAGACTTCGCACCTTCTAAATCTTTTGCTAAATACTCAGGTAATTTTCCCCCTACTGTTATTGCACCTACTGGCTTAATACCAAGAACAGCTGCATCTTCCATTGACTCTAAGCTAGATGTTACGATATTTGTCACTTTCGCAGGCACCGTATATTCTTTCCCTAAATATGTAATTTTTCTTTTTTCATCTTTTTTTGTTTCTGTTGCTTTCGATGTTTGCTTTTGTTCTCCTGAACTTTTGTCTGCACTGTTACAAGCAGCAAGGCCAATACTTAATACTGTCACCATTCCTAGTGTAAATAATTTCTTGTTCATTTGAATACTTCTCCTCCCCAATATTAAATATCACAAAAAATTGATATATTTTGCATGTTATATCTTTTTTCTAATAATATATCCTCTACCCTACAATAAACTGCATGCATCCACTTCCTCTATTCTATAATCTCCACTCTAATTAATAATGATAATGATTATCGTTATTAATTATATATTCCATACAAAAATATTTCAAGAATGATTTGAAATATTTTAATAAAACATACAAAAAGAAACCTATTTATCTGAGAAGAAAGACAAATAGGTTTCTTTTTATTCTTTATGCAAAAACTTCACACACACTGGACTAGGCACACTTACATTCGATTGTACAAGTGTTAATTGTCCAGTAGTCTTATTTCGAGAAAATAAAATAAGATTGTTAGATCTTTCATTCACAACAATAATAAAATGTTCTGTCGGATCAAGTGTAAAATCTCGTGGCCAATTTCCTTCCGTTGATATAGCCTCTAAAAATGTCAATTTCCCAGAATCTTGATTGACTCGAAAAATTGCAATACTATTATGCCCGCGGTTTGCTGCGTATATAAACTCTCCATCAGAAGAAATTTGAATCGCACTTCCATAATTACTTCCGCCATACGCTTTAGGCAAAGCTGAAATAGATTGGATTTGTTGAAATCTTCCCCTTTGTTTATCATATGTCAATACGATGACTTCTGAACTCAGTTCAGTCAATACATATGCATAGTTACCATTTGGATGAAACACAAGATGCCTTGGACCACTTCCTGGATGAACAGATAAGCTCTGTATTTCTGTTAACCTTCCCTCTTTTTCTTTATAAGTCATTAACTGATCGGTGCCTAAATCGACTGCTATAACATATGCTTCGTTAGGCGCAAATCCAGCATAATGAACATGTGGTCTTTCTTGCCTTTCTTTATTTGGACCAGAACCACTATGATACGTAATCGATGCTCCTTCTAATATTCCATTTTCTCGATTCACCATATAAAATTGGAGTGTCCCTTTATGATAATTTGCAGCCACCACTCTATTACCCTTTGAATTTATACTTACATGACACGGCGATGGCCCTTTAACCATTTGCCTATTGAGTTCGGTCAGTTGTTTTGTGTTCGTGTCAATCAAAAAGCTAACTACTCCGCCCAATCCATTGTTTTTTGCAACAGAATATAAATATTGATTATCATGACGAATCGCAAAATAAGTCGGATCTTCTATATGTACTACCACTTCTATATCTCTTATTTCCTTTAATTTCACATCTAAAATAAAACGATAAATCCCTTCGCTCTCTCCCTTTGTATACGTACCAATAAACCCTATTAGCTCATCTTGATTCATGGTCCCTATCCCCTTTGTATATGGTAAAAAATCCAGATAGCAAATTTTATTTTACTACCTGGATTTCTTTCTTACGCTCGTTCTTCAAACAACCGTGCTATTTCTATAATGACATGAGTAGCTTTTTCCATATTATCTACAGAAACATACTCAAATTTTCCATGGTAATTTTCTCCCCCTGTAAAAATATTTGGAGTCGGTAATCCCATATACGATAATTGAGAACCATCTGTTCCTCCGCGAATCGGCTGAATATTTGGCTCAATATTTAAATTTTTCATCGCATCATAAGCAATATCCACAATCTCTTTTACTGGTTCGATCTTCTCAAGCATATTATAATATTGATCTTTCATCTCAAGAATAATATTTTCTTCGCCATATTTTTCTTGCATTTTCTCTACAATTTGCTTGATTTTATTTTTTCGAGCTTCAAAATTACCGCGATCAAAATCACGAATAATGTAATATGCTTTACTTTGCTCTACATCTCCATTTAAAGAAAGAAGATGATAAAACCCTTCATACCCCTCCGTATACTCAGGTGCTTCTTCGGCCGGTAACTGACTGTGGAATTCCATCGCTATCTTACTAGCGTTTAACATTTTATTTTTTGCTGTACCTGGATGCGTATTATTCCCTTTAAAAGTGAGTTTAGCACTTGCAGCATTGAAACTCTCATATTCTAATCCTCCAAGTGGGCCTCCATCCATTGTATAAGCAAAAGATGCTCCAAACGCTTTCACATCAAAATGAGAAGGTCCGCGTCCAATCTCTTCATCCGGTGTAAATGCCACTCTAATCTTTCCGTGCTTAATTTGTGGATTATGTATCAAATAATTCATCGCAGTCATAATTTCTGTTAAACCAGCTTTATCATCCGCACCAAGAAGCGTCGTTCCATCAGTTGTAATAAGAGTATGTCCTTTATAAGACGGCAACTCTGGAAACTGCTCTGGTGTTAATACGACATTTAATTCTTCGTTTAATGTAATAGCTTTCCCATCAAAATTTTCATGAATTTGCGGCTTTACATTCTTCCCGGTAAAATCAGTTGCTGTATCTAAATGAGCTAAAAATCCAATTACAGGAACATCTTTATCTGTATTGGCAGGAAGTGTTGCCATGACATATCCATTTTCATCCATCGTTACTTCAATCAAACCAATTTGTTTTAATTCTTCAACTAATTGTTTTCCAAACTCAATTTGCCCTGGTGTTGATGGTACTGTATGGCTTTCTTCATTCGATTGTGTATCAATTTTTACATATCGTGTAAATCTTTCTATTAATTCTTGTCTCATCTATCGTCACTCCCTTTTTCTCCATCTCCTTCTATTATAATCCTTAAAACTAAATTTTTTAACTTTTTTGACTGTATTCATCTCATTTTGCCACACATATGCATCTTTTCACATTTAAAAAGTAAAAGAATCCACTTTCTAAACTAAAAGTGGATTCTTCGCTACTGCTGATTCATGCAAACCATTCCATCATATACTCTTCTACTCTTCAACTATAAAAGTATAAACATCATTATAAATACAGCCATTCACTCGAACAATGTATTGGCCAGGCTTTTCAAATTGGATGGTATATTTATTTAAAATAACTGCTTCGACATCACCTGAAAGAATATCAATACTTCTCCCACTCAGTATATATCCCTCATTTTGCTTCAAAAAGACTGTAATTGTGTTAAAGTTTTCATCCCCAAGCTCCGGTATTTTTGCAGCACTCACATTCGGTTCTAAAAAAAGCAATCCACTTAACCCAATTATTCCTGTTAACGCCACCCCAGCAAATTTTTTCATTTTTTTCATTTTTATAACCTCCTTATCATTTTTATATAAGGGATAGATGCCCTTACACCACAAAGACTATACAGAATCAGTTCCAATGTAAACGTCTATTAAATGACAGATTTCTACACTATTTTTTATATTTGTATAGAAATCCATCGTTTGGAATTTTGTCAAATTTAAAAGTTTTTCCTCCCCCAAAAAATAAATAACAATTATTCATATACCGCATAATTAATTATTAATTTAACATTCTAACAATAGTTGATAAATAGAAAAACAAAAGAGCTTATGAAGATTCCACCATCTCCATAAGCTCTTTTTCATATAAGAATAATATTTCAACTCCCAGTAACAGCCTAATTTCTAAATGAAATAGCCAAAAGCTCTATCTGATCCTCCTTTACTTTTCTATATACATAAGTACGATTCTCCATCCATCAGGATCTTCTATCGTAATGCCTTTCTCTCTCCAATATGGATTTTCAGGTTCTACTTCACCATATCCCAGTGTATGTAATCGTTTTGCTATTTTGTAAATTTCAGATTGATTTGTGAAATAGAATACAAGTAGATTATCTTTTGTTGGAGCTGGACATGGGCTACCATTATGATGTCTTGTAAATTCTAAATGATATTCTGCATCAGGTAGCCCAAACATCACCCCATCATATCCTTCATGATTATAAAATTCTCCAATTTGCTTTAACCCCAACCCTTTGTTATAAAATGTAATTACCTCTTCAAACTTATCAGTTGGACGTGCAATTCTAAATTGAACCCAATTCTTCATCATTCCTTCCCCTTCATGTGCATTGTATAATACTTCTATCCATTACTATACTAATACGCTACTACATAAATGAAATCCCTCATTCGTATGATGAAAAGGTTGTACAAAAGAGTGTGAACAATTCGCTCCCTTTGAAAAACACTTCTCATTTATTCTTTCTGTACGTAATAGCATAATAATACCTGGATATGAACGGGGGATTAGAATGGATCAGAATAAATATAATTGCGACTGGGACCGGTCTTCCAAAACAATCCCACTCTCCCTTATCGCAATCAAAAATGAATTGCAGAAAAAAAGTCAGATGAAAGCACCTTTCCCTCCTGTATCAAAGTTAACCCAAGAGGAAAAATGGATAATTCATTATATTCAAGAGCAAACAAAACATTTAAATAAAAACAATGTAACGAGAACACGGGCTTATTATCAATTTTATGTAAAGTACCCTGAAATACAATGGGCTTTACTTGGACATATGGTCTCGCGTAATGGCGGCTGGAATATGACAGATTTAAAGGGGGATTTATATACAAGGCTATTATCAGAAAAGGATCAATTTGTCTTTTTCTCTTTCTTAGAGCGTGGAAACTGGTTCATCTTCCAAGATGTATATCCACAATTTTTATTGTACGAACAAAGCTTGAAACGTTCGAAAGCTCTCTTTTATCTCCTGCCTTATTTACATGTTTCAACGTTTATGGAAACAATGTGGAACCATTTTTGGAAAACAGGTAACCGCTATACATTAGCCATAGCAACCATTATTAATGAACAAAGTTACTTAGAAAAACGCATCATACAAAATGCTCATTTTAAAAAGATTGTCCTAAATAGCGTTGCATTTAAACTTTTTGATTTCTTCCGTTTTAATCATATCCTTTTCCCATACTATGAAGATGATACTCACAAAAAGGCATTGCTTCTTGGTGACACGATGAAACATTTTACCTCTTTACATGAGAGAATTATGCTCGGTAAACGGCTATATACATTGTTATTTCATAATAAAGAACGCTTAGCCAAAATTATAACTTGGGCACACAATCATCCACATACAGGATCTCGAAAAGATTACTGGCCACATTTATTTTCTAATGTAAATGAATCTTTTTATCGGGAACTATATCGACGGCGCATAAAAAAATGCCAATTACGGAAAGGAGCACATCGTATCTATAGTCCCGAATTACTCTATGCTTGGCAAAACATTACACATACAGAAGCTGAAAAAGGCGACTGGTTTACCGATTGGAGAATTGTGAACTACTTAATAGATAAAGGAGAACCTCACAATGAGAAAATTATGGATAACTATTGTAAAACACTTGAAAAAATTGAATTGGCTATTATGGCAAAGAAAAATATCTTTCTTAGAGAAGAGGAAGAATCAGAAGCATAATCATCTAGCGCTTATCACTACAGTCATCCTCTCTTGTTTCATTGGAACGTACTTAGATTTTTTCTTCGTACAAAAACAAATGTATCATTTTCCGATAAGACCTTTCCCGACCCTCTTTACAATGAATATTGCTTTTACATGTTTTCTCTTACCAATCTTTACTATCATCTTCCTATATGTATCCACCAATCTATCAACTCTTTCAAGAAGTCTCTTCATTATGTTTATTGGTATTTGTGCCAGTCTCTCTGAACGAATAGCTGAACATTTGGGATTGTTTACTCATAGTGAAAACTGGCATCATTCATATTCTTTTTTTGGATATATAATGTTCTTTTTTCTCATTTGGAAATGTTATCAATGGCTGCGTGGATAAGCTTACGTCCATTGTCTACTTTATTTTAAGATGACTTTCTATATGAATGACATGAAAGTGGAAACAAACATAGTATCACCTGCAAATAGCAACATACACTTAAAAAGCATGGCAGTGATACGCCATGCTTAAAAAATCGCTGTAAACATATTGCTCTCTTTATTATTGTATCTGTAGATTCTCATACTTTTTCGACAAATCGTTCAGTTTATTCACAATGTACTAGCATGTAGAGATTCAGTTGCAATCGATCGCAATATTTTATGATTCTCGATACAAATGCCTTCTTTCGCACGTGAAATCATAGAATATCACATTTGCACCGTTACCAAATGCTATAAAACGAAAATCGAACATGATATTTCACTCTCTTTTTCTCAATCTAAACATCTTTAGGCGCAAGCAGTATTATTTATTTATCATTCCATCTTTTTCTTCTATTACAATGCGTTTCCCGATTCCAAAAGCATAAAAACTAATGACAACAATTGCTAAGAAAATTACTCCTACAATGAGTGAAACTCTTGTATCGTTATTGAACCACATTCCAATTAATACCATAATCAAAAAGGCGATGGTGACATAATTTGATACAGGTGCAAATGGCATTTTAAATGGATGATTCTCTATTTCATGCCCTTTTCCTTTTCTAAACCGAATTTGACTTATTAAAATAACAAACCATGGAATCATACCAGGAAGTACACTTGCACTATAAACATATACGAATAAGTTTTTTGGTGCAATGTAACTTAATAGAACGCCAATTGCTAATCCAATTAACACAGCTATTGTACCGAATAAAGGAACACCATTACGAGAAATCTTTGTAAAATATTTTGGTGCTTGTCCGTTCCTTCCTAACGTATAAAGCATTCGGCCTGCACTGTAAATTCCGCTATTACAACCAGACATTGCGGCTGTAATAACAACAAAGTTAATCAATCCAGCAGCTGCTGTAATTCCAACTTTGGCAAACGTTGCAACAAACGGGCTTCCAATTGTATTTAATTGGTCCCAAGGATACACAGTTACAATAACGAAAATTGCACCAATATAAAAGATTAAAATACGCCAAATGGTACTTTGAATCGCTTTTGTTAATGTTTTCTGCGGATTTTTTGCTTCTCCAGCAGCAATCCCTATTAATTCAACACCTTGGTAGGCACCAACAACAAGCGATAAAGCATAGAAAAATCCTGACAGACCGCCTGTAAAAAAGCCACCATGTTCCCAAAGATTCGACAATCCAATAGCACTCCCACCGTTACCAAGCCCAAAAAAGATAAGCCCAAATCCTGCAACAATCATTAATACAATCGTTACAATTTTAATCATCGCAAACCAAAATTCAAATTCACCAAATGATTTCACTGAAATTAAGTTTGCAGATCCAAGAATGACCATTGCGATCACACCTGGTATCCACGCTGGAAGATTGGGAAACCAATACTGCATATATGCTCCAACTGCTATAATTTCTGACATTCCGACAATAACCCATTGAAACCAGTTACTCCATGCTGTCATATAACCAACTAACGGATGGATATACTTATGACCAAATGTCGCAAACGAACCTGTTCCAGGCTCTACATATAACATTTCTCCCATCGCACGCATAATAAAAAATATAAAAATTCCGGCAATTCCGTAAGCGAGCATGACTGATGGACCCGTCCATTGAATCGTGCTGGCTGATCCCATAAATAGACCAACGCCAATCGTACCTCCTAAAGCAATCATCTGAATATGACGAGCTTCCAATCCTCTTTTCAGTTCTGTATTTGCCACTTTCTTTCCTCCTCACCTATCATTTATAAGCAAAATATGGTATAACAACAAATAAAGCAAGCGTCATCTTCTCTCTTTTTCAAAAACAGCTAAATAATTTAAATAATCAGAAATTTAATCTCCTACCTTCTTTTTCTAAAATACTTATTTTATAATAAGTTATTTATCTGAAAAATACAATTATTTTTTAGTTAGAAATCCGTATATCAAGAAACTAGAAAGTGACATTAGAAATTCGGAACCTTTAAACCTTCTATTTGTGTTGGCTATCCAAAATAAAGAGCAGTATTGAAAGTAGTTAAGTATATGTAAATGTGGGGATGAATTTAAAAAATTTAATCTTTGTATATTTCCAACCAGTATTAGTCTCAATTGTAGTTTTACTAGTTTGTTTATTTTTTGCATCATTTTTTCTATTATCGCTCTCATGCATCGTAATTTCTATTATTACATTCTTCTTAGCAATCATAAAATCAAAAACATACTCAGATTAGTAGGACAGGCCACGGCCATAGCCTTTCCTACTTATAAATGTAAAAAGTTTATTCCACTCAAAAAAGGTAATGATAGGTGAAAACGAGGCAATTGAATTAGCGGTCATTGCTATTATAGCAAAGGGACATGTTCTCTTAGAAGACGTTCCTAGAACTGGAACAACATCTTTAGCAAAAAGTGTTCCATTCTACATACTACTTGACGGTTACAAGTGTATGAGAATATATTTATTGCTACAATTATGTGCGAATTCAAGAAAAAACAAACCACCTATCCCTTAAAGAATATAGAAAATAGACGGTTTGGCTATTTTGATATGTGTCCCGTTTTCGGGAGCATTTTCATTCATTTACAAATGGTTTGTATTTGTATAGGATTGTACCTTCTACTAATTCACTGGTACATCGCTTAATAACCAAGTTAATGATGTTTTATATGTTGTTGCATACTTCGGTGTTTCACCAGGTACTTCTAATTGAATACTAGATTCCTTGGTTTCTTCATCTCCAAAACGATATACATATGTGGATTCTTCTGTACCAGATTTCCCTACTAAAACATCCTGTATATCATTTGTGACCTCGAACGAATCCTTTACAAGTGATAATTCAGGCATTTGATTGCTGGATAACACTTCCGCATTGTGGAATGTAATTTTAGCTCCATCTAACTCATGGCCTTCCTCATCTTTCAATGGTCCATTTTGTTTTACTGATAGTGTCCAAGAAGCCCCATTCATACGATTATCTGTTATTTGGACATAGTTCATTTTTTGAGAACCATCTGCAAATTCTTGGGCTTTTGCAAAATATGTTTTATCCTTAAAAGATATGACTTGTTCCCCAAATCGTAAGGAGGACACAAAATCTATACTTAAAGGCCCTTTCGTACCTTCGCTTGGTTTCTTATCTGGGGTGGTTGGATCTACTGGATCGATAGACTCTTTTGGATTTTCTGGGTCCATCGGTTTTGTAGGCTCATCATACGGCTTGATAGCTAACTCGCCTTGATCTTGAACAGTTAGGTTTACTTCTTTCCCTAACTTAACAGTTCCATCTTTATCTATAATTGGTTTATTTCCTTTTACATGGGCTTCATTTGAAAAAGCTTTTCCCGCCCCAGATCGTAATACTTCTACTTCAAACGTAAAAATATACTCTTCTACATTTCGAATATCACCAAGCTGAGCGACAAGTTTATTATTTTGGGCATGAACTGGAAGCTGTGTTTCTTGTTGCTTTCCATCTATCATTTTGATAATCTTTCCACTACCTTCTTTGTACTGTAAATACTCAGGTAATGTATCTTCAATGACCGTATTCTTCAATGATGCCCCTACTTCTTCTTGTTTAGCACGAACTGTATATTGAATCGTATCTCCAACTTTTACTTCGCCACCATTTACATCTTTATGTGACTTTTCTCCAACTAATTTAGGTTCTTTTGATTGAATCATGATGGTTGCTGGGTTACTTGGATTGGGCTCAAATTCTCCGCCACCATTTGGAAGGTCTACTTTAGCTGAAACAGTATTTACAACAACCTTTTCCAGTGATTTCTCATTTAAAACACCTTCAAATGTCATCGTAGCTACATTCCCACTTGTTAACTGTCCAAGATGGAAACTCAATTGTCCTACATTTGGATCAAACATATACGTCCCTTCTGGTACACTCATTTGAATCGAGGATTCATCTACTGTAATTCCTTCCGGTAATTTATCAAATACTTTCAAATTGATAGCGTCTGCGATAGAACTTGGAATCGTATTTTCCGCAGTAATGATATACTTCACACGATCGCCTACGTTATAAGTATCTCCACCACCAACCTTTTCTACCTTTTTCTTTAATTTTATAAGCGGGTTAAGTGGTAATACCTTAAAATCAGCTGTACTTTCTTTCGTTACCAATTGCTGATTTGGTTGTTGATATGTTAATTTAGCTGTATTGCTGACTGTCGTTTGCATGGCAGCAGGTAACACCTTTACAGGAATTCGTATCGAGATAGATTCATTTCCTTGTAATTTAGGAATCTTGTATAATAGTTGTTTTCCTGTATGTTGAGTTGTCATTTCAAGTTTTTCAGGCTGTTTCATTATGTTTATATCTCCTGCTAATTCGACTCCTTCTGGTAAAAGATCTTCTACAATAGCGTTCGTGATTTCTGAATTTAAAGTATGATTCTTCACCTCAATGACATACTCCATTAAGTGTCCTGGGAAAATTTCATCTATACCATCACTTGATTTTATCGATTTTTGAATGGACACATCTGCTTGTTCCCATTCTATCAAGGTCGATACCGTATTTGTTTGTTCCCACGCTACATCTGCATTTGTAGCTGTATCCTTATACATGAGAGAGGATTGACTCTTAGCTTCACCTGCTGATACAGCTTTTACAGGAATCGTAAATTCAATACTATCATCAATACCTATTTTATCATTATACTTCATCTGACTATAATCATTTTGAGATATAAATTGTAAATCTACACTCTTTGTTTGTTTTGTCGTAGCATTTATGACCTTTGCCGTCGGTTTACCGTTTGCCACTACTTGTTCAGGTAACACATCTTTTAAATTAATTTCCTTGGCAGGGTATCCTCCAACATTTTTCGCAGTAATAGTATAATTGAATGTCTCTCCAACATGTACCTTTTCAGGAGCTTTTTTCTCATATTCTAAACATGCAGGGGTACCAAAATGTACATTATCTATTAAATTACCAACACTCCTATTAACATCTGGTGTATAAAATCCTAAGTATATATCACCACTATCTGGAAGGCTACTTGCAGGTATCTTGACTTTTCGCTCTTCCCACGTTGCAGTGGCAGTATATTCGGGAGATTTATAAATAGTATTAACTACTTCCCCCCTCATATTTTCTCCACTTCCACTTACCTGAATTTCCGGTGTGCCTACACCACTTACAATATACATTTTCTCTGCAGGTGAACTTTCACGTTGTTTGTGGAACACGCTAATATACACATCTCTTTTAGGGACAGGAACCGGAACTGTTGTGAATAAAACCCCACCTACAACTGCATTTAATTCTGCATATTGTGTTCCCTCTTTTGCTTTGGTTATACCAAGTTTCTCACTTTGAATTTCAATAGCTCTTCCAGATTTATCCACCGCTCCTTTTACTATCGCATATTCCTCATCTGTTAAAGGACGAAAAGGAATTGTATCCCAACCAGGTACTTGATCAGGATGAAAGAACCCCATTCTGTCATTGTTATCTATTCGCGGAATTTCAAAGCTACCATTAACAGTTCGAATTGGATTCCCACATGTTTTAGATAGAACGGCTTGCGCATGATTATCTAAAACAACCTTGTTTCTATCTTCAGCCATGACCGTTGGAATAAACATATTAATTATCGTTGAAAATAACAATAATACAATAATCCCTAACCGGATTATTCTCTGTATCATTTTATCATCTCCTATCCTGTTACATATTCATCTTTATGGCTGAATCACAACAAATTCTTGTTACACATATTTATTTTAGTAACTATTCATACATTTTGAAACGAAAACAACGACGTTATGACGCAAAACTCTTTCGGCATTTGTTGCTTTCGTTATAGGAATCATCACATCAAAAAAGAAAATTGTACGATTAGAAATAATTTAGACACAACCGATTCCCTATACGTTAAGGAAACAGTTATTCATTTAATTCATATTAAGGGATGCCAGACTTTCGATAAAGCACTTGTCAGTAGTTATGGCGCAGTAGTCTCATTCCACTCCCTTGCCTGGCACCAACAACTCATTGCTTCTCTCTGAATAAAAAAACATCTATCAAACTGAAAGGATAACGTCTATTAAAGCTTCAGAAACATCTCATAACTTGTTTGACATGCGAGAATCATATAATTTTTCGATACTCTCATCACTCTTAGAATAGTCTTTTTTACCACCTTTTCCATCTGGACTAATATATTGCCCCCCTTTACCATTGATGATGTTACGCTATACAAGGTAGGCAACATACCTATATGAGCCGGTTGACTGATAATACTCAAAAGTGTTCGCATGAATGTATTTATTCTCTTTCCTGAACCAAAAGAACTTAGATTAGTATGCGAGAATCCGAGATGACAAGCAATGCTCTTGGGATAATGAGACGTTCTTACTACCAATCTCTCAGCACAAAACAGAATCAAATCGTAGTCGTGAAAATAAAGAATCAACTATATCTCAAATAAAGAAAGATATTAAAGCGGCAGAAAATCACACTACCGCAAACCTATGGGATAAGGTGAAAGTCTTCATTGAACAAAAAGACTATTTTAACCACCCAGATGTAAATAAGTATGCTATAGGAATTTTAAATTGGATCCACGGTAAGTATTACGCACATATCCGCGATTTTAACCATGCCATTCCATACTTCACAAAAAGTATTTCCTTATTAAAAGAAGATAAAAATTCATAACACCTATTTGCAATTATTATTAACTTAAATCGGCTTTATCTTTTTAAGAGGGGATGGGATCACATTGATCAATGAATATGAGTTCTTAATGTTTTCGAAACAAAAACAAGAAAAAGAAAGAACACAAGCAAAAGTTTTGAAGTTAGTTTCAAATAACTCCAATAAAAATAAGGTGATTAATCTATTCGAGAGACGAAGAAATAGTCGGAAATTAAACCCTCGTTGTGTAGAGTGTTGCTAAAAATGTTTTGAAATTAAAATTGTAAGAGTTGTGAGTAACCAGAACTCTTGCAACAATTTCATTATTATCTTACTTTAAACATAAAAGCTATATCATCTCTTTTGGTAGTTTTTATTAATACTGGTTTTCTTTCACCGTAAAATGTACCAATCCTTATTATTTCATATTTTTCACTAGCCGAAGTAATATCCTCCTTAACTATAATAACTTCATTAAAAGTAATATTAATTTCACTTCCCTCTTATGATCTTTTATTCTTCTTTGACATATTTAATTTAATTAAATATTATTCTGCAATTATATGGCTTATTGAATACTATCAATCGAGATGTATCCAAACAACAATAAAAAACAAGGTATAACTGCACCTTGTTTTTTATAAATTAACATTAAGTTTATATAGTTGAATCTAATATTTTATCAAAATAACAATCTAATGTTATATTATACAACATTCATTTTTAACTCAGTAAAGTTAATTTTTATTCCTACACAATCTACCTACATCACCCGCTTAAACATTTTCTCCAGTTCATAGGTCGAATGATGTATAATAATCGGTCTACCGTGCGGGCATGTGTAAGGGTTGCTTGTTGTGCGTAGTTCTTCTAAAAGTGCGAAGATTTGATCGTTTGTTAAATATTGATTTGCTTTAATGGATGCTTTACAGCTCATCATAATGGCTGCTTCTTCACGCAATTTTTTTATGTCTACTTTTTTCAGTTTCACAACTTGTTGCATCATTTCATCAATGATTTCCGTTTCTTTCCCTTTTGGAAACCATATTGGGTGCGAGCGAACGATAAAAGATTGATGGCCGAATTGCTCTAGGAATAATCCTACCTTTTTCAATTCTTCTAGTTGTTCTTCGACACGTAAAAATTCGTTTAATGATAAATCAATACGATATGGGACAAGCAATTCTTGAACTTCTTGTGTCACTTGTCCTACTTTATCGCGGAAATATTCATAGTTAATTCGTTCTTGTGCCGCATGTTGGTCAATCATATATAGCCCTTTATCGTTTTGAGCAAAGATGTACGTTCCATGCATCTGTCCAATTGGATAAAGAGGCGGTAAATCATTCCCGTTCATTTCAATTTCTTCGATATTCTGCAATTCATCCAATTCTTCTAATTCAAATTCTTCTTCATGATGATCCCATTCTTGTTCGTTATGAGCCGCCTTTTCTTCAATGAGCGGTTTCGAAGTTGATTGCCAACTCTCTTCTTCTCTTACAAGGGATTGTGGCGGTTGCCATTCTTGTTTTGGCTGTTGCCATAATTGCGGCGCTACTGATGGTTTTTCTGCGCTTTCCTCTTCTTGCGCTTCATCCATTCCAGTCGGTAAAACGATATTAGGCATAGATGGTTCTTTTGGTTTTGTATGTTCAAAATGAAATTGTTCTTGAACACTCTCATCTTTTGTTTTTTTCTTCGTTGTTACGCCGGCATCTGGAATAAGCTGGACTTTTTTAAAGGCATCTTGTAATGTTTGTTCAATGAATTGCAGAAGTTCTTGTTCTTTACTAAAACGCACTTCCAGTTTTGCCGGATGAACGTTAACATCCACTAACATTGGATCCATCTCAATGGATAAGAAACCAATCGGATAGCGACCAACTGGAAGCAATGTATGATATCCTTGCTGGATCGCTTTCATTAATACATAGTTTCGCACGTAACGGCCATTAACAATTGTTGACATATAATTGCGAGAAGCTCTCGTTACCTCTGGCAATGTTACATATCCGCGAATGGTAAAATCTAACGACTCCGCTTCAATTGGAATCAATTTTTTCGCAACTTGAATACTGTAAATCGCTGCTAGTACTTGTCTCACATCACCATTTCCAGATGTGTGAAGTAATTTTTTCGTATTATGGAATAATTTCAATGACACTTCTGGATGAGACATGGCAATGCGATACACAATATCTGTAATATTTCCGAGCTCTGTATGAATAGTTTTCATATATTTAAGACGTGCTGGTGTGTTAAAAAACAAGTTTTGAACCGTAATATCCGTTCCTTTACGGCTCGCGGTTTTCTCCTGTTTTATAATCTCTCCACCTTTAATAATAAGATGTGTACCCGGTGCGTCTCCTGTGCTTGTAACTAACTCTAATTCACTAACAGATGCAATACTCGGTAATGCCTCTCCTCGGAAACCGAGCGTTCTTATGCGAAACAAATCATTTTCATCTTTTATTTTACTTGTCGCATGGCGTTCAAATGCGACAATGCAGTCTTCTTCAGCAATACCGTCTCCATTATCAATAATGCGAATTTTTGATAACCCAGCTTCTTCCAAGTGGATTTCAATAGATGTACTATTCGCATCGATGGAATTTTCCACAAGTTCTTTCACGACAGAAGCAGGACGCTCTACTACTTCCCCAGCTGCAATTAAGTTGGAGAGTTGTTCATCGAGTTTGCGAATTTTCCCCATCTACTTACTCATCCTTTCTTTAATTTCTTCTGTAAGCGATACAGTTCATTTAATGCTTCTAAAGGCGTCATATCAAGTAAATCAATTTTTTTAATTTGTGCTAACACAGCTGTTTCCTTAGCATCAAGTACAGGTTTTTCTTGTTTTTCCATTCGTTCTTCAGTTTCAAAGAATGAAAGCTGCGATTCTTCTACGATTTCTTCGCTCTCTTGTTGCACCTCTGCTACTTCTTTTATAACTGGTTGTTCTTCTATTACCGGTTGTTGCATACGTTCCGGCTGTTCTTTTACTTCCGTGCGTTTTGGAATTGTAATTTCTTCTTGTCCTTCTAGCTGAGCTAACACTTCTTTGGCGCGAGCGATTAAGCTATCTGGAAGTTCTGCAAGTTGGGCAACATGAATCCCGTAACTTTTATCCGCTGCACCTTCTTGAATTTTATGCAAGAAGACAACTTTTCCGTCTTCTTCAATAGCGGAAACATGTACATTTTTTAAATGAGTCAAACTTTCTTCTAACACTGTTAATTCATGATAGTGCGTAGAGAATAATGTTTTTGCACCAATTTGGTCATGAATATGTTCAATAATTGCTTGTGCAAGCGCCATGCCATCATATGTGGAAGTACCGCGGCCAATTTCATCAAATAAAATTAAACTTCTTTCCGATGCATTTGCAATCGCATTTTTTGCTTCTAGCATTTCAACCATAAATGTACTTTGGCCGGAAATTAAATCGTCCGCTGCACCAATTCTTGTAAAGATTTGATCAAAGACTGGTAATATAGCTTCTGTTGCCGGTACAAAACAACCGATTTGCGCCATAATCGTCACAAGAGCCAATTGACGCATATACGTACTTTTACCTGACATGTTTGGACCCGTAATTAAAAAGACATCCATATTTTCTGGCATCATACAATCATTTGGAACATAGAGCTTGCCATCTAATACTTTTTCAACAACAGGATGACGCCCATCTTTTATAAAGATTTCGCGTTTATTAGTTAGAACAGGTTTTACAAATCGTTCTTCTTCACTCACTGTCGCAAAGCTTTGTAATACATCTAATTCACTAATTACTTTTGCTAGATGCTGTAATTTTGGAATAAATACTTTCACTTCTTCGCGAAGTGCAGTAAATAGATCATATTCTAACTGAACAATCTTTTCTTCAGCTTCTAAAATTAATGTTTCTTTTTCTTTTAATTCGTCTGTAATAAAACGTTCTGCATTCGCCAATGTTTGCTTTCGCTCATAACGCCCTTCTGGAAGTAAAGAAAGATTTGCTTTTGTAACTTCAATATAGTAGCCGAAAATACGGTTGTACCCAATTTTCAGCGATTTAATTCCCGTTATTTCACGTTCGCGTTTTTCAAGCTCTGCAATCCACGTCTTACCGTTTTTACTTATATAACGGTATTCATCAAGCTTCTCATTATAACCATCCTTAATGATATCTCCATCTTTCACAGAAAGAGGTGGATTTTCTTGAATACTTCTATCTAGTAGTTTTGTTAGGGCTTCACAAGGATCTGCCCCTTCAATTAACTTGGCAGCGTAAGAGTTGTCCAATAAGCTAATCGCTTCTAAAATAGCTGGTACTTGTTGTAAGGAACGTTTTAATTGAAGTAAATCCCGTGCGTTTACACTACCGTAAGCAACTTTACCTGCTAAACGCTCTAAATCATATACTTCTTTTAATTTTTCCTTTAAATCTTCACGTAAGAAATAGTCATTTACAAATGTTTCAACCATTTCTAAACGCTCTTCAATTTTTTCTTTTTGAATAAGCGGACGCTCCATCCACTGTTTCAACATACGACCGCCCATAGCTGTTTTTGTTTTATCCAACAGCCATAGTAAAGAACCTGTCTTCTCTTTTGTTCGCAATGTTTCTGTTAACTCTAAATTACGCTTGGAATGTACATCAATTTTCATAAACTGATTTGTATAATAAATCTCTACCGGCTGCAAATGATCTAATGATCGTTTTTGTGTTCGAAGTACATAGTTGAATAACCGTCCGACTGCTGTCACTAACTTTGTTTGCGTTACTTTTTTAACAAGAGGTTCTAATCCTTCTGGAATTTTCGTTTCCTCTTCATATGAAACTGTCATTTTTAACGTTTCAGTTAACTTATTTAATTCATCTTGTGAAAATGTTGAATCTACAACAATTTCTTTTGAACCCGTTGCATACACTTCTAATAAAACATCTTCTACAGAACCTGTTAATAAAGTTACTGTATTTTGTCCAGTTGTTAAATCATTACAAGCTAATGCATATGAGCCATCCTCAAAACGCGTCAATGCTGCTAAAAAGTTATTTTCTTTTTCATCAATTGTACGCCCTTCCATCATCGTCCCTGGTGTAATTAATTGGACAACTTCGCGTCGAACGACCCCTTTTGCCGTTTTCGGATCTTCTACCTGCTCGCAAATCGCAACCTTGTACCCTTTTTCAATGAGCTGCTCAATATAGTTTTGCGCTGCATGGTACGGGACACCACACATGGGAATCCGCTCACTGCTGCCGCCATCACGACTTGTCAAAGTAATTTCTAGTTCATGAGCTGCTTTAACCGCATCTTCAAAAAACATTTCATAAAAATCACCTAATCTAAAAAATAAAAAGGCATCTTTATAGTCTGCCTTGACCTTTAAATATTGCTGTATCATTGGTGTATACTGCGCCATTTGTTTCCTCCATATTTTATCAAAAATGTGCTATATCTCCATATGCCGCACTTCACGGCCCATATTATCTCCTCTTTTAGGAGTCTTTCTTCATTATAACATATTTTAATGAGGAATCATGTCCCTATAACTTTCATACGTAAAAAGCTAGGAAGAACGACCTCCCTAGCTTTCCATTATTCTTCCTCTGCGTCAACAATAAAATTGGGATCTAATTCTTCAAATTCGTCATCGCTAATCTCAAATTCACTATCATCTTCTTGACATCCATTTGGATTTATACTTACACAAACTTTCGTCTCTCCGACTACTTCTGTAACAAATTCACGTTCTACCGTTACAACAATTTTGTTACCATTTGGCGAAATGATTGCTTCTAAACAATTTGGATGTTGAATGACACGAGCAATAATTTCGGAATCTTCCCCAGAAAAGTTTTTATCCCGATATCCAACATTTACTTCATCTGTATAATTGATTCGTTCTGTTACGACTTCTGTCTTCGTATTTTCAGCAAATGAGTACCATGTATTCACATCATAATACCCTTCAATTTCTACGATTTTCCCATTTTTTCTCGCTTCATATGTGTGATTTATTACCCAACATCCGAGAATACTTGTCGGTTCATGATTTGATTCACATGTATGAGTCGATTTTGTATACTTACGTCCTTTTCCAACTACTGCCTTTGTAATAATCTCTCTGAATTCGGACATTCGGAACCCTCCTCAATCGCTATTCATTTAATCATATGCGGGACAATCGCGGAATGTGTCATTCTTTTTTTGAATCTACTACTATAACTTGGGCTAGTCTTATTCGTTATCTTCTTATTAACTTCATTACATCCAACTTTCTGCAAATAAAAAGAGATGCCACTCGGGCATCTCTTTTAACAACCGCAATTTCCTTTTTTACTTTCTATTTCTGCACCGGTTTCACCTTTCAGTACATCACCGCCAGTTGAAATTAAAATTTCATCTGTTACTTTATTAGAAATTGTACTCGCTACAAGCTGTAGTAAATCATTTACATATGTTTGTGAAGATTTGAATTCCTGTACAACAGGGATACCATCTAACCGATCGTGAAGAGCATCAATCTCTGCTTCTACTTTTTTCAAAGCTTCCCATTTTCCATAATGTTGCAAGTTTACAGCTTGTTTTTGCAAAGCTTTTATTTCATCAATTATACGTTTTACATTTTCATTTTTATGAATTTGCGCTTCTGCGCGCTTGAAGAAATCTACTTCTTCTGTTTCAGAAATCATTTTTGCTAACTCTTTCGCTTGCTCAACAATTTCATCCTTTGTATAGACTTTCATTATTTCACCTCAATCGGCTCCTCAACTAATTCCCCGTTTAGAGACCAAGTTTTCGCTTCAGTAATTTTTACTTTTACAAGCTGACCGATTACAGATTTTGGTGCAACGAAGTTTACAAGTTTATTCGTACGCGTGTAGCCTGCAAGTACGTCTGGATTATTTTTACTTTCTCCATCAACTAATACTTCAACAATTTGTCCTTCATATTTCTTATTTTTCTTCGCAGAGAATTCATTTACAAGTTCATTCAAACGCTGTAGACGTTCTTTTTTCACTTCCATTGGTATATTGTCTTTCATTTTCGCAGCTGGCGTACCTTCACGTGGAGAGTAAATAAATGTGAACGCACTATCAAATTCTACTTCACGATATAAAGATAATGTTTCTTCAAATTGTTCGTCTGTTTCATTTGGGAAACCAACGATAATATCCGTTGTTAATACTACATTAGGAATTGTCTTTTTAATTTTACGTACAAGTTCTAAGTACTGCTCACGTGTATATTTACGCGCCATAATCTTCAACATATCCGTGCTACCAGATTGTACTGGTAAGTGAATATGCTCTACTAAGTTACCACCTTTTCCAAGCACTTCAATTAAGTGATCGTCAAAGTCACGTGGATGACTTGTTGTAAAACGAATACGTGCAATATCAATCTTACGAAGTTCATCCATTAAATCGCCAAGACCATATTCTAGATCATCAAAGTCTTTTCCGTATGCATTTACGTTTTGGCCAAGCAATGTAATTTCTTTATAGCCATTTGCTGCTAAATGGCGAACTTCTTTAATAATATCTTCTGGGCGACGGCTTCGCTCTTTCCCGCGTGTATACGGTACGATACAATATGTACAGAATTTATCACATCCATACATAATGTTTACCCAAGCTTTAATATCACCGCGACGTACTTTTGGAAGATTTTCGATTACGTCTCCTTCTTTAGACCAAACTTCAACAACTGTCGCTTTAGAGAACATTGCATCTTTCAAAATATACGGTAATCGATGAATATTATGCGTACCAAATACCATATCTACATGTTGATGCTTTTGCATAATTTTGTTTACAACAGATTCTTCTTGCGACATACAACCACATACACCAATTAACAGATCTGGATTCTTTTGTTTCAATGGTTTTAAGTGACCTAGTTCTCCGAACACCTTATTCTCAGCGTTCTCACGAATCGCACAAGTATTTAATAAAATGACATCTGCATCTTCTGTTGTAAATGTCGGTTCATATCCAAGCGTTGTAAAAATACCAGCCATTACTTCTGTATCATGCTCGTTCATTTGACATCCATACGTACGGATATAAAACTTTCTTCCTTTCCCAAAATTACGAAATTCTTCTGGAAGACCAAAATCACGCTCGATTTTCACTTGTTCTTTCCCACGTTTTTTCGCATCTTTTAATGAAGGTGGCTGATAAACATGTTCAAAGTACTTACTATAATCTTTTTCTTCCTTCTTCGTAGAAGCATTTGCTTGTTGACTTGCTAATCGTTGTTGCTCGTTCATGGGTAATCTCCTTTCAACCTTAAAACTCTACACACTTGTAGCCTATTCTAGATTCATCTTAAGGACTAGGATATATAGTAAATAGCTCCCCCTTTGAAACTTGAACTATCTATATCACTAACCTATAACGATGGAATCTTTATTCCTATCAATAGACTTCCATTTTTGTTGTTTTCACCTTGTCCTAAAAAGCAGCTTACTTTATTTCTATACACACTACCATAGTATAATGTGTTTAGCCAAATTTAACAACAAAGAGGCTGCACTCCGAAAGCAGATTATATCATGAGCGAATGTGATTTTTTATACAACGATTTTGTAATTATTTTATCATTCAGAACTTTCTAAGTAAACTTCTTTTAAAATAAAGCAAAAGAAGCTACCAATCGGTAGCCTCTCTTTTATCACATAAATTCAGCAACAAGCTCATCAAACATTTTTTGATCCATTTGCAAATCAGCTTGTACTAATGGTTGTTCACTATACCCATTTACAAGATCTTGATAAGAAGGTTGTTCTGTATTTTGATAAATAAGTCCCGTTACTAAACCTTTGTTTTCCATCAATGTTTGCATTGCTAGCATGCGATTTGATGGATCATATCCTTCTACAGTACTTAGTTTTGTTAAATTTTCTTTAAACCAATCATACGTATTTACTTTATTATACGTTACACATGGACTAAATACATTAATTAAAGAAAAACCTTTATGCTTAATACCAGCTTCAATGAGCTGTGTTAATTCTTTTAAATCGCTTGAAAAGCTTTGTGCCAGAAAAGTTGCACCAGCTGTTAATGCCATTTCCATAACAGATAATGCCGGCTCGATTGAACCTTGTGGTGTACTTTTCGTTTTAAAGCCTACCTCACTACGTGGTGAAGTTTGCCCTTTTGTTAATCCATAAATTTGGTTATCCATGACAATATACGTAATGTCAATATTACGACGAATAGAATGGATTGTATGCCCCATTCCAATCGCAAAACCATCACCATCACCACCAGATGCGATAACAGTTAAATCACGGTTTGCCATTTTCACTCCTTGCGCAATTGGAAGCGCACGCCCATGAATACTGTGGACACCATAGGAATTAATATAACCGGAAATACGACCGGAACAACCAATACCAGAGATTACGGCTAATTCATCTGGATTTAAGCCAACGTTTGCTGCCGCACGTTGAATCGCAGCTTGCACCGAGAAGTCTCCGCAACCTGGGCACCAGTTTGGTTTGACACTGTTACGAAAATCCTTAAATGTTGCCATTTAATACAACCCCTTTTTTGCATTCGTTGTAAATTTCTTTTGGTAAGAATGGATTCCCATCATACTTTAATAGACTAGAAATCTTCTCACCATTGCCAAGGTTCATTTTCATAATGTTAGCAAGCTGAGCAGTTGCATTATTTTCTACCACTACAACACGTTTTGCATCTTTCACTAATGGAAGCATTTCATCTGTTGGGAACGGATGAATTAAACGAACATGAGCATGGTTTACTTTTAACCCTTCTTGTTCTAAACGCTCCATCGCTTCTTCAATTGCACCGCGAGTTGAGTTAAAACCAACTAATAGCACATCTGCATCATCGTGCTTAACATTTTTATAAACAGGGGTCTTGAACTTCAAGTTCTTCATTTTACGAAGACGTTTGTCCATTTGTTCCTTACGATTTAAAGCTGATTCAGATGGCTTACCCGTTTCATCATGTTCTACACCTGTTACATGGTGAACACCATTTTTCATACCTGGCAGAACACGTGGCGAAATACCGTCTTCTGTTACTTCGTAACGTTTGAAATACGCTTTATTTTCACGCTCTGGTAACTCAGCTTGTAAATCAAGCTTACCGCGGCGGATTTCTACTTTCTCTAATTTCAGTGGTTCCACCGTTTGTTTTCCTAAAGAAAGTTGTAAATCTGTTAAGAAAATAACTGGCACTTGATATTCCTCAGCTAGGTTAAATGCTTCTACAATATCATAAAACGCTTCTTCTGCCGTGCTTGGCGCCATTACAATTTTTGGGATTTCTCCATGTGTTCCATAAATCATTGCCATTAAGTCTGATTGTTCTTGTTTTGTTGGTAACCCTGTACTTGGACCACCGCGCTGTGTATCTACAATAACAAGAGGTGTTTCTGTAATACCTGCTAAACCAATTGCTTCCATCATAAGAGATAGACCTGGCCCCGCAGATGCAGTTAGCGTACGTACACCCGCATAGTTCGCACCAATCGCCATCGTACAAGCAGCTATCTCATCCTCAGTTTGAATAACCGTTCCTCCTACTTTTGGAAGCTTTTTAATTAAGTATTCCATAATTTCAGAAGCAGGGGTAATTGGATAGGCAGACATAAAACGGGCACCACCAGCTAATGCTCCAAATGCGATTGCATCATTACCAATCATAAACATACGCTTTTTCCCATCAGCTTTTTCAAGCTGCATCATGTTTACTTTTTCACCAAGCAATTCTTTCATATATTGAGAGCCGCGCTTAATTGCCTCCATGTTCTTTTGAACAACTTGCTCTCCTTTGCGGCCGAAGATTTCATCAACAACCTCTAAATAAACTGTTTCATCTAATCCCAATATCGCACTAGATGCTCCGACAGCAACCATGTTTTTCATCAATGATGTACCTAATTCTGAAGCAATATCTGTAAACGGTATCACATATAGATTTACATCTGCATTTTCAGGGATTGTTGGATTAAACTTCGCATCCGCAACAACGATTCCGCCTGGACGTAGCTCATGGAAATTAAAATCAATTGTTTCCTGGTCAAATGCAATTAAAATATCTAAGTCATCTGATATCGCGCGTACTTCCGTTGTACTTACACGAATTTTATTATTTGTATGACCGCCTTTAATTCGTGATGAGAAGTGGCGGTAACCGTATAGATAATATCCTAATCGGTTTAATGCAATACAGAAGATTTCTCCTGTACTTTCAATTCCTTCACCTTGTTGTCCTCCAACTTTCCATGAAAGTTGACTAATCATCTCCTACACCCCTTTTGGCTGCATTCATTGTAGTGTATTTTTTTACAGTATTAGTTTAGCACTTTTTATACAAATAAACTACAATGTACACAAATTATACCTCTTCTGACTTACCTGAATCTTTCGCATAATCTTAATTCGTCTACCATTCTAGCCCTACTATACAAAAAAATCAATCATTTATTTTCAGTTTACATAAATATTCACAATTATCAGAATAAAATACTTTTAATCCTTTAAAATGAAATACAATCAACAAAATTTTCATATAGGAACCTTTTTACATTTGTTTCACTATATCGTTTACAAAGTTCATTTATTACCTGTTCATAACTTCGATATGCTTCTATTCCTACGACCATGTTTGTAATACCATCAAAGTCTGAACCGAACCCGATATGTTTCTCTCCCCCAATCGAACATATATGTTCGATATGACGCAGTATATCGTCTATATATGCAGGCTGATGACTCACTAAAAATTCCGGAACAAAATTAATACCAATAACAGCGTTCTTTTGAATGAGCGCACGTATTTGTTCATCTTTTAAATTGCGTGGATGCTGACAAAATTTATAGCAATTCGAATGTGATGCAATCGGATACTCAGCGATTTCCATCACATCCCAAAATCCTTCTTCATTTAAATGAGAGACATCTGTCCACAAACGGAATGTATTAAGTTCTTGTACAACTCTTTTTCCAAACGAAGTCAATCCGGCTCTTCTTGTTTCTAATGCTCCATCAGCTAATAAATTAGCATAGTTCCATGTCAAACCGACAGAACGCACTCCTAAGCGATGAAATAAACGTAATTTCATCATATCTTTCCCGATCACTTCACATCCTTCTAATGTTAATATAGCTCCAATTTCATGTTTTAACAGCCGGTCTATATCCTCTTTTGTTTGTATAAACTTTATATATGGCATGGATAAAATTTCATTATAAAATAAATCTACCATTGTTAAGGCAACTTGAAAACGTTCTTCATATGGTACAGTTTCCGGCACATATATTGCAAAACATTGTATGCTTCCTTTTCTCTGTTGTAACTGTTCAAAAGTAATATGTAACTTCGGGTCATTTTGAAAACCCTTTTTGCCTTTTGCTTTCCACAATTGAAATAAAACATCACAGTGCGCGTCAAAAACTTTCAATTCGTGTCCCCCCTTTTTTCATAAAAACAACCTGTTTGCACACATGCAAACAGGTTGTTCAAACTTAACGAGGTTCTACAATTAATTTTATCGCTGTACGTTCTTCACCATCAATCATAATATCTGTAAAAGCTGGAATGCAAATTAAATCTAAGCCACTAGGTGCTACAAATCCTCTTGCAATTGCTACTGCCTTTACGGCTTGATTCAATGCACCCGCACCAATCGCTTGAATTTCTGCTGTTCCGCGTTCGCGAATCACCCCAGCAAGTGCACCGGCTACAGAGTTAGGGACCGAAGTTGCTTTAACTTTTAATATTTCCATTCCTCGTTTCCTCCTCGTTTCTTATAAAAGTATTAGCGATTATTTCACTTTAACTTATATTCACGAGGAATGAAGCGTATTCCTGCTAAATTCTTAATAATTTTTCTAAAAAATTAAAATATAATGTTTTTTCTAATTTTTTGATGATTATTCAAAAAACGGTTGATCATCATTAATTAATATACGCTCAATCTTTTTTGCCTTCCCTGTATTTGGATCGACATCAATTAATACCGCGCTTAGTTGTGTTCTGCCTTTTGTTACTTCAAAGCGAACAGGTAAGTTCGTTAAGAATTTTTTCAAGACTGCTTCGCGATCCATACCTAAAATGCCATCATACGGACCTGTCATACCAACATCCGTAATATACGCTGTTCCACTTGGCAAAATACGGTTATCAGCGGTTGGAACATGTGTATGTGTTCCTACTACGGCAGTTGCACGACCGTCTACGTACCAACCAAGCGCTTGTTTTTCACTCGTTGTTTCAGCATGGAAATCAATAAAGATAATATTGGTACGTTTTTTCGCAATTGCAATCAATTCATCTACTTTTCGGAATGGACAATCAATTGGTGGTAAAAACGTGCGCCCTTGTAAATTAATAATCGCTACTTCTGTTCCATTGCAGTTGACAAAAATCAAACCATTTCCAGGCGTTCCTTCTGGAAAGTTAGCTGGTCTCACTAAATATTTGGCTTTATCGATAAATTCAAATATCTCGCGATTATCCCAAGCATGATTTCCAAGTGTAACAGCTTGCGCACCACACTCTAGAAAATTCCGATATATTTTTTCTGTAATACCGCGACCACCCGCTGCGTTTTCTCCATTAATAATCGTTACTGTCGGTGTATACTTTTTCTTTAATGCTGGTACATATTGTTGAATCATACCTCTACCAGGAGAACCTACTACATCTCCTACAAATAATATTCTCATGTCTACTACCCTTTCTATGTACTACTTTTTATTCCCCTTTGTACTCGAACTATTTCGCTCACTTGACATGAGGCTTTACTCCATATGCCTCTATCAATCAAACCTTTATAGACAGTTCTTCCGATACATTGTAAGCGGTATCCCCTTACTACTGGAAGTTTTATTTTATCTTACCCAATTCCAAACCAAAAAAATAAAGTGGTATTTCACCACTTTATTTTGCATACTCCACTGCACGTGTTTCACGAATAACTGTTACTTTAATATGACCTGGATAATCTAGTTCATTTTCAATACGTTTTCGAATATCACGCGCTAAACGATGAGCTTCTAAATCATCGATTGTATCTGGTTTTACCAGAATACGAACTTCACGACCTGCTTGAATTGCAAAAGATTTCTCTACGCCTTCATAAGACTCAGAAATTTCCTCTAGCTTCTCAAGTCGACGAATGTAGTTTTCAAGTGTTTCACTACGAGCTCCTGGTCTTGCAGCTGATAATGCATCGGCCGCTGCGACTAAAACTGCAATGATAGAAGTTGGTTCTGTATCACCATGGTGAGAGGCGATACTGTTTATAACAACAGGGTGCTCTTTATATTTCGTTGCGAGTTCAACACCAATTTCAACGTGACTGCCTTCCACTTCATGATCGATTGCCTTACCGATATCATGAAGTAAACCAGCGCGTCTTGCTAGTTTTTCATCCTCGCCCAGTTCTGCTGCCATAAGTCCTGTTAAGTAAGCTACTTCCATAGAGTGCTTCAACACGTTTTGTCCATAACTTGTACGGTATTTCAAGCGACCCAAAATTTTAATTAAATCTGGGTGTAATCCGTGGATCCCAACTTCAAATGTTGTTTGTTCTCCTACTTCACGAATATATTCATCCACTTCACGTCTTGATTTTTCAACCATTTCTTCAATACGAGCTGGGTGAATACGTCCATCCTGTACGAGCTTATCAAGAGCGATACGAGCTGTTTCACGACGAATTGGGTCAAATCCTGATAAAATTACCGCCTCAGGTGTATCATCAATAATAAGGTCGATACCTGTTAAGGTTTCTAACGTACGAATATTACGACCTTCACGCCCAATAATACGTCCCTTCATTTCGTCATTTGGAAGATTTACAACCGAAACGGTTGTTTCAGCAACATGATCAGCTGCACATCTTTGCATAGCTAAAGATAAAATCTCTTTCGCTTTCTTATCAGCTTCTTCTTTCGCACGAACTTCACTCTCTTTTACCATCGCGGCAATTTCATGAGAAAGTTCGTTTTCCACTTTCCCTAAAATGATTGATTTCGCCTGTTCGCGTGTCAGATTGGAAATGCGCTCTAATTCCGTTTGTTGCTTTTGAACTAACTCTCCCACTTTGCTTTCCAACTCTTCAATTTGCTGTTGTCTCGCTACAAGAGATTCCTCTTTCTTTTCTAACATTTGCTCACGTTTATCGAGCGTTTCGTCTTTACGATCAAGGTTCTCTTCTTTTTGCATTAAACGATTTTCTTGTTTTTGTAATTCGCTTCTACGGTCACGAATTTCTAATTCAGCTTCTGTACGAAGTGTATGAATTTCATCCTTTGCTTCTAAAAGCGCTTCTTTCTTAAGTGCCTCTGCTTCGCGATTCGCATCGTCTAAAATACGTTTCGCTTCATTAGCTGCACCATTAATCTTCGCTTCAGCAATAGACTTTCGAACAAAAAAGCCAACAACTGCACCGACTGTTGCAAGCAAAATGGAGATGAGTATCCAAACTGTATTACTCATGATTTCACCTCCTCTTGCTATGAATGAAAAAAGACTGTCGGCATGTACATCGAATTGCAACGTACAGCAAAGACCGTCGTCCCACTTTTTTAAGGGACTTTCTTCATTTCACAATTAAAATGTCATATTATTATTTCGGCAAGATTGAAATCTTACTCCGAATATTACTTCTCTTCTTGAGAAGAGTGTATCGTATATAAGAAAAAATATACATTCTCATTGTATCTATCGCATTTTTCGTTGTCAAGCGTTGTCTACTTTTACTTTCTTTACCTTTAACATTCAAATGTTCCGTAAACAAAAAGAAAATGTAGCACTACCGTTATAAATAATCTATATATCTAATATATATAATAATGAAATACCACCTACTGAAAGCACTGCATATAAAATGAAACTTTAAACAGTGATGCTTTCTCCATCTTCCACTCATTATGTTGTATTTTACATGCAGCTCGAAAATACCGATTACATGTATAAAAAAAGACACGAAATCGTGTCTTTTTAATCAAGAGTTGTGCTTTCTTCCATATTTTCAGGAGCAGAATCTTCACCAATTCCATGATGCTCACGAATAAAGAATGCAATTTCATCTCTTATATCTGGATTTTCTTTTAAGAATTGTTTTGCATTTTCGCGTCCTTGTCCTAAGCGCTCTTCATTATAGGCATACCAAGCACCGCTTTTCTGAACGATATCCAATTCAGAAGCCATATCTAAAATTTCGCCTTCTCTTGAAATACCTTCTCCGTACATAATATCCACTTCTGCCACGCGGAATGGCGGTGCTACTTTATTTTTCACTACTTTTACTTTCGTTTTATTACCAACGATTTCATTACCTTGCTTTAATTGTTCGGCACGGCGTACTTCAAGACGTATTGTTGAATAGAATTTCAATGCACGACCACCTGGAGTTGTCTCTGGGTTCCCGAACATAACTCCAACTTTTTCACGAATTTGGTTAATAAAGATTGCAATTGTTTTTGATTTATTAATTGCACCTGAAAGTTTACGAAGTGCTTGTGACATTAAACGTGCTTGTAAACCGACGTGAGAGTCACCCATTTCTCCTTCAATTTCCGCTTTTGGTACAAGGGCAGCTACAGAGTCGATTACGATAATATCAATTGCACCACTTCGTACTAATGCTTCTGCAATTTCTAACCCTTGTTCCCCTGTATCAGGCTGTGATAATAGTAATTCGTCGATGTTAACACCTAATTTCTGTGCATATACAGGATCCATCGCATGCTCCGCATCAATAAATGCTGCTTGCCCACCTTGACGTTGCACTTCTGCAATCGCATGTAAGGAAACTGTCGTTTTCCCTGAGCTTTCAGGTCCGTAAATTTCAATAATACGACCGCGTGGATAACCACCAACTCCCAATGCTACATCAAGTGATAACGAACCGCTCGGTACTGTTGAAACTTTGCGTTCAGCTTGCTCTCCCATTTTCATAATGGAACCTTTACCGAATTGCTTCTCTATTTGTTTTAACGCCATATCTAAAGCTGCTTGACGATCACTCATTCAAATTCCTCCTTAACTCAATTGCTAATCTTATTATACCTATTTTTATTTTAATTTGCCAACAAAAATCGAACATTTATTCGATTTTTTTATTTCCAATTTATAAAAACGCATTTTTACTATAAAAAAGCTAGAAGAAACTTACATCTCTTCTAGCTTTTTGTATAAATGATAAAATCCATATTTCACAGTACGTTCACGAATTTGCTGACGACTCCCACTTAAACAAAGCGGAAAAACTATTGTCGGTTCATCTTTGATTGCTAAACCGATAAATACAGTTCCAGGTTCTTTGTTTTCTGAAGCATCCGGTCCTGCGACCCCCGTAAAACTAATTCCAATATCCGATTGTAAAAGTAATTTTACATTTTCAGCAAGATAACGCGCACATTCTTCACTCACCGCACCTGCCGTTTGTAAAGTCTCTTCAGGAACTTGTAAAATATGCTGTTTTACATCATTGTGATAGCAAATTACGCCACCTTTAAAAACAGAAGACACACCAGCATTTTCCGTTACTTGATTGCCAAAAAGACCGCCTGTTAAACTTTCAGCACAGGCTAGAGTGAAACCTTTTTTCTTCAATAACTCAATTGCCTTATGGTGAAGGAAATCTTCATTGTAGCCGTAAAAAAATTCGCCTACTCTCTCTAAGATTAAATGTTCTACCTGCTGAATTAATAACTCCGCTTGCTCTACATTCTGATGTTTCGCGGTTAATCGCAACGTTACCTCTCCATCAGAAGCTAGCGGTGCAATTGTCGGATTCGTTTGGTTGTCAATTAAATCTTGTACTTTTACTTCTAACTGCGATTCACCAATACCGAAAAAACGAAGGACACGAGAATAAATATGTTCACCAGTTGTTACATTGCGCAAGAATGGATCTACATAGCTATTATACATTGGTTGCATTTCTTTCGGTGGACCTGGCAATAAAATATACACTTTTTCATTTTTATGTAATCCCATGCCTGGCGCCATACCGTGATTATTTGCAAATACAGTTGAACCCTTCAAAACGAGTGCTTGTTTCTTATTATTCTCTGTGAACTCACGACCCGTTCGATTAAAATATTCACGAATTGATGTTAGTGCCGCTTCATCATAAACAAGGTCTTCCTTAACAATCGATGCAATGGTTTCTTTCGTTAAATCATCTTTTGTTGGTCCGAGTCCGCCAGTAAAAATCAATATGTTTGCACGTTTTTCAGCTGTGCGAATAGCCTCTTGTAGCCGACGTGTATTATCACCTACTACAGTATGATAATACACATTTATTCCAATAGAAGCTAATTTTTCGGATAAAAACTTCGCATTTGTATTTGTAATTTGCCCCAATAATAATTCTGTTCCAACCGCAATAATTTCGGCATTCATTCCGATTCCCCCATAAACTGCTATTTTGAATTGACAAAAACAGCTCTATTTTTCCAAAAGTAATCATATCCAGAAATAACTGTAAAAATCAATGCAATCCATATAAAAATATCAGCAACTGGAATATGGATTAAGTTTAACGGCACATCATGTAATAAATAGGCTGAAATTGCAATAATTTGTGTCCACGTCTTGATTTTCCCTAACATATTAGCTGCAACAACTTCTCCAGTACCAGCTAATACAAGTCGTAAGCCTGTAACCGCAAATTCACGACTAATAATAACAATTACAATCCACGCTGGTACATATTGCATTTCAACTAATGTAATAAGCGCCGCTGAAACAAGCAATTTATCAGCTAATGGGTCCAGAAATTTCCCTAAATTTGTAACAAGATTATATTTTCTTGCTAAATGCCCATCAATCCAGTCAGTAGCTGATGCAATAATAAAAATAAGCGCCCCGATTAAATGTTGAATTGGTAAATCTACGTTTCCAATTGTATATGAACCCCAGTCAAAAGGCGCGATCATAATGACCAAAAAAATTGGAATTAAGCAGATTCGAGATATCGTAATTTTATTTGGTAAGTTCACAACTATTCCTCCATCATGTCACAAACATTTGTTCATTGAAAAAAGTCATCGAAGCGATGACTATTATTGTGCAGGTTGTTCTCCCCCTAAGTTTTTAATCACCATTCTTTGGTGCAATGCTTCCTCAGCATTTAAACCGTAATTCACAACTTTTCCATTTACTTTAACTTCTGTATTTAGTGCGTTACCGATATTTAATCGCACTTCTTTTTTCTCTGTTAAATTTTGTGGAACAGTTTGCCCTGCCTCTAATGTCCCTTTATAAATTTCATTACCATTTTCATCTTTAATATCTACGTAAGTCGTTCCTTTGGCAGATATTTCTAGTTGTAATTCCTTATTATTGATTTCATACGTAGATACTTTCTCTTTTGTGCCAACTAGCTTTATCTCATCTTGCCCTGTCGATGGTTGCTGCGCTTGTTGCTCAGCCTTCTTTTGCTCTTCTTTTTTTGTTTCATCCTGATTTGCTTTTTCTTGTTTCAGTTCTTCCCCTTTTTCATCTTTTTTCTCATCTAACGGAGAATCCTTTGCTTTTTGCACTTCAATTTGTTCACTTTTGTTTTGTGCTACTGCACCATCATCTTTTGCAGTTACCCATTGGAAAACAAACCAAATCACTACTCCTAACGCAATTACCAATAATGCAATTAAGATTTTCGGCATATGATCTGCAATGGGAAGCGATGTTGCCTTTTGTATTGTTTCCTGTGTTTTTTGACCGGTTGATACTTGTGGTACATCATGAGATTCAGATTGTGGTATTGTACTTTGATATTCTACAAGCAATTCCTCTCCGTTTAATCCAACAGCATCTGCATATTGTTTAATAAATGCACGTACATAAAAAGTTCCCGGTAATATACTGTAGTCGCCCTCTTCAATTGTTACTAAATAACGCTTTTGAATTTTTGTAATCTCATGTAGCTGATCAATAGACAAGCCTTTTGCCTCTCTTGCTTCCTTCAGCTTTTGTCCTAATTCCGTCACTGCTAACACCTCAATATTTCTTTAAAAGTCAAACATAGAGAAATTATTTTGCGTTCCCTGCTCAATTTCATCTACTAAGTTATATTGAATTTCTTCATCATAATCGTTACGCAATTCAATAATATAATCAAAATCATCAAGTGTGTATTCTGATTGACTCACAAATACATCTGGATGTTCTACAACTTTTGTTGCGGGCAACCTCATAATTTCACGTACAAGCTGCCAATGTCTTTCATTTGCGCGCTTTGTTGAAACAATTCCATCTAATATAAAAATATTATCGTCGCTATACTCATCTTCAATCAATTGACTACGTACCGTTTGTTTAATAAGGGTAGACGAAACAAACAACCAACGCTTATTCGCACAAACACTTGCCGCAACAATAGATTCCGTTTTCCCAACGCGAGGCATTCCTCTTATTCCGATAAGTTTATGGCCCTCTTTTTTCATTAGTTCTGCCATAAAATCAACAAGTAGCCCTAATTCATCCCGTACAAATCGAAATGTTTTCTTATCATCAGCATCTCGTTGTATGTACCTGCCGTGCCTTACCGCTAGCCTGTCCCTGAGTTTTGGCGGACGATATTTCGTTACCGTTATATTATCCATCGTATTTAAAATTGATTCAAGCCTCGAAATTTGCTCTTGATTATCACACATAAGCAAAAGACCGCGCCTTGCATTATCCACACCATTAATTGTGACGATATTAATACCAAGCATACCGATTAACGAAGAAACGTCACCAAGCAAGCCAGGTCGGTTTTTATGTATTTCATATTCAAAATACCATTCAATCATCCAAGACCACTCCCCCTTGCTTACTTTACACCTACGTACTATATTATATGATTTCACCCTAATAGGGAAGTTAAAAGTACAATGAAATCAATGGATTTTCCACATAAAAAAAAGAGAGGAGAATCTCCTCTCTTTTTTTATTTTTGTTGTACCAACTTTACCATTAGATTTGCAATTGTATGTTGTTCTTGTTCATCTGCCACTTTCCAAAGCTCTGCTAATAGTTTTTCTTGATCATTGCGCGCTTCTACTTCATTTGCAAGATAATCCCCAACGCGGTATGCCATATCTGAAATAGCACCGCCCTCTAGACCCTTTCCTTGCGCCTGCTCTAAACGCTCTCCTAAAAAGCTTTTCCATTGATCAAAATTATCTAGTACTGACATATTAAGCACCTCACCACTATTGAGTATTACAATCATACTTAATTTGCACAGTTTTTTATCTTTTATGTATGTTTTTTAGCAATACCATCCACCATTTACTCCAATAATTTGACCTGTTATATAAGAAGCTCCTGGTGATATTAAAAAGGAAACTGTTTTTGCCACCTCTTTTGGGGAACCAATTCGTCCCAATGGAATTTCCTCTGCAATTCCATTTTTATCTTCTTCTGAGAATATACTTAACATTTCTGTTTCAATTGCCCCTGGCGCTACTGCATTGACACGAATTCCACTTAAAGCCACTTCTTTCGCTAAAGCTTTTGTATATGCATTTTGTGCACCTTTTACCATGGAATATAATACTTCGCAAGAAGCTCCAATTTGCCCCCAAATTGACGAAATAATAACAACACTACCCTTTCTCCGTTGTATCATTGGTGGCAATGCAAGCGACATAAGCTTATACACACTCTTCACTTGCAATGCAATCATTTCATCAAGTTGTTCATTTGTCACATCAGTAACTAAGCCAAATATACTTTTTCCCGCTGCGTATACAATCGTATCAATCGGATGATCAATCTGTGCCCACAATTTCTCTACTCCATCCGCACAGGCTAAGTTAGCTTGAACAGGAATGACTTCTCCAATTTGTTTTTCTAACTCCTTTACTTTTTCTTCATTTTTATTGTAGTGCATATATACTGTATACCCATCTTCTATTAACTGCTTTGAAATTGCAAAGCCAATTCCTCCGCTTCCCCCAGTCACTAACGCATATTTCTTCATTTCTTGATCCTTTCTTCGAAGACATCTATTCATACTCTTCATTATAAATACCCCTCTTTACTTTTTAAGCTTTACTAAAAAGTAAGAAGGGGTTCATTTTTATATAACAGACAACAGATCCCTCATGTTTGTATGTTATTTCTTTGGTAATACTTGGCAAATACTCATTCTGTCTTCCACTAAAAATTCTTTTGCTGCACTTTGTAAATCTTGAACTGTTATGCCTTCTAAAGTAGATAATGCATCAAATAAACTCGTTTCATTAAATGCATATCTTGTAAATTGATTTGCAATATATTCAGGTGAATTAAGAGAGCGTAAAAATCCTCCAATTTTCTTTTTCTTTACACGTTCTAATGTATTTGCATCAATCTTATTATAATCTATTTGCAACAAAATGGCTTTCAATCGATCTGCTAATTCATCTGGCTGTTTTGTATCGCCTCCAACCATCGCAAACCCAAAATTACTCTCTTCTGTATAATCATAAGAAAATGTTTCGTCAATGAGCCCTTCATTATATAAAGACTCATAATGAGCTGATCCTTTTCCAAATAAGTAATCTAAAAGTAACGTCAGTGCAATTTCTTGTTTTAAAAGCGCCTCACCTTTTTCTTTTAGCCCTACTGCTTTAATTCCTACTAAACATTTTGGCGTTTGAACAGACATCGAAATAATTTTCTTTTTCTCATTTACCTCTTCTGGTTCACTTTCAAATGAACGAATAATTTCTGGCTGATTTTGATAATCTTTTTTTGCTTGATTCTCTCGTACTAATGCGATTGTCTTTTCTGGATCAACAGCTCCAACAACAAATAAAAGCATATTACTTGGATGATAAAATGTTTCATAGCATTCATACAATAAATCTTTCGTAATTTTGCTTATCGATTCAATTGTTCCAGCGATATCAATTTTAATCGGATGTTTCACAAATAGACTATCAATTAACCCAAAGTATAAACGCCAATCTGGGTTATCTTGATACATTTGAATTTCTTGACCAATAATGCCTTTTTCTTTTTCCACTGTTTTTTCCGAAAAGTATGGTTCTTGAACAAAATTTAATAATGTATTTAAATTTTGTTCCACATTGGATGTACATGAAAAAAGATACGCTGTTCTTGTAAAGGATGTAAATGCATTTGCAGATGCTCCTTGCTTACTAAACAACTGAAATGCGTCATGATCCTCTTTTTCAAACAATTTATGTTCAAGGAAATGAGCGATTCCATCTGGCACCCGAACCATCTCTTCTTTTCCAAGAGGAACGAATGTATTATCGATAGAGCCGTACTTTGTTGTAAACGTTGCAAATGTTTTATTGAATCCGTGCTTCGGTAAGATATATACATCTAATCCATTTGGAAGCTTTTCATAATAAAGCGTTTCTTGTAATTGATCATAAGCAATCTTCTCCATCTATTCTCCCTCCGTTCCATGTAAGAAGTAAATCGTATCTAACTCAATTTGATTTGCGACCTTCACAATTTCTTCTTTCGTAACCGATTCTATTCCCGTGACCCATTCTTCTACTGGACGTGTATGTTCCGCAATAATACCATGGTATAATAGTTCAACGAAACCACGTGGTGTATCAATCGCTTCTAAAATTTGATTTCGAATTACACTTTTTGTTTGCTGAATTTCTTCCTCTGAGAAATCACCATTCTTCATCGCCTTCATCTGCTCTTTAATAATAGCAACCGCTTTTTCATAATTCTTTCCTTCAATTCCAGACATAACAAAGAGCAAGCCTTTATGACTTTCAAAGCGTGAAGCGGCATAATACGCTAAACTATTTTTTTCCCGAACATTCACAAACAATTTGGAATGCGAGAACCCACCAAATAAACCGTTAAATAATTGTAGTGCAAAGTAATCTTCATCACGATAGGTCACATATGTGCGATAACCGATATTTAATTTACTTTGTTTTAGTTCTTGTTTCTCAACAACCTCTTTTTCTTCGTTATTTCGTTTATGAAGTATTACATTTTTTTCTTTCGGTACGCGTGGTGAAATGGAAAAATATTTACGAACGAGTTCGGCTGCATTGTCTGAAATATCTCCAATAATATAAAGATCCATTTCATCTTCCGCTAACACTTTTTGATAATATTGATATAACTTTTCACTTGTAATGAGCGGAACATCTTCTTTTTTCCCGTTGGAGCTTAATCGATATGGTTCGACTTTACACATTTCTTCAATGAGACGTTCATTTGCATAACGCATTTTATCATCATATGTTGCTTCAATTCGTTGTAGAAGCGCTCGCTTCTCACTCTCCACAATAGACTGTAAAAAACCCTTTCCTTCAGTTGCTGGATGTAACACAATATCAGATAACATAGAAAGCGCTTTTTCAAAAAGAGGCGGAGCATCTTGTAAATATTTCTCATTGGCGACATCCATGTAAATAGATATGATATGCTCCTCACCTTTTTTACTTACATCTACCGCTAAAGAAGACCCATATAATTCCTCTAAATATTGGCGAAGACGAATGACAGATGGCAATTTCTCGGTAGCGCTTTGTAAAACGTAAGGCAAAATAGCACGCTCTGTCACAGTTTCTTCATTTAAAGGTGCCTTAAAGCGAAATACAAATGTATTTGTTTTATACTTATCTGTTGGAATGATATGTACTCGTAAACCACCTAACTCATGCATTTGCTGTTCCATCAATTTCATTTATAGCCCTCCTTTACCTATGTAGGAATATTCCTCTTCAATATACAGTTTTTAGAAATCAAAAATCAACTTTTCTTCCTTTTTACTTTTAAGTTCTTGTATGCATTTCCATATTAAACATATTCTATGTCAAAAAGCCCGCACTAATGTGCGAGCTTTTTCAAACTTCGAAAAGATTATCTCTTTCCTTTTTCATATGGTGTTCCCAGCGCTTTTGGCGCTTCTGAACGTCCAACAAAACCCACTAGTGCTAAAATCGTAAACACATATGGCAAAATGGTTAAGAAAACACTTGGTATTTCTTTCAGTACAGGAATAGTTCCTCCCGTTACTCCAAGGGATTGTGCAAACCCGAAGAACAAAGCCGCTCCTAGCGCCCCAAGCGGATTCCATTTCCCGAAAATCATAGCAGCTAGCGCCAAGAAACCTTGTCCTGTAATCGTTGCACCTGAAAAGTTATTTGAGATGGACATGGCAAAGATGGCACCGCCAACGCCTGCAAACATACCTGAAATACAAACGGCAATGTAACGCATTTTATATACATTAATCCCCATTGTATCAGCTGCCATTGGATGTTCACCAACTGCGCGAAGACGAAGACCAAACGGCGTTTTATAAATAATATACCAAACAATAAAAGCTAAAATAATAGCAATATACGATGTTACGGGTACACTGGAGAAAAATATTTTTCCAATAACAGGAACGTCTGAAAGCCCCGGAACGTCGATTTTTTCAATACGATATTGAATAAAATCAGTTTGACCTTTACCGAAAATTTTCTTAATCGCAAAAACAGTCAAACCAAGCGCTAAAAAGTTGATTGCTACTCCACTAACAACTTGGTCCGCACGAAATGTAATGGAAGCAACGGCGTGAAGAAGTGCAAATATCCCACCGCCAATTGCTGCAAAAACAAGTGCAATCCAAGGGGTCATCGTACCCCATGTATCTCCCATTAATAAAGTTGTCACAACACCAATAAATGCACCAAATAACATTAACCCTTCTAATGCGATGTTTACAACTCCAGAACGTTCACTGAACACTCCACCAAGCGCTGTAAAAATAAGTGGGGCCGCTGTATATAATGTACCTGTCACAAGAATGGCTAAAATATCTAAGAAGTTCATTTATTTCCCCTCCTTGCTCATGCGTGTCAGTGCCCAGCGTAAAACATAGCTACAAGCAACAAAGAAAATAATACATGCAATAATGACATTGATTAATTCAGATGGCACATCTGCTTCAAAGTTCATTTGCGGCGCTGCACTTTTCAAACCACCAAATAATAAAGCTGCAAGCAAGATACCAAATGGGTTATTGCTACCAAGAAGAGCGACTGCAATTCCGTCAAATCCAATTCCAGTAAACGAGGTCATCGCTGTCATATTTTGAAAGGTTCCAAGCCCTTCCATCGCTCCACCAATACCTGCAAAGGCACCTGCAATTGTCATCGATAAAATGACATTACGAGAAACTTTCATACCAGCATATTGCGAAGCATGTTGATTAAATCCAACTGATTTTAATTCATAACCTAACGTTGTTCGATCTAATAAGAACCACATGAGAATCGCAATGAGAATCGCAACAAGAATCCCCCAGTGCAGACGTGATCCTTCCGTTAAAGAAGAAAGCCATTCAGACGCTAACGATGCACTTGGCTGAATATCATATGATTTTTCATTCGCTTCATGTAAAAAACGTTTAATGAGGTCATATGTCACATACAGTGCAATATAGTTCATCATAATGGTTACAATCACTTCATTTACTTTAAATTTCCCTTTTAAGTACCCTGGAATAAATCCCCATAAACCACCAACGATTGCTGCAATTAAAATAGATAGCGGAATATGCAAGAATGCTGGTAATGACACTGCATAACCGAACCAAACTGCTGCAAGCCATCCGACTAACAATTGCCCCTCTACTCCGATATTAAATAGACCTGTACGGAATGCAAAGGCAACGGAAAGACCAGCTAACACAAGAGGGATCATCGTACGAAGTGTTTCACCTATAGCTTGCGGGTTTCCAACCATTCCTTCCCACAATGCTGCATACCCAACAATCGGATCATATCCGCTCACTATCATAACAATGGCTCCTACAAGCAAACCAAAAAGAACAGATAACACAGGTACTAAAATATTAATCGTTCGCTCCGTTAAAAAATTTTTAGCCATTTGTACTCACCTTCTCTTCCCCTGTTCCACCAGCCATTAAAAGACCTAACTCTTGTTCATCCGTTGCTTTTGCATCAACAATTGCAACAATTTTCCCTTCATAAATAACAGCCACACGGTCACTTACATTTAAAATTTCGTCAAGCTCTAAAGACACAAGTAGGACCGCTTTCCCTTTATCTCTTTGCTCGATTAATTTTTTATGAATAAATTCAATTGCCCCTACATCAAGACCACGCGTTGGCTGTGCCGCAATTAATAAGTCCGGATTGCGATCGACCTCACGAGCAATAATGGCTTTTTGCTGATTCCCACCAGATAGCGCCCGAGCCAATGTATATTCACTCGGTGTACGCACATCAAACTGCGCAATAAGCTCTTTCGCTTTTTTTGTAATAGTATTAAAATTTAAAAAACCTTTTTTCGAAAACGGGTTTTTATAATATGTTTGTAAAACAATATTATCTCTTACGGAAAAATCCAAGACGAGTCCATGTTTATGACGGTCTTCTGGAATATGACCAATTCCCTCTTCTGTAATTCGTCTCACAGGCCAATTCGTTATCTCTTTCCCATTCATTGCAATAGAACCTGACTCAACTTTTCGTAAACCAGTAATCGCCTCTATTAATTCACTTTGTCCATTCCCATCAATTCCTGCAATACCAACAATTTCTCCTGCACGAACAGTTAAGTCAAGGCCTTTTACAGCAGGTAATTGACGTGCATCACGAACAACAAGGTTCGCAATCGAAAGTACATCTTTCTCAGGTTTTGCGTCTAATTTTTCTGTTTTAAAATTCACTTGACGTCCAACCATTAGTTCCGCAAGTTTATGTTCATCTGTATTTGCAACGTCAACTGTACCGATTCCTTTTCCTTTTCGAATAATCGTACAACGATCACAAACTTCCATAATTTCTTTTAATTTATGAGTAATTAGAATAATAGATTTTCCTTCTTGTACAAGTTTTTTCATAATTTGAATCAGCTCATGAATTTCCTGAGGAGTTAATACTGCTGTTGGTTCATCAAATATTAAAATTTCAGCTCCTCGATAAAGCGTCTTTAAAATTTCAACCCGCTGCTGCATCCCAACTGAAATATCTTCAATTTTCGCATACGGGTCTACCGCTAGACCGTATTGTTCAGATAACTTTTTAATTTCTTCTGCCGCTTCATCAACTGCAATTTTCCCTTTTTTCTTCGGTTCATTTCCAAGAATAATATTCTCTGTAACGGTAAAATTGTGAACAAGCATAAAATGTTGGTGAACCATGCCAATTCCAAAATTATTCGCAATATTAGGATTTGTAATTTTTACAGGCTTCCCTTTAATTTTAATTTCTCCTTGCTCTGGCTGGTACAGTCCAAAAAGAACATTCATTAGCGTTGATTTCCCTGCTCCATTTTCCCCGAGCAAAGCGTGTATTTCTCCCTGTTTTACTTGCAGCGTAATATCATCATTCGCCACAATGCCTGGGAATACTTTTGTAATATTGTTCATCTCAATTACGTATTCCATTGTGTTCCTCCTTTTAGCAGGGAACAATCCCCCCAATTACACTCTATGAAAAATGATTCGGTAGATACAAAGGTTAGTTCTACGAACTAACCTTTGCTATTTCTCTATCATTATTTCGTTAGAGAAGCCTCATACTCTTTGTACTCATCATCAGTTGCAGGTACTTTAATTTCACCAGCTGTAATTTTCTTCTCAAACTCTTCTATTTTTGTTAAGATTTCTGGATTTGCTTTTTTCACATTGTCAGTTGTCTTCGCAATACCAATACCATCATCTTTCAAACCGAATTCTTCTATTTTACCACCTTTTAATTTTCCATCTTTTGCTTCTTGCGCTACTTTTGCTACTGCAACGTCAACACGTTTTACCATAGACGTCAACGTTACATTTTCAGGCATACCTTCTTGATTTTGGTCACGGTCAACACCAATTACCCAAACATTTTCACCTTTTTTCTTACGGTTTTTCGCTTCTGTAAATACACCATTACCCGTTGCACCAGATGCGTGATAAATTACGTCTACACCTTGACCATACATTGCTGATGCTAATACAGATCCTTTTTCTGGTTTATCAAAGGCATCTGCATATTGTGCAACGATTTCAATGTTTGGATTTACTGCTTTCACTCCAGCTTTAAATCCCGATTCAAACTTGCTAATTAATGGACTCTTTACTCCGCCGACAAAGCCCACTTTATTAGATTTTGTCGTCATCGCCGCCGCAACCCCAACAAGGAAAGATCCTTCATGGTCTTTAAATGTAATACTTGTTACATTTGGTTTTTCCACAACAGCGTCTACAATGGCAAATTGTTTTTTCGGATATTGATCTGCTACTTTTTCAATAGAGTCTTCCATTAAATATCCAATACCAAATGTTACATTATAATTTCCTTTCGCAAACTTTGTTAAGTTTGGAATATAATCTGAGTCTTTACTTGATTGAAGATAACGATAGCCTTCATTTTTTTTCAAATCATTATCTTTACCGAACTTTGTTAATCCTTCCCACGCTGATTGGTTAAAGGATTTATCATCAACCCCACCAATATCGGTAACCATACCAACTTTAAAACCCTTACTATCCTTCTTGTCACTACTTGCTTTGTCTGAGTTACCACATGCCCCTAACACTGTACTCGCTGCTAACGTTAATGATAATAAAAGACCTGCTTTTTTCTTCATACTAGAACCCCCTCCTAAAATGATGTATATTTCTATTTACTATTTATGCTGTTGTCCCTTCCTTCTTGCTGTCACCTCCCTAAAAAGGAACCGATTTACATACGTTTTCGTAATACATGGAAGCTAAATTTATCTGCTCTAAAATAATTAATAGAATACAAAATTGGTTCATCATTTTGATCGTAATGCATTTGTTTTAAAATCAGTAATGCCGTTTCTGGTTCACACTGCAAGATTGGTGATATTTTCGGATGATATCCAATCGGTTCAATATGAGCAACTGCATATGTTACGCGCTTATGCGTGTTATTATGTATAACAGTAAGCAACGACTCCTCATTATAATCTGATAAATCCGACAATATTTCTTTTGATAATTTATCAACACAGTATACAACAGGTTCCCCATCTGCTGTACGAACACGTTCAATCATAACTGCTTCGAAACCTTCTTCACTATGAAACTTTTCTTTTTCTTCTTCTGTTAAACTTGTAGTAGATGATGATAAAAAAATAGTCCCCGGTGTTTTTCCAGCACTAGCAATCATATCGGTAATACTGGAAAGTTGTTCGATTCCAGAAGAGAACAACGGCTTTGCATTCACAAACGTTCCTACGCCATGTCTACGAATGACGACATTTTCTTCTTCCAAAATACGGAGCGCTTCACGCAAAGTGGCTCTACTTACACCTAGTTCCTTTGCTAAATCAAACTCAGAAGGTAACTTTTGCTTTTCTTTATATGCTCCACTTTTGATTTTCTCTTTAATATGATCAATCACTCGCAAATATAAATGCCGACTATCAGATTTAACCGACACAAGACTCCCCCCATTCAATTATTCGACCTCTGATGTAAGACTTCTTTTCTCTTTTTCTCTCGATATTATAATTTGTCGAATAAATATTAATAGTTTTTTAAGACGAAATTTTTCATCTTTAATATATAAAAAAAACTTTGTACCATAAACATTCCTCATCTAGAGAAAAAGTTCGGCACAAAGATTCCTCTTACATCCTTTGTTACACACTTCTCCCCTCATAGTCTAGCAATTCATGGTTGCTAGGTAGAAACTTATGGACCTTATTTCCAAGATTATATGAGGCAGTGATTCTTTTCGAAGTAATCTTACCACTTGCCCCCATATGTGTCAACAAAATTCAACACTTTTCCGCAGTAAATATCGAACATTTAGTAAAATGAAACCAAAAGTATTCGTATTCTATGAAATTAACAAAAATGTAAGCCCTTTCTTTTGTGCTATGTATAGTATATAATAAAAACACTATATAAAAAAGCCTAATTGTAAACAATTAGGCTTTTTTATTAAGAACTCTGTTCTTGTATATCTTTAATTAACACTTCACGCGGTTTGCTGCCTTCATACGGTCCAACAACACCATTCATTTCCATTGCATCAATCAGACGTGCTGCACGCGTATATCCCACTCTAAATCGTCGTTGTAACATCGAAACAGAAGCAGTTTGCATTTCGACCACAAGCTGTACTGCTTCATCATATAATTCATCTTCTACTTCTTGTTTTGTTTCTGGTACATCTTGCGGAATCATATCTTCTTGATATTGTGCTTTTTGTTGTCCAATCACATACTCTACAACTCTTTCCACTTCATCATCTGATAAAAATGCGCCTTGTACACGTATTGGTTTTGACGCACCAATCGGTATAAAGAGCATATCTCCTCTTCCTAACAATTTCTCTGCACCACCGCTATCAAGAATCGTTCGAGAATCCGTTTGAGAAGATACAGCAAAAGCAATACGTGATGGAATATTCGCTTTAATAACCCCTGTGATCACATCAACCGATGGACGCTGCGTTGCAATAATTAAATGAATGCCTGCCGCACGAGCCATCTGTGCTAATCGCATAATTGCATCTTCGACATCCGAAGACGCGACCATCATTAAATCAGCCAACTCGTCCACAATTACAACAATATATGGAAGTTCTTGTTGCTTCGCTTCTGATTGCTCATTATGATGTCTAATATACTCATTATATCCTTCGATATTACGCGTTCCACTATGTGCAAACAATTCATAGCGACGCTCCATCTCACTAACAACTTTTTTCAAAGCTTGTGAAGCTTTCTTCGGATCTGTCACTACAGGTGTTAATAAATGCGGAACACCATTGTATACATTTAACTCTACCATCTTCGGATCAATCATCATTAACTTTACTTCGTGCGGTTTAGCACGCATTAAAATACTAACAATAATCCCATTAATACATACACTTTTTCCGCTACCAGTCGCTCCAGCTACCAATAAATGCGGCATCTTATTTAAACGTGCTAAGACAGCTTCACCTGTAATATCGCGTCCCAGACCGATTAATAATTTTTCCTCCGGATGATTATTCGCCTTTGAATCTAGCACCTCTCTAAGTGTAACCACCGAAACTTCTGAATTTGGAACCTCAATTCCTACGGCTGATTTCCCGGGAATTGGCGCTTCAATTCGAATATCTTTCGCTGCTAAAGCAAGCGCTAAATCATCACTTAAACTAACAATTTTACTCACTTTCACACCCATATCAGGATACACTTCATACTTTGTAACTGCGGGCCCTTTATGTACTTTCGTTACTTTCGCTTTCACTCCAAAACTTTGGAAAGTTCGTTCAAGCTTACGAGCATTCTCATAGATTTTTTCATTTTCATTTGTCACTTGCTTATTCTTTGGAAACTTCAATATATCGATAGTAGGAAGTTCATAATCTTTATTTTCTACATTTGAAAATTGCATCGGCGGCGCTTTTGTATCTCCTTCTAACGATTCAACAATCTTCTCGCCACGTTTCTTTTTCGTTTTTTCTTCTGGTGTATTTTGCACTTCCTCAATATCTGAAATAGGGTTATCCATTCCTGTTTCTTTCGGCAAATCCTGTTCTTCATGAATTGGATAATTCTCTGAGAAATTCGAAATAATTGGCGGATCTATGGTTATTTCTTCTATAGGCTCGGCAATCTCTTCGCGGGATTCAGAACTCTCATTTCTCGTGCGTCTTTCTCTTTTTTTCTTTTCAGTTTGTTCAGCTGCACGCTTCGATTTCCACTCTTTATAATCTCCTTGCATGACCTGAAATTGACTTCTTACTATTCTCCCTACCGGAGCTAATATTTCACCAATATGTTTATTTGTAATACAGAGTATACCAAGAATAACAAGAATAATTCCAATTAGATAAGCTCCTACTTCATCAAATAAGAAATAACATGTTGCAAACATGAGAGCTCCAAACATACCGCCACCTAAATGAATCGTGCCTGGACTCTTTTTCATCTCAAGAAAGAACAAGTCTTTTGTACTAACAATAACAGATGTATTTTCTACCGCTCCGTCCTTTGTAAGCAGATTAAATAATGTAATGTGACTAAACATTAATATCGCTAATACAATCAAATAAATACCGATTAGTCGTTTATGAAGAAGGTTGGGCCATCCACGCCTAATGACAAACGCAATGGATAACGCAATCACTCCTAATACACCAATTATGTACCATTCACCAAAGAAAAAGCGAAAAAATAACACAAACGATTTCCCTACAATCCCTAGTTGTAAAATTGTAATGATTGAAAGTGCAAAAAGAGTCAATCCGACGATTTCATAGTACAAAGTTGGTTTTATCGTACGTCTTGCCTTTGATTTCGTCCCTCTTTGCTTTTGTTTTGCCATTTTTTCACCCCGTGTTCTAAAAATTAAATGTAACGTTTCGTCCGCTATTTTGTAGCAATAACACTTTTTTGAACTACCCCCACTTAACACTCTTACGAGCTGTTTGAAGTGGGAGATTCCTAAGAACACCAACCTAACGGTTAGTTATTGATTAGGCTATCCCCGTAGTCCCTACGGTTAGAAGTCTTATTGCTTCATTTTTAAGATTTTGTCCTGCGTTAATATCTCTATCGTGATGACTATTACATTTAGGGCAAGTCCATTCTCTAAGTTTAAGATTCTTAACGTCTTTATTTTGGTAGCCACAAACTGAACACAATTGAGAACTTGCAAATGTTTTAGATACAGTAACTACTTGTTTACCGTACCATCTTGCCTTGTACGCTAACATCGTTCTGAATTGCGACCAACTCACTTCACTAATGGCTTTAGCTAACTTATGATTCTTCAACATATTTGACACTTGCAAATCTTCCATACCAATGATGTCGTGGTTTTTGACAATATAAGTAGAGATTTTTTGCAAATAGTCTGTTCTTGCATTCGTGATGTTCTCATGGATGCGAGCTACTTTACGTTTTTGCTTTTGATAGTTTTTTGCTTCATCCAGTTTACATTTTCGTTTTAATGCCAATTCCTGTCGTCTGGAAAGAACACGCTGTGCTTTCGCTAATTTTTCTTCCAGTTGGCGAAACCATTTAGGATTGCTAAATACTTCTCCCGTTGAAAGAATCGCAAAATCTTTCAGACCCACATCCACACCAACAGACGACCCAGTTTTAGGAAGTCCTTGAACGTTTGTTTCAGCAAGAATCGAAACAAAATACTTGCCACTTGGATTTCGTCTCATTGTAGCATGAAGAATACGTCCTTCTACTTCACGACTTTTCGCAAACTTAACTAATCCAAGTTTAGGTAACTTGATTTTGTTACCCGCAATCGCAATATTTCCATTCGTATGCTTTGTCGTGTAGGATTGCACTTTATTCTTTTTAGACTTGAAACGCGGTGCTTTGTTTTGTTTCTTGAAGAATCGAGTATACGAATCAGCAAGGTTTTTGAGTGATGATTGCAGTGATGTGCTGTCTACTTCTTTTAACCAAACTAATTCTTTCTTTAGTTGTGTTAATTGAGAAGAGCAAGTGTTATAAGTTAATCCTTTGCCTGTCTCTTTGTATGCGTCATTCCATTGTACTAAAAAATGATTGAATACAAAACGTGAACAACCGATTGTTTTTGCAATTAGAATTTCTTGCCCCTTGTTTGGATAGATACGAAACTTATACACTTTGTTAACTAACATTGATTTCACCTCCTTTTAGTATATACTCATTATATACCAAACATAAGTATATACTGAAATGGAAGTGAAGTAGCATGGAACGTATTTCAAAATTAATTAAGTTTCCTGCTGATTTAGTGGCAGAAATCGAAAAATACCAAAAAGAAAATTACATCACGAGTTTTGCAGGTGCGGTTTACGAGCTTATTCGTAAAGGTTTAAGTGTGTCGGATCGTTAACGTGGCATAAGCCACGCCCTATCCGAAGGCGATTCATCACCCACCTACTCATTGGGCTATGCCCTGCACGTTCCTTGAGGTGGGTGTCTTCTCGCCTAAAAAGATAAAAATAAAGAAGATAGGCACAAACTGTTCCCTTCCGTAAAAGCACGACTTGTTCAACCAATAGTAAACGAAAAATAGAGAAAGCTTCTCTTTTATTCAGGTCTTTTTCTCTTCTATTTTTTACACTTCTTGTAAAATGCTACATAAATAGAAGAAAGCAGCCTATTCATGGCTGCTCAACCGTCTTGTTTTTTATATTATACCATAGCCTTTAGATAAAATCCTGCTTTTTACGAAATGGATATTCTCTGTCCTGGCTCATATTGTAAGTAGTGATCTGGATTTGTGCTTAGCAGGCGCACAATCGAATACGATTGATCTTTTTCTAAGTTCACTACCATTTCTACACCACTTACATGAATAACTTTTTGCCCTTCATTTTGCGAATAATCTGGTGGATAAATGAAATGTTCCGGCATCATTGTGTATAAAATCATTGTAACAACTTCCCATCTTGATTTTTCCCTGTCGCTCTCATATCGATCAATGCATTCAATTTTTGAATCGCATCTCCTATTCCTCCCACATCATCGATTAAGCCGTATTTCACCGCATCGCCACCAATTACATTTGTTCCAATGTCACGCGTTAAATTTCCTTTTGCAAACATAAGCTCCTTAAAACGATCTTCTGTCACTTTAGAATGCTTTGTTACAAATCGAATGACACGTTCTTGCATTTTATCCAAATACTCAAATGTTTGCGGCACACCAATGACAAGTCCTGTTAAACGAATTGGATGAATCGTCATCGTTGCTGTTTCTGCAATATAAGAATAATCGGTCGACACAGCAATTGGGACACCGATGGAATGGCCGCCACCTAACACAAGAGATACTGTCGGTTTTGAAAGCGATGCTACCATTTCGGAAATAGCTAGTCCCGCTTCAACATCTCCACCGACTGTGTTCAGTATTAATAATAACCCTTCGATTTTCGGATTTTGTTCGATTGCGACGATTTGCGGAATGATATGTTCATATTTCGTCGTCTTATTTTGTGGTGGCAATTGAACATGCCCTTCTACTTGCCCTACAATTGTCAAACAATGAATTTTAGACTCATTCATTTGCGGCACGTTCGTTTGACCTAGCTGTTGAATCTTCTCTATTACTGATGCTTCTTTCGCATCTCCTTTTGGTTCAGCTTCCGTTTCTTCATTTGTATAACGTTCATGCTCTGTCATATCGCATCCCCTTTCGCTCGTATACACCTATTATTTCTTAAGTTGTAAATTTCATTCGAGAGGGATGAAAAGAAAAAAGGTCACCAGTAAAGGTGACCTTTTACACTTCCATAATAATCGGTAAAATCATTGGTTTTCTTTTCGTTTCTTCATATAAGAATTGTCCTAATAGTTCACGAATGTTTTGCTTCAACATAGACCATTCAATCGAATATTCTTTAATAGACTGTTCTACAATTGTACGTACAATGTCTGTAGATCTTTCAATTAATGCCTCTGATTCACGAACATAGACAAATCCGCGTGAAATAATTTCTGGACCAGAGATTATTTTTTTCTCTTCTTTTCCAAGCGTTACTACAACAACTAAAATACCATCTTGTGATAACATTTTTCGATCGCGCAGAACGATGTTCCCAACATCTCCTACACCTAATCCATCAATAAGAACATTACCTGCTTGTACTTTGCCAGCTGGTTTTGCCTCATCACCTTCAAAAGCAATTACATCACCCTTATCGACAATGAAAATATTTTCTCTTGCAATACCTACATCTTCAGCTAAATACGCATGTGCTTTTTGCATACGGAATTCACCATGTACGGGTATAAAATATTGCGGTTTCATTAAATTTAACATTAATTTTAATTCTTCTTGACTACCATGACCAGAAACGTGTACTTTTCTTTCACCATAATAGACAACTTCCGCACCGGCTCTAAATAATAAATCGATAATTTTAGATACCGACACTTCATTACCAGGAATTGGAGATGCTGCAATAATAACTGTATCTCCTTTGCGAATGGAAATTTGTTTATGAGATTGCTTTGCCATTCTTGAAAGGGCTGCCATCGGTTCACCTTGGCTACCTGTTGTTAAAATTGCCACTTTCTTCTCCGGGAAGTTCTCTACTTCTTGCAATGAAATAAGCATGCCATCCGGCACATCTAAATACCCAAGACGTCTTGCAATATCTACTACTTTCACCATGCTACGACCAACAACCGCTACTTTACGTCCTGTTTCAGCCGCTGCATCAAAAACTTGCTGAATACGGTGAACATTGGATGCAAAAGAAGCAACAATAATGCGTCCTTCTGCGCCATAAAAAACTTTTGATATTTCCATACCAACTTCTTTTTCAGAACCTGTGTAACCAGGTCGTTCCGCATTCGTACTATCAGATAATAAGCAGAGCACACCTTCATTTCCGATTTTTGCCATCTTTCCAAGATCTGCTCCGCTATTACCAATCGGTGTTTGATCAAATTTAAAATCTCCTGTATATACAATCGCACCTTTTGATGTATGGAAGCATACACCAACAGAATCAGGAATACTGTGCGTTGTTCCAAAGAATGAAACCGTTGTCGTATTAAATTCAACTTCCGAATTTGAATCAATTGTTTTTAAGTCTACACGACCAAGCATTCCTGCTTCATTCAGCTTTTCTTGAATTAATCCTACCGTTAACTTGGTTGCATATACCGGAATGGAAAGCTTACGCATTACATAAACAATTCCACCAATATGGTCTTCATGACCATGTGTAATAAATAAACCTTTTACTCGCTCTTGATTTTCTATTAAATATGTAATATCAGGGATTACGATATCAATTCCAAACATCTCATCTCCTGGAAACATTAAGCCTGCATCGACGATAAAAATTTCGGAATCAATTTCGACGCAGTACATATTTTTTCCGATTTCACCTACTCCACCAAGAGCAAATACCTTTACAGAATCAATCTCTTTTCTCTTCATGTTGTTGCCTGGTTTAAAAATCTTGTAAACACTGATTTCACTAAAATTGTAGAGACACCAGGGAAACTCTACAACCACCATATATTCACCGTCCAAGACGAATGTCCTTACCGTTATGCGATATCATGTTCTTTTTCATTTTTTAAACCAGGTTTCACCTCTCTTTCATTTATATAAATCAAATATCTTATGCGATATCATATGAAAATGCCGTTGAATTGTATTTTTTTCCACTTTTGCTAAGCATACCCGTACTAAGCTACTTAGCCATATTATAACTGATATAAGAATTGGAACACAAGTTAAATCGTGAGAAAGAGAGGAAAGCAGACAAATTCCAAATAAAATATTCCTTTACGTTCGGCAGGAAAACAATCATCTCACGGGAATAAAAAAGGAAAGGGGAGCCATTTACATGGATTATTTCATTTTCGAATCGCTTCCAAATAAAAAGATACAAGAGGAAATCATTCGAATGATTGAATAAAACAAATGCAAAATAAACCAAAGTTACTCATCAATTTAGCTATGCACAATCAACAAGTAGTCGGTTATAAAATCGGATATGAACTGAATAACGAAATGTTTTATAGCTGGTTAAGCGGCGTTGCTGATCAGTATAGAAATCAGAGGATTGACTCTAAGTTAATGAAAGCTCAGCATCAGTTATTAAAAGAAAAGGGGTATTCTATCGTTCAGACGAAAACGAAAAAGAAATGGCGTAATATGCTCATTCTCAATATAGAAAGTGGCTTTGATATTATCGGGACATATACGAATGAGAAAGGAGAACCTAAAATTATTCTTCAGAAACGTTTATTATAAATGTAATTTTTGTTTCAAAATAAAAATGACCTAGCTGAAAACTAGGTCATTTTTTATTAACGCGGGATTGATTGTATCACTTCTTGTAAAGTTACTCGTTCTTCTTCTGTTAGTGGAAGAAGCGGTAAACGTACAGATCCTACATCTAATCCAACCATTTGTAACGCTGTTTTTACTGGTGTTGGACTCGGTGCCATAAATAATGCATTTGTTACTCTTAGAAGTAATTGATGCAATGTTTGTGCCTTCTTAAAATCTCCTGATTGGAATGCTGAAATCATTTCTTGCATTTCCTTTCCAATCACATGAGAAGCAACAGATACAATACCTTTCGCCCCAACTGCCATAGCTGGTAACGTTAACCCGTCATCACCGCTGTATACAGCAAAATCGTCCGCTGTTTTTTCAATGATTTCTGTCATTGTTAATACATCGCCGCCCGCATCTTTAATTGCAACGATGTTTGGAATTTTTGATAAACGAACAACTGTATCAACAGAAATTTGAACAATAGATCGTCCCGGAACATTATATAGCATAATCGGAAGTTCAGTACTCTCAGCAATCGCTTTAAAATGCTGATACATTCCTTCTTGACTTGGTTTATTATAATACGGCGCCACTAACATCACTGCATCGACACCAACTTCTGTCGCTTTTTTTGTTAGCTCAATAGAAGCATGTGTATTATTGCTACCTGTTCCAGCGATTACGGGCACCCTTTTATCGACAACAGATACGACATGGCGATATAACGCTACTTTTTCTTCTGATGATAATGTAGGTGACTCTCCAGTTGTTCCTCCTACCACGATTGTAGTTGTACCGTTATCTATTAAATAATTTACCAATTTCGTTGTCTTTGCAAAATCGATATTTCCGTTTTTATCAAACGGCGTTACCATCGCAGTTGCAATTGTCCCAAAATCTATCATGGTCTCACTCCTTATTGTTCCAGTTGCTTTTCTTTAGAAAGCTCAAATGCACTATGTAATGCATTTACAGCCTCTACTAAATCTGTCTCTTTTACAAGCACCCAAATCGTCGTATGGCTATCTGCAGATTGTAAAATTTGAATACCTTTTTCTGCTAATGCAGTAACAATTTTGGCAGTAACCCCTGGAATGCCAGCCATTCCAGCTCCAACAATGGATACTTTTGCACAATGTTCCGTTACAATTGGTTCATATCCAAGTGTTCTTAATAATTCAATCGCACGACCTGAGACATGATCGCTCACTGTATACGCCACACCTGTTGGGGAAATATTAATTAAATCAACACTAATCCCTTCACTCGCCATCTCTTTAAAAACTTGTTGCTGTAAATCATATGCTCCATCTTTCGCAAGCACTTTAATTTGTGTCACATTCGATACGTGAGCAATTCCTGTAACAGGACGTTCCTCTACATCGCGCCCTTTCGTAGCACCATCATATGCTGCAATAAGCGTACCTTCGCTATCAGAGTACGTAGAACGTACGCGAAGCGGCACTTTCGCATGCATCGCAATTTCAACGGCGCGCGGATGAACAACTTTTGCCCCTTGATATGCCATGTTACAAATTTCATTGTATGTTACAGTTTGAAGATGACGTGCATCTTTTACAATACGTGGATCTGCCGTCATTACCCCTTCTACATCTGTAAATATATCTATATATTCCGCATGAAGTGCAACACCTAATGCGGAAGCGGATGTATCACTGCCTCCACGTCCAAGCGTTGTCGTATCTCCAGCTTTCGTTTGACCTTGAAATCCTGTAACGACAATAACATCTACATTTTGTAACTCTTCATATATACGATCGCAATTCATTTCAATAATCTTTGCATTCGTAAAGTCGTCATTCGTTACAAAACCAGCTTGCGCACCATTTAGCGCCGCTGCTTTTATTCCATTTTCATTTAGCATATTTGAGAAGACGACAGCTGAGATTAATTCTCCACATGATAACAATAAATCTTGCTCACGTTTTGAAATACTGCATTTCTCTTGATTCACAAGACTTAATAATGTATCTGTCGCATATGGCTCGCCTTTTCGTCCCATTGCTGATACAACCGTAACTACTTTATAGCCAGCATCTAATGATTTTTTAATATGGTGAAGTGCATGCTTACGTCCATTTTCATCACGTACTGATGTCCCACCGAATTTTTGAACAATAATTTTCATCTTTGCACCTTCTCTTAGCCGTTTACACTAATTGTAATTTGATTAATCGTTCTGCAATTTGAACAGAGTTCCATGCGGCGCCTTTTAATAAGTTATCAGATACGACCCAAAGATGGAATCCTTTTTCGTTATTTAAATCTTTACGAATACGTCCAACGAATACTTCGTTTTTACCAACTGCAGTAGATGGCATTGGATATAGCTGTTCTGCTGGATCATCTTGTAATACTACACCTTCTGCACTTGCAAGTAGGTTCTTCAAGTCTTCTACTGTTACACCTTCTTGATCTACTTCGATATAAACAGACTCAGAATGACCTGATACAACAGGTAAACGGACACATGTTGCAGCAACTTCTAACTCAGGCATATGCATGATTTTTTTCGTTTCATTAATCATTTTCATTTCTTCAAATGTAAATCCATTATCTTCAAACTTGTCGATTTGTGGAATCGCATTAAAAGCAATTTGGAAATGTTTTTTATCACCTGATACAGGTAAAACATTTGCTTTTACTTCTTCACCATTTAAAATCGCTTGTGATTGTTCATGAAGTTCTTGAATCGCAGCAGCACCCGCTCCAGATACAGCTTGGTATGTGGAAACAATTACTCGTTTTAATCCAAACTGCTGACGAATCGGCTCAAGAGCAACTACCATCTGAATTGTAGAACAGTTTGGATTTGCAATAATACCATTATGTTCTTTTAAGTCATTTTCATTTACTTCTGGTACAACAAGCGGCACATTTTCTGCCATACGGAATGCACTTGTATTATCAACAACAATCGCACCACGTTTTGCTGCTTCTGGCGCGAGTTGTTTCGATACGGATCCACCAGCACTAAATAATGCAATATCCACTCCCTCGAAACTTTCAGGAGTTGCTTCTTGAACTATGAATTCTTCTCCTTTAAATACAAGCTTCTTACCTGCAGATCGTTTCGATGAAAGTAACGTTAACTTTCCGATTGGAAAATCTCGTTTCTCTAAAGTATTTAACATTTGTTCACCAACTGCGCCGGTTGCTCCAACTACAGCGACATGAAAAGTTCTTTGCTTTTCCATCACTATGCCCCTTTCTAGATACCAATCCTTCTATACTTAGAATTAGAAGGAGCAGAATCTCCTTCTAATCTTAATAACGTTAATTTTATCATATTCTGCAATAAGAATGATGGTTTCCGAAAAAATTGTCTGTTTTTTTTCGTCTTTTAATTCATATATCTGAATTTTTCTACAACAACTGGCTGCAATTGTTTCCCTTCTAACGCTTCTAGTACTGTATTTTCAAGCAATTCCATCCGAGCTACCATTGAGTTTGGTTTTTTCTCCGGCGCATCTTGCCCAAATGGTACGAAGTATATGTTTTTTGTTGCCATTAGGCGCATAAGGTTGACACCATTTAATCCAAGAGCATCATTTGTAGATACAGCTAATACAACAGGCTTTCCATTTCTAAGAGTAGCTTTCGCTGCCATTAAGACTGGTGAATCTGTCATCGCATTTGCAAATTTACTCATTGAGTTTCCTGTTAAAGGAGCGATTACCATACAGTCTAGTGGAATCTTCGGACCAAGTGGTTCCGCTCCAACAATTGTATTGATTACTTTATGTCCTGTTATTTCTTCAATTTTATCAATCCACTCTGCTCCTTCACCAAATCTAGTATTAGTTGATTGCACAGTATAAGAAACAACCGGTCTTACTTCGGCTCCTTCTGCAACTAACTTTTCTAAATGTGGCATCACTTCTTCATACGTACAATGGGAGCCTGTGAATCCAAAGCCAATTCGTTTTCCTTTCAAGTTCATTTTTCATTCTCCTCTCTGGCTATCATATCTGCTTTTAATAACTGAGAAAGAACATTCGCCAAAATTTGCCCAGCTGTTTTTGGAGCAACAATTCCCGGAAGACCAGGTGCTAATAATGCCTTCACACCTCGTTTCTCTGCATAACGAAAATCCGTTCCGCCTGGCTTAGACGCTAAATCAATAATTAATGTATGTGCTGGCATACGGGAAATCACATTAGCTGTTACAACAAGATGCGGAACTGTATTAATGACAATGTCAACATTCTTTACTTCCTTGCCAATATCTTGCATATAAAAAGGAGCAAACTGCATTTCTGTAATACGAGCGATATGTTCTGAACGTCTTGCGCCAACTTTGACATGTGCTCCTAATGATTGAAACGCTCTTGCGACACTCATTCCCGTTCGACCAAATCCTAAAACCATAACATTCGATCCGTGAATCGTATAATCTGTATGCTGAATAACCATCATTAAGGTACCTTCTACGGTTGGAATAGAATTATAAATAGCCACATCATCACGATCAAATAATTTTACAAGCTTTCGATTGGTAGTAGCTACAAGATTTTCCAAGTACGGCGTACCAATTCCTGAATATATAGTAAAGTTTTCTGGTGTTTTTTCAACTTGTTCCTTAGTGATTGAAACTTTTTCATTAGAAAAGATCGTATCAACTTCTCCTTTTGCATTGGTTCCTGCTACCGGTAAAATAATCGCATCTAAAGAAGTGAAATCTAGATCTTGCATAGTCTCTTTTGCTGCCCCAGTGAAGCCATGATCTAATTGATCAAATCCTATCAATGAAAGTTTCGCATCAAGTTCGACCAACTTGCGAATTACCTCTAGCTGTCTTGCATCTCCTCCTATGACAGCAATGTGCATCTCAGTCAACATTCTCTAATTCACCTTCTTTTTCTTTCATTTATAAGAAAAACGCCTATTTTTTCTTTTTTCTCCACATCATATGTACCGTACGAGTTAGAGGTGATTGAAAAACAGAAAGCGTGCATGAATAGTCTCTACAGTGCATCTGCAATCCCTTACTTTTATCCCGCTGGTTTAAGACAATAACAGCCCGATTGGTGAGGGTTCGTAATCAGTTGGGTGAAGCCCCCACTGTTTAAAATTTCACTTTATCGCTAAACTTCCATCATCTTTCTACTAAATTGTGAAGAAATAAAAAAAGATAACCAAATTGGCTATCTTTTACTTTGATTTCGGATGATTTGCTAAATCAAATATAATCATATCGTGGCCTACCTTCTTAATTCTGCTCCATTCTACTCTAACTTCCTGTTGCTCCCTTTTAAAACCGCCCCACTTTCCAACAGGAATAATGAGAGCTTGAATCTTTCCATCTTTCTCATTAATTTCTAAATCCGCATGCCCTAATACTCCCATCTTCTCCGCTCGTTCTAAGTCGACAATTTCTTTTCCGCTTAATTCACTTAACCGCACCATTTTCTCCTCCTTCATTTTTGGCAAGATAACGTTCTATAATAAGTACCCTATTCTATATATGTACAAAAAATAACAGAAATTTGATTGCCGAAAACAAAAAAACTGTATCTCGCATTCACGAGATACAGTTTTTTTTGCTTATTTCATACTTTTTGGTAACTCACCATTTGGACTAATTAGTGCTGCTGAAAATTCATTTGTAAATATATCACGAATCAATGCATCAACATTTGGTTTTGTCACGTTGTTAATGCTTTCGATAATTTCATCAAGAGAGCGATGTTTTCTTAGAAGCAATTCATTTTTACCATTGCGACTCATACGACTATTCGTACTCTCTAAACTTAACATTAAATTCCCTTTTAGCTGCTCTTTACTATTCACAAGTTCTTTTTCTGTAATACCTGTATTTTTCAATGTGTCTAATGTTTCTTGTATTGTGTCATACAATGTATCTAATTGTTGACTTCCTGTACCACCATAAATAGTTAGCATTCCCGTATCTTCGTAAGAAGAATGATATGAGAATACAGAGTATGCTAGACCGCGTTGTTCCCGTACTTCTTGGAATAAGCGACTGCTCATGCTACCACCTAAAATATTATTGAGCACAATCAAGTTATAAATATCGTCATGCCCCATTTGTAATCCTTTAAATCCTAAACATAAATGCGCTTGTTCTGTTTCTTTCTTGCGAGCGACTTTATTGAAATGGAAAATTGGGCTATGTACTTGCTCACGATTTGTTGTTCCCTCATAATTACCAAAGTATTGTTCTACCGTTTGTACAAACGTTTCATCAATATTTCCAGCAATTGATACAACAACATTTTCAGGTGTGTAATGATCTTTAATGTATTGTCGCAACGTGTCTCCTGTAAATGTTTCAAGCGTTTCTTCCGTTCCCAAAATTGGATATCCAAGTGGATGCGTTTCGTATGTTGCTTTCGTTAATATGTCATGTACAATATCATCTGGTGTATCTTCGTACATTTTAATTTCTTCAAATACAACCTTCTTCTCTTTTTTCAATTCAGCCTCATCAAATGTTGAGTTAAAAAACATATCCGCTAACACATCAAGCGCATATTTTGCGTGCTCATCAAGCACTTTTGTATAATAGCATGTGTATTCTTTGGATGTAAATGCATTTACTTGACCGCCGATACTGTCAAATGATTCCGCAATCTCTTTCGCACTACGTGTCTTTGTACCTTTAAAGAACATGTGCTCCAAAAAGTGTGAAATCCCATTATTTTTCGCATTTTCATTTCTAGAACCTGCATGGATCCATATCCCAATTGCAACTGAACGCACAGTAGGTATATTCTCCATAACAATTCTTACACCATTCTTACAAGTATATTTTTTAATCAAAAAAACTTCCTCCTAATGCCAGTTTCTCTAAATAATCGCTATTATTTAATGATAACAAGTTTGCACATGAATGTCATGCAAATGTATTTAATCAATCCGTTTTTCATCCATTAATTCTGAAATATTTCCAATCTTATATCCCTTGTTTTTCATTTGGCTAATCATCGAATCAAGTGCTTCTGCTGTCGAAGATGTAGGATGCATTAACACGATAGCACCTGGATGTATTTTTCGCATCACTCTTTGCAAAAGTACATCTGGCTCGGGTCGTTGCCAATCAATCGTATCAACTGTCCACATAATCGTTCCCATCTTTAAATCATCAGCCACCTTTACAACTTCATCGCGGAAACTTCCGCTTGGGGGTGCAAACCATCGAATTTTTTGGTTGGTCGTTGCCTCAATAATTTGATTTGTTTTTTGTAATTGTTCTTTTATTTGATGTGCGGACAACGTTTTCATATCTGGATGCGTATACGAATGATTTCCTATCTCTTGCTTTTCATCTACAATCATTTTCGCAAACCTTACATTCTCTTTCACCCAGCGTCCTTCCAAAAAGAAAGTTGCCTTCACATTGTGCTTTTTCAACGTTTCTAATATGCGCGGTACATATTCATTTCCCCAAGCTACATTTATCGTTAATCCAATCATTTTTTTCTGTGGATGACCGCGATAAATAGGAGCAGGAGCTAAGTCTTCTAAATGAATAGTAGGTGAGATTTCTCGAAATACGAGTTGTTTTTCATTAAACTTTTGCGATTTCTTCATATTCTTATAGGATGCTTCTACATCAACTTCTTTGCCATTATATCCTGGTGTCGCTTTCCAAACCTTATCAATCACTGCATTTTGCGGAGCAATAAAATGTTGTTTGGCTTGCTTTTGAATTTCGGCATACAACTCATCATTGGCAAACACTGAGTGTGAAAATAGTCCAATGCAAAATAAGAATGTCGCTAAATATATAACTATACGAGTTTTCATATAAACCCTCCCATTAACTATGCAAAAAGAGCCATATATTCTCTTCTTATCTTTGTTAATTTGAGCGTTATTATAACTAACTATACCTTGCTACATATAAAAATCTATATTATGTATATCTTTTTATATAACAAAAAAAGCCAGAAATCTGGCTTTTTTCCTCATTTTTATTCTTGTGTCGCTTCTTCTTTTGCTACCTCTTTTTCTTGCTCTTCTTTTAGCAATACTTTTCTAGATAAGTTTACACGACCTTGTTTATCAATCTCGATTACTTTCACTGAAATTTCATCACCGATTTTTACAACGTCTTCCACTTTACCTACACGCTCAAGAGCCAGTTCAGAAATATGAACAAGACCATCTTTACCGCTGAATAATTCTACGAATGCACCGAATTTTTCAATCCGTTTTACTTTTCCTAAGTAGATTTCTCCTACTTGTACTTCGCGAACGATATCTTCGATGATTTTCTTCGCTTTCTCATTCATTTGTTGATCAATTGAAGAAATAAAGACTGTACCGTCTTGTTCAATATCAATCTTCACGCCTGTTTCTTCAATAATTTTGTTAATTTGTTTACCGCTTGGTCCAATAACATCACGGATTTTATCCGGATTGATTGTCATCGTAATAATTTTCGGAGCATATTCAGATAGCTCTTTACGAGGTTCAGCAATAACAGATAACATATGATCTAGAATGTGCATGCGTCCAACCTTAGCCTGTTGTAATGCTTCTTCTAAGATTTCACGAGAAAGGCCATCGATTTTAATGTCCATTTGTAGAGCAGTTACACCTTTTGCTGTACCTGCTACTTTAAAGTCCATATCACCTAAATGGTCTTCCATGCCTTGAATATCCGTTAAAATTGTATAATGTTCACCAGATTTCACAAGTCCCATTGCGATACCAGCAACTGGCGCTTTAAGTGGTACACCCGCATCCATCATTGCTAACGTACTACCGCAAATACTTGCTTGTGAAGTAGAACCATTGGATTCCAAAACTTCAGATACAAGACGCACTGTGTATGGGAAATCTTTTTCAGATGGAATTACAGGTTCAAGAGCACGTTCTCCTAATGCTCCATGACCGATTTCACGGCGACCTGGCCCACGCATCGGTCTTGTTTCACCAACACTGAAAGAAGGGAAATTGTAATGATGCATAAAACGTTTCGATTCTTCTACACCAAGACCATCTAAAATTTGCACATCTCCTAATGCACCTAACGTACAAATACTTAATGCTTGTGTTTGTCCACGTGTAAATAGACCAGAACCGTGCGTACGAGGTAAAATGCCAACCTCTGACGCTAAAGGACGAATTTCATCACTCTTACGTCCATCTGGGCGAATTTTTTCAACGGTAATAAGACGACGTACTTCTTCTTTGACAATTTTGTATAAAATCTCACTTACTTGTCCTAATACTTCCGCCTCAACTTCTTGCTCTTCATAATGAGCAATGACCCGTTGTTTTACTTCGTTAATTGCATCTTCACGCGCATGCTTTTCATGTACTTGAATTGCAGTATGCATATCTTTCTCTGCCATTTCACGTACAGCTTTTTCCAGTTCAGCATCCACTTCATACAGTTTTACTTCCATTTTTTCTTTTCCGACAGCTTGTACAATTTCTTCTTGGAAAGCAATTAAACGTTTAATCTCTTCATGACCGAACATAATTGCTTCTAACATTGTTTCTTCAGGTACTTGATCAGCTCCTGCTTCTACCATGTTAATCGCGTCTTTAGTACCCGCTACAACAAGGTGAATATCACTTTTCTCTTGTTGTTCTACCGTTGGGTTAATAATAAATTCACCGTCAATACGACCTACTGTTGCCCCCGCAATTGGACCTTCAAATGGAATATCTGAAATAGATAATGCCAATGAAGAACCAAGCATAGCTGCCATCTCAGAAGAACAATCTTGATCAACACTCATTACAATGCTGACAACTTGCACTTCATTACGGAAACCATCTGCGAAAAGCGGACGAATTGGTCGGTCAATTAAACGACTTGCTAAAATTGCTTTTTCACTTGGACGTCCTTCACGCTTAATAAAACCACCTGGGATTTTTCCGACAGCATATAAACGCTCTTCATAGTTTACTGTAAGCGGGAAGAAATCTACATCCTTCGCCTCTTTTGATGCAGTTGCTGTAGATAGAACTGCTGTATCGCCATACCTTACTAATACTGCTCCATTCGCTTGTTTTGCAAGCTGACCTGTTTCAATTGTTAGCTGGCGACCAGCTAAATCTATCGAGAAGACTTGCTTTTCTTGACTCATTTAAGTACCCCTCTCAATTTAAAATATTCACTTCTTCTATGTAAATGGATTATATATCAAAATATTCTCCCTTTAGTATTACCGAAAATTAAGTAAGCTATAAAGAGTAGAAGATATATTTTTTACCTAACAAAAAAGCGGGAAGATTCCCGCTTTTTTGACTATCGACGTAAGCCAAGCTTTGTGATTAATTCACGGTAACGTGTGATATCGCTATTACGAAGGTAAGTAAGTAAGTTACGACGTTTACCAACCATCTTTAATAGACCACGGCGTGAATGATGATCTTTCTTGTGAGTACGTAAGTGCTCGTTTAGAGTGTTAATTTGCTCTGTTAGGACAGCAATTTGAACCTCTGGAGAACCAGTATCAGTCTCATGAGTTCTAAATTGTGCAATGATTTCATTTTTACGCTCTTGTGTTAAAGCCATCCTATTTCACCTCCTAAATAAGTAAACCCCCAATTCCCTAGCATGCGTCGGTGAGTCGCTATGCCAAGCAATGGTTGTCATAAAGTACATAACATAGAATACTACTTTTCATTGGAAAAAGCAAGCACATTCTTTTTCGTCTTAAAATATTCTTGCGCTGTATTTTTATCTTCAGCAATTTGTGCAACTAATTCATCGATACCATTAAATTTCTTTTCTTCCCGAATACGCATATGCCATTCAACAGTAACAGTCTGATCATAAATATCTTCATTAAATTGGAATACATGTACTTCAATAGATAGCTGGCGCTCATTTTCTTTAAAAGTCGGTTTATATCCAATGTTACATACACCATCATGCCACTTATCATGAACCTTTAATCGCACTGCATATACTCCAACAGGCGGCAATAAATAATCACCATTTAAAGCAACATTGGCAGTTGGAAAACCAATTTGACGCCCACGTTTATCACCGTGAACCACTTTTCCTTCCACTGTATAAAGTCTACCTAAAATAGATGGAATTTGTTCCATTTCTCCATTACGAATTAATTTTCGTAACGCTGTAGAACTTACTTTTTCTTCTTGAAATTCAACTTTTTCAATCACGGTTTGTGTAAACTCCCCTCTCGCATGAAATGGCAAAGTCTCCATCGTACCTTTCCCCAAGCGTCCATATGAATAATCAAATCCTGCTACTACATGCTTAACATTTAGCCCAATAACATATTCATCAACAAACTGCTGTGGTAATAATCCAGCGAATGCTTCATCGAATTTCACCACATATAGTAGGTCAATACCTAAATCTGCAATTACCTTTTCTTTCAAACTTGGCGGTGTAATATATGCCACATGTGCTTCTTTTTTCCCTAATACAACAGATGGGTGTGGATGAAATGTCATGACCGCACTTTTCCATCCTTTTTCATCCGCTATTTTTTTTGCCGTTTGAATTACACGTTGATGTCCTAAATGAATGCCATCAAAATATCCTAATGCCATTACAGTAGGTGGTAATTCTAGTTTATTTAAATCATGGCGATGAGTTAAATGAATGAGTTTCACGCTTGCGTTCACCTTTTTCTGTAATAATCCTTCTAATACTTCATTATAGCTTTAATTCTTGATTATTCACAAGTACTTTCATTGGCTTTAACATGCCTGGACGTTTTGGGTGATGTTCATAAATCGCTAAACAATGATTATTACGATCAAATACTGTAATAAATGGAGTTTCCGCTTGTATTTCATTTTTTAAAAACATACCGTTTTTTATTTTTTCTGCTTGTTTTTCGTCTACCACTATTTTTGGAAACTTGCTTAACGCTTCATCAATTGAAATAAAAACAGACTCTACTGTTCCATTTTGCATGTTTTCCTCAATTTCTTCAAATGATACGCAGTCATGTAGCTGAAATTCTCCTGAAGCTGTTCTAACAAGATCAGACATATGTGCCGGGAATCCTAATTTTTCTCCGATCATAACTGCTAATGTTCTCACATACGTTCCTTTGCTACATGTAACACGGAAGCGGAATGAAATATTTGCACCTTCAAATGTTTCACGGTTGTCCAGTAGTGTAAACTCATGAATTGTAATGATGCGAACTGGGCGCTTCACTTCTTGCCCAGCTCTCGCATACTCATATAATTTTTTCCCATTCACCTTTACAGCCGAATACATAGGTGGCACTTGTTCAAGCGTACCTGTCAATTCTGCTAGTACCGCTTCAATTTCCTTGCGTGTAATGGTGCGATTTACATCTTGTTTTTCAACTACTTCACCAGAAGCATCTTCAGTGGTAGTTGAAAATCCTAATGTAACTTCCCCCTCATAAGTTTTTGTTTCACTCGTCAAAAATTGTGCAATCTTTGTAGCACGTCCCACACAAATCGGTAACACTCCTGTTACATCTGGATCTAATGTACCTGTGTGACCAATTCGCTTTTCACGTAATATTTTTCGTAACTTAAATACACAATCATGTGAAGTCATTCCTTTTGGTTTATGTAATAATACTACACCTTCCATATGTTCACCTCATTCTTATCTTCTTGCGAAAATTAAGTAGATATTTTTTACTATGCTTGTCTACTTACACGAGTATGTAAAACAAACTTTCTATTGAAAAAATGGATAGACAAATGTCTATCCATTATTCTTCACGTTTACCTTCTTTATTAATTTCATGTAAAAGTGTATCAATTCGATGACCATATCCGATAGATTCATCAAATTCAAAAGAGATTTCCGGTGTTTTACGAAGACGAATACGTTGGCCAATTTCTGAACGAATAAAGCCTTTCGCTTTCGCTAAGCCTTTTAATGTATTTTCTTTCTGTTCTTCATCTCCTAAAACAGAAATATATACTGTGGCAATTTGTAAATCTCCACTTACTTTTACATCTGTTACTGTTACAAATCCGACGCGTGGGTCTTTAATTTTGCGACTAATAATATCGCCTAATTCTTTTTTCATTTGTTCTCCCACACGGTTTGCACGTAGTTTCATAACTATTCACCTCATTCAATACCATTCCAAGTGCGTTATCGTCCGTTCTATCTCCGGAAATGAGTCAATATACTCTAGTACACGATTCATTTCTTTCTCGCAGACAACGCGATTTGAGGATACAGAAACAATTGCAATTTCCGCACGTTGCCATACATCTTGGTGCCCCACTTCAGAAACAGCGACATTATGTCGCTGTTTCACACGGGTTAGCACACGTTGTAAAATTGCTCGTTTCTCTTTTAAAGAATGCACATCGTATATGATGCATTCGAATGAGAGCGAAGCGATAATCATCGCTTCACTTCTTCCATAATGAATGCTTCAATGATGTCTCCTTCTTTAATATCATTGTACTTCTCAATTGTAATACCGCACTCATAGTTTTGTGCAACTTCTTTTACATCATCTTTAAAACGTTTTAATGTATCAAGCTGTCCTTCATAAATGACAACACCGTCACGAATAATACGAACGCCACTATCACGTGTAATTTTACCGTCTGTTACATAGCATCCAGCGATCGTTCCAACTTTTGTTACTTTAAACGTTTGACGAACTTCAGCTTGACCGATTACTTTTTCTTCAAATTCTGGATCAAGCATACCGCGCATTGCTGCTTCAATTTCTTCGATTGCTTTATAGATAATACGATGCAAGCGAATGTCAACATTTTCAGATTCAGCTGTACGCTTCGCATTTACATCTGGACGTACGTTAAATCCAATTACAATTGCATTAGATGCAGAAGCTAAAATAATATCAGATTCTGTAATCGCACCTACGCCTGTATGAATAATTTTCACTTTAACGCCTTCTACATCAATTTTGCGAAGTGATGCAGCCATTGCTTCTACAGAACCTTGTACATCAGCTTTAACGATTAAGTTAATTTCTTTTACATCGCCCTCTTGAATTTGTTGGAATAAATCTTCCAGGCTTAATTTAGATTTTTCACCACGTTGTGCAAGCAATGCCTGTTGTGCACGTGATTCACCAATTTGGCGTGCTTTTTTCTCGTCAGCAAATGCCATAAAACGATCTCCTGCCTGTGGAACTTCATTTAAACCTGTAATTTCAACAGGAGTAGATGGTCCAGCAACTTTTACACGACGGCCAATATCATTTACCATCGCACGAACACGACCATATGTTGTACCAACAACGATTGGATCACCAACGCGAAGTGTACCATTTTGTACAAGTAATGTTGCGATTGCACCTTTTCCTTTGTCAAGTTGTGCTTCAATTACAGTACCTGTTGCGTAGCGATTTGGATTTGCTTTATATTCTTCCACTTCACTTACAAGAAGAATCATTTCTAATAAATTGTCAATTCCTTCACCTTTAATCGCTGAGATTGGTACGAAGATTGTATCGCCACCCCAAGCTTCTGGTACTAACTCATACTCCGTTAATTCTTGCATAACGCGATCTGGATTTGCTGCTGGTTTATCCATTTTATTCACCGCTACAATAATTGGTACTCCTGCAGCTTTTGCGTGGTTAATCGCTTCAACTGTTTGTGGCATCACACCATCATCAGCTGCTACAACAAGAATTGTAATATCCGTTACTTGTGCACCGCGAGCACGCATCGTTGTAAACGCCGCGTGACCTGGAGTATCTAAGAATGTAATTTTCTTATCATTTACTTCTACTTGGTATGCACCAATATGTTGCGTAATTCCGCCTGCTTCACCAGCAGTTACTTTTGAATTACGGATAGAGTCAAGTAATGTTGTTTTACCATGGTCAACGTGACCCATAATTGTTACAACAGCTGGGCGCTCTTTTAAGTCCCCTTCCTCTTCATCTTGTTCATCGATAAATGTTTCGAACTCAATTTCATCTATGACTACTTCTTCTTCCACTTCAATACCGTAGTCACTTGCAATTAACTCGATTGTATCTTTATCAAGATCTTGGTTAATTGTTGCCATAATCCCTAGCATAAAGAGCTTCTTAATAATTTCAGATGGCTCCTTGCCAAGCTTGTTCGCAAGTTCTCCTACTGTAAGCGTTCCAGAGAAAGTAATTTTGTCTGGTGTTTCTACAGTTTGCGCTTGCTGTTTTCCAGCAAAGTTCTCTTGACGTTTATCTTGATTTCCTTTGCCTTTTTTCTTTTTCTTATTGCTGTTCTTTTTGCTGCGAACAACCTTTTCTTCTACTTCAAACTCATCTGCAACAGAAGGTTTTTTCACTTCATTATTATACTCATTATCTAGTTTGTTTACTACTTCATCGTCTAACATTGTCATATGATTCGAAACCTCAATATTCATTTCTTTTAGTTTTGTAATAATCTCTTTACTTGAAATATTGTACTTCTTTGCATATTCATATACTCGAATCTTACTCATACCTTCACCCCCGGTAAGTTGTATCGAGCATGCTACGCAGCTTTTTCGCAAAGCCCTCATCTAACACAGCTACAACGACTCGTTCGTCTCTCCCAATCGCATGCCCTAATTGTTGTCGATTTTCGACTTTTCTCATTGGTATGTTGTAGTACGTGGTTTTATCTGTGATGCGCTTTGTCGTATTCGCAGACGCATCCTCAGAAAGCAATACAAGCTTTGCCTTGCCACTTCGTACTTCTTTTAAAACAAGTTCTTCACCCGAAATAATTTTTCGGGCACGATTTGCTAGGCCTAAAAACAATTTCCAATCGGACACTTATTTCGACTCCTTCTCAACAAGTTCAAGAAGTTCTTCATAGAGAGAACTGTCGATTTTCGCTTTTAGATGATGTTCCAAAATGTTCTTCTTTTGTGCTTGAAGAATGCATTCTTTGTCCATTGACAAATATGCGCCGCGTCCTGATTTTTTTCCAGTTAAATCAATAGACACTTCACCCTCTTTGGAACGAACAATGCGAACGAGCTCTCGTTTCGGCTTCATTTCCTGCGTTACAACGCATTTTCGTAACGGAACTTTTCGATTGCTCATACTCATCACCTCTATTCGATTTCGTCTTCAACTGAATCGAATGCGATCATGTTGTCTTCTTCTGTTACAATACCAAGTTGTTTCGCATCAGACTCGCTTTTAATATCAATTTTCCAGCCCGTTAATTTTGCTGCAAGACGCGCGTTTTGTCCACGCTTACCAATCGCTAACGAAAGCTGATGGTCTGGAACGATAACAGTTGTTGCTTTTTCTTCTTCATTCACAAGTACTGATACGACCTGTGATGGACTTAATGCATTAGCAACATATTCTACTGGATCATTTGACCAGCGAACAATGTCAATTTTTTCGCCTTTTAGTTCATCTACAATGCGTTGTACACGCTGTCCTTTCGGTCCTACGCAAGAACCAACTGGGTCAACATCAATATTCTCCGCATATACAGAGATTTTAGAACGATCGCCTGCTTCACGTGCAACAGAACGAATCTCTACTGTTCCATCATAAATCTCTGGAACCTCCATTTCAAATAAACGCTTTAGAAGACCAGGATGTGTACGTGATACGTAAATTTGTGGTCCTTTTGTCGTTTTTTCGACTTTTGTAATGAATACACGGATGCGATCATGTGGTTTATATTGTTCATTTGGCATTTGCTCACTTACTGGTAAAAGTGCTTCCACTTTTCCTAAGCTTACATAAATAAAGCGAGCATCTTGTCTTTGGACAATACCGACCATAATGTCTTCTTCACGATCGCTAAATTCTGAATAAATAACGCCGCGCTCTGCTTCGCGTACACGTTGTGTGACAACTTGCTTTGCAGTTTGCGCCGCAATGCGTCCAAAATCTTTTGGCGTTACTTCAATTTCCAGTACATCACCATTTTGATAGTTTGGATTAATTTGTCTTGCTTCTTCCACAGAAATTTCAAGACGTGGGTCAAATACGTTATCAACAACATCTTTACGTGCTAAAACTTGAATTGTCCCTACTTCTGGATTAAAGCTAACTCGAACATTTTGTGCTTGGTTAAAATTGCGCTTATAAGCAGAGATTAAAGCTGCTTCAATCGCATCAATAATAATATCTTTGCTAATACCTTTTTCTGATTCTAATACGAGCAAAGCATCTAACAACTCAGTGCTCATGAGGATCCCCCTTCTAACTAAAACGTAACTGCAAGTCGCGCATTGGCAACTTTATCCATTGGAATTTGGATTTCTTTTTTACGTGTTTTAATCGTTAATAATAGTGTAATTGTTGTACCATCATAAGAAAGCAATTTTCCTTCAAACATCTTTTCACCATCAATCGGCTCGTATGTTTTAATTGCCACTTGACTTCCTACCGCTTGTTCGAAGTCTTTTTCTTTCTTTAATGGGCGTTCCGCTCCTGGCGATGATACATCCAAAAAGTACAGATGAGGAATTGGATCCTCTTTATCTAAAGCTTCACTTAAACGTTCACTTACCGCACCGCATTCTTCAATGTCGACTCCGGTTTCAGAATCGATGAATACGCGTAGGAACCAGTCTTTCCCTTCTTTCACATATTCTACATCTACAAGTTCAAGATTTAACTCTTCAACAATCGGCTGCGCAAGTGCTTCAACAACTTCTGTAACTTTCTTATCCATAAACAGCCTCCTTCCTGCCGCCATGTACCATTTGAAAGAAAAGCCCCGCTTTATCATAAAGCGGTCTGCCTTATTCTTTCTTGTTAGCTAACAAAAGCCCCTGCCGTTTAGCAGGGAATATCTGTCTTAGTATTACCAAATTTAAGAAGTAAAACTTGTAACAAAATATGTATATACGACAGAAATGTCCCACCTACAATTGTAGGTAAAACATAGATAGTAACACGAAAGAGTGGGTTTCCCCACTCTTCTTTTCGAAAAATATACATGACATGGTTATCTCGGTTAATAGTGTACCATAGAAAATATTGACTTGTAAAGACTTTTCCTCCCCATTAGAACAGTGATAATTGGTTTTGATCTGGTAAATCTCCTAAACAACCTTGGCTATCTAAATACTCAATAATTGTTTTAGAGAGCTTACTTCTTTGCTGCAGATCTTCTTTTGATAAAAAGTCGCCATTTTTACGCGCTTCTACAATACTAATTGCTGCGTTTGTCCCTAGACCAGACACTGCGTTAAATGGAGGAATTAATGTATCTCCATCGATAATAAAATCTGTTGCATGCGAACGGTATAAGTCAACTTTTTGGAAAGAATAACCACGTTCACACATTTCTAATGTCATTTCTAATACAGTTAACAAACTCTTCTCTTTTGGCGAAGCATCCAATCCTTTTTGTGCAATCTCTTCAATTTTTGCGCGAATTGACGCTGACCCTTTTGCCATTACATCTACATCAAAATCATCAGCTCGTACTGTAAAGTATGCTGCGTAGAATAAGAGCGGAAAATGCACTTTGAAATAGGCAATGCGTACAGCCATTAATACGTAAGCTGCTGCGTGTGCCTTAGGGAACATATACTTAATCTTCTTACATGAATCAATATACCATCCAGGTACATTGTTATTACGCATTTCCTCTTCCCATTCTTCCGGCACGCCTTTACCTTTACGCACTGATTCCATGATTTTAAAGGCTAATGATGGATCTAGTCCTTGATAAATTAAATACACCATGATGTCATCGCGACAACCGATAACTTCACTTAATGTACATGTACCGTTATAAATCAACTCGTTGGCATTCCCAAGCCATACGTCTGTACCGTGCGATAGTCCAGAAATTTGGACAAGCTCGGAAAATGTTGTTGGTTTTGTTTCCTCTAACATCTGTCTTACAAATTTTGTTCCAAACTCCGGTATACCAAGTGTACCTGTCTTACAATTAATTTGTTCCTCTGTTACCCCTAAAGATTCTGGACTTGAAAAAATCTTCATTACTTCGGGGTCATCTGTTGGTATTGTCTTTGGATCAATTCCACTTAAATCTTGTAACATACGAATAACAGTTGGATCATCGTGTCCAAGTATGTCAAGTTTCAGTAAATTATCATGGATGGAATGGAAGTCAAAGTGTGTCGTTCTCCATTCTGCCCCAACAGAGTCAGCAGGATACTGAATTGGTGAGAAATCGAAGATATCCATGTAATCTGGTACAACGATAATACCACCTGGATGCTGTCCAGTTGTACGTTTTACACCTGTACATCCTGCAACAAGGCGATCCACTTCCGCATTTCGGATTGTTAAATTGTGATCCGACGCATACCCTTTTACATAACCGTAAGCTGTTTTCTCTGCAACTGTACCAATTGTTCCAGCACGATACACATAATCTTCACCAAATAGCACCTTTGTGTAATTATGTGCACGCGGCTGATATTCTCCGGAAAAATTCAAATCAATATCCGGTACCTTATCTCCTTTAAAACCAAGGAACGTTTCGAATGGAATATCATGTCCGTCTTTTTTATATGGAACATTACAGTTTGGACAATTTTTGTCCGGTAAGTCAAAACCAGATCCAACAGAACCATCGTTAAAGAATTCTGATTGCTTACACTTTGGACATACATAATGCGGCGGCAATGGATTTACTTCTGTAATTTCCATCATTGTCGCAACAAATGATGATCCAACCGAGCCACGTGAACCTACAAGATAACCATCTATAAGTGACTTTTTCACCAATTTGTGTGAGATTAAATAAATAACAGCAAAACCATGCCCAATAATACTTTTTAATTCTTTTTCTAAACGAGCTTCTACAATTTCCGGAAGCTCTTCTCCATAAATACTGCGCGCCATTTTGTAACTCATATCGCGCGTCTCATCGTCTGCACCTTCAATTTTCGGTGTATACAAATCGTCTTTTACCGGATGAACCTCACCGATTAACGATGCAATTTTTTGTGTATTTGTGACAACAATTTCTTTTGCTTTTTCTTCCCCTAAGAAAGAGAAACAATCTAGCATTTCATCTGTTGTACGGAAATATACCGGTGGTAAAGAATGACGATTTAACGGATTTGCCCCGCCTTGTGAACTGATTAAAATTTTGCGATAAATGGCATCTTCTGGATTCAAATAATGGACATTACCAGTCGCAACAACTGGTTTGTCTAACGTTTCACCTAATTTTACTAAATTAGAAATAATCGTTTTCAATTGTCCTTCATCTCGAACTAATTCTAGCTCTACTAAATGTCGTAATACTTCTGGAGGCATTACTTCAATATAATCATAAAACTGCGCAATTTCTTCTACTTCTTCCGGTGCTTTTTGCATCATCGCTTCAAATACTTCACCTTTATCACAAGCTGTCCCTACCAATATACCTTCTCGATGCTTTTTCAATAACGATCTCGGTATTCGCGGTACACGATAAAAATAATTCACATGCGAATAGGAAATAAGTTTGTATAAGTTTTTTAGTCCTTCATCAGACGTAGCAAGCAACGTAACGTGACTTGGTCTTCCTCGTTTATACGAATCGCCTTGTCCCATGCTGTCATTTAATTGGTCATGATATTCAAATCCTTTTTCAATAACCTCTTTCAGCATTTTCGCAAGTAAATATCCTGTTGCTTCCGTATCATAAATCGCACGGTGATGCTGCGTTAATTCAATATCAAGCTTTTTACACAATGTATTTAAACGATGATTCTTCATGTCTGGGAATAGGAATCTAGCTAACTCCAATGTATCGATAACTGGATTCTTTGGTTTATCTAAACCACATTTTTTAAACCCTACATTTAAGAATCCCATATCAAAACTTGCATTATGAGCAACAAGTGTGTGATCGCCCATCCACGCTTGAAACTTTTTAAATACTTCTCCTACTTCTGGTGCGTCTGTCAACATATCATCTGTAATGCCTGTTAACTCGATGATTGTCGCTGATAGCGGTTGATGCGGATTTGCAAATGATTCAAACCGGTCGATAATTTCTCCGCCTTTTACCTTTACTGCCGCTAATTCAATCACCGTATCATATACCGCAGACAATCCTGTTGTTTCAACGTCAAAAACAACATATGTTTCATCCTCAAGCAATCTGTGTTCTTCATTATAAGCAATTGGAACTCCATCATTGACTAAGTTTGCTTCTACACCATAAATGACCTTTATCCCTGCTTTTTTCCCTGCTGAATATGCCTCTGGGAAAGATTGCGCCACAGCATGATCGGTAATCGCAATCGCTTCATGTCCCCATTTTCCAGCCTGTGCAATAAGCTGAGATACTGATGTCACGGCATCCATTTGGCTCATTGGTGTATGCAAATGCAGCTCTACTCGCTTTTCCCCCTCTGGTGCTTTATCTTTACGAGAAGGTCCTGTGATTTCGTTAATATCATTCGCAATCATCACTAAATCGCGAACAAACGTATCATTTTGAACCGACCCTCGCGCTTTAATCCACATTCCTTTTTTCAGCGATTGTAATACTGGAATATCTTCCTTATCACGCGAGAACATTTTTATCATAATGGAGTCTGTGTAATCCGTGATTTTTAACGTTAATAATGTACGTCCGCTACGAAGTTCTTTCGTTTCCACATGGAAAACATACCCTTGAACGGTTTTTCTTCTTTCCTCGTCTTGAATTTCACGCAGCGGTGTAATTTCTTCATCAGGTTTAATGAGATAACCGAGTACAACTGGACCTTCATGCACAACTTCGCTTTCTTCAGCTTGTTTCTTCGCCATTTCTTCCATAGCTTGGATGACGCGCTGTCGATCTTCTTGCTGCGTTTGTTCTCTAAACTTTTGAACTTCTTCATCATTTTTCTTCACATTAGTATCCACTTGAAATCGTGGGAATCCAAAAGCTTCATATTGATCACCAACAGACTTAGCTACATTTTTCTTTAATGCTGTTGCTTCTAATTCATTCTTTACATCTAGTAACAACTTCACACCATTTACATGGGGAAGTTGTTTTTTTAAATATGCAAACATAGGAGAAATTGTAATTCTCTCTGTACATAGCGACCAGTACGCTTTCACTTCTTCTTCCGTAAACTGTTTGCTCTCAGTTTCTAGTGCAAATGATGTTTTTGCAATATGAGAAAATGACTGCTTAAGCTGTCTTTCAAGCAATTCATACAGTTCTGTTGGCAAAATACGCGGCACTTGTAAAGCAAAATGCCAGCTTTTGTTCGCCTTATCAACAACTAGCTTTTGAATACCTCCGCCTTGTAAATATTGATTCACAAGATCTTCTGGTATTTGTAATTGCTGAAGTAAAATATGAAAACGCTCTTGCTGTTCATTCGTTAATGACATAAACAACCTCCTTCCATCTGCTATTATAAATTGAAATGCCCTTCAAAGAAAGAGAAGGTACCCCATAACGAGGTACCCCTTTTTCTCTCTCACCAATCGGGCAGTAACAGCCCGATTGGTGAGGGCTCATAATCAGTGGGGATGAAGAAAACCCCACTGATTAAAGTTTCACTTTATTTTAAAATATCGGCAATATACGTGTGAAGATCCTCCACTTTTACTTCTGCGGATTCGTTTGTCGCACGCACTTTTACTTCTACAATTCCTTCGTCTGCTTTCTTACCAACCGTTACACGAACTGGTAGTCCAAATAAATCAGCGTCAGCAAATTTCACGCCTGCACGTTCTGTACGATCATCTAGCAATACTTCATATCCTTGCTCTTGTAATGAAGTGTAAATATTTTCAGCAACTTCACGTTGTACATCAGACTTCATATTAACTGGAATAACATGTACATGGAACGGTGCAACCGCTTTTGGCCATACTAACCCATTCTCATCATTAAATTGTTCAGCAATCGCCGCTACTGTACGAGAAACACCGATACCATAACAACCCATAATAAGTGGTTTTGTTTTTCCGTTTTCGTCTAAGAATGTTGCATTCATTGCTTCACTATAGCGCGTTCCTAATTTAAAGACATGACCAACTTCAATTCCGCGAGCAAAACGAATTGTACCTTTTCCATCTGGAGACTGATCGCCTTCTTGAATAAATCGTAAATCTGCGTATTGATTTACTTTAAAGTCACGCTCTGAATTTACATTTACATAATGGAAACCTTCTTCATTTGCACCGCAACAACCATTTACAATTGCCGCTACAGCATGGTCAGCAATCACTTCTACATCCTCTGCTATCCCAATTGGTCCTAAAGATCCTACTTCGCAATTTAAGAGGCTTCTTACCTCTTCGTACGAAGCAAGTTCGACAACTGAAGCGCCATATACATTTTTCACTTTTACATCATTTACTTCATGATCTCCGCGAACAAGTACAACAACAAATTTTTCATCTACTTTAAATACCATTGTTTTTATACACTGAGATGGTTCAATGTTTAAGAAAGCAGATACTTCTTCAATTGCTTTTTGATCTGGCGTCGCTACCTTTTCAAGCGCTTTTTCCGCTTCATCGCTCTTTGTATAAGTAGCAACAACAGGAGCCATTTCAATATTGGCTGCATAATCAGATGTATCAGAATACGCGATTGTGTCCTCTCCTACATCGGATAATACCATAAATTCATGAGTATCTTTACCACCCATAGCACCAGAATCCGCAATAACAGCACGGAAGTTCAGACCACAGCGAGCAAAAATATTAGAATACGCTTGGAATAAGCGATCATACACTTCATCTAAACTTTCTTGTGTTGCATGGAAAGAATACGCATCTTTCATTAAAAATTCTCTTCCGCGTAATAATCCAAAACGTGGGCGTTGTTCATCACGGAATTTCGTTTGAATTTGATATAACGTTAAAGGTAATTTTTTATACGACTTAATCTCATCACGGACAAGATCTGTAATCACTTCTTCATGCGTTGCTCCTAGTGCAAATTCACGATCATTACGATCTTTCATACGCATAAGTTCAGAACCGTAAGAATACCAACGACCTGATTCTTGCCATAATTCTGCTGCTTGCAATGCAGGCATTAATAATTCTACTGCTCCTGCACGTTCCATTTCTTCACGAATAATGTGTTCTACTTTATGCAATACTTTTAACCCTAATGGCAGAAAACTATAAATCCCTGAAGCATTTTGACGCATAAAACCTGCACGAAGCAGTAACTGATGACTTTTAATTTCAGCATCTGCTGGTACTTCTCGTAATGTAGGACTAAACACCATACTTTGTTTCATCTATTCGCACCTCTTTATTTTACTCAAATACATAACAAACCCTCACCTCAAATTCGGCGAGGGATCTCAACTCAGTGTTCAATTCATTTCATTCAACATCCATAGCGGACATGATGAAATTCACACTCACTATTCATTTGATTCTATTTTACAAGAAAAACTTTCGAATGTCATTCCACGTTACAACTAACATGAGTAACATCAATAAAGCAAATCCTATAAAGTGAACCATGCCTTCTTTTTGACGGTCGATTGGCTTACCTCGCAACGCTTCGATTAAGAAGAAGAATAAGCGCCCTCCATCAAGAGCTGGAACTGGTAATAAGTTAAATAAACCAAGATTTATACTTAAAACTGCCGCCAAGCTTAGAATACGTATAACACCATAGTTCACCACTTGATCTGTTAAATTATAAATCCCAACCGGACCTGATAAATCATTAATAGAAAATTGACCGGTAACTAATTTTACAAGGGAATCAAAGATGAGTTTTGTCCATGTATAAGTCTGTTCAAACCCTGATTTAATAGAACCGATAATAGACTTTTCTACTAAAGAAGTTACGCCAATTCTACCAACCTTTTCCTTCCCTTCTTGATCAGCTGTTGGCGTAACTTTTACATTAATTTGTTCATTATCCCGTTTTACATGAAGCGTAATTTCCTTATCGGGACTTTCACGGACAATAGTTACAACATCTTTCCAAGTCGGTGTATGTTTCCCATCAATCGCTTGAATCATATCATTTGGTTTCAAGCCCACTTGTTCAGCTATACTCCCCTTCATTACCTGCCCAATGATCGGCTTATCGGCAGGAACACCTTGTATGAATCCGATGATGACGAAAACAACAAATGCAAGGATGAAGTTCATAGCTGGTCCTGCAAAAATTGTTAATGCTCGTTGTCCCAATGTTTTAGAACCAAATTGTCTATGAAATGGCGCAATTTGGATTTCCTCTCCAGTTGAAATAATGCGAGCTTTTTCATGCACACGGAATGTTTGAATTTCTTCTTCGTATTCTTCGTAACCAGAGATTGTAAGGTTATGTTCTAAGTCCACCTGTTCTACTTCTATGACGCGGACATTCGGATATTTTTCCCGATTATCTAAAACCAACTTTACAACTTCTTCGTTTTCATTTAATACCAGTCCAACCTTTGTACCTGGTTTTAATTCAACTGTTTCTGCATCTTCACCAGCCATTCTAACATAGCCGCCAAGAGGCAATAATCGAACTGTATAAACCGTTTCATTCTTTTCAAAGGAAAAGATTTTTGGTCCAAAGCCAATCGCAAACTCACGACATAAAATCCCTGCTCTTTTTGCAAAATAGAGATGCCCTAGCTCATGGAAAAATACGAGTGCACCAAAAATTAATATAAAGGCAATCGCTGTATTCAATTCCATAACCACCTTTGCTAAATTTGTTCCATCACAAACCGTCTTGTGGCCGCATCAATTTCTTGAATTTCCTCTAAGCTCGGACGTGCAATGACATTGTGATGGTGCATTGCTTTTTCAATGAGGTCTTCTACTGTTAAGAAACCGATTTTCTTTTGTAAAAAGGCCGCTACAGCCACTTCATTTGCTGCATTCATTACAGCCGGCATGCTTCCCCCCATCTTTCCAGCTTCATATGCAAATCGTAAGCAACGAAAACGATTTTGATCCATCTTTTCAAAATGCAATGTTCCTATTTCCCATAGATTTAGTTGCTTCGTATCTGCAAGTGGCAATCTATCAGGATATGTAAGTGCATATTGAATTGGTACACGCATATCTGGTGAGCCAAGCTGAGCCATTACACTACGGTCTTCAAATTCAACCATAGAATGTATAATACTTTCTTTATGTAGAACAACATCGATTTGCTCATAAGGGATGCCGAAAAGCCAATGTGCTTCGATTACTTCCAGCCCCTTATTCATCATTGTAGCAGAATCAACTGTAATTTTCGAACCCATTGACCAGTTTGGATGACGAAGCGCATCCTCTACAGTCACATGATGTAACTCATCTCTCGTTTTATCACGAAAACTTCCGCCTGAAGCAGTTATAATTAATCGAGAGATTCGCTTTTCATTTTCCCCATTCAAACATTGAAAAATAGCTGAATGTTCACTATCAACTGGTAATAGCGATACGTTATGCTTACGTGCGGCTTCCATAACAATATGGCCCGCAGTTACTAATGTTTCTTTATTTGCAATTCCGATTGTTTTTTTCGCCTCAATTGCACGAAGTGTTGGTAATAATCCAACACTACCTACAACAGCATTTATCACAACTTCTGCACGCGGATGAAGCGCTACCTCTAACAAACCTTCATTCCCATGTACAACCTTTGTATTTCCTGCAATAGCTTGTAACTTGATAACATCATCTTCTCTTTGGACAGAAACAAGCTCTGGAGAAAATTCTTGAATCACTTTTACTGCATAGTCAATATTTTTCCCTACAGAAAATGCAACGAGACGGAATTGATCTGGGTGCGAACGTAGCACATCCAATGTTTGTGTTCCGATTGAGCCACTTGCCCCTAATAAACTAATGTTTTTCATAATTCCAACCCCTCGTTCATTTATGAAATGAAATGTAAAAAGTGTAAAATTGGCAATACAAATAACCAACTATCTGTTCGATCCAAAATACCGCCATGGCCTGGCAAAATTGTACCGGAATCTTTCACACCGTAATGACGTTTAAATGCTGATTGTACTAGATCACCAATTTGTCCAAATATTGAAATGGCAATTGTTACAATAATTAACATTGCAATGTTCTCTTGAACTTGAAAGAATAGATTGTACACAAATGCAACAACAATTCCACAAACAATTCCACCTAGTGAACCTTCTATTGTTTTATTTGGACTAATTTCTGGCCATAACTTTCTCTTTCCAATTGCTTTCCCTATGAAATATGCTCCTGAATCCGTTGCCCAAATAACAAATAATGCATAAAACACGTAATGGATTCCTGCTATTCTTGTCTCATTTAAGTATAAGAATCCCATTGCAACATACGTTGTTGCCATTAATAAAAATGCAGCATTATCAAAAGTAAATGTATTCTTTGAAAGGACTGTATATGATAAAAGTAGTAAAACAATCAAAAATGTGATTTCTAATTTATCTAACCCAATCCAATCAAACGCTCCTATCGTATTACTTGGAACTAAAATAATCCATAACAATACCGCAGCTAAAACTGTTGGCACTGAAATAAGTGGAAGCTTGTTCATACGAATCAATTCATACAATCCAATTGAAGCTAGTGCATACACTAAAACTGTAAAAGGCAACCCTCCGTAAAATACGATGGGAATGAATAGTGCGGCAGCAATCACTCCAGTAATAATTCTCTGTTTCACTACCAAACCCTCTCTTTCTAAACGCCTCCGAATCTGCGCCCTCTCTGTTGAAAGTCAGTAATCGCATGCAGCAAATGTTCCTCGGTAAAATCCGGCCAGTACACATTTGTAAACCAAAGCTCTGTATACGCAATTTGCCATAACATGAAATTACTGATACGCACTTCCCCACTTGTACGAATAAGCAAGTCTGGGTCAGGTAAAGCACTTGTCATTAAGTAGGAAGAAATCATTTCCTCATTGATATCTTCTGAACGCACTTTTCCTTCTTCGCTATCTTTCATCATATGTTGCACAGCCGAAACGATTTCATCGCGACTTCCATAGTTTAACGCAAAATTAAGAATTAATCCCGTATTCTCTTTTGTATCTTCCATAGCTTTTTCCATCGCTCTGCGCGTATGCATAGGAAGGCGATCTTTTTGTCCAATTACTCGAACTTGTACATTTTCTTCAATTAGTTCTGGCAAAAATGTACCTAGAAATTCTTCTGGAAGCTTCATTAAATACTCAACTTCCTTTTTCGGTCTTTTCCAATTCTCAGTAGAAAAAGCATAAAGAGTCAACACTTTCACATCAAGTTTACTAGCAAATTTCGTAATCTTCTTTACGACTTGCATCCCTTCATGATGTCCAGCAATACGAGGCATCGCTCTTTTTTTTGCCCACCTTCCATTACCATCCATAATGATTGCAATATGCTCTGGGATGTGTCCCTTTTTTGCTTCTTCTATGAGATGGTCAAACGATGTGACCTTTTTACCTTTAAAAAAAGGAAACTTTTTTAACATCATTCATACCCTCCAACAAGCAGACGTATGCCAAAAAGTGTAAAAAGACCCCCTTAAGAAGAGGGTCATATTTGCGAAGGTACCGCTATTACACTTCCATGATTTCTTGTTCTTTGTTTTTTGCGATTTCGTCAACTTTTGCAATATATTTATCTGTTTCTTTTTGGATATCTTCTGTATATCCTCTTAAATCATCTTCTGTCATTTCACCAGCTTTTTCAAGCTTTTTAAGTTCATCGTTACCGTCACGACGAACGTTACGAATAGCAACTTTTGCATCTTCAGCATATTTCTTTACAACTTTAACAAGTTCACGACGGCGCTCTTCTGTTAATGCAGGGAATGCAATACGAATTACTGACCCATCGTTAGAAGGATTTAATCCTAAATCTGCTTTTAAGATTGCTTTTTCAATATCACCAATAGAAGTTTTGTCATAAGGTTGAATAACAAGTAGACGTGCTTCTGGAACAGTGATGTTCGCTAATTGCACAACTGGTGTTGGTGCACCGTAGTAATCCACTTGTACTTTGTCTAGTATAGACGCGCTAGCACGACCAGCACGAACTGTTGCTAATTCACGAGAATAAGCAGCAACTGCTTTTTCCATTTTTTCAGTTGACGATTTAATTACTTGTTGTCCCATAGTTATTTCCCCCTTACAATTGTTCCGATATTTTCGCCTAAAACAGCACGTTTAATATTTCCTTTTTCCATAATCGAGAATACAATTAATGGAATATCGTTATCCATACATAATGAAGAAGCTGTAGAATCCATTACACCTAAACCTTCTTTTAATACGTCTAAGTATGTAAGTGATTCATATTTTGTAGCTGTTGGATCAACAGATGGATCTGCGTTATATACGCCATCCACATTATTTTTTGCCATTAAAATAACATCCGCTTCAATTTCTGCTGCGCGTAATGCTGCAGTCGTATCTGTAGAGAAGTATGGGTTACCTGTACCGGCTGCGAAAATAACAACGCGTTTTTTCTCTAAATGACGAACTGCTTTACGACGAATGTAAGGCTCTGCTACTTGACGCATTTCAATTGACGTTTGAACACGCGTTTGAATGCCCATGTTCTCTAAACTGTCTTGAAGAGCTAATGAATTCATTACTGTCGCTAACATGCCCATATAATCTGCGCCTGCGCGGTCCATGCCCATTTCACTTCCGATTTTCCCACGCCAAATGTTACCGCCACCAACAACAACAGCAACTTCAACATCAAGTTCTGCAATTTCTTTTACTTGCTCCGCAACTGACTTAATAACAGCTGGGTTAATTCCAAAGCCTTTTTCACCAGCTAAAGCTTCACCGCTTAACTTTAATACTACACGATTATATTTCGGTTTAGTCATAATGAACCTCCAATTACTTACATCTTTATTTTAAAAAAGGGAACACAATGTGTTCCCTAATCTGTATTAGTTGTTACCTTTTACTTGGTTCATTACTTCTTCGGCAAAGTTGTCTTCACGCTTCTCAATACCTTCACCAACAGCGTAGCGAACAAATCCTTTTACTGTTCCGCCTTTAGATTCAACGAACTGACGAACTTTCATATCAGGGTTTTTAACGAATGCTTGGTCAAGTAAGCAAATCTCTTCGAAGAATTTACCTAGACGACCTTCAACCATCTTAGCAACGATTTTTTCTGGTTTTCCTTCGTTAAGAGCTTGTTGAGTTAATACTTGACGCTCATGTTCAACTTCTTCAGCTGTTACAGCATCGCGGTCGATATATTTAGGGTTAACTGCTGCAACGTGCATTGCTACATCTTTAGCAGCTTCTTCATCAGTAGTACCTTCAAGAACTGTTACTACACCGATGCGTCCGCCCATGTGTAGGTAAGCACCGAATGCATCCGCATCAGTTTTTGAAACAATTTCAAAGCGACGAAGAGTAATCTTTTCACCAATTTTTGCGATTGCTTCGTTGATGTGCTCTTCTACTGTTTTACCGTTCTCATATGATTGAGCTAACGCTTCTTCAACAGTTGCAGGCTTGTTAGCTAATAAGTGAGCCGCTAATTCTTTTGTTAAAGCTTGGAAACCTTCATTTTTCGCAACAAAGTCAGTTTCAGAGTTTAATTCTAAGATTAAAGCTTCGTTACCTTTTGTTTCGATATAAGTTAGTCCTTCAGCAGCGATGCGGTCTGCTTTTTTAGCAGCTTTAGCAATACCTTTTTCACGTAAGAAATCAATTGCTTTCTCCATATCGCCATTCATTTCTGTTAAAGCTTTTTTGCAGTCCATCATACCTGCGCCAGTTTTTTCGCGAAGTTCTTTTACCATTTGTGCAGTAATTGCCATGCTTTTCATCCTCCTAAAATATGTATTTATACCTTAAAAAAAGGTGATAAAAGGCCGAACCCCTTATCACCTTTCCAAATTTGTTACGCAGTAACAGTTTCTTCACCTTGTTTTGCTTCAAGGATTGCGTCTGCCATTTTAGATGTAAGAAGTTTTACAGCACGAATTGCATCATCGTTTGCTGGGATTACGTGATCGATTTCGTCTGGATCACAGTTTGTATCAACGATACCGATGATTGGAATGTTTAATTTGCGTGCTTCAGCAACGGCGATACGCTCTTTACGAGGGTCTACTACGAATAATGCACTTGGAAGACCTTTCATATCTTTAATACCGCCTAAGAATTTTTCAAGACGCTCTAACTCTTTTTTAAGTTGAACTACTTCTTTCTTAGGAAGTACATCGAATGTACCATCTTCTTGCATTCTTTCGATGTCTTTAAGACGTTTAATACGTTTTTGGATTGTTTGGAAGTTTGTTAACGTTCCACCTAACCAACGTTGGTTTACGAAGTACATACCCGCACGAGTTGCTTCTTCTTTAATCGCTTCTTGCGCTTGTTTTTTTGTACCTACGAATAAAATGTCGCCACCTTCAGCAGCGATGTTACGCATTACGTTGAAAGCTTCTTCAACTTTTTTCACAGTTTTTTGTAAGTCGATGATGTAAATACCGTTACGCTCTGTGAAAATGTAACGTTTCATTTTTGGGTTCCAACGACGTGTTTGATGTCCGAAATGAACACCAGCTTCAAGCAATTGCTTCATAGAAATTACTGACATAATTTAGTTCCTCCTAAATGGTTTTTGATATCCTCCGTCCGCTTCATCTTTAAGTGAAACTACAAAAGTAGCACCAACACTTAAATCAGCAAACGTGTGTACTTTGTACTGACACCACTGATTACTATATCATAATGAAATATCACAATCAAGCCGAAAATACAATCAATGTAAAACTTTCTTTTTACTTCTGATTGCATTCACCTGTTTCCTCAATATAATTACAGTATAGCCACTCTTTTTCTTTTCAAAACTTTATATAAAGTAGACTAGAAAGACGGAAACGGAGCCGTTACTTTTTTACAAGGATTCCACCTTAGAATTTCTCCACCAGTTGCCTGTCGGCTACTAGGCGATTTGGCTCTTACCTAAGCTTGTCTTTCACTAGCAAGTAAGCTGGGCACGCAAAACAAAAAAGCTCTCCTCATTTTTGAGGAAAGCTTTTTACTTACATTAGTTTGTTTTTAATTTTGCAAGTTCGTGTAAGAATTTGTCATTTAATACTTTAATGTATGTTCCTTTCATACCTAAAGAACGCGATTCAATTACTCCCGCACTTTCTAATTTACGAAGTGCATTCACAATTACAGAACGAGTAATTCCTACGCGATCAGCAATTTTACTTGCAACAAGTAAACCTTCTGTTCCGTTTAACTCTTCAAAGATATGTTCAATCGCTTCTAACTCACTGTAAGATAGAGAGCTAATCGCCATTTGAACAACAGCTTTGCTGCGAGCTTCTTCTTCAATCTCTTCTGCTTTTTCACGTAAAATTTCCATACCTACTACAGTTGCACTGTACTCAGCAAGAATTAAATCATCATCTAAGAATTCACGACCTAGACGAGCTAATACTAATGTACCTAGACGCTCACCACCGCCCACGATCGGCACGATTGTCGTTAAGCCTTGCCCGAATAAATCTTTGTTTTCTACAGGGAAAGCTGTATATTCGCTATTTACATCTAAATTTGAAGATGTTTCAGTAACGTTGAATAAGTTTTGTGTATATTCCTCTGGGAATTGACGCTCTGCAAGCATTTGTTTCATACGCTCATTCTCGATTTGTTGATGGATTGCATATCCTAGTAATTTACCGCGACGGCTCACAACGAATACGTTCGCTTCAATTACTTCACACATTGTGTCAGACATTTCTCTAAAGTTTACAGGTTTTCCTGCTGCGCTTTGTAATAAAGCATTTAATTTTCTTGTTTTTGCTAATAATTCCATTTCAAAAGTTCCTCCTACATGTTACTCACATATTTTTCATCACTTGGAAACTAGGGCGAGTCACCTGATGATACTATTACAAAATAAACTGGCTCACATCTTTATTTTTGGCAATTGTCGCTAATTTCTCCTCTACATATTGAGGTGTTATCGTTACTTTTTCTAACGTAATTTCAGATGCTTCAAATGATAAATCTTCAAGAAGCTTCTCCATAATCGTATGAAGTCTTCTTGCTCCAATGTTATCTGTATCTTGATTAACTTGATAAGCAATCTCAGCAATCTTACGAATAGCTTCGTCAGAAAATTCAATTTCTATACCTTCAGTTGCCAACAGCGCTGCATATTGCTTCACTAAAGCATTGTCTGGCTCAATAAGAATCTTCACAAAATCGTCTACGGACAATTTCGTCAATTCCACTCTTATTGGAAATCTACCTTGCAATTCCGGAATCAAATCAGACGGTTTCGACATATGGAATGCCCCGGCTGCAACAAATAAAATATAATCTGTTTTTACTGATCCATATTTTGTAGCAACATTTGCCCCCTCTACAATCGGTAAAATGTCACGTTGCACACCTTCACGTGATACGTCTACGCTATTCGACTGCTTACCAGCAATTTTGTCAATTTCATCAATAAAAATAATTCCGAGCTGTTCAGCACGATAAACAGCCTCTTGTGTAACTTCATCCATATCAATTAAGCGCTGTGCTTCTTCATTTGTCAAGACTTTTCTTGCTTCTTTTACAGAAAGTTTTCGTTTTTTTGTTTTTTTCGGCATAAAACTTCCTAGTGCATCTTGGAAATTCATCCCCATTTGTTCCATTCCAGTTCCTTGTAACATATCAAACATGGATGACTGTTGTTCTGTTACTTCAATGGATACAATTTCCTCTTCAAGTAATCCAGCAGCAAGTTGTTTCTCAACTTCTTGACGTTTCTTTTGGATTTCTGTATCATCTTGTGATTCAGATGTTTGATTTACATTTTGATTTCCACCAAATAACATTTCTAATGGATTTTTGAACCCTGTTTGCTTTTGGGGACTTGGTACTAAAATCTCAACAAGACGTTGATTTGCTTGCTCTTCCGCCTTATCTTTCACCTTTACCATCATCTCTTCTTTCACAATACGAACAGATGTTTCGACAAGATCCCGCACCATAGATTCTACATCACGACCGACATATCCAACCTCTGTGAATTTTGTCGCTTCAACCTTAATAAAAGGAGCGCCAACAAGCTTCGCCATGCGTCGTGCTACCTCTGTTTTCCCAACACCTGTCGGACCGATCATTAAAATGTTTTTCGGCGCAATTTCATCACGTAAATCTTCCGGTAACTTACTGCGACGATATCGATTTCGAAGCGCAACCGCAACCGCTTTTTTCGCGTCTTTTTGACCAATGATATATTGATCTAATTTTTCCACAATTTGCCGCGGAGTAAAATGTAAATGCATATAAAATGCCTCCCTTACGATTCTACAATTCTTCCACAATTATGTTGTGATTTGTATATACACAAATATCGCCAGCAATTTCTAGACTCGCTTTCGCGATCTCTTTCGCCGTTAAATGTTCGCTCGCATGCCTTTTTAATGCGCGCCCTGCAGCTAATGCATAATGCCCCCCTGAACCAATCGCTAAAATACCATCATCTGGTTCTATTACTTCTCCTGTACCTGAAACAAGAAGTAAAGTCGTTTCATCCATAACGATCAGCATCGCTTCCAATTGACGCAACATTTTGTCACCACGCCATTGCTTTGCCATTTCAACAGCAGCTCGTTGTAGATTCCCGTTATACTCTTCTAATTTCCCTTCAAACATTTCAAAAAGAGTAAATGCATCTGCAACGGATCCCGCAAAGCCTGCTAACACTTTCCCTTGAAATAATTTTCGAACTTTGCGAGCTGTATGCTTCATTACAACGGCATTCCCAAATGTCACCTGTCCATCACCAGCCATGGCACACTTTCCATTATGATGAATTGCAAATATCGTTGTAGCATGGAAATTTCCCATAGAAAAAACTCCTTTTATATGTTTTTCTCGCTTTAAAAGCAATTTATGCTCGTGGGTGATGCTTCATGTAAACAGAACGTAACCTTTCTTTCGAAACATGCGTATAAATTTGTGTCGTTGATAAATTTTCATGACCTAATAGTTCTTGTACCGCGCGCAAATCTGAACCTTCATCAAGCATATGTGTCGCAAATGTATGCCGCAGCATATGTGGACTAATTCGCATCGTAAGAGAAGTCTTCTTTATTAGCTCATTTAAAATATAGCGCACACCTCGATCTGTTAACGGGACCCCCTTCGCATTTAAAAACACCATTTGAGAGTATTCCTCTGTTTTTTTAGCTAATTGTTTTCTCCCGTTTTCTATATAAGTAATTAAAGCATCTTGTGCATAACTTCCGAACGGAATATATCTTTGTTTTTTCCCTTTTCCCATCACCAAAATTGTTCCCACTGAGAAATCAATATCTGTAAGCTTTAAAGTTACACATTCACTCACGCGAATTCCCGTTGCATACATAAGTTCTAATAACGCTTGATTTCTTTGCCCTAGCGGGGTCTTCGTATCAGAAACTTCAAACAATTTCTCCAGCTCTTCAGCGTATAAAAATTTTGGGATTGACCATTCTTTTTTTGGGAGTGACGCAAGTGCAAACGGATTATCTTCTCGGTATCCTTCACGCATCAAAAAACGATATAAACTTCGTAAGCTTGATACTTTCCTTGCGACAGATTTACGGGCTAATTTTTCATCATGCAATGTTGTTAAATATAACCGAACATCGACGTATGTAACATCTAAAAAAGAGGATATACCTTCTCGTTCCATAAATTGCACAAAATGTTCTAAATCGTTTTGATAACTTGCAATTGTATATTTTGAATAATTTCTTTCAATTTGTAAATATCCAACGAATAATTGTAACAATTTCTTCACATTCACATAAATCACCCCAATAAAGGCTACTAAATCGTATCACAACTCAGTAGCCTTTGCAAGAAATTTAACTAAATATTTACAAAATTTTGAATTGTTTCTAAAGCACGTGTTGCGTATGCTTCATTGCGCTCTTGTTTCTTTTTAATTTTCTTTTCTAGCGGTGCAAATAAACCGAAGTTGGCATTCATTGGTTGGAAATTTTTCGCGTTTGTCGAAGTAATGTAATTTGCCATACTTCCCATTGCCGTCACAGATGGTAATACAACAGGTTCTTCTCCTTTAAGAAGACGAGCTGCATTAATACCAGCTAATAAACCTGAAGCTGCAGACTCTACGTATCCCTCTACCCCAGTCATTTGACCAGCAAAGAATAAATCATCACGATGTTTATATTGATACGTTGGACGAAGTAACTTTGGCGAATTAATAAATGTATTGCGATGCATAACGCCATAACGTACAATTTCTGCGTTTTCAAGACCTGGAATTAACTGTAATACCTCTTTTTGCGGTCCCCATTTTAAATGCGTTTGAAAACCTACGATATTATATAGTGTTCCCGCTGCATCATCTTGACGTAATTGAACAACCGCATATGGTGTTTTACCTGTCTTTGGATCTTCTAATCCAACCGGTTTCATCGGTCCGAATAATAATGTTTGTCTTCCTCTTGCTGCCATTACTTCAACTGGCATACATCCTTCAAAGAAAATTTCTTTTTCAAACTCTTTTAATGGTACTGTCTCAGCGGCTATTAACGCATCATAGAAACGGTTGAATTCATCTTCTGTCATTGGACAGTTTAAATACGCCGCTTCTCCTTTATCATATCGAGATTTTAAATATACTTTATTCATATCAATGCTGTCTTTTTCTATAATTGGTGCAGCTGCATCATAGAAATAGAAATACTCTTCACCCGTCAACTCTTTTAATTGCGCTGCAAGAGCTGGAGAGGTAAGTGGACCTGTCGCAATAACTGTTGGCCCTTCTGGTATTTCTGTAATCTCTTCATTCATTACAGTTACGTTTGGGTGATTCTTCACATATTCTGTTACCTTTGCTGCAAACTCGTGACGGTCTACAGCTAATGCTCCCCCTGCTGGTACAGAACATTCATCCGCTGCGCGAATAATGACAGAATCCATTCGACGCATTTCCTCTTTAATAACTCCCACTGCGTTTGTTAATGTATTCGCACGAAGTGAATTACTACATACTAATTCAGCGAATTTGTCTGTATGGTGAGCTGGCGTTTGCTTTACAGGTCTCATTTCATATAAATGGACTTGGATACCACGTTTTGCAATTTGATAAGCTGCTTCACTTCCCGCAAGACCCGCTCCAATGACCTTTACCACTTGTGTTGTCATATCTATATCACCTTTCCTTTTCTTTCCCGAAAAAAATGTGAGCAGTTACGCTCACATTTGTTGTTCTTCTTCATAATCACACGAAATACATTGTACCTGAACGCCTTTTTTCAACTTTTTCTCTATAAGCATTCCTTCACATTTTGGACATTTACGACCAATTGGCTTATCCCAGGATACAAAGTCACATTCTGGATATGTACTACACCCATAGAAAAGTCGTTTCTTATTATTGCTTCGACGTTCAATAATTTGTCCTTTTTCACATTTCGGACAAGTTACACCGATTTCTTTTACAATCGGCTTTGTATTACGACAATCTGGAAAATTCGAACAAGCCATAAACTTCCCATATCTACCCATTTTAAAAACCATTGGGTGACCACATAATTCACAGTCTTCCCCAGCTGGTTCGTCTTTAATCTCTATTTCACGCATTTCCTTCTCCGCTTTCTCTAAACGCGGCGCAAATTCTGTATAGAAATCATCGACAATTGTTACCCAATTTGCTTTTCCTTCTTCTATTTCATCGAGATTTTGCTCCATATTGGCAGTGAATTCGATATTAATAATTTCTGGAAAAAACTCTAACATAAGTTCAGTTACAATTTCACCTAGTTCAGTAGGAACAAATCGCTTATTGTCTAGTGCAACATATCCGCGCTTTTGAATCGTTTCAAGCGTTGGCACATACGTTGATGGTCTTCCAATTCCAAGTTCCTCAAGTGTGCGAACGAGCCGCGCTTCTGTATAACGCGGTGGCGGCTGTGTAAAATGTTGCTTCGGTTCTACATCTTTTGAGAATACCGTTTCTCCCACTTCTAAAGGTGGCAACATCTTATCTTTTTCTTCCGCACCATCATCTTTTGATTCCACATACACTTTCATAAAACCTGGGAATTTCACTACAGATCCACTCGCCCGGAACTGAACATCATTATTAATGAGCTTTGCTGTAACAGTATCCATTATAGCAGATGCCATTTGACTTGCAACAAATCGCTCCCAAATTAATTTATACAAACGATACTGATCTCGGCTTAGAAAACTTTTCAATTCATCCGGTTTTCTCATTACAGAAGTTGGACGAATTGCTTCATGCGCATCTTGTGCATTCGCTTTTTTTGTTTCCTTTTTCTTCCCTGTTCCTATGTATTCTGAACCAAATGCATCAGCGATGTAAGAACGAGCTTCTTCTTGCGCAGTTTCAGAGATACGTGTTGAATCTGTTCTCATATACGTGATGAGACCTACGGTTCCTTGCTTTCCAATGTCTATTCCTTCATATAGTTGCTGTGCAAGCATCATTGTTTTCTTCGCACGCATATTTAACTTGCGTGCCGCTTCTTGCTGTAATGAAGATGTTGTAAACGGTAAAGCTGGATTACGTTTTCGTTCTTTCTTTGTTACATCTTCAACTGAAAACGCATTATCTTTTATTTTTTCAATTATATCTTTTACTTGCGCTTCATTCGTCAGTTGAACTTTTTCACCATTTACACCGTAAAAAGCTGCTTCAAATGTTTCTTTCCCTTTGACAAATTCTGTTTTAATTGTCCAGAACTCTTCAGGAACGAAGTTTTGAATTTCTCGTTCACGCTCAATGATTAAGCGAACCGCTACAGATTGTACGCGCCCTGCACTTAATCCTTTTTTCACTTTCTTCCATAATAAAGGACTAATATTATAGCCAACAAGACGATCTAGTATCCGTCTCGCCTGCTGTGCATCTACTAAATCCATATTGATCGCACGAGGATGTTTAAAGGACTCTTTTATTGCATCTTTCGTAATTTCATTAAACACAACTCGGCAGTCGGACTCAACATCAACATTTAACGTGTTCGCTAAATGCCAAGCAATCGCTTCTCCCTCGCGATCTGGATCGGCTGCGAGATAAACTTTCTTTGCTTTTTTTGCCGCTGATTTTAACTCTTTTAAAACAGGACCCTTACCACGAATGGTAATATACTTTGGAGTAAAGTTATTTTTTACCTCTATCCCCATTTGACTTTTAGGTAAATCGCGTACATGTCCCATAGACGCGACAACTTTGTATTTTTTTCCTAAATATTTTTCAATGGTCTTCGCCTTAGAAGGCGACTCCACGATTACAAGGTAATCTGACATGCTAGTGCCTCCTTAAGAGGTGGATTCAAGTCTTCATTAATCTTATTGATTTCTCTTGTTTTTGTCAATCAAGAATGAGTATACCATACAGTGCCAATCTATCATTTGTCAATAATTGTTTAATAAAAACATAAAAATATACGGTTAATTTACAAATTCTTCGAGTATATCTTTTGCGTTTTGAACAAGTTTTGCCCCTTGCTGAATTAATTGATTTGTTCCACATGCACTCTCTACAAATATAGGGCCTGGCAGTGCAAATACCTCTCTATTTTGCTCTAAAGCAAAGTCGGCAGTAATAAGTGAGCCACTTCTTGCTTTCGCTTCTATAACTAAAATTCCTTTACAAAGCCCACTTATAATGCGATTTCTTTTAGGAAAATACCATTTTTTCGGCGGATAATGCGGCGGATATTCGGTTAATAGCAACATTTGTTTTTTCCATATTGCATACAAACGATCATTTTCTTTCGGATACATATACTGTAATCCATGTCCTAACACCGCAATAGTCGCTCCTTCTTGCTCCACTGCAATTCTATGAGCCATAGTATCAATTCCGCTTGCAAATCCGCTCACTATTAACCATCCTTTATTTATCAGTGGTTGTAAAATAGATTGTATGCTTTCTCTCGAATATAAAGACGGCTTTCTTGTCCCAACTACTGCGAACGTATTGATGTTCTTTAAATACCCTCTTTGTCCTTTCCCATACAAAACGAAAGGAGGATCTGGTATTTCTCTTAATAAACGAGGATAATCTTCATCCCATATCGTGACATAAAATGTTTGATTTTTTTCTAAATGCTGCATACATTGCGGAGGTGTTGATGTTTGAAGAAAATTTACAAGTTCAAATGATAGCTTTGGGGATAATCCTGTATACTGTTCAAATTGTTCCGAACTAAAATTATAAACATCTATTAACTGTGGATCCATATGAAGTAATTTTTTTAATACTTTCCAATGGTCTGCTAAAAAATAGTGTAAATGGAGTAATCGTTCTCGCTTCACAAACATTCTCCTTACCCATAATTTTTATTATGTAAACAAAAAATAGGTAAAAAGACACCCTCAATTAGAAGGTGCCTTTCAAAAAGATTAGTAGTTTTTACAAGTTTCAAATAATCCCTTTTCTTTCAAAACAGAGATTAATGTTTCACCCATTACAGCTGGCGTTTCAGCAACTTTAATACCGCATGCTTCCATTGTTTTAATTTTTTCAGCAGCTGTTCCTTTACCGCCAGAAATGATCGCACCAGCATGACCCATACGCTTACCTGCTGGCGCTGTTTGACCGCCAATGAAACCAACAACAGGTTTTGTCATATTTGCTTTTACCCATTCAGCAGCTTCTTCTTCTGCTGTTCCGCCGATTTCACCAATCATAATAACCGCATGTGTTTCCTCATCTTCATTAAATGCTTTTAATGCATCGATAAAGTCAGTACCATTAACAGGGTCTCCCCCAATACCTACAGCAGTTGATTGACCAATTCCTGCTTGCGTTAATTGATGCACAGCCTCATATGTTAATGTACCAGAGCGAGACACGATACCTACATGACCTTTTTTATGAATATATCCTGGCATAATACCAATCTTACACTCATCTGGTGTAATAATACCAGGACAGTTCGGTCCAAGTAAACGCGTATGTTTGCCTGCCATATATTTCTTAACTTTTACCATATCTAATACAGGAATTCCTTCTGTAATACATACAACTAAATCAAGTTCTGCATCAACAGCTTCCATAATTGCATCCGCCGCAAAAGCAGGTGGAACGTATATAACAGAAGCATTCGCACCAGTTGCTTTCACTGCATCTTCTACTGTATGAAATACAGGTACACCTTCGATTTCTGTTCCACCTTTACCAGGTGTAACACCGCCGACAATTTTTGTACCATATTCAATCATTTGTTTTGTATGAAATATACCTTGAGAACCAGTAATACCTTGAACAATAACTTTTGTATCTTTATTAACTAATACGCTCATTTTTCTCCCCCGCTTTCTATTAGCCCACTAGTGAAACAATTTTTTGCGCACCGTCTGCCATAGATTCTGCTGCAACAATATTTAAACCAGATTCATTTAAAATTTTCTTACCTAATTCTACATTTGTACCTTCCAGACGAACAACAAGTGGTAATTCTAATCCTACTTGTTTTGTTGCTTCAACAACGCCTTCTGCGATTACATCACATTTCATAATGCCACCAAAAATATTAACAAAAATACCTTTTACGTTTTTGTCAGAAAGGATAATTTTGAATGCTTCTGTAACTTTTTCAGCTGTAGCGCCACCACCAACATCTAAAAAGTTAGCTGGATCACCATGATAATGCTTAATAATATCCATTGTGGCCATCGCTAAACCAGCACCGTTAACCATACAACCGATATTTCCATCTAAAGGAATATAGTTTAAATCATATTTAGAAGCTTCAATTTCTTTTGGATCTTCTTCATCAAGATCACGGAGCTCTAAAATGTCTTTGTGACGATATAATGCATTCGAATCAAAATTTAATTTCGCATCTAGTGCCATAACTTTACCGTCGCCTGTTGTAACAAGTGGGTTGATTTCCGCAATAGAGCAGTCTTTTTCGATAAATACGCGATATAAGCCCATCATAAACTTCACAGCTTGTCCAACAAGCTCTTTTGGGATATTGATATGAAATGCGATTCGGCGCGCTTGGAAGCCTTGTAAACCTACTGCCGGATCGATATATTCTTTAAAGATTTTTTCTGGTGTTTTTTCTGCTACTTCTTCGATTTCTGTTCCACCTTCTTCAGAAGCCATTAAAACAACTTGAGAAGTTGCACGATCTAACACAAGACCTACATAATATTCTTTTTTAATGTCGCATCCTTCCTCGATAAGTAAGCGTTTTACTTCCTTACCTTCAGGACCTGTTTGATGTGTAACAAGCGTACTACCTAAAATATTTTCCGCATATGTACGAACTTCTTCTAAATTTTTTGCAACTTTTACACCGCCGGCTTTGCCGCGTCCACCAGCGTGAATTTGCGCTTTTACTACACATACGTCTGTGCCTAATTCTTTCGCAGCTTCTACAGCTTCTTCTACTGTAAATGCAACCTTCCCGTTCGGAACGCTAACCCCATAGCTTCTAAGGATCGCCTTACCTTGGTACTCATGGATATTCATGGTCCCATCCTCCCCTGTTTTCCTGTTTTACTCAAAAAATTTTTTAATGTTTAAAAAACATTACATTGCCATTGTATAAAATGATTGCCACCATGTCTACAATAAAGTGTCAGAAAACTGAAATCGCTTTATTCTTTTTGGAAAATAGTAATGTTCATATACGAAAATAAAAAAATAAGCTGTAGATTCACAGCTTATTTTTTATCATGTCTTTAATGGGAGCAAAGGTTTTGCGGTGCTCTTCTAGCACTCCGTATGTCTCGATTGCTTCTAAATGTTGTTTCGTACCATAACCCATATGTTTTTCAAAACCATACTCAGGATATGTTTTGCCCAGCTCTTTCATCATTCGGTCACGAGTAACCTTGGCGATAATGGAGGCTGCAGAAATAGAAATACTTTTCGCGTCTCCTTTCACAATCGATGTTTGAGGAATCGATGTCGGTAGTTTCATTGCATCGATTAATAAATGCTCTGGTGCATAAGATAAATTGGCAACCGCATCTAACATCGCTCGTTTCGTCGCTTGATAAATATTCATTTCATCAATCACTTGAGGCGAGACAATCCCAACGCCAATTGCAATAGCTTTCTCTCTAATCTCATCATAAAACAGCTCACGCTTTGCTTCACTGAGCTTTTTCGAGTCATTTAGCCCTGGTATATAGAATTCCTCTGGAAGAATGACAGCGGCCGTTACAACAGGTCCAGCTAAGGGGCCTCTTCCAACTTCATCTATGCCAGCAATATAGGAAATCCCCTGCTTGCGTAATGCATTTTCATATTTAGACATTTCTAGAAATTGTTCTTTCTCTTCTTGCATTTTCTTCTTCTGTTTTCGCCATTTGGAGATTAAATTTTGAATTCCTTTTCGCTCATCTTTCAATAATATTTGAAAGCGCTCATCCTCTTCCGTTCCAATTTCTTGCAATAATTCACTTGCTTCTTTAATTGTCCATTTGCCCATGATCTGTCCCCCTTTTTGAAACACTCAAAAAAAAGACGTACAACCGCACGTCTTCTTATGCTTCTTCTGCAAATTCCTCCGGTGATTCAAATGTCATTCTTCCCAGTTTACCACCGCGCAGTTCACGAAGAATAAGCTCTGAAGTCTTATCATAATCAATAAGTCCGCCACCCATTAAACAGCCTCTATTTTTTCCAATTGCATCAAATAGTTCAACAATGTCTTCTGGAATATCTTCTAATTTATAACGCTCTTTTAAACGTTCTGGATAATGTTTCTCCATAAAACGAAGAGCATAGACTGCGACGTCTTGTAAGTTTAAAATGGAATCTTTAATGGCACCAGTCGTTGCAAGACGAAGGCCAACTAATTCATCTTCAAATTTCGGCCATAAAATTCCTGGCGTATCTAACAACTCCATTTCTTTACCAACTTTAATCCATTGCTGCGCTGTTGTTACCCCTGGACGGTCGCCAGTTTTTGCAATATTTTTCTTCGCTAATTTATTAATGAGTGTCGATTTACCGACATTCGGGATACCAACAATCAATGCACGGATTGCTCTTGGTTTAATTCCTTTCGCAATCATTTTATCAAACTTTTCCTTGACAAGTTCTTTACATGCAGCTGTAATCTCTTTCATACCTTGTCCAGCTTGAGCGTTGATTGAAATTGCCTTATGACCTTTTTCTTCAAAATATGTAATCCATTGTTTAGTGAGACGATCATCCGCCATATCTGCTTTATTTAAAACAACTAACCTTGGTTTATGTGTAATGATTTCATCAATCATTGGGTTTCGAGAAGATAAAGGTAAACGTGCATCTACTAATTCAATTACAACATCGATTAACTTTAACTTTTCTGTTACTTGGCGTCTAGCTTTTGCCATATGCCCTGGAAACCATTGAATTGCCATGTTGCCACCTTCTTTTTTGTTTATTTCACAATACGTGCATCTTTTAACGGCCAGTATAATACATTTGCTTTTCCAATTACTTGATCCATTTTAATTGTACCGATGCTACGACTATCTTTACTGAAACGACGATTATCACCTAATACAAATAGTTGACCTTCTGGAACAGTTTTCTTACCTGTAATTTCTTCAAGTTTGAAATCATATGTAAGCGGCGCATCAGCAAGTTGTTTTTTCTGTTTCTCTAAGTACGGTTCCTCATAAGGTTTTCCGTTTACATATAGTGTATCATTGCGATATTCGATTTCATCACCCGGTAAGCCAATAACACGTTTAATATAATCCTTATCCTCCGTTGCTCGGAATACAATAATATCAAAACGCTTCGGTTCACCGATGTGATATCCAATTTTATTCACAATCATTCGATCCCGATCATGAAGTGTTGGTGACATCGAAACACCGTCTACGAGAATTGGCGCAAAGAAAAACTGCTTAATAACGCCCGCTAATACAACAGCAATCAAAATTGCTTTGATCCATTCCCAAAGCGAACTTTTTTCCTTTTTCATCTATAACCCCTCCACAATTCTATAAGCTGCTCGCATTATATCAAAATCTATATAGATTGGAAAAAGGGAGCTTGTGCATTTACAAGCTCCCATACATGTCTTATCGAATTTCTTTAATACGTGCTGCTTTACCGCGAAGGTTACGTAAGTAGTATAACTTAGCACGACGTACTTTACCACGACGAAGTACTTCGATTTTCGCGATTCTTGGTGTGTGAATTGGGAATGTACGTTCAACACCTACACCGTAAGAAACTTTACGAACTGTGAACGTTTCACTAATTCCGCCACCACGACGTTTAATTACAACACCTTCAAAAATCTGAATTCTCTCACGAGTACCTTCAACTACTTTTACGTGTACACGTAAAGTGTCACCAGGACGGAATGAAGGTAAATCAGTTTTTAATTGGCTTTTTGTAATTTCTGCAATTAATTGTTGCATATTCAATTCTCTCCTTTAAACAGATGCTCTTATAAAGTCATTCATAAATTACAGCGGAACATCGTTAATATAGCTACTGCCTTCAGTAGCACAAATGTTATGATAGCATATTGCTAGGCCTGTTGCAATAGAAAATATATGAAGTTTTTATTGTTCTTCTTTTATTTGCTCAAGCCATATTTCTTCTTGTTTTGTTAGCTCGCGCCCTTCCAGTAAATCCGGTCTACGCGTATACGTACGACGCAACGATTCCTTATGGCGCCATTCATCAATTTTTTTATGGTTTCCTGACATAAGTACATCCGGCACCTTCATCCCGCGAAAGTCAGCCGGACGCGTATAATGTGGATGTTCTAGTAATCCAGTACTAAAAGAATCTTCTACTTGTGAGTTTTGATTTCCTAATACTCCTGGTAAAAGACGTACAACGCTATCTGTTATGACCATTGACGCTAATTCTCCGCCAGTTAATACGTAGTCACCAATGGAAATTTCATCCGTTACTAGATGCTCACGAATGCGCTCATCGTACCCTTCATAATGACCACATACGAAGATCACATGCTCTTCCTTAGCTAATTCTTCAGCTTTTTTTTGTGTGAACCTTTCCCCTTGTGGGCACATTAATACAATTCTTGGCTTTTGTGTCGTTTCTTTTGTTAAATCTTCTACTGCATCAAATATAGGCTGGGGCGTTAATACCATACCAGCGCCCCCACCGTACGGATAATCATCTACACTATTATGCTTATTTGTTGTATAATCACGAAAATTTACGACCCGAAGTTCAACCGCTTCTTTTTCTTGCGCTTTCTTTAAAATGGAAGACCCAAATACACCGGTGAACATCTCTGGAAATAGTGTTAAAATGTCAATTTTCATCATAGCAATCCTTCCATTACATGAATGGTCACTTGTTTTTGTTCCACATTAACCTGCAATACAATATCATCAATGTATGGAATTAACAAATCTTGTCCTTTTGGACGCTTAATTACCCAAACATCATTCGCACCAGGAGATAAAATTTCCGTAATCGTCCCTAACTCTTCACCATTTTCCGTTACAACTTTGCAACCGATCACTTCATGGTAGTAATATTCACCTTCTGCTAGCTCACCCAATTGCTCTTCTGGTACTTTTAACAGGGAACCTTTAAATTTCTCAACCTCATTTACATTGCTATACCCTTCAAATGTTAATAGGTCAAACGTTTTATGTTGACGATGAGATGTAACCTTTACCGGAAGAGGTTCAGTCCCTTTCTCTCCCCATATGTACAATGTATTCCCAACTTTATATCGCTCTTCTGGGAAATCGGTGCGAGAGATGACGCGAACCTCTCCTCTCACACCATGGGTATTTACAATTTTTCCTACATTAAACCATTTTGTCATAAACAGTATGTCACCTCTGGCTTCTATATAAATTCAGCATCTCCATTTTATATACGGAGCATACAAATTCTCTTTACATGTTAAAAAAGGGAGAGGAAATCACTCCTCGCCCTTTTTATGCTTATTTAATTTCCAGTGTTACTTTTTCATGATTATGATGTCCCACTGAATACAAGAGAGTTCGAATTGCTTTGGCAACTCGCCCTTGCTTGCCAATGACTTTTCCAACATCCTCAGGATGTACTGTTAATCGATACTTTATCTCTCCGCTGTGGAATTCCTGCATAACCTTTACATCTTCAGGATGATCTACAAGAGGCTTGACAATCGTTTCGATTAACCTTTCCATAGTCATGACCTCAATTACTTACCTTGTTTAGATAAGTGGAATTTCTCCATGATACCTTGGCTAGAGAAAAGATTGCGAACTGTATCAGATGGCTTCGCACCATTTCCTAACCATTTTAATGCTGCTTCTTCATCGATTTTTACTTCAGCTGGTTGAGCAACTGGATTGTAAGTACCGATTTCCTCGATGAAACGTCCGTCACGAGGAGAACGAGAATCTGCAACAACTACACGATAGAAAGGAGACTTCTTAGCTCCCATACGTTTTAAACGAATTTTAACTGCCATTTATAAAGCACCTCCGAATTTATTTCACACAGATAATTATATTAGCAAAAAGACTATTGCTTTGTAAAGTATTTTTTCTTAACAGAGCTATCTTTTTTCTCTTACATAAATGGAAACTTCAATCCACCTAGTCCTTTTTTCTTCCCTTTTTGCATGCCTGTCAGCGTCTTCATCATTTTTTTCATGTCTTCAAACTGTTTGAGGAGACGATTAATTTCTTGTACAGTTGTACCACTGCCTTTGGCGATACGTTTTTTTCGACTAGCATTGATTATTTCCGGTTGTTCTCGCTCTAGTTTTGTCATAGAACGAATAATTGCTTCAATATGCCCAATTTGCTTGTCATCAACTTTTGCATTTTTGAGCCCTTTTATTTTATTCGCACCAGGAAGCATTCCTAATAACTCATCAAGCGGTCCAAGTTGACGCACTTGTCCAAGTTGTTCCAGGAAATCATCCAGTGTAAACGAGAGCGTACGCATTTTTTGCTCAAGCTCTTTTGCCTTTTCTTCATCAACTGTAGCTTGCGCCTTTTCAATTAATGTCAGAACGTCACCCATCCCTAAAATACGAGAGGCCATACGTTCTGGATGAAACGGTTCAATGGCATCTAGCTTTTCGCCCATACCTGCAAATTTAATTGGTGTATTCGTTACCGCTTTAATAGATAGCGCTGCACCACCGCGCGTATCACCATCTAGTTTCGTCAACACAACACCAGTTAAACCTAACTGTTCATGGAAGCTTTTCGCAACATTTACCGCATCTTGTCCTGTCATTGCATCTACAACAAGGAAAATTTCATCAGGATTCGCAACTTCTTTAACTTTTGCTAATTCATCCATGAGTTCTTCATCAATATGCAGACGACCTGCCGTATCAATTAAAACATAATCATGATGTTCTTCTTTCGCCTTAGCAATCGCTTGTTTTGCGATTTCTACTGGACTCACTTGATCCCCTAGCGAGAATACAGGCATGTCCAATTGTTTTCCTAATGTTTCAAGCTGTTTAATCGCTGCTGGACGATAAATATCTGCCGCAACAAGCATTGGTTTACGATTATGCTTTTTTCGAAGCAAATTCGCAAGTTTCCCTGTTGTTGTTGTTTTCCCTGCACCTTGTAAACCGACCATCATAATGACAGTAGGTGGCTTATTTGCGACAGCAATTTTACTTTGCTCTCCACCCATAAGCCCTGTCAGTTCTTCCTGTACTACCTTAATGACTTGTTGGCCAGGTGTTAAACTTTTCATTACATCTTGTCCGACAGCACGCTCAGACACACGCTTTACAAAATCTTTTACAACCTTAAAGTTAACATCTGCTTCTAAAAGAGCTAGACGAACTTCTCTCATCATTTCTTTCACATCGGCTTCGGAAACTTTTCCTTTGCCGCGGATTTTTTGCATCGTCTGTTGAAGTCGGTCGGCTAATCCTTCAAATGCCATATTGCCGCCCTCCTAATCTAGTTTTTCGATATCTTCAACAACTTGTTTCATCTTGTCATTCACATGCTCTTCTTCATTGATAAGCTGTTTTAGCTCTGCAACAAGTTGCTGCCTTGCTTGAAATTTATGAAGTAGCATTAATTTCTCTTCATATTCTTCAAGCATCGCCTCAGTCCGTTTAATATTATCATACACGGCTTGGCGACTTACATCAAATTCTTCCGCAATTTCACCAAGAGATAAATCGTCTAAATAATAAAGCGACATATAACTTCTTTGTTTTTGCGTTAACAACGATTGATAAAAATCAAACAAGTAATTCATTCTCGTTGTTTTTTCGAGCATGTTGGATCATCCTTTGTTAAGTGATTTCCCTTTACATGAATTAGTTTACATGCACTCTAAAATAGTGTCAAGTTTTTTTCTTAACATCTCTATATTTTTATAAAAAAGAAGCGGAAATACCGCTTCTTTTCGCCTACGCTTCGTCTTTTTCTACTAAATTTGCAAATAATCCGTATACATATTGTTCTGGTTGAAATTGCTGTAAATCATCCATTTGTTCTCCAAGTCCAACAAATTTAACCGGAACGTCCATTTCATTGCGAATTGCTAATACAATACCACCTTTAGCCGTTCCATCCAATTTTGTTAAAACGATACCTGTGACATTTGTTGCCTCGCGGAATGTTTTCGCTTGGCTTAAACCATTTTGTCCAGTTGTTGCATCAATTACTAATAATACTTCATGAGGAGCTCCTGGTATTTCACGTTCAATAACACGTTTTACCTTTTCTAACTCTTTCATTAAGTTGACTTTATTTTGCAAACGTCCTGCTGTATCGCATAATAATACATCTACTTTACGCGCTTTCGCTGCTTGTACAGCATCATACATAACAGCCGCTGGATCTGAACCTGATCCTTGTTTAATGACTTCCACACCAACGCGATTGCCCCATACTTCTAACTGCTCAATCGCTCCAGCACGGAATGTATCCCCCGCCGCTAATAAAACAGACTTTCCTTCTGACTTAAACTTATGGGCCATCTTTCCAATTGTTGTTGTTTTCCCTACTCCATTCACACCTACAAATAAAATAACTGTTAATTGATCTTGCTGCATATTGATTTCATTACTAAATCCTTCTTCACCTTTATAAATATCGATCAATTTTTCAGAAATAACAGCTTGTACTTCTTTCGGATCTTGAATGTTACGACGTTTCACTTCATCTTTCAGCTGATCGATCAATTCCATTACTGTTGTAACTCCAACATCAGCGCTGATTAAAATCTCTTCTAACTCTTCAAAGAAGTCCTCATCCACTTTACGATAGCGGTACACTAAATCATTTACTTTGTCAGCAAATGAATTCCTTGTTTTTTCTAATCCCTGTTTAAACTTCTCTGTCACAGTATCTGTTTGTTTTGAAATCTTCTCTTTTAACTTTTTAAAAAAACTCATTCTTCCCATCCTTTCTATTTACTTGCTGCAAGTTTTTCTCCATCATCTAAACGAACAGAAACAAGCTTCGATACACCTGATTCTTGCATCGTTACACCATATAAAACATCTGACTCTTCCATTGTACCTTTTCGGTGCGTAATGACAATAAACTGCGTTTCATCGCTAAATTTTTTCAAATACTGTGCGAAACGAGCCACATTTGCTTCATCAAGAGCCGCTTCCACCTCATCTAATACGCAGAAAGGAACTGGACGTACCTTTAAAATACCAAAAAGCAAGGCAATAGCAGTTAGCGCACGTTCTCCGCCCGATAACAGCCCTAAATTTTGCAATTTCTTACCTGGAGGCTGCGCAACAATGTCAATCCCTGTATTTAATAAATCTTGTGGATTGGTCATCACTAAATCTGCTCTTCCTCCACCAAACAATTCACGGAATACAGCTTGAAATTCCGTGCGAATAGATTGGAATGTAGTAGAAAAACGTTTTTTCATCTCTTCATCCATCTCTGTAATCACTTGGTGTAATGTCTCTTTCGCTTCTTCTAGGTCATCTCGCTGTTCTAATAAGAATGTATGACGCTCTGCTACACGCTCATATTCATCAATGGCACCTAAGTTTACAGTTCCAAGCTCTTCTATTGATAACTTAATTAATTTGACCTTTTTACGAGCTTCTTCCGCAGGCATTGTCATTGTATATTTTAATTTTGCTGCCTCAAATGAAATCGTATATGTTTCACGCAAATGCTGCAATCTATTCTCTAATTCTACATCGAGTCGGTTAATCTTAACTTCTTGCTCTCTTATCATTTCCAAAATATATTTATGTTTGCCCTGCGCATCTTTCACATCGCGTTCCAATCGCTCTACTCGCGTTTGAAATTCCACTCTTTGTTCACGTCGCGAACGTATTAATTCTGTTGTCTGGTTTCGATCGTATGTTTTCTTTTCAATCATACTTGCAATTTGTTCTTCACCGCTCGAATTTGATGTCATTTCTTGCTTTAAGAACGATAAATCTTCTTTCGTTTTAACAAGGGTACGCTCCGCTTCATCTTTCTCTTTTGTTAAGCGTTCCACTTTTTCCTTTTGGTTAGATAGGCGCTGTTGTTTTTCAGCAGCTTGTACTTTTAACTCAGTGATTTCTCCCTGCACCTTTTCTTTCGAAGAGTGCTGTTCACTTTTCTGTTTTGTTAAAGTTATAATTTCTGTATCTAGTGTGTGAATCTCTTTCTGAAGGTTCGCTAAAATCTCTTCTAGCTCCTCCTTGCGTCCTTGCATTTTCACTTGATCTTGCATAAAGCCTTCAATCTCTAAATCATAGATTGATAAGCGGTCATTAATTCGATGCTCTTCTAACGCAAGTTGATTCGCTTCTTCTTTTAATTTCTGTTCGATGACACGTTCAGCTTCTATGGTTTGACGCAATTCTTTCACTTTTTCTTCTTTCTCTTGAATTTCTTGCTTCAATGCTTTCACAAAGTTTTCTAATTTAATTGTTTTTTCTTCCATGTCAGCAAGTTTCTCATTCCACTCTTCTAATTCACGCTGACGTCCTAATAAAGAGGATTTCGCTTGCTTCACGGCGCCACCAGTCATAGAACCGCCCGGGTTCACAACATCGCCTTCAATCGTTACAATACGGTAGCGATATTGCAATTGTTTCGCCAATTCGTTTGCTCCCCGTAAGTCTTTTGCAACAACAACTGTACCTAATAAATTTGAAACGATATTTTCGTATTTATGATCGTACTGCACAAGCTCTGCTGCAACACCAACAAAAGCAGGATGTTGATTGATTATACGCAACTGATCAACTGATAAAGCTCTTCTCTTAATGACTGCTTGAGGTAAAAATGTCGCACGCCCGTGTCTATTTTGTTTTAAAAAGGTAATTGCCTTACGAGCATGCTCTTCTGTTTGAACAACAATATGCTGCATTGCGGCACCAAGTGCAATCTCCAGTGCCACTTCATACTCCTTCGGTACTGTAAGAAGCTCTGCTACCGCACCTTCAATCCCTTGAAGTGTATTGTCACGAGCTTTTAATACTTCACGCACACCTTGATAGAAACCAGAATAACCCTCTTGCATTTCTTCTAGCATTTCTTTTCTTGAACGTGCTTGCTGAACAAATTGATAGGCTTGATATAACTTTGATTCATTTTCACTATATTGCGATTTACATTTCCCTAGTGCAGCTTCTGTCTTATGTATATCCTGAACAATTTGAGCGACTTTCGCTTTTACTTGCTCATAATTTTCTACAATTTTCGCCTTTTTTGCTGTAATTTGCATACGCATTTGAACATATTTTTCATTTTCTTCATCAAGGCGCTGATTTTTAGAGATTTGTTGCTTAAATTGCTCTTCGATCATAGCAAGCTCATTACGATAACTTGCTTGCTTATTTAAAAGTTCAATGTAATCACCTTTTAAATTCTCAATCTGTTCCTCTAAATTCTCCTCATATGTTGAAAGAAGTTTTTCGTTTTCTTGTAACTTCTGTTCCAATTCTTTCACTTGTTTGGCAAAATTCATTAATTCTTCAGTACTTGCTTCAATTTCACCTTCATAACCATGCACTTTTTCATTTAATTCAATGATTAACTGTTCTAATTGCACGCAATGTGTTGTTGCATTTTGTTTTCTTTCCTTCAGCAATTCCCGTTGTCCCTCTAGCTTTTCTAATTCTTTACTAGAAAGGAGAAGAACTTCTTGCAAGGAATTGATAGATTCATCAATAGCTTGTAATTGTCCGCGTAACTCTTTAAGTTCCGTCTCATTTTTTTGCAAGTGACTTGCTACCTTCACTTCTTCAGCTTTATTATGTCCAAATTGTTGACGAAGTGCTTCCCATTTTTTATATAATTCTTCAATTTCATACACAATAAGAGCTACTTCAACTTTTTCTAACTCTTCCTTTTTCTCTAAATAATCTTTTGCAACGGAAGCTTGTCTTTCAAGTGGCTCTATTTGATTGCTTAATTCATGAATGATATCTTCAACTCGATTTAAATTATCTTGCGTTTCCGCTAATTTTCCTTCTGCTTTCTTTTTACGTAACTTATACTTTAGTACACCTGCTGCTTCTTCAAAAACACCGCGACGTTCTTCTGATTTACTACTTAAAATTTCTTCTACTTTCCCTTGGCTAATGATTGAAAATGCCTCTCGGCCCATACCAGAGTCCATAAACAAATCAATAATATCTTTCAACCTACAAGGCTGTTTATTAATGAAAAAATCGCTGTCGCCTGAACGGGAAACACGGCGTGTTACACATACTTCATTATACTCAATCGGTAAGCGCTGATCTTCATTATTTAAAGTTAATGTTACTTCTGCTACATTCACTGCTCTTCTCGTATCACTACCAGCAAAAATAATATCCTCCATTTTTGCACCGCGCAATGATTTGGCAGATTGCTCACCAAGTACCCAGCGAATTGCATCCGTAATATTACTTTTTCCGCTTCCATTCGGACCAACAACCGATGTTACACCCGGAACGAAATCTACAGCAACACGTTCCGCGAAGGATTTAAATCCAGCTATTTCTAATCTTTTTAAAAACACGAAAGGCCTTCCTCCTGTTCTCTGTTGTTACACAATATTTAATCAAATAAACTTATTTTATGCACAGACTTTCCTATTCACTTAACATAAAAAAGAAAGTTTCACTCTATGCATAAGGAATCCCCCTTTACATGAGGGGGATTCCTTATGATTGTTCTTTTAATTTTCTCAACGCTTCTGCAGCAGCTTGTTGTTCTGCTTCTTTTTTCGATTTGCCACTTCCAAGACCAAGGGCTACACTATTTAATGTAACGCGAGACACGAACTCTCGATTATGAGCAGGTCCTTTTTCTTGTAAGATTTGGTACTCTATATTGCCGCTACCATCACGTTGAATCAATTCCTGCAATTGACTCTTATAATCCATCACATGAGAAAAAGCACCTTCGTTAATTTTCGGATATACAATTTCTTTTAAAAATCCCCAAACTGTATCTAATCCTTGATCAAGATAAAGGGCACCAATAAACGCTTCAAAGACATCCGCTAATAAAGCTGGTCGTTCACGTCCGCCTGTCATTTCTTCTCCTTTTCCTAATAAGACGAGGCTACCGAATGATAGTTCATTGGCAAAACGCACAAGAGATGGCTCACAAACAATAGCTGCACGCAGCTTTGTTAACTCCCCTTCACTCATTGTCGGATATTTTTGAAACAGATACTGTGATACAGTTAACTCTAATACAGCATCGCCAAGAAACTCAAGGCGTTCATTATCTTCATGTGGCTTTTTTCGATGCTCATTCACATACGATGAATGCGTAAATGCTTGAATTAATAATTTTTCATTTGTAAATGTAATACCTAATTTTTGTTGAAACGCTCTAAAAGCTTCACGATATTTTGCTTCATATTTTTTTTCTCTATATTTACGGTACGGCATAGGTCCCTCCAGATATAAGCCGAGAAAGCCCCGCCAAAAAACGGGACTTCACTCAAACATTATAGATGACTCTCTATGTAAGTCACAGCATCGCCAACAGTAGCAATCTTTTCAGCATCTTCATCAGAAATTTCCATTTCAAACTCATCTTCTAATTGCATTACAAGTTCTACTACATCTAGGGAGTCTGCGCCTAAATCTTCTTTAAAGCTCGCAGCTGGTACTACCTCAGTTTCTTCTACACCTAAACGATCAACGATGATTTTTGTTACACGCTCTAAAACATCTGCCATTCCATTCACCTCCCCTCAAGTATTATATTAAATATTATCAAAAAAAACTAGGTAAAATCGATTCTTTCCTTATTTCTTTTCTTACATTACCATACCGCCATCAACATGTAGGGTTTGTCCTGTAATGTATTTGCATTGATCAGTGGCGAAAAATGTTACAGCATTCGCAATATCTTGCGCTTCACCAAACTGAGCAGCAGGAATTAATCTTAACATTTCTTCTTTTACCTTTTCATCTAATACATCTGTCATATCAGTCGTAATAAATCCAGGAGCAATTGCATTTACTGTAATATTTCGGCTTGCTAACTCCTTAGCTGATGTCTTCGTCAGACCGATTACTCCAGCCTTTGCAGCTACATAGTTTGCTTGTCCTGGGTTTCCAGTCACGCCTACAACAGATGCAATATTAATAATGCGTCCATAACGTTGGCGCATCATGTAGCGAGATACAGCTTTTGTACATAGGAATACACCTTTTAGGTTTGTATTAATAACTGTATCCCATTCTTCTTCTTTCATACGCATTAACAAATTATCTCTTGTTACTCCAGCATTATTCACAAGAATATCGATTTGTCCAAACGTATCTACTGCCTGTTTTACCATATTTGTAACATCATCTGCAATCGCAACATCTGCTTTTACCGCAATTGCAAATGATCCTATTTTCTTGATTTCATCTACAACTTCATTCGCTTTTTGCTCATTTCCGGCATAGTTTACAATTACCTTCGCCCCTTGTTTTGCTAAATCGATTGCAATTGCACGACCGATTCCACGCGATGCACCTGTAACAAGTGCTACTTTCTCTTTTAACATCCGTTTTCTCCTCTCAAACTTGAAATGGTATCTTTTAATGTTTCTTCATCATAGACTGTATATACTTTCACAGATGAATCAATTGCTTTCATAAGACCAGCAAGTACTTTTCCAGGTCCAATCTCAATAAATGTATCTACACCTTGCTCAATCATGTATTCCATGGATGGGTACCATAACACAGGTGAATAAAGTTGTTCAATCAGCTTTTCTTGAATCTCTTCCCTGTTTGTCATACAGTCTGCTGTAACATTTGCAATAACGGGGATCTTTGCATCTTGAATTGCAATTTCATTTAACACACTTTTAAATTTTTCAGCTGCCGGCTTCATAAGAGAAGAATGAAACGGCCCGCTTACTCGAAGGGGGATCGCTCGCTTCGCTCCTTTTTCTTTTGCCTTTTGAGAAGCAAGCTCTACCCCTTGTTTTGTCCCAGAAATTACAATTTGCTTTACACTGTTCATATTGGCAATTTGCACCGCATGCCCCTCGTTTGTCACTTCTTCTGTAACTTGTTTCAGCATATTCGGATCAGCACCTAATATGGCTGCCATCGCGCCTTCTCCACCCGGAACAGCTTCTTCCATATATTCGCCACGTTTTCTCACAGCATAAACAGCATCTTCAAATGTTAATGCTTCAACTGCAACAAGCGCACTATATTCACCTAAACTATGTCCTGCTACATAATCAGGGGTAATATCGTATTCATTTAAGGCTGTTAAAATTGCAAAACTCGTTGTGAGTAATGCCGGCTGTGCATTTGTCGTTAATGTTAGTTTCTCCTGAGGCCCTTCAAAAATCACTTGTGAAAGAGGCTCATTTAAAACTTGATCCGCTTTTTGAAATACTTCTGCTACTTTTTTGTTATTTTCAGCTAACTGTTTTCCCATTCCTACTGCCTGTGAACCTTGGCCTGGAAAAAGAAATGCTAGTTTTCCCATTTCAAATCCTCCTCTTATCGGAGTGGCTCTTTCTCCATTACACTTGAAATTGTAGGAATAACTTCTTTCGCTACCATCTCTCTCGTTTGACGAATCGCACTAAATATAGATTGGTCATTAGAAGAACCGTGAGCCTTGATGACAGGCGCTTTTAATCCAAATAGCGCTGCTCCACCATACTCCGAATAATCCATTTTATCTTTTAACGTCATCAATTTCGGTTTCAATACTGCTGCTGCTAATTTACTTGTAAATGAACTCATCAATTGCTCTTTTAACATAGAGAATAATGCAAGTGCGGTTCCCTCTAATGACTTTAGTGCCACATTTCCTGTGAAACCGTCACATACAACAACATCCGCTACACCTTGCAATAAATCTCTTGATTCAACGTTCCCAACAAAGTGAATTGGAGCATCTTTTAACATCGAAAATACTTGTTTCGAAAGATCATTCCCTTTCCCATCTTCTGTACCAACATTTAATAGTCCAACACGTGGATTTTTAATTCCTCTTACTTTTTCTGCATATACAGAACCCATTAATGCATATTGATATAAATGAATCGGCTTTGCATCAACATTTGCTCCAACATCTAACATAACAAAGCCTTCTCCACCAACAGTTGGCATAGTAGGTGACAAAGCAGGTCGTTCAATCCCTTCCATTCGGCCGACAACAAACAAGCCAGCTGCCATTAAAGCTCCTGTACTACCAGCTGATATACAAGCATCTGCTTTTCCTTCTTTTACTTGCTGCGCTGCTAGCACCATTGAAGCTTGCTTTTTGCGACGAACTGCTCTTACCGGTTCATCTGTCGCTTCAATTTTTTCATCTGTATGAAGGATAGTAATTCGCTCTTCGTTCGTTAAATATTGACGAATTTCCTCTTCTTTTCCGACTAATGTAATATGTAAATCTGAATATTCTTTAATAGCTTTCATTGCTCCTAATACTACAGCCTTTGGAGCATGATCGCCGCCCATTGCATCTATTGCGATTTTCATAAACTGTTACCTTCCTCACTATAATTACTAGATCGATACATTTCAAAAGTGCCTGTAAAAACTAATTCTTCTCCAACAAAGCTCCGCACTTTGACAATCGTCCGTCCTTTATCATTCTCAACATCCTCAACGCGCGCTTTCGCAACAACACGCTCTCCTAATTTTACAGGACGAATATATCGAATGGTAGACTTTGCAGTTAAAGCGAGATCTTCATCAATAACCGCAACAGCTAGTGAGTTTGCTTGAGCAAACAAATGGTGCCCGCGGGCAATTTGATTTCTTTGAAAAACATGTTCTAGTTTCACTTCAAAAATAGAAATTGCATGTCTATCTAATTCTATATCAATAATTTCTCCAACAATTTCCTCAAGCGGTAATGATTTCACATTCTCTTCATGATTTTTTGTAGCTACATGCTTAATTCTTTCTCTTAACTCTGGAATGGATAACTCCATACGATCAAGACGAACAGTCTGTATACTAACTTGAAATCGTTCCGCTAAATCTTCGTCCGTTATAAACGGATTGGTTTCTATTGTTTGTTGTAATAACGCTTGTCTTTCTTTTTTACTTCTTCTTTTTTTCATACCGCACCATCCATTTTTTATGACTAGGTACTAACAGTAGTATATAATCATTAAAAGTAGAATGCAACAAAAACTTTCACATTCTCTCTTAATCGAGCTTTTCACCTTGAAAAACACCTGTTTCTTCTAAATACATGCGTAATGCTACATACTGCTCGTTATGCCAAAACGCTTCCGATTCTACAAGGAGCGCAGCATCCTGCCTTGCTGTTTCTAACGCCCGATAATCATGTACTATGTCAGCCACCTTAAACTCTGGTAGACCACTTTGCTTACTTCCAAAAAAATCTCCAGGCCCACGTAATTCTAAGTCCTTTTCTGACAATACAAATCCATCATTTGTTTCAGTCATAATGCGCATCCGTTCTTGTCCTGTTTCTGATTTCGGATCTGCAATTAGCAAACAGTAAGATTGTTCACTTCCGCGTCCAACGCGCCCTCGTAACTGATGAAGCTGCGATAACCCGAAACGCTCGGCATCATAAATGACCATAACTGTTGCATTCGGTACGTTCACACCAACTTCAACTACTGTCGTTGAAACAAGGATTTGTACTTTATTTTCACTAAATTGTTCCATCACTTCTTCTTTTTCTTGAGCAGATAAACGTCCATGCATTAACCCAACCTGAAATTCCCCTTGATAATGATGCGTTAACATACTATGCAAATCAATTGCATTTTGCACATCAAGTTTCTCAGACTCTTCAATTAGCGGACAAATCACATATGCTTGTCTTCCTTTTTTTACTTCTTTCGCAACAAAATTTAAGACGCGATCTAACATATCATGCTTTGTCCAATATGTTTCAATCACTTTACGACCAGCTGGCATTTCATCAATAATCGAAACGTCCATCTCTCCAAAAGCAGTTATCGCTAATGTTCGAGGAATAGGAGTCGCCGTCATAAACAAAACATCCGGACTTTCTCCTTTTTCGCGCAATACGCGACGCTGCGCTACTCCAAACCGATGTTGTTCATCCGTAATAACCAATCCGAGTTTATGGAAAATAACCTCATCTTGAATTAAAGCATGTGTCCCAACAAGAATATCAATTTCACCTTGTTCTAATTTTGCTAAAATTTCTCGGCGACGCGCCCCTTTCACTGAACTTGTTAATAATTCCACACTCAAATGAAAATGCGAGAAAATTTCTGTCAATGACTGAAAATGTTGTTCAGCTAAGATTTCAGTAGGAACCATTAAAGCGCCTTGATAATGAGCAAGTTTAGCAGCATATAAAGCAATCGCAGCAACAACTGTCTTCCCTGACCCAACGTCACCTTGTAATAAGCGATTCATACGATACGGAGATCGCATGTCTTTTAAAATTTCAGCAATAACACGCTGCTGCGCCCCTGTAAGAGGAAATGGAAGCGCATCAATAAATTCTTTTAATTCTTCCACTGAAACATCTTTCTTCGTTCCTTGTGAATTTTCTCTTTCTATTTTGCGAAGAGCTTGCATTTTCAACTGAAACAAGAAAAATTCCTCATATACAAACCGCCGACGAGCTTGTTTTAAATCTTCTTGATTAACCGGAAAATGAAGCGCTCGAAGTGCTTCATAACGCGGTAATAACTTATATCGGCCAAGTAAGCCATTTGGTAACAACTCAACTATAGCATTTCCATATTCTTTCAAAGCTTGTGCGATAAAGCGTCTCATTTGCTTCACCGTTAATTTTCCTTTTACCGAATATACCGGCTCTATTTCTTGCTTCCGTACAAATGGCCCGAAGTGTAATTCGGACACAGAAATCGTTTGACGATGCTGATCCCATTTACCAGTAATGGTAACTACTTCATCAAGCTTTAGTTTTTGCTTATAATAAGGCCTATTAAAACATACAGCAGTAATTAAATAACGACCAACGAGCACGCGAACAGTCAGTCGAGATTTTTTCTTCCCATAGTATTGTAGGATAGGAGCACTATGAATTTTCCCTTCAACGGTCACACGTTCTTCATGCTTTACATCCGCTAAATCTTTCATTGCATAATCTTCATAGCGGTATGGAAAATGCTCTAATAGATGCGCGACTGTATAAATTCCCATCTCATGTAATAGCTCAGATGTTTCTGTCCCGATTCCTTTTACATCCGTAACAGGAACTTGCACAACTTCATTCAAAATCTCCACACTCCGTCACATCATTTTCTTCGTTCATTCTGCTTACCCTTGTCAATTTTTCGCATTAAGATTGCAAGTATCCAAATTTATTTTACGTTGCAATCGCTCGCTTCCACACTTTCTATTGTATCATAGGCATTCCAAAAGAAACCACTCTTACAGAATCGAACGAAAAAGAGCCCTACTATACCAGCAAGGCTCTTCTTCATTCATCATATACTAGCCTTTTGAATAAGAACGATAGATACTTTACATATCATTCATTCTTGTTCATTAGCAAATCTTACTCTACAGAAACTATGAAAGAATATACAGGTTGATTTCCTTGATGTACCTCAACCTCTACATCTTCAAATTTCTCTTCTACAAATGCAACGACTTCTGCAACTTCTTCTGCTGTTGTATCTTCACCTTGCAAGATTGTTACGATTTCAGAGTCTTCATCAATCATACTTTCTAACAATTGCTTCGCTGCCCCTACTTTTTGAGGATTAGTAGATACAATTTTCCCATCTGCAATACACATGAAGTCATCTTTTTGAATCGCTACACCGTCAATTTCTGTATCGCGAACTGCATACGTAATTTGACCTGTTTTCACATGAGATAATGCTTCCTTCATGTTCTCTTCATTTTCCTCTAAAGTACAAGCTGGATTAAATGCTAGCATTGCAGCCATTCCTTGAGGAACTGTTTTTGAGCGAACAACAAGAACTTCTTGATCCACAACAGAAGCCGCTTGTTCTGCTGCCATCACAATATTACCATTGTTCGGTAAAATAATGATTTTCTCAGCATTTGCTTCTTCAATTGCCTTTACGATATCCTCTGTGCTAGGATTCATCGTTTGGCCACCTTCGATTACTTGAGTTGCACCAATGCTTTCAAATAATGTTTTAATACCTGATCCCATCGCTACAGTTACAATACCATATGGTTGTTTTTCCTTTGTTGCGCTCACTTTTTCATGTGTCGGTGCCGGTTCATCTAATAACGCAGTATGCTGTTCACGCATATTTTCTACTTTAATATTAATTAAACTACCGTAGCGTTGTCCATAGTTCATTGCATCACCAGGATGTTCTACATGAATATGTACTTTTACGATTTCATCATCTGATACAACTAATAACGAATCTCCATATACACTAATATCTTCACGGAATTTTTGTTCAGAGAAATTATGTTCCTTAGCCTTCTCTGCATCTAATTTCACCATAAACTCCGTACAATAACCATACTTAATATCTTCTGTATTCAATTGGCTTTGTACACTACGGTGATGTTCTGCACGTACCATTTCATTCATAGGTGGCTGCGTTGGCTCATCAGAAGCAATTGTTTCTCCTTTTAATTCTGCCAAAAAGCCTTCATATACAACAACAAGACCTTTACCACCGCTATCTACAACGCCAACTTGTTTTAATACAGGTAATAAATCTGGCGTACGATTTAACGATGCATTCGCTTCTTTTACAACGTCCTCCATAAACAAAACAAAGTCACGCTGTTTTTTCGCAACTGTGACTGCATATTTAGCCGTTTCTCTTGCAACTGTTAAAATCGTTCCTTCAATCGGTTTCATAACTGCTTTATATGCTGTTTCTACACCAGTTTCTAAAGCTGCCGCAAAATCAACTGTTGTTAATGTTTCTTTTTGCTCAATGGATTTAGAAAAACCACGGAATAATTGAGATAAAATAACACCTGAATTACCGCGCGCTCCCATTAATAATCCTTTTGCTAAACTTACACCGACTTTACCTGCATGCTGTGAAGGATTTGCCTTAACTTCACGAGCCCCTGAAGTCATTGATAAATTCATATTTGTACCAGTATCGCCATCTGGAACTGGAAAAACGTTCAATGCGTCAACAAGCTTAACATTGTTAGTTAAATTATTCGCTCCTTGAATAATCATTTGAGATAAACGTTTTCCATCAATTATTTGAATTGACACAGATTTTCCTCCTTAATGCACATTACAAGTTTATTACTTTAACTCCTTGTACGTAGATGTTTACAGAATCTACGGCTAGTCCTACTGTTTGATCTAATGTATATTTTACTTTCGTTTGGACGTTATGTGCTACTTCTGAAATTTTTGTACCATAGCTCACAATAATATACATATCAATATGTACTTCATCATCTTCTTTACGAACAATAACGCCTCGAGTAAAGTTTTCTTTTCGTAAAATATCTGTTAATCCATCTTTCAATTGATTTTTTGAAGCCATACCTACGATGCCGTAGCAATCTACCGCGGCACCCCCAGCAATTGTTGCAATTACATCTGTACTAATATCAATTTGACCGTACTTCGTTTTAATTTCAATTGACATCTCTTTTCCCCCTTCATAAATGGTGAAAGTGAGCTAGACTACTTTAATTACTATCATATAATCTTTTCAAAGAAAATTCCATCGTTCTTTCTGTTCACTCTCATAATTTCAGCATATCGTGCTTTTCTATGATGAGCAAAATAGTCCATTGTTATTATACAACATGTACTACTATAATATGTCAAGAGATTTTTCTTGTTCCCTTCTTTTTCCTACTGGTATTTAGTGTCAAGTAATTTTTCTTGATTTCTTTGTTATACACGGTTGCATTCTGTTTTTAGTTGTGTTAAATTATAGTAGTGTTTTTAGCATCGCATAAAAGACTAACATTGAAAAATTACGTATGGTAAGGTAGTTAAGGAGGGAAATATACATGGCTCGTGTTTGTGCTATCACTGGAAGAAAAGCTCGTTCTGGTAACTCTCGTTCTCACGCAATGAACGCTACAAAACGTAAATGGGGCGCTAACCTTCAAAAAGTTCGCGTACGCATCAACGGTAAAGTTCAACGTGTTTACGTTTCTGCTAGAGCATTAAAATCTGGCAAAATCGAACGTGTTTAATAATAAAAAAAGAGCCACTTGGCTCTTTTTTTTATTATTACCATGAAAAAAGCACCGGTAAAAGGTGCTTTTTTAGTCCTTTTTAAAGGTATTTAACACCGCGCGAACAATTCCACCAAGAAATTTAGGTAACTTAATTGTATAAAATCTCATGGTTTCCCTCCTAATCCCCATTACTCCACTTGTTTACTATATGATGCTAGGAGCAAATTTGTTTCTTTAATCAGTGCTTCTTATCATCATTAATATGCCAGAAGTAAATGAAAAAGTACCTTTTTCATTGGCAAGTTCATTACTAATGCAAAGCGTCGATCCCCATTCAATGGTTCTATTTGTTAAAGGATATTTAAAACCGCGAAGTGTAATCCCTTTTACAATCTTTGTAACTGGTACAAAAGAAACATATGGAAACTGCTTATTTTCTTCAATATCATATGCTCCTACACTCTTTACACATATTTCATTTTTTCGATCCACAATATACATATCTATTTCTTTTTCTAAACCTTTCAAAAGCATTTGTATATTAGCTAAACCATGATCAAGTCTCCCGCCAGTAGCACCAAAAATGCGAATGAACTTCGGATTTTGATTTAAAGCCCACCGAATAGCAATTTCTAAATCCGTTTGATCTTTTTCCTTCGGAACAATATGTAAATCATCTGTCTGTTTTTGCATCCAAGCCAACTCATCATCGGTCACCGAATCATAATCACCAAACGCAACAGCCGGAACAATTCCTCGTTTTAATAAGCGATACACCCCACGGTCAACTGCTGCCCACACTACCTCGTCATTTTCATATAAAGAAAAATCCGCACAATGTTCTTCAGGTCCTCCTGCTAAAATATGAATAATCATTTTTTCGTCCCCTTCTATCAAAAAAAAGCAATCTGCCAGTCGGTAGATTGCTTTTTTGTGTGATCCCGTTCTAACAGGTCTTTATACATTTCTAATACGCATTTCTTATCCGCGAATCACTCGAATTGCTTCGCCGCGGTCTTTTTGATTATATACTGCTGAACCAGCTACAAGCACATTTGCACCCGCTTCGATACAAAGTCTTGCGGTTTCTGCATTTACACCACCATCAACTTCAATTTCTACTTGTAAATTACGCTCCTTTATCATTTCTGATACTTGTTTAATTTTTGGTAAAACAGAATGGATAAACTTCTGTCCACCAAAACCTGGATTTACTGTCATAAGCAATACCATATCAATATCTTCCAATACATGTTCAATGATAGAAACTGGTGTATGTGGATTTAAAACAACCCCAGCTTTAATACCATGCGATTTAATTAACTGAATCGTGCGATGTAGATGTGGACATGCTTCTACGTGAACAGTAATAATATCTGCTCCCGCTTTTGCAAAAGTAGGAATATAATGATCTGGGTTTTCAATCATTAAGTGTACATCTAGCGGTAAAGATGTAATCGGACGAATTGCCTCTACAATTAGCGGACCAATCGTAATATTTGGAACAAAATGTCCATCCATTACATCAACATGAATATAATCCGCTCCCCCTTTTTCTACATCTTTAATTTCTTCCCCTAATTTTGAAAAATCTGCTGATAAAATCGATGGTGCAATTTTAATCATGACTAATACCTCGGCTTTCTTTCTCTAATTTCTTCTACAAATTGTTTATAATGTTCATAACGGTAATCAGCAATCCTTCCTTCCTCAACCGCAGCTTTCACCGCGCATTTCGGTTCTGAAAGATGTGTACACCCTCTAAATTTACAATATTGACTCTCTTCTTTCAACTCTGGAAAACAAAATGTCAAGTCTTCCACTTCAATATCGATAAAATCAAGAGAACTAAATCCCGGTGTATCTGCTACCAGTCCACTTCCAATCGAAATTAATTCTACATGCCTCGTCGTATGTTTCCCCCGACCTAAATGCGAAGAAATATCATTTGTTTTCAGCTCCAAATCTGGTCTCAATACATTTAACATAGATGATTTCCCAACGCCAGATTGTCCCGCAACAACTGAAACACATTCTTCAAGAAATGGTTTTAAGATTTCAATACTCTCTGCTGCATGAACAGAAGTAAATAATACAGCATATCCCATTTCGCGGTAATCATTTGCATAAGATTCAACCATTTTTCTCATTGGCTCATCTACTAAATCCATTTTACTAATACAAATGATCGGCTTAATGTTATGATATTCAATCAATACTAGAAAACGATCAAGCAGACCTGGATTGAAATCTGGTTCAACCGCAGAAAACACAAGAATCGCTTGATCAACATTCGCGATAGGAGGTCTAACAAGTTCATTTTTCCGTTCAAATACTTCCAGAACGTAACCTTCGTTTTGATTCTCTGCTTGAAAAACTACTTGATCTCCTACAAGCGGTGTGATTTTATTCTTTCTGAATACACCACGACCACGGCATTGTGTAATGCCTTCTTCATGTTGCACATAATAAAAACCGCTTAAAGCCTTAATAATTTTTCCCTCTGGCATACAATTCTCCTTTATTTATATAGCATCAAGCTTTTATCACTACTGTCTAGTTCACCATAATGACCCTCTTTTATCATAGTCGATATGTAATGTATATACGAATAACCACTACTCAATTTACTCTCATTTTATTATTTTCCATCTTAAAGGGTAACACCTTTCTCGTTATACTGTCTACCATATAAACAGGCTTAACAGGAAAGTGTAACGAATTCCATCTCCTTCTATACTAGGAGATGGAATTCACAAAAAGAAATTTCGTGTTATTCAGTTGGATACGGCACTTCTTTATCTATAATTGTTGTGCCATCTCGAACAATCTTATAACGTCCTTTCGTTCCTTCTTGAATGACAAATTCTAAAGAAATAGTGGCCGATTCTGTGATCGTTCGCGTTTCAATCGGCTTGTCCATTTTATGTTGCATATCTTCTTTATAAATTTCGATTGTTTGTGGCTTTTTCTCACCTATTACAGGAGCTTCATATGGCAGTGAAATATTATCTACTTTTACAGTCTTCGTTACTTTTGGTTTCGGACCATCTGAAATCGTCACAAATACTTTATCTCCAGCTTTTAACGGTGTTCCTGGTTTTGGTGATTGAGAAATTACGAGACCTTTCTCCACTGTATCCGAATATTCTCTTTTTATATGCGATACAAGTTTATTTTCATTTAAATAACTATTCACATAGTTTTCCGTCCAACCAGAAAAATCCCCAAGCCTAATTTGATAAGGTCCTTTACTCACCCAAACTTTCACTTCTTGTTCCGATTCCACAATCATTTGATTTGGAGCTGGACTTTGGTCGATAATCTGTCCTTTTGGTTTCTCGCTTTCCATATAAGATGGAATAATTATTTTATATTTCCCTTCCCATTCATCCTTCAAACTTTCATAATCTTTTCCAACTAAATTATCCATTTTGCTTTTTTTCTTTCCACCGGATTGATAGATCGTAATCTTAGTGTTTTCCTTTACAACTCTTCCCGCTGCTGGATTTGTTTTAATGACTCTTCCTTCTTCAACATCATCTGTATAAACAATATTCGGTTCAGCCACTTCAAATCCTTTCTCAACAAGAGCCGTAACAGCAGACTCATACTTCATACCAGCCACATCGGGAATTTTCACATCTTTCGGTATAAAAAATCCCGGAATTACCGTAAGTGCTAACGTGATACCAATTGCTAAGAATAAAAACGTTGTAATTAATACCTTTAACCATTTGTTACTTCGTTTTTTTTCTAACTTTGGTTGCACTTCTTCTTTTGTGTGCTCTTCTCCTTTATTTCCATGTAATACAATAGTTTCCTCGCCTGCATTTCCAAATAGTTGTTCTTGTTGAATAATTGGAATTGCTTTTGTTGCTTCTATATCTTCTGGAATATAAAACGGTTGCTCGTTAATGCGTTCTGGATATAAAGCTGTTTCAATGTCTCTTTTCATTGCATTTGCAGACTGATATCGATGAAAAGGATCTTTTGCAGTTGCTTTTAAAATAATATTTTCTACACTTTGCGGAATCTCTGGATTCCAACGTTTTGGAGACGGTGTTTCATTTTGCAAATGTTTTAAAGCTATAGCAACAGCAGATTCTCCTGAAAATGGTTGTCGGCCCGTTAGCAATTCAAACATAACAATCCCAAGTGAATAAATATCCGATTGTTTATTAGCTATTCCTCCGCGTGCCTGTTCTGGAGACAAATAATGTACAGATCCAAGTACAGAGTTCGTATGCGTTATCGTGGTTGCACTTGTAGCTGTCGCAATTCCAAAATCTGTAACTTTCACAATTCCATCATTTCGAATAAGAATATTATGTGGTTTAATATCTCGATGAACAATTTCAAAATGATGCGCATGTGCCATTGCAGCTGTTAATTGCTCCATAATATCAAGTGCTTCAGCTATCGATAACATTCCACGCTGATTTATGTATTGCTTTAATGTTTGTCCAGGTACATATTCCATAACAAGATAATAAATCCCATCTTCTTCCCCAACATCATACATATTCACAATATTTGGATGCGACAACGTTGTAACAGATTGCGCTTCTCTATGGAAACGTTTAATAAACTCTTCATTATTCGCATAATCGAGTCTTAAGATTTTTACCGCTACATCCCGACCTAGTATATCATCATGAGCTAAATATACATTGGCCATTCCTCCGCCACCAATCATTTCCAGTAGCTTATAACGGTCGTTTAGGCGTTTTCCAATCAGCACGTTGTAATTCACCTACTTTCGTTTGCCGAATCCGCATAATCAACAATGACAAGGGTAATGTTATCTTCTCCGCCACGATCATTCGCCAATTGAATCAGATGTTCTCCCTTTGTCTCAAGTTGTTCATTTAATTGCAAAATCCTTTGCATGTCATTTATGGCAACTTTATTTGATAATCCATCAGAGCAAAGAAGCAATTGATCGTTCTCTTCCAGCACCAATGTTTTAACGTCTAATCCGACCTTTTCTTCTGTTCCAAGCGCACGCAAAAGCACATTTTTTTTCGGATGATATTCCGCATCTTCTTTTGAAATTTCACCATGTCTAACCAGTTCATTTACAAGGGAATGATCCTCTGTCACAAGCGACATTTCTCCATCAGATATCATATAACAACGACTATCTCCAATATGTCCAATCGTAACGAAACCTTTTGTACATATCGCTGCAATAATCGTTGTTCCCATACCGCTGCACTCTACATGTTGCTTCGAGTATTCATAAATGCGTTCGTTAATCATTTCAACGTTGTTATGTAACCATTCTTCTATTTTTTTCGGCTCATTCATATTATATGTTTGTTTCCAATAATCGTGGAATAGCTGAATAGCCATCGAGCTAGCGACATCCCCAGCTCGATGACCTCCCATTCCATCAGCTACTACAGCTAAAATATCTCCATCTAAATTGTGAAAAACCCCCGCACTATCTTCATTGTGTTGACGCACCTTCCCTTTATCCGATAGAAACACGGCTTTCATTTTGTCACCTCGTCTCTTCTTTGCGCTCCTTTGCACGCAACTGACCGCAGGCAGCATCAATATCATGACCTTGTTCACGGCGAATCGTTACATTCACACCACGATTTTTTAACGTTTTTTCAAATAAGAAAATTTGTTCTCGTGGTGTTCTGACGTAGTCTCGCTCTGGTACATAGTTTACCGGAATTAAATTCACATGACATTTTACACCTTTTAAAAGTTGTGCCAGCTCTTCAGCGTGCTCCACTTGATCGTTCTCTCCACCAAACAAACCGTACTCGAACGTAACACGGCGCCCTGTTCTATTGATATAGTACTTAATAGCTTCCATTAAATCCGGTAATTTATAAGCGCGGTTAATCGGCATTAATTTTGAACGCAATTCTGTGTTAGGAGCGTGCAATGAAATCGCAAAGTTAATTTGCAAATCTTCTTCGGCAAACTTATAAATTTTCGGGATAATTCCACTCGTTGAAACAGTCATATGACGTGCTCCAATATTGATTCCCTTTTCATGGTTAACAATGCGCAAGAATGACATTAAGTGGTCATAGTTGTCAAACGGTTCACCAATTCCCATTACGACAAGGGAGCTTACGCGTTCATTTGTTTCATCAAGCGCACGCTGTACTTCTACTACTTGTGCAACGATTTCCCCAGCCTCTAGGTTTCGTTTTAGGCCTCCTAATGTTGACGCACAGAACGTACAACCAATGCGGCAACCTACCTGAGTTGTTACACAAATAGAATTTCCATACTCATGTCGCATCAATACTGTTTCAATAGAATATCCATCGTATAATTGGAACAAAAATTTAATCGTACCATCAGAAGAGGTTTGTTTTACTAATGTATTTAAGGTAGTAATATCAAAGGAATTCGACAATTTTTCACGCAATCCTTTAGAAAGATTTGTCATATCCTCATAATTTTTTACACGTTTTTTGTAAAGCCAATCAAAAATTTGTCCAGCGCGAAACTTTGGCTCTCCTTGTTCCTTTAACCACTCTTGCATTTCATGAAGTTGTAAAGAGTAAATAGATGGTTTCTTTGTTTCTAAAGCTTTCTTTTGTTTTCTTGTAGTTGTTTCCATGATGCTACACCTTCTTTCTTAAACAAGCAATATAAAAGCCATCCGTCGCAAAATAATGCGGTAAAATTTGCACTTGTCCTTTATTGATATATGGACGTAATTTTTCTGGCATACGTTCTTGCATCGTAGTATCCCACTCAAATTCTGGATGCTTTTGTAAAAAATTTGCTACCACTTGTTCATTCTCTATTTTTTCAATTGTACATGTACTATAGACAAGGCGGCCGCCTGTCTTTAACAGAGGAGCAACTTTATCTAATATCGTTTGTTGAATTGTCGACAGTCTTTCACTATCTCCTTTTTCTTTCCCTAATTTAATATCCGGTTTACGTCGAATGACACCAAATCCAGAGCATGGTGCATCAACTAATATTTTATCGAAACTTTCATTTTGAAAGTGCTCTTGCACCTTTCTAGCATCCAATGCCTTTGTTTCCACATTCTCCAGACCAAGTCGATTCGCTTGTTGTTTAATTAAGCGCACTTTATGATCATGTAAATCAAGAGACATAACCTTACCAGTTCCTCGTAATCGTTCTGCCATATGCGTTGTTTTTCCGCCAGGAGCAGCACAGCTATCAAGAATCATATCTCCTTTACTTGGTTCTACAGCTCGTGCGACAAGCATGGAACTTTCATCTTGAATAGAAAGAAACCCCTTTTGGAACGCTTCTGTATGAGCTACATTTCCTTTTTCAATTTGAATTGCATCATCAGATAAATCGCCGCGTTTGGCTTCAACACCTTCTTGATTTAATAAATCAATCGCTTCTTCTACTGTTATTTTATCAACATTTACTCGCGCTGTTGGGACGGGTGGTAACATATTTACTTCACACATCTTTTCTGCTGTCTCTAAACCATATGCAGCTACCCATTCTTGTACAAGCCATGTCGGATGACTCATCGCAATTGCAAGACGCTCCACAGGATCTTTCAACTCATCTAAAGAAGGTACACCTTCTCGTTGAATGGAGCGCAATACCCCATTCACCATTCCGGCAATTCCTTTATGTCCGCGACGTTTTGCGATTTCAACTGCTTCATGAATAGCAGCTCGTTCTGGAACTCGGTCTAAATAAAGCATTTGATATAAAGATAAGCGAAGTAATACCCTTACCCATGCATCCACTTTCTTTCTTAAAAACGGCTGTAAATAATAGTCTAATGTGTCACGACGTTGAATCGTTCCATACACAATCTCCGTTAATAAACCGATATCTTTTTTATGAATTGTACTTTTTTCAATCAAATGATTTAATAGCAAGTTACTGTAAGCACCGCTTTTTTCTACTTGCATTAATCCATCAAGAGCTAACTCACGAACGTTTTGTCTCATGCATCTTCTCCTAACTTCATACCAATCTCCAGTTTTGCCCCGCGTAAAAATTGTGAAGAACTCATACGTTTTTTACCAGCTGGCTGTAACTCGGTAATCTTAATACCTGTTTCATTTCCAGTAACTACAATAAAACCATCCTCTTGAATCTCTACAATTGTTCCCGGCTGGGCATCATTCGCTGTAGGAACTTTTTCTCCCCACCATACTTTTACTACTTGTCCAGCTAAAGTTGTATATGCAACCGGCCATGGATTTAATCCACGAATGTGATTGTATACCTCTTCACCTGTTTTCGCCCAATTAATTTTTTCTTGTTCCCGCTTAATATTATAGGCAAATGTAACTTTTTCCTCGTCCTGTTTAATTGGTTCTAATTTACCTTGAACTAAAAGCGGCACTGTTTTAGATAATAAGTGTGCTCCAGCTTCACTCAATTTATCGAACAATGACCCTGTTGTTTCACGTTCTTCAATTTCCACTTCTACTTGCGTTAAAATATCACCAGCATCTAATTTTTCAACCATGTACATAATCGTAATACCTGTTTTTTCTTTTCCCTGCATAATGGCATAATGAATTGGTGCACCACCGCGAAGCTCTGGAAGTAATGATGCATGTACATTAATACAGCCATATTTCGGTGCTTCTAAAATTTCCTTTGGTATAATTTGCCCGAACGCAGCTGTTACGATTAAATCAGGCTCTAGCGCCAATACTTTCTCATATTCATCTTGTTCGCGAATTTTTAAAGGTTGTAACACTGGGATACCGTGCTTTTCCGCTTCAACCTTAACAGGCGTTGGCGTCATTACTTTTTTTCTGCCCACTGGACGATCTGGCTGTGTTACAACACCAACTACATCATATCCATCCTCAATAAGACGACGAAGCACCGGTACAGAAAAGTCCGGTGTCCCCATAAATACTACTTTTATCATGCAAAGACCGCTCCTTTTATTTCTCTTCTAATTCATTTTCCTCATAATATCTCGTTACTTTTGATGTAAATAATACACCATGTAAATGATCGATTTCATGTTGAATTGCACGCGCTAAGAAGCCATTTGCTTCTAATAGAAATATCTTCCCGCGACGATTTTGCGCTCGAACTTTAATATATTCCGCTCGTTCTACTTCACCATAAAGTCCCGGAAAGCTTAGGCAGCCCTCGGGACCTACTTGTTCACCACGTTTTTCTAAAATAACTGGATTGATGAGTTCAATTTTCCCAGTATCATCTCCAATATCAATAACAGCTACTTGCAAGCTTACACCGACTTGTGGAGCAGCTAAGCCGACGCCATCTGCCGCCACCATTGTCTCATACATATCTTTCAATAAAATCACTAACTTTTTATCAAAGTTTATTACCCGTTCACATGGGGTCTCTAGCACCTCATTTGGATGCTTTACAATTTCTAAAACTGCCATAATTCCCTCCGTTACATTAACACCGTTGGATTAAAATCAATTGAGATTTGTAAGTCCTTTTGCATTTCTGCTTGATAATGTTCATTTACCATTTTGAGTACGTACTTTAAGTTTGGTTCCCGTTTGTATTTTATCATGCATTGATAACGATATCTATCTTTTATCCTTGGAATCGGCGACGCAACTGGACCTAAGACCATCGTTTGCCGCGAACAGTTTGCCCGTAAATAGCCGACAATTTTTTCTGTCACCTGCACTGCCTTTAATAACTCCGGATGCGATACAGTGACAAGTGCGACATAATAGTATGGTGGATATTGCCTCATTCTTCTCATTTGCATTTCCTGTTCAAAAAATAAATCATAGTTTTGGCCTTTTGCCAGCTCTATACTATAATGTTCCGGTGTATATGTTTGAATCACCACTTCTCCTGGCAAGTCGTGACGTCCGGCTCTGCCGCTAACTTGTGTTAATAGTTGATACGTTTTTTCGCTCGCCCTAAAATCCGGCAAATGAAGCATTGTATCAGCTGTTAGAACACCAACAAGCGTCACTTTCGGAAAATCTAATCCTTTTGCGATCATTTGTGTACCAAGTAAGATATCGGCTTTTTCTTCTCCAAATGCTTTTAATAGTTTTTCATGCATTCCCTTACGACTTGTTGTATCCACATCCATTCGAATCACTCGTGCCTCTGGGAATAATTTTGTTAATTCTTCTTCCACCTTTTGTGTTCCTGTACCAAAAAAACGAATATGCGAACTATTACATGCCGGACAAGCTGTTGGCATCTGTTCCTCATAACTACAATAGTGGCACTTTAAACGATAATTCATTTTATGATACGTAAGTGATATATCACAGTGAGGACATTGTACTACATAACCACAATCTCGGCACATCACAAATGTAGAATGTCCGCGGCGATTTAAGAAAAGCACCATTTGTTCCTTTTTCTTTAACCGATCAGCAATTTTTTCATGTAATGTTCTAGAGAACATAGAACGATTGCCATCGCGAAGTTCTTCACGCATATCTATAATATTTACCGTAGGCAATGCTTGCTCATTCATTCGCTTCTCCATCGTTAACAGCTCGTAAACACCTTTCTTCGCCCTAGCAAACGATTCAAGTGTCGGTGTGGCACTACCAAGCACGATTGGACAACAATGATATCGTCCTCTCCAAATTGCAACATCTCTAGCATGATATCTCGGATTATCCTCTTGCTTATAACTTGCTTCATGCTCTTCATCAATAATAATAATCCCTAAGTTTTCAAATGGAGCAAAAATCGCAGAACGTGCACCAACTACAACTTTTACTTCTTTTCTTAAAATTTTCCGCCACTCATCATATTTTTCTCCAACAGAAAGTGCGCTATGAAGAACCGCAACTTGCGAACCGAATCGCCCTTTGAAACGCTCTACCATTTGCGGTGTTAGGGCAATTTCCGGAACAAGTACAATCGCTTCTTTTCCTTTTTCTAATACCGCAGCGATTGACTGTAAATACACTTCTGTTTTTCCGCTTCCTGTGACTCCATATAGTAAAAATGATTTGTAAGTTTCATTTGTAATAGCTGACAAAATGGGTGTAATCACTTGCTTTTGTTCATCTGTTAATGGAAATGGTTTGGTCTTCTCAAAATCATCTTCATCATAAGGATTACGATATACCTCTATATATTTTTCAGACAATAAACCTTTTTTTACGAGCGATTTAATGGGAGCATCTGTTATTTGCAATTCTTCTTTCAATACTTTTAATGGTACAGTGTGGTAATTTTCCATAAAATAATATAGTATATCTTGTTGTTTTTTACTTTTCAATTCAAACGCCGCCGCTTCTAGTCCTTCCTCTTGTAATTCAGGCTGAACAACTCTTTGTTTTTTCTTTTGCACTTTATCCTTTACTTTATAAATTACTTCAACTGTACCGTTTGTAATTTCTTTTTGCACCATGCGATATAGCTGTGGCTGCGAAGCAACTTCTTCCCAATCTATTCTATCTTTCCCTTGAAATAAGTGATCTATTTCGGCGGAAACTTCATTCGGATTATGAAGCTGTAACAATTTCTTGTAAGTAGCTTTAATTGCAGTTGGAAGCATCACTTGAAAAGCAGAAATTGTATAGCATAACGTCTCTTCCGTAAGCCAAAAGCCAAGCTTTAGTAGCTCTTCATTTAGAACTGGTGTGACGTCTAATATTTCATGTAATGATTTTAATTTTTTAATTTCTACATCTACAGAGTCCTTTATGTCGATAATAAATCCTTGTAACTTTCGCGGTCCAAACGGAACAACGACTCGCATACCAGTTTGCACAATATCTTCCCACTTGTTAGGAATGATATAGTCAAACGGCCTATCTGTTTGACGGGCCGGCACATCAACAATTACACTCGCAAATTTCATATACAATCATCTTCTAACATCGATTCAATTTGCTTCAATATTTCATAAGCGACTTCCTTTTTCGATAAAAGTGGCAACTCAATCACATTCCCATCTTTTCTATACATGGTTACGATATTTGTATCTGTACCAAATCCTGCCCCTTGTGCTTTTACATCATTTGCAACAATCAGATCAGCATTCTTTTCACGTAATTTTCTCGTTGCATACTCTTCAATATTTTTCGTTTCAGCAGCAAAGCCAACAAGCAATTGATGCTCTTTTCTCTCCCCCAATGTTTTTAAAATATCAGTTGTTCTTTCTAATTCAATGACAGCATCACCATCTTGTTTTTTCATCTTGTGATTATGCACAAATTTAGGGCGATAATCGGCAACAGCAGCTGTTTTTATGACAACATCCATTCCTGAATAATGTTGCAATACGGCCTCCAACATATCTTGTGCCGATTCCACTTGTATCGTTGTAACGTTTATAGGCGGTGTTAATGCTGTTGGTCCCGAAACAAGTATGACATCCGCTCCAAGATTTGCAGCAGCTTCAGCTATAGCATAGCCCATCTTCCCTGAAGAAAAATTTGTCATAAAACGAACTGGGTCTATCTTTTCACGAGTAGGACCAGCTGTTATTAATATTCTTTTTCCACGCAATGTTTTTCCGGCTGAAAACTGTTCTTCCAATCGTGCCATAATGACTTCAGGTTCTTCTAATCGCCCTTTCGCCACATAGCCGCATGCTAAAAAGCCTTCTCCAGGCTCAATAAATGTATATCCTAAATTTCGCAGTGTCCTCATGTTTTTTTGGACAATTGGATTTTCATACATGTGTACATTCATAGCTGGCGCAATCCAAACTGGTGCTGTAGTAGCTAATAATGTAGTAGTAATCATATCGTCTGCAATCCCATTTGCTAATTTTCCGATACAATTCGCTGTAGCTGGCGCAACTAATATCACATCTGCCCAATCAGCTAAATCAATATGAGCGATGACCGCACAATCCTTTTCGTCAAATGTATCTGTATATACATCATGGCGAGAAAGTGCTTGAAATGTAAGAGGTGTAACAAATTTCATCGCCGATTCACTCATTATAACCTTTACAAGCGCTCCTGCTTGTGTCAACTTACTCGTTAATGCTGCCGCTTTAAAAACGGCAATCCCCCCAGTTACACATAGAAGTATTTTTTTCCCTTTTAGCATATAACTCGTCCTCTTTCTTGTTCAAACTTATTCTACTGAAATACAACCATTTCAGTTCATCAAATGATATCATTTCATATTTCTTTCATTTCCTTATAAATTCCTATCGTAAAAAAATAACAACCTACTTGTAAATAGGTTGTTACCGTTACATAGAAAATTATAAAGTCTATGTTTTCATTTGTCGAAAAGAAAGTCTTACTCAGATACTTTCTCTTCGCTTGGCACGTAGTTTAATAATTCCGCATCAATTTCTTCTAATGCTTTCCCTACAAATTTATGAGAAACTGGTTTTTCAACAGCACAATCGTCCGCTAGTTGCATTTCACGAGCGCGCTTCGCTGCTACTGTTACTAATGTATACTTAGAGTCGATTTTTTTTAGTAATGAGTCAATTGATGGATTTAACATATTATATACCCTCCGTCATTTCCTTATAATATTGTGCTACTCTTTCGCGGCGACAATGTTCGCCAACCACAATTGCTTTAATTCGTTCACAAGCTAATTCAACTTTATCGTTTTCTACAACATAATCATAAGCGTCCATCATTTCAATTTCTTCTTTTGCTACAGTTAAACGATTTGCAATTACTTCTTCCGTCTCCGTACCACGCCCTACGATTCTATTTTTCAATTCCGATAGGCTCGGAGGTGCTAAGAAGATAAACACTCCTTCTGGGAATGCTTTCTTTACTTGCATTGCTCCTTGTACTTCAATTTCTAGAAATACATCTTTTCCTTCTGATAAAGTCTTTTCAACATAGTCAATCGGCGTTCCATAGTAATTTCCAACGAACTCTGCCCATTCAAGTAACTGGTCGTTACGAATCATTTCTTCAAATTCTTCTCTTTCTTTAAAGAAATAATCTATACCATCTATTTCACCCTCACGTGGTTTACGAGTCGTTACTGAAATAGAGTAATGAAATTGTGTATCTTTATGACTGAACAATTCTTTACGAACTGTTCCTTTTCCAACGCCCGAAGGTCCTGAAAGAACAATGAGCAACCCTCTTCTACTTCTCATAAATATGTAAAACCTACCCTTCCTCACTTAAATCTTCTTTATTATTTAAACGATGTGCAATCGTTTCTGGTTGAATTGGACTTAGTACAACATGTCCATCATCCATAACAATAACCGCCCTTGTTTTCCTCCCATACGTAGCATCAAGTAGTGCATTATGCTCACGCGCTTCCTGTACCGTTCGTTTAATAGGAGCTGATTCCGGACTTACAATAGCAATAATTCGATGAGCAGATACGATATTTCCATATCCAATATTTAAAAATCGCATGGCCATAATTTGTGCCTCCTCGTAAGTCTATCCGATTTCTCTACCACGTATAACTTTATATCTTTTTTGACAGCTATTCAATATTTTGTACCTGTTCACGAATTTTTTCAAGGTTATTTTTCATTTCCACGACATATTTTGAAATCGTTAAGTCGTTTGCCTTAGAACCAATTGTATTAATTTCCCGGTGCATTTCCTGTACAATGAAGTCCATTTTTCTGCCAACAGGCTCCTGTAGTTCGAGTGCCTCGCGAAATTGGTCTAAGTGACTTTGCAATCTGACTAATTCTTCATGAATATCCGAGCGCTCTGCAAACATTGCCACTTCTGTAAGCACTCGTTGTTCCTCTAAATCTTGGCTATGTATTTCTTTTAAGCGATTTTCTAATCGTTCACGATATCTTTGAACAACAATTGGTGCGTGCGGAATAATTGCATTCACACAATTGTGAATCTCTTGTAAACGATGTGCTATATCTTTATGTAATCGTTCTCCTTCGCCGTCTCTCATTGTTTTTAACATATGCGTAGCTTGGCGAACAGCCTCATATAAACTATGCTCAAATTGTTCATTTACATTTTCCACTTCTTCAATCGCCGTTACTTCTGGCATTGTCATTAATTGTTGTAGGGTAATAGAATCCTGTAATTGAAATTTCATTTTTACATCTTCCATAATGGATTTATATTGATCGAGAAGCGACCAATTCACACTTAATTTTCTTTCTACAAGTCCTTCCCCAGTAATACTAATAGACACTTCAATACGTCCGCGTCGAACTTTCTCCGCAATAATTTTACGAATTTTATCTTCGAAAACCATCATTTGTTTCGGAAGTCGAATGTTCATCTCTAAAAAGCGATGGTTCACTGACTTCATTTCTACTGTAATTTGAAAGGCATCCTTTTCTACTTTCGCCCTTCCAAAACCTGTCATACTAGAAATCATCTTTATCACATCCAAGCCATGAAATAACTCAATGAAAAAGGTAATAGAGATATCACTCTACTACCTTTTGTAAATTATATCACATTTTCATTTCATTGACTATTTCAAGTTTAACCCTTTCTTATATAACAATGACTTTTTCTTTTTCTCGTTATTTCCTGTCAATAACGAGCCTACTAATAAAAATGTTGGAATAGAGGATAACCCTACAATTAATAGCCAATCTCTTGCTTGAATTGGCAATGTACTAAAGATTGGTTGCAATGGCGGATAATAAATGACCACAAGCATCAATAGGATGGAAACAATGACCGCACCAACTAAATATATATTTCCAAACGGATTTCGGTGGAACACAGAGTGTTCACTACGACAGTCAAATACATGAATAAGCTGCGCTAACACAAGCGTCGCAAATGCTACTGTTTGTGCATATTTTAATTCATTCGGATGTTGATTATAAGCAATAATAAATGCTAATAAAGTAACTGCTCCAATTAAAAATCCTCGACTGACAATTTTCCATGCAAGTCCTCTTGCAAATACTCCTTCTTTCGGATGTCTTGGATTTCGTTTCATCACATCCCCTTCAGGAGCATCCAACCCTAATGCCATCGCTGGTAACCCATCCGTTACTAAATTCACCCATAAAATTTGAATCGGAACCATCGGAAGAGGTAGCGCAAGCAACATCGCAAATAACATCACTAAAATTTCTCCAACATTTGATGCTAATAAATATCGAATAAATTTCCGAATGTTTTCGTATATATTTCTTCCCTCTTTAATAGCTGCTTTAATAGTAGCAAAGTTATCATCTAACAATACAAGAGAAGAGGCTTCTTTTGCCACATCCGTTCCCGTCATTCCCATTGAAATTCCAATATCCGCAGCTTTAATAGCTGGTGCATCATTTACTCCATCTCCTGTCATCGCTACAATATGTCCTTTATTTTGAAGTGCTTTCACAATTTTTAATTTATGCTCTGGAGAAACACGGGCAAACACATACGTATCTTCCACAATATCCTCCAGTTCGTCTACTGTCATATTCGCAAGTTCTACCCCTTCTATCACGCGACCGTTCCGTGGTAAAATCCCTAGTTCTTCAGCAATAGCCATTGCTGTTACTTTATGATCCCCTGTAATCATTACGGTTTTAATGCCTGCTTCTTTACATTCCTGTACAGCCTGCTTAACTTCAGGTCTTGGTGGATCGATCATTCCTTGAATTCCAACAAGCATAAAATCTTTCTCTATTTCTTGTTCATCATGAATTGGATCTGTTACTTTTAATGGTTTAAAAGCAACAGCAATGGTTCTAAGTGCTTGACTTCCAAGGCTATGAATTGCTGCTTGCACTTCCTTACGATACAACTCACTGAAAGGCTGTTGTTTATTCCCCCATAAAATCGTTTGACTCTTTTGTAAAAGCACGTCTGGAGCACCTTTTGTCACGACAAACTTCTTGCCATCACGATCGCGAACAATGATACTCATCATCTTACGAGTGGAATCAAAAGGAAACTCGTGAATAATTTCAAAATTCCCTTTTAATGCTTCTCGAGAGATTCCAGCCTTCATAGCTACTGCAACAAGAGCTCCTTCTGTTGGATCTCCATCTAACACATATTCTTTCTTCTTTTTCACAATTCGGGCATGATTGCATAGACAGCCAAATGTTAATAATTGATACAAAGATTTTGTATTTTCTGGATCAATCTTCTCTTCACCTTTCATAAAAGATCCTGTTGGCTCATATCCTTTCCCAGTAACCTTCCATAATTCACCACCTGACCACATATGCGTTACCATCATTTTATTTTGCGTCATCGTCCCTGTTTTGTCGGAACAAATCACCGAAGCACACCCTAGCGTTTCCACCGCTGGCAATTTGCGTACAATAGCCTTTTTCTTAATCATGCGCTGTACGCCAAGCGATAAAGCAACTGTAACAATAGCTGGTAACCCTTCCGGAATTGCTGCAACGGCAAGCGACACTCCCGCTAAAAACATATGATAGACTTCATTTCCTTGATATACACCAGCCAATACAACAAGCGCTGTTAAAATAAGCGCAACAACAATTAAAATCTTTCCAAGTTGTTCTAATCTTCTTTGTAAAGGTGTTTCCATCGGTTCTGCATTTTGCAACATATTTGCAATCTGCCCCATAGCTGTATTCATACCCGTTGCGACTACAACTCCTATTCCAGACCCTCTCGTAATCATCGTTCCCATAAACGCTATATTTTTTTGATCACCAATTGCGACATCTTGCCCACTTAATGCTTCTACTTTCTTTTGAACAGGCACAGATTCCCCTGTTAATGCAGATTCTTCAATATATAAACTCGATGTTTCAACAAGGCGAACGTCTGCACCAATACGATCGCCGCTAGAAAACCTAATAATATCTCCAAGAACAAGTGCCTTAGACGGTGCTTTTATCCATTTTCCATTTCGTAAAACTGTCGCTTGCGGGGCGGCTAACTCTTTTAATGCCTCCAATGATTTTTCAGCTTTTCTCTCTTGAAAAAAGCCGAGAATTCCATTGAGAATAACGATTGCGACAATTGCGATTGAATCGATATATTCTCCCAAAAAGGCAGAAATGATTGTCGCTCCAAACAATACAAGAACCATAAAATCTTTAAACTGAGCTAGAAATACAAGAAATGCAGAAGGCCGCTTTGCTTCCTGTAACTCATTTGGCCCAAACTTCTTTAGACGTCCTTCTGCTTCTTGTTCTGAAAGGCCTGTCTTCACATTCGTATTCGTTCTCTCCTCCACTTCATGCGCACGCATTTCATACCAATTCATTTCGCTATCGACCTCCTGATTGCAGACATGCTCTAATGAAAGCTTATTCAGCCTCGTCCAAAAAAATGCTATAATTAATATTTAGTTAGAAAGGAGTGTTCATCATGGCATTCGATGGATTATTTACAAGAGCGATTACGCATGAGATTTCAAATTCTCTGCAAACGGGGAGAATTTCAAAAATATATCAACCTTCAAAATATGAAATTTTATTACATATTCGCGCGCATGGAAAAAATCAAAAATTAATTCTGTCTGCTCATCCGACATATGCTCGTATGCATATAACAACACAAAATTATGATTCACCAGCATTACCACCCATGTTTTGCATGTTACTTCGCAAACATTTGGAGGGAGGATTTATTGAAAAAATCGAGCAAATCGATTTAGAACGAATTATTCAAATTACTGTCCGTAGCCGTAATGAAATTGGCGATGAATCACTAAAAACATTAATCATTGAAATAATGGGGCGCCATAGTAACATCATTTTGGTAGACGAAAAAACAAATATGATTTTAGATAGTTTGAAACACGTTTCTTTAGCAGTAAATCGTCATCGCACTGTATATGCTGGAGCTGAATACGTTGCACCACCAGCACAACATAAAATCAATCCACTATACATTGAAACAGAAGAAGAATTGATTCGGCCGCTGGACTTCCTATCTGGAAATATGGATCAACAACTTGTCGGAGCTTTCATGGGAATTTCTCCACTATTTGCAAAAGAAGTGGTCAAAAAAGCTGGTATGGTAAATGAAAAAGCAGTATCCGAAGCTTTCTTCAGCTTACAAAAGCCATTAAAAGAACATCAATATATACCAACAATGATTACTGCGAACGGAAAAGAGTTCTTTTATCTATTTCCACTTTCTCATTTGCAAGGAACTGAAAAGACTTTCTTATCCATTAGTGAATTATTAGATCGATTCTTCTTTGGTAAAGCAGAACGAGATCGCGTCAAACAACAAGCTCATGATTTAGAGCGATTTATGCATAATGAGAAGGCGAAAAATGAAAAGAAATTAATCAAGCTAAAAAGAACATTACAAGATGCTGGAAAAGCGGATAAATATCAATTGTTTGGAGAGCTTTTAACAGCGAATATATACGCGATCAAAAAAGGTGACAAAGAAGTGGAAGTTATAAACTATTACGATGAAAATGGCGGAACAGTAACGATTACATTAGATCCATTTAAAACACCTTCAGAAAATGCACAGCGCTATTTCCAAAAGTATCAAAAAGCAAAAAATTCTGTGGCAATTGTCAAAGAACAAATTGAAAAAACAAAGGAAGAGATTCTCTATTTTGACAGCTTACTTCAACAAATGGACGCCGCCTCTTCAAAAGATATCGAAGAAATTCGTGAAGAACTAGCTGAAGAAGGATACCTTCGTAACCGCAAAGCGAAACATGTAAAGAAAAAGCCAACAAAACCATTATTAGATAAATATATTGCAAGTGATGGAACCGAAATTTTAGTTGGCAAAAACAATAAACAAAATGACTATTTGACGACAAAATTTGCGCGTCGTGATGAAATCTGGTTACACACGAAAGATATACCAGGTTCTCACGTGGTCATTCGCTCTGTAGAACCGTCGGAAGAAACATTACTAGAAGCTGCGAAAATTGCAGCGTATTACAGTAAAGCGAAAAATTCTAGTTCAGTTCCTGTAGATTTCACGAAAATTCGCCACGTCAAAAAACCAAGTGGTGCAAAGCTTGGGTTTGTTACATATGATCATCAACAAACACTATATGTAACGCCTGATGCTGACACTGTAATGAAATTAAAAGCTTAAATATACAAAAATGCGCTGCTTATAAGCAACGCATTTTTGTATTCCTTTCCATTACCTCCTCTCCCCATTAACTAATTCATAATATCTTTCGTTTCTCACTTTATATATCGGCAAAAAGATTGACAGTATGTATATACAGTGCAATTCAAGTCAATGTTTTTCATCCTTCACTGATTAAAGTTTCACCTTATCTCAAACTGTTCCTTTAAATCAATACGTATCAGCTGGGACATTAAGTATCGTTGGCGTTATTACTGGTTTAGACGGATCCGGTTTTTCAGGCATTTCTCTTGCTGGATCGATTGCAAACCTTTTCGGCACAGCACTTGGTCATGGAACAACTACATTAACAGCACTTGGACCAATCGCTACAATATGGACTTGGGGGCAGTGCTTTAATTCCTTGGGCGCTTATTCCTGCCGCTGCGATTTGTAAAGTCGATCCGTTTGAACTTACATGCCGAAACTTTTTACCAGTTGCAATTGGCTTAATTGTCAACACGATCGTTGCGATGTTTATTCTATAACGTAAGCAAGCATTCTCTTGCCTACGTTTTTTTATTATAAAATTCATCATAAATTACTGACTTGCAAAAGGGATTATTTATATGTTAGCGAAATTATATTAAGAGAGTATTTATTTTAAAGCGTTTACGAAAAACAGATTACTTCAATTCGAAAAGGAGACGTAATTATGAATGAATTGATTTTCGTCTTATTAATTTGTCCATTCCTTATCTTTATCGTTTCTGTTATGGGAACACGTAGAACGAAAACATATTACGTAATGCCCATTGTAACGTTTGCTAGCTTTTTAATAATAGGTGTTATCTCCTTTACTCCAAAATTTTTCTTTTGGGTTGGCATGTACAGCATCTTCTCATTTATTATTTCTTACATGACCCTCTTGTTTGTAAGAGGATATGAAATTGCGGAAAGTGCTAAGTAGTTATTAATCAGGAATTGGTAAAGATAATGAGAAACAACAAATTGAAAAATTTAACACTTCGAAATGAAAGATTGCTATTATTGGCAATCGATTAGAGACTGATGCAATGAGTAGTACAGCAGTTAGAAGGCAAGAAATATAGTTAAATCGGGATAACTCGCAACTCAAGTGCGATGCTCCTACTATATCTTCTTTACATGAAGTTTTAACGATGATAAAAAACGACCGCGTTCCCCGCAGTCGTTCTTTTCGTGTTACGCTGTAATCCAAGCCTCGTCAGCTGGATTTTTGCGCCATTCTTGCAGTTTTTTCATTTCAGCTTGTCCAATCATACCTTTTTCTTCCGCCACTTGAGTTAATGTGCTATAGTCGCTTAAAGAATATGACGCTACATTAGCTGCCGCTAGTTTTTCTTTTCCTGCTTCAAGCTCATATGTGAAGATTGATACGATTCCTAATACTTCACAACCTGCCTCACGAAGCGCTTCTACGCAAGTAATCGCACTACCACCAGTTGAAATAAGATCTTCTACTACAACTACTTTTTGACCTTTTTCCGCTTTTCCTTCAATTTGGTTTCCTTTACCGTGACCTTTTGCTTTACTACGTACGTAGCACATTGGTAAATTCATACGATCGCTTACCCATGCAGCATGGGCAATACCAGCAGTTGCTGTTCCTGCAATAACTTCTACAGTTGGGAAGTGTTCTTTAATTAATTCCTCTAATCCCGCCGCAATTGCTTGACGTACTTTTGGGTACGATAAAGTTAGGCGATTATCACAATAAATTGGCGATTTCATACCAGAAGACCAAGTGAATGGATCATTTGGTTGTAAAAATACTGCTCCAATTTCTAATAAATGCGATGCGATTTCTTTTTTCATACTGTTACACCTTCCCACTGTTGTTTTACTGTTTGATATGCTTCAAGCGGATTTTCTGCTTTTGTAATACTACGTCCAACCACAATGTAACTTGAACCAAGTTCTCTTGCACGTTTAGGTGTTGCTACGCGCACTTGGTCATTCACATCATCGCTTGCAAGACGAATCCCCGGTGTTACTGTTACAAATTCGTCTCCGCATACTTCACGTAACTTTGGTACTTCCAACGTTGAACATACAACGCCATCAAGTCCACTTTCTTTCGTTAATTTTGCGTAATGAGCAACCGCTTCTTCTAACGTTTTCTCAATGCCAATCTCTTTTTTCATCATAACTTCCGAAGTACTTGTTAATTGTGTAACTGCAATACAAATCGGTCTCTCTTTTCCTTCTTGCTTACCTTCCTCTAATCCCTCAAGCGCTGCTTTCATCATACTGCTCCCCCCAGCAGCATGAACATTTACCATGTCAACATCTAGACTAGCTAGGCTGCGCATAGCGCTTTTTACTGTATTTGGAATATCATGAAGTTTTAAATCTAGAAATATTTTATGTCCTTTTTCTTTTAAGTACGTAATAATTGCTGGGCCTTCTTTATAAAACAATTCCATACCCACTTTGACAAATAACTCTTCCCCTTCAAAGTGTTGTAAAAATTGTTCTACCTCTTTTTTCCCTGGAAAATCTAGTGCAACAATTAGCGACTTTGACATACTTGTTTCCAGCTCCTTCCTTGACATTCCGAAATGTGTCCAAATCCTAATTCATCTAATAACGATGGTAATTCCTCAATAATGGTTGGGCATACGAGCGGATCAACAAAGTTTGCTGTACCAACCGCAACTGCACTTGCACCAGCATAGAAGAATTCAATAACATCTTCTGCTGACTCAATACCACCCATTCCAATAATTGGAATATCAACCACTTGGCTTACTTCATGTACCATGCGAATTGCTACCGGTTTAATTGCAGGACCTGATAGTCCGCCTGTACGGTTTGCTAAAATTGGTTTTGCTGTTTTTAAATCTAGACGCATACCAAGCAATGTATTAATCATCGTTAACCCGTCCGCACCTGCATTTTCAATTGCCTTCGCAATCTCGACAATGTTTGTCACGTTCGGTGACAATTTCACATATACCGGCACTTCAGAAACCTCTTTTACTCGCTTCGTTAAATCAGCAGCAATTTCAGGATTTGTACCAAAAGCGATACCTCCCGTTTTTACATTGGGACAAGAAATATTTAATTCTAGTGCATGAACATTCGGTGCTTTTGAAATTTTCTTTGCTACTGCTACATAGTCTTCAACTTGTGAACCTGCAACATTCGCTATAATTGGAAGATCAAATTGTTCTAACCATGGTAATTCAGAGCCCATTACCTTTTCTAGCCCTGGATTTTGAAGCCCGATTGCATTTAACATACCACCTGGTGTTTCCGCCACACGTGGCGTCGGATTTCCATATCGTGGTTGTTCCGTCGTTGCTTTAATCATGATTGAGCCCAGTACATTTAAATCATAAAACTGAGCATATTCACGACCAAATCCGAAGCAACCAGATGCTGGGATGATTGGATTTTTTAATGATAATCCTGGTAATTCAACTTGTAATCTGTTCATAGTACAACCTCCCCGATTGGAAACACAGGTCCATCGCTGCACACTTTTTTATAAGAATGTCCGCTTGGATCTTCTTGTAAGTGACATACGCACGCGAAACATGCTCCAATCCCGCATCCCATACGTTCTTCTAGTGAAATGTAGGCTTTTTTCTCTTTATAACGCCCTTCTAATGCACGCAGCATTGCTAAAGGTCCACATGAGTATAAAATATCAAAGTCAATTCCATAGTTATCTATTACATCTGTTACAAACCCTTTTGTACCATGTGTACCATCAACGGTTGCAACATACGTATCACCAAGTTCTGCAAACTTTTCTTCATAGAAAACAACATCTTTCGTTTGAAATCCTAAGATGTGAATAACACGTACCCCTTTTGCAACAAGGCGTTGCGATAGCTCATAAAGTGGTGGCACACCAATTCCGCCTCCTACTAATAGAGCTGTTTGTCCAGCTTCTGCTTCTTCTACCGGAAATCCATGTCCGAGTGGTCCTAATACATCTACTAATTCACCTTGTTTTCTTTTTGCTAATGTTTTTGTTCCTTGTCCTTCCGCACGATATAGCATTGTAAATTCGTTTTTTTCTTGATCGACATTACAAATGCTAATTGGGCGGCGCAGAAGGGGGGTAATCCCCTCTGCTACCTTAATGTGTACGAACTGCCCTGGTTCGTTCATTTGCTGTACAAGATCACCTTGAAGCACTAATTCATAAATGTTTTTTGCGATTTCTGTTTGGTTAACGACGATCATATTTTGCTTTTGCATCATGCATGTACCACCTCGTGACGCGTTGTTGGCGCGATTTCTTTCATTGTGTGAGCTGAGAACGTCATAGATTCTAGTACTCGTAAAATTGCTCTTGTTGTATCAAGTGATGTTAAGCAAGCTACACCATTTTCCACAGATTCTCGACGAATGCGGAACCCATCACGCGCTGGTTGTTTTCCTTTTGTTAATGTGTTAATAACAAACTGTGCTTTTCCTTGACGAATAATATCAAGTAAGTTGTAATCTTCAGAGTCAATTTTATTTACAACTTGCACCGGAATGTTTTGCTCTGTTAACGATTTTGCTGTTCCTGCTGTTGCCAATAAGTTATAGCCAATTTCATGGAAGCGTCTTGCGATTTCAATCGCTTCTTCTTTATCTTTATCCGCAACTGTAATAATGACAGATCCATGTGTTGGAATGCTAATTCCCGCAGCAACTAATCCTTTATATAATGCTTTTTCAAGCGTTAAATCTTTCCCCATTACTTCCCCTGTCGATTTCATTTCAGGTCCTAATGTTGTATCAACAGAGCGCAGTTTTGCAAACGAGAATACTGGCGCTTTTACATATACTTCGTTATCTTCTGGGTGGTAACCAGTTTCATAACCTTGTTCTACAAGATTTTTACCTAAAATGACTTTCGTTGCGATGTTTGCCATTGGAACACCTGTAATCTTGCTTAAGAACGGTACTGTACGGCTCGCACGTGGGTTTACTTCAATGACATACACTTCATCTTTGAAGACTACAAATTGGATATTTAGTAATCCAACAATCTTTAATCCTCTCCCAAGTGCAATTGTATTTTCAATAATTTGTTCCTTCACTTTCGCTGATAGGCTTTGTGGAGGATATACTCCGATTGAATCACCAGAGTGAACACCAGCGCGTTCAATATGTTCCATAATACCGGGAATGTATACATTTTCACCGTCAGAAATTGCATCCACTTCAATTTCTTTCCCAACCATGTAGCGGTCAATTAATACCGGGTGATCTGCATGTACTTTTACTGCATTTTTCATATAGTGAAGCAGTTCTTCTTGACGATACACAATTTCCATTGCACGTCCACCAAGTACGTAAGATGGTCTTACGAGTACTGGATAGCCAATTTCTTCAGCAATTGCTACCGCTTGCTCTACTGTTGTTGCTGTTTTACCAACCGGTTGTGGAATACCAAGCTCTGTTAATGCTGCTTCGAACTTATCGCGGTCTTCAGCACGATCTAAATCTTCAAGAGATGTTCCTAAAATTTTCACACCGCGCTCTGCTAATTTTGCCGCTAAGTTAATCGCTGTCTGTCCACCGAATTGTACAATAACACCTTCTGGCTTCTCTAAATCAATGATGTGCATAACATCTTCAATTGTTAATGGTTCAAAGTACAATTTATCAGAAATACTGAAGTCTGTTGAAACTGTCTCTGGGTTATTATTCACAATAATTGCTTCGTAGCCAGCTTCTTTAATTGCCCATACAGAGTGAACTGTTGCATAGTCAAATTCAACCCCTTGACCGATGCGGATTGGTCCAGAACCTAGTACCATTACACTTTTACGCTCTGTAACGATTGATTCGTTCTCGTCACCATATGTGCTGTAGTAGTAAGGCGTTGCAGATTCGAATTCTGCTGCACAAGTATCTACCATTTTAAATACTGGCATGATGCCATTTTCTTTACGTGTAGCGTAAATTTCACATTCTGTTTTATTCCAAGCAGACGCAATGTAATGATCACTAAAGCCCATTTCTTTTGCTTCTCGTAATACTTCCATGTCACCAACATTCGCTTTTACTTTTCGTTCCATATTTACGATGTTTTCGATTTTTTGTAAGAAGAAGAAGTCCATTTCGCACCATTCGTGAATCTCTTCTTTCGTTACACCTTGGCGAATTGCTTCTGCCACAATAAACAGACGCTCATCATCCGCTTTTATAATACGTTTTTTCATTGTTTCTTTATCAAGTTCTTTTAAGTGATTTAGCTCTAGATGATAAATACCAAGTTCTAGAGAGCGAACGGCTTTTAATAATGATTCTTCTAAGTTACGTCCGATTGACATAACTTCACCCGTTGCTTTCATTTGTGTTCCAAGCGTTCTATTTGCTGATTCAAACTTGTCGAAAGGCCAGCGTGGAATTTTCGAAACAACATAGTCTAATGCTGGCTCAAAGCACGCATATGTTTTTTGTGTTACTGGGTTTACAATTTCATCTAATGTTAAACCGACTGCAATTTTTGCTGCTAATTTCGCAATTGGATATCCCGTCGCTTTTGATGCTAAGGCAGATGAACGACTTACACGTGGATTTACTTCAATTACATAGTATTGGAAGCTATACGGATCTAGTGCAAGCTGAACGTTACATCCCCCTTCAATTCCTAGTGCACGAATAATTCTTAATGACGTATTACGCAGCATCTGATATTCTCGATCGCTTAATGTTTGACTCGGTGCTACAACAATAGAATCCCCTGTGTGCACACCAACTGGGTCGATGTTTTCCATGTTACATACTACAATGGCATTGTCATTTGCATCACGCATTACTTCATATTCAATTTCTTTAAAGCCAGCGATGCTTTTTTCTAATAAACATTGTGTTACTGGGCTATGTTTCAAACCACTTGTTACAATTTCAATTAACTCTTCTTCGTTGTGGCAAATTCCACCGCCTGTTCCGCCTAACGTAAATGCTGGACGAACAATGACTGGATACCCAATCTCTTTAACAAATTCATATGCTTCATCAAGTGTATGGACAATTTCACTTGGTGGTGTTGGTTCGTTCAATTCTTGCATTAATGTACGGAATAAATCGCGATCTTCCGCTTGCTCAATTGCTGATAATTTCGTTCCTAAAATTTCAACTCCACACTCTTCAAGCACACCCGATTTGGCAAGTTCAACAGCCATATTTAATCCTGTTTGTCCGCCAAGTGTCGGCAAAATTGCATCTGGACGCTCTTTACGAATAATGCGACTTACAAATTCTAGTGTTAATGGCTCAATATATACTTTATCTGCTGTTGCAGTGTCCGTCATAATTGTTGCTGGGTTCGAGTTAACAAGGATTACTTTATAGCCTTCCTCTTTTAAAGATTGACAAGCTTGCGTTCCAGAGTAATCAAACTCCGCTGCTTGCCCAATTACAATTGGTCCTGATCCGATTACTAAAATTGTGTTAATGTCTAGGCGTTTTGGCATAACTCTTCCCCTTCTTTCTTAAAGTTTGCAATCATTGTTAAGAAATCTTCAAATAAGTCATTTGCATCTTCTGGTCCTGCTGATGCTTCTGGATGATATTGTACTGTAAATGCTGGGAACTTCTTATGACGAAGTCCTTCTACTGTTCCATCATTTAAAGCAACGTGTGTAATCTCAAGGTCTGTTCCTTTTACAGATTCCTCTTCTACTGCATACCCATGGTTTTGAGAAGTGATAGCTACTTTTCCAGTTTCAAGATGTTTTACTGGATGGTTTAATCCACGGTGACCAAATTTTAATTTCACTGTATTTGCACCTGATGCCAAGGCAAATAGTTGATGCCCAAGGCAAATACCGAATAAAGGTACTTTTCCAATGATTCCTTTTAACATTTCAATCGCTTCTGGTACATCTTTTGGATCCCCAGGTCCGTTACTTAACATAATTCCATCTGGGCTTAAGCGTAAAATTTCTTCTGCCGATGTATTGTAAGGAACAACAATGACATCGCAATCACGCTTATTTAATTCGCGTAAAATACCGTGCTTCATTCCGAAATCAACAAGGACAACGCGGTAACCACGACCTGGGCTTGGATATGGATCTTTTGTTGATACACGCTTTACATGATCTGTAAATACTGTAGCTCTTAATTGACTGACAATATAATCTACATCGACATCCATATTACAAAGACGTCCGCGCATTGTTCCATATTGACGAATTTTTCTCGTTAATTTTCTCGTATCAATTCCTGATAATCCTGGAATATTTCGTTCTTTTAAATACTCATCTAACGAATTTTCATTACGGAAGTTCGATGGATGATCGCAAATTTCATTTACAATTAAACCGTGTACAGATGGTTGAATCGATTCAAAATCATCACGGTTAATACCATAGTTTCCGATCAATGGATACGTAAATGTTACGATTTGACCGCAGTATGATGGATCAGATAATGTTTCTTGGTATCCGGTCATACCAGTTGTAAATACAACTTCACCTGATTTTTCAATCTCTCCGCCGAATCCTTTTCCAATTAATACTGTTCCATCTTCTAAGATAAGCTGTCTTTTCATACTAATGCACTCTCCTTTTGCCATACGATCTTCCCGCCCACTAATGTCATAACTGGCCATCCTTGACACTTCCAGCCTGCAAATGGCGTATTTTTTCCTTTTGATAAGAATGTTGTTGGGTCAATTTTTTCTTCTTGTTCTAAATCAAGAATGGTAATATCAGCTGCTCTTCCTTCTTTTAGACGTCCTGTTTCTAAACCAAATGTATCTGCTGGCTTTTCTGTTAAGAATTGGATAAGCTGTTCTAATGTGATAATTCCTTTTTTCACAAGGTTTGTATATAGTAATGGGAACGCTGTTTCAAAACCAGTAATTCCAAATGGTGCTCTTTCAATGCCTTGTGCTTTTTCTTCTGCTGTATGCGGTGCATGATCCGTTGCAATGATGTCGATTGTTCCATCTAATAAACCTTCAATGAGTGCTTCTTGGTCTTCTCTTCCTCGAAGTGGTGGGTTCATTTTAAAGTTGGGATCAACAGATGGGATATCATCTTCACATAGCACTAAGTGGTGTGGTGTTACTTCTGCTGTTACTTTAATACCTGCACGTTTTGCATCACGAATTACTCGCACTGACCCTTTTGTACTTACGTGACAAACATGATAGTGACAATCTGCCGCTTCCGCTAGTAAAATGTCCCTGGCAATATGTACAGATTCACATACTGATGGGATACCGTTTAATCCATGTTTCTCAGAAAATTTCCCTTCATGTACACAACCTTTATTAATAAGCGTATTTTCTTCGCAATGGGCAACAACTGCCATATTTAATTTAGCTGCACGCTTCATAGCCGCTAACATCATACTTGCATCTTGTACGCCTACTCCATCATCAGTAAATGCGAATGCTCCAAGTTCTTTTAACGTTTCAAAGTCCGTCATTTCAGAACCTGCTTGACGCACTGTAATTGCACCATATGGCAGTACATTTACATGTGCTTTTTCCTGAATTCGTTTTTGTAAATCTTCCATATGCTCTTTACTATCTGGCACTGGGCGTGTATTTGGCATCGCACAAATTGTTGTAAAGCCCCCTTTTGCTGCTGCAAGTGTACCAGTTTCAATCGTTTCTTTATGTTCACCACCTGGTTCGCGAAGATGAACGTGTACATCTACTAATCCAGGTGCGATTAATTTTCCATTTACATCGATTACTTCAGCATTTTCAGCCGAAATATTTTTCGCTATTTTCGCAATTTTACCATCTTGTACAAGAAGATCTGTTGCCACGATTGTTCCTTCTTCATTTAAGTAACGTCCATTTTTAAACAAATAATTCATGTTTCATTCCTCCTAATACATTTGGTAATGCGCGTTTTAAAACAGCCATTCTTACGTAAACTCCATTTTCCATCTGTTTGAATATGCGAGAACGTTTACACTCAACAAGTTCACTTGCAATTTCTACATCACGATTTACTGGAGCCGGATGCATAATAATGCTTCCTTCTTTCATGCGTTCTTCTCGTTCCATTGTTAACCCATGGTTTTCATGATACTCTTTCATGATGTCTGTTTCATAATGATCATGACGCTCATGCTGTACACGAAGTAACATCATCACATCAACTTCTGGAATAAGTTCATCTAAGCTTCTATATGTTCCGAATGTATTTGTTTCATCTTTCCACTCTTCAGGACTAGCAAAGTAAATTGTTGCACCTAATTTCGTTAATGCTTCTGCATTCGAGCGTGCCACTCGGCTGTGACGAATGTCTCCTACAATCGCAATCTTTAATCCTTCAAATCTCCCAAACTCTTGTTTAATTGTTAGAAGATCTAACAAACATTGCGTCGGGTGATTTCCACATCCATCACCTGCATTTAAAATAGGGATATTTACTTTGTCTTTTAGCTCATCAAAGTAGCGATCTTGCTGATGGCGGATGACTACTGCTTTGGCTCCAATCGATTCTAGTGTTCTTATCGTATCGTATAACGTTTCTCCTTTTTGTACGCTAGAAGAATCTGCTGAGAAGTTTAATACTTCTAATCCCAATCTCTTCTCAGCAACCTCGAAGCTAAATCTTGTTCTCGTACTATTCTCAAAAAACAAGTTTGCTACAAATGTTTGCTCTGTCGCTTTTCTTTCTTTTCCATTCGCGAAATCTTCTGCATCTTTTAGGATTTCTGAAATTTCTTCCTTCGATAATTCACTCATCGTTAACAATTGGCTCATTGTCATCCCTCATCTTTCTGATTTTTATGATAACACCTTTTGCATTTATATACTAACAATCGCATAAAAACACCCTAGTCATGCGAGACTAGGGTGCAAGAAAGAAGCCACCCTTTTCTGTCTCGCAAGACTGATTTAAAAGGTTCGTTTTTATGAAGCAATCTGCTTAGATTGTTGTTTTTCTTTTATTTCTGGTAGTAGTAAATTTAACAATACACCTACAATTGCTGCAAGCGCCATTCCTTCTACTTGGAATGATTCTCCGATATGAAGCACTGCACCGCCTATACCAATAACAAGAATAACAGATGCAATCATTAAGTTACGTTTGTCACTTAAGTCTGTTTTTTCGTCCACCATCATACGTAAACCACTTGATGCGATGACACCAAAGAGCAGGATGGAGACACCGCCCATGACTGGTGTTGGAATCGAATGAATCAGCGCTGAAATCTTACCGATAAATCCAAACACGATTGCGAAGATTGCTGATCCAGCGAATAAATATACACTATACGCTCTTGTAATTGCTAGCACCCCGATATTTTCACCATATGTTGTATTCGGCGGCCCACCAATTACAGATGCTATTAATGTCGCTACACCATCACCAAAGATTGAACGATGTAAGCCTGGTTTTGCAATTAAATCTCGATTAATAACATTTCCAAGTACAATTTGGTGCCCAATATGTTCTGAAATCGTTACTAGTGCTACCGGAACCATCAGAAGCATAATTTTCCAAGAAAATTCCGGTGTATATGTTACAAACGGTACAACAAAGTCTGGTACATTGAACCAGCTTGCCTCAGCTACCGGCTTAAAATCGACTAACCCTTGAAAGTATGCAAAAATATATCCGCCAATAATTCCAAGCAATACCGGTATAATACTGAAGAATCCTCTTCCAAATATGGAGCAAATAATCGTAATTACTAATGTGACTAATGCTACTGAAAAGTGTGTAAAGCTATATTTTCCATCGACATCATTCATTGCCATATTCACAGCCGTATGCGCTAAAGCTAAACCAATAACCATTACAACTGGACCAACTACAATTGGAGGGAGTAACTTCATAATCCAAGCTGATCCTGACTTTTTAATTCCTAGCGAAACTAGGAGATAAACAAGTCCTGCTAGCATACCACCGAGCATTGCTGCTCCCGGCCCCCCCGCTGTTTTTGCCGTTATAATTGGAGCAATAAATGCGAACGATGATCCTAAATAGGCAGGTACTTGCCCTTTTGTTATAAGAAGAAACGCTAATGTTCCTAATCCACTGGAAATTAAAGCTACTGATGGATTTAATCCTGTTAAAAACGGAACCAGCACTGTTGATCCGAACATTGCAAACAAATGCTGTATGCTTAAAAATAACCATCTTCCCGGTTTCGGTATTTCATGAATGTCTAACACTGGCTTTTGCTCCATTGTTATATCCTCCTTCAATTTAAAATTTTGCAATAAAAAAACTCTTTGTGTCCGTGCACAAAGAGTCCTATACTTTCATATGGCAAATTTGACATATGAAAGCCAAGACCCTTTGGCAGCCTCACAGGACTACATTTAAAAGGGCTTTACTTTTCGTATATGCTTACTCGATCTTTTTGATCTGTCTCTTGCAAATCAACTTCAATACGTTCTTCACTTGATGTTGGAATATTTTTCCCTACATAATCAGCGCGAATTGGCAACTCACGATGACCTCTATCTACAAGAACAGCTAACTGAATTTGTGATGGTCTTCCTAAGTCCATTAGTGCATCCATCGCAGCGCGAACTGTTCTCCCTGTATACAATACATCATCTACAAGAATAACTTTTTTCTTTGTAATATCTACAGGAATATCAGAGCCTTTTACAAGCGGTTCTTTATCTTTAGATTGTAGCGTTAAATCATCACGATATAGCGTAATGTCTAACTCTCCAACTTCAATCTCTTTTCCTTCAATCTGACCAATTTTTTCTGCTAAACGTTTTGCTAGAAAAATCCCACGTGTTTTAATTCCGACTAAAACACATTGGTCGACACCTTTATTATGCTCTACAATTTCGTGACTAATACGTGTTAAAGCGCGACGAATCATTTGATCATCTAAAACAACTGCCTTTTCTTTCATGCTTTACACCTCCAAGCTTTTTTTGCACGTGAGAGGAATCGTATAAAAAAAGTCCTCCCAGCGTGTGCGAGAGGACTTTTGAAAAAAGGGTACAAGTATACCCTAAATATTTCAAACCGTTACCTTCTCAACCTCACGGGGCTGTGTTAAAGGATCATTATTTAACTGTTGTTAGTATCGCAGTTTTTATTCATTTTGTCAATACTATTTCCGTAAAATATTTAATGTTTCCTCGAATATAGCTGGTGCAGGTGCTTCAAATTGTAAATATTCACCTGTACGCGGATGATTAAATCCTAAAATTCCTGCATGAAGCGCTTGTCCATTCAAATTTAATGTCTTTTTCGGACCATATTTCGGATCCCCAGCAAGAGGGTATCCAATATATTTCATATGAACACGAATTTGATGTGTTCGTCCCGTTTCTAAACGACATTCGACAAGTGTAAAGTCCTTAAATCGTTCTAACACTTGAAAATGCGTAACTGCATGCTTACCATTTTCATCAACAGCCATACTTTGACGATCTTTCTTATCTCGAGCAATTGGCGCATCAATTGTTCCTTTATCGTGCGGGATTACCCCATGCACAATTGCCTGATAGCGTCTCGTCACTGTTTTTTCTACTAGCTGATTTACTAAAGATTCATGCGCCATATCATTTTTCGCAACCATTAATAAGCCTGATGTGTCTTTGTCAATGCGGTGTACAATACCTGGACGCATGACGCCATTAATGCCTGATAAATCTGTACAATGATACATTAAACCATTAACAAGTGTACCACTCGTATGCCCCGGTGCTGGATGTACAACCATACCGCGTGGTTTATTAACAACTAGTACATCCGCATCTTCGTAATAAATCTCTAAATTCATATCTTCGGCACGAATATCCAATTCTTCTGGTTCTGGAACTGTTACTGTAATTTCATCATTTTCTTTTACTTTATAATTTCCTTTAACCGTCTTTCCATTTACTGTTATGACGCCGTCTTTAATCCATTGTTGCACTTGTGTGCGTGACCACTCATGATTTACACTTGCAACAAATTTATCAATCCGTTCGTTTTTCCGTTCTTCTACAACTGTTACTTGTACTACTTCACTCATTCAATTACTCCTTCATTTTCTTTCCTTCTAATAATGTTTGAATAATAATTAATACAACACCAATACATAAAGCCGAATCAGCTATATTAAATACCGGATAATTGTATGAAAAAATATACACGTGAATAAAATCCACTACTTCTTGTCTAAATACACGATCAATAAAATTACCAATCGCTCCACCTAAAATAAGACCGAGAGAAATCCCTAACAGTTTATCTGTTTTTGCATACTTCTTCATATAAAAGACAATAAATCCTACAAAAACAACTGTAATGATATAGAAGAACCACATTTTGTTTTCTAAAATACCCCAAGCAGCTCCTCTGTTTCGATGTGATGTTATGTATAATACATTATCGATAATTGGGATACTTGCACCTAATTCCATGTTCTTGACAATGAACCATTTCGATAGTTGATCGATAGCAATAACAAATAACGCTATTAAATAATATATCATTTTATTTCCCCCACAAAGACAGTGTACCTCAAAATTTTAGCATAGCTGCTATCTTTTCACAACGAACCTTTATAGAAGAATAAAATAAAATGAAAAAAGGTACTATAATATTGTTGTGCGAATTACACATTTACTTTTTTATATAAAAATTCATAAATGGTACGAGCTGTTGGCAACATCTTCATACGTTTTAAAGAAATCATTTCTCCTGTTTCTTCACAAACGCCATACATATCAATCTCCATTTTAAATAATGCTCGCTCAACATCTTTTAAGTCTTCTCTTATATCATGTAAAAGCAATTTCTTCTTTGCATCCAGTTGTATTTCATATCCCAGTTCTTGTCCAAATTCCATCTCATATGTGCGACTTACTTCCTTTGCCAATCGCTCCTGTAATTCTTTTCTCATTACTTGTAATTCTCGTTTTATATCCATATAGATTTCATTCACGTGTACATTCCTCCTAGCTGCAATGTACCGTTAGTGTATCCGAATTCCACTTACTTACCGCACACACATTTTTCCTTCATAGGAAGTTCTTCTATGCTGTTTCATTCATTTTTCATAAGTAACCTTGTACTTGTTATAACATAAACGATATAAAAAAACTGACTGCTATATAAGCGATCAGTTTTTTGTATTATTATTTTACATAATTCTCTTTTACAACAGTCGCGCAACGCTCACATAATGTTTTATACTCGTTATCGTTGCCAACTGTTTCCGAAACAACCCAGCAACGTTCACAAGTTTCACCGTTTGCTTGTGTAACAAGAACTGCCGTATGTTCATATTTTTGTGCATCTGCTGGCGCTTCCTCTATCGTTCCACCAAGTTTATATTCAGAAACGATAAATAGTTGTTTTAAATCTTCTTGAATAGATTCTAACATTTCTTTCATTTCTGCTGTTGGGAATAATGTAATGCTAGCCGTCAATGATTTACCAATCACTTTCTCATTACGCGCCACTTCTAGTGCTTTTAATACGTCACTACGAAGCGTCATAAATGCATCCCATTTTGTTTTTAACGCTTCCCCATCTTGTAATTCGATAGCTTCTGGCATATCTGTCAATTGTACGCTCTCTTCTGTAACACCTGGAATATATGGCCACACTTCATCAGCTGTATGAGGTAAAATCGGTGTTACAAGTTTCGTTAACGCAACAAGAACATCATATAACACCGTTTGAATTGCACGACGATCATGATGATTTGCCGCTTCAATGTATAAAATATCTTTTGCAAAATCTAAATAGAATGAACTTAAATCGATTGTACAGAAGTTATGAATTGCATGATATACTGCCGCAAAGTCATAAGTTTCATACGCTTCTTTCACTTTCGTAATTAAGTCATTTAATTTCACTAACATATAGCGATCCACTTCGCGAAGTTCCGCTTTTGCTACTGCATCTTGAGCTGGATTAAAGTCAGCTAAGTTTCCTAATAAGAAACGGAATGTGTTACGGATTTTGCGATATACTTCTGCAACTTGTTTTAAAATATCATCTGAAATACGTACATCAGACTGATAATCAACAGAAGATACCCAAAGGCGTAAAATATCTCCACCTAGTTGGTCCATAATCTTCTTCGGTACAACAATGTTTCCGATTGATTTACTCATTTTGCGACCTTCACCATCAAGTACGAAGCCATGGCTTAGCACACCTTTATATGGTGCTTTACCTGTTACAGCAACAGCTGTTGATAATGAAGAGTTAAACCAACCACGATATTGGTCAGATCCTTCTAAATATAAATCAGCTGGACGTTGCAAGTCGTCACGTTCTTCTAATACAGCTTGGTGAGAAGAGCCAGAATCAAACCATACATCCATAATATCTGTTTCTTTACGGAATTCACCATTTGGACTAGATGGATGTGTGAATCCTTCTGGTAGTAAATCTTTCGCTTCGCGTTCAAACCATACGTTAGAACCATGTTCACGGAATAAGTTTGCTACATGATTAATTGTTTCATCTGTAATAATTGGATCATTATTTTCTGCATAGAACACAGGAATTGGTACACCCCATGCACGTTGACGAGAAATACACCAGTCACCGCGGTCACGAACCATATTATGAAGACGAGTTTCTCCCCACGCTGGTACCCATTTTGTTTCTTTCACAGCTTGTAATAATTCACTACGGAATGCCTCAATAGATGCAAACCATTGTGCTGTTGCACGGAAAATAATTGGTTTTTTCGTTCTCCAGTCATGTGGATATGAATGCGTAATAAATGTTAATTTCAGCAACGCGCCAACTTCTTCTAATTTTTCCGTAATTGGTTTGTTTGCTTTATCATAGAATAAACCTTCAAATCCAGGTGCTTCACTTGTTAATACGCCTTTATCATCAACTGGACAAAGAACTTCTAGACCATACTTTTGCCCTACAATGAAATCATCTTCCCCGTGTCCAGGTGCTGTATGTACACAACCTGTACCAGCATCTGTTGTTACATGCTCACCAAGCATAACTAAAGAATCGCGGTCATAGAATGGATGTTTTGCAACTGTATATTCAAGTTCACTACCTTTTACTGTTCTAACAACTTCAGGGTTTTCCCATTCTAATGTTTTTGCTACTGTATCAAACAGGTCAGAAGCAATGATATATTTTTCATCATTTACTTTAACGATGCTATATTCAAGTTTTGGATGAACAGAAATACCTAAGTTAGCTGGCAATGTCCAAGGCGTCGTTGTCCAAATAATAAATTTCTCGTCACCTTCTAATACGTCTTTTCCATCTTTCACTTCAAATGCAACGTAAATAGATGCTGATTTTTTATCTTTGTACTCAATTTCAGCCTCAGCTAAAGCAGATTCACTCGTTGGAGACCAGTAAACAGGTTTTTGTCCCTTATAGATATAGCCTTTTTTCGCCATTTCTCCAAATACTTTAATTTGTTGTGCTTCATATGCTGGTTCCAAAGTAATATATGGATGATCCCAATCCGCACGTACACCAAGGCGTTTAAATTGTTCACGCTGACGATTTACTTGTTCGTATGCATATTCCGCACATAATTTACGGAATTCTGCGACCGGCATTTCTTTACGCTTTACTCCCTTATTCGTTAAAGCCTGCTCAATTGGTAAACCATGCGTATCCCAACCTGGAACATAAGGAGCACAATAACCAGTCATTGATTTATAGCGTACAATAAAGTCTTTTAATACTTTATTTAGTGCGTGTCCCATATGAATATCACCATTTGCATATGGAGGACCATCGTGTAATACGAATAAAGGGCGTCCTTTTGTACGTTCTTGTACTTTTTCATAAATGTTCATTTCAGCCCATTTTTCTTGTATTGCAGGCTCACGTTTTGGTAAATTCCCACGCATTGGGAACTCTGTTTTTGGCATTAGTAATGTATTTTTGTACTCCATGCTCAATTCCTCCTTACATGTATCATAAAAAGACTTAAAAACGAAATAAAAAAGAGACTTTCACATCCCAAAAGGGACGAGAAAGTCTCCCGCGGTACCACCCTATTAAATCATATACGTATGCACATGATTCACTTTATATCCTTAACGCGAATATACGCCTACGCTTACTCATTTTTTCAGCGCGGAACTCCAGGGTGATTTCCCATTTATCTCCTTATCCTGAGCTCACACCATCCTCAGTTCGCTTTATAAGGGGTGAAAAAGGTACTTATCCCTATCTTCGTTTTTCTTAATCAATATGTTGTTTAAAATTATATGTAATAATGAGAAAAACGTCAAGTTTACACTGTTTCTTCTTTTTTCAACAGTTCGTCCACTTCGTCTTCTAATTCGATGAGCTTGTCCCAATCGTCGTTGTTTAACATTTCAAGCTGTGTTTCTAGCAACATGCGGAAACGAGTACGAAACACTTTTGCTTGTTTCTTTAGCTCTTCAATATCAAAAGCAACTTTTCTTGATTTCACTAACGCTTCATTAATGATTCGATCCGCATTTTTTTCTGCTTCACGAACGATTAGTTTTGCTTCTTTTTGTGCATTGCGTTTTACTTCTTCCGCCGCTTCTTGTGCTACAACAATAGACTTATTTAGCGTGTCTTCAATATTAGAAAAATGATCTAGCTTTCCTTCTAATTGAGCAACCTTCTCTTCTAAAGCTTTCTTTTCACGAATGACTAATTCATAATCTTTAATGACTTGATCAAGAAATTCATTCACTTGATCTTCATCATAGCCACGAAATCCGCGACTAAATTCTTTATTATGAATATCTAATGGTGTTAACGGCACAAAAGCCACCTCCAAGTAGTTATCTAAATTTTCCTCTTTTAATTATATCTTTTCTTCGACAAAATAAGAGTTTTTTCCTTCTAAAAAATCAATCATTTTAGTATACCATACAAAACTCGCCATTTGTCTTTTTTCGTTCTTCCGTCGACCGAAAACAATTTACTTCTTCCATGTCCTCTGACCGACAGAATATCTCCTGGAAGACATTCATATGAAGTTTGATCTACAACTTTCCAATTCACTTTTACAAGCCCATTCTTTATAAGGGGTTGTACTTTTTGACGTGATAGATGCAAGATTTCAGCTAACACGACGTCTAAGCGTAGTGATGAAACAGTTCCAAATTGCTCTCTCCATTCATCCTGCAATTGCAAAACATTCTCTGCTGATACACTGAAGAGAGAAACCTTTGTTTTTCCAATTGATTGTAAGTTCATTTCAATATAAGAAACAACTTCTTTTGCGACTACGATTTGGACACGATTTTCTTGAATAAAAATATCACCGTACTTTTCTCTCTTTAAACCAAGGGACATAAGTGCACCTAGTATTTGTCTATGTTCAAGCGTATAAAATTTGGAAGGATAATCAATTTCTAATACTTCTACTTGAAATTCTTCTTCATTTAAAGCAAGATAATCTGGATAAATAAGTGCCCTTTTTCTCTCCGCTTTTGGCGCTGCACCATTAAATTGTAAAGAAACATCTCCTTGCTGTCCAACTATTGTAGTTACAATTTGTTGCTGACGCGGATCAAGGAAATCTGTTAATTTTACTTGATGGTACTCTTCTACTGCTCGTTCCCATTCCAACACTTTATCAACAAAACTGGCCTCTTCAGGCCTAAAATGTTCGTAAATGCTCATGCATGCAACCTATCTTATAAAAAGTAGCCAAATAAAGTGACTAAGCCGCTGCTAGCAAGCTTTAATGCAATAATTGCAACGATCGGAGAAATATCAATTACACCAAGCGGTGGAATCACTCTCCGAAATGGCTCTAAATACGGTTCGCAAATGCGTGCTAAAAAGTCACCGACTGCTGATTCTCTAGCGCCTGGAAACCAAGTTAGAAGAATGTAGACAATAAGCGCCCAGGAGTAAATTTGAATGACTAAGAGCAAAGCTTTTAAAATTATAAACATGGCGTATTACCACCTCTTTATATTTGTCTCTTCCTCTTCACCGAATAACTCGGAAATTGCTCCAACAATATCCACATTCTCAGGTGTACACATAAATGTTTTTGGTCCTAACTTTTGAATATCCCCGCCTATAGCGTATACAGTACCACTTAAAAAGTCAACGATGCGTACTGCTTGATCGGTAGACATTCTTTGCAAATTAATGACTACAGCACGCTTTCCTTTTAGATGGTCTGCAATCCCTTGTGCTTCTGAATACGTACGCGGTTCTAACAAAACAACTTTAGAAGATTGCTTTGCTGTTTCAATGCTTACGACATTTTGTTTTGGTTGTACTTTTGTAAATGGTACGTCTTGTTGTTCTGGAGGTTCTTGCTGTTTTTTCATTTCTATTTGCTCCTTTTCGTAAGCATATTGAGCTGCTTCTTTTTCCTCTGGCGTGTCAAAAAAGAAATACTTCACTTTTGACCAACTCATAATACATTCTCCTTCCTTTTATGCTTTTCCTACTAAAATCGTTCCCAAACGAATATATGTAGCACCTTCTTCAATCGCAATTGTATAATCATTCGACATTCCCATTGATAGCTCTTTGCATGGAGCATACGAAAGTCTTAATTCCTGTACTTGCTGTTGCAACATGCGAAGCGTTTTAAAGCAGCCGCGTATTTCTGCTTCATCTTCCGTAAATGGTGCCATTGTCATCAAACCAACAACTTCAATTTTATCAAATTCCTTCAAAGCATGAACAAACTCAATAAGTTCCTCAACTTGTAACCCTTGTTTTGATTCTTCACGCGATGTTTTCACTTGTATAAAACATTTAACAGGCTTTGTAGCACGCTTTTGAATCTCTCTTGCAAGAGAAAGACGATCTAACGAATGCAAATAGTCAATATGACTAATAATTTCTTTTACTTTTCTCGTTTGTAAGGAACCGATAAAATGCCAATTGACTTGTGAGCCAAAATGCTCATATTTTTGTAAAAATCCTTCATTTCTATTCTCCCCTAAATCAGCAATTCCGGCCTCTACTACCTCATTCGTTTTTTCAATTCCAACCGTTTTTGTTACTGCAACAAGTTTCACATCATGGATGGAGCGTCCAGCTCGCTCACATGCTTGTTTCATTTCTTCCTGTATCACTGCTAAATTCTCTTGTACTGTCACTGTTTTTCAATCCTCCTTAAAACCTATGAAACTCAACATTCTTCCTGTCTTTCCTTGGTCGCGGCGATGCGAGAAAAATAATTGTTCTTCACAGCTTGTACAAAGAGATGACATCACAATATGTTCTTCTTTTATGCCAGCTTGTAAGCATACTATACGATCTATCTCTTTTAAATCAATCGCGTATTGTCCAGCTGAAATGACTTTATAAGGAACAGATCCATTTATAATTTGTTTTGCTGCTGATAAAACACGATCGTCTACAACATAGCAACATGCTCCAATCGCAGGTCCAATTGCAACATGAATGTCAGTAGTAGAAACGCCCTCAGCTTTCCACTTTTGAATCATTTCATTCGCAATTTCTTTCACAGTGCCTTTCCATCCGGCATGCGCAAGACCTATTAAACCATGTGAAGGTGCATAGAAAAAGAGAGGCACACAATCAGCATAACAAGATATTAAACATACATCTTTATCAGCTGTATAGATACCATCCGTCTTTGGAATTCCATCTTCATATACATAAACTCCGCGCCCTTTTTCTTCATGTCCCACTTTTTCTACATGATGATTATGAACCTGTTCTGAACAAATCCAATTTTCTAATGGCTGATGTAACTTATTTGCTAAAATACGTCTATTTTCATGAACATTCTCAATGATATCATTCACATGTAATCCTAAATTCATCGCATGAAAGGAGCCTGTACTTACTCCACCATCTTTTGTTGTAAAGCCAGCAGTAATGTTCCCAAGATCTTCCCATGCTTGTAAATACAATATACCGTCCACATATTTAAATGGTTCTCTCATAAAGCGGCTCCTTCTTCATTAAAATAGCTTAAAAATCATGGTACTTCCTGTCTATTTTACCATACTTTTATTTTTCCATAATGACAATATAAAAAAAAGAGGAATTTGTAATATTCTTTAAGAAATTGTCGGTGTTTGTATTGATTCTGTTACAGAATTGACATGATCTGCTCTTACAAGTATGACATCTTCACCGATTTTCACAATTTTATTCCAATTAATAACAATCTCTTCTTCTCTACCAAATAACCCTAGCATACGTGCTTGCTTTGAAATAATAACAGCTTGAATTTTCCCCGTATGCATATCTATATCAATGTCACCAATATTTCCAAGTTTTTTACCATCCGAAACATTTACGACATCTTTCATCTGAAATTCTGAAATTCTGATCATTATGATTCACTCCTTTTCCCTCATGAACAGGAAGTAGCCTTCACTGATAGAAAATCCATTTTATTCTCATTATATGAACACTACATTCTCTCTATGAGCGGAATATAAAGCGAAACTTTCAACCGTGAAGGATTCTTTCATCCGCTACTAACGAAAAGCCTATTCCCATCTATCTTTCTTGTTTCTCTCCAACTCTTACTACCTTAAAATAGCGGATAAACAAATTTATATGTAAAAAAGGTCTCCCCATAAACGGGGAAACCTTAGCCTTGAATTGTCTTATTCATTTGTTTAATCGCTGACTTCTCTAACCTTGATACTTGTGCTTGGGAAATTCCAATTTCTTCTGCAACTTCCATTTGTGTTTTTCCTTGAAAAAAACGCTTTCGAATAATCATCTTTTCTCGATCATTGAGTCGTTTCATTCCTTCTTTTAGTGCTAGTTCTTCAACCCACTGCTCGTCCTTTTGTTTTTCATCGCTCAGCTGATCCATTACAAAAATAGGGTCTCCCCCATCGTTATAAATTGGCTCAAATAATGAAACTGGATCTTGAATTGCATCAAGCGCGAATACAATTTCCTCATGCGTAACATCAAGAACTTGCGCAATATCCATTGCTGTTGGCTCTTTGGAGTTTTCAGCAATTAATTTCTCTCTTACTTGCAATGCTTTATAGGCAATATCCCGTAATGAACGAGACACGCGGATTGGATTATTATCGCGCAAATATCTTCGTATTTCCCCAATAATCATCGGCACAGCATATGTTGAAAATTTAACATTTTGACTTAAATCAAAATTATCAATGGATTTCATGAGTCCAATGCAGCCAACTTGAAATAAATCATCCACAAATTCTCCTCTATTGTTAAATCGTTGAATGACACTTAATACAAGTCGTAAATTTCCATTCACTAATTTCTCTCTTGCACTTGTCTCTCCACTTTGCATTTCTCGAAATAATTTACGCATCTCATCATTTTTGAGTACTGGAAGTTTAGCTGTATCAACACCGCAAATTTCTACTTTATTTCTTGTCAAAGTGTTCCCTCCTATCGGGAGTTGCTGTACAGTGTAAAGTATCTCCTTTGGAGGGAATTTTATGCATACAGTTTTTCTTCTCTTTCTCATAAGCATGTCATGATTTTGTTATACAGAAACAACAAAAACCAACCGGGCTTCCGATTGGTCTTCGTATTCTCTATAATATGACGTTCTTTTTCATATTTCCTTTATACCATCTTATTAAATTCTTTTCGCAACCTTTTTATAATTCTTTTTTCCAAACGGGAAATATAAGACTGCGAAATCCCTAACATATCGGCTACATCTTTTTGTGTTTTCTCTTCACCGCCTGCAAGCCCAAAACGCAGCTCCATAATTTGTTTCTCTCGATCATTTAATTGGTGTAAAGCTTTCATGAGAAGATATCGATCTACATTGGCTTCCAAATCCTTTGTAATAATGTCGTCATCCGTACCAAGCACATCTGAGAGCAACAACTCATTCCCATCCCAATCAATATTTAACGGTTCATCAAACGATACTTCAGAACGATTTTTATTATTTCTACGTAAATGCATAAGAATTTCATTTTCAATACACCGAGATGCGTATGTCGCTAATTTAATTTTCTTTTCAGGGTTGAAGGTATTTACCGCTTTAATCAAGCCAATTGTGCCAATACTGATTAAGTCCTCTATATTAATCCCTGTATTTTCAAATTTACGAGCTATATATACGACGAGCCGTAAATTTCGTTCAATTAATAAAGACCTGGCCGCTTGATCCCCTTTTGGTAATTTATTTAATAAAACTTCTTCTTCCTCTTTTGTTAAAGGCGGTGGTAATGCCTCACTGCCACCAATATAATAAATTTCATCGGTCTTAATTCCCAACTTCATCAATATTTTATACCAAAGATAAACGAAATACAGCTTCAACTTCACCATGTTTCCCCACCTCTCCCTATTAAGCAATCGTTACTTTTTGTGATATCAACATCTTCGGATGAACGATACATTGATACTCCCCATTAGTAGAGAACCGTTGTACATTTAAGCCAAGTAGCACTTTATTTACAATAATATTTCGTCCTTCATGTTGAATATGAACAGCATCAGGCTTGATAGCCCATAAAAATTGATGATCAATTCCTACTGCTCGAAAAGGAATTAAGCGCAATCGCGTCGCCCAGCCCGAATCATCTTCCGGTATTTGAGGAACTTCCGTTTTCGTATAAACTTGTTCGGTTAACCATGCCGGCAAACAATGTTCTAAACATGAAATATGAATAACCATAACTGGTGTTTTTGTTAATGGATCATAAAGCTGATTTCCACTATCAATTAAACCATCTAACACAATTTCATTTTCTGCAAGTTTAATATTCACTTTAATAATTTGATCATAATGAATTTTCGTTACTTCTACATTTTCAATGCGCTTCTTCGAAAAATAATAAATAATGGGAAAACCAACAACGACAAATATCCAACTGACTGGATCACCATAAGAAATAGATTGTGATTGTACCAAACCATTTACCATTTCATTTGTTTGGAGAAAAAAATGAGTTCCTATTAAACCTCCTCCTACCATGAATGTAACAAAATAAAAAGTAAAAACGGTCTGTGCATAATCTCTAAAATTCGAAAAGCCAAATGCTGTATACACAATGCATAACGAATATAGTAGTTTCATAATTGGATGTGTCATCATAGAAGAAAAAGGAGTAAAGGCAAAAATAACAATTGTGGAACCAATCAACGCTCCCAGCACTAGCCTCCATCTTTTGATCCTCTTTTTTAGCACAGTTGCTGTTAATAAAAGCAAAAGAAAATCAATGCAGGCGTTTAACAACCAAACAATGTCGGCGTAAACAACCAAACCATTCACCTCTTTTTTTTAGTTGAGACTAGTATAATGCATATCCAATGAGAAAGTGTGTCAATTTGCGGAGTGGTTTTTTTGTTATTTTGGTGGTTCTAGACAGAATCTGTCGCAGAGAATAGGAAACAAGCAAAAGGGACCTATAAAAATATAGATCCCTTTTGCTTATTGTAATAGTTTTCAAAATAAAAAGGAGCTTTATAATGCTCCTTTTTATTTCCTTATCTTCTACGACGGTTGCGTAAAAATGCTGGAATATCAATATCATCTGCGTCTGTATTACGATCGTGGATAACAGGCTCTTCGCGCTTCACTTCTCGTTTGACTTCACGATGTTTTGGTGGTTGAACTGCAGCCTGTTGTTGTACATGACTTGAATTTATTTTTGGACGTACTAATGTTTTTTGTTGTTGCGCTACAATGCTATCATCGAAACCAGTTGCAATAACAGTTACAACAATATCATCTTTTAATCCTTCATTGATTACAGAACCAAAAATCATATTCACTTCAGGATCTGAAGCTGAAGCTACAATGTCTGCTGCTTCTTGTACTTCATATAAACTTAAGTTTGCGCCACCTGTAATATTCATAATAACACCTTGCGCACCATCAATAGATGTTTCTAGCAATGGGCTAGAAATTGCCTTTTTCGCAGCCTCTGCAGCACGGTTTTCACCATTACCAGAACCGATACCCATTAATGCTGAACCTCTATTAGACATAATTGTTTTCACGTCTGCAAAGTCTAAGTTGATTAAACCAGGCGTTGCAATTAAATCTGAAATACCTTGAACACCTTGGCGTAATACGTTATCCGCTTCACGGAAAGCTTCTAACATTGGTGTGTTTTTGTCTACAATCTCTAATAAGCGATCATTTGGAATGACAATCAATGTATCTACATTTTCTTTAAATGCAGCGATACCAGATGCTGCTTGCGTAGCACGTTTGCGTCCTTCAAATGTAAACGGGCGTGTTACGACACCTACTGTTAATGCGCCTAATTCCTTTGCAACTTGTGCAACAACTGGAGCTGCACCAGTTCCAGTTCCACCGCCCATACCAGCCGTTACAAAGACCATATCTGCGCCGCGAAGTGCTTCTTGAATCTGTTCTTTGCTCTCTTCAGCAGCTTTTTTTCCTACTTCAGGATTCGCACCAGCACCAAGCCCACGCGTTAGTTTTTCACCAATTTGCATTTTGGTTTCAGCTTTTGATAGATTTAATGCTTGTGCATCAGTATTCACAGCGATAAAGTCTACACCTTGTACGCCATGTTCAATCATACGGTTTACAGCATTATTTCCGCCACCGCCGACACCGATAACTTTAATATTCGCTAATTGATCTTGAGTAGTATCAAACTCTAACATGTCGAAATCCCCCTAGAACCTCATTTTTCGTGTCCAAATTTAATCCCATAAATACTGGAATACACGTTTTACTTTTGACATCATACGTTCATCTTTTTGTTTTTTGTTGTTTTGATTACGAGTTTTTTGTTTCGCTGGTTGCTGTTGTTGTACCGGCATAGGCGCAGGCATCGGTTCAAACTGCTCCTCAGTTTCTTGAACACTTTTTCCTCGTAATTTTGCTTTTTGGTAAGAGTATTTGATTAATCCAACCCCAATTGTATATTGAGGTTCACGAACACCGATATAATCTGGCGTTGTAATACGAACATTTTCATGTAAAATATCATACGCAAGATCAAGAACACCTGGCATAGAAGCAATACCGCCTGTGAGCACATAACCAGAAGCTACCTGCTTCACTCCCAATTTACGCACTTCTTCTTGAACAAGCATTAAAATTTCCTCTACACGTGCTTCGATGATATCAGATAACTCTAGTTGAGAATATTGTTCTGTTTGGTCACTTCCCATAATAGGAACTGTGAACACCTCTTCTTCAGAAGCAGTGTCATAAAAGGCATGTCCATATTTCAGTTTAATTTGCTCCGCATTCTCTGTTGAAGTTTTTAGCCCAATTGCAATGTCCTTCGTTATGTGATCTCCACCAATTGGCAATACACTTGTTGCTTGTAACTCTCCATCTCTAAAAATAGCTAAAGTGGTAGAACCTCCGCCAATATCAACAAGGGCTACTCCTCTATTTTTTTCATCTGATGATAAAGCAACTGTGGCAGCCGCTAAAGGCTGTAAACAAATATCAACAATTTCAAGACCCGCCTTCTCTACACAACGAAGTAGGTTATGTAGTAAAGTTCTTGAGCCTGTAATTAATGTACCTTCCATCTCTAATCTTACACCAATCATCCCGCGTGGATCGTTAATCTCGTCAAGGCCGTCTACAATAAACTGTCGAGGTACCACATCAATAAATTCACGTTCAGGAGCAATCGACACAACTTGTGCTGCATCTAGAACTCGTAAAACATCTTCATTTCCGATTTCACGATCTTCATTTGAAACAGCTACTACTCCATGACAAGGGAGTAACTGCACTTGGTTTGCATTGACACCTACAACAACCTGTTCAATATGGATCCCTACCATACGCTCAGCTTGTTCAATTGCTTTTTTTATCGATTGAACAGTCTCGTCTATGTCAACTATTGAGCCTTTTTTTAACCCATTTGATTTTACATTTCCAACACCAATAATGTTTAAAGTATCATTGACCATTTCGCCAATGATGACTTTAACATTGGATGTACCGATGTCAAGACTAACATATATTTCATTGCTGTTCATTCTTTGGCACCTCCTTCTTTATTTATACCATACAACTCCATATATGGAACAACAATCGCAGCTTTACTATTTATAAGAAAAATATTCAACGTCTTTATGCGTTTCCCTTTTTTAACCCTATATTTTTCTTATTTTTATTTCATATTCATTTTAAAATAGGCTGTAACCCACAAATGAATGCTTTATCTTGAAATAATTCTATTTCAAGTGTAAAGACTACCGCCAAATATAAGTCTACACTAAGATGTTCTTATAGAAAAGTGAAACTTGTATCAATCCTAGGCGAATCAAAGAAAATCTAACTATTTTTTAACAAATCGTTCCTTATCGCTAAATAAAATCTAATCAAAAGAACATACGTGCTTATATGCTATTAAAAAGAAACAAAACTACTATTCTACTATTTCTTCTTTTCATCATCTAAATATTTAAAGTATGTGGCAACCTCCAAATCAATTAAAGCCTTTCTACCCGGCTCAATTTGTTTCAAAATTAATGGATAAGCTTCCATCCGCTTTGCAAAATCTTGAATGGTTGTACTAACTTCATAACCTTCATTCATATATAAGGTAAGATGACTTTCATTTGAGGTCGTTGGAGTATAACGAATCTCAGAAATGGATCTTAGAATAGTTGGAGTTAATTTTTCTAATTCTGAAATTAATTCTTTCATTTTTTCCTCTTTAAACGGTTCAAAAATTGGAGCTGCGACAGGCAACTTTCCGCTCGGTAGTATATCTAATGTTTTCCCATTTTCTAAAAGCGGTTGTAACTTCCCATTCTTATTAATATAACCTATCGTTACGTATTCTTCGATGTGTATGTCAATTTTATTTGGAAAACGTTTCTTAACATCCACCGATTTAATTTCTATTTGCTTCTTTAAATTTTCTTCTGCTTGACGCGCTGTTACTCGGAAATAACTTGTTTTATACGTTATCCCAGACTTCTCCATAACCTGCTCATCTGTCATATAATGATTACCAAAAACACTAATCTTTTTTATATTACTTAGCGGAGACCGAAAATAAATTAAAAAAAGCACTAATAAAAATAAAATTGATATGTATAAAATTAATCGGTGATTGACAGGCGGTTTATTCCTCTTCTTTTGATTTTTTAATTTTGGTACACGATCTTGTAGCTTGATAACTTTACTATTTTTCATGTACGATCCCCCTATGTAACATAAAGAACGGCATGTTTGTCATGCCGTTCTATCTTCTTATTATACCATAAATGATATCGAGCGGAACAGATAACAGTTATCTTCCAATGATTTCTACTTCTGTATGCATATCTATATCAAATTTTTCTTTAATGTTTCTTTTAACAAAGCCAATTAAGTCTAAAACATCTTGAGCTGATGCTGTTCCTGTATTGACAATAAAATTCCCATGCACTTCAGACACTTTCGCACCACCAATTTGGTATCCACGAAGTCCAGCCCTTTCGATTAAATCTCCAGCAAAATGGGGCAGCGGATTTCTAAATATACTTCCTGCGCAAGGGTGGCTCCACGGCTGTGTGTCACGGCGATACTCTTTATTCTTTTGCATAATGCGAACAATTTCTTCTCGATTTCCTCGTTCGAGTTGAAATTCAGCTCCTAATACAATGCCCGGAAGCTTTGTTTGTAAAACCGAAGTACGGTAAGAAAATTCCATTTCTTCTTTTGACAACCAGGCAACTGTTCCATCTTCCAACATAACGCAAGCTCTCGTTAAAATTTTCGAAATATCGGACTTATGAGCTCCAGCATTCATATATACTGCACCGCCAACACTTCCTGGAATTCCACTTGCAAATTCCAATCCTGCTAATCCTTGGCGGCTAAGTAATGTTGACAACTTAATAAGGGGGTATCCTCCACCAACTCTTACAGTAGCTTCTTCGACTTCAAGATGGTCTAATCCTTCTCCTAAGCGAATCACAACACCCTCTATACCTTTATCAGAAACAAGAAGGTTGGAACCACGTCCAATTGCCGTCCAGTTCACTTTATATTTCTTCACTAAAGCTAAAATCTTTTCAATACTAGAAATGCTTGTCGGAATAACAAATATATCAGCTGGCCCACCTATTTTCATAGTTGTATATCGAGCTAATGATTCATTTAGGAACACTTTCCCAACTTTTGCTTCTATGAGTTCCTTTGCTAATTGTTTCATAATGATCTCCCCCATATTAAGTCTCCTTATTACAGTAATATGCAGGACATTCACCTAAGGTTATTTTTTCATAAGTTGTTTCATTACTTCAAATAGCTTATTCGCCGCATCTGGAATCCCTAACTGTTTCGCAGCTAGTTTCATATTTTGCAATGTTTGAGTGTTTAACAAAATTTCATCAATATTATGAAGAAGTGTTTCAGCTGTTAAATCTTTTTCAAGAAGCATTTTAGCTGCTCCTTTATCAACAATGGATTTCGCATTTTTCTCTTGATGATTATTTGTTACATAAGGACTCGGAATAAGAATACTCGGCTTTCCTAACGCAGTCAATTCTGCCAATGTCGTTGCACCAGCTCGTGAAACAACGAGATCCACGCCAGTAAGTACCTCTGGCATATTATGAATAAACGGCTTAATCATAACGTTATCTGGATTTCCTTTTTCTCTCACAATTTCCATAACTTTATCATAATGTACTTCACCAGTAATATACAATACTTCATAGTTTTTGTTACCAAATTGTTCAATCGCTTCTACAAAAGCATCATTAATCGGTCTTGCGCCACGGCTTCCGCCAAAAATAAGAACCGATTTTTTAGAAAGTGATAATCCAACAGAACGCTTTCCTTTCATTCCATTTTGATTCATTACTTCCGACGCACGTGGATTTCCCGTCATTACGACTTTAGATTGTGGGAAATGTTCCGCCGCTGCTTCAAAACAAACCGCAACTTTATCCACATAGCGACTTAAAAACTTATTTGTTACACCTGGTACACTATTTTGTTCGTGCACAATCGTTGGAATTCCTAATTTTGCTGCTGCATATACAACAGGACCACATACATATCCACCCGTTCCGATTACGACATCAGGATTAAAACGACGAATATATCTTTTACTATCTTGTACACCTTTCACAAAACGCATAACAGTTTTCACATTATCAAAGGATATTTTACGTTTAAATCCACTAATTACAATGGATTGGAATGGTATACCTGCCTTTGGAACGATGGTACTCTCCAGTCCATTTTCTGTACCGATATATAAAAATCGTGCTTCTGGATGTAGCTTCTTTATTTCTCTAATTAAAGCAAGAGCTGGATAGATATGACCACCTGTGCCACCACCACTAACTAATATTCGCACTACAAATTCCTCCGCTTCTCTATTCTAATTTCAATTGTACACATGTTTATATTTGTATGATAAAGTGAAACTTTAATGAATGGGGTTCTTCATCCCCCATTCATTATGAGCCCTCACCAATCAGGCTGTTGCGAGATAAATGACGTTCTCATACATACGAAAAACCCTGTCTTATAAACAGGGTTTAGTAGCGAGAATGTCGGCTTATATTCAACAATACGCCCACTGCCATTAGCATCAAAGTCAAACTTGATCCACCATAACTTAAAAATGGCAAAGTGATTCCTGTAACAGGCATCAGCCCTGTTACAACACCAATATTAATCATCACTTGAATCGCAATCATCGCCACAATACCTACTGCTAAAAACGTGCCATATAAATCAGGCGCTCCTAACGCTATACGAATTCCACGCCACAATAACAGACTAAATAATAATAACACAAACGAACCGCCAATAAAACCTAGTTCTTCTGATAAAATTGCAAATATAAAGTCTGTTTGTGGTTCTGGTAAATACAGAAACTTTTGTCTGCTTTGCCCTAACCCTAGTCCAAATAAACCGCCCGGACCAATCGCAAGTAATGATTGAATAATTTGGAATCCACTTCCAAGAGGATCCGACCAAGGATCTAAATAAGATGTAATTCGCTTTATTCGATAAGGTGCTGAGGCAATTAGTCCAACAAATCCAGCTATACCAACTAATCCTAACATTGCAAAATGAAAAACACGCGCTCCTGAAATAAAGATCATAATAATACATGTCCCAACCATAACTGTTCCTGTTCCTAAATCAGGCTGAAGCATAATCATTCCAAAAGCTACAAAAACAAAACTAAGTGCAGGAAGTAACCCTCGTTTAAACGACGGAATCACCTTCTGTTTTTCAGCCAAAAATTTGGCTAAGAAAATAATCATCGCAAACTTCATAAACTCTGAAGGTTGAATGGAAAACGCTCCGATACCAATCCAGCTCCGCGCTCCTCCTCGAACAAGTCCGACTCCAGGAATGAGGACAAGAATAAGAAGAATAAAACAAACAAGTAAAATGACCTTGGAATAGTTTCGCCACACCCAATAATCGACTTTCATAATAAAAAACATCGCCACTACTCCAAGGCCTGCAAATAGTAGTTGCCGTTTCGCAAAAAAGAATGAATCTCCCATCTTATAGGAAGCCCAGACAGCGCTTGCACTGTAGACCATAATCATTCCGATTGTTAATAATAAAAGCGTAACAATAATGAGAATAAAATCAGGCGTTTTTTTCATTGGCAATGACCACCACCTTTATAGACAAAGCATTTTTGTCCTATGTAACAAAACATCAGTAGGTGTTAGCCTACTGATGTTTTGTTTTACTTTATATAAGTTTATGCACAGCTTGTATAAAAATGTCTCCTCTTTCTTCAAATGTTTTAAATTGATCCCAGCTCGCGCATGCTGGTGAAAGTAGGATAACATCTCCATCAGCAGAGTGAGCATATGCTCTTTCTACCGCTTCTTCTAAATGATGGACAGCTTCAATAATTGCTAACCCTGCTTTTTCAGCTGCATGAACGAGTTTCGGTGCAGTTTGTCCATAAGTTACAATCGCTTTTACATGTTGTTCAAAATACGGAATTAAATCATCAAATTCATTCCCGCGATCTAGTCCGCCTGCAAGTAGAATAACAGGGCTTGTAAATGCTGATAATGCCTTCTCCGTCGCCAATATATTCGTTGCTTTTGAATCATTATAAAACTTTCGGTTATGAATCGTTGTTACATATTCTAAACGATGCTTTACACCTGTGAATCGTTTTAACACGGCAACAATTGCCTCATTTGCTACACCTAACAATTTCGCAATACTCATTGCCGCCAAAATATTTTCCAAGTTGTGTTTACCTGGTAAAACAATGTCCTTGATTTCAACAACTTTCTCACCTTTAAAATACAGAGCATTCTCTTTTATACATGCGCCATCTTCAATTTCTTTTGTAGTAGAAAACAATATCTTTTGCCCTTTGCTATTAGCAGATAATTCCATCACATCCGCATCATCTGCATTTATCACACTATAATCTGCTGCTGTCTGGTTTTTAAAAATATTCGCTTTCGCTAAACCATATTCTTTTTTTGTACCATGGTAATCTAAATGTGCTTCAAATAAGTTTAAAAATGCAGCAATCTTAGGCTGAAATGTCTCCACACCCATTAATTGAAATGATGAAAGTTCTGTCACAAGCACTTCATTCGCTTTCGCCGCCTGTGCTACTTCACATGCTACTGTTCCTATGTTACCAGCAATAGCGGGATGCTTTTCTCCCTCTTTTAACATTTCAAACGTTAGCATTGTTGTTGTTGTTTTACCATTTGATCCTGTAATACCAATAAATGGCGCCTCTGAAATACGATATGCTAATTCTATTTCCGTGATAATAGGAATCTGTTTCTCTGTCGCTGCAACTAGCAGTGGGTTGGAATATGGGATTCCTGGATTTTTCACTACAAGCGCAATATTTCTTTCTAATAATTCTAATGGATGGCCTCCACATACTACATCCATCCCTTTCGCTTGTAGTTCTGCTGCTAACTCATTATTCGCTAAAGGCTTCCCATCATTTACAATGACATTTGCTCCTAAGCTTTTTAATAAATTTGCTGCTGCATACCCACTTTTTGCAATACCTAATACAAGAATATTTTTATTTTGATAATCAGTTACCGTTTTCAATTACATCCACACCCCGATATAAATTCCTAATACTGCTAGTAAAAATCCTACAGACCAAAATGTTACAACAACACGCCATTCTGACCAACCACATAATTCATAATGATGATGTAGTGGACTCATTTTAAAGACACGTTTTCCAGTTGTTTTAAATGAAATAACTTGGATAATAACAGATAAAGTTTCCATTACAAATACGCCGCCAATAATAACAAGTAATAATTCTTGTTTTAACAAAATCGCCACAGCTGCAATTGCGCCCCCTAAAGCAAGTGAGCCTGTATCACCCATAAAGACTTTGGCAGGGTTCGCATTAAATACTAAGAATCCAAGTACAGCCCCTACAACTGCCATACAGAAAATCGCTACTGCATATTGTTCTTGCGCTACTGCTATGATACTAAACGCACCAAATGCGATAGCGGCTGTTCCTGATAGTAATCCATCTAGGCCATCTGTCAAATTGACTGCATTTGATCCCCCAATGAGCATAAACAACACAAGAATAAAATATGCCCAGTATAAATCAAATGTAATATCAGTTCCTGGAATCATTAAATGTGTATCAAACCCTTGCCCTTTCGCAATAGCAAAAAACGCAATGGCAATAATCAGTTGCCCAAGTAGTTTCTGTTTTGACGTTAAACCTAGGTTACGTTTCTTAACGACTTTTATATAATCATCTAAAAAACCAATCAACCCGTAACCAAACGTTACTAATAATAGTAATGACACTTCTGCACCTAAATGTTCAAACTTAATTGCCATAATGAGTGTTGTTACCATCATAGACACATAAATAACAATACCACCCATCGTTGGTGTTCCTGATTTTTTTTGATGTGATTTCGGTCCTTCATCGCGAATGCTCTGTCCAAACTTTAATTTTCGTAAAAACGGAATAAACAATGGCGAAAGGGCAACTGAAATTAAGAACGCTACCCCAGCCGTTACTAATAAACCTTGTTCAAGCACATGTAGTCCCCCTCTCATGTTGTTACTCTCTGTTGTTTAAACGTTCTGTGATTGCTTCTTTAGCAACTTCACGATCGTCAAAATGATGTACTTCTTTTCCAATAATTTGATACGTTTCATGACCCTTTCCAGCAATAATAATAACATCTTCCGCTTGCGCTTCAGAAATAGCATGAAAAATTGCTTTCTTCCTATCAACAATTACTTCATAATTATTCCCTTTTACACCAGTTAACATATCATCCAAAATAGCTTGTGGATCTTCACTTCTCGGATTATCTGAAGTTAAGATGGCATGGGTTGCATATTCTGTCGCAACGCCTGCCATAATCGGTCTTTTCGTTCTATCACGATCACCACCGCAGCCAACGATGCAATATACATTACCTTTTGCAAATTGCTTCGCCGTTGTTAATACATTTTCTAAACTATCAGGCGTATGCGCATAATCAACAATTACTGTATAATCCTGCCCACCATCTACAACTTCAAATCGGCCTGCAACACCAGTTAAATGTTCTAAAACATCTATGATTGTTTGCAGAGATACACCAGATACAAGTCCTGCTGCTGTAGCGGCTAAAGCATTATATACATTAAACTTCCCAATTAATTTCATCGTAATTTTTTTACTTTCGTGCGGTGTAACAAGAGTAAATGTCGTACCGCCGCTTGTCATAACGATATCCTTCGCCATTACATCACTATGGGTATCAATTCCATACGTAACAACCGTAGCTGCTGTACTTCTTATATACGCTTCTGTTGCTGCATCATCATTATTTAATACGGCATACTTTTCGCGATTATGATGATAGCTATTACCAAGCTGAGCAAAAAGTAATCCTTTAGCATGCTTATACTCTTCCATCGTCTTGTGATAATCTAAATGATCTTGTGTTAAATTTGTAAATACTGCTACATCATAATCACAACCATGTACACGACCACGATCTAATGCATGTGAAGAAACTTCCATAACTGCACTATTCACATTTTCTTCCACCATACGGTGAAATGCTTGTTGAAGCGTCAATGCATCAGGTGTTGTATTTTTCACTGCAAATGTTTCATCGCCAATTTTCATATTAATTGTTCCAATTAGTCCTGTTTTATGACCGTGTGCTCGCATAATTTCATCTATAATGTGCGATGTTGTTGTCTTTCCATTTGTACCTGTAATACCAATGAGGTGCAATTTGTGTGTTGGCTGCTCATAAAAATAGTCCGCTAACACAGCTAATGAACGAAAAGTATCTTTCACAAGTACAACTGGAACGTCAACATCAATCGGTCTTTCCGCAACAATAGCAGCCGCACCTTGCGCGGCTGCTTGCTCAGCAAAATCATGGCTATCAACCGTATATCCTTTCATACATACAAATAAGCTTCCATTTGTTACCTTACGTGAATCTGCTTCAATAGATGTAATTTCTGGATTTTCTTTTGGAACAACTGGAAAATCATGCAAACATGATACAAGTGTGTGCAACTTCATTTCACTAAACCCTCTCTACATTGTTTATTTATCTTTTCTATAAATAAGTTACCTCCCACTTCTCATTTAAACCGGGAGGTAACACCCCATGGTCTAACAACAACCATGTATGAATGAGACTATCATTGTCTCATTCCAGTTCCCTTACCTTTCGTTCTCATACTTAAAAATCATATGCCTTCTTTTCATAAGAATGCATTTTCACGAGAACATTTCTCTAAATGATAGAACTAACTTCCACCAATTGTACCATAAAACACAATCTCTTACCTTTAATTACCGAAGTAAATTCTAATTTTTGAGCCTTCTTTTACTTTTGTACCAGCTTCTGGTGATTGCTTAATCACCTTTTTTCCTTCACCGCTCACATCAAGCTTCAAGTCTATGAGTTGTGTTTGTAAATCTTTTTTATCCATACCAATTAAATCTGGAACTTCTATAGTAGGTGTATCGCCCCATTTATATTCTTTTTCCACTTGTTCTTTTCTCGGTTCTACCCCCATAGCAGGAAGAACGTCACGAAGTATATTCCCTACAATCGGCGCAGCAACTACCCCACCAAATTGCGTGATCCCTTTCGGATTATCAACAGCAACATACACAACAATTTGCGGATCATCTGCTGGTGCAAAGCTGATAAAAGATACAATATAGTTATTGTCTAAATATTTTCCATCCTTTACCTTTTGCGCTGTTCCTGTCTTTCCTCCAACGCGATACCCATCAATATAAGCGCTCCTACCAGAACCCTTCGCAACAACATTTTCTAACGCATATCGAACCTTCTCTGATGTTTCCTTGGAAATAACCTTCCTTTTCACACTTGGACTTTTTTTACTGACAACTTGCTTCGTAATTGGATCAACGAATTCCTTAGCAATATAAGGTTGATATAAATTCCCGCCATTGACAGCAGCGGCTACTGCGGCTACTTGCTGAATAGGTGTAACAGAAACTCCTTGCCCAAATGATGTTGTCGCTTGTTCAACTGGTCCTACCTTATCAAGATTAAATAAAATCCCTTTTCCTTCTCCTTGCAAGTCAATTCCCGTTTTTTGCCCAAATCCAAAATCTCGAATGTATTGGAATAACTTCTCTTTACCGAGGCGGTCTCCAAGCTCAATAAATCCAGGGTTGCAAGAGTTTTGTACGACCTCTAAAAACGTTTGACTTCCGTGGCCTCCAGCTTTCCAGCATCGCAGCCTAGCGCCACCAACTTCCGCTGCTCCATCATCATAAAACGTATCTTTCTCTAAGTCTACTAATTTTTCATTTAGAGCCGCAGCTAAAGTAATAATTTTAAAAGTTGATCCTGGTTCATATGTACTCCATACGGGTAAGTTTCGATTAAATACTTCTGGAGAAACATTTTGAAAATCTGCTGGATCAAAACTTGGCCGGCTCGACATCCCTAGTATCTCACCATTTTTCGGATTCATCGCAATTGCAATCATACCATCCGGATTATAAGTCGAATCCGCGATGTTTAGTTCCCTCTCCATGATCGCTTGTATACGAGAGTCAATTGTTAACCTTAAATTCAAACCCGCTTCTGGCTTTTTAAAATCATCTCCCACATTAGGCATTCGCTGCCCTTTTGCATCAGCAAAAAAGCGAACATAACCTTTATCGCCATTTAGCTCTTTATCATAATATGCTTCAAGCCCCATCAGACCTTGATTATCACTCCCAGCAAAGCCTAACACATGTGCTAAATATTTACCAAATGGATAATGACGAATAGAATCTTCCGCAATATATACACCTTTTAAACTTAAACTTCGTACTTCTTTCGCCTTATCATGCGGAATTTTCCTTCCACCTTTGTCGAGTCTCACGATAGATTCTTTCTTTGTAATTCGTTTATAAATTTCTTCTTTCTCCACACCTAAAACTGCAGCCAACTTCTCTGCAGTTTCCGCTGGATTTTCGAGTTGTCTTGGTACCACAAAAACAGTTGGCGCACTTTTATTTGTTGCGAGTTCTACACCATTTCGATCTAAAATCTTCCCACGTTCCGGTTCAAAGGTAATATTACGACTCCATGAATCTTTTGCGCGATCCGTTAGCATATTCCCCAGGAAAAATTGTACATATCCAAGCCGAATATCGATAATCGTAAAAACAAGCAAGCCACATATCAGTATAAAAATCAGTCGTTTTCTCACCGTTACATTCGAAACACGCATATTGGAACAAGCCCCCCTTACGCCTAGCTTGTTCCAATATATGCTTGTACCGATTTGATTAGAACTTTCTACTTTTGTTTATCACTTTCACAATTTCCTACTGCGGCTCCTCCGCCTCTTGTTGTGGTTCAAGCGGTGGTATAAGTGTCACAGCTAATTCTGTCCCTGGTTGCAACAATGCTCCTTCTTCAACATTTTGCTCGGTTACATATCCTGTTCCAGAAGGTTTTAAATTGAGATTTAACGTTTTAGCTAAATTCATCACGTCTCGCAGTGCCCAGCCTTGGATATTCGGCATCTTAGGTTGCTCACCAACTAAGAAAATACGATCACCTTTTAATGTCTTTTCAGTTGCTTTCGGCACTTGTTGCTTCACTTTACCTTCCCCTAGTATAGTTGGTCTAAAATTCGCTTTTTCTAGTATTTTTTTTGCTTCTTCCATTGTTTTACCTGTAACGTCCGGAACGACTACTTGCTGTTCTTTCACATATTTCTTCGGATCTTTTACTTCCTTCGGCTTAATCTTTAAATATTCTAAGCTATCTTTTGTTACCGATTTGAAAATTTCAGCAAGCGGCTTTGCTCCGTATTCATCGTCTTTTAGTTTTGGTTGTTTAATTGCTAAGTACACAACCAATTGCGGATCATCCATCGGTGCCATACCGAGGAAAGAGAAAATATAATTTTCTCTACCAGTCATGTATCCGCCTTTTCCATCAGGAATTTGTGCTGTACCCGTTTTACCACCTACTGAATATCCGTCAATCTTATAGGCATTCCCTGTTCCTTTTGGCGATGTAACGACACGTTCTAATAGTTGTCTAACTTGCGCTGCCGTTTCTTTTGAAACTGGTTTCCCTACCTCTTCTGGTTTATGCTGTAGTTCTACCTTTCCTGTTATCGGATCTACAATTCGATCAATAACATATGGTTTCATCATTTTCCCGTCATTGGCAATCGCTGTTGCAGCTTGTACAAGCTGTATTGGAGTTACAGTAGATCCTTGACCAAACGCAGTTGTTACTTGCTGAATTTGTGAATCAAATACAATTTTATTTTCAACTTCTCCGGGCAAATCGATGCCAGTCTTTTCATCCAAGCCAAACTTATGAATATATTGACGGAATAAATCCGGACCAAGTTTTTTATCCCCCAAAATTGCAAATGCAACGTTAGAAGAACGTTCAACTCCTTCATCAAATGTAATGGATCCCCATCCAGCACCGCCGTTATGGTCTTTTATTTTCCGATTGCCAACTGGATACGTACCGGATTGATAATATTCTTGTCCATTATATTTTCCTTCATTAATTGCTGCTGCTAATGTAAATATTTTCATTGTCGATCCTGGCTCAAATGTCGTTGCAACTGGTATATTTAAGTAGTTCTCTATCTTTGGTTTATTCGGATCATAGCTAGGGCTACTAGACATTGCTAATATTTTCCCTGTTTTCGGATCAGCGACTACTGCCGTTAGCATTTCGGGCTCATAATGCTTTGCCGCTGCCTTCATCGCATTTTCTAAAAAGCTTTGAATGCGTTGATCAATTGTCAAATAGACATTATCGCCGTTTTTAGGAGGCTTTATATTTTGTTTTCCTCCTTCAAGAGGAACACCGTTATGCCCTCCTGTATATCCTACACTTCCATTAGAAGCGCGTAAAAACTTATCTAAGCTCTTTTCTAAGCCTCCCGCCCCTACTGTGGTACCTTGATCATTTATCCTGGAGTACCCTAGTATGTAAGAAGCGAAGTCTCCATTTGGATATACTCTAGCTTTTTCTGTAATAAACGAAATTCCAGGTATCTTTAAAGCTTCTATTTGTTCTTTCGTTTCTTTCGTTAAATTCTTTCCTAACGGTCCAAATTCTACTTGGCTCTTGTCTTTTTTTAGAATCGTTAAAATTTTCTCTTCATCTTTACCAAGTACACCAGCAATTTTTTTCGCCGCTTCTTCTTTGTTTTTAACGGCATTATCCCCTTTAAGTACCGCAACAAGCTTATATGAGTTTGCATCCTGCGCAAGAACATGACCGTTTTGATCATAAATGGTACCGCGGTTTGCTTCTAGTACACCTGTTTTATTATGTTTAGCCTGAGCTAGTTTCCTTAAATCTTGATTATGCACTGTTCCTGTTGCTTGAATATAAAAGAATCGGGCTAACAACAGCAAAAAGAGCAGGAGGAAAAATATCATAAAGTAACCTGCTCCCTTATTGGTATGAAATTTGTTCATGTTCATCTTCATCATTGTTTCACACCTATTTGCATTAATGTAAACCTTTCACATTATTTGCATTAATTTCTAGCCCGTGTTTTTTTGCAATTTTAGCGATTCGCTCATAACGACTTAACTTTTCTACTTCGGCTTGCAACTCTTGATTTTCTTTTTGCTGTTTCACAATTGTATCTTCTATCTTCGCTGCTTCTCTATCCACTTGATATAATCCCGCCTTATTTCCAATAAACGTCACACAAGCGTATAATAAAAAGCCGATAAATGCCATATACAACAACTTCTCTATTCGTGTAATCTTCGCCTTCTTTGGCTGTACCATCTGCTGTGGCGCTTGCGATTGTACTTGTTCTTGCATTTGTTGTTTGTACTTTACAGCTAAATTACTCATACCTCTCTCTCCTTTTTATCGTTTTTCAGCAATCCGTAACTTTGCCGAACGCGCTCGATTATTTTCTTCTAACTCTACGTCAGATGGTAAAATCGGTTTTCTTGTAATAAGCTTTAGTTTCGGCTTAAACTCCTCTGGAATAATCGGCAATCCTGGAGGGAGCTCTGGTGTTGTACTATTTCGTTTAAATGTTGTTTTGCAAATACGATCTTCTAGTGAATGGAACGTAATAACGCTAATTCTTCCACCAGGTTTCACTATTTCAATTGCCGCTTCCAACGCTTCCTCAAATACTTTCAACTCATCATTTACAGCAATGCGAATCGCTTGAAACACTCGTTTTGCAGGATGTCCGCCAGTCCTACGAGCAGGAGCAGGAATTCCTTCTTTGATTAACTCCACTAATTCCCCAGTCGTTTCAATTTTCTTCTTTTCACGATACGCTTCAATTTTCCTTGCAATTTGTTTTGAAAATTTCTCTTCACCATATTGAAAGAAAATCCTTACAAGTTGCTCATATGACCAATTATTCACAACATCATATGCTGTTAATGGAGCTTCTTGGTCCATTCGCATATCTAACGGTGCATCATGATGATAGCTAAAACCGCGTTCTGGTGTATCTAATTGTGGAGAAGAAACACCTAAGTCAAATAAAATCCCATCTACTTCTGTAATCCCTAACTCATGTAGTTTCTCTGATAAATAACGAAAATTACTTTTTACTGCTATAAATTGCTCACCATAAGAAGAAAATTTGTCTTTTGCATTTTGAATTGCAATTTCATCTTGATCAAATGCAATTAACTTTCCTCCTTCCGTTAGCTGAGATAACAAATAGGAACTATGTCCTCCACCACCTAGTGTACAATCTACATATGTACCATTTGGCTTTATATCCAAGCCATCTACTGTTTCCTCTAAAAGCACTGTTACGTGTTTAAACATCGTTGCACCTACTCTTTTTCCAAATAATTATGTTGAACTTTTTTCTCTTCCCCTATAAATTTAGTGAAGAAATAAAACACTACAAGCAAGCAGCTCATTTAGCGCACCATGAGTGAAAATCGATTTCCACAAATCGTAGTTTTAATTTATTATATACTAAATTTTATCATTTTTTGCGGGAATTTAAATAAAAACCTGTCGAAAAAACCAATAATACGTTTACATTTTGAGCTATTTTGTCATATACGTCTCTTTTGATTATCCTTAACGTTTCCTTGTCTATAAAACTAATAATTCTGAAAAAATCATTTTACAGGTAATTCCACGAAACAAAAATAAAATCCTGCTCCAAAGAGCAAGATTTTATAGTTTTATAACATGATGTGTTCCATTCCAAGAATACGATTGCTTTGTTACTCTTTCAACAAAATCAAGACCATACTGATTAAGATAATAACATACGTTCCATACTCGCTCTTGCGGTGCTCCTAACGGCCGAAGTGCATATTGCAAACGACGAAACTTATTTAATTCCACTTCATGCCTTCTTTCCAGATTTTGTTTTAGCATTCTTTCTAACAGCTCAATTTGTTCTTGAATCTTTCTTTCATTTTTTCCGGCAAATTCCTTTAAACCTGGATCAATTCTATTTACAAATTGTTGCAAGGAAGAGTGAATGTCCATCATATTCTTTTTCGCTTCCTGAAATTTCTCTTCAACCGGTTCTTCCACTTGATTCGATAGCCATTTTTCACGCAGCTTATCAAGATCTTTTACAAACGGATCCTCTTCTTGGAGATTTAAATCATATAAATCCGTTATAATATCGCGCTCCATGTAACTAATTGTAAGACGCGGAACAACAGGAGGCATTTGAAAATCAAACACATGAAATACTTGTTGCAATTCGCTCCAATAAGCAATTTCCCCCGGCCCTCCAATAAAAGCTACTGTTGGGAAGAGATATTCTTGCATAAGAGGTCTCGTTACAACATTATTACTAAAACGTTCTGGACTCTGTTCCATTTCCTCTATCAATTCTTCATATGAAAATGAATAAATGCCACTTTTTCCTACAAACTTACCGTTCTCTTCTTCTAGCAATACACGTTCTTCATCAATTTGCATAAATACATGTATAGCATTTTGTTTCGTTTCAATGATTGGTTTATAACCGTATTCTTTAACGATCTGTTGTTGATTATGAAGAGCTTCCTGGACTTCTTTGTACTGACTTATAATCCTTTTGAAAAAGGACACTTCTAATTTTCTAAGATTTGGATGATGTGAATCGACAAGAATTAAACCTGTATCCGCAAATAACTTCGTAATCAAACGCGCAAAGAAGTCTACGTATGTGCTAGATTCTTCTAAAGCCTCTTGAATAAACTGTAGTACATCTTTTGTGAAATTTGTCTCCGGATACGTTTTAAAAATCTCCTCGATCCACTTGCTACAATCTTCAATAGAAATCTCCGATTCTGAAGCACTCGTTTTTTTCGAATGGCGATCATGAAAAATCATCTTTTTAATTTTTTTATTTTTCGTTACAAACGTATGATTAATTTCATCAACATCGTGATCTTCACCAGCAATCCAAAAAACTGGAACAACTCGAGTACCTAGACTGGCTTCTTTTTCTTTTGCAAGCTGTACAATAGAGATCACTTTATGCACCGTATAAAGCGGCCCTGTCAATAACCCAGCCTGCTGCCCTCCAATCACAACATATGTATTCTCATCTGCTAACGCTTCTATATTTTGAATCGTAGATTGTCCTGCTTGCAATTGCTTATTATATTCTAATAAATGTTCCACCAACTCTTGACGGAAGAACTTGCGATTGCGCAAATCATACAAGCGTTGTTTAAAGCCTGCCTCTGTCAATGCATAGTCAAAACACGTTTGTATCTTATTATCACTCTTTATGTAGTCCCCTACAACACCTTGTAGCGGAACAGAGATTTCTTTTATCTCCATATAATTCTTCCTTTCATATCCTGTTCTTTCACCATTCCAAATTGTAGTCAATGTTTCGCCCAAAAGCAAAGAATATAACTTATGTTTCTAAACCTCTTATCGCATTGTATAAGAATGGAAGTATATGTACTTGTTTCTGCCGTGCTTTCGCTTCATCTAAAACATACCCAACGATCGCTTCAATTTCTGTTTTTCGCTTCTCTCGTATATCAGCTAACATAGAAGAAGTATTACAAGATGTTTTTTGACACACTTGACACACCATATTCCATAACTCTTCTTCTTTCTCTTTTTCAATAAGAAATGTAACTTCTTGAAATACTTGCTTCATCGATTGATAAAAGAAAGGGTTGGATATCAACTCTCCATTACAAACTCCAAATAAAGCTGTTAATGGATTAATACAAACATTTACGATTAATTTATTGTACATCATCTGTTTCCAGTCATCTTCAAATTGCATAGAAAAACGTTGCGAAGCAAAACACTCAAATATCGGTTCAAATTGAAGCACATCACCTTTAACAACACCAAATTTTGTGATTCCTACTCCCGTATGACATACCGTATGAAAATTTTCTTTTTTGGCTCCATGTTCGACAATACCTACAGCTATATTTTCACACTGTAATTCTTTTATAAGCTGAAGATGAGACATCCCATTTTGTAAAAATACGACTCGCTGCTTACTTAGAAAAGGGAGTATATGATTTACATGATATTGCTTGACAGCAATAAATATATAGTCCCAGTTCTCCTTTTCAACGCTTTCTACTGGTAATACTTTCGGAAACACCGTTTCTGATATTTCATCCTGAATACAAGTTACCCCTGTTTTTTCTAATTGTTTCGCTTGCTCAACAGTTCTTGTAAACAATGTAACATCTTGATTACTTTTTTTAAAATAAAACGCATATAACAAACCAATAGCTCCAGGGCCAACAATTCCAATTTTCATATTTATGGACATAAGAGCTTTGTATCAATAACAAGTTGTACAGATTACGTTGCTATCCCTTTAAAGCTCCTTAACTCCTCTCCATTCATATATTTGATCTCTATTTTAAAATTTCTAGGTAGAGAAAACACCTCTTTATGTAGAACATATATACTAACAAACACATCTCACCCTTTAGTGTAACAAATTTACAAAAAAATACGAAAGAAATATCCCATACCCTTCATAAAAATAACAAAATAAGTTATAATATTATTGTAAATATTTTTACTTTTCTTTTTTTAAGACAAGAAAAGGATGTGATGATGTGACATTCCCAAAAGTTGAGCGCTTGCTCATCAATTATAAAACGTTAGACGAATTTAGAAAATTTAAAGGATGTGGTGCTCAAGAGCTTTCTATGTTCGAAGAGTTACAAGCTAACATGATTGAGAACGATAGTGAATCCCCGTTTTACGGAATTTATTACGGCGGTTCTCTCATTGCACGCATGAGCTTGTATATGAGAAGACATGACGAAGCAAATCTTGATATTACAGGACCTTATATCGAACTGTCCAAACTGGAAGTATTACCGTCTTTTCAAAAACAAGGTTTTGGTCGAATGCTTGTAAATTATGCAAAAAATTTGCAATTCCCTATCAAAACAATTGCTCGTATTCAATCCGCACCATTTTGGAATGCATTATCATTCCAACAAATCACAACTGCAGAGGGCGAATTTTATATTTGGCATCCAGCAACTAATTTGAATGCGGTTACAAATGAAGAGTCTGCATAAAATAGTATTTTCGTGAGTCTCTCATTCATTATGTTCTATCTTAACATTCAAGAATGCCTCGCGAAAAAATAAAAACAGCTGCTTCCCAGCTGTTTTTATTTTTTTATTTTTTCCAATGTTTCATTCGTATGAATAACGTTTTCTCCTGTTTTCTCTAAAATCATTACACTTCTTTTTCGATCAATATAATCAAGCAGCGTTCGGTACTCTTCCTCATATACGGATAGACGCTGAAGAAGCCTTTCTCTTTCCTTTTGTAACAATTCAATTTTCTGTTGTAACACTCTTGATTCTTGTTCATCTCTATATGTTTGCAAAAAATGTATCACATCATCGAATGTAATTGTTGTAGAAGTATGAGACATAACTTTCGGTTGCTTTTGTTCATAATTTTCTCGTTTTCGCATTTGTTTCGCTTCTTCAATACGTTCTTTATATTGCTTTCTAACATAAGAATTCCATCTAAATCCACAGGCTGCAGGTGTGCGAGATAGGTTTCTCCCAACTTCCTTAAAAGCAGACAGTTGTGTTCCACCTTCTCGAATATGCCGGAGTACTACCTCTGCTAGAAGCAAATCTTCATCATCAGTCCATGCATCTTGTCTTGTTGTCACCATCTTTCTAGTCCTCCTTATGCATTTTTTATTAAACATATGCAGTTACTAGAAAAGATAGAATACAAACAAGCAAAGAATATATTTTTTATTTTCTAAAAGCTACAGGAAAACGAGCTCCTAGCTTTCTTCCTTATTTCTCTCCGAACCTTAAGGCGCACGTCTTGCTGCCCTAAAATAGCGGAATCCATTCAAACACTTTTATAAAAAAACAAAAAAAATAAACGCAAAAGGACATCCTTCTACGTTTATTTTTTCGCAATTACTTGCTGATTACTTCTTTACCTTTGTAAGTACCGCATGCTTTACATACACGGTGAGCTAATTTTGCTTCACCACAGCTTGGGCACTCTACCATACCAGGTACTGATAATTTGAAATGCGTACGACGCTTTCTTTTTACTGTTTTAGAAGTTCTTCTAAAAGGTACAGCCATTCTTCCCACCTCCTTAAAAGAAATTATTATTTTCATATGAAGGCCTGAACCAGTCTTCCGATTATTTGTCAAAAAACTTCGCAAGTCCTGCTAATCGTGGATCAACAGACTTTTCTTTGCTTTCCTCCGAAATCACTTGCCAGTCTTGACCTTGCATCGGTGTTCCTCCAGAAACATCATCACTGAAAATTTGCATTGGGATTTCCAAAAGTATATTTTCCTTGATTATAGGGAGTAAGTCAAGTACTTCTCCTTCTAAATAATGGATTTCTGCTTCTGTTTCATACTCTTCTTTTGAAGTTTGGAACACCTCAGTTGTTTTCACGTCAAATGGTAATGTCACATCTACTAAAGAGCGAGAACATGGTAAAATCATGCTTCCTGTTATATGTAGATGAAACGTAAACTTATTGGAGCCAAAATCAACTCTACCTGTTACATGAACAGGATCAATCGAACGAATGTCTTTCTCGATTTCTTTCAGCTCACTTACATCTACCATCTCATCCAAAGTCAATCCTTTATGTCTCAATTTGTTTAATTGATGGATGGACCATTTCATATCATATCACCTCAAGGCAACAAACAAAATTATAGCTAGCCATTTTATATTTGTCAATGTTTTTTCTTTACACCCCTATAAGGGGGATGTGTCCATTATGTTATAAAATAAGCATTTTTGTCTAGCTATATTTTATATTTTAGACAAAATAGACACAAAGTAAATAATAAATGTGGTACAAGCTGTGGTCAATGTGGTCAGCGTGGTCAGCGTGGTCAAAAGAGAGTGGTCAAATTTATACCACTCTCTTCTTATATATATTCCCTTAAATTTGAATGTGATTAAAATTCTTCTATTACATATACTTTTACAAACACATCATATTTTGCTGCCAGTTTTTCCAGTTTCTGTTCTCTATATTTTGTAATCGTAAAGAAATGGATTACTGGCACTTTTCCTTTATATTTTTGTTTATATATTTTTGTAAACTCTTCATAGCACTTTAACTTTCTATCATTTACAACCATCTTTTGAGTACGATCTATTTCCACCGCATGAAGTATTGATTCTTCATCGCGAAATTTCACATCGGGGATAATCTTCTTTTTCTCTCCATTCTTTCTGTATCGGATTTCCGTTTCCACTTGCCAATCATCTGGGCAAAACAAACACAACCAAGCTTCATTGCGTAATAAGGCATGAGCAAGTTTCCCCCTCGATACAACTTTACCATCATCACCAAACATTGCATGCCCTTCTTTATTGAGGTAGTACACATATTCTTTCCCGTACATCGTTTTGCTCACATATTGTTTCATATCAGCCATAATTCGATTCGCATTCCGTATACCACCCATATCATGAACGCACATTAAATGCCTTCTTGTTGCAAACTGTAGCTTTCTAATCGTCGCAAGTATCGCCATCTGACGGTTGATTTTGATATGTGTCTGAATGTGCATGTTCCTCCACCTCATATCGTTTTAAATGGTCCCACATCATTTTATTACTAATATAAGGTACTTGAATTTCAGTGAGTCGATCAGTTTTGAAAATCGCCCGCCCTGGAATGCTTTTTATCGATTCTAATCCAGGTTCATCTATAACCACTTGAGAAGCTGTTTGTGTCGGCAATCTGAAACCAAGCTTCGCATCTGAATTTTGCTTAACTTGTCGAGGTAATGTATCTCCAGTTGGATACTGTGTACAAAATATAAGTCTAAAGCCGAGCGCACCACCTATACGTGCTATATGCGAAAGCATTTGCTGACATGCCCCTAGTAATTTCTGCTGCTTTTTATCCATACTTCTATCAGGACATAATTCTGCCCCTTCATCAACTATAATGAAATAGCGCTCTTTTATATTTGTTTCTACAACGTTTGTATAATGCTTCTCCTTCATGTACCACATCTTATCTGCCATTTTCTCATGAATATCATTCAATACTTTAAATGCTTCTAGTGGTGTTTCTGCAATAGACTCCACTTGCTTTAAGTTTCTATATGGTCCGAATTCCAAACCACCTTTTAAATCAATGATGTACAGATGAATATATTCTGGTTGAGCTATAGTAAGCGATGTAACCACATTCTTTAAGAATACTGTCTTACCCATTCGTGTGAGTCCGCCTAATGTCATATGCGGTGTTTTTTCAAAATCATGATAAATCAATTCTTCCAAACTCTGCCCCATTGGAACACACCAACTTCCTTCTGCCACCAACCCTTTAGACCATGACCATTTTTTCGGTATATCTCTATGAAATACACGAATATTTAACTTGTAATTATCGTAATCAATTCGGACTGGTTTACTTAGCCCTTCAGAGACAACATCCTCAACCTTTTGAATAATTTTACTCGGCATACCTAAAGGTAATTTGTATACATACGTTGTACTACAATCATCTTCAATTTGTTTTTGGAACTTCGGGTACTGCAGCTTATCTTCCTTTTTTATTGCAATTCCTGATACTTCAAAGAATACTTGTATTTTGTATTTATCGTCATCCTTACTTTTAAATCGATCACCATATAGAGCGAAAAATAATGCTGCCACTGGGACAGACAATAACTCCAACATAAAATCACTCCCCATATCCCTCTAATGGAGGGTATATATCCCTGTTTCAAGGAATACGTGCATACAAGCTTAACCACTTGTGTTACATATAGTGGTGGATTTCCACATCACATTCCTTCATAGAAACAAAACGAGAACATAACGTAGAAGGTATACGAACGAGCCTGTGAGCGTTGTGTACAAGGTGACATTTGGAAGCCAATGTGGAATACTCTTTCCCATTTTTTCAGCTACTTTCATTCCAATTACAGACAAGCCTGTTGCCGTCCAAATAATCATTGCTTCCCCTGCAAGTGTCATCTTTATTCCTCCTCTTCCTTCTCACGAAATTTAATCCCCGATCTTGTAAGAACAACATCGTAGCAATCCATTAAAATTTCCCAATTAAGAATATCTTCTTCCTCTCCATATAAATCTTCTTCAACAACTTGCGAAAGACTAAAGTATCCTTTGTAGTCCTTATCATTGAATACATTGTGCTTTTTCATATGGTTGAGAATGGATTCCGTCTCTGCTCTTGACCTAGATTCGTTGTACATTTGACGCAATTCTTTTGAAGGATGTAGATATGGAGTTGTGTTTAAATGATTATACTGCCAACGCATATACCTCTCTCCCTTCTTGATGTCCTTGATTCCACGTAGGCTTCCTCGTGGTCTTGATATAGGTATATGACTTAGAAGTCGCAAACTTGTTTGTCCAATAATAAAAAAATCAAAAGGTTTTTCAAAAGATTGATTGAATGTTTTAAAAGGAGGGATTTTATGAATTGTAAATTGAAAGTAATTTTAGCTGAAAGAATGATTAAACAATCAGCATTAGCGAAACGTGCTGGAATAACAGATCAAACGTTAAGTATGATAGTAAGAGGAAAAAGTGAACCGACATTACGGGTCGCTATGCGTATAGCAAAAGCACTTGATATGAAAGTGGAGGACATATGGAATGAAGAAAAGGAGTGAATTTTATGGAGTTACGAAAAACAGCTGACGGAGAAACTTTTATTATTGAATTGAAAGAAAAGAAAAGTTCTACAGGAAACCAATTAAAAAGACTTATATACTTTCTAATTGGTGTGTTTGGCTTATTAATTTCAGTAGTATTACTTTTTACTATAATCGGGATTTTGCCAGGTATAGGATTGGCATTTTTCTCTGTCCTTTTTATATATGGAGCGATGGGAAAGCAGCTTGTAAAATGTCCAAATTGTACTAAAAAACAATATGTTGTACATAAGGCCGAGGGGTTTATTTGTCGTAGATGTAATAAGCGTACTCTAATTGAATGGAAATAAAAAAGATGGGTCCCCTAAATCGGAGACCCATCTTTTTACTTCACATATACATAGGCTTTGCTCGCTGTGATATAGTATGTTTTTCCTTTACTATTGTGCACTTTGTATTGTGGGGAACCGTTAACAGTTACTTTTGCATCAATCGTAAATCCTAATCCTGCATCAACTGTACCAGCTACATCTTTATCTTGCCAAGACGGAGAATTGTAGAAACGTAAGTTATTAACCTTAGAAACAACACGTTTCCCGACAATCGAGGAATCGACTGTGCTTTTTTTATTAAATCGTACATAAGAAGGATTGTAGTAAATCCATTGATTCGCTCCAAGATTTAACCATCCATCTTTTTCGGCCCATACAATATATGCTTCTGGCTTATTTAACTGACGAATTTTAGAATAACTTGTCCCTGGCCCTTTACGTAAGTTAACGTTGTATCCTTCGATATAAGCAATACCGTCTGTAACAGCCGTTGGAACTTCTTCTGGTTTAGAAGGTTTTTCAGGAACAGACACTTCTACATTTGAATTATGATATGCACGTTTTACATCAGCACGAAATTGTGCTTCTGATACACCATGCTTGCGTAAATAAGATAGTGGATCTTCATGATCTGTACCACCTAAATAGTGCGTTACATCGCTGTGTGTCCACAATCCCTTTTCTACAGATAAACCACGATTACGCAAGATTTTTGCTAATAACTTTACGTATTTTTCATATGAACGTTTGAATTTTGTATAATCAGCTGTTTCGCATAGCTCTACATGCACAAATCGTTTATTTGCGTATGGCCCTGCACCATATGCAATATAATTTGCGGATGCAATCTGAATTGTTTCATTCCAATCGACCGCATAATGAACAAATGCATTACGCCATGTACGAGACTCGTATTTTTGAATATTAATTGCTGGCGCTTCTGGAGTTGCTGTACTATGCGCCACAACACCTTCATAAGCCCCTACACCATTTCTATATGGAATCTTAGGTAAATCTGGAATAATCAAAACTCTGTCAGCGAATGTACTTGTAGCAATAGATAGCACTAAAATAAATGTTACTGCAATTGAAAAACTCCACTTCATTCCCCTTTTCATTTCATATCAGCATCCTTTTTCAAAATTTTTGTGTGGTCAAACAATCCACTTGCTGACAGTCCAATGATGATTCCTTTAAATACACCCGTTTTGATATCTCCATCCAAAAATAAAACGCTTAGCACAATGCCAAGCGTTACATTTAATAACGGAACATATTTTGTTTGTAATCCAATTGTCTTTACAATCTGTGAAAGGCCAACGACAATGCCAATCATTACGCTCATTTCAATCATTACATACCACCCCCTTTCAATAAGAAAGTAAGAATAGCTCCCACGATTCCACCAACAATGAGGCGTAAAATCCAAGTCGTGTTAGCACTGATTTTATCTAACTGTTTGTTGATATTATCAATATCTTTTTCGTTGCCTGTTGTACGCATTTCCAAGCTTTTAATGTCAAACCTTATTTCTTTGATTTCTTGCTTCATTTCTTGCATGTCGTTTCTTACCTCTTGTAACCCCTCCACTTTATCCACCCCCCTTTTTAAAACAAAATAAAACAGACCAGCTATTGCTGCTCTGTTTTTTCGTTTATCAGTTTTTGAACCAAATCTTCTAACGCGGTAATACGATTCTGTAATTCCTTTTTTTCTTGTTCTAATTTGATGTTCAATTCTTTTATGGCTCCTGCTGAAATTGAAGAAAGAGCATAAAGTTCGATTGCTTCAACCTCATCATCCTTAAACACCTCATCAGTATAATCAGCTATAAATCCATATTCAGTTCGAATATCATTAATTGTATACGGCTCTGTTTTATCCGATGGTTTATTTTCTCGCATTTTATAAAGAGTGGGAATTTCGTGCTTGCGGTTATATTGCTTCAATTCAAGAGACATTACTTTTTCAAGCGGACTAAAGTCAACGTCCCTTATATTTGTTTTTAATTTTTTCGAACTAGTAACTGGGCTACCTTCTGAATATATCTTCCCTTCAGCCCAAATGTTACCAGTAGCGATATTATCTTGTTTGTAAATACGTAGAGCGCCGATTTCTATAGGCGCATATTTCGTTGAGCTGTCACCCGATCTTATGAACTGAACTTTATTCGAATACTCATGTATATGAGAACTCCTTATCCTTATATACGCAAGCCTTAAATCTGCATCACTACCATTATCAAAGAATGCAATCGAATTTTTACCTGGATTTAGGTCTTTTTTTGGAAAAATCCACTGACCTTTCGAATCCGGAAAGAAAAATCCATTATTCGCCCTTAAATCCACTACATTGTGAGCTTCCGCATAAAAATTTCTCGTTGCTTTTAACTGAATATTTTTCCCTTCACTATGAGTCCAATTAGTTGATATGTCAATCAAGTTATTAGATTCAAGCAGGAGTTGACCTGCTGCAAAAATAGTCATGCCACTATTTTGTCTCCAAAATCGTATATAATTATCGGAACTAAACGCATTCTCATTTGCATTATAATAAGTAATCATTTCTAATTGACCTACAGCCCGCGAATAATCGTATTGTCCATTAATTTTAGGGACTATTTGAGTAAGAGCCATTGTTCCGCTTAATTTATCAGCATCACCAGCACCACGTCCTAACATAAATGTAGGTTGTAACCCTCCGTCTGGTCTGTTGTAAAAACCTAAATAAACTCTTTTTTCGTTTTTGTCATCATAGAAGAATATATTCCGTTGACTAATTTCTATATATCTTCCTGTTTGTGGATCGGCTGATGTTTTTAATTTTACCCCTTCCAATACTTGCCCTTTAATATGCTGAGCTGTTACATGGCCAACAAGGTTGATTTTATTCGCATTAATTAGAACTTGTTGATGTGTCATGTTAAGAGCAGCCGCAATTTCTCCGGATTTTACCCTTAAATTGATTTCTTCAGCATTTTGCTCAATGACTGATTCCATTGTTTTTACATAAGCATTAGTTGCAAATTGCTCATTAGCCTGTTCTTTGGTGTACACTTCAGTTTTTTCTACTTTGGATTTAATACTTTCGTTTGTTTGTTCAATAGCAGAAGACAGCTCTGTAGTCTTTTTGTTAAATTCTTCTGTCGCTACCTTATCCGCAAGTTTATCAAGCGTTTCTTGATAGTTTGTTAAGTCTTTAGGGTTCGGAAAGAAACTAGAAGGCTTTGTCCCATTTTGCAACATTGGATGAGCAAACCAAATTTCTCCGTTTCTCCTAAGCTGTAAACGAAATTCAACTTGAGTTATAGGTTCATTTGGTGCTGTCACAGGTAAAACGATACGAACCCAGTTATGATTAACAAATTCAAATTCTTTTGAGAATTGTTTAATATGAGTGCTGCCATTATTAAACTTTAATTCCAAAGCACCACTCTGATCTATGACTGACTTATCTTTTGTATAAATGTATACAGATGCAACTAGCTGTTCTCCAGGTTGACAAGGAATTGTTTGGCTTATGCCATAATATTTATTATCTGGCTGATCAGAAACTTGGACCTTTATTGTATAGTCATTATCTTTTGTTAATGAAGAGTCTGGTTGAACAATTCCACCAGCCCCACTATAAACTTTCCAACCTTTATAAGAAGGCGTTTTAGAAAGTTCATTCCCTCGATCATCTATTTTCTTTTCTGTGAAAATAGCGTTAATCAACTTGTTCTGCGACCCAATACCACCGATGTATTCTTCAACTTGCTTCGCTGTAACCTTAGAACTCACTTCATTACTCAGTTGTTTAATTTGAGATGATTGTTGTGAAATGACCTGTCCTTGTTCTGTCTGAGCTTCAGTAACATTTTTAACAGTTGTTTCTAAGCTACCTACCGCCTGTTTAACTTGAGTCACATCTTTGCTAATAATCGATTGATCCTGCTGTACTTTTTGAATTGTTGAACTATTAGTATCTACCGTTTGCTTCATTTCGTTTGTCGTTTTTGTAAGCGTATCTGTTGTGGACTGGATATCAGTGATTGTTTGTTGTGTACCTTCCACAGTGTGTTCGATGGTATTAACCTTATCGCCAATTTCATTACCTTGTTTGGTTAATTCTTCTATGGAAGTTTTAAATCCTACATTCGTTTTTTCCATTTCCACAATTTTTTGATTCACTTCACCTTGTTCATTTTGAACAACTTCTACTTTTTTATTTAACTCTGTTTTCGTAGACTCGATTTCCTGTTTTAAAGGTTCAATGTCTGGAGCAACAGTTTCCCAAACAGCACCTGTCCATATCTTTAAAATTCCTGGCCGCCCATTAATATCACGCCAAAGGGTCTTGTTAGGCTTAAGGTTCGTAGTCGGTGGATTAGCTGATTCAATGATTTCAACCATATTTTGTTCTATATTTTCTTTCAGCTTCTCAGATAGATCTTTTGCTGCTTGTGATTCTCTAATGGCTTGTTCCGCTTCACCTTTTGCTTGTTCTGCTAACTTTTCCAATTGCTCTAGTAACTCTTTATTCGCTTTACTTCCTAAAGAACCACGAATTTTATTGTATAGCTTCCTTAATTCTTCGTTCGGGTCCACAATCTCACGATAGTCACCAAATACGTATTTATCTTGTGTAGGGTCTGTGAATGATTCATCAGCAGCAATCGCTCTTGCTTCTAAATAAAGTTTCGGTGTAAAGCCCGTGTCCTTAATTCGAATTGTATCGCCTTCATTGATTTCCTCATGTGCTAAGCCGAGCACACGACTAATATCTTGTGCATCAACTTCATAGCTGACAGAACTATTAATACGTTTTTTTAACTCGATTTCCATTAATGTCATAAGACGTTTATCTGTCATGTTTAAATCTTCGGTTTCTGGTGTATAAAATCCAAACTTGTGTTGACCGTTCTCACTCCACCTTTGAAATGCATCGTTGTCCACAATGTAAGGGAGACCATTATTAATATTTTCGACGGTGATTATCTTTTCATTTTCACCTCTAACAAAACCGAAAAGTGCTGTACAAATGTTCTGAGAGTTTTCTCTGCGTACAATACCTTTTAAGTCCTTACCCAAAGTAACTTCTTTACCCGTAACTCTCCCACGTCTTTTTACCATATCGACGTATCTGCCCACCACCTGTGAACCCGCTACTTCACATCTATAAACAATTTCTAAATCAAATAAAGAAGCTATGTCTTTTAGAAATTTAAGTGGGCTGATAGGTTCGTCGATAGTCATCGTGTGAAAGCCTGCATATTCTGTACGTCCCCGCTTCCATTTCGTTCCTGGCAATGCCATATCGATAAACTCATTTACTGTCTTACTTTCAATTCGTTGCGGCATGATATATCCCGCTTTAGCTAATAGAATCCACTCGCCCGATGCATAGACAGTTACTGACCTATTATTAGAATTCTTTTCAATTTCAGTAATTACATAAGGAACAATATGGCCGTCCCTAACTTCTTTTAATACTAAGTTCTGCTGCATAAGAGTTGCTGCATGTTTTGTATTATCAAACACTGTAAAATCAAGTGTATCTACATTATTCTTGAGTTCCCAGTGACGTTTATCGTCCCAATAATCGTCCGGCTGGATAGCTGATACAATTTGTTCTGTTTTAAAGTCTACGACATGTAAAATTCCGTTCATCTTCATTATCTGTATCGCTCCCTAAAGCTGATCGTTGCTACGCCTACATCGCCCGGCATAATATCAACCCTGTTATCACCACGTATCACAACTGGAAAATCACTGAAAATATCTTTGATATTTATCGCATCTTTACCATTAATCGTCACCAAACTTTTCTCGGCATCGATAACGACTTTATCGCCTTTATCGAAAATATAAGGCTTGGTATTTTCGGGTACTTTATTCACTTTCCAGATTTTTAAGTCATCGATACTCATCACTGAAACTGGATCATTGACATCCCACGCCATAATCGAAATCATAACTTGTGCTATTTTTCTGCTAGTCATTGGATTTCCACTTTCGTCAATCCAGCGTTCTACTAATGAAGCATCGTCAATCTCCGTTCCATCTTTAAAACGCGCTACATATACAGACCATTGATTCCCTCGTCTAGCTACTCTCAAGCGTCCGTAGAATTGGTTAAACGTATTAGGATGTGACCCGTTTGTATCGACTAACTTACGTAAACTACCTGGTGTTCCGGCATTTCCGATTTTCATGTGCGCTTTTGTCAGTTCAGCATCCCAATAGAGGTCGTTCATATTGATACGTGTAACAATGTTGCTTGCTTCATCTAAAAGAAGCACTTCCACACGCCCCATTTGCCCGATATTCGCTGATTTCAGACGCACCCACGCTTCCATCTCAAAGTCTTGAAGCGGTCCTGACGGGATATTCTTCTTGGCGATTGCGCCATGAAATCCTTTTTCCTTCCCATAATCCTCACAATAAAGCGCGTAACCATCTCTCACTTTGAAAGAGCCCGTACCCTTCATATCGTCAAATTGACCTGTAACAGGAGTCCATCCTACTGTAGTAGACATCTCATCCCACATGACACGTTCGCGCTCCTGTACCGTTTTTTCTTCTACAGTGAGGGGATAGCCAATGCGGAAGTAATTTCTTTCGCTAGGATATTTTCCGAACCAAACGTCTAAAAATGTCGAGGGTTGTTCCACATCAATCTCAATTAGTGCAGGTGCTTCTACGCTCCCAGCATTCTTAAAGCGAGAAGTTATTTCTGTTGTCCAAGTTCGTTCGAACGCATGAGTTTGCATTTTTCCTAGTTTATAAGGCATTGGGCAAACAAAAGTAATAACACCTTTTCCTTTATTAACTAACTCCTCAAGATCTAGCTCACCATCGACAACAGCAAGGTATGTTCGGTCTGGCTCATCATCAAAAATTAATTCAGCTGGTTCTTGAGTAAATAACCAATCTGCCAAATCCTCTTTTATTTTTTGTAAATCAGCTATATCTTTATTGGCCTTAATAAAAATAGGAACGTCTATACGACGTTCCTCTGTTTCGGTATTCATTAAATAAGCCCCTGCACGATGAGGGACTCTTACTAATCTCCTTCTGATTGGAGCCCACGTTGGGCGCTTCCTACCAACTAACATGAGAATATAATCTTTTCGAATATCGTTAAATGAAAATCCTAATTTCCCCATACATATCATCACCCCTCAAATTGCTTTCTTCTTTCCATTTCACGATCTTGAAACTCTGTTGTATAACGATACGTTCCTTTTGATAGTTCTTTTCCATCTAGTGAGTTTGTCATATTGACAGTAAGATTGATTTCTTTATTTAACGACGTCATGTAACTTTGTTGAGTCAGTGGTTCTAAAGGTCTGTACCATATCTCCTCTGGATTATCAGATAAAACCTCTTGCCATTTTGGAAATCTATTTACTTCGACTTTTGTTAGTCCTGCGAAACGTTCGAATTGTTTCCCTATATTCTTAACAATATCGCGCATATTAGCAGGTAAATGTGTAATCCAATCGTTTTGCCAATCTCCATCTACAAATATTGCATTGAAATATTCAGTAAGCGGGTCGTTGCCGTTTAATTGGAACAAATCTTGTTCTGAAATCTTACGTAAACCATCTGATGCTATACTAGAAAATACTGGTCCAATATTTTTCATTTGAGAGTTTAAAGCACCTACTACCCTTTTCGCGGCGCTTACAACAAATACTTGTCCTTTATCTATACCCACTCCAAGGCCTTCTGGAACAGCACTACCCAAAGGGATCATAACCTTACTTGGGCTATTTATTTCAAGCGCTCCAGAAATAGTATCTTTAATTTCTTTAGCAATCCCTGCAGCTTTACTAAATAAACCCCCAGAAGCTGCATCTATTCCTCTTCCAAGTCCCTCTAAGATACTTTTACCAATAGAAAATAAATCGATAGAACTAAAGAATTTTTCTACCTCTTGCCATTTATCTTGCACACTACTTTTTACTTCTTGCATTTTATCTCGTACAGCTTTTTTCATATCCTCCCATTTTTGAGAAGCTGTATTTTTTATTTCTTCTACTTTTTGGCTTGTAGATTTTTTTAGATCTTCCCATTTATTTTTAACATCTGACCATAAATCCCGCATTTTTTGAACTACATCATCTTTCATGACTTGATATTTCGATTTAATTTGACCTGTTTCCCAGTCAACTTGGTTTGCGTGTTCACCCGCCTGCGCTTTTGCTTCGTTTACAATTTCCTTATGTTTATCTTTCGCTGTAGAAACTGTACTATCATACTGGCGTTTTGCCTCTGCAATGATTGCGTTCGCTTCATCAGCAGTAATCGTTTTATTTTCATCACGCTGACGAATTGCCTCTGCAATCTTTTCATCACGAGTCTTTTTCGCATCTTCAATAACTTTATCTCTTGCTTTGGCACTATTCTCTACAACTTCCGCTGCCTGTCTAGCTGTAATCTCACTCGCTTGTACACGCATATTTTCCAAGATGACCTTTTGTTCCATTTGATTCTTGGTCATATGTTCAACCGCAACTCTGTCCATCTCATCTTGTAAAGCCTGTATAGAAATCCTTTCTGATGTAGTCAATTCCCGTTTTTCTTGAGCAGCTGTTTGAAGAATTTCTTTAATTTTATTCTCTTTTTCTTGTGTTTTTAACTTTTCTTGTTCATAGTGTTGATTCAATTGTTCTATACGTTTGTTTTCTTCTTCAGAAGTTAAAACATATGAATCAGCAAAAAACTTTTTAAGTCCTTCAATTTCTTTTTGCTGCCTTGCGTTGGTTTTTTCAATAATTGTGTTAGCTAATTTGTCATATTGACCAATTAACTTCTGCGACTGTTCTTCTGTTATTACTTCGTGATTCAATCTAATTTCAGTTAATTTTTGTCTAATACCGTCAGATAACTTAAAATATTCACCAAGAACTTTCTTTGTAGAAGAACTTACTTTCCCTTCCGTATTTTCGGCAAAACGATTTACACTGTCGATACTATCTTCAGTTGCCTTTTGATACGCTTTATAAGCAACTACACCTGTTCCGATGAGTGCAGCTGCTACCAATCCGACTGGCCCCGTTAAAACAGCAATTGCGCTTCCTAATACACCCACTGCAGCACTAGCAAGACCTGCCGCACCACCTACAATTCCTAATGCAGTCGCTAATGCTCCAATTCCCGATACTATCGCTCCAGCTGCCGCTAGGACTACACCAATAGCTGTGGCAACTGCAGTTAAAGCAAGTACAACACCACCTATAATCGCTATTGTCTTTTGTACAGGAGCGGGAAGTGAGTTAAATCCATCAACAAGTTTTTGTAACCCAGCAACAAACACGCTAATAACAGGGGCAAGTGCATCACCAATTGTCTTTTTCATAGTTGAAAATGCACTTTTCAATAATTCAATACGACCTGATAAAGTATTAATCTTTGTAGCTGCAACATCCGCCGCGGTTACTTTAGACATTTCTGTATACATGTTTTTTACACCGTCAGCACCTTCTTTATATAGAATGTTCGCTGCACGGATAGCATCAGTACCAAACATCGTTTGAAGAGCTTGTTGCCTTTGCGCATCGGTCAAATGAGCAAGTTTTTCTTTAAGTAATTGAGATATATCTGCTAAAGATTTAATTTTTCCATGGGCATCATAAAAAGCACTGGAATACATATTTTGCTCTTCTAATAATTTTTCCCATGCTTTCGCATGTTCTTTTGTATAACGTCCTAACCCTTCTTGTTCTTCAAGGTATTTATGAATTTGTTGAGCTAACTCTTCCCATGAACTTCCTTGCGGTTTTATACCTCTTTCTTCAAGAAATTGCATAGCTTTGTTTGTATCCATTGCACCAAGACCTAGATCAAACATAGTACGTGTCGCTTCTTTTGTAGAAGGTACTAGATTAAGAAGCATCGTTTTCAAAGATGTACCTGCATCAGAACCTTTTAATCCATTTTGTGCAAAAACCGCTAAAGCCGTACTGGTATCCTTAAATGTTAAACCTGTACCAGCCGCGACTGCCGATGCCATGGATAATCCATATTTTAATTCGCGTACATCTGTAGCAGAAGCATTAGCTGCGCCAGATAAAATATTAGCTGCCTCTGCTACAGAGAGGTTATCTGCCTTAAATGAATTTAGTGCTGTAGATGCAATCTCAGCCGCTTCACCTAGTTCTAATTCTCCAGCTGTTGCTAAGTTAAGAGCGCCTTCTAAACCACCGTTAATAATGTCCGTTAAACCGACACCTGCTTTTATTAACTCTTCTACACCTTTACCTGCTTCCACAGACGAGAATTTTGTTTTCTCTCCCATTTCAACTGATAAATCACTGAGTTTTTTCATTTCGTTACCAGTAGCACCACTAACAGCCTTGACGTTTGCCATTTGCTGTTCGAAATTCATAGACTCGGTTACCGCTGACTTCAATCCACGTCCTATGGCATAGGTCATCCCACCAAAAACAATACCAATTTGAGCACCAGCATTTTGTAGATGATTCCCCAACGTCTCCATACGATTACCAAAGTTTAATAAGCGATTGCCTTGTTGCTCTAACTCACGATTGGAACGCTGTAATTCTGTTTCAAATCGATTTAATTCAGCAGTAGCCCTATGAATTTGCTCCGCATAACGTTGTGCCGATTGACTCGCTTCGCCTTCTTCTGCTTTTACACGATTATAAACAGATTGTAATTCTCTAACTTTTTCTTTTTGCTTATCAACCATTCGTGTTAAAACATCGATTTTAGCTCGCGTTTGGTCCGCGGCGTTCGCAAATCCGCCCATCCCGGTGGTGATGGATCGGAATTCAGCTTGCAATGCTTTTAACGAATTATTGAGCTTCTCAATTCCTTTTTGCTCTGCTTGTCGGTTTAATTGTTTAAGTTCATTTTCGAAACGATTTAAATCTGCTACAGCTCTATTTACTTGTGCAGCATATCGCTGAGTAGCCGCATTATTTTCACCGAGTTTCGCCTTATTTTGATCATATGCTTGTCTTAAGGCTCTAACTTTTTCTTTTTGTGCTTCAATAATACGGTTTAAAACATCCATTTTTGCACGTGTTTGTTGACTTGCGCTTGCAAATCCGCCCATACCTGTACTGATAGACCTTAGTTCATTCTGCAATGTACGTACTGCACGACCAGAATTTGCGATACCTTGTCGAAAATTAATATTATCCAGAGACAGTCGGACAACTAAGTTATTGATTTCATTTGCCATTTTTCCGCCTCCCTCCCTAGATAATGTTTTCCGCAGGAACGTAGATTTCGTTAGAATTTTCCTTTTCTACATTTCCTTGCTGGCTATTTTTTTGATTTAGTCTTAGGTAATGCCAAATATCCATCTCATTATCGATTTGATGATGTTTATATCCTTGACGCAATAAAGAGAGGTAGAGCTCGTCCATAAATTCCTTGAACGTTAGCCCTCCTCCCTCTATTGGTTTGGGTCTTCACTTGTCCCCCCAGTTGTACCACCTGCTGCTTCTACTGTTTCATTTATAAGAGAATTAATGACCTCTGTTGTTGTCGATAAAAATTTACGAGCGTCCACACCATCCCAATACTGGTCTACTGTGAACTGATTTCCATAAACCTCCGTCACATACTTAACCATTTTGTCTAAATCTGCTTTATCTGGATTGCTTGGAATTTCCGCAAGCTCTGTTGACTTGCGAATTAAACGCGCTGGAATAAAATCTGGTAACTGAAAAATTTCCTTTTCTCCATTAATCAATAAAGTTAATTTCATGATCTATTCCTCCTTATTTAATAAAAAAGAGAGAGTTTATACTCCCTCTTACTTCTGCTCTGCTGGCGGCTGTGCCACAGGCTTTTCATATACCTTTTTAAACCAATTATCTCCAACAGCTTTTGTAAATGTTGGTTCATCTTCATCAGCTGTAAACTTCGTTCTATCATCAAAATCACGTTCAATGAAGGAACCTTTAAGTTTCGTTGTTTGGAAGTTTGGTTTATCTTTCTTAGTTTCAGCCTCTTCTTCTTCTTGTGAAAGTTTTCCTTTTAATAACCAAACGTATCGATATTTATCGTTCGCTTTTAAGAAACGAAACCCAATTGCTAAATACGGTTTCTCTCCTTCACGCTTCTCATCCAAAACCCCATCTTGCACTTCAGGGAACCCTTCAATGTCAGCCTTTGTAGAAAGTGACAATCCTCGAACTTCAATTTCCACTTCAGTTTCACCATCAGATTCCGCAATTTCTGATTTCCTGTTATCACTCCACATGACTTCTGAAGATACCTTCTTAGTTAATTTAACCTTTACGGCACCTTCCATTTTCTTTACTGTTGAATAGTCAACACCCATCGCATCATCTTGTAACACTTTTGCATAAACAAGACTATCTACACCGACAGTCGAGCTAATTTTTATAACCTCTCCAGCCATCTATAATTCCACTCCTTTCGCGAATCGCATCGCATAATGAAAAATTTGTGTATCTTCTTCATATAAATCAGCAACTGCATAACGTGAAAAACCAATACTTTTCATGACTTCATTCACTTTTTGATGAATTGCTGTCGTGCTATTCTTTGACCAGATATCAATTTGAAACAGAATTTCACTTTCGCTTTCCTTATTATCCGCAAAACCATCAGGTCTGTTATCTAACTCAAAAAATGTGATTCTAGGAAATTCTGTTGCGTTTTTTGCTTTTCTATAATAAATGCGTTTTCCACCTAACAATGAAACAAGCTCTTGATTTGCCTCAAGAGCTTGTAAAATAACAGGGCGTAAATTTATCACAAATTCAGCCTCATTTCATTTTTTAAAATATCTGTCATAGCACGTACAGCCTCTGCTTTAGAAGCATTAAAGCCTGGTTCCACGAATGGATGCGCTGGCATTTTCGACGTTCCCCATTCATGGAATTTTAAATAAAACCACGGAGATCGATCAGCCTTATCAAGACCAATTTTCACCGTTTTAACGCCACCTTCTAACCTAGCCTTTGTAACTTTAATCTGATCAGCGGCATGTTTTCCAGTACGCCACGGTTCACTTTTTGATGGTGGTTTAGGCGTTGTACTTCTAGGCGCTCGTTCTGCAATTGCTTTTCGAATAGGTTCTCCACCTGCTGCAAGGGCCTTATCTTCTATTTCCTCACCACGTGCTCCCATCGCTTCCAATCCAGTGATAAGACGGTCAAACCCAATAAAATCTACACCATCAGCCATTCATACCACCACGCTTCCACATGATTAATAACGTATGATTTTCAGTTGGAAGGACTGAAATAATGTCATATATGGCATCTTTGTACTTAATTTTCATATCAGCGGTAACGTCGCTACGATAACGAATTTCTGTTTTCCCTTGAACCTCGCTATTCGCTGCTGCTGCTTGAAAATATTCTCTTCCTTTTAAAAAGATAAAAGAGCCCCATACAGTGAATACATCTTTATATTTGTCAATCGGTTCACCATCTGGCCCTTTTGCATTTTCATCTTTTACTTGAAATGTAAGCCGTTTATCTAATTTTGCAGGATTCATTTTCTTTCCTCCTGAGGCTCTGGAGCGTACTGGAGCTGTAATATCATGCTCTGAACAATGGTTCTGATTTTTTCACTGGCTTTTTCTCCTACAAGTAGTCGGTTTTCATACCAATCGGAAACCAAAAATAAACAAAGCAACTTGGCATCTTCATTCTTTTCATCGAATGTTCTACCAGTTGCTTTGAAAATATATTTTTCAGCTGCTTTGATTAACATAGTAATTGTACGGGTATCATCTTCATCCACCCGAATCCATTCTTTAGCTTCTTCTACAGTAACTAACATGTAAAAGCCTCCTCAAACTATTCTTGAGGTTGTTCAACAGGTGCACTCAAATCCAATTCCCCGTATACCGCTGCTTCGCTATCCCAAAGTTTTACATCATCGCGTTGAATAGCACGTAAATCCAATGTGTTACGTGTGAATGCTTTACCACCTACATCTGTAGAAGCTAGCTCCATATCTTCTAGTTTAAACAACACAATGGCTTCTTTTAAATCCCCAATAATAAGAGGTGCTTTTTTAGCGGTCGTTCCTTTCGTTTTTAAGAAACGATTAGAAATTACGACAACTGGTTTCCCATCAAATAATTTTCGATTCGGCTTTGTTGGATCTGGCTGTAAAATGTATTTTCCATCCTTATCTTTTAATTTATCCAAATAGTTAAATCCATCTTGATTTGTAAGTAAAATTGCATTTGGAGAAATTGCTGGATCTAATTTAACATTTAGTACATCTTTAATGTCATCAAGAGACTTAATCGCTTGTTTTGTCAATTTATCAATAACATTCAAAATAAGCACATTGCGTGTAACTTTTGATTTTTTCCCTAACCATTTAATCACATAATTCAGGATGTTTTGATCGCTATCTTTCAATAAAGAACGGGATAACGGTAAAATCCCTGCTCTGTCTTTTATTGCATATTCCATATTAGAGAACTTAGGATTATCCGTTTCTGGAATTTCTCCCATTTCCGTAATTTCTGCAAAAGGAACCATTTCCGCATTTTTTTCTAATACTCGTGATCCCGAACGTGTTTGAACTGTCTCAACAGTTACATATTGTTCAAGAGCATCAAATGAACGGGATAATTCATTAATTTTTGTTTGAATATCCTGCGGGATAACAAGACCGCCGTCTTCCCCTGTTAGTCCAGACATCGCACGTTGTTCTAATTCGTTTTCAAGGAATTCTCGCTCTTCGGCATTTAGTGGTTTGTTTCGTAATGCTTTCATAAATACATCGCGGTACTCAATATCTTCTTCGCCAAAGCGTGTTTCTAATTCGTTTCCAACTTGACGTTGTTCTGTCTCAGAATCATCAAGTGAACGCTGTAACTCAATTTTCTTTTGTAAAGAACGTACCTCGTTCATCATTGCTTCAGCTTCTTCTACTTTGTCCTCACTCATAAGAGAACGTACTTCTGACTTTTTCTCTTCTAATTGCGCTAATAATTCACGTAATTCTTTTGACAAATTAAACACTCCTTTGAATTTTGGCATAAAAAATGAGCTTTCTACAGAAGCTCTAATTCCAACGCTAATTTTCTTTTACGGTATTCATTTGCAGCTCGTTTTTCATTCGCTTTAAAATCATCTAATGAGCGAACATTGACTTCATTAGCTGGATAAGCAGGAAATGCAACTGGTGATATTTCATAAAGTTCAGCATTTAGAATAGATCGCTTATAAAGCTTGCCATTTTCTCGTTCCTCAGATGACCACTTATCTTTTATTACTTTCATTCCGAATGAGACACCATCCACATCACCGCGTTTAATAAGCTCCCAAGCGTCATTACCTACAGTGGTATTTGGAATATCTAATTCAAAACGCAATTCTTTCTTATCGTTTTCGATACGCAATGTGTTGCTTTTAGTATTTCCTAATACTTGAGATGTGTCATGCGACCATAAACCCACAACGTCACGAACTTTTAAACTTTCGTCAAAAGCTCCTTCAGCAATCTCTTCCACAAAGGTATCTCCCCACCAATCTCGCATTTCTGAACTTTCAGTGTTGTATTTAATGGCCCCGGAAATTGTACGCTTACCTTCCTCTTCATTCGCCTCACGAATTTCAATCGTCATCGGTAACGCTCGAATCTCCTTCGTTTCCTTCTTTTCCGTTTTCGCCACTATTACCACCCCCTTTCAAATAAGCCTGTCCAGCCATTTCAATCGGCATCATATTCCCATTAACGAGTAATTGATCTCCACCAGCTTCTGGTGGTAAATCTTCTTTACTTCTGGCCTCGTTAGGTTTGAGGAAACCACCTTGAATACCTGTCCTATAAGCTTCATATCTCGTTTTAATATCCGCCCGTAGAATAGCATCTACATTGAATTTCGAATAAAAGCCTTTATCCAACTCACTGTCTAAAAATAGCTTATAAGTCATCTCTTGCTCATACATCGTTAAAGTAGCTTGCAATGTATCTGTATAGAATTGTCGTTGCTGCTGTTCAATGTTATTAAGAGTAGCTTTACTTAAATCATTAAGTTGATGCATTTTGATACCAAAAGCAGTGGCTATTTGCCTAATGGTAAGCTCTGTATTTTCAAGAAACTGCGCATCTGACATGCTTAATGATATGGGTTGAAACTGATATCCCACTGGCATTAGCGCAATTCGATGGCTATTTTCCAATCCGCTAGACATGGACTCGAAATTTTCACGAAAAACTCTTTTTGCATCTTCATTTAAATCTCCAACATATTGAACTAACCCTTTTACCTGTAATCCTTGTTTGTAGAAATTGTTTATAAATTTCTGTGCTGAAGCTGAATTTTCAACCGTCGATTTTAAATAATCCATAGTTGGTACGCCAACAAGCCCATCAAGAGTAAGACCGTTTTTAAAATGCAACATCTCATCTGGCATTAACTTAATCTGTTTGCCATTCACATTGACGACATACCACATTTTTGATTTCGAATTAAGTAATCCAACATCATCGATATAGACAGTCACCTTTGAGGAATCGATTGGCCATAAAGCTTTTACTCTGCCTTTTCGATCAAATTCAATGTTAGCGTAGCTGTTTCCGTATAAATTCTTTTGAGTTTCCAGTGCACCGAAAAGATTCATTGAACTCATATATGGATTCGGCCGCAACTTGAGCAAGTTGTAAAGATAATGTCTTGCCGCCTTCTGAATCCCACTTTCATCCTCTTGATAGATTTTAAGAGGAAGCTTAGAGACAGATTCAGATAGTATTTTGATACAAGCAAAGACTGTAGCAACTTTGAGAGCGTTTTTCCCTTTTACATTTACATCACTCGGTGAAATTCCTAACCACTCTAATAATTTTTCATCATCCTTATTTAACTCAACTACTCGCCTTTTCTCAAAGCTGAAGAATTTTCGAACTGAATCCAATAGTTTCACACACTCACCCCCTCCCTAGTTCCATAATTTATTAAGAAAGTCTTTATTTGCGAATTCGGACACATCAACTTTTACACTCGCCCCATACATTGCCCTTGCAAATGCATTTAATACCGCTGCCGCTGGATCAATACGATTTTTACTTATCTTTTTCGAGATCATAATATTTTCTTGGTCATCCATTTTAATAACAGCGTTATTAAGAGCCCAAAAAAGCACGGGATCACCAGTATGTTTCACTTTCTTTTCATACACTTTTTCACGAAATGTCTTTGTTGGAATGGATAGATTAGCAATCCGCTGTGGTATTTCTACACAAGTAAAACCTTTGTTTTCTAAATTCTGCGCTAAATGCAAAGCATTCCATTTATCATAGTCAAATTCTTGAATGTCTTTATCTTTAGCAAAGTTTTCTATCCAAGATTCAACAATTGTATAATCGACCATTTCCCCAGGTGTTAAAGTTAAATATCCTTGTTCAGCCCACAAATCATAACGAACCTTATCTGTAGCCATTTTCTCCTTTAAACGGGCTTCTGGCATAAAAGAATGTTGTCCAACAATAAAATCTCCCTCTTCGTCCATCCCTACCCAACCAACACTTGTTAAGTCAGTAGTCATAGATAGGTCGCCGCCAATCCAGAGAGTCGCTCCCACAAAGTCGATATTATCTACTTCGCACTGGCGCCATTTTGACATGTCCATATATCCATTGTCTTTTTTATCAACCCAAATGTTCATATTTTTGGTTAAAAATGCTCTCATTTTTTCAGGTCTATCAAGAGCAACTTTTAAATCCGAACGTATTGCTGCTATACCTTCTTCATAAGTAGCGACAATTGGGTTTGCTTTTATCCAATTAGACTCATCTTTTATGTCATCATCTTTTTCCAGTTCGCAAATCATAACAAAATAATCATCGTTTTCAACATCTTTCGATGGATCTAGAATATCACTGACATATTCATACTCTCTATAACAAGGTCTAGATAAATCAAAGCCAGCTGTCGTTATAATAAACATCAAAGGTTCTTTCCTTGCTACCATCCCTGAAGATAGAACATCGTAAATTTCGTCAGTCTCATGCGCATGATACTCATCGACAATCCCAACAGATGGGTTTTTTCCGTCACCTGTTTTTCTTGCCTCTTTTGAAAGAGGAACAATCACCGAGCCGTTTTTAAATATTTCAATCGTGCTATATGCTTCTTTCCACTTACCTTCTAACAGTTCACTTGAACTGATTCCTGTTTTTATAGCCTCGTAAACTTCAGAAGATTGATCTCTGGTCCATCCAGCAATGTAAGCACGTTGTTTTTCATCACCAAGAAACGTGACAAACGCTGCTACAATAGCAAGAAATTGTGATTTAGCATTTTTACGTGCTAATTGGATAAAAACTTTTCTGAAGCGTCTTGCTCCATTAGATTTCTTTTTAAAACCAAAGATATTTGCCGATAAAAATAATTGAAAATCCGTCAATTCTACTGGTTCGCCAGCTAAAATCCCTTCAACATGCTTAAACTCTCTTGCGAACCAGTAAAAATCTTCTACTATTTCTTCGTCAAAATAAAAAAGACTGTCATCTTTTTGACAATCCTCATAGTCTTTTAAAAAACGCTTAACGGCCCATTTATGTTTTTTACAATTTTTTATTTTTCCACTTACAATTGCATCACAGTAGGCAAAAACCCGTTCTATTATCCAATTCATATACGATCACCAAAGCGACGTTGCGCTTCACTTTGCTGTTGCTGTGATGTATCCGATTCTGGAATAACTAATTTTAAGCGAGATGTAATCGTTAATCCTAAGTCGCTAGCTGATGAACGGCATTCATTAAATAAAAGATTCTTACTTCTTTGCATTTGAGAATACAATTTAAAATCATCTGAAGGCTTTGTTTTTCTTAGTAGGCGAACTATTTTTATATACTGGTCTTTAGAATCAACATACCTCGCTAAACTATCTACATCTAAGTTGCTAAAAATTTTCAATCTAATTAATTCAGTGGCTAATGCATCGAATTCTCTTTTTTGTGCTGCGGTCAAATAAGAAGGAGCTTCAATTTTATCAGTATGTCCCCGCAATGCTTCTTCTTGTTTTTCCCGTCTATTTTTCTCGCTTTTTGTAATGTGATTTGATCTACCTTTTCCCTGTATGACAGAGAGTGGTTGTTTATTTCTTCCAGCCATGATTACACCTCCTTAAAAAATATTCAAAAACGGATTTTTCTGCGAAGTTGAGGGGGCGGCGGTACGGGCAGGCTGCCCTGAAAGTTTTTTGACCCGCCCCTACCCGTACTTCTTTTTGTCTTTTGCTGTTTTTCTGTTGTGACATGGATTACAAAGTGATTGTAAATTATCAAGAACAAGTTTCAAACTTGGATCAACTTTAATAGGTATGATGTGGTCAACCATATCTGCCACTTTAATCTTTTTATTCTTTTTGCAATGCTGACACAACCCTTTGTCTCTCATTAGTGCCTGCTCTCTTAACCGTTCCCATGCCTTTGATTTATAGAAAGCTGTACTCTCTTTGTCACGTTTGTATCGATCATAGTATCGATTCTTTTCTTGCTGTGTTTTCTTTTCTTTGTATCTATGTTCCTCACAATATCTTTCACGCGTGAGGTTCTGGCAGTGAAATTCACAGCATGGTCGAAGTGGTTTCCTCAACTCTCCTCACCTCACCCCTTATCCCTAAACGCAACACGTTTGCGTTTATCTTTACCTAGACAACTTCAAGAACTCTCTTAAACCGTCTATCTCTTGCTAACTTGTTCAAATCTCCGTTATGAAGTGTAAGACTCATTTCTTCTCCTCCTTATCTTTCCTTAACAACAAACAAGACGCTACATAGTTTAGAGTAGCGTCTACAATACTTAAAATTGATCTGAACGTTTTATGTCTAGTTTACTTACTTGTAATTTAATGGAGTTGTCTGCTGTCTGTTCAATTGTAGATTGAGCAATTGATTTTATATCGAAAGATACTTCAGACGTTTCAGATTGACCTTTAAATTTATGCATCACCTTTTCCAGCTTCTCTAATGCATCTGCACATTCATTAGCTGCTTCAGTTACTTCCTTAATTCCCTCTAATGCTTTTGTTGTATCTACACTAACTTGTATTGTTAGTTCACTATTCTTATTTTGATTTACTTGCTTTTCTACTGGGCTATATGGTTTCTCTATTGTCGGGCCACCACACTTAACGCAGTTCATTCCTTCCAAAAAATGACCAAACATTACTGTACGACATTCTTTATCTCTACATTCCAATTGCATTTTATACTTCATTCTTCATCCTCCTCCAAAATAAAAAGCACCATCACTTGGCACTTTCTCTTTTCTTATTCACCTGTTGAGACATTATTGGCCCATTACAATCAGGACATTTCCAACCATCACGTATCTTATAAGAAGTTTCTTCAAATCCGCAATTTCTATCTAAACACCAATGCTTTGTTAATGGCATTTTCAAACTCAGTGGCTCAAACCCACTCACTTCCTCCTTTCAAACCTCTTCCTTAATCGTTTCATTTCATCTTCAATAGCAAGATTCTTTTTACTAATCCGTTCTTGATACTTTGCTATATCATCTTGATACTTACGAATCTTATCATTCACATATGCCGCCACATGTTCATGGCCACAATGAGGACACGTAAAGTAGCACTTATCAATTCGATTAGGAAGCTGTTTTACTTTCGGCTGCATGTCATAATCTTTATTACACTCAGCACAATATACCTGCATGCCTACTCACCTCATTGGTCTATTGATTCCTATTTAATGAATCAATTAATATCTCACGTGTTAACTCAAATGATTGTTCTTCACTGAATCCTGCTTCTTTAAACTGTGTAAAAGCAGCGAACATCATTTTTGCTGCTAATGCAAAGTCCATCATAGCACTACCTACTTGTTCGTTCTGCATATCGTTTACCATCTTCTTAAATCCGTCCATCTAATTCACTCCTTATCCTTTAAGAACTCATCAATCGCTTTATTCAATATACTAATAGACGCTTCTCTTCTTTGTTTTGGAGTTGTGTTATCTTCCATTTCATTAAAGGCTGGAATTGCTTTTTCTAACTTCTTCGAATCAATGCGTTCATTCACAATATCTTGGCCAAGTAGTGTAACGAATGTGCCAATTACAGTTGCTTGTTCTTGTTTAGTTAGTTGCATCTATCCTCACTCCTTACGCTAATCGCTTATACAAAATTAAAGACCACGACACTAATGCGACGTGGCCATATATAAATTCAATCGGTCTTTTCATCCTTATTGCGGATTCTTACCGCCCATGCCCGTTCTTCGGTAACGGTAACGTTTTGATAAAGGGGCTATGATCATTGATTATGAGCGCATAGATACGCTATCCCCACAGTATTCTTTTTTCAAAGAACTATTAACTGTAGAAATATCGTACCGTCGATTCCAATATAAAAAGGTACCCCATTTGGTACCCTCTTTGTCCATTTATATCATGCCTAACGCCTTGGCCAAATTCACCACAGCGGACTTTTTCTTTCGATAAAACTTCCCTTTTTTCATTCCGAGTACAGTGTAAATATACTCATCGTTCAACTCTTTCGCACTCATGTACTTCATTTCTAGTACACGCTGTTCGTCTTCATCTAACGCTTCCTCAAATGCTCGTTTTAATTGCCTGTATCGAATTTCGTCTGGTGCGCTAGTTTGTCGTAACTCTGGAAACAATAATTCCGCTCCTAGTTCTGTTCGCTCTTGTAGATTTTGAAACTTTACTTTTAGGACTTTATAATCACGTAACTCTTCTATAACGAAAGGGCGTATTTCTTTCTCGTTTACATATCTAGAAGATGACGATTGATTCATACGATACGATTCCCCTCCGTTTAAACTTATTCTTTCAAAGGATTATTTTGTTTAGTTTTATTTCTTTATCTTTATAAATCGCCTAACTGTTTTTCGTGGCGTTACATTTACCATACCAAAGAAGTTTTCTACTTCTCTTGCCCAAACATTTTCAGTGTTATAATCATCTTCTGATTGATAGATCACATGAGGCTTGTCCTTATCTATAAACGTTACTCCTTTGTGGTAAAACATCTGAACTTTGTTGATTTCCTGTCCTTCAGGAGTATGGGCATCAAAAGCAATCCCACCATCTTCTAATTCAGACGCACGACCTTCAAACTCATTGAAGGGTAATGCTATACAACTGAAAAAGTACTCCTTTTGTTTATAATGCATATATAAATCTCCATGTTGCATGTCTCGTTCTTCCTTTCTATTAAAATAATGACATCTGCCCGCTCTTATTCTGCTCTTCCAATTCCTTTATTCTCTTCTCAAGCCTTTCGATTTCTTTCCGCAGATGAATAATCATTTTGTTGTTTTTTCCTTTTGAGTGCAGGCATCTTTCATGAACAATGTTGTCGTATTTATCAAATATCCACTCATCTTCAAACATCCAATCTTCACATATAGGGCATTCTCCTACAATGCAACCAGATGCCATATCCATTCCCCTTTCTCCAAAATAACGCTTTGGTTAAAAAACTGTCTACTGAATTACCCGTTTACTTCGAGGTTCATATTTTCTTCTTTCCTCTTGATATTTACTTCGGTATTCCTCTTTTTGTTTCCGTTCATTCCGCAACTGCCTTTGTAATGACTCCACAATAGATGGATTATTGCTACGCAATACTTTGTCTGCCTCTCGGTAAAGCGAACGAATGAAAGAGTCTTTCAAAACCTCTTCATCTACTGCGAGTTTTTGTTTTCTTGCCCGTTTCATAAGTGTTTTACCAACATATACACCTATATGCTTAGGTATCTCGTCTTTAACTTTTTCATAAAGTTCTTCCGGCATTACATAATAATTAAAATGTCCCACAAAGGTTTTATGCGCTTTACTTCTAAAATCGGACAATGATACTTTAATCTCATAGCAACGCCAAATCCCCTTTGTATCATACGTCAAGTAGTCCACACGTTCTTTTCCGAACCAACCAATTGTCACTTCAAAACAACCAAATACCCCTTGATTACAAGTAGTTGCACTATATATTTGTCGTTCCATCTCGACAGTAATCTCTGTTTTAGCCATCCTCAATCCACCTTTTTTTGTACAAAATTCAAATTGTACTACAATAACGCTTTGTTTTTTTTACGAATATTCTACAATCAAGTGTGTCATACTTACTTGCCCTGCTCTAACATACATATAATCGCCAGACCAACTCGGAAGAATAACAGGTGTATACTTAAACTTATCTATCTCTCCTGATTCAAAAAACCACTTCCAAAAATCATCAGATAAAGAAGGTACCTTCTCGTAAAGTTCTCTTACAGAAATAAGTTCCCCGTACCCTTTATATTTTTCTGCATACACCCTATCTATTTTCGAAAGTATTTCAATATACCTATTCACGATACCACCTCGTTTTTATACAAAATTCAAAATTGGTCTTACTTCGCAATCCCTTGCTTCTGTCCAAAAGCCGTTGCTCTCTTATTAATTCGCCCTAAAATCCGACTAACTTGAACCTGTGATTTCCCTATACGTTTTCCGATATTTTCTTGTCTTGTTCCTTTAGAATGCATGTCCCACACAACCAATTCGCTATGCTGCAATGTATCGAAAAAAGAATGAAGAATCACTTTGTTTTCCACTGTACTTTCTACATCTACACTTTCATCTTCAAGTTGTTTTTCTAAAGTAATTTCTCCCCCTTCACCGTTGTCATCCGGATAGAAAACTTTATCTATAGAGAATGTCCCTGGTTGATAATCTTGTGCAGCTTCAACAAGTTTAGGATCAATATCCAAAGTTTCGCTGATATGGTCCACCGATTCTTCCGACAACTTATTTTTCAAGATTTTCCCCTTCGCATAATATACAGTTCGTTCGATTTTCAACTTCTGTGTCTTCCAAATCTCATTACCAATTTCACCAATTATTTTCGGTACAGCAAACGTAAGGAATTTAAATCCCATTTCAGGCTTGAATTGTTCTCTTGCTTTAATTAGCGCAATCATGCCACATTGCACCAAATCCTCAAATTCAAGACCTGTATCGTCTTTTATCGCTTGTAATCTGTGACCATATTTTTTATGAATGAAATGAAAAACGAACTTTTCGTATTTTTGAATAAATTCTTCATCCGACAGGGCCTTTACATCAATTAACTCAGTCATTTCCCTTCCCCTTTCTGATTTTCCACATGTTTGTTGGTCCTTCCCATAACCCTTGCTTTTCCCATCTTTGTTTCAATTTATTTACATAATTAGGACTTCTATCGTACATAATGCCAATTGTTCTATCTGCAATCCCCTGTAAATTTAATTCCCGAACGCGTTCGGGTGTAAGTCCAGTAGGGGTTCTCATTTGTCTTCCCCGTTTTTTAGGAGTTGGATCAAGATATCTACCCAACCGACGCAATTCTTGACCAGTTGGGCAATTTCCACAAACACTAATACTAAAACAAGCATCATCTGACCGATTGTAATAACAACGTCTACATTTCTGCTCTATAATATCGCCAATCTCGTATGTTAGTTTGGTACGTTCCTCTTTTGTTAGTTTCATATCAACACCTACAAGACTGCTTTGAGCGCCATGCCTAATGCTTGTGATCTACCTTGTAGTTCAAGACGGTGTTCACGTTCTTCACTGGCTATTTTTTCAGCTAATCGAAGATTATCGTTCATTCTGCGCAACTGGTACTCTAACTCGAATTTCTTTTCATTCAGAGCATTAAATTCGTTTTTTAACACGTTGTAATCTTCCTCAGAGTCTCGTAATTGCTGTTTCATACGTTCAAAGCTATCTTCTGCTTCTAGGCGTGCCTTTGTTTCTGCAATAAGATCTTGCGCTAACTTTTCTTTTAAATCCTTTAATTCGCTATATCGCTTTGATATTTCGTTTAATTCTTTAGCTAGTGCATCTTTTTTGTCTATGATTGTAGCCATTGTTTCTTGCCAGCTGCTATCTAATGTCTCTGTCTTGCTTATATGAGAAGAAGCCACAGATTTTAATTGTGACGGTTCAGATTTCGTTTTTTCAACGTTTTGACGCTTTGGTAATGTTTTTGTATCACGAAGTTTCTTAGACGCTCCTACACGCTTTTTAGACGCGCTATTCGCTTCACGCCTTCTCGAAATGTGATAGTATAAATTCCCTTCCGTAACTCCAAGATGTTCAGCGATTCTTCCCCATGTCCATTTCTTTTCGTCCGCAGCACGTAATTTCTCAGCCGTTGCACAAATTTGATCCCAGTTTTTTTGTTCAGCCATACTACTCGTTCTCCCTTCGATTAGGCTACCGCCTAATTTTTCGAGTGTTTTCCCTATTTCACAATTTTGACGACAATACCCATTACGCTTGTCTTGACTAAGCTTTTTAGGAACCTTCTCACACCCTTTACATTGACTATCTTGTATATCTAGAATCCTAAGTCGTATCTGACGCTTCTCCGCTCTATTCAACCCATCACCCCATGTATGAGATTGAAAGGAAAGTAGTACAACGAATTCGCTATACTACCAACCTGTTTTATTAGTCTTCTAACTCTTCATCGAAAGGCTTGTCCTCATCTGTTACTTCGTATTCCTCCGATTCTTGTTGCTCTTGATCCTGAACCGGTTCTTCTGAATTTGGTTCTTCCACTGGCTTCTCCTCTGCCTTTGGTTGTTGCGGAGCTTCTGGCTGATTTTCTTTCCATTCGTGCCATTTCAATGCTAATGGAGCCACACGCTTACGATATTCATCGATAACTTCAATAATTTGGCCAGATGACATATCCAACTCATTTGCAAGTTTCAAGTAAGATTCACCTTCAAGGCGTCGTTTCACGATTTCAGGTAATTTCTTCGGCATTCCATCAAAGCTTGGTGCTAAACCACTGATAATAAATTCATCGACAATTTCACGATCCGCTTGTTCTTTTTCTTCACGCGTTGGAATCTTTTCTTCTGGAATATCAAAGTCTGCTTCTAGCTGTTCATACTCTGGTTTCACTTCTTTTACGATGCCTTTATCATCTACTTCATACTGCGTAACAGGTTCGTTTGTTTTTGTATTGATAGTGACGTTAAAGCTAACTTGCATGGATTCTAATGCAATAAGAACTTTTGTATCGATTAAGTCTGATAAAGCATCTAATTTACCTTTTAACGATGAATCCGTTACTTCTAACACAATTTCTTTTTTGCCATCTGGTTTAAGGTTTACTTTTTTTAACGTTGGTTTGAATTCGATATATGCCATTATGATCCGCTCCCTTTATTTAGCCTTTTTTAGTTTTTTCTCTTCACGCTTTAATCTGTCGTACTCATCCAAAGTGATAAAACCACCATATTTTTTCACATGTTTTAGCAAAATGAGCTGTAAATGTGGGTATTTGTATTCGAATAATTTTCGCTTAACCTTAAAAGTTTCTGTACATAGACCTTTTATATCGATGACTTCTACATCACCATTTGGCAAATAAACCATGAAGTCTGCTATATATGTAATTGCTAGAAACTTTTTGCCATTCTTCGTGAATGCTGGTTGCAAGTTAAAGCATGGTTGTAATTCAAAATTTAAAACCTCACCTGCAGCTTGGCGAACTTTTAACCCCTCGTAGTAATCAGCCTCAGCTTTGCTATCAAAAACATGACCATCTAGCTCAACTTTTTTATTTCCGTACTTACTCATCGCGAATCCCTGTACTTCCAAAACCATTGATTCCTCGCTCACTATCAGGTAGTTTGTCTACTTCCACAAAAAGAGCTGTTTGCACTGGCGCTATTACGCCCTGTGCAATACGGTCTCCTTTTAATATTTGATACGCTGTACTTTCATAAAATTCCGGCTCACCATGAATATCGTTGCATCCGTAATCTTCGTTACCTTTAGGAGAGGTATTTTCAATAATCACGCCAACCTCTCCTCTAAAACCACTATCCACCGTTCCAAGAATTACCCTTAACTTTGTTCTTCTTGAAATCCCACTTCTTGGCCTTACTTGAAGCTCGTAACCTGGCGGAATTTCAAAAGCTAATCCTATAGGAATGACTTTTGTTTCTCCTGGCTTAATAATTACGTCCTCCGCTGCCATTAGATCAAACCCAGCATCTCCAAACCTCGCATATCGCGGGAGGTCCACATCTTTCAACCTTTTAATTTTCACTCGCAGGTTCATCGTTTTTCCCCTTTCGCTTCGCTGATCAATAAAGTAATTTCATACGCGCCATGTTCCATCGCTTTCATGTAGCACACTCCTTTTGTAAAATTATTGTAAAAATAGTTATCGCTCGAACCACCTAACTATTTACCGCGTTATAATGTAAGTGAGTCTATCATCCATGCAAAATACCCTATGACTTGCTAGGAGCAATCCTAGCCTTTTTATGTGCCCCTACATCACTTCTGTGTAAGTACCTTTTCGATAATCTCGAACTACATTGCCATCCTCATCAAAGTAAGCAATCTCCCAATATGGATGACAATTGTGCTTCTCTATTTCTCCATCGAACAAAACGAACAAATTAGTTTTCCAGTTTCCGACGATCGTACCCCACATGCCAGCTACGTTTACTCGCATACCCATGTAAGCAAAATGCAACTTTCGAAACTTCTGCATTTTCTTGAAGCTTTCTTCCTTGCTGAACAGTTGTGTTATATCGAAAATTCCAAGGTTCTCACACTTCACAAACTCCATAAATGTACTCATTGGCATTAAAGTGAATTTTGTTTTATACGTTTGCCAATACTTAAAGCGAGCTTGTCCTTCATTCTCAGCAATGATAAATTCCTCACATGGCCAATGTTCTAAAATGGTTCGTAATTTGAACTTGTATAACAAGCTCATTGCGCTCTCCCCCTTTAATTTGCAATTAACTTCCGAAATAGTTCTTCATTACGCGTATCTAGTGCAAAATCGATGAGTTGCTTTTTAAGAAGTCTCTCGATGTCATCATGATCTTCTCCGTCTAGGTAGGTTTCTAATGTGCATTCATCGTCTTCAACTACTTCCATGTATAATTCATTACTGTATTTCCCTTTGAAATTTAGCTGAATGTAGATTGGGTCCCTATTGGAATTAAAATGCATAAATGTATCTAATCCTTCGGTAAGAGTGTCATTCGGTTTATAGCATGCAAATTCTCTACCTTCCGAGAATGTCGCTGAAATCTCTATCCCATATGGATACTTTTTAGCATTCTCAACAAAATGAATCCTTTCTACAAACTTTCCATACTTATTGAATGTATATAAAACTCGATATCCTTCATCTTCTCTTGATAACACGTTATCTAAAATGAATTTCATAAACTCCCGCTTTTTCTCAAATGACACGTTGCTCATACTTCACACCTCCAAATTTCATTTCAGCTTCCTTCAAACGTGTTTGAAAATCTTCCCACTCTTGTGCGCGTTTCTTTTGTTCCATCACACCCACTTCACAAGTACATGATTCAAACAACCAAGCCCCTGGGAACGGAGAACTAAATACTTTACCAGTGCCATTGCATGAGCACATATCATTCACTCCTTCTCGCGATAATCTTCGCCTTCAACAGCGATTAAATAATGTTTACTCATTCCAAACAATCGACTTTTTGCTGCATAACCAATCTTTTCAGGTAATGTTTCATCATCTTCATTAGAGCTGTATAAAATCGGCAAATTATGGCGATACCTATAATCAATAATTTGATAGTAGAGATTCTCTTTTGCCTCTGACCACTTAGATTTCCCTAAATCATCCCATATGAGAATCTCTACTTTTTTTGCATGGTCCAACAAACGATTAAACTCTTTCTTTTCATCGTTCATCATCTTTGCTGCAATGAGATCGTCCATAAAGGTTCCATCCGAAATGAGCAACACACTATATCCTTGCTTCATAAGATACTTTGCTGCAGCTACTTGAAGATGTGTTTTGCCAAGACCAAAACTGTTATGATCCCTTTTCGCCTCTGCTCGCTTAGCTGGTTCTAATTGTTTAATTCGTAACTCACCAAATGTAGCTATGAAACCCAAGCTATTCTGTTTTGTTTCTCTAATCTCTTTAAAGTTCTTCAAATACTTTGCCATTGTGTTATACAGAAGCTTTTGTTCTTCTGTTTCTCTCATATAAGAATCAAAACGAGCGTCTGCAAATTCTTCTGGAATCATCGCATTTTTCAAACGACGTTCTAACACTCGTTGCGCTTTACAATCGCAATCCTTTTGCATAGAAACTCTCATACCAAATTCATTTACTTCCTCATAGAAGATAACTTCCGTATCTTGACACTTCGAACATTTATACTCGTTTAATGAAGCTCGGCATGTTCCGCTTTCTATTTGCATTTTCCTCTTCATAATTTCTGCTCGCTGCATAACCTCTGCCAGTGCGCTTCCGATGTGCTGCATTTCCTACACCACCTCTTCGGTTTTTATAATCTTCATCGAGTTTGATAACATCTGCCAGTGTTTTAACGTTGTTCTTTTGCCAATTACTTAAAATTGTTCGAATATATGTCCATCTTGGAGCATTTTCATCAAGTGCTTTATCAACTGCTGCATTCACCAACTCACTGCCAAATAAGTCGCAAAATTCACCTAATTCTTGCTCCGCAATTACACTTAACGGGATGCTATTCTTCATCAGATGTTCCAAGCTATTTTTAAACTGTAGATCAATTAACGGATGTGGATTATCATCATCATCTATATTTGTAGTAATCTCTGTAGTATTCTCTGTATTTGTCCTTACTTCAAAGTAGGGAGGGTCCTTACTTTCAAGTAAGGAGGGTGGTAACTTTGAAGTAGGGTCCCTCTTTACTTCAAAGTAAGGAGGGTCTATTTCTATTTGTTGATACATGCTAGAAATCTTTTTGATTTCTGATGCTACTGGTTCTACAAACATCACATTATTCAAGACTTTTCCATCAACATTGATAGTACGAAACTCAATTTTTATAAGCAGCATGTCCGTTAATAAATCACACGCTCTCTTTACCTGCAATTTTGAAAAACCAAATGTATCAGCTAATTGTTGATAGTTCTTCTGTAATTTATCTGCCTTGAATTTTTTCTTATATGTGACCTTCCCTGTTATTTCATCTCGAATAACTGTAGGTCTATACCAATAAACAATTTCACTTAAAACCATAATTGCTACTATGTGAGGTTTTCCGTTACTAAAAGTGATGTAATTAAACCATTCGTGATCTACCACATTTCCTTTCAGGTTCAATCCTCCAATTTCAGATACAACATTACTCATGCTGTTACCCCCTTGTGCAAATCGCGATGTAAAACTCATCTTCCTTAACAACTTTCTGTATGCGATAACCTGGATAACCAGTTTGTATATACCTTGCAATCGATTGTTTCAACTCATCTTTTGATTGTGCTCTCTCCCATAACTTGCGGGAGAGGAGCACCTTTGATTTGTTATTCATTCTTCAATCACGAATTCTTCTTGGTTTGTCCCTTCTGTTGGTGTTTCTTCCACCTCAACTGAATCAGCTTCAATAAATTGTGGTTCTTCTGTAATATCTTTTCGGACTACTTCGTCATGCTGTGCTTGCGATTGAACTTCGATACTAATTGGCAAGTATTTGAACATGTAACGAACTACTGTTTTCTTTGCCATTTCTTCATAATCGGACTTCCAAGGGCTATAATTTGAATTTGCAGAAGCTGAACGTTTACGACGCTTTTCAATTTCACTCTTTGGCATAAACTCCATCTGATGACCACCATCTTTGAAATGAGCAACTGCATATGCTCCGATAAATTCGCCACGATCGCCAAATGATGGTTTATGTTTTAACTGTGGATTTAATCCTAATTCATATTCAAATTCATCATTTTCGTACACTGCATGAGCATAGATGCTTTGAATGTGCCCCGAACGTCTTGCTAAATCAATCATCCCTTTGTAACCAATGATAAAAGTCGCTTCACCTTTATAAGGCAAGATGTAGCAGTGTCCGAGTAATCCTGGTTCTAACCCCAACTGCACTGCTTGCATGACAGCTCCCATAAGCGATGGTACATTGCATTCAAGCAATTTAGGGTTTGTACGAATAGTTGTTAAAGCAATGCGACTCATACGATCCATGTCCATGTGTTTTGGTAATACTTCCGCGAAACGTGGAGCCATTTTCTTCATGTACGCTTCCACTGTCTGTTCAGGTGATAAAGGTGCATTCACTTTACGGTTTGCTAATTGATTTTTGATTTTTTCGTTTGTAGCCATTAGTTTTTATCCCCTTTCGTTAACACTGTTAATTTCATTCCATCATTGCCTTCAAAGTTCTCTATGTGCAAAGAACGTCGTCTTCCGGATATATCCACCAATACTAGACACTCAGCTTCCACCCTATTCACAAGATAAAATTCATTCCACTTATCTCCATCGACATCATGTCCTTCAACAAAAACTGCTTTACCAAATAACTCTTTATTAAAAACTGTTGCTTGAATAAGAAACTTCATCAATTATTCCTCCCTTATTTAACTGAGAAGCGACGAGAAGTCGTTTCTTTTGTATACTTTTGAAATAACTCAGGATGTTCTTTTGCAAATCTCTTGCTATCAAATCGTTTGTAGCTATAAGTTTTCCAGTAGATTGTATAGTTCTCAGTTCTACCAGCTTCATTTTTGCCGAGTTTCGCTTTAAGTTTGTTCTCATATTCTGCTTTCTGTTCTTGCAAGCTTTTAATTTCTTTATCAATTTGATTGCGAGCCTCAATCAGAATTTCTTCATCTCTTCCTAAGCTAACAAAGCTGTCTTCGACTGATTTTGGATACAGGTGTTTAAGTAGCTCGGTGGATGCCTCTGTTCCATCAAACATCGGTGGTTCATTCTTCTCAACATGATTGAGCCAGAAGTCTTTTTCAATATCGATGATGTATTGAATGATTTCTTCATCTCGCTCGATCTTTTTGTACACGAATTTGTTTCCACCAATGAGTACCGCAATCCACCATGCTTCGTATCCAGTTACAGCCATATAATGTTGGCATTGAAGAAGATAAGCGTCTGGAACTTCCTCATCTTTCCATTCTTTTTTAAAATATTCCGACGCTGTTTTGCATTCAAGACCAATTTGTTCACCAACAATAAGCCTGTCCACGTTAGCAAGCATCCACGGATATTCAGGATGTTGTAAGATTGCGTTCCTACGTTGCACCTTTAAATTCGTACGTTTGGAGAACTCTTTTGCCACTACTTCTTCCAAAACATTTCCGAAGTACGCTGCTTCACTTTGTTCATCTTCTTTTTTTATTACTTGTGTTTTTTCAAGGAATACTTGAACTGCTGATTTCCATTTATTCAAACCTACGATAGCCGAAACATCTGAACCGCCAATACCTTGTGTTCGTGCTTGCAACCACTGTTTATGGTCCATATTGAGTGTATTTATTAAAACTTTCGCTTGCATGTTTTATTCACTCACTTTCTGTGGTATACTAACTTCAACTTATCTTTTAACGAGGAAGCCCATACCCGTGGGTTTCCTTTTTTATTCTCCAGCGGTTTTCTTTTCAAAACCAAGCTGCGTAATCATGTAATCCATGATGTTTTCACGCAAAACCACTTCACCATCTGGAGCTACTAAGAATTCATCCCCCGGCAAAATTTCACTGCCCATTGCATCCTCAATTGGATGGTCAATCATGTTTTCTTGTGGATCTGGTATGCCATAGCCGTTTCGCATAACCATTGGGTTTTCAATCATTTGCATTCCCCTTTCTAATACTCAGCTTATTAAATATGCATAAGTTCATATAATCTATATATAGAATTTGTATAGATTACGTGTTAAACTTTTCTTACATTGAAAGATAGTCACTCAATTACTTACATTTTCTTACTACCTTTCTTTAAAGCTCTGAACCCATTCTAGAGCTTTTTTATTTAGCCAAAGTTATATAATGAGCTCTCTCAACAACACTTGCGTCAATCCCTTGGCTTTTCAAACGATTAATAATTCCTAAGATGTTTTCACGCTCTTCGTCGCGCTTCTCTTTCGCTCGAAATAATTCTGCAAGTTCCCTTCTAGCCAAGCGTGCCTCCTTAATCCAGATACAAAGCATTAATGGATCGTGTTTCTTCACTGCTTCAATTTGCTTCTGTTCGCAATACTGCAAAAACTCATCTAATATTTGTTTTCTTTCCATGTCTTTTTGTAGAACTGGTGCTGTTATCACGATTTCACTCCTCTTCTTTTCGTTCAATAGTTCGTAAGTGACGCTTGATTTTATTACGAAATACCTTACTTACTTTCATTGCTTTGATTGCCAGCCAAGTGTCAAATATTTGTTCATCCACCACAAACTCTTTAAAAACGTTTGTATAACCAAACAAATTAATAATTGTAGAATGATCGTTCGTTGCAAGTGTTGCTTCATAAAATGTGTCACGCTCATCACGTGGTTCCTCAATCACTTCCAAAACTTCAAATCCTGCTTCTAAATGTTTTTGAACTGCCTCTTGCAAAACTTTTGGCGCTTCTTCCAATTTGATTGACTTCATATCACTTTCCCCTTTCGCAACTTTTTGTTTTCTTCTTCAAGTCGCTCGTTCTCGTTGATAAGCTGTTCAATGAATGTTCCCACGACTGCTATTCCCCCAAAAACGACTACGATGACTAATCCAGTGATGAAAAGACTAAACGTACTTTCAGCCAATGCTGGATCCATGTGATACCTCCTTTTGTTTATCAACCCATTCAAGAAAATCTTCTGCCTTAACGCGTTTACTTTTACCGATTGTGATTGTTGGGAAATCTTTTCGTTTCATCAGTGCATATGCAGATGAACGAGAGATATTTAAAAACTTTTGTACATCTTCTGCCTTTAGCGCGAATGGTAATTCTTTGATTTGATACATAATTAACACTCCTTTTCATTTTCATTGGTACATAGATCCTCGATTTATTCGGGATAATAAATGATATAAGAGGCATACCAAGTTTGCTTCAAGCAAACCATTAGGTAAAAAAATAAGTCGTTTTATACTGACTCCTTTAAAATTTCTTCAGTTGTTACATTCAATAATTTGGCTAACCTAACTAGCTTTGTAATACTTGGTTGCCTGTTGCCTAGCTCCAAATTACAATAGATAGATTTATTTCGATAGCCAATATTTTCAGCCACAAAACTTTGACTATATCCAAGTTGTGTCCTCAAGGCTTTAACTTTTTCGGTATCAAGTACCATCATTTTATCACCTTCATCTTGTTTGTTAATTTGATTATACACTAAGGGTTTGCTTCAAGCAACCCTTTTATACAAAAAATTTAGTTGTCTTACAGCAAACCTTTTTGTTACATTCTATATAGGGACATCATTAACTATAGTTAATGATTTTAAGGGGAGGATTTACTAATGAGTGATAATATAATTGGTATTCGAATTAAAGAAATACGTGTAGAACTTCTAAAAATGAGTCAACGTGAATTTGCAGAAGCTTTAAATGCAAAGAAAACAATGATATCTCTATATGAGAACGGTAAAAGAAATCCCTCCAGAGAAACAGTAGAAAAAATGTCGCGATTATCTGGAGTTTCTGCGGATTACATCATGGGATTATCTGAACATAAAAGTTTAAATTCAAAAGATTCAAGAGCTCTTAAAGATGATCTCAAAGAACTAATGCAACAGATCGACGAACTCAATCCGCGAAAACGAGAAGAAATAATCAATATGATTAAAAATGAGTTATAAGAAAAAAGCGATAGATAGCTTAATTGCTAACCATCGCTTTTTTTAATCTATTAAGCTTTTCTATAGCCTCTTTATCACCTTGGTATACTTTTTCTAATAATGCTTCCATTTTATTCTTAATTGCGGTTAATTCTAACTGTTCTGCTATTTGATTCTTCATGCTATTCTCCCCTATCACCCTTGATTATTCAAAAATGTCAAAATGAAGAAAATGAATAAGTCCTATAACGTACGAAATGCCATTACACTTTGAAGTGTAATGGCATTTCGCTTTTTGATATTTATCCGATGGTACCAGGATCCAACATCATTTTTACAGGTTCTTTAACTTTCTCCTTACCAACTTCATTTGAAATTGAAGATACAGATAACGTAAGAGCACATACAATTGCTAAACCAGCTATAATCTTTTTCATCTCAACAATCTCCTTATTTTAAAATATCAAATATTTTTATGTAGAATAAATTACCATCTTTCAAAAATCGATGATAAGCTTTTTTACGTAATTCAGAGTTTTTAGTAGCTACAGCTAGATATAAATCTTGAAAAGCTGTACGATTCTCAATTTTGTATAACATTTCAGCTGCTGCGTCATGTTCATTTAAAAAAATTTTCAGTAATGCTTGTTCAGCTATATCATGAATATAACTTGATTTTACAGGAATTTTCCGAATTATACAACAGAAAGCTAGTGTATTCTCAACTAATTTCCTTTTCAGTAATGATTTGCTATTTGTTATTTTATGTAATTCTTGAAGTGAAATTTTAAAATAATGAATAGATTTCTCTACATTTGTAAAAATATAACTTTCCCCTAGAACACTGTAGGCTGTTGCCTTTAACAGACAAGGCATTTCGGCTATATTTAGTACCTCATATAATAAATTTCTTGCATTCTCTACTTCATCTTGCATTAAGTACGCATAGGCACATAAAATATTCAATTCTGTATTAATTAATGTTTTTTCTAAACCATCTGGCATTTCATATAACTTATCTCGAATCATATCGTGCATAGTTACAAATAGATTATAAGCTCCCATATCTGAATACCCGTAAATACTTAACAAGTTCACTAAAATATTTATATTAACTTTATTTAAATTAACCTTTGCACGTAAATCATCTAGTCTTTTAAAAAAGTCTTTTGAACGCAAATTCCCAGATTGCCTTTCAATTCCAACTTTAAAAATTTCTTTATAATGTTTCGTGACAGATTGTCGACAATCTCGTTCAAGTAGGCTATGCAAGATATCCGTATATCCAGCCAAATATGTGTAGTACATCGCTGCTCTAATATCTGCTTCTTTATCTGTAGATTTTAAAAATCCTTGAACAATTTCCATTTTTTGATCTTCTGTTTCTGTATTCACAAGAATTTTCATCAACTTTGAAAAATTCATAGGTACTTGACCATTTATTGTTTTCCATAAGTTTGATTGAGATAAATGAGTTATTTTTGAAAGTTTTGTAAGAGTAATGTCTTTTTCAGGTACAATCTCCTCTAAGTTTATACAATCACGCATTAGAACCCTCCTCAGTTTAGACCCGAAGACACAGCCCTAATTTTTCTCAATAGGAAAACGCATCACAACGCTATATATGCCTGAGAATTATGTTATACTAAATGCTGACTCATGGAAGGTTTTCCCTATCACCGGTAGGGTAAAACGTAACAGTAGTGTGGCCTCACTACTGTTACGCCGTGGGTCTTTTTTGTCATTTATTTGTTGCTCTTATCTTATCATAAAAATCAGAACGTTCATTCTCGCATTTGGTATTCCATGTTGAGAAATTTTTTCAAACCTTTGAATTTTAGCACAAGAATATTTTACCACAAATAAAGAACGTTTGTTCTTATTAATTTTTAAAAAATATTGAGAAATTTTTTCTATAAACAAAAAAAGAGCCAAACGGCTCTTTTAAACACCTGTTCCCGGATCATTAATTGTTTTCCAACCTGTTCCAGGTTCTTCGTTGTATTTCCAACCAACTCCTGGATCATACATACCCATTCCACCACCTGGGTCTTTTGTAAACTCTCCCATTTCTCATTCCCCTTTCTTGTTCTGAGTCTATAAATATTTTAACGCACATGTTCTATATCTGTAAATTTCCTTTTACAGAAATTAGACTAACATGCTATCATTCAGTTACCACTACCACAAATCACAGCTTGTATCTAGAAAACGATTATGACGAGGTGAAAATCATGGCATACTTTCGTAAACGTGGTGAGAAGTGGTCTTTTACTATGGATGTTGGCAAGGACCCAATCACTGGTAAACGAAAACAAATTACTAGAGGTGGTTTCAAGACAAAAAAAGCTGCTCAAGAAGCCGCAGCCAAAGTTACAAATGATTTAGCGAATGGAGATTTTGAGAATAATGATATCCGTTTTTCTCAACTCGTAGAGATCTGGATGCAAGAAAAAGAAACAACATGTAGACCGTCAACACTATACCAATACAAACGCATTCTGCGATCACGTGTTATGCCTGAATTCGGTGATAAAAAGTTATCGAATATCAAACCATTAACAGTTCACAATTTTCATCAGAAGATGATTAAAGAGGGTTTAACAACGAAATATATTTCTTCCGTTGATGTAATGTTAAAACAAATACTTGATAAGGGCGTAGAACTGGAAATGATTAGTTCTAATCCTGCCAAAAAAGCAAAGCGTCCAAAAGTGAAAAAGAAAGCACAAGCTAGTTGGACAATTGAACAAGCAATGACTTTTATAGACTGCGCTAAACTAAAAGGTAGTTATTACATCGCGTTTGTTTTGGCTCTACACACAGGTATGCGTATTGGTGAAGTATTAGCTTTACAGTGGGGAGACATTGACTTCGAAAAGAAAACTATTCATGTACAAAGAACACTGACTCTCGTAGATGGTAAATATGTATTAGGCGAAACAAAAACTGAAGCGTCTAATCGGGTGATTCCGATGACCGAGGAATTAGTGGACGAATTGGTAGAGTATCAAAAATATAAAAAAGAGAATCCTCTCGACTTATTAATTTGTACGAGAAATAAAAAAATCGTGCACCCATATACGATACGCTATCAGATGAAAGCTTTGTGCGAAGCGATTGACGTACCGTATATTAGATTTCACGATATTCGAAGAACGTTTACAACTATTTTAATCGATTCTAACGTAAATGCAAAGGTTGTTGCAAAATTACTTGGTCACACAAATGTTTCTACATCATTAAATATCTATACGGATGTTTATGAAGAACGTCAAATTGAAGCTGCTGAAAAGTTACAAAATGCATTAAAAAGTGGTCGAAGTGGTCAAAATGTGGTCGTTGAGGAAAATCAAGAGGGTTAAACCCTATGATATAAGTGGTATAATGCTTTTATAGTGTAAGTTTTTTCTTTACACTATAATGAAGTCATTATAGTAAATAATATATAGATTATCATGTTTTTCGAAAAGATGCTACACTGAAAGGAGAGATTATTATAAAGGCAAGCGGTATTATCGTTGAATACAACCCCTTTCATAACGGTCATGTTTATCATGTGCAACAAACAAAAAAGTTAACACAATGTGATGTTACTATTGCGGTCATGAGTGGATCATTTTTACAACGTGGTGAGCCTGCTCTCGTCTCTAAATGGTATCGAACAAAAATGGCTCTAGCTGGCGGTATTGATCTTGTTGTAGAACTTCCTTATGCATTTGCAACTCAAAAAGCGGAAACATTTGCAAATGGGGCCATTTCTATTTTAAATGCACTTGGTGTTTCAGATATTTGTTTCGGAAGTGAAGATGGACACGTTCAACACTTCTACAATACTCTATCGTTACAGCAAAAGAAGCAAAATACTTTTAATCAGCTCGTGCAGCAATATATAAGCGAAGGAAATAGCTATGCAAAAGCAACTTCTGAAGCCTTTTCTCATATTTTATCAGGACATGACACAATCGATATGTCACAGCCAAACAATATATTAGGGCTACATTATATTCAAGCCATTTTGTCACAAAAAAGTACGATTCGTGCTCATACGATAAAAAGATTCGCAGCTCATTATCACGATGAATCCTTTACAAATAAGCATATCGCCAGCGCAACAAGCATTCGCAAACAACTGTTCATCGGGGATTGCTCCTTTACTAGTATATATCCATTTGTACCGAATTGTACCTCTTCTCTTTTAGAAGAATATTATCATATATACCATGTATTACATAATTGGGAAACGTATTTTCCTCTTTTCAAGTATAAACTCTTGACGATGTCTGCTAAAGAACTCCAACATATATATGAAATGGAAGAAGGTTTAGAACATCGTATATTAGCTAAAATACAGAATGCCACGTCCTTCCTTACATTTATGGAGGCTATAAAAACAAAACGATATACGTGGACAAGATTGCAACGAGTATGCACACATATTTTAACCAATACAACAAAAGAAGAGATAAAGAGCGCAGCAATCGAAAACCATGCACCGTATATTCGGTTACTTGGCATGTCCCAAAAAGGACAATCTTACCTTTCTAAAAATAAAAAACAAATGAGTCTCCCTCTTCTGACACATACAAAAACATTTGAACACCCTGTTTTAAATATAGAACGACGAGCAAATGCCGTCTATCTTTCCGCTTTACAAGAACCTTTACGCACAAAATGTATACAACAAAATATAACACAATATCCAATTCGATATAATGAAATAGACAAAACATTTTTATAACGTAGAAACGGAAAGCTATATGAATGATTCGTTCATATAGCTTTCCGTTTTAAGTTCAATGAAAAACTTTGCAAAGAGAAGTTACTTTTTCTCTGGCAACTTCTCTAAATAAGCCAAAGCATCATCCAATGTATCCACTGGTACAATTTTCATTTTTGTTTTAATATCTTTGGCCGCTTCAAGCGCCTTTTTATAATTTGAGTTTTTCGCTCCTTTTTCATTTGGAGCAAAGAAGATTTCAGCTCCTGCATCACTGGCAGCTACCACCTTTTGCTGAATTCCGCCAATCGGACCAACCTCGCCTTTTTCATTGATTGTACCTGTTCCAGCAATTTCATGCCCTTTTGTCATATCGTTTTCAATTAATTGATTATAAATCTCTAACGTAAACATCAGGCCTGCTGATGGTCCCCCAATCTCATGGGAATCAATCTTCACTTTTGGATCTGCAACTAACTCTCGTTCTGTAACAATAGAAACTCCAATACCAACACGCCCCTTACCACCAGGGATTTCTTTTACTGCCAATTGTTCTTTGAAACGTTTTCCATTTCTTATATATTCAATATGTACAACATCGCCTTCTTTTTTATTTGCCATATATTCAGCAAATCGCTCTGTCGTTTCAAATGTTTTTTCATCAACAACTACAATTACATCCCCAAGCTTTAATTTTCCCGCTGCCGGCATATTTTCTGCAACACCAGCGACTAATATTCCTTTATTTTGAAAAGAAACAGGACGATTCGCTCTCTTATATGCATTATAAATAGCAGCATTTTGAGAGTGTTTCATCGCATACTCTTGGCGAAATTGATATTCTTCATCACTCTCACCTTTTTGTAATATTTCCTCCGCTTTTGAAATGTGATTATATTTGCTAAATTGTGCAGCTATTAAATTGATTACATTAGCAGGTCCCATTGAAACTGTCACAAGCATAAAGTCACCAGATTCTTTCTTTCCGCCTTCCACTTGTACATAAGGGGTTAACTTCGCAGCCATTCCTGGTTTTGTTATATAGTAAGGTAGACGAATATATACAAGTAGCATCGCCAATATAACTCCAATTAAAATCGCATATATAAACCGAAAACGCTTAAACATTATTTTTCTCCTTCCACTGCTCAATTAATAAATAAATATCTTGAATATGTTTCTTTGCTTCTTCTTCTCCTACTCGAATAATTTCTTCAATATTTGTAAAAGCACGAGAACTAAACTGTTCTACTGTTGGACGCATCATTAAATCCGATGCAGTTTGTCGATTAACAACAAGTTCATACTGCATAATTTCAATACTTTGCATAATTACGTCATAAATAGAATTAATTTCACCATTTACTTTAATAGGGGATACATCTACAGCAATTACAATATCAGCTCCTAAATCCTTGACGACGGATACAGGAATCCGATCAATTACCCCTCCATCCACTAATAAGCGCCCATCTATTTTTTCAGGAACAAACACTCCTGGTACAGAAATACTCGCCCTAACAGCATCAGCAATAGACCCTTTTGTAAATACAACTTTTTCTCCCTTTAAAATGTCAGTGGCTACAACTGCAGTTGGAATTTCTAACTCTTCCATTTTTTTGTTATATGTAAACATTTTAATCATATCTTTTACACGTTTTCCAGAAATAAATCCCATTTTCGGCACAGTAAAATCTAAATAATATTTCCTCTTAAATACTGAGGCCATTCGATAAAGTCTTTCAACATTACAATTTGTAGCATAAAATGTTCCAATTAGCGCCCCCATACTACTTCCTGCTATCATGTCAATAGGAATATTAGACTCACGTAATATCTTAATAATCCCTACATGAGCAAATCCTTTTGCCCCACCAGAGCCAAGAGCCAAGCCTATTTTCGGTTCTCGCATATGAATCACCCTTAAACTTTTTTTACTCCTTTTTCATACTTATGGTCTAAATTTACTATGTATCCACGTATACTGAAATGAACGTTTTTTGGGACAAAGGGGGATTTTGCAGTATGTATGAAAAATGGAAAACAGCTTTTCTCACAATCACAACGCTATTTCTAACATTCTCTCTTGTACTTCATCCCCAAGCCGCATTACAATCTTCTATTCGCGGATTAAATATGTGGTGGGAGGTTGTCTTTCCTTCATTATTACCTTTTTTTATCGTTGCCGAGCTTTTAATTAGCATAGGCGTTGTAAAATTTATCGGTGTCCTGTTAGAACCTCTTATGCGCCCTCTCTTCCGAGTCCCTGGTATCGGTGGGTTTGTTTGGGCAATGGGAATGGCCTCTGGTTTTCCTGCTGGCGCGAAATTAAGCGCTAGATTACGTCAAAGTAACCAACTAACACAAATTGAAGCAGAACGCCTCGTCTCTTTCACAAATTCTTCCAACCCATTATTTATTTTCGGTGCTGTATCTATCGGATTCTTTAATAATCCAAAATTAGGCTTCATTTTAGCCGCCGCACATTATATAAGTAACTTTACTGTCGGACTACTTATGCGCTTTTATGGTGACAATAAACCTTACATAAAACGTGCATCACCCGTTCAAAGACGTCTATTACAACATGCTTTTTCCATTCTCCATGAGACACGTTTACAAGAAAAAAGACCGATTGGAAAACTGCTAGGAGATGCCATTATTTCTTCCATTCAAACGTTACTTATGATCGGCGGATTTATTATCTTATTCTCTGTGTTAAATAAAATGATTACCATTTTTCAAATTACAGCAACTCTGAATTTTATTATGCAACATATTTTATCTTTCTTCCAATTGTCCACTCATTTTAGTATTCCTATTTTATCTGGTCTTTTTGAAATGACACTAGGAAGTAAAATGATTAGCCAAACAAATGGTACAACTATTTTGGAACAAGCAATGATTACAAGTTTTATCCTTGCCTTCAGCGGTCTTTCAATTCAAGCGCAAGTAGCGAGTATACTAGCAGATACCGATATTCGCTTTAAACCCTACTTTTTTGCTCGAATCATTCAAAGTATTCTTGCTCCTATTTACACATTTATATTTTGGGGACCACTGTATGAAAAATCACATTCTTTTTCACCGAACCAACAAGATATTCCTGTCTTTTTATCAAATTATTCTTCAGCACTTACAAATACTTGGGAATTACTTCTTCACTATGGCCCCATTTTTACACTACTTTGTTTGTATCTATATGTTATTTTATTATTCGTACGCACCATACGATAACTCTGTAACGTGCTAGCGAATCGAACAGAGTTATGAGAAGACTCTCGCTGCTCTCTATAACAAAATCAGTAAAGAAAAACCCCGTTTTATTTTAACGGGGTTTGAAACTTGTCTTTTAAAGCACGTTCAACACAAGATGGAACAAGCCCTGATACATTCCCTCCGTAACGAGCTACCTCCTTTACAATACTTGAACTTAGAAATGAATATTGATTATTTGTCATAATAAAAAACGTTTCAATATTTTCATCTAACTTTCGATTCATCGAAGTAATTTGCATCTCATACTCGAAATCAGAAACAGCTCGTAAACCTCGTAAAATGGCATTTGCATTGCGCATTTTCGCGTATTCAACCAACAACCCACTATGTGAATCTACTTTTACATTTGGAATCTCCTTTGTTGCCTCTCGGATTAACTCTAAACGCTCTTCCACTGAAAAGAATGGCTTCTTTGCTGAGTTATTTAAGACAACAACATATACTTCGTCGAACACCTTTGCTCCCCTTTTAATGATATCCAAATGTCCAAGTGTTATTGGATCAAAACTCCCTGAAGAAATTGCTATGCTTGTCATTCGGTCCCCTCCCCTTCATACTTATAAATCGAAATGGCTGTAATACCGTACTTTTCTGCCCGCACCTTTACAAGCTTCCCTATTGTTTCAGGTAAGATTACTTCATTCCCATGCTCTGCCATAATCAAACCATCTTCATTCAGCAATCCATGTTGATCTATAATGCTAATGAGAGAGACTATTTTTTGATCTTTATATGGCGGATCTAGTAGGATTAGATCGAATGAAATCTCACGTTTAATTAGCGCTTTCACAGCTCTTTCCGCATCATTTCTATATACTTCAGCTTGATTATGTACTCTACAACTTTCCAAATTTTGACGAATTATCTTCACTGCTTTATGATCTCGATCAACAAAGATTACTTTGTCCATCCCTCGGCTAAGCGCTTCAATCCCAAGCCCTCCGCTTCCTCCAAATAAATCAAGGGCACTCCCTCCATCAAAGTATGGACCTATTATATTGAAGATAGATTCTTTTACTTTATCTGTTGTTGGACGCGTTGTACTACCAGGTACAGCTTTAAGCGGATGTCCCTTGCATTTACCAGAAACTACTCTCATTTGTTGTCACTACCTTTATTTCAATCTATAAACTATGGAGCGATTATTCGTAACCGCTATCAAATCTAAATATTTTCTAATTATTTTACCATTACAGAATACCTGAATCCGTTACTTATGAAAAGAAAAATATTTGTTTTCAGCAATATTTCATGTGCATATTCAGCTAACAATCATTTCAAAAATATAACAGAAAATGAATGAACCTGTACACTTTATCTACGTATTAGTTCATTTCATAACACCATCTTACCCTCTATGTAAGGTTCACTTTACCTTTTTTATCCTATCATAAAATAAAAGAAAAATAAAAAGCCTACGATAAATTTTAAATTCATTATGTATATCTTCAATTAGATTGGACATAAATAAAGATAACAACATCACCTTCGATGTTGTTGCCAACCGCGGAGAAGACTTACGTTTCCCCATAAGTTCTTCCTCCGGTTTCTCCTCTCCCTTTGCCTTCTTACTAGTACATACTAGTATAAGAAGGGCCCTGCTTTGCAGGGTTTTTTTTCTTTGCCTTCTTTTCATTTAAAAAATGAAATGATACAGTAAAAGAAAGAGGAGGAAAATGATATGATTCAACGCTTTATTGAACTAGGAGAAGGCTACTCTGACTTATATGAATTACTTGAAATTGCCAAAGCAAACAAAGAACGTGTAACCCATATGTTACAATTCGAAACCGTTAAAAATAATAAAAAAGTATGTTCACTTGTTGTCATCCTAAAACCAACAACTGTAGGCGATTTTCAGCCACTATACATATGTCGTGAAGGCATCCCTATACTCGATCATAAAAAAAGTAAGCGAATTATTTTATTTGAAGAAACCGCCAAACAAATCGAAAAAAAAGTAATTCCCTTTACCGTGAAACCATCTACAACTTTTCCAGAAAAAGAGTTGTACTTTAATCATCTAATTGGCATTTTACGAATGAATCACTTTATTCCCCCAATGAAATAGGGTGAAACTTTCATCCCGCTATTTTAGGGCAGCCCGATTGATGAGGGCTCATAATCAGTGGGGGATGAAGAAACCCCCACTGATTAAAGTTTCACTTTATCAGTAGGGAGCCTTCATCCACACGAAAATCCCCCCTATCAAATTGGCTAGGGGGATTTTACTTAACTATAATCATATTCTTTCGCACGATCTGGACGTGAATTTTCAAATTCCGTTTTTAGAAACGGACGATACGATTGTTCAATCCTCTTAACAAACGGAAGTTTATTTAACTTATGCATCATATGTTCTAATTGATCCATATCACAATATACAACTGCATATTTTAATCGTTTTGATATGTAATGAATATTACCATATTTACGTAAAATTTTGGCATGTTTTAATGAATGTAAATAAACAATCAAACTCTGTCGTTGTCCAAACATAACCTTCTCCTTCATCATACTTTTCATATATTCTACTAACATAAATCAGAAATTTTCGACATTATAGCACGCCATAGATTCGATCCTATTCTTCTTCTTCTTCTACATTTCAAAAACGGGGCATATTACCCCGTTTTTTTACAGCCACAACTACCTCCGGAGCCACAACCGCCTCCGCAACCACCTGCATCAAAAAACGGATTCCCGGTAGGAACTTTAATCGAAGATGAAATTTCCGAGCCGATTACTACGCTCACTTCATCTAGTAATTTTTGCAAATTACTTTCCGCTTTTTTAAAAGCCGCAATCTTATCATGCAAATCTACAGATCGCTTTAACTCTCGCATCTTTTTCGAAACAAAAGCATAATCCGGGTGATACTTGCCAAATCTTCTAACTTCCTCATAACGCTCTTTCATCGCCGCAAACTGACGAATGAGCTCCTGTGCTTCCGAATCCTCCTGTAAGTCCTTGAAACACTTTCGATAGTTCTCTGCTATATCTGAATAAACAACTGCCTGTGCCAGTTGTTCTGCCTTATCTAAAATTAATACGCTTTCTAGCGTCGCTACAATCATGAGAGACACCTCCAAGTATCTATCATAACACATTTTACAGCAGAACTACTAATCTGGCCGTCTCATTTATATATAACATAGTAGCAATAGAACTACTCCTTCTCCTCCTTACACGCAAATGTGCTCGGCAATGTTATATTTTAAAACTTCCCATTTTCCTTGATCTTCTTTTACATAATTGATACAAGCGTTTTTCAAAGGTGTTTTAAATGTAATTTCTTCTGGCAAAATCGCATGCAAAATCGCTTTAATCGCATGTGAATGTGCCACAATGATAATGCGCTTTCCCGCATGCTTTTTTGCAACATCTTGTAGTGCTGTAAAACAGCGATTTACAATCTCTTCATCCGTTTCCATACCTTCTACGTTTCCGATTGCAATCTGTTCTCTCACTGTCGCAACTGGCTTCCCAGAAGCTTCTCCAAAATTCCGTTCAACAAAGCGCTCATCCAATATAATGGAATGTATTCCTACCGCTTCTCCAATTGCTTGCGCTGTTTCCTGAGCTCGAATCAAAGGACTACTAATAATGACATCCCATGTCTCTAATTGTAAAGCAGCAGCACTTTGACTCGCTTGCTTTTTCCCAACTTCATTTAGCGGAATATCTTCACGCCCTTGAATAATTTCTTGAAAGTTCCAATCAGTTTGTCCATGTCGTACTAAACAAATTTCCGTCATGCTGTAACTCCTTTTTTCAATAATACCTTTCTATTGTAACAAAAGTTTTACATGACGGACATAGTTTTTCCTTCCCATTATGTTGCATTTTGCTGAGCCATGTATTGAAACATATCAATCATAATGGAAGCCACTGCTAATTGATTTTGAAACTTTTCTACTTTATCCGGTATCGTTTTTTTGAAATGTTGTAAAGCAGCAAGCTCAAAAGCTTCCTTTTCATCTGGATTGCGCGACAGTTTACGATACCAATACGGCGCTTCTCGAATATAGCGTTCTAAATCTTCATTCGCTTTTATAAATTCCATAAGTTCTGCTCTCATCCTCTTTTCCCCCTAGTCTTTTTGAAAGAAAAACGGATTATTTTCAGAATTTCTTTGCTCTGGTTTTGTACGATTCTCTTTAAATTGTTGAATAACTTGTTGAACACTTCCGATTGCACTCGTTACATTTGTTAAGTGTTGTTGCATCTCTTCTACATTTAATTTTTTGAAAAAAGAAAGCATTTGCTCCATTAAATCTGATGTTCTTTCCTCTTTACTTTCTTGTGCAGGAGAAGATACTTGTTCACCATCCGCTTGATACTGTTTCCATATTTCATCTTTTTCCCCTAGTAAATACCATTCTTCATAAAATTGTTGCCATGTTTTTTGACCACTGCGAACGTCATGAACCATTTTAGGATGATGATTGACAAACTCTTTAAATTGTTGAACAGAAGGATGTAACGCTCTTTTTGTCGTTGGCATAATCCTCACCTCTTCATATATATCTACTATATTGTAAGAAAAAAAAGGCGCATGGTTCGCCTATTTTTAAACGATTCATGCACCTTTTTATCTTCTTATAAAATTTTGCGTATAAAACTTGTCATATACACCAACACCAAGTCCAGTAAACTGCTCATTCAGCAAATTTTTCCGGTGACCCTCACTATTCAACCAGCCTTGCAGCGCAGCAATGCCATCGCTATGTTGAGCTGCTATATTTTCACCAGCTAATTGGAAAGCAACTTGTCCTCGCTGTAATCGATCTCCTAATGTGCCATATTTCGGCGAATCATGTGAAAAATAATTATTTTCCTTCATATCTTTGCTGTGTCCAAGTGCAACATCGGCCGTTTGTTGATCCCATGTTAATAAAGGTAACCGATGACGTTCTCGAATAATATTTGTTAAATCTAAAATTTGCTGCATATTTCCATGCTCTACTTGTGACATTTTCTCTGGGGACATCGGTTGTTCTGGCATTAATTCACCGGAATATACAAGTTGATACGGTCTTTGACGTAGTAATATATCATCATCCATATACCGAATCCCAACAAGCTCATGCGTAAAGTGATCAAAATACAATTGTGCCCAACTATCTTTTTCAATTGAAATAAGTGGCTGTTCCATTATTTCAGTATCAGACAATTCAAATTGATAACTATTCCTTCCTTTTTTCAAAGAAATCTCATGAGAAAATGGCTTCTTTTTATATGCTTCTTCATATTTTTCATTCATACGAAATGGGGTCACATCAACTTGATCTCCAGCTACATAAGCTGTTACAACTTTATGTTCAGCAAGTCCAAATTGAACATACTGTGATAAATCTTGATTATATACCCACCATTCATACCCATATGCAGAAGGCTCAATCCGAGATGGTTCCCCCCACTTGGCTAGTAAATTCTCAGCATCTCTTCCTAAAAAATCAGCAATCGTTTGTGCCTCTCCCTCAGTTACCTGCTTCTTTTTCTTTACGAGTTTTTGTTCTTGCTTATAATGAGAAGGGCTTAATATATATTGTGAAACGAGTAATTTCCCGTACAGATCAATAGCTAAAATAAAAATCGTAATCATTACGATACGCAATAATTTCTTCAAACGATATACCTCCTGGGCAAACATAAAGTTGAGATATACACAAATGCCTTACTAGTCTTTCCCTTTTGTGTGTACCGTACTCTTTCACTATACCATATTTTGATGAAAAAAGTTGTGATTCTCTCTTTTCTCCCAATACGAATTGCGTTTTCTAATTTTTCATACTATTATAAAATTGATATCTACTATTTTATAAGGAGGGATTCCATGCAATTCGCAAATTCAAAACTCATTGGAACAGTAATTGACTTTACACTTCTTACAGAAATTATGAAAAATCACCATTTCGTGCTGGCAGGACAATGGGATTATGAGAGGGTTACATATGATTATAAATTCGAGATATTAAAAGATGTATATTATTTAAGAGTACAAGGTATCGCAGTCGAGGGAGATATTGGAAGGCGACACGCACAGATCAAATTGCTTTCCCCACTGTTGGGAAAACATTATTATCCACATGGGGTTGAGTATGGTACAGATGAAAATTTCCCTACAAATGTTATTCAAAAAAGTGAACAAATTCTTCAAAATATTGAAAAAGAACTAAAAGAATTTCAAATAGTTGAATAAGGTAACACTTTCATCAGTAGGAGTTTTCTTCATTCCTCACGAATAAGACTTTTACAGGCAGCTTAAATAAAACAGGCGCCTCTATACAGATATGCGCCTGTTTTATTTGTTCTCCCGAAAACTTTCTCTATTCTGTTTATTTTGTTTGCAAATATGGCGGAACTGCTTGTAATTGCTCTTTATCCTTTTCCCTTTCTTTACGAGCCCATTTAAAAAATACATATCCAATCATTGTACCATACACGATTTCCTGAACAATTTTCATAATGATTCCACCTGTTTGCTGATCTTGTACTACAGGCAGCCAATGCAAAAACTCTGGACCTGTGATATTTAAATCGCTCAATGTCCCTGCTGGTACACAAAGTTCCATCGCTTTCATCCAAGCGCTTGAATCTGTATAGGTCGCAAATAATGGCTCACTTGCAAAAATAATTAATGCACAAGCTGGCGTTAATAAAATACCGTTAGCAAACATATATCCTAATTTTTTTATATCACTTAATGATTGTTGCTCTGGCAATGGATTTAACATTGGCCACCACATCATGATCGATGTAAAAAACAATATTGCTAAAACAATGGGGTGTGCTACTTGACTTTGCTTTACCGCATCAAATACAAGTGGCAAATGATAAAAAGAAAACAAGCCATTAAATACAAATAAAGCAATCAATGGTTTCGCAAATAACTTTAAAATAACTTGAATCGCTTTAAAAGATGTAATATAGCTATATAACCAAACTGGTATTCCTAATAATAATAATGGGGGTACCGCGATATACATCACTGCCATTTCGAGCATATGAGCACTGAAAATAATATGTCCTATTAAATCAATTGGCCCTCCCTTTACAATATATAGAAGAATAATTCCTGACGTAAAATAAAATATCTGCTTTTTACTAACCTTTTCTGCATGTTCAAATCGTGTTCTATACGGCCCAATGATGAAAAAGTAAGAGATGAGAATGGAAAGCATAAACATGAAAAAAATCGGACTCCATAATGCTTGAAAACCAAATATCCACAAGTTACTCATGATTTACACCCACCTTTCAAAAAATGTAGTCGCTTCATAAAAAAGGAGGACCATAGTAATCCAAAGGCCCTCCTCTCATGTTTTCTTATATCCACACAATTGTCATGAAGGCCAAAATCGTTAATAGCCCTATTAACAATCCAGAGTATAGAAAGAACGAAGCTGCTTCATGTCCTTTATGACTCATGTGCATAAAATAATACAATTGAAAGATTACTTGAACGACCGCTAATAATAAAATAAACGGGACAGAGAAAATGGGACTAAATGTCTTTGGATACGCTACTGCTACAAATGCTACAATTGTCAAAAAAATCATTAATCCAAATGTAATAACTTGATGTTTCATTTCCTCTGCACTTTTTCTTCTACGATAAACGAGATCTACCTTTGAATTATTTGTATTTGTTTGCTTTGTCGCCATTGTTTATCCCACCATTCCCATCAAATATACTACAGTGAAAATAAACACCCAAACTACATCAATAAAGTGCCAATAAATAGATGCAACATAAAACTTTGGGGCATTATATAAATTTAAACCACGTTTCGCATTGCGAAAAATCAAAGTTAAAATCCAGCATAGTCCAAATAATACGTGTAATCCATGTGTACCAACTAACGCATAAAAAGCTGAACCAAATGCACTACTTCTCATAGTATGCTTAAATTCGTGCGCATAATGATAAAATTCATAAATTTCAAACCCTAGAAACCCTAAACCTAATAGCACTGTAACAAGTAACCAAAGCTGCATTTGTTTAAAATGAAAATTCTTCATATGATACATTGCATATACACTCGTTAAGCTACTTGTTAATAGAAGCATTGTCATAATAAACACAAGTGGCATTTGAAACATTTCTTGCGAAGAAGGACCGCCGTTTGTCGAATTTTTTAATGCTAAGTATGTTCCAAACAAGGAAGCGAACAATACTGTTTCGCCTCCAAGGAACAGCCAAAATCCGACAAACTTATTTTTTCCTTCGAGGGTTGCTTTTTCAGGCTCTGCTGGAAATGTTTCATTCGTTAATTTTCCCTCTACATGCATTATGCCGTGCCTCCCTTATCATCCAAGTCTTCTTTATGAATATGATAACCATGATCATCAATTATAGATCGGAAGAACATTGTACCAAATGTAATGATAAGCCCAATAATTGCTACCAAGAGCCAAAACTTATCTTTTCCACCTTGCATATACATTGCGCCAAATGCTGCTATAAATAAGCCAAGCGATATGACAAATGGTGAAAATGAAGCGTTTGGCATATGAATGTTACCAATAGGCTCTGCTGGTGTCATCGCTTTATTCCCATCACGTTTCTCAATCCAAAAAGGATCTAATCCACGGACAAACGGTAGTTGCTTAAAGTTATATTCTGGCGTAGGAGCAGGCATTGTCCACTCTAGCGTGCGACCATCCCATGGGTCACGCCCTGCTTGTTCTTTAGACACTGTCGTTTTCACAATGTTATATAAAAGAACTATTGTTCCAAGTCCCATAAACGCAGATCCAACCGAACTAATTAAGTTCCCCATTTCTAATCCTTGACCTGGTAAATACGTGTAATAACGGCGCGGCATACCAATTAACCCAAGGAAATGTTGAATAAAGAACGTTAAATGGAAACCGATAAAGAATAACCAAAATGTAACTTTCCCCAATGCTTCATTCAATACTTTGTTAAACATAAGAGGCCAATAATAATGCGCTCCTGCCAATAAACCAAACACAACGCCTCCAACGATTACGTAGTGAAAATGCGCTACAACGAAATAGTTATCATGGAACTGATAATCAGCTGGCGCAGAAGCAAGCATAACCCCTGTTACACCGCCCATTACAAATGATGGAATAAAACCAACAGCCCACATCATCGGTGTTGTAAAACGAATACTTCCTCCCCACATTGTAAAGAGCCAGTTAAAAATTTTAATTCCCGTCGGTACTGCAATTGCCATCGTCGCGACAGAAAAGATAGCATTAGCAACAGGGCCGAGACCAACTGTAAACATATGGTGCGCCCATACCATAAATCCTAAAAATCCAATTAAGACTGTTGCAAATACCATCGATGAATATCCGAATAATCGTTTTTTGGAAAAGGTCGCGAAGATTTCTGAGAATATTCCGAAAGCTGGAAGTATAAGAATGTACACTTCTGGGTGCCCAAAGATCCAGAATAAGTGCTCCCATATAATCGTATTCCCGCCCAAAGCTGGGTTGAAAAAACTTGTACCAAATAAACGATCTAACATAAGTAATCCTAATCCAACTGTTAACGGTGGGAAAGCGAATAAAATCAGTGAAGATGTGACAAATGTTGTCCATGTAAACATCGGCATTCGCATATACGTCATTCCTGGTGCACGCATATTAATAATAGTAACAAGAAAATTAATACCACCAATTAGCGTACCGAGACCTGATATTTGCAATCCCAATACATAAAAATCAATACCATGTCCTTTCGAAGCTAGCGATAACGATGCATACGATGTCCACCCTGCATCGGGAGCTCCTCCTAAAAACCAACTTAAGTTTAAAAATACGCCTCCAAAGAAAAATAACCAAAATCCAAGTGAGTTTAAAAATGGAAATGCTACATCACGCGCTCCAATTTGAAGCGGCACAGCAGCATTCATAAATGCAAACACAAGCGGCATAGCTGCGAGGAAAATCATTGTTGTACCGTGCATTGTTAATACTTGATTATAAGCATCTCCAACAAGAAAAGCATTGTTTGGAATTGCTAGTTGTAGACGGATAAATAGTGCTTCTATTCCGCCGATGATAAAAAATAATCCACCTGCAATTAAATAGAGAATGGCAATTTTTTTATGGTCTACTGTCGTTAAATAATCCCATATAACAGCACCCATCCCCTGTTTTTTTGCTACAGAACTCACGTCTTCAACCTCCCCTTCGCAAATAATAATCCCTATTATTTCTCAACTTTTAACGTCTTCAAATATGCATTTAATGCATCAACTTGGGCATCCGTTAAATTGCCATATTTGCCAGTCATTTTATTTCCCGGCTTCATATTTTCAGGATCCTTCAGCCATTTCTTCACATTTTCATCATTGTTTTCGGCAATGCCGGCAACCATATCGCGATCAGCGAAGTTTGCTAGGTTTGGTGCGATACGTGCAGAAGGTGGTCTACTATCATTTGATCCAACTGCATGACAACCAATACAGCTTTTATCAAATATTTCTTTACCTTCTTGCTCTTTTGTAGAAGCTACTTCTTTTTTGCCATCAATTTTCTTCATATCAGCAATCCAATTTTTGTACTCGCTTTCATTAACAGCTTTAACTTTAAATTGCATTAATGAATGTGATGGACCACAAAATTCTGTACAAAATCCATTATAAGTGCCCGCTTTATCTGCTTTTAACCACATTTTATTTACATTATCTGTATTCGTATCCATTTTTCCAGCTAATGATGGAACCCAGAACGAATGCTTAATGTCGGCACCTTTCAAATTTAAATAGACCTTCTTACCTGTGGGGATAACTAAATCTTGAGAAGTCACTATCTTTTCTGATTTATAAGAAAATTCCCACCAATAAAGATTCGCTGTTACATCAACAACGATTGTATCTTTATCGATATTCTTTTTCTCCATTGCACTTACATCAGCAAGTTTGAATGTATATGTAACCGTTGGAACAGCTAATATCAATAAAAGTAGAATCGGAATAACCGTCCAGATAATCTCTAGTTTGTGATTTCCTTCAACTTGCTGTGGAATGTAATCCTCCTGCCCTTTCCTTTGTCGGAAACGCACAATTACATACAAGAAAATAATAGTAACTACCAATACTACACCTACCATAATTGCACTTGCTAACAACAGTAAATCATATTGCATTTTCGCTACTTCACCTTGTGGAATTAAAGTAGATTGAAAGGCTTTACCGCATCCCCCTAACAGTAAAGCCATCAGTGAAACGAACGAAAACAGTCGCCACTGTTTCTTCATACAAACAACCCCCACTTTCTTTGTGAATTAGATTATACTTTATAATAAGTAAAGTAAATCTCAACGTAAAGAAATCCACTCGTGTCGTTGTCTTAGAAGAATGTAACTACAATCATTGACACAAATAAGATTGTCAAATAATTCAAGGAGTAGACAAACATTTGAACGGACCATTTGATGTCATCTTTCTTACGGAATCCATAGAATCCCAAAACAATCCATCCGATGTTAAGCAATGTTGCAATTATCATAAATGTTATGCCAAGCCCACTCATATAAAATGGTAATGGTAATAAACATACTGTCCAAATCATAATTTGGCGTTTTGTAATATCAAATCCATGAACAACCGGAAGCATTGGAATTCCTGCGTTTCGATATTCATCAACACGCTTCATCGCCAAAGCGAGGAAATGTGGGATTTGCCAAATAAACATAATCAAGAATAACATCCAAGCAATTGGATGATCTAAGCTAGGATGAATTGCCGCCCAACCAATTAAAGGTGGAACCGCTCCAGATACGCTACCTACCACTGTATTTAGCGTATATGCTCTTTTTGTCCACAAAGAATATAAAACAACATATGTGAAAGCACCAATAAAACCTATAAGTGCTGCCATCGCTGTTGTCAACAACAAAAATACAAATCCAAGAAGCAATAAAGTAACACCTAGCGTTAATACAAATCCAGGTTTATATTTTCCTGTTACCGTCGGACGGTTTTTTGTCCGTTCCATTAAGTGATCAATATCGCGATCAATATAGTTATTTAAGCTACATGACCCAGCCATAATGAGTGCGGAACCTACGATTGTAAAGAACATTTTATCTAAATGCTCTAAAGCATTCAACCCATTAAAATGTAGCGCTAACCAAAATCCAGTAAATACAGTTAATGTATTTGAATTGACAATCCCCATTTTAACGAGCGCTAATAAATCTTGTACACGCGTTGTCTCCGGTACATCTGTTACAGCTGACTCATCATGCAGCTCACTTGTTGCATGGTTCATCATTTCAACCCCCTCTTAAAACATTCGTCCTTCTTCTATGCTTAGACTCTCTAAAGCAGCGCGCTTCTATATGGCTATATTATTACAATAGAAATATTGTTAACTCATTCCACTGCTACTCTACGCTCATACTCCCATATATTAAATCATATTTTCCAAACATTTTGTGAAGAAAACATGAACTTTTTGTGTCGAATATTTAAAAACTTTTTCCGATTCATCCCTATCATAACATGATACTATTCTCTATAATAAACTATTTTGTCATATTTAGCATGCATTCTCTCTATTTCTTTTCATAATAAAAGTATTTTTCACTAAAATATGTATTTTTTATCCGTTTTTTCTTTTTGAACGCGTTTTATTCTATCTCTTCATGTCTTTGCTATTTTATTAGTTTTTATATATTATTAGGACTGTAATGCGTTTGGCCCTCCAAACGCAATCAGAATGAAAATATTTCACAATAACTTCATAACAGAAAGATGGTGAAAAAGATTGCAACGCTTTATTAAATGGTTAGCAGTCATTACAAGCCTAGACCTATTAGGTGTTCTACTAGGAGGAGCATTAGTTACAAAAACTGATTCTGGTCAAGGATGCGGTAAGTCGTGGCCACTTTGTAACGGTGAACTTGTTCCATCTAATCTATCAATGGAAACGATTATTGAGCTAAGTCACCGTTTAACATCCGGATCGGCAGGAATTCTCGTTACACTCCTTTGTATTTTATCTTGGAAATATTATAAGCATGTGCGCGAAACAAAACCGCTTGCTATTTTATCTTTTGTGTTTTTAGTTGCACAAGCATTAATGGGCGCAGCAGCTGTCGTTTGGGGACAAGTCCCTGCTGTACTAGCTATTCATTTTGGTATTTCCTTAATTTCGTTTGCCTCTGTTATTTTATTAGCTTGTCTCATTTTTGAAATCGATAAAAAATTTGATGCACGTTCTCTTATTATGGACAAAAAGATGAAATTCCATATTTATGGTGTAACAATTTACAGCTATCTTGTTGTCTATACAGGAGCTCTTGTACGTCATGAACGTGCAAGCTTAGCATGTCCAGAATTTCCGCTTTGTAGCAAAAATCGACCATGGCCGACTCAATTACATGAATGGGTGCAAATGGGGCATCGTGTTGCTGCAATCTTACTATTTGCTTGGATCGTATATGCAATGATTCTCGCTATTCGTCATTATAAACAGGAACGAGTAGTATACCTTGGATGGATTACTTCATTCATCCTTGTTACACTTCAAGCGATCGTAGGAATTTTAGTTGTATATACAAACGCTAGTCTTACAATGGCATTACTACACTCTCTCTTTATTTCATGTCTCTTTGCTGTATTATGTTATTTAGTCATGTTGGGAACAAGAAGTAAAGTAAATGCAAAACAAACGACATCAACAGAAAACAAACGATTCTTTTCATAAAGAAAACGAGCTGCTTTATCGCAGCTCGTTTTCTTTATGTTTATTATTTACAACGACGAATCCATGTTAGAAAAATTCAACTGACTTGTAGTTGTTTTTATCATTATTGTTCCAGTTCAATTAATAAATCTCCTGTTTGAATTGCATCTCCATCTTTCACGTACACTTTCTTCACTTTTCCATTAAACGGCGCTTGAACAGTTGTTTCCATTTTCATTGCTTCTGTAATTGCCATGGAATCACCTTTTTTGACTTCATCGCCTTCATTCACAACAACTTTAATAACTGTCCCTGGCATTGTTGCACTAATGTGATTTGGATTCTCGCGATTTCCTTTCACTCGTTGTGCAACTGTCGCCTTAATACTTTCATCCTTCACAACAATTTCACGAGGTTGTCCATTAAATTCAAAGTAAAGTACACGCGTTCCATCTGGTTGTGGTTCTCCAATTGAAACTAATTTCACCATCAATGTTTTACCTCGTTCAATTTCAACACCGATTTCTTCTCCAAGTCTCATACCATGGAAGAATGTTGGAGTATCCAGCACAGATACATCTCCATAAAGCCCTGCAACCTTCTCATAATCCATAAATACTTTTGGATATAACGCATATGCGACAACATCAAAAATTGTTACTTCGCGTCCTAGCTTATGGAATAACTCTTCTTTTAAAGCTTCAAAGTCCACGGGTTCTAATAATTCACCTGGTCTTACAGTTAACGGCTCTTTTCCTTTTAAGATAATTTTTTGTAATTCTTTTGGAAAACCACCATATGGCTGTCCAAGGTCACCAGAGAACATCTCAACAACTGAGCTTGGGAAATCTAAAGCATGACCACGTTCAAAAATGTCTTGTTCTGTCAGATGGTTTTGTACCATAAACAATGCCATATCCCCAACAACTTTTGATGACGGTGTTACCTTTACAATATCTCCGAACATATCATTCACGCGGCGATACATCACTTTTACTTCATCGAAACGATCTCCTAATCCAACTGCTTTCGCTTGTTGTTGCAAGTTACTATACTGACCGCCTGGCATTTCATGCATATATACCTCAGTATGTGGAGCATTCATACCACTTTCAAACGGAGCATAATATTTTCGTATATCTTCCCAGTAATGAGAAAGTTTTTCTAACGATTGAATATTGACATCTGGTTGTCTTTCATTTCCACCTAATGCGTAGTATAACGTATTTACACTTGGCTGTGACGTTAAGCCTGCCATAGAGCTTACTGCTACATCGACAATATCAACACCAGCTTCAATTGCTTTCGTATACGTTAAGATACCATTTCCACTCGTATCATGTGTATGAAGGTGAATTGGAATTGATACTGTGTCTTTTAAAGCTGAAACGAGGTCATAAGCCGCATTTGGCTTTAATAAGCCAGCCATATCTTTAATACCTAAAATATGAGCACCAGATGCTTCTAGTTCTTTTGCTAAGTCTTTATAGTATTGTAAATCGTATTTACTGCGCATTGGGTCATGAATATCCCCTGTATAGCACATTGTTGCTTCCGCAATCTTACCGCTATCTCGTACAGCATTAATAGCAATGCTCATACCTTCAACCCAGTTTAAACTATCAAATATGCGGAAAACATCAATACCAGCTTGCGCGGAACATTCTACAAACTTTTGAATGAGATTATCGGGATAGTTTTTGTAACCCACTGCATTTGCTGAACGAAGTAACATTTGGAATAATACATTCGGCATACTTTCACGAAGTTGCAGTAATCGTTCCCATGGATCTTCTTTCAAGAAACGGTATGCCACATCAAATGTAGCTCCTCCCCACATCTCTGTAGAGAATAAATTTGGTAACATTCTCGCCGTCGGCTCAGCAATTTGCATTAAATCCTTCGTACGAACACGCGTTGCTAATAGAGATTGATGGGCATCACGGAATGTTGTATCTGTTAACAATACACGTTTTTGATCTTGTACCCATTTTACAAGGCCATCTGCCCCATGCTTATCTAAAATTTGTTTTGTACCTGTTTGGATTGGTTCATAATGTTTTACATTTGGTATACGTGCATCTGGGAAAATCGGCTTTTCTTTTTTTCCTACTCCTGGGAAACCATTTACCGTTACTGTCCCGATATAGCTTAACATTTTTGTACCACGGTCTTTACGTTTCGGGAATACAAATAATTCAGGTGATGCATCTATAAATGATGTGTCATATTCTCCTGATAAGAAATTTTTATGCTTCACTACATTCTCTAAGAATGGAATATTTGTTTTAATACCACGAATACGGAATTCTTTTAAGTTACGCTCCATTTTTGCAGCAGCTTGTTCAAATGTAAGTGCCCAAGTTGTCACTTTTACAAGTAATGAATCATAGTACGGCGTAATAACTGCCCCTTGAAAGCTATTACCTGTGTCAAGACGAACACCGAATCCTCCCCCTGAACGGTATGCCATAATTTTTCCTGTATCAGGCATAAAGTTATTGAGCGGATCTTCTGTTGTTACACGTGATTGGATAGCATAACCATGAATGATGATATCTTCTTGTTTTGGTATGCTCATAATCTCGCTATGTAAAGTGTGGCCATCTGCAATTAAAATTTGTGATTGTACGATATCAATTCCTGTAACCATCTCTGTAATCGTATGTTCTACTTGTACACGTGGATTTACTTCGATGAAGTAAAAATCATCACCTTTCACAAGAAATTCCACCGTACCAGCATTTAAATAATTCACATTTTTTGTTAACTTCACTGCCGCCTCACAAATACGATGGCGCAGGTCATCCGAAAGTGACACACTTGGTGCAATTTCAACCACTTTTTGATGACGACGTTGTACAGAGCAATCTCGCTCATATAAATGAACGACATTTCCTTCTTCATCTGCTAATATTTGTACTTCTATATGCTTAGGCTTTTCAACAAATTTTTCAACATATACTTCATCGTTACCAAAAGCTGCTTTTGCTTCTGACTTTGCTCGATTATATGAGTCTTCCAGCTCATTATGATTACGAACAATACGCATACCTCTACCGCCACCACCAAGGGAAGCTTTAATCATAATTGGATACCCATATTTTGTCGCAAATTCTTCAACGTCTTCTAATGAATCCACAGGTCCGTCGCTACCAGGAATAACTGGAATATTTGCTAATTGCGCCTGTGTTCTTGCTTTTACCTTATCCCCAAACATATCTAGATGTTTGCTCTTCGGCCCAATAAAAATGATTCCCTCTTCTTCACAGCGTTTTGCAAATTGAATATTTTCTGATAAGAAGCCATAACCAGGATGAATCGCATCTACATTGTTATTTTTGGCAATTTCAATAATCCCTTCAATATCCAAGTAAGCATCAATCGGTTTCTTGCCTTCCCCCACTAAATAAGATTCATCCGCTTTATATCGATGATAAGAACGGCTATCTTCTTTTGAATAAATTGCAACTGTACTTAAACCAAGCTCTGCACAAGCTCTAAATACACGAATTGCAATTTCTCCACGGTTAGCTACCAATACTTTTTTAATGCGTTGCAGCTTTGTCATAATTTTCCCCTCTACTTTCCTACCACTCTAGAGATTACATAGATATACACCTTAAAGAGCGTGAAGTTCTTCACTTTCTTTTTCAATCTATATCTAGAAAGTTTTACTTTATTTTTATACATCATACCTTATTTTTCAACAAATGATAAGTTTTCTAATCAATTTGTTTCATAAAAATAGTATAGCATACCTTTCCATATTGTAACACCCTTTTTGTATAACACATTTAAATAAAAACGACATACTTTTATTGTTTAAAAACAAAAAGCATAACACTTTTACTTATAATAAAAGAGGTTACCCTAAAAATATGACTTTTAGGACAACCTCTTTTCTGGAAATTATAATGTTGTAATACTCATGATTCTTTCACTCTACTTCACCACAACAAGATGCGGTTCTCTTTTCTCTCTTTCTGATTCCACTTCACTTCGTTGTTTCTCTTGCTGTTTCACATGGCTACTTATATTACATAATATGCCCATTGCAATTAAATTCGCCGTTAAAGAACTACCACCGTAACTGACAAATGGTAAAGGTACACCAGTAAGCGGGATTACGCCCGACATACCACCAACATTAACAAACGTTTGAACACCAATTAAACTAGCAAGTCCAATTGCAATTAAACTACCAAAAGGATCTTTACATTTTTGTGCAATTCGAAATGCGCGAATGATAATAAGTAACAAACTAATTAAAACAATCGCTACCCCGATAAAACCAAGTTCCTCAGATATGATTGCCATAATAAAGTCTGTTTGTGGTTCTGGTAAATACCCATATTTTTGTATACTATTACTTAGCCCCTTACCATGTAGACCTCCTGAAGCAATGGCAACATAGGAATTTATGAGCTGAAATCCATCCCCTTGTGGATCTGCAAATGGATCAAGAAACACAGCAAAACGAGCTTTTTGGTATTCGCTAAGCATATGATTCCCTATAAAATACAGAGCAGGAATCCAAACGATGGAGGTTAATGCAAGTCGTTTTATCCATATGTTAATGCGAACGCCTGAGCAAAGGAACATACTTCCTACCATGCCCACAATTAATATATCAGTTCCTAAATCATTTTGCTTTAAAATAATAAACATGATCAAACCAACAACAAACAATGTAAGTGCGGAACCTTGAAAAACCGGCGTATCCGTCTCTTGTTTCTTTGCAAAAAAACGAGCTAATAAAATAATAACGAATATTTTCACGAATTCTGCCGGCTGTATTCCTAATATCCAGCCTCTTGCACCGTTTACCTCTTTACCAAAAACGTAAGCCGCTGCTAATAATCCTATACTTCCTAAACCCATTAATACGACAATAATTCTTTTTCTCCAAAGTCTATACGGAATAATCGAAATAAAAACGAAGACGATTCCTCCAATAGCTAAAATGAATAATTGTTTATTAAAAAAGAAGTTCGCTGGTTTATTCTTCATAATCGCAACGATGGAGCTAGCACTGTATACCATTATAACTCCCAATACACATAAAATAATAAGAGGAAGTAATAATGAATAGTCCATTCTTTTCCATATTTTTTTCATTTCATTTCCTCTTTCTATTTTCATTTTAATTATTGTTGTATTCCATATGTGTATATTGTCTTCCTGCTTTATAGACAAATAAAAAGCTCAAACTGATTCAGTTTGAGCCCCTTTATTTGAACCCGTCATCATTTTTTATTTGTAAATGCTTCATGAAGTGCTGATAATTCCCGTTCAAGCTCTCCTAACATCTCTTTTCCTTGTTCTTCAGAAATAAGATCAAGACGAACCGCAAAGTCAACCTCACGGGATAAACCAAACATTTGTGTATCTAGCACTTCTTCATATAATGGACACTGCGGCATCGTAAGGTGGTCCATTTGTACCTTAATAAGTCTTAAAATCTTCTCCGCATCCGCTTGTAGAAGGGCAAGTGCCTTTTCCTGATGATTTGTTACTGTCTCAGACGCCAAATTGATTCCCTCCGTTTCCGTCCTACTCTCCTATCCTATCTATTAATATTAGCGATAGTTTTGACAAATTGCAATAGAAACATTTTTTGTGACATCCTTGTCTAATCCTATTATACTGAAAAGTGGGAGTATAATACAAATGGGGGAACAACAATGAGCGAAATTTTGTTTATTAGTGGAAAAGTTCGTTTTCCACTTACGATTGATCCAAGCGTTTGGATCTTTGATGATCGAAAAGTAGACTTAACAACTTACTTTCATGAACCACAACAAGAAACATCTGAATTAGAAACATATTTAAAGCATACTTCTGAACATTGGGATCGAGAGATTCGTGATGGAGCAGCTTTCCCACCAATTCAAAAAAGCGTCAAAAAATTTAAAAAGGAAAAACTTATTACAGGAACTTTCGGAATGCCATTTCAACCTTTTCTTAAAAACGCGGAAGTTATGAACGGTGTGACGAAGATAAAAATAGAAACACTTCATGATGAAATTACATTGCCGCTAGAACAAGCAAAAGATGCCATTCTTGGTTTTTCAAAAGATGGGAAACCACTGAGAGAAGACGGGCCTGTTCATCTTTATTTTGGAGATGGCTCGAATCAAAATAATCCCATTCGAAATATCCGGAAATTCATAATTATATGAGTAATACTCTGTATTCCATCACAAGTGATTCTTTCCTGTTTTGACAAAAAGGAGTAGGGATAATCCCCTACTCCTTTTTACAATAAATCCGCTGCTAATTGAGCTAAATTAGACCGCTCACCTTTCACAAACTTCACATGACCGCTAATTTTTTGTTCCTTCAGTTTCTCAACCACATATGTTAAACCATTATTATATTCATCTAAATAAGGATGGTCAATTTGCTGCGGGTCTCCCATTAATACGATCTTACTCTTTTCTCCTACCCTTGTTAAAATCGTCTTCACTTCATGCTTTGTTAAGTTTTGCGCTTCATCGATAATAATAAATTGATCTGGAATACTTCTTCCTCTTATATACGTCAGTGCCTCTACTTCAATTGAGCCCATACCGGCTAATATAGCATCTAATTCTCCTGGCTTTTTTGTATTGAATAAATATTCAAGATTATCAAAAATCGGTTGCATCCACGGTCTCAACTTTTCCTCTTTTTCACCTGGCAAATAACCGATATCTTTCCCCACAGGAACAATAGGCCTTGCTACAAGGAGCTTTTTATACAATCCTAAATCTTCTGTTTGCATAAGCCCAGCAGCTAAAGCAAGCAATGTTTTCCCTGTCCCCGCTTTTCCTGTTAAAGTAACTAACGGAATATCTTCTCGCAACAACAATTCTAACCCCATAATTTGTTGTACATTGCGCGGACGTATTCCCCAAACTTGTTCATTATGAAACACTAACTTTTTCACTTTTTTCCCTGAACTATCTACAATGCCAAGTGCAGAGCTTGATCCACCAAGCGCATCTTTCATCACAATAAACTGATTGGGATAAAACGGATGATTCGCAATTTCCGATAAAGGAAGTTCTCCTTTTTCATAAAAATAATCCAATTGTACTTTTGATATGTAACCTTCTAAAAAACCTGAATATATATTCTCCACTTCAATAACTCGATCGCTTAAATAATCTTCAGCTTGCAGCCCTAAGGCATCCGCCTTTACTCTGACAAGGACATCCTTACTGACTAAAATAACCGGCTTTCCATTCTCTTTTTCTTGCTCTTCTAATGATAAATTTTTTGCCACTGCTAAAATGCGATTATCATTTGTTTTTTCTACAAAAATATCTTGCAGTTGAACAAATGAACGATGATTTAACTCAATCCGAAATGTTCCTCCATTTTCAAGAGGAATACTGTCATATAATTTTCCAAGCTCACGAAATTTATCAATTAACTTAGATACATAGCGAGCATTTCGTCCAACTTCATCCATATAGCGTTTTTTCGAATCAACCTCTTCTAATACAACTGCTGGAATCACTACTTCATTTGTTTCAAAAGAAAAAATAGATAACGGATCTTGTAAAAGTACATTCGTATCTAACACGTAGATTTTATCCAACCTGTTACCCCCTGACTCCACTTTTAAGTTTGTAGAACAAGGGTTTCATCCATAATATGGACGAACCATTGTTATAATTATATGTACCGTATAAACGAGGTAGAATCGAAATTCATATAAATTTAATTTTTCTTCCTCTTCAATTTAGAAAACAAATCAAAATTTATAACCTATAAGAAGACAAAAGTTACCTATTCACTCGCTGAAGTACATATAATCACCTTTATAATTCTTTCATACCCGTCAGCACTTGATTATCTAATTTTTTAGCCGCTCGTAAATCATATGTCTTCTCAAAAGTTGGTTCAGTAGCAAGTCTTGCCCCATAAAACATCACATCACGAACCTCTTGTATCGCTACCTCTATCACTGTTAATTTCAATGGAATTCCTTCCATCTTTTCAGTTATAAACTTTGCTTCGCCGCTTATGGAAAATACGGATTCATTCGCCATGATTGTTAATACAATTCCTGTATTGTGACGCAAATTTTCCACAATACGCGAGCGCTGATCAACAGCAAAACGAATACTTTCTTCACTCATTGCATATACCCATGAAATAGCACTTACATTAGGAATCTTTTTTTCAAAATCAACTGTAGCAACTGTAACAATATTCTCTCTACGTAAAATTCGTATTAAAGATTCTGATAATTTAAGCTCTACTACATTCGCCATATTTCCACCTCCAAGTTTTTCTTATCTTTATGATAACTTATTTTTAGAATTGCGAAAATATTATTTTTTTCCTCTATATCTCAAAAACATTGAACTTACATGATATACTTATATCGATAGAACTTGTATTGAGGTGACGAAATGAGAGTCAAATGCATGATTTGCGATAAGAAAGATAAGCTAGATGATGAAAATCCTTTGGCTAAAAAGCTTCGTAACCGCCCAATTCATACATATCTGTGTCCAGAATGTACAGAACGTATTGCAGAACGTACAATGAAACGTCACGCAACCGGAAAGTTTCATTTATACCAAGATAAAACAGTAGAAGATGAGTGGTAATATAAATAAGTCCTTAATCATTCAGATAAGGGCTTATTTATATTTCTCTGGTTCCCAATTTATCCCGCTACTTTAGGGCAGTAACAGTCCGATTGGTGAAAATTCATGATCAGCGGGGGGATGAAGAGCCCCCCACTAGTTAAAGTTTCACTTTATCTGGTCTATAAAACAATCGATTGATTCTAACAGAAACCTCACATACCCCATTTCTTGCTCTTTTTCATACGTAACTATATACATTTCTTCTCTTTTTTCTACTTTTACATTCTTTAATTGATAATCTTCGTATACTATGTTGTGAAATAGCTCATAGGTTTCTTGCGCAGCTATATCATCTGGTCGTGCTTCAACAACTGTTTTGATTGTTAACCAGTTGTATAATGCATCTTGTATAGAATGCATGAGCTCCCCCTCCTCTTGCTTAACTTGCTTTTTGTTGTTTTGCTTGTCGCAGGCGCAGCTTATAAATTCCTAATACAAGTGCCGCTACAACAAGTCCTTCTCCAACTGGTAAGAAAACAGCAAAAAATGTGAGAACGGTGCATCCAATCGCTAACGAAGCATAAATAACAATATTTTTTAATACCGATAATTTCCTCGCAAACCCTAAATGATAAACAATGGCACTTAAAACGATAATAGTACCGTAAAGCATCCACATTCCCACTTTAGGATTCGTATCTACTTGATATAGATTTGCAAAAAAAGACATTTTCTCAAGCATCCTCTTTTCTCCCCCTACTAACAACAAAAATCGCGTTCTTCTGTTTTTTATTATATGTTCTACTACCTACTATAAGAGTACCTTGCAACAAAAATACTGTCCACCTAAAAGAGTAAATTTTCAAAAAATAAAACCTTTAAAAAAAGAGCCGTCTTTTGAAAAGACAGCTCCTTCTCTTAAGCTTCTACAGATTTTTTTCTCTTCGCAGCTTTTTCACGTTCATTTTTATCTAGAATTTTTTTGCGCAAACGAATAGATTCTGGCGTTACTTCACAATACTCATCATCATTTAAATACTCTAATGATTCTTCTAATGTCATAATGCGTGGTTTTTTCATTGTTGAAGTTTGGTCTTTTGTTGCAGAACGAATATTAGTTTGTTGCTTCATTTTTACAATGTTAACCGTTAAATCATTTTCACGTGTATGCTCTCCAACAATCATACCTGTATATACTTCTGTACCAGGTTCAACGAAGATGACACCGCGATCTTCAACTTGCATAATACCATATTGTGATGCTTTCCCTGTTTCAAGTGAAACAAGAACACCTTGACGACGTCCACCAACTTGTCCAGCATGTACTGGTTGATAGCTGTCAAATGTGTGGTTCAAAATACCATAACCACGTGTTAACGTTAAGAATTCTGTTGTATAACCAATTAATCCACGTGCTGGCACCATAAATGTTAGACGAACTTGACCATTTCCGTTATTCACCATATCTAACATTTCGCCTTTGCGAGCTCCCATAGATTCCATAATGGAACCAGTATATTCTTCTGGTACATCGATTTGCACGCGCTCTACAGGCTCACATCTCACACCATCGATTTCTTTAATAATTACTTCTGGTTTTGATACTTGTAATTCATAGCCTTCACGACGCATATTTTCAATTAAGATTGACAAATGTAATTCCCCACGGCCAGATACAATCCATGCATCAGGAGAGTCTGTATTCTCTACACGTAAACTTACATCTGTTTCTAATTGCGAGCGAAGACGCTCTTCGATTTTACGAGATGTAATATATTTCCCTTCACGACCTGCAAATGGGCTATTATTTACAAGGAACGTCATTTGTAATGTCGGCTCATCAATGCGCAATAAAGGTAGAGCTTCTTGATGGTCAATCGGACATACTGTTTCCCCAACGTTAATGTCTTCCATACCAGAAACAGCTACTAAATCGCCGGCTTTTGCTTCTTCAATTTCTTGACGTTTTAATCCCATGTAACCAAAGATTTTTGTTACGCGGAATTGCTTCACACTTCCGTCCACTTTCATTAAAGCAACTTGCTGTCCTACTTTCATTGTACCGCGGAATACACGCCCAACTCCGATACGGCCTACATAATCATTATAGTCAAGAAGAGCTACTTGGAATTGCAATGGCTCATCGCTATTATCGATTGGTGCCGGAATATGATTGATAATTGTTTCAAATAATGACTTCATATTCTCTTCTTGATTTGCTGGATTTGGATCCAAGCTTGCTGTTCCGTTCATCGCTGAAGCGAATACAACCGGAAACTCTAATTGATCTTCATTTGCACCTAGCTCAATGAATAAATCTAATACTTCATCAACAACTTCTTCCGGACGAGCAAAGTCGCGATCAATTTTGTTTACAACAACGATTGGCGTTAAGTTTTGTTCAAGTGCTTTCTTTAATACAAATCGTGTTTGTGGCATACAACCTTCATATGCATCAACAACAAGTAAAACACCATCAACCATTCGCATGATTCGTTCTACTTCACCACCGAAATCAGCGTGTCCAGGTGTATCTAAAATGTTAATTCGTTTATCTCCATAGTGAATCGCTGTATTTTTCGCTAAAATCGTAATACCGCGTTCTCTCTCTAAATCATTCGAATCCATTGCACGTTCTTCTACATGCTCATTTGCACGGAACGTTCCCGCTTGACGTAATAACTGGTCAACAAGTGTTGTTTTACCATGGTCAACGTGGGCAATAATTGCTATATTACGTAAATCTTGTCGTTTTTTCAACATGTCCAACTCCTAGTGTCTTTTTAATCCTTCTCTATTATAAGAGCGAAGAGGATATAATGGCAATCAAAATAAAATCAAGAATGAAAATATAGTTGTATTCTTACTTTTGTGAAAGTAAAATAAAAATTGGAGGGTGAAGATATGGAACACATTCAGTACCGCTTTTTATTAACAGCCATTATCGGTGTTATTTTCTTGATCGGCATCGGAATTATGATTGCTGAAAATAGCCCCATCGGTATTATTATTTGCATTATTGGTACATTTGTTACAGTTGGATACGGCTTTATAACAAAACGAAAAATGCGCAAATCACAATAACATGAAAAAGTAAGAAGCTTACTATAGCCTCTTACTTTTTTTGCTATTGTGATACAAATGGTAACAATTCATCATATACGCCTGGTTTCGCCACTAGTACACTACTTTTTTCTACAATAGAAATTGGTGTCCCAGTAAATGTTGTCACTTTGCCACCAACTTCTTCAACAATAATTTTCCCACCACCAAAATCCCAAGGAGATAACCGCGGCGTTATATAAGCATCCAACCTTCCAGTTGCCACATATACCATCTCTAATGCAGCACAACCATACGAACGTGTTCCTCTTGCCTTTTTAACAAGCTGCATCATTTTTTCCATATGAAGCAACGGGTTATCAGTAAGCCATGTCGCATTTAAAGCAACTATGCTACTTTCTAACGCTCCTTCTTGTAACAGCGGAATAGATACACCATTACAAAACGCCCCTTCCCCTTTTACAGCATGATATAACTCATCATGTACGGGATCATAGATAAGACCGATTATTCCGATACCGTTCTTATAAATACCAATCGAAATAGCAAAATTTCGTTTTTGATGAACAAAATTCATCGTACCATCAATTGGATCAATTAACCAAACAATCCCATTAGAAGAAGTGACTTCATCCCCATACCCTTCTTCCCCTAAAATATAATGTTCTGGGAATGTTTCTTTAATTTTCCCAATGAAAAATTGTTCTATTTCCCGATCCATATTCGTTACTAGATCGGCCGCATTTGACTTTGTTTCAATGATAAGGGCTTGTTTTAGCGATGCCCTTAAGCTCTCTCCTGCTTCTCGAACCCACTGTTTTGCATGTGTATCAATTTCTTTCCATACCTCTTGCATATTTTAAACACTCCGATCTATACTGTTCACAGAAAAAACGAACCCTTTATAAGGTTCGCACCAACTTAATTTTTATACATATACTATTATTACGCTTCTAAACGAATCATTTCAAGCCTTAAGGCTTCCAATTTTTGGACGCATTCTTCTTTTTTCCGATTGTCATTTTCCATCATCGCATCGTATAACGTTGCTAATTCATAATCTAACTCTAACCTTAATACCGGAATTCTTTTTTCAGCATCTGTTCTCTTTAATGCATTAATCACCTGTCTCATAGTATTTGCCTCCTCCCAATATTCGTCTGCCCTCGGACTAGAATTAACTTAATTTTCTGATTTTTTGTTTTATACTATACTATGTTGGATAAAGTATCTATGCAACAAATTTATATTTTTTTACCGATTTTTTTGTGCTGTTCTTTTTATGAATCGTACAAGCTATGCTAAAATAAAAACAAACTAGGAGTTGGAGGAACGATTATGACATTACAAACTTTTCAATCAGCTGACTTCGCTGTCTTTTCAGTTGACGGTCTTGAAAGACGCATGAATGCAATCAAAACACATATCCAGCCAAAATTAGAAACATTAGGGGAACGATTTTCCCATTACTTATCTGACCAAACTGGCGAACCTTTTTTCTATCATGTTGCCAAACATGCACGTCGCAAAGTCAATCCACCAAACGATACTTGGGTTGCTTTTTCAACAAATAAACGCGGCTATAAAATGTTGCCACACTTTCAAATTGGCTTATGGGGCACCCATGCTTTCATATACTTTGGTTTAATCTATGAGTGTCCACAAAAAGAGGTAGCGGCTCATGCCTTATTAGAACATTTAAATGATTTAAAAACAAATATACCAAATGACTTCGTTTGGTCCATTGACCACACTAAACCAGATGTTCTACCACATAACACATTAGAGGCAAAAGATTTACAAAAAATAATTGAGCGATTAGCTACTGTTAAAAAGGCCGAGTTATTAGTTGGAATTCATATAGCACCAGAGGAATTTTCGTCTATGACAAATGAACAATTTCAAACTAAGATTGAATCGACAATCCACTCACTCCTTCCTTTATATAACATTTGCAATCGATAGTAGAAAACGGACAATTACTATTGTCCGTTTTTAGTTGTTATCATATTATAGCACTCTAAAATTAATTTTTCAAAATTTTTTTACATTTTAACAATCTTATGTTCTTCTGTATCTTTCCCTTTTTGTATTGTACGATAGATTGAATAACCGCTTACTTCCTGAAATTCTTTATCAATTTTCTTTTCTTCGGCTTTGGATGGAACAATTTGTTTGAACTTGCGATATAAATCCATCAATTCTTCTTTAACAATTCCTTTTTCATTTGCTCTTTCTATCGCCTCATAAAATTTCACAACAGTAATCATCTCTTCATTCGACCAATCATAATCAAGTGGATATTGATATTCCATATTTACACCTCATCTATCTTTATTGTTCTGTTATTATGCTACCGTAAAGACTACAATTTCATCCTTGATATAGCTTCTTTGTATTATACACTATTTTGCTAGTCTAAGTTGTCATTATCCCCATAGACTATTTCAGTGTATATTATATTTTGTATCCATGCAGTTAAAAATAATATTTTTCTATACATCTATAATTATTGGTGATATAATGCTTTTGTTTTATAGAAAATAAAGTGATACTTCCATTTTTTACGAGTGGTAAGTCAAACAAATCTAGTTCTTGAAGACGATGATATAACAAACATCTTCTAAGTAGAACAGAGTCACATAAAACAAAATAAATAGAAGAAGGGGTGTATAGATTGTCCCAATACAAAACACCATTGTTTACCGCTTTAGTAGAGCACAGTAAGCGAAATCCAATTCAATTTCATATTCCTGGTCATAAGAAAGGCCAAGGAATGGATCCTGTATTTCGTGAATTTATTGGGCATAATGCATTAGCAATTGACTTAATTAACATTGCACCGCTTGATGATTTACATCATCCAAAAGGTATGATTAAAGAAGCACAAGATTTAGCAGCAGCAGCGTTCGGTGCAGATCATACGTTTTTTTCCGTTCAAGGTACAAGCGGAGCAATTATGACAATGGTGATGAGCGTATGTGGTCCCGGAGATAAAATTCTTGTACCACGAAACGTTCATAAATCTGTAATGTCAGCCATTATTTTCTCAGGTGCAAAACCAATTTTCATTCATCCTGAAATTGATGCGAAACTTGGTATTTCACATGGTATTACCATACATTCTGTAAAAAAAGCACTCGATGAACATCCCGATGCGAAAGGATTGCTTGTAATTAATCCAACATACTTTGGATTTGCCGCAGATTTGCAACAAATTGTTGAATTAGCCCATTCCTACGAAATACCTGTACTAGTTGATGAAGCTCATGGTGTCCATATCCATTTCCATGATGAATTACCGATGTCAGCGATGCAAGCTGGCGCAGATATGGCTGCAACAAGTGTGCATAAACTAGGTGGCTCTTTAACACAAAGTTCCATTTTAAATGTAAAAGAGGGCCTCGTAAATGTAAAGCATGTCCAATCCATTATTAGCATGCTTACTACAACATCGACTTCTTATATTTTATTAGCTTCCCTCGATGTTGCAAGAAAACGATTGGCAACAGAAGGAAGAGAGCTAATAACAAAAACAATAGAGCTAGCTGAACGTGTTCGTAGTGCTGTCAATCATATTGAACATCTTTATTGTCCTGGAAAAGAAATGTTAGGCACCGACGCAACATTTCGTTACGATCCAACAAAGCTTATCATATCTGTGAAAGACTTAGGAATTACAGGTCATGAAGCCGAATTATGGTTAAGACAACACTATAATATTGAAGTCGAGCTTTCAGACCTATATAACATTCTATGTCTGATTACACTAGGAGACACAGAAGACGAGACAAATGTACTCATTGCAGCTCTACAAGAACTAGCTACAACATTTAAACATCGTGCAGATAAAGGCGTTCAAGTACAAGTAGAAATTCCAGAAATTCCTGTACTAGCTCTTTCTCCACGAGATGCTTTTTATTCAGAAACAGAAGTTATTCCGTTTGAAAATGCTGCTGGCCGCATTATAGCAGATTTTGTAATGGTTTATCCCCCAGGGATTCCAATCTTTACTCCAGGAGAAATTATTACACAAGAAAACTTAGATTATATCCAGAAAAATTTAGAAGCTGGATTACCTGTTCAAGGTCCAGAAGATATGACACTCCAAACATTGCGTGTCATTAAGGAGTTTAAGCCTATCAGTTGATAGGCTTTTTTTTCACCATTTCCTCTTTTATTCATACGCTATTACAGAATGTAGCGTATAGGTGGGATACCATTATGATTGTGATTGGGCGTTCTATTGTACATCCTTATATCATGAATGAAAATGAACCGTTTGCTGCCGAAAAACAACAATTTTTATCGATAATGACCGGAAATCAAGAAGTATACTCCTTTCGAACAGCCGCTGAACTCAGCTTTGATTTAAATGTAAGGATGCATATTATTACCTCTGCATTAGAACTTTTTCAAAGTGGATTTCAGTTCCGTACATTCGTGACATCTTTTTGTAATGAAGAATATTGGCAACGAACAGCACTAGGAGGATTTCAATTGCGTCCCGGTGTATCATCTTCCATTGCAATACGAGATATTTTTAAAAATGGTAAAATGTACGGAACTGAATGTGCAACAGCAATGATTATTATATTTTATAAAGCATTGTTAGAACTATATGATGAAGAAATGTTCAACCATTTATTTGCAAATCTTCTATTATATACATGGGATTATGATCGTGATTTAAAATTAATAACAAAGACAGCTGGAGATATTGTTCCAGGTGATTTAGTCTACTTTAAAAATCCTCAAGTGAATCCTGCTTCTATCGAATGGCAAGGAGAAAATGCAATTTATTTAGGTAACTCTTTTTATTACGGTCATGGAGTTGGTGTAAAAACAAAAGAACAAATCATTTATCTGTTAAATGATAGAAGAATCCCCTCTGCTTTTATTTCAGCCTATTTAACCGATTTTATTACGCGTATAGATAGCCGCATCATGAGCCAATATGCTTCTCATACTCCACCACAAACCTCACTGGGATTTATCCCTATTAGAGACGATGCAATTGTAGCAACTATCGGACATACAACTACTATCTATTAAAAAAGCATCTGCATTCGCAGACGCTTTTTTTCTACTATTAAGCTTTTACATGTTTCTCATGGCCACATTCACAATGAGATCCACATTTTCCGTAAAGTACTGTTGTTTTTTCTTCTTCAAAGTATGCGATTGTACTTTCACAATCTTGACATACGATTGTTCCCATTTTTCTTTTCCCCCTAATTGAATGGTCCTAAAAACTTTTCTAGCTGCAAAATTTATATACTACTGGGCCTTTGTATGTTCCTTGTGACCACATCCGCAAGATCCACATTTTCCGTAAAGTATTGTTACCTTTTCATCTTCGAAGTGTGCGATTGTACTTTCACAATCTTGACATACGATTGTTCCCATTTTTCTTTTCCCCCTAAGTTTGTAATCCCAAAAACTTTTGTAACCGCTTAACTTTCTGACTCTATTTTAATATGTTATACTTTTAAAGTCAATAGGTTTTTTAGTATAACACATTTTAAATTTTTATTTCGCATTAGTATGAAACAATAATGCAAAAAACAACCATATTTCATACGACTGTTTCTGTTTTTTCATTCTTCATGCTCAGCATGTACAGAGGAAGTTTGCGGAACAAGAAATTTAAAAAATTGGGCTAAATCATTTGCTTCTTCTTCTGATACCAATTTAAATATTTCTTGTAAATGTTGGGTATTTTCTACATCATCTGGTCCAAGAAGTGTTGCTCTCCCCGTCTGCATACAAACGACAAGTGGTTTTCCAAAAAACATATTTGTATAAATAACTCCAAAATCATAGCGATTTTCATGCGTCATAAACCCTAAAAAGCGTATATGGACATTCTCATGTTCATCATACAATTTCTCGAACATCTCATTACTCCTTTCAAAAGACCGTCTCCTTCCCGTATATATTAAACGAAAAAAAGAAATAACCTTTTAATTGTCAAAAAATTCAAAGCGATGTTACAATACAATTGTAACTGACATTAGGAGGGATCTTTTATGCAGCATGCCTTTATAAAACTTGTGTCTAAATCTAAAAAACAGTCTGTCTCATTAGATGACATCAAAGAATTTTTCCAATATTATAAAACAATCACTTCACAAACTGGCACGCAAATTCATTACGCATATGCAGACTTTGCCTTTCCTTATGAAATAGTAGATACTTCAGATTCGACGCTAGAACTAAAATCGAATCATGAGCGATATAACTGTATTTATGTAGGAGTTGACTCCGAAAATGACCAAACTTTTATTCAAATTTCTTTGCCTTCTACAGCAACATTCGGAGACAAAGGAAAAGCAAATGAATTTTTCCGTTTTTTAGCAAAAAAATTAGAGGGTGAACTACAACTATTTAATGGAAGAACAATGTATTTTTATAAGCGGTAAGATTTAAAAGAGGTAAGAGATGATTAAAAACACGATGCCATTTATACAAGTGAGAATGAATGCTTGTTTTCTTATAGGAAGCACAACATATGTAATTACATATGCAAGATAGAGAAACATAAAGAAGAGCATTATTTTATAATGAACCTTATCACCACTTGACAAGGATAACACAATAGAAAAACCACTCCATAAAAGAAAATGATAAAATATAACATGTATATATTTCATGGACCGTCTCCTTTGACATGCTCTATTTTATTATAATATATGGGATTGAAAGCAAATCAATTCCATAATAGAAACAAGTTTATTTTCTTAAAACCCCACTCCCTTATAGGGCAACTGCTTTCATTTCACATCTACAAGTTTGTCTCTATACAATTCTCCAATCAAGTGCAACTTTAATGAATAGGAAGGTCTTTCATCCCCCGCTGATTATGAGTCCTCACCAAGCAGGCTACTACTCCCCTAAAATAGCGGGATAAAGACCTTATAAGAAAAAAACGCCTCTTACAGAATAAGAGACGTTTTTTTCTTACTTACTATATTATTTTACAATGTGAATTGGCATTCCAAGAGCAACTTCTGCTGCTTCCATTGTAATTTCACCTAATGTTGGGTGAGCATGGATTGTTTGTGCAATATCTTCTGCTGTCATACCCGCTTCGATAGCAAGTCCTAACTCAGAGATAATATCAGAAGCACCTGCACCTGCAACTTGTGCACCTACAAGAAGACCATCTTCTTTACGTGTTACAAGTTGTAAGAAACCGTCTGTGCTGTTTAATGATAATGCACGACCGTTTGCAGCGAATGGGAATTTAGATACAGCTACGCTCATTCCAGCTTCTTCTGCTTGTTTCTTCGTATAACCAACAGATGCTAATTCTGGATCAGTGAAGCATACTGCTGGAATTCCAATGTAATCGATTGCTGCTGCATGACCACTAATAGCTTCAGCTGCTACTTTACCTTCGTAAGAAGCTTTGTGCGCTAATGGTGGTCCAGGAACGATATCACCGATTGCATAGATGTTTGGTACATTTGTACGGCATTGCTCATCGATTTCGATTAGACCGCGATCAGTCATTTTAATTCCAAGTTGCTCAAGACCGATTTCTTGAGTATTTGGACGACGACCTACAGTTACTAATACGTAATCTGCTTCTACAGTTTGTACTTCGCCTTTTACTTCGAAGCTAACTTTTACGCCGTTTTCAGTTTCTTCAACGCCTTTAGCCATAGCTTTCGTATGGATTGTAACGTTTCCTTTTTTCTGAAGAGCACGTTTTACAACTGAGCTCATTGCTTTTTCGAAACCAGCTAAGATTTCGTCACCAGCTTCTACTACAGTAACTTCTGTACCGAAGTTAGCATAAGCAGTACCTAATTCCATACCGATGTAACCGCCGCCGATTACAACAAGTTTTTTAGGAATTTCAGGCAAACTTAAAGCACCTGTAGAGTTGATAACGCGTTTAGAATATTTGAATCCTGGAATTTCAATTGGTGTAGAACCAGTTGCAAGGATTGCATTTTTGAATGTATAAGTTTGTGCTGCATCTTCAGTCATTACACGTAATGTATTTGCATCTACGAAGTAAGCTTCACCGCGAATGATTTCAACTTTGTTTCCTTTAAGAAGGCCTTCTACACCGCCAGTTAATTTCTTAACTACGCCATTTTTCCATTCTTGAACTTTTGTGAAGTCCACTGTTACATTTTCAGCGATAATACCCATGTCATCAGAATGTTTTGCATGCTCAAAACGATGACCTGCATTAATTAACGCTTTAGAAGGAATACATCCAACGTTTAAGCATACGCCTCCAAGGTTAGCTTTTTCAATAACTGCTACCTTTTGACCTAATTGTGCTGCACGAATTGCTGCAACATATCCACCAGGACCTGCACCAACAACGACTGTATCTAATTCAATTGGGAAATCTCCTACTACCATTGTTATTACGCCTCCATTACTAATAATTGTGGGTCGTTTAATAGACGTTTAATTTGGTTTAATGCTTTTTGAGCAGTTGCACCGTCAATTAAACGATGGTCAAAGCTTAGAGATAATGCTAATACTGGAGCTGCAACGATCTCACCATTTTTCACAACTGGTTTTTCAGCGATGCGACCAATACCAAGGATTGCTACTTCTGGGTGATTGATAACTGGAGTGAACCATTGTCCACCAGCAGAACCAATGTTTGTGATTGTGCAAGAAGCACCTTTCATTTCAGCAGGAGCTAAGCGACCTTCACGCGCTTTTGTAGCAAGCTCATTAATCTCACTAGAGATAGCAAAGATAGACTTGCGATCAGCATCTTTAACAACTGGTACTAAAAGACCTTTATCAGTATCAGCTGCGATACCAATATTGAAGTAATGTTTATGAACAATTTCTTGAGTTGCATCATCTAAAGAAGTGTTCAACATTGGGAATTCACGTAATGCAGATGTTAAAGCTTTTACAACATATGGAAGGTAAGTTAATTTAATACCTTTGTCAGCTGCAACAGCTTTGAATTTCTTACGATGAGCAACAAGCTCTGTTACATCTACTTCGTCCATTAATGTTACGTGAGGAGCTGTATGTTTAGAGTTAACCATTGCTTTCGCAATCGCTTTACGGATACCGCTCATTTTCTCGCGAGTTTCTGGGTATTCACCAGCTGGGATTGGTTGTGCTTTTGGCGCTTCTTCTTGAGCTGCTGGAGCTTCTGCTGCAGCTTCAGTAGTCGCTGCTTGTCCACCATTTACAAATGAATCAATGTCAGCTTTTACAACGCGACCGTTTTTACCAGATCCTGCCACTTTATGGATGTCTACACCTTTTTCACGAGCATATTTACGAACAGATGGCATAGCGATTACGCGTTCATTTGTTGTTTCTGCTACTGGAGTAGCTGCTGCTGGAGCTTCTTCTTTTGCTTCCTCAGCTTTTGGAGCATCGTCATGCTCGTCACCTTTAAATTTAAGGTTTTCGTAACCAGGAGCATCAAATTTAACAAGAACATCTCCTACTACTGCAACTGTTCCTTCTTCTACAAGTACTTCAAGTACTTTACCTTTTACAGGAGAAGGGATTTCTACTACTGCTTTATCATTTTGTACTTCAAGAAGTACGTCGTCTTCGTTTACTTCATCGCCTGGTTTAATAAACCATTTTACGATTTCACCTTCGTGGATACCTTCACCGATATCTGGTAGTTTAAATTCAAATGCCACGGAATTCATCCCCCTGATTCATTTCATTATTATGGAATATGTACAAAAGAAATCAACATGTGCTGACTTCTTTTGCACATGAATAACTAAAATTAGAAGTTCATTACTTTTTTAGCAGCTTCAACAATATCTTTATGGTTTGGTAACCATACGCTCTCAGCTTGAGAGAATGGGAATACTGTATCAGCAGCTGCAACACGTAGAACTGGAGCTTCTAAGCTTAAGATTGCGCGGTCATTAATTTCCGCTACAACGTTTGCTGCAATACCAGCTTGTTTTTGAGCTTCTTGGACAACGATTGCACGGCCTGTTTTCTCAACAGATGCAATGATTGTTTCGATGTCTAATGGCTGAACTGTACGTAAGTCAACAACCTCTAAAGAGATACCTTCTTTTTCAAGCTCTTCAGCAGCTTTTAACGCAGCATGTACCATAGCACCGTACGCAAAAACAGATACATCTTTACCTTCGCGTTTTACCTCAGCTTTTCCTAATTCAATTGTGTATTCGCCTTCTGGTACTTCTTGGCGGAATGAACGATATAATTTCATATGCTCTAGGTAAATAACTGGATCGTTGTCACGAATCGCAGAAATTAAAAGACCTTTTGCATCGTATGGAGTAGATGGGATAACAACTTTTAAACCTGGTTGTTGTGCCACTAAACCTTCTAAGCTATCAGCGTGTAATTCTGGAGTATGAACGCCACCACCGAATGGAGAACGAACTGTGATTGGAGCATTCCAACGTCCACCAGAACGATAACGCATACGAGCCATTTGACCAGAGATTGAATCCATTACTTCGTAAACGAAACCGAAGAATTGAATTTCTGGAACTGGACGGAAGCCTTGAAGTGCTAAACCAATTGCAAGTCCACCAATACCAGATTCTGCAAGTGGAGTATCCATTACACGGTCTTCGCCAAATTCAGCTTGCAAGCCTTCAGTAGCACGGAATACACCGCCGTTTACACCAACGTCTTCACCAAAAACAAGTACGTTAGGATCATTTTTCATTTCAACGCGTAAAGCATCAGTGATTGCTTGAATCATTGTCATTTGAGCCATGGCTTACTTCGACTCCTTTTCTTTGTAAATTTCATATTGTTCAGCTAAGTTGTAAGGCATTTCTTCGTACATGATTTCCATTAAATCAGTTACTTTTTGTTTTGGAGCTTGGTCAGCCTTAGCAATAGCTTGTTTGATATCTTCTTTTGCTTCTTCGATTACTTTTTCTTCTTCTTCTTGAGACCATAGGCCTTTATTTTCTAAGAATGCACGGAAGCGTACGATTGGGTCTTTTTGTTCCCATTCATTTTCAATATCTTTTGTGCGGTAACGAGTTGGGTCATCACCAGCCATTGTATGTGGACCATAACGGAATGTTAAAGTCTCGATTAAAGTAGGACCTTCACCATTTACTGCGCGCTCACGAGCAAAAGCAGTTGCTGCGTATACAGCTAATGGGTCCATACCGTCTACTTGAATTCCATAAATACCTGCTGCTACTGCTTTTTGAGCTACAGTTTTTGCTGCAGATTGTTTTTCTACTGGAGTAGAGATTGCATAACGGTTGTTTTGAACAACAAAGATTGCTGGAGCTTTGAACGCACCTGCAAAGTTCATACCTTCATAGAAGTCACCTTGAGATGCACCGCCATCACCAGTGTAAGTAATTGCAACAGATTTTTTACCACGTAATTTCATACCTAACGCAACACCAGCAGTTTGGATAATTTGCGCACCGATAATAATTTGTGGAGGAAGTGCATTTACATTCTCTGGCATTTGGTTACCCATGAAATGTCCACGAGAGAATAAGAATGCTTGGTATAATGGTAGACCGTGCCATACTAATTGTGGAACGTCACGATATCCCGGTAAAATAAAGTCTTCTGCTTCAAGTGCAAAATGACTCGCTAATTGAGAAGCTTCTTGTCCAGCTGTTGGTGCATAGAAACCTAAACGTCCTTGACGGTTTAAAGAAATAGAACGTTGATCTAGTACGCGAGTATACACCATGCGGCGCATTAATTCTTTTAATTGATCATCAGTTAAATTAGGCATTGCTGCTTCATTCACAACTTCGCCTTTTTCATTTAAAATTTGTAATGTTTCAAATTGAGCTGCGATAGCTTTCATTTGCTCATCAACATTAAATAGGGTCTTTTTTGTTTTAGTACCCATTCCGTTCACCTCTTCCTCTCTTGAACCATATTCTGAAACGCTTTCACTAGCATACATCTAGAAAGAAAACGCAATCATGTAAACCGATAGGAATCCTTATCGGCTGAGAATAAATTTGTGTACCTAACAATCTGTACTAATATTTTTTTAGAAGCATATTAATACAATCTTGATTACGTTTTTTAGTTTACAACTATTCTAATCACGATGTCAATTACTTTAATTACGATTTTTTATGAATCACATTGAAGGTTTCGCCATATATACATGTTTTTATTTTCACATCTGTATTAGTAAGCATAAACCTACTGTTATATTATTCCCTGTTTCACTTGTTCTTGACCCTAGAATAATATGTAAACGATGTAATTCTCTTTAGTTTTTCTCTCTTTACAACAAAAATATGCAACCACTTCTTCCTTTTCTAGGTAAATGCCCATACATTTCCCTCTACTCTCCCATACATTATAAGTAACCGCAATATTAGCGGAAAATGATAAAGGAGGTCATATATATGTACGGATACACATATTGTTATCCAACTTGCTCATACCCTTCTTACGGCTACGGCGGTTCTTGCGGCGGATCTGGACGCGGTTTTGCTTTAATCGTTGTATTGTTTATCCTTTTAATTATCGTTGGTGCTGCTTGTATTCGTTAATGTAAGACACAACAACTATGAAAAAGAGGTGTCCCAAAAGTCAGTGAAACGTGACTTTTGGGGCCTTTTTTCCTTCAAGGAATTGAAGTTTTGAACAAGACACTCTGTTCGCAATGTACTACATATGCTTTACCATGACTTTTTTTATTTCCTTTGGTAGACTTAAGGAGAAAGGAGAGATTACAATGCTTACAATGAACGATGTAATTCGTGAAGGAAATCCGATTCTCAGAACAGTAGCAGAAGAAGTACAGCTGCCAGCTAGCGAAGAAGATACACAGACACTAAAAGAAATGATTGAGTTTGTCATAAACAGTCAAAACCCGGAAATGGTTGAAAAATATAATTTGCGCCCAGGGATTGGATTAGCGGCTCCACAAATTGGTATTTCGAAAAGAATGATTGCGATTCATGTTACGGATACAAATGAAACATTATATAGCTATGCATTGTTCAATCCAAAAATCATTAGTCATTCCGTTGAACGTACATACTTACCAGCTGGCGAAGGGTGTTTATCTGTTGATCGTGAAGTACCTGGATATGTTCCTCGCTATGCAAGAATTACAGTGAAAGCAACAACTGTTGATGGAGAAGAAGTAAAATTACGGTTAAAAGGCTTACCAGCGATTGTCTTCCAACATGAAATCGATCATTTAAATGGCGTCATGTTCTATGATCATATTAATCAAGATAATCCTTTTGCTGTTCCTGAAAACGCAAAACCTCTTGAACGCTAAAAAGCAGAAGCTACGCTTCTGCTTTTTCATTCTTATCCAATCGTTCTCTATGAAACAGTTTTTATCTCTATTTTAAATTAAACCAGCCCACTGTAACCCATGATGAATCCCGCCTTCACTCACATCTTTTGTTACATAATTTGCAAGTTTCTTCAGCTCTTCATGACCATTTCCCATTACAATTCCTGTTCCAACTGCTTCAATCATTTCTAAATCATTCAGTCCATCCCCAAAAGCATACACTTGTTCTCTCTGAAATCCTAATTTCTCAATAAACTTTTCGATTCCTTTCGCTTTTGAACCTCCATTAGGAATAATATCCATTGAATATGCGTGCCAACGAATAAAATGAAAATCTGGATAATCATGAATAAACTTTTCTTCTTCACCTGCTTGGCAGAAAACAAGCGTTTGATAAATATCACGATTTTCATGAAAATTAGGCTCATATACTGGGTGTTCAAATTGCAAACTCCCAAAACCTTCTTTTACATAATCATGATATTCTACCGTTGCTTTCATATCTTGATCGTCTAAATAAACAAGTGGATACCCTTCTTGTTTTGCAAATGTTGTAAATTTACGAAGCGTTTCTGAGCGTAGTGGATTTTTAAAGATGACCTCATCCTCAAATACAACATATTGACCATTAAAACTAACATAATTATGAATATTGAGCTCATGACGGATATCTTCAAACATAAACGGAGCACGTCCCGTTGCAATTGCTACATGGACTCCCTTTTCTTGTAAAGTACGCACTGCTTCTCTTGTAGATTGCGGAATTTTTTTATCATGATCTAACAATGTTCCATCAATATCAAAAAAGACAATTTTATCATTCATTTATCAAAACCCTTTCCACTTCTTATATACTTCTAACTTTACTATCACTTTTAAAATACTAAAAAAAAGTATAACATATTAACCATCTTTAAAGTAAGCATTCGCTTCCTAACTTTATCCCTGTCATACATATGTATTAATGAGAACGAGTATCGAGGTTTTTCTAAATGAATTTTCTTTTCTCATCTTTCTCATACTATACACATAACGAGTGAAATGACTGTCAATCATGACGTACTATTCAAGCTAGCACTTAAACGAGAAACGATGAATAAGATAATGTAAGAAAACCCGATGAATATATGTGTATGTTTTACAATAAGGAAAGGAAGGAGCAGCTATGCTAAAAAAATTGAAGAAAAAGCTAAAACGCTATTTAAATGATTTAGTACGAAAAAAAACAATGGCTTAAATCATGCCCATTTCGGGCTTTTTCTTCATTCCCATTCGAAAAAACATGAAAAACATGACTATTTGCTTTATAATAGGTAATAGATTATGCAAAACATAGACAAGGAGAGGTTTTTCCAATGATTTTTAAAGTATTTTATCAAGAAAAAATGACTGAGGTTCCAGTACGTGAAAATACAAAAGTTCTATATTTAGAGGCTGACTCTGAAAGAGACGTTCGTGCAAAATTAAAAAAGTTCGCATATAACATTGAGTTTGTTCAGTCAGTGACTGGCGCTCATCTTGAATACGAAAAGCAAAATGCTGATTTAAAACTAACGGAGATCGTATAATTTATGAAATTTCTAAAAAACGATCAGGTTGCCGTATTCGCTCTTGGTGGACTGGGCGAAATCGGCAAAAATACATATGCTGTTCAATTTCAAGATGAAATTATTATAATTGATGCTGGAATTAAATTTCCAGAAGACGAACTTCTCGGGATCGACTATGTGATCCCTGATTACACTTATTTTGTACGAAACGAAGATAAAATTAAGGGCGTCTTCATCACACATGGTCATGAAGATCATATCGGTGGAATCCCTTACTTATTACGCCAAGTAAATGTTCCAATTTACGGAGGGAAATTAGCGATTGCCCTAATTAAAAATAAATTAGAAGAGCACGGTTTACTTCGTAAAGCAAAACTTTACGAAATTCAAGAAGATGATGTAATTAAATTTAAAAAAACGTCTGTTTCCTTCTTCCGTACAACACATAGCATTCCAGATTCATTTGGCGTTGTTGTGAAAACACCACAGGGGCAAATTGTTCATACGGGAGACTTTAAATTTGATTTCACACCAGTTGGTGAGCCAGCAAATTTAACGAAAATGGCTGAAATCGGTAAAGATGGTGTACTTTGCCTATTATCCGATAGCACAAATAGCGAAGTTCCTAACTTTACAATGTCTGAACGTCGCGTTGGTGATAGCATTCAAGATATTTTCCGCAAAGTAGAAGGACGTATTATTTTTGCTACTTTCGCATCTAATATCCACCGTTTACAACAAGTTGTCGAAGCTGCTGTTGAAAACAATCGCAAGGTAGCTGTATTCGGTCGAAGTATGGAAGCTGCCATTCAAATCGGACAAGACCTTGGTTATATTCGTTGTCCAAAAGATACATTCGTCGATGCAGCTCAAATCAATAAACTACCTGCTAACCAAATTGTTATTTTATGCACAGGTAGTCAAGGTGAACCAATGGCGGCACTTTCTCGCATTGCCAACGGCACACATCGTCAAATCCAAATTATTCCTGGGGATACGGTTGTATTTTCTTCTTCTCCTATTCCAGGAAATACAGTTAGTGTAAGCCGTACAATCAACATGTTATACCGTGCTGGTGCTGAGGTCATCCATGGTAAACTTACCAATATTCATACGAGCGGACACGGCGGACAAGAAGAACAAAAACTTATGTTACGTCTCATTAAACCGAAATATTTCATGCCTATTCACGGTGAATATCGTATGCAACGCATGCATATGAGCTTAGCAAATGATTGTGGTATTCCTGAAGAAAATTGTTTTATCATGGACAATGGTGATGTACTCGCCTTGCGTTCAGATGAAGCAAATATTGCTGGAAAAATCCCATCAGGGTCTGTTTATATTGATGGAAATGGAATTGGCGACATCGGAAATATCGTATTACGTGACCGTCGTATTCTTTCAGAAGAAGGACTTGTAATCGTCGTTGTCAGCATTGATATGAAAGAATTTAAAATTGCCGCAGGGCCTGACATTATCTCTCGTGGATTCGTTTATATGCGTGAAAGTAGCGATTTAATTAATGACGCACAAACATTAATTACAACACATCTAGAAAAGGTGATGGAACGAAAGACAACACAATGGTCTGAAATTAAAAATGAAATTACAGATACATTAGCTCCATTCCTATATGAAAAGACGAAGCGCCGTCCAATGATTTTACCAATCATTATGGAAATATAAAAAACATGTTCCAACAGAAATAGTCTTATTTTAATGGAACATATCATAAGAGTGAAAAGACCAATTTGTATAGCAAATTGGTCTTTCTTCATTTATGTTAAAATGATAACAATCCAATGAAACAGTCACTACAAAAAAAGAGTCTATCACCTATATAGAGGTGATAGACTCTTTTTATTATACAGTGGATTTTTTCGTGACCTTATCTACAGCCAAACCTTTTTTCATACGATTCTTTCTATCGTAAGAAATGCTTGAAACGATCTACTTCGTCATCATGGCCAATCACAATTAAAATATCCCCAGACTGGATATTTTCAGTAGCTCGCGGCGAGACAATCACTTCTTTACCTCGTTTTATCGCTACGATATTCAAGCCAAATTTCGCACGAATATCCAGTTCGATTAACGAATGACCATCGATTTTTTTATTAGCAATTATTTCTACAATACTATGTTCATCTGAAAGCTCTAAATAATCTAATACGTTGCTAGAAGCAATATTATTTGCAATACGTTTTCCCATATCACGCTCAGGATGAACAATATGATCTGCCCCTATTTTACTTAATACTTTTTCATGATAATCATTCTGAGCTTTTACAGTAATATTTTTTACTCCTAATTCTTTTAAAATAAGTGTTGTTAAAATACTAGCATTTAAGTTGTCTCCAATTGCTACAACAACGTGATCAAAGTTGCGGATACCAAGACTTTTTAAGACCATTTCATCTGTGGAATCTGCAATTACTGCATGGGACGCAATATTTGCAAATTCATTAATTTTATCTTCATCTAAGTCAATGGCCATTACTTCCATACCTAGTTGTGCTAATTCACGGCAAATGCTGCCTCCAAAACGTCCAAGTCCAATGACAGCAAACTCTTTCTCTTTTTCACTCACATGAATTCCTCCAATAACATCAAATCCAACTTCATTTTATTGTAGCATACTTTATTTTCACTAGCGAACCTTGCCCACTACTACTGCTTTTGTATGTAAAAATATTGTTGTACATACAATGAAATACTACAGACTAGCATTCCAAATACAAAAATATTCCCAAACGAACTAAACGTTTGAAAAACGAATACTAATGTTTCTTGACCAAAAAATGCAAACAACAGTTGCGCAAAAGCAAATAAAAGTGCCCACATATAGTGATGTTGATGAAATAAATAATGTGTCGCTCCTAAAAAAGCCAAAAAGGAAATGATAAATATCCACCATGTTCCGAAAAATAGTTGCCATCCTTCAAAATGATGACCGTTCATAATTACTGCAATAACCACTATTACAAACATTGTTGGCACACTCCAAAATAGTGCTCTCCTTCTAAAAAAGCGAACACCCTTTTGATCCCCTTTTTCATTTGCACAGTACGTCAAAAACGCAGTGCTTATATATAAAACAGAGAGAATTGTTAAAACAATAATTAACCAAAAATGAAGCTGGTAATATTCATGTTCTATATTTGTAACGATAGCAGCAAGCATACATGGAATAAACATCCCTGTCCAACCATCAATTTTCTGTTCATTCCAAAACACAGCATTCCCAATTCGAACCCCTAACAGCATAAAAATAATAATACCAATTCCAAATAAAGTTGCCTTATTTCCGACGAAACTTGTTGAAAACGCAACTAATCCAATAAATAAAAAAAGAACAAAGCCATTCATAATTTCTAGTACAGGGGATAAGTATTTCTTCACCCACTGGTATGTTTCTTTATATTCAACTTTATTAGCTAAGCGATATGCGTAAAAGCTGATACCGAAATATATCGCAGCAATAATAACGTATGTATACAGAAAGAAACATAATATTGCACTACTGATTTGCACCTGACTCCCCACCCTTTTTCAATGTATCACATTGATTTTACACACGTTTTATATAAAAAGTAAAGTAAAGCAAAACATATCGCTTCTTTGCTAACTAATATACCGAATTTACTCCCATTCTAATTTTTCATAGAACATATTTTTAAAATCCTTTATCTACTTCACCGAGGATCGCTCTTTAAAATCGTGCCGTAAAAAAAGAACAGGTCTACCTCCTGTTCCCTTTCCATTTGACATATTGATTTAAAAATTCAATTGCTCGATCAATTGCCGCTTCATTTGGCTTTAGTTTCGCATGATGCAAACCATATTCAGAATCGACACCAAGCCAAAACATAAATCCTGGAATATCGCGAAGCATGTATCCGAAATCTTCTCCCGTCATAGCCTCCTTGCAAGTAACCACATTCATATTCGTATCTTTTGAAGCGAACTCCATAAATTCTTTGGTTAATGCTTCATGATTATATACTTGATGATACATTGCACCATAATCAATAACCGCCTCACATTGGAATGCAGCCTCAATCCCAGCAACAATCGCTTCGATTCTATCTTTCACTCGCTTCATTGATTCAACAGATAATGTTCGAATTGTCCCCTCTAAACGCGACTTTTCTGCAATTATATTTTGAACGGTTCCACCTGTAATTTTACCAATTGTAATCACTGCACTATCCAATGGATTCACATTACGACTAATTACAGATTGAAGCTGGGTCACAAGATGACTAGCTGCAACAATCATATCATTCGCCATATGTGGGTATGCCGCATGTCCACCTTTTCCCTTTAAATCAATATACAATTCGGATGTATTTGCAAAGAGTAACCCTTCTTTTGTAGCAATCGTTCCGACTGGATATTCTGGTGCAATATGAAGCCCAAGAATCATATTTGGTTTCCATTCTTTTAATTCTTCGCTTTCTAACATAGGAAGTGCTCCGCCAGGCCCTTCTTCAGCAGGTTGGAATAGAAAAACAAGGTCATCATCTATTCTGTCATTTACAGTGGCGGTAAGCAATCCTAAACCAATTGTAGTATGAAAATCATGACCGCACGCATGCATCATTCCTTCATGAGTCGAAGCGAATTCATATCCTGTTTCCTCTACAATTGGCAAACCATCCATATCCGCGCGGTAACCAATTGTTTTTACCGGATTCTTTCCCTTGACTTTAACGATAACCCCTGTTTTCCATGTCTTTACTTCAATATGTTCGTTAGGAAGCGTCTCAATATAATTTAAAATATATTGCTGTGTTTTCCACTCTTGAAATCCTAATTCAGGAATTTGATGTAAATCCCTACGGATTTGTACAAATTTACTGATTGTCATGTCTACACCGCCATTTATAAAAAGCGTAAGGGCCTCTTCATTCCCTTACGCTTTTTGCTTTTTTATTTTTCTGGGTTTAATTGACGAAGCTCTTGCTTAATTTCTGTTTTTGCCTTTGTCTTCTCATCAATTTTTTTAATGACACGTGCTGGCGTCCCTGCAACTACTGTATATGGAGGTACATCTTCTGTTACAATCGCACCCGCTGCAACAACCGCACCTTTTCCTACTGTCACACCTTCTAAAACAACTACATTGGCACCAATTACAACATCATCTTCAACGATAACTGGTTTAGCAGAAGGTGGCTCAATAACACCTGCAAGAACTGCACCTGCACCTACGTGACAGTTTTTACCTACTGTTGCACGTCCGCCTAATACAGCATTCATATCAATCATAGAACCTTCACCGATTACAGCACCGATGTTAATTGTTGCATTCATCATAATAACCGCATTATCACCAATTTCGACATGGTCACGAATAATCGCACCTGGCTCAATACGAGCTTTAATACCTTTTAAATCAAGCATTGGAATTGCAGAATTACGACGGTCATTTTCCACAACATAATCTGCAATGTGCTTTTTATTTTCTTCAAGAATCACCTTAATTTCAGACCATTCTCCAAATAACACACCCGCTTTTTTGTTCACAAATGCTTGTACAGTTCCAGGGAATGTTACCTCTTTTAAATCCCCTTTTATGTATACCTTCACAGGAGTTTTCTTTTCACTTTTTTGAATAAATGAAATAATTTCATTTGCATCCATCATTTTCATGCTTGTTGCCTCCTAAATCCATTTATATTGTTACTCTATCAAACGAAAGAGCTAGTAGCAAGATAAGAATCTTATTTTTCCTTTTGAATTTCTTCTATAATTTCTAAAAATGCTTGCACTTGCTTTAATTGTCTAGCAGAATCACTTGTTAATAGCCAAGTTTCTCTTGTTAATTGTACAGGTGTTTTATATGTATTTGTCTTTACTTCTTTTAATACTGTAGAAGGCAACAAAGCATAGCCAATGCCATTTAAAACAAGTTGCTTACACGTTTCAATCTGATCTACAACGATTGTACGTTTAGGCGGATTCGAAAATAGCCCGTACCACCAATTTTGAATTTGTCCATAGTATGTTGAATCACTTTTAAATTGTATAAAAGGTCTATTTGTATCCTTCAGCATAGAAATATCTTTTATTTCTGTATCAACTAAGTATAATTCATCCTCAAATAATTGTTGTTTGTGCCCTTTATATTCTTGCGTTCCTCTTAAAATAGCAACATGGACGTCTCCTTCATAAAAATGCTTTTGCACTTCGCTACTCCAACCTGTAAAAAGCGAAATCTTCACAAAAGGATATTTTTGTACAAATTTTTTCAAAACAGGAGGTAACCAATATTGTCCAATTACAGAAGCAACAGCAATTTTCAATGTTCCATATGTCTCAGTGTGGTAGATTGCTAACTCACTCTTAATCGCTTCTTCTCTTTCTAACATCTCCTTCGCATAACTAGCTACTTTTTCCCCTTCTGGTGTAATTGTCAATCCCTTTTGCGAGCGAATAAAAAATTTCATTCCCCATTGTTTCTCCATAGATTGTAATCGTTGACTTAGTGCAGGCTGCGAAACAAATAAACGCTCTGCCGCTCTTCTCATATTGGATTCTTGCGCTAAGACAACCATCATTTGAAAATCATCGATTTGCAACTTTCTCCCTCTTTCCTTGTCCTACATATAAAACAAACATTAAGTCAATGGAGAATATCCAAGCTGACCTTTCTAACATAAAATCCCTATCGTATTGTCACTACATGACGAAACACTCATCTACCCTCAATATATATGCATTATGTTTATTAACATGCACAGTCTAACTTGTATTTTTCATGGTGAAATAAGTGTAAAGTTTGCTTACTCTTTCATCTTTATTTCTTTTTAAATATAATACATCATTAACAGAGATGCACGATAAAAAAGCGACTTCTTTTTTGTCTACGAAGTCGCTTGCCCTTCACTACCGATTATACTGCCTTACTTTCTTATTTAACAGCTTTAAAATAGCTCGTCGCGTTAAAATGCCTTCAAAGTACTCCTCATCATTTACAACACAAATAAAAGGATGATCAATCGTCATTCCTAATGCTTTCGTAAATGAATCATCTAACTTAAGAAATGGAATATCTCTTTTCATGACTTCTTCCACTTTCATATTCTCAAGTTTCTCAAATTCAATGCGCTCTAATCCTAAAATTCCATCTAAAATCATGGCAGTACTAATGAGCCCATGCAATTTATACATCGGATCTAACACAGGAATTGCAGAATATCCGGACTTCACTAAAACAAGTAACGCATGCTCTAAACTGTTACCAATTTGAACGTGTGCTACCTTTTCTGATGAAATCATTAAATCCTTTACAAGAACTTGTTGAAACTCATCTTTCGGAATACTAATCATTTTACATCCCCCATTTTTATCCCTTTTTCCTGTTCATAACACTTTCCCGTACAGCCTGAAAAACCTTCTATTTCCTTTTTTATCCTGCTATTTTAGGACAGTTAAGATTCCCACTTCAAGATTCAGAGAGAAGCAAAGAAGATAGGTGGGAGTAGGGCTGCCCGTAACATCCTGATTGGTGATGGCTCATAATCAATCGGGATGAAGAAAATCCCTCCTACTGATTAAAGTTTCACTTTATTTCCCACTGTTATTTACATATCATGACAGCGTTTTCACATCATTATGTTATCCGTATCGAATTCCTATAAAATATAATATACATACACCATTTTATCATAGAACTCAAAAAAAAAACTACCTTTCTGGTAGTCCTTAATAACCTTCATTTTTTAATCTATAAAATAACCTTGCGATTCTTTTATATTGGGAAATATTTGTTTTCTTAAGACCGCTTTCAATATCTGACAGCTCAACAGCTAAAATTTCACTTGCATAATTTTGTTGAAATAAAACTTCTAACAGTAACTCTTTTTCTTCATTTGTTAACCCGAATTCTTTTCGCATGTACTCCTCTCCTTACAATCATTTCCTTTTGTTTATTATATAAAATATTTATTTAATTTAATAGACAAAAAAATCATTTTTATTTTGTATATCGATTTGCATAACTAAAGGCCGCATAAGAATCTGGTTTGATTTTAGCAGTCAATCCCATCTCTCTTATTTTTCTTGTCATATCAGAAATAAATTCTTTCGTTAACCCATCATTTCCTATATCCAAGTGAATTTCCATTACAAAACCAGCACCTTCATGAGCATAAGGATGCAATAAATCCCAGATTTTCTGCATCCGTTCCGCTGTAAATAAACATGCAATCTCTTGGCTTAGCTGTGTCTCTAAATATATTTTTTCGCGTAATGTTGGTAATTTTTGATGTATAGCTTTATAGTGCAAGCATCCCCATGCTCCCTTACCAACACGATGAATATGTATCGCTGTCACAAAACGAGTTTCCTTTTGATGTGCTTGTGAATCAGTTCCAATTGATAACCGGTATAAATTCCTCGGATCTCTTTTAATAAAATGACAAATACGAGTAAACACTGTTTCAAAGTCCATGTATCTTTCGGATACATTATAAAATTTATGCTCCCCGTCCATATAGTCACGCCCCCCAATTAGACAGACTTTTTCGTCATTTTATTATATGGGACAAAAATAAAAAATATAACGCTTCTATCCGTACTCGTCTCAATATTTCTTCTAATGCATTGACACGATGAACATGTGTATCTTATAGTCGCCGACGAAGAGGATTGAACGGACGAAGAAGAACGCGTCTCGTTATTAATAGAGAATATTTATGCTTACTTAGGATTTATTGAAAGTAGAGCGATATATGAAATGTATCCTGACGCTAAGGGACGACAATTTGTTATTAGCGTACACGGAAAATATCGTTGTACTGAACACGGTGAAAATTTTTTTTGAAAAGACCAAGGAAATAGTTACGAAATCTAGATGCAGTTTCCAATATATACACAGGCCCCATGAAGAAGGGGAAAATGTAGCGGAATAAAACACAAAGAAAAACACCTTATCATAAGGATTAGCGTTCTTCTTTTACTGTAAATGTATTTAAATTTCTTTTGCTACAATTCCTCCACCGTTTTCATACGCATTAGAATGCGAACCCCCATCGCCTCGATTCATTACTTGTGGAGTAAACATATTTAAACTAACTGTTAAAATACACGCAATTGCTAATCCTGCTATGATTGTACTAATATTGGAATCTATTTCTTCTTTTCATGATTTTGATTGAATAAAATCTTGTTTTGACATTAATTATACTAACTATCTAATGAGTATTTAATTTGTTCTTTAGTCACTATATACAAGCTCATAATAATCCATCTTTTTTTCTAAACATTAACATAATTCTATATATCACCTATCTTTCTCCTTTTAAAACTATTTGAAAAACAATTATCAGAATATTTTCTTGGGAGTAAAAACAAAAAAACAGCCTTCCGTTGGCCACAACCATCAACTTAAGAAAATGAATAAATGGATTAGATTCTAATGGCTTCCTAAAAGAAATGCCATATGAAGTTCTGTTTGAGTATGCCCAAAATACAGGAGTGTATTCAAAGGTTGTAAAAAAAAAGTGCCTCCGATGCTTTTAGCATCGGAGGCACTTCTCTAAAGTTGATGGCTATGCCCCTTGGCGATACCTTTTTTATATGTATCAAGAAATGATATCGTAAATCTCAATCGCAACCATATCAATGTTATCAAATTGATATACTTGTGGTTTTTCACCTTGTTGATACACTTCTAGCTCATACATTTCACTTTTATCAAAAAATTTCACGCTACATTTGCGTTCACCGTTCACTTCGAAATAGCGTTGTGCTACTTCACCGCTTTCAGCTTGTTCTTGTAGACTAACAAGTCGAGTTAAAATTCCTTGGAGTAGAGACATGAAATCTCTCCTTTCTCTAATCTTCCTATCAATTATGTTTTACAGCTATATTCATTCTATCCGTCATAACAGAAAAAATGTCCCACACTCTAGGATAAAGGTTATTAGCAAGAAACTCAACTAAAATTTGTCGAAATAAGAGGTAAAAAGCAGAAAGAATATCTTTTGTCTTCTTTGTTGCGGTTTTTTAAACTGGAGAATATAATAAAAAACAGAAAATAGGAGGAATCATTATGAAAAAAGTCGAGGTCTATACTCAAACTGATTGCCCACCATGCGCAATTGTAAAAGAATTTTTAAAACATAATAACATAACATTTGAAGAATTTAACATAAAAAAGGATGCAGCTGCTCGTGATCGTTTATTATATGATTACGATTCCTACTCAACACCTACTGTTGTTGTCGATGGAGAAGTAGTCGCTGGCTTTCAAATTGAGAAATTACAACAGTTATTAAACATAGAACAGGAATAGGCAACATGCACTATTCCTGTTCTTTTAACTCTTGTGATTTTGTTATTTCTGTCAAAAGTTCCTGACTTTCATGGTAGCCAGCTAACTTCCATCTTCCATCATCCTTTTGTAACGTAACAATTTGATATTGCTTATTTTTTCCGCGCTCATATACATATAAAAGACGGTACTCTTCATTATAAGCTAGTTTTGTTTGAGAAGAAAAACTAAACGGAGCTTCTTTTGTAGGAAGTAAATATTCACCACTTTGTTTGTCATGATTACTATTTTCATCCGTAAATACTTGTAAGAAGTTATTTGTAAAATATGGTGACAGTACTTCATACATTTTTTCCATTGATAAATGTTTTCCACGAATCGAAAATTGTGCTTCATATCCTTTTTGAATTGTTGTAAATATTTCTTTTTGATTTACTTTTACTTCTTCTTTCCCAAGAACCGTTGTAACACTATACCCAACTAGAAAGGCAACACACAAAAATAGAACAAACCATATTCCATATTTCCTCATTCTCTCACCTTCCTTTACAAGAGCTTGTCTCTGTAGTATTCATTGTAACAATGATTATGCAAAGAAAGTGATGATTTCGTTCGTAAAATCTTTACAATGATAGACAGCATTTTCATCACCATTTTCACTATTACCAATTTATGATAAAAACAAACAAAAAATGCACGAATTGCTTCGTGCATTAAAATAAAACATCTTCTTCATATAAAAATTCATACGATAAATCAATAAATAAGAAATGTTCGTCGTCAATCGGAAAGGAAAATGTTCGCACCATTTCTCCTGTTTCAATATCTGCATATAAATCGGAAAGTCTCGCTTTATTCTCAAATCGCATTTTCATTATATTTTCTAAAAAGTATGGGCGCCAACTCCAATTTTTCATATAATATTCAGGCATAACAATCCATTCCTCATCTTTTTTCATAACGTTTCCTGATTGCTGAAAACCATCTTCATTGCAGATAAAGATCCGGAAGCTAAAATGCGATACATGTTGACTAAAATGTAATAGCCACTCATTCACATTTCCATTCTTTTTTTGCTTTAATAAAATATTTCCAACTTGCTCACGCAATGTTTCGGTGAGCTGATAAATCTTTTGTAACTTCTTCTTTTCCTGTTGAATAAATTGATGACACTCATTACCAAGACGTTCTTTCAAAATAGTTGCTTCAATAAAATCTGGCAAACACTCTTTCAAATAATCGCCTTGATAATATCTTCCTCCATTTTTCCATGCATATTGCAGTTGGTAAAACGCATCAATTTCTTCATATAATAAAGTTGCACCAATTCTTCTTGCAAGTAGGGATAGAGAGTACAAAATATCTTGGTATGATTGTAAAAGGGCTGTTTGTCTTAAATTTGTTAAATCTATTTTTAAAATATCAGGTGCTAACACACTAATTCGTTCCAAATTACTCATACCTGTCCCTACTTTATTGATTGCAATTCGAATGCCATATGTACGATAATACATTAACAAATGATTAAATTGTTCAATGTCTTCCTTACACTCATGCTCCGTTATTTCTAAAACAATATTACTTAAGTTTAATCCTTTTTTTTCGTACATCAATAAAAGCTGTAGTAAACTTTCTTCCTCATCATTCATTAGTACATTTACATTTCGGTGTATAAACAATAAAAAAGATTGATCTGTTTTTAAATATCGATTTAAAGCTTTTGCCACAATATTATTATCTACTTCAAGCTGAAACTCACTTGGAACAGAATCATCATGAAAGAAAGAAGACAGGCTTTGTATCCCTTCTTCTGTTTGGATACGTCCTACTACTTCATATCCAACTACTGTATGTTCATCAGCACTAAAAATAGCTTGATAATAAGGAAGGACTTTATCCAAATTACTCATTACATCTAATGCATCTATCAAACTGCTTCCCTCCCTTTACTTTTCAAAAAATTATAACACGGTATGTATAGAAAAATAATAAAAAATCCCTTCAGTTTTCCTGAAGGGATTAGAGGGGTAAAATGCTAAGGGGAATTAGCAATTCTACTATGAAGAAAAAAGAGGTCTTAAATATACCTCATATAAGCTCTTCTGTAAATACTTTTTCTGATATGTCACAAATTCGTCACATTTTACGATACATAGATCACGGTTCATATCTATGTCCCCATCCCTTTAAAACGGATACTGATGTAAATGTTGTCCACCATCCATTGTCATGCATGTTCCATTTATGTACGCTGCCTCATCAGAGCATAAATAAAACGCTAAGCTTGCGATTTCTTCCGGTGTTCCCAATCTTCCTAGTGGAACACTCTGCACGGTACGCTTTGCCATTTCTTCTGAAATCCATAATTTATCTGCACCACCTGTTCTTTCAATCGGGCCAGGAGCAATCGCATTAACGCGAATACCATATTTACGCCCCCATTCTACAGCTAACGTTTTTGTCATTGCTAGCACTCCAGCTTTCGCTGCCGCAGAATGAATTACACCAGGGCCAGCATCCCATGCATATGTAGCTACCATGTTAATGATATTTCCTTTTATCCCTTTTTCAATCCAATACTTTCCTACTGCTTGACTACAATAAAACGTTCCATTCAATACAATATTAATCACAGCATTCCATCCATTAATAGATAAATCTTCTGCCGGACAAATAAAATTACCTGCCGCATTATTAATCAAAACATCGATACGTCCAAATTCCTTATCAATGGATTCAATCATACGCTGAATATCCTCCGTGTTTCGAACATCCATTTGCACTGTTAAAACCTGTCCGTCAAATTGTTCAATTTCTTTTTTTGTTTCGTCCAGCTTTTCTTTCGTACGCCCTGTAATAACAACTCTTGTGCCTTCCTTCGCAAATTTAGTTGCCATTCCTTTCCCCATTCCACTTGAACCACCTGTTATCACGACTACTTTACGTTCCAACCCTATCCCCTCCTCCAAAAATGAATACAAATTCATTTTACCATTTTATCGGATAGAATTCTTTATATTTTTATTTTTTTCTGATATCTTTATGTACAAGAACTTACTAGAAAGGATAATGAGGTGACCAATTATGAATTTTATTCATATTCCTTATTTCAAAACATGAAACCTATCCGTGATTCTATGAAACAAATGACAAGAAGACATTTTATGAAAACGGGAATACGCACTTGCCTTTATACTTGTATTACAGCTAGTATTGGCTATTACTATGCAAAATATATAGAACCCAATTTTCTATCTTTTACACACTATACACTTCAATCTCCCCTTATCCCTAACAGCTTTCATGGTATGAAGATTATACAGTTTAGCGACCTACATTTAGGTTATTATTTCTCTCTTCAACGTTTATCCAGCATTGTTTCTAAAATAAATGATGCTACACCCGATATCGTCCTGTTTACCGGTGATTTAATAGATAATTATCAAACATATGGCGAAACGCCTTTCGTCTCTGCTATTTTACGTAATATTAGAGCACCATTTGGAAAATTTGCAATCTATGGAAATCACGATCACGGCGGTTATGGCACGGAGTACTATCAGCAAATTATGAATGAATCTGGCTTTGAACTGCTTCAAAACAAAGAAAAGAGAATTCGATTATTCGATGGTACCGAAATCTCTATTGTTGGAATTGATGACATGCTCCTTGGAAAACCAAAAATTGAAGAAACTTTACAACATATCAAACATAATATTTATACAATTGTTCTTGTTCATGAACCCGATATAGCATCAAAAGTCGCCAAATTCCCAGTAAATGTCCAACTTTCTGGACATAGTCATGGCGGCCAAGTTCAAATTCCGTTTCTAGGAGCCGTTGTTACTTCAACACTTGCCAAACAATATATTGAAGGGTTTTACCATATCGATGACTTAGTTCTCTATGTGAACCGTGGTCTTGGCAGAACTAGAATTCCCTTTCGATTTATGGCTCGCCCTGAAATCACCCTTTTCACATTACAGCATACGGAAAGGTAACGCCCTTACGCCTATTTTCATATATCCTTTCTTGTACTCGCTCATCCACGTTTTTCTCCCATATGATAACAATGAGTCCAATAAAGGAGGTTGTTACATGTATTCCTACTATCAGCCCATACCAGTTCGTTCAGCACCTGTTGGTCCAGCAGGCGACTCACGCTTTCTACCGTTTTTTGGTGTTCCGTTTTTAGCTGGAATTGCTGGTGGATTACTTGGCGGGGCATTGGCCTTTGGGCCTCGGCCATTCTATCCACCTTATCCACCAGCACCATATCCTTGTTACGGAGCTTCTTGTCAACCGTACTATTATTAATAACCATCTCCCGTTCATTTCTAAACATAACCGTATTTATGAATGAACCATGCAAGTTTAACAAACTATTTTCTCCATCCACATTTTTAACTAACGATATGGAAAGGAGAAAATAAAAAAGGGTACCTTAAAAGTTATAGGATACCCTTTTTTCAGTACTATATATGTACAACGACGAACTTATATATGATATTTTATTCCGCATCCATCTCTTGATAAGCTAACTTAAATAATTTCACTTGACTATCAATTTTTTCAGCTTTGTTATTTATTACGTAATAATATTCACCGTCTTTATTTTGTTCACGAGTTTTCACATTATCAGCTAAAATAAGCTGCAAAATTGCCTTTATTCTAGCTTTCATTTCAAACTCTAGTATTGGAAAAGATATTTCAATTCTTTTTTCCATATTCCGTGTCATCCAGTCCGCTGAAGATAAGTAAACTTTTTCATGACCATTATGATGGAAATAATAAATGCGACTATGCTCCAAGTAACGTCCAACAACACTAATTACACGAATATTTTCACTTACTCCTTGAATACCTGGACGCAAACAGCATATTCCTCTAACAATGAGTTCGACCTGAACCCCAGCTTGTGATGCTTCATATAACTTTTTAATTAGGGGTTTATCTGTTAAAGAATTCATCTTTGCAATAATACGTCCATTCCCATAGTGTTTATGGTAACGAATTTCTTCATCTATCAAGTCCATAAATTGTTTACGAATATCAAAAGGTGCTACTGAAATCTGATGAAAATGTGGTTTTGTTGTATAGCCACTTAAATAGTTAAAGAAATTTGTTGCATCTACTCCGAACTCTTTTCTAGATGTAATATAGCCAAAATCCGTATATAATTTCGCAGTAGCATCATTATAATTCCCAGTTCCTAAATGTACAAATCTTTCGATTTTTCCGTTTTTTCTCCGGACAACAAGGGTAATTTTACTATGTGTCTTCAAGTGACTCACACCATAAATGACATGACATCCCTCTTGTTCCAGTTCCTTTGCCCAATGCACATTATTTTCTTCATCAAATCGAGCTTTCAATTCAACTAATACCGTTACTTGTTTCCCTTTTTCAGCCGCTGTCTTCAATGCTTGAATAATGGGAGAATCTCCGCTTACACGATAAAGTGTTTGTTTTATCGCTAATACATTCGGATCATTTGCTGCGTCACGTATAAACTCAACAACAGGTTGAAACGATTCAAACGGATGATGCAATAAAATATCATGCTCCGCCACTTTCTCAAACACATTCTCTTCATCAGCTAAATCTCGTGGCGGTTGCGGAATCAGCGCTGGATATACAAGATGTTCATGTAAAGGCGCTAATTCTTTATAAAGTGAAAATAAACATGTTAAATCCAGTGGTCCATCTATCATGTACACATCTTCATCTTTTACCTCTAATACTTCATACAAAAGAGTTAACACTCTTTCATCAACATGATCTTCTCCAACTTCTAAGCGAACAGCCGCGCCCCATTTCCGTTTTTTCAGCTCTTTCTCAATTACTTTTAATAAATCTCGTGCCCCTTCTTCATGTATTGTTAAATCCGCATTTCGTGTAATACGAAAGCGTGTAACAGATGATACTTTATATCCTGTAAATAATTTATGAGTAAAACTACTAATAACATCCTCTAACAAAATAAATTTCTGCTTCTGGCCTTCACTTGGTAAAAAAATAAAACGTTCCAGCAATGATGGCACTTGTACAATGCCAAGTTTCGTCCGATTTTCCTCTTCGACTTGCTTTTCATCATAAAGAATAGTAGCTAAGTTTAAGCTTTTATTTAAAAGCATCGGAAACGGACGGTACGCATCAATCGCTACAGGTGTTAGAACAGGAAAAATTTGTTCGTCAAAATATTCTTCAATAAACGCACGTTGTTCCTTTGTTAAATCTTGAAATTTCAAAGGTTCAATTCCCTCTTCTTTAAGTGCAGGTAATATGACATTTTTAAATGTATCATACTGAACTTCCATTAATTCATGAGCCTTCATAGCAATCTTGTTAAGCTGTTGCTTCGGCGTTAATCCCGCTTTATTTTCCGGTTGATTAAACCCAGCCTTTACTTGATCTTTTAATCCGGCAACACGCACCATAAAAAATTCATCTAAATTTGAACTAAAAATACTGATAAACTTCAATCTTTCTAAAAGTGGATTCCCCTCATCTTTTGCCTCTTCTAATACACGCTCATTAAAAGCTAACCAGCTTAACTCTCTATTATTGTAATAAGCAGTATCATTTAAATTTACTCTATTCCCCTTCAATAATTCCATTCTATTCACACTTCCCCTTGAAACTTTTTCAATATAATTTATGTACATTTATTGTACCAAATTTCAATTTGTTAAAGTGTAAAATTTTTGTAAAGACATCCGTACTTCTTAACATTCCTTTGTAAATATCAACTGAATGTTCATTTTTAATATTTTTTCTAACTGCTTTTTTTGTTTCTCTGCTTCCACTATTTCCGCTAAAACAGCTTGCTTACAAAAGACTTGAAATACAAGTGCATCTTTATTTCGTTCTATGTGTATGTTTTCGATAAGCTGGCTCTGCCTTACATTTAAAGCAGCTGAAAATTGCAATACCGCTCCTAAAAGGCGCATTTTTTTCTGTTCATTTTTGTCAAACCAATCTTCAAATGGTGCTAAATGTTGCTTAAATAACACCTTCGACTTATATGAAGCAATAAGCGCTAATCTAATTCGTTCTTTATGCATCATACCGTCAATCGTTTTATTCGCTAACAAATAAAATGTATGCAAACAGCTTGCTTCTTCATCAATATATTTCCCAATATTAAATACTTTAGCTGCTTGATAAAACGCTTTCCAATCTTGTTCTGATAAAGAAATAAGTCCAGCTTGCTCAAGCTGCTTACAAATAACCGCTCCTTGTTTCATAAGCTGAATAACAAAACCCATATTTATTTCATATTCATGTGACAATAAATATAAGCTTTCTTCTATCACATTTGGATAATAAAAAATTCCAAATCCCCTTGTTAATTCTTCATAAAATACACCTTCTCGCAAACCTTTCCTACTTAATACAAATGCTGGTGCTTCAATTATATTTGTGAGAATATGAAAGACTTCAACCGCTGGAATGATTGTATCTGCTCTGTCTTTTGCTAATCCATCTAACTTTTGTAAATCAGCAAAAGAAAGCTTCATCAACTCTTCTTGTACATCCTTTATATCCTTTTCTTTCATCTTGTATAGATGTAGGCCTGCTAAAGGATAGGAAATTAAGTTTTGATGAATTTTGACCAAATTTCTAGCACTACCACCAATCGCAATAAGGGGTAGTTTTTTTCCTCTTAACCACGGCAATGTTTGAAATTGATCATATAGATAGTTTCTCAATTTCTTCAATTCTTCTGTAGTTGGTATCTCATGCTGAATAAATTGTTGTTTCAAAGAAAGAGCTCCAAATGAAAAACTATAATATTCTACAATTTCTCTATCTTTAAAATATGTAACTTCTGTACTTCCTCCGCCAATATCAACAGTAATCCCTTCACAAAATGAAGTGGAGTTCATGACTGCTAAATACCCATAACGAGCTTCTTCATATTCAGACAAAATCCGAAGTGTAAAGTCTGTTTCTCTCGCAACAACCCTTTTTATTTCCTCTTGATTTTTAGCTTGACGAATAGTCGCTGTAGCAACACAAAGTACATTTTGTATATGATAGAACCTTGTACTTTCTTGAAATTGGCGCAATGTTTGAAGTAATATTTTTGTGCCTTCTTCTATCAATAGACCGCCTCGCAAATAATTTCTTAGACGAGCAACAACTTTTATATTTTCAATCTCCTTATAAAAGCCACCATTTTGCCTTTCATAAATTACCAACCTCATCGTATTCGAACCGATATCGATAATGGCATATTGCTGTTTCAATATATCTTTCATTTTTTTCACTCTTTCATAATCAAATTTCTAAAACCCCTTCCTATCACTATTATACAAAATAGTTGTTTTTTGGAACAAGATTGCTTTAATATTAAGCATATACACAATCATTTTTTGTATATAATAATGACTTATTCTATTTATGCTATAATAGTGAAAAACTAGAAAGGAGATCCATACAATGAAACAATCCCACCCTCAATCTCATTCACCAAAACAATATTCTGTTAATCAATTAGCTCAATCTATTTTTGTTGTAAATCGTCATGCAAAGGCAGCTACAAATCCTAAATATTTATATTGGTTAAAAAAAGTTGCTTTAGAGCGACTAATTGCTGAAAAAAAGGCGATTAAAGAAGGTCTACATTTTTCTCGAAATCCACGCTTCAGTCAACAACAGTCTGACGTCTTGATCCGTCTAGGTGATTACTTTTTCCATATCCCTCCCACAAAAGATGATTTTCGTACTCTCCCACATCTTGGTGCTCTTGAATCTTCCTATCGTAATCCCAAAACTACCCTTTCTTTAACAACAGCAAAGAAGACTCTTCAAAATTTCATCGGTCCTGAAGCCTTAACACAAGAAAAAAAATTGAGCGAAGCTATTCCGTGGTATCGACGTACGTACACAAAAAAATAAGGTTTGGCCATATGGCCAAACCTTATTTTTCTTCTTTAATTTTAATTTTTGCCTCTTTATAGAAAGTGACTTTTTCTTTATTATATGATTTCGTATATTCATTAAACTTATCTTTTTCAGTATCGATATCTTTATAAGATTGATTTACTGTTTTCACTTTATCACTAATCGCTTTTAATTTTACATTTTTATCTTGTAACATTGTATATAATTCTTTTTCTAATTTTAATGATTTCATGTAGCTGTCATACATCTTTTTAAATGATTCATGTCGTTTTTCATATGTACGATTCACTTTATCCGCTTTTTCTTTTAACTTACTATCCTCAATTTTTTTTACATATTTATCAACTGACTTCATCTCTTCTTGCGCTTTCTTTAACGCTTCTTTTTCTTTATTAATGATTTTTCCACGCTCTTCTGTATTTTTAATAGCTTGGGTAAGCTTTTCTTTCACAGCTTGATTATTGTCCTTTCCTTCTTGCACAATTTGTGTGTATAATGCTTGTCCTTCTTTTTCCATAGCTTCTAATTTTTTCGCGTCTTCAAACATCGTTTTTTCTTGCTTTGCAGCATTTTCAAATGCTACATATAGTTCTTCCTCTGGTTTTGGGCCAAAACACCCTGCTAATAAAATCGTAGATAATGCCGTTACAATTGCTATTTTATTATACTTCAACGTATTTTCCTCCTACTTAAATGCGATTATCATGCCAAAAATTTAATGGGAAATGAGCTGATTCCTCATATGTTTCAAACTCATATCCTTTTTTACGAAGATCATTAATAATTGTTTGTAAAGCTTGTACAGTTTGTTTCTTCTCGTGCATTAAAATCACTTCTCGGTCTTGATTAGCTCCTGAGATTACATTTTGCACTACACCATTTGGATTTCCTGGTAATTTCCAATCCAAAGAATCAATCGTCCAATCCCATTCCTTCATACCTGCGACTACCATTTGATCACGTAACCTTTGATTTAATCCTGGCATACTACCATATGGACAACGAACAAGTTTTGGATGAATCCCGGTAATATCTTTCACCATATTTTGTGCTTGTTTCATCTCTTCTACAAATTGCCCTTGTTTATACAATTTCGCATAATTATGTGTCATGCTATGAACACCGGGATAATGTCCTTCCTTTACTAAACGTTTCACACTCTCACTATGAGATGAAATATTACTACCAATCATGAAAAAGGTCGCTTTTATTTCATTTTTCTTTAAAATATCTAAAATTTCTTTTTGAAATTCACTCGGTCCATCATCAAATGTTAGATAAGCGACTTTACGTACTTGTCCATTAAATTTCACCGGTGCTTGCTTAGCTAATTCAACTTTAGACTGTTCACTAGCCATTTGAACGATGTTCACTTGATTTGCTACAGCCTTCGCAGGCGATGTAAAGGAGTGAAACAAGAAAAATCCTGCTGCGAGAGTACTCATTGCGAGAGCAATTATTACCAGTCGCCTGACGAAAGGCGCTCGCTGGCTCTGACTCCTTACGTCTATCATTGTACCATTTCCTTTCTCCCTTTCTTTCTACCAATCTACTTGTTCATTTTACACATTGTAAAGGTCGACTTGCAACAACTTACAATTTTTCTTTTCTTTCCCTTAAAAGGAAAAGTGTAGAGTTTTCCCCTCTCTACACTTTCAATTAAAAAACAATGTGCAAAATAGCTTGATACATCCATCACAATTATATGCTGATTGCATGTATTTTTAAAGGCTTTTGTTACAAAAAAGTCATTTTTTTGTAACAAAAGAGATGAAATTGTTACGAAACACCTTCTTATTATTTATCCTACTATTTTAGGGCAGTAAGACTCCCACCTTAAGATTCAGAGAGAAGCAAAGAGTATAGGTGAGAGCTCATAATCAGTGGGGGGATGAAGAAAACCCCACTGATTAAAGTTTCACTTTATGATTTTTTAAGTCCCTATTTTTATATAGATTCGCTTTTGCCTTATTTAATAATTCTTCTATTGTTCTTCCTTCTATCGGATAACTAGCAGCTCCAAATAAAAATGTAATATTCACCATATCATTTTCTAATTCTTTCGTTATATTATTTAAAAATCGATTGATTATACTAGAATTTTCATATCCATTATCAACCGCTATAATTACATATTGATTTTCTTCCCAACATGCCACAACATCACTTTTTCGAACTGTATTTACAAGTATATTTTCTACTTTTTTTACTAACTGATTTATTTTTTTCTCTTGTAAATTGCTTATTAATTCGCTCCATTCATAAATGGAAATCATGTATACAGTAACTTTGTGGGTATTCCTTTCTGACAAGGCGGCCATTTTCCCAAAAAAATCTATCATAAATTCATTGCTTTTTATTCCTAACCGTTCATGGATCTCCCCTTGCTTTTTATCATAGCGATACCCAAAATAATAACTGAGTATCATTTGTATAATATAAATAATAAGTACAGTCCAAAAAGAACGAGCATCCATTTTGGCAATTACATCCTGCAAAGCAATCCACTCTGTAACTGCAACTGTATTTCCTAATAACAACCCACTAATTTTCCCTTTGTGCTTCATGTATAACCTCCTTTACTCATACTATATGTTTTTTATGATAATAATGTTTTTTTGCCTCAAAAAAATGTACAAATTCGCACCTTTTCTTTTTATAAGCTTGTATTCGTTTTTCATTCTATTTCATATATATAGTATATAAGCTTGATAAAAAGGAGGGATATCATGTTCAAAAAAGAAAATTTATCGGACATTATACGCTTTATTGCAGGATTTCTTTTATCTTTAAAACTACTATTTGAATCATTTGGATTAACCTTTATTACACATGATCAAATTGATGCTATTATAAATGTCGCGTCATTCTTATTCATTCTATATTTTGGATACAAAAACAACTATGTTGGTAAAAAGGGAATAGAACAGAAAGAATTACTAAAAAAACACAATCTTCACTAAAAAAAAAGGAACCAATGAAACGGTTCCTTTTATCGTTTTATTATACGCGCTTCTGTCGTTTGCAAAGGCCCGTAAGTTATTCCTGCAAACTGAAATGTATATGTAGCGCTTAATGACATCGTATCAGGAATATTAGGTCTTACTATTTTGATCTGACAAACTAACCGAGCTTTTTCGTTAGGAAGCAATTTTTCAATTCGCCATCTAACAAGTTGAAATAAAAATTCTCCTGTCCCTTTATTCATCTCTAATGTATTAGGTACATACAAAAAATGATCTCGAATCATGTGACTTACAATTATGTGAGAAATTTCCTCCTCTCCCTTATTTTCAATTTCAAGCTGCATATAGAGAATGCCATCTAAATCAGAAATAAATTGATATGAAAAATTCTCTTCTTCCATGCCACGAATTTGTAAAGTTGCTGTTACATTTGGAACAGCTGTACTCTCCTGTTCTCCTTTTCCCCCTCCTTCTATCCATAAAATAGGTTGCAGGGGCATAAGAAACATTTCTTGATTTGAAATACACTTCCATACTCTCATAACTCATTTCACCTCATTCTAGATCTATCAACTGTACATCTCTACTTCACACGTCCCAGCCCACTTACGTATTCTTCTCCAACTGCTTATCATTACATCCGTTCAATACATATCACCATTTTTCTCTCTTCTCTATTCTTATTCAACAATGAAAAGAAAAACCATTTTAAATAATAGAAAAGCATATGATTTCCTACTTCCTTATATCTTCAAATTTCAAATTCTTATTTATAGCGTGAAGATTTTGGTATAAGAAAAAAGTTTGCCTTTTAGTCAAATTTTACTATAATATGTTTTATGCTTTTTGCGAAATCCTCATGGTACAATTCAAACTGTATATAACAATATTCTTTATGAATTGTACTTCGATTTCTTAAACAAAATAGCTTTGAGAGATAAGACCATTTCATTTTCACACTAAAGGAGGGCTATATTTGGAAACACAGATAACACAAAGCAAAATAAGAAAAACAAAATTTGTTGTTACTGGATTGTTACTTGGTATTTTAATGGCAGCAATGGATAATACCATCGTTGCAACTGCCATGGCAACCATTGTAGGTGATTTAGGAGGATTTGATAAGTTTGTTTGGGTTACATCCGCTTATATGGTAGCTACAATGGCTGGAATGCCTATTTTCGGGAAATTGTCGGATATGTATGGACGCAAACGCTTTTATATCGGAGGACTATTAATCTTTTTACTCGGCTCTATTCTTTGTGGTACAGCATCAAGTATTGAACAATTAAGCGTTTATCGAGCAATTCAAGGAATTGGCGGCGGCGCTCTTATGCCAATTGCTTTTACCATTATGTACGATATCTTTCCACCTGAAAAACGTGGAAAAATGACTGGACTATTTGGTGCCGTTTTTGGGACATCAAGTGTTTTCGGTCCTTTATTAGGTGCCTATATCACTGATTATATAAGCTGGCACTGGGTTTTCTATATTAATATTCCATTGGGTATTATTTCTTTCTTCTTTATTTCGAATTATTATAAAGAATCATTACAACATAGAAAGCAAACAATTGATTGGGCTGGTGCAATCACACTTGTTATCAGTATCGTCTGTTTAATGTTCGCACTAGAACTTGGCGGTAAAGAATACGCATGGAATTCAAATGTAATCATCGGTTTATTTACAATATTCACTATTATGCTTATACTCTTCTTTTTTGTAGAGAAAAAGGCAACAGAACCTATCATCTCTTTCCATTTATTTAAAAAACGGTTATTTGCAGCAAGTCAAGGAGTTGCATTTTTCTATGGCGCAACTTTTATTATTTGTACCGTTTATATTCCTATCTTCGTACAAGGCGTTCTTGGTGGCTCTGCTTCCAACGCTGGGTTCATTTTAACCCCAATGATGATTGGTTCAGTAATTGGAAGCCAAACAGGCGGACAACTTGCTTCACGAATGAGCTATCGTAACATTATGATGATCTCAGGAGTATTTTTTATCGGCGGCATTTATTTACTTAGTACATTAACAATGGAAACATCGCGAACACTTGTAACAATCTTTATGATTCTTACTGGCTTAGGTGTTGGGTTCTCATTCTCAGTTTTAAGTATGTCTTCTATTCACGACCTAGGAATGAGAGAACGAGGAGCTGCCACATCTACAAATTCATTCTTCCGCTCTCTTGGAATGACTCTTGGTGTAACTATTTTCGGTACGATTCAAAATCATATTTTTACGAATCAATTAAAAGTCGTTTTCCCGCCTGAATTTGCAAAACTAGCCCCAAAAGGTGGAGATACAAGCTTTTTATTAACGCCGCATGCTACGGAAAAAATCCCACCTGAAGTACTTAGTTTAATTAAACAATCGCTTACAACATCGATTGCTGATACATTTCTTTGGGCACTTATTCCCGCTTCTTTAAGTATGATTTGTATTTTATTAATGGGTAAAGAACGGCTTTTCACAGGCGAAAAGAAGAAACAAAAACAAGTAAGTTAAGATACAATAAAACTTTAATCAGTGAGGGTTTTCTTCATCCCCCCACTGATTATGAGCTCTCACCTATATTCTTTGCTTCTCTCTGAATCTTAAGGTGGGAGTCTTACTACCAAAGATGACCTAGCATACCCTTCACACTACATAATATATTTTCCTAGATCATAAGAAATAAAGAATTTTAAAAAATAAGAATTTTGTCATTTTAAAACAGTAGACAAAATTCCAAAAATTATGTTAGAATTTGTTTCAATATCATATTCGCTTGTTAAATTCCTTTCAATGAGGAAAATAGGTACACAAATACAACTATTTGTGTTGAAAAGGGAAGATTGGTGAAATTCCAACGCGGTCCCGCCACTGTAACTGCTGAGATTTTTTTCTATGCCACTGTGAAAACGGGAAGGTGAAAAAATTGTATAAGGCATAAGCCAGGAGACCTGCCTATTTTAACAACACTGATAGACTCACGGATGATGATTAGGTGTTACAAACAATAAGCTAAGGTGATTTTATATCCTTTTATGCTTATCGTTAAACGCATTTCCTAGTAAACCGAAATGCTTACTTATAATTGAGGAGGAAATTTAAATGGCACTTCACACAAGTAATTTAGGTTATCCACGAATTGGATTACAGCGAGAGTGGAAAAAAACATTGGAAGCCTTCTGGGCACAAAAAATTGACGAACAACAACTTATAACAACAATGAAAGAAATCCATCTTGAACATTTAAATGTTCAAAAAGAAAAAGGAATCGATTTCATTCCAATTGGTGATTTTACATATTATGATCACGTGCTAGACACTGCTTATATGCTTGGTTTTATTCCATCACGTTTTTCAAACTTCACATCTTACCTTGATATATATTTTGCCATGGCACGTGGTTCCAAAGATCATGTGGCCTCTGAAATGACAAAATGGTTCAATACAAACTATCATTATATTGTTCCTGAGTATGAAGAAGGACTAAATATTTCTTTGAAAGATAATCGTCCACTTCGCTTATATGAAGAAGCAAAGCGAGAATTAGGAATAGACGGAAAGCCTGTTATATTAGGCCCTTATACATTTTTAAAATTAGCAAAAGGATATACACAAGATCAATTCCCTACCATTTTACATAAACTCATCGCACCATATGTACAATTATTAACTGAGCTTCATAAAGCTGGAGCACGACTCATCCAAATTGACGAACCTATTTTTGTTTCCTTAACAAAAGAGGAAATGATAGAGGCGAAAAAACTTTATGAAGCTATTCAAAAAGAAGTTCCAAGTGCAAACTTAATCTTACAAACATATTTTGATAGCGTTGAAGAAAACTATACAGAACTCATTACATTCCCAGTATCTGGCATCGGTCTGGACTTTGTTCACGGTAAAGAAGGAAATATAAAATCAATTGTAGAACATGGATTTCCGGCCGAGAAAACATTAGCTATCGGCTGTATAGATGGCCGTAACATCTGGAGAGCCAATCTTGATGAGGTCTTCGCTTTATTTGAAACATTAAAGGCACACATTGAGCCGAAAGATTGGATTATTCAGCCTTCGTGTAGTTTATTACATACACCAGTTGATAAGACAGAAGAAACACATTTATCACCGGAACTATTTGATGCGCTTGCATTTGCAAACCAAAAATTAGAAGAACTTACTCTTATAAAACGCGGCCTTTCTGAAGGTGTGAACAGTATCGAAATAGAGATTACTACTTATCGTAACTCTCATGAAGCAGTCCGCTCTTCCGCTGCAAGAAATCGGAAAGATGTTCAAACAGCGAGAGCATCTCTAAAAGAAGAAGACTTCTCTCGTCCTCTTCCATTTGAACAACGTTATGATTTGCAACAAAAAGCTTTACAATTACCGCTACTTCCCACAACGACAATCGGTAGTTTTCCGCAAACTCCTGAAGTTCGTCAAACGCGGAAACAATGGCGAAATGGCGAGATTACAAACGAACAGTATGAACACTTTATTGAACAAGAAACCGAAAAGTGGATTCGCCACCAAGAGAATATTGGTCTTGATGTACTTGTTCATGGCGAATTCGAAAGAACTGATATGGTGGAATACTTCGGCGAACGGCTTGCTGGATTCTCCTTTACTAAAAATGGTTGGGTGCAATCATACGGTTCGCGCTGTGTGAAACCGCCAATCATTTTCGGTGACGTTGCATTTATTAGCGACATGACAGTTAAAGAAACTGTATATGCACAAAGTCTTACAAATAAAGTAGTAAAAGGTATGCTAACAGGTCCCGTAACAATTCTAAATTGGTCATTTGTTCGAAATGATCTCCCTCGCAAAGAAGTATGTTATCAAATTGCACTAGCGCTTCGTCATGAAATTGAGCGACTTGAATCATCAGGTATTAGAATCATTCAAGTTGACGAACCAGCTCTTCGCGAAGGTATGCCCTTAAAAGAAAAAGACTGGGATTCATATATTGAGTGGGCAGTTCAGTCATTCCGCTTAGCAACAGCTTCTGTGGCAAATGAAACCCAAATTCATACGCATATGTGCTATAGCAATTTTGAAGATATTGTCGATGCGATTCGTGCGTTAGATGCTGATGTGATTTCAATTGAAACATCAAGAAGTCACGGAGAATTTATCCATACACTCGAACAGACGACATATGAAAAAGGAATTGGTCTAGGAGTCTACGATATTCACAGTCCACGTGTACCAAGTAAAGAAGAAATGTATACAATTGTAGAGCAATCTTTAAAAGTTTGTAACCCAAAATACTTCTGGATTAACCCAGACTGCGGATTAAAAACAAGAAGAACAGAAGAAGTTCTACCCGCTTTAGAACATATGGTTGAAGCTGCAAAAGAAGCTCGTACACTACTAAAAACAAACGCCTAACAAAAATAGGTATCCCTTCTCAATAGGGATACCTATTTTTTATTTCACTTGCTTTCGTCTCAAATTGTGGTGTCGTAACTATTCTTCGCTTTCAAAATATAACTCATATCGCACTCTGTACAGTTCATCATCTCTTGACTCTTCAAGTGGAATCACTTGCAACACTAACATATAATTTCCTTTTGGAACGTCAATATGCACTGTATTAGAAAGAATACTTTTCACAAAAACTCCCTCATCTTTTACAACAAAAGGAACGGATACCTTTCTTACAATTCCTTCTCTCTCTCTATGCTGACCGACATATCCTGCTACTTCACATGTATAATCAGAGATTGCTTCAAAAATAACCGCATCATCCACTTGCACATATCTTCTCTCAAACGCCTCATCCGTCCACTCTATATCCGGCGGTGGTCCATCATAATTCATCACAATGAGCTGTGCATAGGAAATTGTTAATTCCACAAATAACACTCCCGTCTTCCGTTATTTCACTACAAATTTCACACGTGTACCATCTTGGTATTTATCCAATTTATTACCGACCCATGATCCAGCTCCTCTATTATCAGCCGGACTAATATATTCAATATGAGCCCCCTTGCCTCCTTCCTTACACATTGCCATCGGCCATTCATCACGATCGTATCCTTTTTTTGGTGGATATGGAGCTAAAGATTGCTTTCGTCTGTCACCAGCTCCATTTCTATCAATCGTACAGATTTTAGAATGTCCTTCCTTTATTGCATTTTCTATATGCTTTCCGGTTTCTGGATAACGATCTTTCGGAAATTCTAGAACTTGATCATATGTACCGTCCTTTTGTTTTGCTTGTTCTGTCGGTATAAGCGCTTCATAAACAGCCACTAAAATAGAAAGAACCGCAATGATTGAAATAATAATGCCTTTCAATTGTTTCATACGTATGCCTCCGCTTTTTAAATTCTTTTCTTTGACTAGGCTATTATAACAAACTTTTTGTCCATTTGTTTTCAGACATTATTTTCATTCCCTCTCTTATTTGCGTCAAAAAACATTCATTTTCCTTCAAAATTCCACTAATCATGTAGAATTTTTCTAGACTTACGACATTCTTTTTCAAAGGAAGTCCACATAAAATATGGAATTGATATATACGATACTTTTTGGGGAGGAAATGTCATGGAGACGATCTATAAAACGAAAGATGTCACAAATAAAACAGGAATCCCAAAACATATAGTCCGAAAATATAGTCAACTTCTAGAAGAGTATGGCTATAACATTGCAAGAACTGCCGATGCTCGTATATACAAACTAGATGATGTAAAGCTATTAAAATTAATTCATGAACGAGCAGCTACTTTACAAGAAGATATTACAGAAACGATTCCGATTATTTTAAAGGAAAAAGATTATCCGCCCGTAAAAATCAATGTTACAAAAGAACAGCAAGACATGCAAAAGAAAGATGAAAATCGCAACTTTGAAGAATTCATGTTAAAACTTGAAATGTTAGCTCAATTGAATGAAGCAATTATTCATCAAAACTCTACACTCATTACGCAAAACCGTTTAAAAGATGAAAAACTTGATGAATTAATGCAACAAGTATATGTAAAGGAAGGAAAACAAGAAAAAATGCTACAAGAGCTTGTCGATCATGCAGCTCAAACCGATGCTTTACAAAAAGAAAAAATGGACTTATTAATGAATCATATGTATAAACGTGAATCCAAACAAGAAGAAAAAATGAATAAACTAATCCAGCAAATTTATAATAAAGACAATAATCGTGATGCTCAACTGATGCAAGTCATTCGTGAAATTCAAGAAACAAAACGCATGATTGCCGCATCAAAGGATCAAAGTCTATTTCAATCCTTTAAAAATCTATTTGTTCGTGTAAAACAAGAAAAAAATCCATGAGTGTTACCTTGTCACAATTTACTATCTAATAATCAAGTTTTCATATAAAAAAAGTTACCTTTTACGGTAACTTTTATTCCTTATTTTTAACTGCTGGTAATGTAATAATTGCTTCTGTCCCCTTCCCACTTTCACTACTATATTCCAGCGTACCGTTATGGGCTTGTAAAATACGATATGTTACCATAAGCCCTAGGCCCGTTCCTTTTTCTTTCAAAGAATAATAAGGCTGTCCAAGTCTTGCTAGTTGCTCTTTCGTCATGCCAATTCCACTATCTTTTACTCGCACAATAATGGTGTCACCTTTCTGAATAGCAGTAACCTTTAGATAGCCTTTGTTTTCTTGAATCGCTTCGATTCCATTCTTTACAACATTCATAATCGCTTGCTTCAGCTTCGTCTTATCACCTATCGTATAAAGGTTTTCAGAGATTTCAACCTGTAAATACACACCTTGCATTGCTGCAAATGAAGACATTAACGTAGTCATTTCAATTAATTGTGCAGATAAACAAATATGTTCTTTTTGTTCAATTTGTGGTCTGGCTAAATTTAAATAATCAGAAATAATTTGTTCTGCTCGGTCTAATTCAGCTAATACAAGACGCATATACTCTTTATTTTTCACATCTTCTGTGCTATCGAGTAATTGAATAAAACCACGCACAACAGTAAGAGGATTTCTAACTTCATGTGCGACACTTGCAGCTAGCTCACTAACGATATTTAATTTTTCTGACTTTTGCATTTCTGCACGCAGTAATACATTTTCATATAAGTACTCCGTTAAATATACTTGAAATACCATTGTCATCACCATAATAAATAAAGCAACGATATACCCGCTATATACATGTGAAGTAGAAGAAGTAAATCCAGTTCCTAATAACACATTAAATATTTCTATCACGAGACAAATTAGCACATATAAAGACGCCACAATAAATGATAAAATAAGCTTTTTATTTCTTGGAAAGACGGTCCACTTTTTGGATAATAATAATGGAATAACGACTAACACAATGACCTCTATGATCCGAAACCAATTTAAACCATGTAAAAACCATTCATATATAAGAAAAATCATAGTTGGAATCAAACCAATCATTCCACCATATAAGAAACTACTCATAATTGGAATCGCATGAAAATTAAAATTACAAATCTCTCCAAAACAAATTGGATATGTCATCGAAAGCACAAGTGTAACACTGGACAAAAATGTAATAAAATAATAATTGGGCTTTGGAAGCATATTTTGATAATGATTGAGACGGATTGCTTCATATAAAAATAGAGGCAAAATAATAATCGCAACTTGGATCATTAAATCACGGATTAGCTCCATAGCCTTTCATCTCCTATATGTATTTTGATTTGATTATATCATTTTAAAGTCTACTTTGTTTCAAAATTTAGATTTTTCTATTTATATTTGTAAATCATTTGTGAACAAACAATAAGAAATGTTACAACTTTCCGAAATGATTGTAAACCATGTATCAAATTACTATGATGCAGTATACAATGAATACGGATTAAAAATTAAAGTACAACAAGCCAAATATACGGACAACTATAACAACAGCAAACATATAATCCATACTATCTATGTTTATAAATAAGTAATCATTATTTTAGTAGGAGGAGATAAATATGGCAGGAACTACCCTTGTTTTAAAAGAGGAGAATCTGGTCGTCCTTGAAAATGTTGAAAAATCAGTGTATGAAGAGTTACACAACAAAGCTGGAGAAGAAAATTGTACTTGCTCTGTAAATGAAACGGTTATACACCTTGGAAAGGTTTCTTCCGTACTTTGGAATGAAGATGAAATAGATTGGGAATATGGGTATTAAAAAGTCGCTTTTCAGCGACTTTTTTTCGCTGAAAAGCGAAAAATTTAAAAATATGATAAAATAAATGTAATTTTTCAAGCCGAGGAAAGGGAGTCAACATGGAACAATTTATTAATCCAAAAGTGAAGGATATTAAAATTTCTGGTATCCGTCAATTCTCTAATATGATTCAAAACTATGACAATATTATCTCTTTAACAATTGGACAACCTGATTTTCCAACTCCTTCTTTAGTAAAAGAAGCTGCTAAGAGAGCGATCACAGAAAATTATACAAGCTATACACATAATGCTGGTTTACTAGAGTTACGCAAAGTAGCTTGCGACTTTCTAAAGGAAAATTACAACCTACACTATACACCTGAAAACGAAACCATTATTACAATCGGGGCTAGCGAAGCGATTGATATTGCATTCCGTACTATTTTAGAGCCTGGAACAGAAGTTATTTTACCCGCACCTATTTATCCTGGCTATGAACCAATCATTAGACTTTGTGGTGCAACTCCTGTTTTTGTAGATGTTCGTCCAACAGGATTTCGCTTAACAGCAAAAGCGATTCAAAATGCAATTACAGATCGAACAAGATGCATCGTTCTACCTTATCCTTCTAATCCGACCGGTGTTACACTATCAGAAGAAGAACTAACGGATATTGTAAATGTATTAAAAGATAAAAATATATTTGTTTTATCGGATGAAATTTACAGCGAACTTGTCTATGAAGAAAGTCATCGATCTATCGCTCAGTTTCCAGAAATGCGTAATAAAACAATTGTTATTAACGGATTATCTAAATCACATTCGATGACAGGATGGCGCATTGGTTTTTTATTTGCTCCACAATATTTAGCAGAACATATTTTAAAGGTTCATCAATATAATGTAACTTGTGCAACTTCGATTGCTCAATATGCCGCAATTGAAGCATTAACAGCAGCAAAAGATGCACCGAAAATGATGCGCCATCAATATAAAAAACGTCGTGATTATGTCTACAATCGACTCATACAAATGGGACTCTCTGTCGAAAAACCAACGGGTGCCTTTTATTTCTTCCCGTATGTTGGGCATCTTACTTCTTCATCATTTGACTTTGCTATTGACCTTGTGAAAAAAGCTGGCGTTGCTGTTGTTCCTGGAACTGCATTTTCAGATTATGGTGAAGGATATATCCGTCTTTCCTACGCGTATAGTATGGAAACGTTAAAAGAAGGCTGTGATCGTTTAGAAAATTTCTTCAAACAAACAACGAAGAGATAAATGAAGTGCACCTCCAATTGTTAGACTATGTCTAACAATTGAGGTGCACTTCATGAACATTCTTAGCTTTTTTCACAACCCTCACAAGTCTGACGTTTCAATAATTTATGTGGAATCACAATACATTTTGAACTTGATTCTGAATGTTCCACTTTATCGACTAATGCTTTTGCAGCTTCATAACCTAATTGATAAATATTGACATCTACTGTTGTCAAAGGTGGACTCGCAATCTCGGATAACAACACATTATTAAAGCTCACTAACGAAACATCTTTCGGTACGGAAATCCCTTTTGCTGTAAGGGCACTTAATACACCAAGACCAATTAGATCGTCTGTAGCCATAATTGCTGTTGGCGGTTCTTTTAGTCCCATTAATTCTTCTACAGCTTGCTGACCACTTTCCCTTGAGAAATCTAAATGGAAAATATATTCACTCGGTAACTGAATATCCGCTAACTTTAAAGCATCACTCATCCCAGCTAAACGATCTTTTGTTACGAGTAAATCGGAACCACCGCCGATAAACGCAATTCGTTTATGCCCTAAAGAAATAAAATATTCTGCAACTTCTCTTGCAGCTGTATAGTTATCATTATCGACATATGTAATTTTGTCTTTTTTGTCATATGGTTTTCCAATTAAAACAAACGGGAAATTTTTCTCATTTAAATATTGAATAATCCGGTCATTTTCACGTGAATACAGTAAGATAATGCCTCCGATTTGACGTCCTTGCACCATTTTGATGACCCCGTTAAAAATCTCTTCTTCCGTCTCCCCCGTTGACATATATAAAGCATACCCTTCAACATGAGCAAACGAACTAATCCCACGAATAACTTCTGGAAAAAACGGGTTTTGAAATGCTTTATTTGCAGAACTTGGCATAACAAGACCAATCGTTTTCGTCGTTTGATTGGCAAGGCTTCTTGCATTTAAATTCGGATGATATCCGAGCTCGCTCATGACTTTACGAACTCGCCGCTTCGTCTTTTCACTTATACTTGGATTATCAGCAATCACACGAGACACCGTTGATGGCGCAACATTCGCTTTTTTCGCTACGTCTTTAATCGTAACTGTCATAACCTCTCCTCCTCTCTGCATCATTCTTCATCTATTTTGATTTTGCAAATTTGTGGGTTATAGAAAAAAGTCCCATTTCTTTCGCGTTTTACTAAATTATATCAATGTAAAAGAATATTCTCCCACTTCATGTATTGTAAAGGATATAGGCTTATTTTCCTATACTATTTTTCACATCATTTCTCTTTTTCAACGGAATATGAATCTCTCTAAAAAAAGAAATGGAACAATATGTCCCATTTTCATCCTTTCGTTCCTCCAGCTGTTAAACCAGAAATAAAGTATTTTTGTAGTGATAAAAATAAGATAGAAATTGGTATCGCAATCAATACAGAACCAGCTGCAAAAGTTGTAAATTCATTTCCAAACTTTTTTGCCACCATTTCATATAGGCCAACAGCTAATGTATAATTTTCTGGCGTACGTAAAATGATACTGGCTAAAATAAAATCTGTAAATGGTCCAATGAAGGTAAATAATGCGACCACTGCTATAATCGGTTTCGCAAGCGGCATAATAATTTGCCAAAAAATTCGGAAATGGCCTGCTCCATCCATACGAGCTGATTCATCTAGCTCTTTTGGAATCGTATCAAAATACCCTTTCATGAGCCACGTATTCATCGGAATTGCGCCCCCAACATAAATTAAAATTAGGGCGAAATGTGTATCAATTAATCCCGTTAATTGCGCCAATATATATAATGCAATTAACGCTGAAAAGTTTGGTATCATTTGTAAAATCAAAAACGTTAACAAACCGTTTTTCCTTCCTACAAAGCGATACCGTGAAAAAGCATATGCCGTAAAACTAATGGATAAAACAGAGAAAATCATGGTTAATACACTAACTTTCAATGTATTTTTATACCATAGTAAATAATTACTCGCATCAAGATTCAACAATTCACGATAGTGATCCAGTGTCGCATTTTTTGGAATAATACTGGATCCTGATAAACTATCTCCTGGATTAAATGATGAACCTATAATCCATAATAATGGGTAAAAAATAATAACACACATCATAAAAATTACAAAATAACTTAATGAAAGACGTAATATTTTTTGTCGTTTTATATTCATTTACATCATATCCTCTTCTTGGAATGATTTTGTTCTTTTAAATTGCCATAACGCTACTGAAATAACAATGAATGACAGAATCATTGTTAATGCCGCTGCTTTTCCGTATTGCGCCGATGTCATTGTTAACTTATAAATCCAAGAAATTAAAATATCTGTTCCACCTGCATTCTGTCCCGAAACAGCAGGTCCGCCACCATTAAATAAGTAAATAATACTAAAGTTATTAAAATTAAATGTATACTGTGTAATTAAAATTGGTGCTGTTGCATATAAAACAAGCGGCAACGTAATTTTTCGGAATTGTTGCCATATCGTTGCTCCATCTACTGTTGCAGCTTCATACAACTCTCCAGGAATCGATTGTAAAATACCTGTTGTCATTGCAAAAATAAACGGAAAACCAAGCCAAGTTTGAATCATAATTAAAGCTACTTTTGACCAAAATGGATCTGTCATCCAAGCAATTTTTTCAATTCCAAATAAAGCTAACACTTGATTATTAATTGCACCAAACGATTCATTAAACATACCTGCAAAAACGAGTATAGATACGAACGCCGGAACAGCCCAAGGTAGAATAAAGATTGTGCGAATTAATGCTTTTCCTTTAATTCCTGGTTGATTTACAAGTATCGCTAAGAAAATACCAAGTGCTACTTGGAGTGTTGTAGCAACGAACGTCCAAATAACTGTCCAAGCAAATACACTTAAAAACGTATCTCTCCACATCGGTAATGTAAATATATCAACAAAATTTTTAAAACCAACCCAATCAACGAGCTTTGCCGGTGGGGAATGATATAAATCATAGTTCGTAAATCCGATTAAAAATACGAATATAATAGGAAACACAACTACGAAAATTAATAATAGAAATCCTGGTGAAACCATTAAGTATGGAAAACCTTGATCTAATAAGTTATGATATTGTTCTTTCACAGAATTAAGCGGGATTCCTATATCACGCTTTTTTCCATTTTGATATGCATCATATAAATTAAAAGCATATATTCCTAGTCCAAATATAATAACAATTAATGCTAAAATCCCTTCTACTAATAGAAAGATAGAATGATCTCGAGGAACTTCCGTCCCAAGTGTGACAATTCCCCATAATCCCATATTTAATAAATCCGCAAATGCTATAACAAATGAACCTGCTAATACGAAAAAAATAAGTGCTTTTACATATTGTTTATTATACAGTTGTCCCATGCCTGGAATAATGGACAGCATCAAAGCTGTTTTACGTTGTTTTGAACCACTTAATCTTTTCGTTGGATTAATGGATTGTTGCATCGTTCTTCCCCCTTTTTCTTCCCTTTGGAAGGAAGAGAATTCGCATCCCTACCAAATAAGAGATGCGAACTTCTATTTATTTTTTCTTACTATGATTTGCTTCAATATTTCCTTTAATTTGTTTTACCGCTTCATCAAGTGCAATCTTTGGTTCTTGTTTATTTGTAACAATCAATTGAAGTGCATCCCCAGCAGGTCCCCAAACTTCTTGCATCTCTGGGATATTCGGCATTGGAATACCACTTTCAGACTGAGTAGCTACTGCTTTTGCAGCTTCATTATCTTTTATAATTGGATCTTCCATTACTGATTTAACAGGAGGAATTTCTTTTGTTTTTTCAAAGCGAATTTTTGCATTTTCTTCGTTTGTCACCCATTCAATAAATTTTGTCGCTAAATCATTTTGTTTTGAGAAGCTCGTTACATGCCATCCCTTTACACCAACAAAAGTTTTTAATGGTTGACCATTTGGTAATTTCGGCATCGGTGCTACTGCATAATCAATTCCTGTTTTTTCTATCGCTTGTAACGCCCATGGTCCATTCATAATCGATGCTGCTTTTCCTTCATTGAATAGTCCATCTGCTGCAGCTCCACCAGATTCTCCGATAATTCCTTTTGGAAATAATTTTTCTTTGTACCATTTTTGAATATATTCAGCACCTTGTACTGCCCCACTATTATTCAAACCAATATCACTTACATTTGGTTTTCCATCTTTTTCACCAAATACATAACCACCCATACCAGACATAAATGCGTTCGCAAAATAGAAGTTATCTCCAAGTGCTAAAAAACCGTACTTTCCATCTTTTGTAAAGTCTTTAGAGAAATTAAAAAGGTCATCCATCGTTTCTGGCGCTTTAGACATTAATTTTTTATTATAAATAAGTACTGGTGTTTCAATTGCTTTTGGTAAACCATATAGTTTTCCGTCATATGTTTGTGCCTGAACTGACAAATCTGTAAATTTATTTTTCACTTCATCACTTACTTTTATTTCAGAAAGTAAACCTTCTGTTACAGCGTTACCGATTTGATCATGTGGCAATGTTACAACATCTGGTCCTGTGCCAGCTGGACCATCAAGGCGAAGTTTCTTTACCTGGTCTGTCATTGTCATTTCGACTACTTTTACTTTTACATTATATTTCTTTTCAAAACTTTCTACAGCTGGATTTAATCCAACACTTTTTTTCTCATCTTCCCAAACAAGAAGATCATAATCTTTCTTCTCTTTACTCGCTTCCTTCTTCCCTGAATCTTTCGGACCACACGCCGACAACATACCGATTGCCAAAGTGGAGACTGCTAATAACGAAAATGCTTTCTTCACTATGAAAACCTCCTTTAATTATGTACGTAAGCTAGCTTTAATGAAAACGTTTACAATAAGTGGTTTAATAATAGCACAAACTATCTCACACCTAACGAAAACGTTTGCGCTATTTGTCTATCATTATACCTTTTTTTCTTTATTTTGCAAATATGTTCTTGAAAATTTTTTCATAGGATTTCTCTTAGTAAATAAATATTGACTTTCTTTTAATTGAATACTACTCTTATAAACAATATCATCTCTTCCTAAAGACAATCGTTTGCAATATTTTACGCCTACAAAAATTTAAAGGGGGATTTATATATGTTAAAAGAAGCAATATACCATCGGCCTAAAGAAAATTATGCATACGCTTACAACAAACATATACTTCATATTCAACTCCGCACAAAAAAGAATGATGTAAATGAAGTCCTACTTGTTCATGGCGACCCTTATGAATGGAAAGATAAAAAGTGGATTACAACTCAAACTCCTATGAGAAAGACTGGATCTTGCGCTTTATTTGATTATTGGTTCGCTTCAGTCACACCAAAATTTAAACGTTTACGATATGGATTCAAACTACACAATAACGACGAAGCACTTATTTATACCGAGCGAGGCTTCTTCTCTGAAATTCCAGATCATGACGTTGGAAATTTCTTTTGTTTCCCTTTTATTCATGAAAAGGATGTCTTTACAGCACCATCATGGGTGAAGGATACAGTATGGTATCAAATTTTTCCAGAACGTTTTGCAAACGGAGATATTACACGGAATCCTAAACATACTCTTCCATGGGGGAGTACAGATCCAACACCAACGAATTTCTTCGGTGGAGATTTCACTGGCGTCATTGAACATCTTGATTATCTCGTAAAACTCGGTATTTCTGGTATATACTTTACTCCAATCTTTACAGCACATTCCAATCATAAATATGACACAATTGATTATATGGAAATTGATCCGCAATTTGGTACGAAAGAAACTTTTAAAAGGTTAATAAACGAGTGTCATAACCGAGGAATTAAAGTCATGCTTGATGCCGTTTTTAATCATAGCGGATACTTTTTCGATAAATTCCAAGATGTTATAAAGAAGGGTGAGTGCTCTCTATATAAAGACTGGTTTCATATCCATGAATTCCCGATTGTAACCGATCCACGTCCGAACTATGATACATTCGCATTTACACCGCAAATGCCAAAATTCAATACTGCTCATCCTGAAGTGAAAGAATATTTACTGGAAGTAGGACGCTATTGGGTAAAAGAATATAACATTGACGGTTGGCGCCTTGATGTAGCAAATGAAATTGACCACGCATTTTGGCGAGAATTTCGTAGCGAAATTAAATCGATTAATCCCGAAGTCTACATTGTAGGTGAAATTTGGCATGATGCACTACCATGGCTGCAGGGCGATCAATTTGATGCCGTCATGAGTTATCCAGTTACAAACGCTCTTCTTTCTTATTTTGCATATGAAACAATAGCACCGAGTACATTTATGGAGCAAATTACAGCTTTTCTTCATTCCTATCCCATGAATGTAAACGAGGTAGCTTTTCACTTGTTAGGTAGCCATGATACACCTAGAATTTTAACAATATGTGGCGGTAACAAAGACAAGGTAAAACTTCTTTACATATTTCATCTTTCGTTTATCGGCTCACCATGCATTTATTATGGAGATGAGATTGGGCTGGATGGCGGCATGGATCCCGATTGCCGAAAATGCATGATTTGGGAAGAAGACAAGCAAGATAAAGCCTTATTTGAACATGTACAAACATTAATTTCATTACGAAAACAATATAAAGCATTCGGTGGTCATGGAACCTTTCAATTTATTGAAGCAAACGATAAGCAAGGTTATATTTCTTATACAAAAACATATAGAGATGAAACGATTTTGTTTGTTTTAAATCCAACAACTCATGAGATTTCGGCTCCTATACCTTTTCCTATTTCTAGTAAAAAAATCATTAATCTATATACAAATGAAGAATTTGCAGCAGAAACAAATTCATTACAAGTTACAATTCCGCCATATGGATTTTCTATTTTAAAATGGTAAAATATAGAACAAACACAAATAATCAGCTTCTTATCTCCGCTGATTATTTGTGTTCACCAACTATTAGCTCAGCACCGTTTATCCCGCATTAACGAGCAGTAAGACTCCCACCTCAAGATTCACAGAGAAGCAAGGAAGATATGTGGGAGTAGGGCTGCCCGTAACAGCCCGATTAGTGAGGGTTCATAATCAGTGGGGGATGAAGAAAACCCCACTGATTAAAGTTCAACTTTATATCCTTCTTTTTCTTACATCTTACTCTCGCTTCCCCCGCCTCGTACATAATAATCCAATTCACTAGCATGTTTACATACATCAAAAAAGCTACTCATATAAGTAGCTCTTTATTTATCCAATGATTCTACATTTCATCTAACTCTTTATTCATTTGACCAATTTTAAAATTAAAAAATAAGTTTTTTTGCTACCTCAAGACTTTTTATGATTTTAATTTATACACTCTTGCTTCATACGGCTGTAAAACAAAACTTTCAAGCGTTCCATCTTGCACATCATAATTGTGAATGACTAATTCTGAAAGATAATAAGTTATCTCTTTCGGGAGTTCAAACAAACACTCATTCTCAGTAAAATTCGCAATGACAAGTAATTGTTCATCTTTCCATGTTCTTACATAAGCAAAAATTGATGGATGGTTCTCTAATATTAAATCATATGTACCATACACAATGATTTCATGTTTTTTACGAAGCTCAATCAATTTTTTATAGTAATAAAAAATTGATTCTGAATCTTGTAATGCTTGTTCTACATTAATCTCTTTATAATTAGGATTGACTCTAATCCATGGTTCCCCAGTCGTAAATCCAGCGTGCTTATCCTGATTCCACTGCATTGGAGTACGTGCATTATCTCGCCCTTTTACATAAATAGATTGCATCACTTGTTCTTCATTTTCACCGCGCTCAATTACTTTTTCACGATACATATTTAATGTTTCAATATCACGATATTCATTAATGGAATCAAAACGAACATTTGTCATTCCAATTTCCTCTCCTTGATAAATGTAAGGAGTACCTTTCATCATATGAAGTACCGTCGCCAACATTTTCGCTGCTTCTATGCGATAGGTTGTATCATTGCCAAAGCGAGAGACAACGCGAGGTTGGTCATGATTATTCCAATACAAGCTGTTCCATCCTGTATATTCAAGAGCTTTTTGCCATTTTGTTAAATTTTGTTTTAGCGTAAGAAGAGAATATGGCTTTATATCCCATTTTCCACCTTCTCCAGAATCTAAGTCCATGTGTTCAAATTGAAATACCATCTGTAATTCTTGACGTTCTTCCGCTGTATAAAGTTTAGCTTCTTCTGTTGTGACACCAGGCATTTCACCAACGGTCATAATATCATATTTTGATAATACTTCTCGATTCATTTCATGCAAATACGTATGAATATTCGGCCCATTCATAAAATATTGATGCCCAGATACATACCCCTTTTCCTCTGTTTCCACAGTTGGTAATCCTTCTTCTTTGGAGATAAAGTTAATGACATCCATACGAAAACCATCTATCCCTTTTTCAAACCAAAATTTCATCATATCATAAACATCTTTTCGTACTTGTTCATTATCCCAATTTAAATCCGGTTGCTTTTTAGAAAATAAATGCAAATAATATTCATCCGTTGTTTCATCATATTGCCAAGCAGATCCGCTAAAAGCTGATTCCCAATTATTTGGCTCTTTCCCCTCTTTTCCTGATCGCCAAATATAGTAATCCCGATATGGATTATCTTTGGACTTACGTGACTCTATAAACCAATTATGTTCATCAGAAGTATGATTAACCACTAAATCCATCATTAATTTTATATTACGCTTATGCATTTCATGTAATAACTCTTCCCAATCTTCCATTGTCCCAAACTCAGTCATAATTTTACGATAGTCACTAATATCATAACCATTATCATCATTGGGAGATTCATAGACTGGAGATAACCAAACAACATCTATCCCTAATTTCTGTAAATAATCTAACTTTGAAATAATCCCTCGAAGATCACCAATTCCATCACCATTGCTATCCATAAAACTACGTGGATAAATTTGATAGACAACACTTTCTTTCCACCATTGCTTTGTCATCTTGCTACCTCCATTTCTCTTTAATAAAATGATTTTTTAACGCAAGCGTTTTCATTAATGAATGATATCAAATTCCAGAAAAAATGAAAACGTTTTATTTCTGTCTTTTTTTATTTGATTTTCTCTTCTATTCGTTTATAATAAAAAAAGAAAACGTTTGCATTTTTCTGAGGGAGGAAAAGTCATGGCGGAGCTTAAATTAGAAAACATTTATAAGATATATGATAATAATATAACGGCAGTAACAGATTTCAATTTACATATTCAAGACAAAGAATTTATTGTATTCGTCGGTCCATCTGGATGCGGAAAATCAACAACATTACGCATGATAGCTGGACTGGAGGACATCTCTAAAGGTAAATTTTTGATTGATGAGAAATTAATGAATGATGTTCCTCCAAAAGATCGAGATATTGCAATGGTTTTTCAAAACTATGCACTCTACCCACATATGAGCGTTTATGATAATATGGCATTTGGTCTTAAATTACGTAAAATACCAAAAGCAGAAATCGACCGTCGTGTAAAAGAGGCCGCTCAAATTTTAGGCCTTGAACAATATTTAAATCGAAAACCGAAAGCGTTATCAGGAGGACAAAGACAACGTGTTGCATTGGGACGTGCAATTGTTCGTGATGCAAAAGTCTTTTTAATGGATGAACCGTTATCTAATTTAGATGCAAAATTACGTGTAGCTATGCGCTCAGAAATTTCTAAGTTACATCAACGTCTTGGCACAACAACAATTTATGTAACACATGATCAAACAGAAGCGATGACAATGGCATCTCGCCTCGTTGTTATGAAAGATGGAAAAATTCAACAAATCGGTTCACCAAAAGAAGTATATGAAACACCAGAGAACATTTTTGTTGGTGGTTTTATTGGCTCACCTGCTATGAATTTCTTCCGTGGTAAGCTCACAGAAGAAGATTTTGTTATAGATCATACAGTAAAAATTAAAGTACCAGAAGGAAAAATGAAACAATTACGTGAACAAGGATATGTCAATCAAGAAATCGTTCTTGGAATTCGCCCAGAAGATATTCATGATGAATTATTATTTTTAGAGGCTTCACAAAAAACAACCTTTATAAGTACAGTTGAAGTTGCAGAATTACTAGGAGCAGAATCTATTTTATATATGAAACTAGGAAATCAAGACTTTGCTGCACGCGTCGATGCAAGACATACCTTCAAATCTGGCGACCAAATTAAACTTGCCTTTGATTTAAATAAAGCACATTTCTTTGATTGCAAAACAGAAAAACGCATTCGCTAATATACAAAAAAACCGTCCACGCACAAATCGAGGGCGGTTTTCCACTATTATACCAGGGCTTCAACTGTATGAAATGATTGCTTCTTTGCACTAATAACACCAAAGATAGGCAAATCCGTTAGCATCACTTCTTCTTGCTGTTTCATAAATGATGACGTCAATTGTTTTATTTCTATCGAAACGTCATTCATACAAAGTACATTGGAATCGTTTCCTTGTTGATCAAAGAAAATAGCGTCAATTTTATATAGCACAGCATTATGAAATAACATATCAATGCGATGATATGTAGCAATGGCGACATCAATAACATGTTGCCAATCCCTCTGTCTGTCCATATTATGGGATACAAATCGTGCTTCTCCACCTAAATTTACTATCTCTTCTGCTGTCGCTTGTCCGCTTTCTCTATTAATATCCGTTACAATCACTTTGGCACCGTTTGATGCCAATAAAAGAGCTGTACTACGTCCAATACCAATACCACCACCAGTTACAACGATGACCTTTCCTGCAAGTTTCATTGTCATTACCCCTTCTAAAAGTCCTACCGTCCTTCAGTATACTCCTTTCCTAGATAAATCCGCAAGCAGGAACAGCCATTCCCTCGACAGCAACTTTGAACTAGTTTTCTTTTCCTAACTCATATAAGACCCTCACAAAACCTGTGTAAAGTGAAATGTTTTGTGAGGATTTTCTTCATCCCCACTAACGATAAGTCGTTACCAATCGAGCTGCCCTAAAATAGCGAGATAAATTGTAAATTGATTAAAAAATAAGGATGTACGAATGTTAGAAAAACTAACGCTCATACATCCTTCCTCCCTATAGAGGGAGGATCACATAGATTGCTTCCTTATATTCATTCTATACTTGTCTTCCATTCTTTATTCTCTCTTAAACGAGACTCATTACTTTCGTCTTTGTAACTAAATCATGGAATCCACAATTATCTTGACGAAATAGCATCATATATACATTACATATCGCTGGGATTCCAAGAAATACTATGTTCGGTACTAACAATACAAAAAAACGTACAAGTAGCATTCGTATCGTTAACGTTTCCCTTGTTAATGATATAAGTTTTATTCTAGTGATTTTTTTCCCAATGGTACAACCATTCCAAATAAAGGGGAGAAAAATAAAATAAATGGCCATTAATATAAAAACAAGTGTAAGATCATATCGATAATCACCCAAGCTAACATTAAAACGATTAAAAATCGCACTGTAGTTTCCGGTTAAGATAGCTACAATCACCCCGTATAAAACAGAGATGAGAAACATATCAATTATGGAAGCACCAATGCGATTCATTACCACCGCTGGGCGATGCATCTTTAACTTCATCTTATGTCGACTCCTTCGTATCCTTCTTTACTCGTTTCATCGTATCATTTCTAAAAAACATTGTAAACTAGCGTTTCCTTCTCATTTCTTGTACAATGTGTTACAACAGCATTGTAAGGAGGTACTCATATTGAGACGATGGATCATTCTATTTGTCACTATATTACTCACAGGTTGTACAGAAAGCGCACATCATCCAGCTTATACTATTAATGAGGAATATGAACTGATTAATACTTCCGGGAATGCATTTGAACTGTTCCCAACGCAAGATGCTGTATATGCGACACAATATGTCCCCGCAAACATAACAGAAGTTGCCTGGGATGATAGATATATTATCGCAAAACAAATTGAGGAAAAATCAGATCCACATAACCCTGAGTCAACATTAACGAATAAACAAAACGAGTACTATTGGATTATTGATATCAAACAAAATAAACGATTTGGACCGTATAATAAAAAACAATTTCAAGAACAAAAAGATGCTTTTAAAATAAAAAAACAGTTTCAAAAGGTAGATACGTACGTAAAAGAAATAGAAAAACAATCAGCTGAAACATAAAGCTGATTGTTTTTTGTATTCATGATATTTCATTTGGATAGCGCCATGTTGAACGTTTGTGGTTCTGAGATTGTTTCATGCGTATCCTTATTTACGAGAACATCTGTTGTAAATGAAATGTTTGTAACATCTGTTTTTCCATCTTCAAGTATCAGCCCAATCATACCATCCCTCGTTTCACCTGGGTTATACTCCCCTCTTGATACACTTTCTGCTCCAGCGATTGTATTCTCTTCATATAAGAAATTCTGCTTTGTTACATTGAATTGCTGTGTTTCATTAATCACAACATCATTTATAGCGGAAAACTGCATAGCTTTATCTCCACTGTTTTCTACTTTATATGAAATCTCAACATAGCGTATAGTGTCCTTAATTTCTTGACCACTTAAAGAAGCATATAATTCAGCGTCTTCTTGACTCACTTTATCTCCAAGTCTGCGCTGCACTTCCTCTGGACTTAAAGCTGTATAAACTTTCAATGTATCCTTTGCCTCTTTACTCATTTGTGATAGCTCAATAACTTTCACATCTTGTACATGAATTTTCACTGGCGCTACTTCGAATGTTTGATTTACATGTTTCAATTTTTGTAATTTAAATGTTCCCCATCCTTTTTCTTTTACAGCTTGTCCAACTTTTTTCAATTCTTTACCACCATATTCAGCCGTCTCTGGAATTGCTTCTACCTTCTTCTTCGGTTCTTTCTTTTCTTCCTTTTGAAAGCAACCACTTAATATCAAGAGACAACTACATAAAATACCAATACTTTTCCATACTTTCATCTTCTATTACTCCTAACACTTTCATTCATTTAACAAAATACTGTTTTCATTTTATATAGAACGGAAACAGTGAAAATCCTGTAAACAACACTTGTAAACCTGGATACTATTATACTCTCTATTTGTAAAATATGAAAACAGAAGTCTACTCTACTTTGGCACCATACTGTATGAAACAAAGTAAGAGAATATCTCCTTTTTTTCATAGCTAACGCATGAATTCATATGTATATTTATCCGCCATTTTAGGCCAGTAACAGCCCGATTGGTGAAAACTCATAATCAGTAAGGGATGAAGAAAACTCCCACTGATTAAAATTTAACTTTATCATACCGATTCCCTTCATTTCTATGCAATATTTATTTTCACATTGGTATATCTACACATTCAATGATAGAATTTTTATAATAAGGAATAAAGAGAATGGAGAAATATTTTGTCCATAACACTCGTCTTTTTTCTGATTTTCATGCCGCTTTTCATAAGTACATATCTCTGCTTTTCTTTTGGAAGCATTTAAAAATAATAAAATATATTCCCGCACTAGTTGGTCTTTTTTTCTACAGTGTTACTTTTCCTTTTCAAGAGACATACATATGGATGGGAAGGATTAGGATTTGGAGTTTTATAATTTATTCTTTTACTTGCAAGCTGTCTTACTCTCGTATTCGCTGCTATACTAGAAACAAAATCTTCGATGAATTGAGATTTATATATGGAATGAACACGACCCTTTTCTAAAAAGCATCTCTTTACCAAAAGAGCAAATTCATAATTTCACGGTTTATCCTTATTACTTACCTGTTATTCAGACATTACCATCACTTCATTTCCATCCAAATGTAACATTAAGAAGAAACTGAACATGATCAAAGAATGAAACTCTTTTTCGAAAATCGTGAGCGATTATTTCAACCATAAAAAAGAAGCGGTCACCGCCGCTTCTTTTTTATAATGCTTCTATAAATAATGCTACGCCAATACCGCCACCAACACAAAGGGAAGCAATTCCCTTTTTAAGACCTCGCCTTTTTAATTCATGAATTAAGCTTACCGTAATGCGTGCTCCTGTGCATCCAATTGGATGACCAAGACCTACACCACTACCATTCACATTTACTTTTTCACGATTTAAACCGAGTTCCTTTTCGACCGCCAAATATTGAGCCGCAAAAGCTTCATTAATTTCTAGTAAGTCGGCATCTTCCAGCGACCAATTCACTTTTTTTAATCCTTTACGAATTGCTGGCGCTGGACCAATTCCCATAATTTTAGGATCTACTCCGGCTACTGAATATCCTACAACTTTCGCTAATGGTTGCAATCCTTTTTCTTTCGCTTTCTCTTCACTCATTACTACTAAAACGGCGCTACCATCATTAATACCTGATGCATTTCCGGCCGTTACAGAACCGCCTTTACGAAATGCTGGTTTTAAATTTGCTAGCTTTTCCGCTGTAATATCAGCACGCGGATGTTCATCCTTCGAAAACACAACTTCTTTTCTTCGTTCCTTTATTGTAATCGGCACAATTTGTTTATCAAAATAACCAGATTCAATAGCTTGAAGAGCTAGCCGATGGCTACGCAGCGCAATTTCATCTTGTTCCTCTCTTGTAATGTTATATTGTTCCACTAAATTTTCTGCCGTTTCACCCATCATCATATGATGAAGAGGGTCTTCTAAAACTTCCCACACCGTATCACGAATTTCGCCGTGCTGAAGACGCTGTCCCCAGCGGTGCTGTTTTAACGCATAGGGGCTAGAGCTCATCGCCTCTACTCCGCCTGCAACGACAACATCACTAATACCTAACTGAATTTGCATTGCTGCAGACATAATCGCTTGCATCCCTGAAGAACATTGACGCTGAATCGTATAGCCTGTAACTGTTTCTGGAAATCCTGCTGCTAATGCAGCTGTTCGCGCTGTATTTGCCTCATCCGTTCGTTGAATGCAGTGTCCTAAAATGACTTCATCCACTTCATGTGGCTCTACTCCACCTTGCTTTACAGCTTCTTGAAGTACAGGAACCACTAATTCTACTGGTGTTATATTTTTGAGCGCTCCTCCGAAAGTTCCGATTGGTGAACGAACTGCTGCTGTAATCACAACATTCTGCATCTTATACTTACCCCTCTCTTATGTATCCTCATAAATTTTTAGATGGAATAACATAAGATGCCTATCTGTATGTATTATACTATAAACACCTCATAAAAATCAAAATATTCAAAATGAATTAAATATCAGACTTCTATTCTGTTAGCACATAGAAAAACCTTTGTAATTTTTTTGTTATCTTATTTAAATTGGACAATTCTCGTATTATTTTTTCCTATTTGAAACAAAGAATGCTGTAAACATTACAATTTATCAAATTGACCCATCAAAAAGGGAAGCATCCGCTTCCCTTTCTTTTGACTATTTTTGAAAACTTTCATATTTTACTGCTTCAAATGCCTGTTCAATTTCTTCGTTGCGGTAATGAACATATGTAAACCGCCCTAATTCTACTAATCTTGCAATTTCCTTCAGTGCCTTTTCATTGTCATATGTTGCTTGAATTGCAATATGTACATAAAATTTCATCAGTGGATGTTCATATAAAGGCTCCCCTACCTCTACATATACGTTCTCTACCCCTTGAACAACTTTTACATAACTGGCAAACTGATAGACCGCTTCTCGGTCTGAAACAATTTTTAATGTATACATACATTTCCCCCCTTGTTTTTACTATATCAAAAGGAAGTGCCACTCACTTCCTTTAACTATGAATATTTTCTGAATTCTAACTACACTTGTTGATCTGTAAAAAACAGCTGTTAATAAGCAACTTCACAAAAATCTCTCCTTAATAATCGCAGTTTCTATTGACATAGCGCAACCAGTACACAAAAAAGCGAGGCTTTATATGTACCCATTTCATAAATATTTTCCCTAACTTACCTAAAATCTAAATAGGTTGAACTTATTTTTTCCAATCGCCGTATAAATGCAAAGAATCTTGCTAACGACAATCAGGGGATAAAGTGAAGCTTTAATCGCTGGGGCTTCATCCCTCACTGATTATGTCTTCTCATTAACCAGACCATTATGAGATAAAATTACTTCTTACTTATAGTGATTCCATCTATACACATACTAGCTTTCTGTCATACTGTATAGCACTACTTTGTTTTCTTTTGAGGTGTTTTCCATGTCCCCGTATATAAACATATGCATCTGCATTACACCAGGGTCGAACATTACAAATAATCGTATCGCGAAAGATATAGCCGTTGCTGAATTTATCTGGCATCCTATATCGTTTCACATTCAAGATGTCCTTATATTAGACGATTCTTTCCGCTTTGATGATTATGAAATTAGCTATATTGCCTCTATTCAAGAACAACCAAAAGTTTCATCTTTTTTTCATACATGCGCTTCACAAGCTCCAAATTGTGACATTTATATTTGCTATATTGGGAGCAACTACTTTCAAGAACAATCGGTCATCGCCTGTGCTTATTCTTTAGCAAAACAAAAGCATCTTACCGGTTATATTATTTTGACAAATTCAGCTGCACCCATGCGAAACATTTATACACTCGCTCATGAAATCGGACATATTTTATTTACAAGACGCATTCATGGAAAACTTACCCATGCTGATCCTCATTCTCCCAATGGCTCTGAACATCACCCTTCAGCAAGTAACCTTATGCATAAAATTGTTCCGCGACCAGATAAGGTTCCCCTCGATGCTCTCCTAACAAAAGAACAAAAACAGTTAGCTTTACAGAGCATTTTATTGCATAAAGAAAAACAGTAACTCGAGAATACGTTACTGTTTAAATTAAAACGTCCCAATCTAAAAAACATATACATGTAGCACAGAAAAGAAATAAGCAACTAAAGGAGCATGTAATCACACGAAATACAATCTTATAATATTGATTCGAGAATATTCGCTTACACATCCAAAGTATCCCTTTTCCTATTAAGCCGCCCCGAAAAATATCCGGATGTATCTTCAAGCAAATTTCCAAAATACTCTTCATCTATTTTTTAACAAAAGTAGTATATAGACCTAAACTAGCAAATAAGAGAAAACAAGAGCGATTGACATATTAATGTACCTCCTCTCTCCTTCATTTATGCGTTTATTTCTTTTCTTGTCCTTTTTAAATCTATTTTCATTAATACAATTAAACTACCGTATAAAAAGATTGGTTCTAAAGCACTCAAATTCGTATCTTTCACCGCTGTACATTGAAATATAAACATAACGGTAAACAACACAACCACTTGAAGTAATCCCATCCAGCTTGCTAAACACATATTCATAATCGCCAATATGAATAGAAGTAACCCTCCTAATATATAACTTTGCACCGAAGATAAATAAAAGAGCGGTGGCTCATACCATTTGTTAAGTAGCATAATAAAAACAATCAAGCCTATTGGTAAAAGTATGATACCTATATATAATATCGAAAATTCTTTTAATTTACTTTTAAGAAATGCAGACTTACGAAAGCTAATGATTCCTAGAAGAATACTAATAGCCAATATAATCGGATAACCAATTATACTAATAAACGATATAGATACTGGCTCGTTCACACTATGAAATAACAGATTTGGAATCGACCAGTACGCAAATACACCTATTACAAGTGCGATTAATAACTTTCTATCCTTTTTTGTATCCCGTTCCATTTCTTTCGCCAATTCATCCGCATACTCTTTTGGTGAATCCCCAAAAATATCCTTAGCCGTCTTCTCTTCCTTTGCTCCCTCTATCAAATGAAGTTCAGCATCTTCTATAAAAGAATCAATATCTTCCTTCTTGATTCCCTTCATTACTAAATATACGGTCGTATCATCTAGAAATTGTTGTGCTTCTTTTGAGAGCATGTGTGCACCTTCTTTCCTTTCTCTCATTTGTTGTTTTTCTTTTTCTCTTCCAGCTTTATATGCAATCGCATGAGTACATATAAACTGATATACAAAAGCAGAATTTCTAATATCCCCCAATATACACTTTGTTCTTCCAATTGTTTAAATATAAACATAATGGAAAATGGTACAAGTATAACAAATATTCCAATCCACCCTAGTACATATACTTCCCCGATGATCAGCAACAGAAAAATAATCGCAGCTAATATATAACTTTGTATGATAGATAATTGTAAAACAGGTGTTCCATACCATTTATTTAAAAACATCAATAATACGAGTAATAGAATAGGAGTAAGTATAATGATATAGATCATGCTAAATTCTTTTATTTTACTTTGAAAAGATGACATCCGAAATGCAATTATAGTTCCAATAATTGTAATTAATAAAACAATTGGATAACCAATTACCTGTACATCCGTTAATGTAAACTGATGATTGGGATGATGAAATAAAATATTAGTCAACAGCCAATATCCACCAATCCCAATTATCATAGAAAATATAGTTTTCATATTTCCTACTTTATCTACTTCCATTTCTTTCGCTAATTCATCCGCATACTCTTTTGGCGAATCCCCAAAAATATCCTTAACCGTCTTCCCTTTCTTTTCTCCCTCTACCAAATGAAGTTCAGCATCTTCTAAAAATATGTCGATATCTTCCTCTTTAATTCCTTTTGTCAATAAATATACCTTTGTATCTGTTAAAAACTTTTCTCCTTCTTTGGAAATCTGCATCATCATTTTCTCCCCTTTCCTTGTAATAAACGCTCCACGCTACTACGCATCGCTTCCCAGCGCTCCATAAATTCATCGAGTGCATCTTCTCCTTTTTCTGTTAATGTATAATATTTTCGCTTTGGACCAGATGGCGATTCTTTCATTGTACTTGTAATGAGTCCTTCTTTTTGCATTCGGATTAATAGCGGATAAATACTGCCTTCACTCGCCATGGTGAAACCATACTTCGCTAACTTTTCACTCATTTCATATCCGTATATCTCTCCTTCAGAGATAATAGCAAGGAGACACCCTTCTAAAATTCCCTTTAGCATTTGACTTGTCGACATCATTCAAACCCTCCCTCTATCTTGTTATACAAGATAGATGTGTATGAGTATCTTGCTTTACAAAATAGTATAACAAAGACTATTTTGTAAAGCAAGATAACTAATTATCTTTTTCCAAATGTTTGCAGGATTTTCATTCTATACTCTCTAAATAATGCCAGTAAGACAAATCTCATCTTATATAAAGGAGTGTATTTCGTCATGGTTACAAACCAGGTTATTTTTCTAACAGGTGCGGCGAGTGGTATTGGATATGAAATGGCTACTACCTTTGCAAAAGAAGGAGCAAAAGTTGTCGTGAGCGATCGCCTTAAAGAGCGCGCCAAAAGTGCGGCTGAACAGTTACAAAAGATGGGTCATACAGCAATTGGATTAAAATGTGACGTGACGTCCGAGCAAGAAATCGAGGAAGCCATTGCTAAAACAGTAGCAGAATTTGGTTCGTTACATGTCCTAATCAATAACGCCGGTATGCAACATGTTTCCCCCATTGATGAATTTCCAACTGATACGTTCGAGCTTCTTATTAAAATTATGCAGATTGCACCGTTTATCGCAATAAAACATGCCTTTCCTATTATGAAAAAACAACAATATGGGCGCATTATTAATATTGCCTCGATTAATGGACTCGTTGGCTTCGCTGGAAAAGCTGCTTATAATAGCGCCAAACACGGTGTAATTGGATTAACAAAAGTAGCTGCGTTAGAAGGGGCAACGCATGGAATTACAGTAAATGCCCTTTGTCCAGGATACGTTGATACTCCTCTTGTCCGCAATCAACTCCAAGACCTAGCTCATACGAGAAATGTACCACTTAAGCGCGTATTAGAAGATGTTATTTACCCTCTTGTGCCGCAAAAAAGATTACTGGAAGTACAAGAGATTGCTAGCTACGCCTTATTTTTAGCCAGTGAACAAGCAAAAGGAATAACTGGACAAGCCGTTGTAATTGATGGAGGCTATACAGCCCAATAATTTTTCTAAAAAGAGCCCGCCCTAAAAGATTTTTTAGGACGAGCTCTTTCTTATTTCGGTTCGTAAGGTGCTTCATATCCTTTCATTTGCTGCGGGAGCTTCTCGATTGCGACAATGACGCCATCCAACTTATTTTCAATGCGGTGTAGTAAATATAATGTCACAACAATCGGAAACCCTACGTTGCCAATCATCGATATCCATTCTTCCACCTTTTTGTCCCCCTTTCTCTTATATACATAAGTATGTACAAGAAATAGGGGCATAGAAATAACAAATTCCCTTGCATAAGGTTACTTTTCAAATAAAGAAGCAATTTCTTTTGTATAATCTCCCTGTAAAATTCCTTTCTCGGTAATGATTCCCGAAATGAATTCATGAGGCGTTATATCAAATGCTGGATTATATATATGGATTCCAGCCGGGGCAATTTGCTGCCCGTTTATTTTTGTTACTTCTGTTTCATCCCGCTCTTCGATTATGATTTCATTCCCTGTTTTTTTCTTCGTATCAAATGTAGACAACGGAGCAGCGACATAAAAAGGAATTTGATAATGCTTTGCTAATATAGCTAAATTTAAAGTTCCTACTTTATTTGCAGTATCTCCATTTGCCACAATTCGATCCGCCCCCACAATAATAGCAGAGATATTCTTTGTTCGAATTGTATGGGCAGCCATATTATCTGTAATCAGTGTTACATCAACACCAGCTTCCCTCAACTCCCACGTGGTCAAGCGTGCCCCCTGTAAAACAGGTCTTGTTTCACACGCATAAGCATGTAAATGAATTCCTTTTTCTTTTCCGATATAAAATGGTGCTAATGCTGTGCCATAGCGAGCAGTCGCAATACTACCGGCATTACAAATTGTTAAAATACGGTCGCCATCTTGGAAACATGTTAACGCATGTTCTCCAAGACTCCGGCACACTTGTTCATCTTCTTGTTGAATTTGTAGCGCTTCCTCTTCTAATATTTCTCGTGCTATCTTTATCGTTGATACCTCTTCAATTGCAGCTCTCATACGGTCGATAGCCCAAAATAAATTAACTGCTGTCGGGCGCGAAGTCCCTAAATAATTACAGTCTCGATTGAATTTTGTTTTGAATTCCACTATATTTATAGCTTCATATTTTTGAGCAGCTAAAGCTAATCCAAAAGCAGCCGCAATGCCAATCGCTGGTGCTCCTCTTACCTCTAGCATAACAATACTTTTCCAAACATCTTCAATACTTGTTAATGTTTTGTATTCCGCAACATGTGGTAACTTCGTTTGATTCAAAATGGTAATAGAATCACCTTTCCAAATTATCGCTCTTGGAACTGCAACTGTTGTATTCACACCTTTATCCCTCCTTCAGAAACAATATGTTGAAATAATGTTTTGAATACTTGAATGTCTGCCCCCTTTGTTTGATGTAACAATAGACTTCTCCCCAAATATAGAGCCTGTTTTTTTACTTGTATTCTTCTATCTTTCTCAACAATTCCATCTAAATCTACTACATGTGCCAAACCTATCGTTCTACGTATAACTTCACAACCAGCAAATCCAACCGCATCACGAAAAATATGTTGCAGAACAATCGGAAGCCATTGCTTTTCCTTCGTATACGTTTCCACACCCTCCAATATCCAAAGTTTTGTAAATGTATCTACAAAATAGCTCCATGTTTTTTCAATATGAAAAAATACAACTTCTCGTTTCTCTTCTCTTGATAAGGCATTTAATAATAAATTTGCTATAAACTGTCCTAAATCGAATCCAAGCGGGCCGAAAGTTGCAAACTCAGGATCAATGATTTTCGTTTCTTTTGAAGAAGCAAAAATGCTTCCTGTATGTAAATCTCCGTGAATTAATGCTTCCTTTCTCGTTAAAAATTTATATTTATATTGCGCAACTTGCAGTTTTAAATTTTTATCACACCAAAGCTCTTCTATAACAGACTGAAGTTCTCTCTCATAGTCGTTTGTTTCGTAATTTCCAAACGGATCTGTAAACACGAGATCTTCTGTAATTTTACAAAGATCAGGGTTTATAAATTTTCCATCTAGTACTCTTTTTTCTTCGGTATTCAGTCCGAAATCCGAAGTATAAAATAACACTTTCCCTAAAAAACGACCTACATGCTCAGACAATAATGGATACTCTTCTCCTTCAATGAACCCTTTACGTACAATTGTCAAAGATGATAAATCTTCCATCACTATTACAGCCAATTCTTTGTCATGTCCATATACTTTCGGAACAAATTCCGGCACATACTTAGCAAAAATTTGTAATGCCGAACTTTCAATAGTTGCTCTATTAAGCGAAAGCGGCCAACTTTCACCAACTACTTTTGCATATGGAAGTGCTTGCTTTACAATGATTCCTCGCTTCCCGTCATGGAGATGGAATACATAATTTAAATTCCCATCCCCTATTTCTCGGCAAACGATCGTGGCTTCTTTTTCAAAATATCCCTGTTCTTTAACATATTGCACTGCTGTTTCTTCCGTTAATGCATAATATCCCACTATTTCATCCCCCTTTTTAATTCAGAGGTTTCTCAACATAAGAAAAACCTCTTTCCATGAAGAAAGAGGTTTGAAGTGTATCTTCTCCCCTCTTATCTGCCAGAAAATTCATTTTCTGCTGGAATTAGCACCGTGCCTTTTTGGCGCATAAGCGCCCCATTTCACAATGGTATTACGGTCGGTTGCTGGGTTTCATAGGGCCAAATCCCTCCACCTGCTCTTGATAAGAGTTTTGCAACTTATTCGAATGTTTAACTTTCTGATGATGACTATAACAAGAATAAAAATCATTTGTCAATCTTTTTATTTATACAATTCTAAACGGCGATCCATAAAAACAGGAATTCCTCTGCGGACCTCTTCTATCTTTTCTAGCTCTATCTGTCCATAAAGAATGCTCTCTTCTTCTTGTGCCTCTGCGACAATTTTTCCCCATGGGTCAATAATAAGCGAGTGACCACCAAATACGTTATTTGGATCTTTTCCTACTCGATTACAAGCTACGACATAACATTGATTTTCGATTGCTCTCGCTTGCAGTAATAAACGCCAATGCTCAAGGCGAACAAGAGGCCATTCTGCTACTACAAATACTATTTTTGCGCCTTTAGCAGTATGTACGCGTATCCATTCTGGAAAACGAATATCATAGCAAATAACCCCTCCGCACTGAATCTCGTCTAAAGTAAATTCTCCTGTTTCATGTCCTGCTATTAAATACTTATGTTCATTCATTAACTGAAACAAGTGCACTTTGCTATATTCATGTTGTACGTTTCCTTGGCGATCCATAATATACATCGTATTTGTAACACCTTTCTCTGTCTGCTTTGCAACAGAACCACCGACAATGTTCACGCTAAACTCTTTTGCCCATTTTGAAAGCACTTCTTTTGTTTGTTTTCCATCCTTATCTGAAATTTCAGGAAGTCGCTTCAAATCATATCCTGTTGTCCAAAGTTCAGGCAATACGATTACATCTGGGTTCACTTTCATTGCCTCTTCTATTTTTTTCTCTGCGTGCTCTGTATTTAAAGTTACCTCACCAAAAACAATATCCATTTGAATACATGCGACCTTCATTTTTTCAGCCCCGTTCTTTATTTTTTTCTTTACAAAATCTTGGAAAGGATATATTATTTGTCACTAGAATTGTAACAACTTTCAAAAGAGGTGGAAAGTATGAAAGATTTTAAACCTTCCGAGCTTATGACATCACTCCCAACACAATTTTTCGCTTCACTTGTCACAAAAGTTAATAAAGTAATTGAAGCTGGACATGATGTCATCAACTTAGGGCAAGGAAATCCCGATCAACCAACACCGCCGCATATCGTAAAATCTTTACAAAATGCAGCAGAAAAGGTGCTTCATCATAAATATCCACCATTTCGTGGACATAACAGCTTAAAAGAGGCAGTTGCAATCTTTTATGAACGTGAATATGGGGTAAAAATAAATCCAAAAACAGAAGTTGCGATTTTATTTGGTGGAAAAGCGGGATTAGTAGAATTGCCACTTTGTTTTACAAATCCTGGTGAAACGATTCTTGTTCCTGATCCTGGATATCCTGACTATTTATCTGGCATTGCTTTAGCGAAGGCAAAGCTTGAAACAATGCCACTATTAGCAGAGAATCATTTTTTACCGGATTACATGAAAATAAGCGAAGATACTGCCAAGCAGGCAAAATTAATGTTTTTAAATTACCCAAACAATCCAACTGGTGCGATCGCTTCAAAGGAATTCTTTGAAGAAACAGTCCGTTTTGCAAATGAACATAACATTTTAGTTGTTCATGATTTTGCTTATGGAGCTATCGGTTTTGATACAAAAAAACCGGTCAGTTTTCTACAAGCTAGAGGTGCTAAAGATACAGGCATTGAAATTTATACATTATCAAAAACATTTAATATGGCTGGTTGGCGCATCGCATTTGCAGTTGGCAATGAAAGTGTCATTGAAACGATTCATCTACTGCAAGATCATATGTATGTTAGTCTTTTCGGCGCTATTCAGGAAGCTGCTTGCGAAGCATTATTAAGTTCGCAAACTTGTGTAACTGAATTAGTGAACCGCTATGAATCTAGGAGGAACGCTCTTATTTCGGCATGTCATTCCATCGGCTGGAATGTTAAAGCTCCAAAAGGGTCCTTCTTTGCTTGGTTACCAGTTCCAAATGGTTATCATTCTGAACAATTTGCTGATCTATTATTAAATCAAGCGCACGTTGCAGTTGCTCCGGGCATTGGTTTTGGAAAACATGGAGAAGGCTATGTGAGAATTGGCCTCTTACATACTGAAGAACGATTGCAAGAAGCTATTCATCGAATTGGCAAATTAAAAATTTTCAAAAAACCATTGACAACTTAAGTTATCTCTGTCAAAATTCAGATATCAAAAAAATTAAAATATTTCCAAATACTTCTTATCAAGAGCTGGTGGAGGGACGAGCCCGACGAAGCCCGGCAACCGATCTACAAATGTAGACACGGTGCTAATTCTCGCAGCGTTACGCTGACAGATAAGGAGCTGGTTGTAAAAAACCTCTCCTTAGCTGAGAGGTTTTTTTATTTAACTAGGAGGTTATGAAAATGAGCGGAATAATTGCAACATATGTAATCCATGATGATTCTCACAACTTAACAAAAAAAGCAGAGCAGATTGCTCTTGGCTTAACAATTGGTTCATGGACACATTTACCCCACTTATTACAAAAACAATTAAAACAGCATAAAGGCAATGTTGTTCATGTAGAAGAACTCCCGCAACAAGAAGAGGTAAACAACTATCTTGGCAAAAAAGTAACAAAAGGTATAATCAAAATTCAGTATCCATCGTTAAATTTCAGTCCTGATTTACCAGCCATTTTAACGACAGCATTTGGAAAATTATCATTAGATGGAGAAATTAAACTTATCGATCTCACATTCTCAGATGATTTAAAAAGACAGTTCTCTGGACCAAAGTTTGGGATTGAGGAAGTGAGAAAGAGGTTACATGTTCATAATCGTCCACTTTTAATGAGCATTTTTAAAGGAATGATTGGGCGAAATATCGGATATTTAAAGACGCAGCTCCGTGACCAAGCAATTGGCGGAGTGGATATCGTAAAAGATGATGAAATTTTATTCGAAAATGCATTAACACCACTTGAAAAACGGGTTCGTTCAGGAAAAGAAGTGTTGCAATCTGTTTATGAAACGTATGGTCATAGAACTTTATATGCAGTCAATATAACCGGGCGTACTTATGATGTAAAAGAAAACGCGAAACGGGCAGTAAATGCTGGTGCTGATCTTCTGTTGTTTAATGCGTTTGCATATGGATTAGATGTATTACAACTACTAGCGGAAGATCAAGATATCAATGTTCCTATTATGGCTCACCCTGCTATTAGCGGTGCTTATACATCATCAAAATTATACGGCTTTTCCCATTCACTATTACTTGGAAAATTGCTTCGTTATGCTGGTGCAGACTTTTCTTTATTTCCATCTCCATATGGAAATGTTGCGTTAGAAAAAAAAGATGCCCTTCAAATTGCAGAAACATTAACAATCGTAGATTCTCATTTAAAAAGAAGTTTCCCTGTTCCATCAGCTGGCATTCACCCTGGATTTGTTCCATTTATCCTTCGTGACTTTGGAAATGATGTTGTCATTAACGCTGGTGGTGGTATCCATGGTCATCCTAACGGTGCACAAGGCGGAGGCAAAGCATTTCGTGCAGCAATTGATGCCACTTTACAAGGAACGCCATTACATGAAGTGGATGATGCTGACTTACATACCGCACTACAATTATGGGGAAATCCATCGCGTGAGGTGAAAATATGAGCATTCAAATTTTCTGCGACTTTGATGGCACAATTACAAATAGCGACAATATCACTTCTATTATGGAACATTTCGCGCCACCAAAGGCTGAGGAAATAAAGAAACAGATATTAGCTCAAGAGCTTTCGATTCAAGAAGGGGTTGAGCAACTTTTTCATTTATTACCGACCAATCTCCATGACGATATGATTGCATTTTTAAAAAACAACGCAAGTATACGTAGTGGTTTTCAGGAATTTGTACAGTTTATAAATAAAAATGACCTTTCTTTCTATGTCATTTTAGGAGGAATGGATTTCTTTGTGCACCCCCTTTTAGATGGGCTTGTTCCAAAAGAAAAGATTTATTGTAATGAAACTGACTTTTCAAAAGAATACATTGAAGTAAAATGGCCATATCCTTGCGATAAACATTGTAATCATCATTGTGGTCTCTGTAAATCCACACTGATTCGAAGGCTTAGCTCTCAACAAGATTTTCGCATTGTCATTGGTGATTCTATTACAGATTTGCAAGCAGCTAAGCAAGCTGATAAAGTATTCGCACGTGATTTTCTCATTACAAAGTGCAAAGAATATCATATTCCTTATACACCATTTCATACATTTTATGATATTCAAAACGAGTTGCAGCACTTGGTGGAGGTAAAACTATGAAACAACTTTTTCGTAAGTGGCATACGTTAAGTGAATTAAAAAAAGAATTAACAAATCGAAATTGGTTCCCAGCAACAAGTGGCAATATCTCTATAAAGGTAAGTCATGAACCGCTTACCTTTCTTATTTCAGCTAGTGGAAAAGATAAAACAAAAACAACGCCAGATGACTTTTTATTAGTGGATCATCAAGGAAATCCCGTATTGGAGACGGAATTACGCCCTTCTGCTGAAACCATTTTACATACACATATTTATAACCATACAAATGCTGGCTGTGTTCTACATGTTCATACAACCGATAATAATGTGATTACAAACCTATACGAGAAAGAAGTAATGATTCGAAATCAAGAAATTATAAAAGCACTTAATATTTGGGAAGAAGGAGCAACCATTCATATTCCAATTATTGAAAACTATGCGCACATCCCGCTTCTAGGCGAAGCATTCAAAAAACACATTCAATCAGATTGCGGTGCTGTCTTAATTCGAAATCATGGTATTACAGTATGGGGAAAAGATAGCTTCGATGCAAAGAAAAGGCTGGAAGCATATGAATTTTTATTCCAGTTTCATATAAAATTATTATCCATTCAAGGAGGCGTTTCTAGTGGCGCAAATTCGTATTCATGAAATAAATACTCGCATTGAAAATGAAAAAGAAGTACAGCTGTTTTTGCAAAAAGAAGATGTACTATATGAGAAATGGGACATTTCTAAATTACCTGCGCATTTACAAAATAACTATGCTTTAACTGATGAAAATAAGGAAGAAATTTTAACTTTATTTTCCAACGAAATAGCAGATGTTTCACAGCGCCGTGGTTATAAAGCACATGATATCATTTCTCTTTCAAGTGCAACACCTAATCTGGATGAGTTACTCATTAACTTTAAACAAGAACACCACCATACTGACGATGAAGTTCGCTTCATTGTCAGCGGCCATGGCATTTTTGCTATCCAAGGCAAAGACGGTCGTTTTTTTGATGTTGAACTTGAGCCAGGCGATCTCATTTCTGTACCTGAAAATGTAAGACATTATTTTACTTTACAAGATGATCGCCAAGTTGTAGCCATTCGTATTTTTGTTACAACAGCAGGCTGGGTTCCTATTTACTAAGGGTAGTTAGCTGAATAAAAGGAAGTGGATCCCCTTTTCCCACCTTTTATTCACTCTACATATATACATCCTCCTATGGATCAGGTTTATTACAAATCAAGTAATAAACCTATTTTTTATTTTATCAAGTATCTTTATCAATATTTTTTGAACATTTTTTGAACTTTTTCTGAAAATTCTGTTTAAATTGTGATATAATACCAATAATAGAACTGGAAAGAAAAATATAGATAGAGGGGGAAAATCATGAACTTAATTATGGCACTTATAATTGGGGTTACATGCGGGGCTATTCCTGCCATTCTCGGAGCTATTATGGAGGAATTAGAAATCGGCATGTTAGGTTTTGTCGCATCTTCTGTAAGCGCTTTATTATTTGGTTTATACGGAGCTATTCCTGTATCTATTCTGTTTGCCTTCTACATCGTACGTCATGCTCGTGTAAAACAATTTGCTCCTAATCATGTTGCACAAATTATTCCTTTTCCAATTGAGCGCTCGCGTCGTGCTTCTAATTTATAATCCATTCCTCATCCCATTATCTATTCTAATTTATCCTCCATATTATAAAAACCCCCACCTACCTCTACACGAGACTCTGGTGGGGGTTTTTTATAGAAGTATTTCCTCTCGGACACCGATTCACATATATCCTTTCTAAACACTCTTTTTAACTTTGTTCCGCTTCCTTATAACATTGATAACACATTCATTATGATAAAAAAGATTGTAAGGACAGTTCCCCTTACGATCTTTTTTACAATGTGAAGACTTTTATCTATTATCTTCTAAAAACTGAAATAACTCCTGTAAATGTAATGCATCTTCTCTATAGCTAACAGACACATAACTTACTCCATCAATTTCCGCACTCATATATAAATCAATTCCGTCACGATCATATTTTAACGCTAAATAGAACTCCATCTCTTCTAACATTTTCTTCGAAGTTCGAATAACATAATGCTGATTTTCATCACGACCATATTCAAATTCAGGCTCAAAATCATATTTTTGTTTAAAAGCTTCTTTTTGCTTATCATGAATCGGTATGCAAGTTGCTCTCTGCACTGCATCAATCATTCCATCAAATTTCACTAAATCCATTGATGTTACCCCCTTATATATTTTTTATATAACACCTGTGTTCCACTATTGCTTTCCCCAGCCTCAATTAACTGCTCATATAAATCTTTTGCTAACGATAAACCAGGTACAGATAATTGTAACTTTTCTGCTTCATCTAATGCAATTTTCATATCTTTCATAAAATGTTTTACATAAAAACCTGGTTCAAAATCTCCTTTTAACATACGCGGAGCCAAATTGCTTAAAGACCAACTTCCAGCTGCTCCAGTTGCAATGCTTTGCAATACTTTCTCTGGGTCTAAACCGGCTTTTTGTGCATATGCTACCGCTTCACAAACACCTATCATATTCGATGCAATTGCAATTTGATTACACATCTTTGTATGTTGACCACTCCCAGCTGGCCCTTGCAATTGAATATTTTCACCTAACATGTTAAAAAGCGGGAAACAAACTTCATATACTTCTTGGTCTCCACCAATCATAATAGCAAGTTTCCCTTCCTTTGCACCAATATCTCCTCCTGAGACTGGAGCGTCTAAAGCATATATATTTTTTTCTTTCCCAACTTCATATATCCTTTTGGCTAATGTTGGTGTAGAAGTAGTGAAATCAATCGCAATCATCCCTTCCTTTGCATTTGCTAAAATTCCATCTACTCCAAAATATATTTCTTCTACATCATGTGGATATCCTACCATTGTCATAACAACATCAACATTTTTCACCAAATCTTTCGGCGTACCACACCATTTCGCCCCCTCTCTTACTAAAGAAGTTGCTTTTTCTTTCGTACGATTATACACATATACTGTATAACCACCTTTTAATAAATGATGTACCATGCTTTTTCCCATTACACCTGTTCCAATAAAACCAATTGATGAAATGTTATGCTCCATATTCTCATCCCCTTTGTTCTAATAAATCGCTAACCATTTTTCGGAACTCTTTATTAAAATCATCATCCATACTATTTTTTACATTCGAGAATAAAATAACAAAAATCCCTTTATCTTTATTAAAGTTATTAAATGTATTCCAACCAGCAAGTACGCCGTGATTATGAAAATAATCATTATATATATAGAAACTATATGCGTACTTGCGCTCAGGCGAAGGAGTGAACATCGCTTGTCTACTTTTCTTTGATAGAAGTTTCCCATTTATAATTGCCTCATCTAGCTTTTTCATATCTCCAACAGTCGTATACATCTCACCACATCCATATAACCAATCCATTCCTAATTTTGGTGCAAGTACGAGTAGATTATCTTGCTTTTTATATCCTTTGGCTAAATGCTGCTCTCCGGGCATCGCATTCCCCATCCCAGATTCATGCATTTCAGCTGGTCCAAATATATTCTCTTTTATGTATTCACCTAAAGGCCTTTGGGATATCGTTTCAACAATATAGGCAAGCACCATATAATTATAATCTGTATATCTCCATCCTGTTCCTGCTGGAAATTCTAGCTGTTGACTTCCAATCCAATTCACTAAGTTCAAACGAGATGCAGGATTTACTCGTCCCTTCCCTTTCTCCGGTAAACCGGAAGTATGTGTCAACAAGTGATATAATGTAATATTTTTATCCGCTGGAAATGAAGGGATATATGTATGTACATTATCTTGAATGTTTAATTTCCCTTGCTCTTGAAGCTGTAAAATTGAAGTTGCAACAACAGTTTTTGTGATCGAACCAATGCGGTATTTCGTTTGTGGTGTATTTTCAATTTTCTTTTGAACATCTGCATACCCATAACCCTTGTTTAATATAATATGTTCCTTATCTGTAACAAGAACGGTTCCATTAAAAGCTCTATCTTTTAAATATTGGTCTAATTTTTGCGCGATACTAGCATAATCAATCGGTGACTCCTTCTTTTCTTCTATAGAATCATGCAATTCAGATTGTACAGAAGGAGTCACCTTTGAAGTTAGTAATTTTTGTTCTTTTGGTTCTCTACAAAAATAGTATACACTCCCAAATACGAGAAAACACAGCAAAAACATAATAACTACCTTTTTTATCATTTCAAAACCTCCACGGTTATTCCATTATAAACGATTCCTCTCCTATCTATTATCAAGCAACAAAAAAAAATCGCAACACTTTGTTGCGAAAAAATTACATTTTTCCTTTTCTATATATACGAACTTGATTTTTCCCATTTTGTTTCGCCTCATATAACGCAATATCCGCGCGCTGTATGAGTTCTTCTTTCGTTATCCCTTGTTCGTATAATGCAACCCCAAAACTCGCCGTGAGCTTTGAAATACTGGAGAATTGTTTTGTCTCAATAAAAAAACGTAATGATTCAGCAACTTGAAACGCTTCTTTTTCCGTTGTATCGGTTACGAGTATAACAAATTCTTCTCCCCCCCATCGCGCAAACGTATATTTGGAATCAATTTTTGTTTTCACCAGCTCAGCTAACTGAATTAAGGCCAAGTCACCAAAATCATGCCCGTACGTATCATTTACCTTCTTAAAATCATCTATATCAAAGAAAATAAGTGCTATTTTTTGACGATTACGCTGAGCACTTTTCCACACTTCTTCTAATATTTGTTGAAACTTTAAACGATTATATATTTCTGTCAAAGTATCAATTGTAGCAAGACGCTCTTGTTCCTGATATAACTCATCTAATTCTGTAATATCTGTACACTTTACAATAAATCTAGATACATCTTCTGGTAAAGCAGCTGCACGTAATAAAAAAACAAACGCCTCTCCCTTATCATTATACATTTTGATTTTTCTAGCTTGTAATAAAGAATCATCGAGCCAAGTTATGTCATGGTTTGTAGCATAATAACCATGTTCTTGAATAAAATGTTCTGCAAACACGATATGATTTTCACGATAAGCCATCAAATTTTCATATCCAAAAAAGTGCAAAAAATTCGTATTACAATCAATAATTTCATCATCTTCAACAATAAATAACAAATCATTTTGAAAATCAAACATCATTTGCAACAGCTCTTGTTGTAAGCCTAGTTGCTGTAGTAAAGATAATTGATAGAGCCCTCTATTCACTTCTTCTAATACAGCTTGTGGCGTTACTGGGGGGAGAACCATGTTCCGTATCCCTATTTTCAACATATCTACAAATTTTGCTGTCACAGGCTGATCCCAAATTACAATGAAAGCAATCTGCGAATCATATATCCGTTTTATATGTTCGACTTGTATACTATCTGATACATATATGATGACAACTTGTGGCTGAACCCTCTCAAATAATCTCTCCCCTTCTGCAAAACTGCTAGCTATAAACATACATTTAGGATGTACACTTTCTATTGCATGTTGATGTTTACAGCCTTCTTCTATATAAAGTACATTCAACCGCAGATCTTGCAACACATTTTGAAAAACCGTATTCTCTAATAAAAAATGTAGTATGTTTATCACTGTTCTTCACTCACTTCATATATCTTGTTCTACTGAATTCCTCACGATTCTTTTATCTCGCTATTTTAGGACAGTAACAACTTGATGAATGAATTAAGCCCCCTATACAACTTCATTAATGAAATTTCTTACTTTATAGGAAACTGTCATCAAAAGAACCTGATTGGTGAGGTTTAATCGTCAGCAGGACGAAGAATTCTCCTACTGATAGGAGCTATATTTTCCCTATTCTCCAATGTGAATTATCTTTCTATTGTATGATTACACAAAGGATATCGTTTGTACGAACGCCCTCTTTCTTCCTATTCGAGAAACTTGACAATTAAAATAGAGATATTATATTCTTTACAGTGACAACTTACTAAATATAAGTAATTTATAGACATTATTTTATACAATTGATATGTAATTTGGAGGAAATATCATGACAAAGCAAGATTTCTTTAGTGTTTTATACGAGCGTACATCGAATCGCGCATTCAATCCAGAAAAGGAGATTTCCGCTGAAGAACTTCATCAAATTTTAAAAGCAGCTGCACAAGCTCCATCTGCTTGGAACTTACAACATTGGAAATTCCTTGTTTTTCAAGGAAAGGATGTTCAAAGTCGCCTACATCCAATCGCATACAATCAACAACAAATTCTTGATGCCTCTGCTGTAGTAGCCATTTTAGGTGATTTAGAAGCATATAAGAACGTGGAAACGGTCTACAACCCACTTGTGGAACAAGGATTGATGAAAGTAGAAGCGAAAGAGCGATTAGCTCAAAATATTGAATCTGCATACAATCGTGAGCAATATCCACGAGATGCAGCTTTCTCAAATGCATCTTTAGCGGCAATGCAACTTATGCTTGCAGCAAAAGCAACTGGATGGGATACTTGTGCAATTGGTGGTTTTAATTCACAAGCATTAATAGAAGAGTTTCATATTTCTTCTCGTTATGTCCCAATTATGCTTATTACAATTGGTGAATCTAGCCTAAAAGGTCATCCTGCACCACGTATGAGTGTTGAAGAAGTAACAGAATGGGCAAAATAAAAAAACGAAGGTGAATCCCTTCGTTTTTTTATTTCATCTATTTGTAATATATGTCATTTGAATTCGACATCATTATTAGAAATCATGCGATAAACTTATCTATGCTTAGTAAAAAACAAGGGATTATGTCGAATTTCGTCGTCTATTTGGAATATAAGGGTGATTTTTTGTTACAATTATGATACAATAGTAACAAATAGATAACAAGAGAGGGATTTTAATTGAATTCATGTGGAAGCTTTATTGCATTTTTAAGCTATGCCGTTACTGTGTTACTTCTATACTTTATTGGCGATGCTACAAACATTGCAATATTGCAATTCTCAAAAGAAAAAGCATTCCAGCTAGAAGAGGGAGTACATACCTCGCGATCTATCGTACCATTACTTTTAGCCCTTCCCGTATATGTCATCGTTTTATATAAAAGTAAAAAAGCGTAAAGACTACCTGTTTCTTTTATTATGGTGGTCTTTATTTTATGTAGAAAATAACCTTTTATATTTCTCTTCAAACTATCTCTACTTCAAGTGAATGAAAATAAGAAAATATCCTAGTAAAAACTGCACGCTTTGTCCAATCATCCCCTATACAAAACACATACATTATAAATATGAAAGGGGTGATGAAGAGTATGTTTGGATCTTTTGGGTGTTGTGACAACTTTAAAGAAAGAGATCGCCATCATCATGAAAAAGAAGATTTTAAGGGACGTTTTAATAGAAACTTTGATAGAAGATTCTCTATATGCAACGTCCTTGAAAATGTTGCAATAGGAACTAACATTTCCCTTCTTACGTTAAAAGACAACGGAACATTCAATAACGTAATATTTCAAGGTTTTTGCAATGGAGTTGCATTATTCTCTGCCGGCGAAGATGGATTTGAAGATGACTTCACAGGACTTTTACGCGTTTGTCTAGATGATATTGTTGCTATCGCTATCTAATAATCTCTTGTCTACTTTATGTACAAAAAAAGCCCTGAGACCGATTTCATTGGCCTCAGGTTTTTTGTACTTAAATACTTTTTACTAATTCAACAACTTCTTCAGCCGTTGACATCATTAATGCTTTTTGTGCTAACTCTTCCATTTCTGCTTTTGACAATTTGCTTAATTGTGTTCTTGCAGGAAGGATAGATGTTGCACTCATACTAAATTCATCTAATCCTAAACCTAATAATAGCGGGATTGCAAGTGAATCTCCTGCCATCTCACCACACATACCAGCCCATTTTCCTTCTTTATGAGCAGCATCGATTACCATTTTTACAAGACGTAAAATAGCTGGATTATATGGTTGATACAAGTAAGATACACGTTCATTCATGCGATCCGCAGCCATTGTGTATTGAATTAAATCATTAGTTCCGATTGAGAAGAAATCAACTTCTTTAGCAAATTGATCTGCTAATACTGCCGAAGCTGGTATTTCTACCATCATACCTACTTCAATAGAATCAGAAACTGTTGTACCAGCTTTAACAAGCTTTTCTTTCTCTTCTAATAAGATTGCTTTCGCTTGACGGAATTCAGCAAGAGTTGCAATCATTGGGAACATAATTTTTAAGTTACCGTATACGCTAGCACGAAGTAATGCACGAAGCTGTGTGCGGAACACATCTTGCTCTTCAAGGCATAAACGAATTGCACGGTATCCTAAAAATGGGTTCATTTCTTTTGGTAAATGTAAGTATGGAAGCTCTTTATCTCCACCAATGTCAAGTGTACGAACAACGACTGGTTGACCTTCTTTTACTCCTTCCAGAACAGCTTTATATGCTTCGAACTGTTCTTCCTCTGTCGGAAGGTTGTCACGGCCCATATATAAGAATTCTGTGCGGTATAAACCAACGCCTTCTCCACCGTTGTCAATGATACCTTGTACATCATTTGGCGTACCGATGTTTGCAACAAGTTCAACATGATGTCCATCGCTTGTCACAGTAGCTTGATTTTTTAATTTCGCCCATTCAGCTTTTTGCTCTTCAAATTTTATTTTCTTTTCTTCAAAAGTACGAAGAGTTTCTTCAGATGGGTTTACAATGACTTCTCCATCTAATCCATCGATGATTACGATATCGCCATTTTGAATTTTCTCCATAGCTACTTTCGTACCAACAACAGCTGGAATTTCCATAGAGCGAGCCATAATTGCAGAGTGAGATGTACGTCCACCGATATCAGTTGTAAAGCCTTTTGCATATGCGCGATTTAATTGTGCCGTATCAGATGGTGTTAAATCTTCAGCAATAATAATCACTTCTTCGGAAATTGTGCTTGGATTTGAGAAGTTAACTCCTAGTAAGTGTGCAAGAACACGTTTCGTTACATCACGAATGTCAGCTGCACGTTCTTTCATATATTCATTATCCATGTTTTCAAACATCGTAATAAACATCGTTGCAACTTCATCCATTGCGAATTCAGCATTTACTTTTTCATTTTTCACTTTATCCTTTACTGGGTTTACCAACTCCGGATCATTCAATACTAGTAAATGCGCTTCAAAGATAGCCGCTTTATCTGCACCTAACTCAGCGAAAGCGTGGTCTTTGATTGCTTCTAATTCAGATTTCGCCTTCTCTAACGCAGCTTCTAAGCGTGTAATTTCTGCAGCTTCATCCGTAATCGTTTTCTTTTCAATGTTAAATTCAGGATTCTCAAGTCTGAAAGCCTTCGCAATAGCAATCCCACTTGATGCAGCAATCCCTTGAATATGAAGAGTCATTATTCTCCTAATCCTTCGTTTTTCATTGTTTCTTCGATAGCTGCTAGTGCTTGAGCTGCATCATCACCATTTGCAGTGATTTTAATTTCCGCGCCTTGTTGAATGCCTAAAGACATAACGCCCATGATTGATTTTAAGTTAACATTTTTTCCGTTGTATTCTAAGTTAATGTCAGCACCGAATTTACTTGCTGTATTTACAAGTAGAGTTGCTGGACGAGCATGAATTCCTGAGTCACTAGTTACTTTAAAAATTTTTTCCATAGTTATTTATCTCCTTTAAATACATTATTTTTAGTTGTATAGACGTGAGTACTACATTATCTATTTTATATAATAGGTGATGTTCGGTCAACCACATCACCTACTATAATTATAAACATTTTGCGTCAATTTCTTACTGAATGTCAATAATAGCGGCTTCGCCTTTCTTGACAGTTCCTTCTTTTTTCAATATCACTTGTTGTCCTTGCTGTAAATTTGTAAAAACAACTGGTGTAATCGTAGACGGTGCATTTTCTTTTACAAATGCTAAATCTACTTTTAATAAAGGTTGTCCTTGCTTCACTTTATCACCTTGTGCAACAAGAGCTTCAAAGCCTTCACCATTTAATTTTACAGTATCAATACCAAAGTGAATTAAAATTTCTTTTCCGCCTTCAGATTGAATACCAATTGCATGTTTTGTTGGGAATACATTGACGATTTCACCATCTACTGGGGATACGACTACTCCTTCTGTTGGTTCAATCGCAAAGCCATCTCCCATCATTTTACCTGAGAACACTTGATCAGGTACTTCTGTAATCGGTAAAATTTTACCTTCCATTGGAGATACAAGCGTTTCATTTGTATCAGACTTTTGTACAACTTCTTCTACCTTTGCAGGCTCTTCTTTCTCTACGTGAGGTGTACGGCCGGACATAATATCATGAATTTGTGATTTTAACGTATCAGACTTCGGTCCAAAGATTGCTTGAATATTATTTCCTACTTCAAGTACTCCAGCTGCTCCAAGCTCTTTTAGACGATCTTTATTTACATTTTTTTGATCGTTAACTTGAACACGTAAACGTGTAATACAAGCATCTAAAGAAGCAATATTTTCCTTACCGCCAAGCGCTGTTAATACTTCACGTGGAAGTTCTCCTGCTTCTGTTTTTCCTGCACCGTTCGTATCTGTTGTTACTTCGCGGCCAGGTGTTTTTAAATTCCATTTACGGATTGCAAAACGGAAGCCGAAGTAGTAAATTACTGCAAGTGCAAGACCGACAATAATTACCCACCACCATGGTGTACGTCCTGGTAGCACGCCAAATAGTAAGAAGTCAATTAAACCACCAGAGAATGTCATACCAATTTTAACACCTAAAATGTGCATTGTCATGAATGATAGACCTGCAAAAACTGCATGGATTCCAAACAGTACTGGTGCTACGAATAGGAATGAGAATTCAAGCGGTTCTGTAATACCTGTTAAGAATGATGTTAACGCAGCAGAACCTAAAATACCAGCTGCTAATTTTTTATTTTCTGGACGAGCTTCATGATACATTGCTAATGCTGCTGCTGGAAGACCAAACATCATGAATGGATACTTACCAGTTGTAAATGTACCTGCTGTTAATTCTACACCATCTTTTAACTGTGCCATAAAGATTTTTTGATCACCGCGTACAAGCTCTCCTGCCGCATTTGTGTATTGACCAAATTCAAACCAAAACGGTGAATAGAAAATATGATGTAATCCAAATGGAATTAATGATCGCTCAATTAATCCGAAAATAAATGCTGCTAACGTTTTATTCGCATCAATCATTTGATGTGAGAATGTATTTAAAACAGTTTGAATATATGGCCATACAAAGCACATTAAAATTCCTAAAATTAATGAAAATGTTGCAGTTGCAATTGGTACAAAACGCTTACCTGCAAAGAAACCTAAGTATGGTGGCAATTCAATATTGAAATATTTATTGTAGCAATAAGCTGCTAATATACCAACGATAATACCGCCAAACACCCCTGTTTGCAGTGTTGGAATCCCTAATACATTTGCATACGCAGGATCTGCGAAACCAATTTTAACTGGATCCGTCCCTGTACTTGTTACTTTCACGAACTTGTCTACTTCTAAGAACACACTCATCGTTTTGTTCATAATTAAGTAGCCGACGAATGCTGCTAATCCAGCTACCCCGTCTCCACCTGCAAGACCAATTGCTACCCCAACTGCAAATAATAGCGCAAGGTTAGCAAATATAATGTCGCCAGATTGTTCCATGATTTTTGCAACCATGACAAACCAATCTGCCTTTAAAGCAGGAATTAGATTTGTTAACTGTTCATTTTGAAATGCGTTACCAAATCCAAGTAAAATCCCTGCCGCCGGTAAAATCGCTACTGGAAGCATAAGCGCTTTTCCGACTTTTTGAAGAACACCAAAGATCTTCTTAAACATGGAAAACCTTCCTCTCTTATCTATATTGTACTTTTCGACAAACGCCAAAAAGGCATGAGGAAAAAAGACAGAACGATAACTATACAAAAGGTAGTATATCCCTTTCTTTAGCTTACATTCCTTACTTTTTTCTACTCATGCCTGATCGAATCAGTAACACGTGTCAAAAATAAGTTTACGTATAATTTCATTATTATTAAAGCAAAGATTTTTACTACTCGCTTTAATTTGTTTGTCGAATTTTGTATAACTTTGCAGAACCTATTATACAAAACAATTGTAAGCGATTCAATCTTTTTTTTCAACGTTTTCATTTTAGACAAAATTATATACTTGTTAGACGCGTTCTGCCTTTACTAATCGTTGCAAGTGCATCGTTAAATATATACTTTCTGCTTCATATACAGGGAGTTGCAATTCCTTTTGCATGACTTTAACAAGTTTCCATGCTAGATTATAGTAAACTGGATATTCAGCCTTTAATAAATCGGCAAACCCTTGTGCTTCTTCTACTTTTTCCCCTTTTTTTACCCGTTCAATTGCATATTGTAAATGACGAATTAGACGTAAATAATGAATGCTTTCTGGATCTAATGTAAGGTGTAAATTTGTCTCAATTAAAGTTACCAATTGGACAATAAGACGGGAATTTTGATTTACAGAAGCTAACTCAGAGTTTGTAAGCGAGCTATAAATATGAAGTGCAATAAACCCTATTTCTCCTTCTGGCAATGTAATTTGCAAACGAGAATTCAGCATTTGCACGACACCTGCGGCAATTTCATATTCTTTTGGATACAGCATTTTCGTTTCTACTAAAAAAGGATTATCGATTGTCAAACCTTGTTTTAGCCTTTTCAGCGCAAAAGAGATATGATCCGTTAGAGCAATATGAATATGTTCATTTAATGGTGCTTGTGCTTTTTCTTGAATAAAAAGCATAATATCATTCATTAGTGCAATGAACTGTTCACTTACATGCGGTACTAAAAGTTTATATTGTTCACGATCATGTTCATTTTTTAAAATAAACATTTTTTCAATTTGTTGCTGCTCGAGCACATCTTTTGCTTTTTTTCCAAATCCAATCCCTTTACCAATCACTACTACTTCCTTATGTTCAGGATGGTTAGCGATGATAACATTATTATTTAAAACTTTTTTTATCTCTAGACAATTATTCATATAACACCACCCTCGTCCTTAAATAGCCTGCCTTTATGTTACAGAACATCCTTCTTTTTCGTCAATGAAAACATCTACTGTACGCGAAAAAGTCGTTTTTTAGACATGTTTGCACAAGATGCGTATAATGGTAAGAGCAACCGTACGTAGAAAGGAGTACGACTACAATGATTAAAATGTTTGTAAGTGATATTGACGGTACGATGATGCAGCATGGAGGCTTGATTGATAAAGAAGATATTGCGGCACTTCGCAGCCTCGCAGAGCACAATATAATTCTTTGTTTTGCTTCTGGTCGACTAGATAATGAAATTGCTGATTTAATGAAAGAAGTTGGCACTCATTTCCACCGTATCAGTGTAAATGGTGTCTTTGTATATACACACGAAAATAAGCAATTATTATCTGCCACATTTGATTCTGAAATTTTACCTGATCTGTTATCTATGACAAATGAAGAACCTTATTTTCGTTATGTAAGTGATGAGCATAATTATTACATTGAAGAAAAAACACCTTTTATCCATGAACTTGAAAAACAAGTTACAATGACTTCCATTGAAGAACCTAATTTATTAAAAAAAATTGATGACACGATTTTTCCAAATAAAATTTCTGTGGGTGGTACAAAAGAAGATTTACAAATTCTTCAAAAGAAAATTAACGAAACATTTAAAAACAAAGTTAGCACGTTTATCTCTGCTGAACAATGCTTAGATGTTATGCCTCCAAATATCAGTAAAGGTTCAGCAATTTCCGTTTTATCAGAAGAATTCCAAATCACCCCTGAAGAAATCGCTTGTATTGGTGACTCTTACAATGATATCCCTATGTTTCACCTTACACCTCACAGTTTTGCCATGTCACAAGCTGATGAAGAAGTGAAAAAGCATGCTAAACATGTTGTTCCTTCTGTAAAAGATGCTGTAAAACATGTTTTACACTATAATGCTACACAACATAAAAATACGACTCGTTCCAAGTAGGGACGAGTCGTATTTTTATATTGCACAAAGTAAAATTACTTATTTCGTGAAATATTCGTAATAAACTTATAACGATCACCACGATAAATGCATTTTACGTACTCTAATGGTAATTCTCCTTCTGCATATGACCATTGTCTCATTACAAGCACAGGTGCTTTTTTAGGTATGTGCAGATGTTCAGCTTCATCATCTGTTGCAATTGAAGCTTCAATTGTTTGCGTAGCACGAACAAGTTTAAAGCCTAATTTTTTCTCTAAATGTTCGTATAAAGATTGTTGCAAAATTTCTTCGTTAATATCTTTTACAAGAGTTGGCGACAAATATGTTGTCTCAAAAGCAATCGGTTCATCATCAGCTAAGCGAATACGCCTCACTTCATAAATCGACTCTCCCTCTTGTATTCTAAGTCGCTCTGCTATTTTAGCAGTAGCAGGAACTAGCTGAAAACTTAATAATTGACTGCTCGGTTTCATTCCACGGGATAACATATCTTCAGTAAATCCCGTCATCCCTTGCAGTTTTTGCTCCACTTTTGGAAGTTGAACAAACGTTCCAATTCCACGTTTTCGATATAAATATCCTTGTTCCACTAAGTTATTAATTGCCTGTCTAATTGTCATACGACTTACTTCAAACTTATCACAAAGTTCATTTTCAGATGGAATTTTATCTCCCGGCTTCCATTCACCGTCCTCAATTAGCTGTTTCACCCACTCTTGAATCTGATAATAGATCGGAAATGGTGAATACTTGTCGATGTTCATCAGCAATCGCCTCACTGCATAAAGATAGAGCTTCTTGATCAGCGATTACGGTTACATTCGGATGACGTTGCAGAACTGTAGCAGGACACGCTTCGCTATACTCTCCTTGCAATAATTCTTTAACTGCTTCCGCCTTTTTCGGTCCCATAGCAACAAGTAGAATTTGCTTTGCTTTCATGATGCTTCCAATTCCCATCGTAATTGCATGCGTTGGTACATCTTCTTCTTTTTCAAAAAAGCGGCGGTTCGCTTGGCGTGTAGACTCTGTTAATTCTACAATATGAGTTCGAGAATGAAATGGCGTTCCTGGCTCATTAAATCCGATATGACCGTTTTCACCGATTCCAAGAATCTGTAAGTCAACTGGGTTAGCTGCTAGAATGCCTTCATAACGATTGCACTCTTCCTCTAAATCGTTTGCCATCCCGTTCGGTACATAAGTTGCTTTAAATGGAAGATGATCAAACAGCTGTTCTTTCATAAAATAATGATAGCTGTTTTTATCTTCATGTGGTAAGTTTACGTACTCATCTAAGTTTACAGTGGTTACATGGCTTGTATCAAGTTTATTTTTTCTTATTTCTGCATAAATTCCAAGTGGAGAGCTTCCTGTAGCCATTCCTAAAGTTGGATTTCCCTTTGATTTTACAACATTTTCGATTAATTTATAACCTGCTTCGGCTAATTTTTCTTGAGATTCTACAACAAGAATATTCATCTTATTCCTTCCCTTTCTTCATATGAATTCCTAAACGAACTGTATCATATACATGTAAATCTTCATTCATTACAACGAAGTCTGCATCTTTTCCTACTGCTAATGCACCTTTATTTATTAATCCAAACTCTTCTGCTTGGTTCACTGATGTCATCAGTACCGCGTCTTCAATTGAACATCCTGTAAATTGAATTACATTGCGAAACGCTTGGTCCATTTTCAAAATACTACCTGCTAACGTGCCATCTTCTAATCGAGCACTTCCGTCTTTTACATGCACTGGTTGCCCACCAAGCTCGTACAATCCATCTTCTAGACCTTTTGCACGCATTGCATCCGTAATAACGCTAATTTTTTTAGGGCCTTTTAATTTATATGCTAATTTCACCATATCAGGGTGAATATGAATACCATCTGTAATTATTTCAACCATTATCTCTGGATTTAATAACACATGACCAACTACTCCTGGCTCACGGTGATGTAAACCGCGCATTTGATTATATAAATGAGTTGCATGTGTAATTTTTCTATTTTTTAATTGCTCATCGATTGCATCAGTATGCCCTATCGTACCAACAACACCTGTTTCAGCTAAATACTCTTCAAATTCAATTGCACCTTCTTCTTCTGGTGCATATGTTACCAATTTAATTAAATTCCCACTCGCCTCTTGCCACTTTTTAAATTGCTCAATATTCGCTGGGACAATATGTTCAAGCGGTTGTGCTCCTGCACGTTTTTTAGAAACGTACGGTCCTTCTAAATGAATATATTCAAAATGCGCTCCTTTTTCTTTCGCTTCTTTTGCAGCGCGTAACGCACGTTCAATCGCTTCTGGAGCTTGTGTCATTGTTGTTGGGAAGTAAGTTGTAACACCTTCTTTTAACATTTCTTGACCAAGGGTTACTAAACCATCGCTATTTGCATCCATCGCATCAATATCGTATCCACCATGAATATGAACATCGATCATACCTGGAATGATAATCTTTCCTTCTGCATCAAAAACAACTTCATCTTCTTGTGGTACATATTGAGCCATCAAACCAATTTCTGTAATTGTTTTTACATAACGAATAAATCCACTTTCTATTACTTCTTGACCGGTATAAATTTTGGCGTTGATGACAACTTGCGTTTTCATTTCCATCGACCCTTTCCCATAAAATACCTACTTGTTATAATTATCTATTTGCCTAACTCCATCTTAATATACACACGAGTAGTTGTCTATACATTTAAGTGAAATTTCCTTTTCTATTGTTAAAAAAGGAAATTACTCTTTATTTTCATTATAATATATCTTATTCTTTTTTCCAAAAAGGAAATTGCTCTTTGTTACTTTAATAATGGGAGTGGAGCATTGGACCACATTTTAATATGCTCTCCATCCGTTTCAATCTCCACTGTTCTTTTATTTGTCCCATACATCATCACACCATGCCGTTTTAATCTTTTGACTACACTTTGATGCGGATGACCATATGGATTCTTACTCCCATAAGAAAGAATAGCAAATTGAGGATTTACCCTTTTTAAAAAGGCTTCGCCTGTTGATGTATAGGAGCCATGATGTCCTACTTTTAACACATCTGCATGGACATCATATCGCTTTACTATTTTATTTTCCGTCCGTATATCTGCATCCCCCATTAATAAAAAATCCGCTTTCCCATAACGAACCTTTAATACAATTGAAGATTCATTATTCTCATCTTTTGATTTTCCATTATTCAACACTTGAATGGACACATGAGGATCTAACGGGAGATATTGCCCTTGTTTAACACGAACAAATGGAATTCCTCTCTTTTTAATATGATTTCTATACGTATGATATGTAAGAGAACTATACGTTTTTCCACTATCTAATACAAGTGCTACAGGCATTTGTTCTATAATTGGAATTAGCCCACCTATATGATCCATATCCGGATGAGTTCCTACTATAACATCTAAATGATTAATTCCTTTTTCAAGTAACTTTTGAATAAGGACTTCTCCTGCTTCATAAGGTCCTCCATCAATTAATACCGTTTGACCATTTGGCAATGTAATCAATGTTGCATCCCCTTGCCCAACTTTAAAAAAACTTACTTTCATTTTCCCAAGATGCGGACGTTGCATAGAAAAAAAGGATGCCGCATGAATAGACATCATATATCGTTTCGCCGATGTGCTGTTTAATGAAAAACATAATAAAACAGAAACTAGCAAAAGAATACTCCGTACCCCTTTCATAACTTGCCTCCTTTTTTCATTTAGTATGACACGCTATGTATTTCATATACAAAAAAAGCTTAGCGAAGTGCTAAGCTTTCATTTTGATAATTCTTGCAACGAATCGAAGAATAAATCAGCTTCATTCATTTGTTCATTTTCTTCTGAAAGAGCAGGTAAGTCATCTAACGTTTGTAATCCAAATGTATCTAAAAACTCTTTGGTTGTCCCATATAAAATCGGGCGTCCTGGTCCTTCCGCGCGCCCAACCTCTTTGATAAGAAGATGTGAAACTAATGTTTGTAATGCTCTCTCTGTTTTCACACCACGAATTTCTTCCATTTCCATTCTCGTAATCGGCTGACGATAAGCAACAATGGCTAGCGTCTCAAGCGCTGCTTGTGATAACGAAGCAGCTGTTGGCGTGTCCATTAACTTTTGATAGTAAGGTGCATGTTCTTTCTTAGTAGCAAGGCGATATGCTTTCGCAAATTGTACAATTTGCAATCCACGCCCTTCACCTTCCCATTTCTCTTGCATTTCTTCAACGATTTTAATAACATCTTCCTCTTCAATCTCAAGTACTTTTGCTATTTGTTCTGGGTATATTCCTTCATCACCCGCGACAAAAAGAAGCCCTTCAGTAATTGCCATCTGTTCTTTTCTTTCCAACGTACAATCTCCTTCCTCAAATTATTTCATCCGAAATCCCCATAAAAAAACCGAATCACAGTTAAGTGCTTCCGGTTTGGTCTTTCTTTTTATTGTTTCACACTTTACTTAACAACGATTTTAGTATAGCGAAACTTGAATCAATGTTTGTTCTTTATCCCTACTAATTAAAAGTCTACCCCTCCCCAACCTTTTTACTTCCGCGAAATCGTGGGGCAGGAGTTTTCTTTCCCTAAAATAGCGAGATAAAGTGACACTTAAATCAGCGGTCTCCCACTGATTATGAGCTCTTACCTATCTTCCTTGCTTCCCTCTGAATCTTAAGATGGAAGTCTTACTGCTATCACTTGTCTTATCTTCTTCATTTGTTCTCACGCTCAAATTTTATTTTGAATTATGATTTGCACACGACAAAAAGATTTCATCAAAGTTTTGTTCTTGCTCAATAACAATTTGTTGATGTTTCATAAGCTCTAATATGGCTAAAAATGTTACAACCATCACTTCACGCTCTTCATCAGCAAATAAATCGTAAAAACTTTGACGACCACCTAGCGTTTCTAACTTTTGTAAAATATCGGTCATACGCTGTTCAATCGGTATTTCTTGACGAGTAATCCGCGCTGTTACAGGACGCTTGGATTTTTTGCGACGCATCATTTTTTGAAACGCAGCTAACATATCATATAGCGTAACATCAAGAGGCAGATTCGCCGCCTCTTCTTGCTGAAACGATGTAAAATCAATCGGTGGACGTGTATATAGCTGCGCTCTTTCTTGCTCTCTTTCTTTTAACTCTGCAGCCACCTGCTTATATTTTTTATATTCAATTAATCGCTCCATCAATTCTTGACGAGGATCATCTATAAAGTCCTCTCCACTATCATGTACATCTTCTTCTTGTTTCGGTAACAACATTTTACTTTTAATTTGTAATAGCGTTGCCGCCATCACTAAATACTCACTCGCTACATCTAATTGTAATTCTTTCATCGTATGAATATAAGATAAATACTGTTCTGTAATTTCTGCCACAGGAATATTATATATATCGATTTCATAACGATGAATTAAATGTAATAATAAATCTAAAGGCCCTTCAAATGACTCTACTTTAAAATTATATTGCACAAAGCATCCCACCACATTTTTTCTATAACAACATAAGTATAGAGCATACTTATGTTCTATCCAACCTTTTTAAGAAATTTAATGAAAAATAGATATTTGCCCATGCAAAGACGCCCACCCCTTCATATGATAACAATGTAGTTAGAACAATGTAGGAGGTACAAAAACTATGGGCAATGTTGATTGCGGTTTTAACAGTGGGTTCGCTTTACTTGTTGTCTTATTCATTCTACTGATTATTGTGGGAGCAGCTTGCTTCTGCTAATGTAGAGTGCAAGAAACGGCTAGGGAATAATGACCCTAGCCGTTTCTTATTTATTCCGCTATTAATAATAGGACGATCTGTAACTGTCTAATCGGCGACAATGAGGATGAAAAATCACTGATGGAAATTTCAGCGATATGATAAACTATATTACATAAAAACACGGACAGGAGCGAACGAAATGTATCCGAAAGCATACATACAATTTCTCATCCATTTTCATGGAGACTACGATTATTTTGAATGTCATGAAGTTTTAGAAGAGTATTGGAAATTAAAACCACGAGGTAAGCGTGATCATCATTGGGTTGGTCTTATTCAAATTGCAGTTTCTTTATACCATCAACGACGCTTAAATTGGAACGGGGCAGCCAAAATGATAAAACGTGCCATTGCCATCTTAGAAAAAGAACGTGAACCTATACATGCCTTAGGACTACATCATCAACAACTTTTAACCTTACTAAAAAAACAATTGCAATCTATCCAGAAAAAAGCAGATTTTCAACCGTTATTTTTACCTTTTTTAGATCCTACACTAGAAAACAGATGTATGGACTTATGCACTAAAAGCGGGCTTTCTTGGAAAAATACTCATCTAGCACCTAGTGAATATATCATTCATAAACATACATTACGCAATAGAGAACCTGTAATTGCAGAGCGACATGAACAATTAAAAAAAAGAAAGCAGAGATAACAAAAATTGTATCTCTGCTTTTATGAATGTATATTCTGCTCTACATTTTTACATTTCTCACAAAAGCTTGCTGTTTGTTCATTCCCACAAATCGTATAATCAGCAAACTTCTCTTGTAATTCTTTTACCATTTCTGTTCCAATTCCCATTTGTCGATGAGATGGATTCACACTAAGATGCTGAATTTCTAACAAATGCTCTTCCTTTTCTACAACCCCAATAATTCCAACAAAATCCTCATTTTGTTTCCATAAATACAATTGCCAATCGTCCTTTGTTTCATACTCTTTCATTGTCAACTGTAATGTTTTTACATCTTTTTCATTCGGCATAAAAGAAAGAAGTCCCATTGCAATCTTTTCATAACTTTTTTTAAAACGAATTAACATAAACCTTATCCCTTCTTACAAAAGTTATAAACCTTTCGTCCCCTCAATCGCTCTTTTTACATCACATCTATTCTACAATATTTTTCCTATAGTGAGAAGGGCTATCAGCAGAACTCAATTCCCCTAACAAAAGGAAACTAAAAACTTTATTTTATACCATCATACCACTACACATCAATACTACTCTATATCCCCGCTATATTCTATGTCCATTTGTAAAAGTCGTTCCTTATATGACACTGATACGCTCTACTTATCATGTACTGCGTCGCACTCATCAATTCCTTTTCTTCAAGTAAAAAACTTTCCTTACGGTCGATTTTCCTGTCCAAGCACAAACGACTGTATCATTTCATACGGAAATTTTCAATCTTGAATATCATCTTTTTAGATTTACACTTTCAATAATAAAGCAAAAAAAAGGCTGTCTCCAAAAGGTCGCTGTTCACGACCTTTTGGCACAGCCTCTCACTTATTCTTCCCAAACTTTAACTTCTTTCATTACATCGCCTTGACGCATATTAAGTACCGTTTCCATACCGCTTGTTACTTTACCAAATACAGTATGAACGCCATCTAAATGTGGTTGTGGCTCATGAACGATAAAGAACTGGCTACCACCTGTATTACGGCCAGCGTGTGCCATAGAAAGCGATCCTACAACGTGACGGTGAGGATTACCATCTGTTTCACATGGAATTGTATAACCTGGGCCGCCTGCACCTGTTCCTGTTGGATCTCCACCCTGACTTACAAACCCAGGGATAACGCGGTGGAATGTAACACCATCGTAAAATCCTTGCATCGCTAGTTTTTTAAAGTTTTCAACTGTTGTTGGTGCTTCTTCTGGAAAAAACTCTAGTTCAATTTTCTCCCCATTTTCCATTAATATGTATCCTAAAGTTTTCATACGTATATATCTCCTTTCAAGTATCTCAGCACTATATTACCATATTCACGACCAGAAACAAAAAGAATCCGACAATATAGATACATCTTTCTTCAATTAAAGAAGAAGAAAGATGACAAATCAGAAAAATATACTATAATAACTGTGTTGCCCGTAAATTTCAGAAAAAGAAAGGGAGCGATTGTTCGTGAAAACGAAATTAGTAGCTCTGCTATTAGCTGTTATGGTCTTTATGATTCCAACAGCTTCATTTGCAGATGTAATTGAGGGAGAATCTATCGTTACATTAGGAGAAAATTTATCTGAACAACAAAAACAAGATCTTTTAAAAGAAATGAAAGCACCAAAAGATGCACAAATTATTACTGTATCTAATGCGGAAGAACATAAATTTCTAGAGGGAATTGTTCCAAAAGCCCAAATTGGTACACGGGCCATTTCCTCTTCCATGATTACGTATACAAAGCCAGGATCAGGTATCATTGTACGTGCAAAAAACATTAATTGGGTAACAGATGCAATGTATACAAATGCACTGATCACAGCAGGTGTAAAAGATGCCGAAATTCAAATTACTGCACCATTTAAAGTATCAGGAACTGCTGCATTGACAGGGCTGATGAAAGCTTACGAAACAACTTCAAAAAAAGAAATTCCAGAAGAAGTGAAAAAGGTAGCAAATGAAGAAATGGTACAAACAGCAAAACTTGGTGACAAAATCGGCGATGACAAAGCAGTTCAACTTGTTGCAAAAGTAAAAGAAGAAATTGCAAAAGAACAGCCAAAGACAACCGAAGACTTACGTTCATTAATTAAAAAAATTGCTGATCAACTTGGTATTACACTAACTGATGAACAATTAGATAGTTTAGTTTCATTATTTGATAAAATGAAAAACTTAAATATTGATTGGAATCAAGTTGGTAGCCAATTAAATAAAGCAAAAGATCATGTATCAGCTTTCTTAGGATCTGAAGAAGGACAAAGCTTTCTAGATAAAGTAAAAGACTTTTTCTCTAGTATCATCGATTTTATAAAATCATTATTTAAATAATAAGAAGCTCGTCAAATGACGAGCTTCTTCTCTTATGCAAGCAATGGTAATTTCATAATAGCTTCTTCTACTGAACGTACAATATAACTCGCTTTCTCTTTCACATACGGATGGGCATGATGAAGTGTGAATGAATGTGGCGTTACGGCGAACATCGAAATATCGTTAAAGGAGTCTCCGATACAAGCAACTTCATTCTCTTCAATCCCTAAATGATTGATTAAACGTTTCAAAGCATTCCCTTTACTGACTCCTGTCGGCATAATATCAACATAACACTTTCCAGAAATCACAACTTCAGCAACCTTATGAAATTTCTCTCTCAGCTCTCGGTCTAACCTTTCAATCTTTTTTTCTTCTCCATATATAAATAATTTTGCTGGATAAACTGTTTTACCAAATTCATCCTCAAGCGTCTCAATTTCAGTAATCTGGACTCCCATATCCTTCTCAAAATTGTGATGATGTTCATTTTTCTTTTTTGTATATCTGTTCTCTTTTGCACAGACAATATCAGCTAGTTGTTTTTCATGAATATATTGATATATTTCCTGGACAACTTTATTATCAAATTTTGATTCATGAAATATTTGTCCATCTGGTAACAACATGATAGCACCATTGAGACCGGTTATGTAATATGGAAATTCAAAGCTACCTACTACCTCGTGAATTCGATGTGTAAAACGACCTGAAGCAAAACAAATATTTGTTCCTTTATCCGCTAACCACTGAATCGCTTTTTTATCCGCTTCGTGCATATGGCTCACATTATAAACGAGTGTATCATCTAAATCACTTACAAATAATTTAATCATGCCTCTTCCCCTTTCATACACAATATCTACTCTAAGTGTACGAAAAAAATGTTGACTTTTTGTTAAAAAACAATAAATTTATCATGAAAAATAAGCAGAGAATTCTCTGCTTATTTTTGCCTGCGTATATTTTGTGGTCGGACTATACTTGGACGCACTTTTAAACTTGACATCGTTGGTCGAAGTAAAATTTTGGTTAATGCTCCCCAATCAAATGGTAAAAATGGCCATAAATATGGTGTTTGTAAACTTTTTATAGATGTTAAAAATAAAATTAATATTGTCATCCCAATGACAAACCCCATTTCATGAAATAAGCCCGTTAAAATGATGACAAATAACTTTCCAATTTTATTGCCAAGCCCTAATTCATAACTCGGTGTCGCATATGAGCCAATCATTGAGATTGCTACATATAAAATAACCTCTGGAACAAATAATCCAACATCAATTGCGATTTGCCCAATTAAAATTGCTGAAATTAAGCCGGCAGCAGATGATAACGGGGTCGGAGTATGAATGGCTGCCATTCTTAAAAATTCAAGCCCAATCTCTGCCAATAACACTTGTAATAAAATAGGTAAATGTGTCATTTTGTTCGGCCCAATGAACGCAAGTTTCTCTGGTAACAATGTTGGATCAAATACAAATACTAACCAAAATGGTAATAAAAATAAGGAAAATAGCACACCTAAGAATCGTACCCAGCGTAAAAATGTACCTACTGCTGGATTTTGCCTAAATTCTTCCGCATGTTGTAAATGATGAAAGTATGTTGTAGGTGTAATCATAACACTTGGCGATGTATCCGTAATCACTAATACATGACCTTCCAACAAATGATTGGCTGCTACGTCCGGTCTTTCTGTATATCGAATAAGCGGAAAGGGATTATAGCTTTGTTTGACCACAAATTCTTCAATTGTTTTGTCTGCCATTGTAATACCATCTACTTCAATATTGCTTAACTCTTGTTTTATAATTTTTACTAAATCTGGATTAGCAACATCTTGAACATATGTAATACAAATATCTGTTTGCGACCTATCTCCTACGCGAATAATTTCATTTCTAAGGCGTGGATCACGAATTCTCCTACGAATTAATGCTGTATTCACAACAATATTTTCAACAAATCCATCCCTAGCCCCGCGCACCACCTTTTCCGTATCCGGTTCTGTCGGAGTTCGTCCTGGATAACTGCGAACATCTATTACAAAAGCCTCTGTTTCACCTTCTACAAAAATAACAACAAGGCCGGATAATACTTGAACCATTACCTCATCCATCGTCTTGACCTTACTTACTTGTTGATGAATCAGGCGATTTTCTAAAAGTGTAACAGTATTTTCATCTGCATTTCTTATTTCATTTGTATCTACTGCTTCTTCTAGAATAGGGATAATGTAGTTTGTATCACACAATCCATTTACAAATAATACTCCAATTTCTTTATCGAGAATATGAAATTTACGAATTCCAACATCGAATGTTACGCCTAATCCAGCTGTTTGTTTTAAATAATTTTCATTATCACTTATGAACGAAGAAATTGGGATTTTAATTGCCTTCTCTTTCGTCATAAAAACCACTCCTTTCTAAAATGAATTGAATTGCCTTTTTCGTAATGGGAGCACCTCGCTTCCATTCATCATTTCCACACATTTTTCCGATATCTCCAATTCCAATAATGACCGGAACATTCAATTCATCTAAGCAATAAATTGTATCGCCGCTAATCCTGCCAATCTCTCCATCAGGAAGACCAAATTTATCAACGCCATACTCCGTCAATCTTCCCTCTCGATCTATGCTGACATCTACACGCGCCCATTCCCAATTATGGGTATTGGATGCCACAGCTAAAATTCCAAGAACGTCAATTTGTTTATGAGTCGCCACATATTTTAACGCCTTCTCCCCCGAACCTTCTCCAATAAATCCACTATCATCAAACATGACGAATACAGGGTCATATGGCGTTTGCATAATTAGCTCAACAATCTTTTTTCCCGTCAAGCTCGTTGGATTACTTTGCGATGCCGAAATGCACCTTCCGCCAAATTCCTTCGCTAACATCTCAATTGCTCGCTTTGCATATTCATCTCCATCTGTTACCAAAATAACCCTTCTTCTCATTTGATTTATCCTTTCGGTTTACATATAAGTGCAGTTAAAAAAGAAAACAATATTGCCGCTGAAATTCCTGCAGATATTAAGCGAAACATCCCAATTCCTATTCCTAGATAGCCATATGTTTCAGCAGTTTCCATTGCTCCATGTAATAAAGAATGTCCAAAACTTGTAATCGGAACGATTGCTCCAGCTCCTGCAAACTTTATCAATTTATCGTAAAGATCAAAACTGTCTAAAACAGCTCCTGCCACTACAAAAGTTGCCATTACATGTGCGGATGTTAGCTTTGCAAAATCCAATAAAAGCTGACCTACTACACAAATAACCCCGCCAACAAGAAATGCATATATAAAGTCCACCATTCACCCCCCTTTTACTCTTTCAAATACTACTCCATGTGCAATCGCTGGAATTGTTTCTTTTTGTTGAATCATCATTGGATTGAGTAAAGCTCCTGTTGCAATAACAAAAATCCGTTGCAAATTTCCTTTTTTCATTTCTTCCAATAAATATCCATAAGTCACAACTGCCGAACAAGCACATCCACTCCCACCTGCAAAGACTTCTTCTTGTTTTGCATCATAAATCATTAATCCGCAATCATTATATATATTTCCTAAATCATAACCTTCTTCTAATAACATTTGTTTTGCAATCGGTGCTCCTACACCCGATAAATCACCTGTGACAATTAAATCATAGTCCGCAGCACTTCTTCCTAAATCCTCAAAATGTTGTTGAATGGTATCAACCGCTGCCGGGGCCATAGCGGATCCCATATCAAAAGGATTTGCTATCCCTAAATCTTGTACTCTTCCAATCGTTGCAGCTGTTATTTTAATGTCGCTCTCTTCGGTACTAATCATAATGGAGCCAGCACCGGTAACAGTTGAAGTCGCTGTACTCGGCCGTTGTCCACCATACTCTGTCGGATAGCGGAATTGCCTTTCAGCAGTAGCGTTATGACTACTAACCGTCGCAAGTATACGCTTTGCAAATCCCCCATCAATAAAGGCTGATCCAATCGCTAACGTTTCCATCGATGTTGCACATGCACTAAACATTCCTAAAAAAGGAATTCCCATATCACGAGCGACATAATTAGCTGTCACCATTTGATTTAATAAATCCCCCGCTAAAAAAAAATCGATTTGGGAATTCATTATATTTCCTTTTTGCACCACTTTCTCAATAGAATTCTTCATCAATTTTCTTTCAGCAAGTTCCCAATTTTGTTCCCCGCAATGTAAGTCGTCATATGAAACATCAAAATATTTTCCAAGAGGACCCTTAGCTTCTTTAGGACCGACAGCTGTACCTGTTGCATTCACAAATATTTGATTTTGGAATACCCATGTTTGTTTCCCTGTCAATCTCATTTCTATCCTCCTTTAAGATATCCAAACTTTAAGTGAGTACCGAATCAAGCCAACAATATAAGCTCCTACAACGCCAAAAACAATTACACTTCCTGCTAATCGAAACATATTGGTAGCAATACCAAGGACAACTCCCTCACTGCGATGTTCCATTGCAGCACTAACCATAGAATTTGCAAACCCTGTTACAGGAACTAAAGATCCCGCACCGCTAAATTGCCCTATTTTGTCGTATATTCCAAAACCAGTTAAAATGGAAGATAATAACATTAATATTACAATGGTTATATTCCCAGCATTCTGTTCACTCAAGTGAAAATAATGTATATACATTTTCATCAAGACTTCCCCTACTGTACAAATGACTCCTCCTACAAGAAATGCCTTTACGCAATTCATCATATAGTTCGGCTTCGGATGATAATCTTTCACTTTATTTTTGTAATCGTTTTTCAACTTTTTCACTTTCTCTCACCTCCTACTTCACAAAATAAATCCAATGAAACAATGATCCGACTACTTTTCCGAGTACTAACGCTATAAGTAACAGTACGATTTTTTCATCTATTCTGATTCGCTTAGCCAGTATAGGCAAAACATTTAATACTTCTGTTAATGCCGCTGCCAACATCCCGATAAAAGTTCCGCAAAATATCCCTAATACAATAAGCCAATACTGAGATATTTGAAATGTAATATTCCTTAAACTGCACCAAGCACCTACTAACGTTCCACCAATAACCGCCCATTCAAAAACTTGAATATACTTCCAACTTTTTGTTAATTGCACTAAACGTGGAATTACACCAAGCACTGCTAAAAATGCCACATACCCCCCACCAACTGCAAGGCCACCAGCCAGCCCTATCATAATTACGAAAGCATATTCAATCATCTGAAATTTCTTTTTTACTTTCTTGATTTTCATGAACTACAACATATTGATCGAGAGACTGTTGATACTGGAACATTTCAACTTCTAATGGACTTGGTTCTTCATTAATTCTCTTTTGAAATACATGATTGAAAAATAAAATCATCCCTAATCCAAGCCCTATCGAATATGGAATTTGAAATAAAAGCGGTTGGTTATTTCTCTCTCCCGTAACCATGTAATATAAGCGGCTATGCACTTGCTGCATGCTAACATCTTCATGAAAATAAATAATTGCAAGCGCCGCTCCTACAAATAGCAAAATCCAAACAAGCCCGAAAAAAATAGGATTCACCTTCTTTTTTCCATATACAATTTCAACAAGTGTTTGTCCAGGACCAAGTAAATTAATCTGTACTTGCTCTAATTTTTTCTGGATAATATCGATTACCTTCATCGCATCAATAACAACATGTGTTTTATCACGAGTTGTTATTTTATAGACAATCTCATTTCCTATCTTGCTTATTACATTAGGGTCCCCAACAATTTGAGCAATATCATGTATCTTCAATTCATACGAAGGAGACACTTGCAGGCGATTTCGCATTTTGAGATAAACTGTTTGTTCCACCTCGATTCACCTCTTTACTATCCTCGTAGTTGTAGTATGGTTTCTGAAAAATTTTCTAATACAATTTTTTTCAGAAAAAAACATCTGCACCAAAACGGTACAGATGTTTTTGCTCACACCTTCTTGTTCTTAAAAAGGTTTGCGATACTTAATGCTAATCCGCCCCAAATCACTACAATTCCAATCACCATCATCATGATTGCTGATGCACTCATTACGAAACACCCCGATCTTTCCATTCTTTTTCAAGCTTGGCAGAATCTAAATGTATTTGCGCACTCCATTTTTTAATGCTAATCATGAATGCTACAATAATAAATGCCGCCGCCAAAGACCATCCATATGTCACAACAAACTGCGTCGGATAATCTCCGTAGTTCTTTTGAATATTTTGTATCGTGCCATCTATGAGCATGTATCCTAACATAAGTGGTGTAATAACAAGCAAACTTACCTTCCAAAATGCACCTAACTTAATATCTGATACAAAATTGGCATGATTTTGATACACCGGTAAGCGACGCAGAATTAGTCCTACTGTCGTAACTTCTGCTAAAGCAATTAAAATTAATCCAAAGTTATTTGCAAAGTAATCTACAAGATCCAAGAACATGAGCCCACCACGCGTTGCAAATACAAGCGAAACCAATACGAGAAGCGCACCCATAATTCCAATTGTTTTTTTCCGGCTTAAATTAAATTTTTCAGATACAGCTGCAAAACATACTTCCGCTAGTGAAATAAGCGACGTAATACCAGCTACCGTTAAAGAAAGAAAAAATAGCACACCAAAAAATGGTGACATCGGCAATTGATTAATAATTTGTGGAAATACAACAAATGCAAGCCCTACACCAGCACTAGCTACCTTATCAATCGATACCCCCATATTGTTTGCCATAAAACCAAGGGCAGCAAATACACCAATACCTGCTAACAATTCAAACCCTGAATTTGCAAATCCCGTTATAAAAGCATTATTTGTTGTATCAGAATTTTTCGGCAAATAACTAGAGTATGTGATCATAATTCCAAACGCTAGCGATAAACTAAAGAAGATTTGTCCATATGCAGCAAGCCATACTTTCCCATCCAAAATCCGGTTCCAATCTGGCTTAAAAAAAGCATCAAGCCCTTGCATGGCCCCTTCCATCGTCACAGCACGAACAACAATAATTAAAAACATACATACAAGTAAAGGAATGAAAATCCGATTGACAACTTCAATTCCTTTCTTAACGCCTTTAAACGCTACACCGAGTACGATAATCCAAACGAGTGCCAATGGAACTAACACTTCGGGAACAAGACCGCCAAATTGACCTGGTTTATCAGCAACATGCAAATATTCCTTAAACAAAAAAGCTTCCGTATCCTTTCCCCACGCTCCACTTATAGAGAAGTATGTATAGGAAAGCGACCATGCAATAATAACAGCATAATAGGTTGAAACAATAAAAGTAACCGCCATCTGCCACCAACCGATAAACTCTGCACGAGGATGAATGCGAAAAAATGTAAGTGGTGATGACCCACGATGCCGATGACCAAGGGCAAATTCAAAAGCCAACAATGAAATACCTGTTGTTAATAATGCAAATAAGTACGGTAAAAAAAAGGCTCCTCCTCCATTTTCATAAGCTGTATATGGAAAGCGCCATATATTCCCTAATCCAACAGCTGAACCAATTGCCGCAAATATAAAACCCGCTCTTGAGCCCCATTGTTGCCTTGATTCCATGTTTTTCTTCCCCCTTTATGACAAGTTTATACTAGGATTATATTTTAAATTTACTAAATTATCAATAAATTCTGTAAACTTTTTATAAATCCGATTTATATAACTCGTTCCTTTCCCTCTACATGAGCTTAGTGCGGGAGTCTCACTACCTTGAAATAACAGAAAGAAATCGGATAGATACCTACTCATCTATCCGATCTTTCATCTGCTTCAATATTTTCTTTTCCAACCTCGAAACTTGCACTTGTGAAATTCCAATTCTCTCTGCTACTTCCGATTGAGTTTGATCTTTATAATAGCGCAAATATACAATTAAGCGTTCTCGCTCATCTAGTTCTCTTATTGCTTCTTTTAAAGCAATCTTATCAAACCATTTCGTTTCCGCTTGATCCGCAATTTGATCCAAAATCGTGATTGGATCACCATCATTTTCATATACAGTTTCATGTATAGAAGATGGCGTACGACTTGCCTCTTGCGCCAGAACAACTTCTTCCGGTGTTAGTTCAAGCGCCTCTGCAACTTCATTAATGGTTGGTGCCCTTCCGTATTCTTTCGAAAGCTCATCTTTCATCTTTCGAATCTTATTACCCGTTTCTTTTAACGATCGGCTCACTTTTACTGAACCGTCATCACGTAAAAAACGTTGAATTTCACCAATAATCATTGGAACTGCGTAAGTTGAAAACTTCACATCAAAAGATAAATCAAATTTGTCTACTGATTTCAAGAGGCCAATACAGCCAATTTGAAATAAGTCGTCGGGTTCATATCCTCGATTGAGAAAACGTTGTACAACTGACCATACAAGGCGCATATTACTTTGAACAATCGTATCTCTCGCCCCTTGATCTCCATCTTGACTTTTTTGAATTAACGCTTTTAACTCGTGGTCCTTTAACTGAGGATTCTTCTTCTCATTTCTGACCTCTATGTCCATAGGCAATTCTCCTTAATTGCATAGAGCGTTACTATTTGATAAATATTTTGTCAAATGGATTGTTGTCCCGAAAGATTCGTTTGAAATAATTTCTACTTCATCCATAAAATTTTCCATGATAGTAAATCCCATTCCGGAACGCTCTAATTCAGGTTTCGTTGTAAAAAGGGGCTGCCGCGCTTCATCGAGATTAAAAATACCAACCCCTTCATCTCGAATCGTAAGTTTCACCATGGCTTCTTCCAAAATAACAGAAATGTAAACAATCCCTTCTGGATTCCCTTCATATCCATGGATAATGGCATTTGTGACCGCCTCAGATACGACTGTTTTAATTTCTGTTAATTCTTCCATTGTTGGATCTAGTTGTGCAATAAAAGCAGCCACTGTAACGCGAGCAAACGACTCATTTTGACTTAATGCTGAAAATTGAAGGTTCATTTCATTTCTCATCTACGCCACCCCCAATGTCGCAAGCGCATGCGCTTCACTTTCTTCTAAACGAACGATTTTAAATAAACCTGACATTTCAAATAAACGTTTGACAGAAGGTGAAATTGCACAAACAACCATTTCCCCTCCTAAACTTTTTACATGTTTATATCTCCCTAATATAACGCCCAATCCAGAACTATCCATAAATGATAATTCTTCTAAGTTCAATACAATATGATGGACGTTATGTGTTTCAATCTTATCGGTTACTCTCGCTCGCAACTCTTCAGCAGTATGATGGTCTAACTCGCCTGCTAATCTAACACATAAAACGTCACGCTTTACTTCTAAATGCACGGAAAGACTCACACAATTTCCTCCTTATGCTCAAACTTTACTCATTTACATAAGATTTTCGTGAATAGAAATAAGAATCCTTCCTCATGACAAAAGAAGTACTATTTCGCCATAATGTGTAGATTTTGTGCCATTATTCTACGTATTTCCTCTATTCTGATCGAATCACACAAAAGATTGACTACTATTTTGATGTTGAAAATATCCCAAAACTTCTTTTAAAAAGTTCCCACCAACTTGCTGCGTCGACATCTTCTTTTGCCACAATGGTCTGTTTTAATAACACTTCTCTATCTTTTGTAATTACAAGCGTACCAAGTGCATCCCCTTTTTTAATCGGCGCTTTCACTTTCTTTTCAGCAATAATTTCTTTCTTGATCTTGTCCATATCTTCGCCCTTTTTCATCAGAAGGGAAACATTATCAGCTGCAACTAAATCCACTTTTTCTTTTTTTCCTTTTCCTACTTGTACGGTCTGAATCTTTTCCCCGCGCTTATATAACTTCTTCGTTGTATATTGTCCAAAAGCATAATCAAGAAGCTTTGTCACTTGACTATTTCTCTCTTTCGATGTAGGCGCTCCCATTACAACAGAAATAACACGCATGCCATTTTTTTCTGCCGATGCTGTTAAACAATACTTCGCTTCTGTCGTAAATCCAGTTTTCACTCCATCTACTCCTGGGTAAAAACGAACTAATTTATTTGTATTAACAAGCCAAAACTTTTTATCCGTGTTTTCACGTAAATAATCCTCATACTTTCCGGTATATTTACGAATAAGCGGATATTTCATTAATTCTTTCGCTATAATTGCCATATCAATTGCTGTCGAATAATGATTCTTTGCAGGAAGGCCTGTTGGATTTTGAAAATGTGTATTTTTTAAACCTAGTTCCTTCGCTCTTTTATTCATCATGTTGACAAATCCTTCTTCTGACCCAGCAATATGCTCAGCAACTGCAACAGAAGCATCATTTCCTGATGCAATTGCAATACCTTTTAGCATCTCATTTACTGTCATTTCTTCACCAGGTTCAAGAAAAATTTGCGATCCTCCCATTGAAGCCGCATGCTCACTCGTTCTTACTTTATCTTCTAGCTTTAATTTTCCTTTTTCTACTTGTTCCATAATAAGTAACATTGTCATAATCTTTGTCATACTAGCAGGTGGTAATTTTTCATTTGGGTTCTTTTCAAATAAAACTTTACCTGTATCTTGCTCAATTACGATCGCTGACGAGGCTTGCTCTGCTAACTTCGGCTTTGTTTCTTCTATTGCTTTCTCCGATTTTGCAAAACTAACTGAAGTATGAGAAAGCAATAACATACAACAAACAAGTATTCCAAAAACTCGCTTCATGACTAACCCTCCATTCTATATCAATCCTATTTTTTCCAGTTTACATATGTTTCATACCATATTTTTCTATCATTTTCTGTTGACAAATTATTTTATTGTATATATTGTATTAAGTGTACTACACAAACTAGTACACTAGACACTCATCAGGAAGGAGACATTGCTCTTGCATATTCAACTTGATCCAAGAAGCAGCACTCCGATATGGGAACAAATTGTTCAAAATATAAAAGAACTCATATTAAAAAACATATTATCTCCAAACGAGAAACTCCCTTCTGTACGCGAACTCGCTTCTTTACTTATTGTGAACCCAAATACAGTGAGTAAAGCATACCAAGACTTAGAGCGACAAGGAATTATTGAAACATTACGTGGAAAAGGAACATTTGTCTCCCAATCGATTACACCAATATTAGACGAAAGGAAACTCACTATGGTTGAAAAGCAATTCCAACAATTATTATTAGAGGCTTCTTACCTTGGGATTACGAAAGAAAAAATTCATGATTGGATTGATGCTTATTATAAGGAGTTAGGAGGGAATACAAATGTTAACAGTGAAAAATGTGAAAAAAACAATTGATAATCAAGTTATTTTAGAGAATATATCTTTTACTGTATCAAAAGGAAGTATCGTTGGATTACTCGGCCGAAACGGAGTGGGGAAAACAACTTTACTTCGAATGTTAGTTGGAATTTTAAACCCTGACGAAGGAACCGTTACATATGAAAAAGTAGATGTTCATAAACAACCAGAAATCAAACAAAAAGTGGCCTATGTACCTGATTCAACGAATATTTTAAACGGATATACAGTAAAAGAAATTGTGAAGTTTTACAAAGCAGTCTATAAAGCATTTGATGAACAATATTTCTACGAACTATTAGAGCGCTTTCACTTGCCAAACAAACGGATTCGCAGTTATTCAAAAGGAATGAAAGCTTTACTAGCTATCATTTTAGCTTTTGCTTCAAAAGTTGACTATATCATTTTAGATGAACCAACAAATGGATTGGATCCTATTGTAAAAAAACAAATTTTACAATTTCTTGTTGAAGAAGTGGCAGAGAAAGAAATGACGATTTTGATTTCTACTCACCATTTAGATGAAGTTGAAAAAATTGCTGATACAATTATCATCTTAAAAAATCATACCATTTCTTCGATTACCGCATTAGATGATGCAAAAGCACGATATGCGAAAATCCAAGTTGCTTATGAGCGGTCCCTTCCTCAAAAACTAGAAAACTTAAGCAATATTAAAATATTAAATCAAACCGGAAAGGTATATACCATTTTAATAGAGGGAAACGTAGCTGCAACTCTTGAGAAATTTTATAAAGAGCAGCCACTTCTTATTGAAGAATTGGCCATGTCGCTTGAAGATATATTTGTTACGACATTTGAGGAGGATGTTTATGTTTCATAAAGCTTTATGGATGCGAAATTGGAAGCAAGGGAAATATGTTGTTCTATTGTTTTGGTTAAGTAGTTTGTATCTGCTACCATACGGATATTATAAGGCAGCACAACTAGAATTCCACCTTTCAAAAGCAAAAATCAATGACCATATTTATTATTACTCTTACTATTTTGACACTTTTGATACCCTCTTTAAACAAGGAATCATTATCAGTATACTGGCATGTCTATTAATTGGATGGGAACGAAACAATCAATCCACTGATTTTCTATTCTCCATGCCTTTTAAGCGAAAAAATATCTTTTTAACAAAATGGTTGTTTGGCGTTTTGCATATTATTATCGTACATATTATTTGTTGGCTAGCTATGTATGGAATCAAACATCTATCGTTTCATAACGAATATCAAACTTTCACTCCGTTTCATAGTTATTTTTTATATGCTACAGTTGTACTCATTGCTATTTATACGTTCACTCTATTTATCGGAACCATTACTGGAAATATTTTTGCTCAAAGTAGTTTAACTGCCATTTTATTATTTTTACCTTATGGTTTAAGTTTATTGATTTCTGGATTTATTTACACACATACACAAGGAGCAGTAGAAGCATTAAGAGAAATCGAATCTCAGACTCACACATATTTACGACATATGAGTATCGTTTCTCCATTAGAGCCTTTTTCTATTAATTATGATTACCATCCGATTGAAATATTTGATGACGAAGGAAATAAAGTTTCTAGTGTACAACAGAACAATCCTATAGAATATATTTCCATACCTTCTCTTTGGACATTATTAACACCACTTGCATACATGATTATCTTTTTATCAATGGCAGTTGTTCTATATACGTACTCGCCGAACGAACAAAATGGAAAAATACTATTATTTCCTAACTTACAAAAATGGTTCGTCCTTTGTACCGTTCTATGTTTTGGACTGCTTGGGGGCAGAATATTAGGAGGGCGAGATGCACTTCTTTCCTATTATATTGGTTTTCTCCTAGCTGCTATTATAAGCTATGTTCTTTTTACTCGTCTATTAAAATGGAAGTTTTTCCTCAATGGAAAATAAAGTAAAAATTTAATCAGTGAATTTTTTCTTCATCTTTACTGATTAACAGCCCTCACCAATCGGACGAGTACAAGCATCAATGCTTCTTCCTTGTATCCCTGTCTTACTATCTTAACATAGTGTGATAAAGATGAATTGAGGTGAAATATATGTTTCAAAAAGCATTATGGATACGAAATTACAAACAAGGAAAATATGTAATCTGGCTATTTTGGCTCAGTACTTTATACATATTTCCTTATAAATATTATATACGTGCAGAACAGATAGCTAAATATTTCCATTTAAAAAAATCTGATCCTTATTATATGTATTCTTTACATGGAGCTGAGCCTATACTGTTTCCGGCGCTTCTATTAATAGGATTAGCCATTCTCTTAATAGGCTGGGAACGAAACAATCAAACAATTGATTTCCTTTGTTCTATGCCCTTTAAGCGCTCACACTTATTTTTATCAAAATGGTTGCTAGGTATTGTGCATATTGTAGGTGCGCTAATCTTTAGTTGGCTTCTTATGTATATTATATACAAGAACACGATACATGCTCACTATCAATCCTTTTCACCATTTCATGTATACTTTTCTTATGTAATTATGACGCTAATTGCAATTTATACGTTTACGCTCTTTATTGGGACGATTACAGGAAATGTGATTTCACAGAGTGTTTTAAGTTGTATTATGATTATTTTTCCTTTATGTATCTTTCAGTTAGTGTTTCCTTTCTTTGCATTACATGTAAATTTATCACCAAAGGAATTTAATGATATTTATGCTAAATATGCAACGTATACAAAAAATACGAGTATAATAGCTCCTCTAGAATATTTTCATATTGAATACGACTATGATTCACAGAGAGATTCTTTTGAAGATGGATTCGGAAACAGACAAACGGGACCTACTTATCATCAAATCCCGCCCGTTTGGACACTTTTAAGCCCTGCTATCTATATACTTATTTGTCTTCCATTAGGTGTTTATTTATATAGACGTGCTCCAAACGAACATAACGGAAAAATACTCCTATATCCAAAGCTTCATAAATATTTCTTAATCTGTACTTCTCTTTGTTTTGCGCTTCTTGGTGCTGATGCTTTTGGCAGTGAATCTCCACCGTCTTACTATATGTATTTTATGGGATCTGGTCTATTAGCATATGTTATGTTACATCGACTGTTAAAACATAAACTTTCTTTATACGTAAAATAAAAAATTATTTATTAAATAGCAGTTGCTGAAAAAATGATATCATGACAAAAAATATGTTATAAATTATTTAATTCTTATATGCACGAAATAAAAAGGCATTGTTTGCGTACAATGCCTTTTTTAATATATATTAAGAGTCTATTTCACATTCTCCCTCCGATCCCCATACTCTTTTTCCTCTTTCATCCTAAATCCATCACCATTACGTATGATTTGCTCTGTTGGCGCGACTACACTTTCAGCAATTTTCCATTTCCCTTGCTCTTTGACAAAAACTTGTAGGAAATAATTCATGCCATTTAATTGATATGGATTTTCTTTTTTCACCTTGTAACGTACGGCGATATAGTATACCGCAATATTTTCTTTTCCAACCTTTGAAACATATTGAGATAATCTTGGGATATATGCTGCTGCTTTCTGAAATGATAATTTCTTTGCTTTCACTAGACTTGAACTTGTTACATTGTGCAGTGTGTCTTGATGACGAATATTGTCGCTATGATGAAATAATACCGCATTTTGCATAGAGCGAACCCATAATTTTGAATATAACACCGGATTATCATCTGCGATGTACTTTGTTCCTTTTTGCATAACTTGAAGAGGAGTATCCGCATACAACAGTGGGGGAAAGCAGAAAAAACTTCCGATCACAATGGCAAACGACATCATTTGCTTCATCATTTTTCCTCCGATACTTTTTAATTAAAGTATCGGAATTTCAAAATATTTTTATTCAAAAAAAAGAATAGGAAAGCTTCTGCTCCCTATCCTCAATTGATTATAATATGCGATCAAATAGTTCTAATACCATCTCTATTTCTTGGTCGCTCCAATCTTTAAATTTATCTCTATAGTATTCTTTACGTATCGCTTCGAGTTCTTCCGTTACTTCTCGTCCATGTTCTGTAATCTCTAAATATACAATACGACGATCTGAATTCGAACGTTTTCTCATTACAAATCCTTTTCGCACAAGACGATCTGTTACCGCTGTAATATGGCTGGATGTTACATTTACCTCATTCGCAATTTGCGAAGCCATTTGTGGACTCTTCAAAAATAATGCACGTAATACAGAGAATTCATTATATGGCATATGCTCTGAAAAACGTGTATTAATATCGGTTTGTAATAAACGTATCATCTTTCGAAATGATACTGATAAATCTAAAATCAACGCTTCTCTTTGTTCGTTCACTATCCTCGACCCTTTTTCATTATATTTATACATAATTATAATCTATAAACACCTATATTGTATACGATTTCTTTCTACCTCTGCTTCCTTCTGTAACTTTTTACATACAATTTTTAGATACCTTCCTTCATATACATATAAAAAGGACGGTGAAAAGAAATGCAAAGTGGAATGAACCATTATGTACCTAATCTTCGCCACCATAATGATGATAAAAAAGCAACAATTACTGTACAAGGTGAAGGGATTGTTAGCGTGAGACCAAATATTGTTACGTTAACAATTGGCGTTCGAACTGAGCATAAAAATGTAAAACAAGCACAAGAAGAAAATGCCACGCAATCTAGACAGCTCCTTGATGCCCTTAAAGCACTTGGCATTGCAGATCAAGACATCGAAACAATTTCCTATACCATTACACCCCAATATGAATATGTAAATGATAAAGCTTTGCTACAAGGATACCGCGTAGAACATTTGTATGAAATTACCGTTTTAAATGTACAAAAAGCTGGGGAAGTATATGATATAGCTGTAACAAACGGAGCAAATGTAGCAAAAGGATTACGTTTTCAACTTTCTCATCCACATCAATATTATCAACAAGCATTGCTGCAAGCTCTGCAACGTGCAGTAGAAAAAGCTCGCGCCATTGCGAGTACCTATAACTTAACTATTAATCCCGTCCCACTCTCGCTTACAGAAGAATCCGCACAACTACCGCGTGAAATGGTGTCTCACACTTCCTTACACGCGCAGGCAGCACCTCCAATTCAAACAGGACAATTAGAAATCATTTCTTCTGTTCGTGCTATTTTTACTTATTTATAAATGGATTTCACTTTTAAGTAAACGTTCTCATTTTATTTGTTGTAAAAACATGATGTTCTGATATAATAAAGGATGGTGAGCCCTGAATAAAAGGGATATCACGGGTGGGAGAGGGATATAAAAAAGAAGGTTTAACATGAAAGGAATACTTGAAAGAACATTTAAATTAGACCTACACCACACATCACCAAAACAAGAAATGTTAGCTGGCGTGACATCATTTTTTACAATCGTTTACATTGTGATTGTAAATGCATCTATTTTATCAGATGCCGGCATCCCACTTGAAGCGGGGATTTTGGCAACTGTTTTTAGTTCATTTGTCGGATGTCTTATGATGGCCTTTTGGGCAAACGCACCTGCAATTCTTGTACCAGGTATGGGGGTAAATGCATTCTTTACGTATACCACTGTTCATACGCTTGGATTAACTTGGCAAGAAGCGTTGGCAGCCGTTTTCATTGCTGGTCTAATTTTTGCCGTAGCTGCGTTTACACCAATTGCTCGTATACTATCTTTATCAATTCCAAAATCATTAAAAGAATCCATCACTGTTGGGATTGGTTTATTTCTTGCGTTTATTGGATTACAAAAAGGTGGTTTAGTCGTTTCGAATGCGAATACTACTGTTGCATTAGGTAAATTGAGCAGTCCAATTGTTCTTGCTACACTGCTTACTCTCATTGTAGCTCTTGTTCTATTTATTCGAAACGTACGTGGGAATTTTTTATGGACAATTGCAATTGGAACTGGCATTGCATGGCTATTCGGCCTTGTTGATACGAGTGAGGTAGGCAATAGCTCATTTTCATTTACGAATTACAGTAATGTATTTGGAGCCATGTCATTTGGAAAGCTTTCGTCCTTACCATTTTGGATTGCAACATTCTCTTTAAGCATGGTGCTCATTTTTGAAAATATGGGACTATTGCATGGATTATTGGAAGATAATCGTAAATTCCCACGTGCTTATCAAGCGAATGCCATTTCCGCAATGACATGTGGTCTATTTGGTACAAGTCCAACCGTTTCAACAGTAGAAGGTGCCGCAGGTATTACAGCAGGCGGAAAGACAGGTCTGACGTCTATCGTTACAGGGGTGTTATTCTTCGCATCGCTGTTTGCTCTTCCGTTTGTCCAACTCATTCCTGATAGTGCCATTGCACCTATCTTAATTATTATTGGTGGTCTGATGATTACAAGCATTCAAGAAATTCCTCTGGATGATTTTTCAGAAGGATTTCCAGCGTTTTTGATCATTGTTATGATCCCGCTCACATATAGTATCGCCGATGGCATTGCGTTCGGATTTATCGCTTACCCTATCTTAAAAGTTGCTCTTGGAAAGCGTAAAGACATCGCACCGTCTATGTACATCATTACATGTTTATTCTTAGCCATGTTCGTATTACATGCTATCGGCTAAAAACCACAGCTGGAGTTTCCAGCTGTGGTTTTTATTTAAACCATCCTTTTTTATAAAACCAAGCCATCATTCCGCCACCTATCAATGCCATAATAGCTAAACAAATAAAATAGCTATACTTCCCCTCTAATTCAGGCATATGTGTAAAGTTCATTCCATATACTCCTGCAATAAATGTTAATGGCATAAAGATTGTTGAGAATACTGTTAATGTTTTCATAATGTTATTCATATGATGTGAATTTAATGAAAAATAACTATCTCGAATATCTGCTGTTAATTCACGGCTCGTCTCAATCATTTCCGTAAGTTTAAGCAAATGATCATGTATATCTTTAAAATAAATTTCATGATCGCTTATACCGTAAAAGCGAGTTGAATTTAAAATGCGATATAATAAATCTCGCATTGGGATAATGGTTCGCCTTAATTTCGATAAGTCCGCACGAATTTCAAATACTTCTTCTAATACACATCCTGCTGTATCCCCTGTTAAATTATCATCGATTGCATTTAAATGATCCTCAATATAATATACAGGTGGGAAGTAATCATCAACGATTTGGTCAATAATTGTATGTGCTACATGGAGGGGACTTTTCTTAATACGCTTTCTTTCACCAAGTGTTTTCCACACTCTTTCAATGGCGTTATTATGTGAGAAATGAAATGAAACAATATAATGATCTCCAACAAACAAGTCGATTTCATGCGGTTCTAATCCTTCTTCTCCAAATGCATGAAGAACTAAAAAATTATATCCATCATAAAAATCAACTTTTGGCCTCTGTACATATTCAAGGCAATCTTCAATCGCAAGGGGATGGAATTTAAAATACTCTTGTAAAATATATGTATATTCCTCTTTCGTTGGTTTATATAGATCAAGCCAATACCACATAATATCTTCACGAGATGTTTCCTCTAGTGAAACATCATATAAAATCTCTTCTTTTTTCGTTATTGCACAAATTCTAATCATAATTTCACCCATTACTATTATAAACAAAAAGTAATAAAAAAAGCCAAGGAGAACTCTCCTCAGCTTTTCGCTTATTATTTCGTTACAATACCATGTACTAATGTAGGTGCTTTGACATGATTTTTTGTAATTTTTATATTCTCATAAATCTTCGTCTTCACATCTTCTACATTTTCACGGTTTGCATAAATTGTTACAAGCGATTCACCTTGTTTTACGCTATCGCCAACTTTTTTCCGAAGCATAAGGCCAACCGCTAAATCAATCTCAGATTCTTTCGTTGCACGTCCAGCACCTAAAAGCATTGCTGCTGTCCCGATTTCATCTGCCACAATCTCAGACACATATCCGTCTTCTTTTGCTTCAACTTCAATTTTATATTTAGCTTGTGGCAATTTAGAAGGGTCATCAATAACTGAAGCATCTCCGCCTTGCGCTGCTAAAAATAATTTAAATGTGTCTAACGCTTTTCCATTATTCATTACTTCAATAAGTTTATTACGTGCATCTTCTAAAGAAGATGCTTTACCAGCAAGGTATACCATTTGACTTCCAAGTGTTAAACATAGCTCTTCTAAATCTTTTGGACCTTTACCTTGCAATGTATCAATTGCTTCTTGTACTTCCAACGCGTTACCGATTGCTTCACCAAGCGGTTGACTCATATCCGAAATAACTGCCATTGTCTTACGGCCTACATTATTTCCAATACGCACCATTGCTTCTGCAAGACGTTTTGCATCTTCATCCGTTTTCATAAATGCACCCGCACCAGTTTTTACATCTAGAACGATCGCATCTGCACCTGCAGCAATTTTTTTACTCATAATAGAACTTGCGATAAGTGGTATAGAGTTTACCGTCGCTGTTACATCACGAAGTGCGTATAACTTCTTATCAGCAGGTGTTAAGTTCCCACTTTGTCCAATAACAGCAATTTTATTTTCATTTACAAGGCGAATAAACTCTTCATTTTCAATTTCCACATGGAATCCTGGCACAGCTTCTAATTTATCAATTGTACCACCAGTATGTCCTAAACCACGTCCAGACATTTTTGCAACTGGTACACCTAAAGCAGCTACTAACGGACCTAGTACAAGCGTAGTTGTATCCCCAACGCCACCTGTAGAATGCTTATCTACCTTTATCCCTTCAATTGCTGAGAGATCAATTGTATCACCGCTATTTACCATTGCCATTGTTAAATCAGCACGCTCTTGTTCATTCATATCTTGAAAGAAAATCGCCATTGCAAAAGAGCTCATTTGATAATCAGGAATATCACCGTTTGTAAATCCTTCAACAATAAAATTAATTTCTTCTGTTGTTAGCGCATGTCCATCACGTTTTTTGGCAATTAGGTCCACCATTCTCATAGTGAGCTCACCCCTTCATTTGTTTTACAATCGCTTTTACCAATGCTAAGAAGTTTGCTTTCACACGTTCTGTTGTTTCAATCACTTCATCATGATGAAGTGGCTGATCTAAAATACCAGCTGCCATATTTGAAATACAAGAAATTCCAAGTACTTTCATACCAGCATGACGCGCTACAATAACTTCTGGCACAGTTGACATTCCTACTGCATCTCCGCCTAATGTACGAAGCATACGAATCTCAGCAGGTGTTTCATATACTGGACCTGTCATCGCAACATATACACCTTCTTGTACTTTAATATTTAACTCTTCGGCAACTTGTTTCACCATTACACGTAGTTCTTTTGTGTAAGACTCAGACATATCTGGGAATCGCACACCCATTTCAGCGTCATTTGGTCCAATTAATGGGTTATGTCCCATAAAGTTAATATGATCTGAAATTAACATAAGATCGCCAGGTTCAAATGATGTATTTACACCGCCTGCTGCATTTGTTACAACGACTGTTTCTACACCTAGTTCTTTCATCACACGAACTGGGAACGTTACTTTTTGCATGTCATATCCTTCGTAATAATGGAAACGCCCTTGCATTGCAACTACTGTAACACCTTGAAGTGTACCAAATACAAGTTGTCCGGCATGTCCCTCTACCGTTGATACAGGAAATTCAGGAATTTCACTATATGGTACTTTCACTGCATTTTCAATTTCATCTGCTAGTACACCTAGTCCAGACCCAAGGATTAATCCAACCTTTGGTGTTTCTTGAAATTTCTCTTTTAAGTATGTTGCTGATTTTGTAATAAGTTCACGATTCATAAATATATCCTCCTATTTCTTTAATTCCTTTAAGAAACTTGTTCCGTATTCTGGCATGTTTACACCGAAGTTTTCTGCTACAGTTGCACCAATATCAGCGAATGTTTGGCGAAGTGGTAATTTCTGTCCGCCATCTTTCATGCTTGGGCTATACACTAATAATGGTACATATTCACGTGTATGATCTGTACCGTGGTGAATTGGATCGTTACCATGGTCTGCTGTAATGATTAATAAATCATCTTCTTTTAATTTTTCAAATACTTCTGGAAGGCGTGCATCGTATTCTTGTAATGCTTCTCCATACCCTTTTGGATCACGGCGATGGCCAAACATTGCATCAAAATCAACTAAATTTAAGAAGCTAAGACCTGTAAAATCCATATTCAATGTATCTATAAGTTTATCCATTCCGTCCATATTAGATTTTGTACGAAGCGCTTCTGTTACTCCTTCACCATCGTAAATATCAGAAATCTTTCCAATCGCAATTACATCATAATTATTATCTTGCAATTCATTCATAACTGTACGACCAAATGGTTTTAACGCATAGTCATGACGATTTGGTGTACGTGTAAAGTTTCCTGGTTCACCAACGAACGGACGTGCAATAACGCGGCCTACCATATACTTTTCATCCAATGTTAATTCACGTGCAATTTTACAAATGTTGTACAATTCTTCAAGCGGTACTACTTCTTCATGAGCCGCAATTTGTAATACGCTGTCGGCAGAAGTATATACAATTAAAGAGCCTGTTTCCATTTGTTCTTTGCCAAGTTCATCAAGAATAGCAGTTCCAGAAGCAGGCTTATTGCCAATAATTTTGCGTCCTGTTCTCGCCTCTAATTCATCAATTAATTCTTTTGGGAATCCTTCAGGGAATACTTGGAATGGTTTATCAATGTAAAGGCCCATAATTTCCCAATGACCTGTCATTGTATCTTTCCCGGTGGATTTTTCTTGCATTTTTGTATAGTAGCCAAGTGGATTTTCTACTTTAGAAATTCCTTTCATTTCACGAATATTTCCAAGTCCTAACTTCACCATATTTGGCATATTCAATCCATTCATATGCTCCGCAATATGTCCTAATGTATCAGCTCCTACATCGCCAAACTTTTCAGCATCTGGTGCTTCTCCGATTCCCACTGAATCCATTACGACTAGGAAAATACGTTTATATTTATGCATCATGACAACCTCCTATATGTTCAGTTCTACTTCTTGTAGTATGTTCAAAACGCTGTAAAGTGAAACTGTTACGAATGAGAATTCTCTCATTTGCTCAAGAATATAACTCATATTTTTCAGTCATTCTCTCACTCTGCTCATCTGATATAAAATGAAACAGAAACTTTCCTGTTTTTTCTAAGTCAGATGTCAGACTTCTTGCACTTACATCATAACATGTTTGCGCTTTCTTTTTAATACATTTTCGTAGAAATTCTTATTTTCCTCACATTTCTATTGTAATCTATTCTGGTGCAAAGCGCTAATAAAATTATGACTTATTTCGTACTATAATAATAAAAAACAGCCCTAATGAGCTGTTTTTTATTTTACTTCTACTGTTTCTTCTTTATGTTCGTGAAGATCACCTTTTCTTACATGAACTTTCACTTTATATTTACCGGATTCTTTAAATGTATATTTGCCTACATATTCACCTTTGTTATCCTCTTTTGCTGTGATGAATGTATGTTTCTCTACACCATCTTTCCAAATTTCAAATTGCACTTCTGCTTTAGTTAGCGCTTCTTCTTTTTGTTTCACATGAGCTTTCAGTGTAGATTCAGCATTTGCTTTCACATCACCAGCCATAAAGTGAATCATTGTATCACTTTTATGGTCACCATGTCCTGCTTCATGAGCATCATGTCCTTTTTTTGCATCTTCAACTTTCGCATTTCCTACAGCCACTTTTACTTCTGGCATTACATGCATTTCACGTGCATTTGTATGAGCAATAATATGGTACACACCATCGGAAGGGAATGTTTTTTCAACAGCATAAACCCCTTTTCCTTTATGCTTCCCATTTAACATTTCATGCTTTTCATCGCCATCTTTCCAAATTTCAAACTTCACATCGTCAGCATCTGTTACTTTCTCTTTTCCTTGTGTGACAAGTGCTTGCACTTCTGTTTTCTCATTTGGCTTCACTTCTTTTGGATTTGTTTGAACTGCTACCTTCACTTCTTCAAGTTTCTCTTTTTTTGGAGATTCTTCCTTATTTGTATTGCAACCAGCCAAAGCTAGCATTGCGATAAATAAAGTAATTATAAATTTTTTCATTGTATTTTCCTCCTTCGTACTTTATTTAGTATAGAGGAAATCACTAGTTATATTCTAGCCTTCTGCTGAAAACAATGTACGAAATGTTTGTGAAGTTTTTGTGAAATACCTTTCTTTTCTATACGTGCTATATTTCGAATCTAACAAAAACAACCGTACAAACAATGCTTGTAAAATTCCATATGGAACTTTCTGCCTACTTAAAAGCGTTTTGATTCGAAATGGCACGAAAAAGAGCATAAGTCATCTTATGCTCTTGGGTGAAACTGCTTATATACGTCTTTTAATCTCGTTTTTGAAACATGTGTATAAATTTGTGTTGTAGAAATATCTGCATGTCCTAACATTTCCTGTACAGCACGTAAGTCTGCTCCATTTTCTAACAGGTGTGTAGCAAAAGAATGGCGCAATGTATGTGGTGTAAGCTCTTTCTCAATATTTGCTTCTTTTGCTAAACGTTTTAAAATCTTCCAAAAGCCTTGACGAGATAATCGATTACCGTGGTGATTTAAAAATAATGCATCCACTGCCTTTTTTCCCATCAATTCTTTTCTTCCTTTTTCAATATAACGCTGAATTGCTTCTGTAGCTAAACTTCCAAGTGGAATAATTCTTTCCTTATTTCCTTTTCCGACGCAGCGAACAAAGCCCATTGTTAAATGAACATCCTCTAAGTTGAGTGCAATTAATTCCGAAACACGCAGTCCTGTTGCATACAATAACTCCAACATTGCTTTATCTCGAATACCGTAAGCACTCGTCGTCTTTGGTGTTTGTAATAATGCTTCAACCTCACTTACCGATAAAACTTTCGGCAGTTTTCGCTCCCCTTGTGGTGTTTCAATATGTACTGACGGATCATGTTCTACAGCTCGTTCACGAAGTAAAAATTGATGAAATGAACGAATCGATGCAATATGACGCGCTAATGTTTTTGAAGATTTTCCATTCTCTCTTAAATGCTGCAAAAAGTTAACGATTTGCATACGAGTCACTTCATGAAAAGTTTTCATTTGTTCCACCTTTTGCAAATACTTTACATAACTTTTTAAATCTCTTTCATAAGATACAACCGTATTTTTGGCCAATCCTTTTTCCACAACCATATAATGAATAAAATCTTTTAATTGATCTTCCAATCTACACTACTCCCCATTTTCATAGAAAAAAATCATTCTATTTACGAAAGCATCTTTTGCTGGTTCCTCATTCCCTGATACTTTTTCTACTGTCTCTTCTTTTGGCTTTTCATAACGATGATAACTTTCATATTCTTCATTTATCCATAGTATAGCGAAATAAAACAAAATCGTACAACTTGTAAACAATAAAAATACTTTCATTCCATCATAAGTGAATTTCAAAGCTCGGCGCATGATAAACTCCTCCAAATTATATGTTATTACAACATATGCCAAGCTTTCTATCATTTATACCTCACTCAAATAAAAAACCTCTTCCTAGCTAGATAGGAAAAGGCTATTTTTCATTCGTTTCATTTTCTTGACAGTTTTCACAAATCCCATGGAAAGTTAAACGATGATCTTTCACCTTAAAGTTCCAATCTCGCTCTACTTTTTCCTCCACTTCTCCAAGCAAATCTTCTTGGATTTCTTGGACAGCACCACATTTTGTGCAAATTAAATGATGATGGAAACGCTGTGCACCTTCTTGGCGTAAGTCATAGCGTGAAACACCGTCTCCAAAGTTGATTTTATCAACAACTTTCAACTCAGATAATAACTCTAAAGTTCGATAGACGGTTGCTAATCCGATCTCTGGCGACTTTTCTTTTACAAGGAGGTAAACATCTTCTGCACTTAAATGATCTTCTTCATTTTCCAGCAGCACACGAACCGTTGCTTCACGTTGTGGTGTTAATTTGTAGCTCGCTGCATGTAATTGTTTCTTAATTCGTTCTATTCTTTCTTCCATTCGGTACTACTCCCTCCTCGCCACTCTTACACCATTATATCAGAAGAAAGGCTTCTGTCAAAAGAAAAAACAATCAAAATAAGTTGATAATTATTCTCATGTAGTATTTATTTTTTATTAATAACTTCAACGACTTCTTTCATAAGTATTGGTGACGCATATGCTTCAATACTGGAAGCGATTGCTAGTACAGCCCCAATAATAAGAAAAAAACAAGTATAACGAATTAATAACGGTAATAGTGGCTCGTTGATCTTTCGAATAAATTGATGCTTAATCATACGTAAGGAAAAACTAGCAGCAATCGTTGTCATGATAAGAAATGCTGGAATAATAATTAAATTTTGCGGTAAAACGGAGACAAAGGCTAATAATAGTCCGTTCCAGCCATGTTGACTTACTAAAAAACCAACTGTAAACCCAATCACGACTCCTTTTAAAAATAATAAAATAAAAATAAGTGGTAACCCAATAATAGAAATTCCTAGTATCCAAATAAATCCAATATATTTCAATTGGGAAACGTAACTCTCACGAAACATTTCACTCGCAAGTGCAAATTCCCCTTTTGAGACTTGTCCAAAAAAACGACTTAAGTAAAATGATAAATCTTGCTTTTGATTCACCTGTAAGCTATTTACAAGTATTGCTCCAAACACCACGCCCATCAATAGTAACACTGAAACAAATATATAAAGCGATGAGTTTTCTTGTAGATGAGCTATTACACGATCTTGCCAAGTTTTTCGCAACATTCTTCTTCCCTCCGTTCATACTCTTACTAAAAATGTATGAACAAGAGAAAAAAAGTATGATTAATTAAGATTGAAATTCCGTCCTACTTTGCTAAACTTAAAAGTAGAGAATAGGAGGGATTTCCTTTGAAACCATTATTATTAGATTTTCCAACATTATTTCAGACGGAGCGTTTACAAGTACGCAAGCCATTTCCAGGCGACGGATCCGAGGTCTATGAAGCAATTCAAGCTTCTTTAGAAGATTTGCAACCGTGGATTCCCGTTACAATCGACACCGAAGACAAGGCTGAAGAAATCGTCCGAGAAGCTCACGGACAATTTCTACTTCGTGAAACATTAGCCTTTCACTTATATGATAAAGCCTCTAGTACTTTTATCGGAGCTCTTACTCTTCAGCCAGAAAACTGGGATATTCCAAAGTTTTCGCTTCATTTCTGGTTACATAGCGCTTATACAAAACAAGGATATATGACAGAAGCTGTGAAAGGCGCTGTTCAATTCGCATTTGATAAACTTGGCGCTAGAAGACTTGAAATTCGCTGCGATGCAACAAATGCAAATGCATGTGCTGTAGCAGAGCGACTTGAGTTTATTTTAGAAGGTACACATGAAAATGATTTTCTCGCTCCAGACGGTACATTACATGATACACGCGTCTATGCGAAAATCAACTAAAACACTCGCCTAAGGCGAGTGTTTATTTTTGTAATTGTAAATATTGCACAGCAAACATTGTCTTTGCATCATGAATACGTTGACTTTTCATAAGTGAAATCGCTTCTTCTAATGATACTTCCATAAGCTCTACAAATTCATCTTCATCTAAAGCCGCTTTATCTTCTTTTCTTTTTAACCCTGTTGCTTTATATACATACAAAATTTCGTCGGCAAAACCTGGCGATGTATAAAAGGATGTAACAAATTCCATTTTTTCACATACATATCCAGTTTCTTCTTCCAATTCACGAACAGCCGTTACTTCAGGTTTCTCTCCTGGCTCCAATTTTCCAGCAGGAATCTCCACAATCTCTTTCTCTAGCGCTTTACGATATTGCTCAACAAGAACGATTTTTCCTTCGTCCGTTATTGCAATAATCGCAACCGCTCCAGGATGATTGACAATCTCACGTTTACTCATTTCGCCATTTGGCAATACTACTTCATCAACGCGAACTTTAATAACTTTCCCATCAAAAATGGGTTCCGTTGCAACCGTTCTTTCTGCAAGATTACTCACACTTATCCATCTCCCTAATTCTATTTCCTATTCGTTCTTCATATATTTTACCACAATGAAAGGAGCTTGATAAAAATGAAAATATACATTTTGCCTAATCGAGTCACATTAGTCGGTAAAGCTTGGCAAATTCGCAATAAATTAAAGCAATACGGAAAAGAATACGAAACGGTACAAGATTGGATTACGAAAACAAAAAGGTAAACATTTGTCAACCTTCTTTCCCTTCCGTACAATATAAGTAAGGAGGTTGACAAATGAAAAAACGCCAATTAGGACATTCAGATTTATATGTGACTGAGATGGGACTTGGCTGCATGTCTCTTGGTACAGAAGAAAAGCAAGCCATTTCTATTATTCATGAAGCAATCGATTTAGGAATAAACTTTTTTGATACAGCAGACTTATATCATTATGGACTAAATGAAGAATTTGTCGGAAAAGCTTTGAAAGGAAAACGTGATCAAGTTATTTTAACAACAAAAGTCGGAAATCGCTGGACATCCGAAAAAAATGGATGGTCTTGGGATCCTTCTAAAACTTATATAAAAACAGAAGTAAAAGAAAGCCTAAGACGCCTCCAAACCGATTATATTGATTTATATCAACTGCATGGAGGAACGATAGAAGATCCGATTGAGGAAATAATTGAAGCGTTTGAAGAGTTAAAACAAGAAGGAATCATCCGTCATTACGGTATCTCTTCTATTCGTCCAAATGTGATTCGCGAATATATAAAACGCTCTAATATCGTGAGTGTATTGATGGAATATAGCTTATTAAATCGCCGACCTGAAGAATGGTTTCCACTGCTTCAAGAACATCAAATTAGCGTTATTGCAAGAGGTTCACTTGCAAAAGGATTATTGACAGATGACAATGAGAGAAAAGTAGAAAAAGTGAAGGAAAAAGAGTACCTTTCTTATTCTTATCCTGAATTAACTCGCACTTTAACTACGATAAAAGAAGTTACGAAAGAACGTTCATTAACTGAAACTGCTCTTCAATATTGTTTACACAATCCGATTGTAGCAGCTGCCATTCCTGGTGCAAGCTCTATTCAACAATTGCGAGAAAATGTACAAGCCTATTCAAAAAGTTCATTAACGAATGAAGAATATAAACAAATCCAAGCTGCTGTAAAATGTGATACATATGCACTACATCGATAAAAAAGCTACCAAATGGTAGCTTTTTTTTACATTGTATCGTACTTATCAGGATTTGTCCCAATACGTACATTACAATCTAATGTATCAATTTGTTTCATTTCATCTTCTGTTAATGAAAAATCAAAGATCGTAAAGTTCTCTTTAATACGAGATGGTGTAACGGACTTTGGAATGGTTACAATGCCACTTTGAATATCCCAGCGTAAAATAATTTGGGCAGGTGTTTTGTTATATTTACTAGCAATCTCTTGAATAATCGGATGCTCAAATACTTCTCTCCCCCTCATTAACGGGCTCCACGCTTCCATTTGAATTTGTTTGTTTTGACAAAAGTCACGCAACTCAAACTGCGCAAACATTGGATGCAACTCCACTTGGTTTACCATCGGCTTCACATGACAGTTGGCTAAAAGACGTTCTAAATGATGTTGATGGAAATTAGAAACTCCAATCGCTCGCACTTTCCCTTCTTTATATAACTTCTCTAGAGCTCGGTATGTATCGATATACTTTCCTCTAACTGGCCAGTGAATTAAATATAAATCTACATAATCCATTTGTAACTTTTCCAAACTTTTTTCAAACGCTTGAAGCGTCTCTTCATATCCTTGATAATCATTCCATACTTTTGTTGTAATAAATAACTCTTCACGCGGAATACCCGAGTTACGAACCGCTTCACCGACACCGCTTTCATTTTCATATACTGCCGCTGTATCAATAGAACGATACCCAATTTCTAAAGCCGTTTTTACCGCTCGTTTTACTTCTTCTCCCTCTTTGGCTTTATATACCCCTAAACCAAGCATTGGCATTTTCACACCGTTATGAAGTGTCGTTGTTGGAATATACATGATTGCTCCTCCTTCTTTATCCCTGCAATATAAAAACTTAATCAACAAGTTCTATCATTTTTATAACCTTCACTTCATTTGAACAAGATTTACGAAAAAAGTCAAAACATACACACAGTTTACATAATTTTTCTTCCCTCTTCCCTGTAAAATAACGTAAACCTACTCACTTGCGTTATTTTCTAACCATTCTTTTGCTTTTTTATCAATATTCCGTATAAATTTCGTTTTTCCTTCTGTATACTTTCCGCCATCATATGTATACTTTGTAGCTAATTCGTTTTTTAAAGTTGCATAAGCTTCTGCTTCTTCGCAGTGTGCAATCATATAGTCACGAAATGCTAGATGCCTTATAATTTCTGGATTTCCTCTTTCAAAGACATGTAAATGATAGGAACGTTTTTCTTCTGTTCCATGCATGAAGAAACGGCGACCACTAATACCATTTTCTCCTTTTACAATATAACCAAGCTTTTCAAACAACTTATTCCACTCGTCCACTCTTTCAATATTTTCCACTTCCATAATCATATCTACAATTGGCTTGGCAGCGAGTCCTGGTACAGATGTACTACCAATATGATGTATTTTCACACGTTCTGGCATCGCCTCTTTTAACCTTTTTGCCTCCGCTTGAAACTTCTCCCCCCAATGATTTTCATATGGAACGACTACAATTTTCCTCATCCTCATTCCCCTTTTTCCTCTAGACTTGGAAAAAATCATCAGCGTAAAGCTACTGATGATTTCTTCATACTATTTAAAGTCTTTCCAACTTAGGTTACTTTCACTTAATAGTTCTTCAAACGACTTATTTTTTTCACGCTCTTTTTGTTCTCGGCGTTTTCTTTCTTGCTCTTTTAATTCTCTTTCTTCCACTCTTGCTCGCAGTTCTTTCTTTTTACTTTTTAACTGCTCCATTAATGATGCATTCAGCTGATCTCCAATTGTAATAGAATCTTTTTCTTTTTGATTCATTTGATTTTGTCTTTGTTTCTTTTTCTTCATGTCTTGCTCACCTTTTACTTTTTTCTTCATTATAGGGTAAGTGCGCTACTCTAAACAATAAAAAAGCTATATCGATGCATTTTCTCTTTCCAAATTGCTTTAAAAAAGCCTAATTGTTTCTACGTATGAGCAGGTCCTCTCTTCATACATCATATAAAATTTGTAAAAATGTAAATCTACTAATAATTCTATGTTAATTATTAAAAAATTCGCTATTTTTGTAGAAATAACTCTCTTAATCTATTAAAATTATGCCGTATGATGTCAAATGATAAAAAGGAGTAATCAATGATGTGGAAAAAAATAATTCCTGCACTTGCTATTTTTAGTATGGTCACATGCTCAACTGCCTTTGCTGCACCTCTCTCTCAAACACCTTCAGAACAAAATCGCTACATAGATGTGCAACTGCTTGGTATCAATGATTTTCATGGTCAATTAGATACGGTTAAAAAAATAAATAACAAGGAAGCAGGTGGCGCTGAATACTTAGCTACCTATTTACGTGACCGTGAAAAACAAAACCCAAATACATTAATGGTACATGCTGGTGATATTGTTGGAGCAAGCCCACCTCTTTCCGCTTTATTACAGGATGAGCCAACGATTGAATTTTTAAATGATTTAGGTTTTGATGTTGGAACAGTTGGGAATCATGAATTTGATGAAGGGGTCAACGAAATGCACCGCCTTATTTATGGCGGTTATCATGAGAAGACTGGAAACTTTAAAGGAGCGAAATTTCCATATATCGCTGCCAACTTCTACAACAAATCTACTGGTCGTTTATTTCTCCCACCATTTACTGTAAAAATGGTGCAAGGAGTACCCGTTGGCTTCATAGGTGTGGTCACAACAGATACCCCTAATATTGTCATACCTACCATGCTCAAAAATGTTCAAATTACAGATGAAGTTGCAGCGGTTAATAAAGCTGCAAAACAACTAAAGAGACTAGGGGTCAAATCCATCGTTGTTCTCGCTCATGTTGGAGGTACAACGAATCATGATGATGTAACAAACGGAGATCTTGTTCGCTTAGCAACGGAAACTGATCCAGAAATCGATGTTATTTTCGGTGGGCATAGTCACACTTATGTAAATGGAACAGTTAACAATAAACTGCTTGTACAAGCTCATTCATACGGCACAGCTTTTGCTGATGTAGATATACAAATTGATCGAAAAACAAAAGACATTGTTTCCAAAAAAGCAGAGATTGTGACCACCTATCATGAAGGGATAGAACCTGATAAGCAAGTGAAACGAAAGCTTGATCAATATAAAGAAAAGATTGCGCCTCTTGTCAATGAAGTTGTCGGAAGAACGAACGCCCCATTAGATCGGAAACAAAATGCTGCTGGAGAATCTACTCTTGGAAATTTCATTGCTGACGCTCAGCGTGCAACTATGCAAGCTGATATTGCCCTAATGAATCCAGGTGGTATTCGTAACGACTTAGACGCAGGCGATATTACATGGGGTGAATTATACGGAGTTCAACCGTTCGGAAACCAATTAATCAAAGTACATTTAACAGGGCAAGATATCCGTGACCTGTTAAATCAACAATGGCAAAAAGGAATCACAAGGATGCTACAAATCTCTGGTATTCAATATAGTTGGGATGCTAATAAGCCAAATGGTGAAAAAGTAACAACGATTCGTTTAGCAAACGGAGAGGACCTCGACCCTTCCAAAACATACAGTGTTGTTGCCAACGCTTTTTTAGCTTCAGGTGGAGATGGATTTATTAGCTTTAAAAATGGACAAAATGCTGAAACGGGCCCAACTGATTTTGAAGCGTTAGTTGATTACGTCAAACAAATGAAAGAACCAATCCAACCAACGATTGACGGAAGAATACAACGAATGAACTAACTTCCCAAACCCTCTATTCTATTAAAAATAGGGGGTTTTTTATTGATTGTGTATTCTTTCGTTAAAGATGAAATTCTCACTACGTACAAATGTTTTCGATTTCTCCGCATTGTAATATCATTACCAAGAAAAGGTCTCTTTTAAGGAAATAACAGAATAGTTGCCACTCAAAAAGTAAATAGCTATCTTGTTCGTCGTTCAATCATCATATACCTCATATTTTTTTAGAAATTCTTGTAACGCCTCTTCTACTGCTTGAGATTTATGCATCCCTTTCGTGCTACATAGATCATCTAATTGCTCTAGCACTTCCGTACATATAGAAAACGTGCGTTTCTTTTTTTTCTTGCAACCTTTTTTCTTTAGAAGAAAGCGTTCCTCTCTTCTTTGTAATAATTCATATATGCTCTGCAATTGCTCATAAATTAATACTTGATAATCCGTCTTGACGTACTGCAATGCCATGGCCTCTTGGAGGTATAAATGTCGAGGTTCTTCTCCCTCTCCAGTAAATATTCGTTTCTTCTGCTCACTGTCATATTCATATCCGAGCATTCTTAATTTTTTTGACAATGTATAGGGGCTCATTTCGAGGCGTTTTGCAAGAATTGCAATCGGTTCCCGTTTATTTAAGCGATCTATAATTTCTCCAATTGTCACTTTTTTCTCCCCCCTCTAGAGCTCACATACTTGAAATACAGATAGTAAGTTATGATACAATGATTTTCTAACAGTATATGCACATTTTCCAGCTTGTGCGATACATATACGCTTGAAGAAAGAGAGGTTTTTCACATGCTTTTTCGTAGCCACACTCCATCGTTTTATACTGAAAATAAACAGCTCATCCCTGGTAGTATCGCTACGATTGAAAGCGTAATGATTAACAACCGAAAACAATCTTTACTTATACGCGGACGAGCCGTAACAAACCCTATCTTATTATGGTGCCACGGTGGGCCTGGTATGGCGCAAATCGGATTTATTCGCCATTTTCAAAAAGAGTTAGAAAAGAGTTTTATCGTTGTCAATTGGGATCAGCGCGGGGCAGGAAAGTCTTTTTCATGGCGAGATATTCAAACTCCCTTCACCATTGAACAGTTCGTTTCAGATACACTAGAAGTCATTCGGTATCTTCTATCTCGCTTTAACCGAAAAAACTTATTTTTAGCTGGACATTCATGGGGCAGCATTATTGGATTAAACGTCGCACATGCATATCCAGAATATATCAAAGCTTATATTGGTATTGGACAAATTGTACACATGAAACAAAACGAAGAACTTTTATTTCAACACTTAATTCATTCCGCCCAAAAACATGGACATACACGCGCATTGACCTCGCTTGCAAAATTAGGGAATCCACCTTTCTTAGATATGAAACGGCTTATGATTCAAAGAAGGTGGCTTGGCACATTTGGAGGCGCCATTCAAAACGGTTCTTCGTTTTCCTTTATTCGAAAAGGCTTCTTTTCATCAGAATATACTTGGCTTGATTGGTTGAAATTTCTCGCCGGTCATGTAAAGTCAGGAACATTATGGGAAGAGATGCTAACCATTGATTTTTTCTCAACTATTGTAGAATTGTCGGTCCCAGTTTATTTTTGTTCCGGTCGTTTCGATTATCAAACTCCTTATACACTTGTACAACAATATTGTGATAAGATTCGAGCACCAATCAAGAAAATGATTTGGTTTCCAAATTCCGCACATTCTCCGAATTTGGAAGAGCCAGAACGATTTGCTCACGCTTTACATTCCATTAAACAAGAATTGTCCATTTCATATTAATCATTTTTGTACCCTTTTACATTTTTGTGAAAACATTTTATAATGGTATGTCGCAACTTTAAATGCTTCGAACGCATTCTTTACGGTAAAAAATGGTATAAACAGAATAAAGTTTAGGAGATTATATTGATTATGAATGCTGTACTTATCGCAGTAGCCGTCATGCTATTGCTTAGTTTATTACGTGTCCAAGTCATTGTCGCCATTATTGTTGGTGCTTTAACAGGTGGGCTAATCGGTGGCCTTAGTATTTCAGAAACAATTAACGTATTTACTACTGGTCTTGGAAACAGTGCACCAATTGCTTTAAGCTATGCAATGCTCGGTGGATTTGCTATTTCCCTTTCGAAGACTGGACTACCTGATGCCATGATTCACGCGGCACTAAACATAATTGGAAATGATAAAGACACAAAAAAACAAATGTATTCCAAAATACTCATTTTATTTATTATTCTTGCAATGGCCTGTTTTTCACAAAATGTGATTCCGGTTCATATCGCTTTCATCCCAATTTTAATTCCAGCACTTTTAAAAGTGTTAAATGAGCTGAAAATAGATCGCAGATTGGTGACATGTCTCATCACTTTTGGGTTAATTACACCTTATATGTGGATACCAGCCGGATTTGGAAAAATTTATCATGATGTATTACAAACAAATGCTCAGCAAAGTGGACTTACATTTGATGTATCTCTTATCCCTAAGGCGATGACTATCCCAGCAATGGGTATGATAACCGGATTATGCATAGCTATATTCATTACTTATCGCAAACCACGTACGTATGAAACGAAAACGATTCAAGGTACAGCGAATGAAGATAGTTCTTATACAAAAAGAAGCATTATATTTGGATTATTATCTATTCTGGCAACGTTAACTGTTCAATTAACAACAGAGTCGATGATTTTTGGTGCCTTAGCGGGAATTATCGTATTATCCATTAGTGGAAGTCTGCCTCTTAAAGAGGCAGATGCTATTTTAACAAGCGGCATGAGGATGATGTCTTTCATTGGGTTTGTTATGATTTCTGCTGCTGGTTTCGGCGCTGTCTTAAGAAAGACAGGACATGTTGAATCACTTGTACAAGCGAGCGCTCATTTAATCGGAAATAGCAAACCGCTTGCAGCGTTTCTCATGCTTATTATTGGATTACTCGTCACAATGGGAATTGGATCCTCTTTTTCTACCATTCCCATTTTAACAACAATTTTCGTTCCGCTTTGTATCCAACTTGGATTTAGCCCAATGGCCACAATTGCTATTATTGGTACAGCGGGGGCATTAGGTGATGCAGGCTCTCCAGCATCCGATAGTACACTCGGACCTACTTCAGGATTAAATGCAGATGGGCAGCACCACCATATATGGGATACATGTGTGCCAACTTTTCTGCACTACAATATTCCATTACTTCTATTCGGATTTATTGCCGCAATTACACTATAAAAAGGTGCGCTGTTCAAGCGCACCTTTTTCACTTCGTTGATTCTCTTTCTATAAATACAAACTCCGTTTCCACAACTTCATGTTTCACTTGTTTCTTCTTTATTTTTCCAACTAATTGTTGCAAGGTATGCACTACTTTTTTTTCATAACAGTTTTCTATCGTTGATAATGATGGGGTTACCCATTCTCCTTGCATACTCCCTTGAAATCCAATAACTTGTAATTCATTCGGTATATGAATGCCAAGAGAATTTGCTGCACGAATAATAGAAATGGCATCCTTATCACTTGAAGCGACAATACCGTCTACGTATGGATACTTTTGTAATACTTCTCGATATCGCTTTTCCGTATCCTCTTCTAAAGATTCCACTCGATATGGTATTTTCTCTTCCCAAACTGCATCTAAAAAGCCAGATATATGCTCCTCCATCTCTTCACGATGATCCTTTTCTCCAATATACGCTAGAAAATGGCATCCTTTTTCTTTAAGCATAGTAACGGCCTTTTTGGCACTTTGATAATATTTGGAAAGCGGCATTTTCATATCTATTACAGAAAATGGAACTGAAACTTCTCCTACTTCCTGAAAGACTTCCTCCGTCATAAGAATTCCAGCTATATGATTTCGAGATAATATATCTATATAATTTCTTTTATTTTCCACACTGCAAACAATAACTTGATACCCCTCTTGATATGCTGATTCTTCTATAAAACGAAGTAAAGTTATGTATGATGGATTTCGTAAATTCGGCACAAGTATAGCAATAATTGTTGAAGATTTTGTAAATAAAGCTTTCGCTACTGCATTAGGCCTATAGTTTAATTCTTCAATTGCTTGTTTCACTTGTTTCACTGTATCTTCATGAACATATCCTTTTTCATTCATGACTCGTGAAACGGTTGCGACTGAAACACCAGCTACTTTTGCAACATCACGTATTGTTGCCACATCGTCACCCCTTAATATGGTAATAGTTTACAACTAAAAAGTAATCTAAAAAATACATACCGTCAAGTTTGTTGTTTTATATTTCTGAAAATTGTTACATGAACGACCGTTTACAATCTATATTCGAGTTGAATTTCATGCAAAATACGAATATCATCATAGCCAAAAAACGGTATTTCTTTTTTTATTTTCCTTGCCTTCTCCACGGCATCCACGTACAAATTTGTCATGATAAAACCGCGTTTCTGATAAAATCGAAGTGCATTTGTATTATCATTTGTCGTAATTAGCCATACTTTGTTACACATGTTCTCTCGGGCTAATGTAATCACGCTTTCTACAAGTCTCGTGCCAATCCCTTTCCTTTCAGTAAAACTATCTAATGATACAATTTCACACATACTTTCTTTTAATTCAAACGTTATAATTCCTACTATTCTGTCATTTTCGATTGCAACGAATCCTGGTAATTCATCTAATTGATGGGCTCTTTCTTTGGAAACCATCATTGTGCTGCCCCAATTTTCACACATAATATTGCGAATCGTACCTCTCATCTCATCTGTAATTTTTTGTATTTGAACCATTCCCTGCTCCCACCTTTTTAAACTACTATGATACAATATAAGTGTATCATATGTAAAAGTTCTTTGGAGGATGAGGTAAGGTATGAAACGTATTTTTACAACAGTACTAACGATACTAGGTGCATTAATTGGTATGGGTATTTTTTTTACGAATAAAATCATGTATTTAAAGAAAAAAACAGACGAAGAAATTTTAGAACGCGAAACAAAAAAACACTTTCACTTAAGTGATTTTCAAGCCTTACCGAAAGAAGAAATTTGGATTCCTTCACAATTTGGATACGACATTCATGGATATTATATTCCTGCCGGTCATTCCAATCAATTTATGATTTTTTGTCACGGTGTAACAGTGAATAAAATAAATTCTATCAAATATGCAAATTTATTTTTAAAAAGAGGATATAACGTATTCATTTACGATCACCGCCGACACGGTCAATCCGGTGGTAAGACAACAAGTTATGGGTATTACGAAAAGTATGATTTAAAAGCTGTAGTGGATTGGCTGAAAACCCGCTTTGGTACAGATATTCTACTCGGTATTCATGGGGAATCAATGGGCGCTGCTACCCTTCTACAATATGCAGGAATGATCGAAGATGGTGCTGATTTTTATATCGCAGATTGTCCATTTTCTGATTTTCACGAGCAACTTCAGCATCGATTGAAAATTGAATTCCATTTACCAAAATGGCCGTTGTTACCTTTAGCAAATGCATTCTTAAAAGTTCGTGATGGCTATACGATTCGTGAAGTTTCACCAATTGATTGCATAAAAAATATAAATAATCCCGTCCTCTTTATTCATAGTAAAGAGGACGACTATATTTTATGCGACATGACAAAAGCGCTATACGACGCCAAGAATGATAATAAACAGCTCTATATTGCAGAGCATGGTGCACATGCTTGCTCTTATAATGAAAATAAACAAGAATATGAATATGCCATCGATCAATTTTTAGAAACTTATGTAAAAGAAACAAAAAACAGGCTCGCTTAAGCCTGTTTTTCTATTACTGTGCTAAAACATCTGTAATCTGTTCCATGTTTTCAGAAATCCACTTCATTGCCTCATCAAGTGTTGCAAATTCAGTTGTTTGAAACGTTACCTCATCTTGTAATAACCATACATCTTTCGCCTCTTGCCCCACACCTGCAATTGACCAATGAAGTAAACTATATGGATGATTATCATTTAAAAAAGACGCCCATGTGCGCTCATTTGCAACATTTTGTAGTGTACGTAATTGTTTATTCATACTTAGTCACCTTACTATAGTCAGTTATAAACGATATTATAACACTCTCGTCCCCTTCAGACAAAGTAAGTTTTGTATTGTCAAGTTCCTCTTGCAATTATATGATGAACTTAAGCGTTTGGAAGGAGGGAATTTGGTTGGCAAAAGTACAAATTAAAGTAAATGACAACGGCTCATTTCGCATTACAGGGGATGTGGAATTAGTCGATTCGCAAGGGAATGCTTTCCCAGCGAAACCTGCATTTTCTTTATGTCGCTGCGGTTTATCAAAAAATATGCCTTATTGCGATGCAGCACATAAGGGCAAATTTGAATCCGTTGTTCGTGCTCCAGAAACAAAATAATTTTGAAAAAGCATGCACCAATCGAGGTGCATGCTTTTTCTCACTTTAGCAAACAATTATGATTTACCCAATTCCCTTCTCCCCCAACAGTTTTCCCTTTTTTATTGTCACGCAATTCTCCATATTCGAGTATTTTTTCTATCCTTTTTTATTTTTTGTGCTATAATGTGAGCAAACAGCATCCTTCGGGGTCGGGTGAAATTCCCAACCGGCGGTGATGAAGTGCACGCTTCTAAGTCCGTGACCCGTTTTCAAAATTGAAAACGGTGGATCTAGTGAAACTCTAGAGCCGACAGTATAGTCTGGATGGGAGAAGGATATGTTTTCTAGTGCTTATATAGCGAATACACTTTTATTTTAGCATGCACATGTTTCATAATCGTATATGCTTTATTTCATATACCTATTTTTCTATGCTGAAATAAAATATGTACACTAGCATGTAAAAAAATATATTTTTGCTAGGCTTCTTTTCTATGCAAAAATATAAAACATAGCTAGGTTTCTTTCTTGTACTTTCGTATTCGTACTATATTTCTAGAAATCACGTCTCCCAAACCCCAAGGATGATATCCTTGGGGTTTTTTGATTTTTCTTAGGAGAGGTGAAAGAAATGACGGACCAAGAATATATGAAAATTGCTTTACAGCTGGCGCAAAGTACAGCGGGGCAAACGAGCCCAAATCCAATGGTCGGTGCTGTTGTTGTGAAAAATGGGAAAATCGTCGGAATGGGGGCTCATCTTCGCGCAGGTGAAGAACATGCAGAAGTTCATGCACTGCGCATGGCCGGTGCTCATGCAAAAGGGGCAACTGTATATGTCACACTTGAACCATGCAGCCACTTTGGAAAAACTCCGCCATGCTGTAACTTGCTTATTCAAAAGAAAGTCAAACGCGTTGTAATCGCTACGCTTGATTCTAATCCTCTTGTTGCTGGCAATGGCAAAAAGAAATTAGAAGAAGCTGGTATTTATGTCACAACTGGTATTTTAGAGGAAGAGGCGCGTTCCTTAAATCGATACTTTTTTCACTATATGAAAACAAAGCGTCCTTTTGTCACATTAAAAACAGCAATGAGCTTAGATGGAAAAATTGCAACTACTACCGGGGAAAGCAAATGGATTACAGGAGACGCAGCCCGCGATGATGTTCATCACTATCGACACACACACGACGCGATTCTTGTCGGAGTCAATACAATCATTGCTGATAATCCATCGTTAACTACCCGCCTTCCAAATGGGGGTAAAAATCCAATTCGGATTATTTTAGATACACATTTACGAACACCGCTCCTCTCTCATGTGGTAACAGATCGAGTAGCTCCAACATGGATTATCGTTGGAAAGAACGTTCAAAAAGACCAAATATTGCAATATGAGTCTGAACATGTATCTGTATTCCAAATGAACAGAGGTCGCATTGAAATTCAAGATCTTCTCTCTTTGCTTGGTGAAAAGCAAATTCTTTCACTCTTTGTAGAGGGAGGACAGTCTATCCATGCAAGTTTTTTAGAGGCAAATGGTTTCAATGAAATTGTAACCTATATAAGCCCAAAATTAATTGGTGGAAAAGATGCTCCTACTTGGTTTGGCGGTACTGGTTTTATACAGCTACAAGACGCACTTTCTCTGCAATTTCAAGAGATAACACAGATTGGTAATGATATAAAAGTTATTGCTAGAAAGCGAAATGAGGTGCCTTCATGTTCACAGGAATCGTAGAAGAATTAGGAACCGTTTCCACTATGAAACAAAGCGGGGACGCAATGAAACTAACAATTCAAGCACGTTTCATTTTATCGGATATCAAAATAGGAGATAGCATTGCCGTTAACGGTATCTGCTTAACTGCTACATCATTTACCGAATCTCATTTCACGGTTGATGTGATGCCTGAAACAATGAAATCAACATCACTTCGCATGCTAAAGCAACATTCTCAAGTGAATTTAGAACGTGCTATGGCAGCTAACGGACGTTTCGGTGGACATTTTGTTACAGGTCATATTGATGGAACTGGCACCATTGTAAGTAAAAAGCAACATTATAATGCCATATATTACAAAATCAAAATGCCCAACCATTTACTTCGTTATTGTTTACAAAAAGGTTCCATTGCAATTGACGGTACGAGTTTAACAATCTTTGATGTGGATGACAATTCCATTACAATTTCGCTTATTCCCCATACAGTAAGCGAATCTATTATTGGCACAAAAGAAGCTGGGGATATCGTCAATATTGAGTGTGACATGATTGGAAAATATATCGAACAGTTTATGTCACAACCAACAAAGCGGAACAATTCAGTTACAGAAAGCTTTTTACACGAAAACGGATTTCTATAAGGGGGAAGCACGATGTTTCATCGTATTGAAGAAGCACTAGAAGATTTAAAACAAGGAAAAGTCATTATTGTATGTGATGACAAAAACCGTGAAAACGAAGGTGATTTTCTCGCCTTAGCCGAGTATATTACACCGGAAACAATCAATTTTATGATTACACATGGCCGCGGTCTTGTATGCGTACCACTTCCAGAACACTATGCGAAACGTCTGCAACTAGAACCTATGGTATCTCAAAATACTGATTCTCATCATACTGCATTTACAGTTAGTATTGACCATATTTCTACAACAACAGGAATTAGTGCCCATGAACGTGCTACAACTGTGCGTGAATTATTAAATCCATCTTCTAAGGGTAGCGATTTTAATCGCCCTGGGCATATCTTTCCGCTAATTGCAAAAGATGGAGGCGTACTTCGTCGCGCTGGTCATACGGAAGCAGCAGTGGATCTTGCAAAACTATGCGGTACAGAACCAGTAGGAGTTATTTGTGAAATTATAAAGGAAGATGGCACGATGGCTCGCGTCCCTGATTTAATACAAGTTGCTAAGCAATTTGATATCAAGATGATTACAATCGAAGATTTAATTGCATATCGTCGCCATCACGAAACATTTGTGACAAAAGAAGTTGAAATTACATTACCAACTGAATTTGGTACATTCCATGCAATTGGTTACACGAATTCTCTAGATCAAAAAGAACATATCGCTCTTATAAAAGGTGATGTTTCAACAGATGAGCCTGTTCTTGTCCGCGTTCATTCTGAATGCTTAACTGGGGACGTTTTCGGCTCTTGCCGCTGTGATTGTGGACCACAACTCCATGCTGCCCTTACGCAAATTGAGCGTGAAGGTAGAGGCGTGCTTCTTTATATGAGACAAGAAGGGCGCGGCATTGGACTTCTCAATAAATTGCGCGCTTATAAATTACAAGAAGAAGGGCTAGATACAGTAGAAGCAAATGAAAAGTTAGGATTTCCAGCAGACCTTCGCGATTATGGTATTGGTGCACAAATATTAAAAGACTTAGGATTACAAAAGCTGCGCTTATTAACAAATAATCCAAGAAAAATTGCTGGCTTACAAGGGTACGAACTAGAAATTGTTGAGCGCGTACCATTGCAAATGCCAACAAAACAAGAAAATAAAACATATTTACAGACAAAAGTAACAAAATTAGGTCATTTATTAAACTTATAATCTATTTAAAGGAGAGATCATGATGGTATTCGAAGGTCATTTAGTAGGTACAGGATTAAAAATTGGAGTAGTAGTAGGACGTTTTAATGAATTTATTACAAGCAAACTTTTAGGGGGCGCATTAGACGGCTTAAAACGACATGGTGTAGAAGAAACTCATATTGATGTCGCATGGGTTCCAGGTGCATTTGAAATTCCACTCATCGCTAAAAAGATGGCAAATAGCGGTAAGTATGATGCAGTGATTACACTCGGCACTGTTATTCGCGGGGCTACATCACACTATGACTACGTTTGTAATGAAGTTGCTAAAGGCGTTGCATCTTTGTCACTACAAACAGAAATTCCCGTTATTTTTGGTGTATTAACTACTGAAACAATTGAACAAGCAATTGAACGCGCAGGGACAAAAGCTGGAAATAAAGGCTATGAATCTGCAGTTTCCGCAATTGAAATGGCTCATTTATCAAAACAATGGGCATAAAAAAGAGGCGTTTGCCTCTTTTTTATGTTTCTCAAAATGAAGTCGAATTCCTTATTTTCTTACTTTCTTTCGTACATCTCGAATTAACTCTTCCATTGTTTTCCCTTCCGTCTTAATTCGTAAATTTTGTGCTGTTTTCCAAACATTTTCTCTCTTTTTTTCTTCCTCTACAATATGTAATTCTTTTCTTACCTCTTTTAAATCTTTTCCCTCAGTTTTAATCCCATAGTGTTCTGCCTTTGTTCGAAAATGTTGTTCAATTCTTTGTTGCATTTCCTTCTGTTCAGGGGTTTGCACTGCTTTTACAGGATCTGAACTAATCGCTTTTACTAAAATAAGTGTCGTCATAATAGCCAATATATACTTGTGCATGTAAAATCCTCCAACCCAATGTAAATTCCATTTTTACTATGCACCATTTTAGATTGGAAAATTCGGCCAAACTTTTGTATTTCCAGGAGCAAATGGCTTCCAGACAACCCTATTTCCACTTTATTACATTTTAATTACAAAAACCAAGCTTGCTCTAAAAGCTTGGTTTTTCTTACTTATAACGCACATTCCTCAATTTCAAATCCTAGGTCCTGAATCATCTCCCAGTCTGCTGTTGACTCTTGACCTACTGTTGTTAAATAATCTCCAACGAAAATCGAATTGGCTGCAAATAATCCTAACGGCTGTACAGATCTTAGATTTAGTTCACGGCCTCCAGAAATTCGAATTTCTTTGGAAGGATTTACAAAACGCATCATCGCTAATATTTTTAAACATTCCACTGGCGTTAATTCTTTTCGCCCTTCAAACGGAGTGCCTTTTACAGAGACGAGAAAATTACATGGAATAGAGTCTGCATCTAGCCGTTGTAACTCAAAAGCAATTTCCACGCGCTCCTCTTTCGTTTCTCCCATTCCAAAGATTGCACCAGAACAAGGAGAAATGCCCGCTTGCTTCACTTTTTCTACCGTATCTACTCGGTCATCATACGTGTGTGTGGAGCAAATATTATCATAATGATTCGCATGTGTATTCAAGTTATGATTATAACGGTGAACCCCGGCCTCGGCTAATCGTTTTGCTTGATCCTCATTTAAAAAGCCTAAGCAACAACATATCTTTAAATCCGTTGTTTCTTTAATTTCTTTCACCGCACCAATGACATGATTTACCTCTTTGTCTGTTGGACGGCGACCAGATGCAACAATACAATATGTACCAGCTTTTCGGCGAACTGCTTCGTGTGCTCCTTCAACAATTTTTTCTTGTGTCAACCAAGCATACTTATCAATCGGTGCTTCAGAAACGATTGATTGAGAACAGTAACCACAATCTTCTGGACATAATCCCGATTTCGTATTAATAATCATATTTAATTTCACTTTTTTACCAAAATAATGATGACGAATCATATATGCAGCATTCATAATCTCTAATACTTCTGTATCATCTGCTTCTAAAATCGCTAACGCATCCTCTTTCGTTATCCTTTTTCCTTCTATCCCTTCAAACGCAATTTTCTTCCAATCTACTTTTGTTTGTATTTGTTTCATTTCTCCTCTTCCCCTCTTTTTCTATGTGCGCAAATAAAGCATGGTACGTTGCTATAATCTCCCCTTCTTTCGTAAAGTCTCTCTCATATATGCGAAGCATCGCCCGAAAGAGAGAAGGACTTTGACAATACGTATCTTCATTACTATTTGTTGCACCAACTTTGCGAATCGACTTAAAAAAGTCTCTAACATGAGTAAATTTCTCTATGTAACATGTTTCAGATACATGAACATTCCCTTTTTTTATGGAACATATATTTTGCAACTGCGCTTTTGTAAAAAGACGCTGTCCAATTGATACATGACTTTTTATATTTTTTTCTTCTTTCGCTCGTTCAAAAGCACGATGGAGTTCTTGGAACGTTCGATTTCCAAATGTTGAAAATAACAAGATGCCTTCTCCAGCTAAATGCTTATATAACTTTACAAGGGACACCTGCAAATCATTTAACCATTGAAATGTTGCATTGGAGATGATGACATCATAGAAGTCGTCTAATATAAGCTTTTCAATATCTTCACATCGAAAGGTAACTTCATCAACATGGCGTCTTTGTTTCGCAACAGCAATCATACTCTCCGCGAAGTCAATAGCTGTAATCTGTGCATTCGGAAATAAATGCACAAGCTTCTCCGTGATATATCCCGTTCCGCAGCCAAGTTCTAAAATTCGAATCGCCGCTGCTTTGCTATATCGTTTTTCCAACTGCGAAAGTAAATGACGAGCCATTTTCTTTTGTACATTGGCATATTGATCATAGGATACAGCCGCTCTATTAAATCGTTTTTGCAACAATGTTTTATTGATCATTTCGTATCCCCTCTATGAATTTATTAATTTCATTTGCGCAATATTCAAAATTCGTTATACAAATGGCATGCCCCGCTTGATGAATCACTTTAAGTGTTGCATTTGTCTTTTCTTTTATGTAATGAGCAGCAGGCAAAGGACAAATGGAATCTTGTTCTCCATGTAAAAGTAACATTGGTACATTTACATCTTTTAAGCGTTCCCTCATGTCCGCTCTCATTAAATAATCGAGCCCTGTTTGTAAAGACTCTGTCGAATCACCTTGAAATTCTTTTATCATATTTTCAAATGATTCTTTTACAGCACTCTCTTCTTCGGCAAACATACTTATATAAAAACGGCTCAATGTCTCATTCTTTCTTTTTTTTATATTCCTTTTCATTCTCTCAACAAAAGAAGGTTTCCAGCCATGTTTATACCTTTCATCTACTGTAAACTTTGCTGTACTACTTATTAAAATCATTCCCTTTGTTTTCACATTGTTACATACTTCAAGGGCAACTAACGCGCCAAGCGACCACCCGATTAAAATGACATCGTATCCTTCAGCAGCTTTTTCTACCCGCTTTGCAAATTCATTGATTTCTTTTACATCATGCCACTCAATATACTCGGCAAAACTTTCCTGCAAAAGTGAAAGGATTGGGCTCCATACTTGTTTTTCCATTCCCCATCCAGGGATAAAGATTAGCTTAAGTTGTTTCATTCCACAAACCCCTCTTCTTTTCCAATGTTCACAATTTGCCGAATCGCCCACTCTAAATCAGACTTTGTATGCTCAGATGTCACTGTAAATCGAATGCGCGAGCTATTATGCGGAACAGTTGGTGGCCGAATTGCAATCGCTACAATTCCAGCTTCTTGCACTTTTCTACTAAAGCGTATCGCCGCTTCATTCGACGTTACAATAACCGGAACAATATGTGTTGAACTATTGCCAATGTTATATCCAGCTTCTTTTAACACATTACGAAAATACGCACCGTTTTCTAAAAGTCTTTTTCGTCTTGCCTCGTCTTCTTTCACAATAGCAATTGCACACTGTATAGTGGCAAGTACCCCTGGTGGCAATGCCGTTGTAAAAATAAAACTTCTCATCTTGTTTCTCATATAATCAATGCAAACTTCATTTCCTGCTAAATAAGCCCCATAACACCCTAACGCTTTACTAAATGTACCCATATGAATATCAATTTTTTTAGAAAGCTCTGGCTCCACATGCGCAATTCCAGCACCGCGTTCCCCGTATATGCCACTGGCATGTGCTTCATCAATCATAAGAAGTGCTCCATATTTCTCTTTCAATGCAATCAATTCTTTTAAATGAGCAACATCTCCCTCCATACTAAACACCGTATCTGTTACAATTAACTTTCTCTTTTCAGAAGGTGTTGTTTGTAGTAGCTGCTCCAAGTGATGTAAATCATTATGACGATATCGTTTCTGCTTTGCACCGCTCAGTTTCACTCCGTCAACAATACTAGCATGATTTAATTTATCACTGAAAATGACATCATGGCGTCCCATTAGAGAAGAAATGGCTCCAACATTCGCTGTATATCCACTGTTCACAATCATCGCTTTCTCTGTATGCTTCCAATCGCAAATACTCTTTTCTACCTCTTCATAAAGGGAATAGTTTCCTACCACAAGCCGTGATGCCGTCGCTCCTACTCCATATGTCCTTATCGCTTCAATAGCCGCTTCTTTTAACCGACTATCCCCCGCTAAACCGAGATAATTATTCGATGCCAAATTCAGCATACGCGCTCCGTTCCGAATCAGCCACGGTTCTTCAGCTTGATTCGTTACCACTACTTCACGGTATTGTGACTTTTCTTTTAGACGATTTAAACTAGCGTAAAAGTGTAAATTCCATGCTTGTTCCATTTTTCATATACTCCTCTAAATATGAAATCTGAATACTCTCTTCTGCTGCTTTTATTAGTTCATCGCGCGTATATTCTTCCCGAATCTTTGGAAATAAACCGAAAACTGGCACATCACTTAACTCTTCAATCATTTTTTTATTTTCTTGTACACGTTCTTTCTCATCTTCTTTACAGCCCGATAAAATAACACCTGCAACTTGCAAACCTTTTGCTTTCGCATATGAGATTGTTAAAACAGTATGATTGACAGTACCTAATGTGGGACGCGCAACAATGATAAGCGGTAATTTTAATTGCTTAGCAAAATCAACAACGAGTGCATCTTCTGTATAAGGAACAGCAAGTCCCCCTGCCCCTTCTACTAATAAACTATCAAACTCTGCCATTAGCTCATTATAATAAGAAGTAATATCCGCCAATGTTACCGTTCTTCCTGCACGCTGCATTGCCAATCTTGGAGCAAGCGGTTCTTCAACCGAATACGGACAAATTTTATCCACTGCTGTTTCTACTCCTGATGCCATCTTTAATCTAGCTGCATCACCTTCTGGGTGAGAAGCGCTATGACCACTTTGCAACGGTTTATATACTCCTATATGATGTCCAAGCTTTCTAAGTCCCCCCGCTATTGCACCTGTAACAACTGTTTTTCCTACTTCGGTATCCGTTGCTGTAATAAAAAAGCCACTCATGATTTCCCCTCCGTAATATCTGCAATTGCTTGATATAAAATGCGTAACATTTCATCTAGTTCATCTATTTGAGATGCTAACGGAGGCATGAATACAATTGTGTTACCAAGAGGGCGCAATATCATCCCAAGCTCTCTTGATCGTTTACATACTTCTACTCCTACCCGCTCTGTCCATTCAAACGGCTCTTTTGTTTCCCTATTTGCAACAAGTTCTATCCCAATCATCAAGCCACGTTGGCGAATATCACCAACATGTTTATACTCATAAAGCGCTGCCAATTTATTTGCTACATAATCTGCCTTTTTTACAACGTTTTGTACTACATTTGTTTTTTCATAAAGTTCTAGATTTGCAATCGCTACTGCACAACCTAGTGGATTTCCTGTATAACTATGGCCATGAAAAAAGGTTTTCTGTTCTGCGTAGTCACCTAAAAAAGCATTGTAAACCTCATCTGTTGTTACGGTAATCGCTACCGGTAAATATCCACCAGTTAATCCTTTTCCAGCTGTTAATATATCCGGCGTCACTCCCTCATGCTCGCAGGCGAACATTTTTCCTGTACGGCCAAATCCTGTTGCTACTTCATCTGTAATAAATAAAATATGATACTTTGTACATAAATCACGAAGCCCTTTCAAATACCCTTTTGGCATTGTAATCATACCGCCAGCCCCTTGTATTAAAGGCTCTACAATCAGTGCTGCAATTTCTTCATGTTTCTGTTTCAATAATTCCTCCATTTCTTCCAAATGCTTTTGAACGATTTCCTCCTCGTTATTACCATAAGGAGAACGATATGTAGACGGATAAGGCATTTTGATTGCATGAAATAAAAGAGAGCGATACACTTGGTGAAACAAGTCGATTGCTCCTACAGAAACAGCACCAATCGTATCACCATGATATGCTTCTTTTAATGTAATAAACTTTTGTTTTTTAGGTTTCCCTTTATGTTGCCAATATTGAAACGCCATTTTAATTGCAATCTCAACAGCTGTCGAACCTGAATCTGAATAAAATACCTTTTTTAACCCTTTTGGAACAACTTCAATAACCTTTTCTGCAAGTAAAATAGACGGTACATTTGCAAGCCCTAACATAGTAGAATGAGCGATCTTATTTAATTGCTCACGAATTGCTTCATCCAATTCTGGAACGTGATGTCCATGTACATTAAGCCAAATGGAAGAAACTCCATCCCAGTAAGCGTTACCATGCACATCATACAATTTACGCCCTTCACCTCTTTCAATAATAACTGGATCTTCTGCTATATAATCCTTCATTTGTGTAAATGGGTGCCATACATACGCTTTATTCTTTTCCGCTAATTCTTCATATGTATACGGTATTTTTTCTCGTGTACGACTACTTACTGTCATAATTGTCACCCCTAATGTTAACTTATTTACAAATAAAGTTAACATTAAAGAGAAATCTCTGTCAATTCCTTTTCAATGATTCGTTCTTAAAAAAGAACGACTTATCCTATGATAAGTCGTTTCATCTTCCATGCTGGATCTTACCGATTTCCAGAATAATTTCCTCATCTTTCTTTCCTTCCGTATCAATTCCAAGCTGTTTTGCATGCTCGATTAATAACTCATGTCTCTTTTCATATCTTGCTTTACTTAATTCTTCTTGAATTTCCTGCTCACTCTTCCCTTCAACTGATACCCCTAATTTCTCAGCAATTTTTCCTCTATTTTCCTTCTGATTTCCTTTCGTTTCTATGCTCTTTTGTTTCGTTTGATCTGGCGTCGCAGCAAAAGCTGTGTAAATTCCTGCACTTCCAACTAAAATAAATAAGGCTGTAAAAAGAAATAGTTTTTTCTTCATTTCTCTCCTCCTCTCGAAATTCATTATAACGAACAAATTCATCATAATAAAACTTTCTCCTTTATTTTCTATAAAAAATAATCCCTATTTTTATTGACATACAAGATCTATATGTGTTAAAAATTTAACTAACATCATATGAATTCGGCGTTGATAGGACTTAGTAGTATTTCGTTTCTTGATTACAGAGAGCTAGTGGTCGGTGCAAACTAGTACAGAGCGAATTATGAATTACCCCCTGGAGCTTCTTTTACGAAACATTTGGAGTAGTAAAAGACGGTAAATAGACCGTTACTTCTACAGAGTGGTGAAATAAATCATTTCACAATTTAGGGTGGTACCGCGAGTTTTTCGTCCCTGCATATTTTGCAGGGGCGTTTTTTATTTTTGATGGTGCGTTTTTCTCCCTTATTTTGTGTTATCTTTTTTTCACAAGCTAGGGTGGTACCGCGAGTTTTTTTCGTCCCTGCATATTTTGCAGGGGCGTTTTTTTATGCTATCAAACACTCACTCGGTATTTGTCAAAAAATTCTAATATTTTAGAAGGAAATATATAATATTGGCGAATTTTAATTAAAAAAGAATGTTTTTCATTTATTAGGAGGGGCAAACAATGGTTTCAAAAATTGAATCAGTTCTTTTAACAGTTCTAATCTTTTTTTGTATCGGTTTTAGCGTTATTAGACTAGAGACATCACCACATATTCCTATTTTATTTGGCATTATTGTGTTATTAGCGTTCGGATTTATGAAAAAGATTTCGTGGTCTACTATGGAAAAAGGTATGATAAGTAGTATTTCAGCGGGCATTCCATCTATTTTTATTTTCTTACTCGTTGGTGTTTTAATTAGCGTTTGGATTGCAGCTGGAACAATTCCAACATTAATGGTATACGGATTTGGACTCGTATCACCTAAGGTCTTCATCCCAACGGTATTTGTCGTTTGTGCAATTGTTGGAACAAGTATTGGTAGTGCTTTTACAACAGCCGCAACAGTCGGACTTGCATTTATGGGAATGGGTACTGCTCTTGGCTATGACGCAGCACTGATCGCAGGAGCAATTATTTCTGGAGCTTTCTTCGGTGATAAAATGTCACCTTTATCAGACACAACAAATTTAGCTCCAGCTGTAACTGGGGTAGACTTATTCGAGCATATTCGCAACATGCTTTGGACGACAATTCCTGCTTTTATCATTGCCTTTATCGCCTTCTTTATTTTAGGAAAAGGCTCTGCAGGAGATGTTGATTTTTCTAACTTTATAAATGTTCTAGAGAAAAATACAACCATTTCAATTGTGACACTTATTCCTATTTTGTTGCTCTTCATATTTGCTTTTAAAAGGGTACCGGCCGTTCCAACATTACTTGCTGGTATTGTCGCAGGTATTATCATTCTCTTTCTTTTCAAACCAAGTACCTCACTTGCTGATTTAATGAAAATTATGCAAGAAGGTTATGTTTCTAAGACGGGAATAAAAGACATTGACAGCTTATTATCCCGCGGTGGTTTACAAAGTATGATGATGTCCATTGCCCTTATTTTTCTAGCTCTTTCTATGGGCGGCTTACTACAAGGTATGGGCATTATTACACAATTAATGAACATGATTTCTCATTTCGTCAAAACGAGTACACGTTTAATTATTTCTACTGCTTCAACAGCAATCGGCGTCAATTTCTTACTCGGTGAACAATATTTATCCATCGTTTTAACAGGCCAAGCATTTGCTAATAAATATGATGAAGTAGGCTTAAAGCGTCGCAATTTATCAAGGGTGTTAGAAGATGCTGGTACAGTTATTAATCCGCTTGTACCTTGGGGCGTAAGTGGTGTATTCTTGGCAAATGTGCTCAGCGTTCCCACAATAGATTACGTTCCATACTCCATCTTCTGCCTAGCATGTCCAATTATCACGATTATCGTTGGCTTTACAGGATTGGGTCTTTCTTGGAAGAAAGAAAAATCTGTGACAATTTCTTAAGTAAAAAGAGGATTACCACGTCGGTAACCCTCTTTTACTTATCTATTTGCTTTCTTTCTTCTAAATAACATGAACATACCTGCTCCAATAAAAGCAAGTCCTGCCCCAATTGTTGAAAAAACATTTGCTCCCGTTTTTGGAAGATCTCGTTCTATTTTATTTGTTTCTTTATCTTCGCTTACATTTGTAGTTGTTACATCTTCATTTTTATTGATAGCGTCTGCTGTCGCCTGATCTCCATTATTTCCTTCATCTGCTACTGGTGGTACCGGCTTCTCTTCTTTATTTCCTTCATCCGCTACTGGTGGTACCGGCTTCTCTTCTTCCTTCTTGTTCGTTAAGTCAATTGCATATTTTGCAAATTCATTTTCCGATGGACCAACATAAGAAATGTTTCCATCTTTCGTAATATACTTTTGTGCATTTGGCGAAGAATCAAATGTAATATTTAACTTTTCAGCATTGATTGGCTTAAATGACCAGTTTTGATCTGCCGCTGGATTAATAACTGGCGTCTCTTGCATATATTTCACAATAATTTGACGCGTTTCATCTTGTGATTGATACACCACTTCCCCTTTATTTACACCAGGGAATGTTTGACTGCTACCACGATAGTTATTTGTAGCAACAATAAATTCTTGTTCATCTGTTACCGGTTTTCCGTCATATGTCATATTGATAATGCGATTTGCAGTTGGATGTACCACTTTTCCGTCTTTATCGTACTTCGCTGGTTGTGTAACATCAATTTCATATTTCAGGCCATCTAAAATATCAAAATTATATGTAGGATAGCTTACATTAACAAGTGATTGTTCTTCAGATTTAGCTGGGTCAATTTGATTAAACTGCCCTGCCGACATTTCAAGCCATTCTTTTACTTGTGCACCATTTACTTTCACAGCATATAACGTATTCGGATATACATATAAATCGGCTACGTTTTTAATAGCTAGAGTACCCGCTGGAATATCTGTATAATATGTCGCACCATTTCTTCCCCCTGCCTTAAATGGTGCACCTGCCGATAATATAGGAATGCCTTTATACTTGCTATATTGTCCATTTTCAGCAAACAACTTTTCTACATACCATTTCTGCGCCTGTGTCACAAGTTGGACCGATGGATCGTCTTGCACAAGTGAAAAATAACTATTAATTGGCGCTGTTGTTTTCCCAACAGGTGTATTAACATATTGAATCGTCGCTTCGTGTTCCTCCTTAATCTCGTCAACTAACCTTTGGTCAGATTTAACTAATGCGTTTCCTTTACTATCTGCAATAGCGCGAACTGTTGGAACAGATTTATCCTTTTGAACTTGCCACTTACCATCTACTTTTTTCAGCTGCATATCAATAACGCCTAAGTTGCTACCGAACACACCTGGCATTACAACAGGTACACCGTTAAATGTATCTGTGACTACTGTATGTGAGTGTCCCATCAACACTGCATCAACACCAGGAACTTCTGTTAAATAAAATGAAGCGTTTTCCATCCCTGTATTGTAACCGCTTTTATCCACACCAGAGTGCGCTAGCGCAACGATAATATCTGCACCTTCTGCTTTCATTTTTGGAACCATTTTCTTAGCTGTTTGGACGATATCTTTCGCTTTTACTTTTCCTTCTAAATTCGCCTTATCCCAGTTCATAATTTGTGGTGGTACAAATCCCATTACCCCAATCTTCACCTTATGCTTTTGACCGGATTCATCTTCTACTTCTTTTTCAAAAATATGATATGGCTTAAAGTAATTTTCATCATTTTCTTCATTATCATCATGGTCATCTTTATACACATTTGAATTCACAACTGGAAATTCAGTCTTACTAATTGCTTTCTTTAAATAATCTAAGCCATAGTTAAACTCATGATTTCCTAAAGAAATGACGTCATACTTCATTAAATTCATTACACGATATAATGGATGTATATAATTCCCATCCAACCCTTTTTGCGCTACATAGTCCCCAAGCGGTGTTCCTTGTATCGCATCTCCGTCATCAAATAAAACAGAGTTTTTTACTTCTTCACGCGCTTGATTGACAAGTGTTGCCGTTTGAACAAGCCCTACTTTATTATCTGTTTTCGTTTGATAATAATCATAATTCATTAAGTTCACATGAATATCAGATGTTTCTAAAATTCGTAAATGAACTGTGCTCTCCTCTGTCTGTCCTTCCGCATGAGCAGTGGTTGGTACTACTTGCGGGGCTATAACACCTAATGCAAGCGTTGCTCCAGCTAACACCTTCTTTGATTTTTTCACAAAAAATCCCCCTTATAAAATTGTCCCAAATACAATAAGCTTGTAATACCTTTCTCTCTTTTTTCTTCTTAATAGAGCGATATGTCGTCACTTATCTGACATTATCATATCGAACATACTTTCATATCGTCAATAATTTTTGACATACTTCTACAAATTTTCTGGAAAGTTATTGTAAACTTTTCAGAAAAATATAATATATCCTTCCATTGCTTATACTGTTCAATATGATACAATTACCAATTACAAGGAGGATAAATTTATGAAAAAAGTCATCTTCATTATTGTTTGTCTCCTCCTTCTAATCATTTCTTATTCATACTTTGAAAAGAACGATGAGACAATTCAAAAGGAAAATGGAGGAAAAACAACAGAAACATCTCCCCCTCATTGGATTGATAAACAAACAAATGATTCATTTTATCATCTTGTACTAGGCGACTCGCTTGCCAAAGGATATGGTTCTACTCAAGGAGGATTTGCAGAATTGGCTTCCAAACAAATTGAAGAACAAATCCATAAGCCGATCCATGTAGAAAACCTTGGTGTAAACGGTCTTACAACAGATCGTCTCATCAAAAAGATGCAGTCAGAAAATGTACAGCAAAAAATGAAAGAAGCACATATAATTACGATTAATATTGGAGGAAATAATTTATTTCGTCTCAAGCGCGATGTAGGTGTTATAGATGGTATAAAAATGTTAAACAGAGAAAAAGCACGGTTTGAAGCGGATGTAAAAACAATTGTGAAGACAGTTCGATCGCTGAATCCAAATGCTTTACTCATTCTCTCTGAACTCTACAACCCTTTGCAACTTGACGATTCTATCGCCTCGTATGCAGATATGTTTTTAGATGGTTGGAATGATTCTGTTTACTCCATTTCAAAATCGAATCCACCGTCCATTGTTGTACCGATTCGAAAGTTAATATCAAATGATAAAAAAGAATTGCTCTATGATCAAGTACATCCAAATGACAAAGGCTATGAAGTTATCGCAAATATATTTACAAAGCAAGTATTGTCCTATAAATATTAAGGTAGCTCCAAACAATCCTATTTTTATACGATACCTTTTTTGTTACAATAATCATGGAAGGAGGCCTTTATATGGAATCACGCGAGTGGGAACGTATTGTTGATCATCTTCTTTCGTTAGTGCCTCTTTTTTATCGCAAATTTATGCTTCCTGGAGAATTTCCTTCTCAAAGGCACATGCCAGCATCTCATACACAGGTGTTATTGCTATTACATGAACACGGTACATTAACAGTATCAGAAATTGGAAAGCGTTTAGCGATTTCAAGGCCCAATATGACACCTCTATTAAATAAATTAATTCAAGAGGAATTGATAGAGCGTCATTATAGCGAAAAAGATCGACGGGTCATATTAATTTCTCTTACATCTGAAGGGAAATTAATGGTAAGTCAATATCAGCAATTTATTTTAAACAAACTAAAAGAAAATTTTCAAACATTATCTAAAGAAGAGCGCGACCAACTCATTCACTCTCTTCAAACGATTCAAAATTTAATTTTGAAAACAAATGTATAAAGCTGCTTCAGAAAGAAGCAGCTTTATGATTCATAATAGTTACCATAATATACATTTGAATATGGCCAAGTTGTTAAATACGGCCTTAGTTCCTGAGAAGGCTGTTCATACTGATACGGTAGCTGCCTTATAAAAGCGGGATAATAATATACATATGAATCGATTGGATTCCCATAGTAATCGTACATCTAATCCCCTCCTTTTCTTACACATATTCACATTGGAAAATGAATGTGACACTCTTTCGAACAAAACGAGCTTACATGTTTTGTTCCTTATTTGTTCGATTATTTCCCCTTTAACATACTTTATATTTTTTTAAAATGACACAAAAACCCTCCCATGCTAGGAAGGTTCTTTCATGTTCTCGAATATACTTACTAGTAAAGCCTTCTGAGCATGCAAACGATTCTCCGCTTGCGTAAAAACAATCGAGTGCATACCATCGATGATTTCACTCGTCACTTCTTCCCCGCGGTGTGCAGGTAAACAATGTAAAAAACGATATGTCTTCTTTGCATATTGGACAAGTTCACAATTGATTTGAAATGGCTGAAATATTACCTTTTTTTCTTGAGCGCCTTCTTGCCCCATACTCATCCAAACATCAGTATAAACAAAATCAGCTTCTGCTACTGCTAGCTGTGGGGCATGGAAAAATTCAAGTTTTGCTCCAGTCTCTTCAGCAATTTCTAATGCTTTTTGTATCATTCTCCCGTTTGGCTCATAACCTCTTGGTGTTGCGACTGCCATATCCATTCCTACTTTTGCACTCGCTACTAATAAAGAATGGCATACGTTATTTCCATCACCTATATAAGCTAGTTTTATGCCTTTAAATGTACGAACTTCTTCATAAATTGTCATTAAGTCGGCCAGTGCTTGACATGGATGGTGGTCATCTGTTAATCCATTAATAACAGGAATGTTAGCCTTTTTTGCAAGTTCTTCAACATCTGCATGTGAAAAGGTACGAATCATAATCCCATCAATATATTTTGATAAAACTTTTGCCGTATCAGCAATACTTTCCCCTCGTCCAAGTTGCATGTCTTTCCCACTTAAAAACATTCCATGTCCACCGAGTTGCATCATTCCTGCTTCAAAGGAGACACGTGTACGTGTAGACTGTTTATCAAAAATGAGCCCTAATATTTTTCCCTTTAAAAAAGGTTCATGTTTATTCTTTTTTAAATATATGGCAAACTTAATTACAGAAATGATTTCTTCTTGCGTTAATTCTTCCAAAGTTAATACATGTTTCGTTTGTAATTTCGGCACTTGTACAATTGACATCGTATTTCCCCCTTATATAGATGGTAATATTTTTGTACAGATTACTTTTTTGATCATGTATATGGCTTGTTCTAACTCTTCCTTTGTAACAATGAGTGGTGGTAATAGCCGTAACACATTGGAACCAGCTTGCAGTGCAAGAAGTCCTTCTTTTTCTAATTGCTCAATATAAGATGAGACATTCTTTTTACAAGAAGTCCCAACCATAAGTCCTCGCCCGCGAATAGCACAAATGTCTTCAACGTGTAACAACTCTTGTTTCAACCTTTGCAAGAAATACGCGCCTTTTTCTTTGACCTCTTGTAAAAATGATGGTTGTTTTGCAAGTTGTAATACTGCTTTGGTAGCAGCCATTGCAATATAATTCCCGCCAAATGTTGAACCATGTGTTCCTGCTGTAAAAGCCACCGCTAACTCTTCTCTTCCTATCATGGCCCCAACTGGAATTCCATTTCCTAATGCTTTTGCCACTGTTACAATATCAGGAGATAGACCTGTCTGTTCATAAGCGAACAATGTACCTGTTCTCCCTATTCCCGTCTGTACCTCATCAATAATACAAAGCGCTCCATATTCTTTACATAACTTTTCAATTTCTTGCAAGAAGTCGCAATGAGCCAGTAAAACACCACCTTCTCCTTGAACAATTTCAACCAAAATTGCGGCTACATCTTGATTCATCGCTTCTCTAAGAGCAGCTATATCATTGAAAGGAAGATGTAAAAATGATGGAAGAAGTGGTCCAAATCCTTCTTTTACCTTTTCTTGTCCTGTTGCACTCATCGTTCCAAATGTTCGACCATGAAAAGACTGCTGAAATGTTAAAACAAGAGATTTCCCTGTATATTTACGCGCAATTTTCAATGCTGCTTCATTCGCCTCAGCACCGCTATTACAGAAAAATACATATTTTAATTCTCTATCTTCCGTTAACAATCTTGCTACATCTTCTTGAATAGAATGCGAGAAAAGATTAGATATGTGCCACATTTCGTGTAGTTGTTTCGTTACATTTTCGATAAGATTTGGGTGACAATGTCCTAAATTGCAGACGGCAATTCCAGACGTAAAATCTAAGTATTCTTTTCCGCTTCTGTCCATTACTTTCGTACCAATTCCTTTTACTATTTCTATTTCACGCCTTATATATGTCGGAAAAATCAAACTATTCATACTGCAACCTCCCCCTTGTTACTGTTGTTCCAATCCATTCACCGGTTAATCCAATAAAATTTTTTGTACCATTGACAATGCTTACACTTTGAATCCCCATTCTTAACGCAACAAGTGCAGCCTGTACTTTTGGAATCATTCCACCTGTAATAATCTCTTTCTCTATCATGTCAAGAATTTCTATCTCATCTGTTTTCTTAACTAATTTCCCTTCGTACAGTAATCCATCAACATCTGTTATAAAAATAAGTTCTTTTACTCTAAGTGCCGCTGCAATTCCAGCAGCTGCTATATCTGCATTTATGTTGTACACTTGCTCCTCCCCTATCCCTATCGGAGCAATAATTGGAATATAATTCAAATTAAGCACTCCTTCTAGCAAGGAACTCTCAACTTTACTCACTTCTCCCACATAACCAATCTTCTTATTCAGTGGCTTCGCCTGAAGCAACTTTCCATCGCAACCAGAAATTCCAATTGCAGGTAATCCATACCTTTGAAAATTCTGTACTAAATTTTTATTTGTACTGCCGCATAAAACCATTTGAACCACTTCCATAACTTCTTGTGAAGTTACTCGTAAACCGTGTTTCTTTTCAATTGGAATTTGAAGTTTTTTTAATATTTTATCAATATCAGGTCCTCCGCCATGAACAATAACAATGCGATACTTTCTTTTCAATTTCTCTATACAATGAAAAAAGGTGCTATCCAAACGTTCTAACATACTTCCACCGCATTTTATTACAATGCACTCGTTCATCTTTTTTCTCCCCTTATGTACGATAACAAGCATTTATTTTGACGTAATCGTAACTTAAATCACACCCCCATGCAGTACCTTTTTCTTCTCCTAAATGCAGATGCACATCAATGATAATTTCATCCTTTTGTAATTGGTGTTCCATTTCTTCTTCTGAAAATTCTTGCGGCTCACTCTCTCGTAGTACAGCGATAGATTGTACTGCAATATCGACAGTAGTAGGTTCAATCTTTATCCCGCATTGACCAATTGCACTAATGATACGTCCCCAATTTGGATCTTCACCATACATTGCTGTCTTGACAAGACTGGATCTTACAATTTGTTTGGCAATCTGCCTTCCTTCTTCTTCCGTTCGCGCCCCGCAAACATTTACTTCTACTAATTTAGTAGCTCCCTCTCCGTCTTTGGCAATTTGCTTTGCTAAATCCTCACAAACGTTCTGCAATGCAATGACAAATTTATTCCACTCTGGATGATTTTTGTGAATCGATGTCGTTTCTACGAGTCCACTTGCCATAACAATGACCATGTCATTAGTCGAAGTATCTCCATCAACAGTAATTTGATTAAAAGTTCGATTTGTTACTTCTGATAACGCTGCTTGTAATGATTCACGTTCTATTTTTGCATCTGTTGTAATAAAACTAAGCATGGTTGCCATATTAGGATGTATCATTCCTGATCCTTTTGCTGCTCCTGAAATTGTTACTTTTTTTCCTTCAATCATGAATTGATAACTAGATCGTTTTTCTATAAGATCTGTTGTTAAGATTGCTTCATAAAAAGACTCTGCAATTTCTTTCTCTTTCATCGGTACAAGTGCTGAAATACCCGTTCGAATGACTTCCATCGGTAAATGTATTCCAATTACTCCCGTTGAAGCTACAGCTACATCACTTTCCTTTATAGAAAATTGTTTCGCTGTCAGCGCGCGCATTTCATACGCATCTTCTAGCCCTTTCATACCCGTACAAGCATTTGCATTTCCGCTATTTACAATAATTACTTGTAATGTTCCATCCACCCCGATACTTTCTTTCGTCACTTGTACTGGGGCAGCTTGAATCTGATTTGTTGTATAAACAGCAGCGCAAATTGCTGGTACATCACATACAATTACTCCAAGGTCTTTTTTCTCTTTTTTCAACCCCGCTTTGATTCCAATTGCTGAGAAGCCTTGCGGTGAGACGATGGAACCATTTTGAACTTTTATAAGACAGTCTGTTTGAATCAACTCTCTCCCTCCTTATGGATAAATTGGTATATATTGTAATCCTGTTTTCTCATCTAGCCTCGCTACTAAATTTGCATTTTGAACAGCTTGCCCTGCCGCCCCCTTCATCATATTGTCAATCACAGCAACTACCGTAATTCTTTTCGTTCTTTCATCATAACCAATGCCGATGTCACAATAATTTGATCCTCTTACTTCTTTTATACTTGGGAATTCTCCATACGGGCGAATACGGACAAAATAAGCATTTTTATAAATATTTGTATACAAATTATGAAGTTCTTCTATTTGTACATATTTCCTTATTTTTGCATAAAGAGTAACCATAATCCCTCGTGATACTGGTATTAAGTGTGTACTAAATGTAATTGGCTTCGCTTGTTCATTCCAGCCAATTAACATTTGTTCAATTTCTGGAATATGCTGATGCTCATTCACCTTATAAATATGGAGATTATCGTATAGTTCCGGAAAATGAGCTGCATGAGTCGGTGTTTTTCCAGCACCTGATACCCCCGATTTAGCATCAATAATTATCGAATTTTCCTCAATGATTTTATTTCGCATCAGCGGTGCTATAGCTAATAAAGTTGCTGTAGCAAAACAACCAGGATTTGCAACTAACTTCGCTTGTTGAATCTCGTCTCTTTTCCACTCACTTAATCCATACACTGCTTGTTGAAGAAACTCCTCACTTGCAGCAGGCTTTTTATACCACATTTCATATATAGAAGGATTCACCATTCGAAAATCACCAGACAAATCGATTACTTTTAAGCCTGCTTTTAACAAAAGAGGGGTTAGCTTGACAGAAACGCCTGCTGGTGTTGCTAAAAAAACAAGATCTGCTTCTTTCTTAATCGATTCCACATCGATTTCTTGCAATGTATACACGAGAAAACGACGTAAATGTGGATATGAACTCGTTATATGCTCTCCTACTTGTGAAAAGGAGTGTATAGATACAATAGAAAAATACGGATGTTGTTGTAATAACCGTATTAACTCGATTCCTCCGTACCCTGTTGCTCCAATAATTGCAACTTTCATATTTTCCTCCTTATATAGATTATTGAAATTAAGTATGATTATAATATTGTATATTTATAGAGTCAATTAAATATTTATTATTTTTAAAAATTAAAAAACCTTAATTTTACTAATAAAACGATATCTAATGTGAATTTTTATACAAAATATTATATGCTAGTATTTTTCATATACTTCAAGTACAATGAAAGCAATATATGGATACATGTGAGTGAGGATAAACATGAATAAAAAATTAATCGAGAAGATGATGATAAAAAGTTTTGGGCAATATCAATGTAATCCTATTTCAAAAGAAGATGAGGAAATGTTAATTCAAAGCATCCAAACGATGATTGGTTCAGATCCTGATATTGATGTATACGAAGCAGTTGAAGATATTGTTTATGACTATATTACCGGAAAATAAAAATAGGAGATTTCATATAGAAATCTCCTATTTTTTACTTAATGATTTACCTGCAATTCGTTCAAATAAACCTGGGGATAATGCAAAAAGCTTTGGACCAATTCCCATCCATTTTGGCAAATTTACTTCTCTTTTTTTCGTATGCATTGCCTTTACAATCTGCCCAGCTACATATGTTGGTTTTAACATGTAACGCCCCATATTTTTTACATATGTACCTGATTGATCAGCGGTGTCAAAAAAGTTCGTATCAATTGGTCCTGGGTTAATTGCTGTTACAGAAATATTCGTATTGGAAAGTTCCATGCGCAAACTATTTGTAAATCCTAATACCGCATGCTTTGTAGCAGCATAAGCACTGGATTTTGGTGTTGCAATTTTCCCTGCTAATGAAGCAATATTAATGATTTGCCCTTCATTTCGCTCTACCATATGAGGTAAAACCGCCTTAGTACAAGCGACTAATCCGAATACGTTCACTTGAAACATACCTTTCACTTCGTGCATAGAAGCATCCTCAAAAGTTTTAAAAATACCAAACCCAGCATTGTTTACGAGTATGTCAATCTGTCCAATATCTTGCAATACTCGTGCAAATACAGTTTCGACCGCATTCTCATCACTCACATCCAATAGATAATAGTAACACGGCGTATGATACGTCGTTTTTATCTTGTTCATTAATTTCTTTAATTTCTCTTCTGTTCGAGCCATCAAAACGGGAATTGCTCCTTGCTCTGCCACCTGCATTGCAATTTGCTCTCCAATCCCGCTGGAAGCACCTGTAATGACGATTACTTGTTCTTGTAAACGTCCTGTCATTGCTGTCACCTACTTTGCATAATAAATCAATTGTGGCAAGGATTCATCAATCATTACTTGTTGATTATATGCTAAAAAGTCTAATTGTCCAACCGTTTCTGAAAGCGTAAGTGGCAATTGCTCTTTATATAATACAGGAAATAGCTTCACACATATTTCAAAAGCTGTCATCGGTTTCTCTTTTAATAATTCTAATACTTTCAAAGCTCGTGTTTCTTGTTTTTGTAATCGACTCTCGATTAGCTCCTTCACATTTACAATATCTTCTCCATGTCCAGATAAGATACGTGAAAGATTCATTTCGCTTAATCGTCTTAACGTTTGATTATATTGTAATAAAGGCCTTGCTCTTTCTGATTCTCCCTCATATGGTGGTTCTAATATTGGATTAGAAGAAATATGACGAATTAAAGCATCTCCACCAATTAGTAATCCATCACGTTCCCTGTACAAAGAAATATGTGTAGAAGCATGCCCAGGTGTTTCAATCACTTGAAATTCAGGCAAAGCATCAATACAGTCGCCTTCTCTTACCGTATGAGTTAATGATCTTTTACAAGAATATTGAAGTGTTTTCTTCGTTAGTAATCCTTCATGATTTAAAAATGCCTCTGGTACACCGAATTGTCGCGCAGCCTCTTTAAAAAATTGTTGATAACGCTTTAAAAATTGAGGATTTTGTGTAATCCAAGGTTCATTCCAAGGATGCCCAACAATATTGGCATGAGCTGAAAAAATGTTTAAAAGCCCACAATGATCAGCATGATGATGTGTAATGACCACTGTTTCAATATCATCTATTTTGTATCCTAGAACGCCTAGCTGGTATTCTAAAGATTTCCTAGCGTTCTCTGTATTGGTCCCCGTATCAATTAATGTTAATGTCTCCCCCTCAACTAAAAACACATTTACAGTTTCAACTGCAAATGGAACAGGAATCTCCATTCGGTGAATCTTTACCATGTTTATGCCCCCTGTCTCTCCGCTTCAAAATGAACCTCTCTTCAGTTTACAACTTTCATGAAATTTTGTCATTATTTTCAGATAAAAAGAAGGGATTTTCTAGCTTAAAGCGAATCTATGTACATTCATTAAAAATAAAGGGGGCACATCATGTCCATTCAAAATATTTCCTTTTTAGGAGCTGGTTCTATCGCTGAAGCAATTATTTCTGGTCTATTAGATGCAAATATAGTAAGCGCAAAACAAATTACTGTCAGTAACCGCTCAAATGAAGCAAGATTACAAGAGTTACATACAAAATATGGTATAAAGGGAACACATGATAAACAAGCATTACTCACAAACGCAAACATTCTCTTTCTTGCAATGAAGCCAAAAGATATAGTAGAAGCGATTGTACCGCTTAAAAAGTATATAACAAATACGCATCTCGTAATCTCATTACTAGCAGGTGTTTCCACTCACTCGATTGCTAAGCTTCTTCAAAAAAATGTCCCAATCATCCGTGCCATGCCAAATACATCAGCTGCTATTTTAAAATCTGCAACAGCAATCTCTCCATCTATACACGCAACAAAGCATCACATCGATATCGCCAAGTCTTTATTCGAAACAATTGGTATTGTTTCAGTAGTGAAAGAAGAAGATATGCATGCTGTTACTGCATTATCTGGAAGTGGTCCTGCGTATATATATTATGTAGTGGAAGCAATGGAAGAAGCTGCAAAACAAATCGGTTTAGAAGAATCTACAGCAAAATCGCTTATTTTACAAACAATGATTGGAGCTGCTGAGATGCTTAAAAATAATACGAAACATCCTTCTATTTTGCGAAAAGAAATTACTTCTCCTGGTGGAACAACAGAAGCTGGTATTGAAGTGCTTCAAAGTTTCGATTTCCAGAAGGCTCTCATCTCTTGTATTACAGAAGCCACAAGACGATCGCAAGACCTTGGTAAAACACTGGATCAACTACCAAAAAAATAAGAAAAAGCGGAGCTTAAAAATAAACTTGAGCTCCGCTTTTCTATCTTATATTATTTCTTTCCAAAAATCGCTTCTTGTAAACGGCGTCCTGTCGGTGTTGCTGCGAGTCCACCTTCGGCCGTTTCACGAAGTGCAACTGGCATTGTTTGGCCAATTCGAAACATCGCTTCAATCACTTCGTCACACGGAATCATGCTTGTCACACCAGCCAATGACAAGTCCGCTGCAATCATCGCATTGGAAGCACCTGCTGCATTCCGCTTTACACATGGCACTTCTACTAGTCCGGCAACAGGATCACATACTAATCCCAACATATTTTTCAAGGCGATTGCCATTGCTGTAGCAGCTTGTTCTGGTGTCCCGCCTGCCATTTCAACAGCTGCCGCTGCTGCCATACCACTTGCCGATCCAACTTCAGCTTGGCACCCTCCAGCTGCACCTGAAATACATGCATTATTCGCAACAACCATTCCAAATGCTCCTGCTGTAAATAAAAATTCAATCATTTCTTCACGTGTTGGTTGTAACTTTTCTTTCAATGCAAAAAGTACACCTGGAACTGTTCCAGCAGACCCAGCTGTTGGTGTTGCACAAATAATTCCCATCGCCGCATTGACTTCATTTGTTGCAACAGCTTTGCTCACTGCATCTAAAATCGTATGTCCCGATAGACCTTTTCCGCTCTTTATATACTCTTGTACCTTCACAGCATCACCTCCTGTTAAACCAGTTGGTGATTTCACACCGCGAATTCCTCGTTCTACTGCTTGCTCCATTACTACTAAATTCTTTTCCATTCCAGCGATTACTTCTTCACGAGAAATTCTTCTTGTTTCCATTTCACATTGAATCATGATTTCTGCAATTTTTACATTTTGTTCTTTAGCTTGCGCCACTAGTTCCGCTGCATTCCGAAACATGGTGTGTCCCCCCTGCAATTAGTCCATAATCGTTACTTGACAAATATTAGATTGTTCTTTTATCTCTTCAATCACTTCATTTTCCAATGCCTCATCTGTTTCAATAACCATAAGCGCTTTTCTTCCTTTTTCCTTACGTGAAACGCTCATTGTACTAATATTAATTTCATGCTTTGCAAGTATAGAAGCTACAGATGCAATGGCTCCAAAACGGTCGTTATTCACAATGAGAAGCGCAGGACTCGTTCCGGATAGTTGTAAATCAAATCCATTTAATTCAACAACTTCAATCTTCCCGCCACCAATTGAACAAGCCACCACTTCAATTTCTTCTTCACCTTTGTATAAACGAATTCGAGCGGTATTCGGATGCGGTGCATTCGCTTCTTCTTCAATAAAGTCAATTTCAATTCCGCGCTCCTTTGCAATCTCTAGCGAATTAGGAATTCTTACATCGTCGGTTTCAAAGCCAAGAATTCCTCCAATTAGCGCTACATCTGTTCCGTGACCACGGTATGTCTTAGCAAATGAACCGTATAAAGAAATAATAATTCTTTCTGGTTCTTGTCGAAAAAGCTGACGAGCAACTTGCCCCATTCTTGCTGCGCCTGCTGTATGTGAACTTGATGGCCCAATCATAACTGGACCGATAATATCGAATACTGAGCGATACTTCATCATAATTCCCCCTAAGCATCTATGAAAAATGATTTACTACTATTCTATTAAGCTGCTGCATCTGTTGCTTTCCCAGCCGTACCACGAATTTGTTCCGCTGTACGAATTGGATAGTTTTTAAATAAAAGTGAACCAATATAACCTGATATAAGACCAGATACCATAATACATAAGAAACATATCGTTACTTTCATAGGATCATTAAACCCATACATCACCATCAGACCAGCAATTGGTGTTGCCGTCCCTGTAGCGTTATTTACAAGCTCGAACATTGAAATAATAATCCCCGCTACTGCACCACCGATAAAGTTCGTTACATACACTGGAATTGGATTTGCAGAAATTAAATCTGCTTGTGTTAATGGTTCAATTGCTACCGCAATTGTCGTACGTTTATCCCCAAACTTCATTCGTTTAAAGAATACATAGTTCATAAAAGAAGAACTCGTGACCGCAAGTGCCCCTATTGCCATTGGCAATCCTGTTAATCCAAGAAGTGCAGTTAATGCCATTGAACTCAGTGGTGCTGTTGCAACAACTGTAATAATACCACCTAAAATAATTCCCATAATAATTGGATTCGCATTCGTTGACGACGTAATAACCCCGCCAATTTGCTTTAATGTTGCTGTTACAATCGGATCCATCCCTTGTGCAATAAGTCTTGTTAATGGTGCTGCAATAACAATACAGGCAATTAAATCTAATCCTTCTGGCACACGTTTTTCAATTTGTTTTACTAAAAATGATATAAGATAACCAGCGATAAACCCTGGTAACAATCCAAACTTTAACACAGAAGCCCCGACAAGCATAGCATAAACAGGTGATACACCCATCGCTAATGCAACAAGTGTTGCACCCGCAACCCCTCCTAGGTTACCAGATGATTTCCCAACTTCTTTCAAAAAGTCAATTCCTAGTAGATCTCCACCAACATATAATTGAAATGCTTCAACTAAGAAACTCGCAACAGCGGCGCTTGCTAAAGCTCCCATTGCTTTCATACCATTTGGTGCTTTAAAACTAAAGAGTGAGAAAAGACTTAATACAAATAGTAATAGTACAGTTCCTTTAATAATCTCCATGTTGCCCTCTCCTTTAGTCAATTTCGTTTCGTTACGAAAAATGGCTAAAATGCACGATGTAACTCACGATAAATTGTGATTTGCCCTCATTATAGCTCGTTTTTTTGAAACGCTTACTTTTGTTGAATTTTTAAATTTCTGAATTGGTGTTAATCTCTTTCTATTGTATCAATTATATATCTAATTATTTATATAACAGTTTTTCAAATCGAATAACATTCTGCACTTCTTTACAGAATATCCTAACATTTTAACATCACTGTACCATATAATAAAACTATTTAATGATAACAGCTTTACCAATATATAGATTAAAAAAATTTTTTCAAAATGAAACAATGGCAATTTTTTATTGCCATTGTTTGAAAAATGTTATCTTTCTACTGGAAATGACTTCAAGTCCATCGCTATTTCTGTATGGGCAAATACAGCTTTTGCTTCTCGCAACAACTCCTTATACATATCGCCTTGATAACGTGAACTAATATGTGTCAATATTAAACGCTTCACGTTTGCTTCTAGGGCAATGCGTGCCGCCTGCTCAGTTGTGGAATGAAAATAATCATGAGCCTGGGTTTGATCCGCTGCTGCAAATGTCGCCTCATGTACAAGTACATCAGCATCTTGGGCAAGAATTCTACTCGCATCACAATAACGAGTATCTCCTAAAATGGTAATAATTCTTCCTTTTTGCGGAGGCCCAATAAAGTCCTTCCCATCTAACACTCTTCCGTCTTCTAATTCAACAATCTCTCCATCTTTTAAACGTTTAAAAATCGGACCTGGTTTCACATTAGCTTCTCGTAACTTCTCTACAAGAAGAGGGCCTTGTATATCTTTCTCAACAATTCGGTATCCAAAACATTCAATCCCATGTGACAGTCTCTTTGTTTCGACATAAAATTGTTTGTCTTCAAAGACAATACCCTCTTCAGTAATTTCTACAATTTCAAGCGGGTATTTCACATGTGTTGTACTCACGGATAAAGCCACTTCAATAAACTGTTCAATTCCTTTTGGGCCATATACCGTTAACGGCGTTGTTCCTCCTTGAAAAGAACGACTTCCTAATAAACCTGGTAATCCAAAAATATGATCGCCATGTAAATGCGTAATAAATATTTTTTCAATCCGACGTGGACGTACAGATGTATGTAAAATTTGATGTTGCGTTGCTTCACCACAATCAAATAGCCATGTCCCTCCCCTTTCTTCCAATAACTGCAAAGCGATAGCTGAAACATTTCTTCCTTTTGAAGGAACACCTGCACCAGTTCCTAAAAACACAAATTCCACTTTCTTTCCTCCAGCTCTTTATATAGTCTATCTTTCATCTTACGGAATGTTATGTAAAATGGCAAATGTAATCTCCTTAACAAGCTATCTAGACATCTATATAATACGAACAATACGAAATGAATTTTTGTAAATTGTTCGTATTTTATGATAAAATAATTGTATAAAAAATAAAGGGAGCGTCTTATTATGAAAGAAGTATTTCGTTTACAAACTGATTTTTCGTCTTCATTTGATCGTTGGGTAAGCTCATTTGTTTCTAATTATCCGACCCAGCTGAAATGGTCAACTTTAAAGGAATTAATCCATGAATATACATCATCGCATACGAATCAAACGGTACCGGAATACATCTCTTCCTCTATCACATATTATGCACAACGTATTTCAACAGCAAACAATACAGAGATTATTATTTATACAAATCCTACAATCTCATAATCTCTAAAGTAAGAAAGCACCCAAATAGGTGCTTCCTTACTCATTTCATATACCCATTTCCTGTTATATATATTTCTCAGTCAAATCATCAAAGGACATCCTATTCTCTTCTGCCCCATTTATCAACTATTCATATCATTTCCCATCCACTCTATAAAAAATATGTCCGTTTCAATATGAATAATAAATCTCCTATTGGTCATTTTAAAAACATACTACCATGAAGGAGGAAGAGCCATGAAAAAGCTTAAAATATGTTCCATTATTTCACTAGCAACCATCTCACTCTTTGGCTGTGCTGGAAATCAAAAAGATAACGCTTTAGATAATCGAGATCACGATAACATTCGAAATGTTAGATACGAAGGAAATCAAACAGATCTTCAAAGGGGAAGAAATGTTCCAAATGATATAACAAATAATGACACACGACTGCACATAGCCAATAAGGCAGCAGACCGCATTGTGGAGCTAAAAGAAATCGACACAGCAAATGTAATTGTTACAAATAGAAACGCCTACGTTGCTGTTGTTTTACGAAATCATGTAAAAGGGGAACTCACAAGAGAATTAGAAAAAAGAGTTGCTGATCAAGTAAGAGCAATTGATCCAAATATTCGTTATGTCTTTGTTTCTTCAAACCCTGATTTCGTTAATCGCATGAGGGATTATGCTGCCAAAATTGATCAAGGGAAACCCGTAAGAGGACTAATTGAGGAATTTAATGAAACGGTTCGAAGAGTATTTCCAAACTCTCGCTAAAGAAAAAAGTGTCATGATGCTTATATGTAATCATGGCACTTTCTATAGAAATTTATTTTCTAATCTTTGTTGGAACGATTTCTCTTGTTTGCGTAACAATTGACTCCCTCGTTGTAACAGCGGCGTTCCATACTTATCATTAATTTGTTCGATAACGGCTAATAACGGCTCTTCTTTTGCATCTTGCTCAAATGAGAATAAATCTAATTGCTTGACCGATTCCGTTTTCCATTCTAGTTCAGTCGCTGTAACACCGAGTAAACGAATAGAATCACCATTCCAATGCTGTTTCCATAAACGAGAAGCTGCTTGAAATATATCGCGCTCTTCCCAAACTGCATTTTTTAATTGTTTACTTCGCGTGATTGTACGCCTATCATAATATTTAATTATAATTTGAATATTGTAGCTAACGAGCGTACGTTTTTGTAATCTACTGCTTACCGATTTTGATAATTTCTTCAGCATATCAAGCAATTCCTTCTCTTCATCCATATCCTTTGAAAAAGTCATTGAATTTCCAACGCTTTTATGTTGCCCTATTTGATTTGGATCAACCTTTCGATCATCGATACCTTTTGCTCGTTTTTGTAAGTCAACACCATGCTTTCCAAGCTTCGCACGAATAATATGTTCGTCTCCCTTTGCTAACTGTTCAATCGTATATATATGAATTTCATTTAATTTCTCTGCTGTTTTCTTCCCAATTCCATGCATACTTTCAACGGAACGTGGCCAAAGCATGTACGGAATATCTCGCTTGCGCAGCACTGTAATACCGAGCGGCTTTTGCATATCAGAAGCTGTTTTCGCAAGAAAGAGATTTGGTGCTATCCCGATGCTACATGGAAGTTGCAATTCTGTTACTAATGTCTGTTGAATCATTTTTGCAATTTCAATTGGCGTACCAAGCGCATAGCAATCTGTAATGTCTAAATATCCTTCATCTATCGATACCGGTTGGATTTTCTCTGTGAAACGAGAGAGAATTTGAAACATCTGAAAAGAAGCTTCTCGATATAATGTAAAATTCGGCTGCTTCACAATTAAATGGGGACATAACTTCTTTGCTTCCCAAAGTTGCATCGTTGTACGTATCCCGTATTCTCTCGCTTCATAGCTGCATGTCACAATAATTCCTTTTCGCTCTTTTTCATTTCCTGCAATTGCTAGCGGTTTTCCTTTTAACGATGGATCATGTGCAATTTCAACCGATGCGAAAAAACAATTCATGTCAACATGTAAAATAACATGTCCATTTTTCGGATACATTTCTCGCATATTATCCACCTCACAAAGAACATTTGTTCTTTTATTATATCAGATTTATTTACAATAGTGGTATGGTCTCGTAAAAATTTGTTCTTTTTTCTATCTCTTATCCATAACTATACTAAAAAAGAAATAACAATAAAAAACGTGCAAACCCATGACGGATTTACACGTTGTTTGATTGTTATTTTGCTACTTCTTCAATAATAGCAACAACTAATTCAGCTGTTTTTGTAAGTTCTTCAACAGGAATTTTTTCGTTTGTTGTATGAATTTCCTCATACCCTACTGCTAAGTTCACGGTTGGGATACCATGTCCAGCAATTACATTTGCATCACTTCCGCCACCACTTTGATGAAGAGATGGTGTACGGCCAATTTTTTCAGCTGCACGTTTTGCTACTTCTACGACATGATCGCCATCAGCAAATTTAAACCCTGGATACATGACTTTTACTTCTACTTCTGCTTGACCACCCATTTCTTGTGCAGTAGTTTCAAATGCTTCTTTCATTTTCGCAACTTGTGCTTGCATTTTTTCTTCTACTAGAGAACGTGCTTCCGCAAAAATTTGCACATGGTCACAAACGATATTTGTTTGTGTTCCCCCTTCGAACCGACCGATATTTGCAGTTGTTTCAGAATCAATGCGTCCAAGTGGCATTTTGGCAATTGCTTTTGCTGCAATTGTAATAGCAGATACGCCTTTTTCTGGCGCTACACCAGCATGTGCTGTTTTCCCACGAATAATTGCATTTACTTTTGCTTGCGTTGGCGCTGCGACTACAATTTCACCAACTTTTCCATCGCTATCTAACGCATAACCATATTTCGCTGTAATGCGTTCGCGTTCTAATGCTTTTGCACCGACAAGACCTGATTCTTCACCAACTGTAATAATAAACTCAATTTTCCCATGCGGAATATTCTTTTCTTTTAAAACGCGGATTGCTTCAAACATCGCTGCTAATCCCGCTTTATCATCTGACCCTAAAATTGTAGTACCATCAGATACAATATACCCATCTTTAATAGAAGGTTTAATTCCTTTTCCCGGAACTACTGTATCCATATGAGAAGTAAAATAAATTGTATCTACGTCTTCTTTTGTTGCTGGTAACGTACAAATTAGATTACCTGCCCCATGTCCCGTTGCATCCATTGTATCGTCTTCAAATACTTCAACACCTAAAGCGGTAAATTTCTCTGTTAACACTTTGCAAATTTCCGCCTCAAATTTCGTTTCAGAATCTACTTGTACTAATTCCATAAATTCATTGACTAAACGTTCTTGATTAATCATAAAACTGCGCCTCCTGCACTACCATTATGTATGTACACTATTCATTATAACAGAATTTCGCGAAATTTTCGAAATACATGACAAAAAACAGATGGTTCGTACATCTATATAACCATCTGTTTACTTTGACTCATTTAAAAGAACCCATCGCATATGATCTTCCCACACTCCATTGACCATTAACATTTTTCGAGATACACCTTCATATTGAAATCCAAGTTTTGTGACAACTTGAATCGATGCTAAATTTCGAGGCATAATTGGCGCTTCGATTCGATGTAAACGAGCTTCTTGAAAAGCTACCTCAATTGCCTTTCTAAGTGCTTCTGTTGTATATCCTTTATTCAATTCATCCTTATCTAACTTATAGCCAAGAACACATGATTGATAAACACCTCTCACAATTAAATTGAACGAAATACAGCCAATAATATTTGTATCATCCTCTTTTTTAAATATCCATAGCCGGATCATTTTCCCCTCTGCTACTTCTTTTCTATCTTTTTTAAGTCGCTTTATTTGATACTCTAATGTAAAAAAATCATCTGGTCTATATTCTTCCCATGCTTTTAAAAAGTCGCGATTTTTGTCGTAATATTGAAGAACTTGCTTTGCATACGACTCGTCAATTTCCCTTAATTGTAAACGCTCTGTTTCATATATTTTCATCATCGTATCTCCATTCTTCAGCTTACAAAACTGTTAAAAGTCACCGTAAAAAGTATTCCCTTACTTTGTTATATTCTCTATGTATCGCAAATTTTCCTGTTATCTTCCTAGACACTTCCCAAACTTTGTCTTTCCCCTTGTCCCCTCTTTCGTTTCTCGTTACAATAAACTTGTAATGACTGCAAGGAGGCCCATTATGAATAAAAAAGCACAAAAAATTATGGTATATATCATGCTTATTTCCATGCTTGTAACAACACTGCTTGCTGGTGCAAGTATGTTTTGGTAAAAAGTGTACATTTACTTTTTTATATTTTATTCTGCTATTGGTGAGCAACAGGACTCTCGCTAATTAAAGTTACACTTTATCTCTATTAATAAAGTGTAACTTTAATCAGTGGGGGTTTTCTTCATCCCCCACTGATTATGAGCCCTCACCAATCGCGCTGCCCTAAAATAGCGGGATAAAAACAAGGCTGTATATTCTCATAGAAAATAACAGCCTTGTTTCATGAAACAAAATAGATATCTACTTGATTACTAACAAAATTGCTACAATACTAAATGAAAACATCATCATAAGAGCCATCACAAAACTTGTATACTGTTTTTGCTGAAATGCTCCAACTACAAATGTTAAATTTAACAATGCCATAAATAGAATAGATACGAAAAAATTGCATATATTAAAAATCGTTAATATAAAAGTAATAATAAATAGAAAACCAATTAAAAATTGCGCGTACGAAATCTTTGACTTCACATACATATAAGCAATTCCTTTCTTCCTACCTTTATATATTTTCATTAACGCATGAACATGCACACATGCTAATCATATAAGGTAAATGTAAAGAACATTTACCTTATATGATTGACTCTCTCTAGCGAATCGCTCCTTTTTCTTTCGCCAGCTGCGAGAAGGATTTCTTCGATTTGACAATCCATACTTTTGTTCCGATTGGAACACGATCAAATAAATACTCCACATCATGTTTCTTCATCCGAATACATCCTTGTGAAATATATTTCCCAATCGAACTCGGTTGATTTGTACCATGAATACCATATTTGCTTCCATCGGTTCCTCTTGCATTAAATCCCATCCACCTTGATCCAAGTGGATTTTTTGGTGATCCTCCTGGAATATTTTTCGCAATATAGTAAGGATTTTTTGCTTTCATCACAATATCAAATGTTCCCTCTGGTGTGAGTTCATTTGTTTTTCCAGTTGCAATAGGAAACATATTTTGAATTTTCCCATCGTTAATATACGCAAGTTTATTGTTCTCTTTATTTACAATAATGAAAGGATCACCAACTCGCGGATTATCACCAAGGGGCCAAATGGGGGAAAGGGAAAAAAGTAATAATAACGAGATAAGAAATGGCATATGCAATTCCTGCCTCCTTATATAAGTTCTTTTATATTATCCTTTCCTTTAAATCGGCTTTTAATGAGTAAATATTGTTCCATTTCATATACGAGTTGAAAAAGTTTCGCACGTATTTCAAATTCCTCACGTGTCTCTGGAAGAGGCATGTCTCGAAACAATTCGCGCATCTCTTGAAGCTGTCTAAGTGATATTAACCCTGTACTTTCAGGACGAATCGAATTCCCAACATTTTCAATCACTTCTGCAATCATTTCCGCTTGTTCGTAAGACCAAGATAATGAAGCGGCAAGCGGCATAATTCTCTCTAAAATTTCAAATTGCTGAAAGCGCATATCGAAATATCGATAATAATAATCATCTTCTCGCATAAATTGATTTTCTAACTTTTTGAACGATACATCCTTCGCTCGTTTCAAGATTTCCTCTGTTTCAATTAATTCTTTTCCCGACCACGTACTCTCTCGATTGCGTAAGTATGCTGCTATCTCAAATAAAATCGTTTTAAAATTCGATTCTACTTGCTCTTGATATTCCTTTAATTTCTTTTCTGCACTCGGCATATACATATTCACTAATAAAGCGACACTAATTCCAATCGTTAACACAGCAACTTCATTTCCAATCGCTGACCAAGTAATATGTTTTAATGAATAGAGGTGCATAACAATAACGGAACTTGTCACAATTCCTTCTTGAATCTTACACATAACTGCTGTTGGAATAAAAGTAAGCAACAATAAACTAATAGCAAGTGGTGTATAACCAATTGTCTCAAAAATACAAAATGAAAATGCCATCGATAATACACATGCTAAAAAACGATGTAACGATACTTGTAATGATTTTCGCTTTGTATTTTGTACACATAAAATCACTAAAATCCCTGCTGAACTATAAAACTCTAATCCAAAAAGCTGAGCAACAAAGACAGCGATTCCTGTTCCAACTGCTGTTTTTACTGTACGATATCCGATTTTAAACATATTATTGCTCCTATATGTATAAACGTATTTACGATAAGTATAAAAAAAGGACGACAAACTGTCATCCTTTTCTTTTATTATTCACTTAACCTTGACACATTACAATATTTTTTGTAAAAAAACTTTCGCACGATCGCTCTTTGGCTCTGTAAAAAATTGCTGCGGAGTTGTATCTTCAACAAGTTTCCCACCATCTAAGAAAAGGACACGATCCGCTACTTCTTTCGCAAACCCCATTTCATGTGTCACAATTACCATTGTCATCCCTGTAGTCACTAATGATTTCATTACTTCCAATACTTCTTTTACCATCTCAGGATCCAGTGCAGAAGTTGGTTCATCAAATAACATCACTTCCGGTTCCATAGCTAATGCTCTAGCGATGGCCACGCGTTGCTTTTGACCTCCAGATAGGCGATTTGGATATGCCCCCTTCTTATTTAGCAATCCTACTTTTTCCAATAATTCCATTGCTTTTTGTTCCGCAGTTCCTTTAGCTATCCCTTTTACATTCACGGGAGCATATATAATATTTTCTAGCACGGTCATATGTGGGAATAAATGAAAATGTTGAAATACCATTCCGACTTTTTCACGTACATTCATCATATTCGTTTTCAGATTTGTTACTTCTTTATCTCCGATCCAAATACTTCCGCTTGTCGGTGTTTCCAATACATTCATACAACGTAAAAAAGTTGATTTCCCCGATCCAGATGGTCCAACAATTGCAACAACTTCTCCCTTTTCAATTGTTGTCGTAATTCCTTTTAATACTTTATGTTCTCCAAATGATTTATGAAGATTTTCAATCTTAATCACTTTTCTTCATTCTCCCTTCAATTGCTTTCCCAACTACTGTAAGTACAATCACTAAAATATAATAAACAAGCCCAACAAAAAGTAATGGTTCAAGATACTTAAATGTTTCACCACCCACAATGTAAGCGCGACGCATTAAATCTGTTGCACCAATTACTGTTACTACAGCCGATTCCTTCGTCAGTGTTGCAAATTCATTCACAAGCGCAGGTAATATATTTTTTAATGCTTGTGGTAATATAATATGTCTCATCATTTTCCCATACGGTACACCTAGCGCTATCGCTGCTTCGGTCTGCCCTTTATCAATCGCTTGAATCCCGGCGCGAATGACCTCAGACATATATGCACCTGAATTTAAGCTAAATGCAATGACTGCGGCTAAAAAAGCTGGAATATCATATCCAATCATTTGTGGTACACCAAAATATATAATCATTAATTGCAAAACAAGTGGTGTTCCACGAAATATGGATGTATATAGATCCGCTGCAACATTTAAAACTCGAATTCTAGCAATCTTACAAAGAGCTAATAGTGTCCCTAATATAAAACCAATTAAAGCTGAAACAGCTACAATTTTTAATGTAACTTCTAGTCCTTTTAATATATATGGTATCGATGGCGTTATTGCCGAAAAATCTAGATTCATGTTTTGTTCATTCCTCTCTCAGAAGATAGAAAGGCAGCTTATTTTTCGCTGCCAAACCATTTTTTCACTAATTTATTCATTTCACCATTTTCTTTCATCTTCTGAATCACTTTATTAAACTCTGCTGTTTTATCGCTATTTTTTGGAAGAGCAATCGCTGCCCCTACTTCTTCTGGTGCTTCCTGAATTTCAATCCCTTGTAAACCTTTTACCTTTTCTAAATAATGTTTAGCAATCGTATCTTCTAAAATAGCAGCATCAAAACGTCCTGCTTTAATTTCTTGTACAATTTCTGGTACACGGTCGCGTCCTTCCGCTTTAAGATCCACTTGTTTTTTGAACTCATTTGCTTTTTCTTCTTGAATAGAACCAGTTTGTACTCCTACCTTTTTCCCTTTCAAATCTTGCAATGACTTAATATTAGAATCTTTCTTGGAAACAATCATATTTTTAGCAACGAAATAAATATCTGTGAAATCTGCATTTTCTTTACGTTCTGCTGTTGGTGTCATACCGGCCATAACAAAATCTACTTTTCCTGAACTGAGCGATGCTAACAATCCTCCAAAATCCATATCTTTCACTTTCACTTCATATCCAAGTTCTTTTCCAATATATTTTGCAATATCGACATCAAATCCAATAATCTCATCACTTTTTGATGCTTCCACATATTCATACGGTTTATAATCTGCTGAAGTCCCCATAATAAGCACCTTTTTATTTTTGTCAGCACCTACTTCTTTTTCCTCTCCTTTACTACATGCACTAAACATACTTAAAATTAAAATAAGTGCAATTGAAATCGATAATACCTTCTTCATATTTCTTCCCCCTAATATTGTATGTTTAACAGTTTATAAGAATTTTTATTCGTTGTTTGTATTGTAGCAGCCATTTTATTTTTATGCAACAATTAAAATAAAAATAAATATAATGACGGTTAAAACAAGGAAATAAATTGTTTTTATGCATAAAAGCTGTATAAAAATAATTTTACATCTATTCAATTCTCATGTACATAATAAAATAACAAAAAGGCCCGTATACATTATCGTATACGGACCTTTTGTTATTTTATAGCTCTTCGCAGTTCTCTTCAAAATAGGACTGTAATTTTTCAATGACTTGCATCGGTTCATGTCCCTCGATTTCGTGGCGCTCTACCATTGTTACAATCTTTCCGTCTTTTAATAAGGCAAAAGATGGAGAGGAAGGTGGATATCCTTCAAAATATTCACGTGCACGTGCTGTTGCTTCTTTATCTTGTCCTGCAAATACTGTTACGAGATGATCTGGACGTTTATCATAATGAACAGAATGTGCAGCAGCAGGGCGAGCAATTCCGCCTGCACAGCCACATACAGAGTTTACCATTACAAGTGTTGTACCTTTTCTTTTCAATGCTTCATCAACTGCTTCTGGCGTTGTTAATTCTGTATATCCAGCGGAGACGATTTCTTCGCGAGCTTGCCGAACGACATCATTCATAAAAAAATTAAAGTTAATCAAAATGTTCCCTCCTCTAAGTGTACCTATTTGTATCTTACCAGTAACTATTTCCGAAATACAAGTAAACTTCCTAGTTTTGTTGTTAAATCTAAAAAAATCCTAGAGCAAGAGGCTCTAAGATTTTTTCTTAATGACCACGACGCTTTTGCTTTGCCTTTTGTACTTTCATAAGACGTTTTCTTCGCTTTTCTGCTTCGCGTTGTTCCTTTGCGAGCACCTGTTTCTCTTTCTTACGCAATTCATATGACAATTGGATTGCTTCCTGTGCTTTTGTAAGACGCGAGACATTGACTCCTTTTGCTGCTTGCCTGATAAGACGCTTTATATTTTTGGGTCTTTGCTTCGTTCTCACTTCAACCCCATAGCGAGCAAAATTTTGAAAATAAGTGACCATCTTTCCATTAACAAATGAGAGAATTTCCTCATCTGATGGCTCTGTTCCAAAAATATAACGCGCTCCATACAATTTTCCTTTTTCGTTTTTCGTAATAATTCCAACAAAGTATTGACCATCGTGATATACTGTCAATTCCATCGACAGCCCCTCCTAAAAAAAGATTCAGAAATACTGGACATCCCGGAGGGGAAGGTTACTGACATACTCGTATGCGTCCGGACTACCAACCGAACTGTGTTTTTGTATTTCTACAGCTATTATATCGCATTTTTATTTTCTTTTTCTATTTTTTCATACGTTTCAATTATTTTTTTGTGCGATCCTACCATATAATCAGGAAGTTCTCTTATTGGAAAGAATGCAAGCTGAACAGCCTCTGCTGTGTTCATATTGAGGTTTCCTTCATATTCATCTGTATAATAAGCTGTTGTTACCGATTGAAATTCATCCCCGTTCGCTAGTTTTGTAAAATAGTTGGCTCCAGAAAATACATGAATTAAACGCAAATTCTTAACATGAATCCCTGTCTCTTCATAAACTTCGCGGTAAGCTGTTTCTTCTGGTGATTCGCCAAGTTCCATTAGGCCACCGGGCAATCCCCATTTTCCATACGGCTCTGTTCTTTGTTGTAATAAAACTTCTCCCTTTTTATTGATTACAAGTACAACAGCGCCAACTAAAATTAAAGGGCGATGACCAACTATTTTTCGTAACTCCTCTACATATCCCATCGAAACACCTCCCTTTTGTTATTTCTTTGTCCACACTATTGTATCATATGTAGAAAATGATAAAATGCGTGTATCTTTCATCAATTGTTGTTAGCAGAACAGTTCAAATGGAGTCTTGTCTCCCCCTATTCAACTACCACGTATGTTAAATATGAACGTCATAATCATTGAACTGCAGTTCATCATAGCAAATAACAATCATGCGAATACAACACCTCAATTGTGCGATTATTCTTAAAAATCTATATGCTAGAATTGCTCGTTCTATAGAACTCAGCCATGCGCGCTTGCTAATTGAGAGGATATATAAAAGAAGTTGATTTGTTCTGAAACAAACCAACTTCTTTTAAAGATGTTACTTAACGGAAAACATATACTTTTTATATGTTTTCCGTACCGATAATATGAGTCCCATCATAATCATATTCGAGAATAAAGAGCTCCCTCCATATGATAAAAATGGAAGTGCAATCCCTTTTACAGGCATTAACCCAACAATCATACCAACATTTTGGAAGATTTGAATCGCTAATATGCCTATTGTTCCAGCACATAATAATGTACCGAATAGATTATCAGCAGAATAACCAATAATAATTGTTCGATAAAGTAGTAAAAGAAACAAGAATATAACTAGAGCGGCAATGATAAATCCACCTTCTTCAGCAATCGTAGCAAAGATAAAATCAGTATGTTTCTCTGGAATATAAACATTTCCACCGCCAAATCCTTTTCCTTCCATTCCTCCACTGCCAACAGCTAAAATGGATTGCTGTGTTTGATACCCTTGATCTGTATGTTCAAATGGATCTAACCAACCTAAAATACGTGATTGTTGGTGAGGTTTTAACATTGTAACTAATTTATTAAAGAAAAAATCTGGATACTTTACGTATATAAATATTAATGTAGACAATATAGTCACCGGAATAACTGTACATAACGCAATTAACTTCTTTTGAATCCCTGACATAAACAAAATACACGCGATCGCAGCTGCATATAAGAACACCATACCTGTATCTGGTTGACTATATACAACTACCGTAGGAGGAAGTGACACTAACATAATTTTTCCTAATAATATTAAATCTGTTTGAAATGTCCGGATCACATATTGTGCATTATGTTTCACCGCTAAACTTGCAACGATGAGAAGCAATGAAATTTTGAAAAACTCAGATGGTTGAATTTGTCCGATACCAGGGAAAATAAACCATCTTTTTGCCCCTAACTTTTCAGGTGTAAAGCTCGATGTTGGCAATACCTTCAAAATTATTAATGAACCAAATCCAACAATATAGAGTGGCCAGGACAATTTTTGCAGTTGATCTAAGTCAACGCTAGCAACAAGGAGTAACAAGACAACCCCTATGATATAGTTTACACCTTGTTTCAAAGCGAAGTTTGAATCCCCATATTGTCCAGTTTGTTGACTGCTATATATAGCCGCTATACTTGTAACACATAGTGCAAACAAAATTAAAATTAACTTTACATCTAAACTTTTTAGAAATTCGGTACTTCTTTTCATGACATCCTCCTGAAACATTGTTACAGCAAAATAAAAAACCAGGAGTCAACATTATGCATGTTTTGACGACTGATTACAGATTATCTATGAAACACTTATATAGAATACCTCTCTTTTTCATACAATACAATATATTATACTATAGTTTCATCAGTAAGATTTGGCAAAAGATTATTCTTTTTTTATTTTATATCTATATACCAGATATCAGCAATGTATTTTCATAAATTCTTTCTACATTATGACTCATTGTCAGATATTAAGATAGAAATGAAAGATATCACCTTTTGTACAAATGTAAAAAGCTCGCATTTCGCGAGCTTTTTATTAATATACAGATGTATTCTCCGCTGACATATTTTCTAAAATCTCTTTCACTCGACCTAAGAACTTGCCACAGATCAAACCGTCAAGTACGCGATGATCAAGCGATAAACATAAATTAACCATGTCACGTGCCCCAAACATGCCGTTATCCATAATAACCGGACGTTTTACAATTGATTCTACTTGTAAAATAGCAGCTTGTGGATGGTTAATAATACCCATAGATTGAACAGAACCAAATGATCCTGTGTTATTAATTGTAAATGTACCGCCTTGCATTTCATCTGGTTTTAATGATTTTGTACGAACTTTCGTTGCAAGCTCCGTAATTTCACGAGCAATACCTTTAATTGTTTTTTCGTCTGCATGTTTAATCACTGGAACAAATAATTCCTCTTCTGTTGCAACAGCAATAGAAAGGTTAATATCTTTCTTCTGAACGATTTTATCACCAGCCCACATAGAATTAATTTGCGGGTATTCTTTTAACGCCTGTGCAACTGCTTTTACGAAGAATGCAAAGAATGTTAAGTTAAAGCCTTCACGTTTCTTAAATTCATTTTTAATTGCGTTACGATACGATACAAGATCTGTCACATCTACTTCAATCATCATCCAAGCGTGAGGTGCCTCATGTTTACTGCGTAACATATTCGCAGCAATAGCTTTACGCACACCTGTTACTGGAATTTCAATATCACCAGGTACGGTTGGTACAGATACTGGTTTCGCTTCTGTTTTTTGTACTGGCGCTTTCTCTTCTGCTTTTGGCGCTTCTTGAGGAGTAGGTGTTGATACAGCTACTTCCTCTTTTTTCGCATCCGCTTGCGGAATATTTCCTGATTCCACAAGTTTCAAAATATCTTTACGTGTAATGCGTCCATTTGCTCCTGTACCTTCTACTACATTTAAATCGATATTATGTTCACCTGCAAGCTTTAATACCGCTGGAGAATAACGAGGTTTCCCGTCAGTTGGTTGCTTTGTTTTTGCTACTTTTTCAGCTGAGACAACCTCTGCTTTTGCTTCCTCTTTCGTTTTCTCTTCTACAGCTGTTGCTGCTACTTCATCTGCTCCCTCTACTTGAATGACACAAACAACTTCCCCTACAGCAAGTGTGTCTCCTTCCGCTGCAACTAACTCTTTCACAACCCCGGTGAAAGAAGATGGTACTTCTGCATTTACCTTATCTGTCATTACTTCTGCGATTGGATCATATTTATTCACATGATCCCCAACATTTACAAGCCATTTGCTAATTGTACCTTCTGTTACGCTCTCCCCGAGCTGAGGCATTGTAATATTTTCTACAGCCATGTATAGTCCCCCCGATTAAAATTCCGCAAGTTCACGCATTGCTTTTTCAACTTTATCTGGATTTACCATAAAGAATTTTTCCATTGTTGGTGCATATGGCATCGCCGGAACGTCTGGACCTGCAAGACGTGCAATTGGTGCATCTAAATCAAACAGACAATTTTCAGCGATAATCGCGGATACTTCGCTCATAATACTTCCTTCTTTATTATCTTCCGTTACAAGAAGAACTTTACCTGTTTTTGAAGCAGCTTCAATAATTGCTTCCTTATCTAATGGATATACAGTACGCAAGTCAAGAATATGTGCAGAAATGCCATCTTTTGCTAACTTTTCAGCAGCTTGAAGAGCAAAATGAACACATAATCCATATGTGATAACAGTAATATCATCGCCTTCACGTTTTACATCTGCTTTTCCAATCGGTAATACGTAGTCATCTTCTGGTACTTCGCCTTTAATTAAACGATATGCACGTTTATGTTCAAAGAATAATACTGGATCTTCATCACGAATCGCCGCTTTTAATAATCCTTTTGCATCATATGGTGTAGAAGGAATTACTATTTTTAAACCTGGTTGGTTTGCAAATAATGCTTCTACGGATTGTGAATGATACAAAGCACCATGAACACCGCCACCAAATGGTGCACGTATCGTTAATGGACAAGTCCAGTCGTTATTAGAACGATAGCGAATTCTTGCTGCTTCAGACACAATTTGGTTCACCGCTGGCATAATAAAATCAGCAAATTGCATTTCCGCAATCGGACGCATACCATACATTGCCGCTCCGATTGCTACTCCTGCAATTGCAGATTCTGCAAGCGGTGTATCGAGCGCACGCTCTTCGCCGAATTGATCATACAATCCAGTTGTCGCTTTAAATACGCCACCTTTTTTACCAACGTCCTCTCCTAATACAAATACTTTCTCATCGCGTTCCATTTCTTCACGCATTGCCAATGTAATCGCGTCAATATAAGACATTACAGCCATGAAACGTTCCCCCCCTATTCTGCGTATACGTGCTTCAATGCATCTTCAGGTGCTGCATACGGAGCATTTTCTGCATATTCTGTTGCTTCATTTACGATATGCATAATTTCATCTAACATTTGTTTTTCGGATTCTTCTGTCAATAAACCTACTTCTTTTAAATAAGCAGCAAATGTAAAGATTGAATCTTTCTTCTTCGCTTCTTCCACCTCTTCTTTATCGCGATATACACGATCGTCATCATCACTTGAATGTGCTGTTAAACGATATGATACAGTCTCAATTAACGTTGGGCCTTCCCCGCGTCTGCCGCGTTCTGCCGCCTCTTTTACAGCTTGATATACTGCAAGTGGGTCATTTCCGTCTACCGTATATCCTGGCATACCATATCCAATCGCACGATCTGATACATTTTTACACGCTAATTGCTTTTCAAGTGGTACTGAAATGGCATATTTGTTATTTTCACACATAAAGATGACAGGTAGCTTATGTACACCAGCAAAGTTCGCACCTTCGTGGAAATCACCTTGGTTAGAAGAACCTTCACCAAATGTTACAAACGTTACTAAATCTTTTTTCTCCATTTTTCCCGCTAAAGCAATCCCAACGGCATGTGGTACTTGCGTTGTAACCGGAGACGATCCTGTTACAATACGATTTTTCTTCTGTCCAAAGTGACCAGGCATTTGACGACCACCTGAGTTTGGATCTTCCGCTTTTGCAAATCCAGATAACATCAGTTCTTTTGCTGTCATACCAAATGTTAATACTACGCCCATATCACGATAGTAAGGTAATACATAATCTTTTTCACGATCGAGTGCAAACGCTGCTCCTACTTGCGCCGCTTCTTGTCCTTGACAAGAAATTACGAATGGAATTTTACCCGCACGGTTTAATAACCACATGCGTTCATCAATTTTACGTGCAAGTAACATCGTACGGTACATTTCTAATACTTGCTCATCACTTAAGCCAAGCGCTTCATGGCGTTTTTCTTTTACTTCTGCCATTTTTCATAACCTCCTAAATCCACATTTTTATGCGTGTAACGCTTTTCCATCTACAGCTAGTGCTGCTTCACCAATCGCTTCTGATAATGATGGATGCGGATGAATTGTATGTGCCACTTCCCAAGGTGTTGCATCCAACACTCTTGCAAGGCCAGCTTCAGAAATCATATCTGTTACATGTGGACCAATCATATGGACACCAAGAATATCATTGGTTTCTTCATCAACCACAAGTTTCACAAACCCATCTGACTCTCCATATACAAGTGCCTTTCCGATTGCACGGAATGAGAACTTACCTACCTTTAGCTTATAGCCTTTTTCTTTTGCCTCTTGTTCTGTTAAACCAACAGATGCAACTTCCGGATTGCTATAAACACATTTTGATACCATAGAGTAATCAATTGGCATAACATCTTTTCCAGCAATATGCTCTACGGCAACGATCCCTTCATGTGAAGCCACATGTGCAAGTTGTAATCCTCCGATTACATCACCAATTGCATAAATGTGAGATTCTTTCGTTTGATAAAATTCATTTGTTTGAATGTATCCTTTTTCCACAACGATATCTGTATTTTCCAATCCGATATTTTGTGTATTGGCTTGTCTTCCCACAGATACAAGCATTTTTTCTGCTTGAAATTCTTTCTTTTCACCATTATGTTCTGCCTGTATAGTTACTCCATTATCTTTTCCTAATGTTTCTGGTAATACTTTTGCACCCGTCACCACCTTAATTCCTTTTTTCTTTAAGAGACGTTGCATTTCTTTTGACACATCTTGATCCTCAAGTGGAAGAACATGTTTTGCATATTCTAATATCGTCACTTCTACGCCAAAATCAGCAAGCATAGATGCCCATTCGATTCCAATTACGCCACCGCCAACAATAATAATAGACTTAGGAAGAGTTTCCATTTTCAAGGCGTGATCCGAGGACATAACGTATTCTCCGTCTAATTCTAATCCAGGTAACGAGTTTGGACGGGAACCAGTTGCAATAATTACATTTTTCGGAATTAACATTTCATTCTCTTCACCATTTGTAAATTCAACCGAAATTGTTCCTGGCATCGGTGAGAAAATTGATGGACCTAGTATACGACCAATCCCTTCAAATACATCAATTTTCCCTTGCTTCATTAAGTGCTGAACCCCTTTATGAAGTTGCGCTACAATTTTTCCCTTACGCTCTTGTACTTTCGCAAAATTTAACTCTACATTACTTGTCACAACACCAAACTCTTCTCCCTTTTTAGCGGTTGCATATACTTCCGCACTACGGAGTAAAGCTTTGCTTGGAATACACCCTTTATGCAAGCACGTGCCACCAAGATTATCCTTTTCAACAAGAGCTGTTTTTAGTCCTAACTGCGATGCACGAATAGCAGCAACATATCCACCTGTTCCGCCACCAACGATGACTAAATCATATTCTTTTGCCATTCTCTCAACCCCTAGCTACCGTTTCTTTTTCTCGTACAACATACTCTTTTGGAGCTTCTTCTTCCCGTAATACACGAAGGGCTCCTTCCGCTAATGCTTGTAACTCATCTTCTCCAGGATGCACAATGACATCTGCAATCCAATTCACTCGTTCTTTTATTTCATTTATTAGAATTTTGCTATACGCAAGTCCACCAGTTAATACAATCGCATCGATTTTCCCATGAAGAACTGCGCTTGCTCCTCCAATTTCTTTCGCAACTTGATAAGCCATTGCTTTGTAAATAAGAGTTGCTTCAGGATCACCTTTTTCAACCATATTTTCTACTTTAATCGCATCATTTGTACCAATAAGACTTACTAAGCCGCCTTGTCCAACAATCTTTTTCATCATTTCGTCACGGTAATAATTTCCAGAAAAACACATTTCTATCAATTGACCTACAGGCACTGTCCCAGCACGCTCTGGACTAAATGGCCCTTCTCCATTTAGACCATTATTTACATCAATGACTTTGCCATTTTTATGAGCACCAACTGTAATTCCGCCACCCATATGTGCAATAATCAAATTTAAATCTTCATATTTATGCCCAATTTCTGCTGCAACTTTACGTGCTACTGCTTTTTGATTTAATGCATGAAAAATACTTTTTCGTTCCATACCAGCAATTCCACTAATCCGAGCGATTGGCTCCATTTCATCTACGACAACTGGGTCAACAATGAATGCAGGAATATTTAATCCTGAAGCAATTTCATAGGCTAAAATCCCACCAAGATTAGAAGCATGATGCCCGCTATATCCATTTTTTAAATCTTCTAACATTGCTTCGTTCACTGTATATGTACCACCTTCAATAGGACGAAGCAATCCTCCACGACCGCAAACAGCGCTTAATTTCGAAATATTGATGCCATGAGAATGAAGAATTTCTAGAATTGTTTCTTTTCGAAATTCATATTGATCAATAATTCGCTTATATTTCTTAATTTCTCCTGTATCATGGCGAATCGTTTCTTCTAAAACAGGTCTCTCATTATCAAAAACACCTATTTTTGTAGATGTACTACCAGGATTAATAACAAGGATTCGATTTACCGACAATGTTGCTACCCCCACCTATAAATTCAAAAGACAGTGGAAACCTCATGAGAGGTAACCACAGCTTCTGTAGAAGTTGTATATGAAAGATTAGCGACGGCTAATAATATCGTGACCGTTGCGTAAATATGTGCTACGAGTATTTTTTAAGCTTGCAATACGCTCTTCAGCTAGACGATCTGCTGCCACGTAAGTTGGAACAGAATCACGCTTTGAAATTTCAATCACTTTTTCGATTGTGTCATAAATAGACTCTACACGTTTTAATGCACGTTCTCTATTGTATCCATATAATTCATCAGCTACGTTAATTACGCCGCCTGCATTAATAACATAATCTGGTGCGTATACAATTCCCATTTCATGAATGATATCACCATGACGGTCTTCTTTTAATTGGTTATTTGCAGAACCTGCGATTACCTTTGCTTTAAATTGTGGGATTGTTTCATCATTAATTGTTGCACCTAGCGCACATGGTGCATAAATATCACATTCAACACCATAAATTTCGTTTGGTTCTACTGCTGTTGCTCCAAATTCTTCTACTGCGCGTTGTACCGCTTCTTTATTAATATCTGTAACAATTAATTGTGCTGATTCAGCATGTAAATGTTTGCAAAGGTGATACGCCACATTTCCAACACCTTGAACAGCAATCACTTTACCTTCTAAGCTATCTGTTCCAAAAGCTTCTTTCGCAGCTGCCTTCATACCACGGTATACCCCATATGCAGTTACCGGTGATGGATTTCCAGAAGAACCGAATGAAGGTGAAATACCTGTTACAAAATCTGTTTCTTCATGGATAATATCCATATCATCTACTGTTGTACCAACATCTTCTGCTGTAATATAGCGTCCGTTTAACCCTTGAATGTAACGTCCAAGCGCTCGGAACATCGCTTCGCTTTTATCTTTTCTTGGGTCGCCGATAATAACTGTTTTTGCACCACCAAGATTTAAACCAGCTGCTGCATTTTTATATGTCATCCCTTTTGCAAGACGCAGTGCATCTTCAATCGCCGCTTCTTCAGAATCATATGTCCACATTCTTGTTCCACCAAGAGCTGGTCCAAGTGTTGTATCATGAATTGCAATAATTGCTTTTAATCCAGATTCTTTATCTTGACAAAATACTACTTGCTCATAATCGTATTTTTCTAAGTATTCGAATATTTCTAATGCCATTGTCATTTCCCCCTAATTGTTTTCCCCTTATTGGTTTATTTAGAAGCAGTGGCAATTGCCAAAGCTAACGAATATACTTTTGTTTCTGCTGAATCAGCACGCGATGTTAATATAATCGGTGCTTTTGCGCCCGCAATCATTGCTCCTACATTTGCCTTTGCAAAATAAACGAGTGATTTATATAGCACATTTCCAGCTTCAATTGTTGGGACGAGTAAAATATCTGCCTTACCTGCTACATCACTTGCTATACCTTTATGTTCTGCTGCAATTTGAGATACCGCATTATCTAAAGCGAGCGGTCCATCCACAATACAATCTTTAATTTGTCCACGGCGATTCATTTGCGTTAACATCGCTGCATCAATTGTCGCTTGCATTGCTGGATTAATCACTTCCACAGCTGCAATTGGAGCTACTTTCGGCAAATCATTCCCTATTGCCCGGGCAACTTCCACCGTATTTTGTATAATAGCTGCTTTTTGTGTTACATCAGGTGCAATATTCATCGCTGCATCCGTAACAAAAATAAAGCGATCATAATTCGGAACCTCAAAAACTGCAACATGTGAAAGAACGCCGCCTTTTCGAAGCCCCCACTCTTTATTGAGTACTGCCTTCAATATATTTGCTGTAGGAATGTTTCCTTTCATAAGTACATCTGCTTCACCATTTCTTACAGCTTTAACAGACAGTTCTGCAGCTTCAGCACTAGAAAGTGTTGCAATCACCGCAATGTCTTCAGATGATTGTAAACGATACTCTTGTAGCATACTCATAATCTTTTCTTGATTTCCATATAGACGAAATTGAGCTAACTGTAATTGAATTGCTTTTGCTACTGCTTCAATTACTTCATGATCTTCCGCTACTGCTACAGCCACTGTTTTCTTTGGCTGTTCTGCTACTCGATCAATTAAGTGTTTTAACTTCATATTTTGTAATCAACCCTTTCCGTCGTCCCTCATCTATGTATAAAGCAAATACCATGCCAACTTTCTAAAGTGGTCTTACCAATAATGAAAACGCATACAAAACATAGTAGAATCAACAATCTAAAAAATAACAGAATATTCTGTCCTAATTTGTCGTTTTTTATACACCATGCAATAAATTGCATAGTGTGCAATTTATTGCATGCTATTTTTTGCAGACTCGTATTTTTCTAACTTATAATACAAGTTTCGTACCGAAATACCTAAAGCTTTTGCCGTTTTTGTCTTATTGCCATTAAATTTATCTAAATATTCCCGGATAATATTCCCCTCAAACTCTGTAACTAAATGTTCAAGAGACTTTTCTTCTAATTCTGGTAATAAACGATTCGCCTTTAATTCAACTTGTTCATCTTTATGCAAAGAAGGTAAATGATGTACATCAATATAAACTTCATTGTAACTCATAAAAATAATCGCTCGTCCCAAAATATTTTCCAGCTCCCGCACATTTCCAGGCCAATCATATGATTGTAAATACTCAATTGCTGCTTTTGTTACTCCCTCTACATTACGCCCATAATCTTGATTAATCTTTTGAATTAATCTTTCTGCGATAAAAGGAATATCCTCTTTCCGTTGGCGAAGAGACGGAATTTGAATTGGAATTTTATTTAAACGATAATATAAATCTTCTCGAAATTCTCCTTCTAAAATCGCTTTTTCTAAATTTACATGAGTTGCAGCAATCACTCTTACATTAATTGGAATCGCCTTTGTTCCTCCAACTTTTACAATTTCTTTTTCTTGTAGCACTCGAAGTAATTTCGCTTGTGTACTAGCAGATAATTCTCCAATCTCATCTAAAAATATACTTCCATTGTTCGCTTCTTCAAAGAGTCCTCGTTTCCCACCCCTTTTTGCACCAGAAAACGCCCCTTCTTCATAGCCAAACAATTCGCTTTCTAACAGATTGTCTGAAATTGCAGCGCAGTTTACACGAACAAATTTATTGTATTTTCGATTACTACCATTATGAATCGCATGCGCAAATAATTCTTTCCCTGTTCCTGATTCTCCTCGAAGCAATACTGTCGCTGGCGTATTCGCCCCAAGTTTCGCTTGCTCTATCGCCGCCATTATTTCATCCGAAACTCCAACAATATCATCAAAAGAATATTTTGCTTCGAGTGTTCGAATAATTTGTCTCGCTCGATGTAAATCATTTGTTAATTTTTGTATTTCTGAGACGTCACGAATCACCCCTACACTACCTTTTAATATTCCATCAACAATAACCGGGGCAACATTTACAATTACATCTCGCTTTTTTTGTCCAATTTTCATATGAATTCCCCGCACAGCCCTACGCGTACGAAGTACCTTCATATGCATACTCTCTCCCTCTACAATGTCAGTCGTTGCAGGTTTTCCAATTATATCTTCTTCTGACAGACCTGTTAATTTTGTATAGGCAGGATTTATAACAATCCCTCTCCCTTTCTCATCTACAACAGAAATTGCTTCTTCAGATGAATAAATAATTGCTTCTAGTAATGTTTGTATTTCTTTTAAATCCGTAACTTCCTCGGCCAAGTTTACAACTTCAGTAATATCTTTAAAAACGGCAAATGCTCCTTGAACTTCTCCATCCTCTTTCAAAATCGGAATGCGCGTCGTAATAATCTTTTTTCCGTTATCCAATGTAAGTTCCTGATTTACTTCGATTTGCTTTGTCCGTAAAATTCGAAGTAATTTACTTGTTGGAATTACTTCTAAAATATATTTTCCAGTAGCTTCACTTGTTGTATAACCTGTCATTCGCGCTGCACTTTTATTAAATAATTTTATAATCCCTTCTTTATTAACAACGATCATACCATCATGTGTAGAATTTAAAATCAAATCTTTCTGCTGCGTTTGAGCTTTTAATTTTTCAATTAAATCTTCTTTCTCATGAGCGAGTTTCGTAACGATCTTAGCAATATTTCCCGGTATTAGTAATGTATGTTCATGCTTTTTTTCTAAAAGAACTTTATGTAGATGCTCATCCCCCGTCATATCAAAAATGACGTCCACATGTTTTTTTAAAAAAGACTCTATATGATCTCCAGTTGGAATTGATTGCTCTTTTGCAAGTTGCAATCCCTTCGCATTTGGATTTATATCAATAACCCCAATCATTTCAAATATATTTGAACGTCTCAACAAACTTAATATTGTACTTCCACCTTCACCTGCTCCGATAATGAGAACTTTTTGTTTCATACATTACACTTCCTTTCGAAGTACCTCTGCAAGCTTTTTCACACCTTTATCTTACTCGCTCTTCTTTCTCTTGACAAACACCCATTGTATATTTCATCATTTAGTATATACAAAATTATCTGAAAAGGAGATTTTCTATGCAACGTTACTTTGCCCTTCTCCTAGCACTTATTCCGATTTCATTAGCCATGTTAGGGATTAAATTAATGAGAGATACTGTATTCGGCATTCTACTTTCTCCCTTCCCTGTATTATGGCTACAATTTCTAATTGGCACATGTTGTTTCGCTGTCGGTTTTTATCTTTTTGGTGGTTTTATTTTGCACCGTGATCGAAAACGAAACAAAGTACAGCCTCGCTTCAGAAGATAAGGAAACCCTCCCCATGAGTCGAATTTTCACAAAACCTTCCATTAAGATATGAATAGAATAATAAGATAAAAATTAAGACCCTTCTCACGAAAGGTCTCATTTTTTATCTTGCAACAGTGCTCTAGCTGTTTCCGGATAATCTGTAATAATCGCCGAAATATTCATGTCAAAATATTTACGAATCACTGTCTCATCATTAATTGTATACGGACGAACCTCTACTCCACTCTCCATTGTTAATTCCGCAATTGCATCTTGAAGATAGCGATAATTTGGGTGAATTGCAGTTGCTCCCATCTTTTGCGCATATGCCCAAGGACTATGTAATCCTTCTCGATATAAAATCGCCGTTTGAATATCTGGTGCCATCATATGACAATGTTTCATGCTGTAATGATTAAATGATGACAAAATAACCCGTTCCTCCAAACTATACTTTCTCACAAGTGTAATGACTTCTTCTTCCAATCCTCTATAAGGAACTTTGTTATTTTTAAGTTCAATATTCAGGAGCAATGAATTGGATTTTAACCAATCCAACACTTCCTCTAATAAAGGGATATGACAAAAACCTACTTTTTCATTAAATTTATAACTTGCATTTAACTTTCTTAAATCTTCATACAAGTAATTTCTTACTGCTCCTTTTCCATTCGTTGTCCGATTAACCGTTTCATCATGAATAACAACAACTTTTCCATCTTTCGTGAGTTGAACGTCTAATTCAACCCCATTTGCCCCAAAAGATTCAGCAGCTTCAAATGAAATCATTGTGTTCTCTGGGTACGTACCCGCTGCACCGCGATGTGCAAATATAAGAGTCATCTTTACTCCCCCAATCTATGCTATACTATACGAAAAAGGAGGTACTTCTATGAGACCATTACAAATTTCTCCAGATACTGCAATTCGTCTATCAAAAGCGTTAGGTGTTCCACTTGAACAACTTATGCATATGCCGCAGCATATTTTAATTCAAAAACTAGTTGAATTAGAAAAACAAAATAACGATGAAGAATAATATAGTCCTGTATTTGCAGGACTTTTTACTATCCTTCTCTCTCTTCCTTCCTAATACCTTTCATAATTCTATCACGAGAACTGAGATGAAAATACTTCTATCTATACTATCAGGCTAAACAACAATCATTTAAAAAAGGAGCGTTAAAATAAAAATAATGAAGATAATCCAGCACCTCAAAGCTCTGATGTAGATGGTGGTGGCGACATTGGGTGACGAAAACTGCAGTGATACACCTGCATACTAAGACCATGGTGCGGCAGTGTGTAATGAACAAAAAAAGGACAACAAAAAAACACCGCCTCTCAATAGTTTTCATAACCACTAAAAGAACAGTGTTCATCAGCAAACGACCGAGTTATTGATCGGTCCGAAAAAACATGTATCGCTCAACGCTCTCTAATAATATTAGAGTCGTTACTAATAATTTCAACTCGCCTTATGTTCAAGCCTTAATTTATCCGCAACCATTGCAATAAATTCGGAATTCGTCGGTTTTGCTTTTGACATGGATACGGTATAACCGAATAAAGATGAGATAGAATCAATATTCCCACGGCTCCATGCTACTTCAATCGCATGTCGAATTGCACGTTCCACACGACTTGCAGTTGTATTATATTTCTTAGCGATATCTGGATATAATACTTTCGTAATAGATCCTAACAACTCAATGTCGTTGTACACCATAGAAATTGCTTCGCGTAAATACATATATCCTTTAATATGAGCTGGGACACCAATTTCGTGAATAATGCTCGTAATACTCGCATCTAAATTTTTCGGTTTTCCATCTGCTGTTGTTACCGATCGGAAAGATGGTAGTGGGCGTTTTATCGCAGCATTTGTTTTACCACTTACTTGACGAATATGACTCGTTAAATTCTCCATATCAAATGGTTTTAATATGAAATAAGAAGCTCCTAGATCAACTGCTTTCTTTGTCACATCTTCTTGCCCAAATGCTGTTAACATAATAACATTCGGTTGTTTTAGTCGTTCAATATGTCGCATTTTCTCCAGTACTGCTAGGCCATCTAAATGTGGCATAATAATGTCTAAAACGAGTACATCTGGTTGTTTTTCTTTTAATAAATTTAAACATTCTTGACCATTATAAGCCGTTCCGATTACTTCCATATCATCTTGGGCAGCAACATAACTTTCTAGCATTGATACCAATTCTTTATTATCATCCACAAGACATACTTTGATTTTCTCCACAGCTTTTCCTCCCTCACCGAATCAAATTTTCCGACATGTGTAAGCTTCTAGGCTACATGAATTGTTCGACAATTGTGTGAAATTTCCCTTTTAAAGTTTCTAAATTCCGATAAAATCACAAAAAAATATATTTATCGTTCATTTCTTTTTTTTCGCATCACATTCCATCATAGAATTACAACGAAATATCCATTCTTTTCTTTTATTTTACAACAAAAAACAGCTCTTGCGGAGCTTTTCCAAAATTTCAACGAATTTCTCAATAAAAAAGCAAGCTGATACACATCAGCTTGCTTTTTTATTTTGTTCATAAATATTGATTCCCGCTTCATGTAACATCCATTCAATGTGCACACCATATCCGGAAGTTGGGTCATTTACAAATACATGTGTAACTGCACCAATCACTTTTCCATTTTGAACAATTGGGCTTCCGCTCATTCCTTGTACAATACCACCTGTTTTTTCTAATAAACGCTTATCAGTAACCTTTATAACCATTCCTTTTGTAGCTGGAAATTTTTGCGGCACTGCACTTACTATGTCAACATCAAATGATTCTACTTTATCGTTATCAATTACTGTTAATATTTTTGCTGGTCCTTCTTTTACTTGATGAGATAATGCGATTGGCATCGCCTTATCCATTATCCCGTTTTTCACATTTGTATTTAGCTTTCCAAAAATTCCAAATGGACTATTTGTTGTAATATTCCCAATTACTTCATGATCTGGTGAGAATTTCGCTAACTTTTCTCCGGGATTTCCATGGCTTCCTCTTTCAATCGAAGTGACTGTCGAACGCATAATTTGCCCATCTTCCACTTGAATCGGTTTTTTTGTATCATTGTCAGAAATAACATGACCAAGCGCTCCATATTTCATGGAATTTGGGTCGATAAATGTCATCGTTCCAATACCAGCTGCCGAATCACGAATATATAGACCAATGCGATAAGATGATTCCCCACTATCTTTTTGTGGCGTTAGCTTTGTGCGAATATGCTTCCCATCCCTCAATAACACAAGATGAAGCGGTTCACCTGTTTCACCACTACTATGAATAAATGGTGCTACATCGCTCATTCTTTCGATTGTTTTTCCATTAATTGCAGTAATCATATCACCAACTTGTACACCTGCTAGTTCACCTGGCGATACTTTCCCTTTTTCCGTTTGAATTAAATGATGTCCAACAACAAGGACACCTTTCGTATTCAGCTTCACACCGATAGATTGTCCACCTGGAATAACTTTAAAATCTTTTAACACTTTTACGTTTACTTTCTTCACAGGGAAACCAGCCAATTGAAACACCATATCCGCCTCACCATTTTGATGTGAATTCACCATAATCCCCGGCGCTTTTTGTTTAGAACTTACGGTAAACACGTTATGATTGGTAGATGAAGCTTGAAAAACAGGCAGTGATTCTATTTCTGATTGTTCCCCTTCAAAAATAACAAGTTGTTTTGGAAATGAAATAAATGTACGTAATGGTTTAAAACAGACAATAAAAACTAACGAAACAAGGAGACAAATCCCTATTATTTTCCGGAAGTGTTCTAATCTCAATTTATTCACTCTCCTCGCTCCTACCCCACATTCAGCCTCTTCGGCCTCATCTTTTAATCTCTCCTTGCAACGCCCTGTTTATAACCGGAAGAATTAAGAAATCATTATTTGAACAAAAAAGCTATCCATTATTGGATAGCTTCTGCTGCTTGCTTAAAATGATTTGCTTGCGTAAGTAACTCTTTCGCATGTTCCGTAGTTAAATCCGTAATTTCTACACCAGAAATCATACGAGCAATTTCTGTCACTTTATCTTCTGGACTTAGTATTGTGACAGATGTCATTGTCCGATCATTCGCCACTTGCTTTCGGATAAATAAATGTGAATCCGCCATTGAAGCTACTTGAGGTAAATGAGTAATGCAAAGTACTTGTGAATTTACTGATACCCTGTAAATTTTTTCAGCAATCGCTTGTGCAACTCGGCCGCTCACACCTGTATCCACTTCATCAAAAATGACAGATGTGACACCATGATGTTTCGAAAAAATACTCTTTAAAGCTAAAATAATACGAGATAACTCTCCTCCAGAAGCAACTTTTGAAAGTTGTTTCAACGGTTCACCTGGATTTGTGGAAATATAGAACTCCACTTGGTCATATCCATCCACTGTTAATTTGACAGGTATTCCTTCAACGAGTGGATCTTCTATATTTCCTTCTTTTTTTGTTATTCTCACTTCAAATTTTGTTTTTTCCATATATAGTTCTTTCAATTCTTGGTGAATAGCACTTGTTAAGCGCTCTGCAAGTTCATAACGCATATCACTTAACATTGTCGCTTCTTTTAAGATTACACTTTCCAATTCTTTTAACTCTTTTTTAGCCTTTTCAATATGCACATCTTTATTTTCAATCGTAAATATTTCTTGCTCTATTTTATCTGCATACGCTAAAATCTCTTCTACAGTATTGCCATACTTTCTCTTTAGCATACGAATTTCATTTAAACGAGTTTCAATTTCATCTAAACGATTTGGATCATATTCCATCATATCTAATTTTTCTCTTAGCTGATAGGCTACTTCTTCCAGCAAATAATAGCTATTCGCTATTGAATCATGATTTTCTTGATACGATTCATCTAAATGTGCAATACTCTCCATTTGCCCCATTGCATTTCGCACATGATCAAGGCCTTGTCCATCTGCAGTTAATGAACGATAAGCATCACCTAACGCTTTATAAATCTTCTCAAAATTAGAGATTTTCAAGCGCTCCTCTGTTAATTCCTCTTCTTCATCTACCTTTAAATCCGCTTTACGAATTTCTTCATATTGGAATTGAATTAAATCCAATCGGTGAGCCATCTGTTGTTCATTTTCTGTTAAAGCTTTTAATTGTTTCTTCAATTGTTCATACTTTACATATACTTCTTGATATTTTTCTAATTGTTTTACAATTCGATTTCCATCGAAATGATCCAGCATAAAGAGATGCCGTTCTTCATTCATTAAATCTTGTGTCTCATGTTGTCCGTGAATATCAACAAGTGTTTTCCCAATTTCTTTCAATATGCTTAATGTAACAAGTTTACCATTTATGCGACATACACTTTTTCCATTCGCAGCTATGTCGCGTTTTAAAATCATCATGCCATCTTCAATTTCAATATCCAGCTCTTCTGCCTTCGCAATGCACGGGTGCTTATCGTCCTCTATATAAAACAATCCTTCAATTTCTGCTTTCTCTGTTCCATATCGAACAAATTCTGCTGACCCACGACCACCAACAAGCAAGCTAATTGCATCAATAATAATTGATTTTCCAGCTCCTGTTTCACCACTTAATACAGTTAAGCCTTTTTGAAAAGAAATATTTAATGACTCAATAATAGCAAAGTTTCTAATCGATAATTCCGATAACAATGCTTCATTCACCTCGTTATAAACTAATGCCCCATTAAGAGCTTTCATTACGTATTATTTAAATCGTTATCTTCTATATATCACATGTATCATGTATTCTTCTAACATGCTTCATTGTACCAAACATTTGTTTTATGGGTCAATCCGCCTCTTTATGTATACCATTATAAAAACCTTATTTTTCACAATAAAAAATATCTTGTTTACTTTCTCATTTTAGTAAGAAAGTAAACAAGATTCTTTTTTGTTACAGCATATTTAAGAAACGATCCGATACATTACCAGTATCTTCAGGCGTACGACAAATAATTAAGCAAGTGTCATCACCACAAATGGTTCCGATAATCTCGTCCCACTCTAAATGATCAATAAGCGCTCCTAGCGCGTGAGCATTACCAGGTAATGTTTTTAACACAAGCATATGCCCTGCTGTGTCTAATTTCACAAACGAATCAACGAGATTCCGTTTTAATTTTTGTAACGGATTGAAGCGTTGATCTGCTGGTAAGCTATATTTATAGCGACCATCATGTAATGGCACTTTTACTAAGTGCAGTTCTTTAATATCACGTGATACAGTTGCTTGCGTTACATTAAAGCCTTCGTTCCGTAAAATGTCAACTAGTTCATCTTGTGTTTCAATTTCTTTGTTCGCGATAATTTCTCTAATTTTAATATGGCGCTGACCCTTATTCATACATTTGCACCTCACACTATCTCTTACCATAGTTTAAACGTTGATATACTTCACTTATTTATGTTAACGTATAATCGTTTTATTGTACACAATTGTTTTTACAATCATTATACAATTCCAACAAAAAGAGGAACAACATACGTTATTCCTCTTTTCCCTTTTGTTTTAATACTTCATGCGCTTCTGTAACAACTTGCTCGATGGAAATTGGAGAATGGTTTTCACCAGTCTCACGCTCACCATACCATTTTAAATGGATTAAAAATTCAATATTTCCATCTCCACCTGTAATAGGTGAGAATGTCAAGTCTTGTACATCGTATCCTTCTTGTAACGCAAAGTCGACAATCATTTCGACAACAGCTTCATGTACTTTTTTGTCACGAACGATACCTTTTTTTCCAACTTGTTCTCGCCCAGCTTCAAATTGCGGTTTAATTAATGCAACTACATCACCATTTGGCGTAAGCATTGTTTTTAACACCGGCAAAATAAGCTTTAATGATATGAACGAAACGTCGATGCTTGCAAACTGCGGTAATCCACGCTCTAAGTCAGCTGGTGTAACATAACGGAAGTTCGTTCGCTCCATCACAACAACACGTTCATCTTGGCGAAGTTTCCAAGCTAATTGATTGTATCCTACATCCAGAGCGTAAGATAACTTTACTCCATTTTGTAGTGCACAATCTGTAAAGCCACCAGTTGATGAACCAATATCAATCATAATTTTATCTTGCAAATCAAGTTGAAATACTTGTAATGCCTTTTCTAATTTATAACCACCGCGGCTTACATAAGGCATAACTTGTCCCTTTATTGTAATTGGTGTATCCTCAGGAATTTTTTCCCCCGGCTTATCGAGCCTCATCTCATTCGCATATACAAGCCCAGCCATAATGGCGCGCTTTGCTTTTTCACGTGTTTCAATCAACCCGCGTTCTACTACTAATACATCTACTCTTTCTTTTTTTACACTCATTTGTTACGCCCTTTTTTGTTTTGATGGAATCATTGTATGGATGCGATCTACAACCGCATCTGTTGTTAACCCAATTTCTTCTAATAATTTCGTCACACTACCGTGCTCGATAAAATAATCTGGAATTCCCATTCGTTCAATCAATGCACTATGATATCCATGTTCAGCAGCAAACTCCATAACTCCTGAACCAAACCCGCCGATTAAACAAGCTTCTTCAATTGTTAAAATCGGTATATTCTTTCCTAAAAGATCATGTAAGTATGCTTCATCCATTGGCTTAATAAAACGAGCATTTACCACCTTTACAGAAACACCAGCTTTTCCAAGACGCTCGGCTGCTTCCATAGCCATTGGAATTGTTGTCCCAAATGTTACAATAGCTGCTTGCGTACCTTCTCTTAATGTTTCCCATGTGCCAATTGGAATTACCTTGAATTCATCATCCATTGGAACACCAAGTCCATTTCCACGCGGATATCGAAGTGCAATCGGTCCATCTTCATATTGCATTGCTGTATATACTAAATGTTGTCCTTCATTCTCATCTTTCGGCATCATAAGGACGATATTGGGTAAGTGGCGTAAAAACGCAATATCAAATACTCCTTGATGCGTTTCTCCATCTGCACCAACTAATCCAGAACGATCAATACCGATGAAAACATTTAAGTTTTGACGACATATATCATGAACAACTTGATCATATGCTCTTTGTAAAAACGTCGAATAGATTGCTAAGAATGGTTTCATTCCTTGTGTTGCCATTCCAGCTGCCATCGTTGTTGCATGTTGCTCGGCAATTCCTACATCAATCATACGATTTGGAAATTCTTGATGAAACTTCTCAAGTTTAGATCCAACAGGCATCGCCGGCGTAATCGCTACGATACGCTCATCCACTCTTGCCAGTTTACGAACCGTTTCACTAACAACAGCGCTCCATGCTGGAGCAACTTCCTTCGGTTTCACAAAGTCTCCCGATTCAATCTTATATGGGCCAGTGCCATGCCAAGTACCGATTACATCGCTTTCAGCAGGTTTATATCCTTTCCCTTTCTTTGTAATCACATGAACAAGTACTGGACCTTTTGTTTTCTTCGCATATTGCAGTGTTTCAAATAGTTTTTCATAATCATGTCCATCAACTGGACCTAAATATGTAAAACCTAATTCCTCAAAAAAAACACCAGATACTAATAAATATTTCAAGCTATCTTTAATCTTTTCAGCCGTCGCTGCAACTTTCCCACCAACTGCTGGAATCTTTTTAAGAATATACTCCAGTTCATCTTTTACCCATTGATATTTACCAGCTGTACGCAAACGACCAAGTACATTATGAAGTGCTCCAACATTCGGTGCGATTGACATTTCATTATCGTTAAGTATCACAATCATATCTGTCTTTTCATGTCCGATATGATTCAGCGCTTCTAGAGCCATTCCTCCAGTTAAAGCACCATCTCCGATAATCGGTATAACATATTCATCTGTTTTCTTTAAATCACGCGCTAAAGCCATTCCCATCGCAGCAGATAATGATGTTGAACTATGACCAGTTTCCCACACATCATGTTCACTTTCACATCGTTTTGGAAAACCACACAATCCTTTATACTGCCTTAATGTACGAAACTCTTTTGCACGCCCTGTTAAAATTTTATGAACATAAGATTGATGTCCGACATCCCATAAAAATTTATCTTTCGGACTATCAAATAATGTATGCAGCGCAATTGTGAGTTCTACTACACCTAAGTTAGGAGCAATATGTCCACCTGTTTGAGAGAGCTCTTCAATTAAAAACTTACGAATATCCTCACTCAATTCCTCTAGTTCGCTGATAGACATATCTTTCAAAAAACTAGGGTTTTGAATTTGCGTTAGATCCACATGGATCACTCACTTTCATTTCATAATCTGTCAACATGTCAAATATTATAAAAAAACTTTACACAATACAAGAAGTTCTTAGCTTTTCCTACTACATTTTATCTTATCTCTACTTACTTTGATACGCCCACTTCTTTGTATGATGAAAAAAAGAGCCGCTCACACAACGTGACAACGGCAATGTAATCTAAATATATTTTTGCCAATAAAAAGAAAAGAAAAACCTTTTTCTACATTTATACCACAAAATGATAAATGACTCAACAAATGAAAACGCTGTTATACTAGTTGTTACGCTTTGCGATAAGATCACAAACAGAGAGCAAGTATGTATCTTGTAATTGCAGGGACATAATTGCATCCTTTGCTTTGGCAATCGTTTCTTCTAATATACTTTTTGCTTCGTCTATCGCAAATAATGTCGTATATGTACTCTTTTCATTAGAAGCATCGCTGCCAATTGGCTTTCCAATTTCTTCTTCCGTTCCTTCCACATCTAAAATATCATCTCTAATTTGAAAGGCAAGGCCAACATATTTTGCAAAGGCAAGTAGCTTTTCCTCTTCTTCTTTTGTTGCACCAGCAAGTATAGCACCAGCAAGTACAGCAAACTCTAATAATCTTCCTGTTTTATGCTTATGAATATACTCTAATTCATTCAGTGTAAGGTGCTTCCCTTCCGCTTCCATATCCGCTACTTGTCCAGCTACCATTCCTTCTGGCCCCGCGGCTTTGGCAAGCTCAAGTGCCAGCCTTAACTTTATTTCACTAGAAATCCCTTCATAATTATACGCTGAAACTACTTGAAACGCATAGGTGAGCAAACCATCGCCGGCTAAAACAGCCATCGCCTCTCCAAATACTTTATGATTGGTTGGCTTCCCGCGTCTTAAGTCATCATCATCCATACATGGCAAATCATCATGAATTAAAGAGTATGTATGAATCATTTCAAGTGCACAAGCTGCACCTATCCCAAGTTCTCGTTCTTTCCCAAACGCATGTAAAGTTGCAAATAAAAGTAACGGGCGGAGACGTTTTCCACCCGCTTCTAATGAATATGTCATCGCATCGCGAAGCACGTTTGGACATTGCAATTCATTCGCGTAACGCGCAAGTTCTTTTTCTATAAACATTTTGCTTTCTATTACAAAAGCATCGAAATCTCCATATGCCACTATGCTTCATCTCCTAAAGCTGTAAATGGCTCAAGCTGTCCATCTTCTCCAAGGATTACTGCCATTTGTTCTTGTACATCTTTCAATTTCTCATCACACAACTTAGACAATTCCATCCCTTCTTTAAAGTATGAAATTGCTTCTTCTAAAGGAACATCGCCTTGTTCAAGCTTGGAAACGAGATGCTCAAGCTGTGAAATCGCCTCTTCAAAGCTCAATTTATTTTCCATTTGATTCACGCTCCTTTACGCTCGATACATTACAATCTAATATACCATCTTGTAATTGCACGGAAACTACATCTCCAGCACTAACATCTTTTACACTTTTCAATACTTGATTCTTCTCGCTATATACAAGTCCATATCCTCTCATCATAACTTTAAGCGGACTTAATGCTTCTAGTTGCTTTGCTATTCTCACAAATGCAAATTCTTTCGTTTGTAACACCGTTTGCATTTCTCGTCGTAATTGTTTTTGCAACGTTTCAATCGCTATCTTTGTTTGTGAAATTCTTTGAGCAGGATGGTGCTTCTCCAAGTAAAATGAGAGCTGCTTTAACTGATTCACTTTTTTCTCCATATAGCGCTCTTTTGCTAAAACAAGTTGCTCAAGAGCTCGATCTAACTGCTCTTCTTTTTGTTCATATATTTGTCTTGGATAACGAAATGCATATGACTTTTGCAACGTTTGTAATCGCTCTTGCCTTTTATGTACTATTTCTCGCATCGCTCTTTGTAAACGAAGTGTTCTTTGCAATACTTTCTCTTGCATTTCAAGAATATTAGGCACAGCTAATTCAGCAGCTGCTGTCGGCGTCGGTGCACGTAAATCTGCAACAAAATCAGCGATTGTAAAATCAGTTTCATGTCCAACAGCAGAGATAATGGGAATCTTACTTGCAAAAATTGCTCGCGCGACTATTTCTTCATTAAAAGCCCATAGCTCCTCAATAGAACCGCCCCCGCGACCAACAATTAATACATCTATATCATTCATCTCATTTGCTGTTTGAATAGCTTGTACAATAGAGGGAGCAGCAAACTCCCCTTGTACAAGTACTGGAAAAACAATCACATTCCCAATTGGATAGCGACGTTTAATCGTCGTTATAATATCACGAATAGCCGCCCCCGTTGGTGATGTAATCACACCTATTGTTTTTGCATATGCAGGAATGGGTTGCTTATAAACGCGAGAAAATAATCCTTCTTCCTCTAGTCGAACCTTTAATTGTTCATAAGCTAAGTGAAGATTCCCCACACCATCAGGTTGCATATCATGAACATAAATTTGATAAGAACCACTTGCTTCATAGACAGAGATTTTCCCTTTTACAAGCACTTTCATTCCATCTTCTGGTCTGAATTTTATATTACGATTATGCCCCGCAAACATAACCGCTGCAATCCTTGCATTTTCATCTTTCAATGTAAAATACATATGGCCACGGCTATGATATTTAAAGTTTGAAATTTCTCCTTTTAACCAAACAGACTGCAAATGCGGATCATACTCTATTTTTGTTTTGATATAACGTGTTAATGCTGTAACGGTTAAATATTGCTTTTCCATTTCTCTCTCCTCATAGCCGCTTCAAATTATTTACAGATAAAACCTGCACGTTTAGCAGATTCAACTGTATTATGAAGAAGCATTGTAATTGTCATCGGACCAACACCTTTTGGCACCGGTGTAATGTAGCCTGCAATATCTAGTACATTTTCAAAGTCAACATCGCCGCATAGTTTTCCTGTCTCTAAGCGATTCACACCAACATCAATGACAACTGCTCCTTCTTTTATATAATCGGCCGTTACCATCTTTGGTCTTCCTACAGCTACAACTAAAATATCAGCTAACTTTGACAATTCTTTTATATTTTTCGTTTTAGAATGACAATACGTAACAGTCGCATTTTCATTTAAAAATAGTTGTCCTACTGGTTTTCCAACGATGTTACTTCTTCCAATGACAACAACATGTTTTCCAGAAATATCAATATTCGTTTCTTTTACTAATTCTAAAATGCCATGTGGCGTACAGGGAAGGAATGTATCTTGTCCTGTCATCATACGCCCAATATTAATGGGATGGAATCCATCTACATCCTTCTTAGGTGAAATTCTTTCAATGATAGCTTTCTCTTCAATATGTTTCGGTAAAGGTAATTGTACTAATATTCCATTGATACGATCATCCTCATTTAAACGATCGATTTCAGCAAGTAAACGCTCTTCAGTAATCGTATCTGGAAATTCGATAAGCTCTGAATAAATCCCCACTTGTTCACAGCCTTTTTGTTTTCCCTTTATATAAGAACGAGAGGCAGGGTCTTCTCCAACTAAAATAACTGCTAATCCTGGTACAATTCCTTGCTCTTTTAACTTCACAACTTCTTCTTTTAATTGTGCTCGTTTTTTCTCCGCAACTTCATTTCCTTTGATAATTACTGCTACCATTTTAAGATTCCCCCTTAAAGAAATTACAGTGTATCTTTTATATTAGATAAAACGCCGTTAATAAAACGACGAGATTCCTCATCCCCGAATGTTTTCGCAATTTCAATTGCTTCATTGATTGTTACATTATGCGGAATTTCTTCCATGTATTTCATTTCATAAACAGCTAAGCGCAAAATACTGCGATCAACGATACTAATACGTTCTAATTTCCATTTTTTTAAATTTTGACGAATTAACTCATCAATTGTTTCTTTATGCTCTACAAAGCCACCAACAAGTGAATCTAAAAATTCATTTGTTTCTTCTCCTTCATCTAGCGTATTCTCTACCGCTACTTTCGGATTTAATTCTCCGGTAATATCCATTTGGTATAATGCTTGCATGGCTCTTTCTCTAGCCGTCCTACGTTTCATTGTAACTCTCCTTTATACTTCAAGTCTTTCTTTATGATTTGTTATATTATTATAATTTATAAGTTCTCAATTTACTTACTTTTGTAGTTTTCATTGATTTTTCAACCTTATAATACAATGATAATAACACAATTTATCGTTTCATACACGGGTTACACAGCTGAAAAATAATAAAAAAATTAACTTCAAGTTCCACATCTTATCATAATGTACGTTTTTTAAGAAAAACATAGCCGTTCTCTTTCAGATTTCATATTTTTAAAAATAATATAATAATTAGAGGAGTTGCTTGGTGAAGAAATGAAACGACAAAAAAGGTGCCTAGTTCATGAGGCACCTTTTCATTCTTACACTGGCTCGATTTCTGTTTGTTGTGTTTCGAATGTTACGCCAACGATGTGAACGTTCACTTCTTTTGGCTCAAGACCAGTCATTGTAAAGAGCGCTTGACGAATGTTGTCTTGAATCTTTTGTGCGACAACTGGAATAGCAACGCCGAAATACATAATAACATAAACATCCACAATGATATCTTCGTTTACTAATTCAACCTTTACACCTTTACCATGATTTTTTTTCCCTAATTTTTCTACAACATCTGTCGCAAAATTCCCGCGCATTGCTGCCACGCCATCTACCTCAGCAGCTGCGATACCCGCAATCACTTCAATTACTTCTGGTGCAATCTCTACTTTTCCAAGACTTGTATCTTGACCCATATCTAACATATGTTCAGCCATAAAAAAACCTCCTTTAAATATATCCCGCATCAACAGGTAGTAAAACCCTCTTCAAAGTTCTTAGAACGAAAGAAAATCATATAGAAGGTTCCCTACCTATAAATGCCCAATTCGTGAAATCTACATGAGTGGAGCAGAACGTTCCACCAATAATCGTTTCACTTTATCACTGCGTCACAAGTTCATGTTCTTCCAAAAACTTTGTATTAAATTCACCTTTTACAAAATCCGGATGATTTAGCAATTGTAAATGGAACGGGATTGTTGTATGTACGCCTTCAATGACAAACTCACTAAGCGCTCGCTTCATCTTTGCAATTGCTTCTTCGCGAGTTTTTCCGTGAACGATTAGCTTTGCAATCATCGAATCATAGTAAGGTGGAATTGAATAACCTGGATAAACAGCTGAATCGACGCGAATACCAAGCCCACCTGGCGGTAAATACATTTCAACTTTACCTGGGGATGGCATAAATTTTTTGGCAGGGTTTTCCGCATTAATCCGACATTCAATTGCCCAGCCATTAAATTGTACTTCTTCTTGCTGTAACGATAGCTTTTCTCCAGAAGCAACACGGATTTGTTCTTTAATTAAATCCATTCCTGTCACCATTTCAGTCACAGGATGTTCCACTTGAATTCGTGTGTTCATTTCCATAAAATAAAAGCTTTTCGTTTTATATTCATAAATAAACTCAACCGTACCAGCACCTGTATAATCAACTGCTACTGCCGCTTTCACTGCCGCTTCACCCATTTTTTGACGAATTTCAGCATCCAAAGCAGGTGAAGGGCTTTCTTCTAACAATTTTTGCAAACGGCGCTGAATTGTACAATCACGTTCTCCTAAATGAATGGCATTGCCATGTGCATCTGCCATTATTTGAATCTCAACATGGCGGAAATCTTCAACGTACTTTTCTAAGTATACACCAGGGTTTCCAAAAGCGGTACTAGCTTCTTGCTGTGTAATTTGAATTCCCTTTACAAGCTCCTCTTCATGGCGAGCAACACGAATTCCTTTTCCTCCACCACCAGCTGTCGCTTTAATAATAACAGGATATCCAATTTCATTTGCAAGTTCGATCGCTTCTTCTATGTTTTTAATAATACCTTGTGAACCCGGTACAATCGGAACCCCTGCTTCTTTCATTGTATCACGAGCAACGTCTTTTGTACCCATCTTTGAAATCGCTTCTGGGCTCGGCCCAATAAAGATTAAATTACACTCACGGCATAGTTCAGCAAAATCAGCATTTTCAGCTAAAAATCCATAGCCCGGATGAATTGCATCACATCCCGTTAACTTAGCAACACTAATAATATTTGTCAAATTCAAATAACTTTCTTTTGACATCGTTGGTCCAACACAATATGCCTCATCAGCTATCTGTACATGAAGTGATTCTTTATCTGCTTCTGAATAAATAGCAACTGTTTCAATATCCATCTCTTTACATGCACGAATAATGCGCACTGCAATTTCCCCACGATTGGCTATCAATACTTTTTTTATCATTACAAAGACTCCCTTATTACGCTTTTACAAGAAATAGCGGTTGTCCATATTCAACAAGTTGTCCGTTATTAACAAGAATTTCAACAATTTCGCCCTCTACATCTGCCTCAATCTCATTAAATAACTTCATCGCTTCTACAATACATACAACAGAATCTTTTGATACGCGATCTCCAACCATTACATATGGAGGTGCATCAGGTGAAGAAGAAGCATAAAATGTCCCTACCATAGGCGATGTAATTTTATGTAGATTCTCATCTTTAACAACTTCCTTCTCTTCCTGCTTCGGAACTTTTACCTGCGCTGCTGCCGCTGTTGTTTCTACTTGTACAGCTGGAGCCGCTGCTTGCATAACTGCTGGTGCTTGCCCTACCACTACTTCGTGACCGCGTTTTTTCATTTTAATTGTTGTACCATCTTTTTTGTATTCAAATTCATCAATATTAGAGCTATCAATTAATTTAATTAATTCACGAACTTCCTGAATTTTAAACATATAAAACCCACTCCCATACTCTTGTTTGTCTCGTTTTTACAGTCGTCCTATGAGAAATAAGCGATTCGCTGTAAAAATACGATGCATTCTACTGGAAACATTCTCTTTCAAAATGTACCAATAGAAAGATTGACTAGTTCCATCTTACGATAAATATTTTCAACATTCCAACTTATATTTCTTTATTATAAGTCGAAACTCCTGTAAAAATATAATTTCAATTAATATTTTATCACCTAGTAATAATACCAAGTTTCACATGAAATTGGCAAGACCACTTCAAAAAAAAAGGCTGTTTTCTTATCTATAAAAGAATGAAATGACATAATGTTTCCCATATGAATCGTATTTATAAATGTACGAAAATATATTTTACTAAATATTATTTTTTCGTTTACAAACCGTTTAGTCTTCCTCCATATAAAAATAGTATGTTCAAAGGGAACGAAAATATTGTGTAGCGAGGTGCCGAAATATGATTTGGCTCATTCTATTTCTACCGGCTGTAACCGTTTGGGTCATTGTTACTTTTGTTCATATCAAATCTGTGGAAAGCAACCATCATTACCACGAACCTATTATTTTCCACTCTCAACGTATCCCTCCGTTTCGGATTGAAGAAGACCATACGAATGAAATGGAAAAAAGCTATCGAAAACGATAGCTTTTTTCCATTTCTCTCTGCCTTACCATCCACCTTTGATTACTTAACAGGATCAAACTTTACACCTACATCCTTCGCTCCAGCTTCACTTCGTACAAGTTGAATAATTTTATTTGCTTCTTTTTTCGAATGCTTTGCCGCTTTCACTGTTACTTTAATATCAGTTCCATCTGCTCTTACAAGGGCATCTTTATAACCCCCTTGCGATTTAATAACTGTTTCCAATAAGCTTTCCTTTGTCTCCATTGTAGTAATTGCATCAAAACTATCTTTCGCTTTGCTCTTTTCCTCTGCAGAAGATTTCGATGAATTAATTACATTTTGTAATTTTTCTTTCTCAGCACTACGCTGGTCTTCCATTTGCATACGAAGAGCTGTAAAATTCTCATCATTCGATTCAACAGTTACATTTCCTTCCTGTTTACTCGTTTCTTTATTACCATTATCTTTTTTCTCTGTTTCTTTACCCGCAGTTTCTTTTTTCTCTGTTTCTTGATTTGTCGTTTCTTTCGTTCCTTCTTTTTCAGCGTTTTGCTTTTCTTGTCCAATTTTTTCACTTGCTGTTGGTGTTACATTATTCATTTTCTCTGGTGTTGTTACATAATAAACAGATAAAACAACAACTAGACTTAACATCGTCAATAACCAAACTGTTTGTTTTTTCAACATTTCACTTCCCCCTTAACCTTTTTTTGGTAACACAGCAACGCGGTGTGCTGGAACATCTAACATGCGCGTTACTGCTTCTTTTACCATTGATTTAATTTGTATATTATCCACTCCCTTTGCCACGACAAGAACACCGCGTACTTTCGGCTTTTCTGTGCGCAAAACAATAGGAGTTTCTTTATCCCCTTCACGGATAATCACTGTTTTCTCGTCTGTTGACTCGTCCTCCACCTCTCTTTTCCCTCCCGTTTTATCTGTTTCTCCGGTTGTTTGGGATCGTTTTACAATATTTTTTTCGAGTATTTTTTGTTCAGAGGAGTCAAGATTCACTTCAATTGATACTTCTTTTACACCTGTAATATCTTCTAACGAAGACTTTAATTCTTGTTCGTATGCTTTTTCATATTTTTCTACCACAGACATACTATCGTTATTCTTTTGTCCAAAAGTAGGTACATCTTTCTCTGTCTTTTGACTTGTCTGTTCTTTAAAAACTGGCACTTCTTCTTTCTTCGGTTGAAAGAAATTACTAGAGAACATAAGCAAGATTCCAAGTATAAGTAGGACAAGCAAAAATTTTGGTGTTACCTTTTTTCCCTTCTCCCTATCTTCTTTCTCCTCTCCCTTAAATAAGTTGCGAAAAAATGAGAACTTTGTCCCCTTATCGTTTTTGTCCATTTCCTCTACCTGTCCCTCCTTCCATTTGAACTTGGATTTGTTTATCCTCTAGCTGCCATTTGCTTGAAAAGAACTCCTTCATTTCTACATTCATTTCTTCCGTTGTTTGCTTCGGTTCTTTCGTATTGATTTCAATTGGTTTTACAGTTTCAATTGCATCATTTTTCTTCGGTTCTCTTTCTTTCAATGTTACAATAACAGACTCAATATCTTTTGCCGTTCTTACTTCTTCCTTTGTTTCTAGCGCAACTACCTCTATATTAGATACTGTCATACCATACTTTTTCTCAAACTCTTTACCGATTTCTTTTTTCATTTTGACAGCCATCTCTTCTAAACTATATGCACGTGTAAGGGCTTGTATTTCTTTTTTCTTTGCATCAATAGAATTTTTTATAGAATGATCTGTTGCATATTTTTCTGAATTAAAATTAGCAATTACCTCATTTACATCTGTTTGTAATAGCTTGAATAACGGAGTCAACATCAACACGACTAATAGTAGACTTACAACAAATTTTACATATTTCTGTAAATTAGAATTAGGAAGTAACAAATGAAGCATCGTCGCTAAAAGCAAGAATACAATAATGTTTCGAATCCATTCCGTAACAAATTGCATATTCCTCACCTCCTAGCGCATCATGAGGGTAATATTCCCTGCGGCAATCATAATTGTAATGCTAAGGAAGAACATAAAAGATACGATTGCTAGACAAGCAAACACATAAATAATGCTTCGTCCTATAATATCCAAACATTGAATGATTGCTCCCCCGCCAACTGGCTGTAAAACAGCGGCTGCAAATTTATAAATAAAGGCGATACAAAAGATTTGAATAGCTGGAAATGCTACGATTAAACATAAAATAACAAGCCCAATCATCCCTACTGTATTCTTAAGTAGTCCAGATGCACTAATAACAGTATCTGCAGCTTCTGTAAACATTCTGCCTACGACTGGTATAAAGTTTCCTGTGACAAACTTCGCTGTTTTTACAGCAATACCGTCAGCAACTGCTGTTGCTGTTCCTTGTACTGATAAAACTCCAAGAAAAACTGTTAAAAATATTCCGATAATCCCCACGCTGACTTTCTGTAAAAGTTTAGACAGTTTCGTAACTTTATATTGATCACTCATCGTACTTACGATACTTAAAATTGTTGCAAGCAACAAAAGTGGAAGAACGATATAATTCATAAGTAAACCGCTTGTATTCATTAAGAAAACGATAATAGGATGAAAGAATGATACAGATACAACACCGCCTCCAGTCGCTATTAAAGCCAACAAAATTGGAAGCAATGCCAATATGAAATCTACCATCGTTTGAATGGTTTCTCTTGCATAAGTCATGACTACATAAAAGCTATTTAACGCAAAAATAATGAGCACCATGTATACAACAGCATCTGCAATTTTACTAATGCTACTTTTTGCAAAAGCGGATTGCAAAGATTGTAATAGTGCACTAAAGATTGTGAGCATAATAAGAGTCCCAAGTAATTTTCCATTTGCAACAAGCTCATGGAACAAATATTTGAGTAAACCTATCATCCACTCCTTTATCGAAAATTCTTTTTCTCCTTTCACAAATTCCATAAAACTTCCCTTTTGACTTTCTGGTAAATAACCGTCATATTTAGTAATCAGCCCATCCCAAAACTGCTTCACATCCTCAATTCCAAGTTTGTCCAATTGCTGATCAACGACGTTTTGTTCTATGGGAGAAGCTTGTACGACAATTGGTAAAGAAAAGAAAAGGAAGCAAGCAAATAACAGCTTAGCTCCAAACTTCCGCAACATCTACTCCCCCTTATCCCGTAGGTAAAAAGCCAAGAATGGTTTCAATTACAACTGTTAAAATCGGAATGGCCATAACAAGTATTAATATTTTTCCGGCTAATTCGATTTTAGAAGCGATTGCTCCTTGCCCTGCATCTTTTGTAATTTGCGCCCCAAATTCAGCAATATAAGCAATGCCAATAATCTTTAATAGTGTTTCTACATAGACATTGCTCACCTTTGCTTCACTGGCAATTCGCTCAATCATTTTTAAAATAGAATGAATTTGATCGATTAATAGAAGAAACATTACACTACCAATAAAGACAATAAATAATGATGTAATGCTAGACTTATGTTGATTTAATATAGCCGCTAAAAAAGTTGCAACGAGGCCTAATCCGACAATTTGAATAATTTCGATGCGAATCGCCTCCTTTACTGGAAGAGAAAGACACTTTTAATCTTGTCGAATAATGTATTGATTAGAAATGCTACGTGGAATAAAATGACTACAAAACCGACAAGAATGACCCAATTTGCAATATCTTCCCGCTTTAATTCTTTTAATACCGTATGAATGAAAGCTAATATAATGCCAATTCCGGCGATTTGAAATATTAACCCTACGTCAATGGACATCGCCTTTCTCCCCCCTTTATAGCAGTAAAATCACAATAAGTAGCCCTGCTAATACCCCTAGGCTTTTAATCATTTTTTCATATTGCTGCTGCAATGCTTTCGCTTCTCCTTCCTCTCTTTCTAAATGTGTAATGCATAACCGAATATGTTTTTGTTGCGACTCTCGGTCATGCTGCCCTAACGTTTCACCAAATTGTTGCAAAATCTCATATTCAGCTTGTTTAAGAGATGTGAGCGCCCAATTTTCTTTTAAACTATCAAGCCAGGACTCTCTAACAGTTTGTTCACCGTTTTCAAGCCGCTTTGAAAAGCTTTGAAATATCCAATTTAATGGTTTCGGCATTTGTTTGACTAAACGTTCTGCCGCTTCTGATAAAGGGGTATGTCCATACATAATTTCAGCCTCTAATGATTGAAGGGCTGCTTTTAAAAGCCGTAATTGGCGCGGACGCTCACTATATCTCTTCGCATGTGAAAATCCAAAAAAAGTCGTTACTGCTACAATTAACACCGCACCAAATATTTTTATCATACGTTTTGAACCTTCTTTCGCCTTTGAATCGGTTTCCCTTCTCTATCCTTCACTTGCACTACAGTACCAGGCCCTTTTGCTTTTGAGAGTTCAATAAAACGCTCAAACACTCCAAATTCCATTACTGCTTTTAAAGATGGACGCTTTCGTATATCATCGAAAGAAAATCCATGTGCACTTATGAACAGTTGTACCCCTGCATGAACAGCCTCCATAATGGCTTCGCTATCTTCCATGCGCCCGATTTCATCAACAATTAATATATCTGGACTCATAGAACGAATCATCATCATCATTCCTTCTGCTTTCGGACACGCATCAAGCACATCAACACGTGGGCCGAATTCATATTGCGGAATCCCTTTTACACAACCTGCAATTTCTGATCTCTCATCCACAATGCCAACTTTACAAGAAGGGATGTTCGCAAAGCCCACTCCTTGACTCATACAGCGTGCTACGTCTCTAAGAAGCGTTGTTTTCCCCGTTTGTGGAGGTCCAATTACCATCGTATTTAACCAACGTGATTCGTATAAATAGGATAAAAGCGGTTCAGCTATTCCCATTTTTTGACGAGCAATCCGAATATTAAAAGATGACACATCACGAATCATCTTGACCGCACTTTTCTCCGTAATCACTTTCCCTGCGAGACCAATTCTATGCCCACCACGCAGCGTAACATAGCCACGCTTTAATTCTTCCTCTATCGTATAAATAGAAAATTGACTCAGTTTATTTAAAAGGTGCATAGCATCTTCCGGTGTAACTATATATTCATGAAAGAATACTTTTCCATGTGCAATACATTCAAGCGGTCTCCCAATTCGAACGCGAATTTCTTCTAACGCGTTATATTCCTTACATCCTTCAATTAACTCCCTCATCATTTTTGGTAAAACCTCTAATACTTCTTTCATCGCCTTCTCTCCACTCTAATTGACTTTCTATTTCAACACTGCGATAAAAATGCAAGCAACCCCAAGAGTCAGAAAAAAAAGCTTTAAAAAAGAGATTTCACTTGCGACACTTGCAATGCCAATTGTCATTGTCAAAATTAATACAGTAGGCCCAACAAATGCCAACATACCATTTATAAACAAGGCCTTTTTCGCATCATTTACATAAAGCATAAGCAAAGCGGCGCATATTTCCACGCTTCCAGAAAACACCCGAAGTAATCCCATAACAAGCACAGAAGTTTCTATTGCCGCTAGCCATTGTTTCATTCTTTCACCTTCTCTCCTCACAACGACTCTTTCGTTTGCTAAAAATGCTAATTTGAAAAAGAATATATTTGTACAACCATATGCAGTGGTTGTCTATTTCAGAAGTAAAAACATATTTTTTTGCATAACGTAACGAAATTTTCTGAATATTAAATTAAACCATGTTATACTTACGATTAGAAAGGAGTAAAGCCATGAAGCACGTAACATTATTACCACTGGATTTACAATATGCAGAAATTATTTTCACATTATCAAGTGATGCACAGGTAAAAAATGCATTAGAAATAAAAGTAGAGAAAATCGAAGACACAAAGGCGTTCCTTCTTTTCGCAATAGAAGAAGAACGCCAAAAGAAATCTTTATCGAGAATGATTGTAAATGAAGAGAATGAAATAATCGGTCTCACCACGCTTAAGCATATTAATTATGAAAAGAAACAATCTCACATTGGTAGTTGGCTTGGCTATCCTTACTGGGGAAAAGGATATAATGAGGCTGCTAAAAAAGAAATCTTTAAAATCGCTTTTTTAGACTTACAACTTACATATGTATTCGCTGGTGCTAAAAAGGCTAATATTCGTTCTTTAAAAGCACAAGAGAAATTACCTTACATTTCATTGCATGTGGAAGATAGATTCCCCGATGAGCACTCTGCTTTAGAGAAAGAAGTAAAATCTTCTTGTGTACTGCATGTCGTGTCACGTGAGAAATTTCTAAATTGGCTAGACCTACAAAATGAGGAGGAAAAATATGAGGGGATTAAAAATTAGTTTAACCATTGTAGTAGAATTAGTCCTTATCTATCTTTTTTCAAAATGGGTCGGTTGGTCATTTATGGATACCTTTTTCCTCGCTACTTTAACAATATTTGCAATTACATGGCTCATTATTATGAGTAAACATAGAAATAACATGACAAATCACGTAATAAATAAAACATTAGCTGGCGTTGAGACCGGTGAAATACGACCATTTCAAATTGTTGCGACTCCGTATATTATAGGCACCCTTTTCCTTGTCTTCATAAGTTTTGTTATCACCGCTATTTATTATCTGCCCTATTTCCTATAAAAAAGCACTCGTGATTATCACGAGTGCTTTTCTACTATGCACGAGAAACGTATTTACCTTCTGCTGTATTGATAACAAGCATTTCACCTTCATTAATGAAGATTGGTACTTGTACAACAAGACCTGTTTCTAATGTAGCTGGTTTTGTTACGTTAGAAGCTGTATCACCTTTAATACCTGGCTCTGTTTCAACAACTTTTAACTCAACAGTATTTGGAAGCTCCACACCAAGTACTTCACCTTGATATGTCATAATTGACACTTCCATGTTTTCTTTCAAGAATTTTAGTTCGCGCTCGATTTGAGCTTCACTAAGTTCGATTTGTTCATACGTTCCGTTATCCATGAATACGTGAGCCTCACCGCTCGCGTATAAATATTGCATACGACGGTTTTCGATATGTGCTTTCTCTACTTTTTCACCTGCGCGGAATGTTTTCTCTTGAATAGCTCCTGTACGTAAGTTACGTAATTTAGAACGAACAAATGCCGCACCTTTACCTGGTTTTACGTGTTGGAATTCAATCACCTGCCAAAGGTCGTTATCCACCGTAATTGTTAAACCTGTGCGAAAATCGTTTACTGAAATCATGCAAAAAATCCTCCTGTATGTTACAAAATAATAAGTTCTTTTGGAGATTTTGTAATTACTTCATTACCTTCACTCGTTACAATGATATCATCTTCAATACGTACACCACCAACACCTGGAATATAAATACCTGGTTCTACTGTCACAACCATCCCTGGCTCAAGTACTGTTTCAGATCGGTATGCTAATCCTGGTGCTTCATGAACTTCAAGGCCCAGGCCATGACCTGTCGAATGGCCAAAATACTCACCATATCCTTTTTCCGCTATGTAGTCACGTGTTAATGCATCGGCTTCACGACCCGTTAACCCAGCTTTCATGCCATTTACACCACGAAGCTGCGCTTCTAAAACAACATGATAAATTTCTTTTAATTTATCTGACGGTTCACCGACTGCAATGGTACGAGTAATATCAGAACAATATCCTTTATAATAGGCGCCGAAATCTAACGTTACGAAATCTCCTGTTTCTATCACTTTTTCAGATGCCACACCGTGCGGCAATGCTGAACGTAGTCCCGAAGCAACGATAATATCAAACGAAGAAGATGTTGCTCCTTGTTTTCTCATGAAAAATTCAAGTTCATTTGACACTTCAATTTCAGATACTCCTGGGTGAATGAATGATAGAATATGTTCAAAGGCAGCATCTGCAATCTGTGCAGCTTCCTTTAATATCTTAATCTCTGAATCCGTCTTAATCAAGCGTAACTTTTCTACAAGCCCAGAAGTCGGGATAAATTCTGCTGCAATGGCTTCTTTATGTGCTGTATAAGAACTATATGTGAGAGTATCTTGCTCAAAACCAAGTTTTTGAATTCCTAAGTTGTTCACTTGGTTCGCCACTTCATCAAGAATCGGGCCTGTATGCTGTACAATTTCATAGTCAACAGCTTGTTTACTAGCTTGCTCTACATAACGGAAATCTGTAATGAATAGAGCACGCTCTTTCGAAATCAGTACGACACCCGCTGTCCCTGTAAAACCAGTCATATATCTACGGCTATATTCATTCGTTAATAAAATCCCATCAATACCAGCTTCATCAAACGCACTTCTTAATTTCGTAATCTTTTCCATTGATTTAGGCCTCCCCCAGTTTCTCCAACAATGCAAATAATGCTAGCTTATAGCCATAAAAACCAAATCCAACAATCTGACCTGCGCAAACTGCTGCTGTCACCGATTCATGACGAAATGATTCACGCTGATGGATGTTAGAAATATGTACTTCAATAACTGGAATCGAAATGCTTGCAATAGCATCTCGAATCGCATAGCTATAATGCGTAAATGCTCCTGGATTTAGAATGATTCCCTCATATATGCCATCCGCTTCATGAATGGTATCAATAAGAGCACCTTCATGATTCGATTGGAAACATTCTAATCCTACTCCCAATTTTTCAGCTTCTTGTTTCATATCTGTTTCAAGTGTCTCTAACGTTCCTTTCCCATACACATTTACCTCTCGAACACCGAGACGATTTAGATTAGGACCGTTTACGAGGAGTACTTTCTTCATCTTTTTAAAACTCCTTAATATAAAGAATATATATTTCATATTCTAACATAGGAGTCACTTATTTGAATAGTTTGTCTTCTCTGTATCTTCTCCTTGATTTACATTATTCGCCTCAAATGAAACAGAATAGGAGATGAATACACCATATAAAATAAAAATGCAAATTGTGGTTGTAACGGTTTCTTTCGGTAAATGCATTGCATTTTTAATAACCGGTGCAATTGAACCTAGTCCTAAAAATAAAAGACTCCACCAAAACAAACCATACAAGAGGCCGGGAAGTACCCCCTCAAACTTTTTAAAAAAAGTCTTATAAAGAAATGCTACTACAATAGAAAAAAATCCAATACAGATAATGCCTGCTATATTTCCCCAAACACCTTCTTTCCAATCTCCAAGTGCAAATGGCAAAAGTAAATAATTTGTTCCAACCTCTGTAAAAGAGAAAATATGAAGAAAATACCATATACTCCCCCAGAAAACACCACCAAATAAACCAATTTGTACAAAATTGTTTATTCCAGTTTGTTCCTGTTTCACATTCAACACCTCCGCTTACTAGTATGTCCGAAAGTCGTTTGAAGCATGTTTAAATCATGCGAAATTTGTCTATAAAAAGAATAAGAAATGTCTTACCTTCGTAACATTTTTCCTTGTCATCTGCTTGTATTTGTCGATAAAATAAAGGAAACTCGGTAATTGTCAAATATGCCTTGACAGAACCAAGTATGACAATTGCCTCTTTTCTACACAAGAGAGAAACGGATACAGGTTGGTGTTAAACATGTCAGAACAGTCAAAACAAATATATGGCGGGCAAGCAGTCATAGAAGGAGTTATGTTTGGCGGTAGAGAATATACTGTTACAGCGGTTCGTCGTAAAGACAAAACAATCGAATTTTATCGATTGCCACGCGTTCGTAATAAAATATCATCTGCGTTTAAAAAAATCCCATTTTTACGAGGCATTGCCGCTATCATTGATGCAAGTGCTAATGGAGCAAAGCATTTAAACTTTGCCTCAGAGCGATTCGATGTTCATCCAGAAGATGATCAACAACTTGCAAATAAGAAAAAAGAACAATCAAAATTAACGATGATATTAGGAGTAGCAGCTGTCGGAGTGTTATCGTTCATATTTGGAAAAGTGATTTTCACAGCAATTCCTGCACTATTAGCAGAATTAACGCGACCTATTTTCCCATCTCATACTGGGCAAATTATCGTTGAAAGTGTGATTAAGCTTATATTGTTGCTAGGCTATATCTACTTTGTTTCCTTAACTCCACTTATTAAGAGAGTATTTCAATATCATGGTGCAGAACATAAAGTGATTAATGCATATGAGAATAACCTTCCGTTGACTGTAAAAAATGTTCAAAAGCAAACTCGTCTTCATTATCGATGCGGTAGTAGCTTTATTATCTTTACCGTAATTATCGGAATGTTTGTCTACTTTCTTGTTCCAACAGATCCTCTTTGGGTTCGAGTTGTAAATCGTATTTTATTAATTCCAATCGTTCTTGGAATTTCTTTTGAAGTCTTACAGTTCACCAACCGATTACGTGATATTCCTATTTTACGCGTATTAGGATATCCTGGGTTATGGCTTCAACTTTTAACAACAAAGGAACCTACTGATGATCAAGTTGAAGTTGCAATCGCATCATTTCACGAATTATTACGGTTAGAAAATAAACAACAATCATGATAAAAAATGATGTTCAACTCCTTTCCTCATCGCTAATATACTAATTTTAATACATGTTTTTAGGAGGTGTTCCTTATGAACGGTCGTTCGTTTATGTTCGCTTTTGTTAGCATTATTATTGGATTAGCAATATTCGGCCTTGTTTCTTCAGCAATTACAAATCCAATAGGGATGCTACAAAACATTGGCCTTATGTTGCTTGTTCTCGGTATCTTTTACTTGCTATACAAAATGTTTACAAATTCTAGTGGTTCCGCCCATTCGCATAACTCTTACAAGCGTGCTGCGAAACAATCGAACCGCAAATACGGAAAGCAAAATGTAGCACCCCTAAGCAAATCTTTTTTAAAACGAAATCATACAGACGATAAAGGAAAGAAGGGGAATTCTCCCTTATTAAAACGAAAACGAAAGCAATCTCACTTAACAGTCATTGAAGGTAAAAAAAATAAAAAGAAAGACCGTGCTTCCTTCTAGGAAATACGGTTTTCTTTTTGCTTCATTTCCTTCTAAACAAAAAAGGAAACGCATTTGTTCCCTTTACTTACTTTGTTCTCCATTTGCTTTTTGAACAGCTCGAAGCGTCTCAATTCGAAAATCATCTTCCTCAAAATATTGTACTAAATCCCCAATGCGGTCAATCGCTTCCCAACTTAAATGATGCTCAATCCCTTCCACATCATTATAAATCTTACTTTCATCCACACCGATAATACGCATGAATTGCTCCAATAATTCATGGCGATATACAAGACGCTCTCCAATTTTTTTACCCTTTGCTGTTAATACTAGTCCTCTATATTTTTCATAAATTAGGTATTCATCTTTGTCTAATTTTTGTACCATTTTTGTTACAGAAGATGGATGTACACTAAGCGCTTCAGCAATATCAGATACACGGGCATAACCCTTTTCATCAATCAACAAATAAATTTGTTCAATATAATCTTCCATACTAGGAGTAGGCATCGGTTTCCTCCATCCACATTCATTTTGCTTATTCCGTACGAAGCAATCAATAAAATGATACACCAGAAAGAATGCCGTGACAAGAGATGAAACAAGCCAAACTATATAAAAAAGCAAACTTTTCAAACAGCCTTATAAAGAGGCTGTTTTTTCTTCTGTCTAATTTTACAAATTAAAAATTTTCATAAAGAAACAAGAAAAATGCAAAATAATTAACGTAAATTGTTGACGTGATGCTTTTATTATCGGTATCATATTTCTTCGTGAGCAATTATTTTTCGTTATATGATTTTTTTATTATTACTTCATTTTGAGAGGAGAAATTTGATGTCACTTAAGAAGAAAACGCAAGTACGCACCGGCAAAATGGTACGTGAATTAATGTTAGCAGACGAAGATGTAAGTGCTTCACTAATTATGGTATATAGTGAAAACGGTGTAAATGCAGAAATTAAAATCGAGGGCTTAACGCCAAAATGTAACGAAGAATTATTCTTGAGCGGGAAAGTAGATTGGAACAAAAGTGTAATTTATAAAATTGTTGATTTCTCAGGAAACGCTGAAGTTGGTAAAGTTACACTGACAGCGATGAATAAAAATAATGTTTCCTTGCAAATTGAACGTGTAATGTGGACGAAGGAGAACAAAGAGGCGATAGCACAGGCAACGGCTGAAGAAACTCCAAAAGAAGAAGTAGCGATTTCAATGCCACAAGCAATTACAGCTACTCCAAAACCTAGCGCAGAAGCTCCTGTCGAAACAAAAAGACCTACTCCGGTACCAACACCGAAGCCTGTACATGTAGAAACAGTTACAAAACCAGCTGCTCCAAAGCCGGTAAAAATAGAAGAGTTTACTTCGGTTACCAAACAAGAAACAGTTCCCGTTACACCTACAAAACCGAAACAACCTGTTTTAACTGAAACAAATTCTAAACTACAAGAAAATTATGTGAAGCTTGTAAAAAAAGCAATCGAAGTTTGCCAAGATTATGAACTTGGTATTGACATAGATGATTCTGTTGAAGGTTTGAAAGAAGAGCTTACAAATCAAGGTATTAGTGTTACATTTGACAAAGAAATTATGGACGTTGTAAAGCGTCTTCGCTCTTTACAAGAAAAAGGAATCAAAGTAGAAAAAGTACTTAATTTATTATAAAAAATAAGGATGTGGCTACAGCCATATCCTTATTTTTTATAATTCCATTCATCACTTTCATACTTTTCTTTTGCTAATGTTTCTACTTCATGAAGCTGTTCTGCTGTTAATGTATATGGCAGCAATTCTATGTTTAAACCTTTTTCAAATCCAGTATGAAAAGCTTCAATTAATTGTTCAATTGTAAATGTTTGATCTGTCAATTCATTAATTGCAACCGCTTTAGAAGAAAACATACTCTTCATGCGCTCTTTCATGCGCTCATTTGGAAATAAAAATAGATCGTACAGCTCATCTAAATCAATTTCTAACGGAATCGACCCATGCTGTAAAATCACACCTTTTTGACGTGTTTGAGCACTGCCCGCAATCTTTCTACCTTCCACAACAATCTCATACCAAGATGGCGCATCAAAACAGACTCCTGAGCGTGGATTTTTTAAATTCTCACGATCTGCTTCTGTTTTTGGAACTGCATAGTATGCATCTAATCCAAGTGCTTTAAATCCCTCTAATAGCCCTTGCGAAATAACTCGGTACGCTTCTGTCACTGTTTTTGGCATCTCTGGATGATCTTCAGATACAATGACACTATACGTTAATTCTTTATCATGCAATACACCTCTACCACCTGTTTGACGACGTACAAAGCCATATTTTTTTTCTTTTACTACATCCATATTAATATCCTTTTCCACACGTTGGAAGTATCCTACCGTTAACGTTGGAATTTCCCACTCATAAAAACGAATCGTCGGCGGCATTTTCTTTTCACTTTGCCAATTTAATAAACATTCATCTAACGCCATATTAAATGCCGGTGAACATTGACCAGAGTTAATATAACACCATTTTTCTTTTCCCATCCTGCACCTCATATAACCAATTATTTTTCACATCTTCTAGTCTACCAAATTCGACAAAAATTGTGAAAGAATACGAAAATTCTTCTTATAACCAATGTATCTGTTGCATAAATACACATGGACATTATAATATTGAAAGTAGGATAAGAAAAAAGGGAGCGATAGAATCGTGTCAACAAACTTAATGATTATATTAGCCATCATTCTAGCATTTATCGGCTACTCTGTATGGATGTATTTCTATCAAAAAAAATTAATTCAAACACTTTCAGAAGAAGAGTTTCGCGCTGGATACCGTAAAGCACAGCTTATCGATATTCGTGAAGCGGATGAATATAACGCTGGACATATTTTAGGTGCACGTAACATTCCACTATCACAAATTCGTCTTCGCTACAAAGAACTTCGTAAAGATCAACCGATTTATTTGTATTGCCAAAGTGGATTCCGTACAGGCCGTGCAGCTCAATTCTTGAAAAAGAAAGGCTACAAAGATTTCTACCAATTGCAAGGTGGATTTAAGACATGGACAGGCAAAATCAAAAAGAAATAATAGGAAAAACTAGCTGAAATATTCAGCTAGTTTTTTTCATATTGTTAGCAATATATAGTAAGTTCCGCTTAATTACTTCACTTTCTTGCTGTACGAATGTATTTCGATATAATAGTTGATATTCAAGTTCTTTTTCTTTCCAAATAAGCGTTGCAAATTCCTCTTCTCTTTCCCCGTCATCTTTATTTTTAAAATAAGCCGTCACTCCATTATTTAATCGTATTTGTTCTTGAAATCGATTTTGTTCTACAATATATGGGAAGCTATAAGAAAAATTAGCGACTGTTAACTCTATATAGTCCTTTCTTCCCCGCTCTTGTTGTTTATATTTAATCGTTAAGACCGCTTTTTCCTTTCCAATCTTCCTCACTTCTGCTTTGGCATCATCCATCATGTCGTATGGTAAAAAAGTCGGAACTTTAAATGATACTGGAAAATAGTTTGGAATATCTTTTACTAACATGGGACCAAACACTCTGTCCGCTCCCCCACCTGTTGTCTCCACAAATTGTTTATCTTCCTTTACCGTTTGCTGAAATGCACATGCACTAATAAATACACTAGAAATCATGAAGCAAACGAGTGCTTTTTTCAACCTGTTTCAGCCCTTTCCTATCGATTTCTTAGCGAATATAGCGTTCATTATTGTTCCTATTCGTCTTTTGTTCTGGGGCTCCTTTGAAAACTTTCCTCTTTATTCTCACACATTTTGACATTAAATTTTAAGACAAAAAAGACTTCCTGCTATTCTCACGCCCCAAATGAAAAGGTTACGCGAATAACAGAAAGCCTTTCTTATACCATAGTTTGTGAAAAGCTTTTCAGGTCAAGTCTTTTTCACTATTTTTTCCATTCTTACATATTTCCCTTTATAATACAGATAGAGGTGATACTCATGGTAAATATAAAACAAATTGCACAAACTGCTGGTGTATCTATAACAACCGTTTCTCGTGTATTAAATGACCACCCTTATGTGAGTCAAGAAAAGCGTGAACGTGTATTACATGCTGTAGAACAATTAAATTATGCAAAGAATATAAACGCCATTCATCTAATAAAAGGAAAAACATTTACAGTTGGTGTCATGCTTCCTTTTATCAACCTCCCCTACTTCAGTACGATTATTGAAGGAATTGGAAATGAAGCTTTAATCGCCGGATATCATATCAATTTATGCCAAACAAATTATGATAGTATCGAAGAAATTCGCGTCCTTGAAATGATGAAAATGAAACAATTTGATGGCATGATTATATGTTCCCGAACAAGTTCTTGGGAGCAAATCGAACCTTATTCCAAATTTGCACCTATCGTCTCATGTGAAAAACTAACACATCCTCTTATTTCCTCTGTCTATGTGGATCATTATGAAGGCTTTCGCATCGGTACAAACTATTTACTAAATAAAGGACATACACGGATCGGTGTCTGCCTAGCAAGACGAAAAAGTATAAGTACCTTACAGCGTGAAAAAGCTTTTGCTGATGTTCTTCAAACTGCTCAAAGAAGAGTGCAACCTGATTGGATGTTTTATCAATGTTACACGATGCAAGATGGTGCGAAAGTCTTACAACGCATGTTAAATATGAAAGAGCGCCCAACCGCTATTTTTGCTGCTAATGATCAAGTCGCTGCTGGTTTAGTAACAGAGGCAAAAAAACAAGGATTGCATATTCCAGAGGACTTAGCTGTTCTTGGCTTCGATAATCACGAGGTTTCCAAAGCACTTGAAATCACAACAATTGAGCATCCCGGACTCACAATGGGCGCCCGTGCTTTTTCTTTATTTCATAAGCAAATGCAAGCTGAACAAATTACAGGCTATGCGGAAGAACTTCCATTCCATTTAATCGAACGAAAAACGGTATAAAGAGTGCTGAAATGAGTACTCTTTTTCTCATTCGGCGCATTGACTTTCAAACGATTCTCTTATACAATTAAACTAACGAACGGTAGGTAGGGGATGAAAAATGACAGCAAACTGTATTAAAGCTGTGGCACTTTCTCATTTCGCACGCTACGGCTATGAAGGAACCTCATTAGCAAATATCGCACAAGAGGTCGGAATTAAAAAACCATCAATTTATGCACATTTTAAAGGGAAGGAAGAGCTCTATTTCATCTGTTTAGAAGAAGCTTTACAAAAAGACTTACAATGCTTTACAGATGATATAGAATCCCTTTCAGAATCTCCCACTGAAACATTGCTTATAAATCTTCTAAAAGGTTACGCAAAACGTTTCGGTGAAAGTGAAGAATCCATGTTTTGGCTGCGAACTTCTTATTTTCCACCTGATGCATTTCGCGAACAAATTATCGAAAAAGCAAATGCTCACATTGAAAAAATTAGAGAAATTTTATTCCCGATATTCAAACGGGCAAATGAACAAGGTGAATTGCATAACATTGAAATAAAGGACGCTTTAGAAGCTTATTTATGCTTACTAGATGGCCTTATGGTCGAACTATTATATGCTGGTTTCAATCGCTTTGAGACCCGTTTAAAAGCCTCATGGAGTGTATTTTGGCGCGGTCTTTCAAAATGACGGATTGCTTTTCGCAATGCGTCATTTTTCAGCCCTTTACCTAACGACTGGTAGGAAGGAGGATTATATGTGGCTTGGATTTATGTCATTTTAGCTGGTATCATTGAAATTTTTTGGGTGATTGGACTAAAACATGCGGAGGCACCACTAGAATGGATTGGTGTTGTTCTTATCATTGCAATGAGTTTTATCCTGTTATTTAAAGCTTATAAAGATTTACCTGTTGGAACCGTCTACGCTGTGTTTACCGGAATTGGCGCTGGCGGTATCGTTCTCACAGAGATTTTCATCTTCGGTGAACCTGTTTCCATTGTAAAAATTTTATTTATCGCTTTAATCTTCGTTGGCGTAATCGGCTTAAAACAAGTAACAGGTGAAGAAAAAAAAGAGAAGGAGGTAGCATAAAATGGCGTGGGTATTTTTAATTCTTGCTGGTATTTGTGAAGTTACTGGTGTATTGTTTATGAAAATAGCTACGAAGAAGAAAGGCTGGTTCCCAAAACTTATTTTAATCGCCAACTTTGGCATAAGCTTCTTCTTTTTATCGCTTGCTATGAACGTTTTACCGATGGGAACAGCTTATGCAATTTGGACAGGAATAGGAACAGCGGGAAGCGCACTCTTAGGTATCCTCATTTTCCACGAATCAGCCGATTGGCGCCGCCTTGTCTTTTTAAGCTGCATTGTATGCGGTGCAATTGGCTTAAAATTATTGAGCTAATGTAAGATGACAGTCATGTGGAAAGAAAAAGGGAAACAAATTAGAACAATATTCATTCTTAAGTATCGCCATTTTACTACAAATCAGCTTTCATATCATTGAATGGCTATTTCATAAAGTGATTGCAATTCTTACGTTTTTTCCAGACATGACTCTTAAAGTGATATCCATCGTGTGTTCGATTGTTGCATCCATCCTTATCATAATCATTTGGAGTATCGCTAAACTTTGGAACAATTTATTTAAAAAGGACAGCTCTTCTAAACAGAAGTAACTGTTCTTTTTTATTATTATGATTCGATTTCTTATTATAATCGGATGCGCTCAAGTGAAATTTTAATCAGTGGATGGTTCTTCATCCCTCTTCGTTTCTCTCCGAATCTTGAGGCGGGCGTCTTACTGCTCTAAAATAGCAGGATACAACATACTATTCCAACAATGACACCACTAATATCAATTTCCTATCGCTATTTCCTTTTTAGCTTTTATCGCTCTATCATATCTCTTTTTCTTTTGGACATACTATACAAAAAGGAGCTGATTATATGCAAAATTCCGTACATAAACATATTCTATTTTTATTTTTTCTATTTCTTTTTCTTATTATTTTTTTCAGCTTTCTATTACACACTCCGAATGAAACATCGAATAACGTTTTTGTTTATAAACTGCTGCTTTCCTATTGTCATTACTGAAAAAAGGTGTCTGCAAGTAAGACACCTTTCTTCGCTTTAAACGGACTACACTCTAAAATTCCCTTTGTTTAAATATGATAATTGAAACAAACATTGAAATGAAATAGCTCATCCATGCCACTATACTTAAAATACTTATGACTAGCATCACATTGGAAGATTGAAAAAACATTAACATAAGCCTTTCCTCAGCAAATACATTACACATGAATCCTTGTAAACCAAATATAGGAAAAAGTATAACGATTCCAAAAATAGTGAACATTTGTTTATTCCCGCTATATTTCATAGGAAGAATCATGGCAGCATAAAGAATAGAAAAGAAACCCGCTATCAATAATGCATACCACGGAATATTGATATGATCTCTGAATAGTAGTACAGGTACTATTAACAAAACACATGTAATTATGAAACCGGCCATAATAAAAAATGCTGTCGATATATATTTAGCAATGACAATTTCCTTCCGCGTACAAGGTAAACTTACTAATATTTTTTCTGTACTATTTTTCTCTTCAGTTACTATAGAAAATAAAATCATGAACAGACAAGTAGCAAAACAAACAGTCGCTAACTGATACGGTTCAATAGACTGTTTTAGCATTCCATAAAAAGGAAAAATAAAGCAGATTAGAAAAATTGTTCTCTGTAAAAAAATATCCTTCAAAATTAACTGTTGCATACACATTCCTCCCTATATGTCACGCGTTTCATACATTCGAATGGTTATAAACATAGATGTGATATATATACTAGCTAATACAATTCCTCCTAGAATAATCATTCCAATATGTGCCGGAGCCATAATCCAATTACTGAATGATGATCCTTGATTCCATCTGTCAGTCATAAACATCCCAATTAAAATACCGATTCCCGTCGTTATTCCCGTACAAATTCCACGTACTACTTTTGACCCAACTCCATAATAACTAGGAAGTAATGTCACAATAAAAATAACTGAAAATAATAAGCCTCTTGCCACTATATACCATGGAATTTCAATATATAAACTAGGATGATATATACCAATATCTCCAATTCCAGCGATACTTCTTACAAGAAAAACAGCCAACATGGTTGCAATCATTCCACCAATAACAAATATTGCACTGGAAATATATCTGGCAATAACAATTTCCTTCCGGCTTACTGGTAAACTGTTTAACATTACGCCGCTTTTATTTCTTTCATCGATTGCTATTAATACCGTAGAGGAAGTAGCTGTTATAAGTAAGCAACTTGCTGGAAACAGTTTTTCTCCATCCGGATTCAACCCAAAAAATATGAATGGCACAATAACATAAACTAGCCAAACTACTCGAAAAAAGAATAAATCTTTATATATGAGTTGACGCATAAACACCGCTCCCCTTCGCCGTATACACAACAATATCATCCAAAGTTGGCTTTTCAAATATAACCTCTTGACCAAACCAATCAATCACCGCTTGTTTATCCCTCGCCAATCCTTCGAAACCAAATTTATTTTTCCGTAACCCGATGAAAAGTTCTTTTCCTTCTGGATCTAGTAAATCATTACTTCCTTTTACGATGACATAACTTTCTAATATTTCATCTTTCTCTCCCGTAAAAGCAATTTCACCATCGTTGATAAATGTAATGTAATCCGCAATACGCTCTAAATCGGTTGTAATATGTGTTGAGAATAGAACAGATATTTCTTCTTCCATCACAATTTCTTGGAGCATATCAAGTAGTTCACTGCGTACAACTGGATCTAACCCTGATGTTGGTTCATCCATAATAATCAGCTCTGCATGATGTGATAGCGCCATCGCAATTGCAAACTTCATTTTCATCCCTTTTGATAACTGCTTAATCTTTTTATTTTTTGGAACTTGTAATCGCTCCATATAGGATTGGTACTTCTCTTCATCCCATTTTTTATATAGTGGTGCGATAATTCGCTTCATTTGTTCACATGTTATATCTTCATAATAGTGATTTTCATCATATACAAAACCTATATTTTGCTTAATTTCTTTTTCAGCTTTTTTATTGTCCTTGCCGAAGATTTTTATATCACCACCATCTCTTCTAACTAAATTCATAATCATTTTAATAGTTGTACTTTTCCCAGCACCATTTGGTCCGATAAACCCCATAATATATCCGCGCGGCAATGTAAAGCTTACATTTTTCACTGCAAATCCTTGATAATTTTTACATACATCTTTTAACTCTAACATCTTTTTATTCCCCCTTATATAAACAAGCAATCATCTGCTCTAGTTCTTCGAATGAAAGCTGAAGAAGCTTGCTCTCATTTACAACTTCCTCCACTTTACTCTCCAATAAACGCAAACGTTGCTCCCGAATCAGCTCGCTATTTTTCTCTGATACATAAGTTCCTTTTCCTGCAACTGTTTCAATATACCCTTCTTTTTCAAGTTCTTCATAAGCACGTTTCGTCGTAATCACACTAATTTGCAATTCTTTTGCTAAACTACGAATTGATGGTAATTGTTCTCCTCCCTTTAGACCTCCATTTAAAATAAGCTGCCGCAATTGCTTACTAATTTGTTCATAAATCGGATCTGGGGAAGAATTTGAAATAATAATATTCATATTTCCCTCCATTGTGTATATACTGTGCATACTCTACATGTACAGTATATACATAATTTTATATTTTAGCAAGAAAAAAAGACCAACAATTTCCTGTTGGTCTTTTGTATATGTATCACTTTTCAAAGCGATCTAACATTTCATCTCTCATCCCAAAACTAACAACCGCAATTCCAACATACATAAAAATTAGAAATGCCGGATGTACCGTATTATACCAGCTACTATCAACAATTAAATAAATTGTCAACGCTACAACAAGCACAAACGCCACAATAAACATATAAAAGTGTCTTGTACTACCCATGATAAACTCCTCTCTTCTCGCTTCACCATTCAACAGTATATTTTAACGAATAATTCAATATGACTCAAGGTTAACTTTACTGTATGTAATCCAACTCAATCTTTACAATATCATTACAAGCGATTGAAATGATTGTACCTTTTTGATCGATTGCCGTTACTTCCTTATGATCCATCACACGATGTGCCACACGCTCTAGCATTTTCACATCATCTCGATAACAAAATTCTTTTATATCTTTAATCGTTTCTCCATTTTCTAAATAATATACCATTCGATAACACCTATAGCCCATCATTCCACCCACCTTGTTCGTTTTTTCACATATACATAAAAATGACTTATTTGCACGTTTAAGTTTCATGAATTTCAATAAAATTCTAACAAAAATAAACAAATTTATCAAACTGACTTTTTCACCAAAAACATGTAAAAAACGCCCGTTTTACTACATCGCAATACAAAAAAGATACATTTTCAACATTCTTTTTATATAATCTAGATCATTACTCTAAAAAAAAAGAACTCGCATATAACGAGTTCTCTTCATATCATCAAACTTGTACAGGAGTTGGCTTTTGATAGCGTAATATCGGCTTACGAGCAGCCATCGTTTCGTCCAAACGTGTAATCACTGTTGTATGCGGTGCTTCTTGTACAATCTCTGGATTCTCTTTTGCTTCTTTGGCAATTTGAATCATTTTATCAATGAAACCATCTAACGTTTCTTTTGATTCAGTTTCAGTTGGCTCAATCATAATACATTCTTCCACATTTAACGGGAAGTAAATTGTTGGTGGATGGTAACCAAAATCAAGCAAACGTTTTGCGATATCAAGTGTACGTACACCAAGTTTCTTTTGACAACGTCCTGACAATACAAATTCATGTTTGCAATGTCTATCAAATGGAAGATCGTAGTATGGTGCTAATCTTCTCATCATATAGTTTGCATTTAATACTGCGTTTTCCGTTACTGCACGCAATCCATCTGGCCCCATAGAACGGATATACGTATACGCACGAACGTTAATACCAAAGTTTCCATAGAATGGCTTCACGCGGCCAATTGCTTGCGGACGATCATAATTGAAGTGATATCCATTCTCTGTTTTCTCTAAAATTGGTTTTGGTAGAAATGGAATTAAATCTTCTTTTACACCTACTGGACCAGAACCTGGCCCACCTCCTCCGTGAGGACCTGTAAATGTTTTATGAAGGTTTAAATGCACCACATCAAATCCCATATCTCCCGGACGTGCTTGACTTAATACCGCATTTAAGTTCGCACCATCATAATATAATTTACCACCTGCATTATGAACGATCTCTGCCATTTCTAAAATGTTTTCTTCAAATAAACCAAGTGTATTTGGATTTGTTAACATAAGCGCCGCTGTTTCTTCATTCACAACGCGTTTTAAATCTTCTAAGTCAACAAGTCCATGTTCATTTGATTTTACGGTAATTGTTTCAAAGCCTGCTACTGTTGCAGATGCTGGATTTGTTCCATGCGCTGAGTCTGGGACAATAACTTTTGTACGATTATGGTCACCATTTGCTTCATGGTATGCACGAATTAACATTAATCCTGTCCATTCTCCATGTGCACCAGCTGCTGGTTGAAGTGTTACAGCATCCATACCAGTAATTTCAACTAAATGCTCTTGTAAATCGTACATTAATTCCATTGCCCCTTGCACGGTCTTTTCATCTTGAAGCGGATGAATATTTGCAAAGCCTGGGAAACGTGCCACGTTTTCATTGATTTTTGGATTGTATTTCATCGTACAAGACCCAAGCGGATAAAATCCAGAGTCAACGCCGTGGTTACGGTTTGAAAGCGCTGTGTAATGACGCATAATATCCAGTTCAGATACTTCTGGAAGTTCTGCATCTTCTGCTCGAATATAATTGCTCTCAAACACATCTTCTAATTTTACTTCCTCTACATCCAATTGGGGTAAGCTATATCCTACGCGCCCTTCTTTACTCATTTCAAAAATAAGTGCTTGGTCTTGGTTCTTCATTGGATAGCCCCCATTTCGTTTACAAGTGTGTCAATTTCTGCTTTTGTCCGAAGCTCTGTTACTGCTACAAGCATATGATTTACTAATTTTTCATCATCGCGACCTAAATCATAACCACCGATTATACCCTTTTGCAATAAAGTGTCGTTTATTTCTTTTACCGGGCGCTTGCAATCCACAACAAATTCATTGAAGAACGGCCCAGTAAATACTACTTTGAAACCTTTTTCTTCAAATTGGCGTTTAGCATATTGTGCTTTAGAAATGTTTTGACGTGCCATTTCCTTTACACCTCGTTTTCCAAGTGCAGTCATTGCCACTGATGCAGCTAATGCATTTAACGCTTGGTTAGAGCAAATATTAGATGTCGCTTTATCACGACGGATATGCTGTTCACGAGCTTGCAATGTTAATACAAAACCACGTTTACCCTCTGTATCTACAGTTTGTCCGACAAGACGTCCTGGAATTTTACGCATAAATGCTTTCGTTGTTGCGAAGTAACCGCAATGCGGTCCACCAAATTGTGTTGGAATGCCAAATGGCTGTGCATCACCGATTACAATATCAGCTCCAAATTTCCCTGGAGGTGTTAATACCCCTAATGATAGTGGGTTTGAAGATACAATAAATAATGCTTTTTGCTCATGGACAATCTTTTCAATATCAGCTAACTTTTCAATTTGTCCAAAGAAGTTTGGATATTGAACGATTACACAAGCCACAGTATCATCCATTTCACTTTGTAATCCGTCTAAATTTGTTACACCATCTTTATGATCAATTTCAACTACTTCAAGATGTTGTCCTTTTGCATATGTTTCTAGTACTGCTCTTGATTCTGGATGAACTGCTTTAGAAACAAGAATTTTCTTTTTACGAGTATGGCCTGCTGCTAACATGGCAGCTTCTGCTAACGCTGTACCTCCGTCATACATAGAGGAGTTTGCTACATCCATTCCCGTTAATTCACAAATCATTGTTTGGAATTCAAAAATTGCCTGTAATTCCCCTTGTGAAATCTCTGGTTGATATGGTGTATACGCTGTATAAAATTCTGAACGGGAAAGAACATGATCCACAATTACGGGTGCATAATGGTCATATACACCTGCTCCTAGGAAAGAAGCGTATTCTTTTAAGTTAGCATTTTTACGAGCAAGTCCAGATAGCTCTTTTAAAAGCTCTGGTTCTGACTTTGCTTGTTTAATTTTTAAATCCCCTTTAAAACGAACACTTTCTGGAATATCAGAAAATAATTCATCAATGGTTTGAACACCGATCGTTTCTAACATTTCTTTTTTGTCTTCTTCTGTCATTGGAAGATAACGATGCAACATGAAATCTACCCCTCTCCAGGTTACTTTGAACGTTTATAAAATGGTGTTGGAACAACTACTGCTTTCACGCGTTTTTTTCGAATTTCAATTTCTACTTCTGTATCAATTGCTGCATATTTTACATCAATTAATGCCAAACCGATGCTTTTTTTTAACGTTGGAGATTGTGTACCACTTGTTACTTCCCCAATTTTTTCTTCTCCTACATACACAGGGTAATGCGTACGCGGAATACCGCGTTCAATTACTTCGATGCCAACTAATTTACGAGGTGCACCGTTTTCTTTATATTCTTTTAATACTTCTTTTCCAAAGAAATCTGCCTCTTTATTCGTTTTGACAGCAAAGCCAATTCCAGCTTCAATCGGTGTAATATCTTTTGATAATTCTTGGCCATAAAGCGGAAGCGTTGCTTCAAAGCGAAGCGTATCACGAGCTCCTAAACCACATGGCTTTAAGCTGTCTTCTTCTCCAACTTCAAGAAGTTTCTCCCAAATTTTTATAGCATCTTCACTCTTACAGTAAATTTCAAATCCATCTTCTCCTGTATACCCTGTGCGAGATACAAGTGCTGGAATGCCATCTACAAGAACATCATTTTTAAATTTAAAGAACTTAATTTCTTTTAAATCTTCTGACACAACTTTTTGTAAAATGCCTTCTGCTTTTGGTCCTTGAATTGCAAGTTGTGCAATTTCATTAGAAACATTGACCACTTTCGTATCGCCAATGACATGACTTGCTAACCATTCGTAATCTTTCTCGATATTCGATGCATTGATTACTAATAAGTAGTCTTCTTCACCACGTTTGTAGATTAATAAATCATCTACAGTACCACCATTTTCGTAACACATTGCTGTATATTGCGCGCCTCCTACCTTTAAGGTAGAGACGTCATTTGTAACAACGCGTTGTAAAAATGCTAAACTATCTGCACCTGTTACTTCTACTTCTCCCATGTGAGATACATCAAAAAGGCCTGCTGCTGTACGAACAGCTTCATGCTCTTCTTTAATGCTTGAAAATTGAACTGGTAATTCCCAACCACCAAAGTCGATTGTTTTCCCACCATACTTCGCATATACATCAAATAGCGGTGTACGTTGTAATGTAATCATGTTCCTTCCCCCTTATGCTGTCTATGACAAATCAATAAAAGTTGGCTTCCCTTATCTAAACATTTTTTATTTTGAAAAGATGGGATATACGGAATCTCAATATGTTTTTTTATGAAAGCGTAAATAAAAAAGTACTTTCTTGGATAAAATACGAAAGATTCCACACATTTCACACCATTATCCTAACATTTTTCGATCTATTTCATCAATATTCTAGCATAAAAAATAATTTAGAATTTTTCATCCTCATTATTTATAAATGCATCTTTACCTCAAAATAATAGAATTTAGTATGTAAAGGTAAAAAGTGCAGCAAAAAATGTTTCAATTTATAGAAGGTGGGAGAGTTTTCATGAATGTCAATATTTCCGTAGATCGAGCATGGCAAAATGACTTTTTAAAGAGAATCGATGAAGACGGTCCATGGACGAATTGGAATTTATATGATTTAGCCTATAAAACAGAACAATCGCTACTTGTTCCTACATTTGATGGTCTACAAGCACCAAAGCATTTACCGCATTTCACTCCGCTTCCTCATCAATTAGAAGTCGCGCAAACGGTGCTTGAACAAATGAACGGGAAAGCGATACTAGCAGATGAGGTAGGACTCGGAAAAACAATTGAAGCCGGGCTTATTTTAAAAGAATATATGGTACGTGGTCTTGTGAAAAAAGTACTTATTCTTGTGCCAGCTTCCCTTGTTTCTCAATGGTCATACGAACTCAATACAAAATTTTTTATCCCTGCAGTCGCTCAAAGAAAAAGTTACGCGTGGGAACAAGCAGATGTTATTGTGTCATCCATTGATACAGCGAAGCGCTCTCCGCATCGTGATATTATTTTAAATTTAGAATACGATCTCATCATTATTGATGAAGCACATAAACTCAAAAATAATAAAACAAAAAACTATGAATTTGCACAACGTTTAAAGAAGAAATTTTGCTTATTACTAACGGCGACACCTGTGCAAAATAAGATTGAGGAAATCTTTAATCTCGTTTCTTTATTAAAACCAGGTCATTTAGGGAATCAGTCTAACTTTGAAGAATATTATGCTTCAAAAAACCGCTCACCAGAGTCAGATAAAGACTTAAAAGCACTCATTAATAAAGTAATGGTACGAAATCGAAGAAATAGCACGGGAATTGATTGGCCGAAAAGACATGTCCAAACTATTTTTGTTAACTTTAATGAGGAGGAGAAAGCTCTATATCACGCGATTGAAAATTGGAAAGGCCAAGATGCTTTTTCTTCTGCATTCTCCTCTTTAACCTTAAAACGAGAAGCATGTAGCAGCCGGGAAGCTGTTTACTATTCATTAAAAAAATATGTAGAAAAAAGAAAAAAAGAGAACGCAAATTACATACCAGACCCATACATTGATGTTCTAATGGAGAAAATTAATCATATTTCATTTAACTCAAAAGCAAATCAAACATTAGAACTTATAAAAAAAATTAATGATAAAGTCGTTATCTTTACAGAATATAGAGCCTCTCAAATGTACTTGCAATGGTTCTTAAAACAACATGGTATTTCTTCTGTCCCATTTCGCGGTGGATTTAAACGCGGCAAAAAAGATTGGATGAAAGAATTATTCCAGCAGCACGCACAAGTGCTCATCGCTACTGAAGCAGGTGGCGAGGGAATCAACTTACAGTTTTGTAATCATATGATTAACTACGACTTGCCCTGGAATCCAATGCGACTTGAACAGCGCATCGGACGTATTCACCGACTTGGGCAAAAAAATGATGTTCATATTTACAATTTAGCTACGAAACATACAGTTGAAGAACATATTTTGAAGCTATTATATGAAAAAATCAATTTATTTGAGCGCGTCATTGGTGAGCTCGACGAAATTTTAACAAGAATCAATATGCAAAATATCGATGCGCATATTGAAGAAATTTTTGCAGAATCAAAAAGCGAAGGTGAGATTCGGATTAAAATGGAAAATTTAACATCTATCATTGATTTTGCAAAGCGCAATGAAGCTGAGGTGCAAGACTATGCAGCAACATGAAATTCATCATTACTTATGGAACTTTTTTAAAGCAAATGATTGTGAAATTTTGCAGCGCTCACCGCATCGATTGGATGTTCAGTTAACCATTGAAATGGATAAACGCTTAATGAATCGTCCTTTTTATTGGCATTATCTTGAGAAAACAGGTGGCATACCAAATCCGATGCAACTCTCTCTTATTACAGATCCAAATCATGCTGAAGAAGAAGGTGAACTCATTCACTATGGTTCACCTCGTCTGCACCAAATTTTCCAAACAACAAAAGAACTTGGATCGTATATTCGCTTGTTTGAAGATACAAAAGGGAGCGGTACAGCACATACCCCCCTCCACCCATGGCTTGGTGTAAACGTAAAAGTATGTTACCAATGTGATCGTAAAAAAGATATGCTGCACTCAATCGGCATTCACCTGATTTCAGGAGCGATGGTGAAAAATTTTCACGAGACATTAACAAAGATTTCTTTAACACCAAAAATACCTGATTTTTGTTTTACACTTACACCAATTATTAAGCCGCAAAGCGGATTACAACGCATAGAAGATACATTAAAAAATATGATTGAAACTGATGATCATACGTGGGCAAAAGAAGCCCGTATTCGTTGGAATCATGATTTAGAACTTCTAAACCGCTTTTACGAAGAAAGCGAGGAGCTACCCGAAAGCTACGAAATTGAAAAACAAGCATTAAAGGAGCAATACGAGCCTCGCATTACAATGCAAATCATTAATGGTGGTCTCTTTTATGTCACAGCGAACCATTTTCTTTCATAGAGAAAAGCCCCTTCATGTAAGAAGGAGCTTTTCTTATATTTTTCCATTATATTTCCTACCATCATTATGCTCTTGCTGCTGCTTCTCTGTCATACGCTTTTGATATGCTCGATCTTTTGCACTTACATGATTTGCATCTGTCGGAAGATTCTTTTTTGAACGCCCTACTCCATTGCTCATCTCTTTCACCTCTTATATTTTTTACTTCATTTTATTGTCAGCTAGTATCGCTCTCCTTATACAAAAATAAGAGAAGCATTTCACTTCTCTTATTCCTTCACATATTTCTGAAACATATCATGCAATCCTTGATTTACAAGGTGAGAGATTTGCTCGTCAGATTTGTCTGGATAACGATCACGTAACCTAATAGATGCTTTCACCATTAAATTTTCTAATACCGAACGGCCACCTTCTCCGTAAATAATTTCAGCATATTCTACAAGCCTTCCGTCCTCTAATGTTGCTGGATTATGATTAAAGAAAAATTTACTCATTGTCTCCACCCTCCTTTTGATAACGTTTATATTTATATAAATTATTTATGTTATTTTTTTCACAATATTGTATGCATGTATAGATGATTCGTTTCATTATAAGATAACATATCAATAAGAATAGCATAGATTTTCGTCAATTTTGTGAACAACCCGAAGGAATGAAAGCGTTTTAATTATTATACAACAAAAAAATCCCCTACGCTAGATACAATCTTTTCATCAATTGCAAATAAGCCCTCTTATTTCTTTTGTTAATCTTATACAATATTCAAACATTCTATTGTAAAATATAGGTACAAATCAAGGAGGGCAAAAATGAATCAAAATAAAAAAGCTATATACGACATTGTTTTTTATCTCGTCTTTCCTTTTCTTATTTGGAAATTCGCAAAAGCACATATTGACCCCTACTATGCAATGCTAATTTCTTCTGTACCAGGTATTCTGTATACACTGTACACGTTCAAAAAAGAAAGGCAGTTCAATATTACAGGTTTCTTTATTCTCATCACCCTTATCGCGAATACAACTGTAGATTTATTATCCGGTTCCGCTGAGAAAATGCTTTGGAATGACGCCTATTATCATATCGTACTTGGGTGCATTGTGATTTGCACAATTTTTATAAAGAAGCCACTTATGTTATATTTTGCAGCTGATATTGCCGCGCTGCAAGGACATGATCGTGACAAAAGTCGTGCTCTGTATCGCAATAAGCGCATCTATCCTGCCTTGCAATATTTAACATTATTTTTTGGCCTCCAATTCATTTTGAAAAGCTTTTTAAAAATCTATTTCATTTCTGTTTTCGGCGTAGATGGATATGGTGAAATGAGAGCAATTATGACTGCTGTCGGTTGGGGAATCTCTATATGTATCGGTATCGGATTTGTATGGGTAAACAATAAAATACACACAGTCACTGAGGAACACGGGTCAATGTAAAATATAAAAATCCCCCGGCATGTGTCATGCTGGGGGATTTTTATAGGTATAAATCTGTCGAATTAATGACAAGTATATACTCGTCGAGAAAGATTGTACTATACCATTTACCACAATTACTAGCGGTAAATGATTCCAATTGTGATTAGCTTAATTTTTTTCTTTTCTTTTTAACATTTTGATAAAGCAAAGCGGCACTAAGTGGCATCATACCGAACCATCTGTTTAAAAACGGCGCTTTTTCTGCACGGCGCTGCTCTTTCTTCTGTTTTCGATCCTCTTTTGGATCATCCATATAAGATACAAATTGTTGCGTTACAAAACGCACATAATCATTAGTAGACATGTTTTTATCACCTCTACTTGAATAGTGTACCCACTTTTTCATGAATTAATCCGACGAAGAATTTCTTCCGTAACCTCTTGTATACTTTTATTTGTCGTATCAATCTGTATCACTGCCTCTTCATAAAAAGCACGACGTTCTTCAAACTTCGCTACAAAAGCTTCGACATTCTCCTTTTGAAATAGCGGGCGCGTTATATCTTCATGCAGCCGATCTGCAATTACATAAGGATCACAATATAAATATACAACTGTTCCATTCTCTTTCATCCACTCGCGATTCTCTATGCGCTCAACAATACCACCGCCTGTTGTAATAATTACATCCTTCGTTGGTAATGAGCAAAGCATCTCACTTTCATATTGCCGAAATGAACGCTCTCCTTCTTTTGCAAAAATATCACGAATCACTCGCCCTTGCTTCTCTTCAATTTTCTGATCTGTATCTATGACGTCAATACCAAGCTCTTTACTTAATGCCTTGCCAATTGTCGTTTTACCTGCTCCCATATACCCCGTTATATAAATAGCTCTCATGTTCATATCCTCTTTTCTATTCAATCGTGCCCAAAGTTTTATTTGTATTATAACGAAAGATTCTGCTTGTGATATAGATTTCTGATCTAAAATAACGGAAAATTGTAATTCCATACAAACATAAATTCCTCAATATCACTCTCATATTCCTCCATTTGAATCATCAAATTTTACAGTAGATAATCCAAAATGAAAAACATTTTGTTCTATGATGATGGCAATAGAACAAAACGTACTATAGACAGATCGATTTTTCCTGAAAGGTAGGCGCTGACTATGAAAGAAAAAGTGAGATTCCATTTTCTTCTGCCACTTCTATACACGGTCAGCCCCTTTCCTTCCTCTAAAAAATGACAACTCTCTGCTAAGGTTTGATTTTATCCTCTACAGTCCACTGCTTCATTGCTCATCTAACCAATTGATAATCTTTTTCGTAACAGTATCATATTGAAAACTCGCTTTGTATAAGCGTCCTGCCTTAACGATACACTGTAATTCCACAAAAACAACGTCTTTTTCAAAGACATATCGTCCTCTTGCTTCTCCTTTTTCATAAACAAACAAAAAAGTATCATGCATCTCATTATTCTGTAAATCTGCCTTCACATCTGAAATCACTTGATCAACCATTTCTTCCAATGCAAAATTTTGCTCTGCTTCTATATAAAATTTTTTATCAGATAAAAGCATATTCGTTTCATAAATAAAAAATGACATAAGTAAGAAAAGAAGAATGAGCGTTCCAGGCATAACAAAACCAGCTTGCTTTCTCATACCGCTATCTCAATTGTATCATAACGTATTGCCACGCCATGATATACCTTTCCAGTTATATCTTGCACCCGTATCGATAACAAATGAGGAGTTAATTCATAAGCAATAGAGTCTACCTTTTGTAATATAATTTCTCTTCCTCTCCCGTTTACTTTTCGAACAATGTTATGATCGAGATTCTCATACGTGATGACGTCTCCATTTTCTAACTGAAACCGCAGAACTCGCGCCGCTTCCTCCAATACTATAACCTTTCCTCGCTGCACTTCACGAAATTCCAATTGTACTTGTCCCATAAATACATCCCATTCCCAATCATTTAATTCTTTTGCATATGCTTTTTCCATAAATAGACTATGAAAACGAGGTACTAATAGAAAAAAAAGAGAGAGGAAGAATAAACATATAAGCATTTCTAATAATGTAAAACCCTTCTCTCCCTTTTTTATTTTTGAATATGACGACATTGCTCCATCCTTCTTTGTTTCACATCCCTCCAGCTCGTACATACTTCTTCTCCTTTCCAATGCACGTTATACAATGTATCATCTATCTTTTCTTCCTTTGTTCGCCTGTCTTGATTTTGATATACATATAATGCAGCTTCCCTCTTTAACAGTAGTTGCGCTTTATAACGAAGATATATGTTTTTTCTCTCTTGCATGATCAGTAATGTTTGGGGAAGTAATACTGATATTGCCATCATTAACAAACTTAATGCTACGAGCATTTCGAGCATAATTGATCCTCTTTGGCACTTCACGATACGTAAATCTCCCTCTCCCTAGCTGGAATACAATTTCATAAGTATACTCTCGATAAGAAAGTAAGATTGTACCACCTCGATTAATATTTCCTCTTGCATTATAGGTCATAGGATTTGGAAAAGTATGCAAATTAATTTTTAAGTTTTTATCATACTCACGAGTAATCAGAAATGTATCTTTTCCTGATTCACCAATTGCATATACATGTTTATCCTGAAACCAACGCAATGTATAATGACTGTGATGACTGATCGCTAATTGCTGCATATACAAAATATCTTGTGAAAGCTGTTTTAAAAATTGTTCTACCTTTTGTTTTTCATACAGTGGTGTGACATTAAAATATGCGACAACACTTAATATCGAAATCATAAATAGAACGAGAAGCATTTCTAAAAGCGTAAATCCACTTTGCTTCACGACTTACTAACAATTACCTTTCCATCATTTGAAATACTGATTACTTCCCCTTTTGGACAAGTAGTGGAAGTAATATACTCTTCTTTCACTAATTCATCTATAGTAGGTATTTTATTATTCTGTAATTGGTATGCTTGTACTTGAGCTTCCACTGATTTCACATAGGCATCGCAGCCCTTCCCTTGTACCGCGGAACGTTGCTGAATTACGTTTGGGATAATTAAAAGCAACAATACAGCGATCACAACCATAACTAATAACATTTCTAGCAAAGTAAAGCCTTTTTCCTCCTTCATACAAATAACCTCCTATATAGAGTTCATCATTTGAAACATAGGCATAATCATCGCTAAATACATAAACACGACAATAATGCCGATACAGACAAATAACAGCGGCTGAATCACAACGAAAATACGATTCATTTTCCCTTCCATTTTTTCAATCATCAATTCACTATAGTCTCCTAATTCTGCTGCTAAATTTCCATTTTTTTGTCCATGTGCAATGACGTAAGATAGATCTGCTTCATAATATCCGCTCTTCATAATGATAGAATCTAATGGTTCTCCAGCCATTAATCGCTCCTCAATTCGAGCTGCTTCATATTGAAAAAACGGATGATGTCTTTGTTTACTCATGAGCGTTAAAGCTTCAAGTACCGATAATCCCCCTTGCAATAATCCACTCAGTTGAACAGAAAGATAATGAGAATGCGTAGAAATTAAAAATGTTTTACTAAGAGGAATCCGAAGTAAAATATTTACTCTTTGGACAGGAGGAAGTTTTCGAAGATAGAATACATATACACAAAATCCCACTAGTACTGTTAGAAAAAAGCCAGCTATTATATACGGAAGGGTTTGAATAAAGGAGATAATGGAATCTGTAAAAGAGGTGGTAGATGTACGTAAAGAACTGTATAGTATTTCAAATTGTGGGAGAAGGATAAAATGAAATACAGCAAGTATTCCAATTAAGAACACGGATAAAAAAATAGGATAACGAAGTACTTTTATCATCTCCTTTTGATGTTTATTTTTCCTCTGAAGCAGTAAACTTCCTTGTCGCAACGCAAACGAAATATCACCGTGCTTCTGTGCATAAAATAAATAACTCAATATATCTGGATGGAACATCAATTGATGAAAAGCATCATGTAAACTCTGCCCATTTTTCAACTCTTCTGTCATATGTTGTAGTTGTAAACGCTTCTGCGAAGATAATTGAAATTGTAAAAACTCTAACGCTTGTAAGAGCGAATAGCCTTTTTCCAATAAATCTCCTAACCTTTTTAAAAGCATAACTTGTTCATCTAATCGCCATTTTTTTCTATTAAACATAAACATCCTCTTCTAAAAATCCTAAAGCATAGCCTTTCTTTAATGAAGATTGTAATGTTTCATAGCGATACACCACACGTTCGCCATTCGCTTCGCGAATGGCTTTCTTCAATTCATGACCATATAGCAACTCATAAATGCTTGCTTGCCGTACTTGGCGTATCGATTTACATAATGGTGAACACTTCCCTTTACAAAACGGACATTTCAACTCTACAAGGCGCTGAGCGGCTACAGCTAATAACGACTGTTCAATTTCCTGTCTGCTAATTCCAAAATCCATCAAGCGCAATACAGCACCTTTCGCATCATTTGTATGCAGCGTTGTCATTACTAAATGACCTGTTAAACTTGCACGTACAGCCACTTTTGCTGTTTCTTCATCACGAATTTCCCCCACTAAAATAATATCTGGGTCATGCCGTAAAATTGCCTTTAAACCTGTCTCATACGTAATCCCTGCTTTTTCATTAATTTGAATTTGTAATAAACCGTTCTTTCTTTTCTCCACCGGATCTTCCAATGTAACAATCCGGCGTGTTTGACCTTTTTTGGCAACTTCTAATAACGCATACATTGTTGTTGTTTTTCCAGATCCAGTTGTTTTAGTAACATAAATACAACTCCGAATAAAAAGATAATCAAACCACGGATAGCGAGGGATACACAATGAAAACCAAAGAAGAAATGATAAAAGAAATAAAAGAATTTCAAAATGCGAAGGTTGGCTACAACCTTTACGATGATGAAGAGATTGTGGAGTGGTGCGTTAAATTGGTTCATGAAATCTTCATTCAAAAGAAGCATACGTATATACCAGATCTTGATAGATAATGAATAGAGTCTGCTGTATTGGTAGGCTCCTTCTATATATTCACAAATTCTTCTTATAATATATTCGCTTATTTGTTATACTGGATGACGTAATAATATTATGGAGGTATAACAGTATGGAAAAAAAGAAAAAAGCATTTTATAAGAAGTGGTGGTTCTGGGTAATCGTTGTGATTATAATAGCAGCCGCTGCTGGAGGTAGTGGGGACAAAGAAGAATCAAAAGCTACTTCTAACGAATCTAAACAAGAAGTTAAGAAAAATAATAGTAAAAATGACAAACCTAAAGAACTGTCCAAAGAAGGAGAATCTTCTAACGTTAAAATTTCAGTTGGTTCCGTTGAAACACTAGAGTCTGTAGGTAATCAATATGTAAATGAAAAAGCACAAGGTATATTTAAAGTTGTAGAACTATCTATCACTAATAATCAAAAAGATGCTATCACTATCGATGCTAATAGTTTTAAATTAGTAGATGATCAAGATCGTGAGTTCAAATACTCAACTCAAGCTCAAACATCATTTGATGTTGCTAACGGCGGGAAATCTGACTTCTTCTTGAAACAACTTAATCCTGGTTTAACACAAACAGGAAAAATAGTTTTTGATGTACCTAAAGATGCAAAAGGTTTGGTTTTAAAAGCACGTGGTGGAATGACTGGTAAAGAAATCAAATTAAAAGTTGAATAATAAAGATACTTACTATTAACGCTCTCTTCGGAGGGCTTTTTTTATTATTAATTCTTTTGTTTCCCAAAATATCTTTTTAAGTATAGGATATCTCATACCATTATTTAATTTTCGGTTTGAATCAAATTAAATCTGATTATTTTTAATATAAATTAATTACTTTGTGTGCATCTGACAATATTCGACAAAAATCTCCTATTTCTTTTGGTATTATAATATTACAAACTGGAACTACTTTAGAAAAAATACAAAAAGTTACAGGTTTTTTGTATTTTTAGCAAATATTAATCAAGTACGGGGGCTTTTAAAATTGAATATTGAATTACCATTCCGTTTTACCCGAAACACCATGTATAATTTTTTAGGTCGAGTAATCTCAGATGGACAACCAGTAGAACAAGAAATTACTCTTGATTTTACAAATTTAGATTACATTGAGCCTGTAGCTATAACTATCCTTAGTAACACATTACAATGGCTAGACAAAAATGATATTGTAACTAGATTTAGACTACCGAATCAAAGTCAAATAGGATCCCATAGGAACTGTCCCATTAAATACTTAGATGATTCCATGTTTTTTAAAGAGTATCTTGGTACACCTCTCACTCCCGCAGCGAAAATTCGTCCAACAACAAGACCATTAGAACTAATTAACTATAGTAAAAGTCATTTTTGGATAGAACAAAACAAATCAATTCAACTATTAAACATCGTTTTCAATTCGAAACATCTCAAAAAAAAGAGGTAATAATGGCTTAGGACAATAAAAAGCCATAAAAAAGAAGCCGCCCAACAGGACGGCTCTTATTTTTGTTAATCAAACTATTCTTGTGTATAGACGTAATCAATACCTTTAGCATCTAACCACGCTGTTGCTCGATCTAGTTCATTCCCTTGGCGGTATGCTGTTTCAAATCTAACTAACCCTTGTTTATCTCCATAAGAGATGATACGAGATTCATAACCAAGAGCATCCATCATCCCTAACATTTCCGGCACTAATGCTGTACCAAATTCATACGATACGACTTTATTAAATTTATCCACTTTAATCCCCACTCCTTCTTGTTTTTCAACAGTTTGATTTGTAAACCAAGCCAGCGATTTATTTCCGATTAATTTATTTAAATCGCATTTACCAATACCAGGCACGTGCCCTGTCTCTGTGTATTGCCAAATATCGCACTCATATGCAGGTTTGTTACCGCCATAACGAGGAATCCAAACAAAGTCAGATTTTACATTTGCCATACCAAACGGAGCATACATATGATGACCAACGTATAAACCAACTTTCTGAGCACCTAATCGGCGTAGTTCATCAATAAATGCTTGTGTGCCCGCTCTCATATCATTCATTGTTTTCACTTCAACATCCGCAACCCATACTGTCGCGCTCTTATCTCCACGGTTCCAGAAGTCACGCGCTTCTATTCTTGCATCATTTTCAGAAACGAAACGACAGAATGCATAGTTACCAAAAGGAATACCATGTTGCTTCATGGCTTGTACATATCCTTTATACAATGGATCTACATAATTTGAACCATCTTGTACACGAGCGATGATGAAATCAATGTATTGCTTTGCTATAGGCCAGTTAATGTCACCATTCCATTTTGAAATATCTACAATGTGTCCCATTACTCAACATCTCCTTTTTTATTATCATATTCAGAGCTTGTCTTATTGCTCTTATTACTTAAAATTTCAACTGCATTTGTTAATGCTTGTGGAAGGGGAATCCCCATTCGTCCAGCATTTTCTAAAAGTGATAATAGCTCGTTTCCAATAAAGAAAAAGATTGTTGCTTCACGGATAGCACTATTGCTACCAAATGTAGAATCTAATTGAGCTGCCACTCCAACCAAAAGAAAAAGAACCACTTTTTTAGCGATGCCTTTGAAACCAACTTTGCTTTTTAATTGCCCGTTATACCCTGCTGCGATTACTCCTGTGAGGTAATCAATAGCTGCCATAATCACTAAAACTTTCAATGTTGTATCCCATCCTCCTAAGAAATAACCGCAAAAGCCACCAAAAGTAGCAATAAATGTTTTTAGTAATACATCGATACGCTCCATCTTTTCACTCCTTTATACAAAATAAAAAAACAGCTTATTGCTGATCTGATTTCACTAATTTATCGACTAATAATTGTTCTAACACTTCTATTCTACGATTCATTTCTTCCATTTCCGCTTTATGCTGTTCTTCTATTGTTTGAATCTTTTCATCGTATTTCATCTCCAGTTCTTGAACTGCTGCGGTAAGAATAGAGAGTGTAGAATATAGTTTAATTCCGTCCTTCTCTGGTGTAGTAAAAATGTCGTCTGTTTCTTCTGCAATGAATCCAAATTGAGTCTCAATATCTCGAATTGTATACGGCTCAGCTTTATCTTCAGGTTTGTTCATCCGCATTTGGTACAACTCATACATATCTCGTTTTAGAAAATATTGCTTCACTTTAAGCTCTCGAACTTTTTCTAAAGGCGAAAACGGTAAATCGTGAATAGATGTTTTTATTTTTTCAGTTGATCTATTGATATGTTGCATTGCATAAGAATTTTGCTCAGCCCATAAATTCGTCTCGGAACGAACACCACCATGTGCGGTCACCTCTGAAACTTCTATACCACGAAATTCATTACCAGCCCGATTCTTGATTTGCAATAACTTATCATAGCCGCTCACTTTAGATGAACGAATTATATGATTTCCTAATATAATGTCGCAATCATTGCCATATGTCGGCGTTCTAAATTCAGCAATTTCGTAATCATTGTGATGAATTGTAACGTGATCACCGTCAAGATTCAGCACCCCGGCTGATTTGAGCCACATGCTCGATTGCGCGGTCAGCCCTAAATCGCCACGATCGGTCATACGCATGTTACTTTCTGCACCATTTTTATCGATAAAACGATAGTAAACACCTTTTGCATCTTTGTAGATACTTCCTAAATTTCTTCCTGTACCATCACCTTCACCAATCACGATATACGGATTGGACGTCTTACTCTGTTTCTCGTTTTCAAAACCAATTACAATTTTCGCTCGTCCTTGATTCACGAACTGTAATACTTGGTTTTTCATATGAATATGCTCATTGGTATTACTTGTTTTGACCGTCGTACCTTGCAACAACCCGGCTGTAATCCACTCTGCTTTTACTTTACCTACCAGATCAATTAGATCAACTTTAATTTTGAGCTTCTCTGCTGACAGATTGATAGCTGCGATAATATTACCTTTTTTCACTTGAGCTAGAATGCCCTCGTCTAATACTTGTAACTTAGACCCCACTTCTTTGACATAAGCGTCGAAAGTATCATTCAAAAAGGTTTCGTGTTTTTCAGATATAATTTCAACGCCTTTTTCATTCGCTGAAATCTTTCTTTCTAATTCTGTTACTTTTTTGGTATATTGTTCAGTTGCTACTTTGTCAGCCAACTCTTCCATGATTTTATCTTTGTCGACCATATCTGCTGGATTTTCAATATAAGAACTTGCTCTCACCGCTTTTTGCAGCATCGGGTGAGCCATCCAAAAAGTACCGTTACGAATCACATAAGCTCTAAGGGCAACTTCAACAGCTTCAGCGGGAGCTACTTTAGTAAATTCTTGTCTCACCCATGTATCAGCTGGAAAAGTAAAATCATTGACCCCAGCTGTAAATTGAGTCCCATCTTTTTTCCAAAAGATGGCGACCATACGTATCATTTTCTTTTCATGTTCTGTCCAATCTTTGACTTTAAAATACGCCGATACAACTACATTTTCACCAGGAGTAACAGGAACTCTCATAGATGTTATGTTACGAAATGCATTATCCGTATTACCGCTAACAGATAACTTTAAAGACGAATCGCCTTTATGCGTTTCGTTTGCATCGACAGAAATCGGCACCGCACTATAAAAATACTTTGTCCCCTGTTTGAAACGAGTATTAAGAAGTTCATTTGTTGCCCCAATGCCACCCACATAATCCTCGACATCTTTCATTTTTACCGACAACGCAAGTTCATCAGAATGTTGTTTGATTATCGCCTGTGCTTCGGATATCGCTTTTCCTTGCTGTGTTTGCGTTTCTTGAAGTTTAGATACACTTTGATTGATAACATCCGAGGTCTTTTCAACATTTGTTACACGTTTATCAAACGAAGTTTGCGTGTTTTCTACTTTTGTTATGGTTTCTTTGATGCCATTTACGCTTGTTTCTATTTCTGTTGTTTTTTTGGTGAAATCTACAGTAGAAACTTGGTCTTTATCAGCGCGACGCCAGTCCGTCATAATGTTGCCTTCTTCGAATTGCGGCAAGGCAATCCATACACGCCCATTTTTAAACACACGACAAGCAACACGTACTTTAGTTGTTTCTTTAGGAATAATACCTGTAGCACTGTATCTGCCCCAGTTATTATTTCCTAAATTTTTAATATCAATATCGGTACGAAATATTGCTGTGCTGGTGTTGTCGTCTCTTTCGCAAATAATCTCAATTCGAAGAATATTATCAAATGTATTGATATCATCCGTCATTACATAGAAGGAAGCTGTGTAAGGTTCTCCGATTGTAAAAGGTACATTCTTTTGCTCTGCCCCGCGATAACGAAAAGTTGTTTCGCCTCGTTGGTCAGATTTTAATGTATTGAAACCTTTATATTTTACAGTTGTATCAACTGATACGTTTGCTACTACTGTCCAGTTAGCCATTCCATTTTCAAACGTAGAATTTAAAAGTAAGTTGCGTCCACCTACCTTTAAGTTATCTAAGCGATTTGTGACTTGACTAATTAATTGTGTATTAGAAGTAGCAGTTTGCTTAATCTCATTTGTCGTCTTTGTAAGTCCGTCTGTTGTGGACTGGATATTAGCAATAGTCTGCTTCGTTCCTTCCACAGTGGACTCAACTGTATTTAGTTTATTGCTAATTTCATTATCCTTCTTGTTTAACTCTTCAATAGAAGTTTTGAATCCATCAGCGGTTTGCTCGATTTGCGTTACTTTCTTACTAATGTTACCTTGTTCGTTTTTTACATTAGATATCGTTCTACTAACACCCTCAAGACTTTCTTTTACTTCGTTATACTGTCCTGTCGCTTCATTCTGAACAGCTTGTACTTTTTTATCTAGCTCTTTTTTTGTAGATTCAATATCTTTATTCACTTGCTCAAGTGTTTCTTGCTTCACTGATTTGATGTCTGGAACAACTGGTTCCCAGTTGCCATTCTTCCACAATTTGAGAATACCGGGCTTACCGTTACTGATATCCAGCCATAGTGTTTTACCATCTTCTAACCCTGTTTTCGGTGGATTTACGCTTTCAATAATCGTTGTTTGATAGTTTTTTAAGTTTTGTTGTACTTTTTCCGCTAATGTTTTTGCCGCTTCTGATTCTTTACGTGCAAGCTCAATGGTCTTTTTACTTTCTTCTACAACTTTTTCAAGCTGTTCTAACAGTTCTTTATTCGCTTTACTTCCTAAAGAACCAAGAATTTTATTGTATAACTTCCTTAATTCTTCGTTTTGGTCTACAATCTCACGGTAGTCACCAAATGTATATTTATTTTGTGTAGGGTCTGTGAAAGATTCGTCACCAACAATCGCTCTTGCTTCAAGATACAGTTTTGGTGTAAACCCTGTATCTTTAATTCGAATCATGTCGCCTTCGCTAATTTCTTCATGTGACAATCCAAATACTTTCGAAATGTCCGCCGCTTCTACTTCGTATGATACAGACGTATTCACACGTTTTTTAAACTCTGTTTCCATGAGAGTCATAAGACGTTTTGGATCCATGTTCTGTTCTTCTGTCTCTGGAGTATAGAACCCAAATTTATGTTGTCCATTCTCGCTCCAACGCTGAAAAGCGTCCGAGTCTGTGATGTAAGGGAGTCCATTATTAATTGATTCAACTGTAATCAATTTGTCTCCCTCACCTCTTACAAAACCAACTAAAGCTGTACAAATATCACGTGAATGTTCAATACGTCTCACACTAACTAAATCTTTGCCGATCATTACCTCTTTACCAGTTTCACGACCACGCTTTTTGACCATGTCGACATACCAGGCAACTACTTGAGAGCCAACTACTTCAACTCGGTATTGGATTTCCAACCCGAATAAAGAAGCGATTTTCTTTAAAAATGTAAGAGGGTCAATAAACTCGTCAATGGTCATCGTGTGGAAGCCTGCGTATTCAGTACGTCCCCGCTTCCATTTCGTTCCCGCTAATGCCATGTCTACAAATTCATCAAGTGTTTTCGATTCAATCTTTTGCGGTTTAATAATTCCAGCCTTCGCTAACAAGACCCATGCACCGGCTGCATGCACAGTAACAGACCTGTCTTTTGAATCCTTTTCAACTTCATTCGAAATCACGTATGGAACAATGCGACCGTCTCGAACTTGCTTCAATACTAAATTTTGTTGTTGTAAAGTTATCGCTTGGTCTGTTCCATCAAATGTAGTGAATTGTAACGTATCTATATTATTTTTGAGTTCCCAGTGACGAATATCGTCCCAATAATCTTTTGGTTGAATAGCTGCTACAATTTGTTCGGTTTTAAAGTCTACGACATGTAAAATTCCGTTCATCTTCATTATCTGTATCGCTCCCTAAAGCTAATCGTTGCTGCGCCTACATCTCCCGGCATAATATCAACCCTGTTATCACCACGTATCACAACTGGAAAATCACTGAAAATGTCTTTGATATTTATCGCATCTTTACCATTAATCGTTACAAGGCTTCGCTCAGTATCGATAACCACTTTATCGCCTTTATCAAAAATGTAAGGCTTTGTATTTTTAGGTACTTTATTCACTTTCCAAATCTTTAAATCGTCAATCTGCATGACAGAAACTGGATCATTTATATCCCATGCCATGATTGCAATCATGACTTGAGCAATCTTCCTGTCTGTCATTGGATTTCCACTCTCATCAATCCAACGCTCCACAAGAGAAGCGTCGTCAATCTCCGTTCCATCTCGGAATCTAGCAACATATACAGACCATTCGTTTCCTCGTCTAGCTATTCTGAGACGACCATAAAATTGGTTAAATGTGTTCGGGTGAGCGCCGCTTGTATCGACTAACTTACGTAAACTACCTGGTGTCCCTACATTTCCAACCTTCGCATGTGCTTTTGTCAGTTCAGCATCCCAATAAAGGTCGTTCATGTTAATCCGTGTAACAATGTTGCTTGCTTCATCTAAAAGAAGCACTTCCACACGCCCCATTTGTCCAATATTCGTCGATTTCAGACGCACCCATGCTTCCATCTCAAAGTCTTGCAACGGTCCAACAGGAATATTCTTCTTGGCGATGGCACCGTGGAATCCTCGTTCTTGTCCGTAATCTTCACAATAAAGCGCGTAACCATCCCGTACTTTGAAAGAGCCTGTCCCCTTCATATCATCAAACTGACTCACAGGAGTCCAACCTACTGTGGTAGACATTTCATCCCACATAACGCGTTCGCGCTCCTGTACTGTTTTTTCTTCTACAGTGAGGGGATAACCAATTCGAAAATAATTACGATCATTGGGATACGAACCATACCAAACGTCTAAAAAAGTGCTTGGATTTTCTATATCAACTTTAATTAATGCGGGTGCTTCTACACTACCTTTGTTCGTAAAGTACGATGTGATTTCTGTGGTCCAGTTTCTTTCGAATTGATGAGTCTGTACCTTACCCAGTTTGTAGGGCATTGAACAGACAAAAGTGAGGGTTCCTTCGCCGAGGTTCATTAGTTGGTCGAGGTCAAACGATTCATCAATGACCGCGAGGTAAGTGCGGTCTTTTTCATCGTCGAAGATTAGTTCTTGGGGTTGGTCGGTAATGAGCCAATCAGCTATTTCTTCCTTTAACTTCTCAGCTTCTTCTAAAGAATCATAGAGTAGGTCGACGGGTACTAGCACCTTTCGCATTTTGGTCTGAGTTCGTATTAAACGACCTCCGGGATAATGAGGGACTTCGAGGAATGTTCGCTCCAAAGGAGCCCATGCAGGGCGCTTAACTCCCTGCAATGGAATTACTTTATCATGTCTTTTTCCATTAAAACTAAAGAAACTTAAATCACATGTCATTCTATCACCTGCCTAAAACGCATTACGTATATCTTCTTGTTGTTGACTAAATTTTTGTACATCGGTATAGATTTCTCTAGCAATTTCTCGCTTGTCAAGATTAACAACCAGTTCGATTGGTCTATCATAAGATTGTTTATAAGTCGTTTGTGGCATCGTTTGAGCAATTTCTTGTCCAATACGTCCAAGTGTACTATCTCTCAAAGGTAGAACTGCCTCGTCGTATCCTTTCGCGTCGCCGACACCGATTACGGTTGGCATACCAGGTTTAACAAGCGCGCCTTGCGCTGCCCATTTAATACTGAACGACGGTAACCCTTCACTAACCCAGTTCATCGGATTTAACGACCCATTAACACTTACTTTAGGAACAGGAATGTGAATACCCTTGAACATATTCACAACACCATCTTTGATTGTTTTTAACCAACCTTTGATGCCATCCCATGCATTTTTAATTGGGTCAACTAATTTTTTTGTTATTTTTAATGCAGCTGATCCGATATCAGTAGCCATACGTACTACTAAAGAAACGGGATGCTTAATAAATTCTTTGAAGTAATTAACAACTGTTGTCCACATACCTCTTATCGCACTACCGAACGAAACTGCTAAACTCTTAGCTGCACCAAGGATTTTGGTCACAAATGATAGATTGATCAGCCCCCAGATAAACTGGATCGCTCCGCTAAAGATTTGTTTAGCTGCATCCCACATTCCGCGAAAATCACCTGTCAGTAATGAGGCGAAAAATTTGATAATCCCCATAATGATATTGACGCCGCCTTGGATAATATCCTTAATGGCATCCCAAGCGGATTTTACAATCGCGGTTATCACTGGCATTACAACAGAAATAATAGATTGGATAATAGAAAATGCGTTTTGAACAGCTTGTACAATCTGTTCTCCATTTTCTTTCCAAAATGAAGCTATCTGTTCTATGATTCCATTCACAAAATTGAGGACATCAGTTAGAAGAGGCATTAAATAAGGGGCTATCGTCTCAAAAATCCCTTTTATAAAGTCCCATGTGGCACCAATAATACCCATAATCACAGGTGATGCTGCTGAGATTAATGATTGTACATTTGTTATGAAGTTACTTATTTCAGCGTGAACATCTTGGGCAAAAGATATAATTTCCGTTTTCTTCTCTGGAGACATCCCTAATTTATCCATAATATTAGTCGCTGCTCCCCAGTCTCCAGATACTAAAGATTGTATGAGAGCAATTCCGTTTTGAACTTCCGCTACCGTTTCGCGTACCCATATAACAGCTTCTGGTGAAAACCCTAATTTAGTAAGAAGGTTTGAGCCTTCTACATTTGCTGTTTGATCTCCTTGCGCCGCTTGCCACATTAAGCCAATTGCCTCTGTAACTTCAGAAATCCATTGAACACCTTCCCGTAAGGGCGCTAATGCTGCGTTAAATGCTTCTTGACGACTTTTTGTTTGTTCAATGCCATTAGCAAGTTTTTGGTATTCAACTTCTGATTGTTCAAGAATTTTATTAGCCTGTTCTTGGCTTATCTTACCTTCTTCAACTTTTGATTTAAGCTCCTCTTTCTTTTGAGCCATCATACCTTCTACAGTAAGATTCTTTTGCATTTGCTCTTGTGCTTTAGCATACTCGGCGTTCATTTCTTCTTGACTCATTTTCCCTTGAGCAACTTTATTTTGTAAAATAGCTTTTGTTTGAGCCAACTTCTGTTCCTCTGATTGCATTAATTTAGCAGCTTCAACCGCTCTACCAGAAGGATCAAGAAAATCTGTAAATGACTTAATCAAACTATTTGTACCATTTGTAGCACCAACCAACGCAGGTTCTAAATGTGAAAAAATAACTAAGCCAAGGTTTTCCGCTCGTGATTTTACTCCATCTACTGCACCAGATAAGTTGTTCGCCATAACATCAGCCATAACAGACGCTGCACCTTCTGATGTATATAACTTTTCAGTGAAGTCGTCGAATTGATCGACCCCACCTTTTAATACTTGTACCCATCCGGCATAAGCTTCTTCACCAAAAATAGCCTTTGCTGCTGCGATTTGTTGTGCGTTCGCCATATTATTGAATTTAGGCGCCATATCAGCGATGATATCTCTCATCGGACGTAGTGTTCCATCTGCGTTTTTAACAGATACACCCATTTCGTCTAACGCCTTTGCCGCTGCCTTTGGTGGTGCGGCTAGACGCGAAAGACCTGCTCGTAATGCCGTACCTGCCATACTAGCTTTTATACCAGAGTTAGCGAAAATCATTGCAATTGCTGAAGTTTGCTCTAAATCCATACCAAATGTTGCAGCTTGAGGCGCCGCATATTTCATTGTTTCTCCTAATTGCTCAACATTAAGGTTGGCGCTTGACTGTGCCACAGCGAATACATCGGCCGCACGTCCAGCTTCTTCAGCAGCCATACCGAAAGGTGTCATTGTATCAGTAACAATGTCAGATGCTTTCGCTAAATCTAAAGCTCCCGCTGTTGCAAGGTCCAACAACGGTTTACTTGCTGCAATCATTTGGTTAGAATCCCAACCAGCCAACGCCATATATTCATATGCTTCGGCAACATTCGTTGCTGACCATCTCGTTTCAGCTCCCAGTTTCCGAGCATTAGCGCCGAGTTCTGCCATTTGTAAACCTGTAGACCCCGAAAGTGCTTCTACTTTAGACATTTGCTTAGTGTAGTCCATTCCAACGCTAACTGCACCCGCAATCGCCGCTCCAACACCTACTACCGCACCAGTCATAGCTACCATAGATGCAACAGTACCACTGATGGAGACACCTAACTTGCCGAACACACCACCTAAACTGCCGAACTTGTCTCCCATGCCTTTTGAGGTCTTAGCTGCATGAGAATCTAAATCTTTTAAACCTTTCCGCGCTTTCTCATCTCGAAGAAAGACTGAGCCAAACATTTTAAATACTTCCATATGCGTTAATCACCACGCATTTCTTTAAATCTATTTGATATATCCGCCGCACGCTTGAGGATTCTATCCTTGTCTTCTTCTGTCATACGACGTTGTTGTTTTTGAGAGCTTATGGAGAAAGCTTCTTCATATGGAATCATCTTTCCATTGAGAGCCATAATAGGAATGTGGTGTAACCAAGTTTGAAAACGTCTTTCTTCCATTTGTTTTTCCTTGGCCTTGTAATAAAGAGAGAAAACCTCGTGGATTGATAAAGATGAGATATAGGACATATCGTTATACCTTGAGGCTAAAGTGTCGATGAAGTCTATCTCATTAATTTCATCACAGCTTTGAGCCCATTCAAAAAACCCGGTAACCCTTCGTTTTCTTTAATATCCTCAATAACATTCTGTAAATCCGCATATTGTTTTACTTCACCTGGATTTACTCCGTATAAATCGCCTAACCACTTGTAAAACTCTGTTTCAGCTTCACCTAAATTCACTAGAACTGTATAGAAAAATTCAGTACCGAGACTAATTTGCTCTGTTACGACTTCTTTTTCTTGATCTTCCGGAATATTATCCGCGCCATGTTTGTCGATTAATGCTTGTGCTTTTTGTGATACTTCCATTCCTTTACGGAAAAATGAAGTGACTTCATCTTTAATTTCCATCTTCTTAAGAATACGAGAAAAAGCAAATGTATCTGAAAAGCCTAATTTACGCATAGTTCTAATTTCTGTATCTACTTGAATAGCCATGTTATCTGTCTCCTTTTGTAAGAAAATAGAAAGGGAAACCCCTATCTATTTCTTTTCTAATGCGTTAACTTTCGCTGCCGCTTCCGGTGGTAAATCACAAACGAACTCTTTTCCGCCGCCTTCAATCCAAATTTCGAACGGCGCTTTATCCAAATCACAAGGATCACGATGGCCAGTAAATGTTGCTTCTGGCGCCATTTCATCTCCACCTTCAAACGCCGCTTCGATTGAACTGTCATTTAAAGCGTTAAGGACAATGATGATTACATCTCGCCCATCTGCTGTTTCACCAACAAAGGCGATGTTTTCTAAATAAGAATCCATTGTTACTTTTTCGCGTGAAGTAATAACTGAGTATGTTTTTTCTTTACCATCCACAGTCTTTTTCACTTCTGATACTTCTGCACCAGGAAAGAAATTAACCACTTTTTTTGGATCAAAAAATTCAAGTAATCCACCTGTTTTCATCTGTGTCTTAGATGAAATAATACGTTTAAAGCCTTTTGTGTCACCTTTTGAACCGTTATACTCTACAGCTTTAAACTCTGGTTCATAAGTGAATGAACCGCCGCCTTTTAACGCTCCTAATGGTACTTCTTTCCCTTTAATACCAAAGTTCATAATAATTGCTCCCTCACCCAATACAAGGGCATAAGGATTTGGTCTTGGTGCTGCCATATGCAACTCCACCTTTCTTACATGTCATAATATCTAACTCTAAAACGAACCTCTTTCACTCGAATCTGCTGATCTTCCACTGGAACATCAGAACGTCCTATGAAATCTACCGCAATTGTCATCGGTACGCATTGAGTTTTCAAGGTTCCGTCTTTGATATAATCTTTTATCTTCTGAGATGCTTCATCTCGAATGAGAATATCTGCTTCATGTCCCCAAATATGAACAGTAAATACAAAATCTTCTCTTACTCTTGATATAGCATCGGATTGACTATCGTAAACAACATAAGGTAGTTTTATAACTTCCTTGTCAGCTTCTTGATAATAGACATCAGCTTCGTAAGGTTCAAAAATATCCTTAAGGAACTTGTCCACATATTTAATTAAATCTGTCATTTCATCCCGCCTTTCATAGCGGATATCATAATGCGCGCTGTTTCGGACTTATGATTCTCGCCAGCGTTACGAAATGCTTTCGTGCCTTTTTTCCCTCGAGTTCGATAAAACTTTCCTGTACGCTTATCCTTGTAAACCCAAGGCGTTTTTCTGCCGCCTTTTTCAGCATAAATACCTGTACCAAATTCTTCGTAAATTGCATTATCCTTGTTGTTATAGATAACACCTTTAGGAATGTTCCCTTCCATAGCGACTTTGGTTTCAAATCCCCTAGCTGTATCCCCACTTCGTTTTCTTGAATAAGTAACGGCATTCCCTTTGACATACTCGGAACCACGTTTAACGGCTATTCTTTCAGCCGCCTGCATCTTTTTGATAGCCTGTTCGATTTTAGATTCATACCGCCAACTCATCAGGTTTAATCTCCGTTTCTTCCAGTGCTACCTCAAGATGATCATCGGCACTCATCGGATTAGCTGCCTTTTTAACGTTGTAATACTTATTTTTCGCTACAATCACGTCGCCTTTACGAATATCAGTAGGAAAGCAATACAAGACAGCGTTAATGTCATCAGTAACTTTTTGGTAAGACATACCGACATCTCCGCCTTGCAAAGTCTCATCAACAATACCTTTGAGTGAAGATTCTTTTTTATACTTACCACGGTTATATGGTCCAGAACTTTTTTCTTTTCGATAAACTGTGACATCAATACCGAATTTTTTAATGAGTCTTGTTATTCCTCTGGATCGCATAGTGTTCTCAGTCGCTTTCTAAGCCCTTTTAACAAGTGCTTTGGATATTGTTCTTCATCTGTGGCATATGTCACGTTATGTGAACCTAATCGCTCACTTTTTACGCCGTCTTGCTTATCCTCGTCAGTAGAGAATAAGTGGTATCCTACCAGTCTAATAGCGATAATTTCGTAATCTGCTGGATAACCATTTTCAAAGTCATTCCCTGTATATCTGCGAATAAAGGAGTCTACCATGGGGATAAACAATTCAATTAGATCGTCTTGCTCATCGTTTTTGATACGAAGGATTTTCTTTACGTTTTCTTTTGTAGTAATCATGTGTTACCTCCTATAGAGGAAGAGGGACAAGCCCTCTTATGATGCTTTAGAAGCTGATTTTGTTTCTGTTACAGCTTTCTTTTTATGGACATAGATAGCATTTTTCTTGTTGTTAAGAACGAATGCATCGAAATAGAAACGACCTTCTGCAAGGGAACCAGAAATACCAGGAGGGTCTAAGTGAATGCGGTATTCTGCGAGTTTAATAGGGGCAACTGTCGCGGATTTATGACAAACGATGAAGTTTGCGCCTAAGCGTTTGGAAGGAACTTTCACAACAGGCATACCATCTAATTCAGCAACCTGTCCTTTAAATACAATTTTGGATTGCGCTAGTTCTGAAGCCTTTACATATCCTTCAGACTCTTTTAAGTGTTTGATAACCGCTGGTGTAGCGAAAATTACGCGATTTTCTGGAACTTCTGCTTCATCTAATGTCTCTGTTGCTGTAATAACAGCGTTGTAAACTGTTTTAGCATCTAAGTTACCTTCAACAATTGCGCCAGCTAATTCAGCCATTTTTGCGAAACGATAAGTGTCAATGTGAGGGATAACAACTTCGCGTAATTGACGCGCTAACGCTTCGCCCGCTTTCATTTTCGTTTCTTCTTCATTCATTTTGTCGATAGTGAAGGTGAACGCCTTGTCTTGCGTTAACGTCATTTCTTGTAATTCGTTCTCTAACTCTTTTGCTTCGCCAAAACGACTTGCGCCATCACGTTTGTAATCAGTAAGCGGAACTGTATTTACACTCGTGATTTTAATTGTTTTCGCTCCAACCCACTCATAATCGTTGTTTACACCTGGTGTCGCTAGGGCACCTGTACTAAATCGTTCGTCAATCTTGTCAGCGAATTTCTCTGTTAAATAAATTGGCATATAACATCATCTCCTAATCATTCCAACCCTTATCGAATGATGCTTCGATCGGGTCGACTTGTGTTTTTTCTTCTACTTTTGGAGTTTTCGGTGTTTGTCCAGCTAACTTTCCTTTTACAGCTGTTGACAACTCACTGTTCCAAACCTCAATAAATTCTTTTGCCGCTTGCGCTGTAGCTTCCTCATCTTCACCAATTAAACGACTAGCAAAGCGGGTAGGAACACCAGCCTCACGCAAAATGTCTGTTGCATGGTCTTTTAATTCAGCACGACGTGCTTTCGCTTTGTATGATTCGTTTTCTCTTTTGAGTTCTTCATACTCTTGTTGACGTCGTTCTTCTTCGCTCATATTCTTACGCTGAAACTCTTTTTCAGCTTCTTCACGTGCTTTTCTAGCTGCCTGTTTTGCTCTTTTAGCAACAATTGCATCGACATCGGCTTGCGTAAATGTTTTTTCTTCTTGTTGTGTCTCTTCTGTTTCTTGCGTCTGATCATTTTGTTCTTGCTCTTGCCCTTGTTCCTCTGTTGTATCAGCTCCGTCTTCGCTAGCAAAAAACTGTAAGTCTAATCGTAGAGGAAACTTAGTTTGTTTTAGTTCTTTCATCTGTACCTCCATTTATAGCCTGTCGGCTTTCGATTCCATGTGTTTAACGTCCACAAGTACGACGAGTATCTATTTCAAGAATTGTTTCTTATACTCGTTATAAGTCATTTCTGGTTCGTTCACTTTTACACTCTTACCAGCGTTATCTCTCACCCAACGATATTTCGGGCCACTTACACCTTCAAAATACGGTATAGGCAATGTACGGCATCGTGGATGTAACGGCGGATAGTTGTACCCCACACTTGCATCAGCACGGTTATAAACCTTACTTGTGTCTAATGAACGACACTTAGGCGACGTACGATGGTCAAATGTTACATGTAGCTTGTACTGTTCGATTTCAGCCTCACCAAAACTATCTAATGTAGCTCGGTTATAGAAGTAAGACGACTCTGTATGCACAAGCGTAATAGCATGACTCATTTCCACATTCATCTTTTTGGCTAATCGCTCGGATACTTCATCAGCATGAAGCCCTTGGATAACATCTTGCGTCAATTCTTCTCGTAGCACCTGTAACAGCTTCTTCTTGTTGTTCCAGATACGATTAGAGAAGTTCTCTCCGCTCCACGGATAAGAGAGAATCTCTTTGATCATTTTTTCATTCAATACATAAACAGGCGTTTCAATACCTAGCTTTAGAAACTCGTATTTGCTCTGTAACAGCGTTTCATTATAAACAGTAGTCATTTGCTTACGAATAGCTTTTTCATCCTTTATCGCTTGGTCTGATAGTTTCATAAGCATTTCTGACGATATGGCATCTAAACGAGTTACTTTTACTAGGTCGATATGTTGCTTAATTTCTTGTTCGATAGAATCTTTTATAGCTGAATCTACCTCTTTTAGATAATCAAGATAGTCAGTCAATCCCTTTTTGCGCATTTCACGTTCAGCTTTATTCAGAACCTCGCTTAATTTGTTGTAATCAAAGCCCTTTTTAGTGAGATAAAGCCGTGTCTCTTTGTTCACTTCGCGGTAAGCACGCAAATATGATGCCTTCAACCGCTTTTCTAATTTCTTAGCCTCTTTGTTCCAATTGGATTCGAGTTGTTCGGCTCTTTTTATCCAATACTGCTCAATTGTCGGCATTTGTATCAGCTACTTCGTTTGTTTGTTGGTCCTCTTGATCTGTTTGTCCGAAACCATACGTTTCAAACTTCTCTTCATCCTCTTTCTTCTTCATTTCCTTAACTTGCTTCACGTCTTGGATGAACGATAGAAGTGATAAAAGCACCTCTTCTGGCAAGATTCCCTGTAATTTTTGTACCAGGTCAGCTTCTTCCAGTAAGTTTGGAGGTAAATTCGGAGCAAATTGAATCTTCACATCTCGATGATCGAAGAAATCACTATTCGTCATTCCTACATATCTATTGATGAAGTCTAAGCGGTCTGTGAGCGCCTTTCGAAACATACGAGCCTTTTGCCCACGCACTTGCTCTAAAGCTAACAGCTTGTACTTAATCGCTACTCCGGATAGATTACTACCGAACGACTCGTCCGACATGTCTGGTACGAATGAGAACTTGTGAATATCATATCTCAAGCCTTTCTTGATGTTTTGAGCGAACGTGTCATTTACATTCTTGATAAGCCAGTCAGCGTCTCCATCTTCATCAAGAAGAAACACTTTGTCATCTTTTGCTCGTTGAATATCATCACGTTGCGTATCAACCATATTGCGAAGTTTCAAGAACGCGTCTGTGAAGTCTGCTAAATCCTCCACATTACCAGATACAGCATGGTTATATGCATCCATCAACGCGACACAGTCTTCCCAATCTCCTAACTCGAATTTATTGTTTCGGTACTTAATGATCGGCACTTTGTCAAAACCATGTGGAACTCGCTCTACTAACTCGTAAGGAATGTCGACGTCAGTCTTTTCCGCTACTTTGTGAATAAACTCATATGTAGCGCGTTCCTTATCGTCGTAGATATCCATACGCACCTTGTATTCATTCTCTTTTAGAAGCGTTTCAGAAAATACAATTGCATCGGTAATGGTAGGTTTTACCCTTCCATCGTCAATTGTGATCACATTTCGAGGGTCTAGATCGACGAAGTTGTATTCTCCTTTTTCATCGAAATATTGGAGTTCATATGCAACGCCGTAAATACTACAATTGACAGCATTGTCGTAATTCACTGTTTCTTCGTCATTGTCTTCGAGGATATTTAACGCCTTTTCGAATTGGGGTTTGGAATAGACGTACGATACAGGGGAACCGAGGAAGTAACCTGTGGAAATAGTAGTGATGTATTTAGCGAAGTTATGCACAATACGATATGTTTTATTGCTTTTGCGCTCTGCTTTCTTCATGATTTCATGTTCACCGACGTAATAGTCATAAAGTTTTTGCAACCTTTTAAATGCTTTTTCTTCTGTTTTGAAACGAGTGTATAGCAATCTCGCTTGTTCGAATGTCAGCAATGTTTCACCCCCTACAATCCAAGTGATGACTTGTTGATTGACTTCAATTTGCCACCTTTTTTCATGAACCTTTCCATTGAGTAACGCCATGCGTCCATTAGGTGGTTAAAATCATCAATTGGCGTATTAAGCCTTTTTCCTGTTTTCTTATCCGTTGCGTATATATAGTTATTAATCTCTTTAATAAACTCTACACAAGACGGATGGATTACGATTTTGAAACCTTGAATGAATTGAATACCATTGTTGATAGAGTCTTTTCCTTTGCGTGCTCCTTCAATTCTTCTAATACCGAGAGATTTAATCTCATCAATACTTTTTGGTTCAGCCGAATCAGCTGTAATCTTCTCTTTTGAGTAACCTTTTTCTTCAATCATTTTTGCGATTCTCTTATTACTCATACCCTTTTCATAATACTCATCGAATACGTAAATAGTTTCATTTCGTAAATCTACTAATGAGCAACATAAGGCGGTTGGGTCGTTCGTATAACCAAAATCGAGACCGAAAGCGCTTTGTACATCTTTCCTTTGACGTATCTCATCGATATCAAAGTCACGCACTTGGAAGTTTTCATACACAAGACCATCAGCCACGCCCCACTCACCATCACACACAATGCGAGCGCGTCTTGGATTCTTCTCATATAAACTCTCATATCGTGCCCTATCCTGTTTATCTAACCACTCATTACACTTATAAGTAGTAGTAATTGCGAATGTATCATAGGCTTGTGTTTCTTCATCGAAGAAGTAAGACTTTAGCCAATGATTCTCACTCCATGGGTTAAATGTCACAGTAATCTGTTTAAAGAAGTCTGGCGAATCCCACGAACCGCGAATAGACTCAACAACAGTTTCAAATTTGTGTTGGTCCTCAATCTCATACGCTTCCTCAAACCATGCCCAACATAATATACCTACATCAACTGTAATAGATGTAATTTTCAACGGATCGTCGAGACCACGAAATAAAATTTTTTGCCCAGTCGGTATATACGTTATCTCTGGCATAGATTCATTGAGCTTAAACAGATGTTTTACTTTAAGGCGATTAATCGCCCATTTAAAATCGGTATAACAGGATTGTTTGAGAGTGTTCGAGAATCGACGAACAACGAGGATATTAGCCCAAGGATATTGCATGAGCCTTTTTGTGAGGTTTATTACGGTGGTTTTCGATTTCTTGGAGCCACGAGAGCCTTTACAGACTCGATAGAAGTTTTTGCAGTGCCAGAAGCGGTTATAGCCCTTTCCAATGACTTCTCTAAAATTAATTTTTGGCTGTACGTTTAATGGAGCCTTATTCATCGTCATCTAGCGGCACATCATCAACGAATGTCGGCACTGTAACCTCAACTTCTTTCTTTTCAGTCCACATCATATAACGTTTTCCAAGAAGCTCCGCCGCCTTTACACGGTCTTTCACATAAGTGTCCTTGTCTTGTAATTCAAAGTATCCTTCACCTTGCCCGACAGGGACTTGCTCTGTCATCTCCCCGCGCATGACCTTTGTCAAAAACTCAAGGATTTCGTCTTGCGAGGCTACCCGTTCCTCATCCTTTTCAGCCATTCGTTCTTCTATGTACTGCTGAATGACTAGTTTTGACAAGTTTTCACTTGCGATGCGATTTAAGTTCCTACCTTTGTATCCAGCCTTTCTAGCCGCTTCAGTAGCGTTCCCCGTTTCGATATAGTAATCACAAAACGCTTGTTGTTTAGGAGTTAGTTTCATTACATATCACCGCCCCCTTTTCTTATTAACCACTATTTAATTGGAATAAAAAAGAGCAACACGTATATGTATCGCTCTTTTCCCGTTCTCAAGGAGGTTCCCGCAGTCCTTGAAGTGCTTTCACACTTCTTAAACCCTACAAATTTTATAGAGTTTAAGAAACGGAAAAACCGCTTCTTGCAGACACGAACAAGATGTAACTCATATTTCTGATATTAGATTGGTTTGAGGATGACCATACCTCTTCGAACCGAGAAATGTTTTTTTGGAGTAAACGCGCGTGTAGTTATTTTTGGGGATTTCTCGGCTCAAAGAGATAGGGGAATTCAAGCGATTCCCCCGACCTCCGCATAATATGGCTGAGTACATATGCTTCATCAAGGTTAAAAGAATGGCATTTGCGAAAATACTTTACCTACTCACTCACAAGTAGCTCTCGTATTATTTGATGTTATTCACATCTTTAAAGGTAGTATGCGGTGCTCAGTTGCACGGTACGCTAGGTACAAATCAAGTTACTACCATTAAAGAGAGGAATAACCCTCTCCCTCGTTGATTGGACCCTAACTTACGTTTATTCGTGAGTAAACTATAATTAATCGCCCAATTCAAAGCATTTAAAGGAAATCTCAAATCGTCAGCGTCGCTGTTTCCGCAGCGGCACTTATTACATTTACATCTTATAACGTACAATCAATAAGCGCTTCCTTTCTTTTTCCTTTCTTTTTCCTTTGAAATCAATAATAAACAACGATTTTCAACATTTTAGCTAACCGTTCGAACGCTTTGTCACGTTTCTCGTAATAAGGAGTCTTTGAAAGGTTCAACTTTTGAGACATCTTTACCCAATTATGCTTATCAGCTGTCATATACCCATCTTGGATGATTTGTTTTTCTATAAAATTGAGATGACTCACAGCATCCTCTACTTTCCACATAAACGCACATTGTTTAAATTCTTCTGTGTGTTCAATAGATTGATAATCTCCATTTTCAACCATAGAAATGATCCGCTTCTTATCTTCTTTAGAAAGACTGTTTTGACATAATCTATATTTCTTCAACGCTTTCAATACATTCTTTTTCGTTTCTTCCATGTTCACGACAGGTACATCAATATCTAATTCCATATTCATAAACACTTCTGCACATTTTAGCATCTTGTCCACTCCTTCGCTTTCTTATCCCAAATAACCACAACTAACTCACGTTTATGTTGATACTCCCACAATTTCTTTCTAAGCGGAAATGATTCATTAATTGCTCGCTTGCTGCCTTTTACATCCACGACCTCCTCACGACCATCTATGTACGTTACTTTAAAATCTGGCGTAAACCTCATAGCTGTTCGTTTCGCTTTCCCTCGCTTCGTAATTGTGCTCTTAATCTCAAACGATGGCACAAGTGTATAAGAAGGATGGCACTCAATTCGAGTGACATCCTTCCTTGTTTTTAGATATTCGTAATACTCAGCTTCGCTTTTTGAATCGAATTGTATGCCATCTATTACTACTTTTTTACTACGAATCTTCTTTTTCCCCATTTAAAACTACCTTTCTACTAAAAGTTTTTCAATTTCCTCTAAAACAATCTCCATCTATACAATCTCCATTTTCCCACGAACTAATTTTGTACCAATAATGAGATGATTTATTTAACTCTTCCATCAGTTTATTTACAACTGTTTCGATATCGGGAGATACACATATATTCCCACTTCCCGGAGCATTTTCATATCCTAATACATAACAATCGCCTTTTCGAATTTCAGTTGATAATTTAACATCTTGGAAAATTGATAGTAAGCTAATTTTTGCATATCCATGATCAATTACAATTTTGTAATCTTCATATTCATTCATCATTTTCGCCTCTCTTTTTAAAAGGATTATTCTATTCAAAACTAATATTGCAATAGAAACACAATATATGAATTCCTAACGTTCTCTCCGGTGCGTAATAACCAAGCATAACGCCCCACGCGTCTTTTTCTATGCCAAGTTTAATTTTTAGCATTCTTTTTCTTCATTCCGATGCCAACTACAACATCACTTAACATATCCGCTAAATTATGAGCTTCTTCCATGTTTGATGTATGGAATCTAATTACTCTACCGTCAGGAAAATTTATTGAAGCCCCTTGGGATCTTTCTGATCCAAACGTACTGCAATAAACTCCTGTTTTACACCATAAACATTTATTTTTATCTATATGACATGTACAAGCACTACTCATTTTTCCTCTTCCTCCCCTGAATAAAACTCAATATTCCGTCTATACTGTTGATACCCTTTTACTAACTTACCCAAGAGTCGAGCAGTTAGCTTTCGCTAGCTGCTCTTTTATTTATTTGTTGTAATCTACGGTGTTTTATATAACACATTGCCATATTGATGAACCTATTAAACCATTCTGTTTCTTCACGGTTCATATTGTATTCATCAGCAATTTCCTTAACTGATTTCATATCCGCACCCCTTTTCTATTAAGAAGCAAGTGATCCATCTATTAATAAAACGCTATCCTCACAATCACAAAATTCCGCGTGTAATTTATTTATTGGAGTGTCTATGGTAGGTCTAGCAAGACTAACCAAATATGTTGATAACGCTTGTTCACGCGTTAACTCTACTGGAACAGCTTCTTCTTTAACTTGTTCCGCACTATCACCAGCGACATTTTCTACATATATTTCAATCGCTTTATCCACATCGCCATTTACCGCAATTAACGCATAATATTCATGCTTATTAAACTCAAAGTATTTCATATCCATTCCCCTTTACGAATATTCTTTTCCACATTACACATACTATCTACAAGTCAACTTCCCATGACTACACTCTTTTAAAACGGAGCTTGTTCCTCCGGACTGTTTTGGATCGCGGCAGGTAACTTAGTCAATTACCTGCCATTTTCTATTCAAATAACGCTTTGGTTTAAATTATTTCTATAGAATCCATATCTACGTAATCAGAAATCCCTTCATAATAAGGTGTCTCTGCTGTAACACCTCCATCTTTATGAAGAATACCTGGATACACATTCCCTCTTGAAAAGACCAATCTTAAATGCCCCCAGTCCTCCCAATAGATATCCTTCTTAGCTTTAAAAGTGATTTTTTTGTCCATATCCATTCTCCTTTTTCTACAAAATTCAAAATTGGTCTTACTTTACAAATCCACTCCTAATACAAATTTCAAAAGATACATAGCGAGCGTGATAAGAAACCACGCTATCGCTCATCCTGCTGCATCCTCCACACAGAAGCGTAACTCTACATCGCTAGCTGGAAAATACTTGACTGGGGCGTCATCATCATTGATTTCTACACAACCGATAACGTGTTCGAACTTATTATCTTCTGTTTGAACAACCACTATATATAAAGCGTCCTCGCGTTCAACAATGTCTCCTAATTCGAACTCGTCCATTTCACGACCTTTCTTGTGAAACACCATGAAACGTTCAAACTCTTCTAATTCTTCATCTGTTGGCTTGCGGAATGTACCATTATACTTAGTAAGATATCCGTCTCCATCGAACACGCAATTTTCCGCTACTATAACAGCTAAGCTCGTCCAATATTTATCACCATTTACCTCTTTATGCACCGCATACCATTTTTTATTATCGTGCGATTCAAATACGTACATTTCACCCTCTTCGAACTTTAGAGGTTCAGCATAGTCAATAAACTCATTTTTAAAAAAGAAATTCAGTTCAATCAAAGTGCCAACTAAAATTGTATCGTCTTTTTTAAATACCAATTCATTATTTTCAATCTTCCAAGCACTGTCGACATCACTAGTTGTTGTAATCCAATGTGTTTTCATCCGTTCAATCGCTGAAAAACCTGTGTATGTTTGCATAGTTTCCTCCTCTAATAAACGTAAAAATTCAATTGGCGCAAAAGTTAACTCATCTTTCCCGTCAAATAAGCACCAACCTTTCAGATCATCTTGATGGTCGAATGTACCAATCCTTTTCTCGCCACGACTCATATAATAAACTCTATCACCTTTTTTAAATTTACTCATTTTATTCACCCTCCAGTAACTCTTTGTTTTCGTAGATATTGCCAATGACTGTTACATTTACATGACCAAATGGAAAGTAATCTCTAAGGTGGTTTCGTGGACTAGAAATTAGCTTTTCTTTCCAACTGTAATCCTTGAAAACAACTTGAGTAATAATATCTCCATGTTCAACAGATTCTTTTAAAATATCCCCTTCATAAATTTCCTTGCCGTTGTGGTCTTTTAAACCTGTGTATTGCATGTATTGCAAATGATGTAAAACTTTAAATTCTTCTTCACCTTCTGTTATGTCGTATGCGACAATACCATTAGAATCGAGTCCAAAACTTATATTCCCTTCTTCACCTACGTAATACATTTCACTCTTCACGTTGTCCCATGCTCGAAACTTAATTTCTCTCATTCTCTTCACCCTCCAAAATTTGTTCTATTTTATCCGCGATACCGTCCATAATTTGTTGCTCTACATCTAAACGTTCGTATTCACACTCATCGCCTTGATCTAATAGCTTTATGGCTGTACCGCGTTTCAGCATCGCTTCTGTTCGTAAATTACTAACTAATGCTTGCAATTGATTTTTCATCACGAAGCACTTCCTTTTGTTTATCTATATTGATAATTTGTTGTTCATGTTTCTTTAACTGTTCCTCAATCCATTTCCCTGTCGTTTTAGCGTATTCTTCGCGTGTATGAGCGTTTTGAGAAGGAGACGGTACAAATACCATTCCCCAACTACTTACGCTCGTTATATGGACGTCTGGGCACATTACAGTGATAGACATTTTATTCACCTCATGTCGTTCTATAACTTGCACCTTTCACTTGATACAAATAATCCTTACTCATTCCAAACAACCGATCAGCGGCCGCAAATCCGATTTTGTCCTCCAGCGTATCTAAATCCTCGTTGCTGGTGTACCAGATTGGCAGATTGTGAAGATATCGTTCATTAATAATCTTGTAGTACATATCTTCTTTGAATTCGCTGTACTTTGATTTTGCGATGTCATCCCAAATGAGAATGTCACATGTGCATAAATCATGAAGTATTTCATTCAAACGCTTTTTATTGTCGTTTAAAAACGCCGCATTTTGAATCTCAGCCATGATATTTACATCTTGGACACATAACACTCGGACTCCACGAATGCGCCCTGTGCACTTGTCTGTGACCTTAAAATGATTCAATGCGTATTTCGCACCAGCTACTTGTAAATGAGTCTTACCTAATCCATACGAATTGTTAGCTTGTCTCATTTTGTTACGTTCACCTGGAGGTAACGCTTTTAATTTCGTTTCACCTACCTCGGCGATAAAACCGATACTATTTATCTTTGAATCACGTATCTCATTAAAGATTTTTAAATATTCAATCATCGCATTGTACAAGGTTTGCTGAACTGCTGTTTCCCTTACATAATTATCAAACCGTGCATTTTCGAACTCAGACGGAATCATAGCGTTTTTAAATCTAGCTATAAGGCTCTTTTGTTCTAAGCATTCACATTCAATCGCAACATCTACATATTTTCCATTCAAAAACTCAGACGGTTGCTTTTCGAATATGTAGCCCCTATCACCGCACTTCTTACACTCAACCGATTGTTTTTGCGAATCCTCGGTTATCGGCTGGTTTGATTCCTCTTCCAACTTCTTCTGGTACATGATCTGCGCTCTTTCCATAAGACCCGACATTATATCCCCGAGTTTTTCCATTCTTCCACAACTCCCATTGCTGTAAATAACTTTCAAATTTAGTCCCAAACAACGTTTCTGGTCTCAAATATTTAGCTTGTGGTGTTCCAGTCCATTCAGCATGTTTTACATCGATAACTTTTTTAAAATCATCTACAGTAAACTTTTCACTCAATCTAGCTTTAATAAGAGATTGCGTCTTTTTAGTAGTTGAACGATAAGAAGAAGAGCAAACATCGTTGAGATAGGTTACTATCTCGACTATATATTTATTAACATCAGTATTTAGTTCTTTAGTATTTGGTTCTTTAGTATTTAGTAGCTTGGGATTTTCCACCGGTGGATTTTCCACCAGTGGCTTTTCCACCAATGGCTTTTCCACCAGTGGAATTTCCGCCACTGGCTCTTTTTTCGGGATTTCATATATAACTGTTTCCCACTTAACGATTTTGTTTTTATCGTCTTTAACAGGGAATCTATGAAGGTATCCATGCTCTTTTAACTCATTCATCCCAGCTCTCAAACTATCTAAACCATCTTTCGCATGTGTAGCTAACTCTTCTCTATAAAACACCCAATCATCAGGAAGAGAGAGGATATACGCTAGAATGCCTTTTGCCTTCCAAGACAACCGTTCATCTTTTAAACCTGTATTATTAATAGTGGTATAGTTACTATCTTTAACAACCCTGTATATACCCATTCATTTCACCTTCTTCATAACCACTTCATAATAAAAACCACGGTCACGATCTAAGACGAAACATCCTTTGAATAAGTGTGGATTTTCGTCCTTTTCATGTCTCACTGTTTCCAGTACCTTTCGAATAGGAAAGAGGTAATCAAAACCCTCTTTCTCTAAACGACGGCAACGCTTGATCAATTCTGATAACCTTCTATCACGTAAATACCGAGTGCGTGAACTTTTGTTTAGTGCTAATGGTATAGAGCCATCACGAATTATGGTTTTCATTTTAAACACCTGCCTATTGTGCTTGTTGCTGTTTCGTCTTAGCATCATTTAGCCATGATACAATTGTTCTTTGAATTTCCGAAGCTTGTTGTACAGTAATCCCTTTGAAAGTTTGAATACCTAACGATTGCTTGACAGTAGCTTTCGTTTCTTCGAATTCCATGTTATATACTTCTGACAATTCTCTAATTTGGTCGTGAATTGCTTTTATTCGTTGTTCGTTTGCTAGTTCTGCCCGTCTCTTTTGTTCTTCCGACGGAATGTTATTTGCTCGATTCCTTGGCGTTTTAGGATCATCATCTTGCGGAATATCCTCTCCAGAATAGATATATAATCCTAAACCATGTAGTGCGATTGCCTTCGCTAAACACCTTTGAATAGATGTATTAATTTGAAATGAAGTAGGCTTTGTAATTGGTTTATTGTAGTTATCTAATACTGGGTGAATTTGCGAACGCGTAATGTTATTTACTGTCACTTCTACCTCCACAAAATAGCCGACTTCTGTTTTCATATATGGCAATCCATCAAACCTAACAACCCGCCATGTTGCGTCCGGATGTTTCTTCAAGAGTTGGTCGACTGCCCATGACCAACTCAAATAGCTAAAACGCCCTTTTTTCTCAACATGTTTACTAACATCGATAGAAGCTAACTCTGTAAAATAATTTTTTGATTCACTCATCGAATCCTCACACTCTCACCTTGTTTTAATGTAATTCCATCCCGCCGCAATCCATTTTTCACTGCTAAAAGCAACGCCTTCTTGTCCACTTTCGGTTCTTGCGGAACCATAAACTCTGGTGGGATAACAGCATCATTCGCGATATCTAAGCTTGCTGGATTCTTTTGAATACCCACTGTTATAAGGGCTCCTTTAATACGTTTCTTTCCTACCGCTGACATTTGTTGATGTAGATACTCCTTAATGTTCTTTACACTGTTCTCGAAGGATTTACGACGATCCGCTAAACGTTTTTCTTCAGCTTTAATTACTTCCGCTTGTGCTTCGAGGTTGAGAATTAATAATGCTGCGCCCTGCACTTTTTCATCGAATGCTTCTTCAATTGCTTGTAATGTATCTTGTACTGCTTCTGGATCAGCGCCGTCCTCAATCATTTGTTGTAATTCACAGAAATTTTTACTTAACTCGTATAATTTCATTTTGATTCCACCTTTCCAACCTTAGATAGTGCTCGCTCTATTGACCAACCTCTATAAAACCTTCTAAAATGGCATGCTGCCATATGGTTTATTTGTTAGTATGGTAATGACATAATCTATATCTAGCTTTTTACACTTGTCCGTTTCTTGTTCGGACATACGTTTTAACGTGCTAACTGCTGTTACGATTTCTATAGGCAAATTGATTTCATGCTCTTCTTCATGCTTATTTTCTTGAATATGAGTAATCAATTCGTCTACATTAACGTTTAGATATTGAGTCAGTTTATTTAAGGTGTCAAAGCGAATCCCTTTGCTAGTACCGTTAGCTAGTGCTGTTAGCGTTACTCTTGACAATCCCGTATCTTTAGATACCTTAGTTATACTTAATCTCTTATCTTTTAATATCTTTTTAAAACCACATACAATCATTAAAATCTCTCCTTCACAAACCCTACCTCTTGTGATATACTGATTTAAGTTTTTGATTGTATTTGACTCCTGCTGCAACAGGGGTCTTTTCTTTTTCATTAAGATAATTATTTAAATCTTCCGTTAATTCTTTCTCTAATTTGAGCGCCTCTAGCTTCTTACTTAGATATAAATGCTCTTTCGCAAAATATTTGAAACCCTGTCGATCGTTGTTTAGCATCGCTTTCCACTGATTGTTTACAGCTTGATTCATTTTCTCAACGAGCAACATTTCTTCTGTTTTAGCCAACCTTCTCACCCTTTTTGATGATCTTGTCCAAGATATACATTCTTACCTTAATGCGGCATTTATCCTCATTGTTTGCAAAATGAAGCATACGAAGTAATCTAGCATAATCAGCGAATGTTGCATTCTGATAGTTGATATTTAAGTACATCACTTTTCCTCAACCTCCTTTCTTTTCCGTATCTCCTCGCATTTTCTAGCAAAGAACTCTGGACAGTTTCTTTGGAACCAAAGCGACATTTCACGCTTCGTTCTTTCTGGAATTTGCGGTGGTTTGACTACGATCTCCTTCATATTCTTCCTCCTTCAAATCGTTTGTTGCTTATACTTGAAATTCCACATCCACCTTGACTGTAATATCAACTGGTATTTCTTTCGTAACGCGAATAGACGCTGGATGTGCCCCTTTTTCGATTAATTGAGATACGATTTCTTTCACTTCTTCTTGTGTTTCACATTCGTAAACAGACGTTCCGAATGTAGTTTTATTGATTACTAGATAATTTTGCATTTTGTTTCCTCCTACTTAAATTTCTGTGACAGCTTCACTTTTTGCCTACCATTTTTTCTTCTGCCCATTCTAATAAGAACTTTTGAGTTTGTTTTGCTGGAAAATACCATTTTTGACCTACTTTAAATTTTGGAAAACGAGGGTCGAAAAAGAATTGATCTTGAATCGTATTCCACGACATGCAAACACGTTTTTTTAATTCCTTCGTATCCCAAAATGCAAGCTCGGCATCGTATTCTTTCATTTTTTTTCGGATTTCTTCAACACATAATTCCTTTACAACAGTTTCATCAATTTGAATATTGAGCATCTATAACTCTCCTTTCATCACCAGCGTTACAGTTCTGCTGTGAGTTGGTTGTTAACTTGAGCAATCTCTTCACTCAATACAATAGGTAATTCATATTCGACAATCTTCTTTTTCGCCGCTTCTAAATAACGACGCTTGATTGCTTTATAGCTCTTCACATCGAAATGACGACGTAGTTCTCTGTAAATATCCTTATACACTTTGCCTCGAGTGCTTTTATTTTGATATGCATTTGACTGCTTACCACCTAATAACCGAACCGCCGTTTTATTTACTGTCTTTACAATTTCATCGCATTCAGTGGCGTACAATGGCGTATTCTCTTTTAGGTCTTTCACCTCCGCTTTAACAGAGTTCATATCCTCTTTCATAGTCGAAACTTCTTCGTTTAGTAGGATTGTCGCTTGCATATTGGCTAGAAGACTTTCTTTCTCGTTCAATACTCTTGGTTGTTGTTCTCTCATATTGAAATATCCGTCTACAAATTGATCGTATAACTCCCACGCTGTATCATCTTCGAGGATTTTTAATAGTTTTGCGTATCCTCGTTCGGATAAGAGGTATATGTTATTCGATTTAGAAACCATCATTTTGCTTAAAATATTGTGGTCCGTTAAACCGACCTCAAATATCGTTCCCTTTAAATCAACAATATCGATACCATCTTTAAATCGTGAACGGTTTTCGTTAATTCGTAGATTGATATGTTTGACTTCTTTCTCGTGAATTTCAGCAATTTCTTTCACTAACATTGCTTTTTTACCTTCACCAAAACCACCCTCGATTCCAGTGAATTCATATCCTGCGACATGTTGTTTACCTAAAATATGTAGTTCATTCGCTACTGTTAATTGATCTGTCATTGTGCAATTTCCTCACTTTCTAAAATTCGATTAATTTTTTCTTTCACTTTCTTGCCGTCTCGCTTACCTAACAGAATATCTGATAGATACGGACCTGAGATGTTTAGCATTTTGGCTAATTCTGCTTGTTTCATATCATTTACAAATAGCCACATTTTCACTTTTTTACCGAATGTTTTATCCATGTTGATAACTCCTTTTTTATTTTTTAGCTAATTTTTTAGCTTTCTATTGACTAATTCTATCGAGAAAGATAGAATATAGACATAGCTAAATAAACCTACATTAATAGCCTTGTTAACGTTGGGGAACGTGACTTTCACTGGCTTTCTTTGTGGTGTTTTTGTAGCTAAATAACTAGCTTATGAACACAGTTTACTATCGTATAAGATAGATGTCAACACTTTAATCTATTTTTTTCGATAGATTTTTGTTCATAGGCGTAAGGATGGTTGCTATGACTACTTTTGATATAGTTAAAAAATTAGCTGAAGAACAAAAAATATCGATTTCTGAATTAGAAAGAACCTTGGGTATGGGGAAAAATAGTCTATATAGATGGAAAAAACAAACCCCATCATCGGACACCCTGCAAAAAGTAGCTGATTACTTTAACGTTTCAACTGATTACTTATTAGGAAGAACAAAAAAGAAATACTGGGAACTTACTGAAAAAGATGAAAAAGATATCCAAAAGAAATTAGAGGAATTAATAGAAGATATGGGAAATTCCGATGCTCTTGCATTCTCTAAAGGATCCGAGCCGATGTCTGAGGAAACAAAACAATTATTAATCATCTCATTAGAAAATGCTCTAAGATTAGGAAAACAAATGGCTAAAAAGAAATTTACACCTAAAAAATATAGAGATGAAGAATGATTGGAGTGGATCTTATGGTTTCGAAACAGCAAATTGACTTAAAAATAGACGAACTACTTAGACGATACAACACCAGAGATCCATTTCTTATCGCTGAAGAAAAAGGGATTGTTGTTATTACCGAAAATTTAGGGGATATTTTTGGATACTATCACAAAGTATCTCGCATCCCTATCATACATATTAACGAACGACTTTCGTATCAAAATCAAGTTTTTACTTGTTTTCATGAATTAGGACACGCTATCTTCCATCCAGATGAGAATACACCCAAGCTGTCTTTGGTGTCTCTTTGTTCTGAAATTCGTATAGAGGCTGAAGCGAATTATTTTGCAACAAAATTTCTTATCGATGGAAGTCATCATGATTATTACATTCAAACAAAACAAGAACTATTACAGTATTATGGAATACCTAAAGAAATGGAGCGTTTTATTTAAGGAGGAATAAACTATGGCTGTAGGAATTTATATTCGTGTAAGTACACAAGAACAAGCTTCTGAAGGACATTCTATTGAATCGCAGAAAAAAAAGCTCGCTTCTTATTGTGAAATACAAGGATGGGATGACTATCGTTTTTATATAGAAGAAGGTATTTCTGGTAAGAATACCAATCGCCCTAAACTTAAGTTGTTGATGGAACATATCGAAAAAGGCAAAATAAATATATTGTTGGTGTATCGTTTGGATAGATTGACTCGTTCTGTTATTGATCTACATAAATTGCTGAATTTCTTGCAAGAACACGGATGTGCTTTTAAATCAGCGACTGAAACGTACGATACAACAACAGCGAATGGTCGTATGTCGATGGGTATTGTATCTTTATTGGCACAGTGGGAAACCGAGAATATGTCGGAACGTATCAAATTAAATTTAGAACATAAAGTATTGGTTGAAGGTGAACGTGTTGGCGCTATTCCTTATGGGTTCGATTTGTCAGATGATGAAAAACTCGTTAAAAACGAAAAATCAGCCATTTTATTAGACATGGTTGAAAGAGTAGAAAATGGGTGGTCTGTAAATCGAATTGTTAACTATCTTAATTTAACAAACAATGACAGAAATTGGAGCCCGAATGGTGTGTTGCGATTATTAAGAAATCCGGCGCTATATGGTGCGACAAGATGGAACGATAAAATCGCTGAAAACACACATGAAGGTATCATTAGCAAAGAACGTTTTAATCGATTACAACAGATACTAGCGGATAGGTCTATACACCATCGAAGGGATGTAAAAGGCACTTATATATTTCAAGGTGTATTGCGTTGCCCTGTATGCGATCAAACCTTATCAGTTAATCGATTTATCAAAAAACGAAAAGACGGAACAGAGTATTGTGGGGTTCTGTATAGATGCCAACCTTGTATTAAGCAAAACAAATATAACCTTGCTATTGGTGAAGCTAGATTTCTTAAAGCACTAAATGAATATATGTCAACTGTGGAATTTCAGACTGTAGAAGATGAAGTTATTCCTAAAAAAAGCGAGCGTGAAATGTTGGAAAGTCAACTACAACAAATCGCACGCAAACGAGAAAAGTATCAAAAAGCTTGGGCATCAGATTTAATGAGTGACGATGAATTTGAAAAATTAATGGTTGAAACTCGTGAAACTTATGATGAATGCAAACAAAAATTAGAGAGTTGCGAAGATCCTATAAAAATAGATGAAACATATTTAAAAGAAATTGTGTACATGTTCCATCAAACCTTTAATGATCTAGAATCAGAAAAACAGAAAGAATTCATATCGAAGTTCATACGAACTATTCGCTACACTGTCAAAGAACAACAACCGATCAGACCAGACAAAAGCAAGACTGGAAAAGGGAAGCAAAAAGTGATTATTACTGAGGTCGAGTTCTATCAATAACGGTTGTATTTGTAGAACTTGACCAGTTGGTCCTGTAAATATAAGCAATCCATGTGAGTGATGTAAAAAAGAGAGCAGTTTCTTCGCTGAACTCGGGAATAAAGAGAGATGTGATAATGGTTGGATAGACGCTTGCAAATGCAAACGAATAACGAGGCTTTCCAAATATACTGTAGGAAGTGTGGATAATCGTAAATGTACTTCTTGACCATCAATTTGTAAATAAAGTGAGCCATTTTGTGGTTTACGCCTTTCTCCAATATCCATAGAAGCTAAAAATTTGAAATGTGAAATGAGTCTCTCTCCAAACTGCTTTTCAATATAATGTTTCGTCATTAAGTCCTGTCCAATGCGCAATTGAATCATTACATTCTCCCGATTGGGTACAATGTGTAAATCAGATGCCTGTACTGCACAAGCTTCTTTCATAATCTTATTGGCAAAATGTTCAATATCATTCATTAGACTCCCTCCTCACTATGTATATATCACGCATAAATCAAAAAGAAAAATAACGAAATTCTTATTTTCTCTGTACTAAAAAGCTAAAATATATTTGTGAAATTATGAACAATTTCTGAATTGTTGACTAAATTTACCTATAAGCAATATTATCTGTATTATAATGTTAATATCTTGGATAAAGTTAAAAAGGTGGAGATCCTAATGGAACAAGCTTTAAAAATTACAGGTGTATTATCTGATCCAACTCGTTATTATATTTATAAATATATTTCACAAAAGCATAGTTATGTAACGGTACAAGAAATTGCCGAGGAGTTTAATATTCATCCGAACGTAGCACGTCTGCATTTATCAAAATTAGAAGATGTAAATATGTTGAAATCAGAAACAAAAAAAACAGGAAAAGGCGGAAGACCAAGTCGACTATATATATTATCTGAAGATGTCATTCAGCTTCAGTTCCCATTTCGAGACTATCAATTATTAGCAAACATTTCCTTAAATGCTCTCCTTAGCCTTGGTGAACCTGGAAAGAAAGCGCTATACGAAACCGGTAAACAGTTAGGTAAAGAAATTATGGAACAACATATGCAGCGTTTGAATGTTCATGAAGCTTCTTTAACATTAGAACATAAAGTACAAATTGCAAAAGAAGCATTATCAACAGCTGGCTTGTCTCCTTCGTTTGAATTAAGTACAGATGGCACAAAAGTTTTCTATAATGTGTATAACTGTCCGTTTAAAGAAGTTGCGGTTCGTCATCCAAATGAAGTTTGTAATATGCATGGGGATATGATGAAAGGAGTTTTTGAAGTTCTATTCCCTCATATGGAATTACAGCGCCATGATAATTTGCTAGATGGCTGTAAATCTTGTAACTACACAGTGAATCTTTAATATTACGTTAAACTAAATGTGTCAAAAAGAAGTCAATTTTATGTGGCTTCTTTTCTTTTTTTCGCAAATATTTACAATAGTAAGAAAAATAAATTATAATAAGAAGGGGATTACTTTTTTTTAGAAAAGGAGGGAGATTGCATGGAGCGCATGTTTCGCGTTCTTGGCTTTTGGACTGGAATTTTCTCAGTAATGTTTTACTTAGGGGATATGTACGCTACAGCACTACTATTTTTAGGACAAACAGGATTTTTTGTACTTTTAAGTTATTTAAAGTTGACAGAGCGTATGTATATATACGTATTCGGAGCATATTTAACAGTCTTCTTCATCGGATTTACATACTATACAACATTTTTATTTATTCCTGGAACTGGACATTAGAAAGATGGCAACTTGCCATCTTTTTTTATTTTCCACAATCACCTAGTTGACTTATAGGATTTCTTGAAATATATTTATATAACAGATGGAATGAAGGGGGAATCAACTTGAATACACTGCTAATCGGAATTAATATTGCCGTCATGCTCATCTTAGTTGGCGTATTATACTATATGCAACGTAAGCATGTATCTTTTAATAAACGTGTATTTACTGCTTTAGGAGTCGGAATTACATTTGGTCTTATTTTACAATTCATTTACGATCCTACTTCTAAAGTTATCATTGAATCAAACAACTGGTTTAGTTTAATTGGTAGCGGTTATGTGAAATTGCTACAAATGATTGTTATGCCACTTATTTTAGTTTCTATTATTTCAGCATTTACGAAATTAAAGTTAACAAACAACCTTGGTAAAATTAGTGGACTGATTATCGGTATTTTAATCCTTACAACGGGAATTGCAGCCGCTGTCGGTATTGCCGCAAGCGCGGGATTCGACGTACAGGCAACTGGTTTACAACAAGGGGATGCAGAAACTGCTCGTTTAAAAGCGGTAGAAGAGAAATTCACTTCTATCGAACAAACACCAGTTCCACAAAAATTGTTGGAACTACTGCCTACAAATCCGTTTCTTGATTTAACAGGCGCACGTCCAACTTCAACAATTTCTGTTGTCATCTTTGCTGCTTTCATCGGCATTGCTTATCTTGGCGTAAAACGTAAATATCCAGAGCAAGCAGATGTATTCAAAAAAATGCTTGATGCTGTATATGCAATCGTTATGCGCATCGTAACATTAATTTTACGCCTTACACCATACGGCGTGTTAGCTCTTATGACAAAAACAGTGGCAGGTAGCGATGTAAATGCGATTTTAAAACTTGGTAATTTTGTTTTAGCATCTTATGTAGCTCTTATTGTCATGTTTATCATTCATTTATTATTAATCGGACTCTCTGGTTTAAATCCAATTCAATACGTAAAAAAGGTATTTCCAGTATTAACGTTCGCATTCACTTCTCGCTCTAGCGCTGGTGCAATGCCATTAAATATTGAAGCACAAAAAGAAAAACTTGGTGTCTCAGAAGGAATTGCAAACTTTGCTGCTTCATTTGGGGTATCAATCGGTCAAAACGGTTGTGCTGGTATTTACCCAGCAATGCTTGCTATGATGGTCGCTCCAACTGTTGGAATTGATCCATTACAGCCGCAATTTATTTTAACATTAATCGCTGTTGTTGCAATTAGCTCATTCGGCGTTGCTGGCGTAGGAGGCGGAGCAACATTTGCAGCATTAATCGTACTGTCTACAATGAACTTACCAATCAGTATTGTCGCTCTTGTTATCTCTGTGGAACCATTAATTGATATGGGCCGCACAGCTCTGAACGTGAGCGGATCTATGACAGCAGGCCTTATTTCTAGTAAATGGCTTGGTGAGTTAGATCATCATACTTATGACCAAACTGAACAGACAGAAGAAGTTGCTTCATAATAAAAAGACTCTAACATGATAAAACATGTTAGAGTCTTTTTATTCTTTTCCTTTCCAATATCATCTATCACCAAAAAGGAAATCACTCCTTTCACCATGACACACGTTTTCATCGCCTATTGTCCGTTCTTCTACAAATAGCCATTTTTCTCACACCATGCATGAAATTGTCCTACATCTCTCCCCACTAAAATAATATCCTTTAACTCTACATCAATAGCATAATTATCAATGACAATCCTGAATGTTTGACCTGACTATTTTCTACTTTCTTCACAATTCCTATTTTATTTCGATACGATCCATCTTTATATATATATTTTTTATCCTACAATATCAAAATTCAAGACTCTCACCTCTTTTATTGCAAATCGAATAGAAGGTTTCCTTTCATCACGTTATTTCTGTATATATGTGATAAAACAAAAAAAGAGTCCTTCCTTTATTACAATTATTTTTTCTTTATTTCATTTTGGTAAATTATACGTAAAAATATAGAATCACACACTCGAAAACGCTTACTTAAAATATTTACATGGTACAATAAAAAAGTAGAACTTCGTAAAGAGGGAGACAAATGGATATAAAAATTATCACAAAAGTAATCGAAGCATTAAAATCTTATGGATTTCAAGATGTAACATACTGCGAAGAAACAAAACAATTTTTATTTCATAATCAAACTGATATTATGAACGGCTATGCAGAAATCACATATAGTAGTCAATTTGAAAAATTCAACGTGCAAATTCACCCGATTGAAACACATCATCAAGCGGAATTACAAGAAGTTGAAAAACACATTCAATCTTGCATACGTAAAGTAGAATATTTAAATGCTCTTCTGACAGGACAAAAAAAATTAAATAAAAAAGTTATGATGATGTAAAAAGAACGTGATAATTATCACGTTCTTTTTACATCATCATTCATTCAATTTCCATCTTTTCTTTCAATTGCAGACCTGTAACAGACTCTAATACATCCATCGCTTCTCCAATGGTCATATCAAAAATAGCCTTGTCTTCCATGTACGGAAATTCTTTAAAACGCTTTTCCAACATCTTTACAATATCTGATGTAAATAACGAACTATCAATGCCAAACTCCGTTTCCAGAAGAACAATCCAATCTAAAACATGAAATCCTAGTCCGTTTATAAATGTAATCAGTTTCTCTTTAGGCTGTGAAGTTAAAAATACATAACGCTCCATTTCTCCAAATAGCTGTTCACCTAAAACGTCTGCGATTTCCTCATCGTGTTCATGACTCACAATTTCATCATACCCATAGTCATCAACAAGCTCTTCTATTTCCTCTCCATCTACACAAAGTAATTGACTGCGACTTGCGTCCTTTTTAAATGCACTTTTTTGTACAACTTCTAAAAAACTTGTGTTCCATCCCTCTTGTAGTTTCATCTTGGTAACTCCTTTATTTTTAAATATATATTTTGCTGAAACTTCTCTTTCGCTCTTTCGTTACAAACTCTCACCTGATCAGACAAAACAGAAGCATTACATATAGACTGATTCACATACACAGGTGGATCGATTAGACGAGCCTTTCCGCTCTTGTAACAAATATCATAGTCTTGTCTATTCTCTTCTAATAATATCCCTGGATGCAATTTATGTAACAAATTTATTATCTCATCATCTTGGCATCGTTTTAATTTTTCAAGTAACTGCTCATCCTCCAATAAAAAATCTTCTATATCAATTCGCTTTCTTTTTAATGCAATCTGTAATGCTTCCGTTAATAAATGGTAACTATACGAACCTAATGGATGTAAAAAGAAATCAATTGTTTCTTTATAATATGTTTCTGTAAACCACTCAGCAGCTTCTATAGACCGTAAACAAATTTGTTGGTCTCGAACAGTTAACTCCTTTAAAAAAGTAGAAACTTCCTGTTTTGAAATCATTCCATATGTATATAAATCGCGAAGCGTATAATCTATTCGATCTGCACATAAGGCCGGTAATGGCTGTTCTAATAGCTTCCATTGTTCCCAATTTTGCAGTGCTTTAGAATCATATCCATACTTTTGTAAAATACGAGGTATCTCTGAATTTTCGATAACTGTTTCAAAAATAAGTTCATGATAGTCCTCATCTTTTTTATGTAACACTCGATCAACAACATGTGAAAAAGCCGTATGAGATACATCATGTAACAAAGCGGCAACCTGTTCAGCTTCACTTCCACCTAACATTTTCACAAGAAGCATAACACCGACAGAATGTTCAAAGCGGGTAACATTCCAATTTGGATTTACTAAAAAACTAGCCCCAGCTTGATGAACTTTTTTTAACCTTTGCATCGCTTTCGTTTCGATAAGTTCTTCTAATATACTCCCTATTTCAAAAGTGCCGTATACCGTATCATGAACTTGCATTATACCACATCCTTGCTTATGTAAGAGACAAACGCCTCATTTCGCCTTGAAAAATATGAATCTCTGGTAGGTGATAAAAGGTAGCTTGAAGAGAATTATGTTTATGATACAGATAAATTTTTTCTCTAAGGCAATCGCCATCCCAATCTCAATATGACTTCCATATCCTCCATCTAACAAAAGTAGAAAAACATCAGCTTCTTGTATCGCTTGTTTTTCTACTTGACCAATCTGTTGTAATTGTTCTTTATCCCGCTATGTTAGGGCAGTAAGACTCCCACCTCAAGATTCAGAAAGAAGCAAGAAAGATAGGTGAGAGTAGGGCTGCCCGTAACAGCCCGATTGGTGAGGGCTCATAATCAGTGGGGGATGAAGAACCCCCCACTGATTAAAGTTTTACTTTATGTACAACTCTTTCATATTGTGTCCAATCATATGTCTGTTTCCAATCTATTTCTTTTAACTTATTCGCTACAAGCCGAACGAGGTCTTTATTTTGAAAACTGGAAGCGATGTAAAACTTCATCCTAATCTCACTCCTTATTTACAAAAGATAAAAGGAAATTCTTTTTATCACCAAAGACTTCAATAAATTGAGCCTGATAAAAAAATCCCCATCTTTATAACTTATTTTACGTTTAAATGATGGGGCCTTTCATGGTCTTCTTTTATTTTCTGTTTTTTATGATTTTCATGCACTAACATATCTAGCTCAGCTGTTATTTCTGATTTCTCTAAATTTCTTTCTTGTGAAAATTTCCTCGAAATATACATAATAACGCTACCAACGTAAAGGACAAAACATATAATAAGAGCAGTATTTTCATAGAGACTCAGCTCCATCATAGTCACTCCTTATCCATTCTTATTTTCACGCTTAAAGAACTGGAATTTCCTTATTAAATATCTGTTATTGTAACATAAATACAGCAATTCTTCGAACCTTTCATTCTACTGAAAAAGACATGATTTTTTTAGAAATCATGCCCCTGTAATACAGTTTATAATGGTCTGTATTGCATCTTTTCACACTATAGTACACTAAAATATCTTGCTTCAGGATGAGAAAATACCATAGCTGTTACAGATGCCTCCGGCTCCATCATAAATCCTTCTGTTAATGAAATACCTATTTCCTCAGGATGAATGAGGCGAAATAACTTTTCCTGGTCAGCAAGTTCAGGACATGCAGGGTAACCAAAGGAAACTCGAATTCCTCTATATTTTGTACGGAACCGCTCTTCCATCGTCATCTCAGGAGCGTCGGGAATCCCCCAGCGATCTCGAATTAACATATGTGTTTTTTCAGCGAGCCCTTCGGCTAGTTCTAATGCTAACGATTGAATGGCATGACTGCGTAAATAATCTCCCTTTCTCTTCCATTCCTCCGCAACGTTGCGAACTCCTTCCCCGACTGTAACAGACAAGAAGGCAACATAATCCATCTCCTCACCAACAGGACGTAAATAATCTCCTAACGTACGGTACGGCGCTTTCATTTGCCGTGGGAATGAGAAACGCTCTAATACGCGTGTATGATCTTCTGGGTCATAGATGATAATCGTCTGTCCATCACTTTGAGCAGGGAAAAACTGATATATAGCTTTTGGACGTAACCAAGATTGTTCTTCCTGCAATAACTCATCAATTAAATCATTTAACTCATGTGCTCGTTTATCACCTTCTCTGAGCAGTTTTTTTACATTTCCTCTTAAGCCAAGGTGATGCCCAATTAACATTTGCCTATTTAAAAATGGAGAAAGATGTGAAACAGGAATATCACGAAGTACGACCCGTTTTGTTGAGTCTGGCACCATGACTTTTGCTTTCGACAACGGCTCAATCACTGCTGGGATTTCTACTTTCTTCTCTTCCTGTTTCACAACATGAAGATGACGTTCCTTTTTATTCTGCTTCATTTTTTCTCGCTCTTCTTCTTTTTGTAATCGATTCATAATATCAAGACCTGTCATTGCATCACTTGCATATAATACAAGCCCATCATAAGAAGGAGAAATACGATTATCTGTAAATTTTCTTGTTAATGCCGCCCCCCCTACAACAATCGGAATATTAATATTTGCTGCTTTTAAATCTTCTGCAGTTTTAACCATTTGTTGCGCTGATTTTACTAACAGACCAGAAAGCCCAATGATGTCGGGTTTCTTTTCCTTTACTTCTTGAACGATACGATCAGAACGAACATTGATTCCTAAATTAATAATTTCATACCCATTATTTGATAAAATAATGTCAACAAGGTTTTTCCCAATGTCATGTACATCTCCTTTTACAGTCGCTAATAACACTTTCCCTTTTTTAGCGCTATCACTAGATTCCATATGTGGTTCTAAATAGGCAACTGCCGCTTTCATACTTTCAGCGCTTTGCAATACTTCAGCAACGATTAGCTCATTATTATTAAACAATCGACCTACTTCATCCATACCTGCCATAAGCGGACCATTAATAATATCAAGAGGTTTTCTTCCTTCTTTAAGTGCGCAGCTTATATCATCTTGTAACCCTTGCTTCGTCCCTTCTACAATGTAGTTTGCTAGTCGTTCATCCAGCGTTAATGTTTCTTGAACAAGCACATCTTTCTTCTTTGCACTTCTATAAAAGTTCGTAAATTCTTCTAATGTTTCTTTCGATGTTTCAAATAATAATGCATCCGCGAGCTTTTTCTCTTCCTCTGGAATCGAAGCATAGCGCTCTAATTTTTCTGTATTTACAATCGCATAATCTAATCCAGCTTTTGTCGCATGATACAAAAATACAGAGTTTAATACTTCACGCCCAGCTGGCGGTAATCCAAATGATATATTACTGACTCCTAGAATCGTTAAGCATTCTGGTAATGCTTCCTTAATAAGACGAATTCCTTCAATCGTTGCGGCTGCCGAGCCAATATATTCTTCATCACCAGTTCCAACTGGAAAAACAAGCGCATCGAAAATAATATCGGAAGGACGTATCCCATATTTCTTTGTTAATAATTCATAACTCCTTTTTGCAATTTCCAACTTTCTTTCTGCACGAACTGCCATTCCTTCTTCATCGATTGTTCCGACTACAATAGCTGCACCGTATTTTCGAATAAGCGGCGTAACCTGCTCAAATCGTTCTTCTCCATTTTCTAAGTTAATTGAATTAATAACACCTTTTCCTTGTATATATGTCAGAGCCTTCGCCATCACCTTTTCATCTGTAGAGTCAATCATAATGGGTACTTTTAAGACTTTCGTAACTTCCGCTAAGAAGTTTTCCATATCTTCGACTTCATCACGATCTGGATCTGCCATACAAATATCAATAATATGTGCATTTTTCTTCACTTGCGCTCGTGCGATTTCTGCTGCCTCTTCAAAATTCCCTTCCGCTACTAATCGTTTAAACTTTCTGGAGCCAATTACATTCGTTCTTTCCCCAACAAATAATGGTCTCATCGAATCATCATATTGCAATGCCTCTAATCCACTAATTCCATGTCCTGCTCGCTCATCGTACTGACGAGGCTTACAAGATGCTAGCGTCTCCTTTATTGCTCTTATATGTTCTGGTGTTGTGCCACAACAGCCTCCAATAATATTAATCCATCCTTCTTCAGCAAAACTTTTCACCTTCTCAGCAAGTGAAGAGGGCGACTCATGATAATGGCCATCTTCATCAGGAAGACCTGCATTGGGGTAACAAGAAATATAGCATTCTGACAACTCAGAAAGAGACCGAATATGTTCGCGCATAAATTCTGGTCCAGTTGCACAATTTAGGCCAACTGATAATGGATTCATATGTTCCACTGATAAATAAAACGCCTCAATTGTTTGTCCTGCTAAAGTTGTTCCCATCGGCTCAATGGTCCCAGAAATCATGAGAGGCACTGTTTGATGTAACTGTTCAAATGCGTTTTGAATTCCTAAATAGGCTGCTTTTACATTGCGCATATCTTGACTTGTCTCAATAAGCAATAGATCGACACCACCGCGTAGCAATCCCCTTGCTTGCCTTGTATAAGCTTCCATTAGCTCGTCAAACGTTACACCACCAGTGACACTAATCGCCTTCGTTGTTGGTCCCATTGCACCAGCTACATATACTTCTTTCTGACTTTCTTTCACAGCTTGCCTTGCTAAAAGTGCCGCTCTTTCGTTTAACTCTTCATCTAAATGAGACAATTTATAATCACTTAATACAATATTCGTCGCACCGAATGTATTGGTCTCAATGATATCCGCACCCGCATCAATATAAGCCTTATGGATATTCAAAATAAGATCTGGTCTTGTTTTTACTAAATATTCATTGCATCCTTCGTATTCTTCCCCACCGAAATCATCAGCTGTTAAATCGGCTTGTTGAATCATCGTTCCCATTGCACCATCTAATATTAAGATTTCTTGCTGCAATCTTTCTTCAATTCGTCTCATTTGTTACTTCCTCTCTCACTTCTTGTTTTTCCTTTATATATTTCACAAGATGTTCTGTAATCTCATATTTTAAAAATGGCGTAATAAGATAAATGCCACGAAAATATTTCAATGCTTCATCAATTAACTCCTGTGCAATACTGATCCCTTCTTCAATCGCATCCGCTTCTGTTTCATGTTCTCTCATTCTTTCTCGCACTTGATCTGGAAGCGTAATCCCCGGTACTTCAAAATGAAGAAAATCTGCATTCCGCTTGCTTACTAAAGGCATAATTCCAATAAAAATAGGTTGTTCTAAATGTTTCGTTTCTTTGTATACTTCATAAATCAACGCTTTATCATAAATAGGCTGCGTTAAGAAATATTCAGCACCCGCTGCAATTTTTCTTTCCATCCGCTTTACTGCAGCCTTTAAATGTCTTACATGCGGATTAAATGCCCCTCCGACAGAAAACCTTGTTGCCGGACCAATCGATTTCCCTAAAATAGATCGACCATCATTCATCTCCTGAATCATCTTAATAAGCTCAATAGACGATACATCATATACAGAAGTAGCCCCTGGAAAATCCCCAACCCGAGCTGGATCACCTGTTAAAGCGAGTACTTCTTCCATTCCTAGCACTGACAATCCAAGTAGATGTGATTGTAATCCAATTACATTGTGATCTCGGCACGTTAAATGAGTAAGTACTGGTATATCATGCTTCGTTAATAACGCTCCCATCGCCATATTTGAAATGCGCGGTGAAGCTAACGAATTATCAGCCAATGTAATCGCATCAGCACCTGCTCGCTTTAATGCTTTAGCTCCTTCAAAAAAACGCTGTGTATCCAATGTTTTTGGTGGATCTAGTTCAACGACAACTGTCGTTTGTTTTTTCGCTTTCTCTGCAAGAGTACTATGCGTTCTAAAGCGCTCCGAATGCGTATGAAGGATTGGCGGCCTTGAAACAACCGTCTTTTCTATAACAGGTACTTGATTGGCAATTGCACGTTTCATTCTTTCAATATGTGCCGGTGTGGTACCACAACAACCTCCTAATAAACGAACCCCCTGTTCAATAAACTTCGGTGTCATCGTCTCGAAGTAAGCCGGACTTCCTTCGTATATATAGCGTCCTTCTATATAATTTGGAAGTCCAGCATTTGGATAAGCAGATAAATAACCGTCTTTCGGAATCGAAATCATTTTTAAAGCTTCCGTCATAGGAAGTGGGCCTAATTGACAATTTAAGCCGACCACATTTGCACCATTATGTATGAGTTGTGCTAATATCTCATTTACATCATTTCCATTTTGGGTCGTACCAGCCTCATGAAGTGCTAATTGTGCCACAATCGGAATATCTGTTTGTTTTCTTAGGACTTTGATAGCATGTATGAGCTCAAATTCATCATAAAATGTTTCAAGCAGTAGCCCATCTACCTCTTCTTCTATTAACGCTCCAGCCTGTTCAAGTAGCATAAATTCTCGCTCTATATTCGTTGTCGTAACGGCACCAATATGTTTCATTCCACCAATCGTTCCTAAAATCGCATTTTGCTCCTTCGCAGCTGCTTTCGCGAGTTTTACTGCTGCTCTATTAATTTGTACAACTTGATTTTCTAAGCCATATGTACGCAATTTCGCCTCATTTGCACCATATGTATTTGTTTGAATCACATCAGCTCCAGCAGCTACATATTGTTTATGAATCGATACAATTAAATCTGGATCTGATATATTTAACTCTTCAAAACTACTTTGTAGTCCATGTGAATGCAGTAATGTACCAATTGCTCCATCACCAATTACAATCCCTTTTGATAACAAATCTAGTAATTTCACTTATCTCCCTCTTTTCTATCAATATAAAAAGTCCCCCTCTTCACCTTAAAGAGGGGGACTTCATCGATCCACCTCTTATCACGCAAAACCAATTGTTTTGCAGGTATTAGCACCGTTTCAAACATATTGTTTGAAGGTTGCCGGGTTTCACAGGGCCTTTCCCTCCACCGCTCTTAATAAGAGTTTGTTCTTACTATTTATGTTATTAAAAGGAAATCTGTTCTCCTTTAACAAAATTTGCTGATTTTCTAATAAACTTAGCATGCAAAAAAAGGAAAGTCAACAAAAAAATATAAAAAATAAAAAAATTTCAAAATAAAGTTGCAATTCTTTTATCTTTTGTTGTAAAGTTAAACACATAATAAAATTTCATACAAAGTATTCTTATCTAGAGAGGTAGAGGGACTGGCCCTATGACACCTCAGCAACCATTAACAAACTTGTTAATAAGGTGCTAATTCCAGCAAATTATCAAATAATTTGAGAGATAAGAAGAAGACTCTATTTGAATGAAAGCCTTCTTCTTTGAAGGCTTTTTTTATTTTTCTATTACCATATACTTAAATTTCCATCTCATAAAGGAGGAATGTTGCTATGTCAACAATCGAAACAACATTAGCTCAAATTGGAAACCGTAGTGAAACGGGTACAGGTACGGTAAATCCCCCTGTTTACTTTTCAACAGCCTATCGCCATGAAGGAATTGGAAAATCAACTGGATTTGATTATTCTCGAACTGGTAACCCTACACGCGGTCTTGTAGAACGCGCAATTGCTGATTTAGAAAAAGGTGATCAAGGCTATGCCTGTAGTTCTGGAATGGCGGCCGTTCTTCTTGTGCTTTCTCTATTTCGCTCCGATGATGAACTTATCGTATCTGAAGACTTATACGGAGGAACGTATCGTTTATTTTCTGAACATGAGAAAAAGTGGAATATTCGATGTAGATACGTAGATACACAATCGATTGAGCAAATTGAACACGCAATTACTTCTAAGACAAAAGCAATTTTCATCGAAACACCTACCAATCCTTTAATGCAAGTAACTGATATTCAAGCTGTTGCAACCATTGCAAAGCGTCATGGTTTACTGCTTATTGTAGATAATACTTTCTATACACCGTATATACAGCAACCTTTAACTGATGGAGCTGATATCGTTCTACATAGCGCAACAAAATATTTAGGTGGACATAACGACGTATTAAGCGGGCTTGTTGTTGCAAAAGGAAGCGGGCTTTGTGCGGAGCTTGCCCATTACCATAACGCTTCTGGTGCTGTATTGAGTCCTTTCGATTCATGGTTATTAATACGAGGAATGAAAACTTTGGCACTTCGGATGAAGCAACATGAAGAAAATGCAAATAAAATTGTGACCTATTTAAAAGAAGAAGACGGTGTAACAGACGTATTTTATCCAGGTAGAGGGGGCATGATTTCCTTTCGTCTTCGCGATGAAAAATGGATAAATCCTTTCTTACAATCTTTATCTATTATTACATTTGCTGAAAGCTTAGGTGGCGTCGAAAGTCTAATGACATATCCAGCTACACAAACACATGCTGATATTCCAACAGATGTACGAATTGCACGAGGGGTATGCAATCGTCTACTTCGTTTTTCCGTTGGCATTGAACATAGCGATGACTTAATTCAGGACTTACAGCAAGCAATTCAATATGCAAAAGAAGGTGTAAAAATATGAATTACTCTTTAGACACACTGTTACTGCATAACAAGTATAAACATGATGCACAAACCGGTGCTGTTAACGTTCCAATTTACAATACATCAACTTTTCATCAGTTTGATGTAGATTCCTTTGGAAAATACGACTATAGTCGCTCAGGTAACCCTACACGTGAAGCGCTTGAAGATATAATTGCTCTTCTTGAAGGGGGAACAAAAGGATTTGCTTTTGCCTCTGGCATTGCAGCCATTTCTACTGCCTTTCTTCTTCTCTCACAAGGAGACCATGTTCTTATATCAGAAGACGTATACGGTGGCACTTACCGAATTGTAACAGACATTCTATCACGTTATGGGATATCCCATACATTTGTCGATATGACAAACATAGATGCTGTAAAGCGAAATATAAAATCAAACACAAAAGTTTTTTATATTGAAACGCCATCTAATCCATTATTAAAGGTAACAGATATTCGCACTGTTTGTACATTAGCGAAATCTGTTGGAGCACTTACTTTCGTAGATAATACATTTTTAACACCATTATTTCAAAAACCGCTGGAGCTTGGAGCTGATGTTGTATTGCATAGCGCAACAAAATTTATCGCAGGGCATAGTGATGTAACAGCTGGATTAGCTATTGTAAAAAATAATAATCTCGCCCAAAAACTCAGCTTTTTACAAAATGCTTTTGGAGCTATATTAAGTCCTCAAGATTGCTCTCTTGTACTTCGTGGGCTGAAAACATTGCATGTACGTCTGGAACATTCAGCAATAAACGCAAGCAAAATCGCCCATTATTTCCAAAATCATAAAAAAATACAACATGTCTATTACCCAGGATTAGAATCTCACTCCGGTTATGAAATACAACGTTCACAAGCAAAATCTGGCGGAGCTGTTTTATCCTTTTCATTACAATCAGAAGATGCATTGCGCCAATTTTTATCTAACATAAAACTACCTGTACTTGCTGTAAGCTTAGGGGCTGTTGAATCCATCCTATCGTATCCTGCTAAAATGTCCCATGCAGCCTTATCGCAAGAAGCTCGCGATGAAAGAGGAATTTCTAATTCTTTACTTCGCTTATCGGTTGGACTAGAAAATGTAGACGATTTAATTACTGATTTTGAAAATGCCCTTTCCTATGTAGAAGAACCTGTAAATTTATAAAAGCTGTTTTTATCATCTTAACAAAAAACCCCACCTCAAACTCATGTAGAGATAGGTGGGGCTTTCAATATAATCCTTAAACTGGAATAAAACCATTCGATTGTCACTCTATTCAAGAAGCCTTATGAATGAGCTTTCTATATTCCACGCCTTCAAAATAATCTATTCAATCCAGCATTTAAATTTCGTTTTTTAAGACATATTTTCTGATTAACATAATAAACTTTCTATACAAAATTATAAAATCCTTTTTTCATATTATTTTAAAAATTCCGTATATCGATTTGAAAGAACAAAAAATTCATGATAAAATTATGTTATAAGTATATCTTTTCCAAATTTTAAAGAAAAAAACATCTGTTGGCAAAAACACACAAATTTATTTCATTTATTTACATCATAGTCTCGTTTCTTACAATTTCTTTACTTTAAAACATTTTTTCTGCAACAACTGTTTCCTTTTCTTTAGTTTTTTGGTATGAATATTATGATATAACAGCTTACACGGAGGTGGAAAAGAACATGTTAGAAACCTTTCAAAAAGAATTAGAACTTTATGAGAGTAATGCAGAATTATTGAAAGTGCTTGCTCATCCTGTTCGCTTATGTATTGTAAAGGGCTTAATTGAAAGAGGCCCAAGTAATGTTTCTACAATGTACACTGGCTTAAACATGCCACAATCCACAATTTCACAGCATTTAGCAAAGTTAAAAAGCGCTAAAATTGTCTCTAGTGAAAGAAAAGGATTGGAGATTTATTACAAAGTAGAGAATGAAGTCATCATTCAGCTCGTTCATGTATTATTAGGTTAGGGACTATTGGATCATTAAACAGAGAAAAAATGGCGTATTCTATATATTTTATCTCATATCTTTAATATAAATATATATCATGAGGGAAAATATATTAGGCTACATATGAAAAGTCGTATTAAAAAACAAGACGCAGAAAGTTTCTGCGTCTTGTTTTTTCTATACATATAAATAACGATTTACATCCAAAAACGGCAATCCTTTCTTCTGTATTAAAATATCAAAAGCATCGCCTATTCCTCCATCTAAAATCATGGAACGGATGGATCGATTTATTTTTTGATTTTCAGAAAAAGGGTTTCGATCTTGATGATTCATAAGCTGTTCAAGTATGCCTGCCGCTAATAAAAAAGTACTCTGTTTTGTATGCCATACTGTATACAGTCCTGTCGTTTCCCCAGCCTTCTTTATTTCATCCCAATGTACATGAGCTGTAATATCCATTTCACCAGGATAAGCAAGCGGGCTTCGAATCAATTGATGATGATAATACCCTCTTAAACTTCCTTCACGATGAGCTGGATGCATCCACTCTTCTTTTGTATAACCATAATCGACTGTAATCAGTAATCCTTCTTTTATCCATGCAGCAATCTCTTCTATATAGGATTCTGCTACAATTGGAACTTCAAATCGTTGTCCTTCTGAAAGTCTTATATGATGTCTTCTTAAATAATGAACTGTCTCATTTTCTATCGGCCTAAATACCTCTGTAAGTTTTCCTTCATTTGTATATGAAACTCGCACTTCATATAGCACTCCCTTACGCTTCTCAATTACTTCAACAGGGAAAGCATCAAATAATTCATTCGAAAAAACAATTCCTGCAAAAGAGTCACCTAATTCTTGATAAGATTGGTGCTGAGAAATATTAGAAAATGAGTTCAGTTGCTGTTTTTGTAGCTTGCGATGAAAAGGGCTTAACTCAATAATAGAATAGTGTAAATCAGCGAAAGTTTCAGGAGATAGGCGCTGCCATTCTTGTAAAACATCATAAGCAAATCTCCCTGTTCCAGCCCCAATTTCACAAAGGTTAGGTTCGATTTCTCCCCCTTGAACAAGCCGGATAAAAAATCGAGCAAATGTCTTTGCAACTGCAGAAGAGACATTACTAGTTGTAAAGAAATCACCTTTTCTTCCGATTTTATTACGGCTGTTCATATAATATCCATGTTCTTGATTATATAATGCAACTTCCATATACGTGCGGTATGAAATCGAATAATCCTTTTCCTTTTCCATATATCCCCTTAAAATGAACTCTATCCCCATACTACACCTTATTGTAAAAATGGATTATTTTCTTTTTCAAACCCAATATTCGTTTCTGGACCATGCCCACACAATACAGTCGTATCATCTGGTAGCATAAATAATTTCTCTTCAATACTTCCCATTAACTCTGTAAGGCTTCCCCCTGGTAAATCTGTCCTACCGATGCTCATTTGGAATAATACATCTCCGGAAAATACAGCGTTCACTTCTTTACAATAGTAGGAAATACTACCCGGAGAATGCCCCGGTGTTTCAAACATTTCAAATGTAAATGGACCAATTGTTAATGTTCCTTCTCCATCAATCCTATAATCCGCTGGTTTTGCTGTAATACTTCGATTCATCATAAAAATTTGTGAACCGTTAACAGCCGGATCACCAAGCCATTCTGCTTCTTCTTTATGTACATATACGGGAATACGAAAAGCCTCCCTTACCGCATCAACTGCACCGATATGATCAAAATGTGCATGTGTTAATAAAATCGCAAGGGGCTTTAACCCTTCTTGCTGTAAATATGTTACAAGCTTTTCCCCTTCGCTACCTGGATCAAAAATCACACATTCTTTTTGATCGTTACTTAAAATGTACGCATTTGTTTGTAAAGGCCCTAACGGCATTTGTATCCATTTCATCTTTTCCTCTCCTCCAGTTGTTGGACTTTCTTTTATGATACAACATTTCTTTCTCTGACGAAACGAAGCGCTACTATCTCGACAATCATTTCTAAAACATGTACAATGAAAAGAGTAAAAATTCTAAAAAATAAGAATGTGAGAGCAGAGGAGGATTATATATGGGTCTTGTTATCATTTTTGCACTAGTCACTCTGTTAGCTGTATTCGCCACCCTAAGAACATTACGTGAAAAAAACTTACTAGCAGGCGGCTTCTCCATTGCAACCGTACTCGTTTTTGGATGGTTTACAGTTATGACCGTTCTAAATAATGGGTATCCACCAGCATCATAATTCATTGTTATATTCTTATTCAACATGATTTTGCATATAAAAAACGAAAGGGGCAGCCCTTTCGTTTTTTATTCTTCACAAATTATATCATCTTCACTTCGTATTGCTGCTTTTTTACAAGCCAAGCTCCTCCAATTACACCCGCATCATTACCAAGCGTTGCAATTGCTAGCTTTGTGCTCTTTCTAGCACGTGAGAATGCGTATTGTTCAAAATAGCGTTGCGTTGGTTCTAATAGCGCATCACCTGCTTTAGAGACGCCGCCACCAATTACAATTTTTTCAGGGTTTAATGTACTTGCAAGGTTTGCTACAGCTAATCCTAAATAAGAAGCGATTTTTTCTACTACTTCAGCTGCTAATTCATCACCTTGTCCTAATGCTTCAAATACATCTTTTGATGTAATACGGCCTTCTTCAGCCAACATCGAACGCAGTATACTTTCCTTCTCTGTTTCTTGCATTTTTTGCATAGCAACACGAACAATCCCTGTTGCGGATGCCACTGTCTCTAAGCAACCAGATTTCCCGCAATTACAAGGAAATGCATTTTCTGTAACGACTGTAATATGGCCAATTTCACCAGCTGCACCGCTTGCACCATGAACGATTTCACCATTGGTAATAACACCGCCACCAACACCAGTTCCAAGCGTCATACAAACAAGATCTTTCGCACCTTCTCCAGCACCCTTCCACATTTCCCCAAATGCTGCTAAGTTGGCATCGTTATCAATAACAACAGGTAAACCTGTTTCAACTTCTAATAAATCTTTTAATGGATAGTTTTTCCACCCTAAGTTAACCGCTTCATAAATCATGCCTGTAGCTACATGGACAGGACCCGGAGCACCCATACCAATACCAATTAATTTACTCTTTAATTCGCCTAATTCTTCTAATTTTTTATCGATTGCTTTGGCTACATCTAGTGTAATATGTTTTCCTTGTTCACTAGTATCTGTTGGGATTTCCCACTTGTGTAAAATTTCACCGTACACATTAATAAATGCTAATTTAATTGTCGTCCCACCCAGGTCAACACCAACTAACCATTTCTCTTCCATTTTTGCTAACCTACCTTTTTCTATTTCTTGCTCATCTCTTTTTGAATTTCTTGCTTTATTAAAAATAAAGCTGTTTGATAATCGTTTCGTTCAATCAGCTGTGATTGATTCAATTCATGTAGCTCTTCCTGCATTAATTGTAAATCAGCCACCCGATCACCTGTATAAATAACCGTTCCAAATTTTTTTAGTAATTGCTGAATATCATAAATGGATCTCATGTTATCACCCTCTATGTCTACTTATTATACAAATATAATAAGAAAACGTTCACATATTTCATTATAATCAACGAGAAAAAGCCTCGTCAATTCTTATTCATCTCTATCAGAGTATTTTACACAATTGTTTCTTTTTCTGTAATAATTTTTTCGACATTCTGATCAAATGGTTCTATCGGAATATCATCTACAATTTGAAAGTCAAAAGCTAAAGACACTCTTGCCCCCTCATATGTAGCAAGGTAACGATCATAATAGCCGCCACCATATCCAATACGTTCTCCTCGTCTCGTATAAGCAATTCCAGGGACAAAGAGAAGATCTATCTCATTCACCTTTACTTCTTTCGTTACAGTAGGAATAGGCTCTCGCAAATTCATATATACCGTTTCTAATTGATCCCAGTTCATGATTTCACGAAAAGTCATTGTTCTTGTCTTTCGATTACATTTTGGTACAACTACTTTTTTTCCTTCTTGCCATGCTTTTTCTATAATAACATATGTATTCACTTCATGGTCCATAGAAAGAGTAATCCCAATTGTTTCTGCCTCTTTCCACTCTCTTTGTTCATATAAAGAATCTGCAATTTGTTCTGATAAAGCCTTACGCTGCTCTTGTGTCATCGAATACATGTGTTTTAACATTCGTTTACGTAGCTGTATCTTCTCCTCATTCATGACTATTTCCCCCTTCTAATCTTAAACCATGCATTACATCCCTATGGGATAGTTTATCATTTTAAATACACACTGCACAGCGAAATAGTGGCACAAAATAAAAAGAAACAGTAGGAAATATTCCTACTGCTTACTTTGTTTCACGGTGTAACGTAGACTTCTTGTCACGCTTGCAATACTTTTTAAGCTCAAGGCGCTCCGCGTTGTTACGTTTATTTTTCTTTGAGATATAGTTACGATCTCCGCATTCTGTACATGCTAGAGTAATATTCACACGCATTCTTATTTCCCTCCAGTCACTAATAACTTAAATCAGACTATACCATAATACCACTTTTAAAACAAAAATTCTACACCTTTTGATATTGTCTAATCTTTTCTATAAGATTTTTCATATTTTCTCTTGCTACTAGTGGGTTTTTCGCATGTGAGTATACAAGAAATTTCGGTTGTTTCACATCAGAAACAATGTACGACCATTCTTTCTCTGCATATTTAAACTGAACTCCTTCTAATATTTCTATTTCCCTTTCTCCCATATCTTGCAGTAACATCCCCATTATTTTCCCTTTTTCATTCCACGAACAAACAACCTCATCACATAACAAATAAAGCGGTGCTGTCTGTTCTACCATCATGGATAATGTACTCCCTTGTTTTGCAATTAACTCGAGTAACTTCCCAATCCGATATAACATATCCCTTTGCCACACTTGTCGCAATTCTTTTTCCATGTGCATATAAAAGAGAAGATAACAATTTCCTAGCTTTAACGATATTGGATACATATCCTCGACTGTTTTCAATAATAAGTCTGACACATCGATTTCGCTAACATTCTCACTCTGATACACCCTACCATGCCCATCATATAATTCGAATACATTTCCTTCTTCACCGCATATAAAGGCCATATTAGAATGACTGGATTTCATTAAAGATTTCACATGTTCTTTCCGCTCCTGCGCATACACCCATGTAATAGAACAACCAAGCCTTTGAAAAAAAGAAAGAAGTAACGGTTGTAACAAACAATCCATTTTATTAATAAGAAGGTGGAACTGTTGCGCCTGTATGTTCTCAACATCTATATATTCTAAAACGGCCGTTACATAATCCTCTAAACAAATTTGTATTATTTGATTTTCTCCTATCTCTTTTTCAGATACATAGCGAAAGTTTTCAGCCATATATAAATTTTCTATTTCCTTCTGCTGCTTATAAGTTAACTGCCTTCCTTCTTTCCCATAGAACCGTATCCTCATATCTTGATCTTTCGTAAAACAAATGAACGCACCACCTATGCATTCTAATTTCCGAATCGTATATTGAAATGGGGATTCATTCATTTCTTGACATTCCACCGTATTCATTCCTACGCTGTGAAGCGCATGCAGAAATAATTTTTTAAAAACTTGTACTTCTGCATTCTTATAGCTTCCTATTAATATAGTCTCACCCTTCCGAAACAATGAACCGTAAGCCATTGCTATTTTCACAATGATTTGCGGTGTTATTTCGATATTTCCTCTACCTACAATTTGACTTCTTTGCAACCACCTTGATGCATGTTCTTCTTTTGTAACACCACCAGATGCAATAATAGAATGATGATCAATTATTTTATGAGGCCATAACTTCCCACCTTGCTTAATTACAGTGCTTTTCCCGATTTGACAACAATCCGCTACAACACTTTTCTGATATAGCGTGACATCGTCTTCGAGTCTCGTTTTTTCACCAACTGTCGTCTCTAATAATTCACAATGTTTCCCAATATACGTATTGGCGAAAATAATACTTTTTTGAAGACGTGTGTAGCTTGATACAGTACTATGTTTCCCAATAATAGAATACGGTTCAACGATCGCTCCCGCTCCGATTGTTACTCCGTCACCGATGAAAGATGGCCCGTGAATCTTTGTACCTTTTTCAATCGTTACTGCTTCTCCCATCCAAACCATCGGTAATACTTCTGTATAAGGAATCGTTACATTCACTTTTTTCGTCAATAAATCAAATTGAGCTTGCCGATACTGCTCAAATGTTCCAATATCCATCCAGTATCCTTCTGCTTTGTATCCAAATAACGCATTTGTATTCTCCAATAACGGAAAGATATGGCGACTAAAATCAGCATATGTTTTGGGAGGTATATAAGAAAAAATACTAGGATCCATAATATAAATCCCTGTGTTTACAACGTTTGAAATGACTTCATTCCAACTCGGTTTCTCCATATAACGTATAATTTCTTGTTCTTTATTCATCACCACTAACCCAAAAGACAGTGGATTTTCTACTTCTTTTACAAACATCGTTAGCATTCTCTTCTTCTGTTGGTGAAATACAATCCCTTCTGTTAATGGAAAATCTGTTAATGCATCACCGCTAATTACTACAAACGGTTCATCTAAAAATGCTTCAGCCTGTTTAATACTTCCTGCTGTACCAAGGGGGGGTGAATCCTCAAAGTAATGTAATTTGACGCCCCATTTACTCCCATCCCCAAAGTACTCTCTAATCGTATTGCTCAAATATTGAACAGTAATTGCGATTTCCCGAATACCATGTCGCCGTAACAATTCAATGTTATATTCTAAAACCGGTTTCTCTAGTAATGGTAACATCGGTTTTGGAACATTACATGTTAACGGTCTTAGGCGCCTTCCTTTTCCACCAGCTAAAATAACCCCCTTCATGCACATTCATCCTCCACTTTTGTAATATGAAATCATCTTTATTTACCATATGTATGTGACTTCTATGTCCGTTAATCTTTCCAATGTCTAAACCACCTTAGAAAACGCTTACTTTTGTTATACAATCGCTATTTTCTTTATTTTTCCATATTTATTACGATACATCTTATCATCATAATTTGAACGAGGCAACGAGCTTTTTTTGTCATGTTTTGACTAAAAAAGCAGATGATTCTTATCATCTGCCCTCATTGATTTCTAGTCATTTAATAAATAATGTTTGCCTTTCACCAAATAGAAAACATTTTCTGCGATATTTGTAATATGATCTGCTATACGCTCAATATATCTAGCAATAAAAGATAATTGTGTAATTTGTGTGATAGCTTCTGGTTGCTCTGGAATTGTAGATATAAATTCACGAATTGCTTTTCCGTATATTTCATCAACGGAATCGTCCATTTCAGCAATTTGTTTCGCGTACGTTAAATTTTCCTTTTGGTAGGCCTCCAAAGAAAGACGTAACATCTCATGAGCAATTGAAAACATTTCTTCTATATGATGTAACTGAACAGATACCTCTTTTTCCCCCAGACGAATTGTTGCTTTCGCAATATTTACCGCATGATCTGCTATACGCTCTAAGTCTGTTGCCGTTTTAATTGAAATAAAAACTTTTCGCAAATCACTTGCTACAGGCTGTTGCTTTGTAATTAACATAAGCGCAAAATCGTTAATTTCCTCTTCTAAATAATCCATTCGGTAATCACTATCAATCACTTCTAACGCCTTTTCTACGTCTCTCTTTTGAAGACTTTCCATAGAAAGTAAAAGAGCACCTCCTGCTAGTTCTCCTAATTTCATTACTTTTTGCTGCAATGTTTTTAAATCATAATGAAATTGCTCGCGTACCATCATTCTTCCCCCTCTATTTATTTCACTATTTGCAAATAGTAAGACTCTCCCCTCAAAATTTGATGAAAGCAAAAAATTAGGCAAGAGGGGAGCTGTCTACGAAAGCTCTCTACTTACTAACATTTCACTTTACATAAGCCAAATCTTTCCTCTTACAGATTAACTTGACACAACAAATGCCCCAACGTAAGAGGGGCATTTTACTCTTATTATCCAAAGCGTCCTGTAATATAGTCTTCTGTTCGTTTATCTGAAGGTGTTGTAAATAATTGATTCGTATCCGTATACTCTACGACTTCTCCACTTAAGAAAAATGCCGTTTTATCCGAGATACGTGCTGCTTGTTGCATATTATGTGTCACAATTACAATACTAAAATTTTTCTTTAACTCTTGTATTAACTCTTCTACTTTCAATGTAGAAATTGGATCTAGAGCAGATGTTGGTTCATCCATTAAAATAACATCCGGCTCAATCGCTAAACAGCGGGCAATACATAAACGCTGTTGTTGGCCGCCAGATAAGCCATATGCATTGTCATGTAATCGATCTTTTAATTCATCCCAAATTGCTGCACCACGTAAACTTTTTTCTACAATAGCATCAAGCGTCTTTTTATCGTGAATACCATGAATTTTCGGACCGTATGCTACATTTTCATAGATGGATTTCGGAAATGGATTTGGCTTTTGGAACACCATTCCAACATGTGTACGTAACTCTTCGACAGGATATGATTTATCAAAAATATTACGCTCTCGATATTCAATCACGCCTGTTGTTCGAACGATTGGGACTAGCTCAACCATACGGTTCAATGTTTTTAAGTACGTGGATTTCCCACAACCACTAGGCCCAATAATTGCAGTTACTTCATTCTCATGAATGCTTAAATTCACATCTTTTAAAGCATGATCCTCTCCATACCATAGATTTAAATTTTTCGTATCGAACACAACTTTTTTTGGGACTGTTTCCACTTTTTCCTCTTTTTTCACCTGTACATTTACTACTGTTGCTACCATTTTGAATTCCCCTTTCATCCATTTCCTACTTTATTTACGATTTCGCAGCCATAAAACAACCATATTCATAATTAGCAACAATCCTAGTAAAACGATCATCCCCGCTGCTGCTACATGTTGAAACTCTTCTTGTGGCCTACTCATCCAATTAAAAATTTGAATTGGTAAAACTGTAAATCTATCAAATATTCCAAGTGGAATATAATTTGCAAAAGCAAGAGCTCCAATTACTAATAACGGCGCTGCTTCTCCAATTGCCCTAGACAAAGCTAAAATACATCCAGTTAAAATTCCTGGGAGAGCAGTTGGTAATACAACTTGATACATCGTTTGCCATTTCGTTGCTCCTACTCCATACGAAGCTTCCAATAAACCATCCGGTACCATACGAATTGCTTCTTGACTGGACACAACAACTGTCGGCAATGAAAGAAGACTCATTGTAAGCGCAGCAGCTACTATGCTTTCTCCCAGTTGAAAAGCATAAACAAAAATTGTTAAACCTAACAATCCAAATACAACAGATGGAACACCCGCTAATGTTTGAATATTTAATGCTATCATTCTTGTAAAAATAGATTGTTTGGCATAATGCTCTAAATATAGTGCTGTACCGACTCCTAAAATAAATGAGACTGGTACAACAATACTCATAAACAATATTGTTCCTGATAATGCGGCAGCAATCCCCGTTTGATTTGGATGGCGCGAAGCAAAATGTATCAAAAAATCGATTGAAAGATAGCCGATACCTTTTTCAAAAATTTGATATAGCAATACAATCAGAATCAGAATAGAAAACAGCATTGCAATAGAAAAAATCCATTTATATACTCGATCTTTCCAAAAGCGAAACGACATGTTTTCTTTTATCCGCTTATGATTTAACATCCGCATTTTATATCGCCTCTTTAAATCGACGCATAATTTGCTGTGAAATGATATTCATCATAAACGTAAATACAAGGAGCGTAGCCCCTACAGCATACATACTGTAGTAAGTAATCGTACCATGCGGTGCATCTCCTAAACTCACTTGAACAATATATGCTGTTAATGTTTGAATCGAATGTGTTGGATCCAAAGATAAATTTGGCGTTGAACCGCCCGCAATGACAACAATCATCGTTTCACCAATCGCACGAGAAGCTGCCAATAAAACCGCAGCTATAATTCCGCTAAACGCGGCAGGTAAGATGACTTGCTTGACTGTTTCAAATCGAGTTGCTCCAAGCGCCAACGAGGCTTCCTTGGCTCCCTTTGCTACAGCCCCCATTGCATCCTCAGCAAGAGAAGCAACCGTCGGAATCATCATAAAACCAATTACAATTCCTGGACTAATCGCATTGAAAAATTGTAAATTTGGAATCATTTTTTGTAAAAGTGGTGTAACAATCGTTAATGCAAAAAAGCCGTATACAATTGTCGGGATACCTGCCAATAGTTCTAACAACGGCTTTAATAACTTTCTAGCAGCCTTTGGAGCATACTCACTTAAGAAAATGGCACACCCTAATCCAACTGGAATCGCCACAACCATAGCAATGATTGTAACAAGAAATGTTCCACATATAAGCGGAAGTATTCCAAATTTCGGTTCTTCAAAAAAAGGTAACCACTCTTTATCAAGAAAAAAATCATGCAATGATACTTTTCGAAAAAACATCATCGTTTCATTTGCAAGCGTCATCACGATTCCTACTGTCGTTATAATAGAAACGCTAGCAATTGCCTTTAGAAATACTGGAACCATTCGATTGATTCGCTGCGTTTTCTTTCTTTTAAGCCGATTCCTTTCAATCAAATGCTGCACAGAAAATGTAATTTGACTTTTGTTATGATGAGCCAAAGATGAAAACCCCTTTCCACCCTGACATTATCTCTCTATTTCTGTTAACATTCGCAGCTGATCATTATATTTTTCTTCTGGTAACCTTACATATCCGACTTCCTCGGCTAACTCTCCTACATGCTTCATCATGAATGCAACATAATCTGCTACACTCTCTTTATTGTGGAGAGACGCATGATTTACATATGCGAACAGAGGTCTTGATAACGGCTTATACATTCCGAATTGAATGGTTTCTTTTGTCGGAAATACACCGTTTACTTTAATGGCCTTTACCTTATCACGATTTGCCATGTAGTAGGCATACCCTACAAATGCAATCGCATTTCTATCATTCATAACACCTTGCATAATAACTTGATCATCTTCTGACAATGAAACTGTTTTTACAAGGCGATTCTTTTGTAAGACTACATTTTGAAAATAATCATACGTACCAGAATCCACGCCTGGTGCATAAAATTGAACGTTTTCCTTCGGCCATTCTGGATGGATATGCGACCACCGTTTTATACTTCCATCTTCACTCCATAATCTCCGTAATTCTTCTACTGTCATATTATCCACCCACTTATTTTGACGATTTACAATCATAGTCAAACCGTCATAAGCAATTTCAAGTGGTGTAAATTGGATGGAGTTCTCTCTCATCATTTTCTCTTCCACTCGTTTCATGGAACGTGAAGCGTTATTCATATCCACTTCTCCTGCTCCAAAACGTTGGAATCCTCCTCCTGTCCCAGAAATACTAATAGAAACTTTCACATGCGGTTCTTTCTTTGTATATTCTTCTGCTACTGCTTCCATAATAGGAAAAACCGTTGAGGATCCATCAACTCTCACTTCTCCTATTTTATTTGCAGCAAATGCAGGAGACATGTACAAAAATATAGAACATATCGATACGATGAAAACCTTGCTCAATCTGTGTATCCCCTTCACACGTGTTCCTCCTAGAAGTAACCTACATAACAGGATTACAGGTATAAGAATAATGCCAAACTATTAATGAGGTTTTAATTGTTTGTAAAAATTTTGTAAAGTTCAACTTTTTGAATGATCATGAAAGCCCCTCCCCTTTTCTGTCCATTCTCTACAATTGACTTCAAACTTTCATATAGATAATTGCATTTTCTGGACTTGTCCATCATTACTAAAATATATGTATCACTTACAAAAAAAGCACACTATCTTTTGAGATAGTGTGCCAAACTGATATCAATTTATTCATCATCTTGTTTCTTTGATTTTTCCCCTTTTTCATCTTGCGGCTCTTCACCTGTTAATGCTTGCTTTTTCAAATCAAAGTAAGCATCCAGAATTTCACGACCAATGTATCCGTTAATTCCTGTTTTATCATCATATACCCACGGAACAACAACGGAGAAGGCAACTTCTGGATTATCAAATGGTGCATACCCTACTAACGTTAAGTTATAAATTATTTTACGCTGACCATTTGCATCTTTTCCAATTTCTTTGTCACCACCGTATGGTATTTGAGCAGTTCCTGTTTTTCCGGCAGCTTGATACTTTGCAGTCGCAAAGTATCTCTTGCCAGTACCACTCGCATCATTAAACACTTGCCTAAACCCTTCTTGAATTCGTTTAATCTGACTCTCAGGCATATCAATACGGTTCAATACTTTCGGTTCCATTGATTGAATGACTTTTCCAACTTCATCAGGTTTCGCTGCTGGTTGACGAATTTCTTTTACAATTTGCGGTTGCATACGATAGCCACCATTTGCAATTGTAGATACATATTGTGCAAGCTGAAGTGGTGTATAGTTATCATACTGGCCAATCGCTAAGTCTAACAAGAAACCAGGTGTATACTGCGAACCTTGAAGTCCAGCTGATTCATTCGGTAAGTCGATACCTGTTTTCACTCCTAGACCAAACTGACTAAAGTAATAACGCATATCATCAAACGCTTGTTTTTTAATATCTAATGTACCTCCACGAATGTAAGGTACTTTTGCAATATTCATCGCTGTTTTAAACATATATACGTTAGAAGACATCTTTAAAGCAGTTAAATCATTAATATAACCCATCGTTTTCCAAGAAGATTTCGTCGGTGTCCCTTTTAATTTGATCGGTTCATCCAATAAAGTTGTTCCAGGTGTAATGGCACCTGTTTGATATCCAGTTAACAAAGTTGCACCTTTGACAGTCGACCCCATTGGATAAGAACTTGTCATTGTACCTAAAGCAAAGTCCTTCACTTCTGTTTTCCCATCTTCATTGACAAGCTGTTTCCCAGCCATTGACAGAATTTCACCGTTTTTCGGATTCATCATTACAACAAACGCTCGATCAAGCAGAGGCTCTGAACCTTTAAATTTCATTAAATATTTTCCAATAATTTCTTCGACACGTTTTTGCAGTTCCATGTCAATTGTTAAATTTAGATCATTTCCTCGTTGCCCTTTCAAGACATTTACTGTTTCTAAAATATTACCATTTTTATCTGTAATATTCTTCACTTCTGCCTTTGAACCGTGAAGTGCATCTTCATATTGTTGTTCAATATAACTTTTTCCAACTCGATCATTACGGTTATAATCCCGAACAAGGAAATAATCTAAGCGTTCTTTTGGTAACCCTTCATCCGAGCTTGTTACACCACCAAGTACACTGCGGAACATATCATCATACGTATATTTACGATCCCAATCCACATTTGTATCGACACCTGGTAATAACGCTAAACGCTCGCTGACTACAGCGTATTCTTTCGGGGTTACTTGCTTTTTAATAATTTGCGGCGTCATAGCATATCCGCCGTCCATCTTACTCTTAATCGCCAGCACTTCTAAATCTTTTTCTGTTAATTGATTTAATTCTTCTTCCGTCACACGATTTCGTTGACGCTCTGCGACTTCTTTATCATCAATTTTTTTTTCTTTTAATTCTTCGCGATCTTTTTTTGTAATTTTTGCTTTCGCTTCTTCTTTATGAAGGAACAGCCAATAATCTTTTTTATCACGTTCTGTTAATTTATCCGGTGATACTTCAATTAAATCTGCAAGCTTTTTCGCTGTTTCTAAACGTTCCTCTGAAGTCGACCCTTTCATTCGCGTAAATGTAATGGTTCGAACTGGATCATTATCTACAACGGAACGGCCATATCGGTCAAATATTTTTCCACGTGGAACCGGATTACTAATTGTTGAGTTTTCTTTTTTCTCAACTTCGTTTTTGTACTCCTCCCCATGAACAATTTGTACATAACCAAGCCTTACAATAACCGCAGAGAACATTAAAAATACACAAAGAAATAACACGTTCAGCCGAAACGGAACGTGGGTCTTTTTCTTTTTTTTCTTACTCATACGAACCCCCTCTACCACCTTTAGCTATATAATATGAAAGGGACACCTGTTACAGGTGCCCTTACAGCTATTTTACGTGTCTTTTTATTCTAGCATAAAACAAAGAAGAAGTTAACCTTCTGGTTCTGTGCGATTTGGTATCGTTTCTGTAGCTATTATGCTTGTTCTATTCATATTCTTCTCACTGTATTTGACATTTCGCACAGCAAAATAAACAAGGAAATGTCCAGCCCCAAGGATGCCTAATAAAACAGGTAAGCTTTTTTCTGGTTGAAAAAACGATACAGCGCATAAAAAACTAATAATAGAGCAAATTCTTCCACCATTTAACCATAATTCTCGCACAACAATATACTCCACTCGCCATTCTTTTGCATTTTTCGCTCTTCCAATTACATCATAAGTCATTGAGCCATAAGGAACGAGTAAGATTGGATAAGCAATTGCAATAGAAGCTGCATAGATAAGTAATTTCGCATATGTAACATGAAAAATAACTAAAAATACCACAGCATATAAAATAATTCCACCAAGCAAAATGGCTTTTTTTCTCCATTCTTTTTTTAACATGCGAGTAACTAAGTAATAAGCTACAAACGAAACAGCCGAATTTACTAAACTATACTTCCCTAACGCAAATTCACTCCCTGTTGCCAAATAGATGTACACAGAAATAACAAAGACAAAAATCCCTTCTCGTAGCCCTTGAAAAAAATGAGCACGTGTGATTCTTCCCCAGTTTTTATCTATCTTTCGTTCCTGTAGAACTTGTACAACTTCATAGCGACCTTCACACTCTCTTTTCGATAAAAAAAAGCTCATAACAACAGCGATTGCAAACAAAGTTAATGAAAGAAAAAAAATCACTGTATAGCCGCTCCACTTTTCCATACGAGAAATGGTATATCCAGCTGTTATTGGCCCAATCATGCCAGCAAACGAAGTTAAAAGACCAAGAAAACCATTGAAAAAATCACGCGTTTCTGGCTCTGTAATTTCAAACGTTAACAAGTTAAAGGCCAACCAATAAAACCCATACCCAATACCAAGGAGCCCACCTATTAATATAATATATTGGGAAGCATGCGTTCCTGTAAGTAAAACTACAATAAAAAAAGTCGCTAATGTTCCAACTCCGATCCGCAATAAAATGGCGCGATCGATTCTTTTCGCTAATTTTCCTGCGAATAAAAAAGTCAGCGGTTGTAACACAACACTTGCTAAATTATATAGCCCTATGTTTACATAATTTTGCGTTTGCTTCCATAAATAAATGTTAACAAATGTATTGGATAATGAAATAGCGAGTGTATACAATCCGCCCATACTAAGTAATAATATTAAATCCCGATTCACCTCAACATCACCAATTACATGTTTCCACTTCATATATAACTCTCCTTTACTTCATGTTCTAGTCTTCCAAAGACTAGGCACAATTATGTAAAAGAAAGCATACAAAAAAGCTAGCGGCATATGCCCCTAGCTCTTTTCATATTCCCTTGTATAAAATGAAACAAGTACTATTATTTAGCTTCTTGGTAACGTTTTTCAGCTGCATTCCAGTCTACAACATTCCAGAACGCACTGATGTAATCAGGACGGCGGTTTTGGTAATGTAAGTAGTAAGCATGCTCCCAAACATCTAAACCGATGATTGGTGTTTTCCCTTCTGTTAAAGGTGAATCTTGGTTTGGAGTACTTGTTACTTCTAGTTCACCGTTGTTTACTACTAACCAAGCCCAACCAGAACCGAATCGAGATGCACCAGCTTTTGCAAATTCTGCTTTGAATGCATCAAAGCTACCGAATTTTGCTTCAATTGCAGTAGCAAGTTCACCTACTGGTTGTCCACCGCCATTTGGAGATAAGATTGTCCAGAAGAAGCTATGGTTTGCATGTCCACCACCATTGTTACGTACTGCAGTACGAATTTCTTCTGGTACTTCGTTTAAATTTGCAACTAATTCTTCAACACTTTTGTCAGCTAATTCTGCGTGACCTTCTAATGCAGCATTTAAGTTTGTTACGTACGTATTGTGGTGTTTCGTATGATGGATGTTCATTGTTTCTTTGTCAAAATGAGGCTCTAATGCATCATACGCATAAGGTAAATTTGGTAATTCATGTTTTGCCATTGTTATATTCCTCCCATTTTATGTATTGCCAAAACAGTTTGGCATACAACTTCATTTTACCCTAATTGCCATAGGGTGAAAACAAATTAAATCACATTGTCTTGCTATCATTAAAGTAGCAAAATCCCCATTTCTTTTCAAACAAAATGCTCACTTATTTCGTAAAAAAAGCCTCCTTCTACAAGGAAGCTTCTTGCCTGCATTTATAAGTATGTAACATGGGTATGGACCCTGTAGGACTCGAACCTACGACCGGACGGTTATGAGCCGTCTGCTCTAACCAACTGAGCTAAGGGTCCAAGATTATATACATGATTATAGGAAAAACGACTATATCATTCTTTATGCTTCTTCCATGAAACTTCTATAAAAACGAGCTTCCTACAAAATAGAAGATGCAAGAAATGTAAGATAAATTTACCATATAAAAAAGAAAAGTGTCAATTATATTTTTCTTTTCATGCATTGTGTTTTCAAAAAACTTATATAATAAACTCGCTACGCATGACATGAGAGCGCGATATTGCTTGTGATTCTCTAGATACGTACGTTACAATGTTTATATATGTCTACTTAATATAAAAAGGAAGTGAATCTATGTCTATCTTTACACAAATTGGAAAGAGTCTATACTCACCGAAAGACATGGCGCTTTTTCGGTTTCAAAAAATCGGAAAAACGATTCTTTATATCTTATTACTCTGTTTCCTTACAACCATCCCGAGAACTTTATTGTATGGCAGCGTTATTCAAGATAGCGTTGGAATCATAAAGCAAGCGCTTGAACAAGACATTCCAGACTTTAAAATAGAAAATGGGGAACTAAAGGCAGATATTAATCAACCCATTGAAAAAGAGGAGGGAAACTCTATCTTTGTATTCGATCCAAATGCTACTGATACAGGAAAGTATACGAACAAAACAGGGTTGTTTGTTCTAAAAGACAAAGTTATTTCTGTTGCAAATGGAATAACACGAACATATTCTTACAATGATTTATTAGGTGCTTCTCTTGAGAAAAAAGACTTGCAAGACTTTCTTTCTTTTTTCAATAGTATGTATCCTATTTTAATGCTTGTTATCGGGTTCTTTACTTATTTATTCCAATTATTTATTACTTTTTTAGGTGTTACACTACTGGCATTTATCGGATCTGCTATGAGCGGTCAGCGCAAATTATCTTATAAACAAGTTTGGACGTTAACTGCTTATAGTTATACAATCCCAACTGTTTTCTTTATGATTATGGACTTACTAAAGATTACAGTTCCCGGATCATTCCCTCTTTACATTGCAGTTATTTTAATCGTCTTATACTTAGCAATAAAAGAAATTCCAACACCAAAAGAAAAATAATGATTACAAAAGAGGCGATCCAAAACACATACGTTTTGGATCGCCTTTATTTGATATAAACTTTTGCTCACTTAGACTTAGTTCATGTCAATTGATAAATTGTTATCCGTTTCCTTTACATAGGCGTAATGTTGCTTGAAGTGATACGTTCTATCCTTTCCATTTGAGATTTCAACTGTATACACCCCATTTAGAACGTCTTTGAAATACATTTTTCTCAACGTCCTCTTTTCTCCAGAATGAAACAACCAATTTGATTTGCTTTCTTACCATACATTCTATATCGCTATTTAGGCATTTTTTTTTAGGACAAGCATATATTCCTAACAAAGGAGTGAGGAATATGAAGAGACTTGGCGTATTTTTATTTGTGCTTGTTCTCGGTTATATATTTTATTACGATATAAAAATTGGTACTTTGCCAATGTTAAGCTCATACAAAAAAACAATTGCTGCTCAAACTGTTAAAAAAGAAGATATAAAGAAAGAGACAAAAAAGAAGACGGATACATCTTATAAAAAAATCGAGGTAAAAACAGGAGATACTGTTCTCTCTATTACAGAAGCTATTAATAAGAAAAAAGTTCCATCCATCGAAAAAGTAATCAACGATTTTAAACGATTAAATAAAGAGAGAACGTCTACAAAAATTCAAATTGGAAAATCGTATAAATTCCCATTATATCAATGAACCGTTACATTATCCTTGTCAATTCTATAAAGGCGCTGATACAATAGTAAAAGTGAAACCAAGCATAGTGGTTTCGATTTCCTTATACTTCATATACTATGTGCGGTATAAGAGACAAAATAAGAAACTTCTTTTATAAGGAGAGCGATCTATTCGTGAATGAAATAACTCATCGTACAAAAACACGTCCGGTTAAAGTCGGTAATTTAACAATTGGTGGTAATAATGAATTAATTATACAAAGTATGACTACAACAAAAACGCATGATGTAGAAGCAACTGTTGCTGAAATTAAGCGTTTAGAAGAAGCAGGCTGTCAAATTGTCCGCGTAGCTGTTCCAGACGAACGAGCTGCAAATGCCATTGCTGATATTAAAAAGCAAATTAATATTCCGCTTGTTGCTGATATTCATTTTGACTATCGTCTTGCTTTAAAGGCAATCGAAGGTGGCATTGATAAAGTGCGTATTAACCCGGGTAATATCGGGCGCCGCCACAAAGTAGAAGCTGTTGTAAATGCTGCCAAAGAGCGCGGTATTCCAATTCGAATTGGTGTAAATGCCGGTTCATTAGAGCGTCATATTCTAGAAAAGTATGGCTACCCTACTGCTGATGGTATGGTCGAGAGCGCATTGCATCATATTAAAATTTTAGAGGACTTAGACTTTCATGATATTATCGTATCGATGAAAGCATCCGATGTAAATTTAGCTATTGAAGCTTATGAGAAAGCAGCTCGTGCTTTCGATTATCCATTGCATTTAGGCATTACAGAGTCCGGTACTCTATTTGCCGGAACAGTTAAAAGTGCCGCTGGTCTTGGAGCTATTTTAAGCAAAGGTATCGGAAATACACTTCGCATCTCGCTAAGTGCTGATCCAGTTGAAGAAGTAAAAGTGGCTCGTGAATTGTTAAAGTCATTTGGTCTTGCTTCAAATGCCGCAACACTTATTTCTTGTCCAACTTGCGGACGTATTGAAATCGACCTAATCAGTATTGCAAATGAAGTGGAAGAGTATATCTCTACATTAAAAGTACCGATTAAAGTAGCTGTGCTTGGCTGTGCAGTAAATGGCCCAGGCGAAGCTCGTGAAGCTGATATCGGGATTGCTGGAGCACGTGGTGAAGGCTTATTATTCCGCAAAGGAAAAGTTGTTCGAAAAGTTCCAGAAGAAACAATGGTAGAAGAACTCAAAAAAGAAATTGATGTCATCGCTGCTGAAATGGCTGAAAACCAAGAAAAAGAAAAACAAGAACAATAATAATAAAGGCCTGCTTACACTATGATGTAAACAGGCCTTTCTGTATCATATGAGAAAAGCCCATCAACTTTTCAGCTGATGAGCTCTTACTTTGCACATTTCGGACAACGTCCATATATTTCAAATTTATGACCTGTGACCTCATATCCTTTAAAATCTTTATTCATAAAATCCATTGGACAAGAAGTAATTTCTTTTGTACCACCACAATCTAAACAAATGAAATGATGATGATGTTCCATAATAGAACATGTAAAGCGAAAATGTTTTTCCCCATTTAATTCTGTCTGCTCTAAAATACCGATTTCAGCAAATACGGTTAAATTACGATAAATTGTATCAAAACTCAATCCCGGATAATTATCCTTCATGTGTTCTAACACGTCTTTTGCTGTTAAGTACCGATTATGTTTCGCAAATAAACGTAACATTTCCTCTCGTTTTCCAGTATGTTTATATCCTTTTTCCTTCATTAAGCGTAAAGCTTCTGTTAAGTTCATAACTATCCCTACTTTATGCCGTTTTTTTCTTCTTCCATAAGATTGCACCAATTAAAATGAGAACCGCTAACATAACAATTGTACCACCTGGAGCTAAATCGAGTTGATAAGAAACTAACATTCCACCAATTACAGCAATTTCTCCAAATAAAACGGAGAAGAAAATCGTTTGCTTAAATCCTTTAGCAATTCGAATACTTGCTGCTACCGGTAAAGTCATTAAAGACGATACAAGAAGAACCCCAACAATTCGCATGGATACAGCAATAACAAGAGCAACTAAAATAATAAAAATAAAGTGGAGCCACTTTGCACGAAGTCCTGTTGACACAGCATATTCTTCATCAAATGATAATAAAAATAGCTCTTTATATAATAAAATAATCGTTGCTACAACCGCGATTGCTACAATGCCAATAATCATTAAATCTGCGCTTGTTACAGCACTTACACTACCAAATAAATAACTAAATAAATCTGTATTAAACCCATTAGCAAGCGAGATGAAAATAACCCCCATCCCCATCCCAGCTGACAGAATAATCGGGATTGCTAACTCTTGATAATGTTTATATACAGAGCGTAATTTTTCAATAAGCAATGCTCCGCCCATTGAAAAAAGCATCCCCATATATAATGGATTTAAAAATCCACCAGTAAATATCGTTTTTTCAAGCAACAAACTTGCAGCGATCCCCGACAATGTCACGTGACTTAATGCATCTGCAATAAGGGACAAACGGCGGATTACAACAAATACTCCTATAAGAGGCGCTATCAATCCTATTAAAATACCAGCGTATAATGAATTTCGTAAAAAATCATATTGTAAAAAATCCTGTATCATTGTACCCTCCCGTGATGCTCATGATCATGTTCTAATCGATGAACATGATACCCATATAAAATGGACATGTCTGCATCCTCTAACTCTCGGAATTTCTCTACCTTCCCATGAAAATGTAAACGCTGATTTAAACATGCAACGTGCGTCACTTTTTCTGTTACAGCTCCTATATCGTGTGTAACAAGAATAAGTGTAATACCTAACCTTTTATTTAAATCTTCTAATATTTCATAGAAACTTTCTACACTCTTTATGTCAACTCCCACAGTAGGCTCATCCAAAATGAGTAATTCTGGACTGCTTACAAGTGCACGAGCGATAAACACACGTTGCTGTTGACCTCCAGAAAGTTCTCCAATGTTACGATTTTGAAACTCACTCATTCCTACATCTGCAATTGCTTTTGCTACCTTTTCTTTATCCTCTTTCGTCAAAAAGCGGAATAAGCCTTTTTTCGACACAAGCCCCATAGAAACCACTTCAAACACAGTTGCTGGAAACCCAGAGTTAAAGCTGTTAGCCTTTTGTGAAACATAACCGATTTGATTCCATGCTTTAAATTTTCTACTATCAATGCCAAATAATCGAATATTTCCTTTCTTTAGCTTCAAAACACCTAATATACACTTTAACAACGTTGATTTACCAGATCCATTCGGTCCAACCAAACCTAAAAAAGCTCCCTTAGGAACTTGCAAATGAATGTCTTCTATCACATTTCGATCTTCATAGCGAAATGTCAAACCTTCTATTTCTAATATATTTTCCATATCATCTCACCTATTTTAATTCAGAATGATTCCGATTTATTTCTATTTGAATTATAGTACAGCTGATTATAGTTGTAAACCAATCTGCCTAAAATATATGATTTACTTTAGACAACCTTATTATTATAACAAAAAAACAGAGAATTTCTCTCTGCTTTTTGAACATACTTTTTTTAATGGATAGCTGATTTAAACTTACCACCATTTGTCTCTTGTGTACTCATAATTGTAACAAAGGCGTTTTCATCAATTTCATGAACAATTGATTTTAATTTTGTTACTTCAAGACGTGTCACAACGGCGTAAATCACTTCTTTTTCTTTATCGGTATAACCACCCTTAGCTATAAGCTTAGTTGTCCCGCGACCAAGACGGTGTAATATCGCATTTGATACTTCTTCATATTGATCAGAAACAATTAACACAGCCTTTGTTTCATCCAATCCTTGAATAACAGTATCAATTGTTTTGAAAGCAATATAGTAGGTCATAACAGAATACATTGCCTGCTCTACACCAAATACAAAGGCTGCCCAAGCAAAAATGAATAAGTTCACAAACATAACAAATTCCCCAACCGAGAATGGTAATTTTTTTGTTAATAAGATTCCCATAATTTCAGTTCCATCTAATGATCCACCATGACGAATAACGAGTCCTACACCAAGACCTAATATAAGGCCACCAAACACAGTTGCTAAAATAGGTTCTGTCGTAAATGGTTTGATAGTATGTAGTGTTGTTTCAATAAATGCTAACGCGACAATCGCAAAAGTTGAAGATAGCATAAATGTCTTTCCAATTTGCTTATAACCGGAGTACATAAATGGTATATTGAGGATAACAACTAAAGTAGAAAAACTTAGCCACCAAATGTTAGGGGTAAGGTAATCTAGTATGAGGGAAACACCAATAATTCCACCATCAATAATTTTATTTGGGATTAAAAATAGTTCAATTGCTACTGCTGCACACGCTGCTCCAAAGACAATCATAATTAAACGATACAAGAGATGGATAACACTTTCTTTTCGATGTTGTTTCTTTTCCATAAGCCCTCCTTATAATCTTTTTCTGGCGTTTCGTTCTTTTATTATAACATATTCTTCTTTTTCTAATAGAAAAAAAGAAGTGTCATACGAATATATACAGGCACTATACACATATATTTCGATAAACGAACACCTGAAGGAGGACTATCTCGTGAACCTCATCAAACAAATTGTGAACAAAAAAATAAATAACATGACACCAAAAGAATTATTGAAATATAGTAAAGAATATGAAATTCCTATTACAACTGAACAAGCAGATCAAATTGTTTTATTGATGAAAGGAAAAAATATTAATATTTATAATACAGATGAAAGGCTCGAACTCTTAAAAAAAATTGCGAAAGTAACCTCTCCTTCTACCGCCCAGCAAGTGAATACACTCTTTCAGAAATTATTAAAATAAGGAGGGGACCCCCTCCTTATTGTCCTTTAATCTTCTCAAGAAGCCCTTCATCAAATGTTCCGTTCTTTAACATTTCAATTTCAAATTTGTATGGTGGCTTTTTATCTTTCTTCTCTTCCCCTACATATGGCGTTTCAAGAATCTTTGGTATGTGCTCTAACTGCGGATGATGAACGATATCATGTAAAGCTTTATAACCAATATGACCAAAACCAATATTTTCATGACGGTCTTTTGCAGCTCCGCGAACATTTTTACTGTCATTAACGTGTAAAACTTGCAAGCGATCAATTCCAACAATTTTATCAAACTCATTTAAAACGCCATCAAAATCATTGGCAATATCATAACCTGCATCATGTGTATGACACGTATCAAAACATACAGATAGCTTTTCATTATATGTTACACCATCAATAATTCTCGCAATTTCCTCAAAGCTACGTCCGCATTCTGTACCTTTTCCAGCCATTGTTTCTAATGCAATATTTACTGTTTGTTCTGGCGTTAATACTTCATTCAAACCTTTTATAATTTGTGCAATCCCTGCATCTGCACCCGCCCCAACATGAGCTCCAGGATGCAGAACAATTTGTTTTGCTACTCCAAGCGCTTCTGTTCTTTCAATTTCCATGCGCAAGAAATCCACACCTAATTGGAATGTTTCAGGCTTTGTTGTATTTCCAATATTAATAATATATGGTGCATGGACAATAATTTCTTTAATTCCATGTTCTTCCATATGTTTACGGCCAGCTTCTATATTTAATTCTTCAATCGGCTTTCTTCTCGTATTTTGCGGTGCACCTGTGTAAATCATAAATGTCGTAGCACCATATGAAACTGCCTCTTCACTTGCAGCTAATAGCATTTTTTTCCCACTCATTGAAACATGAGATCCAATCTTCAACATATTATCACCTCTTCAATATACAATAGCTATAATAATAGCATAATTTGTAGAAATATGTAGCGAATTGCTTACTCAAAAAAATTCTTTGCAAATCCGACAATAAAAAAGATAAGGTTTCCCTTATCTTTTTTTACGACTATATTTTTTCTTTACCTTTTCACGTTCAGCTGCTAATTTTTTCTTATATCCAGGCTTTACTTTTTTCGGTTTTTTCACAACTTTCGTTGCCATAATATCCAACTCATTATTTGGTTTTTTACGGCTTTGACGTCGGTTGCGCTCCCCTAAATCTATCCATTCACCATTTCGCAATTCTACATGTTTAAACGTAATATTACGTTGTTTTTCCAAACTATCTATCGCTTCTTCATCACGCGCATCATATATCGTTACAGCAATACCAGAATACCCAGCGCGTGCTGTACGACCAACACGGTGAACAAAGAAGTCTAAGTCAGACGGAATTTCATAGTTAATAACATGACTAATTCCTTCTATATCAATACCACGTGCCGCTAAGTCTGTCGCAACAATGTATTGAAATTCCAAATCACGAATTTGTTTCATCATTTTTTTGCGGTCACGAGGTGATAGGTCACCATGAATACGTCCTACTTTTAATCCTCGCTCTGTTAATCCATTCGCAACTTCTTCTGCCATTTTTTTCGTATTTGTAAAAACAATTGCTAAGTACGGCTGAAATTGAAGCAACATATTCTTGACTATTTCAATTTTATTACGATGTCTCGATGGAACTAAATAATGTTCAATGTTTCCCGCAGCAACTTGCTTCGGATTAATATGAATATGCTCTGGATTCTCCATATATTTTTTCAGAAATGGTTTCAATTTTTGCGGAATCGTCGCAGAAAAAACGAGCATTTGCAAATTTTTCGGCATGCGCGCTGCAACTTTATCTACATCTTGAATAAATCCCATATCAAGCATTAAATCTGCTTCATCGACAATAATCGTTTCTGCTGTATGAACAAATAAAGCTTGCTCTTCTATTAAATCTTTAATACGACCTGGCGTTCCAACAACGATATGTGGCTGCTTTTTCAATTTTTCAATCGATCGCTGTTTATCTGTTCCCCCAATTAAGCAACGCGCTGTAATCATTTGTTCTTCCGTACAAAACTTCGTTAATTTAATAATTTCTTGATAAATTTGTTGTGCTAACTCACGCGTTGGCGCCGTAATCACAAGCTGCACTTCTTCACGTTTTGGATCAATTTGATTGATTGTCGGTAGTAAGTATGCATGTGTTTTTCCTGATCCTGTTTGGGATTGTCCAATTATACTTACTCCTTTTTTTACAACAGGGAATATTTTCTTTTGAATTTCTGTCGGCTCCGTAAAACGTAATTCACGAACTGCATCTATTAAAAACGGTTGAAAATTATACTGTGTAAATGTTTGTATTGTCACAGATTACACCTTCTTTCTCAAATTTCTACTGCGCGCACAAATCAGTCAAGTCTACATTATAACGAAATCTAATCGTAAAATCCATCTTTAGTTTTTGTTTCCAACTTAAAAACTAACCTTCTTACTTTCGATTGCATACTGTATGTGTATATACCTAATTGAAGAAAGGAGGATTTCTTTTATGTATCCGAAATCCCCTATACAACAAATGCATACAGGGCAACACCCCTATACACCATATCCAATCCCACATTTACCACAAATGATGCAAAAAAAGAAAGGACTGCTCTCTAAACTTTTTAAAAAACATGATCCGACTGAACCTTTTATGCAAATGATTCCTCCCTACCGGCAAATGGAAGGACAGCCAATAATGTACCAGCAATATCCACAAACGATGCAGCCACATTATAATCAGCCTTATATACATCAACCGTTAATCGCGCCACCCATGTATGACCAAAACGACATGCGCGGTGGTGAATCATTTGTTGCAACAAATACCAGTGGTGGAATTGGAAATTTCTTTTCTAATCTAATTTCTAATCCAACTAATATGTTAAATAACATTGAAAAAGTTGCTCAAGTCGCCCAATCTGTCGGGCCAGTTGTAGAGCAATACGGACCCATCGTTCGCAGTATACCGAGTATTGTGAAAATCCTTACTTCAGGGAAAGAGGACAGCGAGAATTCAAAAGAAGAAGTGAAAAAAAATAACGTACCTAAGACACCTTTAAAAAAGAAAAAAAGCAACGAAGTTACTCCAAAATCTACCAACGCTAAAGAATCACAAAAGGCAACCGCTTCTCCTTTACCAGCAAAACCAAAATTATATGTGTAACAATACTTTGTTTTCTGTCCACTCCTCCTTTATAATGAAAAGGACTATGTACAAAAGGATTCCTTGTTTAGAAGGAGAGGATTACTCACATGAAAATTATTAAAATTTCCCCTCGTGGTTATTGTTATGGCGTTGTAGATGCAATGGTTATTGCACGCAACGCTGCACTAGATAAATCATTACCAAGGCCTATCTATATTCTAGGCATGATTGTTCATAATAAGCATGTAACAGATGCATTTGAAGAAGATGGAATTATTACTTTAGATGGCCCAAGTCGCTTAGAAATTTTGGATCAAATCGATTCTGGTACGGTTATTTTCACTGCACATGGTGTTTCCCCAGAAGTAAAACAACGTGCCAAAGAAAAAGGATTAACAACAATTGATGCGACATGCCCAGATGTGACAAAAACACACGACTTAATTGAAGCAAAAAAATCAGAAGGTTACCATGTAATTTATATCGGAAAAAAAGGGCATCCAGAACCAGAAGGAGCAGTTGGCATTGCACCTGATATTGTTCATCTCATTGAAAAAGCAGATGATTTAAAAACATTAGAGATTCCTACAGATAAAATTTTAGTTACAAATCAAACGACAATGAGTCAATGGGATGTTCAGCATCTAATGGAAGATATCAAAAAAAAATTCCCAACAGCTGAATTCCATAAAGAAATCTGCTTAGCAACACAAGTTCGTCAAGAAGCCGTTGCAAAACAAGCTGATGTTGCCGATTTAACAATTGTTGTTGGCGATCCGAAAAGCAATAACTCCAATCGTCTCGCTCAAGTATCGCAAGAAATTGCCGGCACAAAAGCATATCGCGTCGCTGATGTAAGTGAAATTCAACTAGAATGGCTTCAAGGAGTAGAAGCTGTAGCAGTAACTGCTGGTGCTTCTACTCCAACTCCAATTACAAAAGAAGTCATTGCCTTTTTAGAACAATACGATCCAACAAATCCTGCTACGTGGGAAAGAAAACGAAACGTACCGCTTCAAAAAATTTTGCCGCGTGTAAAGGTAAAAAAACAATAAATAAAAAAATCCGTTGCTCACTACTCGCAACGGATTTTTTATCCTTTTAGCTAAAAAGACTCTCGCTTTATTATATAAAGATAAGCGCTAATTTATCCCGCTATTTTAAGGCAGCCCGATTGGTGAGGGCTCATAATCAGTGGGGGATGAAGAAAATCCCCACTGATTAAAGTTTCACTTTATACAAATGTAAATGGATCTGTATGTAGCTGAGATGCATGAATTTGTACAGCGAATTGTTTCGCCTCTACTTTTTGCTGTAGTTGTTTTTGAACACCTTGTTTCATTACCTTCTCTACATTATGTCCTGGGTCAACAACATTTAGCCCTAACATCATAGCATCGTGAGCAACATGATAATACAGATCACCAGTAACATAAACATCTGCGCCTTTAAATTTTGCCTGATTGATAAATTTATTCCCGTCACCACCAAGAACAGCTACTTTACGCACTTTATCATCAAGCCTTCCGACAACTCGTGCCCCTTGTATATCTAACGAACGCTTTACATGCTCAGCAAACTCCCCGAGGGTCATTTCTTTTTGTAAATATCCAATTTTACCAAGCCCTAGCGCTTCTCCTTTGTTATCTAGCGGATATATATCATAAGCAACTTCTTCATACGGATGTGCTGTTAACATCGCTTTAACAACCTTTCGTTCTAACGAAGCCGGGATAATCGTTTCAACTCTTATCTCTTCAACACGCTCTAACTGCCCAGTTCCGCCAATGTAAGGGTTTGTTCCCTCTTGAGGGATAAATGTACCTATACCTTGGCTACCAAACGTACAATGGCTGTAGTTACCGATATAACCCGCACCTGCGTCTCCTAATGCTTTTCGAATAGCATCTACATGTGTTACAGGAACAAATACAACTACTTTTTTCATTTCTTCTGTATATGTTGGAACGAGCACTTCAGTGTTTTGTAGTTCAAGCGCCTCAGCAAGTAAATCATTTACTCCACCTTTTGCAACATCAACATTTGTATGTGCTGCATACACAGCGATATCATGTTTGATACATTTTTCAATAATTTTCCCATACACCTTATCCGTATGAATTGCTTTTAAAGGATGAAAAATAAGAGGATGGTGTGTAATAATGATATTTGCTCCAATTTGAATCGCTTCTTCTACAACCTCTTCTGTTACATCTAGTGCAATTAAGACATGCTCCACTGGTTTATTAAGAGCTCCAATTTGCAGACCAATCTTATCCCCTTCCATCGCTAGATGCTTCGGATACATGCTTTCAAATAAAGAAATTACTTCATGCCCATTTAGAATTTTGCTCATGATAATACATCTCCTACCATTTTCATTTTCTCCATTACTTCATTTCGTTTCGCTTTTGTATCTTCCGATTCTGTCGCACGTTCTAATTGCTTTAAGATATTTTGAAAATTTTTCAATTCACATTCCCATTTTTCAATGAAAACATCACTTTTTTCTTTCATTAAAAATGGTCCGATCAATAATTCAGCTTGCTTACGGTCTGAGTAAGGCGCTAACGGATTTCCTCTTTCCCCCACTAAAATTTCATAAATCTTACCATCCTCTTTTACAATCTTTTCACGAATCAGTTCCCAATCATTTTCAATAAACCATTCACGAATATGATGTGCTGCAATATTCGGTTGTAATATGAGACGCGTTACCCCATTTAATTTTTCTTTTCCGCTTTCTAAAATATCACGAATTAACGCTCCACCCATACCAGCAATTGTAATGACATCCACTTCTCCTGGTGAAATAACAGCTAATCCATTTCCTTTGCGAACATCAATCTTTCCCTGCAAGCCATTCTCAGCTACCGTTGCCTGCGCAGAACGAAACGGTCCATCTACTACTTCCCCTGCCACTGCTTTTGTCGCAATATGATTTACAATTGCATAGCACGGTAAATAAGCATGATCTGATCCGATATCCGCTACCGTAGACCCTGCTGGAATCTCTCGCACTACCTCTTCTAATCTTTTTGAAAGTTTGACTTCATTCATGTATTTCCATTGCTCCTTCTCTTGTCAATCTGTTTCTATGATAATGAATGAACAAGTATTATTGCAAGTAAGCAACAATCATTCAATCCCTTTATCTTTCTTTAATCGTATTTTAGAAAGAAAAGAAAAACAAGCCCCTTACTTTAAAAGTAAGGGGCTTGTTTTTCTTTATTTTTTCTTCGATAACCAATCTGCTACTTTGGAAGCTTGATCTGCTGGAATTAAATTAGGCGGCATATTTCCTTTTCCTTTTACAATCACTTCTTTAATTTCATCTTTAGAAAGTTTCCCGCCAATTTTTTGCAGTTCAGGTCCTACTGCACCTTGTAACTGATCCCCATGGCAGCTCGTACAGTTTTGTTTTACAATGTCTTCAGGCTTTGATGCTGTTTGGGTTTGCTTTCCTCCATTTTTAGCATCCGCTAGCTCTTTAGACTTATGTAACCCTTGAAATGAAAATACGAACATCACGATAATACCTAGTGCTGCAATAAGAGCGAATGGAATCAACGGATTACGTTTCATCTATTTTCTCCCCCCTCTATACCCCCTAATAATTAGATGATTCAGTTATTTCTATTGTACTTGAAAACGCTCTATCAGAAAAGGCGAAATTATCAGTTGTTGAAAATATTCCATAAATTCAGTTTATTAATCTTCTTATTTCTATCCTATATTTTTTTGATAAATATCTATGTTTCTCATCATATTTTTTGTTTTTCTACATATATTTTTGTATAAAATACACAAAATTAATCGAAAAATCGAAAAATGAGCATTTGCAAATCAAAAGACAATTCTGTAAAATATATTACAAGTATTGTAATCGGTACTTACAGCTAAATTTTAACAAAACTTAACAAAATAAAAAAGTTTACTTCACAAAGGTGAAGTAAACTTATATAAGAACTACTCTAAGAAATCTTTTAACCGTTTGCTACGGCTTGGATGTCTTAATTTACGAAGTGCTTTTGCTTCAATTTGACGAATACGCTCTCTTGTTACGCCGAATACTTTTCCGACTTCTTCAAGCGTACGAGTTCGTCCATCATCCAAACCAAAACGAAGACGAAGAACATTTTCTTCACGATCTGTTAGCGTATCTAACACATCTTCTAATTGTTCTTTCAGCAATTCATATGCTGCATGATCCGCAGGTGATGTTGCTTCTTGGTCTTCGATAAAATCGCCTAAGTGTGAGTCATCCTCTTCACCAATCGGTGTTTCAAGAGAAACTGGCTCCTGAGCAATCTTTAAGATTTCGCGTACTTTTTCTGGAGCAAGATCCATTTCTTCACCAATCTCTTCCGGAGTTGGTTCACGACCTAAATCTTGTAATAATTGACGTTGTACACGAATTAATTTATTGATTGTTTCAACCATATGAACCGGAATACGAATGGTTCTTGCTTGGTCTGCAATCGCACGTGTAATCGCTTGACGAATCCACCATGTTGCATACGTACTAAATTTAAATCCTTTGCGGTAGTCGAACTTTTCAACCGCTTTAATTAGACCCATATTCCCTTCTTGAATAAGGTCTAAGAAAAGCATACCGCGGCCAACGTATCTTTTTGCAATACTTACAACAAGACGTAAGTTTGCTTCTGCAAGACGGCGTTTTGCTTCTTCATCGCCTTCTTCAATACGAGTCGCCAATTGAATTTCTTCTTCAGCAGATAATAAATCAACACGACCAATTTCTTTTAAATACATGCGAACAGGGTCATTGATTTTCACACCTGGTGGTACACTTAAATCGTTTAGATCGAATTCTTCTTCCGTTTTTGTGATTTGATGATTATTTGGGCCTTCATCATTATCACCAACTAAATCAATCCCTTGTTCACCTAAATATTCATAATATTCATCCATTTGTTCGGATTCAATTTCAAATCCGTTCATGCGTTCTGCAATCTCTTCGTATGTAAGAACGCCACGTTTTTTTCCGAGCTCAGTGAGTTGTTCTTTCACTTGCTCAAGGGTCATTTCAGTTTCAATTTGTTTAGAACGAGCTGGTTTATCAGCCATTTGTTCCCCTCCTTACGCGAGATACAAACATTCATTATACTAAAATTTTATGCAAAAAGCTATCTTCTTGCTTTTTGATTTTGCAAATACGCTGCGTAAAATTTAGCAGCTTCTAGCGGATCAGCTTTTTCCATTTGCTTTACTGTAAAGATGGTTTCCATCTTTTTCAACTTTTCCTTATGGCGCTTTAACGCTTCCAAGTGTCCTTCCAGTATTTCATCTGTATATTCTGGATTGATAAACTCATCTGTCGAAATATTGGTAACGATATTTTTCAACTTTTCATCAGATAGCCAGTTTAAAAAATTTCCGACTGAAGGTTCATTTCCCTTTTCATAATATGCATATAGTTCATATAAAATCCCTTTATGTTCTTCCGTATGAAAATCTTCTATATGAGGCTCTATACGCACTGCTACTTCGGCACTTTGCAACATATGGTAAATCAGTTCCCTCTCTGCCCTTTCGAAGCCGGATCGTTTCGGCTTCGTTTGAACAATTTGAGATGGCTTCGAAATTTGCTTCGCTTGTTTTTGCTGTATCTTTTGTTCTTTGCGATATTGGTGCAATTGACTTAAAAGTGTTTCCATGGAATATGCAAATTCTTGTGATAACGATTTTAAATAGGACTCTGCCTGCATCGCATCTTGCAATAATGATAATTCTTTTAAAACACTTTTCACATATTCTTCTTTACCAGACTCATCTTGCAAATTTTTTCCTAAACGCAAATAATTTATTTTAAATCCAACAAAACTTATACTTGATTTAACGAGATTTTCAAAAGCCTTTGTTCCATATTGTTGCACATATTCATCAGGATCTAATTTCTCTGGCAATACAGTAACTTTAACTTGACAACCAACTTGAGTTAAGAGTTGCCCCGCTTTCATTGTCGCTTCTTGTCCAGCCTTATCACCATCATAGCAAAGAACAACAGTTTCAACATTACGTCGCAGAAGTTTCGCCTGTTCTTCCGTTAAAGCTGTTCCCATTGTTGCAACAGCTTCTTCAACCCCGCTTTTTACAGCAGCTAGAACATCAGCATAACCTTCAAAAAGGACGACCTGCCCACGCTTTCTAATAAACGGCCTTGCCTGATGGAAATTGTACAGCAACTTGCTCTTATGAAAGATAGGTGTTTCTGGGCTATTTAAATATTTAGGAGTATCATCCCCAAGCGCCCTTCCACTAAATGCTGCCACTTTTCCTTGTAGTGTATGAATCGGAAACATTACTCTACCACGGAATCGGTCGTAATGACTACCATCCTTTTCACTTCTTACAAGGAGGCCCGCTTGCTCCATGGTCATTAGCGAAAAACCTCTTTTTTGTAATATTTTCGCCGCTGCATCCCAATCCGGTGATGCATAACCAATTTCAAACTTCTCAATCATTTCCTTCGTAATACCACGATTTAATAAATAAGAAAGAGCTTCATTCCCCTCTTCTGTATTTACCAACAAATGATGATAATACTTTTTTAAGAGTTCGTGAGCCTGTAACATAATGACATTGTCATCAGATATATTGTCTTGCTGTTCTTTTCCTGATGTATAATCTGCGACTGCTATATGATTTCTTTCTCCAAGTTTCTGTACAGCTTCTGTGAAAGAAAGGCCTTCCATCTTCATGAGAAAGGAAAAAACATTTCCACCTTCCCCACATCCAAAGCAATGGAAAATTTGCTTATCTGATGAAACAGAAAAGGAGGGAGAATTCTCACCATGAAATGGACAAAGTCCAAAATAATTACGCCCTTGCTTTCTTAGCTGAACATACTCACCAATTACTTCTACAATATCAGATGATGTCCGAATCTGTTCAACAACTTCTTCGGGAATTCTGTTCCCCATAACTCCATCTCCGTGTCGTATTTTGTATTCGATACAAATTAAAGGATTCCTTTATAATTCGACAATATTTTTTCTAAACTTGTTAAAAAAGACTGTCGATCCTGCTTTGAAAATGACTTTGGCCCCTTTGTATAGGTCCCTTGTCTGCGTAATTTAGCAGACACATATCTACTATATAAAATTGTATCCATTTGCTCATCTGTCACAAATTTCCCTCGCGGAGATAAGACATATACTCCTTTTTTCACAAGAAGACCAGCAAGTCCCATATCTTGTGTGATCACGAGATCTGTAGCTTTCGCATGCTTATAAATATAAAAATCAACTTCATCTTGCTCAGAATCTACATAGATCCAATTTCCTTGCTGTTTTCTTGAACGATGGGCATAGGATGCGACAAACAAAATTTCGACATGAAATTTCGTTCCGATTTGTACAATTTCATCCTTTACGGGACATGCATCTGCATCAACTAGAATCTTACTGATGTTTTGCATATTTCTGTATTCTACATCCCTTCAGTGAATCCTTCTACAAAGTACGTTTTCTTGTTTAGATTTTTGTCGATTTTACGTAAATGTACATCTTTTTTCGTAAATCCTATCCCTAGTTTATTCTGAAAAATTAAAGTCTAAACGTAAAATATAGGTTTTTTATCACAATTTTTTATTATAATATATTTCTTTCTACTTCGCTACATATCCTTTGAAATTTCTCTAACCATTACATTTCTATAAATATTTCGCTCTGAACCAAATTGGTCTTTGAGCTAAAAAAACACATTCACCTTTGGTAAATGTGCTAAAACATTCTTTGGTTTTGCACCGCATTCACAATAATATTTGCCGTTTCTTCAATCGCTTTGTTAGACACATCAATCACTTGACAATTTATTTTATTGATCACTTTCTCAAAATGGTCAATTTCTTCTTTAATACGGTTAATATTCGCATATGTTGCCCCATCACTTAGTCCTAGTGATTTCAGGCGCTCTTTCCGAATATGATTTAATTTTTCTGGATTAATTTTCAAACCAAAGCACTTTTCCTTTGAAACTTGATACAATTCTTCAGGCGGGTCAACCTCAGGAACAAGTGGTACGTTCGCAACCTTTAATCGCTTATTATGAGCTAAATATTGTGAAAGTGGAGTCTTTGATGTACGAGAAACACCAATTAAAACAATATCAGCTTTCAAAATACCACGCGCATCTCGCCCATCATCATATTTAACCGCAAACTCAATTGCTTCAATCTTTTTAAAATATTCTTCATCCAGTTTTCTAACAATCCCTGGCTCATATCTTGGCACTTGCCTTGTAATTTCTGCAATTTGGTCAATAAGAGGCCCGATAATATCATATGCTTCTACGCCTTCTTTTGCCGCTTCTGTTAACAAATATTGACGCATATCAGGCTTCACGAGTGTAAAACAAATCAGCGCTCGATTACTCTTTGCGATTGATATCACTTCTTTTAATGTTCCTGTATCTTCTACATACGGTACACGTCTAATATCAGGAGCGAAAGGAAATTGTCCCATTGCCGCTCGAACAACTAAATCAGCAGTCTCTCCGACTGAGTCAGATACGACATATACGATTTTATTATCCATTACATTACCTCACTTTAAACAAATTACACTTATTCATTATTTACTAAATTCACAAACGCACGCGTAATATTCGTTTTTGTAATTCGTCCAACAACTTCTAATCCTTGCTTTGTTTCTTTTACAACGGGTATAGCATCAATCTGTCTTTCTATTAATTCCATTGCAACGTCATATAAAGAATCCTCTTTATGACACATCGCAATGTTCGGCATCCTTGTCATAATAATATTAACCGGAAGGGAAGTTAAATCCTGCTTTCCTAAACTTGCTCGCAATAAATCCTTACGGGAAACGACGCCAACTAAAAGCGTAGTTTGATCCACGACAAACAAAGTACCAACGTCCTCTAGAAACATTGTACAAATTGCATCGTATACGGAAACATTTTTATCAATGACAACCGGTCTAGATTGATAATCTTGTACTTTAATTTTTTTAACAGCTTCTGATAATAACTGACCACCAGTTTTTCCTGTATAAAAATAACCGACGCGCGGACGCGCTTCTAAATAACCCGCCATCGTTAAAATTGCCAAATCTGGTCTTAACGTTGCGCGCGTTAAATTTAACTGTGCAGCGATGGACTCTCCTGTAATAGGACCGTGATCTTTTACAATCTGAATGATATGTTCTTGCCGTTTATTCAGTTCTATGATAATCACCACCTTTAATACAAAACAAAAAAGTTATACTATCTCTTAAATATTATATACTAAATATGCTATTTGAAAAAGAAAGCATGTAAAAAGGACCTTCATATGGTCCTCATTATATTTGAAATTTATCAAGTTGTTCAAGAAAACGTCTTGATTTCAAATATATGCCACAATATTCATCATAATATGTATTCAATACGGTACGAATTTGTCGCTTCGTTTCATCTTTTACTGATACATTACCAAGCCGACCTAAGTCAAAGTGATAAAAGAGACGTAATAACTTATGAACCGCCTCACCAACTGGAATGCGATACGGATCTTGTTCTGCGTGACGAAAGCACAGAAAACCGCCTTCTCTTACAGAGAAGGCGACAAAGTCTGTTTCTTGGTGACAAATCGCACATGTATCAAAGTATGGATGCATCCCTAATACCGGAAGCATTTTCGTTTGATAAATAAGAGATAATACTTCAGGATCAACACCATCACACATATAGTGAAGTGTCTGATATAACATTTCAAATAAATACGGATTGTTCTTTTTATCTTCCGTGGCTTTATCTGTCAATTCCACGATAAACGATGCATAAGCAGTTAAAAAAATATCTTCTCGAATTTCTTTCATCGATGAAATCATTTCACCTTGTTGCAAAGTTCCGAGACCAGATCCCATTTGAATTAGGAAATGACCATGCGTCATGAGTTGCGAAATAGATGCTAACCTACTTTTTGGTTTTTTCGCTCCTCTTGCCATTACACTTATTTTTCCAAATTCACGAGAAAATATAGTAACAATCTTGTTCGTTTCTCCGTAATCTGTTGTTCGGATAACAATGCCCTCAACTTTTTGAAACATGTTCGTCACCATCCAAGGATTGAACAAAACGGGTCAAGAAATTGGAGAATCTAGATGTGCTAGCTCCTCTTCATGTTGATCCATCTCATCATTTAGATCTTTTTCCATTTCTTTTAAAAGTAAGTACGTTTCAATACTTCCTGTTTTGGAGAAAACCTTCCAGGTAAAATCCAGCATAAGAATCCACCTTTCTAAGTAAGCATAGCATGTAAACCAATTTCTTTTGTTGTTATTAAAATGACCCATTTTGTCCATTTTCATGTGAGAAAAAATTTTCCTAATTTCTATTAATATTCATCTTCACGGAAACCTAAATCACGAAGTTGGGACATTTTATTACGCCAATCTTTTTGTACTTTTACCCATACTTCTAAAAACACTTTAGAACCAAGAAGGGCTTCAATATCAAAACGAGCTCGCTTCCCAATTTCTTTCAACATTTTTCCTTGCTTTCCAATAATAATTCCTTTTTGAGAAGGACGTTCCACGATGATTGTTGCATTTACATAAACCGCTCCACCTTCACGCTTTTGAATCGCATCAATCGCAACTGCTACTGAATGAGGTACTTCCTCACGTGTTAAATGAAGCACTTTCTCACGGATTAATTCAGCAATAATAAATCGTTCCGGATGATCTGTTACTTGATTTTCTGGATAGTACTGTGGCCCTTCTGGTAAGTATTTTTTAATCGCCCCAATTAACGCTTCCACATTATTACCTTCCAAAGCAGAAATCGGCACAATTTCTGCAAACTCGTACAAGTTACGATATTGATCAATCAATTCTAATAATTTTTCTGGATGAACTTGATCGATTTTATTAATTACTAAAAATACTGGTTGCCTCGTTTCCTTCAATTTTTCAATAATGTATTCTTCACCACGACCAAAGCCTTCCGCCGCATTGACCATAAAGAGTACAATATCAACTTCTTTCAATGTCGTTTGCGCCATTTTCACCATAAAATCGCCTAATTTATGTTTTGGCTTATGTATTCCAGGCGTATCGATAAAAATCACTTGCGCATCATTTTCTGTATATACACCTTGTACTTTATTACGAGTTGTTTGTGGCTTATCACTCATAATAGCAATTTTTTGACCGATAATTCGATTTAAAAATGTAGATTTTCCAACATTTGGTCTCCCTATAATAGAGACAAAACCTGACTTATAACCTTTGTTATTCATGTAAATCCTCCGCTAAAAATGCTACTGGCAACAACTTTCTAACTGTCGTCTTCCCAGTGTCACCATGTAAATTTGATAAATATATTTTATGTTCTGTTTACATAATTCTATCATAACTTGACGGCACACTCCACAAAGAGGTACGAAACGTTTCCTATCCACTACAACGACTATAGCTAAAAGCGCCGTATCTCCACACTTTACATTCCGCGTAATAACATAACTACAGGATGCATTTTCCCATCACATCTATGGTATACTTTTTCCACCCTTATCTGTAACGCTATCCCTACTTGGACTTTGAATAGGATCCATATTCCTTATCCCTTTTATGGCCACCTGAATAAATCATCAACTGATGAAAAACTCAATACCACTCAAGTACAAGAAAATCTTTGGAATGCAACTATACCACATAAGGTAAAAAGATAATAGCACCAATTATGACCGCTATAATAGTAAATAATAAAACGGCACCAGCTGCAACATCTTTTGCAATTTTTGCAAGGGGTTTAAAATCCTCTGTTACTAAATCAACCGTTTTTTCAATCGCTGTATTTACCATCTCCAAACTCATTACAGCCCCTATTACAACAAGTAATATGAGCCATTCTACTCTTGTTACATGGAAATAAAGGCCGCAGCATATAACAATAACTGCGGCCAAACAATGAATTTTCATATTTCGTTCATGACGAAGACAAAAACATATACCAGCTATAGCATACGTAAAACTCTTTATAAGTTTTCCTTTTTTCATCTTCTTAATCCAAATGCCCCTAAAATTTCTTTTTGCTTTCCAAACATCTCTTTTTCATCTTCTTCAGTCATATGATCATAACCAAGCAAGTGTAAAAATCCATGTAACGCTAAAAATCCTAATTCACGGTCAAAAGAATGGCCATATTCTTCAGCCTGTTCTTTTGTTCTCGGAATAGAAATAATAAGATCTCCTAGCATACGAGGCATATCAGCACCTATGATTTCGACCTCACCCTCTCCCATATCTTCAAGAGCAAAAGAAATCACGTCCGTAGGCTGATCTTTTCCGCGATAATCACGATTTATTTCTCGAATCCGTTCATTATCAACGAAAGTAACAGACAGTTCCGTCCCATCTTCCACTCCTTCCATTTGTGCAGCCTTTTCTAACAGCTCACGAATCATATTCACATATTCTTCTTTCACTTCTTCTGTTTCATCAAAAAAATCAATTACTAAACTCATTCTTTCACCTTTTCTTCCAGTGGTTCCGGATATTTAATACGAGAATGGAAAATCCCATTCAATGTTTCACATAAAGTTTTTCCTACTATCTGTAGTTCTTTAAAAGTAAGTTCACAGTCGCTAAATTGTCCATCTTGTAGGCGATCTTTAATAATATTTTTCACTAAATTATTAATCTGCTCCGGCGTTGGATGGTTCATGGAACGCACCGCCGCCTCTACACTATCTGCAATTCCAACAATCGCAGATTCTTTCGATGTCGCCTTTGAACCCGGATAACGGAACATATCTTCTGTATATTTATCTTTATCTTCTTTAATAGCCTTATAATAAAAATACTTTAATAGCGTAGTCCCATGGTGCTGCGCTGCAATATCAATAATTTCTTGCGGAATACGATGTTCTTCTAACATCTTTACCCCATCGGTAACATGGGCAATAATAATATCCCTGCTCGTTTCTGGATCTAATTTATCGTGCGGATTCTCAATCCCCATTTGATTCTCAATAAAGAAATGAGGCTGTACTGTTTTTCCAATATCATGATAATATGCGCCAACACGTGCTAACACACCATTCGCTCCTATGGCCTCACATGCCGCTTCTGAAAGGTTCGCAACCATCACACTATGATGATATGTTCCTGGCGCTTCTAACAAAATTTTGCGAAGAAGCGGATGATTAGGGCTTGAAAGTTCTACAAGCTTCATACTTGATACAATTCCAAGACCGCTTTCTAAATATGGTAAAATCCCCATAGCTAAAATGGAGGAAATAATCCCGGAAGCTGCTGCCATCAATAATTGTGAGCCAATTTCAAACGATGAGAAATTCCCATTCCGCAATAGCAATAAAGCCGCTAACACAATAACATTTAAAATAGACACAAGAATACCTGCTTGCAAAATCATAGAACGACGATTTTTCTCTCTCAAAAAGACACTTACAGATAACGAGCTTAATAAGAAATAAACCCCAACATTATAATTTAACGTGCTCGTTACACCTTCATTAAATAAAATACTTCCACATATAGAGAAAATCATACTCGTTAGAAAGACAAAGCGATCGCCAATCATCAATTTTACTAATATTGATCCCATCGCAACCGGAACAACAAAGGCAATCCCGGCATACTCCAACTTTTGGAACAAACTAATTACTTTCATCAACACAACTGTAATTGCGATGATTGTTGTATATGCCAACATATATGGTTTTTCTTCTCTTTTCAACTTTAAAAACACTTCAAATTGCTTATGCATAAAGAATAAGAGTACACCGATCACAATTGCTAATCCTACAAATGGCTGAAAGGTATTACTTTGTTCGAGAAGCCCAACTAATTTTAGTTGTTCATATATATCTCTAGTAATTGTGTCACCCTCTTTTACAAGCACTTGACCTTGTAATATGTAGACAGGTGCGACCTCATCTTCCGCCTTTTTTTTACGCTCTTTTGTAGCATTCGAATCATAAAAGTAATTCGCTTCTATTGCATACTTTCCAAGCGCATTTAAAGCTTCTTTTAAATCGCTATTAACATTAATATTTTTGATTTCTTCCACAAAGCGATTTCTCGCTGCATCTTCTTCATTCATTTTAATATGTGAACTCATTATATTATTAACAGCTGTTATAACCGGATATTTCGCTGCTTCTAATTGGTCTGGATCAGCATTAATAAATTGTAACAACACTGCATCAGATAAACTTTTCGTTAAATCTATAGGTAACTTCTTCTTCAGTTTCTCCAGCCTGTCTGCGGGCGTAACCTTTTTTTGTTCATCAGGGCCTACCGCTTTTGTTTCCGCATCTACTTCTTTAATTGCATCAAACACCGAGTTCACAATATCAATTTTATTTTGCTTGTACTCACTTTTATACGTATATTGATCATCGACTTTTTGAGCGGCCTCTCTTTTCTTCTTATCTGTTGTTATCTTATCTTCGATGTTGATAGGAGAATGGATTGTTTGATTAGAAATAGAGAGCATTTTAACATCTAGTTGTTCTGGTTTCACATTGTTGATTAGTGCAAAAAACAACACGGCTCCTAATAAAATATAAGAAACCCAGCTTAGCTTTTTCGAATGTTGTATATTTCGAAACCACTTAGAAATTTCTCGAGACTTTGACATGATTTCAATACCTTCTCCTCTCCAGACATACAGTAAAACGAATTTCAGTGGAGCGTTCCTTCTTTCAGCTAAAAGTTAACTCACATAAATAAACTACACACTTTAAGGTGTTCCTCCTTGAATTTCACTACGCACTTATCCTGTATTTATATTTACTACCCTTTCATGATATTAAAAAATACGCAATTCGCCAACCTTTCCATTCCCCATTCATTATTAAGTCATATTCATTTGGTCTTTACAAGCAGCTCTTACAATGAATAAAAAGAAATGATCCCGGCCAATAGGATCATTCCATTTTATCATACGCCTCAATAATTCGTTGTACAAGTGGATGTCTTACAACATCTGTTTGTTCTAGTCTAACAAAGGAAAGTCCCGATACATTAGATAATACTTTTTCTGCAATCGAAAGTCCTGACTTAACCCCTTTTGGTAAGTCAATTTGAGTAGGATCACCTGTAACAACCATTTTCGAACTGAAGCCTAGGCGAGTTAAAAACATTTTGATTTGAGCACCAGTTGTATTTTGTGCCTCATCTAAAATAACAAAGGAATCATCGAGCGTTCTTCCTCTCATATATGCAAGAGGTGCAATCTCAATTGTACCTCTTTCCATCATACGCTGCGTATATTCTTGTCCAAGAATATCATGGAGCGCATCATATAAAGGACGTAAATAAGGGTCTACTTTTTCTTTTAAGTCCCCTGGTAAAAACCCTAAACTTTCTCCAGCTTCTACTGCTGGTCTTGTTAAAATAATCTTTTTCACATAACCGTGTTTTAACGCTCGCACGGCCATTACCACAGCCAAATACGTTTTCCCTGTACCAGCTGGTCCGATTCCAAAAACGATATCATTCTTTTTCATCGCATGAATATACTGCCTTTGCCCCATCGTTTTTACACGTATAGACTTACCTTTTGCTGTTTTAAAAATTTCCTCTTCATATAACTCTTCAAAATGAGCAATTTTTCCTTGGCGACCAAGTTGAATTGCATATAGAACATCCCGTTCAGTAATTGATACACCTTTACGAATAACAGTTAGTAATTGCTGTAAAATATTTTCAACAAGCGCCACTGCTTCATCTGTTCCAGATACACGAACAGATTCTCCTCTAGTTACAATCGATACAGAAAGCTCTTGTTCAATTACTTTCAAATTCGCATCATTCACTCCAAACAGAGCGATTGCTTCATTGTGATTTTCTACTTGTTGATTCATCTCTACTAATTGTTCTGTCATACTCAGTCTCCTTGAATATCGGATTCAGATATAGGTTGTGGCTCTGCGATATTTTCAATCACTGTATAATGTAATGCTACTTTTAGTTGTTCGCCTTCAACCTTTTTATGCAAAATCTTATCACTTACAATCATAGCATGTTCATCCAATTTTTTCTTTAATTCTTTTTCTGCCATTTCTTTCGCAACTTTAAGCGCTTCCCTTTCCGTATATTCACGGTTAGCCTCTTCCTCTTCGCGCACAATTTCTTTTTCATAAGAAATCGGTAATGTAAAACCGAGTAATTTCACATCATGTTTTATATTTTCATTTTGGGACTTTCTATACTTATCATGCTGAAATCCCCATATTTTTATTTTAGCACTTCCTAATCGAAGAAAATGCTCATTATATGAATTTCCTGTATATACTTGAAAAGTGGTTTTCAGCGGAACTGTTACATTAGATTCATACCATGTTTCTCCATAAACAATCCCTTTTGCGGAAACAATTGTGGGATTTTCTTCATTCCCAAATATGCCCGAAACAAGCAACTGTCCTTTTTTTACATAATCATTTTTCATTACAACTGGCTTCCCCACCTCTACAAAGGTTCTCGTAATAATCGCTCCCTTTTTCGCTACCAAGTTTTGCGGTTGTCGCTCCTTCTCCTTTTTCGGCTCATTTTTTTCAACTATTTTAAAATGATATGTTGTTCCTTGCACATCAAGACCAGCCCATGTAATCGCATTAATTTTATCCGTCAAGTGCCGCTGAATTTCTTCCACACTTGGCATTTGGAATTGCAATCTTCCTTTCTTGATACCCATTTTGTCCAATTCTTTCATAAGTATATATTCTGTTTCTGGTTTAGCTCCCGTAACTTCAATTTTCCATACCATATTTGATAAGGCGATCATACCGAAAAAAAAGACAAGAAATCCAATTAAAAACCCACTATTTTTAATCAGTCGCTTATTCCAAAACGGAGCGCCATAGCGCCCTATAAAATATAGTTTGCATTCATGTTTACGATAAATTTCCCTTATTTTTTTTATATCTCGCAACAGCATACAAAAGACTAATGTTTCATCAGCAATTTTCTTTACATCCCAAACAACTAAATTCCTGCGTACACACTCATTAACAAACCGCTCAACTCCTCTTCCTTCAATGCGTACTTTGACATACCCAAGCCATTTCGTAAACCATTGATTTTTCATTGTCTGCCCCCCACTATCTTTCTCAAAAGCAGAGCTTCTCTCTACTTTTTATGGCTCGTACAACATACAGTGAAATATGAATCAGTGAGCGTATCTAATCTCACTGATTACAAATTTCCCCTCTGTTTTACTTCTCTAAAACGTTACATAAAGAAGAGAACTTTCATGATAGGACTTTCTCTTTATTTTTCTTTCTTTTCATTTTCTAAAAATGTTACTTGTTCAATTACACCTTCAAGTAGAAGTTCTTCTGGGAGGATTGTTTTGATGACAAACGACTGTCCTTTAATTAATAATTGACCGTTTTTTAATAACAGCCTTACTTCTTTATCAGAAAAAACTAATAATCCTCGGTGATTTTCTATATAAATATGCACTTGCCCAACAAGAGTAATACGAGGCAGATCCATTAGTACATCCACTGGTAGGTCTATTTGCTTTGTGAGCCAATTTTTCATTTGTTCCAGCTTCTTCATCTCCAAGACCCCCCTCTCATCCCATATGTATGAAAAAAGGGCTTGTAATATCACGTCCAAACAAAAAAAAGCATAAAAAAACGTCTCATTTCTCATGAGACGTTTTTTTATGCTAATAGCTGTGCAACCAGCTTATTCACTTGCGATCCGTCTGCTTTCCCTTTTACTTTTGGCATAACAGCACTCATCACTTTACCCATATCCGCTTTCGATGTTGCACCAACTTCTGAGATAACTTGCTTAATTACATCAGCTAGTTCTTCTTCTGTTAGCTGTTTCGGCAAATATGTGCTTAAAATCTGAATTTCACTTTGCAGTTTATCAACAAGGTCATCTCGACCTGCTTTTTTAAATTCAAGGAGGGAGTCCTTACGCTGTTTTACTTCACGAGTTAAAACTGTTAATTCCTCTTCTTCAGTAAGAGTCTGTTGCAGCTTAATACCTTCATTTTGCAAAGCAGCCTTAACCATACGAATGACGGTTAATTGTTCTTTTTGTTTATTCTTCATCGCTTGTTTCATATCACCGTTTAAACGATCGAGAAGACTCATAACTTACACCCTCTCTTAGAATTTACGCTTTCTTGCCGCTTCAGATTTCTTCTTACGTTTTACACTTGGTTTTTCATAAAACTCGCGTTTTCTTGCTTCAGCAAGTGTACCAGTTTTAGAAACCGATCTTTTAAAACGGCGAAGTGCATCCTCCAAAGACTCGTTTTTACGAACGATTGTTTTTGACATTATCTTTCCCTCCCTCCGAAACATCACACTTACATACTAACTTCAGCATGCAAAAAGAAACACTTCTTCAGCATGTCTTTTACGATTATAATACATTTTGTCACTTTAGGTCAACTATTTAGCGGAATAAAAGAAAAGCAGATCATTTTTTGACCAAAAACTCCATTCAGTCGTTTCTTATTTTCCAATCACTTGATCCCAGCGCACCTTAAAGTAACGAAAACAAAATTATGAACTTTTGTATGTTATTCTCATACATTCCATTATGTTTTCAATCCTTATCATAGCAAGTTTGAAAACATAACCATAAAAAAAGCATGCAAACCTTTTTGTTTGCATGCTTTTTCATTATGCGCTTGCAGATTCTTTTTTCATATCATCTTCGAGAACGCGAACAAATTGCCCTTCATTATATGGATAACCAGCTTTTGTAATTTTCACTTTTACTAGTTTCCCAATTAATTCTTCTGACCCTTCAAATACAACCTTTAAGTAATTATCTGTATATCCTACATATAACCCTTCACGGTCACCTTCTTTGAATGGTTCTTCCGGAATAATTTCCAGAACTTCTCCTTCAAACTGAGAAGCATATTCTTTCGCTAATTGATTTGATAATTCAATTAAACGATGAACACGCTCATTTTTCACTTCTTCAGGAATTTGATCTTCCATGCGTGCCGCAGGTGTTCCAGTACGCTTAGAATATGGGAAAACGTGCAGTTCAGAGAAACGGTTTTCTTTAATAAAGTTATATGTTTCCATGAACTCTTCTTCTGTTTCACCCGGGAAACCAACGATTACATCCGATGTAATCGCAAGGCCTGGCAACGCCTCTTTTAAGCGATTTAAACGCTCTTGGAAAAATTCCATTGTATATTTACGACGCATACGTTTTAATACAGTGTTAGAGCCAGATTGAAGTGGAATGTGTAAATGGCGTACAACTACTTTAGATTTATCTAATACTTCAATAACCTCATCAGAAATTTGACTCGCTTCAATAGAAGAAATACGAAGACGCTTCAATCCCTTTACCTCTGCTTCCATGTCACGAAGTAATCCTGCTAAGTTATAGTCTTTCATGTCTTCACCGTATCCACCTGTATGAATACCAGTTAGAACAATTTCTTTATATCCTGCATCCACTAATTGTTGCGCTTGCTTAATGACTTCTTTTCCATCACGAGAACGCATTAAACCGCGTGCCCAAGGAATAATACAGAACGTACAAAAGTTATTGCAACCTTCCTGGATTTTTAAAGATGCGCGTGTACGATCAGTAAAGTATGGTACATCCAATTCTTCATATACACGTGTTTTCATAATGTTACGTACAGCATTAATTGGTTGCCGCTCTTGACGATACTGTTCAATATAATCTAGCATTTTTTCGCGATCTTGAGTACCAACAACGATATCTACACCTGGGATTGCCATAATTTCTGCAGGAGAAGTTTGTGCATAACAACCCGTTACACAAATAACAGCATCCGGATTATGTCTTACTGCACGACGAATCACTTGACGGCTTTTTTTATCACCTGTATTTGTTACAGTACATGTATTAACAACATATACATCTGCTGTTTTTTCAAAATCTACTCTTTCATAACCACTTTGTTTAAACAATTGCCAAATCGCTTCTGTTTCGTAGTGGTTTACTTTACAACCTAACGTATGGAACGCAACAGTTGCCATTGATATCACCCCATCAATTCAAAATGATAAGAAGCGGCGCTTAACGCATAGAGCGGTGCCGTTTCTGTTCTTAAAATTCTTGGTCCTAAACTACATGGTACAAATTTATATTCACGAAGTGCGGATACTTCTTCCTCACTTAAACCACCTTCTGGACCAAATACAATGAGCAGTTTTTGGCCAGGTTCAATGGTTGTAAGAGCTTTTGCAAAATTTGCTTTTTCACCTTGCTTCGCCTCTTCTTCATAGGCAACAAGACAAACATCATACTCTTTACTCATTTCAAGCAATTGTTTAAATGATACTGGAGCATATACATGCGGAATTTCTGTCCGGTGTGATTGCTCCGCAGCTTCCTTCACAATCTTTTTTAAACGTTCTACTTTTTTATCCGTTTTTTTCGCATCCCATTTCACGATTGAACGCGATGCTTGAAATGGCAAAAATGCAGCTGCCCCAAGCTCAGTTCCTTTTTGAAAAATTAACTCAAGCTTGTCTCCTTTCGGCAGTCCACTAGCAATCGTTACGAGTATGGGTAACTCGCTCGTTGTCTCTATCCATTCTACAATAGTGCTATCGACAAATTCATTGGTAATTTCAGCAATTGTACACGCTGCCGTTTTCCCATTTACACAACAATAGATGTGGTCTCCAGCTGACATACGCATCACTCTGGCAATATGATGTACATCATCGCCAACGATACGAATCGTTGTACCATTTACATTCTTCTCTTCTACAAAATAACGTTGCATCTCATCACCTTAGTAAAGTTTCGTTCCTTTCGTAAGCCCATACTTACGAAAAGAACGAAACATTCTCATTTTAATAGAACAAACGGCAAGTCCCTCACCTTTATAGCGAGAGACTTTTCCGTTCATATATTTATAAAATATATATTACGCATTTTGTGCAATGATTGCTACCCAATCTTCCATTCTTAACACTTCTTTAATTGTAAATCCAGCTTTCTCTAGCGCTTCGGAAATTGTTTTTTCCTTAGCTGCAATAATGCCAGACGTAATAAATAATCCGCCTTGTTTTACAACCCTTGCTGCGTCTTCAGGGAACATAAGGATAATTTCCGCAAGTAAATTTGCTACAATTAAATCGACCGGTCCTTCAATACCTTCTAACAAGCTATTTTGCCCTACCGATACAACATCATCTGTTTTATTTAATCGGACATTCATCTCCGCGCTTTCCACTGCTACTGGATCTAAATCATAAGCTTGAACAGAAGCTGCCCCTAGTTTAGCCGCCGCAATACTTAATACTCCTGAACCAGTCCCAACGTCAATGACTGTATCCCCAGGCTTTACTGTTTTCTCTAACGCACGAATACACATCGTTGTCGTTGGATGCGTTCCTGTCCCAAAGGCCATACCAGGATCTAACTCAATAATCTTTTCATCTGGAGAAGAAGGTGTATACTCTTCCCACGTTGGCACAATTGTAAATGTATCAGAAATTTGAACTGGATGATAATATTTTTTCCAAGCAGTAGCCCAATCTTCCTCATCAACTTCATTAATTGTAATGTTCCCTGTACCAATTTCAATGTCGTAAGACGGAAGTACATCAATAGATGATTTTAAACTTGCAATTGTTTCTTGTAAAGAATCCGTTTGCGGGAAATACGCTTTTATTACTACTCCATCCGCTGGATACTCAGCTGGGTTGAGTGCATAAATTTCACCATACTGCTGCTCACGTTCTTTTGTAAGCTCTGCCGGGTCTTCAATCGCTACACCGCTAGCACCTGCTTCGTGTAAAATATGAGAAACAGCTTCTACTGCTTCTTCTGTTGTATGAATACTAATTTCTGACCATTTCACAATTTACCAACTCCATTTTTCGTTTCCATTATTCTCCTTTGAAAGCTCGTTTAAGCTTCCCAAACAAGCTGTCGTCTTTGTCTTCTTGCCCTGCAAATTCACGCAATAATTCTTTTTGATGCGCTGTTAAATTTGTCGGTACCACGACGCGAACGACTACATATTGGTCTCCTTGACCATAACCACGTACATTTGGAGCACCTTTTCCTTTTAAGCGGAATTCTGTACCTGTTTGTGTTCCTGCTGGAATTTTCAGCTTCACTTTCCCATGAACAGTTGGCACTTCCACTTCAGCACCAAGTGCTGCTTGCGCAAACGTTAATGGCATTTCACAAATAATATGATCTCCATCACGCTCAAAGAATTCGTGCTCTCTTACATGAACAACTACGTACAAGTCTCCCGCTGGCCCTCCGTTTACGCCAGCTTCCCCTTTACCGGCAACACGAATTTGTTGACCATTATCAATACCTGCTGGAATTTTAACGTTAATTTTTTTACGTTTACGTACTTTTCCAGTTCCGTGACATGTTGTACATTTTTCTTTAATCATTTGGCCTGTTCCTGAACAATGTCTACATGTTTGACGATTTACAATACGACCAAATGGTGTGTTTTGTTCTACACTGATTTGACCTGTTCCTGAACAATATTTACATGTTTCTTTTGTAGTTCCTGGTTTAGCCCCACTACCGTGACATGTATCACAAGGGTCTTCTACTGGAATCTCCACATTTAATTCTTTACCAAAAATCGCCTCTTCAAACTCTAGCGTCACTTGATATTGCAAGTCTGCACCTTGACGCGGTGCATTTGGATCACGACGTCTGCTACCTCCGCCAAAGAATGAGCTAAAGATATCTTCAAATCCAAAACCACCACCAAAGTCTCCGCCGCCGAAACCTTGACTTGAACCAGCGTGACCAAACTGATCATACTGCGCACGTTTTTGCTCATCACTTAGCACTTCGTATGCTTCTTGAACTTCTTTAAATTTTTCTACTGCATTTTCTTCTTTACTTACGTCTGGATGATATTTTTTAGCCAAACGACGATACGCTTTTTTAATTTCATCTTTTGAAGCACTTTTACTTACGCCAAGCACCTCATAATAATCTCGTTTACTCATAAAATCGTAACCCCCGAATCGTTCACATAAACGTAATTTTAACATTGAAAGAAAGTGCTTTGCAACAAACTTCCCTCTCTTACAATATGCAACAAGAAAAACGTAAGAGCCTTCTTAAAAGACTTAGGCTCTTATTAAGCCTTATTCGTGAAAAAAGCCAAAGTCAAGGCACGCTTGACTTTGACTTTTTGTCATCTTACTTATGCTATTTTACTTTATTATTTATCTTCTTTTACTTCTTCAAACTCAGCATCAACTACATTGTCATTTTTTGCACCAGCGTTTCCTTGTGCACCTTCTGCTTGCTGAGCACCAGCAGCCGCTTGAGCTTGCTCATATAATTTTACAGTTAATTGTTGTACGATTTCTTGAAGAGCATCTTTTTTCGCACGAATTTCATCAAGATCATTTTTCTCAATCGCTGCTTTTAAAGCATCTTTTGCTTCTGTTGCTTTTGCAACTTCAGCTGCATCTACTTTACCTTCTAAATCTTTTACAACTTTATCTGTTTGGAATACAAGTTGATCTGCTTCGTTACGAAGTTCAACTTCTTCTTTACGTTTTTGGTCAGCATCAGCGTTTGCTTCTGCTTCTTTTACCATACGTTCTACTTCTTCATCAGAAAGACCTGAAGAAGATTGAATTGTAATTGCTTGTTCTTTATTTGTTCCTAAGTCTTTTGCACGTACGTTAACGATACCGTTCGCATCGATGTCGAATGTTACTTCGATTTGTGGAATACCACGTGGTGCTGGTGGGATATCAGTTAACTGGAAGCGACCTAATGTCTTATTATCAGCTGCCATTGGACGTTCACCTTGTAATACGTGAATATCTACCGCAGGTTGGTTGTCAGCTGCAGTTGAGAACACTTGTGATTTGCTTGTTGGAATTGTAGTGTTACGTTCAATTAATTTTGTAAATACTCCGCCCATTGTTTCAATACCTAAAGAAAGTGGAGTTACATCTAATAATAGAACACCTTCTACATCACCAGTAAGCACACCGCCCTGTACAGCAGCACCTAATGCTACTACTTCATCAGGGTTAACGCCTTTATATGGTTCTTTACCAGTTTCACGTTTAATTGCTTCTTGTACAGCTGGAATACGAGTAGAACCACCAACAAGAATAACTTTATCTAAATCACTTGCAGAAAGACCAGCGTCTTTTAAGGCACGACGAGTTGGTTCTAAAGTTCTTTCAACAAGGTTCGCTGAAAGTTCTTCAAATTTCGCTCTTGTTAAGTTTAGTTCTAAGTGTAATGGACCAGCAGCTCCAGCACTAATGAATGGTAATGAAATTTGAGTTTGTGTTACACCAGAAAGATCTTTTTTCGCTTTTTCAGCAGCATCTTTCAAACGTTGAAGTGCCATTTTATCTTGACTTAAATCAATGTTGTTTTCTTTTTTGAATTCAGCAACTAAATAATCGATGATTACTTGGTCAAAGTCGTCACCACCAAGACGGTTGTCACCAGCAGTTGAAATAACTTCGAATGTTCCATCTGCTAACTCAAGGATCGATACGTCGAATGTACCTCCACCTAAATCATATACTAGAATTTTTTGCTCTTCATCTTGTTTTTCTAAACCGTAAGCAAGAGCTGCTGCTGTTGGTTCGTTAATAATACGTTCTACTTCTAAGCCAGCGATACGACCAGCGTCTTTTGTTGCTTGGCGTTCTGCATCGTTAAAGTATGCTGGTACTGTAATAACAGCTTTTGTTACTGGCTCACCTAAGTACGCTTCAGCAGAAGCTTTTAAGTTTTGTAAAATGATTGCAGAAATTTCTTGAGGTGTATATTTTTTACCTTCAATTTCTACTTTGTAGTCTGTACCCATATGACGTTTAATAGACATAATTGTATTTGGGTTTGTAATTGCTTGACGTTTTGCAACCTCCCCAACTTGACGCTCATCATTTTTGAATGCTACAACAGAAGGTGTTGTACGGTTGCCTTCTGGGTTTGGGATAACCTTTGGTTCTCCACCTTCCATAACAGCTACACAAGAGTTTGTTGTACCTAAGTCAATACCGATAATTTTACTCATGGCGAAACCTCCTACATTTATGTAAATTATTGATTTACTTTTACCATTGATGGGCGAATCACACGGTCCTTCAGTTTATAACCTTTTTGAAATTCTTCTACAACCGCGTTAGATTCAAATTCGCTGTCTTCTACTTGCATAACAGCTTGGTGTTCATGAGGATCAAACTGCTTTCCAACAGCTTCAATCATCTCAACACCTTCTTTATTTAACGCTTCTAACAATTGACGATACACCATTTCCATTCCTTGTAATAAGGATTTCGTTTGCTCATCACTTGCTTCCACTTGCATCGCTCTTTCAAAATTATCAAGAGCAGGTAAAATATCTGATACAAGACTTTGCGCTCTATATTTTTCCGCCGCTTGCTTATCAAGCTGAACACGGCGTTTGTAATTTTCAAAATCAGCTTGTAGACGCAACATGCGACCTTCCGTTTCCGTCAATTTCGCTTGCAATTCATCTACTTTTTCTTGTAAAAGAGCCGCCTCACTTTTTTCTTCTACTACAGTTTCTTCAGTTGCTTCTTCTGTTACAGATTCTTCACTGTTTTTTTCTATAGTAGCTTCTTCAGTTTGCGCTTCTTTTGTCTCTTCAACCACTTGTTCGTTACGCTCTTCCACAACTTTCACCTCCTTAAAAGTGTTCAAGTGCTCACACTGAGCATGAGCACCCAAGCATATATTTATGTTACCCACCAGCAATGATTTTCTTTCATTACTCGAGCGAATTTATTATTTTGATTTATACAGCCCATTTAATCCCTCTGTAAAGTGTTTTGTGAATAATTGTAAAAGGGTAATAACTCGGGCATAATGCATTCTCGTCGGACCTAATATTGCAATTGTTCCAAGCTGTTCTTCTCCAACAGAATACGTCGCAGAAATCAAGCTGCAATCTTCCATTGCCATTGAGGAATTTTCGCGACCAATGTTCACTTGAATTCCTACTTGTTTCTTACGTAAAATATCGTAAAATTCAGCTTCGTTATCGATCATTTCTAACAAAGAACGCACCTTTTGAATATCATGGAACTCCGGTTGAGCAAGCATATTAGCTTTTCCCCCAAAGTATATCTTTTCCGATAAAGGCACTTGAAATGTACCGTCTAATATTTTCATTGCACTATCATAGTTATGGACATACTTATGAAGAACTGTCACAACTTCTTTTACAATTTTATTGTGTAATTCTACCATAGGTACACCAAATAGTTTTTCATTTAAAATATTAACCATTTTTTCTAAATCTGATAAATCAACAGATTCCGGAACGGTAATCGTCTTGCTTTGTACATGCCCTGTATCAGTTACAATAATTGCGACTGCTGTCTTTCGGCCCAGCGGAATAATTTGTACATTTTTGAGTTTATTTGTACTCAATTTCGGCCCAAGAACGATTGCTGTATAATTTGTGAGTTCGGACAAAATTTGAGCTGATTGCTGTGCAACCTTTTCTGCTTCAAAAATTCTTTCAGCAAATAAATCCTTAATTTGTACAATTTCCTCAGCGGACAAGCGTTGTGGCGCTAATAGATGATCCACATAAAATCTGTATCCTTTTTCTGAAGGAATACGTCCTGAAGAACTATGTGTTTTTTCAATAAACCCTAGTTCTTCTAAATCGGCCATCTCGTTTCGAATGGTAGCCGAACTAAATGTAATTTCATCTTTTTTAGCTAACGTTCTTGATCCAACAGGCTGTGCTGATCCGATAAAATCATCAATGATTGTTTGTAAAATTAAGAGCTGACGTTCCGTAAGCATCTCATCATCACCTCTGTTAGCACTCTTTATCCCCGAGTGCTAAATCTATTACTAACTTACCAAAATTGACATTCAATTGTCAACGGAAACGTCCCGAATTCGTGAAACTTTTTCCACAGAAATAATTTCGTTAATCCACTAAGAACGATTGAAACACTTCATTTCCTAGTAACTTCCCTGTTCTTGTCAAACAAACATGACCATCCTTCTCCTCAAGTAATCCATGTGCTTTATTGTGGGCCAATTGATTCGCAAAGACGTCCTCCATCTTCACCCCAAATTTCTGCTGGAATGCTTTTTTTAAAACGCCTTTTGTTTTTCGAAGTCCTAAGAACAATTCTTCTTCCATTCTCTCTTTTTCCGTTACTTGATGAACATCTAGATAAGGGAACCCTGTTTCGTCGATTTTAGCAAAATATTGTTTCAACGGACCAACATTTTGAATTCGTTCACCATTTATATAACTATGTGCCCCAGCGCCGAACCCATAGTAAGCTTCATTATTCCAGTATGTGAGATTATGTCTACTTTCATGACCTTCTTTTGCAAAATTACTAATTTCATACTGATGATACCCATGTTTCTCCATTTCATCCATGACCATCTCGTACATTTTTGCTTCATGTTCTTCACCTGGTAGCCGTAATTTTCCTTTATTCATTAAATTGTAAAATACTGTTTTCGGTTCAACAATTAAAGAATACGCCGAGAAATGCTGCACTCCAAGTGTAAAAGCGATATTTAACGTTTCTTTTACATCTTCAATTGTTTGCCCTGGCAATGCATAAATTAAATCAATATTAATATTTGTAAATCCTACTTCCTGCGCTTCACGAATGGCAACAAACGCATCTTCTCTCGTATGCTTACGCCCGATTTTTTTCAATAGTTCATCGCGAAATGTTTGCACACCAAAACTAATTCGGTTCACGCCTCCTTCTAATAGAAGGTTTAACTTTTCTTTTGGCAAATCTCCAGGATTCGCTTCAAACGTTACTTCACAGTTTGGAGCAAACGGTCGTAAACGACGATTTATAATATCGAGCAATTTTTTTGTCTGCTTCATATTTAACGCTGTCGGTGTCCCTCCTCCTACAAATATCGTTTTCATCTGCTTAAAAGGAGCCTTTTGCACCGTATTCACGATTTCCTTTTCTAAATACTCTAAATATTGATCAACAGGCTGACGCTCAATAAATACTTTATTAAAATCACAATAGTGACAAATATGCTGACAAAATGGAATATGGATATATGCAGCTTGCATCAAATTTTACTCCTACCTTTCTAAAAAGAGAACCTCCACGTTTCGGAGGTTCTTTACTTCTCTAACCCATCACGAATTTGTTTCATTCGCATTTTCCCCCAATCATACATCATTTCGACGATTGGTAAAAGCGTCATGCCTAAATCCGTCATAAAATACTCTACACGAGGTGGCACTTCTGGATATACTGTCCGATCCACAATTCCATCTTCCATTAATTCCTTTAATTGATTTGATAGAACTTTATGAGAAATATTCGGAAACAATCGTTGTAACTCACTGAAGCGATGAGGCCCCTCTACCCCCAGGTGCCAAAGAATGACAACCTTCCACTTCCCACTAATAATAGAAAGCGTTAGTTCCTTCTCACAATTAAAATCACCATTTCTTATTTTTTCTTGAATATCTTTACGAATATTTTCAGACATCAGTAGTCTCCTAACTTTTCTTACATAGTTACTTTTTCGTTACCTTGTCACTCAAAAGTGCATTCTTCCATATTACACTTTTATTCCTTACAATAAATAGTGTCATCACTATTGTAAAGGAGAGATATAAAGATGTCTAAAAAAGTATTAATGTTAACTGGCGATGCCGTTGAAGCACTAGAGGCTTACTATCCATATTACCGTTGTCTTGAAGAAGGATTTGATGTAACAATCGCTTCTCCAACAAATACAGAAAAATTACACACTGTTGTTCATGACTTTGAGGATTGGCAAACTTTCACAGAGAAACGCGGCTATCAACTTGAAGCGCATGCGGCTTTCGATGATGTAAACCCTGAAGAATACGATGCTTTAATTATTCCTGGTGGACGCGCTCCAGAACATATCCGTATGCACCCTAGTTTCCCACATCTTGCTAAACATTTCTTTGAAGCAAATAAACCAATTATGATTTTATGTCATGCCGCTGTTGCTTTAACAGTAATTAAAGACGTTTTAAAGAACCGCGAATTAACAGCGTATACAGCTTGTCGTCCAGAAGTTGAAGCATGCGGTGCAACTTACATCCAAACTCGCTTCCATGTTGATAAAAATTTAATTTCTGGTCACGCATGGAACGACCTTCCACAACTTATGGGCGAATTTATTCACCAACTAAAAAAATAAAGGAAACCGCTAAAGCGGCTTCCTTTTTTTATTTATCATCGTCCATTCGTAATACAGCCATGAACGCTTCTTGTGGTACTTCTACCGATCCAACAGACTTCATGCGCTTTTTACCTTCTTTTTGTTTTTCAAGCAATTTACGCTTACGCGAAATGTCACCACCGTAACATTTCGCAAGTACGTTTTTACGCATCGCTTTAATTGTAGAACGCGCTACAATTTTATTTCCGATCGCAGCTTGAATTGGTACTTCGAACTGTTGTCTTGGAATTAATTCTTTTAACTTTTCTACGATTACTTTACCGCGATCATACGCAGAGTCTCGATGTACGATAAATGATAATGCATCGACCTGTTCTCCATTTAATAAGATATCCATCTTCACTAGCTTAGACACTTGATATCCGATTAATTCATAATCAAATGAAGCATATCCTTTCGTATTCGATTTCAGCTGATCAAAGAAATCATATACAATTTCTGAAAGCGGGATCTCATACGTTAATGTAACACGTGTTTCATCTAAATATTGCATATCAATAAACGTACCGCGTTTTCCTTGACAAATTTCCATAACCGCACCTACATAATCGTTCGGCACCATAATAGATGCTTTTACATACGGCTCTTCTACACGATCAATAGACTGTGGATCTGGCATATTAGATGGGTTATCTACAACAATTTCTTCACCATTTGTTAAATACACTTTGTAAATAACACTTGGTGCTGTTGTAATTAAATCAATTTTAAATTCACGTTCAATACGCTCTTGAATAATTTCCATATGAAGAAGTCCTAAGAAACCACAGCGGAAACCGAAGCCAAGCGCTTGTGATGTTTCTGGTTCAAACTCTAAAGCTGAGTCATTTAATTGTAGCTTTTCTAACGCTTCACGAAGATCATTATAACGAGCTGTATCAATTGGATATAGACCACAGAATACCATCGGATTTAATTTGCGGTAACCTGGTAATGGTTCTGCTGCTGGACGTTTCGCATGTGTAATTGTATCACCAACACGCGTATCTCCTACGTTTTTAATAGATGCCGCTAAGAAGCCAACATCACCTACCGTTAACTCATCTCGCTGCGTTGTTTTCGGTGTAAACACACCAACTTCGGTTACTTCAAACTCTTTACCAGTTGCCATCATGCGTACTTTATCGCCTACTTTTACTGTACCATTTACAACGCGGATATATGCGATTACACCGCGATATGGGTCATATAAAGAGTCAAATATCATACATTGTAGCGGCTCTTCTGGGTCACCATCTGGAGCTGGTACTTTCTCAACAATTTGTTCCAAAATTTCTTCAATACCAATTCCTGCTTTTGCAGAAGCAAGCACAGCTTCTGAAGCATCCAATCCAATTACGTCTTCTACTTCTTGACGAACACGTTCCGGATCAGCACTTGGTAAATCAATTTTATTAATAACCGGTAAAATTTCTAAATCGTTATCCAATGCTAAATATACGTTCGCTAATGTTTGCGCTTCAATTCCTTGCGCTGCATCTACAACAAGAATTGCACCTTCACAAGCCGCTAAACTACGAGATACTTCGTACGTAAAGTCGACGTGTCCTGGCGTATCGATTAGATGAAGGATATATTCCTCACCATCTTTCGCCTTATACGTTAATTGAACTGCATTTAATTTAATTGTAATACCGCGCTCACGCTCTAAATCCATAGAGTCAAGCAATTGAGCTTTCATTTCGCGCTGTGTTAACGCATTTGTTTTCTCTAAAATACGGTCTGCTAACGTTGACTTTCCGTGGTCAATGTGAGCAATGATAGAGAAGTTACGAATTTTGGACTGTCTTTTTGCTCTTTCTTCTTTGTTCATCTATGTTCTCAACTCCTAATAGTCTCGCCAATATACACTAGCACTGATTATATCAATAGAGCAGCAAAGATTCAATGAAAACTCGTGCTACTTGCAAGACAAATCATTCTATTTTTATCTTATGCGAGTACACATTAAGAGACAAATCTTTTTCAAACAAAGAGCTCGTCACAACAGTATAGCTTTTTGGACGAGCTGAACAAAAATAATAAGTGTCAATTCCTATTTCTATTTTTCGCTAGAGGCAAAAGGATGAATTTCATCTCGCTATTTTAGGGCAGTAACAGTCCGATTGGCAAGGGCTCATAATCAGTGGAGGGTGAAGAACTCCCGCTAATTAAAATTTCACTTTGTCGGTCCATCGCTATCTCATGTCGAAGTGATGATATATTTTGATTTTGTGCTCACGCCATCATAAAAGGGGGCTTTTTACAACTTTCTAAATTAGAATGCTCCTAACGCATTAAAAATTCCTCTAATTTTTCCAATTGTTATATCTAGTCCAAACTTTACAATGTTACGAGTCAATTCCGCAATTTTCATTCCAACACCTTCTACTATATTAAAACTTCTAATTTTTTCTAACTGTTTTTGTTTTTCATTTGCAGAAAACGTCTCGCTCAAAATCTCTGTTTCCATATTTCCTTGTTTCGTTCCTGTCATATGAGCTATTTGTTCATATGTCGGCTGCCGATATCCTTTCATACTCTTCAATCCATAGTTTGCCATTCCAATTCCAGCAAGCATGATAAACAAACAGAAAATCACACCGCACACACATTGCAACGAAAAGCGACTCAATGTGTATATGCTCCTGTATTATCTTGATCAATTTGATGATGAAGCGCTGCATTTAAACCACTTGCGATTACATTTGCCATATCTTCAATAAATGCATCTACTTCTTTTGGTGTCACCATTAAGTTATGTCCAAGCGGAGCCAATACTTCATAAATTAATTTTCGCTTTTCCTCTTCTTCTAACATACCTACAGCCCCTAAAAACATATTTCGACTTTTTTCATCCGGCATATCTTCCTCTGTTAATTTCTTTTTCTCACCAAATGTAAATCCTGCTGGTAATAAAGAACGAGAAGGCTTATCTCCTTCCTTCATTTCGCGTCCAAAATGTTTTAAAATAAAGTCAATCGTGTCACTCGTAATAGAAACAGCATCTACAACTGTTGGAACACCAATTGCGATTACAGGAATACCAAGCGTTTCTTGACTAAGTTCTTTTCTTTTATTCCCTACTCCAGAACCTGGGTGAATCCCTGTATCTGAAATCTGTATCGTACTATTTACTCGTTCAATAGAACGTGCCGCCAAGGCATCAATTGCAATTACAAAATCCGGCTTTGTTTTTTCGATAATACCGAAAATCACATCGCTCGTTTCAATTCCGGTAATCCCCATGACACCCGGCCGAATCGCACTAACAGGACGATATCCATCCTCCACACTTTCAGGTTGCAATTTAAAAAGATGGCGCGTTACAAGGACATTCTCTACAACAATCGGACCAAGTGCATCTGGTGTTACATTCCAATTCCCTAATCCAACGATTAAACAACTCGCTTCCTTCTTAACCCCAATCTCTTCCAAAAAATAAGCAAATTCTTTTGCGAAAATACGCTCTACTTTTCGTTGCAGTTCTGTATCTTGCTGACGAATCCCCTGCACTTCAAGTGTTAAATAATTTCCAGCCTTTTTACCCATTGCTTCCGAAGCACTCTCATCAATCGTCACTTTCGTAATCGTCATCCCTTCCTCTTCACGCTCTTTTATAATCACCCCTTGAATACCGGTGTTTTCTTGTTGCCGTTCTTGCAACATTTGATGCGCCTCTACCGCAAGGTCAGTTCTAACAGCATATTTACTTAAATCCAATGGTTCTTTCATCGTATCTCCTCCATAATTTATAGTAAATATAGTTAGATTTCCCAAAGTTCTACGGAGCCATTCTTTCCTTTATATGAAATTTCATCGATATCGCTATTGCAATTATCTCCACCGTTTGATAGAATATCACTTGTTCTATGTAAGTATCGAGTCACTCGATCGCACCAGGGAGGTGAAAAGTATGGCAAACATCAAATCTGCTATCAAACGCGCTAAACTTAGCGAAGAGCGTCGTGCACATAACGCTTCTATCAAATCTGACATGCGTACTGCTGTTAAAACTGTAGAAGCTTTAGTTTCTAATAACGATCTTGAAAATGCTAAAGAAGCTTTCAAAACTGCTTCTAAAAAACTTGACAAAGCAGCTCGTAAAGGTCTTATCCACCAAAACGCTGCAGCTCGTCAAAAATCTCGCTTAGCGAAAAAAGTAAACGCGTAAGACGTTTAAAAACGATCCATTTGGGTCGTTTTTTTATATACAAAAAGTTCATGCTAATTGTCGCATGAACTTTTCCGGTCACATATGATTCAGTCTCATTAAGAAAAATTCTAGAACTAACTTCTTATCCATTTTCCCTGTTTTCATACTATAGTCCGCTTCCGCTAACTCGAAAATTACCTTTTTCAATTCTTCAAATGAGAAAAGTTTCGTTTGATTCATCGCCAATTTTACTCGGTACGGATGAACACCAATATGCGAAGCAATTTGATTTTGTCCGTATCCTCGCTGCTGTAGTTCTTTTACTTGATGTAATAAACGGAATTGACTCACTAGCAACGCTAATAATTTAATTGGTTCTTCCTGTTGTGTAAATAAGCCATCTAATATTTTCATTGCTCCTGCTATATCTTTTTTTACGACTTTTTCTGTTAAGGCAAAAACATTTTGCTCAACTGACTTCGGTACAAGTTCACTTACAAGTTTTGTTGTAATGTCTCCGCCCGTTCCAACATACAGTGTTAACTTATCCATTTCCTTTGCTAACATTGTTACATTGCTCCCTACGAGCTCCAAAAGCAAACTTACAGCCGCCTCTTCAACATGCACATGAACTTCTTCAGCACGCTTTACAATCCATTTCCTAACATCTTGTACTTGCATAGCATTCGCTTCTACTACCTCAGCCGTTTTCTTTAATAACTTCGTAATTTTTTTTCGCTCATCTAACTTTTCATATGGAGCGATAAAAATCATGATCGAAAATGGAGATGGTTCAGCAATATATTCCTCAAGGATTTTTATATTTTGCTCCAATTTTTCTTTCTGTGATGTTAAAAATAACGGGGACTTTATTAATAATATTTTTCGCTCTCCAAAGAATGGAAGCGTCCTTGCATCCTCTACTACATCCTCTAAATACGCCTCTTCTAAATCATATGTAACAATATTAAAATCACGATCTTCTTCGGCAAGTGCCTCTACTGTAATTAAATCGATTGTTTCATTTATAAAATAGGCTTCCGTTCCATACAATAAATAAAACGGAGCAAACTGTTTCTTTTTAATTTTCTTATGTATATCACTCATACTTTTCCTACTCCCTAATTTGGCAATATACCTTTATACTACTGGTGGATGTAATGTTTTACAAGTCCAAAGGAACAGGTATTTGCCTGTTCCTTTATTTATATAAAACGCCACGCAATAAGCCCCGGGAATCTTATTGGTGTGCGGTAAACCACTTTACTTTTATTATTTACAGCAACCCTCCAAGTATAAGTACCAACTGTTAACATACTTGGTAATGTAAATCTTTCTTATTTTTTGGGATATTCACCTTCTAAAAAAGAGAATACACGGGATACTCTTACTATCTATGCGGAGAAATTGTAGATTTTTTTCTGACAATATTTTATACTAAAGTGGAATGTTGGGGAGGGATGCTAAATGAATGAATTTGAGCAAAACGTTCAAAGCAAACGTAATGATGCTGTTGATTCAGGGGTAGGATTTATCGTCTCATTTGGTTTTTTCGCAACACTTTTTATTATTGCAACAATCATTAAATTTATAGGTTCCTAAAGACCGCTACTTGCGGTCTTTTTTCATCCTTTTCTGTGTTTCATCATATGTTAATTTGCTTTGAAATGTTCCATTCTTTCCTTGAAAAGTATACAAAATGGCTCCTTCCCTATCTGTCCGCCACACTTCCACTTGCATTTCCTCAAGGCGCTTTAATACTTGGTCATGCGGATGTCCATATCGATTATGCTCTCCTACCGAAATAATCGCTTTCTTCGGCTGAATAAGCCGCAAAAACGGGGCAGTAGAAGATGTCTTGCTCCCATGATGCCCAACTTTTAGTATGTCCGCTCGCAAGTTTGGATATTGTTTTACTATACGTTCCTCACCCTTTTCTTCTAAATCTCCTGTAAACAACCATGTAAATTCTCCTATTTTCGCCCATAGAACAATAGAAGAATCATTATCACTTGTTTCGCTTCCCTCTGGTGATAATACTCTAAATTCCACTTCATCAACTTTCCATCCGTCGCCTTCTTTCACCTTATTGATTCGCATGTCTTTTTTCTGCGCAAGGTACTTCAATTCAGCTTCTAATACAGAATCTTTTCTCTTTTTTCCAAATATAATTTCTTTTACATCAAGAGCTGCTACTACCTCTTTAGCCGCTCCCATATGATCGACATCACCATGTGTCACAATCAACTTATCAATCGTGCGAATTCCTTGCTTTTGTAAAAAAGGAATGAGCACATCATCCCCAATAGAAAATTCATGTTTCTTCTGTTGCCAATGTTCTTTTTTTATCGGAATTGTCCCTCCTGTATCAATAAGATACACTTCTTTATCATACGGAAGGCGAATCAATATCGCATCACCTTGTCCCACATCAATAAATGTCACGCTGCCACTTGCGCGAAAATATGGAGATAGATAATGACACATACATAAAAAAAAGAAGATACCAAAGGCGAAATATAAAAATATTTTCCTAATCGCTCTTTCCCACACGATACATATAATAATGATACTAAAGGAATAAAGCACTACAAGAAATGGAGGAGTTTGTCCAAACGTAAACCGTACAAAAGGAAAGGCTTCACAATACTGCAAAACATCATTAGACATGCGTAAACATATAGATAGTAGATGTGCAATTCCTTTTGCCAGCGGAGGGAAAATCATCATACATAAAAAAATAATGATGCTACACGGTAATACAATACAAGACAGGAATGGAACATAAATCAAATTGAGGGGAATACTGTATGGAGAAAAATAACCGAAATGATAGAGCGTAATCGGGATACTGGCAAGTTGTGAAATAAGAGAAAGGATGATTGCATTTTGAATCACTCCGCGGTTATGCTGTAACAATGTATTTGCAGATAACAATAACGCCAAACTACCAATAAACGAAAATTGAAATCCAATATCAAAAAGCATGTATGGATCATATATGAGCATGAATATAGCTGTTACACTAATCGCATCTATACTGAATAAACGAAAGGAATGCATCACCCCTATGAGCAATAAAGTACCCATAATAGAAGCTCGCATAACAGAAGGAGATGCCCCCGCAAAAAACATATACAGCGGGATACAAATTATAAGAGCAGTTGTTGTTCTTTCCCTTGTTACACCAATTCGAAGCAAAACAAAATATACAATTGCCGATAGTAATACAATGTGTGAACCTGAAATAGCAAGCAAGTGAATCAAACCAAACTGTTGATATTGTTGTTCCACTTCATATGACATGAATTGGCGGTCTCCAAATAATAGTGCATTCATAAATGCACCCGATTGTTCGGGAAACATTTCTGCAACTGCCAACGTTGCTTTTTGTCTCAATTGAAAAAGCCAATTTACAAATGTAACATGATTGTTGCTACAATCCATTATTGCGGTTGCCTCAAACAAAAAATGAATCCTTTGTTTGTACAAGTAATTTTTATAATCAAATCCATAAAAATTCCGAGCGCTTGGCGGTTCCTTTAACGCTCCTCTAAAAGTACATACCATCCCCACACGTAACCCGCGCAGCACATTCTTTTCCTTCTCTGACTGCATGTTATAAAATAGCTGCACTTTATTTTTTGAGTTATCTTCTATTTGAAAAGAGAGGCGATTCCCATTAATAAGAGGAGTATTTAGAATCACACCCGTTATGGATTCTAAATCATAACGTATAGAAGGCTTATTTTCCTGTTCAATATATGATGTATAAAGAAAACTACTAAGACACGCTACTATACAGAACATGAGGGTTTGACGCGAAGTACGGTATGTGCAGAATAAAAAATAGCACCCAAATAAAATCGTACCCAATAATTGGGACGAAGAACAGGCAATTGCAATTCCTATTACAAAAGAAATTGCAATATAGCCCCATTGCCTACGCAACTCATTCTCACTCCTTATAGCATTTGTTTCGCTTTTGTGAATACTCGTTGTAGTTCGTCCATTGTTAAATCTTCTTTTTCTAACGAAGAAAACAGTTCTTTCAATTGCGTATGACGCTCTTGTTGCTCTAATGATGCAATATCATATTCTAAAGGAACATGTTTTACAGTCACATTTGCTTGTTTAAATAACTCTATCGCATACGGATGATTTTTATAATCTTGCGCATAATACACGGCCGTAATACCGCTTTGAATAATCGCTTTACAGCATTGCAAACAAGGAAAATGCGTAACGTAAATTTCAGCACCCTCTGTTTTTACACCAAATTTCGCACACTGTAATAAAGCATTCATTTCTGCATGTATTGTACGCACACAATGATTATCAATGACATAGCACCCTTCATCTATACAATGAACACCGCCCTTAATTGAACCGTTATAACCACCTGCAATAATTCGCTTGTCGCGGACAATTGTCGCTCCTACTGCAAGCCTTGTACATGTGCTACGTAGCGATAACAAATGGCTTTGCGTCATAAAATATTGATCCCAAGAAATTCGTTCCATATCTTCACCCACCTTTTTGTCTATCTGTAGTGTAGCGAAAGAAGAAAAAGCTCGTCAATATTTTATTATATTCCCATAAAATTTGCAGTCGTATAATCAAAGAGGGCTTTACACTCCTTTCATCTTTTGAAATTCATATGGTACGACTCCCGTTTTGCTTTATGGAATCATAATTTGATCTTTCATCTTTTCAAGTGATTTCTCTCCAATCCCATCTATCTCCAACAAATCTTCTATCTTTTGAAATGCTCCATGCTCTTCGCGATATTTTATAATTGCCTCCGCTTTCCTCGGACCGATTCCTGTTATGTTTTCAAGCTGTTCTTTTGAAGCTTGATTGATCGATATCTTTCCAGATTGTTGAACCGGTAGCGTTGTTTCATGTAATCGTTCTCCTTTTTTAGGAATATATAAAAGCATTTGATCCTGCATAATTTGAGCTAAATTTACTTGTGTTACATCCGCTTCTGGCAAAAACCCTCCTGCTTTTTCAATACCATCTTTCACGCGAGAACCTTCTCTTAGCTCATAAACTCCCTCTCTTTGCACAGCCCCTTTTATATCAACTATAATTTCTTTTTTCTGCTCTTTTGTTTCCAATTCTTTTGATTTATTTTTCTCTTCGCGTTTCATAGCTGTCGCTGATTGAAGTTGAACCGTTGCTTTCTCTTCTTGATTGTTTGTCTGCCATAAAAAAAGAACAATCACACATCCAGCAGCTCCTAATAAAGCTAACCACTTCTTTTGTAAATTCCACATCATTTTATTCCTCCCATTCATAAATTCACAACATAGTTCATATTGTTTAGGAGAAAGATGTTACGAAGGAGGGATGAAACATTGAACATCGGAATCATAGGGACAGGAAACATGGGAAATATACTCATTGATGCTTTTTTAGAAACACGCGCTGTCAAACCTTCGTGCCTCACTATTATTAATCGTACGCCTGCCAAAGCATATCATATAAAAGAGAAGTATCCTTCTATTTGTATAGCAAAAACAGTGCAAGAAGTAATAGAACGTTCAGAACTTGTTTTTATTTGCGTCAAACCTTTAGATATTTATCCTATTTTAAAACAACATACCGCCTACTTGACCGATGAAAAATGTTTAATTTCTATCACTAGTCCTATATCAGCCAGCCAATTAGAAAAAGTGGTTTCTTGTCACGTTGCACGCATTATTCCAAGCATTACAAACCGAGCATTCTCTGGCGCTTCCCTATTCACATTTGGAAAAAACTGTTCTGAGGAATGGAAAGAACAATTACTGAACTTATTCAAAAATATTTCTACACCTATAATCATTGAAGAAGATATTACGCGCGTTTCATCTGATATTGCAAGTTGCGGACCAGCGTTCTTTAGTTATTTATTACAGGCCTTTATTGACGCAGCGGTAGAGCAAACAAAAATTACTCACGAAGAAGCTACTACTTTAGCAAGTGAAATGGTCATTGGGATGGGGAAATTGCTTGAAAAGGAAATTTTCACATTACCGACATTACAAGAAAAAGTATGTGTAAAAGGTGGGGTCACTGGAGAAGGAATCCAAATTTTAAAAGAACACGGCGGGGATATGTTCCACAAGTTATTCGAACGAACACATAAAAAATATGCAGAAGATTTAGCTGGTGCAGAAGAGCAATTTAGCAGGCACACGTAAAGAATACGCCATCTATATATAAAATCCTTTATTTTCTCTTATTTTTGCAAAATAAAACGAAAAGCAACCAATGAATAGGTTGCTTTTCGTTTTATCCATTCTTTTTCACCATAAAAAAGATGCGTTCTGTCTGTTCTGTTACTTCCATACGTTCAAAATCACCCATAACACGGATTACAGAAAAACCCGCTTCTTCAAGCCATTTCGTAATCAATTCAACCGGATATGCACGCTGGATATGATATTCATCAAATCGGTGATATACCCCTTCTTCTGGATCTTGGACAAAGAATGATAATTCATGTTCCACACTATCTGGTACTTCTCCAGGAAAACAGTTCCAAATAAGGGCTATCTCTTCTCCATTTACTGTATACGTTTCATTTTGAAAGATGTGATGAACTTTATATAAAGAATGCACATCAAATAAAAATAAACCATCTTTCCGTAAATGTTGAAATACTCTCTTAAATGTTTCTTGTATCCCTTCTTCTTGCAATACATAATTTAATGAATCACAAAAAATCGTTACACAATCGAATTCTCCAGGAACATCTAACTCTCTCATATCCTGTTGATAAAATGGGATGAAATGCCCTTTTGCTCCTAATTTTTGCTGGGCAACTGCTAACATTTCTTCCGAAAGGTCTACACCAGTCATATCATAGCCTTTTTGTACAAGTGGAAGCGTTACATTCCCAGTACCACAAGCTACATCAAGGATTTTCGTTTCTTTCATCCCCGCCTGCTGCAAACTCTCCTCTGTAAACTCTACCCACTTGTCGTATGGGACATCATTCATAAGTTTATCGTACAGTAATGCGAATTGCTCATATCTCATTGGCTTAACTCTTCTGTAATATCTTCGCGCGGTACGTCGCCCCATAGGCGCTCTAGATTATAATGATCACGCTCATCTTTATGGAATACATGTGCTACAACATCACCAAGATCTACAAGAACCCAGCGCGCCTCATCAAACCCTTCCATACGCTTTACATCAATTTGAAATTCATGTGCCTTCGCTTTAATTTCACGCGCGATTGCTTGTACTTGCTTATCAGAATTCCCATGACAAATGATAAAGTAATCAGCAATTGGTGAAATCCCTTGCATATTTAATACTACGATGTCCTCTGCTCGTTTATCATCAGCTGCCTTTGCTGCTAGCATTAATAAGTCTTTATTATTCATCCAGTAATTTCCTCCTTTACAACTGCATTATACGTTTGAAATGTTAACGGATAAATCGTTTGGTTCTTTTCCATTAAAAATTGAATCGTACGCTTTAATGCAAATAATAATGCTTTATTTATATCCTCCTGCGCTAACTTTCGCGCCTCATCCACGCCTGGAAACTTGCGTCCAGGTTCAATATAGTCTGCTACATAAATAACCTTATCAAGCATTGTCATCTTCTCATGTCCACTCGTATGATATGTAATAGCTTGCAAAATTTCTGGATCTGTAATGCCTACTTCTTTTTCTACTAAGTATGCCCCAACCGGTGCATGCCATAACTCTTTATTATATTGAAGCAAATCTTTTGGCAAATCCGTCCGTTTAATGATATCTTCCATTTCTTGAATTGGTTTACACTTCGCATAATCATGAAAAATAGCAGCCATCTCTGCTTTTTTCTCATCCACACCATATCGCTGAGCCAATTCAATCGCTGTTTCCATTACACCAATCGTATGTATATAGCGCTTTTCATGCATTTGTTTTTTTACAATCTCAAGAGCTTTGTCACGATTCATACAACCCATTCCTCTCAATATATGACTGTACTTGTTCTGGAAGCAAATATTTACACGTCTTCTTATTCTTATACCTCTCTCGCAGTAAAGATGAAGAAACAGCAAATTCCGGAATTTCTATCGTCAAAATTTTATAAGGTGTCTGTAAAGTATAGCCCGGCCTTGCAACGCCAACAAACGTTACAAGTTCAAGCAGTTTTTCGATGTTATACCACTTTGGCAAATACTCCACCATATCACCGCCAATAATAAAATAAAACGTTGTATCCGGGTGCTTCTTCGTTAATTGTAACATAGTGTCATATGTATAAGATGGTCCTTCTCTCTCAAGCTCCTCTAAACAAAGTGAAAAATAGCCTTCTTTCTCTATTGCTAACTCCAACATCTTTCGTCGATCTTCTGCGCTTGTAACATTTCGATTCCTCTTATGAGGCGGTATTTGATTAGGTAAAAACCAAACTTCATCCAATTCTAATGTATGATACACTTCATTCGCAATTAACAAATGTCCATAATGCGGCGGGTCAAATGTACCACCAATAATTCCGATCTTTTTCAAAGGAAATGCCTCCTTTATTTTATCCCGCTATTTTGGGGCAACCCGATTCATGAGGGCCTTTAATCAGCGAGGAATCCTCCCTACTGATCAAAGTTTCACTTTCTCCCCCTCAAGAACTGCTCTTTTGGAAAAGCTTACTTCTGTTCATTTCATCTACAATACGTATTTTTTCGAAAAAAAACTATACAAGTCCTCGACGATTATGGAAGTTGAATTTGCTTATTTTCTCTTGATTCTTTATATAAAACGATTGTACTTCCAATCACTTGAACAATTTCTGCCCCCGCACCTTGTGCTAGTTCTTCTGCAACTTCACGGCGGTCAAACTCACAGTTTTGCAATACGCTCACTTTAAATAATTCACGAGCCTCTAATGCATCTGCAATTTGTTTAATCATATTTTCATTTACGCCACCTTTTCCTACTTGAAAAATCGGTGTTAAATGATGCGCCTTTGCACGTAAAAATCTTTTTTGTTTTCCTGTTAACATATCATTATCCTCCAAGCTTTCTTATTACTAATTGTTTCATTCTATTAATGTCTGGCATCATTCCAGTCCACATCTCAAAGGCAAGTGCCCCTTGATAAACAAACATATCAATACCGTTTTGAACAATCGCTCCACTCAATTTTGCATCATGTAAGAACTTCGTTTCAAAAGGATTATAAATAATATCAGAAACAATTGCCCCTTGTTTTAAAGAGCCAATTTGCATTGGCGTATGTTGTACATGTGGATGCATACCTATCGTTGTCGTTTGAATCAGCACATCATAATTCTCTTGTGCTTCCGTCGCTTTCTCTAGTGAAAGCGCCTTTGAAACAACCCGTTCTTTGCTACTTGCAATCAACTGCTTTGCTGTTTCTACCGTCCGGTTGGCAATATCGATTTCTTTTACTCCTGCAGCTACTAGCGAACAATAAATAGCACGACATGCACCACCTGCACCGAGTAATAACATACGTTTGTGACGTAAGGGTTCTTTACTAATAGCCTGCAAAGAACGAACATACCCAATTCCATCTGTATTATAACCAACAAGCTTGCCGTTTCGATGAACAACAGTATTTACTGCACCGATTTGCTTTGCTAACGGATCGATTTCATCTAAATATTTCATAATAGCAACTTTATGTGGAGTCGTTACATTGATCCCTGAAACTCCTAACGCCTTTAACCCTTTCACAGCTTCCCCTAGCATCTCTTCTTCTACAAGAAACGCATGATAATGAGCATCTATTCCTAAATGTTCAAACGCATCATTATGCATAAGCGGTGATAAGGAATGTCCAATTGGATTTCCGATTACACCATATAATTGTTTCATAAATCCCTCTCCATTTAAATTAAAGATTTACGTAATGAAACACTAACTCCTTTTGGTATATGAGCAACAATTTTTGCTCCTGGTTCGTTCACAGTAACCCATCCTAATCCAGAAAATACAACATCTGTTTTTGGCTCACGAATATTAAATTCATATTTCACAAATTCAGGCATGCTTTCTAATTCCTCTGGAGTTGGTGGATTTAATAATTCCCCAGCATGTTTTTCATGTAATTGATCTGCTTTTTCTAGCTTTGTACGATGAATTGTTAAACGGTTTGAGAAATAGCAAGTAAATGAACGACGACCACCGCTCACATAATCAAAGCGTGCCAATCCACTAAAGAATAATGTTTGTTCTTCATTTAATTGGAATACCATTGGCTTAATCTCTTTTGTTGGTGTAATTATTTTTAAGCTTTGCTTCCCAACATAATGAGCCATTTGATGATGATTAATAATTCCCGGTGTATCATATAAAGAAGACGTATCATCTAATGGGATATCAATTAAATCTAACGTTGTTCCTGGAAAATGAGATGTTGTAATCACATTTTCAGTTTCTTCGCTAAATTCTTTAATCATGCGATTAATAAATGTTGATTTCCCAACATTCGTACATCCTACAACATATACATCTTTACCGTTTCGATACTTTTCAATCGCCTCTGCAAGTTCTTGAATACCTTGCCCTTTCGCTGCACTAATTAAAAAGACATCTTCCGCTTTTAAACCAAGCTGCTTTGCACTATAGCGCATCCAATGTTTCATCTTATCATGTTTTACAGATTTCGGAATTAAATCCGCCTTATTTCCTACAAGTAACACTTTGTTGTTCCCAACAAAGCGATGTAATCCTGGTAACCAACTTCCATTAAAATCAAAAATATCAACAATTTTAACAACTAATGCCTCTGACTGGCCAATTCCATTTAAAATACGTAAAAAGTCATCATCCGTTAGCGACACGTCCTGGATTTCATTATAATTCTTTAAACGGAAACAACGTTGACAAATTACTTGCTCTTTTTGCAAAGATGAAGCCGGTGCATATCCAACTTCACTTTTGTTTTCTGTCTGAATCTCTACACCACAACCAATACATTTAATCGTTTCAATCAAACTTTATTCCTCCCAATGAATTAAACCTTTTTTCTTCATGTTTTTCATAATTCTTCGCTCAATTTTTCGATTGAAGCGCGTTACTAATCCATCCGTTTGTGCAACTGGTACAACTAAAATCGTATGTAGCCCAACTCGATTGCCACCTAATACATCTGTTAAAATCTGATCTCCAATGACTACAACTTCCTCTGGCTTCAAATTCATTTGTTCTATTGCACGTTTAAACGCACGAACAAACGGCTTACGTGCACTATGAATAAATGGAATTCCAAGTGGTTCTGCAAAATCCTTTACTCGTTTTTCATTATTATTTGACACAACCGTTACTTGAATGTTTTGTTCCTTCATTTTCAAAAACCATTGTTCAAGCTGCGGCGTGGCATTAGGACGATCCCATTCAATTAACGTGTTATCTAAATCTGTAATAACGCCTTTAATTCCACGTTTTTTTAGCTCTTCTGGTTGAATATGATATACGTTTTTCACGTATTCATTTGGTAAAAATAGTTTCAATTTCTTTCACCTCTTTGAGGATTTTTCATAAAATTTTTCGACAACATTTTTCGATAGACAGCATGTGGATAAACTTGTACACATTTTCCACATTAATATTTCAGTCAATTTAGAAATTATTAACATTTCATACACAATTTATCCACGACACTTTGTGGATAACCATGCGTTTGTGACCATCATATTTTTTTGATACATTAGATGCAACAAAGAACCTATCCTTAATTACTAGGAGGTGACTCATCTTGAATACAAATCATATAGAACAGTTATCTACCGAATTACTCACTGAGTCTTATTATAAAGCAAAAGAACTAAAATTAAATCCTGACTTTATTTTACTTATAAAACAAGAAATCATTAGACGTTCATTAGAGGACAAGCTTGTCAAATCTTCTTAAGTACATATAAAATAATGCCTTATTTGTAAAAAGAGCCATCGGTAAGATGGCTCTTAACTAAAATGAACTTTCCAACTTTCAGGAATTTTCATTAGACACATTGACACATCTCACTTCCTTGAGTCCATACAAGCTTATTATAGACTTCTACTGTTCACTACTATGAGGTTAATCGAGTTGCAATCTTTTCGCCTACACGGAGTTCTTGACCGCTTGTTAACGTTGAAACAGCTTCGATCATTCCTTTTTCAAACAGCAGAACAACTGTCGACCCAAATGTAAAGTATGCCATCTCTTCACCTTTTTGAACAGTGTTTCGTTTATGAAGAAGTTCAATACTGTTTACAAACATAGCTCCTACTTTTACTAGCGCCATACGCTTTCCTTCACTATCTACTTCTGTAACAGAACGATAATTCTTTGACAAAGGTTCTTTCCCATATTTCATGCCTGCTGCATTTACAGGATATGATTTTCCCCCTAGCTCAAACCGCTCTGTCACAGTACCGGAAAGTGGACTATGAATGCGATGATAATGACTTGGACTTAAATAAATCACCACATATGTACCGCCGGCATAACGACTCGCTCTTTCTTCATTGCCAAGCATATCTACAATCGAATAGCGCTTCCCTTTAATATCAAATGTTTTCGATTCTTCAATCGGTCCAAAATCTGCAAAAATTCCATCAACAGGGCTAACAACAGCTGCTGCCTCTGCATGAATCATTCGCTTTCCTTCTTTTAATTTACGTGTAAATAACTCATGTAACGTTCGATATTCTTTTAAATCTTTTTCCATCTCATCTTGATTAATTTGAAACACTTTTGCATAAGAGGGAATAATAATAGAACTGAAACGAGACTGTGCAAATTTACGTAATATATAAGAAGTAAAACGCCCATTTGTAAGTTCAATCATCAGTCGATATAATGTACGTCGCAAACTGCGAAACCTCCTAATCATTCTTAAAATAACAATTACATATAGCTTTCCCTTCTTTTCTTGCGATATCATGCCGTTTATCTAAATAAACACCTTTACGTTATTACAGACAGTCTACATATTATACAAGAAAAATATAGCCTCTTTCATAAAGTGAAACTATAAGCAGCAAGATTTTCCCTTTCCCGCTGATTATGAACCTTTACCAATCAAACGATTACGGACAATCAAACTCCTATCTATCATCTTTATTTTTCTTTCAATCTACAATGAAAGTCTCACTGCCCGATACTGTTGGATAAATTCGTTAGCACCTTCTAATATTACAGATAGAATCCATCATTTTCAACAGTGAACATATATTTCTTCTTTTCGCTTCGCTTTTTATCACCTGCATCAAAAGAAAAAAGGAACGACTGCCGTATCAATGCAGTCGTTCCTTTTTCTTATTCCTTTGCTTTCATCTCTTTCTCCGCCCTCACAAATTCATGAAACATTTTCATCAGTGCTCGCTTCTCAATTCTTGATACATAGCTCCTGGAAATCCCAAGCGCCTTTGCGATTTCTCGCTGCGTTTTCTCCTTATCCAGTCCGAGTCCAAAACGCTTTACAATAACTTCTTTCTCCCTCTCATCTAAAATATCAATGTACTCTTTAATTTTTTCTAACTCCATACTAAGTTGAATCATATCGATCACGTCTTCTGATTCAGATTTCAAAATATCGATAAGTGATATTTCATTACCCTCTTTATCTTGCCCAATCGGGTCATGAAGTGAAACATCCTTTTTTGTTTTCTTCAAAACGCGGAGATGCATTAAAATTTCATTTTCAATACAGCGTGCTGCATATGTTGCAAGCTTTGTTCCTTTCCCTGCTGAATAGCTTTCAATCGCTTTAATAAGCCCAATTGTGCCGATTGAGATTAAATCTTCTGCATCTTCACCTGTGTTTTCAAATTTCTTAACAATGTGGGCCACAAGCCGCAAGTTATGTTCAATCAATAAGTTTCTCGCTTGAGCATCCCCTTGCTCCATTAACTCTAAGTACTTTTTTTCGTCATCTGGTGACAATGGTTGTGGAAACGCATTGTTTTTCACATAAGAAACAAACACAAACACTTCACGAACCATATATCCAATTGCGGCGAATAAACTCAAACCCTTCACCCCCGCCAAAATAGTGGTCTTTACTATATGTATGTGGGCGTGAAGTTGTTTGTGTCTGTACCCATTTAAATATGAAAATTCATCATTAAAACATATTACCTGTGCGTGGAGAAGTTAAACATCAACGTGCTCACGATTTTGCGGTAGAGACTGATGATAAATATATATGCTGTAGAAAAAGGAATACTTAAATTTCATTAAAACCAATTCACTTACTATTTGAGAGAGGTATTAAAAAGTCCATCGAGAGTCCTCAATGGACTTTTTGGCAAACTTACTTACTCCAAATCTTTTCTCCTGTATGGGCGTCAATATAGCGAATTTCTTTTCTATTTTCATAATCTGCACCATATCCCTCACTTATGTTCCCAGTCGTTGGCACATAGACAAGCTGATACTGAGGCGGATTGGTCTCACATTCTTCAAACCACTTCAACCATACATGAAGCGCCTGACAGTACGTATCTAATGCTGTTTCTTGATTTACTTTTACATTTGTGTCATAACTGAGTAGCTGTTCAATTACCTGTTGCGATACGCCACGATACATGTCTACTTCTCCTGATGATGCATCAATAACAACGCTCACCATCTCACCTTCAATACGAATCCCATTCACGTACACATAAAAATTAAAATGCCCTAGATCCTCATCATCCTCTTGGTTCTTCCAAATGCGAAGATGTTCTTCAAAATGTGGAAACACTTTCCCTAAAAATTGCAATGCTTTTTCCAAACATTGCTTACGTGTTAATATTGGTTCTTCGCACGCAGTCTTTCCCCACTTACAGTATGTAAGCAATTGATTTGTCTCTTGATCAATTGTTATAGTCGTTGCCTCTTCATACTGCAAGATAGGAATGTGTTGTCTACAATATGTATCAAAAGATTTATCGTTATCTTTTCGATGCTTTTCTTCCGTTGACACCTTTGTCCAAACGCTTGTCAATTCTCTTCCTTCTGACTTTTCATGTACTTTTTTCATTTTTGTCGTATCTATATGCAGTAGTTGATAAACGTCGGTTGCCATTTCCACTTTTTCTTTCAAAGATGGCAATGAGGCTGTTTCAATTATATAATGACTCCTATCATGTAAGTCTGCTCCTGTGCACGGATTTATAAAAGCATGTGCTGTAATCGGCTCATATACAAGATTGTATCCATCCTTCATTTCGCGATTTTCATATGTAAGCCATCCGTTAGAAAGATGTACAAAAACAAGTTCCACTTCCTGTTTTTTTCGCAATTTGTCTAAAATAACCTCCTTCTTAATAATGGAACTTGGCCAAGTTGGTCTTTCTTTTATTCCTTTGTTTCTAAATGTAATAATATTTCCGAGTAGATCTATTTCCACTACGCAACCCGTTCGAGGTAAAGGGCATCCATGTACTTCTTGTTTATATTCAACGGCAATACACTCTTTTTTTGAAGTTACATATATAAAGTTACACTCTCCATGTATATAAGGTGCATGTTTTTTTATAAATGCATCTGCAATTTCCTTCGCTTTTGATTCAGCAATTCCGTTTTGTTTTTGCATTGTTTCTTTACAAATAGATAATTCTAATAATTCTCCATCCTCTTTCCGCAAACATACTTGAATGCTTTCCTCTGGTTTACCACATTTCTCCCACCAAAGAAGATGTACCTCTTCATTCATTTTTTTATCATCTACAACAAGCACATATTCATCTGGAATTTCAATAATATGCGCAACTTGCTCTTTTCTTTTTTGATCGTTTGCATTCATCATATCCTCTCCCATCCTCTGTCTATCCTTTTTATTATTCCATAAAATGGAATGGACATCTATAAAAAAACAGCTAGATATTTCTAGCTGCCTTACTTCGTTTCACGATGCAATGTTACTCGCTTTAATCGTGGACAATATTTTTTTAATTCGATACGTTCCGGATTATTTCGTTTATTCTTTTTGGTAATATAATTACGATCTCCGCATTCTGTACAAGCTAATGTAATATTGACACGCATATGCCCCCTCCTTTCTAATTCAAGTTTGCAACTAAAACGTAATCATTACGATTTATATCATATACAGAAACATCCCTTTTGTCAATTACATACGAAAAATTTTCTATGCATATTATCTATACTCTATCGTTTTCCGACAGAAAACTTCCACTTCAAGGAATATGAAGGGCATCTCCCAATGATTACTTAAGAGATGAATGTCGATTGGCATTAGCGAACATCTTTGCTACAACGGAATTTCTATATCTTTAAAAATTTTATCGCAGATCGTCTAGCATTTGCTAATTTTTCAAAACCAACAATCATTTTTATTCAATATACAAATAAGAGGTTAACCAACCTATCATGCGTAAAGATGTAATTAAAATATCTCAGATCCAAGTAATTCTTGTACTCACTATAAAAAAGACAAACAATCGAAACAATTAGTTCATACGAAATTCACATCAATCTATTACTATTACAATTGTACATAATCAATTTGCTAACAATTTTTTAAATCGATATAGAAAATGGAGATGAAAGGAGTTAAAGAATATGAAAGCCAAATATCGTTTCATGATTTCATCATTTGCAGCATGTGCTTATATGATTTGGTATTTAGTATAATAAGCAACCTAAGTTGTAAATATGAAAAAGGTGTGTATATAAATGGAGTATAACCAATCAACTATTAACTATTGGAAAACATTTGTATTACCATATACATTTGCTTTAGAAGAATTAAAAACAAAATTTGAAATTATGAATCGGGAAGCTCAGTTCCTAGAAGACTATAACCCGTTTGAACATATAAAAACAAGACTAAAACAACCAGAAAGCATTATAAAGAAGTTAGAACGTAAAAATTTGGCTCCAACAATCGCAAATGCTCAAAAACATTTACATGATATTATCGGCATTCGAATTACATGTTGCTTTGTAGAAGACATTTATCATTTAAAACAAGTGATTGAAAATCGTGAAGATATGCAAGTCATAGAGGTAAAAGATTATATAGCCTCTCCGAAGCAAAATGGGTATAAAAGTTTGCATATGATCATCAAGTATCCATTATTATTGAATTCTGGTACAAAGGATGTCTTTGCTGAAATTCAGTTACGTACACTGGCAATGGATTTTTGGGCAAGCTTAGAACATAAGCTCTATTATAAATACGAAGGAAACATCCCTGAATATTTAAAGGATGAACTACATGATGCTGCCATGAAAGCTGAAGAGTTGGATAATAAAATGGCAACAATTCGCCAAGATATCGATGAAATTGAAGCATGTGCAAATCAAATTTCATTGCCATTATAAGGTTAAAAATTAATCCGTGTTTTTTCCTTCTAAAAAAATAAAGTGAAACTTTAATCAGTGGGGGTTTTCTTCATCCCCCACTGATTATGAGCCCTCACCAATCAGGCTTCCCTAAAACAGCGGGATAAAAAAGCGAGGCAAATTGCCTCGCTTTTTTTCACAATTAGCGTCTACCTTTATTCGGGTCACCACCACCCACAATATCAAATACACGTTTTGCTAAGTTTGTATTTTCTTGAACACCTGAGAATAAGTATTTACCTGGACCAAATGCATATACATTTACATCCTCGCCGGTATGTCCGCCTGTTGTCCATCCCGTAACAGATCGTTTATTGAAGATATTTTCAATTGCGTTATCAATCTTCGTCACATCTTTTGACGGAGCAATCTCATTTACTGCTTGAATTTCTTCTGGCGTTAGTTCTAAATCAATATACTTTTTCAATGTCTCTTCTACATTGGCACCTTTTGCAATTTCATTTGCCATGAAATCTGGCGTACGTTTAGCAGCTTTCAGAGGATCTACTTTAAAGTTATATTCACCATTTGCGCCTAAAGAGAAGCCTCCTGTAGAATGATCAGCCGTTGCTACAACTAACGTATGCTTATCCTTTTTCGCAAATTCAATTGCTGCTTTAAATGCTTTTTCAAAGTCTTCCATTTCGCTCATCGCTGCAACAACATCATTATCGTGACCAGCCCAATCGATTTGGCTCCCTTCTACCATCAAGAAGAAACCTTTATCATTTTTCTTTAAGCGATCAATTGCTGCATTTGTCATTTCTTCTAATGAAGGTGTTTTATCATTGCGATCAATCATTTTATCTAAACCACCTGGTGCAAATAAACCAAGAATTTGATCGTTTTTATCCTTTAACAATTGCTCTCGATCTGTTACATAACTATAACCAGATTTTTTAAATTCCTCTGTAAGGTTACGATCCTTTCTCACAAAGTTTTTCATGCCGCCACCAAGCATAACATCTATTTTATGTTTTCCATTAATTTTTTCATCAAAGTAATCATCTGCAATACCATCCATATTTTTACGGTTCGTATCATGAGCACCAAACGCAGCTGGCGTTGCATGCGTAATTTCAGAAGTCGCAACTAACCCTGTTGCTTTCCCTTGTTCTTTTGCCTGCTCAAGCACGGTTTTGACTTCCGCTTTATCATTATCAACTGAAATTGCTGCATTATATGTTTTGATACCAGCTGACATTGCTGTTGCAGCCGATGCAGAGTCCGTAATATTTTCATGCTCATCTTCTGGATATGTTTTTTGCGTCCCTACAAGATGTTTATCAAATTCTGTCGGCTCCATTCCAAATGTTTTTGGATCGTCCTTCATATAACGATGAGCTGTCATATAAGAAGGGCCCATCCCATCCCCAATTAATACAATAACGTTCTTGATTTTCGCGTTATTCTCTTTGCTATCTGCTTTAATTGTTTCCGAATGTGTAAAGTTCCATGTTGCAACTGAAGTAATTGCTAACGATGCAACAACAGCAAATGGCCATGCTTTCTTTATCATTTTCTTCACTTTTTGTCCCCCCAACAGATTATTCAGTTCCCACTACCCAATCTACTGAAAAACTGTTAAGAAAAGATTAGGCTCACGTAAACATTTTGTTAAGTTATGTAAATTATCGTTATAATTTGTATAACTTTGTCCTTTCCTATCAAGTATTTTGACCTTTACAAAAAACGAGTTTATCTTCCTTTTCTTATGATAAAATATTTGTATCCATTTTAGACAAAGCAAGCAGTATAAACCGAAATATCTTTCATAACTAAAGTTTACTTAACTAAAAAGAAATGAGGTGCGATTCTATGAAAATACAACGATTAAACAACTTTGACATTCCAGATTTACTATCCCTTTGTGAGTCCGTTGGATGGTTGCAACCTAAGTCTTTCATGCAAAAACAATTTGAACTGTATCTTTCAATCGGGACATTATTAGGCTATATAAAAAATAAAAAACTCATTGCCGCTGGCGGGGTATTTCCCTTTCAACCAGCATATTCTTCTATCGGTATGTTAATCGTTCATCCAAATTTTCAGAGACAAGGTATTGGCCGCGCCTTACTAGAACATTGTTTACAATTCGCCGATTCTTCTCTTCCTACTATTCTTATTGCTACCGACGCCGGCGTACCTTTATATCAATCATTTAGGTTTGAAACAATAACAAATGTCCATCGCTTTGAAAAACTCGTTATAAATCCAACTATGAAATCCCGCCATTTTAAGACAATTACGCCACGCGATTTTGACTCTCTCATCCAGCTTGATCAAACCGCAACAGGTGCCAATCGACGGCAACTTTATTCATTATTACTCCCTAGAATAGCATTCTCTCTCAAACTCGAAACGAATGGTACTATAGATGCCTTTACACTCTGTATACAAAAAGGAAATATTCTATGTGTAACACCTCTTATCGCGAAAAAGGAAGAAGATGCTATTCTATTGTTACAGCAACTCTCTCAAATGTGGAATGGTGTGATTCGGATTGATGTCCCGCAATCACACATCACATTTCGCACTTCCTTACAAAATGAACAATTTCAGGAAACATTACGTTCTCCACTTATGATAAGAAATGGAAAACACCTTCCTGGAAATCGTGATATGCTATTTACTATGATAGATGCAGCCTTATGCTAGAAAGGGGACACATCTTTGAATAAAATAAAATGCTATATCGTCGGCTGTCTCGCTCTTATGCTATTCGCATCATGTAGCGCGGCAGAAAAACCGGTAAAACAAGCAAAAGATATCTTTACCGCTGCAGTCACTACCAATGAAAAAATGGTAGAAATAGATGGACAAACCATTTATTTTAAACAAATCGGTGACAAAAAACCTCCGCTACTTATGATTCATGGTTTCGGCGGATCATCAGATGGCTTTCAAAAAATTTACTCAAATTTAGCAAAAGATCATACAATTATTGCTGTTGATGCTTTAGGATTTGGAAAATCATCAAAACCGATGGATTTTTACTATTCTTTCCCAACTCACGCAAATTTATATTATAAATTAATGAAAAAACTAGGTTATGATAAATTTGCAATACTCGGCCATTCTATGGGGGGAGAAATTTCTCTCAATTTAACATATTTATACCCTGAAGCAGTCACGCACCTTATTTTAGCAGATGCTACAGGCGCTACTTCATTAACGAATAAAAACGGATCACCTAAACCAAAGTTATCTGCAGATTTAAGCAATGTTTCTTCTATTTCCGATTACGATGAAAATAAAGTGAAATTTAAACGAAATGATGAAAAGCATTACAACAAAATGAAATTATGGCCTCGCCGTCTAAATATTAATGCGGCGGAAATAACCACTCCGACCTTAATTATTTGGGGAAGAAATGACAATCGCGTTTCTTGGAAAGAAGGAGAAATATATCATCAATTCTTGAAAAATAGCACTTTCCATATTATCGAAAAAGGCTATCATGCTCCATTCCGTCAAGAGCCAGAAGAATTTGTCGGGTATGTAAACAAGTTCTTTGAAAAAAATCCTATTTCACCAATAAAATAATCAAAAGGGTATCCCGTATATGAGATACCCTTTTCCTATATTAAGCAACTTGTTTCTGTCGTTTTTTTTGTTTTGAACCGAATAATTTTGCTACAATCCAGCCGTCAAGTCCCAGTTTGCCAGCATTCATACTCGAAACAAGAATAAGCATAGATAAAATAACCATTTGCGGATTCACACCAATAGACCCACTAAACATATAGGAAAAGTTCATTACAAGACCAAAAAAGATAGCTGTTTTTGTTAAACAACCTACGATTAAGCCTATTCCAACTAGAATTTCTCCCCATGTTACAAGCGTATTGAATAGATCTACATTCGGAATTGCGAAATCTTGTAAAAATGATGCCCACCAAGTTTGTACAGCCGGTTGTGCTCCTTTTGATTTTTCAATGGCTCCTTGTAAATACCCTGTCGCATCAAATCCCTTTCCTTGTAATTTACCGATTCCAGCCATTAGCCATGTATAACCAAGATAAACACGAATAATCGCTAATACAAAAGAAACCGCTTTGTTTTCTCTTAAAAATTGAATAAACATTTCTTCCTCCTATAGTTGTAATTGATTTAGTTACATTAAATATAATAACATTAGTTACTTATTTTTTAAATGTTAATTATGAATGGTTTTTGACAATTATATAAAACATCTAAAGCTAATATTTATATAGTTACTTCTATTACATATAAAAACTTGAAAATATCATACCACAATTGATAATTATTTTCATTAAAAGAATGTAAAAAAATTATGTAATAAATGTGAAACATGCTCATCCTATATGGAATAAGCACGCCATTTTTTTCATCTATATAATTGGAAAGTATACGTTTCATCATCTATTGTTTTTGCTGTTTGAAATGCTTCCGTAATCGTTTGTTTATGATTAATTAGCCCATAAAATAGGCGAATGATAAACATTAATGCTGCATTTCCATCGACATCATCTACCGAACCAATATAAGTTTTTGCTCCGCTATTTAGAAATGCTTCTGCAAGTTTCCTATTTCCTAATGTACATCCACTATTAAAAATATGCTTATTATGCAATCTTGCATATTTGCTAATTTCTGTTACACCAAAGTTTCCTCTCGGTTCATTTTCTTCATATACTTCTTCAGCTAATTCTCCCATTATCATTTCTCCTTCGTCGCCATGGAAACAAAAAACAATATAATTTATATCGTCATACAAAACTTCTCCCGAAAGAACTTCCATCAAATCTCGCGGCCGGCCAATCCAATAGGTAATCACTCTCGCCCCAAAACACTCAAGTGTCGATCGCAGTGATTGTGCTTCTAGATCGGAATAATCACCGACTACTAATGCAATATTCATATACTCCCTCCACTCATCGCTTTCATTCATATATACCTGTTTCTTCTAAAAAATCCTCTCTTGTTAACATGTTTTTTTTTTGCAAATACTGCCTATATGCTGTAATTGTTCCCTCATGGGATACAAGATAAATTCTGTTTGCATATAATGTATAGCACCATCTTATGCATTCGTCTGCTAGATTCATAAAGTCTTGTTCTAATATTGTATTGATTCCTTCCATAACAGATTATTCTTACTATCTCCTACTAAGAAATTAGGAAATAACTTTTGAATGAGCTTCCAATTTAACAACTAATCACATGGTAAAGTTCGAAGGATCGGACTTACAATTAGCACATTATTTTCATTCAGAGGTAAATTCTTTCGAAGTAACAACGCTTGTTGCTTCCCTTCTGTTGTCAAATAAGGATGCTCGATTTGCAAACTTGCTGGCACATTTTTGGTATGTACTCCTTGACCATGCCTTACAAAAAAGTTTCATCTCTCACCTCTTTTGTATGAAATTCTATATATACTATCATACTAGTTTCAATAACGACAGCCTAATCCCTTCCACTTACAGTATTCCCCTCAAAAAATTTCATACATAAAATCATTTATCTCCCCCTAAACCTCTAATCATCATTTCTACCACAATTGGTTATAGTAACAGAGAGAACACGAAACTTTGAGGAGGAATCATTCATGAATAGTTCAAATGATTACTTAAACACATTGCATGAAAAGCAAGCAAAAGATGAACAAAACAGAAAGCGGCAAGGAAATGGAAACCCTGGAAAAAAGAAGCCAAATAAAACGCATAAATAATTAGAAGAAACCCACCTAAAAGTATATTTTAGGTGGGTTTCTTAAACTTCTTTAACAGAAGCGACCATTTCGGTTTTGTAATATGTTCTCCTTTTGTTACTTGTGTTTCCTTACTGTTTATTTTTACCCATAAATCATGATCGCGGATAAAATATACAAATTATAAGAAAAAAACACTTTTTACACATTTTCTTTCTCTCCTTATCATTCCCCCATCGCTATATTTTAGATAAGATACAATTTTAATCAGTGGCGCTTCCTTCATCTCTACTCAGTACGAACCTTCGCCAACTAAGCTATCCTAAAATAGCAGGATGAATAGAGGTACTACTATTTCATCTTCCTGATCAAATAATCTAGCACTAACTTTTTTGTTTCTCACAAAACAAATGTTAAATAATTCAAAATTTTATGATAAAATTTTTATAAGCGATTATATTTTTTTTAAAATGGTGGTGATAGATTTTGTAAAGGGCGATATTTCAGTGAATTTCTACTGACAGAAAGAACTTACAATCAATTGATTAGAGAAAAAAGGAGGATGTAGAAATGAAGAAGACAGAAATTCCAGCGCATTTAAAGCCTTTTGTGTCTAAGCAACATTATGATCAGTACACACCCATTAATCATGCTGTATGGCGCTATATTATGAGGCAAAACCATAACTTTCTAAAAGATGTGGCTCATCCAGCTTATGTGAACGGATTAAAATCATCTGGTATTAATATAGACGCAATTCCAAAAGTGGAAGAAATGAATGAATGTTTAGCACCAAGCGGTTGGGGAGCTGTAACGATTGATGGTCTGATTCCCGGAGTCGCATTTTTTGACTTTCAAGGTCATGGTTTACTACCAATCGCAACAGATATTCGCAAAGTAGAAAATATTGAATATACACCAGCACCTGATATCGTTCATGAAGCAGCAGGTCATGCTCCCATCTTACTTGATCCTACATATGCCAAGTATGTAAAACGCTTTGGACAAATTGGAGCAAAAGCTTTCTCAACAAAGGAAGAGCATGATGCCTTTGAAGCAGTTCGTACACTCACCATTGTAAAAGAAAGTCCAACTTCAACACCTGAAGAAATTGAAGCAGCGGAAAAAGAAGTAATCGAAAAACAAAAACTAGTTTCAGGTGTATCAGAAGCGGAACAAATTTCTCGCCTTTTTTGGTGGACAGTTGAATATGGACTGATTGGCGATCTAGACAATCCTAAAATTTACGGAGCTGGTCTACTGTCTTCTGTAGGCGAAAGTAAGTATTGTTTAACAGATGCTGTTGAAAAAGTTCCATTCTCGCTCGAAGCTTGCATAAAGACAACATACGATGTGACGAAAATGCAGCCGCAATTATTTGTCTGTCAGTCATTTGAAGAACTGATAGAAGCACTTGAAGCATTTTCTAAAACAATGGCTTTTCAGACGGGTGGTGCGGAAGGATTAGAAAAAGCAATTCGCTCTGAAAACATAGCGACTGCTGAACTAAGTAGTGGTTTACAAATTACAGGTACATTCTCAGAGATGGTGCAAAATGAGGTTGGTGAAGTAATTTATCTAAAAACCAATACACCAACCGCTTTAGCATTCAATCATAAGCAACTGCCTCATCACTCAACAGCTATACACGAAGATGGATTTGGTACACCAATTGGTTTATTGCAAAACAATATAGCATTAGAAGATTGTACAGAGGAATCTTTACAATCATTAGGTATTCTAATTGGAAACAATACTGATCTTTCCTTTGCAAGCGGTGTTCACGTAAAAGGAACTGTAACTGATATTATAAAACAGGATGAGAAAGTCGTTCTTATTTCCTTTACAAATTGCACTGTTGTTTATAAAGATCGCTTATTATTTGATGCTTCATGGGGAACATTTGATATGGCAGTTGGTTCTAACATTACATCTGTATTCCCAGGTGCAGCCGATGCAGCCTCATTCTTCCCCATGGATGAAGAAATAGAAAAAACCCCCGCACCACTTTCACTATCAGAGCTAGATCGTATGTATCAAATGGTTCGAGATATTCGAAATAAAGGTGAGCTGCAAGATTCAGATGTAGCACAATTAGTAGCCATACATGAAGTATTAAATCAATTCTATAAAAAAGAATGGCTACTCCGCCTTGAAATATTAGAGTTACTTGTGGAACATAACAAAGATCAAAAAACAGCCTCTTTCTTACTGCAACAACTCTCTACATTTACAGAAAATGAGTCTGTACAACGTTTAATCCATAATGGACTTGCTTTACTTCCAATAAAGGATGTGAAAAATAATGCAACGATTAACAGATCATGAAGTACAAGAGGAATTAAAGAAGCTAGATAAATGGACAGTGAAAGATGAAAAATGGATTGAAAGAAAATATATGTTTTCCGACTACTTAAAAGGTGTCGAATTTGTCTCTGAAGCCGCCAAACTATCAGAAGAACATAATCACCATCCATTTATCCTTATTCAGTATAAAGCAGTAATTCTCACTTTGTCATCATGGAATGCAAAAGGACTAACAAAACTTGATTTTGATTTAGCAAAACAATTTGATGACCTCTTTTTACAGAATGAAAAAGCGATTATAAAAAAATAAGAAGAAGCCGCGCTTAGGCTTCTTCTTTTGTAATCAAGTGAATACGATGACCAAATGGATCCTCAACTTGTAATACTCCCTCTTTGTACGTTGCAATAATACCAATATCTTTTAAGCTTTTACATACCTTTTCTGTTTCCGTTTCATTTGCTAATACAATTGTGAAATATTTCAAGCCGATAGAATTTGGCATTTGTGATGGCACTCCTTCACCTTGCCATGTATTTAAACCGACATGATGATGATACCCACCAGCAGAAACAAACAACGCACCATTTCGAGGTGGAATCGTTATATCAAATCCTAGACCATCTACATAAAATTGTCTTGCTTCTCCTAAATCAGATACATGGAAATGAATATGTCCTATCACTGTACCACTCGGGAATCCACTCCATGCCTCTCCTTGCTGTAATAATCCTTCACCATCTAACGGGTTACTAACAAACGGGATCTCTCCATTTTCATCACGCCATACTTCTCTTTGGCGATCATGATAAATTTCTATTCCATTCCCATCTGGGTCAGCTAAATAAAGAGCCTCACTAAAGTAATGATCTGCCCCACCATGCAACGGATATATCTTCTCTACAAGATGACGCAGAACATTTGCTAACTCTTGTCTCGTCGGTAATAAAATTGCATAGTGATATAGACCTGTGCGATTTTTCTGTTTCGGTAAAGCATCTTTTTGTTCTTCTATTATAAGAAGTGGTTCATTTGCATTTGTACCAAGTGTAACGATTGTCTCTTCTTCTTGAATTACTGTGAATTGTAATACATTCGTATAAAACTCTAGTGATCTTTTTATATTTGATACGTATAGATGAACAATACCAAGTGCTGTGTTGGGATGAAGCTGAAAGCTCATATTGTTATACCCCCGCAAAGATTAGTCTTTTTTAAACATAGTTGCTTTTAAGAAATTATCTATAAAACCATCAGCTTTTGCAATAAATAGGTGAAGTCCCATTGCTAATAATGCAAGATCTAATTCAAAACCAGGATTTTTCCCATCTCCTAATAAACCAGCTGACCATTTTACTTTTACAATTGCTCCAACCATAATGATTGCAAATAATAGTCCAACATATCTTACACCTAAACCGATAATTAATAATAAGCCGCCAATTAATTCCATTGTTGCTACGCCATAAGCAAGTCCACCCGGTAAACCGATACTTGTAAACCATCCTGCAATATTTTCAATTCCTGATTGGAATTTTACTAAACCGTGCATGAAGAACGTTACTCCTAACACGATACGAATAATTAAGTTACCAATACGTTGATTCATTTCTTTCTCTCCTTTATAGTTTTGTTATATAAAACTTTTATTAACATTACAAAACATATAATAAATTTTTTTATTCGTCAATTCATTTTTTAAGAAAAAATATATTTTTTTTGCTATGATACAAATAGTTGTTACAAAAAGGAGATTGATTTTATGAATATTGGTTCTGCAATACGCGAAATTCGTCAACGCAGAGGCATCACAATCGCTCAAATTTGTGAAGGGACAGGACTTTCTAAAGGGTTTATGAGCCAGGTTGAAAATAATAAAACTTCACCATCTATCTCAACTTTAGAAACGATTTCCAATTTCCTAAATGTTCCTCTTCCTTATTTATTGCTTGAACAAAAAAATCGTATGAAAATTGTCAAAAAAGAAGAGCGGAAATATAGCGTATATGGAAAAGATAAGCAAAGAATTGAACATGTAGCAGAACAAGGTGGTCTGCGCTTATCTTTAGTAGAGATTCCTGTTGAATTCCCGAAAGAGAATAAACCAAACGCTCATGAAGGAGAAGAATGTCATCTTGTTTTACGTGGAAAATTAGAAGTACAGCATGGAGAAGATATTGCAATTGTAGAAGAAGGTGATTCGTTTTCTTGGAGTGCTTGTGTGCCTCATATTGTTCGAAATATTGGGGAAGAACCTGCATTACTACTCATCTCTAGCCATGCAGAAAATCGAAAACACATTTACTAATTACTCTAAAACCAATAAAGTGAAACTTTGATCATTGAGGGCTTCTTCCTCACCAATCGAGCTGTTACGAACAGGAAAAAAGCTTGTTTTTCCTTTGAAAACAAGCCTTTTTCCTGCTCTTATCCCTTTAAATATATAGATTTTCCAACGCATTATCATTCGCTTTATCCTAATATATCTACTCCTCAAGGTTGTTCTTATTGTATAATATATCAGAATATTCTTATATGTTTTATACAACTCTAGAAGTATCACTTTCTGCTCCTCATCACTCCGCTCTCTTGATCGCATAGACAAGAACATCCTTCCCATGAAATGAGGCTGTTTGTTCATAGCTCAATCCCGTTTTTCTAGCAACAAAGATAGAAGCGGGATGATCTGGGTTGATAAGGGAAATTAATTTTTTTAGTCTTAGCGCTTGAAATCCATAGTCCCGAAATGCTACTGCTGCTTCTTTTGCATAACCTTTTCTCCAATATGCAGGAAGTAACCAATAGCCAATTTCAATTTCTTCTTTACCGTCTACTTGTTGCCGCACAAGTCCCGCATGTCCAATCGGTACTGCTGTCTCTTTTTCGATCATTAGAAATAGTCCTAAACCATTTTGATAACCTGGAAGAACCCAGTTTTCGAGGTTTTTTTTGCACTGCATATATGTTTTAGGTGTCCCATTTCCAATATAGCGCATTACTTTTTCATTTCCCCATAACGAAGCATAAAAGTCTAAATCAGCCATTGTATATTTCCGAAACTGCAAACGATCTGTATGAAACATACTACTACCTCCTTCTTGTAGATTCTCTTTCTATTATCGCAACTGGCAATCGGATTTGCTGTACATGTTCTTTTCGCGACTGTTTGTGCAATAAAAAAATTGAATGTTGGGCCATGCTTCTAATAGATGTCTGTATTGTTGTTATGTTAGGAGTCATAATCATTGAAAGAGGTTGATTATCAAATCCAATCACTCCTAAATCTTGTGGAACATGAATATGTAATCGTTGTGCTGTCATAATCATACCTGCAGCTATTTCATCACTACCTGTAAAGATTGCATCTGGAATATCGCGCATGGAGGAAATACTATATATCACCTTTTCTCCATCCTTTAATTCAAAACAGTTTGAAAACACCCATTCTTGCTGTAACTGTAGGCCATATTCCTTTAATGCTCTTTTATAACCTTTATACCTTTGGCGCTGTGCTTTACTTTTTAATGTATCGTAACAAAAACCTATCCTTGTATATCCTTTTTCAATCAAATGTTTCGTTCCCATATATCCCGCTAACTCTTCATTAAATTGAACTGTACAAATCTTTTCTGTTTCAACATGTTCATTACAAATAACAATTTTCCCGAAGTGCATTGCCTCTTCTACTTCTCCAATCGGTAACGAAAGTGTCATAAAAATTAATGCATCTAATTTTTTCGTCTTAATGTAGTGTAAAAATTCTCTCTCCTTATCCATCTCATAATTTGACTGTAAAATCACAATATCGTAATGATCTTTTTTTAATATATAACTTAATTCTTGAATTAACTGGCTAAAAAAAGGATGATATATATTTGGAACAACTACACCAACTAAATTTGTTTGAAGACGCCTCAAATCTTTAGCCGTTGCTATTGGTACATAGTTTTGTTCCTCAATAATTGCTTCTACCCTTGCCCGCAATTCTGGACGGACATAAGGATGACGATTGAGTACTCGAGAAACCGTCGCTTTTGATACTCCAGCTAACTTCGCAATATCTTCAATGGTAGAAATGGTAATTCCCCCTTGATCTGTGATACATTTCAGAATGTACAGTATATTGTAAGTTTTACATCTATTATAAACGAGGTGAACAAAAATATGGGGAAAATTCAACTTTTAACAGAAAGAAGTTATTGAGGGAAAAGCAAGTTGCTTTTCATACTGCAAATGATAAACGTGGTGCAGAGGAACTAAATCTCTATGCTGCCTTTATTATTACAGCGATATACAAGTCTTGACGAAAAAAAGCAGTAAACAAAACTTGTTTACTGCTTCCATATGATAACTAGTATAAAGAAAACTACAGGTTTGAGGGGGGTGTAGAATTTTCAGATATATACTAGATATTCCATTTGGTTCTAATCATTCCAAAATCTCACATGAAAACTATCTTCTATTACATTATAATTGATAAAGATTATCATTGTCAATGTAAAACGCATACATTTTCTACACAACTTTTATCTATATAAAAAAACGCTACAAAAAGATATATTCTTCTTGTAGCGTTTCATCTATTCATACTCGTTCTCCTCTAACTGATCACGCAACACTTTAATACGTTTAAAAAAGAAAAACGCCATTCCTAAAAACAAAACAATAACACCCATCATCGCAAAGAATTGTACCGTTTCTCTTCCTCCATTTGGAATCAATAAACCAATCATAAAAAAGGTGGATATTGCAAGGAGGACTTGACCGAAGCGAGTATAATCTGCGATTTTTTGTTGCAATTCTTTCAACTTTTACCACTCCTCCCTATCACTTTATCATATTCTAATAGTTTTTGAAGCAAGTAAATACAGTCAATGAGGGAGAAGTTTGCCAAAAAAAAGAGCCGTTATTCACGGCTCTTTCATTATGCCAACGCTTGCGCTAAATCTTCAATTAAATCTTGACCATCTTCAATACCGACAGAAATACGAATTAATGTATCTGTAATACCTAGTTCTTTACGGCGGTCAGCTGGAATAGAAGCATGTGTCATTTGTGCCGGGATTGAAATTAAGCTTTCAACAGCCCCTAAACTTTCAGCAAGTGTGAAATATTGTACTTTCTCAAGTACCTTATTTAATGTTTCTTCACTATCTACATCGAATGAAATAATAGCACCGTATCCGTTTGCCTGTTCCTTTGCTAGTGCATGATTCGGATGCGATTCAAGCCCTGGATAGTATACTTTATTAACCTTTGGATGGTTATTTAAAAACTCGGCAATTGCACGTGAGTTTACTTCATGTTCTTCCATGCGAATACCTAATGTTTTTAAACCGCGTAGTAATAAGAAACTATCTTGTGGTCCAAGAACACCACCTGTTGAATTTTGAACAAAATGAAGATCTTCTGCTAATTGCGGACTATTTACAACAACTAAACCAGCAACTACATCACTATGTCCCCCTAAGTATTTCGTTGCACTGTGAAGGACAATATCTGCTCCCAGAGAAATAGGTGACTGCCAATAAGGAGTCATAAATGTGTTATCAATAATTGTTAGCAAACCCTTTTCTTTGGCAAATGTAGAAATTGCTTTGATATCTGTAATCTTTAATAGTGGGTTTGTTGGTGTTTCAACATAAATCGCTTTTGTATTTGGACGTACTGCCGTAGCTACTTCATCCAAATTTGTCGTATCTACAAATGTATGTTCAACACCAAAGCGGTTCAATACTTTTGTCACAACACGATATGTTCCACCATACACATCATCCGTTAAAATGATATGATCTCCTTTTGAGAATAACATGATTGTTGCTGTAATTGCAGCCATTCCGGATCCAAATGCAAATCCCGCATGACCGTTTTCTAGTACTGCAATCATTTCTTCTAAAGCTGCACGTGTTGGGTTTCCTGTGCGTGAATATTCATAACCTTTATGCTTACCAACTGCTTCTTGTCTGTACGTACTTGTTTGATAAATGGGCACATTGACAGATCCAGTTGAAGGTTCTCCTATGCGAATACCATGAATTAATTTTGTTTTTGCTCTCATTTTTATTCCCATCCTTTGTATATATCTTTACTTAAGTAACGCTCACTGCTATCTGGAAAGATCGTTACAATATTTGTGCCTGGTTTTGCTTTCTCAGCTTCTAGCAAACTTGCATGAAATGCAGCGCCTGATGAACTTCCTACAAGGAGTCCTTCTTTTTGTGCTAATTCTTTCACACGTTTAAAGGCATGTTTATCAGAAATCGTATAAATTTCATTAAAGTAAGACGGCTTTAAAAACGGCGGAATAAATTCAAGACCAATCCCTTCCGTTTCATGTGAACCTGCTTCACCACCATTTAAAATAGATCCTTCTGGTTCTACAATAACCGTTTTTACATTGGAATTTTGTTCTTTTAAATACGATGCAGTACCCATAAATGTACCACCAGTACCTGCACCTGCTACAAATATATCTACTTCTCCGTTTAAAGCTTCCCAAATTTCAGGTCCCAGTGTTTTAAAATAAGCACGTGGGTTTGCCTCGTTAGCAAACTGACTTGGAGAATATGAATTTGGAATTTCTTTGACTAACTCTTTTGCTTTTTCAATTGCCCCTGTCATTCCTTGTTCAGTTGGTGTGTGAACAACTTTTGCACCAAGTGCTTTCATTAGCTCTTGTTTTTCAATGCTAAATTTCTCTGGCACACAAACAATAACATGTAAGCCATGCTCTAGTGCAGCAAGTGCCAGTCCAATACCAGTATTCCCTGCTGTTGGCTCAATAAGCGTTCCACCTTTTGTGACAAGCCCTTTCGCTAATGCATCTTCAATTAATTCTTTTCCGAGACGATCTTTCACACTTCCACCTGGATTATAAAATTCAAGTTTCGCAAATAATCGAACACCATCTGGAAGTGAAAAACGAGTAATTTCTACCATCGGTGTATGACCAATTAATTCATGAACCCCACGATACACCTTCATCGTGTTCTCCTCCTTACTTGCCAATAAAGAAAAGGCAACTGTATGTAATTCTTTATATGAAACAGTTGCCTTTTTGTTACATTACTTTAACTCTTTCAATACTTTTACGATAAAGTTTGTAGAATGAAGAGCTGCTTGATCTAAAAATTGGTCAAATGAAACATTTGATTCTTTACCAGCAATATCAGAAAGTGCACGAATAATAACAAACGGAACGTTATATTGATGGCATACTTGTGCAACAGCTGCTGCTTCCATTTCTACTGCGTAAAGATTTTCAAATTTACCACGAATTGCTGCAACTCGGTTTGGATCACTCATAAATGAGTCACCCGTTGCAATCATTCCTTTAACCACTTGAATATTTTCTTCTTCCTTCATGCATTGCTCTGCCAATGCAACTAATTCTTTATCCGCTTTAAATCCTGGTGGCATGCCTGGCACTTGACCGTATTCATAATTAAATGCCGTTACATCCACATCATGATGACGAACCTCAGTTGAAATGACAACATCCCCAACATTTAAAGCGTGATGGAAGCCACCAGCTGAACCTGTATTGATTACTTTTTCAGGTTGATATCTTTCTAACAAAATTGTCGTAGACATCGCTGCGTTCACTTTACCAATACCGGATTTTAACAAGATTACTTCATGTCCTACTAACATTCCTTTTGTAAATTCACAGCCAGCAACGCTTTCTATTTCTGCTTGTTCTAATTTATCACGTAAAATACGCACTTCTTCTTCCATTGCTCCAATTACAGCAATTCTCAATCTAATCCCTCTTTCTATTGCTTAGTTGCCTCCATAACCCAAACGAAATGATTTAGTCTCGTAAATGTAACATGGAAGCCATTCTTTTCAAAAATAGATTGCATGATTGGAATACGTGTATAGTATTCTGTTTGCAAATCATTGGCTAACTGATGAAAACCTCGTTGTTTTGCAGTTTCTACAGTCTTATCATATGCTTCTTGATCTACAAATATCGTATCAGCAAAGACTATTTTACCACCTTTGTTTAGTAATTGACTATATTTCGCAATCGCCCTATCTTTTTCTTCATCTGTTAAATGATGAAATGCATAAGTACTAACAATCGTATCAATCGTATTTGGGACATCAAATTTGAGAAAATCTCCCTCTGTAATTGTAAATCCTTCTGGCAATTTTTCTTTTGCAATTGCACGCATTTCACGCGACGGTTCTATACCGTAAACAGTGCGGCCAGCAAGTAATAATTTATTTGTTAAGTTGCCAGTGCCAACACCAAATTCCAATACATTTCCAAATGATTTGTTTACTACATCCTCTAAAATTTCCTCATAATGAGCGAAAACTTCTTTATATTGTATATCTTCACCCTGTACGAATGAGTCGTATGTATGAGCCCATTCATCAAATAAACCATTAAATTCTGTACCCATGAAAATTCCCCTTTTTCTTATCGGTTTTATCAGTATGATATGCTTTCTTTCCTAAAATGTCAATCTAAATGTACATGGTATTTCTGTCTTTTCTTTGCTACACTAAGTGTGATTAATACAGGAGAGGAGTGTTTCTTCATGTCATTCACCTTTGAAATGTTAGAGGATAAAGTAGAATTTTTTGAAGCAACCGACTTAGTTTCTTTAGAGAAAAAGATTAACGAACAAATAGATAATAATAAAGCACTGATGCTTGAAGTTCATCGCGTTTCTCACCAAATGGTTATGGATCCAGAAAGCAAACGTCCATATTATAGTGCCGTTGTTCATTTTAAGCTAAAAAAATTACGTTAACTAAAAAAGAGAAAGGTTCTTTTAAGAACCTTTCTCTTTTTTAGTTTAGAGTTTGAACAAGTGTTGGCTTCCAACCCTCATTCTGTACCCATTCAATATTTACATAATATCTTTTTCCTGTTTGCTTATCTTGAACATTACCATACGCTTTTTCTTTTCCATTATTTCCAATGCGATGAATAATTAATTGTTCTACAGGAATTTCAATTGCAGAAGAAATTGCTTGATTCATTTCATTCCAATCTGCTGTTCCTTTTTTAAATGTCATTGCCGGCGTTGCGCCTTGCGTTGTGCCTACTGGTTTCCAAGAAGGTTTTGTATAGGCATCAGTCGCCTTTGGAAGTGTTTTTTCAGCTGCCACTTTTTCATTTGCCTTTGCTTCTTCCTCAGCTTTTTTCCTAGCTTCCTCTTCTGCCTTTTGCTTCTCTTCTTCAGCTTTTTTCTGTTCTTCTTCCTCTGCTTTTTCTTTTTCTTTCGCTTTTTTATCCTCAGATTTGTTCTCTTTCTTTGTTTCCTGAGATACTTTCTTATCTTGAGAAGATGCTTGTTCTGTTGTATCAGCAGTAAAGAAGACTTGATAAGCTACAACAATGACTGCTAATAATACAATCGCAATCGCAATATTTAAAACACCGTTTTGACGACGTTTTTGTTGTTTCTGTTGGAATCTAGATCCTCCTGCCATTCTTCAAACCTCCATGCAGTTTTTCCTACTTGCTATTGTAACATTAAATCTAAAAAGGTTGAACAATTACAAACATTTTTTCACAAACTGAAAACATTTTACATACAATTGCAAGATTACTGTGCATGCTCTAATTGATAAATCGCTTCTACAAACTCTTTGAAAATGGATGTTACTATATTTTGGTTTTGAGTTGTTTCAATATCCACTACAACTAAAGCATATTTAGGGTTATCATAAGGAAAATAACCAGCGAACCATCGATTTACTTTATTTCCCTTTCCGGTTTGTGCTGTACCGGACTTTCCAGCAACTGATACAGGTAAGCCTTGAAAAGCTGAACCCGTCCCTTCCTTCATTGTTACTACACTCCGTAACAATTGTTGTAACTTTGTTATCGTTGTATAAGAAAGGCGCTTTCCTTCTACCTTGTGATCTTTAAATTGAAAAAAACTCGTTCCATTCTTATATCGAATTTCTTTTACAGCCTTTACTTCACGTTTCTCTCCGCCCCGAGCAATCGTTGCCATCATATTTGCGACTGCTAACGGCGAAATTCGTACATCTTTTTGTCCAATTGCAGTTTGTGCAATTGCTTTATAGCTTCTTTTATTTTCTTCCTCCCCCCAAACAACAGCTTTTTTTTCTTCTGGCAACTGTTTAAACTTTAATGCATGAAATACCGGTCCCGTCCAGCCAACGTCCCCACTTCCACCGAGCGCTTTTAAATATGTTTCCATCACACTTTTATCAAGCTGCATTAATTCATTCCCGAGTTCAGCAAACGTTCGGTTACAACTTCTAGCAAAACTCTCTTTAAAGTTTAATTTTCCCATCATTACTTCTGGAATATCTTCACCATACAAATCTGTATCACAATTAAACATTCTGTTAGGCTGAAGTAATTTTTGATCTATTGCTGCCGCAGCTATCACCGTCTTAAAAATAGACCCTGGAAAATGAGGTGTTACCATTTGGTTTTCCAACGCCTGTTCATATGTACTCTTATCATTTTGCTGTATAGACGGCTTACTTACCATAGCTAAAATTTCATTATTTTCCACATCTAATAGTACTAATCCGCCCCTTTTCATCCTATAAATTTCCAGGAGCGCTTCTGCTTTTTGTTGCATCCGTTTATGAAGCGTTGTTTGAATCGTGACAGGATAAAACGGATTTCCAGGAGAGGTAAGTTTCGCATGCTTTCCAAAAATGGGCTCCCCCCGTCTATCCACTTGATATAATATTTTTGCTTCACCATCAGTCATTAAAAATTCATCAAATGACTGTTGTAACCCTGAAATACCGACAGGGGTTTGATTAGATAACTTATGTTTCTTTCCATATCGTTTTTGAAACTCCCTCTCATTTTCTCCTACTACACCAATGAAATGTTCTGCTTCGGATGTTTGTTTTAACCTTACTTCAGTCGCTACCATCCCTAACATATTTTCACGATTTATCTTTTCCATCTGTTCTTTCGTTAACTGAAACGGCTGATCACCTCTTTGAAATAGGAATGGTTTTCTTTTATTTTTCATTTGCAAATGTATGTCTTGCCCTGACACACCAATGATATGCGCAATTTTTTGTAACATGTCATTTTTTATTTGCAAGAACGGAAAAATTATTAAAGCGGGATAGCTTTTTTCACCGATTCTTTCTCCATTTCGATCAACAAAATGCCCCCTCCCTTCATCCACTGTAAAAGCTTGTGTACGCTGGGTGACACTCTTTTCAATTAAATTAATTTGCCTATCTGTAAATGATTCAGTAGATATAAGTTGTATTTGCGCCAGTCTACCAAGCAAAAGGAGCATAATACATGTAAAACATAATAAAATGATAACAATTCTTCGCTTCATTTTCATAAAAAAACACCTCGTCTTTTCAGTTTAGACGAGGCATTATTCTTTTTATACAAAACCTCCTATTACCTTTGATTTGCTGGTTGCTTTAAAAACTTCCTCAAAATTGACTTATATGTCTCTTCATCTATCCCTGCATTTTTAGCAACCTCAATTGAAGTATTGGTTACCCGTATTGCGGCATTTAAATATTCTTTATGTAAACCGTCCATTTCACTTCTTTTTTCCTTTGCATTTTCAACTGTTACAGAATCAATGCATGCAATCATTTTGTCTACAATCTGTAAATAAGCATTTTCAGTATTTATGAGCTTTTGAATATCATCTTTATTCTTAACTTTAGATTGTTTTAAAAATGTATATGCTTGATTTACTTGATCCTTGAGCACTTTATCATTATTTTTTGCCTGGTCTTGTAACATAGCCTTCATATCATCGATTCTCTTTTGATCCATTGTATCTCGTAGCAAAAACTCTGGATTGCCAATTGCGTAATCATATTTAATCGTTACATCTTGAAACATTTGCATTACAATAGCTAACTGATATTCTAAAGCAAAGTCTTCAAATTTTTGCTCCTTTTTATCTTCTTTTAGTTCCAAATTTTCCTTTGTACGATTTGACGTTGAAGTTTCGGCATCATTCTTTTTCTCTTCTTGTTTCGGTTTCGCTTCGTTTGATGTAGTTGTTTTCTCCGTAGAACCGCATGCAGCTAATCCTGTCATCAGGATCCCACAAGTAATTGTTGTAAATAATTTCTTTTTCATGAACGTTCCTTCTTCCTTATCCCTTTTAAAATCTCTTCATAGCGCAAAATATAATTATATACTATCAAAATTAAAACTCTTTTAATGTCGCATTATGTCGAATTTATCAAAAATTAAAACATTACAGATGTTTATATAGCAATTTTCACTTATAATCTGCCTTTCCTTCGTTTAGAGAAGGAGCTTCTCAGTGAAAATAAAAAAAGTTCACTCCTATGAGTGAACTTTTTTTATTATTTTACAGAGATAATTTCAACTTGCATTTCTCCGCCTGGTGTTTGGATGACTACTTTCTCACCAATTTGCTTACCTAATAGGCTTTTTGCAATTGGAGAATCGTTAGAAATTCTTCCTTCAAATGGATCAGCCTCTGCACTACCAACGATTGTGTAAGCTTCTTCATCTCCGTCTGGAAGTTCTTTAAATGTTACTGTTTTCCCCAATGTAACAACTGTAGATTCTTCGCCAGTATCCTCAATGATTACTGCATTACGAATCATGTTTTCTAACTGCGTGATACGACCTTCTACGAATGCTTGTTCATCTTTCGCTGCATCGTACTCAGAGTTCTCAGAAAGGTCCCCGAAGCTACGTGCAATTTTAATACGTTCTACAACTTCTTTACGTCTTACTGTTTTTAATTGTTCTAGTTCGTTTTCTAATTTTTCTTTACCCTCTTGTGTCATAGGGTATGTTTTTTCTGTTGCCATTCTTTTTCCACTCCTTTTATATACCAATCCCCCGAGAAAAGAGGAGTTCAAATATGAAAACTCCTCCGCATTTCCAATAGCGGAGGTTTCTAGTACATATGCACTAGCGGAGTTGTCACATACAACCCCGTCTTTTCTAATTCTTCCTCATATAAAGAAGATATGTATGGAAAGTTGATATAAATATGCCCTCATCTATATACAGATGGGGTTGCATGTATCATTGTATTCGATAGGAAAGGAAAAAATCCCTTCCTATCGAATATCTTTTACTATGCTATTACAAATTCACTTTTTCTTCAAGAATTGTTGCGATTTTTGTAACCATAATATCAATTGCAACGTGATTTTGTCCCCCTTCTGGGATAATGATGTCCGCAAATTTCTTAGAAGGCTCAATAAATTGGTTATGCATTGGGCGTACAACATTTACATATTGTTCAATGACCGAATCCATTGTGCGTCCACGCTCTTTAATATCGCGTTGCATACGACGTAAAATACGAAGATCTGCGTCTGTATCAACAAAAAGTTTGATGTCCATTAATTCACAAAGGCGCGGATCCTCTAGTACAAGAATCCCTTCTAAAATAATGACATCTTTCGGTTCAACCGGAATCACTTCCTCAGAACGCGTATGCAAAGTATAATCATATACAGGTTTTTCAATCATTTTATATGCAAGTAATTGGTGCAAGTGTTCGATTAGTAAATCATTATCAAAAGCTAATGGATGATCGTAATTTGTTTTTAAACGTTCTTCCATAGGTAAATGACTTTGGTCTTTATAATAATAATCTTGCTCCAAAATTAAGATGGAATGACCTTGAAAATGATCAAAAATTGCTTTTGTTACGCTTGTCTTACCTGATCCTGAACCACCAGCAATTCCAATTACAACAGGCTTATTCGTCCCCATTCAACTACCACTCTTTCTTATTGATATATGCTTTTGCGCATCATATTGTTCACATACACTGGTCGATCCACTTTGATTTTCACGATTTGCAGCGGGTGTCTTGCTGCATCTAATTCATTTCCATCCTCATCCCAAATTTTCTCCACCGTTTGTGTAAAGTTTTCTATTTCTGGTCCAAAGAACTCCACTTCATGGCCTGGTTTAAAATAATTACGTTGTTCGATTGTTGCAATGCCTGTTTCTTCATTATAATCTAACACTAAACCAGCAAAATCATACGTTGTTTTCTTACTATGATTTCCATACATTTGTTCTTGATATCCTGGTACACCTTCAAAGAAAGCTGGAGCTGTGTCACGATTTGCACATTTATCCAATTCGTCTAACCATTCTTGTTTAAATTCAAAATTATCAGGATCTGCGCAGTACGTATCGATTACTTTACGATATACCGTTGCTACAGTTGCAATGTAATGGATAGATTTCATACGTCCTTCAACTTTTAAGCTGTCAATTCCGATCTCAATCATTTTTGGAATCGAAAGAATTAAATTTAAATCTTTCGGACTCATCGCGAAAGGAGCATCTCCTTCTTGGAACAACGATAATTCTTGTGCATCTTTATGTTGGGAGACTGTTTGAATTAAGTCGTAATCCCAGCGACAAGATTGGCAACAACCACCGCGGTTAGAGTCGCGTGCTGTCATATGGTTACTTAATGTACATCTTCCAGAATACGCAATACACATTGCCCCATGGACAAATGCCTCAATTTCAATATCAACGTGTTCTTTTATTTCTTTCATTTCTTCATATCCAACTTCACGCGCTAATACAAGGCGATGTAATCCTTCCTCTTTCCAATATTGCGCTGCTTTCCAGTTAGATAGTGATTGTTGCGTACTTAAATGTACTTCAACAGAAGGTGCGACCCGCTTACATGTTTCAATAATAAGAGGGTCTGCAACGATAATACCTGTTACACCAGCTTTTTCAATGCCTCTTAAATATTCTTCTAGCCCTTCCATGTTCTCATTATGTGCAAAAATATTTGTTGTTACATATATCTTTGCACCATATTTCTTAGCAAATTCAACGCCTTCTGCCATCTCTTCTAATGTGAAGTTTCCAGCATTGGAACGAAGACCAAATTCTTGCCCACCTAAATATACAGCATCTGCACCGTAATGGATAGCTATTTTTAATTTCTCTAAATTTCCTGCTGGGATTAACAATTCAGGTTTCTTCACAATAACGCGCTTGCCATCAATTACTCGTGAAATTTCTTGCATTGTCATATTCTACACCCTCCTCGTTTAGTAAACCGTTTCTTTAAAGAAGAATCCTGTATCAAGCGGACGATTTACTGGTTGCATCTCTTCTATCTCTTTATATAAATTGTCTTTTATGTCATAATACGCATCGCGATCTTCTACACATAAATCAATTGCTTTACGGTATTTCTTTGTAACCTCAACAATATATTCAGAGCTTTTTAATACACCATCAATTTTTAAGCAATCTATTTCTGCATCGATTAGTTCATCTAATTCATCAATAAAGCAAATATCATTTGGACTCATAATATGCGTACCATTTGCATCTTCATAAATTGGGTATTTATTATTACGTTCTTTATCATATAAAAACATATTTTCTTCGTATTTTTTCTTTTCAATTTCCAAATGACGTCCTTGATATTCAAAGTAGTTCCCAACTAGTGAGCGTTTTGATTGAAACATACATGTCATACCGTGAATTTGTACTTCTACTTCTACCTCTGCATGTTCTTTTAATTCAATAATTTCATCTAAACTTAACTCACGTGCGAGCACAGCACGTTTTGCCCCTTTACGTCCCCAATAATTACATGAAAACCAGTTCGTTGCCGTCGTTTCTGTATTCCAATGCAACGGCATGTTCGGTGCTACTTCACGAGCTGTCATAAGTACAGCTGGATCTCCAAAAACAATCGCATCTACTTGTACATCTCGTAAAAATGAAACATAGTCTTTTAAAGCTTCTACTTTTTCATTGTGAAACACAGCATTCATCGCTACATAAACTTTCATATCGTGCTCATGCGCAATATTTACAGCTTGCTTCACATCTTCACGAGAAAACTCACCAGCTAATCGTAAGCCAAACTCTTGTTCACCAATTATAACCGCATCTGCCCCTGCCTTCGCAAGAGGTTCAATATCTGCAATCACTCTTGGTGTTACTAACAATTCAGGTTTTTTCATACCTTTGTCATCCTTTCTTTTTGCTCACTGCTACTCCGTCACCAATCGGGAAAATTGTCGTATCATATCCCTTATGGTTCATAAGCCATTCATTATACGTCTTAATACGGCGAATTAAACCACGTGTACGTCTATTTTCAATCTTCTCTTTTGTCGTTACGAGTCCGTGATATAACACATTATCTGAAATAATAACGCCACCTGGATTTAATAACGGCTCATATAAATCAAAAAAGCGACGATATTGTCCTTTTGCAGCGTCAATAAAAATAACATCAAACGTTCCGTGTTCCTTTACTTGCTCGCCCGTTTCTAATGCATCACCGTAAATAACGGAAATGCGTTCTTTAACAGGAGAACGCTCTATATATTCAAGTGCTTTTTCATATCGATCACTATTGCGCTCTACTGTCACAATGCGTGAATTTGGAATTGCTTGCATCATACGAATACTAGAATAACCAATTGCTGTTCCTAGCTCTAATATGCTTTTCGGTTCAATCAAACGTAAAAATTGAAGCATAAATTCCATACCAAGGCGATCCATAATCGGCACATGATGTTCACTCGCATATTCTTCCATTTCAAGAATAAGTTCGTCTTTTTCAGTAATAAATGATAATAAGTATTCGTTAACTGCATCCTTCATAAATGGTCCTCCTTATTTATACGGAGAAGTGCCTCTATGACGTGTCAGTCTTTCTTCACACATAGAATGCAATAAAAATACAAGCCTGCTTCACCCTTAGCTTGTACGTCCCGTTTTAATATTAAAAACGATTCTTCTGCCACTTTTTAACCCGATATATTTTAACATAAAAAAGAAGGATATGCGACTTTTTTCGCTATCCTTCTCATTTCATTATTTTTGTGTAATGTATTTCTGCTTTAGTGCATTATGTTCTTCTAATGTTTTTGCATAATACACTTCACCATTTGGTGCTGCTAAGAAATAATAATAATCCGTTTGTGCAGGCTCTAACGCTGCTTGTACAGACTGCTTACCAGAGTTTGCAATCGGTCCAACCGGAAGCCCTTTTACCACATACGTATTATATGGCGAATTTACTTTTAAATCTTTATATAATACACGCTCTTTATGCTTTCCAAGCGCATACAATACAGTCGGATCTGTCTGTAATGGCATTCCTTTTGTTAAACGATTGTAAAAAACACTAGCAATCTTTTGACGATCTGTAAATCCTGTTGCTTCTTCTTCAATTAAAGAAGATAACGTTAACAGCTGATGAACATCAAAATTTTTCTCCTTCATTTTCGCTTCATTTTTCACAATAAGTGCGTTTGTTTTTTCAAGCATTGCTGTTACAATTTCTTCTAATGTTGTATCTTTTTTATAAAAAGAGTATGTTGCTGGATATAAATAGCCTTCTAACGGATATTTTATGTTGCTGTCAAAAATTTTATTTGTTAATAATGCCGGATACTTTTGCTGCAATTTTTGAACAAATGATTTATCATTTAATTGACGTACTACATCATCTTTATTCCATTTTAATTCCTTCGCAATCGTATCGGCAATTTCGACAACTTGTGTCCCTTCTTTAATCGTTATTTTATACGCTACTGGACGATGTACATTTCCAGATGACATTTGTTCCATCACTTCATCTACATTCATTGAAGTATGTAATAAGTATGTACCAGCCTGAAGGTTTTTCGATTTTGCCTTTGCATAAATACTAAATACCGTACCATTTTTAATGGCACCCTTTTCCTCTAAGATTTCTCCAATTTGACTTATAGATGAACCTTTTGGAATCTCAACTACAATTTCCTGTTTCTTACTACGATCAATCGGTTTCAATGCAGATGAAATGTACGCATAGACTGACGCACAACATACAAATAGTGCAATAATCATTACGAAAGCGACGCGTCTACGCTTCTTCTTCATTTGATTTTGTATCAAAGTCCTTCCTCCTTATTCCATTGTAGACCATATGTATATCTTCTATACAATGCTCTACAGCACCAAAGCAAAGCTCCATTCATTTGTACATAGTTGTTATTTTATACAATCCGTATTATTATACTATAAATTACAACATGGTTTCGACAAAAAATCTTTCATTGAACACATGAATATAAAAAAGATGGACTGCACATGCAGCCCATCTTTTTTATATTATTCTTCTTCGTCTTCTGCAGCAAGAGTGTTAAACATTTCTTGGACCATTTCCCACTCTTCTTCAGATTCGATTGGAAGCAATGTACCACCAGCTTCATCTTCGTTTTGCTCGTATGCCATTGCATCATAAATTGGATCTCCATCTTCGTCTACTTCACCGATTGGTGAGAACACAACATATGATTTGTTTCCAAATTTTTCAGCATCAAACGTGAAAATAATTTCACATAAATGCTCATTTCCTTTTTCGTCAACAATTGTAATTTGATTTTCTTCCATTCTGGTCACCTCTTATTTGCTATCTAAATATCCTTGTAAAATCACGACTGCAGCCATTTTATCAACGACTTGCTTTCGTTTTTTTCGGCTTACATCAGCCGAAATGAGAAGTCGTTCCGCTGCCATTGTTGACAAGCGTTCGTCCCAAAGTATAACTTCTAGTTGCAAAAGTTCACGTAAACTTTCAGCATATCTTTGACAAGCTTCACCGCGCGGACCGATTGTTCCATTCATATTCTTTGGCAACCCTACTACTATCTTGTCCACATTATACTGTTTTACTAGTTCAGAAACTCGATCAAAACCGAAAATTTCTCGTTCTTCGTTAATTTTAATCGTTTCTAAACCTTGCGCGGTCCAGCCCATTTCGTCGCTAATTGCAACGCCAACTGTTTTTGTACCAACATCTAAACCTAATATTCGCATAAACTACTCCTCACGATGTTGCTTCAAATAAGACTTCACAAGTTCTTCAATTAACTCATCACGTTCTAGTTTGCGAATAATATTACGCGCGTCTTTGTGACGAGGTATGTATGCTGGGTCTCCGCTTAATAAATAACCGACAATTTGATTAATCGGATTATAGCCTTTTTCTTGAAGTGCATCATACACAGTTAAAAGTACATCATTTACATGGACACTCTGTTTTTCATCTTGAATGCTAAACTTCATTGTTTTATCAAAACCGTCCATTTAAAGCACCTCACTTATCAAGTAGTAAATATAGGGAGAAGACTATTTCCTCTCCCTACTATTGTACACTACTCTCTCTTTATTTTGAAACAGATTTAACGTACTCTTGTACAAAAGCTAGAGCTTCGTCTACTTGCGCTGGATTTTTACCGCCCGCTTGAGCCATATCAGGACGGCCACCACCGCCGCCACCGCAGCGAGAGGCAACTTCTTTTACAAGTTTTCCCGCGTGATATCCTTGACCAACTAGATCTTTCGTTACACCTGCTAAGATATTTACTTTATCATCATTTACAGCTGCTAATACAATTACTGCAGATTCTAACTTATTTTTCAAGTCATCCATCATTGTACGTAAGTTATTCATATCTGCAACATTTACTTTCGTCGCTAATACATTAATCCCATCCACTGAGACAACTGCATCTGTTAAATTTCCAGCTTCAATATTACTTAACTTAGCAGCAAGAGATTCATTTTCTTTTTGAAGTTGTTTCACCTCAGCAAATAAACCATCCACTCTTGTTAAAATATCTTTCGGATTTGTTTTCATTTTCCCTGCAGCCTCTTTTAATAAACTTACTTGATCGTTCATTAATTCGTATGCCGCTTTACCAGTTACTGCTTCGATACGACGTGTTCCTGCACCGATACCAGACTCAGCAACAATTTTGAAAATACCGATAGAAGCTGTGTTATCAACATGGCAACCACCACAAAGTTCTAAGCTGTAATCACCAACTTGAACAACGCGAACAACATCTCCATATTTTTCACCGAATAATGCCATTGCACCCATTTCTTTTGCTTCTTCAATTGCCTTTTGAGAAATTTCCACATCAATACTTTCCCAAATTTTCTCGTTTACAATACGCTCAATTTTTTCTAATTCATCAGCTTGTACTTGACCGAAGTGAGAGAAATCAAAGCGTAAACGTTCTGCTGTAACAAGAGAACCCGCTTGGTTAACATGTGTTCCAAGCACATCTTTTAAAGCTTGATGCAACAGGTGAGTTGCTGTATGGTTCTTCACAATGCTACTGCGATTTTTCGTATCAATCACAGCTTTCACAGTTGCATCTTTCGTTAATACTCCTTCTTCCACAACTACTTTGTGTAAGTTTTGACCATTTGGTGCTTTTTGTACATCTTTTACAAGAACTTTCACACCGTCTGTAAGAAGGTAACCACTGTCTGCAATTTGCCCACCGCTTTCAGCGTAGAATGGCGTTACATCAAGCATTAATTGTCCTTCTTCACCTGCTTGTAAGCTGTCTGTATACTCACCATTTTTCACAAGTGCCACTACATTGCTTTCTGTTGCAACAGTGCCGTAACCAACGAATTCACTTGCTACTTTAATTTCCCCAAGAACACCGCCTTGAACTTGCATAGAATCAACATCTTGACGAGCCGCACGTGCACGTTCACGTTGTTTTTCCATCTCTGCTTCAAATCCTGCATGATCAACTGTCATACCAGCTTCTTCAGCATATTCTTCTGTTAATTCAACCGGGAATCCATATGTGTCATATAGACGGAATGCATCTACTCCAGAAATAACGGTTGTTTTTTCTTCTTTCGCTTTTGCAATTACTTCTGCTAAAATCGCTTCACCGTCATGAAGTGTTTCATGGAAACGCTCTTCTTCATTTTTCACAACTTTTGCAATGAAATCTTTCTTTTCAAGAACTTCTGGATAAAAGTCTTTCATCACTTCTCCAACAACGGGTACTAATTCATACATAAATGGACGGTTCATGTTTAATTTTTTCGCATAACGAACAGCGCGACGTAATAAACGACGTAATACATAACCACGACCTTCGTTAGAAGGAAGAGCCCCATCACCAACAGCAAATGTTACAGTACGAATATGGTCTGCAATCACTTTAAATGCCATATCTTTCTCTGCGTCGCCACTACGATACTTCTCACCAGAGATTGATTCTGTTGCACCAATCATCGGCATGAATAAATCTGTATCAAAGTTTGTAGGCACGTTTTGAACGATAGATGTCATACGCTCTAGGCCCATTCCTGTATCGATGTTTTTCTTTGGAAGTGGTGTATAAGAACCGTCTGGGTTATGGTTAAATTGAGAGAACACAAGGTTCCATACTTCTAAGTATCGCTCATTTTCACCACCAGGATATAATTCTGGATCACTTGGATCATTACCATAAGCTTCACCGCGATCATAGAAAATCTCAGTATTCGGTCCACTTGGTCCTTCACCAATATCCCAGAAGTTTTCTTCTAAACGAATAATACGTTCTTTCGGAACACCTATTTTTTCATGCCAAATTGTAAAGGCTTCTTCATCTTCTGGGTGAATTGTAACAGATAATAATTCTTTATCGAATCCAATCCATTTGTCGCTCGTTAAAAATTCCCAAGCCCATGTAATTGCCTCTTCTTTAAAATAATCACCGATTGAAAAGTTTCCTAGCATTTCAAAGAATGTATGGTGACGAGCTGTTTTCCCAACGTTTTCAATATCGTTGGTACGAATTGATTTTTGTGCATTTGTAATACGTGGATTTTGTGGAATAACACGTCCATCAAAGTATTTTTTTAATGTCGCTACGCCACTATTGATCCATAAAAGAGATGGATCTTCATGTGGAACTAATGATGCACTCGGTTCAATCGCATGCCCTTTTTCCTTAAAAAAATCTAAAAACATTTGACGAATTTGTGCGCCTGTTAATTGTTTCATCTACATTTCCTCCTTTAAAAAATTCCATAAAAACAAAAAACTCTCGCCCCTATAAAAGGGACGAGAGTTAACTCGCGATACCACCCTAATTATGAAATAAAAAGCGGAAGCGTCTCGCTTAAAAGCGGAAGAAATTGAACCAGTCGAACAGAAAGACGCTTTTTGTCTTTCCGTGAGATTGGGAAATTTCAGAGCTTTTAGACGCTGAAGCTAGATTGCATACGGTAATATGCATTTATTTCATCACCTCATGGTGCCGTAACGTGGCAAGACGGCAGGGATTAGCTGCTCTCAGGAGTAGCGTTCTGTCATCCTTCATTTAAAACTTCTTTCAGCCAATGGAAGTTTCTCTCTACAAATGGACTATGACATACTCGTTCCGTCATCAATTTCAAATCAGTATAAAATACATTTTATGATGGAAACTGACATAAGTTTCTACTATATGCCAAAATTGTAGCGAATTCGTTTCTATTTGTCAACGGCTCCAAAGAGGCTTGATATGAACAACTACAGTTCGAATAACCGCTAAAATTGGAACAGATATTAAAAGACCGACAATTCCACCTACCTCGCCACCAACAAGCAAGGCAAGCATAATGACAACTGGATGCATGCGCAACGATTTCCCAACAATATACGGAGATAAAATATTACTTTCAACAAATTGCAAAATTGCTAGTGCAATCCCAGCTTTAATGAATAAACTTGTAGATACTGTTGCTGCAATCATTAACGTTGGAATAGCTCCTAAAATAGGACCAAAGTATGGAATAATATCTGTAACCCCGACAACAATCCCAAGAAGCAATGGATATTTCATACCGATAAACCAAAATGCAAGAGCGGACACACCACCTAAAACTAAACAAACAAATAATTGTCCGCGAATATAACTCCCTAATGATTTATCGATTTCTTTGGCTAATATTTGTCCCGTATCTCGCCATTTATAAGGGGTTAATTTCCAAAAAACATGATAAAATGCCCCATAATCTTTCAGTATGTAAAACACAATGAACGGAATAAGAAAAATGATGAGCAAAGAGTCAAGCACACCGCGGGCCGTACTCATCACTTTATTTAATAAGGATTGTATTTTCATTTCAATTCCAACAAAAATTTGCTTTACTTTATCATGAATAAACGAAGGGAAATTATCCGTTTGTTCTGTGACACCATCCATCCATGAATCGTACATTTTCATAAACTCAGGAAATTGCTTATTCATTTCTTGCAACTGGCTAATGACAACTGGTGTTCCTTTATAAATCCCGTAACCAAGGCCGCCAAAAAAGAGAATATAAATGAGTAAAATCGCAAGGGTACGAGGCATTCCTTGTTTATGTAACTTCTCAATTAAAGGATGCAGTAAATAAGCTATAAAACAAGCAATGAAAAACGGTGTAATTGCTACTTTACATACAAATATAATAGGCGCCCATAATGGTTTGATTTTTAAAAAAACAAGTAAACATAAAAATACTAATAACAATAACCCTAGTCGATAAATCCAAATGATTTTAAGATTCTTCAAACGAAAAACCTCCTCTTCTCTTATTTTGAAAAGAAACCGAGCAGGTTATGTGCAAAACTTTAAAAAATCATTGGACTAAAATATTTTCAGACAGACCATACTGTTTCTAAAAGATGGACATATATTTAACCTAACAAGAACAACTACTCTGAGACTACAACATAATAAAATGATAGTCAGGAGGAACAAAATGGTCTGGTTTATGCTTAGCTTGTCGGCACTTTGTATGATTCTTGAATGGATTTGCATTGGTCTAGGAATTTGGAAAGGTTTCTTTACACATACAGCACGTAAAGAGCGCGCAAAACATTTATGGTATTATGGTGTACTTGGCATTGGTTGTTACGGCCTTTCTCATGTATTTTCAGAAATCGGACTTTTTTATTTGCATATAAGTGCATAAAAAAACTCCCTGCATTTTTAGGGAGTTTTTCATTTTATAAAAGCCGTCACAAGTACGACTTAATCATTTTGCGTGCTTTTTTCATATTGCGCTTTGAAAACAAATCTTGTTTGCGAGCATATCGATATGCTGCCGCTCCAATTCCTAATGCAATAAATGAATTGCGTAGATTCAAAGTAAATCCCCCTTTTCGTTATCCAATCGTTCTTTCATCCTCATCAAATAAATCATCAAGAGAACTTAACGAACCATCTTCTTCTACTTGATGTGTATGGATTTTCCCCTTTGAAATCGATAATTCGATATAACAATTCCAACAATAAAATTGATTCACACCGATTTTTCCAATATCTTTTCCTTTGCAATTTGGACAACTAAACATATGGCTTCCATCTCCTTACGTTCTCCCAGATTCTATTCGCCATTATGTCCAAACTGCATTCATTTATACATGTTAGCAACTTTCAATATGATACACTTGAAAGCTTCACTATATAATTTCACCTCGTTACATAAAATCATACGGTGAAATGTTTTCCACGTCCATTTCTTCTCCATTAATAACAACCATCTGTGCTTCGCCTTTTGCCTCTTGCAAACGACTTCCTAAAGTTGTTTGCCGCATGGCATCATCGAGACGGTTCACTCCAGATCGAAAAGCTTCTTCTTCTCCGCAGATAATCAAAAACTTTTTACTTCTTGTAATACCCGTATAAATTAAATTCCGACGCAACATGCGGTTATAACTTTTTACAATCGGCATAATTACAATCGGAAATTCACTCCCTTGCGACTTATGAATGGAGCAGCAATATGCATGTGTAATTTGATTCAAATCAGCCTTCGTATATGTCACTTCAATGCCATCAAATGAAACAACAACCATATCTTGTTGCTCTACATTTTCCTTCGCGTAAAATATAGAAATAATTTCGCCAATATCTCCATTAAACACTTGACTTTCCGGTTGATTGACTAATTGAAGAACCTTATCGCCTCTTCTATATACAACATCACCATAAGCAATTTCTTTACTCTTTTCTTGTTTCGGGTTAAAGACTTGTTGCAATGCCTCATTTAACACATTAATCCCTGCCGATCCGCGATACATAGGTGCTAACACTTGCACATCTTTTGCACTAAATCCCTTTACTTTTGCGCTTTCACACACTCGTTTTACAACATCAACAATTTGATTCCCCGTGCACGCAATAAAGGAACGATCTTGTTTATTTTTCGTTACATCTGGCGGTAATGTTCCATTCTTTATCGCATGAGCAAGTTGAACAACAGATGACCCTTCAGCTTGCCGATAAATTTCGGTCAGTTTTACCGTTGGAATGATACCGGCGTTTAATAAATCTTTTAATACTTGTCCCGGTCCTACAGATGGCAATTGATCTTCATCGCCAACAATAATGACTTGCATATTTGTCGGCAATGATTTCAAAAGCTGATTTGCAAGCCAAATATCGACCATAGAAAATTCATCGACAATAAGAAGTTTCCCCTGCACCGGATCTGTTTCATTTCGCTGAAACGAGCCTTCGGGCGTCCAACCAAGCAAACGGTGAATTGTACATGCAGGAAGACCTGTTGATTCGCTCATTCGCTTTGCCGCACGACCTGTTGGAGCTGTTAATAAAATCGGAAATGGATTATCATCGCTATAATCTTTAGGATTTAACGATAATCCATGTAGCGATGCATACATTTCGACAATTCCTTTAATAACTGTTGTCTTTCCTGTTCCTGGGCCACCGGTTAACAGCATCATCGGTTGATGAAGTGCTGTTTGAATCGCCTCTTGCTGAAGCGGTGCATACTGTACTTTCATCTGCTCTTCGATCTTACCTAACGTTAACAACACTTCTGCCTCGGGAAATGACGGCGTTTCTTTTTGGCTCATCAGGCGATGAATCGACTTCACAACACCTTTCTCAGAATAATATAAAGAAGCCAAATAAATACGCTCTTCCTCTATAATGATTTTCCCTTCGCCTTGCATCATTTCGATGCATTGCACAATATCTTCTTCCGTCACAGTCCCTTCTCGGTTATTTAAAAGAGACATCGTTTCACGTACAAGCTGCTCCTTCTCCATATAAACATGACCATATTGAAGCGATACATTCTCCAACGTATAAAAACATCCCGCTCGTACACGATCATTATGATTTCCTGATATCCCAAGAGCACGTCCTATATCGTCTGCTCTTCCAAAGCCAATTCCGTCAACTTCTTCAATCAACTGGTACGGATTATTTCGAATAACTTCTAGTGTCATTTCTTTATATTGCTGATAAATTTTAATGGAAAGCTTTGTCCCAAATCCATAACCATTTAAAAAGCTCATCACTTTTTCAAGCCCTTGATGCTCAATGATCGTCTCATATATTTCTTGCGCTTTTTGCTTATTGACGACACCTTCTAGCGCAGCCGGATCATCCATAATTTTAGAAATGGCGTGTTCTCCAAGATGATTGACAATTTTTTCAGCTGTTCGCTTCCCAATTCCTTTAAATAAATCGCTCGCTAAATATTGCACCATTCCTGTTTTCGTTTGGGGCAATTCTTTTTTAAATGTTTCAACTTGATATTGCTTCCCATATTTAGGATGCTCTTTAAAATACCCTGTTAATGTAAATACTTCATCTTCATGCATACGGGGAAAATGACCGTTGATCATTACTTTTTTTTCGTCATATGCTTCATTTGTTTCAATGACTTTCATACTGACAACGGAATAGAGGTTTTCTTCGTTGTGGAAAATAGTATGAAGAACTTGCGCTTTTATAAACTTTCTCTCTTCCTCAAACAAATCCATGGCATGTTGATTCTCCATCGTTCCTCTGCTACTCCTTTCCGACTTCTGTACTCTAATGAGCAGTAGCCCCCACCTAACTGACCTTTAGATGGAGGGGAACTGCTCATTAATGCTGTTTTTATTTACTTTCTTGTTCTAACAAACGAATACCATTCCCAGCTAAAAAGTGATCTGGCTGGATTTTCGTTGCTTTTTTAAATAAAGCAAGCGCCTTTTCCTTATTCTCTTCAAACACGTAAGCAACACCTAAATTATAATACGCATCAGCATGTTCTTTATCCATTTGTAATACCTTTTCAAAATACGGTTTCGCCTCTTTAACATGCTCTAATCGCGCAAGGCATAATCCGCATTGAAATGCTGCCTCGACATCCATTTCATCCAATTCCGCAGCTCTTTGTAGAAATGGCAACGCAAGGCGATCATTTCCAAGCTGCACATGTGTAATCCCAAGCATAAATACGATATCAGCTGATTGCAAACCACCTTGCATTGCCTGTTCAAACATTGCTTTTGCTTCTTGGAATTGCTCTCGACTATAATATATGTTCCCAAGTCCATAATAGGCAGTAGCTGATTTTTCATCTAACTCTAATGCACGTTTATAAAATAAAATTGCACGCTCGCTATCGCCTAACACATCTAGTAAATTGGCAAAGTTAATATATCCTAGAGCATCTTTTGGATTTTCTTCAATTGCCTCTGTAAAGTTTTTGGCTGCTTCTTCCCAATTTCCTTCTTGCATATATCGAATGCCTATTTCAAGCTTATTTGACATGTTCTTCACCTCTACAACAAATTATAACAAAGATTCTATTTTGTAAGCGAACAAAAATTCGCTCTTTAAAAAAGAAACCCCTGACCGCTAATCGGCAGAGGTTTCTCCGTTTTATCCTAGGTAGTCTAACTGTTCACCACTTCGGTATACTTCATCAATTGTTGCACCGCCTAAGCATTCATCTCCATCATAGAAAACGACCGCTTGTCCTGGTGTAATCGCCCGAATTGGTTCATCACAAAGAATACGGATTGTATTTTCATCTACGATTTGAACCGTTACACCGTTATCTTCTTGACGATAACGGAATTTTGCTGTGCACTTAAATTCTTTTTCTTTCGCTCTATCGCTTACCCAGTTTACATTTGTCGCAATGACTTCATCGCCGTATAAAAGTTCATTATGGAACCCTTGATCAACATATAAGATATTCTCTTTCAAGTTTTTCCCAACAACAAACCACGGGTCACCATTACCACCAATACCAAGGCCATGACGTTGCCCGATTGTATAGTACATCAGACCATCATGTTTCCCTTTTACTTCACCAGATAATGTTTGCATCACACCTGGTTGAGCAGGTAAGTAGTTGCTTAAGAAATCTTTAAAGTTGCGCTCACCGATAAAGCAAATACCTGTACTATCTTTTTTCGTAGCTGTTGCTAAACCGGCTTCTTTCGCCATTTCACGAATTTGCGGTTTCTTTAATTCACCTAATGGAAACATCGTTTTAGATAATTGTTCTTGACCTAACTGATTTAAGAAATACGTTTGATCTTTATTATCATCTACACCGCGCAACATTTTATATTCGCCATCCATATAAGCTACACGTGCATAATGTCCTGTTGCGACATAGTCTGCACCAAGCGCCATCGCATGCTCTAAAAAGGCTTTAAATTTAATTTCCTTGTTGCACATTACATCTGGATTCGGAGTACGACCAGCTCGGTACTCATCTAAAAAGTACGTAAATACTTTATCCCAATATTGCTTTTCAAAGTTTACTGCATAATACGGGATACCGATTTGATTACAAACTTCAATAACATCATTGTAATCTTCTGTTGCTGTACAGACACCATTTTCGTCTGTATCATCCCAGTTCTTCATAAAAATTCCGATTACATCATATCCTTGCTCTTTTAGTAAAAGCGCAGCTACAGATGAATCGACGCCACCAGACATCCCGATGACAACGCGCGTTTCGTGAGGTAGTTTGTTCATCATGTCACCTCCCATGCTAGTTTTGCGAGAATCGCTTCACGATTTTCACTGTTTCGTACGCCGCTTTTTCTACTTGTTCTTTCGTATTCCCAAGCCCAAAACTAAAGCGTACGGATGAACGTATTTTATCGGAATCTTTTCCAAACATCGCCACTAATACGTGTGATGGATCAATCGAACCAGCTGTACAAGCAGAACCACTTGATACTGCAATACCAGCTAAATCTAAGTTCACAAGAAACGGTTCAATATTCATCCCTGTGAAACTTACATTCAACACATGCGGCAAGCGATATTCTACATTTCCGTTTACCTCAAAAGTAATGTCTTCTTTTTGAAAGACAGCTATCATTATATCTTTAAATTCTTCATAGTGGGCACTTTTTTGCTCACGCGTTTCCTCCGCAAGTGAAATAGCATGCCCAAGCCCGACAATACTTGGCACATTTTCCGTACCAGCCCGGCGCTTTCGCTCTTGTTCTCCACCTGTTAATAAAGGTTCAAATTTCACTTGTGCGTTCGCATATAAAAAACCGACACCTTTTGGACCATTAATCTTATGAGCAGAAATGGATAATAAATCAATTCCCAGTTCTTGTACGTCAATCTTCATTAAACCATAGGCTTGTACAGCATCTGTATGGAAATAAGCTTGATGTTCTTTTAAAAGTTCTCCAATTTCTGCAATTGGTTGAACGGTTCCCACTTCATTATTTCCAAACATAACAGATACAAGAATCGTTTGATCCGTTAACGCCGCCTTCACATCATCCATTTGCACGCGCCCTGTTTCATCAACGGGCAAATATGTCACTTCAAATCCCTCGCGCTCTAGCACCTCACATGTATGCAAAATAGCGTGATGTTCAATCTTTGTCGTAATAATATGGTTCCCTTTATGACGATTTGCACGCGTTACACCTAAAAGCGCTAAATTGTCAGCCTCTGTACCGCCGCTTGTAAAAATAATTTCATTTGGATTGGCATTAATGCTGCGCGCACAAGTGCGTCTTGCTTCATCTACAGCATGGCGGGCTTGTCGTCCATAAAAATGAATACTAGAGGGGTTTCCAAACATTTCCGTCATATATGGAATCATCTTTTCGACCACTTCTGGATGAACTTTAGATGTTGCTGCATGATCTAAGTAAATGCGTTCCATTCAATCTCCTTCTTTCCAAATCGTTTCACAAGGAATTAAATGTAAAACATATAACCCCCATTATTTTCTTCCTCATAGCGTACTAAATCTTCCAATGTTGTACTATCTAATACTTCTTGTACTGCATCACGAACACGCATCCATAGTTGACGCTGTGCGGGCTCTTCCTCCTCTAGCATCTCAACGACGCTAATTGGCCCTTCCAACACACGAATTACATCGCCTGCCGTTATATTAGCTGGTTGATCAGACAATACATAACCACCATATGCCCCGCGCGTACTTTTTACAAGACGAGCATTGCGAAGCGGGGAAATTAATTGCTCTAAATAATGCTCAGATAAATCGTGCGCTTTAGCAATTGATTTTAATGAAATCGGTCCTTCACCAAACTTTTTCGCAAGATCGATCATAATCGTTAAACCATAGCGGCCTTTTGTTGAAATTTTCATCTATTTCGCACCTCTTTTCAAAATGTCACTTCTATTTGGTTATCGCTTATTTATCAAAAGAACACAATTTAAAATCCTATGAAATTATAGCATAATATAGTATTATAAGAAATTTCAACTTGTGTATTCAACATGATAGCATAAAATCACATTGAAAAACTCAGAAATCATTACAATTGAGGGAAAAATAAAACTATTTACCTATATCCTTCTTTCAAGCTCACGTCTATTTTAATTTCCAGTCAAAAAAATGATAACATAGACTTACATTCTATATAACTTAAGGGAGACGGATACAATGAAACAACCACTCGCACACCGAATGCGCCCAACAAATATTTCAGAAATTATCGGGCAACAACATTTAGTTGGTGAAGGGAAAATTTTATGGCGAATGGTTCAAGCCAACCATTTTCAGTCGATGATTTTATACGGTCCTCCTGGCACAGGAAAAACATCGATTGCTAGTGCTATTGCTGGTAGTACCGGGACACCATTTCGTCTATTAAACGCGGTAACACACAACAAAAAAGATATGGAAGTTGTCGTACAAGAAGCAAAAATGCACCGCCACCTTGTGTTAATTTTAGATGAGGTACACCGTCTAGATAAGGCGAAACAAGACTTTCTCTTACCGCATTTAGAAAGCGGGCTCCTTACTTTAATCGGCGCCACAACGAGCAATCCATTTCACGCCATTAACTCAGCGATTCGAAGCCGCTGTCAAATCTTTGAACTACATGCACTGACAGAAGATGATATTTTAACCGGATTAAAACGGGCACTAGCTGATAAAGAAAAAGGGCTCGGAGAATATCATGTAACAGTTACAGATGAAGCAATCCGCCACTTTGCAAGCGCTTCTGGCGGAGATATGCGCTCGGCCTATAATGCACTTGAACTTGCTGTTTTATCAAGCTTTGCAACAGATGAGCAAGCAGGCGAAATTACATTAGAGATTGCAGAAGAATGTTTACAGAAAAAAAGCTTTGTTCACGATAAAGATGGAGACGCTCATTATGACGTCTTATCAGCTTTTCAAAAATCAGTGCGCGGAAGTGATGTCAATGCCGCCCTTCATTACTTAGCTCGTCTAATTGAAGCAGGCGATTTACAAAGCATTTGCAGAAGACTTCTTATTATGGCATATGAGGATATTGGACTTGCTAGCCCGCAAGCTGGCCCTCGAACTTTGGCGGCCATTGAATCGGCGGAACGAGTTGGATTTCCAGAAGCCCGCATTCCACTTGCTAATGCTGTTATTGAACTTTGCTTATCACCAAAATCAAACTCAGCTTATAAAGCGCTTGATGCAGCACTCCACGATTTACGAAATGGACAAACTGGTGATATTCCAAACCACTTAAAAGATAGTCACTATAAAGGAGCTGAATCTTTAGGAAGAGGTATCGGTTATTTATATCCGCATGATTATCCAAACGGATGGATTGAGCAACAATACTTACCTGACAAAATAAAAAATAAGCAGTACTATCGACCAAAAACAACAGGAAAATTCGAACAGGCACTCTCGACTGTTTATGAAAGATTACAGAATTCGCATAAAACAAAGTCTAAAGGGTAATCTAAGCGAAAACGACATCATAATGGAGGTTTCGCTTATGAAAACGCGCCAAGATGCATGGACGAAAGAAAATGATTTCCTGTTAGCAGGAACCGATTGACGGTATTTTGCATAGCACCGTTAAAAACATTTGACGAAACAACAAACAAGCTACTCAAAACCTCCACTGCTTGTAGCTTCCAATTGAAGCAAGAAATATAAAGTGAAGGCTATTACGGACAGTAAAAACAACGAAAAGAGAAGGAATTAATTTGCTCCTCCTCTTTTCAAATCTCATCCTTATAAATCTATTAAAGCTGAACCCTTTCATTTGTCCATATTTTTATTTATGATTTCTCTTACGGAACAATAAAAATAACATTACAAACATCAACATAACACCGCTCGTATAAAATATTGTCGTCCCAGTACCGCCAGTATTGGGAATTGTCCAATCATCCTTCGTATTTTCTACTGTTATTTTTTGTGTTCCTTCCGTTTCTGTAACTTCTATCTCAATCGAATCCCTAAGCAACATGTAACCGTCCGGTGCTTTTATTTCTTTAATCATATATTTTCCAAGTGCCAATTGTTTAGAAATAGCCTTACCTTTTTCATCTGTCGTTAATATACCAACTTCTATCCCGTCTTTATTTAAAATTTGAAACATAGCCCCTTTTAATTTCATACTTGAATCCTCGGCATCCACTTTCTCAATCTCAATCTGTCCTACTGAATCAGGGGCTTTTTTATTTTTCACTATCATTTCTACTGTCTCTTTTTGTTTTACTGTTACTATTACTTTATCTTTTGATAATTCGTAGCCCACTGGTGCTTCTATTTCAACGATTTTGTATTCACCTATCGGTAAATCTTTTGATATTGCTTCCCCTTTTTCATCCGTCTCTAATTTTTCTACTACTTTTTCGTTCCCGTCTACAAGATTAAACTTCGCTCCTGCCAATGTTTTATCTACATTGTCCGTATCGACTTTCTTCAGTTTCACTCTACCTACCGGATCGGGGGCTTTTTTATTTTTCACCACCATTTCTACTGTCTCTTTTTGTTTTACTGTTACTATTACTTTATCTTTTGATAATTCGTAGCCCGATGGTGCTTCTATTTCAACGATTTTGTATTCACCTATCGGTAAATCTTTTGATATTGCTTCCCCTTTTTCATCCGTCTCTAATTTTTCTACTACTTTTTCGTTCCCGTCTACAAGATTAAACTTCGCTCCTGCCAATGTTTTATCTACATTGTCCGTATCGACTTTCTTCAGTTTCACTCTACCTACTGAATCAGGAGCTTTTTTATTTTTCACCATCATTTCTACTGTCTCTTTTTGCTTTACTGTTACCGTTACTTTATCTTTTAATAATTCATAGCCCGCTGGCGCTTCTGTTTCAACAATTTTGTATTCACCTATCGGTAAATCTTTTGATATTGCTTCTCCTTTTTCATCCGTCTCTAATTTTTCTACTACTTTTTCGTTCCCATCTACAATATTAAACTTTGCTCCCGCCAATCTCTTATCGATATTTTTCGTATCGACTTTCTTTATTTTCACTTTTCCTGTGCCATGCTTGTTCCAGTTCTTCCAGTTTAATTGAAAGTTATGCCCTTCAAACCCACCTCTTTGATGTAGTTCACCCACAAATATTTGTCCATTGATGGAACCACCTTTCGCTTCTAGCACTGCATTTGGAGCAAATACACTTCCGACAACACCATAACCATCTGTTGTAATCTTTTTGGCATTAGGAAATGCCCAAATAACTTTCTCATACAGCTTATTAAACGGTGAATGAGGATTATAAGGTTGTGAAGTCTGTACTACATCGGTAGCTGTCCCAACATTGTTTGTATCATACAATATTGACCCGTTTTTAAAAGCAATCTCTGTTGCATCAGAATACATAACAATAAAATCTTTATTATCAGCATTCGGTAAATATACATCTCTCACCTCTAAACTTGATTTCCCTGTCATTTCTGATGAAACATATATATTTGGATTCTTCATATCTTCCCCAATACCATAACTCATTTTTGGTACCGGGTTATTTGTTTTGTATTGACTTGCGTCCCTATTGACCTGATCAACTATATTACGAAACTCATTAAATTTCGCATCAATTTCTGATTTTTCTTTATAAACAATACGATTATAAGATTGTAATATGTTATTTAAATCAGCCTCTTTTGTCATTACAACGATTCCGTGTTGAACTATAAAAGATTCTCCTCTAGATTTTTTCATTTTCCCTGACAATAACAAGGATGGATATCCTTCGTCAATCCATCTTTCACCAACTATGTTACCCCCTCCAGTTGCAGCACCTACAACGGTATAACCTGACGCATCCATATCACCTTGAATTGCTATCGCTCCCTCAATATCTCCACCTATCGCACTATGATTACCAAAAACGACTGCATTATAATGAGAGATATTACCTAACCCTTTTAATTCTACTGTAGATGCATGTACTTCTTTCGGTAAATATATTACAAGATTCACACATGTAAGTAAAAAAACCATAAAATGAATACTTATCTTCTTCAATTGTGGTCTCAATTTCCCTGTCTCCACCTTCACGTTATTCTTTTTTAAAATTTTGTAAATTGAGCATATAGACAAGATTATGTTTTATCTACTTATTCTTCTCTTATAAATTGCGAATAGAAATGTACATAACAGTATGATTGGAACAATGATTATCCACTTATCGAACCATTTCCCATTACTCATTTCTTGTCGCTCTTTTTCTTTTTGACTATACTCTACACGCTCACCTCGAATAAGCAATCTATGTGTATTTGATCCATACGGCGTACATGTAACTAACGTTGTATAATCTTGATTTTCTGCAATTAGTAAATCATCCGTTTCATGTGGTAACACTACTTTTATTTGATCTACTTCATAAGCAAGAATATTATTTAAGGAATGAATATAGAAAAGATCTCCTTCAACTAACTTATCTAAATCTGTAAATAACTTTGCAGACGGTAAACCACGATGCCCCGTTAAAACAGTGTGCGTACTTTTCCCACCTACTGGGAGCGAAGATCTATCTAAATGACCTACCCCACGGCTTAATACTTCCTCAGAAGTTCCTTGATAGATTGGCAATTTTTCATCGATTTTAGGTATTTCAATATATCCCATTACATCGCCCAAATTTAAAGCATCTACGTACGATTTTTGATTACTTTTTTGTTCTTCAGCAAACGGATCTGAGAATGTTTGCGTAGAGTTTTGAACTTGTTTGTTATACTCAGCTGCTTCCATTTTCCTACGTTCAATTTCTTTCTTTTGCAATGATTTTATTTTCTTATCATAAGAGTTAATCTCAGAATAATGTGCCCTCGTCGCCAACCAATTACTGATAGTAGGATATAGGAAAATGCTAAGGCCTAATACAAAAACTCCAAAAACAATATTTCGCTTCATAGTTCTCCCCTCTATACGTACTGAAATGTCGAAAAGAGGAAAGCAAATCGCTTCTCCTCTTTTTACATTACGTGGTCAAACCTCTCTAAAAACTTAATTATTCGCAGATTTTTTTCTAAAGAAAGCAAATGCTGCCACAGCCATTAGCATAAGGCCTAGTACAGTAAAAATAGCTGTGCCCATGCCTCCTGTTGCCGGAAGAATCCAGCCGCTTTTATTATTTTCCACAGTTAATTTAATCGATTGTTTATTTTCATTAACAGTCACATCAATTGGTTCCTTTAATAATTGATAAGAACCTGTTGTACCATCTTCTTTTGTATATGTTGGTGCTTTCGTTTCAACAATTTGGTAGTCTCCATACGGAAGGTTACTCCATATAATGATACCATTTTTATCTGATACACCTTTTACTTCTCTTCCTTCTACAATGACTACCTTTCCATCGTTATCTCTTAATTCAAACTCAGCACCTTGTAATTTTTTACTATTAGCCCCATCAATTTTTGTTAACTCAATCGTTCCAGTTGTCGGAACAACAATTACTGGTTTAGATTCCTTATCGCCCGTCACATCGTTTTTGTTCGTAAACCCAATGGTCGCTTTATTCAGAATTTCCGTCCCAGCTTTTACACCTTCTTTTATTTGTGATTTAATTTGTAAATGAAATTCTTTTTTCTTATGTAACTTTACAAAGTCTTTCACAGTAGCTATCACTTTTTGACCTTCCACAACTACTTCTACAACATTTGAATCTACTTCTTTTCCATCGATTTTCACAACTGGCTTACCTTGAATCACTAAACGATTGTCTAACACGTCTGTTACAACGTACTGCTTATACTCTTTAATATCTTCTGGAATTAATGTTTTAATATCATAATTGTAATCTGTTAGTGGGTTAATTGGTAAAGCTTCTAAGTTTCCATTAATCTTTTTGTCAATTGTTGGCTCTTCATAGTTTTTCACCGCTACTTTTACTACTTCACCGGAAGTAATTGTTCCATCTTCATTAATTGTTCCAGAGTTTGCAATTAAAAACTTATATTTTGTTGGATCATTCATATATCCTTCTGGCGCTTTTGTTTCTTGAAAATAGTATTTTCCATACTCTAAGCCTTGTACGCGAATATAACCATTCTCATCTGTTACTAAGCCCTTTTTAAATTCTGTTCCATCCTCTTTAAATAAAGAGAATTCCGCCTGTGCTAGCGCTTTATTGTCTGCGCCTGTCTTCGTTAATTCTACTGCACCGCGCTTAATTTCATTCTTTGGATACATATGAACATCATAGTTTAATACATTTCCATCTTTATTTGTCAGCGGAATATCCACTGTATACGTATTTGGGTTTAAGTTAACATGCGGAGGCCCTGCTACTTCTTTCACTTCATAACGTCCTAATGGAAGCTCTTTTAATACCGCTTCTCCTTTTTCATTCGTTGTTACTTTAACCGGAGTTGCAGTCTCTACAGGTTTCACTGCTTCTTTCACAATCTTTCCATCACTCGAAATTTTCTCAAAGGATGCCACTTGTTTCACCTCAAACGTTACACCTTTTAATGGCTTGGCATCTTTCGGCACATCTTGCTTCGCAGAACCATCCCCTTCAGCCCCTGCTATTTTGTCTTTCTCTTGTTCATACTTATGAATTGTTAAAGAGCCTTTTGTTTTTGAAGCTGCATTTGCAAATAAGCTAGGCAATGTAGAAAACATTAGTACAAAGACTAAAATCATACTCAATAACTTTTTCATTTCTCTTTTCCCCTTTGCTACTTCTATCATTTTTTCAATCTATTTACCGCTATTCTTCTTAGAAAAATTAACAATGGTACTACAAGTATCAGTATTGAACGGATAACATAAAACATAGTTGTTCCAATATCCCCAATGTTTACAATTCCCCAGTTACTCTTCTTATTTTTTACTATTACATTTTCTGCCCAAATCAGATTCCTCAGTAATCTTTATTTTTATATAAATATATCCATACACTTTTTATGAATTATTGTAAAAACAAACGCTATCTCATATATCTTTGTTCCTTGTGTTATATCTCAATTCATTCCTTCGAAAATTATCCATTGACATCTCTCCCTTTTTTCCATTTGTAAGATCATATACTTTTCAAATCTAAATAGTTTTCTTGGCAGATAACATCAACAACTATGAAACAAATATAATAATTCTCAGCTTTTACGCTACCTTCAATAGCTGTTACTCACCTATTAAATAATATGTGCTATTTTTGAGAAATTATGGTATTATTCTTAGAAGTTTGGTATTTTCACTAAAAAATACCTTTTTGTTACATGTAATGACATTTACAATGCTTTATGATCAAATAAGTAATTGTCATTACGCATCTAGTACATACAACTGTAAGGAGGAAAAGAAAATGACTAAATCAATCAATCTAGTCGATATAGAATACACTTGCAATGTATTTTTTCAATCTTTCAAAATCCCAGTTTGTTTTTTAGATACTAACAAAAATATTCTTCGTAAATTTACATCACAAAATCTTTCTAACCCTCTCTATACCTCAAAGGAGGAAGAATTATATACACTTTATCAGAAAGGTGATCCATATAATGTTCCTATCTTCAGAACCACTCAATATCTAGAGCATTTCATTTTAATTCACATAAGGAACGATTACATAGTTAATGGTACGGTTATTATTGGCCCTGCAACGCATATACATTTTTCAGACGAGATAATTGACAACATGCTAAAAGATTTGAATTCCTCTACAAGTCCCAAAAAATTAAAGAACTACTTTCTTTCATTACCAGTCAAAGATAAATGGTTCTTAGTGAATATAGCATGTCTATGTTATAACTTAATCTATAAAAAGAGATTAGATACAAATACCTTTTTAAATAAGAACAACTCACTTGATGAGATAAATACAAATATCTTCAATAAATATTCATATATTCCAATAAAAAAGATGACTGAATCTATTAATTTTAATTTTTCATTAGAACAACGATTACTTGTGGCTATCAAAGATGGGGATAAAGAATCATGTCTCAAATATTATGATGCATATTCACAAGAAACAATTAAATCCATGTCTTCACTTAATCAGTTGCGATACCAAAAAAATAAAGGGATTTCTTCCATCACACTTGTTGCTAAATATGCGATAAAGGGTGGTCTTCCTTCTGGAATCGCTCGTACACTTGGTGAGATGTATATACAAAATATCGAAAAATCAAAAGATATAAAAACCATTGATAAATTGCTAAAAGTTGCTCTGTGTACATTTGCAGATCGTGTAAAGGAACATAAAGCGCAGCACCATTCAAAAGCTATCACTACTTGTCAAAACTATATTTTTAAAAATATTTACCAAAAAATATCTGTTAAGCAACTTGCTCGTATGGTCAATATGAATCCAAATTACTTATCTATATTATTCAAAGAAGAAGTCGGAATCTCATTAAATGAATATATTCAACGCGAGCGCGTAGAAGAAGCAAAAAAATTACTAACTTTAACGGATTATTCTTTATCCGACATTTGTGCTTGGCTCAATTTTAGTGACCAAAGCTACTTTACTAAAGTTTTTAAAAAGTTCACTAATAAAACACCTGGAAAATATCGAAAACACTTCACCATAATATAAAACAAATAAAAATAGTAATTAATATAAGTGAAAACAGTTCAAAATACATCTATGAATGATCAGAAGTATTACATGTACCATCCTTATATTTGTTTAATAATATAAAACGCAATACAAATTTTATTTACAAGAGGTACAAGTAAATAGCAAAATATGCAAACTAGTATAAAAGCAAACTAAAAGGGTAATCTAAGCGAAAACGACATCATAATGGAGGTTTCACTTATGAAAACGCGCCAAGATGCATGGACGAAAGAAGATGATTTCCTGTTAGCAGAAACCGTATTACGACATATTCGTAGCGGAAGTACACAGTTAAAAGCGTTTGATGAAGTTGGAGATCAGTTAAACCGAACGTCCGCAGCGTGCGGATTTAGATGGAATGCAGAAGTTCGACAAAATTATGAAGAGGCCATACAACTTGCAAAAAAACAAAGAAAAGAATTAAAACGTTCGGAAGCTAGAATAGAAAAAGAAAAATATCTCAAAACAAAAGAAGAAAAGCAACTTATAATCAATGCCAAAAGTTCAGAGGACATTCCAAGCAACTTAAAATCACTTACAATGCAAGATGTCATTTCATTTTTACAAAATATAGAACAACATCAACCTTCACTTACAAAGTTACAAAATGAAAATAAAATATTGCAAACAAAGCTTACTTCTTTACAAAAAATAAATGATGAGCTTGAAACAAAATTAGTTGCTCTAACAAAGCAACAACAAACGATTGAGAAAGATTACGCAATGCTTGTAAGAATTATGGATCGCGCACGTCATCTCGTTTCAAAAGATCAGCAAACAGAACAAATCGCCCCTATTTTTAAAACGGATCAAAATGGAGATTTGGATATTATATGTTCGGCCGAAAACTAAAAGCCTCCCCGCCATTTATTATGAGGTGGGGAGGCTTTCTTATTTGCTGAAAAAAATCATAAATATGATTTTTAATCGCAAATAAGAAAGCCTTGTTTCTCTTTAATCTTGCCCTACACGCTTCACTTCGATATTTTTGATGCGTTCGCGTACAACGTGACTAGCCATAATTAGCCCTGCTACAGATGGTACGAATGCGTTAGAAGAAGGTGGTAATTTCGCTTTACGAATTTTTGCATTTTCATCTGGAACAATCTCTTTACGTACATCCTCACGAATGACAATTGGATTTTCATCAGAAAATACAACTTTCACACCTTTTTTAATCCCTTCTTTACGAAGTTTCGTACGAATTACTTTCGCAATTGGATCCGTATGCGTTTTTGAAATATCTGCGATACGGAAACGAGTTGGATCCATTTTATTCGCCGCGCCCATACTTGAGATTATCTTAATTTTACGACGTAAACATTGCTTAATTAAATGAATCTTGTACGTAATCGTATCGGAAGCATCTACGACAAAATCTAATCCATATTGAAAGAAATCTTCATACGTTTCTTCCGTATAAAACATTTCTAATGCGATAACTTCACAGTCTGGATTAATATCAGCGATGCGTTCTTTCATTAGTTCTACCTTTGAACGTCCTACAGTAGAAACTAATGCATGAATTTGACGGTTTACGTTTGTAATATCAACAACGTCTTTATCTACTAATACAAGACGTCCTACACCAGAGCGAGCTAACGCTTCAGCTGCAAATGACCCTACGCCGCCAATCCCTAGAATACCGACTGTACTATTTTTTAATATTTCAAGTCCTTCTTTTCCAAAGGCTAATTCATTTCGTGAAAATTGATGTAACATTCAGCTCTACACTCCTATTACAAAAATGGTCTACCATGAAGTATTCTAGCGTTTTTCCGACTATTTGTATAGAAAAAGTTACACAATCTTTAAAAATACATATTGAAATAGACTGGCCATCTAACAAACATGCGAATGCCATCAAAATTTTGTTTACTCTAAAAAAGCTAGACGGAGTTAGTATACCCCATCTAGCTTCATTCTTATTTCTATTCTTTTACATTCAATTTCAAATGTAACTCTTCCAGCTGCGCTCCAGCAACCGGGCTTGGCGCATCTGTTAATAAGCAGCTTGCACTTGCTGTTTTTGGGAACGCGATTGTATCGCGAAGGTTTGTACGACCAGCAAGTAACATCACTAGACGGTCTAAACCTAATGCGATTCCGCCATGTGGTGGTGTACCATATTCAAACGCTTCTAATAGGAAACCGAACTGCTCTCGCGCCTCTTCTTGTGTGAATCCAAGTGCTTTGAACATTTTTTCTTGTACATCACGCTCGTAAATACGAAGGGATCCACCGCCAAGTTCATAACCATTTAATACAAGGTCGTACGCTTGTGCACGCGCTTTTTCAGGCGCTGTTTCTAATAGCTCAACATCTTCACGGAACGGCATTGTGAATGGATGGTGCGCCGCAAAGTAACGATTTGCTTCCTCATCATATTCAAGAAGCGGCCAATCTGTTACCCATAAGAAATTGAATTTATTTTCGTCAATTAGTTCCAGCTCTTTACCTAAGCGTAAACGAAGTGCACCTAAGCTATCTGCCACAACACTTTTCTTATCAGCTACGAATAGTAATAAATCGCCCGCAGAAGCTTCTAATGTAGTCATTATTACATTTGCTTCTTCCTCATTAAAGAACTTCGCAATCGGTCCTTTTAAGCCATCTTCTTCCACTTTTAACCAAGCTAAACCTTTTGCACCGTATACTTTTACAAATTCAGTTAATGCATCGATATCTTTACGAGAATATTTGCTTGCTGCACCTTTTGCATTAATCGCTTTTACTTGTCCACCATTTTCTACAGCACCTGTAAATACTTTAAAACCGCAGCCCGCTGCAAATTCAGATAAATCCGTTAGTTCCATTTCAAAGCGTGTATCTGGTTTATCAGAGCCATAGCGAGCCATCGCATCAGCATATGTCATACGAGGGAATGGTACGCTAATTTCTACCCCTTTTACATCCTTCATCACTTTCGTCATCATGCGTTCCATCATGTCTAAAATTTCTTCTTGCGTTAAGAAGGAAGCTTCGATATCGATTTGTGTAAATTCTGGTTGACGATCCGCACGTAAATCTTCATCACGGAAACAACGTGCTACTTGATAATAGCGCTCAAATCCACCGACCATAAGAAGCTGTTTAAATAGTTGCGGAGATTGTGGTAATGCATAAAACTCACCGTCATGTACACGACTTGGTACTAAATAGTCTCGAGCACCTTCTGGTGTACTCTTTGTTAAAATTGGTGTTTCCACCTCTAAAAATTCTTCTGTATCTAAGAAATTGCGAATTGTTTTCGTTACATCGTGACGCATTTTGAATGTATTGTACATAACAGGACGACGCAAATCTAAATAACGATATTTTAAACGAACATCTTCTGATGCATCTGTATCATCTGCAATAATAATCGGAGTTGTTTTCGCTGCATTTAAGACCGTTACTTTCGTCGCTTGCACTTCAATTTGGCCAGTTGCCATATTTTCATTAATTGCACCAGCTCCGCGCGCAACAACTGTACCTTCTACATGTAATACGTATTCACCACGAATTGTTTCTGCTACTTCTAACGCTTCTTTTGATGTTTCTGGACTAAAGACAACTTGTACAATACCTGTACGGTCACGTAAGTCGATAAAGATTAGCCCACCTAAATCGCGGCGCTTTTGTACCCAACCTTTTAATTGAACGGTTTGTCCAATTGCTTCTACTGTTACTCTTCCACATGCATGTGTTCTTTCAGCCATTACAAGTTCCCCCTATATTAATTTCTCTGCGATATATGAAGCAAATACATCTAATGCTACTTCTTCTTGCTCGCCTGTCGCCATATCCTTCAAATTAATCACACCTTTATCTAGCTCATCTTCACCTAATACCGCTACATATTTCGCATTTAGACGATCCGCTGATTTAAATTGTGCTTTCATTTTACGATTTAAATAATCTTTTTCAACTGATAGGCCAGATTTACGAAGGTCAAAAGCAACTTTTGCAGCATGATCCTTCGCCTTATCACCAAGTGCAACAACGTAACAATCAATTGTATTTTCAATTGGCAACTCGATATTTTCAGCTTTTAGTGCCATAATTAAACGTTCAATACTCATCGCAAAACCGATACCAGGCATTTCTGGGCCACCGATTTCTTGAACAAGTCCATTATAACGTCCACCACCACTTAATGTTGTAATGGCACCAAATCCTTCCGCTTCACTCATAATTTCAAAAACAGTGTGTTGATAATAATCTAAACCACGCACTAAGTTTGGATCTTTTTCAAATGGAACGCCCATCATTGTTAATAGCTCTTGAACCTTTTCATAATATGCCGTTGATTCTTCGTTTAAATAATCTGTAATAGATGGTGCTGTATTCATTAATTCATGATCACGATCTCTCTTACAGTCTAAAATACGAAGTGGGTTTTTCTCTAAACGAGATTGGCAATCGGAACAAAACTCACCGATGCGCGGTTTAAAGTGAGCGATTAACGCTTCTCGATGCGCTTGACGGCTCGCTGGATCTCCTAAGCTATTTAATACAACTTTAATATTTTTTAAACCCATACCGCGGTAAAATTCTACCGCAAGTGCAATTACTTCGGCATCAATTGCAGGATCGTTACTACCGATTGCTTCAATACCGAATTGGACGAATTGACGATAACGACCTGCTTGCGGTCTTTCATAACGGAACATTTGACCGATATAGTATAATTTCGTTGGCTGTGTTGCATCACCGAACATTTTATTTTCAACATAAGAACGCACAACAGGTGCAGTACCTTCTGGACGAAGTGTTAAACTGCGGTCTCCGCGATCTTGGAATGTGTACATTTCTTTTTGAACAATATCTGTTGTATCACCAACGCCGCGTAAAAACAGCTCTGTATGTTCAAAAATTGGTGTACGAATTTCTTTATAATTGTAACGACGGCAAATTTCGCGCGCTTGTCCTTCGATATATTGCCATAATTCTACACTACCTGGAAGAATATCTTGCGTTCCGCGTGGGATTTGAATAGACATATTCAGTTCCTCCTCAAATTATTTTAATCTTAATAAAAATAAAAAAACTCTCGACTCTACTGATTATCCAGTAGGGACGAGAGTATAATACCCGTGGTGCCACCCTAATTGAAGCAACGTATGCTTCCACTTTTTTTAATAACGCTTAAAGTTTGCGTTCAACTCTACTAAGCATACGCCTTTCAAGCTAAAACCTCCAGAGTGTCATTCAATAAGTCATCATGTAGAAATGCTTTCAGCCTAAGACATTTCCTCTCTTTCCATGTGTATCTCATTTACTCTTCTCGATCAACGGTTCTGTCCATATGTAAATATAAAATTACTATACGTTTGTTAAGAACGATTGTCAAGTGCTCTAGGAACGTTCCAATTGCTTCTTTAAACGTCTTACATCTTGAAGGGAAATCCCAAACTCAGAAGCAAGCTCCATCCCAGTATTCGTTTGTTCTTTTGAAATAAAATCATGGAAACTCACATTAAATAATTGATTTGCACCATTTGTAACAGAATGTCCCTTTTCATTCATACGCATATATGTATCCCTCACATTCAATATGGATGTATTTATGTTTTATTGTTCCATATTGATTGGATGGTTATACGTATAAAGGAATCACGTTATTCCATGTCACTTTTATATAAGTAATCTGCTCTTTGAAACATAAAAAATGTTACAACACTTGCTGCTATTACAAATATTACCCAAGTACTGTAACTTAAGGCTACGAGAGTAACTCCTACTGCATGTAAAAAAAGAGCCAAGCTGAACCACAAGAAAAATTTAGAATCTTTGAATATAGACCAATTCATACACTTTCTCCCCCTGACCACACATATATTCGAATATTTTTACTATTGCTTACATTATACTATATCATTAATTTATTGCTTCCAAACAAACATTAGCGTTCGATTCACAACAATAATGATAGCCAGTATTTCTTCTGCTCGAAATCCCCAATCTCCTACAACTCCAAGAATACATAACTTCATCATGAAATATAGGGCGATATTAAATACTGGCAGTACCCAAATCTATCTCCTACTTTTGCTTTCCCTTCTACCATAGAAAGTAAACTCATTCTACACACTTATTCAATATATGGACTAATGCCTCTGGATTTGTTTCCATTATCCAATGTCCACCAGATTCAATGGAAAAAACATTCCATTTTCTATCTCTTGCTTTTTTTGCTGACGCTAAGAAGATAGGTGTCATTGGCCAATACTCTGGATGATCCTGTATTTCTACGTATATATGCGGTATATGTTGAACAATAGGATTTTTTATTTCAACAGCTTGTGTAAAAGCCAACAATGACATAGCTGATTTTCTTTCATCGAATGTATTTCTAGGTAGAACACGCCATCCTTCCCCGTATGCTTTTACTTCTTCTATAAAGTGTGCAGCCATTTTTGATCCAGAAATGTCCATGACAGAATCACCGTCGTCCGGAATCATTGCATCCACATATACCATTTTCTTAATAAATTCTGGAATTACTTCCGCCACACCTGTAATCACCATACCAGAATAACTATGCCCCACTAAAATTACGTCTTTTAACTCCTCGTATCGAATGACATTAACAATATCTTGAATATATGTATTTAATCCGATACTAGGTTGCATAAGATGTGTTCGTTCTCCAAGCCCCGTTAATGTAGGAGTATATACACGATGGCCATCTTTCCTTAAAAGTGCAGCCACTTTCCCCCAGACATAACTACCATCCCATGCACCATGAACAAGTACAAACGTTTCCATCAAATTCTCCTCCCATAATCCCCCAAAATATATTATGTATTTTCACAAATATCATAACAATAATTAGAAAAATATACCATTAAAAGAAATTATAAAAAAAGAGAGGCTCACATACTCCTCTCTTCTTCCAAAACACTATTTACTTTCTACAATTAAGGTCACCGGACCATCGTTTACTAAAGAAACGTCCATCATTGCTCCGAATTTACCTGTTTCTACGTGCAGCCCTTGTTTACGAATTTCTTCGTTAAAGAAATCGTATAAGCGCTCTGCATAGTCAGGTTTCGCAGCATTCATAAAGTTTGGGCGTCTTCCTTTACGACAATCCCCGTATAATGTAAATTGCGAGATGGATAAAACTTGTCCTTTTACATCGAGTATAGAATGGTTCATTTTGCCGTTCTCATCTTCAAAAATACGTAAGTTCGCAATTTTTTCAGCAATGTAAGCTGCATCTTGTTCTGTATCTTCATGCGTAATGCCAACTAGTAATGTTAAGCCAAACGGAATTTGTCCCACAATCTCACCATCTACTGTGACGGACGCTTCCTTTGATCGCTGTAAGACAACTCTCATATGTTATACACTCCCTATTAATGCATCATACGGCGTACTGCATAAATTTCTGGAACTTGTTTAATACGCTCTACTACCTTTTTCAAATGTTGTAAGTTACGAATGGAAATCGACATGTTAATGGTTGCCATTTTATTGCGGTCACTTCGACCCGAAACAGCCGAAATGTAAGTTTTCGTCTCTGTAACAGCTTGTAGCACCTCATTTAACAAGCCGCGACGATCGTAACCAGAAATTTCAATATCAACATTATACTCAATTTCTTTTTCAGGGCTACCTTCCCACTCGACCTCTAATAAACGCTCTTTCGCTTCTTCCGTGTGCACATTCACGCAGTCACGACGATGAATAGAGACACCGCGGCCTTTCGTAATATATCCGATAATATCGTCACCGGGAACTGGGTTACAACATTTTGATAAACGAATTAATAAATTATCTGCACCACTTACTTTTACACCAGAGTCCCATTTTCGAATTTTCATTGGTTTACGAACTTCTTTAACCTCAACAATATCTTGCTCTTCTTCACGTTGTTTGCGGAACTTGTCCGTTAATCGCGTTACAATTTGCGCAGCTGTAATCCCGTTGTATCCTACCGCTACAAACATATCTTCTTCATTAGCAAAATTAAATTTCTCCGCAACGCGTTTTAAATTATCTGGTGCGAGTACTTCTTTCATTTCAAACTCTGAGCTACGCACTTCTTTTTCAACAAGTTCGCGTCCTTTGTCAATATTCTCTTCACGACGTTGCTTTTTGAAAAATTGACGAATCTTATTTTTCGCATGAGAAGTTTGTGCAAGTTTTACCCAATCTTGACTTGGTCCATATGAATGTTTAGAGGTTAAAATTTCAATAATGTCACCTGTTTTTAACTTATAATCAAGAGTGACCATTTTACCATTTACTTTTGCGCCAATGGTCTTATTACCGATTTCTGAATGAACACGGTATGCAAAATCAATTGGAACCGAACCCATTGGCAATTCCATTACATCACCTTTTGGTGTAAAGACAAACACCATATCGGAAAATAAATCAATCTTTAATGACTCCATAAACTCTTCCGCATTAGAAGCTTCGTTTTGCCATTCTAATATTTGTCTAAACCATGTTAATTTTTTCTCAAGCGTTCCTGTCGCTGCTGCTTTTCCTTCTTTATATGCCCAGTGTGCCGCAATTCCATATTCAGCAATTTCATGCATTTCCTTCGTACGAATTTGCACTTCAAGTGGATCGCCCTTTGGACCGATGACAGTTGTATGCAACGATTGATATAGGTTTGCTTTTGGCATTGCGATATAATCTTTAAAACGTCCTGGCATCGGTTTCCAGCACGTATGAATAATTCCTAATACCGCATAGCAATCCTTAATACTATTGACAACAACACGCACAGCTAACAAATCATAAATTTCATTAAACTGTTTATTTTGAAGTGCCATTTTACGATAAATGCTATAAATATGTTTCGGTCTTCCTGAAATATCTGGATGAATAGAAACCTCATTTAATTTCTCTTGAATACTTGTCATAACCTCATCTAAATATTCTTCACGTTCCGCGCGTTTTCGCTTCATCAAATTCACAATACGATAATATTGTTGTGGATTTAAATAACGAAGTGATGTATCTTCAAGCTCCCATTTAATCGTATTGATTCCGAGCCTATGTGCTAAAGGTGCAAAAATTTCTAACGTTTCATTTGCAATGCGACGCTGCTTTTCTTGAGGCAAATGCTTAAGCGTACGCATATTATGAAGCCGGTCAGCTAATTTAATTAAAATGACACGAATATCTTGCGCCATTGCAATAAACATTTTGCGATGGTTCTCTGCCTGTTGCTGTTCATGAGACTTATATTTAATTTTCCCAAGTTTTGTAACACCATCAACAAGCATTGCAATTTCTTTACTAAATTCCCGTTCAATATCCTCTAATGTAACTTCTGTATCTTCTACTACATCATGTAAAAATCCAGCTGATACTGTAGAGGGATCCATGTGTAAATCAACTAAAATACCTGCAACTTGAATCGGATGAATAATATATGGTTCGCCCGATTTTCTATACTGTTCGCTATGTGCATCACGTGCATATTCATAGGCACGCGCCACCAGTTCTATATCATCGTCCGCTAAATATTGTCCCGCTTTTTCGAGTACCTGTTCGGCTGTTAGTACTTGCTCATTTGCCATCGAATCACCTTTTATTGAAAATTGTCTTTCCCTTGTCAGTAGAATAAATTTTATTCTATCATTATAACCTAATGATTGTGAATTGTGAAAAGGAAAAGATTTTACTGATATTTCGCCATACTTTTTTATACAATTATACAAAAGTACCCGCTCCTCTCCAAGAGATTCACGGGTACTTTTTATCGCCGTAACTTCACCTATCTTATCATTAGTATTTTTCTAATACTAATACATCGTAACCTTCTAATTTTTCACGACCTTCTAAATAAGTAAGCTCTACTAAAAATGCAATACCAGCTACAATTCCACCAAGTTCTTCAACAAGTTGAATCGTTGCTTCAATTGTTCCGCCTGTAGCTAATAAATCATCTGTAATTAATACTCGTTGACCTGGCTTAATAGCATCTTTATGAATTGTTAGAACATCTTTACCATACTCTTTACCGTAATCAACTTTAATGATTTCTCGTGGTAATTTCCCTAATTTACGAACAGGCGCAAATCCTACTTCTAACGCATAAGAAACTGGGCAACCAATAATAAACCCACGCGCTTCTGGGCCTACTACAAGATCAATATTTCTTTCTTTTGCATAAGCAACGATTTCATCTGTTGCCGCTTTATATGCTTTCCCATTGTTCATTAAAGGTGTAATATCTTTAAATACAATTCCTTCTTTTGGATAATCTGGTACAATTGCGATATGTTGCTTAAAATCCATATTTCTGAATCCTCCTCAGATATGAAAGGCTTGTAAATAGCAAACCCCTTATCTTAACTGTTCTATTTCTTTATGATTACGAATCGTTTCAAACCATGTGTACAGCTGTTGATATGTGCTATATACTAATTCTTTTTCAAGTTGTAAATGGTTCATTTTCTCACGATATGTGTTCGATTCAGTTAAATCACGCTTTTGAATTTGTTCGGCCATAAAAATGACACCGTCTTTTATTGTAACAAATTCTAACTCAAAAAACACCTGTGTCATGAAATTTACTGTATCTTTTGACCACCCTTTATGACGGCATAGTTGCTCGCCATATTGCCTTAAAGAAAATGGGGCTTTTTGATGTAAGAAAGAGTAATACCATTTAAAGTGTTCTCTCGTTGGAACTGTGCTAAACAAATGATTATTTTCTTGATAAAATAACGTATAAATACGAGCCGGGAAGCCAACTTGAAATATATTTCGCAACTCTTCTATCCCTTTTGGTAAGTCAAGTAAAACAACATACTCACCATCTAAACGAGTGACTGCTGATGCATGCACAAGTTGCTCTTTATAACCTTCTAAAGAAAATTTATTCAATACATCTTCAGAAAAATACACTATAATTATTTTTTCTTTTGGAAGTTCTGCTAAATTCACTTCTACATTACGCATGCTGCGCCAATCAAATAGTTGCCACGCTTCTACTGCGATATCTTGCACCATTAACTGCGGTTTCTTAAAATTATTCCATTCGTTAATAGATACTTCTCCTACAACAGAAACTTTCGCAACTGGAGAAATCTCTTTTGCATAGGCACCAAATCCAAAACCAATTGTATCTAGCGTAGCTTGTCCATCCCGAAGAGCCATTTTTAAATGAGAGCCATCTGATCCGATTGCGCGAATACTTTCTAAATCAGCATCTTTCACTGCGATACATGGTTTTGGATTTCCAACACCAAATGGTGCCAACTTCTGCATATCTTCAATTGCTGAAAGAGTGACATCCTCTACTTTACAAACGGCATCTATAGTTGTAATCGGAATAAAATCTTCCTCTACTAAGACTGCATTCGCTTGTTCATTCAAACGGCGTCTCAGTTCATCTACATCATTCATATGAAGCGTCATCCCTGCTGCCATTGGATGACCTCCAAAATGAGGTAATAAATCTCTACAATCCGATAAATTAGCAAACAAATCAAACCCTTCAATACTGCGCGCAGATCCCTTGGCAATTTGTTTCTCAGAATCAATACTTAACACAATCGTCGGACGATAAAAACGTTCTACCAATTTAGAAGCAACAATTCCAATTACCCCCGGGTTCCAGCCTTCTTTCGCAAGAACAAGCACTTTATTCTCCTCTGGTGGATATTTACATTCCACCTCAATAATTGCTTCCTCGGTAATTTGTTTCACAATATCTTTTCGTAGTTTGTTTAATTCATCAATTTCTTCTGCCAGCTCTTTTGCTTCTTCTGGATCTTCTGATAGCAGAAGATGAACTGCCGGAGCAGCATCTTCTAAACGTCCAACCGCATTAATACGAGGCGCCAACAAAAAACCAATACTTTCTTCTGTAATTTCACTTTGCGAGACATTCGCCACTTTAAAAAGTGCTTTTAAGCCGATGTTTTTTGTCATTCTCATATGTTTTAATCCGCGCTGTACAATTAATCTATTCTCACCATGAAGTGATACTAAGTCAGCTACTGTACCAATAACAGCAATTTCTAGCAAATGCTCCGGAACACGCCCTAGCAACGCATGCGCTACTTTAAAAGCAACACCAACCCCTGCTAAATAGTGAAACGGATATACACCACCCTCAAGCTTCGGATGAATAATCGCAAGTGCTTCTGGCAGTTCTGGCGGTGGCTCATGATGATCTGTAATAATTAAATCAATTCCAAGCTCTTTTGCCACTTGCGCCTCATGTACTGCTGCTATTCCTGTATCAACCGTAATAATTAAAGAAAAACCGGCTTGGTGCGCCCAACGAAACGCCTCTTCATTTGGTCCATATCCTTCCGTAAAACGGTTTGGAATATAAAATTCCACATCTGCTCCTAATTCTTGAAGCGCTAAAAATAGTACGGTCGTACTACTGACTCCGTCTGCATCATAGTCACCAAATATTAAAATCTGCTCTCCATTTTGGATCGCCTGTTTCACACGCTCTACTGTCCGATCCATGCCTTCTAATAAAAATGGATCATGAAATTCTTGCTCTGCTGTATTAAAAAAATCCATAATCTTATCTTCTGTATCTAAACCTCTACCGAGGAATAAAGAAACAACAAGTGGTGATAATTGCAATTTACTTGCTAATTCCCTCACCAGTTCTTCATTATATGTTTTTTCTTTCCAACGCGTTTTCGGTTGTAACACGAAATCACCCCTTAACCTGTTCATTATACAAGACAGATTAAGGGGTGACAATATCATTCACCATTCCACAACATTCGTATTAATCTGGCGAATACGGATTAATATGAACAAACACATTTTGGACATTATCTTGCTTCATTAATACTTCTTTTACACATTTCCCAATACGATGCCCTTCTTCCACTGTAATATATGGGTCAACAGACACTTTAATATCAACAATTACATAATGTCCATGCTCACGCGCATATAGAGAACCTATTTTCTTCACGCCTTCTATTTGAAGAACTGCTTCCCTTAATGGAATGACATGTTCTTCATGCAGAACATGATCAAGTGTCGTATGAATCGCCTCTCCACCAATATCCCATGCCATCTTTACAACAAATAATGAGACAAATAGCCCTGCAACAGGATCAGCATACACAAGCCAACTAGCATCTATTTGATTTCCAATAATTGCTGCACAAATTCCGATTAAAGCTGTAATTGAAGAAAACACATCTGAACGGTGTTCATATGCATTTGCAATAATTGCATCACTATTTACCCGTTTCCCTAACCGATACTTATATTGAAACATCCCTTCCTTAACAACAATAGAAAGGATAACAGCAAAAATGGCAATCCCTTTCGGCGGATCAAGTTCCTCAGTAAAAGCTTTAATCGAAGATATAGCAATTTCAATTCCAACAATAAATAATAAAACGGCAACAATAATCGCTGAGATCGATTCCGCTTTCCCATGACCATAAGGATGATCTTCATCAGGCGGTTGCTTAGCTGCACGCAGCCCAAAAAAGACAGCCAACGAACCAACTACATCCGATGCTGAATGAACTGCATCTGCTAAAAGCGCTTTACTATTTCCCATATAGCCGATTACTGCTTTCACAATCGCTAGCACAATATTCCCAACGATTCCGACAATAGCTCCAAACTCCGCCTGTTTAAAACGTTCATCTTTTTCCATAACTGAAGTCCCTTCTTTTCTCAAAAATACCTTTTCATTGTAGCAAAAATGCTAACAATAGTATCACTCCCTTCTCGTTTATCCATTACTACTTTCATAAGAAAGAGCATCACTTAATCCTATTCCAACAGTTTCCTAACCTAAAGAAGAAAGCTTCTCTTCAGACCCCAATTGGTTCTACTTCCTTTAGCTAGGTACATAAAAGGAAATATCTCTTTATTGTATCCATAGACGAAAAAAGAGATGCCTCGAAAGAGACATCATCTTTTATTTTTCTCATTTTAAACTTGTGGTTTAGATTCTTCTGCTACTATCTTTTTCTTTCCTTTTTTCAAACGGCGCTTTTCAAGCATAAGCCAAATTTGGGATGCAACGAAAACAGAAGAATACGTACCTACAACTAATCCTATCATTAATGCAAACGAGAAGTTTCGTAACGATTCACTACCGAAAATCATCAGTGCAATCACAGGGAATAGCACAGTTAATACTGTATTAATAGAACGACCAATTGTTTGACGAATACTCGCGTTTACAATTTCTTCTAGATCTTTTGAATCGCGAATACGTTTTTTCTGTTTGTATAACTCACGGTTTCTGTCAAATGTAACAATCGAGTCATTGATAGAATAACCAATAATGGTTAAGACAGCTGCAATAAATGTTAAATCTACTTCCAAACGGAAAATACTAAACACCACAATCATTACAAATGCATCATGGAGTAATGCAGCGACAGCAGATACCGCATATGTAAATCGGAAACGAATGCTTACATATAGTATGATAACCGCTGAAGCAATCAGAACTGCGATGAAGGCATTTTGTGCAATTTCCTTCCCGATTGTTGGCGAAACTGTGCTTACATTTGGTTCTGTACCATATTTATCATGGAAGAATGTTTTCGCTTTTGCGATTTCCTCTTTTGATAAAACACCAATTGTACGAACAGCGAATCCTTTATTGTCATCACCTGTTGGTACAATATCTTCTTCTTTCACATCAATTTTCAATTCATGTAAATCCTTATAAACTTGAGAAACACTAATTGTTTGTTTTGATTGCAAGTCCATACGTGTACCACTTGCAAAGTCAATACCTAAGTTCAGTTTGAAAATTGGTAGTATAATTGCTCCTGCAATAACAACTACAATTGAGAATAATAAAAATTTGTGACCGATACTTACAAAGTTAATGCGGTCAAATTTTGTTGGTGCATGCTCAACGCCTTTTGACAATGGAATAATTTCTTTTTGTTTCACACCAAAGTAAGCTGGTTTTTTATCAAAATAACGGCTCTTCACAAGTAATCCTAGTAAGAAACGAGTACCGAATACGTTCGTAATAAAACCAACAAAAATACTTACAATCAAACTTGTTGCAAACCCTTGTACAGAGCTTGTACCATATACAAATAGCACGCCGGCTGCTGCAAGGGTTGTAATATTTGCATCCAAAATTGTCGCTAAGGAACGATGGTTACCTGAGCGATATGCTGACATCATGGATTTACCAATTCGCAATTCTTCCTTCAATCTCTCGTACGTAATAATATTCGCATCAACAGCGATACCAACCCCGAGCACTAAAGCCGCAATACCTGGCAATGTAAGAACAGCATGCATCCAGTTAAAGACAAGAAGCGTCATAAAAATATACAGCCCTAGCATAATCACTGCGATAAATCCTGGTAAACGATAGAATACAAGCATGAATAAGAAAATAAGAGCTATGCCAATCACACTAGCAAAAATTGTTTCTTCTAATGCTTGTTGACCAAATTTCGCCCCAACAGATGTTGAATACATTTCTTTTAAATCAACAGGAAGTGCCCCTGCATTTAATAAAGATGAAAGCTGCTTTGCACTTTCAACTGTAAAGTTTCCACCTACAATAGAAACTTCCGTTTGATTAAATACTTGATTTACTGTTGCTGCTGATAAAAATTTTGGATTTGGTTTTGTAGATTCCGCTTTATAAGAATCCTTACCTTCTTCAAAGTCAAGCCAAATTACCATCAAGTTTGTTGGTGGTGGCATTTTAGAAATTTTTTCTGTTACTTCGCGGAATTTGTCAGCACTTTTTAATGTAAGTCCAACGCTTGGTCGTCCTTGTTCATCAAATGTTTGCTTTGCTCCTCCGCCTTTTAAATCTGCCCCATCCATAAGAAGATTATCATTCACATCACGGAATGTTAACTTTGCTTGGGTAGATAAAATTTCACGTGCTTTTTGTTGATCTTTTACACCAGCAAGCTGAACACGAATTCGATCTTTTCCTTCGATTTGAATGTTCGGCTCACTTACACCAAGAACATTGACGCGGTTATTCAAAGCACCTACTGTACTCACAAGTGCATCGTGATCAATTTTATCCCCTTTCTTTGCTGGTTTTACTTGATACAAGATTTCAAAACCACCGCGAAGGTCTAACCCAAGACTAATGCCTTTTGTTATGTTTTTTCCTGTCGCACCAATAATCCCACCGATTAATAAAACAGTGAGGAAAAAGGCGACAATTCTTGTACTACGCTTTGCCATATGTACCTTCTTTCTGCTACTAACATCATAAAGAAATGTAATCTTATATGGAATAATATTCACATATATATTTGTCCAGTTAGTAGACTTCCTTTCTGTAAATTTTTCAATGTTTGACTAGCTCATCGCTAGTATATTAGGTAACGTTTCATTCGATTGAAGAATAATATCACCTACATATATCAATGATTGTGTCTATATCCTACCTCCTTTTATATAAAATCTTAGACAATAATAAACTCCTCTTTATCAATACCTATCATTATACTGCAAAAGGAAGAACAAACCAATTGCAGTCAGTTATTTATTTTCATACTCTTCAAATGACGAAAGCGGTGCTTGATATGCTTCCACAGTTAAATACGTCATATACTCATTTGCAGTTAGCGTTAATATATCATTTACTAATTCATATAATCTAACATTGCTATCTACCTTTTTCCATTTTTTAAATTTCAAGTACTTCCAAATATCTTCTATTGTGACTTGATCATACCCGATCATTCGGAACTCTTCTATCTTACTTTGTAAAACGACTTGTAACTGTCCGCGGTAAGCTTCTACAATATCTTCTTTTTCCAATTTACATCACATCTCCTTCTTATCTCAGCACGAAAAGTCGCTTAAGATCCCGCTCTAATGGACAGCAATAACTGCATTTAATCATTTTATTTCTTTCTATTCTTCTTAAATGCTTGTCATTCTTGTCTCATACGTGCATATAAATTATTGTAAATCATTCCATTGATTTTGAGAAGGTAGGAGAAAAAGATCATGACAAGACAAAGCTTTTTACGAGGTGCATTTATTTTAATGCTAGCTGGCTTGATTACAAAAATCCTTGGGTTTATTAACCGTATTGTAATGGCACGCATTTTAGGGGAAGAAGGTGTCGGTCTTTATATGATGGCTGTCCCTACTTTCATCTTAGCCATTGTTTTAACACAAATCGGCCTTCCCGTTGCTATTGCAAAATTCGTTGCAGAAGCGGAGGCAATGAATGACCGGCAAAAGGTCAAAAGAATTTTAACCGTATCATTAGCAGTCACATCTGTTATTAGCATTATTTTAACGATTGCTATCATGCTGCTCACACCTATTTTAGCTGAAACACTTTTAACTGATGAAAGAACCTATTATCCGTTAATGGCTATTTTACCTGTCGTTCCTGTCATTGCTGTTTCATCTGTGTTGCGAGGGTATTTCCAAGGAAAACAAAATATGAAGCCAGGTGCTTATGCACAAGTACTAGAACAAGTGGTTCGCATCACAATTATCGCTATCTGCATTCGGCTATTTTTACCTTATGGCGTTGAATATGCAGCAGCAGGTGCTATGCTCTCAGCTGTCCTTGGTGAGGTTGCTTCTTTATTATTTCTACTCACATTATTCCAGCATGAAAAACATATTTCCATACGCAACGGTTTTCTAAACACTGTGAAAGAGAGTAAACATACGTTTCATTCGCTTATGGAAATTGCACTGCCAACGACAGGAAGTCGCTTAATTGGATCGATTTCTTATTTTTTTGAGCCGATTGTCGTCATGCAAAGTTTGGCAATTGCTGGTGTTGCCGCTTCCGTCGCCACACAGCAATACGGCATCTTAAATGGCTATGCCTTCCCCCTCCTATCGCTACCTGCATTCATTACATACGCCCTTTCTACAGCACTCGTACCATCTATTAGCGAAGCGATGGCGAAAAGGCAACATCAGTTAGTAGAATATCGCCTGCAACAAGCATTGCGAATTTCTTTAATTACAGGCGGTTGGTCTGTCATTATTCTTTATGTATTTGCTTCACCCGTATTAACTCTTATGTATGGTTCTGACAGTGCCACTGCATTTATACGACTACTTGCACCTTGTTTTTTATTTCATTACTTTCAAAGCCCGCTCACATCCGTTTTACAAGCTTTAAACTTAGCTAAAGCTGCGATGATGAATACATTTGTTGGTGCGATTGTAAAATTACTTGTTATCTTTATTCTCGCCTCAAGACCAGAATTTCAAATGATGGGAGTTGCACTTGCTATTGCTGCTAATATTATTACAGTAACATTTCTTCATTATGCGACCGTCTTAAAAAAAATTACATTCACCATTTATTTAAAAGACTATCTTTATGGGGGAATTGCCATCCTAGCCGCAGGTACGTTTGGATTTTATCTTCATAACCATGTTGTATTTTCTCAATCACTCGGCATACAAACATTATGGGAAATTACATTAACTACACTCATCTACATCGTTCTCCTGCTCATCTTTAAGCTCATTCGGAAAGAAGAATTACGAAGAATCCCTTTCCTTCGTAAACTATTTATATAGCAAGAATGCTCTCTATGTACAAGAAACTAGTCTAACTTATCAAATTTTGAAATATGTTTGTATTAAAAAGGGGGCATGCACAATGGATGGATCAAAAAAGTTCTCTATCGCCATCGGAGCTGGCATTATCACAATCTTGATTCTTGCTTCTATAACAAGCATGATAATCGCTCTTTTATTAAAGTTCACAAATATTAACGAAGGAACATTAGCAATTACAATTTTTATACTCGCTCTTCTTTCTATGCTCATTGCTGGTTTTATTGCTGGCAAAAAAGCGCAAGGGAGAGGGTGGCTAGTCGGGGTTACAACTGGATTTACTTTTACAATTCTCGTATTTCTCGTTCATTACTTAGGTTTCTCCCAAACTTTATCTAACTCTCAGCTTCTCTACCAGCTTGCTTTAATAGGAGCTAGCACACTTGGAGGGATCTTAGGAGTGAATACGGCAAAGCAAAAATAAAAACAAAAAATATGCGCTCATCATACATGGAAATAACGGATTACCATAACGAAGAAAAGCCCTGCGTCTGCAGGGCCTTTTATCCAGAACGTATTCCGTCTAACAAAAAAAACTTCCGTATGCAACTAGATTATTTGTAAAATTTCATGTGATTTTCTAATGCCGGGAATTCTTTTTCTCCAGCTGGTGCTACCGGTTTACCTAATGACATTTACGCAATGATTTCCCAGATTTCTGGGACATTCCATTCTTTTTTCACTTCATCATCAATTAATGGATTATATTGCTGTAATGTTGCACCGAATCCTTCGATTTCTAATAGTGTCCAAATTACAAATTGTAACATACCTAATGATTGCTCAGATCATCTTGGGAAATTCTCTTTAATATGATGCAAATTGTTCTTGAAGCCCTTCTACTACTTTGCTGTCTTCAAAGAATAAAACTGTTCCATAACCACTTTTACATGCATTCATTTTTCTTCATTTGAACCAAAGTTATTTTTAGGAACAATTTTTCGTAATGTTTCTTTTGTCATATCCCATAAATTATCATGTTGTTCTCCTAATACAACAACATGGCACTTTGAGCGTTGAAAGCTGACGGTGTATGCTTTACAACATGCTGAATTACCTGTTGAATTTTTTCATCAGAAACTACTTGTTCTTTACTAATTCCATAAAACCCATAGAGAAAAGAAATCCTCTCCGCAGGCTTGTTATGGAAAAAATTAAGAACCTCTCTTTTGCTTCCTATATGGATTTAAAATTAGCCACGTCCAGCTTGGAATGATGGATATAAAGTCATTCCGCCATCAGCAAACAATGTAATTCCTGTTACATAACTTGCTTGCGAGGAAGCAAGCCATGCTGCTACCGCCGCAATTTCTTCTGGCTTTCCGATGTATCCCATTGGAATCATACTTTCAACATCTGCACGTTTTTCTGGGTCCGCAAATTTTTCCGCATTAATTGGCGTATTGATTGCGCCCGGTCCAATATTGTTTACACGAATTCCTTTTGGTGCATATTCTAACGCTAATGTTTCAGTCATTAACTTCATACCACCTTTACTTGCCGCATAATGTACAAATAATGGCCATGGAATTTTCTCATGAACACTAGACATGTTAATCACGCTACCTTTAATATCATTTTCAACAAAATATTTAATTGCTTCTCGACTTCCTAAAAAAGTACCTGTTAAATTTGTTTCGATAACTCGATTCCAATCACTTAATGACATTTTATGTGAATCTACCGGATTTTCAATACCAGCATTATTAATCATGACATCTAGTGTACCAAACTCTTTCACAGCTGTCTGAACTAGATTGATTACATCTGCTTCTACCGTGACATCTCCTTTTACCGCGATAGCTTCTCCGCCTGCCTTTTGTATTTTTTCTACGATTTCTTGTGCTTCCGCTTCATTCGAACGATAATTCACTACAACTTTCGCTTTTTCCTCTCCAAAGCGAATCGACATCGCTTTTCCTATTCCTTTTGATGCACCTGTAATAACAACAACTTTTCCTTTTAAATCTGGATACATACCATCGTCCTCCTTTTATCCTACAATACGAGTTGTGATAATAAAGATGGTTTTAATAATCATTGCAATGAATTGAAGTCTTGCTTTCTTCTCACCTAAAGTTGAGATTACAATTCCCATTTCGGAAAAGCTTGTTACAACCTCTACAAGCGGTTATGAAATAAACAAAAACATATCGATTCTATTTTGTCCCAATTCAAGCTTTTTATAGCCGATTTAGAAACGTACGAACCCGCCTCCCCTACTTCCCGAATAGTCAACTTGCTCTCTATTCTCCAAATATACGATTCATCAGCATTTACCTTTTCAAGTCACGGTTGTAATTGTACCGATATAAAATTTATTAAAAGTACAAATCGCCTTCTGTTGAAAAATCAGTCTAATTCTCTTACTTCAAATGACAATAATAATCGTTCAACCTGTTTTCTATAAGGTTCCTATTGTTCAGGTAACATGAATTGCTCTTCCATCGCTTTTTATTACATATAATTCTGAATTTTCAAAAATACAAACCCTTTCTCAACTATGTATCTAGGCAAACAAGGTGACACATTAGGGTTGTAGGCTAAACACTACATATGTTTATATCTTCTACAAAATTAATTTACTTCAAATTCGAGATAATATAATAATAGGTCATTTGGGTTGGCAACATGTTGACACGAACTATTTATCGACCTTTTTTAGAAAAGTAATGACTGAAAATGATACATCACATCAAATGAAAAAGTAACAACATTTCTTGTACAAAACGCCTATATTATATACAGATACGCTTCTCATAAGTAAAAAAACATAAACAATGCAAAATTAAAAGGGTTGCAAAGATAATGTATCCTTATCATTATGTACCTTAGAAACAATGACATCCACAGTTCCCAGCACCTTACCATCGTTAAACATAAAGTAAAACTTTAATCAGTGAAAGCTTTCTTCATCCTCACTAATTATGAGCCCTTACCAATCAGTCTGTTAGTCTCCCCCCTATCTTCCTTGTTTCTAGATGGGCGTCTAACTGCCTAAAATAGCGGGATAAATAGTAAATCTGTAACTTTAGCAAAAAAAAAGAGCCTATTTAGGATAAAATAGGCTCTTTTCCAAGCTGTGCAAAACTTTTCATGATTATTTCTTTACAACTTCACGAACTGCATTGCGATCAAACGTTAAGTGTGAACCACCAGATTTAATCACAATTGTCGTATCGTCTACTGACTCAATGGTACCGTGTAAACCACCGATTGTTACGATTGCATCACCTTTTTTTAGCTCGCTTTGCATTTGAGCTACTGCCTTTTGGCGTTTTTGTTGCGGGCGAATTAATAAGAAATAGAAAATCGCAAACATCGCAACAATCATGACAATATTCATCATACCAGGACTCATTTTTGTTCCTCCTTTAATATTATGTATTAAAAGTTTTTAGCATTCGGTTTATTAAAGCCATACTGTTCAAAGAACTCTTCGCGGAAATCGCCAAGACGATCTTCACGAATGGCTTGTCTCACCTGCTCCATTAAGTTTAACAGAAAATGCAGATTGTGATAAGATGTTAAACGAATTCCGAACGTTTCATCACATTTCATTAAGTGACGAATGTATGCACGAGAATAATTTTTACATGTGTAACAATCACAATTTGGATCAAGTGGACCAAAGTCTCTTGCAAATTTCGCATTTTTCACAACGAGACGACCTTGACTTGTCATACAAGTACCATTTCGAGCAATGCGAGTTGGCAGTACACAGTCAAACATGTCAATACCGCGAATTGCACCATCAATTAATGAATCAGGAGAACCGACTCCCATTAAATAACGAGGTTTATTTTCTGGAAGAAGCGGTGTTGTAAACTCAAGGACACGATTCATGATATCTTTCGGCTCCCCTACTGATAAACCACCTACAGCGTAACCAGGGAAGTCCATTGAAACAAGGTCTTTAGCACTTTGGCGACGAAGCTCTTCAAACTCCCCCCCCTGTACAATACCGAATAACCCTTGATCTTCCGGGCGCTGATGCGCGTTTAAACAACGCTCTGCCCAACGGCTTGTACGCTCTACAGACTTTTTCATATATTCAAAAGTAGCCGGGAATGGTGGGCATTCATCAAATGCCATCATAATATCTGAACCTAAAGCATTTTGAATTTCCATCGCTTTTTCTGGCGATAAAAATAGCTTGTCGCCATTTAAATGATTGCGGAAATACACACCTTCTTCTTCAATACGACGGAAGTCACTTAAACTAAATACTTGGAATCCACCAGAATCCGTTAAAATAGCACGATCCCAGTTCATAAATTTATGCAGTCCACCTGCTTCACGTACAATTTCATGACCTGGACGCAGCCATAGATGATACGTATTACTTAAAATAATGCCAGAATCCATCGCTTTTAATTCTTCTGGTGACATTGTTTTCACTGTTGCTAATGTACCAACTGGCATAAAGGTCGGTGTATCAAAAGATCCATGTGGCGTATGCACACGACCTAAACGTGCGCCCGTTTGTTTACATTTCTTAATAAATTCGTAACGAATTGCTGTCATACATTTACTCCTTCTTTATTTCATTCTCTCTTTAGCATGAGATGCAAGGAACATCGCATCACCAAAACTAAAGAAGCGGTATTTTTCTTTCACTGCTTCATTATAGGCATGAAGTACATTTTCTCTACCTGCAAATGCACTCACAAGCATAATTAATGTTGATTTTGGTAAATGGAAATTTGTAATTAAACCATCAATTGCTTTAAATTCATAACCTGGATACATAAAGATATCCGTCCATCCAGATGCACCGCAAAGTTTACCATCATGCTCTGTAGCAATTGTTTCAAGTGTACGTGTTGATGTCGTACCAACTGTAATAATACGGCCACCATTTACTTTCACGTCATTTAATAAGTCAGCCGTTTCCTGCGACATATGATAATACTCAGCATGCATATGATGATCTTCAATTTTATCAGTCGAAACTGGTCTAAATGTTCCAAGACCAACATGAAGTGTAATGAATGCTAATTTCACACCTTTTTGTTGCAATTTCTCCAGCAACTCTTCTGTAAAATGCAGACCCGCTGTTGGTGCTGCTGCAGAACCAATTTCCTTCGCATATACAGTTTGGTAACGATCGCGGTCTTCTAATGTTTCTTTAATATAAGGGGGAAGTGGCATTTCTCCCAGTTCATCTAAAATCTCATAAAAAATACCGTCATAAGAGAATTCAAGCTGACGACCGCCTTGATCAGCAGTTCCTACACATGTTGCTTTTAGTTTTCCTTCGCCAAAAGAAATAACAGTTCCTTCTTTCACACGTTTCGCCGGTTTTACAAGTGTTTCCCACGTATCTCCCTCTTCTTGTTTTAAAAGAAGCACCTCAATATGTGCACCTGTATCTTCTTTTACACCATGCAAACGAGCAGGCATAACTTTGGTTTCATTTAAAACTAAACAATCTCCCTCATGTAAATACGCTAAAATATCGCTAAAATGCTTATGCTCGATATCACCTGTTTCACGATCTAACACCATTAACCTTGATGTTTCACGCTTTTCAAGCGGCGTTTGCGCAATAAGTTCTTCTGGTAAATGAAAATCAAACAGATTAATATCCATAACTATATCCACCTATTTCTATTTAAGTCGATTTATTATATACATAATAAAAGATAATACAATACTTAACACAATACATGTAATGATCGGAAAATAAAAGGTAACATTTCCCTTTTTCACAAAAATATCGCCTGGAAGCCTTCCGATAAACTTCCAAGCTAATCCAATCACAATGAGAAGAATACCAGCTGTTATAAGAAGTTTTGACATATCTGTCATATTTTTGGCATCTCCATTCCGAAATGTTGGTATGCAAGTGGCGTAACAATTCTTCCTCGTGGCGTACGCTGTAAGAATCCAATTTGCAGTAAATATGGCTCATATACATCTTCAATTGTATGAGATTCTTCACCAATTGTCGCTGAAACTGTCTCTAATCCAACTGGACCACCGCGGAATTTTTCAATAATACCAAGTAGGAATTTATGGTCAATGTGATCCAGACCTAATTTATCTACTTGCAAGAGCTCTAATGCCATTTGTGTAATTTCCATTGCGATTGTTCCATCGCCTCTTACTTGTGCGAAATCACGTACGCGTCTTAAAAGACGGTTCGCGATACGCGGTGTACCACGAGCACGTCTTGCAATTTCTAAAGCAGCTAAAGAATCAATTTCCACTTCAAACACTTCTGCTGTTCTTTCTACAATCGCTGATAATTGATCTACTGTATAATACTCCAGTCTTGATAATACCCCAAAACGATCACGAAGCGGCGCTGATAGTGCTCCCGCACGCGTTGTTGCACCTACTAATGTAAAAGGTGGCAAGTCAAGCCTTACTGACCGTGCAGTCGGCCCTTTACCAATGACAATATCAAGACAAAAGTCCTCCATTGCTGGATATAAAACTTCCTCAATTGATCTATGCAAACGATGAATCTCATCAATAAATAGTACATCACCAGGCTGAAGAGCCGTTAACACTGCTGCTAAATCTCCTGGCCTTTCAATTGCTGGACCTGATGTCGTTCGAATATTAACTCCCATTTCGTTTGCGATAATATTAGCAAGCGTTGTTTTCCCAAGTCCCGGTGGTCCATATAATAAGACGTGATCCAATGTTTCCTCACGCATTTTTGCAGCCTCAATAAATACCTCTAAATTATGTTTTGCCTTATCTTGGCCAATATATTGACGGAGTGTCTGTGGCCGCAACGAATATTCTAAGTCTGCATCTTCATATGCAGATTCCCCTGACAGGAGACGTTCGTCCATTCTACTCACCTCTTACCATTTAGTAAAAGACTAAGCGCCTTTTTAATATACTGATCCGTCGTCAATGACTCTTTTAATAACTCTGGCAAGACGCGATTGATTTCGCGTTCTGCATAACCAAGTGCACGGAGCGCTTCAAGCGCCTCATCCAGTTCAGTTGATGAACCTTTTTTCTCATCAAAGCGCTCTTCGTCTGAGAATAAATCCACGAATACATCTGGTACAACATCAGCTAATTTTCCTTTTAAATCTAAAATCATTTGACGCGCCGTTTTCTTTCCAACACCTGGAAACTTCACTAAAAACCTCTCATCTTCGTTCTCAATCGCTTGTACAACCTGCCCTGTTTGACCTGAGGCTAAAATGGCAAGCGCACCTTTTGGCCCAATTCCCGATACACCCAAAAGTTTTGTGAATAGTAAACGCTCTTCACGTGTCTTAAAACCGTAAAGTGCCATTATATCTTCTCTTACATAGTGATATGTGTATACCCGAATTTCTTGCTTACTTCTTTGGAATACATATGGGTTTGGCGTAAAAATTTGGTAGCCAATTCCATTATGGTCAAGAACGATATATTCCGGTCCTACGTACTCTACATAACCTGTAACATACTCAAACAAAATACGATCTCTCCCTCTCAAATCATGTATTCCATTTTAACATACTTAGCAATAGAAAAGCGAGACTACCCCAACAAATGTTCTCTATTTTAAATTTCTCTTTTTTATATTGACAGATTGCTATCATGCAATTACTATTACATAGTCGATAATGATTATCAATATTAAATAAAGGAGCTACATGACGATGAAGCATAAACTATTTATTTTATTTACTCTCATCTTTGTTGTCTTAGCCACTGTCGGCTGTTCTTCTAAAAAAGAAGAAACTCGTGCGACAGAGCAAAAAACGAAAGTTGTGAAACACGCAAAAGGCGAGGCTACAATTCCAGTAAATCCAAAAAGAATCGTTGACTTATCTGGATCATCTGAAGAACTATTACTACTTGGACATAAACCAGTTGGTACGGCGAATACATATAAGGATAAAATCCAAGGTCATTTGCAAGAAAAACTAAAAGGTGTAAAAGCAGTTGGATGGTATTGGGCTCCTAAAGTTGATTTAGAAGCAGTTACTGCTTTAAAACCAGATTTAATTATTTTAAACAATCGTCAATTAAAAATTTATGACCAACTAGCAAAGATTGCACCAACAGTCGTTTTAGAAACAAACTTAGAAAACTGGCGCGATAAATTTAAAGAAGTCGGTAAATTATTTGACGAAGAGAAAAAAGCAACTCAGTGGATTGTCAACTACGATAAAAAAGCCGCTTCTTTATCTAAACAAATTAAAGAGAAAACAAAAGATGAAAACTTTATGTTCCTTGCTATAACACCACAAAATTTCCGTGTGTATGGCAATTTTGGATATGGAGATATTCTCTTTAACGATTTAAAACTTCCTGCAACAAAAGGAACAGATTTAAAACAAACAATGGCACAAGTATCATTAGAAGGACTTGTTGCATTCCAACCTGATCAAATGTTTATCGTAAACTTTGGTGGCGAAGCAGATAAAGTTTACGAGGATTATAAAAACAGTGCTATTTGGAAAGATAACAAAGCAGTTAAAAATAATCACGTTTATGAAGTAAGCAATGAAGTCTTTAACACAAAAGCATTCAATCCAATTGGAAAAGATATGTTAATTGATGAAATTGCAAAACAAATTTTAGATAAAAATAAATAAAACAAACTAGCAACTCATTTCGAGTTGCTAGTTTGTTTTTGCATATTGCTTCATCTTCTCCATCGTCTTCACAAAACGTTCTTTTGATTTAATCCGAATGCCTCGCTTTAACTTTGCCCGTTCATAACTTTTTAATTTTTTCATATCAATTTGAAAAAACGAGTGAATTGCATTATCGTTTTTTGGTACACCATTAAAAATTTGTAATATCCCCTCATCTGACACTCCAAAATAACCGCTCGTCTTCAATAAAGGTGAAATATCGTCTATTTTCTTTTGCAATATAATTTGTACATCATCACGATCTACAAGTTGCCAATCTTTATATCGCTGCAAAAGCTGTTCTAAATTCGCTACTTTTTCCGTAAGAATTTCCTCACTCACTTCTCCGTCCAAATACATACGTTCTAGTAACACTGTCACTTGAGGTTCTTTTTCCGTTACATTTGGCGTCGTAACTGCAGCTCTAACATTCGATTCGTAAGATAAACAAAATAGAACAAGCAAGACTTGAACTGCAATCATGATAAATTTCATTTCTGTTCACCTCTTCCGAGCAAAATAAAGTAAAACTTCCCATTCTAGTTTCTCCGGAAATGAGAGTTTTATCCAATGCCCTTATATAAGGTTGAACAGCACTTGTTCCTATTTATCGAAAATTCATATCTTTTGGCCGCATTATCGATATGATTTCATTTATTTTCAAAATAAAAAAGACGCCTGAAATTAGCAGGCGTCTTGATGCGTTTTACGGCGAGAGACCAGGCGGCCACATCCGCGTGTTTAGCACTTAAGCATATCTCTCGTCTTACGTAAATTAGCTCATCGCTTTGTTAATATAACATTAATACAACATAAACACAAGCTAAATATGAAAGATATACATTGCATATATAAAATAAAACTTTAATCAGCAGGGGTTTGCTTTATCCCTGTCCTCACCAATCGAGCTGTTACGGGCTAAGAGTTCCTCCGGTCTTCCTTGCTTCACTTTGAATCTTACTACCCTAAAATAGAGAGGAAGGCATAAGCCCCCCTCTTTTTTCGTTATCGCACCGTACCAGTTAGACTAGCTCGAATATCGCGGAATAAATCTGTAATATCACGATTTAACTCATTCGTAACTGTTCCATTTCGCAAACGTGTATTCATTGTATTTACACGATCAAACATATCGTTTCTAACCGTCACGTACACGTTACGAGTTCTTACATCATCGACAACAGCTCGACGAATTTCATTTGCCATTGCCGTTTCATTTGTTACTGTATGACGCGGTTTCACAGCGATTACTACATCATTTCCATATACAACAGTAGAAACTCGATCCACATTATTCATACGCTTAACACGATTCGTAATTCTTTCAGCTGTTTTTCCATCATTGTTCATGTATGAATTATTCATTGTAATGTTACGAGTTGGATGAGGGTTTACAATTTGACCATGATAATTTACATCTCGATAATAGTTATACCCTACATCATTACGACGCTCATATACACGATCTGTAATTCTATTTCCGTTTCTATACGTTACATAATCTGTATATCGATCTGTGCGCGTTACATTATCTCTATATGGATTTGTACCATAATAAGATGTACGTTCGTAATTATCATTCACATTACGCTCATCCATCGCATTATTATTAGGTGTACCACATGCTGCTAACGCACTGGTAACTAACAAAGAAGCGGCAATTACTTTCACTTTTTTATTCAATCCAAAAACCCCCCTTGTTAGAATGAACTTTTCTCTCGAAAAGCTCCTTCTTATCATGAGTAACAACGGAGGTTTTTACACTGTTAATATTTCACTAAGAATCCATTAAAACGTTTTACTCTTCTTCTTCAATTGGACTTCCAAACATATCAGGCGGATCTGGTTGATAATACATCGTACCTGGCTGTGGTGCATACGCAGTCTGATGTGGCTGATAATATAAAGGACTTGCCGATTGTGGTTCCCCCGGTTGAGGGCTATACAAAATTCTTCCCTCATCACATCCGCAGTCCTCTTCTTCTGACATAGATGGTGGCATATTGTTCTCCATTGGCATCGATGTATATTGTGGTGCTATAGGTGTAAATTGTGGATACGACATATTATAATGCAGATTTTGATACTGCTGGTATGGATACTGCTGTGGCATCAGCTGTGGATGATAAGGCATTGGTTGCGACATGATATTTGGCGGTTGATTATTTTCCATCATCGGCATAATGTTTGGCATTGGACTATTTTCCGTCATCGGCATAATGTTTGGCATTGGATTATTTTCCGCCATCGGCATGATGTTTGGCATCGGATTATTTTCCGCCATCGGCATAATGTTTGGCATCGGATTATTTTCCGCCATCGGCATAATGTTTGGCATCGGATTATTTTCCGTCATCGGCATAATGTTTGGCATTGGACTATTTTCCGTCATCGGCATAATGTTTGGCATTGGATTATTTTCCGCCATCGGCATGATATTTGGCATTGGATTATTTTCCGCCATCGGCATAATGTTTGGCATTGGATTATTTTCCGCCATCGGCATGATATTTGGCATTGGATTATTTTCCGTCATCGGCATAATGTTTGGCATTGGATTATTTTCCGTCATCGGCATAATGTTTGGCATTGGATTATTTTCCGTCATCGGCATAATGTTTGGCATTGGATTATTTTCCGTCATCGGCATAATGTTTGGCATTGGATTATTTTCCATCATCGGCATGATTGGTGGCTGAATATTATCCATAATTGGCATTGTGATAGTTGGTGGTAAAATTTGCGGAATCACCTTTTTATCTTTTGCTACATTTGGCGATGCAATATTCCCCATATTTTCTTTTTTCACTTGTGATGATACGTTATTCTCTATATTTTCTTTTTTCACTTGTGGTGCTGCGATATTCTCTATATTTTCTTTTTTCACTTGTGATGATACGCTATTCTCTATATTTTCTTTTTTCACTTGTGGTGCTGCGATATTCCCCATATTTTCTTTTTTCACTTGTGGTGCTGCGATATTCTCTGTATTTTCTTTTTTCACTTGTGGTGCTGCGATATTCCCCATATTTTCTTTTTTCACTTGTGGTGCTGCGATATTCTCTGTATTTTCTTTTTTCACTTGTGGTGCTGCGATATTCTCTGTATTTTCTTTTTTCACTTGTGGTGCTGCGATATTCTCTGTATTTTCTTTTTTCACTTGTGGTGCTGCGATATTCTCTGCATTTTCTTTTTTCACTTGTGGTGCTTTCATATGATTTGGTTTCACTTTATGAATTTGAGGAGTAATCAATTCACTCCCCTTTTTAATTATATCTGAAATTTTATATTCCTTGGCAGGTTTAATAGGCGGCTGCGGTGGTTGTGGTAATATATTTATTGAAAATTTCGTACTTTCTTTCGCAGCTTTTTGCCCTTTCTCTTCAATAACAGGCGGTTTTTCAATCACTACTGGCTTTTCAATTGACTTCTCCTTTTGGATTGCCGCTTCCTTCTGAATCGGTGCTTCTTTTTGAGGCTTTATTTGCATTTCTTTTTGCGTTTGCTGCATAGCTGGTTGTTGCGTAATTGGAGCAGATTCATATGTGATTTCTTCTTCCTCTTCTATAGTAAGTGGCGTTGGTGTTGCCGCGAACTCTTTTTGTTGTACTTCTTTGACATACTCTTTCGGAGGGACTGAACCAGCACCCGCATTTTTCTTTACATGAACGCTACCTGATGGTACTTTAATCTTCATACCTGGCATAATAAGATCCGGGTTACTAAGTTGTGTATTTGCTATTTTTAACGTTTCCAAATCCACTCCGTACTTTTTCGCAATCTTCCAAAGGGTATCCCCTTTTTGCACGATATGAATCTTCAAATTTTCCCCCTCCTGTATATCTTATCTATGAATCAAAACACTTTGGAATGACTCCTCTCTACTAAGCATACCTAATGATTGATACGTTGATAAATACTGCTTTCTAGTTCGGCTGTTCTTCAAAGTGATACACTCTCTAGTTGCACAAATAAACAAAAAAAGCACAATGATTCTCTCAACACAATGTATGTCATTTGCCTCATAATTATGATTATATGCAGGAAAAAAGCAACGGGAACCCCGCTACTTTTAAACGCGCTCTAACATACGATTTAATGCCAACACTGCATCTTTTGTTACTTGCTTATCCACTTGAATTACATTCACCTGTTCACCACGTTCTATTGATTCTAGCGCCCAAAGTAAATGTGGTAAATCAATACGATTCATCGTTAAACATGGACACATAAAAGGATTTAGTGAAATAATCTCCTTATCAGAATGTTTTTGAATCAGCCGATTTACTAAATTCATTTCTGTACCAATGGCCCACTTACTACTAGATGGTGCTTGTTCAATCGTATCAATAATATATTTTGTCGATCCCGCATAATCAGAAGCTTGAACCACTTCATAACAACACTCTGGATGAACGATAATATTCATATTAGGATGACTTTTGCGCAAGCTCTCAATATTCTTCACTGTAAAGTTTTGATGCACGGAACAATGACCTTTCCACAAAATCACCTTTATATCCTCTAGATTCCCGCTATATTCTAATGAGTCTGTATTCGGATTCCAAACAGCCATTTGATTAAGTTCAATCCCTAAATCGTACGCTGTATTTCTTCCCAAATGCTGATCTGGTAAAAAAACTAATCGTTCTTTCTGCGTAAATGCCCAAGATACCATTTTTTTTGCATTCGAAGACGTAACGGTTGCCCCGCCATTTCGACCGCAAAAAGCTTTAATTGCTGCCGTCGAGTTTACATATGTTAACGGAATCATTGTATCTCCAAATAATGTTGTAAGCTCTCGCCACGCTCGTTCTGTTTGTTCAATATCCGCCATATCTGCCATCGAACAGCCGGCTCGCATATCAGGCAATATTACAACTTGCTCGTCCGTCGTTAACATATCCGCTGTTTCTGCCATAAAATGCACACCGCAAAATACGATATATTTTGCCTCTTTATTGCGCGCTGCAACTTGTGCAAGTTGCAATGAATCCCCTATAGCATCTGAAAACTGCACCACTTCATCCTTTTGATAATGATGACATGGGATACATAACATTTTTCCCATTTTTTCTTTAATTTCACGAACACGCTTTTCCATATCTTCCGTTGACATCGTGTAATAACGCGCTGGTAACATCGTTTCAATTGGCTGTACTTTTTCTAAAATACTCATATACGTCTCTCTCCCTCTAAGTCACTTTTCTTACGATTCAATATTGAAACTAATATCGAGTGCTTTCACTGAATGCGTTAATGCTCCAAGTGAAATATAATCCACCCCTGTTTTTCCGTATTTCGATAAATCTTCAATTTTAATTCCACCTGAAGCTTCCGTAACAATAGCGCTTGGCACAATCTTTGAAAACTCTCGAATCTCATCTGGCGTACGATTATCGAACATAATAATATCCACACCAGCAGCTACAGCCTCTCTCACTTGCTCCTCAGTTTCTGTTTCCACTTCTACTTTCACCATATGCCCTAATTTTTCTTTCACTGATGTAACAGCTTTTGTAATAGAACCAGCAAAAGCAATATGATTGTCTTTAATCATGACCCCATCATATAAACCGAAGCGATGGTTAAATCCACCTCCACACACGACTGCATACTTATCAAACATACGTAGTCCAGGCATTGTCTTTCTCGTATCACAAATGCGTGTATGACTACTATCTAAAGCAAGAACCGCCTTACGTGTCATCGTTGCTATTCCGCTCATACGCTGGATGACATTTAATATAACGCGCTCTGCCGTTAATAGTGATGCAATTGGCCCTTGCACAGTTGCTATTATTTCGCCTTTCTCTACAAGATCCCCATCTTTTTTATGAAGCTCAACTGCAATTCTTTCATCAATTAATTGAAATCCTGCTTCGATTACTGAACGTCCCGCAAAGACCCCTGCTTCTTTTATAAGAAATGTTCCTTTTGCCTCTAAATAATCTGGAAAGATACACTGAGATGTTATATCCCATTCCCCTATATCTTCTAGAAAAAATTGTTTTAATGCTTCCTGTACTTTTAATATGTTCATTATCTTCTCTCCCTCATGCAAACGTGCTTGTCATTTTATTAACATCATTTCTTTTGCTACTGCACTTCTTTTTGGATCATCACTGCGATAATGTCCACCTATGCTTTCTTTCCTTTGCAAAGCCGCATCTACCATTAGCCAGCAAACTGTTAACATATTGACAATCGTAATTTCTTCATTTGTAAGAGCCTCGTATTGTAATACAAAATGAGGCGCACCATAATGCTCAAACCATTTTTTCGCTTGCAATAACCCTTGCTCTGTACGCACAATTCCAACATACCTCATCATCTGTTCTTGTATTTCTCTTTTGGTTGGTAAATATAAGATTTGATGACTTTGATCCCGCTCTGCTCTATCAAACTTTTCCCTTGTTACCGAATTGTGTAAAATATGCTGTCCAATTCTTTTCCCAAATACAAGACCCTCAAGCAACGAATTGCTCGCTAGTCGGTTTGCACCATGAACACCATTACAAGCAGTTTCTCCTATAGCATATAGACGTGGAATGGATGTTTCCCCATCACAGTTTGTTTTGACACCCCCCATATGAAAATGTGCACCCGGTACAACTGGAATTCGATTTTGTTTTAGATTCACACCATGTATCCGACATAATGAAGAAACAGTTGGAAAACGGTCTTCAAAATGTTGAATAGATGAAATATCTAAATATACTTCTTCACCAACGAGAAGCTGACTATGGATCGCACGGGCTACTACATCACGCGGTGCTAAATCTTGCTGCGGATGTATTCCGGTCATGAAATGTTCTCCTTTCCCATTTACAAGAATAGCTCCTTCGCCTCGTACAGCTTCAGAAACAAGTCCACAGCACCTACCATCTACATGTAACATCGTAGGGTGAAACTGCATAAACTCTAAATCTTGAAGCTCACCACCAGCTCGATATACCATTGCAATTCCATCACCTGTTATCGTTTCATCATTGGAAGTAAACGTGTATAATCCCCCTATGCCTCCTGTTGCTAATACTGTATATTCAGCAAAATAACGATGCATATGTCCTTTTTGATCACGTGTTAAAACGCCTCTACACGTCCCATTTTCTATGATGAAATCGAGTACTCTTTCTTGTTCTATCACTGTAACATGCGGTGTTATTTCTTGAATGAAATGCTCTAATAAATATTTCCCTGTCGTATCTCCTCCCGCATGTAAAATCCGTCGTTTTCGATGCGCACCTTCTTTCCCGAGGTGGAGTCCCTTTTCATCGCCATCAAACTGCATACCAGCTGCAAGGAGCTCGTGAATTTCTTTTGGTCCATTCTCCACTAAGTAACGCACAGCTTCTGTATTGTTATAATGACAACCTGCTTTTAACGTATCTTCATAATGATGATTTGGATTGTCATATGTAGCAATTGCTGCAGCAATTCCTCCTTGCGCTAAATATGTATTGTTATTGCGACGCGTTTTCTTTGTAAGGATTATCACATTTTTTTTACGACAAATCTCTTTTGCAACACGGAATGCCGCAATGCCACTTCCAATAATTAAAACATCTGCACTTGGCATAATTATTGCCTCCTAATTTACACATTACAATTGTCTTGACACCTATATTTACATAATTTTAAAATAATGACAAGAGTTTTTTCGAAGTTATTCATAACAACGTGGATGGATACTTTTTACATAAATACAAAGTATGTGTAATCCTGCCATGGAGAGGACGAAATATGATGATATATCTTGATTATGCAGCAACAACACCTATGAGTAAGGAAGCGATTGAAACGTATGCAAAGGCGGCAGAACAATATTTTGGAAATGAACAAAGTTTACATGATATTGGTGGAACATCTTCTTCTCTACTACAAGTTTGTAGAAAGTCATTTGCACAAATGATTCACGGTAAAGAGCAGGGAGTCTTTTTTACAAGTGGTGGTTCAGAATCCAACTATTTGGCGATTCATTCGCTCTTAAAGGCGCGAGAAGGAAAACATATTATTACAACTCCTATAGAACACGCATCCATTCGGAATTATTTTCAAAGTTTAAAACAACAAGGGTATACCATTACAGAAATTCCTGTTGATTCATATGGAATGATTGACATGTATGCTTTGGAAAATTCCATCACAGAAAATACTGTACTAGCAAGCATTCAACACGGAAACTCTGAAATTGGAACTGTTCAGCCGATAGCTGAAATAGGAAAACTTTTAAAGAAACATCATGTTATATTTCATACAGATTGTGTACAAACATTCGGCAAACTCCCAATCGATGTAACAGAGATGCAAATAGATAGCCTTTCTGTTTCAGCACATAAAATCTATGGACCAAAAGGAGTCGGCGCTTGCTATATAAACCCACAAATTCGCTGGGAACCATTGTTCAAAGGGACAACCCATGAAAAAGGATTTCGTCCTGGTACGGTCAATGTTCCTGGTGTCGCTGCCTTTTTAACAGCAGCAGAGCATATCTTACAGAACCGAGCTAAAACACAAGAACATTTTAAACAGTTGCGCTCTTACTTCGTGAATCAATTAAAATCACTTTCTCTAGAAATTCAAGTAGAGGGACATTCTACTGCTTGTTTACAACATATTGTTGGGGTTACAATAAAAGGAATAGAAGGTCAGTACACAATGTTAGAGTGTAATCGTCACAAAATTGCAATTTCAACTGGAAGCGCCTGTCAAATCGGTAAATATGAACCTTCACAAACAATGCTCGCCCTTGGGAAAACAGCTGAAGAGGCCAAACAATATGTACGTTTTTCATTTGGGCATCAGACAACAAAACAACAACTTGATGCGACCACCCATGCATTAGAGACAATTGGAAATCATTTTTATAGAGGTGTTAAATCATAATGAAACAAAATGAACAGAAGAAGATTTTAGGAGAAGAAAGAAGGCAGCTTATCTTACAATGGCTTTTCGCTGCTAATAAACCGTTATCTGGAAGTGAATTATCAAAGAAAACAAATGTTAGCAGACAAGTGATTGTCCAAGATATTTCCTTGCTAAAAGCACGAAATGAACCGATTATTGCAACTGCACAAGGATACTTATATTTAAAGCCACATGCAAAACAACAAGCCCTTGAACGCGTTATCGTCTGTCAACATAAGCCAGAAGAAGTACGTCAAGAGCTTACTATGCTTGTTGATCATGGTGTAACAATTAAAGATGTAAAAGTAGAGCACCCTGTATATGGAGATTTAACAGCTTCTATTATGGTAAGCAATCGCTTTGATGTTGAACAATACTTACAAAAGATTCAAGAGACAAATGCCTCTTACCTCTCACAATTAACAGATGGAGTTCACTTGCATACTATTGAGGCAGACTCTAAAGAAAAATTAGATGCAGCTTGTGACGCACTAAATAGAGCCGGATTTCTTGTTTATTCATAAAAAGCACAGAGGCTTGTATGATCCTCTGTGCTTTTTTACAAAAAATGATATATATTAACACTAGCGAACAAAGGAGAAATGATATATATGGTGATGGAACTTGTTCACTTTAGCATAGGAAAACCGAAGCAAATGAAGTACGGTGAAAATAAAGAAATGGTGACAGGTATATGTAAGGAACTTACAGAAGAAGCGTTTCTTTCGAAAGATGGCTTCCGCGGTGATGATGTAGCTAATTTACGTTATCACGGTGGTCCTGATCGCGCTGTTTGTGTTTATCCATACGAGCATTACAAGCAATGGGAAACAGAATTTCAAATACCCTTTCCCTCTTCTGCATTTGGTGAAAACATTACCGTCACAAATATGTTAGAGCGTGACGTTTGTATTGGGGATACATATCAATTAGGCGATGCTATTATTCAAGTTACACAAGCTAGAATACCATGTAGTACAATTTCAAAACGGCTCGGGCTTCCTGGTATCTTACCCCGTATTGTAGAAACCGGTTATACCGGTTATTTATGCCGCGTTCTTCAGGAAGGTGTCGTACGACAAGATTCCAAAATTTCATTACTTAAGCCTCATCCAAGTCGCGTCTCTGTTTTATTCACCAACGACATTTACTTTCATAACCGACAAGATAGAGCCGGAATCGAAAAAATCCTTGCTGTTCCCGAACTAGCGAATGTTTGGCGTGAACAGTTAACAGATCGTCTTGCGAAGTTAAAGTAAGCTAAAAAAACGCTTTTTAAGCGTTTTTTTAGCTAGATTGGCAATTCCCACCTTTAACAGGTGGGATTTTTATTAGTCTATCACCAAATGTATGATCCAATGAAGTTATATCGGCGATTTTCAAAATATATCAGCGATTAGAAGGGAAATATCGATTTACCGACAAATATCGACAGTCCATCCCTCACCTCTTACAACCAATAAGAAGAATAGCTCCCTAACACCGTGACTGAAAATCCAAGCGCTTCCAGCTCCATTGTTACACTTGGCAATAATACGTCATCATATGCTCGATCTACATCGATTAAGAAAAAGTAATTTCCAAGCCCTGTTTTCATTGGACGAGATTCAATTTTAGATAGGTTTAAATTCCTCCATGCAAAGGCTGATAAAACTTGATACAGTGCTCCTGCATAATCAGCAGGTAACGTTATCATAAGGGTCGTTTTTTTTCCGCGATGTTCTCCGTTGCTTGGAAGTGATGCCTTCTTTTTCTTATGCAACACAATAAAGCGAGTATGATTATTTTTATGCGTATGTATATTGTGCCGCACAATTGTTAATCCATATTTTTCAGCAGCTGCTTCATTTGCAATAGCTGCGATTTTTTCTTCTGGGTGTTCTTTCACATATTGCGCCGCTGCACTCGTAGAAGTCATATCTCGAACTGTTATTCCTTTTAATTTTTCATTTAAAAATTTATGACATTGTGCAATAGCATGTGGATGGGAGCATACAGCATATACATCTTTCCATGTTTCTTCATAATTTGGATGCACAAGTAAATGTTGCTGAATCGGTACGGTAATTTCTCCTACAATAAAGAGCGGCTGCTCATGTACAAGATAGTCAATGGTAATATTAACAGAACCTTCTATCGCGTTTTCTAGTGGCACAACAGCGCAATCTACATTTTCATTTGCTGCTGCATCCATACAATCTGGAATTGTTCTATATGGTATATGCTCTGCTTCTGGAAAAAAACGACTCACCGCCATATTTGTAAATGTTGCTTCTGGTCCTAAATATCCTACTCGAATCATCGTCTTTTCCCCTCTTTTTCGTTTTCTTACTGTTATACCATACTTTTTTATATTCTTCTATGTAAATTTTGAATATTTAAAAAAGACTAGCATTCGCTAGTCTAAATGTTTCCTATATTCTCTTTGAGCGAAAAAGAAATACATGATGCATGCAGCGATATAAAATAGAATAAACAAGCCTACTTTTCTTAATGAACCATCCATAAAAATCGTATTATGAAACGTATATAACGCAACCGCACTATGCATACTTCCTACTATAATTGGCGCAAAAAATAGCATACATAATTGCCAACGGGAAATTCTCCATACTTCTTCTTTCGTCATTCCAAGTTTAGAGAGTGCCCCGTATTCTTTACGATCTGATGCAATATTATGAAACCATTTAAAATATACGATGCTACATGAAGTAAGAAAGAATAATATACTAATGAATGAGCCTACAAATAGAGTAATGTCGCCGAAAGCTTTCATATTCACATATAACTCCATATTACTTCGAAATGCATTATTATCATCTTGTTTCATATGTTTCCGTAAATCTTCATTTAATTCTTTCGTATTTTCGATATTTGGTAATGTATAGCCTCTATATATCATTTTTTCAGAATCAGGAACCTTATTTGCTATACCGTCAAAGTCTTCATCATGCATGACGAAGAACAGACCATTAATTTGTGAAGGGTGATAGTTAAATTGTATCCCTTCCTTCTGACCGTTAAATACGAATGAATATGTTTGGTTCATTACTTGTAATTGAATCTCTTTTTGATCATACATATTCGGATGATTGTATTTATTATAATAAACAAGTGTAACGGATCCTTTTTTAGGATGATACGTTTTCTGTCCTTGTTTTCTTGCCTCTTGATTGTATTCACTTTCCTTCATCAGCGTTGCTATTTCTGTTTCTCCCTTACTAGACTGAAAGGATGCATATACTCCAACAAAACTCATAGATTGAAAATCATCATATCCATATTGGTGCAATAATTGTTCAACCATACCTTCCGCAAAGACTTCATGAGAAGAAGTACCTTTTTCTATGTAAGAAAATGAGTGTACACCCCCGCCCCGCCACATATCTTGCATACCAGAAAAATATAAGAACACCGTACCTGTTGCCGTAACTACAAACGTCGTTGCCATTGACATTAGAAAGAAAAAACGACCATTTTCCTTCATTCGATGTGACAATTGATTCACTATAAATAAATACGGATATGTATACATAATCTTTTTATTTCGTTTTATCAATTCTAATATTTGAGCAGTGCCGTGTGTAAAAGAAAAATACGTTCCGAAAAAGACAAGTATAGACACAGGAAAAAAATAGAATGCTATCGTTGGCATCGTAGTTTGTAATGCTAACGCATATCCTATCCCTAAGCAAATAAGCCCGAATATACAAAGCCGCATTGATGTTTTCTTCTCTTTTTTATCCGTGCGAAATTCTTTTAATAACCGAATGATTTTTATATTCCATATACGTAAAGCACTTATAAAAGATAAGACAACAAATACGACCATATATGCAATAAACGTTCCCCCAATTGCTCTCACGTCAAATATGATAGGGAGTTCTTTCGGAAGCCCCAGTAACATACTAAATACCATAAAGAAGAGCTTTAAAAAGATTATACCAAGCCCAATGCCGAAAATATTAGCAAATACCCCAATCAACATTTGCTCGGTCATAATTACTCCAATTACGTTAGATTTCGTTGCCCCCATTAACATATATAATCCTAATTCTTTCTTACGTGCCTCTATGAAAATAGAAGTAGAGTACAAAATAAATATGATAAAAAAAGAAATAATTATAATATTACATATAATAAGTCCCCAGCGTACGTTTTGATACCACATCGTCTCTTTCATATACGGATGTACAATAACAGACATGTATGCAAAAGATGCAAATATCGCAAAACAACTACTTAAGAAAAACACTTTATAATTACGCCAATTTCCTTTTATATTTTGCAGCGCTAGTTGCTGAATGTTCATCTATCGTCCTCCTGTAACTTACTACATAGGCAAAAAGCTAGAGGTTTCTCTAGCTTTGCACGTGTTTCAAATATCCTCTTTGCGCGATTATAAAGTAAATCGCAGAAGCTAAAATGTATGAACCAATTACAATCGCACCTGATTTCCATAAATCAATATAAAGCATTTTCCCTAACGTATGAAGAGCAAATCCACTATGAATTGCACCAATTAAAATTGGAATAAAGAAGATAACGCCCATTTGTCGAATTGCAATTTTACGAATTTCTTTATCTGTCATACCAATTCTCTTTAACGATTTAAACTGAATACGATCTTGCTCTTTATCATTAAACCACTTAAAGTATGTCATGCTACAAGCGAAGAAGAAGAACAGTACTGCTACAAAGAAACCGATGAACATTGTAATTGCTCCACCTTCTCTTATATTTTTATAAGCAAACACTGAGTTTTTCAATTCTCCTTGCTTTTCTGGCGCAATTTCCTTTTTTAAATCTAATACAAGATCTTCTGTATTTTTCCAATCTTCAATATAATAACCATAATATTTCGTCTTTTCTTCATCTGGTACAAGCTTTTCATATTTCTCAAAATCTTGATCATTCACAATGAGATATTCACTATCATTAAAAACAGAAAATGAAGTTGGGCTATTTAACTGAACAGACTGTTTTTGTCCGTTAATTGTAAATTCATACGGTTTCGTACGATCTATCTTCATCATATCGTTCGCCATATCCATTATGACCATCGTTGCACTACCTGGTGCATTATGAACTTCTCTAACTTGCTCTCTCTTTTGTTTACGTACTTCCGCGTTATATTCTTTTTCTGAAATAATCGTCATCGGTACTTTATGTTCTTTGTTAAACATCGTTACTTTCTGTGTTGCCGGTAGTTTTACGTAGGTTACTTTTCGTGCCTCTTCAAACCCATGTTTTTTTACAAGCTCTTGTACTTTTTCATCATTAATAAGGCTATGCGTATTTAATCCTTTTTCCTCATACGAAATAGCATGCGGGGTACTAGTTACTGTCTTATAACTCATATCCTCAAAATATACGTAAAGCGTACCAACTGCTGAAGATACAACCGCCGTAATAATAGAAATTACAAATAGAAAACGAGCATTATCTTTCATTTTATAAATAAGATTGCTAAGTACGAACATATTTGGATATGTATAAAAAGATTGTTTTCGTTTTTGCAACGCTTTTAATACAACTGTACTTCCTTGTGTAAATAGTAAATACGTTCCGCCAATTGTCAGTCCTACAACCGGTAAAAAGAGAATGATAAAATTCAGAACCGTTACTTGGAAGCTAAGTACATATGCAGTAATAATACACCCTATACCAACTACACATAACCATGTAAATGCAAACGGCTCTACTTTTTGTTTTCTTGCTTCTCTTAATAAATCAATAATTTGCAAGCGCCCTACTGTCCAAACACTAAACAATGATAATATTAAAAATAGAATAAAGTATACACCCGCTGTAATCACAACTGCTTTACTATTCCATACGAGTGGAAGTGTTTTATCTATTTTTAATAATACGCTTAATGCTTGAAAAAATAATTTTGAACAAAGCATTCCAATCCCAATACCTATTACAATTGCGATACTACCTAACATAAGTTGCTCTAATATAATCATTCGGCCTAGTTGGGATTTTGTTCCACCTATTAATGTTAATAGACCAAATTCTTTTTTTCTTGCTCGTAAAAATGTTGAATTTGCATATAAAATAAAGAGTGCTGAGAAAATGACTACAATATAGTTCATCGATTCTAACCCTTTTGTAATCATCGTTCTCATACTAATATTACCGCCTACGACATCTGGATGATAAATAAAGGAAGCATACATGAAAAATACGATAATCGATAAACAACTACTTATAAGAAACGCTTTATAATTACGCCAATTTCCTTTTACGTTATTAAGCGCGAGCTGGCGAAAGTTCATGATATTCTCCTCCTAGCATCGCGAGTACGTCTAGAATTTCTTGGAAAAAGGCTTGTTTCGTTCTTCCTTTATGTATTTCTGAGAAAATCTCTCCATCACGTATGAAAAGGATACGTTCACAATAACTAGCAGCTACTGGATCATGCGTTACCATTGCAATCGTTACTTTCTTGTGCTCATGTAAATCTTGCAATGCACTCATTAATGATTTCGCTGACTTCGAATCTAAGTTTCCAGTTGGCTCATCTGCTAAAATTAACGTCGGTTCATGAATGATTGCTCTCGCAGCCGCTGCACGCTGTTGTTGTCCGCCTGATACTTCATATACTTTTTTATTTAAAATTTCTTCGATGCTTAAAAACTTCGCAATTTCAAGTACTTTTGCATCAATTTCATTTACGGATTTCTTCGCCATTACAAGTGGTAAAATAATATTTTCTTTAATCGATAACGTATCAAGTAAGTTAAAATCTTGGAAGATGAATCCTAAATGTGTACGGCGAAATTCTGCTAACTTTGCAGCACGCATTTGATTAATTTCTTCCCCATTTACAAGCACATGACCTGAAGTTTGCTTATCAATTGTCGCTAATAAATTTAAAAGCGTTGTTTTCCCGCTTCCTGAAGGACCCATAATCCCTACAAATTCGCCTTCTTCTATTTTAAAATTTATATCATTTAAAGCAGTCGTCGCTACTGAGCCTTTCGATTGGTACACCTTCGTTACCCCTTTTACTTCAAGAACACTCATTTCTAATCCCCCTATATGTTTTCTTCTTACATTTACTATAAGAAAAAGAAGAAAAAAAAACGAGTGATTTCCCTTACAAAACATTTTGTTATCTTACAGTTTTGTCATTTTTCTCATTAATGTATGATATTCTTCATCTTTTGCAAATTTGAACGTAAATGTCGTTCCTTCCCCTTCAGCAGATTGCACATAAATACCATGATGCAAATTATCACAAATTTCCTTCGTAATATATAAACCCATCCCAGTCGCTTCTCTCGTTTTCCGTCCATTTATTCCCGTAAAGAATGGATCAAATATGCGCTTCACGTCTTGCTCTGGAATACCGATTCCATTGTCTTTAATATGTAATAACACCTTTTGATTTTTCTCTTCAATTTGAAATTGAATTTCTTTTTTCTCTACTTCTGAAATTTTTGTATATTTCATTGCATTTAAAACAATTTGACCTATAGCAATGCTTAGCCATTTTCTATCAGATGCAATCATACAGGTATCTTCCTCAAACATCACTTTCGGAAATACAGACGATTGAATGAAGGATTTTCGATTTTCATTAATAATACCTCGCACGACCTCTATAACATTTACTACTTCTACTTTATAATCTTTCGCAAACTGTTCTAGCCTTTCCATATGTAACGCTAAATCTAAACCATTTAGTATGCGGTTATTTTCCTCACGAATACTTTCAACTGTTGCTCTCGCTTCACGATGCTCTTTACCAAACTTCTGCAACAATAATTCAATAACAGATACTGGTGTTTTCATTTGATGAATCCATTGGTTCATAAATATCATTTGCTGCTCTTCTTTCGCATGCTGTTTATGAACTTCATTCATATATTGCTGTCTGAGCAAAGTAAAGGCTTCAACGACCATCTCTTGCTCTGACGTATAAGATTCATCAATAAGTAAAGAATCATGTAATGTATTTCCGCCAGCAACATATTTTTCAATTCTCTTTAAAAACACACTTCGTTTTCGATAATCGTAAATGAGGTATACAGTAAACACAACAGTACCTAATAAAAGCCCATATAACCACGTACTCCAGTCAATTGATCTTTTTTCTAACAGACTTTGCAACTGCAATACGAGTCCAAATAAACAAAGGCTTACAATATAAGATAAAATTAAAGAAAAGCGATCTATTAGGTACGTTTTAACCTTCATGTCCTTCGCTCCACTCTGTAAGAAGCGCATAACCATATCCACGTTTCGTTACAATTGCATTTTTAATGCCTAACTCCTCTAATTTCTTCCTTACTCGCTTTACATTTACTGTTAATGTATTATCATCAACAAAAGCTACTTCATCCCATAGAGCTTCTAACAACTCTTCACGCGTTACATATTGATTTGCTTGTTTCATTAAACACTCTAATAAGTAAAATTCATTTTTTGTCAGTTCCGTTTGTTGCCCCTGCCACTCTATAATGTGCTGAGATGGGAATAACAACAGTCCATTTACACCTAAACAATCATTCTCTGCCGCAGAAGCATACTCCCCATACCCACGGCGAAGTGCACTTTTTACCTTTGCCATGACGATATCTAAATGAAATGGCTTTGTAATATAATCATCCCCGCCATTCTCAATCGCCATTACTTGATCCATTTCTCCTGTTCTCGCAGAAACGAAAATAATCGGTGCATTCGATACACTGCGGATTTGCCGACACCAATAGAAGCCATCAAAATAAGGTAAATTAATATCCAGTAATACAAGATGTGGATTTACTTTTACAAACTCATCTTTTATATGACGTAAATCATTTGCTCTAAATGATTGATAGTCATATCTTTTTAAATGTTCCTCTAATATTCCCGCAATTTTCTCATCATCTTCTACAATTAATATTTTATACATGTTCTTTTTCTCCCCATAAAAGAATTGTTCTAAAATTACTCCTTTTTCCATTATAAATTGAAAATTTATTTGGTGGGGATTTTTTCCTTTATAAATCTTACTATCGCAATAAAAAAAGACTGCCATATTTCGGCAGTCTTAGTCGATAAATTCAAATTCATATTCAAGAATTTTTACAATATCTCCATCTTTTGCACCACGTGCACGAAGCGCTTCATCAATACCCATTCCGCGCATTTGACGAGCGAAACGACGTACAGATTCATCACGTGAGAAGTCTGTCATTTTGAATGTTTTCTCGATATCATAACCAGAGATAACAAACGTGCCATCACTTTCACGTGTAATTTCAAATTTAACACCTTCCGTCTCAAATTTGTACATTACACTTGCTTCCGACTCATCCACAACTTCATGTACTGGAAATTCTGGTGTTGTTTCTAATAAGTTCGCTACTTCAAACAGTAAGTCACGAACCCCTTGTTTTGTTACAGCTGAGATTGGGAAGATTTTTACTTCGTCTCCCACTTTCTCTTTAAATGCTTGTAAGTTTTCTTCTGCATCTGGCATATCCATTTTATTTGCAACAACAACTTGTGGACGCTCTGTTAAACGCAGATTATATTCTTTTAATTCATTATTAATTGTGACATAATCCTCATATGGATCGCGCCCTTCTAAACCAGACATATCAATGACATGTACGATAACGCGTGTACGCTCAATATGACGCAAGAACTGATGCCCAAGTCCAACACCTGCATGGGCACCTTCAATGAGCCCTGGAAGGTCAGCCATAACGAAGCTGCGATTATCACCTGTTTCGACAACACCAAGGTTTGGCACAATGGTTGTAAAGTGATATTCTGCAATCTTCGGACGCGCTGATGATACGACAGATAATAGCGTTGATTTCCCAACGCTAGGGAATCCAACAAGTCCAACATCGGCTAACACTTTCAGTTCTAAGATAACATCACGTTCTTGGCCCGGTTCACCATTCTCAGCAATTTCTGGAGCTGGATTTGTAGGAGTCGCAAAACGTGAGTTACCACGACCACCACGGCCACCTTTAGCAATAACTGCTGATTGTCCATGTGTGACTAAATCAGCAAGAATATGACCCGTTTTCACATCTTTCACAACTGTCCCTGGCGGAACTTTTACGATTAAATCATCAGCTTTACGGCCATGTTGGTTTTTGCTCATACCATGTTGCCCGCGGTCAGCCTTGAAATGACGTTGATAGCGAAAATCCATTAATGTACGTAATCCTTCATCTACTTGGAAAACAACATCTGCACCTTTACCACCGTCTCCACCTGCTGGACCACCTTTTGGAACATACTTTTCACGACGATACGCAACCATCCCGTTTCCGCCGTCTCCAGCTTTTACGTATATTTTGACCTGATCTACAAACATTATTTCACCACACTTTTTCAATTGGTTGTAATATAACCGAGACTTCATCATCTCGGACTGTATAGAAAATGGAACACCATTCATTTTTTTCATTTGCAAGCCACGTTTGTAACCTCTCTACATTCGTTAGCTTGCCACGAAAATCAAAAAAGAAACGAGCATTCTCCGCGTTACATTCAATTGTAATACAAACATAATTTTCAACATAAACGTCTAAACTATGCTGAAGCATTGAGAAAAATTCTTCCGTCCATATGCACACTACCTCATCAAGATGAGATAAGTTATGTAGTTCTCCTAATACTTCATACTCCAATAAGCACGGTTGCTGTTTCCAATTATATGTTAAAATCCATTCTGAAAATAAAGGCATAGATAACCCTATCAGATTAGATTCTTGTCTCGCTTCTTGGACAAAATGATCGATGAGCCTATGAATCTCTTCCACTCTTCCAAGGGAAAGGTTTCCTTTAATCATTTGGATGCGATTGAGCCAATCATGTCTTGCATGACGCAACGCATCTATAATTGTCCATTTTTCTTTCATTCAGATGCTCCTTAATATAGAAAAACTCTAACCTGCACTCAGGTTAGAGTTTTCCGTGAGTTTCTTATGCTTCTTGAGCAACAGGATATACGCTCACTTGTTTGCGGTCACGGCCAAGACGCTCGAAGCGTACTACGCCGTCAACTTTCGCGTATAAAGTGTCATCGCCACCACGACCAACGTTAACACCTGGGTAAATTTTTGTACCGCGTTGACGGTAAAGAATTGAACCACCTGTAACCATTTGACCATCTGCGCGTTTAGCACCAAGACGTTTTGACTGAGAGTCACGACCGTTCTTTGTACTACCTACACCTTTCTTAGATGCGAAAAACTGAAGATCTAATCTTAACATATATTACACCTCCCGTACTTTTTCTATTAATCGGATATATTTTCCGTAATCAAGTTCAATCGTCTTAAGTGAAACAACTAATCCCTCTAACAGTGTTTGTGCCTTTTCCATCGTATGAGCGTCTAAATCATTAGGCAGTTCATACGTTAAAAATCCACCATCACTTCCAAGTTCAATCGTTGCCTCTACATTACAAAGGACTTCCACAGCATTTATAGATCCGAACACAACCGCAGTTGTTCCAGCGCAGACAAGATCTTGTCCATGCGGCGCATAATCGGCATGCCCAGTCATTTTAAATGATTGGATATTTCCTAATTTCGTACGATTAATCGTAATTTTAATCATCTTAACCAGAATTAAGCGTTGATTGCTTCAACAACTAGCTTAGTGTAAGGTTGACGATGACCTTGTTTTTTACGATTGTTCTTTTTCGCTTTGTATTTGAAAACGATGATTTTCTTAGCGCGACCGTGTTTTTCAACTTTCGCAGTAACTGTTGCACCTTCTACAACTGGGCTACCAACTTTTACGTTTTCGCCACCAACGAAAAGAACTTTGTCAAAAGTAACAGTTTCACCAGCTTCAACATCTAATTTTTCAATGTAGATTTCTTGACCAGCTTCAACTTTGATTTGTTTGCCACCTGTTTCGATAATTGCGTACATACTTGCACCTCCTCATAATTACTAAGACTCGCCAACACGAGGTAGACATAGACTGTCATTTGTACACCTGCATTGTGCGGTTGTAGTATATAGCCATTTAGGTGCTATAAACTATAACATAAAGATGTTACCACGAATCATTGACTATTGTCAACAAATGTTCTACTAACTATTTTTCCTATCTATCATCTCCTGCTTCGTTCCAAACCTAATAAGTGCGTACTTTTCCATTTCTTCCTCTTTAAAATAAATTTGAAATGGAATATTTTTTTGCAATTCTTTTTGTAAAAATATTTTTTGCACAGCTTTCGGCGCTGCAATAAGCACCGCTTCATCTTCCATGTGACTATACGAGAGCAGTTCTCTTTCTAGTTCATACGCAATTGTTTCATTTGAAATACTATACCCTGTTGCCATGCATTTCGCACAATCTTCTAATAATATATCACGCAGTGACTGTTTCTTGCGCTTACGTGTCATTTCTAAAATGCCGAGCTCGGTAAATCCAAGAACCCTCGTATATGTACGGTCATCCTGCAAAGCTATTATTAATTTCTCGCGTATTCTCTCCTGATCTTCTTCTTTTTTCATATTGATAAAATCAATTAATATCATTCCCCCAATATCACGTAGTCGTAACTGACGAGCAATTTCTTCAACAGCTATTTCATTTGTTCGTACAACTGTATCTTGTAAATCTTGTTTCCCAGTAAATTTCCCAGTATTTACATCAATAACTGTCATTGTCTCCATCTGTTCTATAATTAAATAGGAGCCATTTTGTAACCAAACAATTTTTTGTAATGCTTTTTCGATCTCTCTCTCGATACCATAATGACTAAACATGGATGACTTTTCACGATAGAAAAATACTTTTTCTTTACCTAGCTTATTTTCTAACTCCCTTACCGGTTCTCTTGAATCTACAACCACTTTCTCAATTGATTCAGTAGGGTTTTCTTGAAATATACGATCTAAAAAAGTAGCTGGGCGATGAACTAATACCGGTGCCTTTCCACACCTTTCTTTTCTTTTTAGTTCTTCAAATAATTGTTGAAAGTGTTCTATTTCAGCTTTTATATCAGCCGTTGTTCCTTTCTCACATGCCGAGCGAAAGATATATCCTCCTAACCCTTCTACCTCAATTGCAAACAAGTCTTTCCGTTTTTTTTGACTTTTTATTTTCCGGGAAACGGCACGCATTTCATCATAAGGCATATAAACAACATATTTCCCGGTAAATTCTATATTCGCTGTTAATTTAGGACCTTTTGTGTCGATTGCTTCTTTTACTACTTGTACAAGTATAGCTTGCCCCTCATGAACTCGGTACGCCTTTGGAACATCATCGTAAGAAAGATAAGCATGTTTTTCTAAACCGATATTTACAAATGCCGCATTCATACCAGCAATCGTTCTGACAACACGTCCAACATAAATGTATCCAACAATTTCTTCGTCCCCATTGCGGTGCCACGAAAGTTCAACAATCTTTTGTTTTTCTTCTATTGCCACTCTCTTTTCCGAACCTGTATAGTTAATATATAACGTCTTCAAAATACCTTCCTCACTTTTTCATTTTTTCTTCTTACATTATAAAAGGTTAGTGTCATCGTCAACACTAACCGATTAACTCTTCCACAGATGATGTTGTGCGCTTTTCAGTGAAATATGCATACAGCAATTCATTTTCATCCAGTGTATAATGCTCTTTATATTTACCATGTACAATAATTGAATGTTTATAACCCCTTCGAAACTTTGTAAAAATCGTATATAACCGATCCTCTCTATTTACTTCAATAGGAGAAATCTTTTCAATTTCGCGCTTATTTCCATAGTAACGTTCTAATAAAAAGCGTATAAATGCATATCTTCGTTGCTTCCATTCTTGATACAACGAAATCGCTAAAAAGAGAAGAAGTACCCACATCATAATATTATTCTTATTCCAAATCAGTTGCCACCCTAATATTACGCTAAAAAAAACACATGATATTTTCATCATTTTGTCATGTGCTTGTAAATAAGGAAATTGATGCGATAATATATTAAAGACAATTTTCCCACCATCAAGTGGCCAAATAGGAAGTAAATTAAAACTTAAAATAATGACGTTATTCCACACAAAAAATTGATACAAATCTTGAGGAACCCACCCAGTTTTATAATAAACATATGCCATGCCAATCATCCATGCATGTTGAATTGGCCCTGCTATCATTACAACGAGCTCTTCCTTCAAAGGTTTATTTCCATGCTCTTCAAGTTCTGCTACACCACCAAACGGCAAAAGCTGTATTTGCTTAATTCTCCATTTGTAATGAGCAGCCGCAAAGGCATGGCCTAGCTCGTGAATGAGAACAATAAAAAACAAAAGTAATAATTCTTTAAAACGTGCCGTAAAAATACCAACTGCTATAACTACCCAAAACAATGGATGTATTGTAATTTTAGACAGTACTTCCCTATATTTAATCAAATGAAATCACCTGAATTGGATCAATAAATTTTTCATTCTTTTTGATTGCAAAATAAAACTTACCATTTTTATTTTTGTCATCATTACTCACTGTTCCAATTTTTTGTTTCTTTTCAACATAATCATATAATTTCACTGACATTTCTCCTAAATTGCCATACCAAGATTCCGTACCATCTGCATGTTGGATTTCAATCGTATTCCCAAGACCCTCTTTTTTTCCAGCAAAAATAACGACTCCTTCATTTACCGACTCAACCGTTGCACCTGTAACTGTTTGCACAAGTACACCTTGCCCATTTTTTTGAAATCCTTCTGTCACTTTTCCTGAAGCTGGAACTGCATAGTTTTTTTGTTGTGTATTTTGCTTCTTCTCACTCGCAGGTAAGAAAGCTAGTGGCTTTCCAAAATGGGCCTCGTACCATTTTGACACGGCAGCGAACTGAAATTCCTCCTTCATTACTTTCGTTACAACGACTCGCGCTCCATCAAAAGACGGAGGGGCATTTTTAAATAAGATGGCCACTGATAACACCAATATAGCTGCTAATAACACTTTAAATAAAAAGATATCCTTACGAAATAGAGGGTGAAATTCCTTCTCTCCCTCTTCAATTAACAGCGTTTCCCCATTAAAATCTTCACCTGAAAAATATTGTTCTTCCTCTAACCGCTCTTGTTCCTCTTTCCTTTTTGCAATCCGCTTTCGAATTTCTTCTATACGTCTATTTTTCATCTTTTCTCCTTCCTTTTCGACCTTTTGTTCAAACTGCAAAACAGCTACTATCGTGCAGCCATATAATTTTATATAGTTTGTACATATGTATGAACGCTAAAAGAAAGATATTCATGAGAAGAAAAAAGAAAGCACTCCGCATATATACGAAGTGCTTTTAACGAATTCCGAAGAAATTCTTTACTTTTGTAAAGACAGATACCTTTTCTTGCTCGAGCGTTTGTAACGGGACATTTTCCCCTAACAAACGTCTTGCAATATTCCGATAAGCTAATGCTGCTTTTCCGTTTGGTTGCAGCGCAACAGGTTCACCTGTATTCGTAGCTCGAATGACATCATCATCATCTGCAACAACCCCGAGAAGCTCAATTGATAACATACGTACAATTTCGTCCACATCTAGCATATCTTGCTCATGCAACATGTGACTGCGTACACGGTTAATGATAAGTTTCGGCGGCTCAATATCTTCTTTTTCTAAAAGCCCGATAATACGATCGGCATCGCGCATAGAAGATACTTCTGGTGTAGTGACAACAATCGCTTTATCTGCACCTGCCACTGCATTTTTGAATCCTTGCTCAATACCAGCAGGACAATCAATTAATATGTAATCATAATCTTGACGTAATACTTGTATCAATTCATCCATTTGTTCAGGTGTTACCGCGGATTTATCACTCGTTTGTGCTGCAGGTAATAAATAAAGCTCATCAAAGCGCTTATCTTTAATAAGAGCTTGAGGTAAGCGACAACGCCCTTCAACGACATCAACAAGATCAAATACAATCCGATTTTCTAGCCCCATGACTACATCTAAGTTTCTTAGTCCAATATCCGTATCAATTAAACATACCTTTTTTCCGGATAATGCCAAGGCTGTACCAATGTTTGCAGACGTTGTAGTTTTGCCTACCCCGCCTTTTCCAGATGTAATTACTATTGCCTCTCCCACAGCTATACAATTCCCCTTTCTAACTTTGTTAAATTAGGTCTAAGATGAGTGAGAAGTTGCAGGCGATCGACAACAATGTGATTGTCCTCATTAATATATGCACATTCTGCCGTCTCTGCTCCGTCTTCTTTCTCTTCCGGAGCCCGCGTTGTCACATCACTTATTCGGAGCTGCATCGGATTCATGACGGATGCCGCAATAACAGCATCTTTATCTCCATAATATCCAGCATGTGCAATTCCGCGCAAGGAGCCAACGACAAAAATATTCCCCCCAGCGATAACCATTCCGCCTGGATTAACATCTCCAATTAATAATAGATTACCTTTTACATGCAAAACTTGACCTGAGCGAACAATTTTGGAAATAGGGACAATTTCTGTTTCTTCTTTCCAAGCGATAGCTTCTGCCTTGGTGATTACATCACTTTCAATGGAATCCACAACAAGGTTTTTCTTATTGCGAATTAAGGTACGAATTTCTTCTTGTTGTACCTCTGTTAAATATCGATTCCCTACCTTAACATGTACTTCAATTAATGAACGCCCATCACCATCATAATAATGAGTAGATAGTTTTTCGTCTAATTCTTGCAGTAATTCAGTAAATGAACAGCAATCATCTAAATGAAGTGTTAGTCCATCTTTCGTCCCTTTTATTGTTATGTTCTGTTGCTTTTTTTCGTCCACTAAAGTTCACCCCACCGATTCAATTCGACATAAACTCAGAAAATCCTTTTTTCTCTTTCTTCCATCGCTTTTGATAGACGTACAAGATATCGTCTCAGTGGGAAACAAACTATCAATAAGAAAATTCCATTTAACAATACGGTAGCAAGGAGACGATCTGTGAAAAAAATATTTGCTGGCACATGAATACGTCCTAATAACGATAAAAATCCATATACATAATACTCTAATGCTACTATTCCTGCCAATACGATAAAAGAAACAATAAATAGATTCAACTGTAAGATCCTCATCGTACTATAAACAAGATACGCTAAAATCGGATAAGCAAATATGTATACACCAACTAGCTCTGTATATACAATATCAAATAAAAAACCGAATAACAGCCCATAATAAACACCTTGAAGAGGGCCGTAATAAACAGTAATAAAACATAGGATAATCATAAAGAAATGCGGTACTGCTATCGAATTTTTCCAAAATAGTTCCGTTGGCACAACCGTAGCAAACATATTTTCAAATAAAAAGAAAAAAAGAAGCAGAAGAGGAAGAATTGCTCGTTTTAAAATCATCATCTCTTCTCCCCCTTACTGTTCTAATTCTGCTGAAGGTTTCACTCTTTTTGCAACCATTACTTGGTTCACATTATTTAAATCCGCAGCAGGCTTTACATAAGCTGTTTGAGTTAATCCGTATGCATCCGGTTCTACTTCTACAATTTCCCCAATAAGCAAGTTTTCAGGGAAAATATCACCAAGACCAGATGTGACAACCATCTGTCCTTTTTCCACTTGTGCACTTGATGAAATCTTTGTAAAAAGAAGCAATTGCTTTTCTTTATCGTATCCTTCAATTAACCCAGAGATGTTCTCTTTTTGTCCTTGAACAACAGCTGAGACACGATTGGTACGGTTCATAGAACTTAGCAATTCGACTGTTGACGTAAATTGAGACGCGCTCTTCACACGCCCTACTAAGCCTTTGGCAGTTATAACTGCCATATCTTTTTTAATTCCTTGCTGAGCTCCTTTATCGATGCCAATTAAATCATACCATTTGTCTGGGTTACGAGAAATAACAGTTGCATGAGTTGGCTTATAGTCTCTAAGCGAATCTTTCGCACCAATTACTTCACGTAACTCTTTATTTTCTTCTTCAATCCTCTTTAAATCTGTAGATAAAGTCGCATACTTATCTAATTTTTCTTTTAACTGTTTATTTTCTTCATACGTGCGCTTTATATCCTCTACATTTTCGAAGAATCCGGCAACATAACTCGCTGGCTTTTGGAATACACGTTCTACAACACCGACAGTATCTTTTACAAACTGCTCTGGCCATGTTAGACTCTTCCGTTCTTTCAATGAGATTCCAATCAATGCCACGAGGAGAATAATACTAACTAGCAAAACAATTAATCTTTTGTTCAAGAAAAACTGTGGCACGTTCACACCCTCTTAATTTCATTGATTTTGTATTTGAAATATTAACGAGCAGTTTTGAAAAGGTCAATATTATCTAACGCTTTACCTGTTCCAATCGCTACGCAATCCAACGGATTTTCCGCAACTAAAACTGGCATTTTCGTTTCTTCACTAATTACCTTATCCAAATTACGAAGCAATGCACCGCCACCTGTTAATACGATACCACGATCCATAATGTCCGCTGCTAACTCAGGTGGTGTTTTTTCTAATGTATTTTTAACTGATTCTACAATTGCATCTACTGTATCTTTTAAGGCTTCTGCAATTTCTTCCGGCTTAATTAACACTGTTTTTGGTAAACCGCTTACTAGGTCACGACCACGGATTTCCATTGGTTCTACCCCTTCTGGTTCTCCAGCAGATCCAATTTCCACTTTTAAAGCTTCCGCTGTTCTTTCTCCAATCATTAAATTGTAGTTCTTTTTAATGTATTGAATGATAGAATCGTCCATATCATCACCAGCGACACGAACAGATTGGCTTGTTACGATACCACCTAGTGAAATGATTGCAACTTCTGTTGTACCCCCACCGATATCAACAACCATACTACCAGTTGGTTCCCAAACAGGTAGGTTAGCACCGATTGCTGCTGCAAATGGTTCTTCAATTGGATATGCATCACGTGCACCAGCTTGGCGAGTTGCATCGATTACCGCACGTCTTTCAACCGCTGTAATACCAGATGGAACACATACCATTACATAAGGCTTACGAGAGAAAAATCCATTTGATTTTTGTGCTTGTTGAATATAATACTTCATCATTGTTGCTGTCGTTTCATAATCAGCAATTACACCATCTTTCATTGGTCGCAAAGCTACGACATTACCTGGTGTACGACCAATCATTTGTTTTGCGTCACTACCAACCGCAACGATTTGCTTCGTATCAGTTTGCAATGCTACAACTGAAGGTTCGCGTAATACAACACCTTTTCCTTTTACGTATACAAGCGTATTCGCTGTTCCTAAGTCTATTCCAAGATCACGAGTAAAACCACCAAATCCAAACATGTCATCTATCTTCCTTTCTCATCTTCACGGACTCATTTTCTTACTTTATATTTATAATAAAACAGTACGTTTTTATATTTTTCATTCTTTACTATAGACGTTTATCTACAAAAAACTCATAAAACACATTATAAAACAAAATAAGTAAAAAGAATAGTCTTAAATATGACCTTTTTCCCTTAAACTAACAAATTTATGGTCACCTATAATAATATGATCGAGGACTTCAATTCCAATAATCTTACCGCATTCTACCAATCGCTTTGTTACTTCAATATCTTCACGGCTTGGTGTAGGGTCGTAGGGTAGGGAGCATGCGCCTTACTTTGTTCCCAAAGCAGATTTCATAGTCCCCCCCTCAGAACCGTACGTACAGCTTTCACTGTATACGGCTCGCCAGTTGATTAATCGGAATTTGCTTCTCATGATGGTCATGATAGCATTTAAAGCATAGGACGATTGTTTTCCTTTGGCATTCAATCATCATCTCGTCCAAATACTTTAAATTTCGTTCTTTTTCCAGTTCTTTAGCTTTCTAATGTAGTGAACTTCCATCTGACCTTTTGTTGTACCGCACGCTTCACATCTATTTGCCAACAAACGCTTTTCAAAATCCGTTCACCCAAAATATTTCATTGTATTCACGTATGAGTCTATTTCTGGTGTATCAACTTTAATCGCACCCTTATGTTTAGGCAGGTCTTTTAATTTCACAAACTGATAAAGTTTTTCATTGTTATGTTGATCTTTTCTTACTAGACAAAGTACTCCTTGTTTGTGGGTTCTCATGCTTGTAGCCACTTTCATTGAGGTGCTTCTACGTTTATTAGCTATGGTTTTGATGAAACTACTCTCCGCTAAATAAAACAACTTATCTAAATGATGGTAATTATTCGCTAGCTTGTAGTAGTTTGCAATTCCTCGCAGTTCAGCGTTATAGGTACACAGAATCTCCAACTCTGAATTATTAAGCAGCTTTGCTCGATGTATACTTTTGAAATTATCAAGATTACCATATCCGTTTTTTATAGCAAATTCTTTCATTTTCTTTTTGGGAATTTCCAACTTAATTGCTCTTGAGAGAGCCCTCTGTTTATGGTTTTTATACAAGACCCTAGTCCTTTTTATTTCATTCCACTTACGAAATTCATATCCAAGAAAGGAAATTGGATTCTCCAAGTGGTTGATAAGTGTTTTTTCTTCACTTAATTCAAGATGCAGTTCTTGTTTTAGAAAATTCTTTATCGTTTCTTTTATATTCACTGCACAATCTTTGGAACCAGCTATCCCTATTACAAAATCATCAGCATAACGAACATACTTCATTTTTTGATAGTCATTATCCATAGGATTGACAGAGGAAATACCAATCTGTTTGCGCTTTAACTCTGCGATAGTTTCTATCACTTTCTCTCTGCCTTTCCATAATCGATGCCCTGTTCTGTCATCTAAGCTTTTGACTTTTCGAGAAAGCGAACGGATTTCCGAGTGTATTTTAGTATATTCTTTATTTCTCGCCCTTAATTTCTCTTTATCAAACTTCTCTATTTGCTTTTCCAAAAATATGTCAAACTCATGAAGATAGATATTAGCTAATAAGGGGGAGAGAATACCGCCCTGTGGTGTACCGCTGTATGTTTTTTGATAAGTCCAGTTTTCCATCACACCACTTGCAAGTGCATTGTGGATAAGTAGAAGAAAACGATGGTCATTCATTCTTTTTGAAATAAGATTTATGAGTACAGAATGGTCAATATGATCAAAGAAGCCTTTTATGGCTCCTTCTATACACCATGTTAATCCCTTCCATGTGTTCTTGATTTGGGATAATGCTGTGTGACAGCTTCTCCCTTCTCTAAATCCATGAGAGTTATCTGAGAATGTTGGTTCATAAACATTTTCCAAAATCATTCTCATTACTTCTTGTACCAACTTATCTTTAAAGTTCGGAACTCCTAGAGGTCTCTTTTTACCGTTTGCTTTTGAAATATAAGCTCTTCTTACAGGTGCAAAACGAAACATCCCCTTCTTGAGTTGGTCAATGATTTCATCAATCTTTTGTAAGTAAAAACCATCGATTGTTTCTTCAGACGTTCCTTTTGTTAGATTCCCTGCATTCGGATATAGCTTTACGTATGCTTTAATCCATAGTTCTCTTTTATACATCAGACGGTAACAATCTGTTATTATTTTACCATTTTGAGAAGCTTTCCTTATAACGTCCAACTGATGAAATGGATTTGTTGCCATATTCATGACTCCTTTCTCATTGACGTTAACATCAACCTGTCTCCCTTCCCCTTGCTAAACTCATTACAAGCAAACGTTGAGTACTATGGAGACTCCGTTACCGTATGCAATTTTCATAGACCTATGTCTAATAGCCAATTGGCGCTTGCACTTAGGCAATCCCTGCATTATGACGTAATTTTAGATACGTGATGATTAGGTATCCCTTTCGACGGTTTCTTCTAGTGGAAGATTGAAGGACAAACCTTACTATGGGCAGGGCTCAGGCGATACCCAGCAGACATAGCGAAGAAATGTCTCCCATTTTGTCCTCATTGCCTGTTAACTATCGTAGACAACGGCGCACCCATCGCTCATTCGTCTAGGATTCAAGCAGTGTAGCTTTTACCATGCATCACTTGGTCTGAAGAACTGACTCGACATTAGATAGTTTTGTCGTCTTTTCTCCTTTTCACATCATGCTATGTTCCCTCTATAGGTTTCCCCTCAAGGTAAGATGCTGACCATAGAACATTGTAAGGAGTTCTAGTTTTCTAAGAAAACGCTAAAATTACGCACCTTGCAGGCGCACTCCTGAAGGATGATTATGCAGACATATAATAGAGGCAGCTGCGCGGCGAAAAGCTTCTTTAAACACCTCACGCGGATGAACAATTGAGGCATTTAAGCTGCCAATAAACACCGTCTGCCGATGCATGACTTGATTCTTTGTATTTAAATATAAACAAACGAAATTCTCCTGCTGTAAAAAACGCATTTCTTCCATCATATAACTTGCACAATCTTCCGGACTTCGAATGCTATACCGATGCTGGTACTCTAAACGCACCATTCTTCTCCCGAGTTCGAAGGCGGCGATGAGTTGAGAGGCCTTGGCTACTCCGACACCATGAATACTTGTTATTTCTTCCATCGTAGCATCTCTTAACATTCGCAAACCATCAAAATGGCGTAAAATTTTGTCTGCCAATGTTAATACCGATTCCTCCTTTGATCCTGTTCTTAGTAAAATCGCCAGAAGTTCCCGGTTTGATAAACTACTTGCTCCTTCCGAAATTAAACGTTCACGTGGTTGTTCTTCCTTCAAAACATCACGAATACCGTTCATCTTGTCACTCCTTCTTATTTTTTCCGCAAAGAAAACCCCATGCAAATTCACGCATGGGATGCACCGCTATCAAACTGTTTCAATTCGCGAACGAGACGTGCAATCGGCAAACCTACTACACTGTAGTAGTCCCCTTGAATATGCTGAACAAAAATAGCGCCTTTCCCTTGAATACCATAACTTCCTGCCTTATCAAGCGGCTCTTTTGTTGCAATGTACACATCAATTTCTTCTTCTGTTAACTCCCAGAATGTAACTTCTGTACGCTCATAGAAAGTAACTGTTTTCTCCTTCGACATAAGGGCAACACCTGTATATACTTCATGTGTTTTCCCAGATAAAAGTTGCAACATCTCTTTTGCTTCTGCTGCATCCTTAGGCTTTCCAAGAATACGCGAATCATATGTAACAATTGTATCTGCACCTAGTACAATACTTTCTTCATGTGTTTCTGCTACGGCAGATGCTTTTTGTAAAGCTAGCGCCATTACAATATCAGCTGGTGATGAATATGCTCCTATTGTTTCTTCCACCTCGCTCACAACAACCTCAAACGGAACATTTGCAAGTTCAAGCAGTTCTTTTCGACGAGGTGATCCAGAAGCTAAAATAAATTTTTTCATATTTTCTCCTTTCTGTCTTACATACAGCAGAACCATATAAAGTGAAACTTTAATCAGTGGGGATTTTCTTCATCCCCTACTGATTATGAGCCCTCACCAATCGGGCTGTTATGGGTAGCCCTACTCCCACCCATCATTCTTGCTTCTTTCTGAATCTTGAGGTGGGAATCTTACTGCCCTAAAATAGCGGGATAAATTAATCGTATCAAATGAATATCATTCCCACAAATTATAAAAAAACACTTTCTTTTTGAAACATACATACTTCTACTAAATTAAATTATTATGTTCCCCGCAGTAATAAAGCGCTTTTACCTATTATGACATCCAAAAAGAAAAGAAAGAAGCATATATGCACTTCTTCCATTCTATTATCATAATTATTTCGCTTTTTGGGAAACAATTTTTTCATAGGAAAGCAAACCATCAATCACAACTTGATTCAGTTTTGCTACTGTCGATTTATTTTGCTTTCCTTCCTTAATTGTCTGCACTGCTACAGATGTATACGTATATAATTTCTTTACATCATTCCGTTTTATTTCCGCCCCTTCCTTTTCAAGCCCTTTCCATTCTTTTTCGATGGCAGCGATTTCTGCTTGATTTCCTTTCTCCCCAATTTGGGTACTGGATACATATTTTATAAAATGACTATATAAGGACTGTAACTTACTAAGAAAAATACCAAGCTCTTTATCATTTTTCAACAACGCCTTATCTGTAATTTCCCAATTCTTTTTCAAAACAGGTATACCGTCATTCTTATATTGTTCCATTAACTTACCTGCAGCTTTTTCATCACTCATAATCCCTGCAACGAGTGCATATTTATCTCCATTTGGCTTAAGAGCAGCGATGCGACCATTCTCTTTCCACTCTTTCACAGCAGCCTGTCCTTTTTCTTCTGACGAATATAGCCCCCCTTGTACAAAAAACAATGTAATTGGCGCTAATGCTGCATTTGTATTCTCGACTTTTGAAGCACCTTCTTTCTGTTCTTCCATACTTGTTTCTTTAGGCTTTGTTTCCGCCGTATATTGTTGTGAGGTCATTGCAGTGTGTTCTTCCCTTGCGCCTTTTCCCGTTAATAAATGAAGCATTCCCATCCCTAGCGCTGTCCCCATGATAATTGCAGTCGCGATCGTAAAGACCAGAACATTGCTCCATTTTTCCCGAAATGTCTTGATCTTCGAAGACTTTACTTGTTGAAAAGGGACTACATTTTGCGGCGTTTGACTTTCCACTACCTTCCAATCAAATTCATCCACTCCCTTTTGCTTTTCTTCATACTTTGCTTCTGTTCCGTTCACTTTAATAGAGATTTTCCGTGATTGCTTGTCCATACTATCACACCTCGCCTCTTATCATTGTCCGCATCATATCATATTCCATTTACAAATAAACAAGATATTTGTCAAAAAGATTCGTCAAATTGCCCTATATAGTTACTTTATGTATATGTATTTGACTTCATTTGTAGCACAAAAAAAAACTAGGATAGCTATCGCTATCCTAGTTTTTCTCAACAATATATTTTCGAGCTTCTGAGATGAAATAAAGAGAACCTGTTATGATAAACACATCATTTTCTTGCAACTCTAGTAACTTTTGATCAATTGCCTCTTTCCAATTCTCAACTACTTTTTTTGTTTCCTTAGTTGCATAATTTGCTAATTCTTGAGCAGAGATTGCACGATTAAAATCAAAAGTTGTAAAAATCATTTCATCCGCTACCGCTTCCAATTGTCCTACCATATGACTTAGTTCTTTATCACCAAGAGCCGTAAATAAAATACTCACATTCTTGTCACTGTAATGCGCTTTTGCCGTTTGAACAAGGCTTGCTATGCCTTCTGGATTATGTGCGCCATCTATAATCACATCTGGATTACGTCTTAATCTTTCGAATCGACCAATCCAATACGTTTCACTTAAACCTATGCGAATATTTTCTTCTTCCACTAAAAATGACATGTATGTTTTCAAATATAACACCGCCATTAACGCAAGTGCTGCATTTCTTACTTGATGATCTCCTTTCATAGAAATTTGTATATCTTTAAATGAAGCAAATGGACAAGAAAAGTCAAAGTGCTCTCCCTCTTCATTAGAACGCTGGTGCACGACTGTAAATTGTTTTCCTATCTCATAAAGGCTAGCATTCTTTTCATTTGCAACCTTTTGAATCACCTGAAGTGCTTCTCCATCTTGCACTCCCGTAATTACCGGTACCCCTGATTTTATAATTCCCGCTTTTTCATATGCGATTTCTGCTAATGTATTTCCTAGAATATGCATATGGTCATGACCAATATTTGTAATGATTGTTAAAACGGGATACACAACATTAGTAGAATCGAAACGCCCACCAAGACCTGTTTCAAATAAAACGAGATCGCAAATGTTCACTTTTCCGAAATAATACATTGCCATGACTGTAATAATTTCAAACTCCGTTGCTTCTCCAAACTCTGTCTCATCCAACTTTTCTACAACAGGCTTTACTATATTGACAAGGTCAGTAATCTCTTGATCTGAAATTGGCTTTCCATTCACACTAATCCGTTCATTAAATGTTTCAATATACGGAGATGTAAATGTTCCTACTTTATATGTCTCTGCCTCTAGCATATAGCGCATATATGTTAAAGTCGAACCTTTACCATTTGTACCTGCTAAATGAATACATTTTATATGCCGCTCTGGATTGTCAAGCTCTCCAAGCATCCACCGCATTCTTTCTAATCCCGGTTTAATCCCAAATTTTAATCGGCTATGAATCCAGCCAATTGCTTCTTCGTATGTATGTACCACGCGAGTCAATCCCCTTTCCAATCAACGAGCAAACCAATATCACAAATGAACTGTAACTCTATTATACGCAAATAAAAGAGACTCACCAAGATAGGGAGTCTCTTTTCAATATTTTTATTTTTCAAGGTCTGCTAAGCGTTGACGAACCGCTTCACGTTTTTCTAAGTAATCTTTTTCTTTCGCACGTTCTCCTTCAATCACTGCCGCAGGAGCTTTCGCTACAAAACCTTCATTTGCAAGTTTCTTCTGCACACGTTCTACCTCTTTATTGAACTTCTCAAACTCTTTTTGTAAGCGAGCTTTTTCTTCTTCAAGATTAATAAGGTCAGCTAACGGTAAGAATAACTCTGCACCTGATACGATAGCGGTCATCGCTTTTTCTGGCGCTTGTAAATCAGTCTTAATGATTAATTCACTTGGATTACAGAAACGCTCAATGTAAGAACTATTTTTTGTAAGTTGAGCAAGCACCGCTTCGTCCTTCGCTTTAATTTGCAGTTGAACCTTTTTGCTCATTGGCGTATTTACTTCGGAACGAATATTACGAACAGAACGAATGATATCAACAAGAAGGTGCATTTCTGCTGCTGCTTCTTCATCCTGTAAATCTTCACGAACTGTCGGCCATGCCGATACCGTAATCGATTCGCCTTCATGCGGTAAGTGCTGCCAAATTTTCTCTGTTACGAACGGCATGAATGGATGTAGTAAACGCATCGTTTGATCTAGTACATATGCTAACACAGAACGAGTTGTTTTCTTCGCCGCTTCATCTTCACCGTATAGCGGAAGTTTTGCCATTTCAATGTACCAGTCACAGAAATCATCCCAAATAAAGTTGTATAATGAACGGCCAGCTTCACCAAACTCATATTTATCCATGTTGCGCGTTACACTTTCAATTGTTTCATTTAAACGAGTTAAAATCCACTTATCTGCAACGGATTTTTCACCAGTTAAATCGATATCTTCATATTTCATATCATCCATGTTCATCAATACGAAGCGCGATGCATTCCAAATTTTATTAATGAAGTTCCAAGTAGATTCTACTTTCTCCATGCTAAAGCGTAAGTCTTGACCTGGCGCACTTCCTGTTGATAAGAAGAAGCGCATTGCATCCGCACCGTACTTATCAATAACATCCATTGGATCAATACCATTACCAAGAGATTTACTCATTTTACGACCTTGTTCATCACGAACTAAACCGTGAATTAATACATCTTTAAATGGGCGCTCTCCTGTGAACTCTAAGCCTTGGAAAATCATACGAGATACCCAGAAGAAGATAATATCATAACCGGTTACTAAAGCATCTGTTGAATAGTAACGTTTGAAGTCTTTTGCATCTTCATTTGGCCAACCAAGTGTAGAGAATGGCCATAATGCTGAACTAAACCATGTATCTAGTACGTCGTTATCTTGCTCCCAGTTTTCAATATCTGCTGGCGCCTCTGTACCTACATATACTTCACCAGTTTCTTTATGATACCAAGCTGGAATGCGGTGTCCCCACCATAATTGACGAGAAATACACCAATCATGAATATTTTCCATCCAGCGTAAATATGTGTTTTCAAAGCGCTCTGGTACAAATGTCACTTTTTCTTCTTCTTTTTGCTGAAGTGCCACTGCTTTTTCGGCAAGTGGTCCCATTTTTACAAACCATTGTGTTGATAAGTATGGTTCAACAACTGCTCCACTTCGCTCACTGTGCCCTACAGAATGCATATGAGGCTCAATTTCTATTAATACACCAGCTTCTTGTAAGTCTTTCACTAACGCTTTGCGACATTCAAAACGGTCCATACCGTTATATTTACCAGCTTTTTCATTCATTGTACCGTCTTCGTTCATTACAAGAATACGTGGTAAATCATGACGGTTACCTACTTCAAAGTCATTTGGATCGTGAGCTGGTGTAATTTTCACAACACCTGTACCGAACTCTGGATCTACATAATCATCCGCAATAATCGGAATTTCGCGACCTACGATTGGAAGTGTAACTGTTTTTCCAATTAAATGTTTATAGCGCTCATCTTCTGGGTGAACCGCAACCGCTGTATCACCAAGCATTGTTTCTGGTCGAGTTGTTGCAAGACGAATGTGACCAGAACCATCAGTTAACGGATAATTCATATGGTAGAATGCACCTTGAACATCTTTATGAATTACTTCAATATCAGAAAGTGCAGTACGCGTTGCTGGATCCCAGTTAATAATATACTCCCCGCGGTAAATTAATCCTTTTTCATACAATTGAACGAATACTTTCTTAACCGCATCAGATAAACCTTCATCTAAAGTAAAACGTTCACGAGAATAATCTAGCCCTAAACCAACTTTTCCCCATTGTTGGCGAATGTGAGAAGCATACTCTTCTTTCCACTCCCATGCTTTTTCAAGGAACTTTTCACGTCCAAGATCGTAACGTGAAATTCCTTCTTCGCGAAGTTTCGCTTCTACTTTTGCTTGTGTCGCAATACCTGCATGGTCCATACCTGGAAGCCATAATACATCGTAACCTTGCATGCGCTTTGTACGTGTTAAAATATCTTGAAGCGTTGTATCCCAAGCATGCCCTAAATGCAATTTACCTGTTACGTTTGGAGGCGGAATTACAATTGTGTATGGTTGTTTCTTCTCATCTCCTGTTGCTTCGAAATATTTACCTTCCAGCCACCATTGATAACGTCCATCTTCAACGGACTTATGATCATATTTAGTCGGTAAATTCTTTTCCGTATTTGACATTACTTTCCCTCCTTAAAATAAAAATGCCCCTCATCCAAAAAAGGACGAGGGACATCGCGGTACCACCTTTATTTACAAACAAATGCAAAATTTGTTTATACTCTTCATTTGATAACGGTCTAATCCGTCTTTTCCTAATGAGAATACATCCGTTCAGAAAAGATGCTCCAGGGCTACCTTCTAACATGACTATCTAGAGAATCTCCCAGCTAATAATTCTCCTCTCTGAAGACGTTTTATGTTATACTCTTCCCCTTCAATGCATTTATATAATTGTTATTTATTATATACAATAGTGTAAAAAACGAAACCATATTCGTCAAGATAAAAAATTTTTATCTTAAATGATTACTCAGTCTTCTCTTTATTTGCACTACAAAGAGATAACATGAAATGTTACTCAGTCGTATTTCTTCATCCCTACCGATTATTCCCCTTCACGAATCAAAGTAAAAATAGGATAAGCACATTCAGCACTTATCCTACATACTGTATTCATAGACTACAAAATAGAGTGGCTTCCTAGATGGAGGAATCATTATGATGAAACGTTATCGGCGTTCCTATAATTTTTCTACCCCCTCATGGGTTAGAAGTTTACAAACAATGTTTTCTGATTTCGCAATACCACTGACTATTTTTCAGGGCATTCGTACCTTATTGCTACCAACATTTTTAGATTTTATCATTTTGATTATTTTTGTTATAGCGACGATTCGCTTACATTTTCAGCCGTAGTTTCAAAACTGCGGCTATGATCCGTTTTCCTGCTGCGCAGCTTGTAGTTGAGAAAGAAAATACTCAATATTACTTACAAGCCAATGAGATTGCTGCAACATTTTCACATTTTTAAACTCTTTTTGCTCATTGCGAACTTGTTTCTTATTTACATACGAACGGATTTGGCGAATAAATGGAGAGGGATACGTTAAATAAGCAAACATTAGAAGTTGTTCTTCTTTTGTAAATGGAAAATGTTTTTGATATTCCTGATACCATTCAAAACGGTCACTTCTAGCAATTGGATAGGTGTTTAAAGAACGTGTATAGAAACCTACAATATCTTGAATAGGGGTCGCAAATTGTGATCTTTCTAAACTAATAAAATAGCCATTCCTTTCATAATCAAATAAAAAATGATTGAGTGATACATTTCCATGCACTAAAGCAATGCGTGTTTTTTCTTTTTCTTTCATCACTTCATACCAATCGGTAAGCTGCTTTGTCGCAAAATCCCACGCTCTCATCACATGATGAAAATACGTACAATACTGCAATTCAAATGGTGACATATACCACTTTGATTCTGATTGAACAAGAAATTTTTCTAATAGTTCACCATCTTGTTCCCAGCGATCCGATATATTTGTATAATGATTTTCTAACGCCTCTTCTGTATACGATTCCTCTCGCACTGTTTTTTTATGAAGCATCGCTAACGTTTGAAACATTTTATGATATTGACCATTATCCTCGTCATTCCCATCCACTTTCTCAAGCCAAGGCATTAAATAATAACTATATGTTGCGTCACTCAAAATATAATTCCCATCCATCGCGTGATAGATGGGAACATAGTTGGAAAAACCTTTTTCTTTTAAAAATTGAATATGATGCATAAAGTGATTGCGCTCTAGCCGTTGATTCGGCAATTTTTTTAATGCATACGGACCTTGATTCGTATAAATCTTCATTACATTCCCGTATTCTTCGATGTGCTCTACATTCAATTGATATCGTCTTACAATTGGTTCATAGCGGTTGCGTAATTCTATATCCATCTGCCTAATCCTTTCTCATCCACAAATTCAAATGTAAGAAAAGAGATGAGTGAAGAATAGTCTTCACTCATTTTGACTTCGCTTTTGGAACAGGTATATAAATGACTTGACCTGCTGTTAAATAAATGTCATCCGTTCGGTTTATACGATGTAAATGTTGTACAGATGTCTCATAACGCTCTGCTACCGACTCGATTGTATCTCCCTCTTGTACAAAGTACATTCTCACCTTTGTAAATTCTTCTTCTGCTTCTTTTGTAAACAATTTTGTTAAATATAAGGCATTTTCATCTCTTTGAGAGTATACAGGTTCTTCTTGTTCTTCTGTTTCTTTCTTCGTTTCTTTTTCTTTAAAACCTGTTCGTCCAAACAATTCAACTTGTGGCATCATTTCCTCTTTATCTCGATCTTCTACATCATGTTCTTCTAATTCTTCTTCCTCTATTAACTCTTGTTCTTTCCGTTCTTCTAATTGAAACGGTTCAAAGGCATAATCTTGCCATCCGTTTGATTCTGATTGAAGAATGATTTCTGCTGTTTCTTCCGGCTCTTCCAGCTCTTTTTCCTCTTCAACTGCTTCTATCCCTTCTTCTCTTTTACCGTTGGTATGCTCACTTTCTAGCTCTTCCTCATCATCCAACTCACGCCCAGCATCATTTAATCCATATATAGAAATGTCAGCTAATAATTGTAAGCATCCATTTTCTTTTAACTCATAATCAAATTCCTCGATAGAAACATACAATTCTTCAATTACCTTTACCCGATTTCTTGGAATGGAAATTTCTAGTGGGAACGAATGAACAAGTTCATGAATACCATCTTCTCTCTCTTCCACATAATCAATTGATTTCGCTGGGGATAATTCACTCGTTGAAAACTCAGACTCCTCTTTCTTCGCAATATATTCCCCAGTTAAATCTAACTGCCCTCGCACAATCACTTCATGTTCAAGCTCTTCTATCTCAACGTCTGGATCTAACGAAATTGACAAAAGTTCTTCGACTTCCTGTCCTTTTTGGAACCAAACCGATTCTTTTAGTGAAAAACGTAATGAATGATCTGTTGCCACTCCTTTTCCCCCTCTCAAACTGTATGTCATTACAGATTTATGTGTCTTGGAGACATTTTATGAGTAAAAAAATCGCACATGTGCCCTTTTCATTTCTTATAAATGAAAAAGGTTGCCTGGAAAATTCCAAACAACCTTTTTATTTATGCTTTTAATTTCGCCATTGCAATTTCTGCCGCAGCAATTGTCGCTTCAATATCAGCATCACTATGTGCTGTTGATAAGAATAATCCTTCAAATTGAGATGGTGGTAAAAACACCCCTTGTTCTATCATTTCACGATAATAAGCCGCAAAAAACTCTAAATTCGATGTTTTTGCTGCATCATAGTTAATCACTCGTTCATTCGTAAAGAAAATACCAATCATTGAACCTGCTCGGTTAATATGGTGCGGTATTCCATGTTTTTCAGCAGCTTGGCGCAAACCATTTTCTAACATTTCCGCTTTACGTTCAAACTCTTTATAACATTCTGGTGTTAGCTGTATTAATGTTTCATATCCTGCTGTCATGGCAAGTGGGTTACCAGATAACGTACCCGCTTGATAAATCGGTCCACTAGGCGCAACTTGACGCATAATTTCTGCTTTACCACCGTATGCTCCTACCGGTAGACCGCCACCGATTACTTTTCCTAAGCAAGTTAAATCAGGCGTTACACCGTAATATCCTTGTCCACAGTTATATGCAACGCGGAATCCAGTCATTACCTCATCAAAGATAAGCAGCGCCCCATATTGCTGAGTTACTTCACGAAGTCCTTCTAAAAATCCTGGTATAGGTGGTACAACTCCCATATTTCCTGCTACAGGTTCAACAATTACACAAGCAATATCATCTCCAAATTGTTCAAAAGCATATTTTACACTTTCTAAATCATTATAAGCTACTGTAATTGTATTTTGGGCTACACCTTCTGGTACACCAGGGCTATCCGGTAAACCAAGTGTTGCAACGCCAGAGCCAGCTTTAATTAATAGAGAATCACCATGACCGTGGTAACAACCGATAAATTTCAAAATTTTATTACGTCCTGTATAGCCACGTGCTAAACGAAGTGCACTCATCGTTGCCTCTGTTCCAGAGTTTACCATGCGCACAATTTCAATAGATGGCACGCGCTCAATCACAAGCTGAGCTAACTTATTTTCAATTTCTGTTGGCGCTCCAAAGCTTGTTCCTTTTTCAGCAACAGCTTTTAACGACTCTACAACACGCTCATTGGCATGTCCATGAATAAGCGGTCCCCATGATAATACGTAGTCAATGTACTCATTTCCATCAATATCATATACTTTAGAACCTTTTCCTTGCTCCATAAATAATGGATTCATCCCAACCGATTTAAATGCACGAACTGGACTATTTACACCACCAGGCATTAAATCTTGTGCTTCTTCAAACGCTTTAATCGATTTATCAAGCTTTTTCATTATTGTGCGCCCCCTTCTCGTAACCATCTTGCGGCATCTTTTGCATGATACGTAATAATTAAATCTGCTCCCGCACGTTTCATACTTAATAATTTTTCAAGGACAATCTCTTTTTCATTAATCCAGCCATTTTGAGCAGCTGCTTTAATCATCGAATATTCTCCGCTCACATTATATGCAACAATCGGTAAATTAAAGTTATTTTTCACATCGCGAACAATGTCTAAATAAGAAAGAGCTGGTTTTACAATTAAGAAATCTGCTCCTTCCATTACATCTGATTCAGCTTCTCGGAATGCTTCCATTCGATTTGCTGGATCCATTTGATATGTTTTGCGATCTCCAAATTGCGGTGCACCATGCGCTGCATCACGGAATGGCCCATAAAATGCAGATGCATATTTCACTGCATAAGACATAACCGGCACATGTGAAAAACCATTTTCATCTAAAGCATGACGAATAGCCGTTACAAATCCGTCCATCATGTTAGAGGGAGCAATAATATCTGCTCCTGCTTTCGCTTGACTTACAGCTGTTTTTGCAAGAATTTCTAACGATTGATCATTTAAAATAATACCGTCTTCAATTACACCGCAATGACCATGGCTTGTATATTGACATAAGCATGTATCCGCAATGACTACTAACTCTGGAAATTGCTCTTTCATTTGTTGAATCGCACGTTGTACAATGCCGTGTTCACAAAATGCAGAAGATCCAATCTCGTCCTTCTCAGCAGGTACGCCAAATACGATAACAGAACGAATGCCTAAATCAACCACTTCTTGCATTTCAGCTTGCAATAAATCTAAAGAAACTTGATATACGCCTGGCATAGAAGGAACTTCATTACGAATATTTTCACCTTCAAGTACGAAAATTGGGTAAATAAAGTCTTCCGTATGTAAAAATGTTTCACGTACAAGTGCACGCATATTTCCACTTTGTCTTAAACGACGATGACGATTAAATTGTAAAGAGTTCATAGAATTCTATCCCCATTCTTTTATTTTCATTATGCATTCACATAAAATTTGGAAATGCATTGTATCAATGATTCTATCGTATATTCTTCAGGAACAAGCACATTTTTAAAATACTTTCTTGCCTCTTTTTCTGTTATTGGTCCTATACAAGCAATTGTACATTTTTTTATCCATTCTCTCCAGTTTGTACCCTCAAGTAACTTTACAAAGCTGTCAACTGTAGAAGGGCTTGTAAATGTAATCACATCAATTTGATTCGATTGTAAAGCTGCGATTAGGTCTTCTTTTTTCTCATCATTTAGTTTCGTCTCATAGACAACCAACTCTTCTACAAGTATATGAGCTTCACGAAGCTTCACTGAAATTACATCTCTTGCTAAATTCCCTTTTGGAAATAAAATACGCTCTGTCCCATTTAATGTTTGCACAAATTCCATCGCAAACGTTTCAGCAACAAACGCTGTTGGAACAAAATGAACTTGATATCCTCTTGCTTCTAGTTCTTGAGCTGTTTTTATACCGACTGCAGCAATTTTTACAGCAGGCGGAAGTTTCTGATGGATTGCCTCCAAAAAGAACCTTACCCCATTTTTGCTCGTAAAAATTATCCAATCGTATACATGCAACTGTTTGGCTACACTTTGAAGCTTTTCTTGAGATACCCCATCCATACGCAAAAGCGGAATTTCCATTGGAATTCCGCTCTCTTTTCTTACTGCTGCGCTCATTTGCCCAGCTTGATGCCGGGCACGTGTAACGAGTACTTTTTTTCCAATAAGGGCATTCATAGTTATTGTTGCTCCTTATTTGCAGCTGAAATGAGCTCTTTTGCACCTTGATGAATCAAGCGCTCTGCCGCCTCTAACCCTACTGTCTCGGGATTTGTACCTACTACTGTTTCTTTTAATAAGACAGAGCCATCCGTTGATCCAACAAGTGCATGTAATTTAATTTTTCCATTTTCTTGAAGGGTTGCATATCCTGCAATAGGTACTTGACATCCTCCTTCAAGCTTATGAAGAAACACTCTTTCTGCCGCTACTGTTCGTTCTGTTGCTGCATCGTTCATATGTGCTAATAACTGTAATAAGTCCTTATCATCTTCACGACATTCAATAGCTAAAGCACCTTGTCCTACAGCTGGTACACATAAAGATTCGTCCAGATGTTCTGTAATTACATCATTATCCCAACCCATCCGCTTTAGTCCAGCTGTTGCTAAAATAATTGCATCATAGTTTTCTTCTTGTAATTTACGTAATCTCGTATCGATATTTCCACGAATCCATTTCACTTGTAAGTCAGGTCTAGCAGCTAATAATTGTGCGCTACGTCTTAAACTGCTCGTACCAAGAGTTGCACCCTTTGCTAACTCCTTAAACGATTTCCCATTCTTTGAAATAAATGCATCACGCGGATCCACACGCTTTGGTATACACCCAATTGTTAAACCAGCTGGGAGCACAGCAGGCATATCTTTCATACTGTGTACAGCCATATCGATTTCTTTTGTAAGAAGAGCATGCTCAATCTCTTTTACAAACAACCCTTTACCGCCTACTTTAGAAAGCGTAACGTCTAAAATGACATCCCCTTTTGTAACAATTTCCTTTACTTCAAATTCATACGGTAAGCCAAGCGCTTGTAATTGATCAATAAACCAATTCGTTTGCGTTAATGCCAGCTTACTCTTTCTTGAACCTACAATAATTTTGCGCATAACTTTCTCTCCTCATTATAAATACCAAAAATGGAAGTTGGATAAACTGCTCAATAGGAAAATATTAACTAGCATAACTAGAAATGCACCAATATTCCATTGGATAATCTTTTTTCCGTGCAATGCATCTGCTCCTCGTAAATATAAACCTGCACAATACATAAATAAAACAACAAAAGACCCGATTACTTTCGTGTCATACCAATGAAAATTATCTAACTTCGTATATCCCCATATACATCCGAGTAAAATCGCCAATAAGAAAAATGGTACAGAAAACAAATTTAATCCATAAGACATTGACTCAAGTTTTGGTAAATTCCCTAATCTTCTTAATCTAGCATTCCATTTTTTCTGTTTTAAAAGCCGGTACTGAAGTAAATACATAATAGAAAAAATGAATGAAACGGTAAATGTTGCATAGGAAATAATCGCCATACCTACATGCACATAAACAAGCTCTGAGACTAATTGCTCAGCAAGTACAGGCGCCATCTTTCCAAGTGGCGTAAAAATAGACAACGCACTTACGCCAAAAGCAACAACATTTGTAAAAAAAACTAAGAAGTCAATTCGCATAAACCGATTGATTATTAATGACATTGTAATCAATAGCCATACATAAAAATAAATCCCAGATAGCAAGGTTAGAATCGGATTCGTTTCTGACTCTGTAGCTCTTAGCAACATAAAAACAGACTGCAACACCCATACAATGGAAAGTAACCAAAAAGCAAAGCGATTCGCCTTTCGGTTACTTTGAAAATAATCTATAAAATATAAACTAATGCTACAAGCATATAAAATAATTGTGATATGATAAATAATACTATTATTTAAAAAGCTCATCCGATCATCCTTTCGTATTATAAAGATGAAACGGATGGTGTCCACGCTCGTTTATGTTCCAGTTCTTCCGTATGTTCAACCTCTTCTTGTACTTCTAAATCAAAAATTTTCGCAAATAAAGCAAGCTTTTCCGTTGCTTTCTCTTCTGCAGCTAGCTCTTTTGCTACCAAGATTGGATCCTTCAGCAATTGATTAATAATACTTTTTGTATGCTTACTAATAACCTTTTTCTCCCGATCACTTAACGTTGGAATTTTTCGTTCTAAACTTCTCATCGTCTCACTTTGAATTCCTAGCGCTTTCTCTCGAAGAGCCGATATTAAAGGTACAACACCTAGCGTGTTTAACCAATTTTTAAATAAAACGATTTCTTCTTCAATCATAAATTGAATCTTTTCCGCTTCTTTTAAACGCTCAGCACGATTCGCTTCCACTACATCTTGTAAATCATCGATATCGTACAAGAAAGAACCCTCTAATTCATTGATTTCTGGATCAATATCACGAGGTACCGCAATATCAACCATAAATAATGGGCGACCACTGCGCATGCGTTCTACCTTTTTCATCATTTCTTTCGTAATGACATAATTCGAGGATCCTGTTGAACTGATCAAAATGTCCGCTTCTAACAAAGCACATTGTAGTTCACTTAACGGCTTCGCATGTCCCATATATTTTTCTGCCATTGTTTCCGCTTTTGTAAATGTACGATTCATAACAGTAACTTTTTGAACTCCACTCCCATATAAGTTTTGCAGTGCAAGCTCCCCCATTTTTCCAGCACCAAGAATTAAAACGTGACAGTCTGTTAAATCACCAAAAATTTTCTTTCCAAGTTCAACAGCAGCATAGCTAACGGACATTGCACTTTCACCAATTGTCGTTTCTGAATGTGCACGCTTTGCTAACGTAATAACCTGTTTCAACAATTCGTTAAAAATGGTTCCTGTTGTCTTTACCTCCTGGGCTGTTAAAAAGCTATTTCGAATTTGACCTAAAATCTGTGTTTCCCCAACTACCATAGAATCTAATCCGCACGTAACACGGAATAAATGCTCAATTGCACCATCTTGCTCAAAAATAGACAAGTATGGTGAGATTTCTTCTATCTCAAGCTGAAACCAATCAGCTAAAAATTTCTTAATGTAATATCGTCCCGTGTGTAATTGATCAACAACAGCATAAATCTCCGTACGATTGCACGTTGATACAATGACATTCTCTAACACGCTTTTTTGACTTTGTAATGTCGTCATTGCTCGTTTTAGTTCTGTTTCCTGAAATGTGAGTTTCTCACGAATCTCTACAGGGACTGTTCGATAATTTACACCAACAACAAGAATATGCACGCAGCATGTCCCCCTTCACCCGTTTTATCACCTTATCTACTATCATAATACAACTTTCCTCTTATGAATCTAACAATCGTGTGAACAACGAAATTTTTTATCGTTTTTCCTCAAATTCACAAAATAGTGAGGAAATCTCCCTATAAAACGCTCTACTTTATAATCATTATAAAATAATAACTCTATTTGTACGTTACCAAAAAAATCTGTCAGAATCAAGTAGTGGAAACTATTCCATATACATTGAAGCACTATCCTTCTCTATCTTCTTTCATTATCACATAAAATATGTATGATTGTTCCATAATGTTACATAAAATAGCTTTCCTATTTCAAAATCCCCCGCATCCTTTTTAAGCTACTATAATTGTCAAAAAACAAAAAACGCGTGACGAATTCGTCATGCGTTTTTTGTTTTTGTAAACTTATGAATCGCTTTCCACGCTTCTTCTTTTCCAAGCCCTGTTTCAGAAGAAAATAAAACTACTTCATCACCGGCTTCTACATCAAGTGTTTCCTTTACAACTTTCAAATGCTTTTGCCATTTCCCTTTTGGAATTTTATCAGCCTTTGTTGCAATAATAATTGTTGGAATTTCATAATGCTTTAAGAAATCATACATCATTACATCATCCTTTGTTGGAGGATGGCGTAAATCAATTACTAGCACAGTCGCATCTAATTGTTCACGTGTTGTAAAGTAAGTTTCAATCATCTTACCCCAAGCTGCACGTTCTGATTTCGATACCTTCGCATAACCGTATCCCGGAACATCCACGAAATGCATCATATCATTAATGATGAAAAAGTTTAATGTTTGCGTTTTTCCAGGTTTAGAAGAAATGCGGACTAACTTTTTACGATTTAAGATTGTATTAATAAAAGATGATTTTCCAACATTCGAACGACCTGCTAAAGCAATTTCCGGCAAGTCACCTCCTGGATATTGGTCTGGTCTAACAGCACTAATAACAATCTCTGCTTTTGTTACTTTCATTGTTTCACTCCTACTAAGGCATGCTCTAACACTTCATCTAAATGAGATACAAGCACAAACGTAAGATTTTCCTTTACGCTTTCTGGAATATCATCTAAATCTTTTTCGTTTTCTGCCGGCAAAATAATTTTTGTTAAGCCTGCGCGGTGAGCACTTAATGTTTTTTCTTTCAAGCCACCGATTGGTAATACACGGCCGCGAAGCGTAATTTCACCCGTCATCCCTACTTCTTTACTTACAGGAATACCTGTTAGGGCAGAAATAAGTGCTGTTGCCATCGTAATACCTGCTGATGGTCCATCTTTCGGAACTGCCCCTTCTGGAACGTGAATATGGATGTCATTTTTTTCATGGAAATCCGGGTCAATATGAAGTTCCTCTGCGCGAGAACGAATATAACTAAAAGCTGCTTGCGCAGATTCTTTCATCACATCTCCAAGCTTCCCTGTTAAAATTAATTTCCCTTTCCCAGGAGATACAGCCACTTCAATTGCAAGGGTATCGCCGCCAGCAGATGTATAAGCTAATCCTGTTGCCATACCAACTTGATCGATCTTTTCAGCCTGACCATATCGGAATATACGCTTTCCTAAAAGGTCCGTAATGTTCTTCTCTGTAACAACAACGCGCTTACGTTCCCCTGTAACGATAATTTTCGCTGATTTACGACAAATCTTAGCAATTTGACGTTCCAACGTACGTACACCCGCTTCACGTGTATAATAACGAATAATTTCAAGAAGAGCCTCATCGCGCACCTGTAAATTTCCTTTTCGTAAACCATGCTCTTTTAATTGCTTCGATAATAAATGTTCACGTGCAATATGCACTTTTTCAATTTCTGTATAACCAGCAATTGATATGATTTCCATCCGATCAAGAAGCGGCCCAGGAATGCTAGCAAGCGTATTCGCAGTTGCCACAAACATAACCTTTGATAAATCATACGGTTCTTCAATATAATGATCGCTAAAATTATGATTTTGTTCTGGGTCTAACACTTCAAGTAACGCCGCAGATGGATCTCCACGGAAATCATTGGACATTTTATCAATCTCATCTAATAAAAAGACCGGATTGATTGTCTTTGCTTTTTTCATGCCTTGTATAATCCGCCCTGGCATAGCACCAACATATGTACGACGATGCCCTCTAATCTCAGATTCATCCCGAACACCGCCAAGGGAAACACGGACAAAATTACGATTTAGCGATTTTGCAATCGAACGTGCTAATGATGTTTTTCCGACCCCAGGAGGCCCTACTAGACATAAGATTGGTCCTTTTAGTGAATTTGTTAATTTTTGAACAGCTAAATATTCCAATACACGTTCTTTCACTTTCTCCAGCCCATAATGGTCTTTATTTAAGACCATTTCAGAATGAGCAAGATCAATCTTATCATCTGTTGCATCTGTCCATGGGAGCGCTAATAACCAGTCAATATAATTGCGAATCACACCGCTTTCCGCAGAACTTACTGGTAATTTTTCATAGCGGTCTAATTCTTTTAAGACAGCTTCCTTTGTCTCTCCTGGCATTCCTGCCTCTTCAATTTTTTTACGAAGTTCTTCAACTTCCCCGCCTTTTCCTTCTTTGTCACCAAGTTCTGTTTGAATAGCCTTCATTTGTTCCCGCAGAAAATATTCTTTTTGCGTACGTTCCATCGAACGTTTTACTTTTTGTCCGATTTTCTTTTCTAAACTTAATAGCTCTTGTTCATCTTGAATAATAGAGATTAAAGTATGTAATCTTTCGTTAACAGATACGATTTCCAAAATTTCTTGCTTTTGTTTCGTTTTAATTGGTAAATGAGAAGCGATTAAATCCGCTAATCGTCCAGGTTCTTCCACATCGGCTACCGTTGCGAATGTTTCATTTGATATCTTTTTGGAAACTTTAATATACTGTTCGAAATGCTCTAGCAATGTGCGCATAAGAGCTTTTTCTTCTAAGTCGCCTTCCTCTTCTTCTACTATCGTTTGAACAGAAACTTGTATTACGTTTTCTAATTCTGTAAATTCTACTACTTTTGCTCTATGTAAACCTTCTACCAGGACACGAAGCGTACCGTTTGGCAGCTTTAACATCTGCTTTACCTTCGCCACTGTACCTACACTATATATGTCATCTTCTTTCGGATCATCAATATTCATTTCTTTTTGCATTGCTAAAAAGATAATATTTTCATCCACTGCTGCCTGCTCTAGTGCTTGTATCGACTTATCACGTCCTACATCAAGATGCAGAACCATCGTCGGATATACGAGAACGCCTCTTAATGGTAGGAGGGGCAAGATTCTTTCGTTCGTATTCATACTAGACATAGCACCTCCATAATAAATTAAACTCCTGTTCAACTATTTTATATTACAATACACCCTGATGCAATTACAGAGATTCTGTATCATCGCAATTTCACGACTTTTTTTCCTCATAAAAGAAAAATGGACTCCGCTTAAGCATACAAACTTAAACGAAGTCTGGCAAATATTTCTCTTACCATTGTGCGCAATATGCTTCTTATTTCTACAAAAATCCCTACCGAACAACGCTCTGATTCGTATGTAATGAAACGCGTTACCGAAAGCTTCACCCTATTTACATAGATTGTACATCGCCTTCTTCTAAATCGTTACGCATATCCAGTTCACGATGTAAATTTTCCTGTACGAATGCCAATTCAAACACTTCTTTTAGCTTGCGAACAGGAATAATTTCAATTCCTTTTATCGTATACAAAAATGGCTGCATATTTTCAGCAGGAATAATCACTTTTTTTGCCCCTGCCTTTTTTGCCGCTTTCACTTTTGCATATACACCACCCACTGGTTTCACTTCTCCGTGAATACTAATCTCCCCTGTCATCGCAATTTCGTTACTTATATATACGCGATGTAAAGCGGAATACACTCCCGTAGCCATTGCAATTCCAGCTGATGGACCATCAACTGGAATCCCTCCAGGAAAGTTAATATGTATATCATATCCTTCTGGCAATAATTCTAAAGAACGAAGTACAGTTAATACATTATCAACCGATCCTTTCGCCATGCTTTTACGACGAATCGATTTCGTTTGACTCCCGATACTCTCTTCCTCTACAATACCTGTCACATTTACTGTCCCCTTACCCTGAGAAGGAATAGCTGTAACTTCAACTTCTAATAATGCTCCTGTATTAGGCCCATATACAGCCAGACCATTCACTAAGCCAATTCGTGGAATGGGGTATATTCGCCGTTCATACGTTGGAGTAAGTTGACTAGCATGAATCACCCATTCAACATCCTCATTCTTAATAAAGGAACGCTCTTCATTAATTGCCATCCCAGCAGAAATTTGCACAAGATTAATGGCTTCCCGGCCATTTCTTGCATACATTCCTATCATTTCAATTCCTTGCTCGTCAATTTCCATCTCTATTTTTTCCGCTGCATTCTTTGCCACTTTTTGAACTTCTTCCGTATCCAATTCACGGAAGAACACCTCTAAACAACGAGAACGAATCGCAGGTGGAAGTTCTTCTGGCGAGCGCGTTGTTGCTCCAACAAGACGAAAATCAGCCGGTAAACCTTTTTGAAAAATATCATGTATGTACGTTGGAATCAGCGTGTTTTCTTCACTGTAATATGCACTTTCCAAAAATACTTTTCGATCTTCTAACACCTTCAACATTTTATTCATTTGAATAGGATGAAGTTCTCCAATTTCATCAATAAATAAAATACCGCCATGTGCATCTGTGACAGCCCCTTTTTTAGGTTGCGGAATTCCTGCTTGTCCCATCGCTCCTGCCCCTTGGTAAATCGGATCATGTACTGAACCGATTAAAGGATCAGCAATGCCGCGCTCATCAAAACGTGCGGTTGTTGCATCCAGTTCAATAAATGCTGCGCTCTTACGAAATGGAGATTTTTGATTTTTCTTTGCTTCTTCTAACACAAGACGCGCCGCCGCTGTTTTCCCTACTCCAGGAGGTCCATATATAATGACATGTTGCGGGTTTGGTCCACAAAGTGCCGCCTTTAATGATCGAATCCCATCTTCTTGTCCAACGATATCTGAAAAAGATGTGGGACGTACTTTTTCCGCAAGTGGTTCTGTTAAAGAAATCTCACGCATGTTACGAAGTTGCTCTAATTCTTTTTTCGATTCTCGATCAATGGAAACTTTTTGCGTTCGCTGATTTCGGAGCAAATGCCAGAAATATAAACCGACAATAACACCAAAAACAAGTTGAACGAGTAAGAATATGTTTGTCCAGCTCATGATTCATTTCCTCCCGCTACGTTTTTACTCTTTAGTATTTCCGGAGAGGAATCGCGCTAAACATAAGAAGAAACAGCAATTACAAAAATTGCTGTTTCTTCCTTTAAACATTATGCAGATGTTTTTGTATCGAGTACAGTACCATCTTGTAACACCAATTTTGGTGGTGCATTATTTGCTACTGTCTCTCTTGTTAAAATACACTTCTCGATATCTTTACGAGATGGAAGTTCAAACATGACGTCAAGCATTAAGCCTTCAATAATAGAACGAAGTCCACGAGCACCTGTTTTACGTTCAATTGCTTTTTTCGCAATCTCAATTAGTGCGCCTTCTTCAAACTCTAATTCAACGTCATCAAGCTCCAGTAATTTTTGGAACTGCTTTACAAGTGCATTTTTCGGTTTTGTTAAAATATCAACAAGAGCATCTTCATCAAGCGGCTCTAGGTTTGCAATAACTGGTAGACGACCGATAAATTCTGGAATTAAACCAAATCGTAACAGGTCTTCTGGCAATACGTGAGATAAAACATGCTTTTCATTTACTTCCGCATTTTTCTTCTCAGAACCAAATCCAATTACTTTCTCACCAAGGCGACGTTTAATAATTGGCTCAATACCGTCAAACGCACCACCGCAAATAAATAGAATATTCGTTGTATCAATTTGAATAAATTCTTGATGTGGATGTTTACGCCCCCCTTGAGGCGGAACGCTCGCTACAGTACCTTCTAAAATTTTCAGAAGTGCCTGTTGCACACCCTCACCAGATACATCACGCGTAATGGATGGATTTTCTGACTTACGTGCCACTTTATCAATCTCATCAATGTAAATAATTCCTTTTTCTGCTTTCTCAACATCATAATCAGCAGCTTGAATGAGTTTAAGCAAGATATTTTCTACATCTTCCCCTACATATCCCGCCTCTGTTAAAGATGTTGCATCCGCAATCGCAAACGGAACATTTAAAATACGCGCCAATGTTTGAGCTAATAACGTTTTACCGCTACCTGTCGGCCCAATAAGTGCGATATTACTCTTCGCCAATTCTACATCATCGATTTTACTGTTAGAATTAATGCGTTTGTAATGATTATATACCGCTACCGCTAGTGCTTTCTTCGCATTATCTTGCCCGATGACATACTCATCCAAAATTTCACGAATCTCTATTGGTTTCGGTACATCTTTGAATTCTACTTCTTCGTCTTTCGCAAGCTCCTCTTGTACAATTTCCGTACAAAGCTCAATACACTCATCACAAATATAGACACCTGGTCCTGCAACAAGCTTTCGAACTTGCGTTTGTGTTTTACCACAGAAAGAACACTTCAATTGTCCTTTCTCATCGTTAAATTTAAACATATTTTCACACCCCTTACAAAGTGCTAATATCTTGCCTTCGTATGTACACGATAAATGTATCGTATGTAAATACATATTATGTCACTACGTGGCGAGAAATACAAATAATATGATTAGTTATGTACAAATAAAAAGTTTTTAAAACTTTTGAAATATGTATATTCGACTTTTAAAGGTTCTTTTCCTTCCTCACCAAAAAGTTTTACAAATATATTCATATTTATAAAACAAGGCACGATTAAAATCGCGCCTTGTTATTTTATTATGCAGCTTTGCTATTGTCTACTAAGAAGTCTACAGCTTTACGAACTTTAAGATCTTCAGCTAGAGCTTCTGCGCTTCCAAGAGCTTGCTTAATAGCATCTACTGGCATATTGTACATTTCAGCCATTTTTTCAATTTCTGCATTTACTTCTTCTTCAGCAACTTCGATGTTTTCAGCTTTAATGATTGCTTCAAGAACAAGGTTGATTCTTACACGTTTTTGCGCATCTTCTTTCATTTGTTCTTTTAGCTTGTCAGCATCAGTACCTGTGAATTGGTAGTAAAGCTCAAGGTTCATACCTTGTTGGCTTAAACGTTGTTCAAATTCACGAACCATACGATCTAATTCTGTTTCGATCATAGCTTCTGGAATGTCGATTTCAGCGTTAGCAGCAGCTTTTTCTACCACTTCGTCACGCACTTTGTGTTCAGCTTCATGCTTTTTGCCTTCTTCTAAGTCTGTGCGAAGTTTTGCTTTTAACTCATCAAGAGTTGCAACTTCTTCGTTCACATCTTTAGCGAACTCGTCGTTTAACTCAGGAAGTTCTTTTGCTTTGATTTCATGAACTGTTACTTTGAATGTTGCTGGTTTTCCAGCAAGTTCTTCTGCATGGTACTCTTCTGGGAATGTTACTTCAACATCTTTAGACTCACCTGCTTTAAGACCAATTAATTGCTCTTCAAAGCCTGGGATGAATGTACCAGAACCGATTGCTAGAGAGTAGTTTTCACCTTTTCCACCTTCGAATGCTTCGCCATTCACGAAACCTTCAAAGTCGATTACAGCTGTATCACCGTTTTCAACAGTTCCATCTTCTTTCACAACTAGTTCAGCTTGACGCTCTTGTAAAGCTTTTAATTCGTTCTCTACATCTTCGTCAGTTACAGTTGTGTCGATTTTTTCTACTGCTAAACCTTTATACTCGCCTAGTTTCACTTCAGGTTTTACAGTAACTTTCGCAGTGAAAACAAGGTTTTCATTTTTTTCGAACTTCTCGATGTCAATCTCAGGATGAGCAACTGGGAAGATACCAGTTTCATCGATTGCTTCACTGTATGCTTTTGGTAAGATGATGTCTAATGCATCTTGGTATAAAGATTCTACACCAAAGCGTTGTTCGAATAACGGACGAGGCATTTTACCTTTACGGAAACCTGGTACGTTAATTGTTTTTACTACTTTTTTGAACGCAGCGTCAAGAGATTTGTTAACTTCTTTAGCATCAACTTCGATTGTTAATACGCCAACGTTACCTTCTAATTTTTCCCATTTTGCAGCCATTTATTCTTTCCCTCCAACTATAATAATGTATGCACATACCTCTATAGATTAAAATTCCATTATTCCTTTCTTTAGAAACAACGAGAGCGCTACACCCAATGAGTGCAGGCATTTTTATCTTCGAGCAAAAGCTTTCAGATACATCGCTCTAATCTATTCGTTGTTTACAAAAAACAACTAAGGTATATTTTGTTCGAGAATAATATGAGACATATTAAGTAAGAGAAGTATCCTTCTCTCCTCTTACAAACAGGCAGACTTCAGCCTTTTGCAACCCTTACATTATAACATAGAATATTCTCGTTTCAATAACTGAACAATTCTTTTTCATAATTATACAGGGAAATATCCTTCCTTCTCAACACGTAAAAACCATTGATAGGCAATATGAAATTCCTCTAAATGAATATGATACACTTTCATGAGTTCCTCTTCATCGACGATTAACCCGAAACGTTTTCTTCCTATTCTCTCTAAAACAGCTGCCCAAACTTTTGGGTTATTCATTAATAGAGGGAAAGGAAAAATGCTCGTTTGCATCTCTCTCCAATATGTAATAATTGTCTTAAATATATCAGGGTAATCATTTTCTAATCGATTCGATAATATATGTATAATCTTTTCAGATTGCTCTTCATCATGACCTACCTGTGCCGGAATAACTGTAATTGTTTCACCGAATTTCTCTACTTCTACCTCTTTTTCCATTTTATTTTCTACCATCTTATATAAAATAGAAGTTTTCAAATAAGGGTGCTGCTTGTCATCCAAAAGAAACTTCTGTAAAGCAGGTAGCGCCTTATCAAGATCCTTTAATAAAAGACCATTAATCGCTCGCAACTGCTGCCCGAAGTTATCTGAAAATAGTTCATTTGCAAATTCGTTCAATTCAAAATTAGAACCTATCGGAGGCAGTTCTTCCCCACCAAGCATACCTTGTGCAAATAAAGCAAGCTGCGCTAATTTCTCTTTTTGTTCCGGGAGCAGTTCTTTCGTCTGCAGCACTTCTTCAACCGTTTGAATGACACCTTCATAATCATTTGTTTGCACTAAAATCGTTACATATGTTTCAAGGATATCCCCAAACAAAACTGTTCCTGTTTCCAGCAACTTCTCACATTGTTTTTTAGATTCTTCGATTCGTTTTAATTCTAGTAAACAAATTACCGAGGCCAATTCTGTTTGTTCTGTTTCTGCATTATACTGACGTAATATTTCAAAACAACGCAACGCCTCTTCAAATTCCCTTTCTTTTAGCGCCAAAAAACCTTGATCAATATAGCGCTCTGACAACTGCGGAAACAATACGACCGTATTTTCTTTTTTATCCATACGTTCGCCTCTTTTTTTTTTAGATTTTTAGTCTCTTCAAAGTAAATATATCAAATGAAGAATCAGAACACAACATTCGAAACCTCTTTGTTCGAAATATAAAAATATTCTTTTTTTACATTTAAATCTACTAAATAAACAAAAGAAATACTGATTTTTCATGCGGTAAACATCCTCAACAACTACCGCAGAAGATTTTAAATTACTGGAAAGCACGAGTAATTGTAGGATAGATAAAAAGAAGAATGACCTGAAGAGCAATAACTGCCATCACAATTATGCTAAAAAAGAAGATCGGTTTACTTTGCTTCACTAAAAACATAATAATCAGCATAATGAAAGCAAGCAAACATAGAAAAAATAAACTTGTGGTCGAACTTAATATACCAACTGGAACAAATAACAATAATATAACACTACCAATACCTATCATTCCAAATAACCATTCCATTCATCTACCCATTCCCTTCCCCTTCTCATATAAACATATTTCTTCTACGCTACTAAATGTTTCACAACCTCAATGACACTCATTAACTTTTCATACGCAACAAAGCCAAATGCCACTGTTAAAGTCGTTACGATTAATCCTTTCATGTTTTTTCCTCCTCGATTCATCTTTGTTACCTTTATTATAAAAAGACTGACAATTTGTTACCATCGAACTTCCTTACACTTACCTTACAGAAGTGTAAGATTTCATCATGTAACCGATAGAAATGATAAAAAAGGGAAACTGCTACCCTTCATTTGTTTACAAGCATTTTATGTATACTTACTTTGTTATGCGATTCATCACGTATGATAACACTTCATCATACACTTGTTTTTCCTCTCGTATCATTATATCTTCAGGAAATGACGCATTTTTCGTACATAGTGTCACCTTATACTGTAGGTCGAGTTCATACGACTTCAGCATCCAATCTTTTGATTCTGTTTCCTCAGCAATAATACTCGCCCGTTCAAAATCAATTGTAAAAGAGTTTAAAGGAATAGACAGTCCCTTTCCAATAGCCTTTATATAACTTTCTTTTGCTGTCCAATATTCAAAAAAACACTCTAATTGTTTCTGTTCATTTTGTAACATCAAATTTTCGTATTCCTTTTTCGAGAAAACATGTTTTGCTATATCAAGATCAATCCGCTCAACTTTTTCAATATCCACTCCGATAGACATACCATCAAATGCACATACCACCCATTCACCAGCATGGGAAATATTAAAATGGAAAAAATCTAGGCCTTGTAAAAACGGTTTTCCATAGGCATTATTTAAAAATATAATCTCATCATTATTCATTTCTACTTGTTTCAGAACTTCTAATCTAATAATTAACTCCGCTACAAGAGATCTGCGAACATCTTTCATATTTCTATATTGTTTCAATTTACTGCGCTTTTGTTGATTTACAAAAGACAAAATAATCTCTAAATCTATCATAGGAACATCTTCAGTTAATTGAACGGCTATTAATTTAGAAAGTTTCAACAGTAACTCCTCCCTACTATCGGATCCACTCTTTTATTTGTTCAACACAAACAGCATTCTGATAAGGCTTCATAAGAGGGAAACTATGATAAGAAGTATTTTGATTTCCTATATATCGCAATGAATTATGAAGCGTCCCCCCTGGACCTAAGTCAAGAAATACGGCATCAGAACATATTTTCTGCAGCGTACATATCGCTTTACAAAAATAGATTGGCTTTCTCGTAACCTCCCATAAGTAATCAGATGATATTTCTTTCTTCATTTGTCCATCTACCGAATAAACTAACGGAATATTCACTTTATTATATTTTATTTTGCTCAAGAATTTCTTATATTCATTTGCTATTACCTCCATGGAAGTCGAATGAAATGCATGAGAAATAGGTAACTTATAATAGTTTATATTATGTAATCTTAAAAATTGTTCTATCTCTTTCATATTCTGTTTCACTACAGATATGACAAAATGATGATTCGATTGTATTCCTGCCAAATCACTTCGGCAATATAAATAATCTGTCTCGTAAAACAAACTCACATCTTCTTGAATCAACAACATATTTCCTGGTTCACAATCTCTTTCTACCAGTTGCGCCTGTTTTAACACACATGCTAGCGCTGATTCTGGTGTCATTACTTGAGATACAGCCAATGCAGTAAATTCACCTAAACTCGTTCCCACTACATAATCAGGCTTAATACCACTTTCGATTAAAAAGCGAGCTAACGCATATTCCACTATGAATATAGACGGATGCGTCAGCATTGTTTCTGTAAACGAATGTGCTACTTGCTTTGTACCATATAATTCTTCTACAGCTGATTTCCCAATCCAATCTTGTACAATTCGATCGAAGTCCATGACGATTTCTTGAAAGCGATTAAAACGAAAAAATAATTCCTTTCCCATTTGATAGTATTGAGAGCCTTGTCCTGAAAATAGAAAAACAACCTTTTTTTTTATCTTCTCATCTAAATTATAAATCATATTATCGTTTCCTTTCTCCTTACCGCTCTATGAAATAAAACTGCTATCATTCCAGGTGACTTTGTATTCTAGAATATAAATAATGAATAGCAACATAGGTACTATTCTATATACGCTATGTCGCTATCCAATCACAATATTTGATCCTTATTGAATTATGTTTCCAAATAACATGACTAAGTCATGATTGAGCTGTTTCATATTTTTACTTTTTTCAGAATCCTGTACAGTTTCATCTAGATGAAGTGGAACTAATTTATGCACATCTCTTTCAACTAGATTACTCTTTTGGTGTAACTCCGTATTAGAAAGTGCTTCTTTATATATGTTTTCATCTTCGAACGTAACTTTGTACATTTTATTTTCGAATGGATATGTTGGTAACGGTATTCGGTTCTCATTTCCTTCAAAAAATGCAACTGAATTATAGTTCACACCTAACGTATAAAGTTTAGCCATACACAAAAGAAGCTCATGTACCGAATCAGAAACTTTGCCTATATCCATTGATATTAATCTTCCTTGCAAATCACTCTTACTTATTCCGCATTGAATCACAACATCATTCTTATCTACATATTCGGCAATATCCTTTGTCGTTATCGTATACTGCATATCTGTCATACATAAAGATTTTAAAATATCCGTATGCTCTTTATGGATAATTCCCATCGGAGTTATAATCGTATATTTATATTCTGTATCGTTTCTATTTTGCAAAATTTCACTTGTTAGATTTTTATTCCCTTTAATAAATTGGATTGCCGCTTCTACCGTAATGATTCCTGTGCACGCAGCCCCAACAAGAATCCCAATTCCTTCACACACGAAACTTTTAGGCTGTATTCCAGAATGCAACAACAATTTTCCAATCGCATATTGACACGAAAAACTTTGTATTTGTCGATAAGAAGTACTATTTTCATTCTCTTCCGTTTCAAACACATCTAAACACTTTTTATACGCTGCGTGAAAAATAGAAAATGTATCATTCAATTGCTTTATATGTGCTTTATCCAAGCATAATGTACCATCAAATAGAAAATGAGTTGTCATTCGTTTATTTGGATTTGAACGACCTTTTATCACTTCAGAGCGTTCTCTTCCCATTTCAATCGCTTCTAAAACGGAATAAAGATGTTCCTTCGATTTAATCACCGTTGCTACTTTGCACGATAACTCTTTTTGCGAACTATTCATAGAATAACAAACTTCGGGAACACAAAGATCTGGATTCTGCTTTATATGTTCTTTTAAACGCATTGCAACGTTTTGGATTACCTTCTCTGTTCTTCCAGTAAGCAGCAATAAAGAAGGCCTTTTCATTTCAGGTACAGAATGATTCACTTTTCTTTGCAAAATTGGTGCCTCTTCAAGGATAACGTGAGCATTTGTCCCACCAAACCCAAAAGCATTTACACCCGCTCGTAGCGGATGATTTTGTTTCTCGTCACCCCAAATTTGAGGTTGTTTCGCTACTACATAAAACGGTGAATGTTGAAAATCTAAATTTGGATTTGGCGTATCATAATTGACTGTATGCGGAATCACTTTATGTTTCATCGCAAGCGCTACTTTAACAAGGCTAACAATCCCTGCTGCTGAAAGCATATGACCGATAGATGATTTGACAGATCCAATCCCACAAAAACCTTCTTTATCTGTAAAAGTACGAAAAGCGCGAGTCATCCCCTCTACTTCAATTGGATCTCCTAATGGTGTTGCCGTTCCATGCGTCTCAATATATGAGACTGTTTCTGGATGAACATTCGCATTCAAATATGCGCTTCGAATCACTTCTGCCTGTCCTTGAGGTCTCGGTGCTGTAATGCCTTGAGAACGTCCATCGTTATTAATAGCCGATCCTTTAATAACAGCAAATATATGATCCCCATCTTCCATTGCCTGCTCTAATGATTTCAGAAGAACTGCCCCTGCTCCTTCCGATAAAACCATACCATTTGCCCTTGCATCAAAAGGATAACAGTTTCCATTGGATGATAAGGCTGTCACTCTACTCAAACTAACAAATGGCGTAGGTGATAAGTTTAAATTCACACCTCCTGCTATCGCCATATTCGTTTCACCTTGTCGTATACTTTGACATGCATGATGAAGAGCAACAAGAGAAGACGAACAAGCGGTATTTACAATCATGCTTGGTCCCGTTAAATTTAAACAATGGCTAACCCTTGCAGCGACCTCATTCAATCCATTTCCTGCAATTGCATCTGCCACTAGTTGTCCAGGCTCTAATATACGTACCATCTGTTTAAGAAGATTTTGGCGATCTGACAGAGGAAGATGTGCAAAAGTGTTCTCTTTCTCTAATACATCTTTCATCATCATGTAATAACGATATCCAATAAAGTGCTCCATATACGTATTCTGTTCGCATCCGACAAACACACCGATCTGATTTGTTCGATGCTTTCCACCATAACCCGCTTGTTGCAAAGCTTCCCAAGCAACTTGCATAAAGATTCTTTGTTGTGGATCAGTTGCTTCCGCTTCTTTCGGGGACATGCCGAAGAATAACGGATCAAAGTCATATGGTCTCTCAATAAACCCACCGTGTTTAGAGTAAGTTTTATGCAATATCCCTTGATCTGAACTATAATGATATTCTTTTCTCCAACGATCCTCTGGAACCTCTTGAATCATACATTCCCCTTCTCGTAATATCTTCCAGTATTCTTCTAAATTATTTGCCCCAGGTATTCGAACACTCATACCAATAATTGCGATATCTTTTACCGATTCTTCATCTTTACCTATCTTTTCTTTCTGCCTCACTTCTACCTTTTCTTGACGATTTACTGCATACGTTTTTTCAATATATTCAGCTAGTGCTTCTGGGGTTTGATATTCAAATAATAAAGTAGGATATAATTCTGTATTTAATTGTTTTCCAATTTCCGCAATCACTTTCGTAGCTTTTAATGAATCAATCGATAACTCCAAGAAATTCTTTGTAACTTCAAGACTTTCAGCATCACAATTTATTTCTGCCGCAATTACTTGATACACAATTTCTTTTATTTCTTTTGCAGTTTTATAGCGAACAGGATGTGCAGGCTCATTGGAAGGAGATAATACGACCACCTTTTCTGCTACATTGTTTGCTACACAATCTTCCTGCCGATCGAGAATATGAACAACACTTTTCCCCTCATATTGCAGCACTTCAAAAAATGCTTGCGTTCCGCCTTCTGATGAAAGCGGATTTAGTTTTTGCGCTTTTACTGCAAGAGCAGATAAATCCCCAAACATTTCTGACAACCCTTTATCAGCCCATAAAGAATAATTTATAGATAACGAACGACCAGGTGCACCAGTATTCTTTCTATACTGACTATAACCATTTAAAAAAGCATTCGCTGCTGCATAGTCCCCTAAATTTGCCGCCCATATCTTTTTAGATGCTGAAATAGAAGATAGTGTTACAAAAAATTTCAATGGTTCTTGTCTTGTTACCATATCGGCTATGATTGTGCCCTGTACCTTTGAAGACATCACTTGCTGGATGTCGTTTAAATCTTTACTTAAAAGTTTACCTGCAGAATGATGAATAGTTCCCGCAGCATGTACAACACCATGTATAGAACCATACAGTTGCTTAACAGCTTGTATCATTTCTTTCATTTTTTGTTCATTTGTAACATCTACTGCAAAGTATTCAACTTTCGCTCCTTGATTTTCTAAATCTTGTATTACATTTATTTTACTTACTACTTTCGAACTCAAATTTCCCTTCTTCCACTCTTCTCTAGAAGGCAGTTGCTCTCTTCCTGTTAAAACCAAATTCACTTTTGCTTTTTTAAAAAAAGCGCGTGCAATCTCTCCACCAATATGCCCCGTTCCTCCAGTAATGACATATGTTTCATTATCTTGTATTGTAATTTCCTGTTTCTTACTAGGCACAATTCTTTCTAGTTTTCGAACAAAGCGTTTACCACCTCGAATCGCAACAATCGCTTCTTCCTGTCTACCCATACTTAATTCGCGTACAATGAGTTCTGCTAATTCTGCAAATTTATTCTCATATGCCCTGTTGTCTACATCCAATATACAACTGCTAAATTCACTATTTTCTTGATCAATTACCTGCCCAATTACCGCAGATATAGATTGCTGCGGTTTTTGAATTTCCTCATCCTGTAACACGGCAAAGGCTCTATCTGTAACAACTATAAATTCTACATTCTTATATGCTTTTATCTTTAAAGCTTTTGCCATCAATATAATGCTATAAGATGTTTGAAATAACGCACTTTCATCTTGAAGAAATAATGTTGGAGTTACACTTTCTTTTGTACCATTCCATAAATGAATAATAGAGATACTATCCCCTTGTATATGCTGTAACATCATCATATAATCTTCGATGCTTTCAGGACGAATTGTAAAACGTGTATCTCCATCATAGTGAAATTCATTACCAGGAATGACCACATAAACCGAAGTATTAATCTGCTCCAAAATACCACATACTTCTTTTCCTACCTGTTGTTCATCGTCGAAAACAAGAATAGAGCCTCGTTTGTCATTTTCTATATAAAGAGGTGTTTCCATCTCCCATTTCCATTCATAAAGCCAGTCCATAAAACGAAGTTCTTCTCCAAAATCCGGTTTAAAAATCTTGTGTTCAAATGGATAAGATGGCAATATAACCCGTTCATTCCCATAATCCTTCATAAATGTTTTCCAGTCTATATTTACACCTAGCGTGTACAATTTACTCACTGCATTGACATATACATCCCAATTTTCTTTTTTTCGTTCAATCATCGAAATAAGACATTTGTCTTTATAAGAAATAAGGCCGTTTGCCATACTGGTCAATACTTTATCAGGACCTGCTTCCACAAAAATATTAATTCCTTTATCAAGGACATATTTCATACTTTGCTCAAATTTCACAGTTCCAAGAATATGCTCTAGCCAATATTCCGGATGAATTGGTTGGCTTATATACTCCGCTGTAACATTAGAAACAATAGGAATTTTCGGTTTATTAAATGTAATTGCACTTAATTCCTTTTTAAATGGCGCTAGCATCGTTTCCATGAGCGGTGTATGAAATGCCTGTGAAACTTTTAATTTTTTAAATACAATCCCTTTCTTCTCAAGCAAACTTAAAAACTTCTCCATCGCTTCCGCTTGTCCTGAAATGACTTGATGCGTAATATTATAGCCAGCAAACCATAAAGAATCTTTAAATGGTTCTAGCAACGGTTCAATTGTAGCGATTGAACTAAATATAGCTGTCATTGCGCCAGTTGTTTGAATTTCATTCATCAACTCCCCTCTAATCGCTACAAGCCTTGCTGCATCTTGCAACGTAATCATTTCTGATAAACAAGCAGCCACCCACTCACCTACACTATGACCTAACATACACGCAGGCTTCACACCTAAATCTAAAAGTAATTTTCCAAGAGCATAATCGATTGTAAATACAACTGGTTGCGTAATATGAGTTTGAGCAAGTAGAGACTCATTTGCTTCTACATATAATAAGTCCACAATACTTTGATTTAAAATAGGATAAAATGCTTCCGAACAATCATCTACATATTTTTTAAACCGTGGAACAAGTTTATATAACTGTCTCGCCATTCCTGCATACTGTGAACCTTGACCAGTAAACATGAGCGCAACTTTAGGAGATGCTTGCACCATCGTATTGTCTAATGAACTATTTTTCAATTTCTCTATTAAATCATCTATTGAACTTGCGATTACAGAATAACGATGCTTCAAAGGTGTCCTTGTTACATTTTCTGTATAACATACGTCCCCTAAAGAATATTCGTAAGAGTCTTCTAAACACGCAATAAGGTTTGTCACTTTTTGTTGTAATGCAGATTCACTATGAGCAGATAAACATAATACATGTTTTGGAAGCTCTATCGCTTGATTTACTTTCACTTCTTTTGTTTCTGATGCTTCCTCTACAATTAAATGACAATTTGTTCCACCAAATCCAAACGAGTTAATTGCAGCTCTTCTCGGAACCCCTTTTTCCTTACTCCATTCTTTCGGCTCATCTAATAAATAAAATGGCGTTTGTTCTAATTTAATCATCGGATTTGGAGTAAAGATATTTATATTCGGTGGCATTTTGCGATACAGTAGTGACATAATCACTTTTATGAAACTTCCAATTCCTGCTGCTCCTAGCAAATGTCCGATATTTGCTTTTACAGAGCCGATTGCAATGGATTGTTGGCCTACATTCCATTTACGAAATGCAGTATCAATCGCACGCACTTCACTCGGATCACCAACCCGTGTCCCTGTACCATGTGCCTCAACATATTGAATTGTTTGAGGACTGATTTCATTTTCCACATACAACGACTCAATAACTTCTCTTTGTCCATCTGGATTTGGCGCCATAACTCCAATAGAACGACCATCGTTATTAATCGTACTCGCTTTTATAGTCGCTAATACTTTATCTCCATCTGCCTTTGCTTTCTTTAAAGTCTTTAACATAACAAGACCCGCTCCCTCACCAGGAACAAATCCGTCCGCTTGTTCATCAAACACCATGGAACGCCCGCTGGAAGATAATGCTCCTGCATGGCTAAAAAATATATATGGAGCTGGCGTTAACAATAAATTAATACCACCAGCAATCGCAACTTCACATTCCCCTCTTTTTAACGACTCATATGCCATATGAAGAGTGACTAATGATGAAGAACACGCTGTATCAACAACCATACTTGGACCTTTAAAGTTAAATTCTTGCGATGTACGTGCTGCAATCATATTTAAAATGTTATCTACTAAAATATTAGGATGCGCTGCCATGATTCCAAATTTCTTTTTCCACTCATTCATAATAGCTTCTTGTTGCACTTTCGGAAGAGCCTTAAAACTATCGAACGTTTGTAAGTTTTGACGATTTAACGTACTTAAATGGTATTCATAGTAAGAATTCATACCTGCTCCAATAAAAAGCCCCACTTTTTCTCCATCAACCATCTGCGTCGTATAACCAGCTCTTTCTATCAATTCATATGTGAGTTCAAGAATCATACGTTGCTGCGGGTCCATAATAGCTGCCTCTTCTTCTGATATGTTAAATAAACTCGCATCAAATGCATACGGATTTTGAATAAAGGCCCCTTTACGGCAATACGTCTTTCCAAATTGAGGAATTTGATTATAATAATCCTTTACGCTCCATCGATCAGATGGTATTTCTTTAATGCTGCATTTCCCCTGAACAAGGTTTTCCCAAAAAGCTTCTGGAGTTGAAGCATCCGGAAAACGACACGATAGAGCAATAACAGCAATATCACCTTCATATTCTTCTGACATTTTCCGAGAAGAAACCTTTACCTTTCCACTCTCAATCCCTTCATTCCCTTGTACAACTTTCACAATATACTCATCCATTTCATTCACTGTACGACAATTGATTAAAATATCATGGCTGAGAGTTAATGATAATTCATCTTCAAGATAGCCTAGTATTTGAATAGCTTTAATAGATGTACCACCTAATGATAAGAATGATTCATTATACGGCGTATGCTCCAAAGGAATCTCTAAAACTTCCGACCATATTTCTCGAATTTTCTCTGCATACTTACCAAACTCCATAGTCTTTTGTTTCTCTTTCTTTTCTTGTTTTTCTACTATATTTTCATCTTGTAATCCGACACTTAAATCCGTTCTACTAAGCACTTTCCCTTCGTATTTATTGTTTTTAAATGCGTCAATTAATACGAAACGTTGTACTTTACCGCTGGTCGTTTTCGGTATAGAAGGCGTTAAAACTACGTAGTCAATCGGGATTCCGATCAGTTCATTCACACGACTAACAATTTTAGAATATATTTTGTTCGTGTCTTTTTGTTTAATAGGAAGACTCGAAAAAAGAGCCACTTTATCTTTCTCTTCTTTTTCATCGTGCCAGCCGCAAATTGCAATGCGACCAGGTTTAACCCCTTCTATCTTTTCAATTATTCCCTCTATATCATGAGCGTAAAAATTTTGACCATTCACAAAAATAATATCTTTAATTCGTCCTACTATTGTAAGTCTATCATTCAGTAGAAAACCCGTGTCCCCCGTCTTTAACCATCCATCCTGGATTGATTCTTTTGTAACACGATCATTATATATATACCCATCTGTTACATTTTCACCATATATTTGCACTTCGCCCACTATTCCTTCTGGGACAACATTTCCAACTTCATCCACAATACGAATTTTCATTCCTGCTACAGGAGAACCTTCTTCAACTAACAACATCGCTTGCCGATCTGTTTCTAGACATTTCTCTACCCTCGATTCTGAAACTAGCGTTTTACGGTTTATACAATTCACGAAAGGTTCATCATTCCACTTTGGAAAACTGACAGCTAAACAAGCTTCCGCCATCCCATAAACTGGAAACATTGCTTCTTTTCTTAAATGACATTGTTTCAATTTACTCATAAATTCACGCATTAACGAAACGGAAATAGGCTCTGCTCCATTAAAAATTAATCGCAAAGATCGTAAATCCCACTTCTTAAACTGCTCTTCCTTTGCTCTACTTAACAGTAAACGATATCCAAAATTAGGAGAACCAGTGAGTGTAATACGATGTTTTGTTATATAATCCAGCCATAAATTTGGTCTTTTGACGAATTTCATCGGACTCATATTAAACTGATGAATCCCTTTTGCTGTTGGTACTAAATGAAAACCAATTAACCCCATATCATGATGATAAGGCATCCAACTAAACGATTTATCTTCATGATTGAGATGAATTCCTGCTATCATTGCCTCTATATTTGTTAATAAATTTCGATGCGTTAAAATAACACCTTTCGGTACACTCGTACTTCCCGAGCTAAATTGAATAAAGGCAGGTGTATCAGAAGGTGCAAGATTGATTTCTCCTCCTTCATTCGCACTATACAATGTTGATATCGAAAGAAATTCCATTCCTTTTACCGCTAGAAGCGATTCAATCTTTTCATGATGATTCACGACATGATCATCCGATAAAATAACCGGTTTCTCTAATAAATTCCATACAACAAATAATTTATCCAAAATCGAATTTTTCATCTTCAGCGAAGTCGGATAAACAAGTGGTACAGGTATAATCCCTCCGAGTATACATGCCCAAAATGATATAATAAAATCACGACTATCTTCCAATACCAGCATGACATGTTGTCCTTGCTGAATCCCTTTTTTCTGCAATCCACCAAGGCATCGTACCGCACGATTTAAGAGAGATTCATAGGATAAAAAATCCTCAACTCCATCGTTTTGAATAAAGGTAATTCCACTATCTTTTCTTTCATCTGCTGCTTCCATTAACAATCGCCCAATATTTTCTTTTTTATATAATTCCCCTTCGATATTTTTTCCAATTGCTATAGATAACTTACAATTCTTCTCCCTTTTAACTCGCTTCATTATGATTCGCTCCTTCTGATCAACCATTTTTATTTATATAGAACTCAAAAATCTTTCATAAATATATGACTGTTTGTATCTTTCTTCATCGTAACCACCCAAATAAGAAGCACTATAAAAAGCAATAAACATAAACTAAATATATGCTCGTTCCCAAGCACTCTCATAATAACCGCTGAAAGAAACGGTCCAATTGTAGAACCTAAACCATATGTGATATTAAATAGAGCTGTCCCCGATGGCAACTCCCGTTCATTCAAACGTTGAATAGATAAAGCCCACGTTAATGGATATAAAGGCCCTATCGCAAACCCTGCAAGAAATGAAAATATTAATTTACTCACTAAATCATCGTAAACAAGAATTCCTAACACAACAAAAATTGCAATAAACAGACAAATCGCCAAACATTTTCCCCTTCCTATTTTGTCTGCGACATATGTGATTGGAATTGCACCAATAATACCTCCAACTACAAAAACACCTAATGCATATCCTATTTCAGAGAGGTTAAAGCTTTGGGATAACAAAAACATTGGATATAAAGTAATCAATGTCGTTTCAGAAAAACCATAAGTAAACGCTCCCAATAACGGTAATTTAATTCTTGACATCACCTTTTCTTCTGGATAAGCTGCTAGTAAAAAGAAACCCTTCAGCTTGCTATAGATGAGCAACGCTCCCATCCCTAAGGACATGCTACCAATTAGAAACGGCAACCATGCTTTATATTGATACATAATCGGCCCAAAAACTGAGCTAACAACCAATCCCATAGCAAAAGAGAATGTATACAATCCACTAACCGCTGCACGAATATCTTCTTTTGTTACTTTTTGCAAACCTGTTTGTATACCAACTAGATTGAAGCTAATCCCCATCCCCATAATGGACATCAATAGAAACCATAGAAACACACTTGTTACAAAAGGAAATAAAACTGATCCTACACTGGCACATAATAACCCTATCACTATCGTAAAGTGAATGTCTTTCCCTCGCATCTTACGGTCTAAATAAAGCGAACCAAGAGCAATGAATAGAAAAAAAGAAGAGGACACTGCTCCAACCCCTATATTCCCTATATGATGGTGTACCATATGTGTAGTAGCAAGGGGAGAAATCATCCCCATGGCTACACCTATAAACAAAGCTATCCCATAAATCAACCATTTTTTCTCATCGAAAAACCTACTATATTTCTCTCTCATTTTGAGTATTCCCCTTTTATTTCAAATAAGTTCCTCTCTCACACCGTATACTCATAAACTTTGAGATTATTTATTCAATATCGCTTTAAGCATTGGAATTTGTTCCGATCCAAACCAATACATATCTTGTTTCCCATAAACTCGAATGGATTCTCCCGTAATACAATCTGATTGTGCAGATGCTAAGAACTTTACTGTTTCAGCAACCTGTTCAGGCGGTATCGCTTTATTTTTAAATGCTTTCGGTGCCATATCTGTATTCACTAAAGATGGACAAACCGCATTCACCTGAATATTATATGGCTTCATTTCTTCCGCTAACGATTTCGTTAATCCTAGGACACCATGTTTCGAAGCTGCATATGCACTCATAAACGGATAACCAATAAAGGAGGAATCAGATCCTATATTAATGATTTTCCCGCATTTTTGTTCTATTAAATATGGGATAGTTGCTCTGCACATATGGTACGTTCCAAAAACATTGACCCGAATAATTTCTTTCCACTCTTCAGATGTAACATCTGTTACACTTCCTACTTTTGTAATACCAGCATTATTTACAACAATATCTATTTTTCCAAATTGCTTACTAACCGTCTTTACAATATGTTGAACATCATTCCATTCACCAATATCTCCCGGGATAACAAGCGGTTCTATACCCAGCTTCCGAATTTCACATGCTGTTTCATCAAGCTGATGCTCCGTTCGAGATACAATTGCAACACTTGCACCTTCCTGAGCCATTGAAATAGCAATAGCTCGCCCAATTCCTCTTCCACCACCTGTAACAATCGCCACTTTATCTGCTAATAACCTTATTTCCCCAGAAGAATTACTCATAACCATAGGTGTTTGGTTTACCTTCGTTCCCGTATCTATCGTTGCTAGCATCATATCTAGCTGTTTCATATATTCTTCACCAAGTTTTCGAATCGTAGAAGAATGATACAAATTTTTCGAATATTCAATACAAACTTGTAATTTTCCTTCCACAATAGAAAAGAAAAATTCAATCATAGATATTCTTTTTTGCCCCGGCATTGAAAAGCGACGATCCATATTCTCTTTAGAAAATTCGAACACTTTAAAATCTGGCATATCCCGGTTTCCTAAATAGTTTGCTCGGATTGGTGTCAATTTCGTATCCGGATACATATAGGAAGGTAAATAAGGCGCAACGAGGTCATAACTAATTCCTCCCATTGGAACTTCATTCATATTATTTTTTATATTGTGGACAACTTCTAACCAAGTATCCTCTTTATTAATAGTTATACTTAGCGGATAATTGATAGCAAAATTACCAGGTGTATCAAAAAATATTTGTTGGTTTTCAACGTTTCTACCATGTGTCCGGTGACTTACAACAACTTTTGATTGATTATACAAACTGCTAAGCATTTTATATAATGGTGCAAGCAACATAGAATAAACGTTACTTTTAAAATAATCTTTTGCTTTTCCTAATAAGATAGCTGTCGCTGATTTCTCTATCAAAAAACTTTCCATACAAGTCGATTGTTCATCGTTTGTCCCTAAATTCAAATCTGCCGGAATATAAAAGGAATGTTCATGCATTGGGAATTGTCCTTTCCAATACTCCACATACTCTACAAGGTTCTCTTTCTTTTTCTCTTCTACTAATAAAACAAATTCTTTGTATGACTTTACAGTAGGCAGTTTCACTTCTTCATTACTTGATAAAAGTTGCCCATAAATTTGCCACATTTCTTTAAACAACAATTGATTCGTAATCACATCAGAAATTAAATGATGGCCAACTACCGTTATATCGTATATAGATTTAGACACTTTCATAATAATGACTCGTAATAACGGCCATTCTCCGATCTCAAATGTTTGAATGACTTCATCAATCAAATTTTTGAGAGATCGCTCTCGTTCATTCTCATCCATTTGTGTTCCGTCATATGTTTCTGCACTTATCGATATACCTTGCGGAAGTATACGTTGAACCCATCCACCATTCTCTTTCGTCACGACGCTTCGTAAAGCATCGTGACGGTTTACCAATATATTGAGTGCTTTGTTAAAAGTAGTAATATCAATATCTTGTTTATATAAAAACCTCGTATACCCCGTCCAGCGATACGGATGTTCAAAATAGTTCATCAACCACTGTTGTGCGGGACTTAACGGTATAACGTCATCTTTAGTAACAATTGCTGTTTCCGTCACAACAGAACTTACATCTTGTCGCATCTCCTTTTTCTTTGTTTGTAAGATACTTAACATCACTTTTCGGTCGAGTTTCCCATTATGATTTTTAGGCAAGCTTGATAAAAATTCTATACGATGAGGAATCATATAATAAGGGAGTTTTTGACCGATAAATCGTTTTAACTCTTGCTCCTCTAAACAATTTCCCACCACACAAGCAATGAGTTGTTTATGTTCCTCTGGACTATCCAGCGTCACCACTCCAACTTCTTTTACACTCGAATGACTGTGGATTACCGCTTCTATCTCTCCTAACTCTACTCGAAACCCTCTAACTTTCACTTGGTTATCAATGCGCCCATGATATTCTAAATTCCCATCAGGTCGCATTTTCACTAGGTCTCCAGTACGATATAAATAATCACCAGGAATTTCCGAAAACAAATTCATTTTAAATGCTTCTTTTGTTTTTGATGGGTTATTTAAATATCCTTTTGCCAATTGTATCCCACCAATCCAAAGTTCACCAATTATGCCTTTTGGAACTTCTCTCATATCCTCATCTAATATTTTGACGTGTACATTATTTAAAGGCTTTCCAATTAAAATACTATTTTCACTACCGTCCAAAATCTGATTGCCCTCAATAATATGGTATGTCACATCTATTGACGCTTCCGTTGGCCCATATAGATTCGCTAAGCCTGTACTTTCCCCGTATGTTTGCAGCCATTTTTTAATAACGGAAGCTGGTAATGCTTCACCGCTGAAAATGAGCCAGCGTAAATTAGGGAAATGATATGCTTTATCTTCAATAGAATGGATAAATTCTCCAAATAATGATGGTACAAAATGCATAACACTAATTCGCGTTTCTATAATCCATCTTGCCAAACGCCATGGATTTCTTACAACATCTTTATGAACAGGGCAAACTGTCCCACCAAACATAAGCGGCCAAAATAATTCCCAAATCGAAACATCAAAGCAGCATGATGTTTTTTGCGCAACTCTTTCCCCTAACTTCAACTTAAATATATCTTGATGCCAATTTAACCGATTCATGTAGCCACGATGTTGTAATACGACCCCTTTCGGATGACCTGTAGATCCCGAAGTATATAAAACTGTCATTATATCATCCGGATGATTGATACGCTCAATTTCTTGATGAGAATAACTCATCCATGTTTCTTTCTCTATTTGTTGTAAAGACATTTGTACATCTGTTTCCCAAGGATCTATATAAACAACTATATCCATCAACGTCTGTTTCTGTAGCAATTGAGAGATTTGTGTTTTGAAAGCTTGCTCACTTAACAAGATCTCGACCTTTGCATGGTTTAAAATATAATGGATGCGATTTAACGGATAAGATGGATCAAGCGGTACATATGCAGCACCAGATTTTAAAATCCCTAACATTCCAATTAACATATATGGACCAGGATTCGTCATGATTCCAATTAAGTCTCCCCGCTTGACTCCTTTCTCTCTTAAACAATGGGCCAAACGGTTCGATAGATGATCAAGCTCAGAATACGTAACTTTCTCGTCACCATACTCAATAGCAATAGCTTGTGGTGTTTGTTTACATTGTTCCATAATATGAAAATATGGAACTTCTACACTTTCTACAAGCTGACGCCCCTTTTTTTCACTAATGATTGAAACCATTTCACGTATCGTTCTGCATCCAAATATCTTTTCTTGATCACAATTTCCAAATTCTTTCTCTATCCGAGTGATGACACGAATTCGTTGTAAAGAATCCATTCCAAACACCACATCTAAATCTTTATCCATATCTCCTAACAAAATAGGTCTTGCACATACTTCTTCGACAATGTTACAAACTGCCCCCTTCACCTCAGCATCTTCATTTATAATGATCGGTTGCCGTATATTTTGATGAATGGATTGCGCATATGCAACAAGATCCTTTATGTTATAAATAAAAGCATCTATATATTCTCTTATAAATGATTCATTAAAAAAATCACCGTCGTAATTAGAAGTAATCATAATTTTCCCATGGAATAATTCCATTACATTATCAATTGCCCTGTAATTTGTACATGTATAAGCCTCATAATCATATACTTCCAAACCGCCATAGTTTTTCTTGAGATTCGTATTTCCTATAAAAGAAAAGTAAAGATTTGATTTCAACGTTGAACGAACAAACTGAGCCACTGTATCAGATAACTTTCCGTCCTGCAATTGAATATATTCCTTCGCTTCTTTGGCAGCTTTATGCGTTTGTGCTCGATCAATTCCCGATGTAACGTTTCGTTTCATTTCTGTATCTATTTTGTTGACAAATGTTTTCCAATCTGTATGTGTATAATCAAATGTCAATGCTAAATTTTGTGCAAATGCTCCTAGTACTCCCGTCGCATCAACGTTCGGGTATACTTTTCCACTTGTAGGTATATTCAAAATCAAATTCTTATTTTCCACGTCATATTGCTTAACCGTTTTTATATACGCGCTCAGCAATAAGGTAAACAGCGATGTTTCTAGCAATTTTGCACAAGTCATTAAAGAAGTTGTTAACTCTTCATCTAACCAAAATTTTTGCGTTTTCGTTGTTACTCCAGCAAACGGTTTTGTCATTGCTTCTTTACCAACTTGATACGGATTGAAAAAGTATTGCTCTCTCCCTTGATGGTTCAAAAATTGTTCAAGACGTTTTTGCTCTATTTCATCTACCCACTCATTCATTTGCGATACGATACGATTGTATTCAGATGCCGAAATAGATTCTGTTAAGCCACTAGGCGTGTGATGCACTTTAGCGCTATATAATTCTAATAGTTCTCTTATTATTTGTTGGTTTCCTATTCCATCTGAGATTGTATGATTGATTGAGAGGACTATTTCATATTCTTCATCTCTTGTTCGAATCACTTCAACGAAATGTAATGGCCATTGAAAAATATTAATCTTTTTATTTAGTGAGGTTTCAAAATGATGTTTGATTGCTTTCTTTTGCATGTCAACAGCAAGATGTCTGAGGTCTAATACTGGGATTTCAGGAAGTTCGATTTCTTTCACAATATTTAAACAGTACTCTTTAAAACTTTCTGCACCTTGTTGTACCTGAAATACAGATTGCAATATTGGATGACGCCCTACTAATTCCTGCCAAGCTTGCTTTAAAAGATTTGTATCCAAGCTTCCTTTGACCTTTACCCCTGAAGAAATGGTAATCGTTGAGACAGCAAAGTAAGATATTAAAAATGGGTATTGCGCATGTATCATTTCAAGTGTGTCCACCTTTTCCGAGTTAGTATACCCAGAATTATGATTCAAAGGAACAGAAGTTGATAACTCACCTTTCCATTTGGTAAAAATACATGCGATATCGCCAATTGTTTGTAAATTCATAAGGAATTGTACCGGATGTTTCTCTGTGAAATCTTGTAGTTGTCCTTGTGGAATCAATTTCATCAATTCATTCATTAACGTAATCATTTTAATAGAATCTATTCCTAAATCACTTTCAAGATATAAACCCACATTTAGGTCAGCAACATTGTGTCCTGTTACATTCGATATAACCGAGAAAATAGAAGCAATCGTTTGCTCATCATATATGTTCGGTTCATCTATTTTTTTATGTTTATCATCGCTATCATTTATTTCTATTACAGAACTTATACTGCTGGACAAACCATTCGTTGCATGCTGTTCTGCTTTCCACTTCACCATAATATCTATAATGTCATGAATGGTTTGTAACGACATTAGCACTTGAATTGGATTTTTAGACATAAAATCCTCTACTTGTTCTTGTGGAATCAACTTAATTAGCTCATTCATTAATGTAATCATTTTAATAGAATCTAATCCTAAATCGCTTTCAAGATACATATCGGTATCTAAATCTTCTACACGATGCCCTGTTACATTTGCTATTAATTTATAAACCGACATTTTATCTTTCTCACTCAATCGATATACAGTCATATAAAACTCCTCCAGTTCTTCTATTTATGAATCTTTTCATATCTATACGAGTTGAAACAAATGTAGCAAATATAATATTTATATCAAAGCAAAACAACGTGCATTTTTCTTCTATCTCCTCCTTTCAAAGCCTTAGAAAATCTATGGATTTTTCTAAACAAAACGTGAAATTTCTTTATTCTTCACAAATGACACCTTTTATCGTTTTATATATTTATAACGTTATATAAAATTATCGATATATTCACAAAATTATATGAACAATGCTTGTACTTATCATTTCGCCTCTCCCTTACCAATCCCGATTTATACGAGTAATATCTCCTTCGTCTTAAAATTTATGAACTCTTTACAATCTTAAGACGAAGGGAGTCTTACTATGCGTACACATAGTACATACTATTTATCATTCTTAAACGGCCACCAGTTCGCCTCTCCAAATACTTTCACCATAACAGGAACAAATAACGGCAAAAACAATAATGCATATAACATTAAGCCAGTTAAAACAATCGTTGCAATCTGTAATAAAGATAGTACACCTGATGGAATCATCGCTGCAAATGTTCCACCTAAAATAATCGCTGCTGAAACAATTACGGTTCCCATCTTTTTCATCGCAAGTACAATTGCCTCTTCAGGTTTCATATCTCGATGTTCATTAAAACGAGACATAAGGAAGATGCTATAATCCACTCCTAATGCAACTAATATAACAAATGAAAAAAATGGAACAACCCAGTTAATTCCGCTATAACCTAGAAGATGAACAAACACAACTTCCGAAACGGCCATAGACGTATAATACGTAATCACAAGTGATAAAATGAGATATAATGGCATAATAATCGAACGAAGTAAGATTAGAAGAATAAATCCAACTCCCGCTAACATAAGCAAGACTGTTCGATTATAATCTTCATTTGATATATTTCTAAGATCAGCTTGCGAACTCGATACGCCACCAATTCCTAATTTCGCATTCTCAAGGGGGGAGTCTTTTACAGCTCTCTTAACAGCTGATTCGATTTCTACAATTTGATTCATCGCATCTAATGAGTATGGATTGTATTTAAATATGACATCGAACGTTACAGTTTTTTTATCGGATGACATATATGTTTCAAATACTTCTTGAAAATCGTTACTCTTTAACACTTCATTCGGTATAAACCATCCTGCCATCTGGTTATCTGGTGCTTGTGAAAGTGCCGTAAAATATTCCCCTGCATTTTGTATCCCGCCAGAAACTTGATTTAATCCATTTACCCCCTCTTTTAAACCAGAGGATAAATCTTGTAATTGCCCAGAGAAACTCGAGAAACCAGATTGGATCTGTTTCTGACCATCTTTTAATTTTTCAAGCCCTGTACTAAATTGTGGTAATTGTTGTATTATTTTTTTCTGGCCATCTGTCACTTGATTCATCCCACGTTCAAGCTCACCTAAACTAGAAATAACCTTTTCGAGTCCATTCGTAAGTTGCTGTTGTCCTTCCTTTACTTTTCCTAATGCCGCATTTGCCTCTTTCACTCCTGCTGTTGCTTTATTAAGTTCCTTATTTAAAACTTGCATGCCTGCTGTCAGTTGCCCAACACCTTTATTCGATTCTTGAATCATCTTTCTTGCGATTTGGAACTGTTGATCTTGAGATAGTTGTGAATATCTACTTTCAACCTCAGCAAATTTTTGATCCGCACCTTGTAACGTTCCTGAAAATTTACCAAACTGCGCTCCTACCTCTTCATACTTACTAGCGAGAATCGATAAGCCCTCCTCAACTCGTTTATAATTTTCATGCAACAGTTGGCTTCCTTCCAATAACTTCTCTACATTTTTCTTTATTTCAACAACCCCATTCTTTACATCACCGGTTCCTTTTACTCCTTTTGTCATTCCCTGTTCCAACAGATTTAAATTGGTACTTAATTCACCGATACCACCTTTTAATTTCTCTGTTCCATTAATAAGGTCTGTAACCCCGCTTGCTGCCTCTTCCACTTTCGGTTTCGAATTCAAAATAGATGTACTCGCATCCTTCAATCCACCAGCAACTTTTTGAATACCTTCATTTCCTTTTTGGAGTCCTTCATCTACTATCTTCACTTGATTTTTCACATATAATTCTGAAATTTCTTCCCCGACCGGTCGAGTCGCACTACGCAAATAATCTACCCCACTCACTTTACTCACTTCTCGACTTACCTTTTCAAACAACGGAAGATACTTTTCATTATCCATCGGTTCATCATTTTTTAGTACAATTGTCGAGGAAAGCACTTTCCCTGGGCTAAAGCTATCAGAGATTACTTGAAATCCTTTTACGGAATCGTACTTTTCACCAATTTCATCCATATCATTAAATGATAACTTTCCATCGTAGAAAAAAAGAAATGGCGCGATACAAACACTTAAAAATACAATCGTTAAAAATGGACGCTTTAAGGACACTCTGCCAAAAAATTCCCACATTTTACTTTCCTTATGTTCTAGAGAGCCTTTCTGTGGCCAAAATAATTTTTGATTTAATACCGCCATAAAGAACGGCACAATGGTAAACAAAGCGATTAATAAAATAGCTACCCCAACTGCGACAGCAAGAGCAGATTGATATAACTTAAATTGAGAAAAACCGATTGTTGCAAAACCAATCATAACCGCTATACCACTATATAAAACGGTCTTTCCAGCTGTTTTATATGTCTTTACAATAGCATCTGCTACATGATCTGAAGTTGTAAGTTCCTCTTTATAACGACTTAACAGTAAAATACAATAATCCGTTCCAATTCCGAATAAAACGACAACTAAAAAGATTTGCGTAAATGTCGATAAAGGAAAGTCAATCCAGTCAATTAAAAATGCAACAATCGATTGCGATCCTAAATAGCTTAAACCAACGGTAATAAGCGGAATAAATGGGGCAACGATTGAACGAAAGACAAGGATTAAAACAACAAGAATAAATATAACCGTAATCCCTTCTGTCTTCTTTAACCCTTCTTCAGAACTCTTCAATACGTCGTCAGTGATGACCCAAGCTCCTGTATAATAATACTTCACCTTCACCCCCTGTAAAGCTTTATCTAATCCCTTTTTCACAGCATCCACAGATAACCCCTTATCCCGAAACGAAAGGGACACTAATACAGTCTTCTCATCCTTGGATAGCATTTCACTTTTCAGCTTACTATTATCAAAATAATGTAATATTTTAGAGATCCCCAACTCTTCTTTTTTCTTTTCTATGTTCGCAACAGCCTTCCGCATACTATCTTCATCTTCACCCGTTATTTTCTTATTCTTATAAAAAACGAGTGCAATTTGATGGTTTTCATCTTTACTTTTTTGCAAAGACAAATCTGCTGCTGTCTTCGATAAAGAACCATCTGGAAGTTTGAACTGTCCTTTTTCTCGTACAAGATCCATCATATTAGGAGCAGTAGAAAGTAACACCGCGAGCGCAATGATCCATCCGATTAGGATGAACCATTTCCCTTTTATAATCGCTTGCACACTCTTCCCTCCATTCAAAAATTGTTTATTCACTACTACCTCGATTCATATTTGAAATGGGTCGTGTAAAAGCATGATTACCGTGAGATGACAACTTCTGAAACAGGACGACGCGGACTCGGTAATCCTTGTAACGTCGGATAACCTAAACGAAATTGAATCACACTTTGCCAATTTGGGTCATTTATAATCCCATTTAATTTCTTACCGATTTTAGTTTCTATCCCTAAAGAAATTTCCCTATCACGGCGCTCTGACAATTGATTTAATACTTGCAACGCAAGACCTTTTGCCGTACCAAAAAGGTGGATTCTTTGCCATAATTGTCCCGCTTTAATTACTTGCTCATAATTGTTCAAATCGCGCACTGCAATAAAGCCAAAAGCTGCTGCTGTAGGAAGCTGTTTCTCCTTCACTGTTTTTAACCAAAATGCATTATTCTGTTCTACTGAAAGAGGAGGCAACATTTTGGCAACTACCCTCATAAATGGAGATAATCCTTGTGCATCTAAAGTGATACCATCTTTATGTGCTTCAATCGCATCCCAAGTTTGTCTCATCCACTTCGCATCATCATTTACTTGATCTTGATCTGCAATAAAAGCTTCTGTAGCCTCAAACATCGCTTCACTAATCATTTTCTTATCTGACGACGAATCAAATAAAAATAGTTTCACTTCTTCTTTTTCCTCGTTTAATTTGTGTAAAGATTGTAGCATATGTTTCGATACAGTTCGCTCCGTGTCATACGGAGCCCGATTCATATGCCTTTTCGGAATGGCATCATATAGTTCTGAACGAACAGTTTTTCCTTCTGAAAGATTGACCTTTGCTATATGATTTTTCTGTGAGGAATCAGGGAAATATTCAATTTCAGAAGAATACCCTTTGGCTGCGGCAGCGATAACTAAATTTTCAAGAGAACATCCTAAACTAGCATGCATTTCTCTCAAAAATGGATCGGCTGTACCGATATTTCTAGCTTTATCCGCAAAAATATGAATATATGTATCTCCAATATCAAAGCACCATGGCTGTGTATTATGTGAATTTGCAGCTAACGTTGCCGCACGCACAATTTCTTCCATCCCTTGAGCACTTGTATTCCAAGCTGAATAAGCGAGGCCTTCCCCCGAATTAAAAACCCCTGCATCAATTGCTCTCCAAAACCCACCAGCTGCTAAAAGCCCTCCTACGACAGCAGATCCCTTTAAAAAATTCCGTCTGCTAACCAACTTTATCGCCTCCATTTCATCACCTCAATCGTTATGATTTGCAATGGATTGTTCAAGAAAATAAAACATCTCCGCAATAAACTCCTTCGCTTCGACCCCATGTTCAAGCAGATAACTTTCCTTACTTAAGGCTAAATTGGACATCCCAATAATATTCGCATAGAGAACAAACGCTGTTTTCGTCACATCAATATCCGCTCGAACACTGGAATCCTTGATACCTTCTTGAAGAAGATTTACTAAATAATGAAATGTTTTTTCACCCTCTAAATCGCTCATAACTTTAAATTCATCATCCGCAGGTAACTCACTCATCGCTCCGTTATACAACACAATCATCTCAAAGTACTTCGGATGAAGTTGGATAAAACGCACATATGCCTTTCCTAATAACTTAAGCTTCATAATTCCATTTAAATCTTCCCGTTCATCTAAAGTATCACTAACAATTCTATTTAAAGCTTGATACGCTCTATAAATGATTCCATGAAGCAATTGCTCCTTACTTTGAAAATACGAATATAGAGTTCTTTTACTGTACTCCGCTACGTTTGCAATTTCATCCATCGTTGCACCTTCATAGCCTTTGGCAAAAAAAACCGCCTCTGCCGCTTTCAGAATATCCTCCCTACGAATCTTTTTTTCCCTCTCTTTTCTTTCTATAATTCCCATGTATCCTCCTTACGTAAAACTTTAAGTTATTTAAAGTACACTATTAGTTTATTTACCAAAATCATACAAAAATACAAATTATTTTTCAAGTATTTTCCATAATAATTGCATATTTTTAACTTTTAAGCATTTAAATTGTATTCTAATTACATTTAGATCGTAAAATATATACAAAATATTTATCCTTTTAAAATAACTTTATTATTTTAGATTTATTGAAATATGTGTTAGGAAAACTTTTGCATTTATGGTAGAGTAGAAAACTTGAACAAATTTCTTTAGGCTATCCAAAACATCAGTGAAACCTATTTTTTGGGGACACAACCCTTCATGGTAGTTCTCTACATGAGTTACAAAATCGACATTCTTTTCTTGACCATTCTCGGCTTAAGTGATGTAGGTTCTGTAATCAAACCGAAAGATTATGATAAAGTCGATGCTGATGATTATGTGATGCATGAGGATGGAGAAAAAACTTATTTTCTTATCAAATCAAAATCAGATGAATATTGCTTTACAAACAAAGGATGAATTCATTTAGATAGGACGAATGCTACAAGTAAAAAGCGTACGTTAAAACGATTTAGTTACAGCAAATATCCAATTAAAAACGTAATGCTTGAAACTGCTGGTACAATCGATTTAGATGTAGAAATTAAATTTCATATGGGGGATGAATATTACTCCATTGATGTTCATAAAAAACATATTTATTAATTAAAATGTTCATATAAAACATTTCTCAAAATGACGTTACCTTACAATACGCTCATAACGGTTTAAATATGGCTTCTCATACGTTTAGTCGTATTACAAACGCACAATTAAATTTAGCAGAACAATTTAAAAAAAATAAATCAAATTGCATTCAATTGGCTTGTCGATACAAAAAAAACAATACAACATAAAAGACTATGGCTTTATCTTTGAAAAATTTATCAATAATTAATCTACAAACAAAAAACCTTGTTATCAATGATAACAAGGTTTTTTATAGCGTCCCAGGAGAGATTCGAACTCCCGACCGACGGCTTAGAAGGCCGTTGCTCTATCCAGCTGAGCTACTGGGACATGGAGCGGGTGAAGAGAATCGAACTCTCGACCAGAGCTTGGAAGGCTCTTGTTTTACCACTAAACTACACCCGCATATTTTATTTTTTTGCTGACGTCTTATCGACAATGTTTATTATATTTGTACGTAAAGATAAAGTCAATACTTTTTTTCAAAGAGGATAAGAATTTTTTATCCTCTTTGAAACGTTACTTGTTCAACAACTTGTCCTTCTAAAGTTTTAAACTGAACTTCTATCTCTTGTTCATTTATTTGCAGCAACGCAAATGTTTTTTCTTTACGAGTCCGCGGCAGTAAAATGCTACCCGGATTAATAAATAACATATCCTTATAAATTTCTGCCCCTAAAACGTGCGAATGTCCAAAGCAAATAACGTTAGCTGCTACTTCTTCTGCATAGTAGGCCAATGTTTGTAATGTCATTTTCACATTATGACGATGACCATGCACAATTAAAAAGCGAACGCCTTTCACATCCATAACAATCTCATTCTCAAAATCATTATGAAAATCGCAATTTCCTTTTACAATTTGAAATCCTTGAATATCTTGATGCTCTGAAGTTAATTCAGAGTCACCGCAATGAATCATCACATCAACTTTTCCTTCATACATTTCTTTTAGTTGCTGTAATTCTTTTACTGAACCATGACTATCACTTACAATTAAAGCCTTCATCAGTCTCTCTCCCTTACTCCTCTAAAAACCATTCCGGGATTTTTTCTTCTAGCTTGCGAAGTGCACGTCCGCGATGACTAATGGTGTTTTTCTCATCTGAATTGAGCTCAGCCATCGCCTTTTTATATTCCTCTACATAAAAAATGGGATCGTATCCGAAGCCATTGTGACCACGGCGCTGTTCTAAAATTTTCCCTTCGCACGTTCCATTTACAATGACCGGTTCTTTATCGTCTTCAGGGAAAGCAACCGCTAATGCACAGTAAAAACGTGCTGTGCGCTTTTCAAGCGAAACGCCTTCTAATTCGCTTAATACTTTATCAATATTCGCTTGATCATCTTTTGGTTCACCTGCATAGCGTGCAGAGCGTACGCCAGGCTTTCCATGTAAAGCATCCACAATTAAACCGGAATCATCCGCAATGACAATTGAGTTTAATTGCTTACAAAGACTATCCGCTTTTAAAATTGCATTTTCTTCAAACGTTTCACCAGTTTCCTCTACTTCTTCAATATGAGGGAAATCATGAAGAGATTTTACTTCTAAATCAAATCTCTCAAATAGCTCAGCAAATTCGCGCACTTTCCCCATATTTTTCGTTGCAATTACAACCTGTTTCATACTTCCACCCCTATTCAATATGAGATACGATATCACCTAATGCTTCTTTTTGTTTCTCAATAAGCTGTAAAATTCCATGTTCTGCAGCATCAAGTAATTCATTTAATTGAGCGCGGCTAAATGTCGCTTCTTCGCCAGTCCCTTGCACTTCAACAAAATGTCCTTTTCCTGTCATAATTACATTCATATCAACATCTGCTTTCGAATCTTCTGCGTAATTCAAATCCAGAACAACGCCTTGTTCTTCCAAAATTCCAACTGATGTCGCAGCTAAATAATCTTTCACTGGAATTTTCGTCACTTTTTCTGCTTGTAATAACTTTTCAAATGCCAATACCATTGCGACATATGCGCCCGTAATTGATGCTGTTCGCGTTCCACCATCTGCTTGAATCACATCACAATCAATCCACACTGTTCTTTCTCCAAGCACTTCTAAATCAACAACCGCTCGCAGCGCGCGTCCAATAAGACGTTGAATTTCCATTGTACGGCCTGTTACTTTCCCTTTACTAGACTCACGAATGGTACGCTGTTCCGTTGCACGTGGAATCATCGCATATTCCGCTGTTACCCAGCCTTTTCCTTCACCGCGCATAAATGGAGGTACTCGTTCTTCAACCGTCGCCGAACAAATCACCTTCGTATCTCCAACTTCAATTAACACAGAACCTTCTGGATGTTTTAAATAATTTGTATGAATATGTACATGGCGTAATTCTCTTACTTCTCTACCATCTACTCGCATAAAATAACCCCCTCATAACTACTATTTGTTAGTATAGCCAAATTTAAATGTAGGATATGTATAACAATAGAAGAAGGGGAATTCAAAAAAGACATTCCCCTTTCTTACATAAGTATATCAAATTATTGATGATTAAAAACTACCAGTATTCACGTTTTGTGGTCGTTGAACAGGTTTTATTAATTTTTCTCCTTCTTCATTCATAAGATTGGCTTTCCCATTTACTTCAACAGATACATTCTTTACCCCTTGCTTTTCCGTTAAAGATAAAACGAGAGACTGCAACACATAGTTCGAAATCATATTTTTATCTTTATTTGCATATATATTTTCGTTAAAGTTTAACGTCACCTTTCCATCTTGTATTTTCGGTTCACTAACGAGTTTTACCCCAGGATTAAAGTCATTTAACAAGGAAGAATGCGATGGTCCTTTCACAAGTTCATTGATTATCGTTTCCACTTCATTTTCTTTCTCTTCCGCAACGCGGCGCGTTACTGGTACATAGTACTGCCTTTTATTATTTTGCGCCATAAAATAAAGTGTCACAGGCTTTGTATTCGTTACATCTGTTATTTGTTCATCATCAAAATTAATACCGTCAGCACGGCTCACACTCTCACCAAGCGGGGTTCCTCCAACAGGCATCTTTGTTAATTTCTCTCCGTTCATTTGAAACTTCACCTGTTTAATATCTTTAAATTGCGTCAACGTCCATGCAACGGATTCAACGATTTGACGTTCTTCTTCTTTTTTATAGTTTTGCATTTCCTTTGAAAAATCAATAACCGCTGTCCCATCTTTTTTCAAATCAACTGTCATAGTTGTGTCTGCTGGTAAAACTGCTCGAAATCCATTTGGTAATATATTTTCTACTGGACCATCCTTCACAAGATATTCTAACGTTTGTTTCACAACTTCACTTTGTTTTGGAATAGGCAACGCTAAAGTTTGTGGTACGACATAACCATTTTTATCAACAAGGTACAATTCTCTTTGTATAGTTTGTCCTTGCTTTTCTTTCATTGTTACTTCTTTCTTTCCTCCGTCTGTGTAGGAAACTTTCTTTGGCGGATCAATCTGTTCTATTTCGTTCTCCTTATTTAGCAAACCACACCCAGATAACAATGCTGTGCTTACCGTAACACAAGCAAGCCATTTGAAAGTGGATTTTGGCATACTAATTCCCCCTAAAATCTAAGTTTGTACTATATGTATACAAGCCTGTTATCTTTTAGAACACGCAATCACAACTTCTCTTATCATTATCGATCCAATATAAAAACTCCTGAACAAAATCAGGAGTTTTTATACGAACCTATTTATTATTTTGTTTCCAACTCAATATGTTTCACATTCTCAATCGGTTGTCCAAACCATTTAGATGCAATCTCTTTAAATAAATCTATTTTACCTGTCGTTAAAAATAGGTGGTCACTTTGTTCTTCACCCTCATTTAACATCTTACTATGATATAAAATGGTACTCACTTCACGCGCTGTTTCGTCTCCGGAACTAATTAACTGTACTTTCTCACCCATTACCCGCTTAATAACCGGACCTAAAATTGGATAATGTGTACATCCTAAAATTAATGTATCAATTTCAGTATGCTTTAATGGTTGTAATGTTTCTCTTACAACCTCATATGCCATTTCACTTTCAAAATTCCCGCTTTCTACAAGTTCGACAAACGGCGGGCAAGCTAAACTCTCTACCATCACCCGATTATTAATAGATTTTAATGCGTCTTCATACGCACCGCTTTTTACCGTTCCAATCGTGCCGATCACCCCAACATGGCACGTATTCGTCACTTTTAAAGCTGTACGTGATCCCGGATGAATTACACCAACAACTGGAATTGGTAATTGTTTTTGCATTTCTTCCAGCACAACTGCTGTAGCTGTATTACATGCAATCACTAACATTTTAATATTTAATGCTAGCAAATATTCCGTCATTTCCCATGTAAATTGACGCACTTCCTCACGCGAGCGCGGGCCATACGGACATCTCGCTGTGTCTCCTAAATATATAATACGCTCTTTCGGCAGCTGACGAATTAACTCCTTCGCTACTGTTAATCCACCAACTCCTGAATCAATGACACCAATCGCTCTATTCAACATAATCACCTATTTCTTATTCATCATCTGTTTCTCTATTTATATATTCTATATACTTTACGATTTCATTTCACAAAGTACCTCTGTTCACAATTTTTCATATGTACCTGTATAGACCAGGACCTTTTTTATTTTGCTCCTTTTTTTCGCAATTTGCAAGACAGAAAAAATAGCCGACCTTTAAAAAAGATCGGCTTCACCTATTACAACTCGAGTTCTCCCATACGAAGAAGCTCAACAACCGCTTGCGAGCGTCCTTTAACCCCTAGCTTTTGCATTGCATTTGATATATGGTTGCGTACGGTCTTTTCACTAATAAATAGTTCACTTGCAATTTCTTTTGTTGTTTTATCTTGAACTAATAATTCAAATACTTCTCTCTCTCTCTTTGTGAGTAACGGTTTAGATTGATACGCTTTATCCTTCAACTGGTATAACCCTCCTTGCTTAAGCCAGAGCTGTACATGTGTAAGTTGGGTGTTTTATTTAGTCAAGATATTGTATGAACAAAGCGCACGAGTGGTGAATGAAAATAGGCTACATTTTGTGTGCGAATACACATTTGTATGCAATTTATATTCTTCATGTAACACTATCAGTTCTCAATGCAACTTTTACATCTTTCTGATCTAACAATGGGATTGGAATGACATGCCTATAAATAGGAACTGTCAATGTAACATCCCTTCCAGTCGTATAATCAACTGAAAACGAAAACAATTTTACTTCATTTAGTATGAGATACATATATATCGCGTTTTTATTTCATATAATTGAATTGTCCCTCTATATTATATACAATAAAAGTACATAGAATCACCGATATATAAAAATAGGTGATTCACATACGAAAGGAGAGGAGCGTATAGTGGCAAAACAGTTACGTAAGTCTGAAACTGATAAAATGCTATTCGGTGTATGTGGGGGCTTAGGTGAATATTTTGATATAAGCTCTAGTATGATTCGTATCCTCTGGGTTATTGCGTTCTTATGCTTTGGAACAGGATTTTTAGCTTATCTTATCTGCTTATTACTCATGCCACGCTCTTATTAGCACCGATATTCGGTGTTAATTCCTATCATTTAACAGATACGCCAGTTAACCCGGCTCATAATATTGCATCAGCTTTATTCGCTGGTGGAGAGGCTGTATCTCAATTATGAGTGTTTATTGTTACCCTAATTATTAGTGGTATCGTTGCTGTTATTGTTGGGAGATTTGTATTAAATACTGAAAATAATATGATAAATAAACAAGCGAGCCTTATGTAGAAAGGCTCGCTTGTTTATTTTTGTATTTTCGATTGTAAGCTTGTCACAAGCTGCTGTACTGTTACATTCGCAAGTACATGCTCCATTGCTTCTTGTGCTTGTATTAAAATAATTTCTAATACCGATTGAATATTCGCTCCGACTGGACATTCGACATTTGGATTTTCATGGAAGGAAAATAAATGACCTTCTTCTACTACTTCCACCGCTTTATATACATCAAGTAATGTAATTTCATCTAAATCACGAGCAAGTGATGTACCACCTTTTCCAGCTTGAACATCAACAAGACCTGCTCTTTTCAACATTCCTGTAATTCGGCGAATCACAACTGGATTTGTATTTACACTACCAGCAATCCATTCAGAGGTACAGCGAGAGTTTCGATCGATCGCAAGTAACGTTAACATATGAACACCTACTGTAAAACGGCTACTAATTCCCATCTGCACACCCTCCTTTACGTTCATTCTATCAAAAAACATACATACTATTATATACCATTTCTTCTTTATACATAAAGAAAAAGCATGATTCTCCTTAGAAAATCATGCTTTTATCCTTATTGACGCTTCATAAACTTAGCTAAATCTTTAAATTTCACTTTATCAGAGTAGTTCATAACACCATTGACATAAATGCGACTTGCAATCCAATTAATGATTACAATCGTTAGGAATAAAATCGCTAATGTAGTACTAATCTCTATAGCCCCTGCCTCACCAGCAACAATACGAGAGAATGTAACCATCGGCGTAAAGAATGGGATATAAGAACTAATTACAACAAGTGTACTATTTGGATCTGTTAATGCTTTAATACTAATGAAAAGTGCGCCCATTGCTAAAAATATAATTGGCGTTGCAACAGTTTGCAAATCTTCCGTTTTAGATACAACTGCTCCCATAGCTGCATATAGCATTGCATACAATAAATATCCTGTCACAAAGTAGATTAAGAACATACTAATGACAAATGAATTTAACGCCTCAAAATTTAGAAACAGTCCGAACATCCCGGAATTGTCAAAATCAACCCAACCAATTGCATATGGAATGAAAAATCCACAAGCTGCAATTAATAGCTGGGATAAGGCCGTTGCAATTGTTGCTATAACCTTTGCATACATCAATATGATTGGTTTTACTTTCGGAATCATAACTTCCATAACGCGAGAAGCCTTTTCGGATGCAATACTCGTTCCAATCGCATTCCCATACATGAGAATAAACATGTATAGTATAAATGTAAAGAAATACCCGATACCAAATATGCTCGCACGATCTTTTATCGCTTCTTCTTTTAGTGGAATTTCCACCTGTAATTTCTGTGCTACATCCGGTGAAATATTATTCGTAGTAATCGTTATTTGTGTATATTGTTGTTTGAAATACTTTGTTATAACCGCAGATTCTGCTTCGTTCGGAAATCCACTATATATATATTTCACTTCTGGGATTCCATTCTTTTCTGTTATATGAAACAACCCATCTAAATCGCCTTCTTCAACTTGCTTATGTAACTTATCATACTCTTCTTTCGTACCCAATTTCACCTTCGCATCTGGTAACAATTTATTCAATTCATCTTCTTGTACTTTATAAGTAGAAGTTTCTACTACAATTGCAATCTTATCTTTATCCTTACTTTTATCTCCACCAGATGCAAAGTGATTAAAAGCAAAGACACCAAATATAAGTAAAAATAAAATACCGCTCGTAATTAATGTCTTTTTAGAAAGAAATGATTCCCTAAAATAAAATGAGAATACATGAGAAAATTTACGCATCACTATTTCGCCCTTTCTACAAATATTTCGTTTAGCGTCGGCTCTAACATTTTAAATTGTCTTAAGCTTATATCTTGTTCCTGCAATTTTTTTAAAATCATTAAAGCTTCTGCATCATCATGGACTTTCACATATAGCAATCCTTGTTGTTTTTCGTACGAAATATGTAAGGCTTGCAATGCCTGTTCATTTTCTATCACATCTTCAATTGTTAAGTTACGAAAACCGTATTCTTTTTTTATGTCGCTTAGTTTCCCTTCTACAACCGCTTCCCCTTTCTTTAAAATACAGACGTGTTGACAAAACGCTTCCACTTGTTCCATACGATGGCTTGATAAAATAATTGTTTTTCCCTTTTGTATTTGCTCTTCAATTATATTTGCGAGCATACTAGCATTAACTGGATCAAGCCCGCTAAATGGCTCATCTAAAATAAGAAGCTCTGGATCGTGAAGAAGTGCAGCAATTAATTGTATTTTTTGTTGATTTCCTTTTGAAAGCTCTCCTGCCATTTTATATTTATATTCTGGAATCGCGAGTTTTTCTAACCAGCGATCAATCGCGCGGTCTACTTCTTTTTTCGTCATTCCTTCTAATCTACCAAAATAGCGAAGTTGATCCACTACTCTACTTTTTGTATACAATCCTCTTTCTTCCGGAAGATACCCAATCGTTACACCACTTTCAGAAATGGCTTTCCCATCCCATGTAATGGATCCTTCATTCGGCGTTAATAAACCGAGAAGCATTTTGATCGTCGTTGTTTTTCCTGCACCGTTTCGGCCAAGTAATCCTAATACTTCTCCCTTCGGTAATGAAATATGTAATTGATTAACTGCTTTTGATTCGCCAAATATTTTTGTTAACTTTTGTATTTGTAAACTCAAATGATAACTCCTCCCCTTCTCTATCATGATATTTTATTCTCATATACCTAATTTATCCATCATTCATTTAAAATTGCAAATCGAAAACTACCTATTATCAATTATAATCACACAAATATATAACGTTTTATATAAATATTGTATTTTACTATATAATATAAAATCAATTATTTGCAACTTCAAAAAAACCAATACAGAGAAAGATAAAATTCGTCGAAACAGCTTACAATCATTTGATGAAAAATAAGAAAAGGATGGCTTTCACCATCCTTTTCTTTTATCTACCATATTTTAAACTGAAGACATTCTCCTACTTTATCGTTCCTTGTAAAGGTAAGATAAACACTTCTACACGTCGATTCTTTGCTTTCCCTTCCGATGTATCGTTTGAAGTAGCCGGACGATATTCCCCATATCCAGTGGCACTAAATTTCGCTGGGTCTAACTGTTTATTTTGAAGCAACACTTGCATGAAATTTACAGCTCGCTGTGTACTTAATTCCCAGTTTGACGAAAATTGAGAATTGGTTATCGGTACATTATCTGTATGACCTGATACCGTAATTTCACGTGGAGCAGCTGAAAGTAACAAATGAGACATCTCGTTCGCAATATTTAGCGATTCTGGTTTCACATCCGCTTTGCCCGAATCAAATAATACATTCTCTAATATCGTTATCATCAAGCCTTGTTCCGTTAGCTTTGTTTTAAAAGAAGATGATAATTGTCTTTCCTCAATATATTGATCAATACTTTTTTGTACAGCTTTTAATTCGTTCATTTCTCGCTGTTTTACTTCTGCTTCAGCTTTTTCTGTTGCTTGTTTTTTTATATTTTCAGCTTCCAAACTGTCTGTTGATAACTCTTCTTTCTTTTTTGGTTTCTGGTCACTTAAAAACTCTTTATTCCCAGTTCCCCCTGCTAGTTCACTTCGGAAAGAAAGAGCCATCTGTTTAAATTTCGCTGCATCAATGCTACTCATAGCAAATAAAACAATAAAAAGGGCAAATAACAACGTTAACATATCAGAATATGGAATAAGCCATGTTTCATCAATATGTTCCTCATGTTTTTTCTTTTTCCCTTTTCTACTCTTTTTACTCCTCATTTTGTTCCGCTCCTTTTTCTAGCTTTTTACGCTCAGAAGCAGAAAGTGCGCCTAAAATACGATTTTTCATAATAAATGGATATGTACCTTCTTGTAACATTAATAAACAATCGATAATTAATCGTTTCTTTTCTAATTCTGCTGCAGATTTTTGCTTTAACTTATTGGCAAATGGATGCCATAATACATACCCTGAAAAAATACCAAAAATGGTTGCGATAAATGCCCCTGAAATCGCATGCCCTAGCTTCTCAATATCGGTTAAATTACCTAGAGCAGCTACAAGGCCAATTACAGCTCCTAAAACCCCAAGCGTCGGTGCATATGTACCAGCTTGCGAAAATATAGCCGCACCTTTTGCATGACGTTCCTCCATTGCCTCCAATTCAGCTTCTAAAATTCGCTCTAAATCTTCAGCCGACACACCATCAATAACAAATTTCATACCACGTAATAGAAATTCATCTTGAATGCCATCTAATTGTTGTTCTAAAGATAAAATACCGTACTTCCGACTTTCGGATGTCCATTGAACAAATGACTCTAACAATTGTTCATAGCTTAAATCCTTTTTATTTGAACCAAAAAGAACTTTAAATAACTTCGGAACTCCTTTCAATTGATTCATTGGAAATGCAATACATACCGCTGCTATTGTTCCAACAAAAATAATAAGTGCTGCAGCAGGGTTTAATAAAGCTGCTACCTCAGCTCCCTTAAAGAACATCCCTACTATTACTGCAACCAAACCTAATATAATTCCAATAATTGTTGCAAAATCCATTCCCTTTCACTCCTAGCTTATCCAAGAAGTTATCCACTCTCAATAATCGTTACATCTTCTTATGTATATATATTACATAAAAAATCAATTTCACGAAAGATTTTAGAAATATTATTCTAAAAAAAACTACATATTCAAACATTTTCTGACATTTTCTTTGCAATTCTATTACGTTACGACTCTTATATTTCTTTTTCTACAAACTAGATTTATAATAAAAACAATATAAGTTTAAGAAGAAAGGACTGAGAATAAGCATCTTTATGAAAAAAATAGTTTTTATTTCTACCGCTACCGCTATAATCGGCATCACATCCTTCGCTTATTTCAGCTCTCACTCATTCATGCGAAATGAAGTGAAAGCAGTCGATGATCAAAAGCATGTGAAACATTCAAATGAAGAAATTCCTTCCTTTCCAAAAGCAGCTCATACAGCTCAAAAAATAGATGATACTTTTTCTCTCGTTACAAACCCAGATTCACCACTTGTCTTAGTGAATAAACATCGCAAATTACCAGATGGCCATATACCGAAAGATTTAATAAAACCAAATGTTCCCTTTACCTCTCCTAAAGATAAAGAAAAAACATTACTTCGTAAAAATGCTGCCATCGCCCTTGAGAACATGTTCCAAGCTGCAAAAGAAGATGGATTAGAACTAATAGCTGTTTCAGGATATCGCTCTTATAAACGGCAACAATCTTTACATAACACATATATTAAACGCCAAGGAAAGGCTGAAGCTGAAGCTGTTAGCGCAATTCCTGGAACAAGCGAACATCAGACTGGGCTTGCAATGGATATTAGTTCTAAATCAGCAAAATACCAATTAGAACCTATTTTCGGAGATACAAAAGAAGGGAAATGGGTTGCAGCACACGCTCATAAATTCGGCTTTGTCATTCGATACTTAGAAGATAAAACAGATATAACCGGATACGCATATGAGCCATGGCATCTACGCTATGTTGGGAATCCGTATGCTACATACTTATATAAACACCACTTAACATTAGAAGAAGCAATGGATGATAAAAAATAAAGAGAGCGAAATCGCTCTCTTTATTTTTGCAATAATTTTTGCTTCCATTCCTTAAACCATGATTCTCCTTTTCCTGTTTTCTTAGACACTTGTACCATTGCTCCACGGCCCACTAAACAAATTTCTCCAGACTCATTTTTCACCATATAGTGTAAGTCCAATGATGAATTTCCCACTGCTCCAGCTTTTACATATACTTTTAAGTGTTCATCAAAGAAAATTTGCTTCAAAAAATTACACTGAAGATCCGCAACTACAATCATTGTTTCAGATGACTTATGCGTCCACTCTTGCATAAAACCAAGCTCTTTAAAAAATTCAATCCGAGCTTCTTCAAAATACGTAAACGCTACACTGTTATTCATATGGCCAAACATATCGGTTTCACCAAAACGAACTTTCACAGGAATATAAAATGAAAAACCACATTCCCATTTCTCAAAATCTTCGATATACGAAATTTGCTTCATAATCAACTCTCCTTTTTGAATAAACAGAAAATTTTAAAGTCAGTTCAAAAAAGCATCTATATAAATATTGCCTCTTCAAATCGAAGAGGCAATATTTATTAATAGTTATTATCGCTACCAAAGAAATCCTTAAATGATTGAATTGTTGTATCACGGTTTAAAGCTGCAATGGATGTTGTCAACGGAATCCCTTTTGGACATGACTGTACACAATTTTGCGAGTTACCACAGTTAGCAAGTCCACCATCACCCATAATGGCACGTAAGCGATCTGCCTTATGCATTTCACCAGTTGGATGTGCATTGAACAAACGCACTTGTGACAATGGTGCAGGCCCGATAAAATCAGATTTGCTATTTACATTCGGACATGATTCTAAGCAAACTCCACAAGTCATACATTTTGAAAGTTCGTATGCCCATTGGCGTTTTTTCTCTGGCATTCTTGGTCCCGCTCCCAAATCATATGTACCATCAATTGGAATCCAAGCTTTTACCCGTTTTAACGCATGAAACATGCGACTACGATCAACTTGTAAGTCACGTACAACAGGGAATGTCTTCATCGGTTGTAAGCGAACTGGTTGCTCTAATTTATCAATAAGCGCTGTACATGATTGTCGTGGTCTACCATTAATCACCATAGAACAAGCGCCGCACACTTCTTCTAAACAGTTCATATCCCATGCAACTGGAGTCGTGTGATTTCCTTTTGCATCAACTGGGTTACGACGAATTTCCATAAGCGCTGAAATAATGTTCATATTAGGACGATATGGAATTTCAAATTCTTGATCATATGGCTGTGAATTCGGTCCGTCTTGTCGTGTAATGATGAGGCGGATTGTTTTCTCAGGCATGTTGTTTATCCCCCTTCTCTTCACCCTTAGAAGCTACTTCATGTTTTGAAGTGTAATCACGCTTACGCGGTTTGATTAATGAAATATCAACATCTTCATAATGGAATGCTGGTGCATTTCCTTCGCCATCAAATTTCGCCATTGTTGTTTTCAAGAAGTTCACGTCATCACGCTCTGGGAATTCTGGTTTATAATGTGCTCCCCGACTTTCATTACGGTTATATGCCCCAATTGTAATAACACGTGCTAATTGAAGCATATTTGCAAGTTGACGTGTAAATGAAGCACCTTGGTTACTCCATTTTGCTGTATCGTTAATGTTAATGCGTTTATAACGCTCCATTAACTCTTGAATTTTATCATCTGTTTCTAGTAGTTTTTTATTTTCACGAACTACCGTTACATTATCCGTCATCCATTCTCCAAGTTCTTTATGAAGAATGTAAGCATTTTCATTACCATCTAATGATAAAATATTGTTAAATTTCTCTGTTTCGATCAATTCATTTTGTTCATAGACAGCTGATGAAACAGTATCCGATGCTTTTGTTAGACCTTTTATATATTCAATTGCACTTGGACCGGCTACCATACCACCATAAATTGCAGATAGTAAAGAGTTTGCTCCAAGTCGGTTTGCTCCGTGCATAGAATAATCACACTCACCTGCTGCAAACAAACCTGGAATATTGGTCATTTGCTTATAATCTACCCATAATCCACCCATTGAGTAATGAACAGCTGGGAAGATTTTCATCGGTAGTTTACGAGGGTCATCACCTGTAAACTTCTCATAAATTTCAATAATTCCACCAAGTTTAATATCTAGTTCTTTCGGGTCTTTATGAGAAAGATCTAGATATACCATATTTTCACCATTAATACCTAGTTTTTGTTCCACACATACGTCAAAGATTTCACGTGTTGCGATATCACGAGGTACAAGGTTTCCATATGCAGGATATTTCTCTTCTAAGAAATACCACGGTTTACCGTCTTTATATGTCCAAACACGGCCACCTTCACCACGTGCAGATTCACTCATTAAGCGTAATTTATCATCACCAGGAATTGCTGTTGGATGAATTTGAATGAACTCACCATTTGCATAATATGCACCTTGTTGATAAATAACTGATGCTGCTGTACCTGTATTAATAATAGAGTTTGTAGATTTTCCGAAGATGATACCAGGGCCCCCTGTTGCCATAATCACGGCATCAGCTCGGAAACTTTTAATCTCCATAGATTGTAAATCTTGTGCAACGATTCCTCGGCATACACCTTCATCATCAATAACAGCTCGTAAGAAATCCCAACCTTCATATTTCGTTACAAGTCCTGCTACTTCATGACGACGCACTTGTTCATCTAATGCGTACAATAACTGTTGACCAGTCGTTGCACCAGCGAATGCTGTACGATGATGTTGCGTTCCACCGAAACGGCGGAAATCAAGAAGTCCCTCTTCTGTACGGTTGAACATAACACCCATGCGATCCATTAAATGAATAATACCAGGTGCTGCTTCACACATTGCTTTAACTGGTGGTTGATTCGCTAAAAAGTCCCCACCATAAATTGTATCGTCAAAGTGGATCCATGGAGAATCCCCTTCACCTTTCGTATTTACGGCACCGTTAATACCACCTTGGGCACATACAGAATGCGAACGTTTTACTGGTACTAAAGAAAACAATTCCACGTTTACTCCTGCTTCTGCCGCTTTAATCGTTGCCATTAAGCCAGCCAAGCCACCGCCGACTACTATAAGTTTCCCTTTCATGATCTCCCACTCCTTACTGATTTGCTAGCTGCGGATCAACAAACGCTAATAATGCACTCACACCTACATAAGATAAACCTAAGAAAATTGCTAAAGTTACATAAGTAGAGATACGTTGCGAACGTGGTGATACTGTAATTCCCCAGCTAATGCAGAATGTCCATAGCCCATTTGCAAAGTGGAAAATTGTTGATACAACCCCAACTAAATAGAAACCAAACATAACAGGATTTCCTAAAATATTCGCCATCATATCATAGTTCACTTGCTGTCCCATCGCAGCTTGAATACGAGTTTCCCAAACATGCCAGGAGATAAAGATAAGAGTGATAACACCTGAGATTCTTTGGAAAACGAACATCCAGTTGCGGAAATAGCTGTATGATATTGCATTATTCTTAGCTGTAAAAGCAATATATAATCCATATATTGCATGGTACAGTATCGGTAAAAAGATGACAAAAATCTCTAGCGCATACCGGAATGGAAGGAGCTCCATAAAATGAGCAGCTTTGTTAAAAGCCTCTGCTCCTCTTGTTGCAAAATTATTTACTACTAAGTGTTGCGTCAAAAAGACACCAACCGGGATGACTCCCATTAATGAGTGCCACTTACGAAACGTATACTCGCGGCCTTTCATGTCCCCATTACCCCCCTTGAATGTTTGACTGCTGCTTTCAGAATAGTTTATAACAATAATGTTTTTTCACTACTGCTATAAGAAAAACTGAAAAAATTATTCGAAATATTTCAGCATAATTTGATACCAAGTTCATTTTACTCCTATTTTTGTCGAAGCGTCAAGAAAACGTATACATAATTTGCATATAATTTGCCAATTCTTTTTTTCTTCCTATATATTCATATTTTCCCGTAGAAAGTGCTGTTTTTTATAAGCGAGAAATGTTATATAATAATCCCTATAGAAAGAGGGGAATATTGTGAGCAAAAATAAAGTCGATATAGAATCTTTACAGGATATTTCTTTGAACGCATTCGCTTATGAGCTACTTCGCGAGGAATTATTATCTGATTTAATTGGTAAAGAATTAAATGAAATTTTATACTGGGCTGGTAGAAACTTAGCTAGAAAATACCCACTAGAAACAATTGAAGAAATGATTCATTTTTTTGAAAAAGCTGGCTGGGGTACTTTAAGTATCATCGAGCATAAACGACGAGAAATGCATTTTCAGCTAACTGGCCCACTTATCATAGAACGTGAAAAACAAAAACGCCATTCTTCTTATCAATTAGAAGCTGGCTTTATTGCTGAACAAATTCAAAGGCAACGAAATGTTGTTGCCGAATCCTATGAAGAGCAAAAGAAGCGTTCGGATTCTATCACATTCCTTGTAAAATGGGATGTAAAAGACATCATTGAAGTATAATCTCTCTACTAACAGTCAGCTAGACACATATGTTTAGTTGACTGTTTTATATCTTACACGTTATTCACATATTTTAGAATATTGCGTGATTATAACAAAAAACAGAAGACATTGTAAACTACAATGTCTTGTTGTTCGTTAAATAAGAATAAATGGTTTCTGCTACATGTTGCGGTATTCCCGCTTCAACAAATTCCCCTACAGAAGCTTCCTTCATTTTTTTCAAGGAACCAAAATGCTTTAACAATACTTTTTTTCTCTTTTCTCCCACTCCTGGAATTCCATCTAAAGCAGATTGAATAACTGACTTTCCATGCAGCTGCCGATGGAATGTAATCGCAAATCGATGTACCTCATCTTGAATTCGTTGTAATAAATAAAATTCTTGACTATTTCTTTCTAGTATAACAGGATCTGGTGGATCTCCGATGATTAAATGAGATGTTCGGTGCTTCTCATCTTTTACAAGTCCAGCTATCGGAATATATAATCCAAGCTCATTTTCTAAAACATCACTTGCCGCCGCAAGATGCCCTTTCCCGCCATCAATAACAATTAAATCAGGAAGCGGTAATCCTTCTTTTAATGCTCTTGTATAGCGGCGACGCACAACTTCTCGCATCGATTCATAATCATCAGGGCCTTGAACCGTTTTGATTTTATATTTACGATATTCCTTTTTCGCAGGCTTTCCATCAATAAATACAATCATTGCCGATACAGGATTTACTCCTTGAATATTTGAGTTATCAAAGGCCTCAATCCGATACGGTGTGTCAATTCCTAACCGTTCTCCTAAATTTTCAATTGCTTTTACTGTACGCTCTTCATCACGTTCAATTAAATAAAACTTCTCTTCTAAAGCAATTTTCGCATTTTTATTTGCCAGTTCAACAAGTTCTTTTTTCTTCCCACGCTTTGGTTGCGTTACATCCACTTCTAAAAAACGCTCTACTAATTCAGGATCAATACTTCCTGGCACGGCGATTTCTTTCGGTTTAAAATGATTGTTTTGCTCATAAAATTGGCCAATAAATGTTAGGAACCCTTCCTCTGGTTCATCATAAATCGGAAACATAGAAACGTCGCGCTCAATCAACTTCCCTTTTCGAATGAAGAAGACTTGCACGCACATCCACCCTTTATCTACTGCATATCCAAATACATCACGATCTACAATATCATTCATAATCATCTTTTGCTTTTCCATAATTGCATCCATATGAGCAATTTGATCGCGCAGTTCTTTCGCCCGTTCAAATTCCAATTTCTCAGATGCCTCATACATTTTCGCTTCTAATTCTGAACGAATTTCTTTATGCCCACCATTTAAAAATTTTGTAATTTTATCAACGATTTCTTTATTTTGTTCATCTGTTACTTCGTTTACACAAGGCGCTAGACATTGCCCCATATGATAATATAAGCATACTTTGTCCGGCATTTTTGTACATTTACGAAGCGGATACATACGATCTAGTAATTTTTTCGTTTCATGTGCAGACTGTGAGTTTGGATAAGGACCAAAATACTTTCCTTTGTCTTTTTTCACCTTTCGCGTAATTAGCAAACGCGGCTGCTTCTCTCCAGTAATTTTAATAAACGGATATGTTTTATCATCTTTTAATTTCATATTATAGCGCGGATCATACTTTTTAATTAAATTTAATTCTAAAATAAGTGCTTCTAAATTGGAAGAAGTCACAATGTATTCAAAGTCAGCAATCTCTCCAACAAGACGAAGTGTCTTCCCATCATGTGAACCGGTAAAATACGAGCGCACACGATTTTTTAATACTTTCGCCTTTCCGACATATATGACCGTTCCCTGCTTATCCTTCATCAAATAACAACCTGGTTGGTCTGGTAAAATTGCTAACTTCTCTTTTAAATGTTCGTGCACTCTCATACCTCCATTCTCCATATGTATCATCGCTATTTATAAAGAGGAACATCTCTGTCACTCCCCAACATACGTTCTTTCATTGTAACGGAAAATAAGAAAAAAGGAAAATCTCTTCTATTTATAATGTTACATGCAAATGATGCTGAATTTTCCTTCTGCTTGACACACAATGGATTTAAAAAATAATTCACATATAAAGAAAAACTTTAGTGAGTGGATCTTTCTTCCTCCTCCGCTCATTATTAGATGAAGCAATTGAGCTGTAAGGCTTCTCTTTATCTTTACTTCTCTCTAAATCTTGAGATGAGAGTCTTACTGCCCTAAAATAGCGAGATAAAGTAATGAGTATATCAGAAAAAGAAAAAGAAGAAGAAGGAGAATGAAAATAAAAATGGAAAAATAGTTCATGAATGCTCACTATTTTTCCTCTCATAATAGAACTTACTTAGAAAAGGATTGCATATGTGGCTATTTTTATTGTTTAAAAAATTTCCACCCAATAGAAATTGTGGATAACAACAATACAGCTATTTGTCCTCATTGTGGCATGGACTCTATTATAGGAGAAGGGTTTGGTTTTCAAATGACCGAACTTTTTAAAACAAATGAATGGAAAATAGTTTTAATGAAAAGAAAAAAACGCTGCCAACAGGGCAACGCTTTTCTTTTTAGAAGTGTTTAGAAACTAATTCTACTAACGCTTCTTTTGGTTTGTAACCTAATGCTTGATCAACCACTTTACCATCTTTTAAGACGAAAAGAGCTGGAATGCTCATTACTTCGAATTGACGAGCAGTTTCTTGGTTTTCATCAACATCCACTTTTACTACTTTTACTTTATCGCCTAATTCTGCATCAATTTCTTCTAATACAGGAGCGATCATTTTACAAGGTCCACACCATGGTGCCCAAAAATCTAATAATACAACACCTTCGCTTATTTCGGCTGCGAAGCTTTGGTCAGTTGCGTTTACAATTGCCATTTCATTTCCTCCTTCAAGTGTATTCTACCAAGAGTATATCATTATCTTATATACGTGGCGAATATTATGTATCGTTATGTATTGTAACAAAAAAATGTGCCTTTATACTATACAAAAATATAGAAATACATATAAAAAAGTGAGAGACAAGAAATCTCCCACATTTCCTTATATATAAGGGTCATTCACTTGAAACGCAAAGATCATCGAATTAAGAATGTACTTTTAACTTTTTAAACTCCTCTGTTAAAAGTGGTACAACTTCAAATAAGTCACCAACAATGCCATAGTCAGCTACTTTAAAAATACTTGCTTCTGGATCTTTATTAATTGCAACGATTACTTTTGAGTTAGACATACCAGCTAAATGTTGAATCGCACCGGAAATACCACATGCAATGTATAAATCTGGTGTAACAACTTTACCTGTTTGCCCAATTTGCAATGAATAGTCACAATATTCTGCGTCACAAGCTCCACGAGATGCTCCAACAGCCCCTCCTAAAACATCAGCTAATTCTTGTAACGGTTTAAAACCATCTTCACTTTTCACTCCACGTCCACCGGCAACGATTACTTTCGCTTCTGAAAGATCTACACCTGTTGCTGTTTTACGAACAACATCTTGAATAATCGTACGCAAATCTTTTACATCAACTGTAATAGATGATACATCTCCCGTACGCGACTCATCTTTTTCAAGCGGCGTAATATTGTTTGGGCGCACCGTTGCAAACAATATACCATCTGTTACAATTTTCTTCTCAAATGCTTTACCAGAATAAATTGGACGAGTGAATACAACATTACCGCCAGCAATTTCTAAAGCAGTTACATCAGACACAAGTCCTGCTTCTAGTTTTGCAGCTAATTTCGGCGATAAGTCTTTTCCAAGTGCTGTATGTCCAAATACAATCCCCTCTGGTTTTTCTTCATCATGTACAGCTAAAAATGCTTGTGCATAACCATCGGATGTATATGATTTTAATGTATCACTTTCAACTGTCACAACGCGATCTGCACCGTAATGAATCAATTCGCTTGCCAAACTAGCAACACTTTCTCCAATAAGAAGGCCAACTACTTCACCACCTTCTGCAATTGTTTTTGCTGCTGCGATTGCCTCAAATGAAACGTTACGTAGTGATCCATCACGAACCTCACCCATTACTAATACTTTACGAGCCATAGATTTTCCCTCCTGTATATATAATTTCGTATTTTATTAGATTACTTTTGCTTCTGTATGGAGCAATGATACAAGTTCTTTTACTTGATCTTGCAGCTCGCCTTGTAACACTTTACCTGCATCTTTCTTAGGAGGTAAGTAGATTTCAATTGTTTTTGTTTTTGCCTCCACATCTTCTTCTTCTAAATCTAGATCATCTAATTCTATGTCTTCAAGCGGTTTCTTCTTCGCTTTCATAATACCTGGCAGTGATGGATAACGAGGTTCATTCAAACCTTGCTGCGCAGTTACTAAAAGCGGTAACGATGTTTCAATCACTTCAGTATCTCCCTCAACATCGCGCTCAATCTTCACTTTTGTACCATCAATTTCAAGCTTTGTAATTGTCGTTACATATGGCATATTTAGCGCTTCCGCTACACGAGGACCAACTTGTCCAGATGCACCATCAATCGCTACGTTTCCACCTAAAATCAAATCTGCTTCTTTATCTTTTAAATACTCCGCAAGTATTTTTGCTGTTGTAAATTGATCGCCATTTTCCACATCATCTTCAATATTAATTAATACCGCTTTGTCGCAACCCATTGCTAGCGCAGTGCGAAGTTCTTTTTCGCTCTCTTCACCACCAACTGTTACAACTGTAATTTCACCGCCATGTGCATCTCTTACTTGAATGGCTTCTTCAATCGCATATTCATCGTAAGGGTTGATGATGAATTCTGCTTCGCCATCATAAATTGCACCATTCTTAATTACAATTTTCTCTTCTGTATCAAATGTTCGTTTCATGAGTACGTAGATGTTCATTCCATTTACCCCCTTATTTTTTAGAAAGATTTCATCAATTTAAATATTCTGTTAATTTATATTAAAAAAATAATGTACTACCTACCGCTAAATGAAGGCTTGCGTTTTTCTAAAAATGCCGCTACACCTTCTCTTCCATCCTCGCTTGTAAATACTTCTCCAAAGATTTGCGCTTCGTGTTGCACACCCTCATAATATTGAGGTGATTTCGTCGTTTGCAATAACTCTAGCACAGCACGAACTGTTGCAGGACTTTTCCCTGCAATTTGTTTTGCAATTTTCATCGTCTCTTCTAACAAGGATTCTTCAGAAAACACTCCATTTACAAGACCCCATTCTAATGCTTGTGCGCCAGTAATCGGCGTGCTTGTTAACATCATTTCACAAGCTTTTGCTTTTCCAACATAACGAGGTAATCGCTGTGTTCCTGCAAATCCAGGGATTAATCCTAATGTTAACTCAGGTAAACCAAGCTTGGCACTTTCAGTTGCAAAACGCATATGACAAGACATAGCAAATTCAAGACCACCGCCAAGTGCCGCTCCATGAATTGCTGCAATAACTGGTTTTGAACACTTTTCTACGCGCTCAAATGTAACTTGTCCAAGCTGCGCCAGCTCTGTCGCTTGCTTTGCGTCCTCAACAGAAGTAAATTCCTTAATATCTGCCCCTGCAGAAAAGAAGCGACCTTCCCCATGAAGAACAACAACCCGAATATTGTCGTCTTTTTCAACTTGATCAATTAATTCAGTTACGTCATGCATGACTTGCGAAGACATTGCATTAGCTGGTGGATGATTGAACGTTACCACTGCAATATGGTCTTCAACTGTTACAGATAGGAATTTCAACTTGATCCCTCCCATTATTGACGATAGCCACAAGCTAAAACAAGTAGCTCATGTACCGTTTTTGAAAGTGCGACCAAATCATATTTATGATCGCTCATTACCCAATTGGTCACAACCTCATCTACTGTTCCAAAAATCATTTGCCTTGCTACACGAACATTCAAATTCGCTCTAAATTCTCCTTGTCCTATACCTGTTTCTAAAATTTCATCTATGACTTGTAAGTATCCTTTTAGTACTTCATTTATTTTAAGGCGTAGTTCTTGGTTGGATTGTCTAAGCTCTAGTTGTGTAACAATAGCAAGAGAATCATTTTGTGATAACAGCAAGAAGTGCATTTCTACCAACATAAATAACTTCTCTACAGCGCTTTCAATTCCTGCTGTTTTTTGACGAATTGTTTCGATAAATTCTCCCATCTTTTCTTGGAATAGGGAAATTAATATATCTTCTTTGTTTTTAAAATATAAATAAATTGTTCCATCAGCTACGCCAGCTTGCTTTGCAATTTTAGAAACTTGCGCTTGATGGTATCCATTTTCTGCAATCACAATTACTGCAGCATCAATAATTTGATTATATTTTGGTCTATTCTTTTTCACTTTACTGTCCCCTTCAAGAAGATGACTGAATGAGTAGTCATTCATATTTTAATATTACTGACTATTTGAAACATTGTCAATCCTATATTTTCAAAAAGAAAGGGCCTTAGCCCGTTTGTTCATCCTCTTTCTTTTTTTGCTCTTCTTCAATAAGAGCTCGTCGTAAAATCTTACCAACTGTTGTCTTTGGTAATTCACTTCGAAACTCATATACTTTTGGGACCTTATAAGCAGCTAAATATTTACGAGCAAATCGATCCAATTCTTCTTCGGAGCAAACTTCATCTTCTTTTAAGACAATATAAGCCTTTACAGTTTCACCGCGATATGGATCAGGAATTCCGATTACAACCGCTTCTTGTACTTTATCATGTTCATATAATACTTCTTCTACCTCGCGTGGGTACACATTAAAACCACTGGCAACGATCATATCTTTTTTACGATCTTTCACATAAAAAAAACCTTCTTCATCCATATAACCAACATCACCCGTATGCAACCAGCCATCTTGCAACACTGCTGCTGTCTCTTCAGGTTTATTCCAATACCCTTGCATAATTTGAGGCCCTTTGACCACAATCTCACCAATTTCACCTGGTGGCAATACTTCTCCTGTTTCAAGCGATACAATACGGGCATCTGTATCTGGCCACGGAACACCGATACTTCCTGGCACACGTTTTTCCCATAGAAAATTACTATGAGTAACTGGTGATGATTCTGTCAGTCCATATCCTTCTACTAATTTACCACCAGTAATCCTTTCGAACTTCTCCTGTACTTCTACAGGTAATGGAGCAGAACCACTAATACAAGCACGAATAGAAGATATATCATATTCTTTTAGAAGCGGACTATTTAAAAGGGCAATATAAATGGTCGGAGCTCCTGGAAATAGTGTAACTTTATGCTTCTTTATTGCTTCAAAAACCATTTTCATATCAAACTTTGGAATGAGTACCATTTTATACCCTTGCATAATACTTAAATTCATCACAGCAGTCATTCCGTATACATGGAAAAACGGCAGCACACCAAGAACAACTTCCTCCCCCTCTACACAATTATATAACCAATGAATTCCCATTAAAGTGTTCGATACAAGATTTTTATGCGTTAACATAACTCCTTTTGGAAATCCTGTCGTCCCCCCCGTATATTGTAAAAGGGCTAAATCATTTTCAGGATCACAAAGCATATCTACCGCTGTATCACGCTCTTTTTCGACTGAATTCCATAGGTGAATCATATGACTTTCTTCAACTTTTACGATGAGATTTGTTCGCTTTCTTTGAATGAATGGATAAATAAGGTTTTTAGGAAATGGTAAGAAATCAGCAATGCGAGTTACAATAATATGTTCAAGTTTTGTAGTGGATTGAACGCTTGCAACCTTTGGAAATACGAAATCCATACAAAGAATTACTTTCGCTCCAGAATCGTGTAATTGATACTCTAGCTCCCGTTCTGTATAAAGAGGGTTCGTTTGTACAACTATCCCCCCTGCAAGTAGCGTTCCATAATATCCAATGACAGCTTGCGGGCAATTGGGTAACATAATCGCTACTCGATCACCTTTTTTCACTCCCAGTTTCTGAATAAAGTTTGCAAACTGCCTCACCTTGCTATTTAATTCTGAAAAAGTAATATCCTTCCCTAAAAAATGAAGCGCTTTCCTTTCTGGGTATCTTGAAGACATCTGCTCTAAATATACATGAAGAGGCTGCGTATCATAAGCAATTGTATGTGGAATTTCCTCTGGGTAATTCTTTAACCAAGGCTTTTCCATTCCTACTCCTCCTTTCATTTTCGTAACTATAAAATGAATGCCCATTCACGATGATTGTTTTCATTATATTATAGCCATAACTCCGTTACAATCATAATATTCTGACTTTTATGCAACTATTCAATACTTTTCCTCTATGTACTTGTTCCCCTATTCATTTATTACAATAGAGGGAACTTCATTACCTAATATTTCTAATTTCAAATCAACTCAATCTAATAATCGTCAAAACGGCTCCAGGGGTAGTAGTTGATAAAGTTGCAACAGCCAATATTCCAAATAGCTGCAAACTAATCGCGTCACCAGCCGCAAGCGTTGTAATAATTGTCGCGCTAAATGAAGTCGTTGCCACTAGTGGGGAATTAATGGTTCCCGCAAGCGGTGAGCCATTAACAGTAATTCGAGAACTTACTAATAACGAAGCTGTTATATTAATTGTATATGAAATATAGTAGTTCCCTGCACTTGCAACAGTAAATACGGTATTCCCACCAGAAACAGTAATACCTGGACCAATATTTTGATTATTTGGAAGCGGTACATTCGTTCCGCCAAGAAGAACAGATATAGCCCCACCAGATGTATTATTGGCAAAAGCGTACGTTGCCGTTACACTAACACCCGTTGGACCAGTTGGGCCAGTTGCTCCTGTTGCTCCCGTTGAACCGGTCGGGCCGGTTGCTCCTGTTATTCCCGTTGGACCGGTTGCTCCTGTTATTCCCATTGGACCGGTTGCTCCTGTTATTCCCGTTGGACCGGTTGCTCCTGTTATTCCCGTTGGACCGGTTGCTCCTGTTATTCCCGTTGGACCGGTTGCTCCTGTTATTCCCGTTGGACCGGTTGCTCCTGTTATTCCCGTTGGACCGGTTGCTCCTGTTATTCCCGTTGGACCGGTTGCTCCTGTTATTCCCGTTGGACCGGTTGGACCAATTTTAGGAACCGTCCCATCGCAGCTAAAACAGCACGAATGAATATATGTTGTTTTATTACAACCACAATTTGTATGAAAATGATTGTACCATTGAGACATGGTGATTCCTTCCTTCATTTTTTATCTTTAACATACACTTTCGTAACCGAATAAAACATTAACTGATTCGGTCTACAACCAATCTTTGATACGCAACACTTTATTCCCCATATCCTAATAGTTATTACATGCAGCAAATTTTATTTTGCTTGTACTTTTGTCTTTTTTTAACGAATTCACTCTTCTTCAACATTGCTTCCTAAATGTATGTACACACTGTAGCAAAGTGACATAAAGTGAACCTTTAATTCGTGGGTTTTTTCTTCATTCCCCACTGATTATGAGCCCTCACCAATCGGGCTTTTACAGGATAAAATAAAAAGAAGGAAAAACGTCTTCTCTCGTGAATTTATCATTTAAATAACCATAGGGGGGGATAACATGTTTCAAACAATTGAGGGCTTTTTAAAAACATGGAAATATGAGGCTGATTCTACACAAAAAGTATTAGAGACATTAACTGATGAATCGTTAACACAAGAAATTACGCCTGATCATTGGACTTTAGGTAGAGTTGCTTGGCATATCGTTACGGCCGTTCCGGTCATTCTATCAGGAACAGGTTTACAGTTTGAAGGGGAGACGAAAGATTATCCTGTACCAACTTCAGCAAAAGCAATTGCGGAGAATTATCGTAAAGTAAATGCATCATTTGTTGAAGCGATTCAAACACAATGGACTGATAAAGATTTAGCTACAATAAATGACTTCTTTGGGCGTCCAATGCCTAATTCTATCTTTTTAATGACTTTAATCAACCACCAAAATCATCATCGTGGTCAAATGACTGTACTTATGCGCCAAGCCGATTTGAAAGTTCCTGGTATTTACGGCCCTGCAAAGGAAGAATGGGCAGCTGCAGGAATGGAAGCTCCCAAAATGTAATAACGGAAAAAGACAAGGGATTGAGAAGAGGGCACTGAAAAACTCCACTTCATAAGAAAGAGGATCCCACCACCTACTATATAAAGGTTATGGGATCCTTTTTAATTTCAACATATTGATAAAATGCGTGTTATTTTCTCAAAGTAACCACTTTTTCAGTGGCCTCGATTGAGAACCTTGTCTTTTTCTGTAACTTGTTTCATGTGAAACTTTACAGCGCATCTTCATTCTCAATATTTCTAATTCCATAATAAGCAATCATAATGCCAATAGCCGCAAGTGCGAATTGAAGCGGAAAAAAGGTTGCTAATGAGAACTCTGGTTGACTTTGACATGCAATCATTACAACAATTAAGGAAGACACAATCGTTGCTGGAACAGAATATTTACGCATACCAAAATACAATGGAATTAAACCTGTTCCTGCAGCTGCAATGGCAAAAGGAATCACTTTTATCCCTTCTTGCATCAACTCCGCTACCGTTATTGTATTCGGAATAACTAGCATATAACGATTCAAAATAAAGAAGACACCTATTACAAAAATATTGGATAATAAAACTGTTACAAACGTTAGCGTTGCCGTGATTAATAGCTTACTAGCAATGATTTTCTTTCGATTAATTGGATACGAAAACATAAGTAATATTGTTTTGTTTTTATATTCTTCAATTACTAGTTTTGCAATTAATACTCCTGCAAAGACAATAAATGTTCCTCGCACCATTGCACTAGCCATTGAAAGCATCATTTGAGAATTTCTTAGTTCTACATCTCCTTCAATTTGTGACACATAGCTTGCAAGAAACAACATCGCAACCATCACTATATTTGCGATGATCGCCCCCTTCACATACCACCCAAGCTTACATTTCTTCATTTCTAGCTTCATAAGTTGCAACATTTTCTTCCCTCCCTGCTTCTATTTTAAAAGCATTCTCATTACAGTTATAATGATATCTACTCCCCCTATCGCCATTAAAAGTAAAAAAGCTTTCTGCTCAGGGCGTCTGTAATATAAAATTCCTCCGATTAAAAGGGCTATAATCCCGCCTATTAGATTAAGTACCAACAAATCCATAATCAGCCCCCTTGCTTCAATTTATTATTCTGAACACATCTCCTATTCCTAGCAAAACAATACTTAAAGTAAACCACTGATTTTCTCATACACTTCTTTTATTTATACAAATCTACTTGTTCAATTTTCCTTATCGCTCTATACGCAATCCTACACAAGCTAGCGCAAGAGGAATCGCGATAATATGAAACAAAGAATATTCACCGTTTATACTTGACGTTACAAGACACATAATGATGATTGCTGATATAAACGTTGTACGAACTGAATAATTCTTCATCCCGAAGTAAACGGGAATTAAGCTAATTCCCGTTACTGCTACTGCGTTTACAAATAGCATAATGGCGTTTTTACTAACAATTGCTGGCGTGAGTGATTCTGTAATAACTGGTTTATATAAATTCAATATATAAAAAAAGGCAAAAAACAATCCCTTCAGAAATGAGAATAAGAAGCAAGGTAACGATCATAATAATACATATTTTAGCCATCCGCATTTTCTTTCGATTAATTGGGTACATAAACATAACCGGCATTGTTTTCGTTTGAAACTCTTGAATAAATTTTGCAATTAAACTCGCGCCAAATATGATATAGATTCCTCTCATAAAAATATCAATGAATCTAAATACTTCATCATAATGTGTAAACTCACCATCAAACATAAGTAATATTACAAGTAGAGAAAAAACACATATCGCAATAAACGCCCCTCTTATAATCGGCCATAACTTAAATTTTATAAGTTCAAATCTCATTAAATGAAGCACGAATCCCCTCTTCATTCACAATATTTAAAAAATATTCTTCTAATGAACTATGTTTTTTGTTTATACTTTCAATTTCCACATCATTCATAATTAACGTTTTAGAAATTTCTTGCTGCATCACGGTCATTTCATACACACGAATCACATTTCCACTCATTATTTTGTAATTCGTTATGTAAAGTTTATTTTCTAACATGTAAGCTGCACGCTTCACATCTGGAACCGAAATTTCAATATACTCCGTTTGTTTTCCATTAATACTCTTCATTGAAACTTCTTTTAGCAATTTTCCATTTTGAATGACCCCAATTGTATCTGCCATTTGCTCCATTTCTCCTAAAATATGACTAGAGACTAATAAAGTAATTCCATATTCTTTACAAAGCATTTTTAATAAGTCGCGTAATTCTCTAATCCCGACTGGATCTAAACCATTGATTGGTTCATCTAAAATTAGTAACTCCGGCTTCGTTAAAATGGCTCTTGCAATTCCTAATCTTTGTTTCATCCCTAATGAAAAGTCTTTTACTTTCTTATTCTCCACGTTTTGTAAATTGACAAGATGTAACGCCTGCTGTATTCCATTCTTATCATAGTAACCCATATATTCACAATGAAGATATAAATTTTCTTGAGCTGTTAATTTTTCATAAAAAATAGGGTACTCGATCATCATTCCCATACGTTTTAACACTTCATATGATGTACCTGTTAACTTCTCGCCAAAAATTTCAATCTCTCCGCTCGTTGGTTTCATTAAATTTGCAATCATTTTCATAATCATTGTTTTACCGGCACCATTTGGTCCTAAAAACCCGTAAATTTCCCCTTTTTTCACATGCATATTTACGTCCGAAATTACTTCTTTTCCTTGAAACACCTTTGTTAACTGATTCGTTCTTAATATATATGTCATTTCATTTTCTCCTTTCTCCTTTATATCTCTAGCATAGACAATGAAGGTCTCTTTTTTCTTACCCCTTCCTTACAAATTCCTTACGCTTAAAAAAGCTTGTAGAATCCTATTTCTACAAGCTAAAAATCGATTTTTCTCAGCATAATCGTAAATACTGTTTTTTCATATGGCTTACTAAAAAGATGAATTTCTCCCCCTAAAGCTTCTACCAGTCGTTTTGTAATTGTGAGTCCAAGACCACTACCTTGATATAGTCGATTCCTTGAATCCTCTAACGTATACATACGCTCAAATACTTTATCAATATGTGATTCATTAATTCCTTTACCGCGATCCCATACATCAACATATACATATCGTTCATCATCGCTTAACGTAATACCAAGTATTTTTCCATCATATCCATACGTAAGGGCATTGGATATTAAATTATTTAACACACGACCTAATACTTCTGTATTCCCAAATGCATACATATTTTTCTCTGGTATATCAATATGTACCTCAAACCCTTTAGTCGTTATCAAATCATAAAACGTTAAAATTTTTTCTCGGCACACTTCATTCATATTCACCTTTGTTATTTCAATTGCTTTATCTCCAGATTCTAATCTCGCCAAATCAAAGAATTTATGAATAAGTTCCATTACTTCTAACGTTTTTACATGTACCTTTTCTAACAGTATGTGTTGTTCTTCTTTATTCATCGTTTTATCTTTATTTAACATTTCCGTATATCCAAGAATAACAGTGAGCGGCGTTTTCAAATCATGAGAAATGTTAGAAAGCATCTTTCTCATCGAAATTTCAACCTTCGCATGATTCGCATTCGTTTTTTGTTTCGCATCTAATAAATGATTAATTGCTACTAATAATTGTTGTAGTTCTTTATCATCCGTTACAACTAATAATTTCTCACCGGTTTGTTGTTTTATAATATTCTCTAATTTTTCATACGTATAACGTATATTCGCACTCTTGCTTTTCCCTATTCTATATTGAAAATAAATGACACCTAATAATATAAAAATAACAATCATGAGCAGAGAAAACATGCTACATCACTTCCAACTTATAGCCAATTCCCCATAATGTTTTAATATATTCTGGATTGGATGGATCTGTTTCAATTTTCTCACGTAATCTTCTCATATGAACGTTAATAACATTATCATCGCCATAGTATTCTTCATTCCAAATGAGATTATATATTTGCGCTTTTGTAAATACACGATTTTGATTCCTTGCGAACAATTTCAAAATTTCGAATTCTTTTAAAGTAAGTTTTAACTGTTTTTCTTTTTTATACACAGTGAAGTTAATCGGATCTATTTTCAAATCACCAATCTCAATCATTTCTTCTTTTTGCTCCGTAGCTGAATACTTTGTAAATCTTCGAATACTTGCCTTTGCTCTCGCTGCCAATTCAATCATAGAGAATGGTTTGCAAATGTAATCATCTGCACCAAGTCCTAGCCCCACCGCCTTATCGATATCTGTATCTTTTGCGGACATCATTAAAATCGGTACAGCGCTTTTTTCGCGAATAATTCTCACAACTTCTAAACCATCTAGCTTTGGCATCATAATATCAAGAATAATCAAGTCAAATGATCCATGAAAAAATTTCGCAACGCCTTCTTCTCCATCAGAAGCAAATGTAACTTGAAATCCTTCTTTTGATAAATATTTCTCGACCATTTCTTGAATCGAAATGTCATCTTCTATTAATAAAATATGACGTGACATGCTCCTATCCCCTTTTTACAAATATTAACAATTTCATTGTATCGTAACTGTTATAAAGTGGAAAGAATTATATGAATGTGCAAACCAACTTCCTTTCCTTCTGTAACAATGATATGATGAAATTTACAGCTCATGTTTGTAATGTACTTTATATAAAGGAGACTCACTATGTCAGAGAATAAAAAAGTAAGCTTGGCGGATTTAATGCGCGGGCAACTTGCGAAGAAAAAGCAAGAAAACAAAGGTGGAGAAAATCTGAAAAATAAAGACCTAGCAACAAAGAAGTTACAAAGTCAACAAACAAAAAAGCCAAATAATCAACGTAGACGTACAGGTGTATAAATGAACGGACAAAAACGAGCGAATATTTCACCTGATCTAGAAGTAGATATTGTTTTAAAGAAAAATCAACGGACTGGTACTCTCACTCGAGGGATTGTAAAAGATATTTTAACAAACGCACCATCTCATCCACACGGGATTAAAGTTCGATTGAAAGACGGACAAGTTGGCCGCGTGCAGCATATTGTGCAATAAAAAAGAAGCTCAATTGTAAATGAGCTTCTTTTTTATTATTATCCTTTAAACTTTTTAATAAAGACTACTTTTAAATAGTTACCTTCTTTAAATTGATCGATTGTACGGAAATCTTCTGGCAAGGAATGTTCTTCTAAAACTTTATACTTACCATTCATCTCTTTAAAAGCTGTATCGATAAAACCTTTAAATTTTTTCATATCAAATGTACTACAGTTTGTAGAAGCAACGATAATCCCGTTGTTTTCTGTAATGGCAATTGTTTCTTTTAATAAGTTTTTATAGTCTTTTGCTGCGCTAAATGTATATTTTTTCGAACGTGCAAAGCTTGGCGGATCTAGTACAACCATATCAAACTTCATCTGCTTCTTTGCTGCGTATTTAAAGTAATGGAATACGTCCTCAACGATAATATCTTGTGTTTCATAGTCAATGTCATTTACGCTAAATTGTTCAATTGTTTTACTTAAACTGCGATTTGCTAAATCGACACTTGTTGTTTTGATTGCTCCTCCAAGGGCCGCGAATACGGAGAAAGCACCTGTATAAGAGAACATATTTAAAACAGTTCTGCCCTTTGCATACGTATCACGAATTTGTTTTCGAACGTTACGCTGATCTAAAAATACGCCTACCATTGCACCATCGTTTAAATACACCGCAAAGTTTACACCGTTCTCTTTGACGAGAAGGGGGAATTCACCACGCTCTCCTACTACAAAGTCGTCTTCTTCAATATATTTTCCTTTTGTATCAAAGCGCTTCTTCTGATAGATTCCTTTGACATTTGCTACCTTTTGAAGAGCTCCAATGATTTCATTTTTAAAGGAATATATCCCTTCGCTATACCAGCTAATCACATAAAACCCAGCATAATAATCAATGATTACACCGCCAAGACCATCACCTTCACCATTTACAACACGGAATGCTGTCGTATCATTTGATTTATAAAAACCTTTTCTCTTATGCAACGCTGATTTTATTTTTCGTTCAAAGAAAGCTTGGTCAATGCGTTCTTTCTCTTTTCTCGTTAAAATCCAACCATACCCTTTATTTTGCTTACCGTAATATCCTTTTCCAAGAAATTGATTTTTCTCATCTAATATATTAAGAATCGTTCCTTCTTCCTGTATGTCATTTACATTTTGAATTGCCTCTTTTAGAATAAGTGGATAGCCACTTTTCAATTGTTTTGTAAATTTTGGTTTTATTTTCACAGCTACTTCAGATCTCATATAATGACTTCCTTTCTACTTAAATGCTTTCTAATGGATTAGGAAGCACGAAAAACGAGGCTGAAAAAAAGCCTCGTTTCACTATACCATATTATCACTTTGTAAGTACAACGAGCTCCTTTTTCAGAATACTCTCGTCGCTTACTCCTCTATCACAACTGCCCTCTTTTGAAACATAGACACAACATATCCGACAAACATACCAATGATTCCTGGAATTAGCCAGCCCATTCCAACGCTATAAAGTGGTATTTTTTCTAAAATAGGTGCAAGTGTTGCAATCTCAATATTCGCATTGTGCAAACCATCGAACAGACTAATTGCAAACGCTCCTATCATCCCTCCTACGTACATCGCTAATGGAATCCGAATATAATTTTCCACAAGAGATAAGATAATCAACACAATCCCAATTGGATACAATGTAATTAAAATTGGTAATGCTAATGCAATGAGCTGTGTTAACCCAAGATTTGCCACCATAAATGCTAATGCACAGAAAATAAAAACGACTGTTTGATAAGGAAATTTTGGTAATAGTTTTGAAAAGAACTCTCCGCACGCTGCAACGATTCCAACAGATGTTGTTAAACATGCTGCTGTGATTGCTACACCTAGTAATAAAGTTCCATATTCACCAAATAAATGATGAACAATATTCGTTAAAATAACACCACCGTTCTCCCCCATTCCAAGAGAAACACTAGACGCTCCTAAATAAGCAAGCGCTAAGTAAATAAGAAATAAGGCAAGCGCAGCAACAATCCCTGCAATAATTGTCACTCGTGCAATCCTTTTCTTATCTGTAACACCTTTTCCTTTTAACGTATTCACAACGACATTTCCAAAAACAAGCGCCGCTAATCCATCTAATGTTAAATATCCATCAATAAATCCTTTGAAAAGTGGGTCTTTATAAGTTTCAGTTGGTGCACGAAACTCTCCAATTGGAGAAATCAATGCTTTCACAACAATAATCACAATAATTGCTAATAAAATTGGTGTTAATACTTTTCCGATGCGTCCCACTAGTTTTGATGGATTCAATGCTAAATAAAATGTAACGGCAAAGAAAATAAATGTAAATATAACAAGTGGATACTGTGCACCAGCTACTTCAGTTGGCAAAAATGGAGCAACTGCCATTTCATAAGCAACTGTGCCTGTACGTGGTACACTTACAAATACACCTAAACATAAATAAATCGCAACAATGAAAACAAGTGCAAATAAAGGATGTACACGACCGGCCAGTTTATTAATATCTCCCTTTAAGGCGATTGCGATGACTCCTAATAACGGAAGTCCCACACCTGTAATGACAAACCCAAATAACGCAATCCATACATTTGTTCCAGCCCCTTGTCCTAATGCTGGTGGAAAAATCATATTTCCTGCACCAAAGAAAAGTGCAAATAACATTAAACTAATTGCAAATATTTCAGATACCTTTAAAGATGACTTCACTTTCATTTACCTCCCTAAATAAACAGAATATTCAGAAACAAAATTCATTACATCCCCTTTTCCATATCGTACTTTCTTTACAAAAGAACGCAAAAAACACCCGTCCCTAACAAAGGGACGAGTGTTGAAATCGTGGTTCCACCCTTATTCTAATAAAATGAATGTATAATAAAAAAATCCATTTTATAGCTCGTGTAAATTGATAACGGTTTTATCCGCCAAGAATTACAATGCACATGCAGTTCACTCTTGAAGTTTAGAGGTGGTAAGTTTATCTTTTCGTATTAGGAAGCTCACAGCCTAAGACCTCCCTCTCTGAGAATCGTAAAAAATAACTCATGTCCTCATCATTACTTTTACAAAATATATTGTCGAAACTTGTTGTTTTTTATTATATGGGGTATTTTAAAAAAAAGCAACAGTTTTATTGTTTCTGACAAAAAACATACGGAGCAAACAACTCTCCCTATAATGCTCCTCGTAACTCTTGTAACTCTTCATCGGTAAGATAGCGCCACTTTCCAACCTCAAGCTCACCTAATTTTATATTCATAATTCGAACGCGCTTTAGTTTTGTTACTGTATAACCAAAAGCACGGCTCATTCTCCGAATTTGTCGATTCATTCCTTGTGTTAAAACGATGCGAAATGTAGAGTCATCTACTCGCGTTACTTTACAAGGCTTTGTCATTCCATCTTTAATTTTCACACCGCAACTCATGCCATGAATAAACCCATCCGTAAACGACTTATCAACAGTTACGACATATTCTTTCTCATGTCCATGATCTCCATGTAAAATTTGATTGGCAATCTTCCCATCGTTTGTTAGTAAAATTAATCCTTCTGATGCTTTATCTAAACGGCCAACTGGAAAGATTCTTTCGGGATAGTTGATATAAGCAATAATATTCCCTTCGATATGTTTCGCAGCTGTGCAAGTGATGCCAACTGGTTTATGGAAAGCTATATATACTTTTTCTTTTTCTTCTTTTTCAATAACTTTCCCATCAACCGTGACAACATCATCGGGTTTTACAAGTACACCATGCGTACAAACTTTATCATTCATTGCAACGCGCCCAGCTTTAATAAGACGATCTGTTTCTCGCCTTGAACAAGAGAGGGCTTCACTTATAAATTGATTAATTTTCATTGTCTATTCCTTTTTCTTATAGATTGTCCAAAAAGAAAAAGCATCAATCTCAAAGCATAGTATGATGCCGAGATTGACACTTCTTTACTTTGCAAAAACCATTAAATAAATAACCCCAATCACCAAAAATATGCCGCAACATGCTAACAATACTTTTGCAAGTTTGTCCATAAACATAACGGTTTACCCCTTTATTTGGCTTTTTGCTATTTTAATTCGACAACTGTAACGCCAAGGCCTCCCTCGCCCATATCACCGTAGCGGAAACTTTTCACACCGCGATGGTTCTTCAAGTAGTCTTGTACACCTTGTCGAAGCGCTCCTGTTCCTTTACCGTGAATGATTGATACACGTGGATAGTTAGCGAGCTGTGCATCATCTAAGTACTTTTCAACACGCATCATCGCATTTTCAAAACGTTCACCGCGAAGATCCAGTTCTAAAGAAACATGGTAGTCCCGTCCTTTTACTGTTGCAACTGCTTTTTTCTCAAGCTGCTTTGGTGTATTAATATATTCCATATCAGATTCTTTTACTTTCATCTTCAGAATCCCAATTTGAACGTTCCACTCACTATCACTTACTTTTTTTAGAAGTTGACCTTTTTGGCCAAACGTTAATACTTTTACTTCATCGCCTGGTCTTAACTGTTGTTTTGGCGCTGTATTTTTCACTTTTACTTTTTGCTTTTTCACAAGCTCAGGCGCTGCCCCTTCTAGGCGACTTTTCGCTTCAATCAATTCATGATCTTTCACATTGGCAAGCTGCGCTTTACGCAATTGACGAAGTTCACGAATAATCGCTTCTGCTTCTTTCTTCGCAGCTTCGACCTTTTCTTCCCCTTCTTTTTGCGCTTTTAATAATCGTTCATCACGTTCTTCGTTAAATTCAATAATTTGACGTTGCAATTCGCGATGAAGCTTTTCAGACTGCTTACGAAGCTCTTCTGCTTCTTTCCAATCACGTTCTGCATTCTTTTGGCTTTCTTCTAATTTCGCAATCATATTTTCAATCTTATTTGTATCTGTACTAATATGATTGCGAGCACGATTAATTACGCGTTCAGATAATCCAAGGCGCTTCGAAATTTCAAAAGCATTACTACGTCCTGGTACACCAATTAATAATTTGTAAGTTGGACTCAATGTATTCACATCAAATTCCACACTTGCGTTAATCACTTGATTACGATTATATCCATATGCTTTCAATTCTGGATAGTGCGTTGTTGCAACAACGCGTGCACCGCGATTATGTACTTCATCTAAGATAGAAATGGCAAGAGCTGCCCCTTCTTGCGGGTCTGTTCCAGCACCTAATTCATCAAATAGCACTAAGCTTTCAAAGTCAGCTTTCTCTAAAATATCGACAATATTAACCATATGGGAAGAGAATGTACTTAAACTTTGTTCAATGGATTGCTCGTCACCGATATCAGCAAAAATATTTTTAAATACGCATATTTCCGATTCCTCTTGTACGGGAATATGAAGACCAGACTGTGCCATTAATACGCATATTCCAACCGTCTTTAACGTAACGGTTTTCCCCCCTGTGTTCGGACCTGTAATGACAATTGTTGTAAAGTCTTTACCAAGCACAATATCGTTTGGCACAATCACTTTTGGATCGATAAGCGGATGACGTGCTTGGCGTAACTCCATATAACGCTCATTATTGACAATCGGTTTTGTCGCTTTCATTCGTTTCGCATACAAAGCTTTCGCAAAGATAAAATCAAGATTCGCAATCACTTCGACATTTGCTAGTACGATATCAGCTTCTGCTGCTACTTCTTCCGTAAGCATCATTAAAATACGTTCTACTTCTTGTTTCTCTTTCACACGTGCTTCTTGCAGGGCGTTATTCAGTTCCACGATGACTTGCGGTTCAATAAATAACGTTTGTCCTGATGCAGATTGGTCATGAACAATGCCACCATATACGCCACGATATTCCTGCTTAACCGGAATTACATAGCGATCGTTACGAATCGTTACAATGGCATCTGATAACATCTTTTGCGCATTTGAAGAGCGCGTCATATTTTCGAGCTTCTCACGAATGCGACTTTCCGCTGTACGAATTTGATTGCGAATACCACGCAATTTATCGCTGGCGCTATCGAGTACTTCGCCGCCATCTCCAATACAGCCTGTAATTTTCTTTTCTAAATCATATAAAGAGACAATTTGCGCAACATGAGTTTCTAAAATCGGAAGCTGAGCGCCATTATCAACTATATCTTCAATGAATCGTTTCATTTGACGGCTGCCATACATCGTACTTGCGATATCCAGTAATTCATGCGGGCTCAGCATACTTCCTATTTTTGCACGCTTTACATTCGATCGAATGTCAAAAATCCCGCCGAGTGGTGCATGTCCTTTTAAACGGATCACTTTCGCCGCCTCATCAGTTGTATCTTGCATTTCCACAATTTCTTCAAAATCTGTGCTTGGCATAAGGCGCTTTACTTTATCTCGGCCAAGCGAAGAAGCTGTATGCTCAAGTAACTGTTCTTTTACTTTGTCATATTCTAATACACGCAACGTTCGTTCTAACATAAGTTGCCTGTCCCCCTTGTGTTACTTATTACGTTTAATAAAATCTAATAAACGTTCAATATCCCATGTGTTAATCACAGTATCTTTTTGAATCCAACCTTTGCGCGCTACCGCTACACCTGTTTCCATATCCTCTAACATCTCAAGTGTATGAGCATCTGTATTAATTGCGATTTTCACACCAGCATCTTGTGCCTGTTTTAATAATTTCGCACTTAAATCTAGACGGTTCGGATTTGCATTTAATTCTAAAACAGTATTTGTTTCTTTTGCGAGCTCAATTAATAAATCTGTATCTACATCATAGCCCTCACGGCGTCCAAGAAGACGTCCTGTTGGATGAGCAATCATTGTTACATGCTTATTTTCAATTGCGGTGCGCAAACGTTTCATAATTGTTTCACGATCTTGTGAGAAACTGGAATGAATCGCACCAATTACATAATCAAGCTCCGCTAATACCTCATCATCAAAATCTAATGTCGCATCTGGCAGTATGTCCATTTCAATCCCACGTAAAATTGTGATATCTGGGTATTTCGCATTGATGCGCTCAATTTCTTTTGCTTGTTCACGAAGTCGCTCTTTCGTTAAGCCATTCGCTACTTTCAAATATTGAGAGTGATCCGTAATTGCCATAAATTTATACCCACGCGCGCGGCATGCTTGTACCATCTCTTCAATGGAAAAAGCACCATCACTCCATGTTGTATGCATATGGAGATCACCTTGTATATCAGAGAACTGAATTAAGTTTGGATATTCCTTAATGAGTTCAATCTCTTTTCCATCCTCGCGCACTTCTGGCGGAATAAACGGAAGGTTGAAATGAGCAAAAAACTCTTCTTCTGTTTCGAATGTTTTCACTTCACCTGTCTCCAAATTTTCCACACCATACTCACTGATCTTTTCACCGTTATCTTTTGCAATCTGACGCATTCTTACGTTATGATCTTTTGAACCTGTAAAATGATGAAGCGTTGTAATAAATTCCTCAGGTTTCACAAGGCGAAAATCAATTGAAATATCATATTCATATTGCAGGCGAACAGATACTTTTGTATCACCGCTTGCAATCACTTCAATCATATTATCAAATTGCAGCAAATGTTCACGTACTGCTGCTGGTTCTGTCGTTGCAATAATGAAGTCTAAATCTTTCACAGTCTCCCGAACGCGGCGCAAACTACCCGCGCGCGAAAAACGAATGACTTCTGCAATGTTCGACAATTTTTCTTCTATTTCCCCGGCAATAGGAAGTACCATTGCAATCGGTAAACGTTCAGGACGAGAACCAGCTTGCGCAATTGCTTCTAATATTTTCTCTTCCGTCTTCTTCCCAAACCCAGCAAGCTCCTGTACTTTCTTTTCTTCACAAGCTTGCTTTAATGTTTCCATGTCAACAACGCCCAGTTCTTTGTAAAGTTTCGCCACTTTCTTACCACCGAGTCCTGGAAGTTTTAATAATGGCAATAAGCTACTAGGCACTTCTTTTTCAAGCTCCTGCAATACTTCGGACGTTCCAGCTTCCATATATTCTTGAATAACTGCTGCAGTTCCTTTTCCGATGCCTGGAATCTTTGTGAAATCTTCAATTTCAGAAAGGCTGCGATCATCACTTTCTAATGCTGCTGCCGCTTTACGAAATGCGGATATTTTAAATGGATTCTCGCCTTTTAATTCCATAAAAAGGGCGATTGTTTCTAATAATTTAATCACTTGTTTTTTATTTACTTTCATACGTTCCCCGCCTTTCCTTCATAGAAAAAAACTTCTCTTTCCGAAAAAGAGAAGTTATACTCTGCTACCTGTCTGCCATAGTTCCTTCACCTTTTCAGAAAGAATCGGTGTATCGTCTACAATTATTTTGCTAATTGATGATTTTTGTAATGGTGTTTGCACTTGTTCAATCGGAAGAATCGTGCCAATAATAATTAAAACAAACAAAATAATGTATACTTCTAAAAAACCAAGAATTGCTCCAGCAAATGCATTAATTTGCTTTAACACTGGTATTTCCGCAAACATATTTAACAAATTACCAAGTAAGGAAAGTGCAATCTTTGTAACAATAAACAGTATAATAAACGCAATTGCTTGATAAAATACTGCCTCAATATTGTTTGCATCAATCCATTCTGGAACGGATACATTTTTATCAAACGGATACGGAATCATTTTCGCCAACGCTGGCGCTAAATCTTTACAGTACCAGTATGCAACAAGGTATGCGATAATAAAGCTTGTTAACTTTACAAGTTGTAGAATAAATCCTCTTCTTAAACCGAGGAAAAATCCCATAACAAGCAATAAAATGATAATGATATCAATCATGTTATTCCATTCCTTTTTGTCTCATACTTTCTTTCAGTTTTTCATGTTCTTCTTTTAATTTTATGTAATCGTGTATGACGTTTACCGCCGTCAATACCGCTAGTCTACTCGTATCAAGCGAAGGATTCTTGGCATTGAGTTCGCGCATTTTATCATCCACAATCGCTGCTACCATGCGGATATGACTTGTACTTTCATCGCCAACAACTGAGTACTGTTGACCATAGATTTCTACATTAATTCGACTTTTCTTTCCCTTTTGTTGTGACAACTCACCGGCCTCCAATCACGTACAGAATCCTAAAGTTTATCATACCATGAACTTTCCCAATATGGAAACAGAAAGAATAATCCGATATGATAAAAATAACACTATTGAAAAAGGAGCGACCATTTTGTCAAATTCTATCGTATTACAAACAAGTTCTACAGTCATTGAAGAGATGAAAAACCAATACAAACAAGCAATCAGTCCAACAGTTCCGCAAGGCGGTATCTTTATCGCGAAAGTACCATCTTGTACAATTACTGCTTATAAATCAGGAAAAGTTATGTTTCAAGGTGGACGTGCTATGGAAGAAGCAGCACGCTGGAAAAATCTTGTCCAATTACCAGCATCTCCTGCAAAAAAAACAGTACACGCACATCGATTCGCTCCGCCCGCTTTAATTGGAACAATGTCGATTATTGGTTCTGATGAAGTAGGTACTGGAGATTATTTTGGACCAATGACAGTTGTTGCTGCATATGTAGATGCAAAACAAATTCCACTTTTAAAAGAACTTGGTGTAAAAGATTCTAAAAACTTAAATGATGCTCAAATTACTGCCATTGCAAAACAACTTCTTACCGTCATTCCTTATAGCTCTCTCGTGCTTCATAATGAAAAATATAACGAGCTATTTGATAAAGGAAACAACCAGGGCAAACTAAAAGCTTTACTGCATAATAAAGCGATTATCAACTTATTAGCGAAAATTGCACCGACAAAACCAGACGGTATCTTAATCGATCAATTCACACAACCTGATACATACTATAAATATTTAGCAAACCAAAAACAGGTACAGCGTGACAATGTTTATTTTGCTACCAAAGGCGAAAGTATACATTTAGCTGTTGCAGCGGCATCTATTCTAGCTCGTTATTCATTCGTAAAACAATTTGATGAACTCAGTAAAAAAGCAGGTATGCAACTTCCAAAAGGTGCAGGCAAACAAGTGGATATTGCTGCCGCTAAACTCATTCAAAAATTAGGAAAAGAGCGTCTTCCTGAATTTGTGAAGCTTCACTTTGCTAATACAGAAAAAGCGTTTCGTTTATTGAAAAAATAGCTATATTTTAGTATCGACAATATGTAAACGAACTAAACAAAGAGAAAAGAAGTCTTATTTCTTTTCTCTTTTATTTTTTGTTATAATTAGAATATACAGAAATACCCACAACTTTAAACTCATATATAAAGGGTGATTTCATTGCTATTTTTACAAATAATTTTAAACATTTTGATAGGAAATCCATACGAAAAACAATTAAAGATTCGTGAGAACATACGATTACTAAATGAACACCCCGAGTTCAATTCAATATTGGAACGATATGGAAGATCTGTTTTACTAAAATTCCGAGTGAGAAAACATATTAGTAAATATGATGCCCAAACATTGATTCATAACCCAATACAACTTAAAAAATTTTGCAATGAGCTTGAAGATATTATTAAAAAATAACATCTTGATAACAACTAAGGAAAGACAGCAACGATAAAAAACTATTCAGTTTAAATGGATATTTTGAATAAAAAGGAGCCATGTGAAATGACTCATACGAAAGTAAAAAAATCACTATACATACTCGTCCATTTTATCAGTCCTCTTACTTACTTTATTATTTCCCTTATCTGAGGCATCCTTTTCACTTCTAAACCTCTTACGGAAAATATAACAGATAGTCTATGCATTATGGCGATATATTGCTTGTTCGTTAGCTTATTATGGTTTTTCTATTTTGAACACTTAGACAAAGACATAGATAAAATGATAAAAGAAATAAAAATAAAAACATATAAAAGGAGTCATTCGAACGAATGACTCCTTTTATATGTTAACTTCGCTTCTGTTTCTTATTTGATGAAGGTACTTTATAAGCACCTGTTTCATGCGTCGTTGTTCCTTGCCCTTCTACTTCTGGAGAACCTAAAACTGCTCGTGAAGGATCTTTTTTCACCTTTTTACTCATTCCTATTCACCCCTTCACGTTACTTTTTGCTTTTCAATAAAAATCTATACGAAAAAGCGAGAGGGCCTTCCTCTCGCTTTTTTCATATTTTAAAACTCCGCAGAACCTGGCGTTCTTGGGAATGGAATTACGTCACGGATATTCCCCATACCAGTGATGTACATTAAGAAACGTTCAAAGCCTAGACCGAATCCAGCGTGTTTTGTACCGCCGTATTTTCTAAGTTCTAAGTACCACCAGTAGTCTTCTTCTTTCATGCCTAATTCTTTGATTCTGTCTACTAAAACATCCATTCTTTCTTCACGTTGACTTCCGCCGATTAATTCGCCGATGCCAGGAACAAGAAGATCAGTAGCAGCTACTGTTTTACCATCATCGTTCATACGCATGTAGAATGCTTTAATATCTTTTGGATAGTCTGTTACGAATACAGGACGTTTAAAGACTTGTTCTGATAAATATCTTTCATGCTCTGTTTGTAAATCAATGCCCCATTCTACTGGGTATTTGAAGTCAGCACCTGATTCTTGAAGTACCTTAATTGCTTCTGTGTATGTGATGCGACCAAAGTCAGAGTTAATGACATTGTTCATGCGCTCAAGAACTGTTTTATCAACAAATTTGTTGAAGAATTCCATTTCTTCTGGTGCATGCTCTAACACGTATTTCATTGCATATTTTAGCATATCTTCTGTAAGATCCATTACATCTTCCAGTTCAGCAAATGCAATTTCCGGCTCCACCATCCAGAACTCAGCTGCATGACGAGTTGTGTTTGAGTTTTCCGCACGGAATGTAGGTCCGAATGTATATACATCACGGAACGCTAATGCATAAGCTTCAGCAGGAAGTTGACCACTTACTGTTAAGTTTGTTTCTCTACCGAAGAAGTCTTTCGAATCGTCTACTTGTCCATCTTCTCCTTTTGGTAGGTTGTTCATGTCATGTGTTGTTACGCGGAACATTTCACCTGCACCTTCTGTATCGCTACCAGTAATAATTGGTGTATGAACATGGACAAAGCCGCGCTCCTGGAAGAACTTATGAATCGCGTAAGCTGCGATAGAACGCACACGGAACGTTGCAGAGAATGCATTTGTTCTTGGACGTAAGTGAGCGATTGTACGTAAGTATTCAAACGTATGGCGTTTCTTTTGAAGTGGGTAATCAGAATCTGATAAGCCTTCAATTTCGATTTTTTCTGCTTTAATTTCAAATGGTTGTTTTGCAGTAGGTGTTGCAATGAACTTCCCTTCTACTCTAATAGAGGAGCTAAGCGGTAATTTTGTAATTTCCTTAAAGTTATCTAATTCTGTATCAAAAACGATTTGTACACTTTTAAAGAAGCTACCATCATTTAATTCGATAAAGCCAAATACTTTTGAATCACGTAAGTTACGAATCCAACCAGATACTTGCACTTTTTGATCTACATATTTATCTGTTTCTCTGTACAGACTTTTTACTAATGTGTTTTCCATAGTGAATGTCTCCTTTACGAATATTTAAATACAAAAAAACCTTTCATCCATAAAGGGACGAAAGGTTAAACTTCGCGGTACCACCCAATTTGTCATAAAGACCAACTTTCATTCGTATGTAATCCATACTTTCCAATTTGTAACAGGTCGGACTCCCGTCTAAGTCTACTCTTGAACAGTAACATTCAATTTCGGTTAGCAACTCCAAGGTGTTCTTCATATATACCGCCTCACCAGGCTCTCACCGTCCCTGATTCGCTATGGATTATAGTATATACTACTTTTCCTTATCATCGTCTTTCATTTTGTTAAACTAAAATTAATGTACTACATTCGCGGGAAAGATGCAAGACGTCAGAAAATATATCAGCTATTTTTCTATTGTTGATTCGATATAGAAAAATAGCTGCCCAACATCATTCATATAAGGTAAAATTTTAATCAGCGGGGAGCTTCATCCCCATTGATGATGAGCTCTCACCAACCCGGCTGTTACTGCCCTAAAATAGCGAGATAAAAAAATTGCCGGATTGATTCCGGCAATTTTTTTATTATTTACGTAACTCCGCACCAAATCTCTCTTCTACCACTGCTAATACACGGTTATGTGCTTCTGTTACTTCTTCGTCTGTTAATGTGCGTTCTGGATCAAAGTAATTCATAGAGAATGCAAGTGATTTCTTACCTTCTTCCATTTTTTCACCTTCGTATAGATCAAACAACGTTACTTCTTTTAGAAGTTCTCCGCCCGCTTCTGCAATAACTTTCTTCATTTCACCAGCTTTTACATCTTTTGCTACAACAACAGCCATATCACGTGTCATAGATGGAAAACGTGGAATTGTTGAGTAATACGTTTCTTCTACCTCTGCACTAAATAGTTTTACAAGAGAGAGTTCGAATACAAATGTATCTTTTACATCTAATTGTTTTTGTGCTTCTGGATGCAATTGACCGATAAAACCAATTACTTCGCCATGTAATAAGATATCAGCTGTACGACCTGGATGCATACCTTCACGTTTGGCTGGTGTATATGTGATATGATTTGTAACGCCAAGTACGTCAAATAATCCTTCTAATACTCCTTTTACAACAAAGAAGTCAACCACTTTCTTTTCACCTTGCCATGCATGATGAAGAGCAAGACCTGTCATAACACCCGCAAGATGCTGTTCTTCTTTTGGAAGCTCTCCTTCTGCTGTCGGTAAAAAGATAGAACCTACTTCATATAAAGCAACGCTATCATTTTTACGAGCAAGGTTGTAAGAAACTGCTTCTAACAATTGTGGTACTAAACTTAAACGAAGCTGACTACGCTCTTCACTCATTGGAAGTGCCAAGTTCACAGGAGTTTTTTCATTTGGTTCAACGATATATTGTTTCGCTTGATCCGCACTTGTTAATGAGTACGTAATTGCTTCGTATAAGCCAGCCCCTTCTAGGAAGCGGCGCACTTTACGACGTTTTGTTTGTGCTTCTGTTAACTGCCCACGTGTCATTGTACCTTTTGGAAGTGTTACTGGAATATGATCGTATCCATACAGACGTCCCACTTCTTCCACTAAGTCTTCTGCAATTGTAATGTCAGGACGACGAGACGGTACATTTATATGGAATGCTCCTTCTACTTCTGTGAATGGAAACTTTAAGTTTGTGAAAATTGTCCCCATTTCACTTGCAGTAATGTCTGTACCTAATACACGGTTGACTTTTTCTACTGTAATTGATACTGTATGTTCTTTTACTTGTAGGTTATCAACTTCTACTACACCTTCTAACGCTTCACCACCAGCGTATTTCACCATTAGAGCAGCGGCATGTTGAATCGCTTCAAACGTGCGTGTTGGGTCAATTCCTTTTTCAAAACGTGCACTTGATTCACTGCGAAGACCTAAATCTTTTGATGCACGGCGCACTGTTTGACTTGTAAAGTATGCAGCTTCAATTAGAACGTTGACTGTACCATTGGTAACTTCAGAATTTGCCCCGCCCATTACACCTGCAATACCTACTGCTTCGTTTCCATTTGTAATCACAAGGTGATGTGCTTGTAATGTACGTTCTTGATCGTCTAATGTTTGAATCTTCTCGCCCTCTTTTGCAAGACGAACAACGATTTGTTTTGAACCTAATTTATCATAATCAAATGCATGTAATGGTTGACCATATTCCATTAAAATGTAGTTTGTAATATCAACTACATTGCTAATCGGACGAATGCCAGCTGCCATAAGACGTGTTTGCATCCACATTGGCGACGGACCAATCTTTACATTTTTCACCATTTTTGCAATGTATAATGGATTCTCTTCTTTTGCTTCTACACTCACAGCAATATAATCCGATGTTTTTTCTGCTGACTCTTGTAAATCAATAGCTGGAAGTTTTACTTCGCGACCGTAAATAGCAGCTACTTCATAAGCAACACCTAACATATTTAAGCAATCCGCACGGTTTGGTGTTAAACCAAGTTCAAGAACTTCATCGTGTAAGTTTAGAATTTCAAGTGCATCCGCCCCCACTTCAACGTCACTTGGGAAGATGAAAATACCATCTGCATAATCCTTTGCAACTAGTTTCGCATCAATGCCAAGCTCTTGTAGAGAACAAACCATACCATGAGACGCTTCACCACGTAATTTTGCTTTTTTAATTTTGAAGTTACCAGGAAGAACAGCGCCAACTTTCGCAACTGGTACTTTTAATCCTTTTGCAATGTTAGGAGCACCGCAAATAATTTGTACGGGCTCTTCTTCACCGATATCGATTAAACATTTACTCAATTTATCAGCTTCTGGGTGTTTTTCACATTCTAATACGTGACCGACTACAACACCTTTTACACCTTTATTTAGTACTTCAACGCCTTCTACTTCAATACCACTTTTCGTGATTTTGTCTGCTAACTCTTGTGCTGTTACATCTTTAATATCTACATACTCTTGTAACCAACGATATGATACGAACATACTTATCCTCTCCTTCCCTTACGCTCGTTTGAATTGTTGTAAGAAACGTACATCATTTGTATAGAAATGACGAATGTCATCTACGCCGTATTTCAACATTGCGATACGCTCTGCACCCATACCGAATGCAAAACCTTGATATTCTTTTGAATCATAACCAGCCATTTCAAGTACGTTCGGGTGAACCATACCTGCGCCTAAAATTTCAATCCAGCCAGTTCCTTTACAAGTGCCGCAACCTTTACCATGACACATCATACAAGAAATATCCATCTCTACAGATGGCTCTGTGAATGGGAAGAAACTTGGACGAAGACGAATTTCACGATCTTCACCGAACATCTTTTTCACGAATACTTGAAGTGTACCTTTCAAATCACTCATACGAATATTTTTATCAATTACAAGACCTTCAATTTGCATGAACTGATGTGAGTGTGTCGCATCATCATCATCACGGCGATATACTTTACCCGGACAAATAATTTTAATCGGACCTTTTTCTTTATTGTTTTCCATTGTACGTGCTTGCACAGAAGATGTATGTGTACGTAGTAACGTTTCTTCTGTAATATAGAATGTATCTTGCATATCACGTGCTGGGTGATCTTTCGGTAAGTTTAATGCTTCGAAATTGTAGTAGTCTTTTTCTACTTCTGTTCCTTCAGCTACTTCATAACCCATACCGATAAATACATCTTCAATTTGTTCAACAACAGCTGTTAACGGATGGTGACAACCTGTTTCAACAGGACGACCTGGCAGTGTAACATCAATTGTTTCAGAAGCTAGTTTCGCTTCCATTACTGCTTTTTCTAAGTTGCTCACTTTTTCTTCTAGACGAGTTTGAATTGCTTCACGCACTTCATTTACTAATGCTCCCATACGTGGACGCTCTTCTGGGGATAATTTCCCCATGCCGCGTAATACTTCTGTAATCGGGCCTTTTTTACCTAAATACGCTACGCGTACGTCGTTTAAACTCTTTAGCTCTTTTGCTTCTTCAATAAGCTTTAACGCTTTTTGCTTTAGCTCTTTTAAACGTGCTTCCATTTGGAACCCTCCTAATTTTAAAAATAAAAAAACCTCGCTCCCAAAAAGGGACGAGGTAAATTCGCGGTACCACCCTAAATTGACAGAACAAGTCTGTCCACTTCATTAGTTATAACGATCAATTCTGACCGGAACGCCTTTACATATACATGGTCCTGGCGTCAACTCCAGAGGTGAATTCACTTCCGTCTACCATAAGAATGCTTTCAGTCTAAGGCATTCTCTCCCTATATGGCGATTTTGAAAGTTACTCTTCTCTATCAATGTTTTTCATTCTATTCTTTTTATTATATGTTCAACTTATTATAAGAAGTTTTTTAACGATTCGCAACCGGGCTTTGTAAATAATACGTTAAAATTCCAGCAGCTACTGCTACATTTAGCGACTCGGCCCCGCCATAAATCGGAATATATAAGTTTTGATCACATTTTGCAAGAATATCTTGGTGCACACCATTTCCTTCATTTCCTACAATTAATGCGAAACTTCCTGTTGGTGTTATTTCGCCATATGGAACACCATTTTCTAGCGCTGTTCCGTATACAGGAACGTTATGTGTTTTTAACTTGTCTATCCATTCTTCTAAATTCCCTTTGACAACTGGCAAATGAAAAATAGAGCCTTGTGTAGAGCGGAGCACTTTACTATTATAAGCGTCTACACATCCTTCTCCAAGTACAACAGCATGAACACCTGCTGCATCAGCCGTGCGAATAATTGTCCCTAAATTGCCTGGATCTTGAAGACCATCGAGCAAAAGAAATTTCCCATTTGAAAGCTCTACTTCTTTTTCTTGTTTCTCGCAAACTGCAAATACACCTTGTGTTGTTTCTGTTTCCCTAAGCACCTTTACAATCGGTTCAGGGACAATATACATTTCGACATCAGAAACGATCCAATCTTTCGGAAGGTCCGTTTGATCTGAAACGATAAGTTCTGTAACAATGTCTGCTTTTAAAGCTTCTTCTACTAAATGGAATCCTTCTACAAAGAATAGTCCTTTCTTATCGCGTTCTTTTTTTGTTTGTAACTTTTTCCACTGCTTCACACGCGGATTTTTTACTGAATCAATATTTTTCATTCTATGCATTCCCTCTCTTCTTGTCTTCTCATTATAGCCTATTTTTCATACATATTTACATAAAAAAGAACAAAAACTAATGGCAGTTTCAATTCCGAAAATGAGGTGACTGAAATGAACTTTAATTTACGCGGGGCAGTATTAGCAAATATAGCTGGTAATACACAAGATCAATTACAAGAAACGATTGTTGACGCTATTCAAAGCGGCGAAGAAAAAATGTTACCGGGACTTGGTGTTTTATTTGAAGTAATTTGGAAAAATGCAGATGAAAATGAAAGGCACGATATGCTCGAAACACTAGAACAAGGATTAAAAAATAAGTAATATCACAAGCCTGTCTCCAAAAAAAATTTTTTTTGGAGACAGGTGTTTTTTACCTTGTATACAAAATCATCGTATATCGGCGATTTTTCAAATATATCGGCGATTCGACACAAGATATCGACCAGTCGACAAATTCCGTCATCTTATTACTACTAAAAATAATAAAAGCCCGTCTCTTTCCTCTAAATCTTTCTACTTTACTAATACTGCTTAATGGAGTACAATGTTCAAAATATATTTTAATCGGTTAAAAAAGGAGTAAATGTTTTATGCGCCACGTTACACTTGAACAAATTTTCGAACATCATATTACACAAAAGTACGTAAGCCGTTCTGGAATGGTTCATGCGATTGCCGTCGCTTATCATGCGTTTCACTTAGCGAAAAAGCATCACGCCTCAGTCGATGCGGCAACAAAGGCTGGCTTTCTTCATGACATCGGACATCATACATGGTATAGCGATGGAAAATGGGACTATGAATTATATAAAAAGAATGATATCCATGCAATTAAAGGAGCGGAAAGAGCTCATAAATTGTTGATTCGATTAGGAGAACACCCTAGACTTGCAAAAGAAATTTCCATTGCGATTCTTCTGCATACAGACTCTTTCCTAGTAAAGCAAGAGATTGAAAGAACACCTCTTCAACAGGTTATTAAATGGGCGGATGAAGCAGATGAAGAGCCGGGTGGAGCACATCATTACCGAACAATTTCTTATGAAAAAGCATTGAAAGCTATTCAACAATTAGATCAAATGGTAGAGCGTGAATTACAAACACAACAAACGAAATCCAATAAAAAAATAGCGCAAATTTGTCAATAAATAAGAGGTATCACTGCATAGCGATACCTCTTTTATTATTTTCCTGTTTTATCTTTTTTGGAACAGGACTACTAAGCGGCTTATTTATATTACTCCCACTGGCGATTTATACTGAAGGCATTTCAAATAAAAAGACAATTACTCTATATGAATCTCTTGGAAATGCTACAAGCATTTTTATCATAAAAATAAATTTATTTTTAATCATATCTAAAATAACCCTAACATTGTAAAATATAACTTATTAACTAGAAGGAGATTTTATATGGATATTTTGGCTTTTGTATGGATTTTCTTTATGCCTATCCTCGTAATGTCAGGCGTGATTGGTGGAATGTTTTTAATAATAGCAGGCGTGAATTATCGGAAGTTACTCGTGGTCTTAATGGGATTGCTCTCTTTTTCCTTTGTGGTACTCCCTTTTGTTTTCTGGGGCATGGGGATTGATAGTGATAAATTTCTTCGTATTCCAACCGTTCTATATTGGATTCTATTCTCTTTAACTGGTTTGTTAGCAGGAGTCAATGGCATACAATTAAAAGTGAAAAGTATACGCAATATGGGATTCATTATTTTTTCTACAGGAATGTTAGGTGCTATTTTCTATTATTTGATGTCCCTACCTAATTCATTCTCTATATAACAGAATCGTTTACAGTTATTGCTCATCAACTTCTCGTTACAGATTAACTATAAAAAAGCAGGGACATTAATTCCCTGCTTTTCGATTTGGCTTATTACCTGATTTCAAGAAGAATGATAATACCCAGGCAATACCCGCTAATATGGTTGCAATTAAGAACGCATCATTAATACCGTTAATTGCAGATAGCTTTGAAATTTGTCCGTATAATAGTTGCGTACTCATCACATCTCCAGCTTGTGCGGAACCAGCTAAAGCTGCTAAGCTTTGTCCCATTCCGTGTACTTTATCAACTAAAATCGGATTTGTCGTTGTTAACATATTTCCGTAATCTGCTACGTGATAGTTTGTTTGCTGCGTCATAATTGTAATTAAAATCGCTGTACCAATTGAACCGGCGACTTGTCTTGACGTATTTTGTGTTGCTGTACCATGCGAAATCAATTTCATCGGCAACGCATTCATACCAGCTGTCATAATTGGCATCATAATAAACGACATTCCGATTGAACGTATGATGTAGTCTCTCATGATTACACTATATGGTGTCTCCATTGTTAATTTCGTAAATTCATATGTTGCATATGTTGTAATTGCTAACCCAATGATTGCTAAGGGACGAATGCCATACTTATCAAATAGTTTCCCTGCAATCGGTCCCATAATCCCCATAATTAATGATCCTGGAAGAAGCAGTAGACCGGATTCAATTGGCGTAAAACCACGAATATTTTGCAGATAGACAGGAAGTAATAACATACCTCCAAATAGCGCCATTGTTACAATTGCGTTAATTAACAATGTGAAAGTAAATGTTGGATACTTAAATACATGTAAATCCAACATTTTATTATCCGTCGTCATTTCTCTCCAAATAAACAATGCAAGACCAATTGTACCGATGATCAGAGAAACAACAACTTCTGTACTGCTCCAACTATTATTGCCGGCTTCACTAAATCCATATAATAAGCTACCAAGTCCAATACTTGAGCTAATTACACCAAATAAATCCAATTTCGCTTTCGATACTGGCTGTGCTAGTGTAAAGAATTTTAATGATAATAAAGTAATGATTAGGCCAATCACAAACATCACATAGAACATTAAGTTCCAGCTGTAATTTTCAATGACCCAACCTGTTACAGTCGGTCCAATAGCTGGTGCTAAAATCATCGCTACCCCTAATAATCCCATCGCAGCTCCTCGCTTATGGGGAGGGAACAGTGTCATAAAAATATTCATACCAATTGGCATTAAAACACCTGCACCAACTGCTTGAATTACACGGCCTATCATCATCATCGTAAAGTTTCCAGATATAGCACAAATAATAGAACCTACTGTAAAAAATACCATTGCTGCTATAAATAAATTACGATACGTAAAGCGCGATACTAAAAAGGCACTGATTGGGACTAAAATCCCGTTTACAAGCATAAATCCTGTAATTAACCATTGCGCTGTTGAAGTTGAGACATTAAATTCATTCATTAATGGTGGCAAAGCAACATTAATAATCGTTTGGTTTAAAATCGAAACAAACATGCCAAGAATCAATACTGTCACAACTGCTTTTACATTTACATTTTCTATTGGCAAATGCTTTTTGGGTACTTCTTTCTTAGCTGCTTCTAATTCTACAAGATTGGAAGCTTTTTGTTCCGGTTGCTTCGTTTCTATTTTACTTACGGCTGGGACCTTCTCTTCTCCCGCGTTTGTTTTTTTCTTTCTAAAAAGACGATTTACCAGGAAGAAGACTATAATACAAAATATAGCATATCCTACTATTAAAGATGAGGACATTTTATCTCCCCCCCTTATTTATGAATACGAACTGTCACATTCATTCCAGGAACAATATTTACTGACTTACTGTGGTCTAAAGAAATTTTAACCGGTACTACTTGTGTCACTTTTGTATAATTTGCTGTTGAATTGCTTGATGGTAACATCGAGAACGTATTTGCTGTTGTTAAACCAATTTGTTCTACTTTTCCTGTTAATGTTGTATCAGGATACGCATCAACATATACATCTACTTCTTGTCCTTTTTGTACATCATCAATATCTGTTTCTTCAATGTTTGCTGTTACCCATAGATCATTCATATCAAATGCGTATGCAATTGGGCTACCTGCCCCAACAAAAGCATTTGTTGTTGCATTAGATTGTACAACTGTTGCACCTTGTGGAATTGTCACATCCATTGTTTGTTCACCATTTGAACCTGATGTCGTAACGGCACCTAGTTTATCATTTTCATTGTAGCTTTTACCTACTTCTGCTTGCCATTCTGTTAATTTCCCTGCTACTGGTGATGCAATTGGAATTACTTTCCCATCAATTTTCGCATTCTCTGTCTTTAAATAGTTTTCGGATTGGTTGTAGTAGTAGTAACCACCGATACCGCCGCCAACTAATACGATTAATGTGATGATGTTGATCATCACCATTCTTCGAAATTGATTCATTGCTTTTCTCTCCTTATATCGAATATAATTTTTCTCTAAACGATTTCTATCCTTTTGTTTATATTGTTTAATTATTAATTATATTAACAATTAAACAAAAAAAGCACACCTTTTGCATGATAAAGTAAGCTTTTCTATCCATCATACGAGTGGTGCTGTTTTCTAAAGGAATATCGTTTATAATTATAAATAATTATTTCAAATCTACAACCGACAAATTAAGCATATATGTTGTTTACCCAACATTTAATTATGTATATGTTGATTAAATAAATAAAACTCAACAAGGAGAAACAAAAATGTCTATTAAAAATACAAATGATCCACGTGTAAAACGAACGAAACAGCTCATACAGGATGCTTTTATTACTTTAGTAGGCGAAAAAGGTTTTGAAAATGTAACCGTGCAGCACATTGCGGAACGCGCTCCTGTTAATCGTGCTACTTTTTATAGTCATTATCATGATAAATACGACCTGCTTGAAAAAACGATTACTGAAATGTTAGAAACACTAACTGAAGCAATTAAACCAAAAAAGCGAAATAAAGAAGATTTTCAGCTCACATTTGATTCACCACACCCAAGCTTTTTAGCTCTATTTGAACATATCGCAAAAAACGAAAAGTTTTATCGCGTTATGCTCGGTGATCAAGCAGCTGGCAATTATGCATATAAAATGATGAAAACCATTCAAACTCATTTAACTTTAAGTTTATCCATCGCACAGCCAAATGATGAAAAACTTATCGTTCCACGTGATATTCTTATTAGCTATATCACTGGCGCTCACCTTGGCATCATTATGTCTTGGCTCAAAAAGGGAATGATTTACACACCTCACTTTATGGCACTTCAATTAACGCGTTTAATCATTTTAGGAGTACATACTGCAGCTGGATTAGAGCGCCCTTTTTAAATAACAAAAAGCGAAGAGACATCTCTTCGCTTTTTGTTTAATCAAATGTAATATTATGTACAGCCTCTTTATCAAGACGTTTAATCACTTCTACAATGAGTTTCACTGCATTTTCATAATCGTCACGATGCAACATAGCAGCATGAGAGTGAATGTAACGAGTTGCAATTGTAATTGCCATAGATGGAATACCATTTACAGAAATATGAATCGCCCCTGCATCAGTTCCGCCTCCAGCTACAAAGTCGTATTGATATGGAATATCTAGCTCATCAGCAACATCCACTACGAAATTACGAAGCCCAGTATGACCAATGACAGATGCATCATATAAAATGATTTGTGGCCCATCTCCCATTTTACTTTGCGCTTCTTTTTCTGTTACTCCCGGTGTATCGCCAGCAATTCCAACATCTACTGCAAACGCAATGTCGGGTTTAATATAGTTTGCTGACGTTTTCGCACCGCGCAGTCCTACTTCTTCTTGAACTGTTCCAACACCGTATACAATGTTTGGATGTTTTTCATCTTTTAATTGTCTTAATACATCAATCGTAATAGCACAACCAATGCGGTTATCCCACGCTTTTGCAAGCAGCAGTTTTTCATTTTTCATCACTTGGAATTCGAAATATGGTACAACTTGATCTCCTGGTCGTACGCCCCATTCCATTGCTTCTTCTTTGCTAGAAGCACCGATATCGATGAACATGTCCTTAATTTCAACTGGTTTTTTACGAGCTTCTGCTGATAAAATGTGTGGTGGTTTTGAACCAATTACACCTGTTATATCCCCTTTGCACGTTATAATTGTTACACGCTGTGCAAGCATAACTTGTGACCACCAGCCACCTACCGTTTGAAAACGAAGAAAACCTTTATTATCGATTTGTGTAATCATAAAGCCCACTTCATCTAAATGACCAGCTACCATAATTTTCGGACCGTTTTCTTCTCCTACCTTTTTAGCAACTAAACTTCCTAAATTATCTGTAGAAAGTTCATCCGCAAACGGTTCAATGTACTTTTTCATTACTTCACGTGGCTCACGCTCATTTCCCGCAATACCGCGCGCATCTGTTAGTTCTTTCAGCATTGTCAATGTTTTATCTAACTTTTGCATTGTCAATCCCTCCTTTTTCTTCATTTAACCTATTATATAATAAGTAAATTGAAATATTCAAAAAAACAAAGTGAAACTTTAATCAGTGGAGATTTTCTTTATGCTCCACTGATTATAAGCCTTCATCCATTAATATCCTTGCGTTTGACGTTGATGATTCACTTTATTTTTATCCAAATATGCTTTTTCAATTTCTTCTTGACTAAATTCAAGAACTTGTCCAAGACGAAGATAGCTTGTAAATAATTCGATATAGTTTGTAATAGACGGTTGATCCGTGAAACGAATTACTTTTGCATATGTGTCTAAGAAACTTTCCACCTGTGTTTTATTCGTTTGTGCACATTTATAAAATAGAAAGTTCTTATCAATTCCTAAATCAATACCAATTGATAAAATAAAATGTAAACCATCTACATATTCTTCTAGTATGACTTCACGTTCAGATGCTGGCTTTGTACTCCAATATTTAAAACAACGCGTTTCATTTGCAAGTTCTCCAATTTCAACAAGGAGCGCTAACATTTTTTCTTTTAATAGCTTCTTCGGCTGTAAGTCATGTTCTTTTGTAATATGATCATCTAATTCTTTTTGCAATTTAAATAGCTGTAGTAAATCCATTCCATCGTCCTCCTCTAACATCGCACAAAGACAATGTTGTTTCATCTCATATTTCACATAAGCTAAAAGCCCTACCCTTATTACCTATTTCGCTTTCTATTCCCTTATGAAATATCTTGTCCTTAAATCATGAATACATTTCAATCATCAGTAAATGATATGATAATACTTCTATATTATCTTTACATTATAACAGTGTCGTTTCTACTAGAAAAGATACCTTTCAGAAGCAATAAAAAAGTTAGAGAAGTCCCTCTTGACGTTTTATTACATAATTATAAAATTTATACACATTTTTCCGTTTATTCCATCAAGATGACGTGTTTCTATCATCGCTTCTACTTTTTCTTCCTCATCAAGTTTTTTGCGAGCTCTACTAAGGCTCCTTTTTCATATATCTACTTCTTTTCTTCATTTCCAGATAGGTTAATCTTAGGAACACATAAAAAAACCTTAGAAGAAAATCTTCTAAGGTTTTCAAGCAATTATTTTAAGTTGTTTTTTGCAACTGTTGCTAATTCAGCGAAAGCTTTTTCGTCATGAACAGCTAAGTCAGCAAGCATTTTACGGTTAACTTCGATACCAGCAAGTTTTAAACCGTGCATTAAGCGGCTGTAAGAAAGACCATTCATGCGAGCTGCTGCGTTAATACGAGTGATCCATAATTTACGGAAGTCACGTTTCTTTTGGCGACGGTCACGGAACGCATATAATAAAGACTTCATTACTTGTTGGTTAGCAACTTTGAATAAAGTATGTTTAGAACCGTAGTAACCTTTCGCTAATTTAATCATTTTTTTACGACGTTTACGAGTAACTGTACCACCTTTTACTCTTGGCATAATATTACCTCCTAGTGTGTTCTATATATCAACCGAACTTATTTTAAGTTGTCAAGCATTTGACGGATACGTTTGTAGTCACCAGCACTTACTAGACCAGCTTTACGTAGTTTACGTTTCGCTTTTGTAGACTTATTTGCAAATAAGTGGCTAGTATAAGCGTGATCACGTTTAAGTTTACCAGATCCAGTTTTTTTGAAACGCTTTGCAGCGCCGCGATGAGTTTTTTGTTTAGGCATAGGTATTTCCTCCTCTATCTATTACTTATCGTTTTTCGGTGCTAAAATTAAGAACATGCTACGTCCTTCCATTTTAGGCTTAGATTCAATTGTTCCTACTTCAGCACAAGCTTCCGCGAAACGATCTAAGACACGTTGACCGATTTCTTTATGAGTAATGGCACGTCCTTTAAAGCGAATAGATGCTTTAACTTTGTCGCCTTTACCTAAAAATTTAAGAGCGTTGCGAAGTTTTGTGTTAAAGTCATGTTCATCAATTGTTGGACTTAAACGAACTTCTTTCATGCTAATTACTTTTTGATTTTTACGCTGCTCTTTTTCTTTCTTTTGTTGCTCAAAGCGGAATTTACCATAATCCATAATGCGGCATACTGGCGGTTTCGCATTTGGAGCAACTAATACTAAATCAAGATTAAGATTTGCAGCCATATCTAAAGCGTCATTACGAGACTTAATACCAAGTTGATCACCATTTGCACCAACTAAACGTACTTCACGAGCACGAATTTGCTCGTTAATCATCATATCCTTGCTAATAGTAAGCCACCTCCAAGATTTTCTCAGAATATGTTTGCAGTCATAGAACCCGAACAAAAAAAGTGCGGGCATACGACACCCACACTTGTACTATCTTACGTAAGAAATACATTTACCTGTTAACTGCGAATGCGTCAATCAGGTGAGAAGCGGGTGCTTCTACTTGCTCTACAAAACAATATTCTATTATCCTTGATGAGTTTACCATAGGATATAATGTCTGTCAAGAAGACACGTTTTCCTAACAACAAGAAACATTGTAACAAACAACACGAATACATGCAATACTTTTTTATGATTAGTATCATTTCATTACTATATGTATTCAGCAAGAAAGTCGCGGCATGCCGCGACTTTCTTATCGTTTCCCTTCAACTTTAATCATATCAACAAAGGCATCTAATGCAATTGTTTCTGATTTTTGTTCACCATATTTACGTACATTCACGCCATTTTCAGCAACTTCATTATCACCTACTACAAGCATGTATGGAATTTTTTGCATTTGTGCTTCACGGATTTTGTAACCAATTTTTTCTTCACGTGTATCTACTTCAACACGAATACCAGCACGTTGCAATTCTTCTTGCACTTTCTTCGCATAGTCTAAGTGCACTTGCGGAGAAACTGGAATAACTTGTACTTGAACTGGTGCTAACCAAGTTGGGAATGCACCTTTATACTCTTCAATTAAGAAAGCAACGAATCGTTCCATAGTAGATACGACACCTCGGTGAATAACTACTGGACGATGTTGTTTTCCGTCTTCACCAACGTAAGTTAATTCAAAACGCTCTGGAAGTAAGAAGTCTAATTGAACTGTTGACAGTGTCTCGTCTTTTCCAAGTGCAGTACGAACTTGAACATCAAGTTTTGGACCATAGAATGCCGCTTCACCTTCAGCTTCATAGTATTCAAGTCCCATTTCGTCCATTGCTTCTTTTAACATTCCTTGTGCTTTTTCCCACATTTCATCATCCGCATAGTACTTTTTAGTATCTTCTGGATCGCGGTAAGATAGACGGAATGAATAATTTTCTAAACCAAAGTCTTTGTATACTTCTAAAGTTAAGTTCACAACACGTTTTAACTCTTCTTTAATTTGATCTGGACGGACGAAGATATGTGCATCATTTAAAGTCATTCCACGTACACGTTGTAGTCCAGATAACGCACCAGACATTTCATAACGATGCATTGTTCCAAGTTCTGCAATGCGGATTGGTAATTCACGATAACTGTGAATGTCGTTTTTATAAACCATCATATGATGAGGACAGTTCATTGGACGAAGAACTAATTCTTCATTATCCATCTGCATAGATGGGAACATGCCATCACGATAGTGATTCCAGTGACCAGAAGTTTCGTAAAGTTCTCTGCTTCCTAATACTGGAGTATATACGTGGTTATAACCTAAGCTTACCTCTTTATCAACAATGTAGCGCTCAATAATACGGCGAATTGTTGCACCTTTTGGTAACCAAAGAGGTAAACCTTGTCCCACTTTTTGATTATTTGTAAATAATTTCAACTCTTTACCTAATTTACGATGATCACGTTCTTTTGCTTCTTCAAGCATACGCATATGTTCATCTAATTCTGCTTTCTTCACGAATGCAGTACCGTAAATACGTTGTAGCATTTTATTGTTGCTATCACCGCGCCAGTAAGCACCTGCAACGCTTAACAATTTAAACACTTTAATCTTCCCTGTAGATGGAAGATGCACACCGCGGCAAAGATCGAAGAATTCGCCTTGTTCATAAATTGAAATAACAGCATCTTCTGGAAGGTCGTTAATCAATTCTAATTTTAGTTCATCATTAATTTCCTCATAACGACGAAGAGCTTCGGCGCGAGGCACTTCATGACGAACAATTTCTAAGTTTTCATTTACAATCTTTTGCATTTCTTTTTCAATTTTTGGGAAATCTTCAACGGTAATTGCTTCTTCCATATCAATATCATAATAGAAGCCGTTTTCGATTACTGGTCCAATACCAAGCTTCACATCTTTATATAAACGTTTTAACGCTTGAGCTAATAGATGAGCTGTTGAATGGCGTAAAATATATAAACCATCCTCAGAATCTAATGTAACAATTGAAATTGCACCGTCTTTTTCAATTGGTGTACGAAGATCAAGCATCTCATCATTCAATTTTCCAGCCACAGCTTTTTTCTTTAAGCCTGGGCTAATAGAAGCTGCGATTTCTTCAGTTGTTATTCCTTTAGGAAACTCCTTAACAGCTCCATCAGGGAAAGTAATTTTAACTACATCTGCCATCACTGGTCACTCCTCTTCTTCTCAAAATAAAAAACACTCATCCCCATAAAAGGGACGAGTGTTGAATTCGTGGTTCCACCCTTGTTCCAATTAACTAAACTGTTAATTGCTCAAGTTCAACATAACGGTGTTGTCCGTTAGCAATTACTAGACAAACGTTCACTGCTAAAGTTCAGAGGTGGTAAGTAATAAACCCGTATTAGGAAGCTCACACCTTCATACTTCCCTCTCTGAAAATCGTAGTAAATTACTCATGTCCTCATCGTGACATTTCAATATATTTCGTTTATGTAGGTAATTATATGCTCAAAAACTTAGAAAATCAAGGGCGTCACCCTTATTTTTTATTTTTTTTCATATTGTGCTCAAATTCATGTAATGCATACAACTGCACCCTTTCCTGAAATACATTTTGCAGGGTAATAATCACATTGTGATCCTGTTCCTTTGCGTACAAATAAATCTTTTTTGGTGCAATCGACAAAAGCGGTGCAATTACCTTCGTATCAACATAGATATCTTTTTGATTTACTAAATCTTCATCTATATACTGCACTAATTTCTCTTGTTTTAAACGTACTCCTTTTTCATTATAAAAAATAAAACTTTCATCAAATACAAGGTGCAAACAAGACAATCGGGATTTTCTATTACTTACTTGTTGCCTTAGCATTTCAATAAACATTTGATATTCCTGCTCCATTTTATATTCATCAATCGCGACTATAGCGAGTCGATTGATCCTCTCTTTATATGCGCGAAGACGAAATTGAACGTAGGATGAAAATGAAAAGGATAAAGGGTCTCTTAGCCAATCTTTTAACGAAGAAACAACTTGAGACTCCATCTCTTTCTGCGTTAAATCTTGTGCGACTCCTTTTCGTTTCCCCTTTAAAATCTCATGTGCCATATGTAAAATTTGGCGACACTCTTCTTGATCCTCATAAAAAAACTTCTCTTTCAAAATCGTACGGAGCCATTCATTTTGTTTAATATTCACAATAAAATAAAGAAGCACTGGAATCAGAACTTTTCTAATATAGTTCGATTCACATATCGGAATATGGATTACTACTTTCTTTTCACTTACATAAATACTCGTTTCTTTATATAAAGCTTCCGTCCTTTTCATAAGTTGTCGATATACATATACAGCTTCATTTTTTTCTTCGAAGCAAATTTCAATCACTTTTGTCCCCCCTTTTATCCCCGTTCCAAACAAAGCCTTCTCTTACGAAGAAGCGAAAGAGTCTACCATCCGGAAAGCTTTTACTCTTCGCTCGATATTTCTTGCTAATTTTATATATATTAAGGGCAGGGGAAAAAAATGATACAAGCTCATATGAATTTTGGTTGCTTTAATAAAAAAAAGAGCAAGCATCCACTTACTCTTTTTGTCACGATTTGCTTCGTAACTCGTATTCTTGATCCGAATCGTTGCAATCTCATATCATAGGTATGAGATATGTTTACATATGACGACGGTTCTTACCACCAATTGCAACAGGTTTTGCTAGGTATTTAATCCGTTCCATAATCCGAGCCGCTTTCATCTCTTCCGCTTCTCCACGTTGCGTATATGTTAAATGATGTTCTAATTGTTTAAAATCAAAATTAGATGTAAAAAACGTTGGTAAGTTCTCTAGCATTCGGAACTGCAATATCGCACCTAGGACATCATCACGTACAAAGCTCGACATCGCCTCTGCTCCAATATCATCTAGCATTAATACCGGTACATATTTCACCGCATCAATTTTCTCGCTAATTGTATTGTTCTGTAATGAGCTTTTTATTTCGCGTAAAAATTCCGGTAAATAGACAATCATCGAGCTTATCTTTCGCTGCGCTAATTCGTTTGCAATTGCTCCTAAAATAAATGTTTTCCCTACACCAAATGGCCCATAGAAATATAGTGCTTGCACCTTTTTCCCTGGTTCATATGCATTTAAAAATTCATTGGCAGCACGTATCGCTTCAAAACGATCTCCATCTGATAAATCAAGCGAAGACATAGAAGCTTGCAATATATCCTTTGGCATATATACACTTTGAATTAACTTTTCTTGTTTCTTTCTCTCATCGTAAGCCACTTGTCGAACGCAGCGATCATATTGAATGTCTATCATTTTACCTTGAATAATTAATTTCGGTTCATATCCTTGAATGATATTTTTACACGATTCTAAGTTCGGACAATCCGCACACCCAACACTTTGGCCAATGTATTCATATAGTTTCACTAAACTTCTCTCGATCATGGAAGTTGTTACTTCATCTTTATGTTCTTCAATAAATGCCTTTACACGCGGATGTTCCATAACTTCTGCTTTCAATATTTCATATCTATTTTTAAAGTTTTCATTTTGCATTAATTTTGCAAATGAATTTTGAATATGCTCCATTCTTTCACCTCAAAGAGCGTTCATTCTCCTCTATTAATCACGCTTATATTTTTTCAATTCTTCTTCTAATCTCTTTCGTTCTTCTTCTAGCTTGTTCGTTTTTCGTTTTGAACTTGCCTTTTTCTTATCTGACGATGATTCTTTTGATTCTGCTTTCAGCCAATCCGGTACCATTTCTTTTCGTACTGTTTTTGTCGATGGACGTCCCTTTTTCTTTGTCTCCGCCCATTCTTGATATTGACGATTTTCTTCTTTCGCTAAAGCCATCGCTTCTGATACTGTGCTTACTTTTTTCCTTGCCCAATGACCTGCAATCTTTTCAACATATGTTTTAGCAAGTTTCATATCAGAACGCAACATTACATAATAAATAAGAACATTCACAACTCCCGGTGCTAATTTTTGATTCAACATAACATCTTCTACAATTTGTAAATCTGCCTTTGTTGCCTCTGCGCCACCTGAAATTTCTTTTAATAACTGCTTTGGTGAAATTTCTTCTAATTGTTTTATTAACAACTCTTCTTGCGTAGAAGGTTCTTTCTCCGCCATTGTTCGTGCTGAATGAGGTTGTACACGTTCACTTAATACCGGAAGTGCTTGTCCATGTTCAAATTGATACCAATCACGAGCCCCTTTACGAAGACGTTCCATATCAATTGTTTGCATTTCCGTCATTGCACCAAGAACAATATTTTGCATGGATAACACATCCACTCCGTATACATAAGCTAGTGTAATCACGCATTCACGAACTTGTTCTGTAATTGATTTTTTAGGAACAAGCGCCGATAATCCTTCAACAAATAGTGAAAAATCAAAGAAATCATTCCAAATTGCAGGTGCATTTCCTGTTTCATTTTTCGGCATCACTGTTACCTTTGGAATACGAAGTTCTTCTTGTACATGTTCAAACTGTTCCGGATTAAACGAACCAAATACATCATTAAAAGAATGCGTAATATTCTCATATGAAGTAAAATCAAACGTTTCTTCTAAGAAATATTTTTTTACTTGGTTGTACTTCGTTCTACTTAACCTATTGTATAAGAAAATACTTAAAACAATATCATCAAAAAACTGTTTTGGAGATAATGGTGGTTGCAGTTCATATATAAACATACGAATGTCTTTTTCCTTTTTGATATAGACATTTAAAAGCCCAATTGCTTCTAGCTTTCTTCGTTCCTCATATATTTCAGGAAGCTGCATTTGCATGGTTACCATAAGAGAGTGGTGCGTATTCTCTTTACCAAACAAGCGATCTTGTTCCAACTCCCCCCATAGTGTCATGTATAAACTAAAAGCTTTGCTACCTACTAAAGGTTGGTATAGCATGGTTAATACTTTCCGGTCATAGCTATGCAACAACCCTTTTGCGCTTACTTTATAACGATCAATTGGCAATAGCTCCATCCATGACTGTTTTTCCATCCTTGAAATTCCTTTCTTTCATCCATTCTACCCTAACATCTACCATGTGTTCACCTTATAGAACTTCTTAGTGAAAAAGAGCTATTAGCTTACGCTTCTAGCTCTCCTGTCCCGTTATTCGCAAATCAGATTTTTGTCCCGCTATTTTAGGGCAGTAAAACTCCCACCTTAAGATTTAGAGAGAAACAAGGAAGATAACGGGCCATAATACCCAATCAGCGCGAGGTGAAAACCTCGTCTTATTCTCTCTCTTTTTGCAGTATATCTTTTAATTCTTCAATAAACACATTTAAATCTTTAAATTGGCGATATACTGAAGCAAATCGTACATAAGCAACATCATCGATATCCCTTAATGCTTCCATCACAATTTCACCAATCATATCGCTTTTTACTTCCGATATCCCTAGATTCCGAAGCTCACGCTCTACATTTTGCGTTACTTCCTCCAATTGCTTTAAAGATACCGGTCGTTTTTCACAAGCTTTAATTAAGCCACGTAAAATCTTTTCTTTATTAAATTCTTCTCGTGTACCTTCTTTTTTTACAACAATAAGAGGTGGTTCTTCCACTCGTTCAAATGTTGTAAATCGGTTTAAACAACTTTCACATTCTCTCCTTCTTCGAATAGAGCGTCCTTCATCTACTGGACGTGAATCCAGCACTCTCGTACCATTATGAAAACAGGATGGACAACGCAACGTATTCACTCCCTTACAAAATAATCTTTACTCTTTTTCATTTCTCTACACGTAAATATATATCCACATTATATAACTTATTTATCTGTGCTTACCACTTTAAACTCATTTTATATAAACTAAAAAAAGAGGTGTATTATACACCTCTTTACATTTTAAATCAATTATGTCCTTTTTTAAAGAGCTTTTGTTTCTCTTTGCTTAATTTCGAAGCTACCTGTACCTCGAGGAAGCTCGATGCTCTCGCGCGTTTTCGCATTTAAGCCTTCTGCAATATATTCTGCAGCAACATTTGGATCGATACGATCCCCGCAAGTATAAACATCAATACTCGCATAGCCGTGTTCTGGAAAGCTGTGAATTGTTAAGTGTGATTCCGAAATAATTACAACTCCACTTACACCCTGCGGTGCAAACTTATGAAAGGCAACCTCACGTACTTCAGCACCAGCTCTTAGCGCTGCATCCACAAACAATTGTTCAATAAACGGCATATCATTAAGCTTGTCGAAATCGCAATCCCAAAGTTCAGCGATTACGTGACGACCCATAGTGTCCATAGTATCCATTCTACAGTTCCCCCTTATAAATTTAATCTAACTGTTCGAATTGAAAACTAATTTGCAATTTGGCTTGCTCCACTACCACGGGGGAAAGTTAGTCCAGAGAGGTCCTAACCCTTTAAGTAGTGACTACGTACCTCAGCTCTTAAGTTTACGAGTGTTAGTATACTTTGTTTATTTTCATTTTGCAACAACAGTTTTTTTGATTTTTTGTCAAATTCTCTTCTTTACTTTTCCCAAAATGAAATAAACGATTCACAAATACAGTAATCACAATGTTTTTCAGTATGTATCTTACTTAATAATATATCCATATAACTTTTTCATTTTTTTGAAAAGGAAAAAGAAGGCAAGCAATTGCTTGCCTTCTCATTTTTTCACTTAAATATGTTGAACATTTTCTTGTTTTGCTAGTTCTGCAGTAACTAATTTCACAAGATCGACAACACGGCGAGAGTAGCCCCACTCATTATCGTACCAAGCAAGAACTTTCACTTTACGTTCAGCCATTACCATTGTGGATAAACCATCAATAATCGCTGAGTGTGTATTCGTATTGAAATCAATAGAAACTAAAGGCTCTTCACTGAACTCAATAATTCCTTTCATTGTACCATTTGCAACTGTTTTAAACGCTTCATTAATGTCCTCAACTGTTACATCACGTTTTAAATCAACTACTAAGTCAACAAGTGACACGTTTGGTGTTGGCACGCGAAGCGCCATACCGTGAAGTTTTCCATTTAAATGCGGAAGAACTTTCGCTAATGCTTTTGCAGCTCCTGTTGTTGTAGGGATGATAGACTGCCCACAAGCGCGTGCTCTTCGTAAATCTTTATGTGGATTATCAATATTTTTTTGGTCATTTGTATAAGCGTGAACAGTTGTCATTAAACCGTTTTCAATTCCGAACTGTTCATCTAACACCTTCACAACAGGTGCTAAACAGTTTGTTGTACAAGATGCATTTGAAATAACTGTATGTTTTGTTACATCTAATTGTTCTTCATTTACACCAACTACAACTGTTACATCTTCATTTTTACCAGGCGCTGTTAAAATAACTTTTTTCGCACCAGCTTCTACATGAAGCATCGCTTTTTCTTTTGCATTAAATTTACCAGTTGCTTCAATTACAACTTCTACACCTAGCTCTTTCCAAGGCAATTCTTTTGGATCGCGATTGTTTAGAAGGCGAATCATTTTTCCATCCACTAGTAAATGATCTTCAAATGCTTCAATTGTTCCATCAAACTTTCCATGAATTGTATCATACTTAATCAAATGTGCTAATGTTTCCGCTGGATAGCTTGCATTAATCGCCACAATTTCGAATGCGCTTTCTTTTATTGCCTGACGAAATACCATTCTTCCAATACGTCCAAAACCATTAATTGCCACACGAATCATAATATGTTATCCCCCTTGAATGCGTTATACTATTTATCTCCAATCCCAATAATAGTATAACATAAAAAAGGAATATGTCACTAAACATTTTCATTAATTTCAAAATTTTTTAGTTAATCATGCTCCATTCCTTTAAAATCCGCTGCAATTGTTCTTTTGTCTCAGCAATTGTGCCATCATTATAGATCACTTTATCTCCTAATGTTATCTTTTCTGCTAGCGGCATTTGTGAATGAATCCTCACTTTCGCTTCTTCTTCTGAAAAACCATTTCGCTTCATTAAACGTTCTAACTGTATACTCGGTGAAACTGCTACAACTAAAACATAATCTACAAGATTTGTTAAATTCCCTTCAAACAAAAGAGGAATATCTAACACAACCGCTTGTACTCCTTCTTTTATGTACCGATCCTTTTGTTCATTCATCTCTTTGCGTACAGCAGGATGCACAATTCCATTTAATTGCATTCGTTTTTCTTCATTATGAAACACAATACTCCCAAGCTTTTGACGATTTAATTCTCCATCCTCTTGTAATATTTCTTTTCCAAAAACCTCTACAATTTTGTTATATGCTGGTTTCCCTTGTTCTACAACCTCTCTTGCAACAATATCCGCATCAATAACAGGAATGTTACATTCACGTAACATTTGCGAAACGGTGCTTTTTCCGCTTGCAATACCTCCTGTTAGTCCAATTACAACTGTCATTCGTTTTCCTCCTTAACAATAAGGCGTGAAACTCATGTTCCACGCCTCTATATTTTCCAAAGTCCAATAATAATCAGTAACACTCCAGGCAGGAAAGTAAATCTTTGTAACCACCGCATATTTGATAACATTGTGCCCATTTGCATGCCAATAAATAAAAATAACGAACTCATCACTGCGACTAGCATCGCCATCATCACTGGTGCATAGCCTAATAAAGATGCACCTATTCCAGCCCCAAATGAATCTACTGAAAGTGCAATACCAAGTAATAAAGCCTCTCCAGCAGAAATTGTCCCTGACCTGTCAAAATCAGCAACAGTTGGTTTTCGTAAAATTTGAATAACTAATCCAAGAGAAGCAATTTCTAATTTCCAAACTTTTTCTTCTTGCTTTATTTCCTCTTTTTTATCGCCTCGAAAAAACTGATATAACACCCACGCACCAATTCCGACAAGAACAAACCCGCCGATGCGTGTTGCAATCATGGGCGAAAATACTTTCGCAATCATATTTCCGATTCCCATAGAAACAAGCATTACTGCTGCTGAGCATATCCCAATGATTATAATGGAGCGCAGTGGAATCCGCACGTTCCTCAGCCCATACGTAAGCCCTACACTACAACTATCCAAACTTAATGTAAAAGCTAATAAAATAAGAGAAAAGTAAAGAGACATCGGCAAGCTCCTTCCTATACACAACTCTGCTGTATGTATATGATAGATGCCTATCCGATGTTCACTTTCTTAGTTTCTCGGCTGACAATGCGGGCAATAATGCGTACCGCGTCCACCAACTACTATTTTTTCAATGGCTGTCCCACATGTTACACATGGTTCACCTTTTTTTCCGTATACATTCAACAGATTTTGGAAAGAACCAATTTCTCCTTGTGAATTGATATACGATCGAATTGTGCTGCCACCCCGCTTCACTGCTTCTGTTAATGTTGCTACTGTTGCAGCATGAATCTTTTCGATTTCATTTTTTGCAAGAGATGAAGCTTCTCGTTCTGGATAAATACCGGAACGGAACAACACTTCATCTACATATATATTTCCAAGCCCCACTAAAAGTCGCTGATCTAATAATGCAACTTTTATTTTGCGGTTTGTCTTTTGTAATTTCTTTTGCAAATACTCCACTGTTAGCTCAGGGTCAAATGGTTCTGGTCCTAAATCAGCAAGCGGCATCTCTTTGTATTCCTCTCCCTTTGTAAAAAGATGCATCGTTCCAAACTTTCTTACATCTTTATAATGGAGCTCTGTACCATCCGTAAATTGAAAGCGTACATGTGTATGCTTATCAACTGGGTCATCACTTTTACAAAGGAAATATTTCCCTTCCATGCGCAAATGTGAAACAATTACATAATTTGTTACATACAAAAGAAGAAATTTTCCTCTTCGTTCAATTCGTTCAATCGTTTCCCCCCGCAACAGTTCTTTAAAAAGCTCTGCATCATCTGGTCGTTTCACTAATTTAGGATATGTTACAATTACATCTTTCATTGTTTTTCCTGTTACAAGATTTTCAAGTGTTCTTCTTACATTTTCAACTTCTGGTAATTCGGGCATTTTATCACTTCCTTATTTTGCATCATACCAAGTTGGCCCGTATGAATAATCAACCTTTAGCGGAACAGCAAGTTCAATCGCATGTTCCATTACTTCTGGGACAAGCTTTTCAAGTTTTTCTATTTCCTCTTTTGGCACTTCAAAGATTAATTCATCGTGTACTTGTAAAAGAAGACGCGCTTGTAGTCCTTCTTCTTCTAAACGATCTGCCATAACGATCATTGCTTTTTTAATAATATCAGCGGCACTGCCTTGAATTGGTGTATTCATTGCTGTACGCTCAGCAAAACTACGCACATTAAAATTCCGACTTGTAATTTCTGGAATATAACGACGACGATTTAATAAAGTAGAAACATATCCCTTTTGTTTCGCTTCTTGGACAATTTCATCCATATACTCTTTTACACCAGGGAAGCTAGCAAAATACTTCTCGATAAATTCTCCTGCTGCTTTTCGTGTAATTCCTAAGTTTTGTGAAAGTCCGTAATCGCTAATGCCGTACACAATCCCAAAGTTTACTGCTTTTGCTTGTCGTCTCATATTTGCTGTTACTTCATCTTTTTCAACACCAAAGACATCCATTGCTGTCTTTGTATGAATATCCATATCATGCTGAAATGCTTCTATTAATCCTTTATCTTTTGCAATATGTGCCAGTACACGTAATTCGATTTGTGAATAATCAGCCGCATACATAACCCATCCTTCTTGTGAAGGAATAAAAGCCTGGCGAATCTTTCTTCCCTCCTCTAAACGAATCGGGATATTTTGTAAATTCGGTTCTGTAGAACTTAAGCGCCCCGTTTGTGTTAATACTTGATTAAAACGAGTATGAATTTTAGATGACTCATCATGAACAACTTTTAGTAGACCTTCAATATACGTTGAGTTCAATTTGCCAAGTTGACGATAATGTAAAATCTTTGGAATAATTTCATGATGATCCATCAACTTATCTAGTACATCAGCTGATGTAGAATATCCTGTCTTCGTCTTTTTAATCACTGGTAAATTCAGCTTCTCAAATAGAACAACACCGAGCTGCTTTGGCGAATTAATATTAAATTCTGTACCAGCAAGCTCATAAATTTCTTGCTCCATTTCCTTTAGTCTACCAGCAAGTTCATCTCCCATATTACGCAAGCGCTCTGTATCAACTTTCACACCTTTTACTTCCATGTCAGCTAAGACGCACGCTAGCGGCATTTCAAGGTTTATGAACAGTTCATATTGTTCATTTTTCTCTAATTCATCTATAAATGTTTGTTTTACATCATATAAGACATGTACTTTGCGCGCTACGTGTTCTGCAACAATTTCCTGCGCCGGAACAGCACGTTTTGCTCCCTTACCATACACTTCTTCATCCGATTTCACCGCATGTGTTTCTTTCATTTTTGCTACCGTACGGAAATCTTTGTCTGTATCAGCTGGGTCAAGTAAATACGCAGCGATTAATAAATCAAAATCAACCCCTCTAATTTCTACGCCTTTCCATTTAAGTGCTACAATGGCACGTTTAGCATCAAATGTATACTTTCTCATTTCTTCATCCTTCAGCCATTTTATGAACGCCTCAGACGCAAGAGCTATATCCGTTGGGATGAAATAACAGCCATTGTCATTTTGAATACCAAATCCTTGAATGTCTGCTTTATGATAATTCTCTTCTTGCACTTCTACAATGATTGCACTATCTTGCTGCAGCATCTCTTCTGTTACTTCTTCAGCAATTTCAAATGAAATATCATCTAATTCAGCTGAAACAGCTTCTTCAGAAGGAGCCCCAAGCTTATTTAATAAAGACGTAAAACCTAGATTTTCAAAAAGAGGAATAATGTCGCCTGCCTCATATCCTTTATATTCAATATCATCTATATGCACAGTAATAGGTGCATCCGTAATAATTGTCGCAAGTTCTTTACTCATAAATGCTTGCTCTTTATGTGTCTCTAATTTTTCTTTTAACTTCTTACCGCTCACTTGATCTAGATTTTCATATACAGCTTCCACTGTCCCAAATTGCGTTAACAGTTTAATCGCCGTTTTCTCTCCAACACCTGGAACGCCAGGAATGTTATCCGATTGGTCCCCCATTAGCCCTTTCATATCAATAATTTGTTTTGGTGATAAGTTATACTTTTCAAAGAGTGCCTCTTTTGTATACTCGTCCACTTCTGTAATTCCTTTACGCGGAATACATACACGTGTATGATCAGAAACGAGTTGAAGTAAATCTTTATCTCCGGAAATTACTTTTACCTGTGCCCCTTGTTCACTTGCTTCTTTCGCTAACGTCCCCATAATATCATCAGCCTCGTAGTCTTCTAATTCATAACGAGGTACACGAAAAGCATCTAACAATTCGCGAATGAAGGGGAATTGCTCTGAAAGTTCAGGTGGCGTTTTTTGACGTCCCCCCTTATAGTCACTAAATGTCTTATGGCGGAATGTTGTCTTCCCAGCATCAAATGCCACAAGCATATGCGTAGGCTTTTCTTCTTCCAATATCCTCATAAGCATCATTGTAAAACCATAAATTGCGTTCGTATGTATCCCCTTATCGTTATTTAAAAGCGGTAGTGCGAAAAAAGCACGATATGCGATATTATTTCCATCAACTAATACAACTTTTTTTTCCAAATTTGAAACCTCCCCATACAAAATTGAACTGTTCTTTCCCATATAAAAAAACCGTTCTTTCCTTCTCTCTATATTAACACGACTAAGAGAGAGAAGAAAAATAACGGTTTTCCTTATTACATAAAAATATAATATTTCACAGAAAAGGGAAGTGACGAGAACAGAGCATCTATTCTCGTCCCAATTTACTACTCCTTGGATGAAGGGGTTTTCATGTATTATATTAACAGGTCTTTGTTAATCTTTAATGAAGCTATTGTTAATATAATGTAAATATCCCTCAACCAAAATCTAAAGATTTACTTTTGGTAAAGCGACCGTAAACATTGTCCCTTCCCCTACTTTACTTTCTACAGTAATCATTCCGTGATGAGCTTCCACTAAATGTTTAACAATAGATAGCCCAAGCCCTGTTCCACCTGTATTTCGGCTTCGCGCCTTATCTACACGATAAAAACGCTCAAAGATTCGTGGGATTTCTTCTTTACTAATCCCAATTCCTGTATCAGCTACTTGCACGTAGGCATTCTGTTCGTCCTCAAATAATGAAACAGAAACGGTTCCACCAACAGGCGTATATATAATTGCATTATGAACTAAATTAATAAAGATTTGCTTCAAGCGGCTGGAATCTCCAATAACAGATACATGCTGCATAGCATCCATCTGTAACACAATCTCTTTATCTTGTGCCTTTTTATCTAACACCATTTTAATATCTTCCAGCAAGTCCTTTATATCCACATTTCCCATATTTAATTTAAAGCCTTGTTGCTCGATTTTCGACAAATCTAACAAATCTTCAATCAAGTCTTGCATACGCTCACTTTCTTTTAAAATAATGTGTAAGAAATGCTCACAAAATTTTTGATTCTTCATTGCTCCGTCAAGCAATGTTTCTGAAAATCCTTTAATAGAAGTAATTGGTGTTTTCAATTCATGAGAAACATTCGCTAAAAAGTCTTTTCTCATTTGCTCAAGTTTCTTTAATTCGGTTATATCATGAAATACAAGTACAATCCCTTTCCACTCATGATTCGTCCCAATAATAGGTGCGCCATATACTTCAAAATGCTTTCGTTCAATATCAAGCGGCAACAGCACTTGTTTGCGTACTTTCACTTCTGTCATAAAGATCTCTTCTACCAGTTCAATAATCTCAGTGTGATGAAACGATTCATAATATAAACGATCCAAATACTCTTCATCTGTAACATGAAAAATCTCTTTATACGAACGGTTTACAAGACTAATATATCCTCGGCTGTCAATTAAAATCATACCGCTTCCCATATTTTCAATCAGCGTATGTAAGCGATCTTGCTGCATTTCTTGCTCCAACGTCATCTCTTGTAAATTACGGGCTAAAATATTAATTGCCTTGCTTAACATTCCTGTTTCATCAGAATGACTCTCATACGCTCTTGCCTTATAATTTCCCTTAGCCAACTCAATAGCTACTTTTGTAACAGATTCTATCGGGCGAATATACTGTCCAGTAATTTTCATTCCAAGAAAAATAACTACAAGACAAGCAATTACAAATCCAACAATTAATAGTCCCCATGTTTTTTGATGAACATCTTTTAAAGGTTCAATTATACTTTTCACGAGAATATATCCTTGCTTTCCTTGCGCATCTTGTACAAATACAGCATGGTAAAATACATTGCTCTGCTTTGATTCTTTTGTAATAACCTTACTTTTTTGACCGGCTGTTTCAGAAGTAAGCTCCTCAATCATTTTTTGATCAAACACCGGCTTATCACTCTTACTATATTGAACCTTTTTCGCTTCATCAACAAAGAGGATCGAAATCGGTATTTGTTCTTCTAATTCGGTAAAAACATTCTGTGCATGTAAGACCTTATCAATACCTAACTCTTCTACTAATAAAGCAACATACCTTGTTTCCTTTACTGTTCTCTCTTTCGTATGCTCGATATAATAATTCTCAAACAACGTCTCTAACAGTACACCAAGTCCCACTAAAATAAAAATAATAAGCGAAACAAATGTAAAAAGAAGCCTGGAGCGAAATTTATTCATCTCCTTTTGGCTCCTCTAATTTATAACCTAATCCTCGAATTGTCTTAATATACGCTGGTTTTTTTGTATTGTGCTCTATTTTATCGCGCAGATGACTAATATGAACATCAACAATTCTCGTATCACCAGCGAAATCATAATTCCATACCGCGCTTAATAATTGATCGCGCGTTAATACTCGCCCTTTATTCCTCGCAAGATAAACAAGTAATTCAAACTCTTTCGGAGTAAGTTCTAATTTTTCTCCTCTGAAATATGCCTCATAAAATTCTGGTAAAATCTTTAGTTCAGAAATCATAATGCTATTTTCATCTGGCACTTCCGGAATTTGTTCTTCCTGCAACTTTGTTCGACGTAAAATTGCCTTCACTCGTGCAACAACTTCCCTCGGGCTAAACGGCTTCGTCATATAATCATCGGCTCCAAGCTCAAGCCCTAGTACTTTATCAAATTCATCATCTTTTGCAGTTAGCATAAGAATAGGTGTCATAACGCGCTGCAAACGTAACTCCTTACATACTTCCATTCCATCCATCTTTGGAAGCATTAAATCTAATATAATCAAATCTGGACGCTCTGTTGTCGCCTTTTGAAACGCAACTTCACCATCCATTGCTGTGATCACTTCAAAACCAGCCTGCTGTAAATTAAACTCAATTAAAGTTAGGATAAACTCTTCATCATCAACAACTAAAATTCGATTGCTCATTCTCTTCCTCCAAGTAATAGACTTGAAACCTTCTTCATCCTAGTATTTTCCCCGTTATTCTCATCATACTAGAAAACAAAGCCCCTCTCAATAGAATTGTCCATTCGGAAAACCTTATCGTTACAAAGTTGAATCGATAAACTTAAAAACAGCACGACACCGTTCCTATCGAATGGAGGAACAGGCATATGGCATTTTCATTCTTTTTGAAATTGGCGTGGTTCTCTCATTTCAAAATGGTTAGGAGAAGGCCATTCTACTTGGAGACACCATGTTATGCTTATACCGTACTATGAATTATGTTCAAGTTTTGAACGTGTATATGCAAATGATGAAGGTATATTTATTATGAGGATAAGCGATCCATTAGAAAATCACGGTTGGTGAGGGCTCATAATGAAAGAGACTTGACTATGTAACTTACCTATCTTAAAATGAATTCTATAAAATATAACTATATATTGATATAACGTTTTATGAGGTGCCTTTGTAATGAATCAAAAAAGATTGATATTATCCAGTATAGCCTTCTTATTTGTTGCTACATTTGTTATCGGATTTTCTAACTGGGAGACATTACACTCCTTCTTATCTGATTTTGGAGAAGGATTTGTAGCAGGATTTTTTAACTAAATGACTGCTATATGAGCATACGAAAAAAGTAGTACTCGTCCAGTGAAGCAGCACTACTTTTTTCTGTCAAACTAATTTGGCTTGTAGATTAGAAGTTATCTAATGTTTTTTCTAACATGGACACCGATTGGTAAGGAGGCGTTACTGTTAATCTTCCTTTCACAACCACTTCTTTACTTTCGTCATAAGCAAATACACGCATATCAATTGTATGTTCTTCTTGGGAAACCTCTATCACTTCAAAATGAATTTCTAATGTTTCATAATGATGAACTGGTTTGACAAACATAAGATCCTTCCTAACAACATGACTTCCTGGACCTGGTAAATATTTTGTAACTGCTGTTGTAATCATTCCTGTTAACATCATGCTCGGTACAATCGGCTTTTCATATGGAGTTTGGGATGCATAATCATGCTGAATATATAAAGGATTCGCGTCATTTGTTAAACCTAAATACAATAATAAATCTTTATCTTCTATTTTCTCAGTAATGGATAACTTCTCTCCTACTGTAATTTCATCCATTCGACGACCGATTTGAACTTTTTTCTTTAACATGTCACATTCCCCTCCGATTTCCACCTTATTATCCCACTAAAAGCGATTTTTATCCGAAGCGTTGCAATAACGAAGGCAATGTCTGTTACAATTCTATCGTTCTACTATAGGACATGAAGATTGATAACGTTTTCAAATTATCTCAAAAAAACAATCTACTAAATAGCGGAAAAAGATTCGGAACCCGAATCTTTTTCCTAGCACATATTTAACTTAAGAAAGAATTTCCATAACGTTACGCACAGATTCAACTGAACGATCTAACGCCATTTTTTCTTCTTCGCGAAGCTCTAACTCAATCACTTTTTCAATACCGTTACCACCTAAAATTACTGGTACACCTAGGTAAAGATCACGATAACCATATTCCCCTTCAAGATATGCAATAGCTGGTAACACACGGCGCTGGTCTTTTAGGATTGCTTCCGTCATCTCAACGAGAGAAGCAGCCGGTGCATAATATGCACTACCATTTCCTAATAGATTTACAATTTCACCGCCACCTTTACGTGTACGCTCCACAATTGCATCTAAACGTTCTTTCGAAATGAGTGTTTCTAGCGGTATACCACCTGCATACGAATAGCGAACAAGCGGTACCATATCATCACCGTGACCCCCAAGAACAAATCCAGTAATATCTTTAACAGAAAGGTTCAATTCTTGTGCGATAAATGTACGGAAACGAGCTGTATCTAATACACCAGATTGACCAATAACGCGTTCTTTTGGAAATCCTGCTTCTTTAAATACAGAATATGTCATTGCATCAACTGGATTTGTTAACACAATAATAATTGTATCTGGTGAGTGTTTTGCAATTTCTTTTGTAACACTTTTCATAATTTTAGAATTCGTCGCTACTAAATCATCGCGGCTCATACCCGGTTTACGCGCGATTCCTGCTGTAATAATTACAACGTCAGAATCAGCAGTATCTGCGTAATCAGATGTACCGATAATGTTAGCATCAAAACCTTGGACAGGGCTTGCCTCTAACATATCTAACGCTTTCCCTTTTGTTGGATTTTCAAGCTGTGGAATATCCACTAGTACAACATCTGCAAGCTCTTTTTGAGCTAATAAGAACGCCGTTGTTGCTCCTGTAAATCCCGCACCGATGACTGATACTTTTTTGCGTTTGATTGTCATACGTTCACCCCCGCTTTTATTATGCGTTTTTAATTACTGCTACGTCCATATTGTTAATAAGAGCATCAGCAAATTCAGAACATTTCACTTCAGTTGCACCATCCATTAGACGTGCGAAGTCATATGTTACCACTTTTGAAGCAATTGTTTTTTCCACTGCCCCAGTTACTAATTTTGCTGCTTCATTCCACCCTAAATGTTCTAACAATAATACTCCTGAAAGAAGAACAGAAGATGGGTTTACTTTATCTAAGCCTGCATATTTCGGAGCCGTACCATGAGTAGCTTCAAAAATTGCATGACCAGTCACGTAGTTAATATTTGCACCTGGAGCAATACCAATGCCACCTACTTGAGCTGCAAGTGCATCAGAGATATAGTCACCATTTAAGTTCATTGTTGCCACAACATCAAATTCACGTGGACGTGTTAAAATTTGTTGTAAGAAAATATCTGCAATAGAATCTTTTACGATGATTTTACCAGCTGCTTCAGCTTCTGCCATCGCTTTATTTGCTGCATCTTTGCCATCTTTTTCAACAATACGATCATATTCTGCCCATGTAAATACTTTATCACCAAACTCTTGTTCAGCAACTTCATAACCCCAATTTTTGAAAGCACCTTCTGTGAATTTCATAATATTTCCTTTATGAACTAATGTAACAGAGGAACGTTTTTCGTTAATTGCGTATTGAATTGCAGCACGAACAAGACGCTTTGTCCCTTCTTCTGAAATTGGTTTGATACCAATTCCTGATGTTTCTGGGAAGCGGATTTTATTTACACCCATTGTATCTTTTAAGAAAGCAAGAACTTTTTCTGCTTCTGGAGATCCTTTTGCATATTCAATACCAGCATAAATGTCTTCTGTATTTTCACGGAAAATAACCATATCGGTATCTTCCGGACGTTTTACAGGTGAAGGAACACCTTCAAAATAACGAACCGGACGTAAACATACATATAAATCTAACTCTTGGCGAAGCGCTACGTTTAAAGAACGAATTCCACCACCAACAGGAGTTGTAAGCGGACCTTTAATCGCAATTAAATACTCACGAATTGCATTTAAAGTTTCCTCTGGTAACCATTCACCCGTTTGGTTGAATGCTTTTTCCCCTGCAAGCACTTCTTTCCAAATAATTTTCTTCTCACCATTATAAGCTTTCTCTACAGCCGCTTCTAATACACGAGATGCAGCTGCCCAAATATCCGGTCCAATTCCGTCCCCTTCGATGAAAGGAATAATTGGATTGTTCGGTACATTCATAACACCATTTGTTACAGTAATTTTTTCTCCTGTCGTCACTGTGATAACCCCCATGTTTGAAATTTCATATGTATGAGACTGAGGGAATAACCCTCAGTTCAAACCGTTAGTCAAATTAAAATATTCCAATCATTACTTCTTTCCTAAACAGTCAGACTTTTAAAGGTTTATTTCTACTATCGAAATAGTGCTTTTTACTTAGCGTTGTGCTAGCGGAACGTATCTTTGATGCGTCGGTCCACTATATTCAGCACGCGGGCGAATTAAACGGTTATTTTCATATTGTTCTAAAATATGAGCTAACCAGCCTGACATGCGGCTAATCGCAAAAATTGGTGTAAATAAATCATGGTCAATTCCTAAACAATGGTATACAGAAGCAGAGTAGAAATCGACATTTGGCGGAAGAGCTTTTTCTCTTGTTACAATCTCTTCTATTTTCACAGACATATTATACCATTTCTCTTCTCCTAAAAGCACGCATAATCTCTTAGACATTTCACGTAAATGTTTTGCACGTGGATCACCATGTTCATATACACGATGACCAAATCCCATAATCTTCACTTTATTTTGAAGCGCATTATGAATATAGGATTCTACATTTTCTTCTTCACCAATTTCTTTTAGCATCTTCATTACATTTTCATTTGCCCCGCCATGAAGAGGCCCTTTTAGCGCGCCAATCGCTGCTGTGATACCAGAATATACATCTGAAAGTGTAGCAACACAAACGCGCGCTGTAAATGTAGAAGCGTTTAATTCATGGTCTGCATGAAGGACAAGCGCCTTATCAAAAGCCTCAATTTCAACTTCATTCGGTTCACGATTATTTAGCATGTATAAGAAGTTTGCTGCTAATGATAAATCTTTTCTTGGTTCAACAACCTCTAAACCTTTACGAATTCTTGCGTATGCTGCAACAATTGTTCCGACTTGAGCTTGTAATTTAACCGCTTTCAAACGATTGGACTGTTCATCCATGATTTCAGCGCTCTCATCATATAATGCTAGCATGGAAATCGCTGTTCGTAAAACTGACATCGGATGCGCAATCTTTAAGTCTACTTGCTTTAAATATGTGAAAATCTCATTTGGAACTTCCAAATAATTGGATAAAGTTTCCTTGAATTCCACTAATTCAGCTTCATTAGGCAATCTGCGATTCCATAATAAGTATACGACTTCTTCAAATGTAGCGTTTTCTGCTAAATCATCAATATTATACCCAACATACGTTAATGTATCATCAATAATTGAGCTCACAGATGATGTTGTTGCTACTACCCCTTCTAAACCTCGAATAACAGTCATGACACTCTCTCCTTTTCCTGAAAATTCTCCCAACCTTGTATCCACTTGCGCTCCTTCTAAATTATGAACGCCCGTTCACTCTTTAGACAAGCAAAATGCACGATCATGCAACTTGTTGTGATATCCCCATCATGTAAGTTCTATTGCTTTATTTGTCTAAAGCATGAGCGTGAGTTTCTCCCCGACTCCTCACACTTAGAACTACAGATGGTGAGGAAAACTAGTTTCGAAGAGTTTATGATAAAAACAACATAAAACAATATCACTAAAAATTGTTTTATGTTGTTTTTATTTTATCTGGTGTAAGTCTTTGTTGTTATGTAACCTTTTTAAGTTTCTATCCTTATTATAAACAATTATCTGACTTTTGTGAATGGAAAGAATTCAAAAAATTTATATTACTATAAAATTTTTCACTTAAACATCTGTATAATGTTCATGACTGCATAGGCAATTCCAGCTCCGATTAACGGTCCTACAGCTACCCCATTAAATAGAGCAACTGCAATAATAGTTCCAAATACAAGTGCAGTTGTAATATGTGGATCGTTCGTTAGCAACTGCAAACCACCCTTTGCCAATAGCGCAACCGCTATTCCTGAAGCTAAAGCAATCCATGCATAATAAGATTTCGTCGCTTCACCCAGTTGCTTAAAACCAATTTCACCTGTCGCAATTGGAACAAGAACCGCTATTGTAATGACTGTTACTCCGAGATTAATCCCTTTCGTTTGTAAATAGGGTAGAATTTTATCTCCCAAAAATGTCCACTTTAATACAAATAGCACACAAATGGCTACAATTAATGATTGATTTTTAGCAATTAACCCAATAATAAGCAGTATGAATAAAAATAACGTTGATTGACTAATCATGATTATACTTCCTTTCTGAAAATAATGAACCTGTTTCCAAACAAAAATACTGTTAAACACATCGTTATACCAGATATAAAGTCTTTATCCTAAGTACTTTATGGACGATACAAATGTTGCATACAACTTTTACGTTTTGAAAACTTAAGCCAGAATGAATAATAAGTATACAGCCATAAAGTGAAACTTTAATCAGTAGGAGTTTCTTCATCCCCACTGATTATGAGCCCTCACCAATCGGGCTGTTACGGGCAGCCCTACTCCCACCTATCTTCCTTGCTACTCTTTGAACCTTGAGGGGGAGTCTTACTGCCCTAAAATAACGGGATAAACCAGATTCCTTTTCTTTCTTTTCTGAAAAGAAACAGGTAAAATAAAAAGAAAATAAAGTGAGGTTCTTACCATGTGAAAATAACTTTTCTGTTTGGTTAATTCTTATCATCAAGCTTTTACGAGAGGGTGGTTTGCCGTTTTCGTTGTATCCTAACACTCGCAAATAGCAGGATAAATCCATCATTCCACTATAACACAATACAATTTGGAATGGGAGGTAAGCATCTTTGAATCGTAACTCACTATATATCTTATTACGATTGATCTTAGTCATTATGATAACAATAATCGGGTTTTATGTTCTCATCTATATTGCAGGACTCATCTATCCATTTATTATCGCTCTAGCATTTGCTTATTTGATTAATCCAGTCGTAAATTTTCTGAACCGAAACCTACACTTTCCTCGTGCATTATCGGTACTCGTCAGTTTAATTCTCGTTTTCGGCGCTATCGTTGGGCTCGTCACATACCTTGTGACAGAAGTTATTTCTGCCACAACTTACTTATTGCAAATTGTTACCGACAAGTTTCCGACTATCGTTCAATATGCACAACAATTTGCACTTAACAATATTATGCCTCTCTATGACGATTTAATTTCTAAATTTAATCATCTTGGAGAATCCCAACAACATACCATTACACAAAACATTCAAAATCTGGGCACGGAAGCTACAAAGCAAATGAAAGATTTATTAACCGCTATTATTAGTGGGTTAACAAACTTTATTAGCGCACTTCCAACTACGTTAACTGTGCTTGTTTTTATTCTCTTAGCAACTTTCTTTATTAGCTTTGATTGGCATAGACTTGCTCACAAAACAAGACATTTTCTTCCAAATCGAGTACACGGATATGGAAAGACCATTTTTGTAGATTTAAGAAAAGCGTCATTTGGATTTGTGAAAGCACAACTTACCCTTGTATCGATGACAACGATTATTGTATTGGTTGGTTTATTAATTTTACGAGTACCGTACGCAATCACAATCGCATTAATAACTGGTATTGTAGACTTACTTCCTTATTTAGGAACAGGAGCTGTCTTTGTTCCTTGGGTTATATATGTCTTTTTTACAGGAGATACAGCCTTTGCAATCGGCCTGCTCATTTTATATATCATCGTAATTGTCCAAAGACAAATTATGGAGCCAAAAGTCCTATCATCAAATATTGGACTTGATCCTCTTCCAACACTTGTTGCTTTATTCGTTGGATTTAAACTCTATGGTTTTTTAGGGTTAATTGTCGGTCCAGTCACATTAGTACTCTTAAATACATTGCATAAAGCACATGTCTTCCATGATTTATGGAAATTTATTAAGGGAACTCCCTTAAAATAATACCTTTCTTATGTAACACTTTTATTAGAAACAAAAAAATCAGGGACTTAGTCATCTATCATGGCTAACCCCTTATTTTTTTGCATAAAATATCATGAATTGAGGATGGTTTTGTATTTTAATTCTATTTTCAGTATTTTTATCATCACCTTTTCTTCCTTTTTCTACAAATGAATAAATATACATCTTATAATTCGACAAAAAAATAACTCATAGAACCCCCTCGTTCTATGAGTTATTTTTGTACAATAATTGTTGTATTTCTTCTCAATTTCCACTCTAGCCATCTCATTACTATCTGCTTCCATACCTTTCGCGTCACTGGCATGATGAAAACAAGACCAATTACATCTGTTACATATCCAGGCACTAACAAAAGCACTCCACCTGCCAGAATAAAAATCCCATCTAATACAGCATCTCCCGGCATCTCTCCTCGGTTCACTCTAATCCTAATTTCCCTAAGTACCTTAAAGCCCTGTTGTTTCGCTAAATAAGCACCTAAAGCAGCTGTAACAATAATCATAACAAACGTTGGCCATACACCAATCAAATGACTTGAAGCAATCAAAACCGTCACTTCAAGAGCTGGTATTAAAATAAATAAAACAAGAAGCCATTTCACTTGTCTATCACTCCTTTCACCTGCCTCTAGCAAGCTGCACAATCTTCCAGAAGAACCAGTCCCCATATCCCTAATCCCTTTTCTTTGTAACACCCCTCATCAATCAAAGTTTTACTAATTTCCTTTTAAGTTGTAAAAAAAAGAGAAGGATCCTCATCCTTCTCTCCATATTACTTGTTATAGCACTTCCGCATGTCCATTATAAACAATTCCGCGAGCTGCATCAACTGTTACTTCTTGGCCATTTTTTAAAGTTTCTGTTACACCATTTACGCCAACGATAACTGGAATACCAATTGAAACACCTACGACAGCTGCATGGCTTGTTAAACCGCCTTCTTCTACAACTAAAGCTGCCGCTTTTTCAATTGCAGGAATCATATCTTTATCAGTACTTGTTGTAACTAGAATATCTCCTTCTTTTACGTTCGCAACAGCTTCAGTTGCTGTTTTCGCTACAACCACTTTACCTTTTGCCGCTTTACGACCAATTCCTTGTCCTTTCGCGATTTCTTCGCCAACAACATGAATTTTCATTAAGTTTGTTGTACCCGTTTCAGCAACTGGAACACCAGCTGTAATAACTACAGTATCACCAAGTCCAATTAGACCAGCATCCATACCTGTTTGAATAGCAGTATCTAACATTTCATCAGTAGACGCCGCACGTTTACTAGCCATAAACGCTTGTACACCCCAAACAAGTGCAAGACGACGACATACTTGCTCATCAGATGTTACAGCTACGATTGGAGATTTTGGACGGTATTTCGAGATCATTTTTGCAGTATAGCCACTTTCAGTTGGAGCAATGATTGCAGCTACATCAAGAGCGATTGCTGTATGTGCAACAGATTGACTAATCGCATCTGTAATTGTTGGTGTAAGCTCTTTAATACGTTTCTTAAATATATCTTTATATTGTAATGACTTCTCAACGCGTGTTGCAATATTCGCCATCATTGTTACTGCTTCTACTGGATATTGCCCTGCTGCAGTTTCACCTGAAAGCATGATTGCATCTGTACCGTCAAAGATTGCATTTGCTACGTCACTTGCTTCCGCACGAGTTGGACGTGGGTTACGTTGCATAGAATCTAACATTTGTGTTGCAGTAATAACTGGTTTGCCTAATACGTTACATTTTTTGATTAGACGTTTTTGTACTAATGGCACTTCTTCTGGTGGAATTTCTACACCCATGTCACCACGAGCTACCATTAAGCCATCAGAAACTTCTAAGATTGAATCGATATTATCGATACCCTCTTGGTTTTCAATTTTTGGTACGATTTGGATATGCTGTGCATTATGTTCTTCTAATAATTCACGAATTTCTAACACGTCAGCCGCTTTACGAACGAAAGATGCTGCGATGAAGTCAACGTTTTGCTCGATACCGAAGATGATATCTTTTACGTCTTTTTCAGTAATACCAGGAAGCTTAATGCTTACGTTTGGTACGTTTACACCTTTTTTATTTTTTACAATACCACTGTTTAGTACTTTTGTACGAATATTTCCATCAACTTTCTCGATTACTTCTAGCTCGATTAAACCATCATCGATTAGAATGCGAGAACCTGGATTTACATCGTCATATAAACCAGCATAAGTTACTGAGAACTTTTCTGCAGTTCCTAATACTTGCTCAGTAGAAATAACTACTTCTGAACCAGTTGTTAGCTCAGCTTGTCCGTCTACGAAGTCATGTGTACGAATTTCTGGACCTTTTGTATCAAGCAAGATGGCAACTGTTTTACCAGTCTTTTTAGACGCTTCACGAATGTTTTTAATACGTGCTCCGTGCTCTTCATGGCTACCATGAGAGAAGTTTAAACGAGCAACGTTCATACCAGCCTCAATTAACTGTTCTAATTTTTCAATACTTTCACTAGCAGGACCTATAGTACATACAATTTTTGTTTTGCGCATATTGCACCTCCGAAATTTCTGAAACCGTTCCCAAATATCCGACATTACGTCGATTAGATGGATAATTCTTTAGATAATTGATACATATCTATATCAATTACATGTTTTTGAGCTAACGCTTCGATAATATCATGATCAACGAGTTTGTTGTTTTGGATACCAACACAACGTCCGCCCTTACCTTCCATTAATAATTCAACTGCTCTTGCGCCAAGGCGACTCGCTAACACACGGTCTTGTGCACTTGGTGATCCACCACGTTGTACATGACCTAATACTGTTACACGAGTATCAAAGTTTGTCGCTTCCTCAATTTTCTTACCGATATCAATCGCACTTCCAACACCTTCAGCTACAACGATGATACTATGTTTTTTACCACGTTCGCTACCGCGTTTTAAACGAGCAATTACATCATCCATATCATATTCTGCTTCTGGAATCAAGATTGTCTCTGCACCATCAGCTAAACCAGCCCATAATGCGATGTCGCCAGCGTGACGCCCCATTACTTCAATAACGTATGTACGTTCATGAGATGTAGCTGTATCACGAATTTTATCAATTGCATCAATAACAGTATTTAAAGCAGTATCGAATCCAATTGTAAAGTCTGTTCCAGGAATATCATTGTCGATTGTACCTGGTACACCTACACAAGGGAATCCTTGCTCTGTTAGTTTTTTAGCTCCTTGGTAAGAACCGTCTCCACCAATAACAACAAGTCCTTCAATGCCATGTTTCTTTAATTGTTCGATTCCTTTTTCACGAACAGCTGGATCTTTAAACTCAGGGCATCTTGCTGTATATAATTTTGTACCACCACGGTGGATAATATCGCCAACAGAACCAAGTTCTAATTTTTCAATGTGACCAGAAATTAGTCCAGCATATCCATGGTAGATACCATATACTTCAATATCATGGTAAATCGCTTTACGAACAACTGCACGAATAGCAGCGTTCATACCAGGTGAATCTCCACCACTCGTTAATACACCAATACGTTTCATTTGTACTCACCTCATAAAGATTATTTGCCTTATAATAAAATAACATGAAGAAATATAAAAATACAATGGAGAAGATGTGTCTTTTCACAATAAAAACGTGCATTCGCGAAAGGGAACGCACGCCTTTATTATTTTACCCAAATGGAAGCGTTTGAAAACGAAACTTGCCCAATTTTCATATATTTTTCATAACGTTTTTCAATTAATTCGTCTTTCGAAATACCACTTAATTGTTCAAACGTTTTCTGCAACACAACATTGATATTTTCTGATTGTTTTAAAATATTACGGTGTGCTCCACCTCTTGATTCTGGAATAATTTCGTCAATTACACCTAATTCTTTCAAATCAGCTGCTGTAATTTTCAGTGCTTCCGCAGCATCTCTCGCTTTTGTCGCATCTTTCCAAAGAATAGTCGCCGCACCTTCTGGACTAATTACAGAATAAGTAGAATTTTCTAGCATATAAATGTAATCCCCTACTCCAAGACCTAAGGCACCACCGCTACCACCTTCACCAATAACAATACAAATAACAGGAACAGTAAGTCCCGCCATTTCAAATAAATTGCGAGCGATTGCTTCACTTTGGCCACGTTCTTCAGCCGCTTTCCCTGGATAAGCACCTTTTGTATCAATAAAACAAATAATCGGACGATTAAACTTTTCCGCTTGTTTCATTAAACGCAGCGCTTTACGATAGCCTTCTGGATGAGGCATTCCAAAATTACGGCGAATATTTTCTTTTGTATCTTTCCCGCGCTGATGCCCAATTACAGTTACAGGCATGCCATTATACTTCGCAATACCGCCAACAATCGCTGCATCATCACCAAAGAATCGATCTCCGTGACATTCGAAAAAATCAGTAAATAAGTGCTCAATATAATCAAGCGTCGTTGGTCTTTCCGCATGCCGAGCAATTTGAACGCGATCCCAAACCTTCATATTGCCGTATATTTCTTCCTCTAAATTTTCTAGCTTATCTTCCAAAATACGAATCTCCTCACTGAAATCCATCTGGCTGTGTTTCGTATATTCTTTTAGTTCACGAATTTTATTTCTTAGCTCAACAACCGGTTTCTCAAATTCTAGTTCTGCCATACAGCCATTCCCTCCCCTTGATGAACTTCTAAAATCTTGCGGAGTGACTCTCTCATCTCATTGCGATGCACAACGGCATCCAACTGGCCATGTTCTAACAAAAATTCTGCGGTTTGGAAATCTTCTGGGAGTTTCTCGCGCACCGTCTGTTCAATAACACGTCTACCTGCAAAACCAATCAGTGCACCTGGTTCCGCAAGATTATAGTCACCGAGTGAAGCGAAACTCGCTGAAACTCCGCCCGTTGTCGGATGCGTCATAACAGAAATAAATAATCCTCCAGCATTACTATATTTCTTTAAAGCTACACTTGTCTTTGCCATTTGCATTAGACTTAATATACCTTCTTGCATACGAGCGCCACCCGAAGCAGTGAAAATGATAAACGGCACTTGTAATTCATATGCCTTTTCGACTGCACGCGCAATTTTTTCGCCTACTACAGAGCCCATGCTGCCCATTCGAAAACGAGAATCCATTACAGCCACAACAACAAGCATTTCATCAATTGTTCCCTCACCTGTCACAACCGCTTCATTTAATTCTGTTTTCTTTCGATCGTTCTCTAATTTCTCTTCATAGTTTGGAAACTGAAGTGGATTTACAGAAACCATTTCTTTATCATATTCACGAAATGATCCTTCATCCAATATACTATCGAGACGTTCCCATGCATTCATCGGATGATGATATCCACAGTTCACACATACTTTTAAATTTTTCAGAAGCTCTTTTGTATACATAATTTTTTTACATTTTGGACATTTGGTCATAACACCGTCCGGTACATCTTTTCGTACTTGTTCTGAAGGAATTGCAGCGTACTTTTTCTTTTTCACGAATAAATCTCTTAGCACAATTTGACCCCCTTTGTTGAGAGCTAAGGTTAGGAAGAAAATGGGGCTAACACCAAAGATTGATGTTAGCCTTCTTTTCTTAATCTGTCTAATAACCTCTCTCTTTACGTTTAACTTTAACCGCTATGCAGTAGATTGTTTGTCATAACGTGTCATGGTCATTTCGACAAATTTTATACATTACGAGTGAAACTGTATTTTCTCTATCTATTCATCATAAATGTTCAGTGTCTCTTCTTCCTGTTTTGCTTCCAAAGCTTTGTAAAGTTTTCTATATACCTCTATAGAGTCTATTAACACTTTACAAGAAAGGGTTGCCACATAATCATTTACAATCATCCAAATGCGATATAGTAAATAGTTATCCACTTGTTCAATAAGTGTTTTGAAAAACGTTTGATGAAACGCTTGAATTGAACTTTCCTGTCTCTCAAGCGCCTGTTTTAAATTACTTAACACCGTAGAGAATGTATCATCTGCTAAATTACAGACAATCCGAATCATATCTTTTTCAATTAATCGTTTCGTTTGTAATAAATCCTGTCTAGTTTTTTCATCTTGCAATAAAAATGGTGCAATCAATTGAACGAGACCATTTTCATAGAAGTTACGAATAAACGTCCCTTCACCGCGCCTTGTTTCAATTAATCCTACCAGTTCTAAAGCACGCAATGCTTCTCGTACAGACGAACGCCCAACATTCAAACGTGCACTTAACTCACGCTCTGACGGCAAACGGTCACCTGCAACTAAACCATCCTCCTCCATAATGGAGCGAATTTTCTTTACAATTTCGAGGTATACTTTTGTATTTGATGATGTCAATTAAAACTCCTCGCTTATTCGTTACCAATCAACGCTAATCGTTTTGTTTTCTCAGCAACTTCATTTGGATCTACTTGGCGACGAGCTACCCCTGTCTCCATTGCAGCTTTCGCTACATAAGCCGCTACCTGAGGCGCTACACGCGCGTCAAATGGCGCCGGAATGATATAGTCTTCATTTAATTCATCAGCTGTTACAAGCTCTGCTATAGCCGCTACAGCTGCCATTTTCATTTCTTCATTAATTTGGGTAGCATGTACATCAAGTGCACCACGGAAAATGCCAGGGAATGCTAACACATTATTTACTTGGTTCGGGAAGTCAGAACGACCCGTTCCAACAACCGCTGCACCCGCTGCTTTTGCTGCTTCTGGCATGATTTCTGGAACCGGATTTGCCATTGCAAAGATAATCGCATCGTTATTCATCGTACGAACCATTTCTTCCGTTAATGCACCTTCTACAGATACACCGATGAATACATCCGCACCTTTTATAACATCCGTTAAAGAACCTTCTACACGGTCTTTATTTGTATATTTTGCAACTTCTTCTTTCACTGGATTCATACCAACAGGGCGGCCGTCGTAAATCGCTCCTTTACGGTCACACATAATAATGTCGCGCACACCGTAGCGGTATAAAAGTTTAATAATCGCAATACCCGCTGCACCTGCACCATTTGCCACGACTTTAATATCAGACATTTTCTTTCCAACTAACTTCAGAGCATTTACAAGACCTGCCACTGTTACGATAGCTGTTCCGTGTTGATCATCATGGAATACAGGAATATTCGTTTCTTTTTTCAAGCGTTCTTCAATAATAAAACAGTTTGGAGCTGCAATATCTTCTAAGTTTACACCGCCAAAGTTTGGCTCCATTAATTTTACAGTTTCAATAATTTTTTCTACATCGTTTGTATTTAAAGCAATCGGGAATGCATCTACGCCAGCAAAGCTCTTAAATAATACCGCTTTACCTTCCATTACAGGTAGAGATGCTTCTGGTCCAATATTCCCAAGACCAAGTACTGCTGTCCCATCTGTTACAACAGCTACCATGTTTCCCTTCATTGTATATTCATATACCTTACTTTTATCGTCATAAATTTCTTTACAAGGTTCTGCAACCCCTGGAGAATATGCAAGACTTAAGTCTTTTGCATTTTCTACTTTCACTTTTGATACAGTTTCTAATTTTCCTTGATGCACTTTATGCATGTGAAGTGCTTCTTCACGAAGTGTTGACAAACTATCCACTCTCCTCAAATTATTCTTGCTGCTATCAATTTTTCCGAGTGGTCTGACCACGAACACTACTACTATAATAATCGAACTATAGGGGCGTTGTCCATTATATTTTTACGACCACATTTTCTTTGCCGACAATTTCACGAAGTGTTCTTAAACATTCCTCGCTCGGATGGATTGACAAACTACGAGATAATTGTACCACTTTATGTTCCTTTTCATAATAAATTAGTACTTTCGCAAAACCTGAATAGTGAAATAATATTTTTGTAACTTGATTGAATAACTTCTTATCGTACTGCGAAGGTAATTTGACATAAATGGATGCTTCTTTCATTTCGTTATATACATCCATTTGTTCTAATGAATACAGCCCATTTATAATCCACTGTAATTTATTATTTCTAGATTCTACCGTTCCCTCAACAAGAACAATTTCTCCTTCTTGTAACCTTTCTGAAAAATGAATGTATGTCTCTGGAAAAACAACCGCTTCCATTTCATCATTCTGATCACAAAACGTAACAAATGCCATTTTTTGCATTTTTTTTGTGCGAATTATTTTCACTCTTGTAATGTAAACAATCGCGCGTTGTACTTTTCCTTTTTGTCTCATTGCTTGCGCAAGAGAAGGGATTTCTAATTCTTTTACTAAACTTGCATACTGAGCTGTCGGATAACTTGATAAATAAAAACCAAGCGTTTCTTTTTCCTTATTCAATTGTTCGATAAAAGACAACTCTTTCCCTTGCACGTAAACTGATTTTGGTACACTTTCTTCTCCTAATTCACGCGCAAGACTTGCGTATTCTAGAGCACCCTTTATGCTGTTAAACAAAGTTGTTCGTGAAACTTGAAAATCATCGAAACAACCAGACCAAACAAACGCCTCTAAATTGCGCTCTGTTACAAATTTCACTGGCATTCGAAGACAAAACTCAAATAAATCTTGAAACGGCGCTTTCTCTCTTTCTTCAATCAAAGCAGTCACTGTTGCCATCCCAATATTTCGAATGGAAAGAAGGCTATAACGAATCGCATTCCCTTCAATTTGAAAATGATAGCCACTTCTATGAAGTGATGGCGGCAAAACACAGAAACCTTTGCGTTTTGTTTCGCGTATATATTGCGTAATCTTATCTTCATTTCCAATTGCACTGGATAATAGAGCGGTCATAAACTGAAGTGGATAATTCGCTTTTAAATATGCAAGTTGATACCCAATCATACTGTAGGCCACCGCATGGCTTCGGTTAAAACCGTAATTTGCAAATCTAACAATTAAATCGTAAATTTGCTCTGCAGATGTTTGATCATATCCATTTTGTAAACAACCTTGCACAAAATGCTTTCGCTCTTCCTCTAAAATATCTCGACTTTTTTTACTGACTGCACGGCGAAGTAAATCCGCTTCTCCAAGTGAAAATCCAGCTAATTTAGAAGCAATTTGCATAATTTGTTCTTGATAAACAATTACACCATATGTACTCTCTAAAATCGGTTTCAAATCTGGATGTAAATATTGAATGTTTCGTCTTCCATGTTTAGATTCAATAAAGACTGGAATTTGTTCCATCGGTCCTGGGCGATATAAAGAGTTGACGACAACGATATCTTCAAATTCATTTGGCTTTAACCCGCGAAGTACATTTCGCATTCCACCTGATTCAAGCTGAAATACCCCTGTTGTATCTCCTCTTCCGAGCAATTGAAATGTCTTTTCATCTTGGAGCGATACATTCCTTATATCAATTTGTTTTCCAGTCGTTGTTGTAATAAAAGTAAGAATATTTTCAAGCAATGTTAAATTGCGCAACCCTAAAAAGTCCATCTTTAGTAGTCCAAGTTCTTCTAAAACATCCGCTGGATATTGCGTTACATATACGTCATTATGCCCCTCTTGAATCGCAATACTTTTTGTTAGGGGCTCTTGACTCATAATAACGCCAGCTGCATGGATAGACGTATGACGCGGTAATCCTTCCACACGTTTTGCAATTTCAAACACACGTTCATACAAAAGATTTCCTTGAATAAAATCACGAAGTGCTTCTGACTCCTCATAAGCTTCTTTCAATGTAATCCCAAGTTTCGATGGAATCAGTTTAGAGAACAAATCAATATCTCGAGGCGGCAATCCCATTACACGAGCAATATCACGGATTGCTGCTTTTGCAGCCAGTGTTCCGAACGTAACAATTTGAGCAACACGAAGCTGGCCGTATTTATCCTTTACATAACGAATCATTTCATCGCGTCTTACATCAGGAAAATCAATATCAATATCCGGAAGTGTAACACGTTCTGGATTTAAAAATCTTTCAAATAATAAATTGTATGCAATTGGGTCAATATCTGTAATCTCTAGTACATATGCGACAAGTGAACCCGCTGCCGATCCACGTCCTGGCCCTGTTAAAATCCTATTCTCGTGTGCATATTTCATAAAGTCCCATACGATGAGGAAATAATCACTGAACCCCATGCGAGAGATAACTTCAAGTTCATGATATAAACGGTTCACATGTACCTCTTTTGGCGTTCCATAGCGTTTATATAGCCCCTCTTCGCACATTCGGCGCAAATAAGCATCGCTCGTTTCATTAGTAGGAACAGGAAATTTCGGTAATTGATTCACATGAAATGGAATTTCTACATGGCAACGTTCTGCAATATGAATGGTATTACGAAGTGCTTCTTCCACATGAGAAAATAAGGCTTCCATTTCAGCGGATGATTTCAAATAGTACTGATCCGTTTTCAACCTTGGCCTATCCGGATCCGTCATCTTTGTACCGCTCTGGACAGATAATAAACATTCTTGCACAAGTGCATCGTTTTGATTAATATAACGAACATCATTTGTTGCCACGATTGGAATGTTCATATTTCTGACAAACTCTTCTATTTTTTCTTGCAACAATAATTCATCTTGAATTGCATGATGCTGCACACTCATATAAAAATGGCCAAACATATTTTGGTACGTGCGGGCAACTTCTTCTGCACGCTCATCTTTTCCTTGCAATAATAATTGTTCAATTTCTCCATCTTTCCCTGGTGAAATTGCGGTTAATCCTTTCGCATAATGGACAAGCCACTTTTTTGGAATTCCATCTTTAGACTTTGTCATAATGGTGCTAGAAATTTTCAATAGATTTTGATAACCTACTTCATTTTCAGCCAATAAAACAAGTGGATAAGCGCGTTCTTCTTCCTCATTAAAAACGGAAGCTGTTAATCCGATAATCGGCTTTATCCCCATCTTCTTACATGCTTTATAAAATGGAATAACTCCGTACATCACGTTTTCATCTGTAATTGCAAGAGCTGAAAACCCAAGTTCTTTCGCTCTAGCCACAAGTTCATCAATTTTACAAGCACTTTTTAACAAACTATAAACGGTTTGACATTGTAAATGCACAAACTTCACTGTTGTACCCTCTCTTTACCTATTTGACTACTTTCATTATAGGTGATGAGGAAAGGGGAAATCAAAACATACTTCTCACACTTTGTCCATATATATGATGAGGAAAGGGGAATGACAATGGACATAAGAGAACAAACTTTTTTCTCTCTTCTTATTATTAGTTACTTTATTGCCTTTGGGGTCCTACTCGGCGGCTCGTTAATCGGAGGAATTGGAGCATTTCTTATTGGCAAACCAGCCCTTACCTACATCAATCAATTCGCACAAAACTTACGAATTTGGGCACTGGTAGCGGCAATTGGTGGTACTTTCGATACATTTTATAGCTTTGAGAGAAGTTTTTTTGAGGGAGATATGAAAGATATTGTGAAACAAATTTTACTTATCTTCTTTGCAACAGGTGGCATGCAAACTGGTCTTATTATTATTAAATGGTTAACACAGGAGCATGTATGAGAGTTCCCAGCGCTTCTACTGCCAAACGATGGTATTTATTTTTAGCTGGTGCTGCTGTTGGCGGTGTAATTAGCTGGTTTATCTTCCTCTACATATATGGCATCTTCCAGCAAGAACAAGCTAGTCAAATTGCAGAACAAAAATACATTATAAATAAACAAGAAGAAAAACTACGTGTGCTTCTTGAAGATCAAGATAAACTGAATAAGGAGAATAAACGACTCTTAACAATTCAAGAAATTAAAATAAAAATTATCAACGGGGAAAAATATGACTTAGACAACCTTACACTTGAGAACATGACTACTTCTATTCATAACGACCTCCAGCATCTTTTAACGAAAAATATTCAAAGTATCGCTAAAAATAAAGAACTGCTCAAAAAATTAATTGAAAATAAAACCTATAAACATTATGACCGTATGTATCGCTTTAAAGTCGACATGATTTCTTTTGATACTGTACTTGAAATTAGTGTTCATATAGAAAAAGAAAAGTAGAGCCTTTTCGCTCTACTTTTCTCCTCAGTCTATTGAAATAATTCCAACAACGATAGCATTCCCTCTACTTACTTGCAAATGACACGTAAATCTTCAAAAAGACGATCTGCTTCTTCCCAAGAAGATACTTTCGCACCAGAAGCCATCGGATGTCCCCCACCATTATATTGCATTGCTAAAGTATTAATAACAGGTCCCTTTGAACGAAGACGAACACGAATAACATCGTCCTCTTCTAAAAACAGAACCCATGATTTCAATCCATCAATATTACCAAGCGCTCCTACAACACCAGATGCTTCTGAAGGAAGCACATCAAATTGTTGTAATATTTCTTTCGTTAACTTAATGTAGGCCGCACCTTCTTCTGTCATCGTAAAATTTTGTAAAATGTAGCCGTTTAAACGAGCGATTTTCTCTTTCGTTTTATACATCTCATCATATAATTCAGTAAATGTAACACCCATTTCGACAAGTTCACTGACATAGCGGAACGTTTTTGCGGTTGTATTCGGAAATAAGAAACGTCCTGTATCTCCAATAATTCCTGCGAAAATAAGACGCGCTGCTTCCGCTGTCATTTTTAAGCCTTTCTCTTTCCCATAAGAATAAAACTCGTAAATTAATTCACTTGTAGAGCTTGCTGTTGTATCCACCCATGTAATATCCCCGTACGGGTCTTCATTTGGATGATGATCAATTTTAATTAACATCTTCCCTTTTGTATAGCGCTGATCACAAACACGTTCCTGATTGGCTGTATCACAAACAATAACAAGTGCATTTTCATATACACTATCTTCAATCTCGTCCATTACTCGTAAATACGATAAAGACGGTTCATTGTAACCAACCATATAAATATTTTTTTCTGGAAACGATTCTTGTAACATTGTGCCCAGTCCACATTGAGATCCTAGTGCATCTGGATCTGGACGCACATGACGATGAATAATAATTGTATCAAACTCTTGGATTGCCGCTAAAATTTGTTCATGCATATGTATAATCTCCTTTGTATCAATCGATATTTATATACCCTATTTTCACTTTATTCTCCATTATAGCGGAAAATATTTCATACATGCGAACAATTCCTTTATAATATAAATCAGAAAGTTTAGATTTTTTACTTATACTTGTCATTCTGCGGAGAAACAGAATATGCAAAATAATGGAGGATTGTATTATGCCAGTATTAGTCTTTTGTATTATCATCTCATTTATGTTGTATCTTTTCTATAAAACAAAATATTTTCGTACAAACCGTCCAATGGAGAAAGGCTGGCTTTCCGGAAAGTCGGCAATGGCACTCGGTTCATTTGTTGCTTTATTTGGTTTCAATCAATTTTTCCTAGAGCTTTCTACTGCCCGAATCATTGTCGGCGCATTATTTCTCTTATTTGGCATTGCAAGTATTTTAAATGGCTTCCGTCAATATAAGCATTTCTTACCTCTAGCTGTAAAAGAAGCAGAAGCCTATAAAACAATGTAATGTAAAAAAGCATCGGCTATTTGGGCAGATGCTTTTTTATTTCTTTTCAATTTCACAATCGATCTATACAACAAAAGCTGAATGTACATACAATAGATTTCCTTGCATGTGAAAGTGCAATTATTCCGCTTCAAACGACATTTTTTATACGACTCTTGCTATGAAAGTCCTGCACGCTTCTTTTTTCATTCTATTTATCGATCAATTAACTGCACCATAAGCAGTGCTTTCCCCACAACATTTCCTTCATGATGTACTTCGACATCAACTTTTCCAAATTTACGACCAATTTCTAATACCTTTGGATGAACTGATACGATATGATCAATTTGGACCGGTTTTACAAAGTAAATCGTTAAATTTTCAACGATTAAATCACTCTTCTTTTGCGCTCGAATCACACGATTGGTCGCCTCTGTTACAATCGTTGTAAATACACCATAAGATAACGTTCCTAATGAATTCGTCATTTGTGGCGTTACTGAAAATTGATAATTTTGTTCATGTTTTGTTTCTTTTTGATTTACAAATTGACTTGTTACGATATCATCAATTGTGTCTCCTACTTGTGGCTGACGCTGAATCATTTGCAATGCCTGAAGTACATCTTGACGACTAATAATTCCCTGCAGTTTGCTTCCTTCATCCACCACAGGAAGCATTTCAATTCCTTCCCAAACCATCATACGTGCTGCCGCAGCAACAGACATTTTTCCATTCACTGTAATCGGTTGCTTTGTCATGACCTTCTCAATCGGTGTTTCTTTTGCAACCCCAATCATATCTTTTGACGTTACGATTCCTAATACTTTTTTATTGTCATCGATGATTGGATAACGTCCATGCATCGTTTCTTTATTATAAGCATGCCATCTCTCCACTTTATCATCTGGCTTTAAATATAACGTTTCTTCAATTGGTGTTAAAATATCTTCAACAAGTACGATTTCCTTTTTAATAAGCTGATCGTAAATCGCGCGATTAATTAGTGTCGCCACCGTAAATGTATCATAGCTACTTGAAATAATCGGCAACCTCAATTCATCTGCTAATTTCTTCACATAATCTTCCGTATCAAACCCACCTGTAATTAATACAGCAGCTCCTCTTTCTAGTGCAAGCTGATGCGCATTTGTACGGTTCCCAATAATCAATAAGTTCCCAGCTTCTGTATAGCGCATCATCGCTTCTAATTTCATTGCGCCAATTACGAATTTATTTAATGTCTTATGTAATCCTTCTCTCCCACCTAACACTTGGCCATCGACAATGTTAACGACTTCTGCATATGTCAGTTTTTCAATATTTTCTTTCTTCTTTTGTTCAATTCGAATTGTTCCCACGCGTTCAATCGTACTTACATACCCTTTATTTTCTGCATCCTTAATTGCGCGATATGCTGTTCCTTCACTGACACCTAAATCCTTCGCAATTTGACGGACAGAAATTTTATGCCCTACTGGCAAGTTATTAATATGCTCTAAAATTTGGTTATGTTTGGTAGCCAAATGGTTTCACCATACTTTCTTTTCCCTAAATTCTTCATGTATTGTATGTTTAGTATACTATATTTTCAAAACTGTTACACACTCTCTTTATATATCTGTACTATTTTCCATATAACAAATGAATTCTTACACCTATTTTTCATACATAAAGAAACCCTTCACTTGTTCAATCAAATGAAGGGTTTCTTTTCTATAGTGTAATACTTTCTCCCACTTCTAATACTCTCCCTGTACAGTTTGTTAGTTTTTCAACAAAGCGATGTGGGTCTTGTTCAATAACCGGGAACGTATTATAATGCATCGGCACAACTGTTTTCGCATCAATCCATTTCACTGCTAACGCGGCATCTTCTGGTCCCATTGTAAAGTTATCACCAATTGGTAAAAATGCTAATTCAATATCATTACGATCTCCAATTAATTTCATATCAGAAAATAATGCTGTATCTCCTGCATGATAAATTGTTTTCTCCTCTGCTGTAAATAAAATCCCAGCTGGCATTCCTGTATATGTAATCGTCTTATTCTCTTCATCGATGTAGCTAGAACCATGGAATGCTTGCGTAAACTTTACTTTTCCAAAATCAAATTCATGCGCCCCACCGATATGCATTGGATGCGTCTTCACACCTTGCCATCCTAAAAACGTCGCTAGTTCAAAAGGAGCTACTACAATCGCATCATTCCGCTTTGCAATTTCGACTGTATCACCCACATGATCTCCATGGCCGTGCGATAAAAGAATCGCATCTACCTTTACATCTTCCGCTTTTAAATCTGTTTTCGGATTTCCTGTTAAAAATGGGTCAATTACAATCACTTTTCCATTCGTTTCAATCTTTACAACTGAATGCCCGTGATAAGATATTTTCATTGTTACATTCCTCCTTACTCACACCTTTTATTCTACATGATTTCACAATTTCCTGTCTTTTCTAACATCTATTTACTTGTCATAACTCTTTCATCCGATGTAAAGTTATATATGTAACTGAAATCTCGGAGGTGTCGATCGATGAATACTAGATTAGAAAAATTCATGCACTGGCTACAAGAACAAGACGTAGAAGCAGCCTTCTTAACTTCTACACCAAACGTTTTCTACATGACGAACTTCCATTGCGAACCGCACGAAAGACTACTCGGTCTATTTGTATTCCAAGAACAAGAACCTATTTTAATTTGTCCGAAAATGGAAGAAAATCAAGCACGAAACGCTGGATGGACACACGAAATTATTGGATTTACTGATACTGACAGACCGTGGGATATGATTGCAAAAGTATTGAAAGACCGCAGTATCAAAGCAAATGCAGTTGCAATTGAAAAAGAACACTTAAATGTGGAACGCTATGAAGCATTAACAGAATTATTCCCAAATGCAACTTTTCACTCTGCAGAAGAAAAAGTGCGTGAGCTTCGTTTAATTAAAGATGAAAAAGAACTTTCTATTTTACGTGAAGCTGCTCATATGGCTGATTATGCTGTCGGTATTGGTGTAGAGGCCATTAAAGAAAATCGTAGTGAATTAGAAGTACTAGCCATTATCGAACATGAACTAAAGAAAAAAGGTATACATAAAATGTCATTCGACACGATGGTCTTAACTGGAGCGAATTCAGCTCTACCTCACGGTGTACCAGGCGCTAACAAAATGAAGCGCGGTGACTTCGTTCTATTCGACCTAGGTGTAATTATTGATGGTTACTGTTCTGATATTACACGCACAGTCGCATTCGGCGATATTTCTGAAGAACAAACGCGTATTTATAACACCGTACTATCTGGACAACTACAAGCAATTGAAGCATGTAAACCGGGCGTTACACTCGGTGCTATCGACCGCGCTGCCCGTTCTGTTATTGCAGACGCTGGCTACGGAGACTTCTTCCCGCATCGCCTCGGCCATGGCCTTGGTATTAGTGTACATGAATATCCAGATGTAAAAGAAGGAAACGAATCTCCATTAAAAGAAGGCATGGTCTTCACAATTGAACCAGGAATTTACGTACCAAATGTAGGCGGAGTTCGAATTGAAGATGATATTTACATCACAAAAGACGGAACAGAAATTTTAACAAAATTCCCGAAAGAATTGCAGTTTGTGAAATAAAAAAAGGTAGCGAGAATGCTACCTTTTTATCTACTACCTCAAACTTCTCAACAATCATTTGGGCTGGATAGCTCTCAAGTATTTGAGAAAACCATACTTTTATTTTATATCCTGATTTCAACTGCTGATATGTGCTGCTATCAACAAATTTCAAAACAGTGTCAGTTGGAAACTTCTCATGTAGTCGCTCTTCTATATACTCTTGAAACTCTGCTTTTGTTTCAAATTTTTTATTCGTGATGAAATATACATTATCATTTCCCACTATGACATACCCTTCTACAGTAGCGATTTGTTTAGATGGAAATGTAGATGCACATGATGTGAGTACTGTAAGGAAAATACTTAAAAAAACAAATACCCAAACCATTGAGCTCTTTCCCCTCATTTCATCCCCCCCCTAAAAGTTTTATCCCGCTATTTGCGGGCAATAAGACCCTCACCTCAAAATTCAGCAGTTAAGAATGATAAAAAGAAGGCACTCAAAAAGTGCCTTCTTTCATCTTACTAATATTCACTTGAAAATTTACAATCCAAACTGAGAAAAGATGTACAAAAATCGCTATAACCATACAAGTCCCGCTCAAAAAAGTTAAAATTGGGTGCGAGTATGAATGCTCTAAGTAATAAGACACTCCAATAAAAAACAGTGTTATATAGATGTAGATTGCTCCATGTATTTGCCTCATATAAGCCCCCTTTTCCTATATTATACCATAAATTTTCTGATTATTCACATTAATGGAATGTAATCAATATTTCTCAACTATTACGACTCTTGCAATATCCTATATATTAGTATATCTTTTGTAAATTATTTCATTCATCTTTTTTACCAATTGCATCTTAACGAAAAAAGCCCATCTATGTTGATGCGCTTTTCTGCTTATATACAAACTATCATTCTATTCTTTCATCGCTTCTTTGACAACATCTTGAATCATTATAACTTCTGTTTTCATATCGACAGCTGGTGCTTCTTCATCAATACATGCATACCAAAATGCTAAGTGCTTTTTATCAATTTCATGATGAGAATTTTCGACAAGAGTCCCCCCTTCTCCTTGTACAGAATACCAATATAAGTACTCTTCTCCATCTCTTATTTCCCGGAAAATTGTCTCTACATACATTTTTTCGTCGTTTAGTGTCAAAAGCACTTCTTTCATATTGTCATTAAGAAGCTGCATCCATTCATCTACACGATGACTTTTTCCTGGCTTCACTTTGAATCTTGTTCATTCGACATTCATCTTTATTCCTCCGTTTTCTTACGTACATATCAAACGTATTCTATCGGATGCTGAAAACCTAGTTTACTAGCTCACATACATCATTTCAAACTATCATAAGAGGAATCGTATTAGCAAGAAAAAAACATTTCAAGGAATTTCTAAACAAAAAGCCCTCCTTATCACAAGAAGGGCCTCACCCAATATTTATTATGATAAAGCAGGAGCTTTTTCAAGCAGCTCTTTCGCATCAGCGTATTGTAAGCCATGAGCTTCTGCAACTGCTTCGAATGTTACATAGCCATCTAATGTGTTAATACCTTTTAATAATGCAGTATTGCTTAGGCAAGCTTGTTTGTAGCCTTTGTTTGCAATTTGTACCGCATATGGTACTGTTACGTTTGTTAATGCAAGAGTTGATGTACGTGGAACCGCACCTGGCATGTTTGCAACTGCATAATGCACAACGCCATGTTTTTCATAAGTTGGGTTATCATGAGTTGTAATGCGATCCGTTGTTTCGAAAATACCACCTTGGTCAATCGCGATATCAACAACCACAGAACCTGGTTCCATTGATTGAATCATTTCTTCTGTTACAAGTTTTGGCGCTTTTGCACCTGGAATTAATACTGCACCGATTACAAGATCAGATTCTTTTACAGCTTGTGCAATATTGTAAGGATTAGACATTAACGTTTTTACTTGATTTCCGAAAATGTCATCTAATTGACGAAGACGTTCTGCACTTAAGTCGATGATTGTTACATCCGCACCTAGTCCAACCGCAATTTTCGCTGCGTTTGTACCAGCTTGACCGCCACCGATAATTGTTACTTTCCCACGTTTTACTCCTGGAACGCCTGCAAGTAAAATACCTTTGCCGCCTTTATTTTTCTCAAGGAACTGCGCTCCAATTTGTGCAGCCATACGACCTGCTACTTCACTCATCGGTGCAAGTAATGGTAAAGAACGATTATCTAATTGTACTGTTTCATAAGCAATTGATATCACTTTATTATCAATTAAAGCCTTTGTTAACTCAGGTTCTGGAGCTAGATGTAAATATGTGAATAAAATTAAACCTTCTCTAAAATATTTATATTCGCTTTCAATCGGTTCTTTAACTTTCATAACCATATCTTGATTCCATGCTTCTTCAGCAGTTTCAACAAGTTTCGCTCCAGCTTGTACGTATTCTTCATCTGTAAAACCAGAACCTAAACCTGCACCTTTTTGAACAAAAACTTCATGACCATTTTGTACAAGATGTACAGCACCAGCTGGCGTCATTGCCACACGGTTTTCATTGTTTTTAATTTCTGTTGGAATACCGATACGCATTATTAATTCCCCCTTGAGTTATGAAATGACCCCTAAATCATTTTTTAAAACGCTTTCTATGCCCCTATATTCTAACATAATCCTTCAATATTTTACAAAAAATAACACAAGTTTTCCGATAGATTTTATCCCACTATTTTAGGGCAGTAAGACTCCCACCTCAAGATTCAGAAAGAAGCAAGGAAGATAGGTGGGAGTAGGGCTGCCCGTAACAGCCCGATTGGTGAGAGCTCATAATCAGTGGGGATGAAGAACCTCCACTGATTAAAGTTTCACTTTATTTACTTTTGTCGATATCGATGAATTACATCAACTGCCCCTGTTATTTCAATAATTGTACCCGTAATCATATCAGAATCTTCTTCGCATAAAAATGAGATGGTACGTGCGATATCTTCACCTGTTCCTGATCTACCAATTGGCGTACGCTTATCTTTCAATATGCGCGCTTCTTGAATTGTTGCTTCTTTCATCTCACCAATAATATCACCTGGGCAAACCATATTTGCTGTAATACCATATTCTGCTTCTTCATAAGCAACTGTCTTCGTTAATGAAACAAGCCCTACTTTTGCTGCTGCAAAAGCTGAACGATATATCCATCCCGGTGCACTATCGGCCCCTTGAAATCCATAATTAATAATGCGACCAAATTGATTCCTTCTCATAATTGGAACAACGAGTTTTAACAGATGAAATACCGCCGTTAAATTTCCTTGAATCATCTCATTCCATTCCTGTTCTTCATAATCCACTAATTTTTTTCGTTCAAACACATAAGGACCCGCATTATTAATTAAAAAATCGATCTTACCAAAACGCTTTGTCGCTTCTTCTACTATTTTATGTAAATCTTCTTTCTTCGTGACATCCGCTTGTATAAACTGTAGACGTTCTTCTATATGATTATACTTTTCTTTCATTTCCTCTACAGCGCTTCTGTCGCTATGGTATGTGACTGTTACAGAATGTCCATTCGCTAATAATTTCTCTGTTACTTGCTTTCCTAAACCTTTTGTACCGGCTGTAATGAGCGCGTGTCTCACAAACATGCCTCCTTTTAAATTACTATACTCCATATGTAACAAGTTCTTGCTGCAATTACAACTAAAAAGAATCAAAACAAACTTTTCAAAATTCTGTAACGTTTTTTTACGTATATTACCAGAATTTGTTTTATAATTAAGTTGTAAAGGGTTATAAAATCAATTGGGAGGAATTTACTATGACTAATACATATACAAATATTTTAATTGCTGTAGATGGTTCTAAAGAGGCTGAAAAAGCTTTTAAAAAAGCAATTCAAGTCGCGAAACGTAACAATGCGACACTAACAATTGCTCATATCGTTGATGTGAAAGCTTACTCTGCAGTGGAAGCATATAGCCGTGCGATTGCTGAACGTGCTAATCTTTTTGCAGAAGACTTATTAGAAGACTACAAAAAAACGGCACTAGAAGCAGGTCTTGAAAAGGTAGAAACTGTACTAGAATTCGGTAATCCAAAATCTAAAATTTCAAAAGAAATTGCTCCCAAACATAAAGTAGACTTAATCATGTGCGGTGCCACTGGTTTAAATGCTGTAGAGCGCTTCTTAATTGGTAGCGTCTCTGAACATATTATTCGCTATGCAAAATGCGATGTCCTTGTTGTTCGCGGTGATGAAGAGCAAGGTGAGCTTTAATTCATAAAAATAAATTAGGGTAGATAAGAGGCTTCCTCTTATCTACCCTATTTATTTTTCTACTTTAGGAATTCTGTAATCCGGATTATGCTGCTCCCAGCCATCTTGTGTATTTACATCACCATCTACCCATGTTGTACTCCTGTCGGGTAAAACTCTTTCATGGGGTGTTACATGATGAGTATTCGGATTTCCCTCTGCTATATACTCTACATCCGTTGCTTCTGGAGCTGATGTTTGCGCTACACTATCACTGTCTACCTCATCTGTAATTCCATCGGCAGCATCAATTATATCTATAACTCCTACTGAGAAGACACCTACAACTACAACTTATTTCACATATTTCACTATAAATACAAGACAAACCACGACAACAATGACAACCGCAAGTACATAAGGGGGAAAGAATTTCAAAGACCATAACACCATCATTATTGTCGCTATCGTTAAATAAGATCGCCTTGCATCTTCTGTCATTTTTTTACGAAGAACATATACAAATAACCGATTGGCGGCGTAATAAAGCAAAGAACATATATGATTTTAGATTTTAAATACCACTTTTGTTCTCCAAGTTTCTTCATATCTTCTTCTATTCTCTCATGCTCTTGTTCTTTCGCTTCTTCTATAAGCGGATCTTCCTCTCCTCCTCGCTTTTCTTCCATATAAGGAAGGAAGTGCATGAAAAAATAGTATGCAAATATCATCGCTCCAAATCCGATATTTACTCTTTCTAACGGAACATTCTCACTAAAAAAAGCAGCAATAATTACTAAAGAAAAACAATACGTTGTCATCCAAAATGAATGTTTTCTCTTTTTCCGTTCTATTTCTTTTTTATCTTGTACATGTTTTCTTTTCAAAAGCCATATCGAAATACAGCAATCTATCAAAAATAAAGTAAAGGTAAATAACGCCACGTGTACTGTTTCTACATTCTCAAATGAAAATATACTCGGGAATGCTACGTGTAATACAATTAGCGTGTATAAAATTAACCCTACCAAATAAATACGACTCATTTTCCATCCCTTTCTCATTTCCTAACATTATTTTAACATACATTTTTTAGAAATAAGCGGACAAAATATATGTGTTTAGGAAAGGAGGAGGCTAATATGGATGATTATGAACGTATTATTTTAGATGTAAATGGGAAAGAAATCGAAATGTTAGATACGATTCGCACACATTTCAAAGAAAAACATGGTGTGGAACTAAGTAACGGTGCATTACTTCGAGATTTGATGGATATTGAGTATATTCGAATTACGGAAGATCGACATAAGTACGATTAATTGATAAAACTGTCAGCCTAGAACAGATTGCTCTAGGCTGACTTACATCCACACGAAACATGTTATAATGAGGAAAAAATTGTGGAAGATATAAAAATATGCAATCGGAAAACATCTCAAAACATTTTCATACATTACATGTCCAAAGAAACCACTTCCTTCCTTATCTCCATTCACACTATCTCAAGAACAACTATGGTATCTCCCCCAGAATGAAAAATGGTCTATTGGAGAGCATTTTTATCATTTATATTTAATTGCAAGAATGCTAAAAATAGCAATTCAATTCTCTTTCACTCTTATTCCTTATGCCAAGCTCAGAAGAAATACTCCATTTGCAACTGAAATACATGACATTTATGCCGAATACAACGAAAAACACGGCAAAGGAATGAAGGTCCTTGGATTTTAATCCCTTCAAAAAAGTCTATTACTCTATGAATGTAAATGAATTAGAAACGTTACTTCCACATTTACAATTAAGTTAATTAACAGTAAAACGATGCATACTAAGTGAAACTTTAATCAGTGAGGGTTTTCTTCATCCCCCCCACTGATTATGAGCCCTCACCAATCGGGCTGCCCTAAAATAGCGGGATAAACTTCCCCCAAATTGTTATTTTACTTAAATACTAACAAAACAGAAAGCACATCAGATTTTAACAGACTGGTGTACCTTTCAACTCAATTCCTAGTAACTTCTCCCACTAATATCTTCGCTTTTTCCAACGCCTGTTCAATTTGAACAAATCCTGTCCCACCTGCACTATTACGGCGTTTTACTGCTGCATAAGGTGATAGAACCTCATATAAATCTTCTTCAAATAAAGGGCTCATTTCTTTATATGTTTCAAGCGGCACATCTAATAAATAGATTCCTTTTTTCGTGCAATGAAGAACGAGCTTGCCAACAATTTCATGCGCCTGGCGGAATGGGAGTCCTTTGTTTGCTAAGTAATCAGCGACTTCTGTTGCATTAGAAAAATCCTGCGTTACAGCCTGCCCCATGTTTTCTTTATTTACAGTCATCGTTTCTAACATACCAGCCATAATATGAAGACAGCCTTCTACCGTTTTAACTGTATCAAACATTCCTTCTTTATCTTCTTGCAAATCTTTGTTATAGGCTAGCGGTAATCCTTTCATTACTGTTAATAAACTGAATAAGTTCCCATACACTCTTCCTGTTTTACCACGGATCAGTTCCGCCATATCCGGATTTTTCTTTTGTGGCATAATGCTACTTCCCGTTGCATATCGATCGCTCATTTCAATAAATTGAAACTCCTGACTGCTCCATAAAATAAGTTCTTCACAAAAGCGTGATATATGCATCATTAACATAGATGAATTGCTCAAAAATTCTAGTATAAAATCACGATCACTTACCGCATCTAAACTATTTTCATATATCCCTTCAAAATCGAGAAGCTTTGCGCTATATGCACGATCAATTGGAAATGTTGTTCCTGCAAGAGCACCTGCGCCAAGCGGGGAAACATTTATACGTTTCAAAGAATCTTCATAGCGATTCACATCACGTTCTAACATCCAAAAGTATGCGAGTATATGGTGTGCAAAAGAAATCGGTTGTGCACGCTGCAAATGTGTATACCCTGGCATAATGGTTTCAATATTCTCTTCTGCTTGATCGACAAGAACCTTCTGCAATTGTTTTATAGCATTTATTATATCTTGTACTTTCTCTTTTAAATACAAGTGCATATCTGTTGCGACTTGATCATTACGGCTGCGACCTGTATGAAGCTTTCCTCCTACTTCGCCAATTTGTTCAATTAACATCTTTTCAATATTCAAATGAACATCTTCAGCTTCTACCGAAAAGTGTAGTTTGTTCTCTTTCGCTTCTTCTAATAAATATTGAAGGCCCTCTTTTATTTTCTCTGCTTCATCGTTTGTTACAATCCCTTGTTTCGCAAGCATCATAACATGTGCAATACTGCCTTCTATATCTTGTTTCACTAATTGTTTGTCAAAGGAGATGGATGCCCCAAACTCCTCGACCCATGCTTCTGCTTCTTCTGTAAAGCGTCCCCCCCACAGCTTACTCACGCTTCCACCTTCTTCTGATTTACTTGACTATATACCTTTGTTGGAAGACCAAATAGTGAAATAAAACCAACTGCTGCATCGTGGTTAAATTCATCATTCACTGTATAAGTCGCTAAATTCTCATCATATAAGGAATATTCTGATTTACGTCCTTCTACAATCGCGTGCCCTTTAAATAATTTTACACGCACTGTACCTGATACTGTTTTTTGTGTTTCTTGTAAAAAAGCAACAAGCGCTTGTTTTAAAGGCGAGAACCATAAGCCATTATAGATTAATTCTGTTAGTTTTTGTTCCATCATCGGTTTAAAGTGAGCTACTTCTTTTACAAGTGTTAAATCTTCAAGTTCTTTATGAGCTGTAAGTAATGTCATCGCCGCTGGGCATTCATACACCTCACGCGATTTAATACCGACAAGGCGGTTTTCTACATGATCGATACGCCCAATTCCATGCTTTCCAGCAAGTGAATTTAACGTTTTCATTAATTGTGAAAGTGAGTAAGTTGTTCCATTTAATGTTGTTGGTACACCTTCTTCAAATCCGATTTCTACAAATTCTGGCTGATCTGGTGTATTTTCTAATGGTACAGTCATTTCATACGCATCTTCTGGTGGCGCTGCCCAAGGATCTTCTAAAATTCCGCACTCATTACTGCGTCCCCATAAGTTTTGGTCAATAGAAAATGGGCTATCTAAATTAATGGGAATGGGTACATCGTTTTCTTTTGCATACGCAATTTCTTCCTCACGTGACCATTTCCATTCACGCACTGGCGCAATTACTTCTAAATATGGGTTTAATGCTTGAATCGATACTTCAAAACGAACTTGGTCATTCCCCTTACCGGTACATCCGTGTGCAACCGCACTAGCACCTTCTAGTTCTGCAATCTCAACTAGTTTTTTCGCAATTAGCGGACGAGATAATGCAGAAACAAGAGGATATTTCCCTTCATATAACGTATGCCCTTGCAAAGCCACCAATGCATATTCATTCATAAATTCTTCTTGCACATCGATCATGTACGATTTAATCGCACCTACTGAAAGTGCCTTTTCTTTTACAAACTCTAAATCTTCCCCTTCTCCTAAATCTAAACAAAGAGCGATAACATCATAATTTTTTTCTTGCAACCATTTAATTGCAACAGAAGTATCAAGGCCTCCAGAATATGCTAACACAACTTTTTTCTTCTCCATTTTATACCCCCTAAAAGAATAAATATTCATGATTACTTATAATAATCCAAACTTTATCATCTTTTTTCAAATGAATCAAGAGATATTCAAAAAAATTCTCACAATTCTATCGAACTTCTTTCTCCTTTTCGATACAATAGAAACAGAAAGTGGGGTGTCTATATGAAACCATATTTTATTTATGATGAACATCTAGGAATTGAAATACCACATTTACAAGAGGAATGGGAAGACATCCCAGAAAAGGTGCAACACACAATTCTATTAAAGTGGGAACAAATTCGCGGAAAAATACCTGATCGCATAAAAGAACTTGAATATCATATTAATCAAAAACAACATCGTCTCAATAACGAGGAAAACTTCGAGATTTCCTGTAGACTTAATTCTGAAATTGCAGACCTTGCTTCCATTATTAATGATTTATGGCTTTGGTATCGTCTTACGCAAGATGTATCTCACGGAAAAACTCATCCATAAAGGACATGTCCCGATTTACATTTGGGACATGTCCTTTCTTTTTGTCAAAAGGCAGCACACGATGCACTCGTTTTTTTCATATACTACATGATAAACCGATTCATAAGTTATGAAACTCCTTGTTGAAATAACTTGCATTATCTTACAAAAATATCGAAATGTCACACCATCATCTCAAAAAAACAATGAAATCTGTAGATTCCCTCCAATTATTGTCGGTTTCCTTACGCATACATTTTTTGAAAGTATGATATAATAGTATAAAATCTTTACAGAAAGGATTTTGATATCATGATCGCTCGAAGGAGCATGTGGCATCGAATTGATGAATCTTACACGTAGCGTATTTTTCAGCTCAGATCCTTTAGTCTAGCGAAAAAATACGAGAGTGGGGAAATTATGATTGCCCGAAGGATAATTTGGCAAAGAAAAGATTCTTCTTACACATAGCGTTTTGTTTAAGTCACACTGTTACTTGCTAAACAAAACAAAAAAGAGAATAGGATTGCTAAATAGGAAATTCTACCAAAGTTTTGTTTAGTCGTTTTTTAGGCTTAAACTAAAACGAAAGTAGGGAGAATTGATGGACGAGAGGATTATTCGTTATTTCTTCAGCGACATATAGCGTAGTTAGTTTGATGTAAACTAACTGACAGCTACTATGCGCTCGTAGTTAGTTTACAAAACGAAAAAAGACTACTAACTACGGAAAGAAGGAATAACGATGAGGAACATCCAAAGTCGACAAATTATTAAAGAAATTTTTATGGTTTTAATTGGTTCATTTATTTTATCAGCAGCACTATATCATTTTCATTTCCAAAACCACTTAACAGAAGGTGGATTTGTTGGAATTGCATTATTTATCCAAAACTTTTTTGATATTTCACCGTCGATTTCGACTGTATTAATGGATATTCCTGTCATCTTATTATGTGCTACATTTTTAGGCAAAAAGATGGTTGGCTATTCATTTCTGGGTTCGATTTCATTCGGCGTATTTTATTCTTTTATGGAGAACTACTCTCCATTTGCGGTAGATTTATCAAATCATTTATGGATTGCCGCTGTACTTGGTGGTGCGTTAGCTGGTATTGGTCTCGGTTTTATATTACGATTTGGCGGTGCAACCGGCGGAGACGATATTTTAACCATTGTATTAAGCAAAAAAACACGCTTTACAATTGGGCAAATTTTCTTCGTCTTTGACGCGATTGTTCTTGCACTTTCATTATATTATTTAAACTGGATGGAAATTGCATTTACGATTCTTTCCATTGCTGTTCAATCCAAAACATTGGACTTTATTTACTATCCAAAAGCAGAAAAGAATACCGTATCCATTCCTATGTCCAAAAAACATGCAACAAACTAAAAAGCGAAAGGCCTCGGCCTCTCGCTTTTTTTCATACACGTTTCTCTTTCTCTAATAAGTAGCGCACTTGATAAAATCTGTTTGCAAATTCGGTGACATTTCTTGTTAAACGATAATTCACAGTGGAACCAATTGCAATTCCTAGCACAGGAACACCTTGAAATAATTTACGACGAAGTGCATAAATTGAAAATGTCTTCAAAATTTGTTTAAGCACAACCTCTATTGAAGCTGGTTTTAATACCTCTTCTTCTCCTTCATAAAAGTAAGAATCTTCTTGCTCTAATTCTTGCAGTAAATTGGACCAAGCATATTGCTGTAATCTTGTTGGCAATAATGCAGCGTGAAATACTTTTAAAGCAAGCATCATTTCATACGGCTTATTCACATCATGCCCAAACGAAGTTGCAATGAGCTGCACAGCTTTTACATTTAGCGCAATCATAACAGGAAAATCCGCAGTTAATAGGAATAAACCACCTACACCAGTTGCTCCTCCTTGTACAAAAGAGTATAGTCGATGACGCGCTGTCTGTTGTTCTGCTATGTATGTTAATTGATCAATAGATAATACTTTTAAGTCATCTAAGTTCTCAATGGATTCATCAAATAATCTAGCCGTACCTAAAATACGATTGCGCGCATCTAATTGCGATTGTGAGCTTTGAATAAATGCATGAAGATGAAATAGCCAGCCATCTACTTTTGCAAAAAGGTTTGCACGCTTTTTTTTAGGTAATTTTTCTACTATTTCATACATCCATTTATCAAACATCTTTTGGAAATCAGTCGCCTCTTGCTCTATCAATTGTCTTTCCCACTCTTTTATCTCTTGTAAAATGGATTGTTCTCGCTTCGATTGCATCGCAACAATCACCTCGCTAAATTTTTTTCTATTGTAACATATTTCTGCTTTTTCTTCGCAAACTTGGTAAGTACACATATGTGAATTTCATACATAGAGACAGATTTTCAATTTCCTCACAAAAAAAGACGGAATCATGTAAGATTCCGTCTTTCTGATATATATTAACCAACATTTCCAAGACGAACAACGTCACGAGCGATCATAACTTCTTCGTCAGTTGGAATTACGATAATTTTTACTGGAGAGTGTGGGAAGCTGATAAATGCTTCTTCACCGAATACGTTGTTGCGTTTTGCATCAAAGTATACGCCCATGTACTCAAGACCTTCTAATACGCGCTCACGAATGATGGCGCTATTTTCACCTATACCAGCTGTGAAGATGATTGCGTCAACACCTTTCATGCGAGCTGCGTAAGAACCAATGTATTTGTGAATACGGCTTACGAACACATCAAGTGCTACTTTTGCACGGTGGTCGCCTTCTTCTTCTTTCGCAATAATGTCACGTAAGTCACTAGAATATCCAGTAAGACCTAACATACCACTTTTCTTGTTTAATACATTTACTACTTCTTCTACACTTTGTCCCGTTTTTTCCATGATGTATGGAATTAGCGCAGGGTCAATGTTACCAGAACGCGTCCCCATTGTTACACCAGCAAGTGGAGTGAATCCCATTGACGTATCGATAGATTTTCCACCTTCTACAGCTGCGATACTTGCACCATTACCTAAATGACAAGAAAGAAGACGTAAGCTTTCAAGTGGACGGCCTAATAATTCAGCTGCACGCTCTGTTACATATTTATGAGAAGTTCCATGGAAACCATATTTACGGATACCGTATTTCTCATAGTACTCATATGGTAAGCTGTAAAGATACGCAGATTCTGGCATTGTTTGGTGGAATGCTGTATCGAATACTGCTACTGCTGGTACGTTTGGAAGTACTTCTTGGAACGCTTTAATACCAACAATGTTTGCTGGATTATGAAGTGGTGCTAATTCGCTTAAGTCTTCAATATCTGCTAATACTTGATCTGTAATTAATACAGAGTCAGCAAATTTTTCACCGCCATGTACAACACGGTGACCGATACCGCTAATCTCATCAAGAGATTTCACGATTCCATTTTCAGTTAATTTATTAAGAAGCATATTAACTGCCACTGCATGATCTGGAATATTTGTAATTTCTTTTTGCTTCTCACCATTTACAGTAATTGTGAAAATACTGTCTTCTAAACCAATACGTTCTACTAAACCTTTTGTTAATACTTTCTCACTTGGCATTTCAAATAATTGAAACTTCAAGGAAGAACTTCCTGCATTAATCGCGATGATTTTTGACATCTAATCTTTCGCCCCTTTTTCTCTTGGTAGTTATGTGGAAAACCACAAACCGCTCGATTTTATCTCTTTAAATTCATCAAAATGAAAACGTTTCATTTTGATGAATTTTATACTCACGATTTTAATTTAAACATCGTCCGCCATATATTTCAAGTGAAAAAATTGTAACACCAAGAAAAAATATATATTACAGATTTCAAAAAAATTCAGTTTAATCTTGTGTATATTTAAATTACATACCCACCTTATAAAACTGTATTACATAAATAAATACATCTGTTACATGTTTTATGCTTTATGAGTTGCAAACCAATTATTTAATTGGCTCATCATATCCTCCATCGCCTTCACATTAGAAAACTTAGGTAATTCCACTAATAGCGCCTGTTTTGGCATTTCTATCTTTTCTCCTTTTTTTTGGAGAACAAATATACTTTTTGCATTTTTTTCGTTTTTAAACATGGAAACAGGTAGCTGTAATAGCCCTTGAATAAAACATGTTTCTTTAATAAACGCATGAAGCTTTGGCGCCTGCTCACTTTCAAAAATAAAGTTTGGCACTAAGAAAAATAAGTATCCTCCATCTTTCGTATGCTTGACACTTTGTTCAATAAATAAGTGATGCGCATAAGACATTCCTTCATCTGCTTTTAACTTATATTCACTTGAGCCAGCTTCGTTCGGATAATACCCTACTGGTAAATCACAAACAACTGCATCAACAGGATCAATATAAAGTGAAGCAAGTCCATCTTGATTGAAAAGTTCAATTGCTTTTTTTTGCAAATTCGCATTTACTAAGGCTAACTTAATGAGTAAATCGTCTACTTCTACACCAAATCCACTCATTACTACTCCGTCTTGAGCGCTATTAAAAATAGTTGTCATTAAATTTCCTGTTCCAATTGCAGGATCTAGCACAGTTATTTCTTTCTGATCCTTCATAAATTTATGGAATAAGTATCCCATAAATATTCCAACTGCATCAGGCGTCATCTCATGATTTGCTTGTATACCTTCTTTCATTCCTTTTAAGATCGCAAGCTGAAATGCTTTTCGAATTTCTTCACTTTTATATGTTTCTTCATTAAATTTACTGTATTCACGATTCAACCGTTTCATTGTTGATTCAGATAAATTTTCTTGCAAAATCGCTCCTTCAAACAAGTTATCCCCTGTTTCTACAAGCGCTTCTAAATATGTCATATCCAATTCCTTACGTAAAATTACGGTAGAAGAATCGAAAATAGAAAATAACGTTTCTACTGTTTGACTCACATATATTCCTCCTTCAGTCCATTACACATAACTTATATCATACCACAATCTAATTTTTTGCAAAAAGAAAAAGCGACCTCTTTTTTAGAGCTCCCTTTTCAAATTGAAAGCGATATGAATACTTTTTCCATTTCATCCTATATGAGAAAAAACGACCTCTTAGAAAGAGGCCGCCTCCCTTTTATCACTTCGCTGCTTTTGCTGCTTCTAATGCCGCTTCATAGTTTGGATGGTTTGTACCTTCACTTACGTATTCTACGTATACAACTTTGTCGTTGCTATCTACTACAAATACCGCGCGAGCAAGTAAACGAAGTTCTTTCATTACAACACCATATGCTTCACCAAATGAAAGGTCACGGTGGTCAGAAAGTGTTACTACGTTTTCTAAACCGTTTGCTGCACACCAGCGTTTTTGAGCGAATGGTAAATCAACGCTAATTGTTAATACTTTTGTATTTTCAATACCAGCTGCCTCTTCATTAAAACGGCGTGTTTGCGCATCGCATACACCTGTGTCAATTGAAGGGACAACGCTAATTAATTTCACTTGACCTTTATATGTTTCTAAACTTACTGGAGATAAGTCATTTGCTAATAGTTGAAAGTTTGGTGCTTGATCGCCAACTTTAACTTCTGTTCCAACTAAAGTCATTGGATTACCTTTAAAAGTTACGTTTGCCACTTAAAACTCCTCCTTTATTTAAATAAAATATGTACACTGTAAATGATAGTTTGTCCCTAGCCAGAATGCAAACAAAATTGCTTCATTTACAAAAAAATAAAGAAGCTAATCAATTGACTAGCTTCTTTTTCACTGTTAAATTTCAAATTCTGGCTCATCGCCTTTTCGCTTCTCCATCATTTCCTTCACTTTATCAACAGCTTGTGGCGCTAATTCAATTACTTTGTCAATAATATGCGTTTGCTTATCTAAATGTAACACTTTTACGCCCCCTCCATTTATAACAAGAAAGGCAACAGGATTAATGGAGACTCCTCCACCGCTCCCTCCTCCAAATGGATGGCGGCCAGAACTTTCAATCCTTCCAAACTCACTTCCACCCGCAGCAAATCCAAAACTTACTTTCGACACGGTAAGAATTACACTTCCGTCCGCTGCTTTAATCGGGTCACCAATAATTGTATTTACATCTGTCATTTGCTTTAAATGCTGCATTGCTGTTGTCATCAAACTTTGAATTGGATGATCCATTCTATATCCCCCTATGCTTGAATAGATTTTTCTGTCACACTAGATCTTTGCTTTCTCATAAAGATAAGCAACTTTATTCCTGTGATTACAGCACGATACAAATGAAAAGATGCTGTCAGTTCACACCTTGATGCAAATCCTTTCCCTTGAAAAACAGGTGTAATTTCAAAGTCTGGTATATCGACAATATGCATATATTGCCCAATGACTCCGGCAATCATCCCTTTTGTTCCCCAGGCATAACCGGTAACAATTCCAGTACTAGCTGCATCGCCTGCTCCAATTTGAGAGTGCCATTTCCAGCCATTGATTTTCACCTTTTTAAAAAAATCTTTAACGATAGTATGGATTTGTTGAAGCTTTTTTATCAGTTCTCCGATGCTATCAAGTTGTGCCATAATTTTATTTTCTATACCGCCTTCTCTTTCAGCCTTCTCAATTTTTTGACCAGTCTTTTTCTGTTGCTTTTCTATTCTTTCTAATACATCGAATGTATATTTTACCTTCCATATTTTCACTTGAAATAAACATTGCTTCTCCATCTCTGAATATAAAAACGTCACTTTAAGAGATATCTTTGACAATAATAAAAGGAAAAGAAAAATAAGAAAAATCCCAATCCCGATTGCAAGCCACTTCATTTATACCCATCCTTTCATTCCATACCCATTATCGACAAATTTATGCATCATTAAACTGCTTTCAAGAAGAATGAAAATATAAATTTTTCTAAAAACGAAAAGGGATTTTGGCTTTTTATATCGAAATATACTATTTGAACATATCGTCCAGAAAGATTTTTCTCACGAAACATAATTAGACTGCAATGGAGGGATACGCAATGGCAGATCGTCGTAATTTATTTTTCTTTTATGGTGATGACAAAACAGCTCTTATTGAAAAAATGAAGCCGATATATCATATTTTAGAGGAAAACGGCTTTACCATATTAGATCATCCAAAAAATGCAAATGCTATCGTCAGTGTTGGAGATGATGGAACCTTCTTACAAGCTGTTCGTAAAACTGGCTTTCGAGAAGATTGCCTATATGCAGGTGTTTCTGCGAAAGATGAAATTTCTTTCTACTGCGACTTCCATATTAACCATGTTGAATCAGCTCTTCAAGAGATTACAAAAAATGAAATCGAAGTACGTAAATATCCAACAATTAAAATAGATGTCGATCAAGATACATCTTTTCATTGCTTAAATGAGTTTTCTTTGCGCTCTAGCATTATTAAAACATTCGTCGTCGATGTCTACGTCGATGACTTATATTTTGAAACATTTCGGGGAGATGGCTTAGTTATTTCTACACCGACAGGTAGCACAGCTTATAATAAATCATTGCAGGGCGCTGTTGTTGATCCGCTTATCCCATGTTTCCAAATAAGCGAACTTGCCTCTTTAAATAACAACACATATCGTACACTCGGATCACCATTTATTTTAAATCATGAACGTACATTAACTTTAAAGCTCCGACCAGAGGGGAACGATTATCCTGTTATAGGAATGGATAACGAAGCGCTGAGTATTAAACAAGTCGAAAAAGCTGTTGTGTGTTTAAGCGATAAACAGATTAAAACAGTGAAATTAAAAAACAACTCTTTCTGGGAAAAAGTACAGAGAACGTTTTTATAAGTAATGAAAAGAGTGCTAGCAAATGCTCTAGCACTCTTTTGTGTTAATCTTATTTTTGATGCACAATTTTCCCGTCTATTACAACTGTTATAGCTTGAATATCTTTTAGTTCTTCTACCGGTATATGAAATATATCCCGGTCTATAATCGTAAAATCAGCTTCATATCCTCTCATAATTTTTCCGCACCTTTTCTCTTTTCCAATTGCATAAGCACTTCCCGTTGTAAATAAGGACACTGCTTCAAATACCGTTAATCTCTCTTTAGGCATATAGCATACTCCATCAATAAAACTTCTTCGCGTTACAGCACTATATATACCTAAAAACGGATTTACTTGTTCTATTGGCGCATCTGAGCCTCCATTACAATGTAAGCCTGCATGAAGTAAAGTCTTCCAAGCATATGCATAGCGAAGACGACGCTCTCCCAATTTTTCAATAACAGATGGAAAATCAGATGAAACAAACACGGGCTGAATATCAATAATAACCTGCAACTTCTTCATCCGTTCAATTAAATCCTCCCTTGCCAGTTGACAATGAATAATGCGATCACGTAATCCTTCTGCAGGACGGTATAACTCTAGTGCCTCAATGACGTACTCTAGCGACAAATCACCAATAGTATGAATCGCAACTGGCATTTGTAAGTCGCGAGCTTTTTTCACAAGATCGGCGAGCTCATTTCGCGAATAAATCGCGACACCATTGGTCTCTTTTGCATCCTCATACGGCTCGCTTAATAATGCCGTTCTCCCGCCAAAAGAACCATCAGAAAAGATTTTCATCGCACCAAATTCAATGTAGTGCGTATTCTCATATTCTTTTCGCTCATCGGCAACTTCATGATGAACGAGCAAATGTGCTTTAAAAGGCATTTCTTTTATGACATATGAAAACGCGTCATATGTTTTTTTAAAGCCTCCATAATAATTTAAATCTTCCGTATGTCCCCCTACTAGCCCATATTTCCAGCAATCACGAATAGCCACCTTCAAAGCCCTTTGTAAGTATGTTTCATTTATTTCAGGCTGAACATGTTTGATCAACTCTTGCGCTTGTTCATATAAAAGCCCCGTTAATCTACCTGAAGAATCACGACCGATTTTCCCACCTTTTGGCTCCTTTGTTTCTGCCGTTATATTGGCTTTTTTTAGTATGTATGAATTTATCCAAGTAACATGACGACAAACGCGTTTTAACAAAGTGGGATGCTCCTTTGAAATCCTATCTAAATCATGAGCATGAACGTTTTTTGTATCTGTAAAATTATTTTCATTCCACCCTTCTCCAATAATCCAAGAACCTACTGGTGTCTCTTTTACTCTTTCTGTAACAAGAGCCAATACTTCCTCATAAGATGTACACTTTGATAAATCTAATCGAAGGAGTCTTTCACCATGTCCAATTAGATGCATGTGACTATCAACAAGGCCTGGAAGCATTGTTCGCCCTTCTAAATTGTGTAACTGTTCAAATGGATAACGAATTTCTAAGTCCTGTTTTGTTCCTATATCAACAATCCTTCCGTTTTCAACATAAACCGCTTCTACTTTTTCATTCTCTTCTTCCATCGTATAAATGTTTCCGCCGTACCATAATTCCCCCATCCTTTTAACCTCCTCATCCTTTTAGCATACGAAATCAAAATGTAGAAAAAAAGCACCATTTCACATCATATGGTGCTGTTCCAATATTCATTTTGATTCGCTAAGATTGTTGACACTTACCATTCTATATTCAATATATCTTTTACTTTAACCGCAATTCCATTTCCTGTTTTCTAAGTTCAACACGTCTAATTTTTCCGGAAATCGTTTTTGGTAGTTCGTCTACAAATTCAATCTTACGAGGATATTTATAAGGTGCTGTTAATGTTTTAACATGTTCTTGGAGTAAAGGGATCAATGTATCTTCTTTTTCCTGTACATTGTCTCTTAATACGATAAATGCCTTTACGACACTTCCGCGAATCTCATCTGGGCTCGCTACTACTGCGCATTCTCTTACATATGGATGCTTCACAAGTGCATCTTCCACCTCAAATGGGCCAATTGTGTAGCCAGAACTAATAATAATATCATCACCGCGGCCTTCAAACCAAAAATAGCCGTCTTCATCTTTTTTCGCTTTATCCCCTGTAATATAGTAATCACCACGGAATTGCATTGCTGTACGTTCATCATCTTTATAATATTGTTTAAAGAGTGCCGGTGTATCAATATGAACAGCAATATCTCCCACTTCTCCAACAGATACAGGGTGTCCTTCTTCATTGATAATTTCTACTTGATTCCCCGGCGTTGGTTTTCCCATCGATCCCGGTCTTATTTCCATCCCTTTCATAACACCAATGAGCAATGTATTTTCTGTTTGACCATATCCATCTCTAACAGTAACCTGAAAGTGCTTTTGGAACGTTTCAATGACCTCACGATTTAACGGCTCTCCTGCGGATACAGCACTGTGCAATGCCTTTAAATTATATTGCTGCAAGTTTTCCACCTTGGCCATTAAACGATATTCTGTCGGCGTACAGCAAAGCACATTTACTTGGTTCTCATCTAATAGCTGTAAGTATGTTTTCGGCTCAAATTTACCGTGATATACAAATCCAGTTGCACCTGAACCGAGAGTTGCTAAAAACGGACTCCAAATCCACTTTTGCCATCCTGGACTAGCCGTTGCCCATACAATATCATTCTCTTCAATTCCAAGCCAATTCGGAGCGCTCGTCCGCAAATGTGCATACCCCCAAGCATGTGTATGAACAACACCTTTTGGGTTTCCTGTCGTTCCTGATGTATAAGATAAAAAGACCATATCTTCCTTATCCGTCTTGACAATATCTAATACATCACTTTCTGTTTCTAATGCAGTATTTAAATTCGCCCATCCATCTACTTCTTTTTCACTTAACACAAATTTTTGAAGAGAATCCATTCCCTCTATTCCTTCAAATTGTGAAATATATGGTTCATAACTTATAATAGCTTTTACTTCTCCATGTTGAATACGATATTCAATATCTTTTTTGCGAAGCATTTCAGAACTTGGAATTACAACAAATCCTGCTTTAATTGCTCCTATATATGTCATATACGCTTCGATTAAACGCGGCATCATAATAAGAAGCTTGTCCCCTTTTTGCAAACCACTTTTTATAAAAGCGTTTCCAATTTTATTTGCTCCTTTTATTAATTCAAAGTATGTAACCTCTCTTCTTGCTCCCTTCTCATCCTGCCAAATTAATGCTAACTTGTCTTTTTCATTCATATATTTCTCTATCTCTGTAACTAAATTATACGACGGTGGCGCTAATAATTCTTCTCTCTTCATCAATATCCTCCTTTGTCACTATGCCTCCCTTTTATAATAAAGAATTTTCTGTAAATTTTGAACCCTCTTCTTTTGAAAAATTTTTCATCGATGTCGAAAGGATTCTTTTGTTTTCTTCCATCAAAAAAGAAGGAGCGGATGTACCCGCTCCTTCTCAGCCATGATATATGAGATTATTTGTGGAAACCGCCTAATTGTTGTTCTGCTAAAGAAACTAGACGTTTTGTAATTTCGCCACCAACAGAACCGTTAGCGCGAGATGTTGCATCTGCTCCAAGTTGAACACCAAACTCTTGAGCGATTTCATATTTCATTTGGTCTAATGCTGATTCAGCACCAGGAACTGCTAGTTTGTTTGTGTTACGTGCCATATGGTATCACCTCCTTGTGAGTATAGAGTGTGATAAACGATATGACTTCATACACATCTAATGGTGGTAATTTATGGTTTTAGAAAAGATCTTCAAATTGATCTTCTTCTGCCTTGTCTACTGTTTGCAACACCATTGTTTCTGTATTTGCAACAGCTTGTTCAAGTAACGGTGTAAAATCATATTTTGCTTCAAAACGACTTGCCTTTTCACGCTTTGGTTTTGTCGCTGGATTTGCTGGTGTAAATACTGTACAGCAATCTTCATATGGACGAATAGAAATATCATATGTGCCAATTTCATTCGCAATTTTTATAATTTCTAATTTGTCCATTGTAATAAGAGGACGTAATACTGGATAGTTTGTCACTTCATTAATCGTATGCATACTATCTAACGTTTGACTCGCTACTTGTCCAAGACTTTCACCAGTTGTAATTGCTAACGCATTACGTTCTTCAGCAATGCGCTCCGTAATACGCATCATCATACGGCGCATCACTGTCATCGTATAACTAGATGGAATTTCCTTATTAATAGTCTTTTGCACCTCTGTAAATGGAACAAGATGAAGCGTTACACGTTTACAATATTTCGTTAGCTCTTGTGCCAAATCAATTACTTTTTGTTTTGCGCGTTCACTTGTGAACGGCGGACTATGAAAATGCACAGCCTCCACAGATACACCGCGTTTCATTGTTAAGTAAGCAGCCACCGGGCTATCAATACCGCCAGATAGAAGCACCATCACTTTGCCGCCAACACCAACAGGTAAACCGCCTGCTCCCATACGCTCATCACACATGATATAGCTATAGCCACTACGGATTTCTATACGAATATTTACATCTGGATTATGCACATCCACCATGATATCTTCCGTATTTTCTAAAACATATCCGCCGATTTCTGGCAGTAATTCCATCGTTTGCATTGGGAAATGTTTATACGAACGATGTACTGTAATTTTAAATGTTTTTACAGGTTTTTTTATTAATAAGAAAGCAGCGAGTGCACCTTTTTTAATTTCTTCTAATTCTGATGGTACTTTCATTGCTAAATTAAACTTATGGATGCCAAATACATCTTTTAAGCTCTCTGCAATTGCCTCATGATCTTCACCATTTAATTCAATATACATGCGATCATGCGTTGCATTAATTTTAATGTTTGGGAATTTTTTCAACTTAAACTTCACGTTATCTTTTAACGTACTAACGAACTTCGAACGGTTCTTTCCTTTTGTCGTCATTTCACCATAACGAACTAAAATGTGGTCATATTTCATCATATTCTCTTTACCTCATCACTTCATATAATTTTGGCAATGTCTCTTTTATAATGTCTTCAAATTGTTTTACTTCTTCCATTGTATTTTCCGGTGCTAAACTAATGCGGATCGCACTCGCAGCTACGTCATATGGCAATCCCATTGAGACTAATACACGGCTCACCTCATTTGCTTTTGAAGAACAAGCTGATTTCGTTGATACATATACTTCATGTTCCTCTAAAGCATGAACAACTACCTCTGGTTTTAACCCAACAAATGATACATTTAAAATATGAGGGGCAGCATGCTGAAGTGATGTATTAATTGTTACACCTTCCATGCTCTCAAAGAAACGAATCAATTCTGCTTGTAACGTTTGTAAATGAGTAATTTTTTCGTTCATGTGTTCCATTGTCATCCGCAGCGCCTTCACCATAGCTACAATACCAGGTAAGTTCTCTGTACCTGAACGATAGCGAAGCTCTTGCTGGCCACCTGATAAAAGCGGGTCTAACCGAACGCCATCACGTACATATAAAAGTCCTGTTCCTTTTACACTATGAAATTTATGTCCTGATATTGAACAAAGATCAATATGAGAAGCATGAAAATCAAGCGGTACTTTTCCAATCCCTTGTACATGATCCACATGAAATCTTATTTTCGGATAGTTTGTTAACAATTCACCGACCTCAGTAATCGGCTGAATTGCCCCCGTTTCATTATTGACGTGAATCATAGAAACTAAAATGGTTTCATCACGAATTGCTTGTTTTACATCTTGAACAGACACAACACCATGCTCGTTCACAGGTAAGTATGTTACCTCAAAACCAAGCTCCTCTAATTGTTTATATGCTTCAAACACAGATGCGTGTTCAATATTTGTTGTAATAATATGTTTGCCACGAGAGCGATTCTTCATCGCTATTCCTTTAATCGCAAGGTTATTTCCTTCCGTTCCACCCGATGTGAAAATAATTTCTGAAGGCTTAACATGCAGAAGCTGTGCTACAAGCGTTCTTGATTGCGTTAATAAATGTTCAGCTTCTCCTCCAAGCGAATGAATAGAAGAAGGATTTCCAAAGTATTTCCCTGCAACTGTTACATAAGATTGTAGGACTTCTGGATATGGCTTTGTCGTCGCACTATTGTCAAAATAGATCATCGTTCTTCCCCTTTCAGCGCTGTCACATCATATAATCATATCATAAATCTGTGCAATTACGCTAAACATATACAAAGGTTTGCTTTGTATCTTGAAACGAAAAGCTTTGTGTTATTCCGCTATTCATTATAACAACATCATCTGTTAATTTACACATTGAGACATAAAAAAACAAACCTCTTTTCATCAAGAGGTTTGTTCATTATCTACAAACTCAGCAATTTTTTGAACAACACCAGGTTCCAGTTGTTCTAAAACGGAAGCTGCTTGTTCTAAAGCCGCATCATATTCATATTCACGGAATAATCTCTCCGCGTTGTCTAAACTATAGGCTAAATCCATATCTTGGCTACGATAGCGATTACCATATTGAATTAATTTTTCTACTAAATATGCTTGACCAATCACATCTTGTGTTCGTTCAGATACATCATTTACAATCGCATATGCTTCCTCTAACTCGCTATTTACTACATGCATATTCAGTGGTTTTAATTCTAAGTGTCCATATACAGCCTGCATTGCTTCTTGCCCCTTTTGTAACTCTTCCATAATACTCTCTGGAAGACCTGGCAAGTTAGACTTTTGCATAAGACGTTTTGTCTCTAAAATCATATTGCGCATCTCTTGTAATTTCTCACGTGCTTCAAATTCTTCCTTACGCATTGCCTGTAGCATCTCTTTATATTCTGCATGAAGGACTTTTAACGTTTCACATTGCTCATAAATCTCTTCAAGTTCTTCACGAATAACAGAAAATGCAATATCTTGCTCTGCAACACGTAATTGCAATACTTCAAAGCGTTTCATCAAAATGTGCATTTGCTTTTCAATGATCTTTTGCGATTCAATATCTTTATCTTGTAACTGATAGCTTTGTTTCACAAACTGTGTTTCTGCTTTTGTTTCAAGCGCTTGTTCATGAATCTCTTCTAAGTCATCGTAAACACGTATCGTTTTTTGCTCCACATAATATTTCGCATGCACTTCTTTTTCTAATTGATCATATAACGTGTCTAAACGCGTCTTTAAAGCTTCAATTTTCTCTGCTGCTTCTGTAATATGAAGCTCTTGTATATCTATTAGACATGTTTGTAGTTGTTTCGTCATATCACGTACTTCTTTAGGGATTTCCAAATGATTTAAGACATAGCCTTGCTTTTTCATTTCGTCATGGCCTTGTAATAAATCTTCTAATTGTACTGGTAATGTAGCCTGACACTCTACTAATAAGTCAGGAACTTCCTGGATCATGCCTTCCAAGTTTGATAACCCTTCTTCTAAACTCATTACAATGTCTCTTGCTTTTAAATAATCACCATTCGCTGTTGCTTCCTCAAATTTTTGAAATTTGTCAGATTCGACATCTAACAACTCTTCAATCTTCTGCTCTGCCGCGCCATACATGTGACGGTGCGCAAGTACACTCTTCTTCATATTACGATATACATCGCGTAATCCATCAATTTCCGCACTATTTTTCTCATGACTCTCTAATAATTGCTGTAATTCGTTTAAAATATCCGTGATACGATTATCCGCTTCATCTAAGTTGCTAATAGCTTCATTCATCGCATACTTTGCTTTTCGGAAGGAAAATTGCGAGGCATATTTCCGTGCGCCTTCTAAATCTTTTTCGGCTTTTGGAAGAATTGTTGCTACGATTTCATCCCAGTCTTCACGCCACTTTCCAAACAACTCTTCTGTTTGCCCTGTCATATTTAAATCTTTTACCCGTTTCAATTCATCTGCAACCGGTTTATCTTTTATTTCTTGTTGCCACTGTTCCAGTGCTTCGATATCTTTATATGAACGATTTCTTATCATGAGCTCTATCATGAGTAGCACTAGAATAGAGCTTACCACAATGATAACGATCGTTAAGATAGAATCCATGCAAAAAAGCCTCCTAATTGTATCTCTATTTTTGTCCGTTCCGTTTATGAAATGGAAGGCATTATGTATAAAAAGGGAAATCCCCTATATTTAACAACTAACAATGTAATAATCATACCATGTTATGCCTTGTTTTTGACCTAGTTTTTTTAAAATTTCATGTTTCTTTTGTTATAAGGGGCATATTTCTATATCTCTTTTACATAAATATCCAATTTTAATCTATCTCTCCAAATATTTGTACAAACGTTTCCTCTTCCCTATGAGATACAAAATAAATGCATCTCGTTAATGCTGGCTCTATAGGAATCATACAAATACCTTCTTTCCCCCCTTGTTTTACTGCGATTTCTGGCAGTAGTGTAATTCCTACTCCCGCTCGTACCATCGCCAACATCGGCTCCGCATACGGTGTTTCAACAGCGATTGTCGGCTTGACTCCCACTCCCTGAAATACTGTCATAATCATTTTTCTCACATCACAAATCTCTGGATAAATAATGAGTTTTTCATGCTGCAAGTCGCTCACTTTTATAATTTTTTTACCTTTATATATATGCTCACTTGAAACAACACAAACGATATGTTCTTGGCGTACTTTTCTTATATACTTTGCATCATCTACGGAAGAATCAATTAACATCGCATCTATCTTCCGCGCTTTAAATAATTCCATTAATATTTTTGTATGCTCAATATACCATTCTACTTCGTATGTTTTTTCCAATATTCCTTTATATCTCGATATATAATGAGCTGCTAAACTCGGCAATATACCAAGAGAAATTTTTTTCTTTACTTGATATCCCCTTAGTTCCATCTTCACTTCATTGATTTGTTTTAAAATGGGTTCCATCCGGCTTAAAAATAATTCCCCAGCTTCTGTTAATTCAACTCCTTGAGCAGATCGCTTTAATATTGTCACCTCAAGGTCTGCTTCTAACCTCTGAATTTGCTTACTCAGCGCCGGTTGCGAAATATGCAGCAGTTTACTCGCTTTCGATAAACTCTTTTGCTGTTTGACCTCAATTAGCGATCGTATCGCTTCAAAATCCATAACCATACACCTCTAACTAAAAATTATAGCCGTTATAAAAAAACGGTATTTCCTCTATCTATTAAACAAGCGCTATACTCTCTTCATGCTTCATTTGATGAACTTACTATATCGAATTAAAAAGGAGAACGATACTCTTGAGTAAAAAGCAACTACTACTCGGTTCATTTTTATGTTTACTCGCCGTAACATCTTGGGGATTTATGTTTCCTGTTATGGCCAGTGCCCTACAATTTATAGATCCATTTTTCTTTACAACAATTCGCTACGGATCCGCAGCTATTATTTTTATCATACTTCTCTTAGCATTTGAAGGCATATCCTCTTTTCGCTTAGAAAAGAAAATTCTTTCGTTATTGTTTTTCGGAACAGTTGGCTTTGCTGGATATGGATTTCTCGTTTTTTATGGTCAACAATTAGCCGGACCTTCAGGAGCCATTCATGCCGCTATGATTCAATCTCTTATGCCGCTTCTTGCTTTATTACTACAGTGGGTGACAAAAAATAAACGACCACAAAACTATACATTCCTTTTTATGTTTTGTGCTCTGATTGGTGTCATGCTCGTTATTTCAAAAGGTAATATTTATTTATTATTTGGAGCAGCAAGCCATATATCTACAAATCTATTCATGCTGTGCGGCGTTATGTGCTGGGTCATTTACACAAATGGCGCTTCCCATTTTCCATCTTGGTCACCACTTCGGTACACAACACTCACTTGTTTCTTTGGCTCTATTGCACTTCTTATCATTGTGAGTATATTAGCTTATATAAAATTTATTTCTGTACCGTCTATTTCGACAATCCTTACTATTCGCTTCGAATTATTTTATATGTCAATTCTTGCAGGAGTGATCGCCGTCTTTTGCTGGAATATGGGAAATCGTTTCATTTCATCCATTAACGGAATTTTATTTATGAATTTAGTTCCTGTATTCTCGCTTATCGGATCTATGTTTCGTGGATATATCATTACAAAAATCGAAGTGATTGGCGCAGCTCTAACAATTATCGCTTTGCTTTGCAATAACTTATGGCAACGAAAAAAATACCGACAAAGAGCGAGATAAGAAATACCCCCACCTCAGCTTAATTAGGTGGGGGCATTTTACATATGAACCGCCTTTGGTAACGGATAATATATATTTGTTATATATAACGCTTGTTCCAGCCATCGCTCAATTTCCTTCGTATACATTTCTAAAAAGAATGCTTCGGAAGGATAAGAATGCAAGACTTCCGATACATATTGCGGATATAAATATGGCATATTTATCATCCCTTTTAGCTGCGTCATAAACATTGTAAATGACACTTTTTGAAACTCTTGTTGCACTTGTCCTTGCCTAATAATTTGCTCTATATAGTATCTTTCTTTTGAAAAATAAACAGTCATAACTTCACGAATTAACGTCGTATCTATTGATAGCTCTCGATAAAAGAAACGCGTCAGTTCACGATTCTCAAATTGATATCGTAAAATCCCTTTAATCATTCGATTCAGTACTTCTTTAGCTGGTACATACTCCCTTTGTTCAAAAGCCACTTCAATCACACGAATATACCCTTCTAAAAAATCAGTCATAAGCTGTTCTAATAAACCTTGCTTACTAGCAAAATAATATGAAATATTAGCCACATTCACATCCGCTCGTTTTGCAATATCACGCACTGATGTTCCATTATACCCTTTCGTATAAAACAATGAAATCGCTGCATCCATCACCTTTTGTTTCGTATGTTTCATGTGCTCACGTCCTCTCACTTTGAACAGCTATAGTTTAAATTTCTTGACTTTTAAGACAAATTCCTTTAATTTTCTATCGACAAAGTCATAAAGAATACAGCGTATTTTGCTATGATTTTACATTTATCGCCAGAAAGGATGACGTTTCCATGTTTACAAAAGAAAGCTATGTAGGTTCACGTGAAAAGCAATATGAAACTGTAATTAAGCAACTTGATGCTTTGTTAACAGGCGAATCCAATACAGTCGCAAATTTAGCAAATGCTTCCGCACTACTCAATCAATTTTTAGAACGCATTAACTGGGTTGGTTTTTATGTAACAGAAGGAAACGAGCTTGTACTCGGACCGTTCCAAGGCATGCCTGCGTGCGTGCGTATTCCTTTTGGCCGCGGTGTTTGTGGTGTGGCAGCTGAAACAAAAACAACACAACTTGTCGCAGATGTTCATCAATTCCCTGGACATATCGCTTGTGATAGCGCATCTAATTCTGAAATTGTTGTACCGATGATAAAAGAAGGCAACGTAATCGGTGTATTAGATATTGATAGCCCTGAAAAAAATCGTTTTGACAAAGTAGATCAACAATATTTAGAAAAATTTGTGGAAACGCTCCTAAAACATATGTAAGTAAGAAAAGAATGAGCTATCGATCAAGTAATGATTACTAAATCGATAGCTCATTCTTTTTATTTATAATGTATGCTAGAGGATATAACGTTGCTGCTATTTAACGCCTGCTGTAAATCAGAAATAATATCTTCCCATGATTCTAAACCGACAGATAAACGAATTAAATTATCAAAAATCTCCATTTTCTGACGAACTTCTGCTGGAATGACCGCATGTGTCATTGTCGCGGGATGCTGTACTAATGTTTCTGTATCACCAAGACTGACCGCAATCGCAATCAAATTTAATTTGTCCATAAAAGCTTGTGCTTCTTCTTTTCCTCCTTTAATAGAGAACGAAATAACACCCCCACCACGCTTCATTTGCCGAGATGCTCGTTCTCCTTCTGGATACCAAACCTTTTCAACCTTTTCATGATTTTTCAAAAAAGCTACTACCTTCTCCGCATTATCACAATGTCGATCCATTCGAACAGCTAACGTTTTTAGCCCTCTTAATAATAACCATGCATCAAAAGGCGCCATAATTCCCCCAATATCTTTTCGAATCGGACGGATTTTTTCGGCTAACTCCCTCGTTTTACAAACAGTAACTCCCGCAACTACATCACCATGTCCCCCAATATATTTCGTTGCGCTATGAAGAACCGCATCACACCCAAGAACAAGTGGATTTTGTAAGTATGGAGAACAAAATGTATTATCAACAATAACAAGTAAATGATTTTTCTTTGCTACTTTAATCACTTTTTCTAAATCAATCAGTTTCATTGTTGGATTAATAGGTGTTTCAACGAAAATCAACTTCGTATTCGGAAGAATTTCTTTCTCAATCTGCTCATCCGTTTCCATATCACAAAATGAATGTGAAATCATAAATTTTTCCTCTAACACTTCCAAAAAACCGTACGTACAACCGTATAAGCCATTGGAACAAATCATATGATCCCCTGCACGTAAACAAGCAAGCAATGTCGCCGAAATAGAAGCCATACCCGATCCAAACGCTAATGCAACTTCTCCCCCTTCTAAAGCTGCCATGCGTTCTTCAAATAACTCTACAGTCGGATTACCAAGCCGTGAGTAAATATAGGATGAATCTTGCCCAGTAAAACTATCTTCCCCTTGTTTCGCTGTTTCAAATGTATAAGTTGAAGTTTGAAATAAAGGTGGCGTTAAGCTTCCTTTATGTACACCTGGTTCATATCCATAATGAATGAAATCTGTCTCCATATTGCTCTTTTTCATAAAACATCCCCCTTATGTTTCTATATTATGTAAACGTTTTCTATACGTTTCTAAAATTCTTTCTGAATGTTCTGAATCCCTCCTTGTCATTTCCAAATTTTATATGCATAAATAAAAAACGAACTAGCTTGACGAAATTTCGGGAAACAGATATAATAGCGTTTGTGTAAAATAAAAAGGCAGCCTTGTAATTTGAATTTATCGTTTGTATTTTGTTCCTCTCAAGAGGTGTATCTCGTAACTCCCTGCTGCTGGAGCGAAGGTACATGAAAACAAAATACCCGTAAATGTCAATTACGTCTGTTTTTATTTTACGTAAATAAAAACATTAAAGGAGGAGTCAACTATGGCTCGTTATACAGGTCCAGCTTGGAAACTGTCTCGTCGTCTTGGTATCTCTCTAAGCGGCACAGGTAAAGAATTAGAAAAACGCCCTTACGCACCAGGTCCTCACGGTCCTAACCAACGTAAGAAACTTTCTGAATACGGTTTACAATTACAAGAAAAACAAAAACTTCGTCACATGTACGGCATGACTGAACGTCAATTCCGTCGCACATTTGACCAAGCAGGTAAAATGCCAGGTAAACACGGCGAAAACTTCATGATCCTTCTTGAAGCTCGTCTTGACAACCTAGTTTACCGCATGGGCTTAGCTCGCACTCGTCGCGCAGCTCGCCAATTAGTAAACCACGGTCACATCATGGTAGATGGCGCTCGCGTAGATATCCCATCTTACCGCGTGAAACCAGGTCAAACAATCAGCGTTCGCGAAAAATCTCGCAACCTAGCTGTAATTAAAGAAGCTATGGAAGTTAACAACTTCGTACCAGAATACTTAACTTTCGATGCTGACAAATTAGAAGCTACTTTCACTCGTCACGCTGAGCGTGCTGAGTTACCAGCTGAAATCAACGAAGCGTTAATCGTAGAGTTCTACTCTCGTTAATTCAATCGCTTAGTAGATGCTAGTATTAAAAACCCTAGAAGCGTTATTATAACGTCTTTTCTAGGGTTTTTTGCTGTTCTTATGGTTTGTAAAATACCTTAAATAAAATTACTGAATCGTTATATCCCCTATAGTTAGGCACATAATTAAAATTGTTTTCCATGCTTTTTAGACAAAATACTTTTTAATATAGGCCTTAAATTTACGTACCTTTTCTTCTGTTATTTCAATAGTCCACATAGCTTTTTTCCTTGTTATATTATTTAATTTAGATTGCCTCATAATTACTACTCACCCTTTCATTATAAATATAGATAAGTTCGTTTTAATGTGTCCCTCTAATCAATGCATTACAATGTAATATTTACAGTTTCATCCTTAAATTGGTATCATTTACTTGTTAAGGGGGAAAATTTATGAGTTTAAATATGTATTTGGGAGAAGTACAGACTCAAACAGAAGGTATGAATGCTTTCTGTACCGCTACCATTCAAGGTATGGAACAAGCCATTCAGTCGATTGACGCTTTTGCAATTGATACTGTTCTGCAAGGACAAACATATAGTAGTGCAAAAGCATTTTTTGTACAAACCTTTCGTCCTTTAGCACAGGGAATTATTTACTTATGTGAGGAATTAATCCGTCAGAATGATGCCTTTCCGAGTCAATTTCAATCACAAGTCGCTTCCACAGATGTAATCGAACAAGAAATATTAGAACAAATTCGAGAAATTGATCGAATGATAGCAAGTACGGAAGCGATCAACCAAACTATGCCAATACCAGGTATGGATGCTATGGTAAACCTTTTTGCTGTCATGAGGCGTAAACTGCAAGAAAAGTTAGAACACCTATATGAATTTAATCAAACATCTAGCGATAACTATAATACAGCAATTCAATTAGCCACTAGCATTGCGACAGGTTTAGCCGAAGTCCAAAGTGGAAAAGGGTTTAGTCCTGCAAGTGGTACATTTAGTACGCAAGGATTGAATATGGAATGGGCAGCTTCAATTCAAGCGATTGGAGAAGAAAGGGCACGTCAGGCTGAAAACCATCTAAAGAGTAGTTCAATTGAAGAAGGGGCAATGTGTGGTCCATTAAACAGTGAGAAAAAAGATGAATCTTTACTGGATAAGTTTAAACATGGTGTTGAAGATTTTTATAGGAAATATAGTAAAATAAAAGCTGTCACTGATGATAAAATTGCAGCTGCGTTTGAAAAAGCTGGATTAGGTGTGCCCTATCATATAAAAAAAGGAATGGACAACGCTTTAGGTGGTGAATTATTAGGAATTGCAAATGCAGCTCTCCATCCAATAAATACATTTAATGACACGATTGAAGCTTTTTCTGATCCAACCGGAACATTCAATGCGATAAAACAAACAATTTCCGATTCTTGGAATCGTGATGTTACTAATGGAGACTGGAATAGTCGAGCTGAATGGTATGGAAATGCAATGGGGCATGGTATGTTTGCTGTTGCCGGAACAAAAGGTGTAGATAAAATTTCAAAAGTAGGTGAGGTAGCTGCTATGACAAGCCTTACTAAAGGGGAATCTCTTATAACTAATTCCTCAGCATACAGAAATGCGCTACATATACTAAATAACTATGAGTTCAAGGCTGGTAATCACCTCTCATATGCAGGAGTTGGAAGTATCCAACAGTATTTGCAGAAAGCAGCTCCATATACTTATGAAGGTCCAAATGGCCCTAAGACAATAAGATTAAGAAAAGGTGAGTTAGCAGGAGATAAACATCCTGTTACAGGTATTCCATATGATGCAGATGGGTTCCCTATTTTTAAATCTAAGGGTGAGGTAATCCTAAAAGAGGCAGACTTCAAAAAATCTAGAACAACACATTTTAGAAAATGTAGTAAAGCATTATACGAACAAATAATAAAAGACCCTGATTTAGCTTCAAAATTTACGAAAGAAGAAATTCAAATGTTTAAACAAGGTGAAACACCAAAGCATTACACTTGGCATCACCATCAAGATACTGGTAGAATGCAACTTGTAAATTATCAGATACATCACGATACCGGCCATACAGGTGGGTATCGAATTTGGGGAAAAGATAGCGATAAATAAGGAGTGGCAAAAATGAACAATATTACATGGTCCTTTATGAGTAAAACACCAGTTACAGACGAAGAAATCCAAAAGGTAGAACAATATTTTAATATTAAATTACCCAACGATTTTGTTGCGTGCGTGAAGAAATATGACGGGGGATACCCTAACCCAAAAGTATTTGATGTACTAGGACAAAATGAAAATGTATTCAGTGACCTCTTAACTCTTCATATAGAAGATAAATATTCAATTGTCCAAAACTATGAAGGTATAAAAGATAGATTAGTTGATAAAGTATACCCTTTTGCTAGAGACCCGTTTGGTAACCTTCTATGCTTTGATTACCGAAATAATCCCGAAGCCCCAACCGTTGTATTTTGGGACCATGAGGAAGAAGAGATGGAAGAAGCAATTTACCCTGTTTGTTCATCTTTTACAGAATTGCTGGATAGCTTACGCGATTTTGAAGACGACGAATAAAAGAAAAAAGAAGAACTTAATGAATATGTAAACCAATTTAATAATAGTGGTGTGCCTCATCCCGCTCCAAGCGATATAATCTTTTGGGATTTTAGAGACTTAACACCAGAAGAACTAGTAGAGATTGCGTTGAATTACAAAGAAGAAGAAGAAGAAGAAAAATAAAATATTAAAGTACAAGCCGCCCCCCTAAAAATGAGCGGCTTTCTTCATTACCTAATCCATTTTATACTGTTTTATTCGATCTAATGTTAGCCAGCGTACCTTCTTCTAAGCCAGTCAATGCTTCAAACATATCTTCACGTAGACTTAATTGATACTCACTTGAAAGTTCTTCTAAAATGCTATTCCCATCAAAAACATCATTTAGTTCTGTATGATGAATTAAAGCTCTATTTATCATTCATACACTTTGCTATTACTGATTCACTATATATAAAATAAAAATCATTTTTCATCCTCTTGTTTTTCCACATATACATAAGCATCTTTCGAATTTTTGTGTACATCGCTTTGTGTATTCTCCGCAAGCTGACCAGCATGTAGCAGAGAAAATATAATAAGCGCTTCTAGTGACATTTTTTATACACCCCTTTCTGTTATATGGCATACATATATATTACTCCTAGCGTGTGACTTCTGTATGAACATACGAAAAAGTTTAAGACAAAAAGGCTTTGAGGAATAAATCCTCAAAGCCTTTCTGTCTTATATGTTCTATTTCTTAATAACGAATTAAGAAATATTTCTTTTTACCGCGGCGAATGATTGTGAATTTCCCTTCGATGCGATCTTTTTCTGTGACAACGTAATCTAATTCTTGTGTGCGCTCACCGTTTATATAAATCGCACCGTTTGTAACATCTTCACGTGCTTGACGTTTTGATGGAGAAATTTTGCTTTCTACAAGTAAGTCAATTAACCCTGTATCTTCTGCGCTGCGGTCTACAGATGGTACATCTTTGAAGCCTTGTTCAATTTCATCTGCTGTTAATTCTGCTACAGAACCACTAAATAAAGCTGCAGAAATTTTAATTGCTTGTTCTAATGCTTCTTCGCCGTGAACAAGCTTTGTCATTTCAGAAGCTAATGCTTTTTGTGCTACACGTTTTTCAGGTGCTTCAGCTACTTGTTTTTCTAAATCAAGAATTTCTTCATGAGATAGGAATGTGAAGTATTTTAAATATTTCACAACATCGCGGTCATCTGTGTTAATCCAGAATTGATAGAACTCGTAAGGAGTTGTTTTCTCTGGGTCTAACCAAACTGCACCGCCTTCTGTTTTTCCAAACTTCGTACCGTCAGATTTTGTAACAAGTGGAATTGTTAACCCGAATGCTTTCGCATCTTCTTCCGATTTACGGATTAATTCAAGTCCCGCTGTAATGTTACCCCATTGGTCACTACCACCAATTTGCAGACGGCAACCATGGTTTTTATATAAGTTTAAGAAGTCATATGATTGTAAAATCATGTAACTAAATTCCGTAAATGAAATACCAGTTTCTAAACGAGATGCAACTGTATCTTTTGCTAACATGTAGTTTAAACCGAAGTTTTTACCGATGTCACGTAAGAATGTAATAACATCTAAGTTGCCAAGCCAGTCGTAGTTATTTGCCATTACTGCTGGATTTTCTACATTTTCAAATTCTAAGAAGTTTGAAAGCTGTTTTTTAATACTTTCAGTGTAGTAAGCAACTGTATCCTTCGTATTTAATGTACGCTCTGCTTTTTTACCACTTGGGTCCCCGATCATACCAGTACCACCACCTACAAGTGCGATTGGTTGATGACCAGCTAATTGAAAGCGACGCAACATTAAAATCGGTAACATATGTCCGATGTGTAAGCTATCTGCTGTTGGGTCAAAACCACAGTATAATTTAACGCTTTCTTTTTCTAATAATTGTTCTAAACCTTCAGCATCTGTTTGCTGATTAATCAAACCGCGAAACTCAAGATCTTGTAAAATATTCATATTCTACATACTCTCCTTTAATGTAATGTGGCGTGAAATGTGAAAACATAAAAAAATCGCCCCTCAAATAAGGGACGATTTTGATCATCGCGATACCACCCTAGTTGCAGGCCAAATAGCCTACCACCTCATTCACATAACGGCTCATCACCGTCTTTTCCCTTTTGAATCTAATCTAATTCAATCGAAAAAAGATGCTCGAGGGGCGTAATTCGCGATCATCTATGTGCTGATTTCCACCGACCATCAGCTCTCTAAAACAGGGAAATGATCACTACTTCTCCCTTTCCACGCTCAATTATTTATATACTTTTCTTTATACCATCATTTATATAAACATGTCAAATGAAACCGGAAATTTATTCCAACACTTATTTTTTACAAAGTTGTCACCCATATCGTAATTAGAGAAAGAATAGGGATACCCGCTAATAATGAAAAATGAAATACAATCGACAAATCGATATAATTATTTATTTGTTTCATTCCAACCCTTTCTCATTATATATTTCTGTTGTTTCACTTTCATATATTTCAAATAACTGACTAAATTCGTTAATTGCCATATTGACGGCTTTTCCTAAAATTTGCTGAATGGATTGAAACTCTGGTGCATCTCACTGCTATTTAATCACTCTGCGTTTCAAAGTCATCATCTCTAAAAAAGCAATCGCTCTCCCGCGGCGAAAATTCTTTAGACCACAGTGTTATTCCTTTCCTTTGATGCTCTTCTTTGCATAGCCTTTTCAATACGTATATATAAAATAAAAAGAAAAGTATGAACGAAGTGACGTTCATACCTTTCTTTTTTAATCTTCCATCGTTGATAAATCACCTGTTGGTAAGTTTAACTCCCATGCCTTTAATACGCGTCGCATAATTTTACCACTTCTTGTCTTCGGTAATTTATCTCTAAATTCAATTTGTCTTGGCGCTGCATGAGCTGCTAGACCTTTTTTCACAAATTGACGAATATCTTCTTTTAATTCATCAGATGGTTCATACCCTGCGCGAAGTGCAATAAACGCTTTAATAATTTCCCCTCGTACTGGATCAGGAATACCAATTACACCTGCTTCCGCTACCGCAGTATGCTCAATTAATTTACTTTCTACTTCAAACGGACCAACACGTTCACCCGATGTCATAATAACATCGTCAATACGTCCTTGGAACCAAAAGTAACCATCTTCATCCATATACGCAGAGTCGCCTGATACATACCAATCGCCTGGCATGAAGTATGACTCATACTTTTGCGGATTGTTCCAAATCCCACGCATCATCGCTGGCCATCCCTTCGCAATTGCCAAATTACCCATTGTGTATGGCGGTACTTCATTTCCTTCATTATCAACAATCGCTGCTTTTACGCCTGGAATTGGTTTCCCCATTGACCCTGGGCGAATTTCCATACAAGGATAGTTACAAATCACTTGTCCACCGGTTTCTGTCATCCACCACGTATCATGAATACGAAGGCCAAAAGCGTTCATCCCCCAGCGAATCACTTCTGGATTCAACGGTTCACCAACACTTAATACGTGACGAAGTTCGGATAAATTATATTTTTTAATCGCTTCTTGTCCAGCCCCCATTAACATTCGGAATGCTGTTGGCGCGCTGTACCAAACTGTCACGCCGTAATCTTCTAGTGCCTCATACCAAGCTTCAGGACTAAAGCGCCCGCCTAAGATAAGATTCGACGCTCCTACTAACCATGGCGCAAAAATACCGTAAGCAGTTCCTGTTACCCAACCTGGATCAGCTGTACACCAATATACGTCATCTTCTTTTAAATCTAGCACCCATTTAGCTGTTTGATAGTGCTGAATCATTGCATTTTGTGCATGAAGAACGCCTTTTGGTTTACCAGTCGAGCCAGATGTATAATGAAGAATCAGGCCATCTTCACGGTCTAACCATTCGATATGTAATTCTTTTGAAGCCTGTTCAAACAGCGGATTAAACGCTACGATTTTTCCACCTTCTTCTACATTTTCTCCAACAAGAAAGACTGTTTTTAAAGCCGGTAAATCATTTAATGGTACGCGTTCTAACAATTCAGGAGTTGTAATTAACACCTTCGCTTCGCTATCTTCTAAACGATCGCGTACTGCACCTTCCATAAATGCTTCAAATAACGGACCAACAATGGCCCCTAACTTTACTGCACCAAGAAGGGCAAAATATAGTTCTGGGGAACGCGGCATAAAAATAAAAACGCGATCTCCTTTTTCCACATCACCGTAATTTTTTAAGACATTTCCCGCTTTATTAGAAAAATCTTTCATTTCTTTAAATGTATATTTCTCTTTTCGAGAGCCATCTTGATAATACAGGGCAACTTTATTTTTTCGTTCAGATTTTACATGCTTGTCAATTGCCTCATACGCCATATTTACTCGGCCCGTTTCATGCCAAGAAAAATGTTGATGAACCTCTTCCCAGTTAAAATGGGCGTATGCTTCTTTATAATTTAGTAAATTATGTTCTCCTTTAATAACAGGAAGCGTTTCCATTTTCATACTTTACATCCCCTCCCTATATATTCTATTATCTATTATAATAACATTATTTAAAATTTTCAGTATATTTGTTATTTTTTTGACAAATTTTTAATGACAAAATTCGATTCACATCGCATATCGTATAAAGTACGATGTATAGTAGATTCACAAACCCTCAAGGCGGTGAGTAAAAAGTTGATTCATAAAAAAATATATAATGCTAGAAACTTAAAAACATCTAAAGGAACTTTAATAATTGAAGGTCCTGTTTCTACCCATAATCTTGAAACATATGAGTTCCATCCCGATTTAGTTGCGTTTCGCCCTGCCGAGCAACAATATAAAGCCATCGTTGCAATTTCTAAATTACCAGAAGCTCGCATTATTATCGCTCGGCATGACCATACAATTATCGGATACGTTACATACTTATATCCTGATCCACTTGAAAGATGGTCAGAAGGGAATATCGAAAATGTAATTGAACTTGGAGCGATTGAAGTTGCTCCAGCATTTCGTGGCTGCTCTGTCGGAAAAAACTTACTGGAAGTTTCTATGATGGATGATAACATGGAAGATTATATTATATTAACGACTGAGTATTACTGGCATTGGGATTTAAAGCAAACTGGTTTAAATGTTTGGGAGTATCGAAAAGTAATGGAAAAAATGATGAATGCTGGTGGTTTACAATGGATGGCTACAGATGATCCAGAAATTTGTTCTCATCCTGCTAACTGTTTAATGGTTCGCATTGGCAAACGCGTCGACACCAATTCTATTCAAGCATTTGACCGTCTACGTTTCCAGAATCGATTTATGTACTAAAAAGGGGGCGAATGGAATGATTGTAGAAGAAATTATGAATCAAGATGTTATCGCACTGCATCCAGATGATACAATCGAAACCGCGATCCGAACAATACGTACAAAAGGGATTCGGCACATTCCAATTATCGATCAAAATACCCAAATAGTAGGCATTATTTCTGATCGAGATGTAAGAGATGCAAGTCCGTCTATCCTTGATGAGCAAGTTTCACTCGATATGTTAAAACAACCGCTTCACCTCATTATGAAACACCCTGTTAGGACTTGCCATCCTCTTGATTTCGTTGAAGAAATTGCAACATTATTTTTCGAAAATAAAATCGGTTGCCTTCCTGTCACAAAGGCTGGAAAATTAGTGGGCATTATTTCTGAATCTACAGTACTGCATACATTAGTAAAATTAACAGGAGCGCATCAACCAAGTTCTCAAATTGAAATTCAAGTAAAAAATGAACCTGGTATTCTCGGAAAAGTAGTTACTATTTTTAGTGATCTACAAATAAACATTGTAAGTGTTCTCGTCTACCCAGCAAAAGATGAGAATGAGAAGGTGCTCGTTTTCCGCATTCAAACGATGAATCCTCTAAGAGTGATTGAAGCACTTGAAAAAAAGGGGTATCACGTCTTATGGCCAAACAGTATGGGGATGCAAGCATGAAAAGTGTATTCGTGTATTCAGATAAATTTCAGGGCTATTCTTTTAGCCCTGAGCATCCTTTTAACCAACTTCGTGTAACACTTACATATGATTTATTAGTAAAGAGTGGGTTTTTATCCCCTTCTCAAGTCATCCCACCCCGAATGGCTACAGATGAGGAAATTGCACTCATTCATACAGAGGACTATATCAATGCGGTAAAACGCGCTGGAGAAGGCCATTTAGAACAATCAATCGCTATGACATATGGGCTTGGAACTGAGGACACTCCCATGTTTCCTCATATGCATGAAGCAAGTGCATTGCTTGTTGGCGGTACATTAACAGCTGTAGATGCTGTTATGTCTGGAAAAGCAACGTGTGCATTAAACTTAGGAGGCGGACTACATCACGGATTCCGCGGAAAAGCATCCGGCTTTTGTATTTATAACGATAGCTCGATTGCGATTAAATATTTACAACAAAAATACGGTCTTCGCGTGTTATATATTGATACGGATGCCCATCATGGCGACGGTGTCCAATGGTCTTTTTATGATGATCCAAATGTTTGTACCATCTCACTTCATGAAACAGGCCGATATTTATTCCCTGGAACTGGTGCAGTGAATGAAAGAGGACAAGGTGTAGGATATAGCTATTCTTTCAATGTTCCACTCGATGCCTTTACAGAAGATGAGTCTTTTTTACAGTCTTACCGTACTGTTGTAAAAGAAGTCGCCGCTTATTTTAAACCAGATATTATTGTAACGCAAAATGGCGCCGATGCGCATTATTATGATCCACTTACACACCTTTGTGCAACTATAGAAATTTATCGAGAAATTCCAAAACTCGCTAATGAAATTGCAAATGAATATTGCGATGGGCGCTGGATTGCCGTTGGTGGCGGTGGCTATGACATGTGGCGCGTTGTCCCAAGAGCATGGGCACTCATATGGATCACAATGAACAACATCCAAAACATCTCAGGTTATCTCCCTCCAGAATGGATTGAAGCGTGGAAAGGACAAGCTGAAACTGAACTTCCTCTCACATGGGAAGACCCTAACAACATGTACAATCCTATCCCTCGAAAAGCAGAAATTGAAGAAAAAAATGCACTAACTGTCGCAAAATCTCTCGAAATCATTCGGAATAATACAAAAAAATCATTGTATTAGATCATAAAGAATAGGAGATTTTTTCCTATTCTTTTTTCAAAGAAGATAATATTTTATGTAGAATTGATAGCTTGTACATATATTTCATGGTACTTTTGAAATCTTTCCAAGAGGAAATGGAGAACTCCTTTGTATGACACATCATTACTGACAATTTCATAAGACTGAGGATGTCTTTGCAGAAAGCTTTATTCCTACTCATCAAGTATTTCTTATTAATATGAAATAACATAGATTTGAAAATTCCATTCATCATTTTATCCCAAGAGTATTAACCTTTCTTTTATTGTTTGATACAAAACTTGTTATTAACAATCTAAAAGAATTAAAATTGTAATAAATAGTAAAACTGTTACTATGCTCTAAAACACTTAAATCACATAATTTGGATAATATAGAATAAAACGGATACACTTTTCTGAATTTACTTTCATTCTCATTTCCTCTTTATTTCTAATATAAACTTCTATAAAATATGGTGAGGAATTATAATCTTCATATTAAATTTAGAGAGGACGGGCATAACGTATGTGGAATGAGTTTAAAAAGTTCGCTTTAAAAGGGAACGTCATGGATTTAGCTGTCGGGGTTGTAATTGGTGGTGCGTTTGGTAAGATCGTTTCTTCATTAGTAAGTGATGTGATCATGCCATTAGTTGGATTACTACTTGGTGGAGTAAACTTCACAGGACTTTCCTTTACATTTGGAAAAGCTGTAGTAAAATATGGTGCATTTATTCAAACTGTTGTTGATTTCTTAATCATTGCATTCTCAATCTTCTTATTCATTAAATTATTCAATAAGTTAACATTCAAAAAAGAAGAAGAAAAGAAAGAAGAAGTACCAGAACCAACCAAAGAAGAAGTTCTTCTTGGCGAAATTCGCGATTTATTGAAACAACAAAATGCTTCTAAAGATCGAGCATAATAAAATGATAAAAGGCATGCCCATATGGGACATGCTTTTTTTATATCTTATAACGTTTCAGAATTCATATGAATAAAAAAAACAATACCAGCAACCATTAATACCATCATACTACCAGCAAATAATGTAATGCCGATAAATACAAAGTTTGTACTCCATTCCGCTGAAACATGTTCAATGAAAATAGAAGATACATATGTGATAAGGGCGATTCCGGCAAGAATACTTCCTGGAACAAATCGCTTTAAACCAGTTTGTTTTAACGTCATATAAGCAAAAAAAGCAGTCATACAAAGCGTAATAATCCAAAGAATGATCATCTCTTCCCCTCCTCACAAGCCTTTTCTTTCTATTATACATGACATTGTGTATTTATAGGGAATTTTGATTCTAGATCATACAGAGAACCCTATCATGTCTCTTCCATATTCTCCTTCAAATGAGACAATCCAAATTCATATAAAAGAGCATCCTAATTTCTTGTATTTTAAAGCTGAATTTAAGTTCCCCTTTTTCCTGTTTCACTATTCTCAGTTGAACTTCTCGTTTAAAGGCGGACACCTTATCGGCGGAGATAACAAAAAAACTCACAGCGCCGCGCTGTGAGTTTTTTTCCTTACTTCGTCGAATTTCTAAATTGAATGCGATGAGGTAAGATAACTGTATGATCTTCTACTTTTTCTTTATTCATATATTTTGTAAGTAAACGCATCGCTACTGCACCGATGTCATACATTGGTTGTACGACTGTTGAAAGCTGTGGGCGCACCATTAATGCAAGGCGTGTATTGTCAAATCCAAGCACTTCTACATCTTCTGGTACACGTAAGCCAGCGTCTTGTGCTGCATGGATGACACCTAATGCCATTTCATCGGAAGACACGAAAATTGCTGTTGGTTTTTGATCAAGTGCCCAAAGTTTTTCAAATGCTTCTAAACCTGAATCATATGTGTAATCTCCATCAATTACAAGTTTTTCATCATATGAAATACCAGTTTCCTCTAAAGCTTTTTTATACCCTTGTAATTTCTTTGCGCTTCCTGCCTTATCAACGAAAGGACCTGATACGAAACCAATTCGCTTATGACCTTTTTCTAAGAAATACTTTATTGCATCATAAGCTGCTTGTGTATAATCAATATTTACTGATGGCGTTTCATTCTTCTCATCAAATGATGCCGCTAATACAATCGGTACTGGAGATTTTTTAAATTCTTCGACATGAATATCTGTAATATCCTCACCCATGAATACAATCCCATCTACTTGTTTACCTAGCATTGTATTTAATAAGTGGAACTCTTTTTCTTTATTTTGATCCGAGTTACTTAAAATAATATTATATTTGTACATTGTTGCAATATCTTCAATCCCACGTGCAAGTTCTGCATAGAATGTATTGGAGATATCAGGAATAATAACCCCTACTGTAGTTGTTTTTTTACTTGCTAAACCACGCGCTACCGCATTTGGACGATATCCTAAGCGGTCAATTGCTTCTAATACTTTCTTTCTTGTTGTAGGCTTTACATTTGGATTACCGTTTACAACACGTGATACAGTTGCCATTGAAACATTCGCTTCACGCGCTACATCATAGATTGTTACGTTCATCTTTTCGCACACTCCTTCTATCTATGTTATCTATTTTTATGTATCGGTTCACTTGAATGAAAAAAAGACATCAACTCTATTTGAAGATGCCACCAATCGTCCCGAGTCCTTTTACTAATGATACGATAAAATTGCAGACTCATACAATATGTTCCCGCAAAAGTTCTGAAAAAATTCGCTTCTTTTCTCGTATTTTCGTATTTTTCATGTGAAAAAGGACATTTTCTGCAAAAAGTCTATGCGAGAAATATCGCATAGACAAACATTCCTTACGATCTACCACGAAACGCTTTTAGTTCTTTCATAAACTCATTAAACTCCGGAATATCCATTTGCTGTGCTGAATCCGATAATGCAACAGCTGGATCCGGATGCACTTCAGCCATAACAGCATCAGCACCGATTGCCATTGCTGCTTTTGCAGTTGGTAATAGAAGGTCACGGCGCCCTGTAGAATGCGTTACATCTACTACAACAGGTAAATGTGTCTCCTTCTTCAAAATCGGCACAGCGGAAATATCTAGCGTGTTACGAGTTGCCTTCTCATACGTTCGAATGCCTCGTTCACATAAAATAATATCTCCATTCCCTTGTGCCATAATATATTCTGCGGCATAAATAAATTCTTCAATAGTAGCTGATAAACCTCGTTTTAATAATACTGGTTTCTTTACAGCACCGGCAGCTTTTAATAGTTCAAAGTTTTGCATATTGCGAGCCCCAATTTGAATTACATCTACATAATCAAGAGCCATTTCCATATCGTTTGGATTTAAAATTTCGCTAATGACAGCTAAATCATATTCATCGGCAACTTGTCGCAAAATTTGTAATCCCTCTAAACCAAGACCTTGGAAATCGTAAGGAGATGTACGAGGTTTAAATGCACCACCGCGCATTAATTTTAATCCTTGTTCCTTTATCGCTTCCGCTACTTGACGCACTTGTTCATAACTCTCTACAGCACATGGTCCCATAATAAAGTGCGGATTCCCATCACCAATTCTCTCACCTTTAATCGTAACAATTGTATCCTCTGGCTTTTTCTTACGAGAAACAAGAAGCGCCTTGCGATGATCATCTTCTTGTAACTCTAAGCTCATCTGAAAAATTTGTTTAAAAATATGTTGAAGTGTTGATGTTTCAAACGGGCCATTATTATGTTGTGCAATTAAATCGAGCATATTTCTTTCACGTACAGGATCAAATTTCATAATCCCTTGCTCTTCTTTTACTTTACCGACTTCTTGAACAAGACGGCCCCTTTCATTTAAAAGCTCTAACATTTGCATATTTATTTCATCAATTTGAGAACGTAAACGATCTAATTCTTGTGATGCCATAGGAAGCCACCTCTTTCTCAGTTGTATATTTATATATTGGTTTCATTATCTTATTATCACGTTTAAGCTAACTTATTATAACGAATAGACGTCAGGTTGTCACATGATATACATTGGCATTTGGAATCGTTCCCTCATTTATTAGTTCCGTATATACAATCTCTAAAAACTCAATCTAAGAAAATTATAATGATTTTTTTCAAAAAAGAAAGAAGCGAGCCTCTTCACTCACTTCTTACTTGACGTTCTCTTTCAGTACTTCTTTTTTAATATTCCAATGCGATGTATGCCATACCGCCATACCATCTTTTATGTATAACACTTGTGGTGATTCATGTGTAATCCCAAAATGTTCAGCAATGCGATTGGAAACATCTCGTGCATCCTGTATGTATAAGTAATATGCGGCAGTTTCATCGTTCTCCTTACAATAAGCTTGAAATTCCGTATATGCTCCTTGGCTAATTGGGCATGTTGTACTATGTTTAAACAAAATGTATGGTTCCGCTGTTTCTACTAATGCTTCAAACTCTTCTATTGTTTCGATTTTTTTCATGCTCATTTTACTCACCTTTCATACGGATCGGCAGTCTCGAACGCTTTTCTTTCTTTTCTACCTTCTCTAACTTTCTCTCTTCTTTTTCTCTTTTTTTCTCATGTCGGGTAGCACGGAAATGATTGTACACTTCAATCGCTGCACTGCTCCATTGAACAACTTGAGCAACTTTATCTGCATTATTTTCAATTTCATTTGTAACTGAATTTGATACATTACGAAGTTTCGTATTTAAAGAATGAATTGTCGTTCCAATTCCATCTACGCCTTCTACTACTTTATTTAATGATTGTGACTTTTGTTGAATATCATCAGCTAATGCATTTGTTTTATGTAATAACTGCTCTGTTTCTACGCTTATTCCTTGCATTTGCTTTTCTAATCCCTCTAGTGTACTCGCAACATTTTCTAGCGTTTTCTGTAATGATAATAACGTTCTACATGCATAAATTACCAATACAGCAAATGCTACTGCGATAATAGCTGCACTTACGTATAAAAGAACTTGCATCTCATCACTTCCTTTATCTTTTTCATACTTTCTCCTATTATACAATCATTTTCCGTTTCATTCTAACCCTTACAATTTCGTTCGAATTTTCTTATTTATATGTCAACTGTAACATAAACTATTAAACAAATTCCAGCAAGTAGGGTACAATAACAATGTATACATAATTCATTAGGGGAGGCTTTACATATGAAAGATCCACGTATTGAAAAATTAGCATACAATTTAATTAACTACTCGATTCGCTTACAAAAAGGCGAAAAAGTATTAATTGAAAACTTTGGCTTGCAAAGAGAACTTGTAACTGCACTTGTAAAAGAAGCATATGCAGCTGGCGGGTTTCCATTTGTCTCTTTAAAAGATCACGCGGTAGATCGCTCTTTATTAATGGGTGCTACAGAAGAACATTTCGAACAAATTGCAGCATATGAAGCAAGCGTAATGAAAGATATGGACGCTTATATCGGTCTTCGCTCTGGCGATAACATTAATGAACAAGCTGACGTTCCAAGTGAACGAATGAAAATCCACGGTCAAACAGTTGGTAAGAAAGTTCATAGAGATATCCGCGTTCCAAAAACACGCTGGGTTGTTCTGCGCTACCCAAATGCGTCTATGGCGCAACTTGCAAAAATGAGTACAGAAGCGTTTGAAGACTTCTACTTCGAAGTATGTAACTTAGATTACGGTAAAATGGACAAAGCGATGGATAGCCTTGTTGAACTGATGAACAAAACAGATAAAGTTCGCTTAACTGGTCCTGGAACTGATTTAACATTCTCTATTAAAGACATTCCAGCTATTAAATGCTCTGGTCATTTAAATATTCCGGATGGCGAAGTATACTCTGCACCAGTTCGCAATTCTGTTAATGGTACAATCTCTTATAACACACCATCACCATATAATGGTTATACATTCGAAAACGTACAGCTGAAATTTAAGGATGGAAAAATTATTGAAGCAACTGCAAATGATACAGATCGCATTAATAAAATTTTCGATACAGATGAAGGTGCACGTTACGTTGGCGAATTTGCAATCGGCGTAAACCCATACATCCTTCATCCAATGGGTGACATTCTATTTGATGAAAAAATCGACGGTAGCTTCCATTTCACACCTGGACAAGCATATGATGATGCATGGAACGGGAACAACTCTAACATCCATTGGGATTTAGTATGCATTCAGCGTCCAGAATACGGCGGCGGTGAAATTTACTTTGACGACGTATTAATTCGTAAAGATGGTCGTTTCGTTGTACCTGAATTAGAAGCGTTAAACCCAGAGAACTTAAAATAGCATTAAAAAACGCTCGGATATCATTCCGAGCGTTTTTTTCAATTCATCTCTATTTTCACCTGTGGATTCTCTTTCTCAATCAATGCTAATAACTGATTCATATCTGTTGGCATTGCAATCATATGTACTTTATATTGATTCGTTGTAATTTCAAGAGATTTCCCAACTTGGCGTACCACTCTTACATCTGATAACACAATATCATCATTCAATATCCCATACTTCAGTACACCATTTTTCACAATATGTTTTTTTATAAAGACTTCCCAGACGAGCGGAACATTGACAATAAAACAAATTCCCATTCCAATTAATGCTGTCCCCCAATTCTCTTTATTCATCACAAACAGCATAATGGGATAAACAACCATAATAATGAACATTAGAATGACAACAATCATAATCAGTTTGCTTCTTTGAATAGAAATTTCCATACCATCGCCCCTAACTAAATAATACCATATTTTACAGTTTAACCTATAAAACTTTCTAGTAATACAAATTCCTCATCGGATTTTCTTCCACTCTGAAGCTAACAAGCTATAGACTGCTATATCATGAAAATGGTCATACAACCATTCTTCCTCTCGTAAAATACCATCTAATCGAAACCCAAGTCGTTCCGGAACCGCACGGTTTTTCTTATTTTGTACTCCACAATGAATTTCCATTTTATTTAGTTTTAAATCTTCAAAGCCATAGCGAAGTACCGCTTTTACACTTCTCGTTATAATCCCTTTCCCCTCTGCCTCTTCTGCAAGGTAATACCCAAGACTCGCCGCTTTCTTCTCCCAGCTCACTGGATGAATGCTTACCATCCCAACAAGCTTTCCTTTATAACGTATACCACTTTCAAAACCACCTCCCTCTGCAAATTTCTTTAACCACCTCGGAAAAATGTCATCATACGCATCAGCCGATTTCGTGCCATCTACCCAAGGAAGCCATCTTCTTAAATGATTACGGTTTTGATTTATTAATTGATATAACTCTTCTTTATGATGCTTCTCTAATAATTGTAGTTCAATTTCGTCATCTACTCGGAGTGTGAACATATTTACACCCCTTTTTTTCTTATTATTCTAACATCTATTGTTAAAAAATCCCCCTCAACATATCAGCATTTTGACAGGAGATATCGGCTTCCCAACATCTTTCGACACCACATATACTACAAATCACGCACTAAAAAAGACGCATAGCCACCGCTATGCGTCTTTTTTTTACTTCTCAGCAACTTGCACTTCTTTTATATAAGCTGCTTCGAATTTTTGAATGTCGCCTGCGCCCATAAAAATAAGAACGCCGTTTTTATGTTTTTTCAGTATATCTGTTGTTGTATCTGTAATTAATTCTGCACCATCAATGCGTTTTTGCAAATCTTCAATTGTTAATTCACCTTTGTTTTCACGTGCTGATCCAAAAATGTCACATAAATAGACTTGATCAGCTTTACTTAGGCTTTCTGCAAACTCATCTAAAAACGTCTCTGTACGTGAAAATGTATGCGGCTGGAAGATAGCGATAATTTCACGCTCTGGATACTTTTGATGAGCCGCTTCAATCGTTGCATTAATTTCTGTCGGATGATGTGCATAATCATCAATAATGACTTGGTCTCTCACCGTTTTTTCATTAAAGCGACGTTTTACGCCTTCAAATGTTGTTAATTGATGTTTCACAACTTCGACATCGATATTTTCATAATGGCAAAGCGCTATTACTGCTAATGCATTTAATACGCTATGATTTCCGTATCCTGTAATTTTAAATGTTTCATAATACGTATTACGAACGAATACGTCAAATACAGTACCGTCTGTTCTCTTTTGAATGTTACGAGCTTGGAAATCATTATCTTCACCAAATCCATAGAAAATAACAGGTACTTTCGCTTGAATTTTTTGAAGTTCTTCATCATCACCACATGCAATAATTCCCTTTTTCACTTGAAGTGCCATCTCTTGGAATGCATGAAATACATCATTAATGTCTGCAAAATAATCCGGATGATCAAAGTCAATATTTGTCATAATTGCATAGTCTGGATAGTAAGACAAGAAATGACGACGATATTCACAAGCTTCAAACGCAAAATACTTACTATTTTCTACCCCATGTCCCGTTCCATCGCCAATCAGATAAGATGTCGGGTTAGCACCTTGCATGACATGGGCTAACAAACCTGTTGTTGATGTTTTTCCATGCGCACCTGTTACAGCAACACTTGTATACTGACTCATAAGGTTTCCTAAAAAGTGATGGTAACGATGGACTGGAATATTTAATTCTTTCGCTGCCATAATTTCTTCATGCGTATCAGGAAATGCATTTCCTGCAATAATCACTTGTCCTTCTTTAATATTGTTTTTATCAAAAGGAAGGATTGAAATACCACGCTTTTCCAATGCTACTTGTGTGAAGAAACGCTTTTCATAATCAGAACCTTGAACAGTATTCTTCATGTCATGAAGAATTTGTGCTAATGAACTCATTCCTGTTCCTTTAATTCCTACAAAATGGTAAACTGTCATCTTAAAGAACCTCCAACATTTCGAACTAATACAACGGCCTATCTATAAGACAGTATATGAATCTTTTCTTATTTTGGTAATCATCATACATTTCCGATAAAGCGAACCTTTTTTAGCTCTCATTAATCAAATGCATACGTGCTTCGTTTTATGTCCATAACAAAACTATTATAGCAAAAAACAAGCCGTTATACTATGATAACAGAAAAACTGATAGGGTCAATCACCTATCAGTTTTTCTTTTTTATTTCTCTTCTTTTTTTCTAATTGAACGCGCTCAAGACGCGGATTCGGACGGTATTTACGCCCAGCTTTCGCTTCCGGCTTTCCATTTAATTCCACATTATCGCCAGTAAAGCCGATATTTATTTTCAGTAAGCTACTGCCCACTCCGTATAGGTCTACAGGAACATTTTGCGCTTCAAATTCACGAATACGTTTCTCATCAAATCCGCCAGTTACAACAATATCTACATGTTGGAACCCTTCCTCATCAAGCGCCTTCCGCAGTGCAAAAACAAGCGATGGATTTACACCACGTGGGTCAAATGTTCCAAGTACCTCTGGATTACGGATAAAATATTGATCAATCATTGTACGTGATGTATCAATACGTACACCTTTTAATTCTGAACCGAATTCACGTGCAACACGAAGACCATCTGTAATTACATCATTGTTATAGTCAATTAGTACAACGAGATCATCTTCTGGAAACTTTTTATGATAGGCTCTGGCAGCTTCAACAACATCTCCATTAAACATTTGGATTAATGCATGCGGCATTGTCCCCATTCCACTTTTGCCCCACCATTCATTCATTGCATGCGTTGCCTGTGCACTCATACCACCGATGTATGCTGCGTATCCATCACCAGCTTGCTGTGTGTAATGATCATCACGATCCCCCATAAAAATAACAGGTTTTTCTTTTTGACCGCTACGAGCAGCTTGTACAACATTATATACATTTGTTGCTACAGATGTACGTCGGGCTAAAATCCCATCGATTACACCTTCTAAAAATCCAAAATACTCATAAGGTCCTGTGATTGTCAAAACTGTTTCAAACGGCTTAATTTTGTCTCCATCCTTTAAAGAATGAATTTCTAACTCTTCTGGATGTGTCGCAAATGTTTGTAACAATGCAATTACCTCATCTGTTCCGCAAAGCACTGCATTCTCTTTTTGAAAAAACTGCATGGTTACAACACTTTTCGGACGAAATTCTTGAATAATATCACGAGTCTTTAAAAAGTAAACAGCAGAGAACCATCCTTCTCCAACTCGTTCATCAAATTTAAATGTTTTATTTGTTAATCGATTAATTTCACCTTTTAATTTTAATTCGATTTCTTTCATGTCGTTTTACTCCCTACTTTACTATCCAACATTTTCTCTTAGTATACAGCAAAACCGCTTCCTATACATGAATTTCCTGCATAGCAGCAAATTCATCCTCTGAAATTAGGACATCTCTCGGTTTCGTTCCTTTTGCTTCAGATATAATCCCTTGCGCCTCCATCTCTTCAATAAGACGTGCTGCACGATTATAGCCGATACGGAATTTTCTCTGTACAGAAGATGTAGAAGCTCCCCCTTGTTCTACAACAAATTGACATGCATCAAAAAATAATTCGTCTTCCACTTCATGTTGTTCTGTTTTCGCTAATAAATCTTCTTGCTTAAATAAGTAATTTGGTTTCATTTGTTTTTTCACATGTTCAACTGTTTTTTCAATTTCATCATCTGATACGTACACACCTTGCACACGTACTGGCTTAGATGTACCATTTCCTAAAAATAGCATATCACCGCGTCCTAGTAATTTTTCTGCTCCTCCAATATCAATAATCGTACGAGAATCAACTTGAGATGATACAGTAAACGCAATGCGCGTTGGAATATTAGATTTAATTAATCCCGTAATAACATCTACAGATGGACGCTGCGTAGCAACTAATAAATGAATACCGCAAGCACGTGCTTTTTGAGCGATACGACAAATCGCTTCCTCTACGTCACCAGGAGCCACCATCATTAAGTCTGCTAACTCATCAATAACAATAACAATATATGGCAATGTTTCACCTGGAATTTCTCTTTCACTTACGATTGTATTATACCGAGTTAAATCGCGAGCTCCCGCATGTGCAAACAGCTCATAGCGTCGTTCCATCTCATCAACCGCCCATTTTAATGCCGCTGTAGCAGCTTTTACATCTGTAATAACAGGGGCTACAAGATGCGGAACAGAGTTATATGGTGCAAGTTCGACCATTTTTGGATCAATTAACATGAGCTTCACTTCATGAGGTTTCGCCTTATATAAAATACTCGTTAAAATCGCATTAATACAAACACTTTTCCCAGACCCTGTTGCACCGGCAATTAATCCATGAGGCATCTTTCTAATATCTGTTACAATTGGTGCCCCCGAAATATCAAGCCCTAGTGCAACCGTAAGCGGTGACTCACTCTTTGTAAATACTGGACTTCTTAAGATTTCTCTTAAAAAGACTGGCTTACTTTCTTTGTTTGGAACTTCAATCCCAATCGCACTTTTTCCTGGGATTGGCGCTTCGATCCGAATATCTTTTGCAGCCAAACTTAACTTAATATCATCACTTAAATTTGTGATTTTATTTACTTTCACACCCGGGTCAGGCTGTACTTCAAAACGGGTTACCGCTGGTCCTTGTGAAACATTGATAACATGTGCCCCAACATGGAAATTATTAAACGTCATATCTAGCAATTGTTTTTGTTCGTCTAACCATTCCGTATTATCTAATGTTGTTTGCGTCGGAATCGTGAGCAATGTTAATGGCGGCATCATGTATTCCGGAGGTGTTTGCAATACGTTACGAACATCATTTTCTCTTTTCGCTATAACATACTCTTTTTCACTAGAATTTGCTGTAGAATCCTTCATTTGTTGCACAGATTGCTCAGTTCCTTGTGCTTTTTCTTCTACTTGTTGGACTGGCTTCTCTTCGACCTGTACTTCTTCTGCTTGTTGTACTGCATTCATTCTTGCTATACGCTTTTCCATTAGTTTTCTTCTATCTTGTTTTAACATAACAACATTAAATGGTATATGCCGTTTTTTCTCACGTTTTGGTTCTTCTGTTTGCACAACAGACTGAGTGCCTTCTTTTTCTTCAATTAAGGTGTTCGCAAAGCTTTGAACATCTTTTTTCGTCTGTTCAAGGCTTTCTGAAGTTAACGCAATTTGTTTCTTATCCTCTTGAAACTCCATTACTTCCTGCTGGGCAACGTATTCAGTGGTACTTTCTATTTCCTTAGATTCTTCTTGTAATTGCTCCACATCTTTTGTTTCTATTTCCACTTCTGCTTCCATTTCTGCTTCCGCTTCTTCTTTTGCTTCTACTTCTATTTCTGCTTCCACTTCTTCTTCCGCTTCTGCTTCTATTTCTGCTTCCACTTCTTCTTCCGCTTCTGCTTCTATTTCTGTTTCCACTTCTTCTGCTTCTGCTTCTGCTTCTATTTCTGCTTCTATTTCTGCTTCCGCAATTGTAACTATTTGTGTAGGTTCTGAAGATGAAACTTCTTCTGAAGAATCTTCTGTTTCAATCACAATCGTTTCTACAAGTGCTTCTTCCGACTTTATAATTACCGCCTCTTCAGCAGCTTTTTTCTCAACTTGTTCTTCTATGTTTTTCGTATCTATAGCCTCTGATTGCAGAGCTTTTCGATAATCCTCCGATAATGCCACTACTTGTTGCTCTGACTCAAAGTCATCTGTTTGCTGTTCTATTAAGTCATCTGAATTTTCTTCCAATAAAGAAGCTTGACGTTCTATTTCATAGCTGTTTTTCTCTAACCACTCATCAACAACTGATTTTCCTTCTTGTTTACTTGCCTCTTGATTATCCGCTACTGTTCCCTCTTCTTTAGGAAAATCGCGTACTACTTGTTCTTCGGAAAAATAGGAGAATGTATATCCCTTCTTCTCTAACCAAGCATCAACAACTGATTTCCCCTCAACAGATATTTCAAGGTCTTCTCTCTCTTTTTCTTCCTCTTGTACAATCTTTTTTTCTACTGAAGGACGATGATATCCATAAATAGGAGAGATGATTTCTGTTGGACGAAATGGTCTTCGATTATTTTCTTGTGCTGGTACAGATGTTGGTTGAACAAACGGCTCTGGCACTTCTTCTGATTGATGCACAAATTTTGATTCTGTATATGTAGAAGTTGTTTTTTGCTCTACATATCTTTGCCGATGTCTTTCCGCTTTAACAGTTCTATGAATAGGTTGCACTTCAAAACTTGACGGCGCTTCTACATCCTCTTGATCCAATCCACCATCTGGTATTAAAGGAAAACGGCATTTCACACCTTGATTTCGGCTTGCCATTTGTGCTTCTCTTTCTTCAGTGTAGTGGTTTACACGAGGAATTTGGGGCTGACTTTCAGTTCTTTTCGATACTTCTTTAAACACTGCTGTTTTTTCTTCCTGATGTTCCTCTTTGTTAAACAGCTTTTTCATCCAATCTAACATGCTTACCACTCTTTCTACTAAATAGTAACATTCTTTATTGTATCAGCATTCAGCAAAAAGTGCAGGTAAAATTACGCCCATTTATATGACAAGTCATATTCCAAACCTTTTGTAAACTTTAAAAAAATAGCAGTCTTATATAAATAGACTGCCGCTTGTCGCTTACGCTCTATATTCTTTTGTACTTTATTTATCTTGAAGTTGATTGATAATTTCATTTATACTATCAGCTATACAGACTGGTTCCCATATTTCCCTCCCCTTGTTTGCTGTATAAATTGGATACAACGCATTATCAGTATCTACAAAAATAGGATCCCCCATATCTGTTTCATAGCCGATAACAATCCAGCTCTCTTTCCATTCCCCTTCATTCTCACCTATAAGCGAATGATTATTTTTATCATATCGATAACCAATTTGTCCTTTTTCTATTTCGTCTTTATGAAACAAATAGATTTCGTAGGAATCGATTTCAACATCATGTTTTTTTGTAACTTCAATTCTCTCAAGAAGTTCTTTTATTTTCTGTTGTTGCATCATGTACGCTAACCCCTTTTGTTTTTCTAAATTTTAACTAATTTGGTTTCACAATACAATATACTTTATAAAGGAAAGCGTGACAATATAGCGACATTTCAGCAAAATAAGGCCACTGCTGAAAACGATTGATTTATATTCATGAGAAGTTGTATATGTCGTAATTTGTTGGTAAATCGATATTCCGTGTCGAATCGCCGATATCTTTCAACTTGCGCCGATAAATGGGGAGACTTCGCCGATAAGTAGGGCTGCATCGCCGATAACTTCTTATAAATAGGAAAAGGAGTCTATCACCTACTATATACAGGCGATAGACTCCTTTTTTACACTCAATTAAAACTTGAATTCTTGTCCAATCTCATAGCTATCTTCTAATACAAGAATTCCTTTTTCCTGTGGTGCATCTGGTAGTTCTAACTCACGAGCAGAGCAAAGCATACCAGCAGATGGAATTCCGCGTAATTCAGCTGGTTTAATTAGCATGCCACTTGGCATAACGGCACCAATTTTCGCAACAACTACTTTTTGTCCTGCCTCAACGTTTGGTGCACCACATACAATTTGTAATGTTTCTGTGCCAACTTCAACTTTACAAATACTTAATTTATCAGCATTTGGATGTTTTTCTTTTTCTGCTACATAACCAACAACAAATTTTGGTGAAAAATCTGCTTCTACTCTTTCTTCAAAACCGTTCTTCGCTAAAATTTCGTTAATTTTTTTAACAAGTTCTTTTGTTAAAGTAATATTCCCTGTTTCTTTTATTTCCATATAAGAAGAGACACCAAAGATGTTAAATCCTGCTGTCACATTGCTTTCACGATCATAAATACGCGCCACATCTCCTTTGCGATCAAATGTGCGGTTCTCTAAAGCAATATCTTGCAAGGCAACAATTAATGTATCTCCAATTCCTTCATGGTTGTAAAAAACGTTCACTTTGTTCATCCTTTCTCTTTTCCATTCGTCTTCTTCCGATTTTTCGCTAAAATAAAGATTGGTTCAAACTCACCATCTTCATATATAAATGAAAGCGATGTAATTGGAACATGACCTTCAGCAAAAAATTTCATTGTCATTTGTGCAATAATATCATAACCGATTTCGTTCATGATATCAGCAATAATTAACACATCTTGATGCGGAACAGCCACTACCATATCGCCTGAAATTTTTTCACGCATAGATTGTAACAGCGATTCATTTAAAATACGACTCGCATCATAACCATCATTTGTGTTCAAGAAATAAAATGTGTTTCCAGCTACTTGATCTTGTTTAAACTCATAATTTAATGAACGAACATTAAATAATGCCATTTCACGCACTTGCTGTTCTGTTAACCCTAATTTTTGTAACAAACGTTCATCTATTAAACGGTATGTTTTATTGGAATCTAATGCGTAATAAATGCGTGTTTCTGCTGTATGTTCTGTCATAATAAATGGATTTCCTTCTTCCGCTTCTTTCGGGAAAGAAGTGGACCGAATAACCGGAAATATTTTCCCTGATTGATTTTCTTCTTTATGCATAGCAAGCAACGCTTCTGTTACGTAATATACAACATCTTCAATTGCAGCTTCTTTTTTCACTTCCCATTTTGCGACAACTCCTGGAAGTGAAACGTTAATCCCTTTTTTCGTATCTTTTTGCTCAATTCTTAGCACATCTTTTTCACTATCATAATGAAATTCCCACTCTGGGCGAGCTAACCTTTCCATTAACTCTTTTTTCATCTTCTTATTTGTCATTTTCATTTCGCTTTCCTCCCTTCCAAAAAAATAACCTCCCCGCGAAGGTAGAGGTTATTTCACAATTTTATTAACAGATTGCTTTATTTTAACCCTTCAATAAACGCTTCGATTTGCTCTTGTGTTTTTCGCTCTTTGTTCACATAGCGACCAATCTCTTCGCCTTTATTGTACGCTACAAAGCTTGGAATGCCAAATACATCTAATTTCACGCAAAGATCGATAAATTCATCACGATCTACATAATAAAATGAAAAGTTACTGTATGTCTCTTCTACCTCTGGCATAAATGGATCAATAAAACGGCAGTCTGGACACCAATCTGCTGAGAACATAAAAATAACGTTTTCCTCATTTTTTAACTCTTGAAATTGCTCCATACTTTCTAAAGTCTTCATCTATATTTCCTCCTCTAACGAAGTGCATCGTTTCATACTATAATCTTTCTTTTATACTACCATACATCGTGTGCTGTGCAAGGTTTATGCTTGCTTTTCATTATACTTATATTGTCCAATTAATAGCTTTACAACATGAACAAATAGCGCTGTACGATCCACATAATGATCTGTAAAAATTCCGATTGCTCCTTCATGGCTTCGAATATCTTTTCGCTTAACAAATTCTTCCATAACTTCACTTAACTCTTTTCCCGCTTCAAGAGGATCAAGGAAATCATCTGGCAGCTTAACCCGAGCACCTCCTGCAACAAACATTTTCCCCGTACTCGTTGCTAAAGCACCCCAGTTACATAAAAACAATCCATGCTTCGTTTTCATTACGCCACCTTCTAATCCAAAGCCAATATCTGCTTTGGTTTCCTCTACTGCTCGCTTCGCTCTATTCATTGCTCCTTGCATCGTTTCCTCATCAGAAAAAGGCTGCGATGCTACTCCCGACGGAACAGAAATGGCGATAATGTCCGCATCTTTCCATACTTCCTCTACTGCTCCTACTTTTGTTTGATTTTTCGATCCAACTGCTATTTTCATCTCTTCCACCTCTATCTCTATATACCCCTTTGTCCGAGTGAAGCATCGTATGATTTGCCTCACAATTCATACTCCACATTCCGTCACCTGTATCTCTTTCTAAATGTTGCTTATCATTTATATATCAACAAGATTTTCCGGGGACTGTTTAAGTTGACTCAAATCGGGTCTGACTTCACTCCAACTTCCCTTCATTTTTTTACCATAGTGCGCTTTCAAATGATAGATTACAAAGCGATCTGCTTCTTTAAGTGCACTGGTAGCTAAAGAAGATTTTCCTCCATAAAAACATTGAGATTCACTAAAAATAGGATACCGATAATGGATACGACAATTCCAATCATTATCCATGTTTTCGACATATAGTTCCTTCGCTATTCATTTTATTTCTTTTGAACTACCCCCACTTAACACTCTTACGAGCTGTTTGAAGTGGGAGATTCCTAAGAACACCAACCTAACGGTTAGTTATTGATTAGGCTATCCCCGTAGTCCCTACGGTTAGAAGTCTTATTGCTTCATTTTTTAGATTGATACTTGCATTCATATCTCGATCGTGATGTGTGCCACAAGAAGGACAATCCCATTCACGTAGGTTGAGATTCTTAACGTCTTTGTTTTGGTAACCGCAAACTGAACATAATTGAGAGCTTGCAAAGGTTTTAGACACAGTTACTACCTGTTTGCCATACCACTTTGCTTTGTATTCTAACATCGTTCTAAATTGCGACCATGATACTTCACGAATTGCTTTCGCTAACTTACGGTTCTTCAACATATTTGACACTTGCAAATCTTCCATACCAATGATGTCGTGGTTTTTGACAATGTAAGTAGAGATTTTTTGCAAATAGTCTGTTCTTGCATTCGTGATGTTCTCATGGATGCAAGCTACTTTACGTTTTTGCTTTTGATAGTTTTTTGCTTCATCCAGTTTGCATTTTCGTTTTAACGCTAATTCCTGTCGCCTAGAAAGAACACGTTGTGCTTTCGCTAATTTTTCTTCTAGTTTACGAAACCATTTAGGATTACCAAAAACTTCACCTGTTGAAAGAATCGCAAAATCTTTAAGACCAACATCCATGCCAACAGATGAACATGTTTTAGGAAGTTCTTGTACTTCTGTTTCAGCAAGAATCGAAACAAAATACTTGCCACTTGGATTTCGTCTCATTGTAGCATGAAGAATACGCCCTTCTACTTCACGACTTTTCGCAAACTTAACTAATCCAAGTTTAGGTAACTTGATTTTGTTGCCCGCAATCGCAATATTTCCATTCGTATGCTTTGTCGTGTAGGATTGCACTTTATTCTTTTTAGACTTGAAACGCGGTGCTTTGTTTTGTTTCTTGAAGAATCGAGTATACGAATCAGCAAGGTTTTTGAGTGATGATTGAAGTGATGTGCTGTCTACTTCTTTTAACCAAACTAATTCTTTCTTTAGTTGTGTTAATTGAGAAGAGCAAGTGTTATAAGTTAATCCTTTGCCTGTCTCTTTGTATGCGTCATTCCATTGTGCTAAAAAATGATTGAATACAAAACGTGAACAACCGATTGTTTTTGCAATTAGAATTTCTTGCTCCTTGTTTGGATAGATACGAAACTTATACACTTTGTTAACTAACATTGATTTCACCTCCTTTTAGTATATACTAATTATATACAAAACATAAGTATATACTAAAAGGAGGTGAAGTAGTATGGAACGTATTTCAAAATTAATTACGTTTCCTGCTGATTTAATGCCAGAAATCGAAAAATACCAAAAAGAAAATTACATCACGAGTTTTGCAGGTGCGGTTTACGAGCTTATTCGTAAAGGTTTAAGTGTGTCGGATCGTTAACGTGGCATAAGCCACGCCCTATCCGAAGGCGATTCATCACCCACCTACTCATTGGGCTATGCCCTGCACGTTCCTTGAGGTGGGTGTCTTCTCTCCTAAAAAGATAAAGTCTTACTCCCTTAAAATAATAGGATAAATGGTTCAACACATAGAGTAGCAATTTTCTCTACATTTCTAGCTTATGAAGCTAAACCAAACAATTTATGAATAAACTGTTTTTGATTTTGAACAGACTTGTCCAGTAAAACAAGTTGTCCTTTTTTCATCATATGCATGGCTTCCACACCACTCAATATAGAATTTGCTGTTTTAAATGACTTGAATCCTAACATAGAGCGAACTCGCCTTTTCATAAACCGGTGATCTTGTTCCACTATATTATCAAGATACTTTACTTGTTTAATTTGGATTCCTTCTGGCATCTTTTTTTCTTCTTTTAACTCCTCAATTGCTACTGGATAAGCTGGATTCTTATCCACCGTAATGACACGAGAAATGGACACATGCGAAAAAGCCAAGACCTTTTTGAAAAAACGCTTGGCTGATTGGGTATTTCTATTTTTACTTAAGTAAAAATCAATCGTGTTTCCTTCTGAATCGACTGCACGGTATAAATACATCCATTTCCCTTTTACCTTAATATAGGTTTCATCGACTCTCCATGAATTATTTGTTGCTTTAAGATGATGTCGTACTTTCTCCTCTAATTGAGGTTCATATTGATGAACCCAGTGCATAATCGTTTTGTGAGCAATGGATAAACCTCTTTCTTCCATCATTTTCACTAGGTTCCAAGAGCTCAAATTGTACCGTAGATACTACCTTACTGTTAATAAGACGAGTTCAGACTGATAATGCTTCCATTTGAACAAATTTTCCTTTTCCATACTGGTCACGCACCTTTTCTAGAGTAGTACTATTAGTATGTCCTAATTCAAGAGATTTTTTGAACCAGAACCAGATACATTGTCCTCTATCACAAACTAGTTATATATTCATGTTATTTTTCAAGCACCTGTGTCACGGTTATGGAAAATGAGTGTATATCTTTCATTTGTATATATATGAAAAGAAAAGGCCAAAACTGCCCCTTTCTTTTACGCACTATTTTTAATTGTTTCCAGCGTCGTTTTATCTGTCGCTTTAACAAGCTTCATCAATAATTCTTTTGCCGCCGCATAATCATCAACATGTAAAATTGAAGCGTGTGTATGAATATAACGAGCACAAACACCGATTACTGCTGATGGAATACCGGAGTTGCTTGTATGTACACGTCCTGCATCTGTACCACCTTGTGAAATAAAATATTGATACGGAATATTATGTGTTTCTGCTGTATCTAAAATAAATTCACGCATCCCGCGATGTGTTACCATTGTGCGGTCATAAATACGAAGAAGCGCCCCTTTTCCTAATTGTCCGAACTGCTCTTTATCACCAGATGCATCATTCGCTGGACTTGCATCAAGCGCATAGAAAATATCCGGCTGAATCATATTCGCAGCTGTTTGTGCACCACGAAGTCCTACTTCTTCTTGAACAGTTGCACCAGAATATAATATATTTGGCAAAGTTTCATCCTTTAATTCTTTTAATAATTCAATTGCCAAACCACAACCATAACGGTTGTCCCAAGCTTTCGCCATAATTTTCTTCTCATTTGCCATCGGTGTAAACGGACAAATTGGAACAATTTGTTGCCCTGGTTTCACACCGATTTCAAGTGCTTCTTCATAGCTGTCAGCACCAATATCAATTAACATATTCTTAATATCCATTGGTTTTGCACGCTGCGCGTCACTTAATAAATGCGGTGGAATAGAACCAATTACCCCAACAATAGGACCATTTTTTGTCATAATCTGTACACGCTGAGCTAGTAATACTTGACTCCACCAACCACCTAATGTTTGAAAACGAATCATCCCGTTTTCCGTAATTTGTGTTACCATGAAGCCAACTTCATCCATATGACCTGCTACCAGTACACGAGGACCACTCTCGTCTCCTTTTTTCAGACCAAATATACTGCCTAAACCATCCTGCACAATCTCATCTGCATATTTGCTTAATTCTTGCTTCATAAAGCGACGTACATCATGCTCAAATCCTGATGCTCCTTGTAGTTCTGTTAATGTACGAAATAGCTCTAATGTCTCTTTATTCATGAAGTTCCCTTCTTTCAACCCTTAGTAGAATACCTTATTCATTGTAACGAAATTTTCAAAATGTTTCTAGTTTCTTCTTTTTTCATTAGAATTGAATTATAATTATCATTGATACACTATTTTATAGAATTGAGGTGAGTATATGAACTGGAAAGGTTTAATAGCTGGTCTTGGCGTTGGTTTTGCAGCTGGTTATCTTGTTGCAAATAAAGTTCAAGAACAGTCCCATATCTCTTCCGAAAAAGCATTGAAAATGGTGAAGCAAGCATTACGTCATAAAGGTGAAGTTACTGGCTCTTGGGTACATATGGTTCCGGAGACGTTTGAAAAATATGATGTCGCATACGAAGTGTATCGCGGTGGTCTCACAACCATTTTAAACGATATACAAGAACGATTTGAATTTTTAGTAGATGCGAAAACAGGTACAATTTTAGAAGTCACTGCTGCTTAAGTATGTGATGAAATTTTATCATTTTTTCATGATAAAAAAGAGAGGATCCGATGAAAAGACTTTGTCCCCCCTCTCTTTTCTACTCTATTTATGCTTCAATACTCTCCTTTCTTTCTAACTTTTGAACAATTTTTCCTTCTTCATCCCATTTCACAGCGCGATAATAGGCATCATGATAGAAAGTAAACCAAGCATTTCTCTCCGTTCCATACTTCATCCATTTTTGTTTCTGTTCAATCGACGTCATCGGATAATCATCATACGCCATGACCCAAAGGACATTTTGATGCGCGTGAGTTGGTAATAAATCCGCTAAATGAAGCATCATCTCTCCCATACTTTCTAAGACAATGACAGCATGACCATCACTATGTCCGCCAGTGTGAATCATTTGTATCTCACTTGTAATTTGGATTTTTTCTTTAAAAGTAACGACTTGCCTTGCGATGGGCTCCCAATTTTCCTTCCAATATGTATTTCTCGATCTTATATTTGGATTTCTCATTTCATTCCATTCTATATCTGAAACATAAATTTTAGCGTTTGGAAACATTGAAACAAGCTGTCCGTTTTCCCACTTTGTCAGCCCAGATGCATGGTCAAAATGAAGGTGCGTCATTAAAATATAATGAATATCTTCCGGATACAGCCCGGTACTTACTAACGATTCATGAACAGATGACTCTTCTGTTACCCCTTGATTTCGCTTCATTTTTTCACTCATTTTTTCGTTTCCAATTCCTGAATCAATCAGAACATTCCCTTCTTTCGTTTGCACAAGTAACGGATCTGTTCGTAAATAAATTTGATTTGCTTCATTATAATCATATTTGCGAGACCAAAGCACTTTCGGGACGACTCCAAACATTGCCCCGCCATCTAAATGAGTATTTCCGCCACGCAACCACGTTACTTTTATATTTCCAATTCGTAAAACTTCCATTGCACTGCCTCCTTTTCTAATATCATTTTAACACAAAATTCAGACTTTTTTATTCTAAAAAAACCTGTGCTTTACTGCACAGGCTCCGTACGATATTTTGCTTCTACTCGATAAATACGATGACCTTTACTAGAGAACTTTTCTTCATACTCTGTCATAATATTTCCTTCAAAGTCACTATTATGAAGGTCGAGACTTAAGAATGTAAATACCATCCCATATTCAGCCATACTCATAAGAGAGTATTCGAATAGAGCTTGGTTATCTGTTTTAAAGTGAATTTCTCCATCTTTTACTAACACTTCTTCATAATTACGTAAAAATGTTTTATATGTTAAACGGCGCTTTGCATGCCGTTTCTTCGGCCATGGATCGGAGAAATTTAAATATACTCGGTCAATTTCACCTTTTGTAAAGAAAACTGTTAAATCTTCTGCATCCTTATTAATTAACTTTAAATTTGGTAATTCTTTTTCAATTAACTTATCAAGAGCATCTACAATGACACTCGTAAACTTTTCAATTCCGATGTAGTTAATATCCGGGTTTGCTTTTGCCATTTCATAAACAAAACGTCCGCGTCCTGTCCCTACTTCAATATGAATAGGATGATCATTTCCAAAAAGTTCTTTCCAGTTGCCGCGATGTTCCTCAGGGTTTCCAATTACAAATTGTGAATATTCTTTAATGCGATCCATTGCATACGGTTTATGTCTTAAACGCATAGATGTTTCCCTCTCTTTATTAGACTATTTTTTCCTTCTTTCTTTTCTCAGTAGACTGTCAAATAAAAAACCAAGTACGTACGAGCACTCGGTCCGTTTCTTTCAAGTATAAGATGTGCCATTTTGACAAAAACTATATAGAGCATAAACGAAACAGTGCTTTCTTTAATTTGTTCAAATAAGAACAACAATCGAAAGGATGGTCCGATCATGCCGATTAATCAACAGCATCAGTTAGAAATTTTAAAAGATATTTTAATCAATCATCAAAATGATTGCTGCGGAACAGTTGCAGAGTGTGAACAGTTAGAACGTCTCATTCAATCATTGCTTGCAAATGACAACATCAGCGCAGATGCAAAAGCAATATTAAACGATGTATATTATTATAGTCAATCGGGTAAATATTCTTCTGATTTGGACAATCATATTTCCAATAATCAAGCACAACTTACTGAGTGGATTGCTGGAATGGACAATTTTTCTTAACTCTTTACTATTCAGCAAGTAGTTGCTGTAAATATTGATGCCAATATTCAGCTTCTGCTTGCTGCTTTTTTGCTATATGCCATTGAATAGATAAAATAGTTTGTGCTACTACATACCACTTCATACGTCGAAGTAACGAATCCGTCTTTTCAATGCCGTAGTAGGCTAACCATTCATCCCATTGTTCGCGCGGCACATACCAATATAATAGCATGCCAAGATCGAGAGCAGGATCTGCAATAACAGCCCCATCCCAATCAATTAAGAATAACTCATCTTCATCCGATAATAGCCAATTATTATGATTCACATCACAATGACATACGACAAACTCATCGTATTCAATATCATATAATGAGGCTTTCAAATATTGAAGCCCCGCTTTAATTGTTTGGCTTTCCTTTATATCTCCTCTTAAAACAAAATACAATTGCTGCAATAACTCCTGCGCATGAAGCGGCTGTTTCCCAAGCCGTTGGATCATCTGCACAAGCGCTTTGGAGGAATGTATTTTCTTTAAAAGTTTTGCAACACGTTCCAATTTCATATCCTCTGGCTCTAACTTTTTCCCTGATAGCCACTTTTGAGCTGAAATTACATCACCATTCGTTATCCTTCTTGTCCAAAGTAATTTTGGAACAATTCCCTCTGCTGATAATACCGCTAAAAAGGGCGATGTATTCCGCTTTAAAAACAGCTTTTGTTGTCCATTTTGTGCAATATACGCATCGCCTGTTACTCCACCAGCCGGTATAAGACTCCACTCTTTTCCTAATAATTGTTCCAACCATTCCATATCCATTACCCGTTAACAAATCCTTATCTTTTATAATTATGAAAAGAAAATCCGCAACATCTTAACATGTCGTGGATTCATATATTGTACTGTAGTTGAATGCAAGAAAAAGAAAACTTGGCATGAGCCAAGATACGGACAAACCGTTTATTCTTTTACTTTATTTTACAAAACCTATATAAGAATGACAACTTATTCAAATCGTCACCTTTGTCAATTCTACATTTATTACATTCTCATCGTCAAGTAGCGATTTGTCACATTTTCACCAATATATACGTGCTAATAGGTGCCATTTGCAGTTCCCTTCCTTCAAATGAAGAAATTGCTTGTGCTTTTGCTTCATTCTCGTTTGCAAATACGTGCCATGTTTCTTGTTTTGGGAGTATAACTGTTTCTATTTGTAGACCATTATGAAATAAAACGATAATTTCTTTCCATGGTCCAAATGATTCTACTTTTTGTAAATGATAAGCAATGACAGAAGAAGGTGTTGGAAAGAATTTCATATGCTTTTGAATTAAGTCGGCTGATTGAAAACGAAATGCACCATGTTCTTTCCTGATTGCGATTAATCCTTTTATATAATCAACAGTCACCAATTCTTTCTCTTTTTGAGTCCAATCCATTTGATTAATCTCATCCGGAGCATTATAACTGTTTTCATTCCCTTTTTTGGAACGATAAAATTCTTGCCCTGCGTGTAAAAACGGAATCCCTTGTGAGAAAAGAACCATCGCTGTCGCTAAACGATGACGACGCTTTAAAATCACTTCCGCTTCTTGATTACTGCGTACGAGTTTATCCCACATCGTCATATTATCATGACATTCCACATAGTTTACACTTTGAGTCGGTTCCAAAAAAAGACCTTGTTCTTTTACACTGGACAAACTCCCTTGTAGTACATATTGCAAGTCACTTTCTCCTACTTGTCCTCCAAATGCAAAACCTCTTTTCCTTACGTCAAAAGTGCTCCCTTTTATCCAATCACGAAATTGATCATTAAATTGTGCAATATGCGGAAGTTTACTAGCATTACGTAACATCGCTTTTTCTTCTGCTGCAAGCGGTGTTTCTAAATCCCAACCCTCTCCTAACAAGATTGCATCTTGTTTCTTTTTTCGCACTTCCTGTTCAATTTGATTCATCGTTTCTACATCTAAAATTCCCATTAAATCAAAACGAAACCCGTCAACATTATATTCAGTTAACCAATATAAAACAGAATCTACAATAAATTTCCTCATCATTTTCCGCTCAGATGCTAAGTCATTTCCAACTCCAGTTCCATTTGACGGCATTCCATTTTTATCGTGTCGAAAATAATAACCTGGTACAAGCTTTTCAAACGATGATGTTTCTCTTTTATATACATGATTGTATACAACATCAATAATTACGCGAATCCCATGCTTATGAAATGTTTCAATTAATTGTTTACACTCTAACATGCGATTATATGGATCAGACGGATTTGTTGCATACACTCCTGTCGGAACATTGTAATACAGAGGATTATATCCCCAATTATATGCAGCAAAGGGAGTCATCTCATCTACACCTGCAAAATGATGTAATGGCAATATTTCAACATGCGTAACACCTAAATCTTTCACATGAGCTAAAGCCGTTAGCGTTCCATGTTTCCCTTTTGTATTTTCTTCCATAAGCCCTTTATACATCCCTTTTCTCTTTACACCACTATTTGGATGCATAGTCATATCGCGAATATGCATTTCATACAGTATGGCATCTACAGAAGAAGGGAACTTAGGCAATGTATATTTTGTGACAGAGACTTTTTCCATATTGATAACAATTCCATATTGTCCATTTTCCGATACCGACTTTGCATATGGATCCACCGCTTCATTCCATACTAAGTTAATACAAACGAGAAATGTATACTGCGCTCCTTCCAAGTCTTCTTGGAGAATACAAGACCAAACTCCCTTATCTCCTCGTTTCATTTCATAATCTGTATACTCTTCATTCTCTCTATAAATTCGAACCTTAGCAAATCTCGCTGTTGGAGCCCATACTTTAAAAACCGTTTCTTCCTTTTTATAATTTGCTCCTAAATCTGTACCTTCGTAAAAATATGTTTCATCAAAAGCAGCTGTGCGAATCACAGCTCCAATTTGCAAATCCGTTTCTATATCCCGTTCATCCCGCACTGTATAATATTTCCCTACATCTAATACCTCCTCTGTATAACATTCATATTTCGTTGCATTAGGAAGTAAGGTCGTTTTAACAATGGAGAGTTCTCTCATTTCATTTTCTTCCTTTAAGGAAAAAGTCTGGCTTGTTCCATATGTGTAGGGGAGTAAAATTGTAATCTTATTCATTTCATCTAAATACGCTTCAAACGGACGTGCTACTCTCAACATAAAAAATCACCATCATTCTCCAAATTAAAGATTCATCTATTGAGTAATCCTGCATACACCAATTTATTCATTTCTATAAGTATATTCACCGGCAAAAAAAACGTTTTCATGCATTACATTTCTGCAACTTTATTTCTGTAACAGGGTGATATTTAGGCGTATCTTTCATATTCGATCTATATAGTGTCACAGTATCTACTGGAAATGATACTGGTTTTAATTCCTTTATATCCTCTATATGAAACATCGCCTCTCCGATCCATTTACGCGCAATAGTAATATGCGGGTGAAAGGGCCGCGTTTCAAGTGAAAAACCACTCCGTTCACAAATGCTATGCACTTTCTTTTGTAAATGAAGTAATGCTTTACTTTCTTCTAATCCAGCCCAAAATATGCGTGGACGTTCTGGGGGACCAAAGGTAGAAAACCCTTGTAATAAAAGTGAAAATTCCTGTTCATTTTTAAGAAGATGCAATCCCTCTTTTATCTCTTGTAACTGCTCTTGCGTTGCACTGCCTAAAAAGGCAAGTGTAATATGATAGTCTTCTTTATGTACCCATGAGCGAAATGGTAACGTATCGTTCATTTCTTCCTTATAATTTGCCAATCGTTCTTTTATATCATGCGGTAATGTAATTGCTATAAAATAATGTGGTACCATATCGTATCTTCCCCCTTTGTATTATTGTTTCTCTTCTTTCCTATCTCATTCAATCATGAAAAAGAAGCCCGCCCTTCAAATGAAGGGCGGTTACTTCGTAAGACTACAACTTGTTTTATTTTGCCAATTCATAAATAGCTTGTGCGTAAATGGCTGTTGCTTTTAATAAATCTTCAATTTCAATATACTCATCTTTTTGATGGGCTAGATCTTCTTTTCCAGGGAATAACGGCCCAAACGCTACACCAGCTTTCAATGCACGGGCATATGTACCGCCACCAATCGCTAATAGTTCAGCTTTTTCTCCTGTTTGTTCTTCATATACGCGCTGTAATGTACGAATTAATACATGATTTTTATCAACATGATGCGGATGAGAATTCGAATAATCTGCTACTTTGAATCCTTTTGTACGTACATATTCTTTTAATCGATCAATTGTCTCTTCAAATTGGGTTGTGACAGGATAACGTATATTTACTCCTAACGTCCCGCCTTCTTCTGTAAACGAAAAACGACCGACGTTCACTGTTAAAGGTCCGCTAATTTCATCTTCATAGGCAATTCCTGCTTTTTCTCCCCGTGTATCATCGATAAATGTTTCTGCAATAAAAGCAATAAAAGCAGCTCCTTTTTCAGCAAGTTCTATCGTTTGTAAAAATTGAGCTAGTAACAACCCTGCATTCTCTCCTTTTTCAGGAGTAGAACCGTGAGCTGATACGCCCTCTATTTGTAATGTGACAATATTTCCTTCAATCGACTTTTTACCCAGTTTCTGAACCGATTGTAAATATTGTTCATACTCTTCTACAAGTATACTCCCTGTTTCAGTCTTAATTTTCGCTTCAGCAAAATCAGGTACCATATTTAAACGGCGACCAGCCAAGAATGAAATCAGCTCATACTCTCCTCCTTTTGCTTTCTCAACATTTTGTACAATTTGTATATCAGAAATTCCTTTTTCAGCATTAATAATTGGGAAATCCGCATCTGGCACAAAACTAATGGTTGGCATTTCTTCCTTCTTAAAATAATGTTCTACACATTGCCAATTGCTTTCTTCATCTGTTCCTAAAATCATACGAACACGCTTAGAAAGCGGTAATCCTAGCTCTTTCACAATTTTCATTGCATAGTAAGCTGCCATTGTTGGGCCCTTATCATCCATTGCCCCACGTGCAAAAATCTTACCATCACAAATATCAGCGCTATACGCAGGGATTGTCCATCCATCACCTTCCGGCACAACATCAACATGACATAAAATACCAACTAACTCTTCTCCTTGTCCCATTTCCAGATGACCTGCGTACCCTTCTATATTTTTCGAAGTAAATCCTTCTTCTTCCCCTTTATGTAACATGAAAGATAGTGCCTTCGCTATACCTTCACCAAACGGCGCGCCCTCTCTCGCACTTTCTTCATCTAGAACACTTTTGATTTGCAAGAATTGCTGCGTATCACGAATTAAGTCATTCTTGCGTTTCTCAACTTCTTTCATCCAATAAATTGCCGACATGACGTCTTCACCTTCTTCTCTATTCTTTCTTTCATCATAGCAAACACAAATCTCTTATATCAATAAAGAGAGAACAAATAACAAATAATTGTAATTTTTTAGATATTTCTTATTAGTTTTTCTTTTATTTTTCTAAAAAAATTTGCAGGAATTTGACGTTTTACGTAGAAAGTTACTCGTAGTTGACTACAGAGATATAGAATGTCAACTACCAATATTTTTCTATTTTATTATTTGTTAAACTTTTGTAAAATTTAAGTAAGTTAAAGCATGAATTTTGTCATTTGGAGTACAATGGTGGTAACGACCTTCTTTCCTGAATGGGGTCAAAAAAACTAGTAGAGGAGTGGTTTTCTCTTGAAACCTACAACTACTCGTATGCTAACACGCATTAAATCGATTTATATGTACATCAATGAAAATGGTACGGTAACGACGAAAGACCTTGTAGATGAGTTCGGGATTACACCGCGAACTATACAACGCGATCTGAACGTGTTGCAGTTTAATGAACTCGTGTATAGCCCTTGCCGCGGTAAGTGGACAACGACAGGAAAGAAAGTGAGAATGACCTCATAACGAAAACAATTATATGTAAAATAAATACCCCTTTCGAAATGAATAGAAAGGGGTTCTTTCTGCACCTTGAAATCGGTATCACTCTTAATTCTCGTGTTGCACTTGATACATTTTTAACATTTCAACCTCTTCATCTGTCAACTCACGGTATTGCCCAAGTTCTAATTCCTCATCTAACGTTAAAGGTCCCATCTCTACTCTCTTCAAGTAGACGACTTTTTTCCCAACAGCTTCAAACATACGCTTTACCTGATGGAATTTACCTTCTGTAATTACAAGCTCAATTTCAGATATATCATCACTGTTTAAAATGGTCAGTTCGCCAGGTTTTGTTTCATAGCCATCATCTAGAACAACACCTTTTGCAAAATCTTCCACATCTTTTTCTGTAACTACACCTTCTATATGTGCATAATATTTTTTTGGCACATGCTTTTTCGGTGATAGAAGCTGATGCGTCAACTTTCCGTCATTTGTTAATAGCAGCAAACCTTCTGTATCAATATCAAGTCTTCCAACAGGAAATGGATTAAAGATTGCATCTTCAAATTCCAGTAGATCAACAACTGTTTCATGATGATCGTCTTCTGTTGCAGAAATGACTCCTTGTGGTTTATGCATCATTAAATAAACAAACTCTTTATATTCAACAACTTCACCATAAATTGTTACTTCTTGCTTTTCTATATTCACATGAAACTTTGCATCTTTGACTGGTTTTCCATCAATCCTTACAACGCCGTCTTTCAATAATTTTTTTACTTCTTTTCTACTTCCATATCCCATATTTGCTAATAATTTATCTAATCTCATTCAATCACCTTCTTTATTGAAAAGGGACGCTACTTACGCCCCTTTTGATTTCATTTTTATTTTTAATTTACTGCCAAGTTTACGTTGAATCTTTTCTAATGCTTCTCCGCCAAATACTCTTTCAAGTACACCTGTACGAATTGCTAAATATCCATAAACAAGGCCGCCAATACATGCACAAATTATAGTAATAATAAGCGCACCCATACGACTTTCAGATGAGATAATCAAGGAGAGAATTCCTTGTGATAGTTTCACAACAACAACCATCACAAGAGTTAACACTGCAATTTGAAACGTTCTTTTATAGACAACGTCAAATGAGTAATGTGCATATCTTCGAATTTGTTTGTTCGTATACCAAATGGAAGCTAAGAATCCTACACCTGTTGCTAAAATAGCACCAACGGTTCCGAAGTAGCGAATAAAAATGACATTGCATAAAAACTTCAAGATAACCCCCATCACAAGAGCAATAATCGCATGTTTTTGCTGGTTAATCCCTTGTAAAATTGCTGCCGTTACTGTAAATAAGGCAAAAAGTAATGCAACTGGTGCGTACCACATTAACACTTGTCCACCAAGCGGATCTGCCTCATAAAATGCAGTGTAAATTGGATATGCCAATACCGAAATCCCCACAACTGCTGGTAATGTCAAAAACATGTTTGCTTGAAATGTTTGTGTAATCTGTAATTTTAAATAGCGGAATTGTTTTTCCGTAAATGATTTCGTGATCGCCGGCACAAGCGTTAAGCTAAAAGCTGTCGCAAGTGAAACAGGAATCATAATTAATTTGTGCGTCCACATTGTAAAAATCCCAAGTGCTCGCTCTGCAATATCCCCTTGTCCAATTGCCTGCATAATCGCATTAAATGTCAATGTATCAATTTGTTGATATAAAGGAATTGTTAGTCCAATTACGACATATGGAATCGCATAAGCAAATAACTCTTTAAACAATTGAAGCGTACTTACAGTTGATTCCGTCACTGTTTGTTCGATTAAATATTGATCAAGATGTTTTTTACGTTTCAACCAGTACCATATTAATACACCAAGCGCTCCAACAGCAGAAACAAATGCTGCAAAAGTCGCTACACCAACCGCTGTCGCCACAGATCCACCTATTATTTTAATAACAATGAAACTACCCACTAATAAGAAAACGATGCGGATAATCTGTTCAATAATTTGCGAAATTGTCGTTGGGCCCATTGATTGATGCCCTTGAAAATAACCACGAATTAAACTTGCTGCTGGTACAACAATAAGTGCAAAACTTACAAGACGAATAATCGTTGTAACCTCTTCTACACTACTGTGTATACTTTGTTTACCAAGCATTGCTTCGGCAAATAAAGGTGCACTTATATAAAGAACCAAGAACGAAAGCAGACCTGTTACGATCATCATAACCATTCCCGAGCGGAACATTCGTCTACTTGTTTTATAATCGCCAAGCGCATTGTATTTGGAAACAAATTTTGAAACTGCAAGCGGCACCCCTGCCGTTGCGATACTTAAAAAGATTGTATATGGAATGTATCCATATGTATAAAGCGTTCCGCCTTCTGTGCCTACTAATGCATGAAATGGAAAGACATAAATCATGCCTAAGAACTTTACAAGAAATGTTCCTAACGTCACAATAAGCGTTCCGCGCAGAAATTTTGAATCGGACATAAATAAATCCTCCTACATATGATAACGCTGAACTCTAACCTTTGTATTGTACCACAATCTTCGTTGAAACATCATCTCACTGTATTTTTCTTTTCTATAAAAACATGCTATTCTTTTAGGCAGGAACTGTAGAAAATGAGGTCGATTATTATGCATTATGATGTTATTGTCATCGGAGGAGGCCCTTCCGGACTGATGGCAGCAATTGGTGCTGCTGAAGAAGGCGCACGCGTCTTACTTCTTGATAAAGGAAATAAATTAGGACGCAAACTTGCAATTTCTGGCGGTGGACGTTGCAATGTAACAAACCGTTTGCCACTTGATGAAATTGTTCAGCATATTCCAGGAAACGGACGCTTTTTATATAGCGCTTTTTCTATCTTTAACAATGAAGATATTATTACATTCTTCGAGAATCTTGGCGTCAAACTGAAAGAAGAAGATCACGGACGCATGTTCCCTGCCTCTAATAAGGCGCAGTCTGTTGTCGATGCTTTATTAACACGATTAAAAGAATTAGGTGTGAAAACTCGTACAAATACACCTGTTGAAACCGTTGAGTATGAAAATGGTCAAACGAAAGCTGTCGTTTTGAAAACAGGAGAAATTCTAGAAACAAACCATGTTGTTATTGCCGTGGGCGGGAAATCTGTTCCTCATACCGGCTCAACTGGAGATGGGTACGCTTGGGCCAATAAAGCAGGACATACTATTACGGAACTCTTTCCAACAGAAGTGCCTATTCTTTCAAATGAACCATTCATTCAGAATCGTACGCTGCAAGGTCTTGCACTTCGCGATGTCAACCTTAGCGTTTTAAATCCGAAAGGAAAGATAATTATCTCTCATAAAATGGATATGTTATTTACACATTTCGGCATTTCTGGACCGGCCGCTCTTCGCTGTAGCCAGTTTGTTGTAAAAGCAATGAAAAAATTTAAAACAAATAACATTCAAATGAGCATCGATGCATTACCTGATGAAAATAATGAACAACTCTTCCAGCGCATGATGAAACAAATTAAGGAAGAACCGAAAAAGAGCATCAAAAATGTGCTAAAAGGCTATGTACCAGAACGATACTTCTTATTTTTATTAGAGCGCAATGAAATTGATGGGAGTCAGCAAGCAGGACAAGTATCTCACGAAAAAATCCGAGCACTTGCAAAAGATTTTAAAGAGTTCACCTTTGCAGTAAATGGGACGCAGCCTATTGAAAAAGCATTTGTGACAGGCGGTGGTGTTTCCGTTAAAGAAATTTATCCAAAAGAAATGGCTTCAAAATTAATGAACGGTCTCTATTTTTGCGGAGAAATTCTTGATATTCACGGCTATACAGGTGGCTACAATATTACATCTGCCCTCGTTACCGGTCGAATTGCTGGAATGACAGCAGGACAACGCGCCATTCTAGAAAGAAACGCTCATTAAGGACGCCGCCTTTTGCCATAAAGTATCGGTACACGGATATCCTTTGCCAAAAATCACAATCACCTAGCTCTCTTCAACAAAAAAGAAACAGACTTCCTGTTTCTTTTTTGTTGCTTTCTATAGCTTAGTACCTTTATATTTTATAATGTTGAATAATTGAAACAGAGGGGAAAACATATGAGAAAAAAAGTCATGATATCTTTAATGTTAATGACGTTTCTTTCCGCTGTGGAAGGAACGATTGTCAGTACAGCGATCCCTCGCATAACAAGCGACTTATCCGGCGTCGAACTTGTTAGCTGGGTATATGCCATTTATATGTTAGCAACAGCAGTTTCCACGCCAATTTACGGAAAGCTAGCAGATTTATTTGGTAGAAAAAAAGTACTTCTTATTGGTGCAACAATTTTCTTAATCGGTTCTGCGCTTTGCGGAGTTGTTACATCAATGGAACAATTAATTATTTTTCGTGCACTTCAAGGTATCGGAGCTGGCGCTGTTATGCCAATTACGATGACAATTATTGGAGACTTATATAGTGAGGCAAAGGAGCGTGCAAAAGCACAAGGTTGGATGAGTGCTGTTTGGGGTGTTTCTGGTGTTGTTGGGCCATTAGTGGGCGGCTTTTTAGTGGATTCCCTTTCGTGGCGCTATATTTTCTTCTTAAATGTGCCATTTGGAATTCTTGCCTGCTTCATGATTGTAATTTCCTACAAAGAATCTGTTCAATCAGCAAAACATCATATCGATTACACTGGGGCAACGATTTTTTCACTAGGTACAATCGCTTTACTATACGCACTTTTAACAGGAAGCAGTAAGCAAAACTGGGGAGATATCACGATTATTGGCCTACTAATCGGTGCCGCTATTGCATTTATTCTTTTCTTATTTATTGAAAAGAAATCTCCTGAACCATTAATTCCTTTAACACTTTTTTCGAACCGCACATTATCAACGGTGAACCTATTAACACTTATTGCAGGTGCAATGATTATTAGTATTACGATGTACCTTCCGATTTGGAGCCAAGGTGTATTAGGCAAAAATGCAACAGAAGCTGGACTTATTTTAATGCCAATTCCTGTTTTATGGACGTTTGGTTCCATTTTCTCTGGCAATTTAGTTGGTAAGTTACAAACGAAACAAATTATTTTAATTGGAGCTAGCATCTTATCCGTTGCTACATTCCTATTATTTACGTTATCAACTCATTCACCATCATTTCTTATTTATATAGCGGTAGGACTGTTCGGTTTAGGAATGGGACTTATTACACCGATTTATATGGTCACAATCCAAGCAGCCGTTCCTGCTCATACACGAGGTACAGCAGTTGGTTTAAATACATTTATCAATACATTCAGCCAAACATTAGGAGCTGCGATCTTTGGAACTATTTTTAATACTATGATCCATAAACAAGGAATCCAAAATGTTAATCTCGTCTCAGGCGGACACGGCGGAGCAACAAATATAGTAACAAAGTCACAGGAAGCACTAGCTTCTAGTGTACACGTTATTTATATGAGCACTTTCATATTAGCGGTGTTTACATTCATTATTGGTTGGCTTCTATTAAAGCCAGCTCCGCAAACAAGTAAATAATAAAGCGAGGATGACCTTCTGCGGTCATCCTCTTTTTACTGAAAGTACCCTATTACTCTTCATTTTCAACTATATATTTCAGCATGGACAATTTGTTATTCCAAAATTGTTCATAATACGAGGGCCATTCGCGTATTTCAGCTAACGGTTCCGGATGCAAACAATATATTTTTTCTCGTCCGCTCTTTCTCCCGCTTACTAAATTTGCCTCTGAAAGAATATGAAGCTGCTTTACCACAGCTGTTCGGCTTATCGAAAAGTGAGCAGTTATTTTCGAAATTGACAATTCTTCCTCAGTTAGTAAACGAAGGACTTCTCGGCGTGTTGGGTCAACAATCGCTTGAAATACATCATATTTTGCCGCTGCGGAAGACATTTATCCCTCAACAACTTTTTTCAGTTTTTCATTTACAATCGCTACCCAGCCACCAGCCATTCTATCACGAATAACAGATACTTTTTCATTTGCTTTCGCAATTGTCTCCTCAGGTTGTTTCCATCCACTATGAATAAGAGTAAATTCTGTTTTATCTCCTAAGTCTTTCAATATAAATGAAACGATCCAACCATCTGTATCCCATGAAAAAACGACACGATTCGGTTCATCAATTTCTAATACTTTACACGGTGATGGCCCAAAAGGCGACTGTACATAAAACTCATGTCCCACCTTTGGTTCAAAGTTATTTGGCATAAACCAAGAGGCAATCCCTTCAGCAGTGGATACTTTATCCCATACTTTTTGAATTGGTGCATGAAAAATAGCGGTCTGTACAATATCTTGTACCATATCTTTTTGTTTCATTTTCTCTCTCCTTTATTTCACTTCAAAACGTAACACTTTTTCGTTTCATTTTTGTACAATATAACACCTTTTAGGGGCACGGCAACGATTCCTTCTTTTTGGGGCCACTCATACCCAAAATTAGAATTCAAAGGGTATATGCCTCTGTTCAAATCGTTTTAATTATATTAACTTAAAAAACAAATAAAAAGACATCTTTTGTGCCTTTAATTTAGTTACCCAATGAAAATTCCTAATTAGATCTAGATTCCATTAGAAATTCTAAGAGTAATTTTTTTAATTCATATTATATTTATAACAAATTTATAAATTTTTAACTAAAAAGACAACAATATTATGTAAAATATGTATACTCCATACAATCCAAAATGCTGAAATTTTAGTATGTCCATTTTCTTTTTTCTTTGTATAAGTCCAATAAGAGTATGCAAATACCCATCCCATAATTCCAGCATATAACATATAAGTATAACCAAAACTATGGCTCAATCCAAATATACAAGCTGAAATAAAGATAATTGATTTGTTATATTTTTCAATACCAGGGATTAATTTCAAAATCCAAAATATAAACATTTGATATAGAACTGTTTCTAATAAAGGTGCAATGATTATACCATCCACTATTTGAATCGATAAACCTTCATCTTCAATAGAATTTTGTTGTATGCCACCTGGTATAAAGCTGGTTGGCATTGGTAACAAGAAAGATGCAAGAGTCATGATTAGAATAAACCATAGTGGTTTTAAATGGTATAAATAATGTTGTATCTTCTGGATCATTGATATACTCTCCTATTGTACATTTATAAATATACTATCTATTAATTTTTATAAGACAGTTTGTAAATCTAAGTACGACAGTTCCTCTCGAAACGCTTCGTAGGCCGTTTTCCACTGTAAACATTTTCTGGGTCTATGATTTATAAGAAGTAGTGCTTGATTCAATTGTTCTTGTGAAACAAGGCTCAAATTTGTTTTTTTCGGATAAAACTCCCGTAATAGGCCGTTTGTGTTTTCGTTACTTCCTCGTTGCCAGTAAGAATAGGAATCGGTAAAGAACACTGCGATTTTCAAATCTTTTTCCACTCGTTGATAACGCGAAAATTCTTTTCCTCTATCAACTGTAGCTGTTTGTAAGGCAGTGGCTGGATACATGGAAGCCATTTGTTTGATGGCGCATTCCATAGATTCCGCTGTTCGATCTGGAATCACAATCGCTTGATAATACCGTGTTTTCCGTTCTACAAAGGTCGCAAAACATCCTTTCCTTTTACCACGACTTGAAACGATCGTGTCCATTTCCCAATGACCAAATGTTTCTCGTTTCTTTACTTCAGAAGGCCGTTTTTGAATAGATTTCCCTATATTGAAACGTCCGCGAGTTTCTCTCGGTTTTTGGCGTTTCCCCTTTTGTCTTAAGACAGAAAGATCCTTTGTAAATAACTTTCCTTGATACAGCCAATTATAGATAGTTTTAAAGGATAAGATACCTTTTAGACAACCGTACTGGATTTGTTCGGGCGACCAAGTTGCATTTCATTTATCTTGAATTTGTTTCACCAGTTCTAAAGACCATTTTCCGGTTGACTTACAGTTTTTACGACGCTTCACATATTTTTCTTGTGCTTTTTCACTGTAATATTCGCCGTCTTCATGAGTATTTCTTTTCAATTCTCGTGCAATAGAAGAGTGATGACGCTTCAGAATGGCACCAATTTCTCTAGTTGAATGACCTAATTTATGAAGTGCTTCTAGTTGTCCAAGCTCATACCCGTCCTCCGTGTAATTTGTGGTGTGGTAACTTCTATTTTACACGAAACGAGGTGAGCTTTTTGTTTTTTCTAAGTGTCGCACTTAATAATACAATCCGTCATAAAAATAAAATTAAATATTTGATTTCATTTTAATTACTTCTATAAATTCTTCAATATTCTGGTTCAATATTTGTCCAAACATTATATATTCATCTTTGTAGTAAATTATTATTTTCTTATCAAAGATTTTTCTCTTTTTTTCTATGGATAAGATTTTCTCATATTTGAATTCTTCAATTAATTCATTTTTAAAATGCATGGATGCTTGTCCATAAAATATAATTCTTTTATTAGTTGCAAGCAATATTCCTGGACGTGGAGTATTATTCGTAACTATGTAACCAGTTACTGAACATGTTAAAGTAGCTAAAATATTTTCCTGATCATCTAATAATCTTTTCGCTTCTTTTAGAATTTTGTTCATATTACATTATCCTTTTTAATTTTTGTTAAAAATAGCTCTATATTTTCTTTCAATATGTTTAAATGATGGCTTAGTTCATTATTTATGTTTTTATCTTCAATTGCGGAAAATAAACGAAAAGCTTTTTGATAATTACCGATTTGGAGATATGTCATCCCTAATATTCGATATACATGATCCCCCTTAGTATTAATCGTGGAATATGGAAAGTCTATAGACTTTATATGATTCAAACAATCTTCTACAAAATAATATCTTTGTGATAAGTTGCTACTCATTTCATTTAATAACTTATAATACCAACCATCTAGACAATATGGGTATAAAGAGATTAATTTCTTTATAACAGTGTCTAGTTTATCCAACTTGTTATTTTCACTATAAATTTGGGCAAGTAAAAGTAAGGAGTATAAATGATATTGCTCTGGATTGTTATCATAATTATGATACTTCATTCCATTATTAATTATATCAATAACTTCTTTATCTCCGTAACCACCAAAATTTTTTTCACGTGCTAAAAAATAATACCCTCTAATATTATCAGGTTCGATTTGTATCATTTTTTCTTGTAATTTTATATTTCTATTTAATTTATCTTTTGTTTCTATAACCTCGGATGTGTATCCATCATGATGAATTACAAAATCTGTCATTATATGAAATAAATCCTGTCCTCTTTTGTTTATATCGTATCTCAATTCTTCATGGATGAGCCCAAAAAATTGTAGCTGATCTTTCTTTTTTAGTATTCTCTTTGTAAACTCTAATTCTGTATTATCATGATTTATTATTTTGGGACTTATTACTAATGGAGATATAGGAAAATCATAAAAAACTTGTAAGAATTCTTTCAAATCCACTTGATTTCCTAATAAAAATTCATCTGCGTCGATTTGGATTATCCAATCACCAGATGAATAGTCAACTAATGTATTTCTGCAAAAAGAAAAATCCTCTTTCCATTGTACAGTATGCAATGTTACTTCTGGAAATGACTTGATTATGATATCTCTTGTCTTATCTGTGGAACCACTATCTAAAACTATAATTTCATCTGCTAAATATTTTATACTTTCAATACATCTTGCGATACATCTTTCTTCATTTTTAGTAGAATCTTTAAATGGAATTTCAACTGTAAAATCTTATAACGCTGAAAAAGAAGTTTTTTTTCAAACAGAAAGGCGATTTGTAAATTTATTGAAGCATGTATTTAAAAGAGGATTATTATCCAATCTACAAGGTTCTATTAAAATGGGAATTGAATTAATTGGGGGTACGGTAATACTTTGGATTGGAGCCATGCAAGTATTACAAGGAAACATGACGATTGGCGAATTAATTACATACAATGCACTTCTAGCTTATTTTCTAAATCCTATTGAAAACTTAATTGGGATTCAACCTGTTATGCACTCTGCATTAGTTGCTGGAGAAAGGCTAAATGAAATATTTGACTTAGATATAGAAAAAAATGAACGGGAACAACATAAAGCATCTCCTAACCAGATATCTGGAAAAATAGAATTTTCAAATGTCACATTTCGTTATGGAGTACGTAAAAATGTGTTAAACAAATTAAATTTTTCTATTAAACCAGGCAATCAAGTAGCATTTGTAGGGGGAAAGTGGTTCAGGGAAAACAACAATCTCAAAATTATTAATGCATTATTATGAGCCTCAACAAGGTGATATATATTATGACAATTTTCATATTAAGGAGATAAATCGAACTGCTTTACGAGATCGGATTGCCTATGTTTCACAAGAATCGTTTTTCTTTAGTGGCTCTATTTATGATAATTTGAGATTTGGACTAGATCGACCGGTTACACTAGAAGAAGTCATACAAGTATCTAAACAAGCTTGTACCCATGAATTTATTAGTGAATTGCCGTTACGTTATGAGACTCGTTTAGAGGAGAATGCTTCAAATTTATCAGGAGGACAAAGACAGCGATTGGCTATTACAAGAGCATTGTTGAAAAAACCAGATATTTTAATTTTAGATGAAGCAACAAGTAATTTAGACTCTACAACAGAAAAACATATTACAGATATGTTAAAAAGACTAGGCTCTCAAGGGATAACTGTAATTATGATTGCACATCGATTAAGTACAATTCAACATGCAAATCAAATCTGTGTAATGGAAAAAGGGAGTATTATAGAACATGGTTCTCACGAAGAATTATTGTTCCAGAAGGGTGAATATTATCGTCTATGGAAAAATCAAACAGTTCATGTAGAACATATTGAAGCTGAATATTCTGCAATGAGGGGTGTTCAATATGAGTAAGATTTATAATCTTGATCAATTAACGGATAGTGTAGAGTTATTAGAAAAGACCCCCCCTCGTTTTATTACTTGGTTACTAGGAGTTCTTTTTTTGACTCTTTTAGGGTTTATAATTTGGGCTTATGTGGGTAAAGTTGATATTGTTAGTAAAGGAACAGCCATTGTACAAGGGAAATCTGATATGAGCACAATTAGAACACAAATTGTCGGTGTTATAGAAAATATTTCTGTTCATTCGGGTGATGAAGTGAAAAAAGGTGACATTTTGATTCAATTAAAAAACCAGGAATTATTAGATAAACAAAATCAATTTAAACAAATTGTTAAACAATTAGAAAAACAAAAAGAAATGTTAGAACAGTTAAGAAATAGTATTCAATCTCACAGGTTATCTTTTAATGATAGCGTTGATGAAAAAATACGTGAAGAATACAAAGCATATGAGCAAAACTATCAATCTTTACAAAATGAAAAAGAGAATGAGATACAAGAGATAGTTAATAACAAAATATCAGATGAACAAGATGAATTTTTACAAGGATTGATTGTGGAAAAAGAAAATATTCAACGAGAAATCAAATCTGTGAAAAAACAAAAAGATAAAGAACATATGTTAGATGAACAAAAACAAGCTTTAGATGATAAAATTGAATCCTTAGAATCTCAACAAACTAGTATAGATAAAAGAATAAATCAAAGAAAAATAACATTAGAAAGTGAAAGAAAAAAACTTGAAACAATAAAAGAAGGAAAACAAGAGAAAAAAAAAGATTCATTAAATCAATATATACAAAACACCATTGTCTCTGTAAATCATCGCATCCAGTCTGTAGAACAAGAGATTTTTGTTAAAAAACAAGAGTTAGATGGATTGCGTAATCAAAGTCAAATGACGGTTGTGAAGGCTCAAAAAGAGGGAATTGTACAATTCTCTTCAATTCTACAGCCTGGTGATTTGATTAATGCAGGACAAGAATTAGTTTCAATAATTCCAAAAGAAAATGAAAAAAAATAAAAATATTGTTACCAGCCCAAGAAATGAAAGGTATTAAAATAGGAGACAAAGTACAGTATTCATTTAAATTAAAGAAAACTGATAAGCAAATAGGAAAGGTAACTTATATATCAGCAAATCCTATCTTTGATAAAGATACAAAAACGTATATGTATGAATTAGAAGCAACAATTAATACGAAAGAATTAATTGAACTATATACAGGGATGGTAGGTTCTTCATCTGTAGTAATTGATGAAGAACCTATTTGGAGGGTTCTACTGAGAAAGCTAGACCTTATTTCAGATTAAATTTAATCAAGCTCTCATAAAGACCTCTCCATTAAGTTAAGAAACAGTCAACTAGTCAACTATTTCAAATTAGAAGTAGTTGACTGTTTTTTTATCAGAGTGTTTTTTGCAATACCAAAGTGGTTCTTACGGACTTTTGGTGAATTGCTCTTTTGTGTACTACATTGATATAATAAAAGAAAAGGAGTGAACCATGATGTACCCTATCTGTTGGTTAAGTCCAGATCCTTTTCTCGAATTGATAGATGTATCTACAAAAGACCGTCATCTTCGTTTCATTGTAAAAAGTAATCGTATTTCCGCAAACTGTCCATCTTGTCATTCTATTTCTTCTCGTCGTCATAGTCGTTATACCCGCCTTATACAAGATCTTCCTATTACAGATCAAACCGTCATTCTTCTTATTTTACACAAGTGGTTTTGTAATAATTCTTGTTGTTCTATTAAGGTTTTTACAGAACAATATGAATGGGTAGCCCCCAACGGACGTCGCACACTTCGTGCAGAAAAAGTTTTACGAAAAATTGCATTTTCTACAAGTTGCTTAACTGGAGAGAAAGTTGCTCGTGCCATATATCTTCCAATCAGTCATGATATTGTTCGTAAAACTCACATAGGTACAAAGGTGTCTCCCTTTCATTGGTGTAGATAATTTTGCTTTCCGTAAAGGACGGACATACGTATGGGACACTTATTTGTGATCTACGTCATCATAGACCATTAGCGCTATGACCGAATCGTTCTCCTGAAACACTAACGGAATGGCTGAAACACCATCCTCACATTCAAGTCGTGAGTCGCGATGGTTTTACAAGTTTTCGGCAAAGAATTTCTAACGCGAATTCTTCTATTCTTCAAGTATATGATCGCTGGCATTTTATTAAAAATGCTAGGAAACATTTAGATACGTTCCTCTTGTCAGCCGTTCCTTCTACTATTACTTGGAATGAACCTTCATCTATTTCCATTGAAACAGCGTTAACAAAAGCAGAAAAAATAAAACTCATACGCAATGGGACTTGATTCAAGAAATAAAGGAAGCCCATCGCTCCGGGAAATCTATCAATTCCCTAACGAAAGAATATCATTTAAATTGGAGAACAATTAAAAAATACATAAAAATGATGACTCCACCTACTACCAATCGTTGTCGCATCAGTCCAGCTCAAGGGTATCTTGAATCTATTATTCGTCTTGAAAAAGAGGGAAAAACACTTAAAACGATTGATCCACTTATCCGTAAGAAGGGGTATAACGGCACCTTTTCGGCTGTGCGCACACTTGTTGAAGGGATAAGGCGCAAACAGAAACATGCTAATTACCCATCTCCTACCTATCAAATAGCTAGAAAACGTCTTGCCAGATGGTTTTGGATTCATCCCAATCATCTGAATACCTCAGAAAGAAGGGATTTAGAGCGGTGTTTCGAAAAATATCCTAATCTCCAAACTGTTTATGAAGTCATACAAGAGTATCGTGCAATGATAAAACAATCTGATTATGAAGGATTTTTGCAATGGCTAAGAAAACAACTTTCCCATAAAGAACAACCCTTTTATTCATATGCCCGTCATTTACGCAACGATTTACAAGCCGTGAAGCATGCCTTTCTTCTTCCCTATAGTAATGGCTTGTTAGAAGGACAGGTAAATCGCTTGAAATCAATCAAACGAATGTTGTATGGGCAAGCTGGTTTAGCTATATTGCAAAAACGCATGTTATATAAATTCTGATTTATTATTTTGAAAGAATAAAATTTTATACGGTAACAACGTTATATGAGATTTCACCAAATCTGCGTAAGAACCACTTATTAAACTTACGCACTTTTGGTGAAGGAATACAAGAAATGGCATAGTAAGATAAAAAGGAGAATTCCATTTTATGCATATTGTTATTCCTTCATTTGAAGGTATTGAACTTATGTCTTCGTTTCAAGCGGCCCACACTCATGTTTATATCCTAAAATCCATCTATAAATCATGCCCCTGCCCTTCTTGTGGAAAGATTTCATCACGAGTACATAGTCTTTATACACGTTTTGTTCAAGACCTAGCTATTCAACAAACATCTATTCACCTACAATTACAAGTAAAGAAATTCTTTTGTGATAGCCCAGCATGCTCGACACGGATATTTACCGAGCGATTCGCATGGCTTCAATCATATCAACGAAAAATTATAAAATACAATCATCTAATTGCAAATTGTGTCATTTTTTATAACGTCTTTCAACTCACTCATATCCTGCATGAATACATCCAAGAAGGAAATGAATTAGACGAAGAAGTGCTATCTGATTTGAGCCCATACCTTGCCTTCCATATAAATCGATTCAGGAAATATGGATTGGACGATAATCGTCAACCACCCGATATCAAATTTGATATGGCCATTTCACCTAATGGGTTAAAAGCTGCAAATTAAACAAAAATAGCCACAATCTATTTATAAATAGACTGTGGCTATTTTAAGTGGACCCAAAAGAAGGAATCGTTGCCGTGCCCCTTTTAGTTTCATGTCAACAATATGCATTCTAGACTGTTGAGAAATTCACAACATTTTTTCAACAGGACAAACACACTCTCAACATTTCCTCATAATATGCTCACAAAGGTAAATAAAAAAGAAAACCTTCACGCATCATTTACGATGCGTGAAGGTTTTATCTACCTTACTTGCTTTTAGTCTCTCCTCCTTCCCTTGAGATTAATAAGCAAACAAATATAAATTGTGAGGTATGTCCACAACTTATATTGCTCTATGAACAGGTAGTACTTCCTCAGCATTTTAAACATGACAATGTGGCGAGAATCTCCCTCTACTACTTGTTCCCTTTTTTCAATCAGCTATAAAAAATTACTGTAAAATAAAGGAGAGGAAAGTTATGTACTACTGCATTAGTTGTTCTGAAATCCATCTAAAAAAAAGTAACAATGATAAAATATTTAAAAATGGTTTTTACATCGATCCTTTTTTAGGTGAACGTTATCACCTAGGTATGTGTAAAAACATACATGATGCCAAAGCTGAGGAAGTTGTTCTACCAGAAGCGAATACTAAAGCAGCTCCATCTATTATGAATACTTTGCCAACACATGTTCTCCCTACTTAAAAACATAAAAAAGAGCTGGAAAACTCCGGCTCTTTTTTATGTTTTATAGACGATCATTGCAGAAAAACAATAAATTTGATTTTCATCATCATTAATTGAAACCCCAACTTGATATTTAATATCTATCAGTTGTTCATCATTCAATTTCTTTAAAAAAACATTCACAGCATCTTCTAAATCTTTTTCATGACTTTCGTCAAATACTTTAACGCGAATCATTTGAACACCATCCTAGATCGCAGCTCTCCGCCACTAATTGATTGCCACGGTGCGTATCTATGATGCGATAAAATTTTCCACCTTCATGTACATATCCGTCTTCTAACACATACTGTTTTTCTTCATTATTGACATAAAATTTACCTATCATAAATTTACTTGTATATAACTCCAAGTAATCTGCTTTAAATTTCGCTACTACATGATTTGTAATATCGATTTTAATTGTGCGTCCCACCTTTTCTCCCTCCTTTAACAAAGAACGGATTTAAGTATATTGTATTAACGATTTTACATTTTATGCTTCCTTTTAAGCGGATATGCCCTGTATTTTCACCATGATATCCTCACTCTGTCTCTTCTCATCCCCCTCAAAAAAACAACGCCTTCCTATTGACCAACAACTAACCGATATGGTATTATATAAAATTTGACTTTTTAAACCTCCAGATGTTATACTAAAACTAGTTACAACATCTGGAGGTGGATGATTTGTTTCAAATTGGTGATAAAATTGTTTACCCTATGCATGGAGCTGGAATCATTGAGGCCATTGAAGATAAAGAAGTGTTAGGCAAGACACGTCAATATTGCGTTATACACATGGTGATTAGCGATATGCAAGTAATGATTCCTATGGATAAAGTTCAAGATTCTGGCATACGTTATGTCGTAGATCAAACAACATTAAATCACGCTTTAGTTGACGTTCATAACGGAGCCCCAGACAAATCACTGTCATGGAAACAAAGATATACATTAAATATGGAAAAGATGAAAAGCGGTGATTTTGTAGACGGAGCTGAAGTCGTACGTGATTTACTCCACCGCAATAAAGAAAGAACATTAAATGCGAGTGAAAAACAAATGTTAGACAATGCACGCAGAATCTTAATTAGTGAAGTAGCACTTGTTCAAAATGTTTCTGAAAATCAAGCAACAGATTTCTTACAAAACACGATTAATCATTAATAAATACACATCTACAACGCAAACATAGTCAAACGCTTTTTTTTTGCGTAAAAATTATTGCTAATTATAAATATCCTAAAGTTTCAGCTTAGAAAAAAGAAGAGACGCCTAGATGGGCGTCTCTTCTTTTTTTATAAGTTTATACATAATCTACATTTCATAAAACGTTACATTTTCAATCTAATCATTGATGAAAAATATTGAGCAGTTTCAGTATACCATCACGATCAATTATAGCTCTATGCAATGTTGCATATAAAGAAAACTTGAATCAGTGTAGCTTTCTTTATTCCCACGTAAGACTTCATCTATCTTCCTCGCTTCTCTCTCAATCTTGAGATGGGAGTCTTACTACTCTAAAATAGCGGAATAAACTGATAAATATTGTATATAGATGCTTCCAACGATTAATACAAAATGTTATTTCACTTTATAATATTGTATTCTTACCCTTTTGCAATTCCTAGCATAATTCCAGCTCCAATAATGAAAAGAATCCCAATGATAATAGCAATAAATTGACGCTTTGTCTTCTTTTCACCTAATATAAAAATTCCACCTAAAGTTGAAATCACAATTCCCATTTGTGAAAGAGAAAAACTAGTTGCTACTCCTACGCGTGGTTGTGAAATAAATAAAAACATATTTCCAGCTGCCCAAATTAGACCTGGAATGATATTTCGAATCGCATATTTATTAAATGGTTTATGCCGAAATGTTAATAAAATACCCCCTATTACCATTCCAATTGCTTGCGGCAATAAAGCCGACCATCCATTTACATGGAATAGGCGTATAACTACGACATATACCAAATACCCAAAAGTTGAAACAAGTAAAATCATAATTCCTTTTTTAAAAGTTCCTGCTTGCGCTTCATTCTTTTCTTCTTTACTCTGAAGTGATGTCAACACAATCCCAACAATGATACAAATGATTGCTAGAATACCTAATACAATAGATACAGTTGTTGACCATTCACGAAAAATTAAAACGCCAAATAAAGTCGTCGCGACTAATTGCATCCCTGTTGAAATCGGCATTGTTTTCGAAACGCCCATTAAATCAATACTTTTTAATTGATTTGCTTGCCCAAGCGCCCAAAATAAGCCCGATACAATTCCTACACCAATCACTACCGGCGTTATTACTGGTTGTACAAAGATATAAATACCTATTGAAAAAATAAGTGCACCTAATGTTGTTCCGAACGTTTGGCTGTAGGGGCCTCCACCAAGTTTCACATTAAAAAGTACAATGCTTCCCCAAAATAAAGCAGGTAAAATCGCTAAAAAGATATCCATTTTCCCAAACCTTTCTATGCTAAAATCTATAACATTTTATCGCCTTTATATTCCCCTCAATCTTTTCAAACAATACAAAAAACAGCAGGCTTCTAGTTTTCCAACTGAAACCATGCTGCTCTCTTTTTCAAACAATGGAATTATTTATTATTTAGCATAAGTAATAGCTTTTCTTGACTATACATCCAAACTGTAATAATGAGACAAGCAAGTGCCACTTCTGAAAGTGCCATAAATCCAATTGCATAATGACCTGTTAATTGGAACAGTACTGTTAAAATAAGCGGAGGGAAAAATCCACCTAATCCACCTAATGCTGCAACAAGCCCATTTACAACCCCTGCTTGCTTAGAAAAATACATCGGTACAAGTTTAAAGACTGTCCCATTTCCAATTCCTGCACAAAACGCAACGAGTAAACAACCAAATGTATAGACATTCATGCTTGGCATAAATGATAAAATAATACCCGATAACGTCAATCCAATAAATACAAAGATTAAAATTTTAAATGGATTAAACTTATCACCAAGCCATCCACCTATCGGGCGCATAATTGTTGCTAATACAATAAATCCAGCTGTTCTCATACCTGCATCGACTTTTGCTAATCCAAAGTGAGACACTAAAAAGTTTGGTAAGTACACCGTAAAAGCAACAAATGATCCAAACGTTAAGAAATAGAAAATGCATAAAAACCAAAGTTTCTCATTTTTATACACACCTTTTAATTGTTCTAATAATGGTGTGTTCACTTTTCTTTCATTGCGATCACCTAATAAGAAATTTAATAACGCAAACAATGCTAATAAAATTAAAAATGACTGTACAGTTGCTCTCCAACCAAATGAACTTGCAATGACTGGTGCTAAAAAAGAAGTAATTGCTGTTCCTGCATTTCCCGCCCCATAAATACCATTTACAAAACCGTGACGTTCTTTTGGATAATATTTCGGTAATGACGTCACACCTACAGAAAATACAGCGCCACCAATTCCTACGAATAGACCACCAATAATTAAATCCATCATAGAGTTTGCAATACTAATATAAAAAACAGGGAACAGTAAAATAATAAAACTGATAAAGAATAATTTTCTTGCTCCATATCGGTTTGTCCAATACCCAATTGGTATTCGAAGCACCGATCCTAAAATAACAGGTACTGCTGTTACAAGGGAGATTTGCCCTGCCGTTAACGTAATATCTGTTTTAATAAATGGCATTAACGAAGATAAAATCACCCATACCATAAAACCAATAATAAGATTAGAAGTTTGTAAACCTAACTGAAAATTCGGACTTCTCATCTCTTTCCGCCTCCTAATTTGTTCAATGTTTCACAATTTTATATTCATTCCCTCCAGTCTAATCACGTGATCTCGTGATTAGACTGGAAAAAATCAACCTCCACTTACAGGTGGAATAAGTGCAACAACATCGCCTGCTTGAATGGTATCCGTATCATTTGCATATTCTTCATTAATTGCAACCATAATTTGCTGGTCAACTGATACATGATACTCTTTTGTAAGAAACTGTTTTAACTCTGTAACTGTTATGTTGTCACAGTCTATTTTCAATTCACTTGTTCCAGCTTCTTCTTGCAAATGTGCGAACAATAATACTTGAATCATAATTCCAGCTCCTTTCCCGGTTCTCCATCTGGATACGATACTCTTTCTAATTGATCACCAATCCACGAATTGCCATCTTCCCAAAATTCTTTTTTCCAAATGGGCACAATTTGTTTGATGCGTTCCATAATATACTCATTCGCCTCATAAGCAGCTTTTCGATGCGGTGTTGATACCGCAACAACAACTGCGATATCAGAAATTTGAAGTGTACCAGTGCGATGCGTAATCGCAACATGTGTCCCTGGCCATTTTTCTTTCACTTCCGCACCAATTTTTGCAAGCATTTTTTCAGCCATTGTTTTATAAGCGACATACTCTAAATATAATGTACGACGCCCTTTCGTAAATTCCCTAACAGTCCCAATAAAGGTTGTTACTGCGCCGCATTCTCGGCTAATCACTTTATTTGTTACTTCTTCAATTGAAATCGGTGTATCAATTACTTCATAATACGTATATGTCATTTTGCACCCCTTACCATTTCTACAAGCCATTTCATATAAGAATCGGCATCTGTTATATGAAAAATTTTATATGTTTTTTGTAACTGTAAAATCGCTTCATCCCAGACAATAACAGCTTTTATGTTATCCACCTGTTCCAATAAAGACATATCATCTAGCGAACGAAGTAAGACAATTTTCGGATATGATTCTGTTTTATATCCTTCTATTAAAATGAGATCTACTGCAAAGAATTCATATAACTGAATTACATCCTTTAACATCCAATGATTACGAAGTGCTGAAAGAGATAACAATCCAGCTCCTTCTACAGCACTTACAACTGCACCTGCTTGTCTATGCCGTTCACTATCTTTTTGCGAAAGTTCAGGAAACCCACCATGTCCATGATGCTTAATTGTGGCAACTTTCCTTCCTTCACTTGAAAAAGCATGAACTAACTTCTCCATTAATGTTGTTTTCCCACTATTTTGATATCCTACTATTTGTAAGATTGGAGTGGCTCTGCCCATGGCCATTCACTTCCTTGACTCGAATCAAGCAATAGAACCGAGACGGTCATACCTGTTTCGAACCCTCGCGTTCCTCCTGGTAATACAATGAATGCATTTGCCTCTGCAAGACATGATACAGCGCTCGACTTATCCAATCCTACCGGAGTTACATGTAACATACCATTTACAATGCTTACTTTTCCCCTTACAAAACGTGTGAATGGATTTGCTTTTGGGAAATCTTTTTGCAAAACGGCATCTGCGCGATATACATGTGGTTCCTTTGCATAAAGATGCGTTTGTATAACTGGGTGAACAAATAATTCGAACCCAACATAACAAGCTGATGGATTACCCGATAATCCGAATAATAGCTTTCTCCCCACTTCCGCTACTGTTGTCACACTACCTGGTCTCATGGCAACCTTATTAAATAGTACATTCGCCTGTAATCGTTCATAAATAGCAGGTAAATAATCATAATCCCCTACTGAAACACCGCCGGTTGTAATTAAAATATCAACTTCATCCAGTGCCGCTTTCACAGCTTCATAGCAGGCATCCAATTGATCTGCAAGTTGCCCATAATATCGCACTTTTCCGCCTGCTTTCATAATTTGAGCTGCAATCATATAGGAATTACTATTTCGAATTTTTCCCAGTTCAAGTGGTTCATACACTTCTAACAGTTCACTTCCAGTTGTGATAATTCCAACAACTGGTTGTTTTACAACATGAACGGAACTGTATCCAAACGTTGCTAATAACGCTGCCACACCTGGATTTATTCTCGTTCCTTTTTTCACGAGCACATGATTTTTCTTTATATCTTCACCTTTAAATGAAACATTATCTCCTGCTCGAAAAGAACGTTTCAACTTCATATATGTTTTTCCATCTCTTGTACAAACTTCTGTCAACTCTAACATAACAACAGCATTACATCCTTCTGGAATCGCTGCTCCTGTCATAATTCGAACAGCTTCAAATGCTTTCACTTCTCCTTGAAAAACAGACCCTGCTCCGATCTCTCCCACTACTTGAAATTCAATTGGATTACTTTGACTTGCCTCTTTCGTATCTTCTGCCCGAATTGCGAATCCATCATAAGGAGAACGATTGAAATAAGGTACATCGTGATCAGCTACAACATCCTCTCCAAGCACTCTTCCATAACTCTCCATAAGAATCGTCTCTTCTATTTCACCGCGCTGAGCATATTTCATCACTCTCTTTACTGCTTCAGCAACTGGAATTGGTACTCGTTTTTCTAGCATTTTTTCACCCCTGTTTGCAAAATATCACATCTTGATTACACTTTATATTGTACAATGCTAACCATACTAGCAATTACTTCAAGGAGGAATTCCATGTCTTCATTTACTCATTTTAATGACCAAGGCCGTGCTAAGATGGTCGATATTAGTGATAAAAAAGTAACAGTGCGCACTGCAATTGCTTGTTCTAGCATCCTTGTTACAAAAGAAATTTATGATAAAATCTCCCATCATGAAATTGGGAAAGGAGATGTACTAGGCGTCGCTCAAATCGCTGGTATTATGGCGGCAAAACGTACTTCTGATGTTATTCCAATGTGTCATCCCTTACTTTTAAAAGGAGTCGATGTTTCCTTTGATTGGAAACAAGAAAAAAAACAATATCGTTTACTTATTGAAGTAAAGGTAAAAACAGAAGGAAGTACAGGCGTTGAAATGGAAGCTTTAACAGCCGCTTCTATGACTGCTCTTACCGTGTATGATATGTGTAAAGCTGTCGATAAAGGAATGATTATCGGTGAAACATATCTTCTCGAAAAAACAGGAGGAAAAAGCGGCGACTATCTTCGAAATTCATAAATATAACGCATCCGCTAAACCTAAAGGTCGCCTTTAGGTTTAGCCTATATACCTTGTATATAATCGCTTCGCTTCTGCCTTATCATTTGTCCCATGAACAAACGCTCTACCATCCTTAAAGAGAACAAAACGATACTCCTCGATGAAAAAGGATAATAAATACGGTGTTACTTGAATATCCATGTTTTTTTGTAAGCGCTTTTTAATTTCTTCTAGATTAAGAGATTTCGAAACGCCAGGACGGATTTGAACCGTATTTCGCCCACATAATACTTCGGTTTTCATTTGTGATTCAAATGCCAAACTTGGGTACGTACGTAACTTGCCACAAGATGGGCAGCTCTCTTTTTTCTGCCTATTCACTTTAAATGCCATATGTTGATTATTCCAAACATCAAATGACAACATTGTCTCCCGAAGTGCTCCAAAATCTTCTACTAATATTTTTAAAGCTTCGGTTACTTGATGTGCAACGACCATTTGTACCGCCGGCTGTATTACCCCTGCCGTATCACATGTGGCACCGCTTGTCGGATGCTCCATCAAACAGCGAAAGCACGGTGTTTTTCCTGGAAGAATTGTATACGTTACGCCATAACTACCAACACATCCTCCATATATCCAAGGTACATTATATTTTTGTGAAATATCATTAATAAGAAGACGCGTATCAAAATTATCTGTTGCATCTATTATTAAATCTATACCTTGAATGAAATCTTCCATCTCTTGTATCGCCACATCTGTCACAACTGGAATAATCTCAACTTCAGAATTAATCTTCTGTAAATGTTCTGCAGCTGCAATCGCCTTTGGCTTATATTGCTTGGCATCTTCTTCTGTATATAATTGCTGCCGCTGCAAATTGCTCCACTCGACATAATCTCGATCCGCAATTGTCAATTTTCCGATTCCTGCTCTAGCAAGAGCTTCAGCATTGGCGGCACCAAGAGCTCCAGCACCAATAAGCAATACATGCTTTTCTCTTATTTTCCTCTGTCCATCTTCACCAATACTTGAAAATAACATTTGCCTTGAATATCGGTCCTGCAATGTTTTCCCTCCCTTCTTATCCTCCAATATAAGACATTTCAATTTTCGCACGATTTTTCGCGCTTTCTTCCGTCCGCTCATCAGAATATCGGTCTTTTCGATATCTCCATACATCTTGTATGACTTGTAATAACTCATTATCAGAACAATTGGTTCTAAGCAACGCTCTTAAATCCGTACCTTCTGTCGCAAACAAACACGTATAAAACTTTCCATCAGCTGAAATTCGCGCTCTTGTACATGAAGAACAAAATGATTCAGAAACAGAAGTGATAAATCCAACTTCCACATCACTTCCTATGTAACAATAGCGCTTTGCGACCTCTCCGAAATAGTGTGGTTCAGCGGGTTCAATCGGATATACATTGCCAATCATCTCAATTAATTCTTGTTTTGTAACTACCTGTTCGAAATTCCATCCGTTCGTACTCCCAACATCCATAAATTCAATAAAACGAAGTGGTATTCCCTGTTCTTTAAAACAAGTAGCCATTGGAAGAACTTGACTATCATTCATTCCTTTTTTCACAACCATATTTACCTTTACTTCAAGACCGACCTCTTTAGCAGCTATAATCCCTTTTAACACAGGTTTCGTACTAACATTCCGTCCATTTATTTTCTGAAATACATTATCTTCTATCGCATCCAGACTAACGTTTACTCGCTGCAAGCCTGCTTCCTTTAATGCTTTTGCTTGTTTTGTCAAATGTATACCATTTGTTGTTAGTCCAATATCCGTTATACCATCCAGACTTGCTAGACGCTTAATCAGCTTCGGTAAATCTTTTCGAAGTAATGGTTCTCCACCTGTAAGTCTAATTTTCTTTACACCTATGCCAGCAAATAATTTTGCTAATCTTTCAATCTCATCAAATGTAAGTAAAAATTCTTCTTGTAAAAAAGCATAATCTGGTCCAAATACTTCAGCCGGCATACAGTACGTGCATCTAAAATTACAGCGATCTATAACTGAAATCCGTAAATCTTGAAGCGGGCGCCCGAAAGAATCCCTCACCTTCTCGTGCATCGTCACCCCTCCTTTTTGCTTCATTCATATCTTTCTTCATTCTATTATAATATATTTTTGAACTGTGATGTTTTAGCTCATGTTCTTTGTTTGCTTTCCATATTTTATTTGCCTTCATCATAATCAAGTAATCTAATATTTGTTGTGATATTTCTCACATCATATGCGCCATTCAAAAATTCTTCACAAATCCGTTCGTAATTTGTTCACATTGAAAGAAAAATTCCCCATAAAAAAACCTTGAAACAAACTGTCTCAAGGTGAATACTGTCTATTTATTGAATCAAATCATGATTATAGTGGTTCTCCTTATCAGTCATCCACTACTAAAAGTTTTCGTTACTTTTTTAAATAAGCATACTAAAAAAACGAGTATCAAAAAAATAGATTAAATAATAAAGGACTTCCTATATTATTATACTTAAACAGGTGTTTGCATGAAACATCTACTTTTTTATATTATACAGGAAATATTACTTGCATTTTCATCATACTTATACTCACAATAAAGGATAGACTGCTCGAAAAAGAAAGGTGATTGCTGTGACAAATCGTACGGCATTATCAAATGATTTAAAAGAACTACTTGCATCTGTTGAATATAAAATGAACGTCAGCAAAGGAAGCTATATTTTTCAAGAAGGTATAGAAGCAAAAGAACTCTATATCATTCGATCTGGAAAAGTACAAATTAGTAAAATTAGCGCTGATGGACAAGAATTAACACTTCGCATTTGTTCAAAGGATGATATTATCGGAGAATTAACACTATTTGCAGATCATGCAAAGTATTTATTAAATGCAAAATGTCTCGAAGAAGTTGAGATTGGTGTAATAAAACGAGATGCCTTAGAAAAAGCATTGCTTCAAAAGCCAGCTCTTGCATTTGAATTTATGAAATGGATTAGTGAACATCTAAGAAGAATGCAAACAAAATTTCGTGATTTAGTATTGCATGGAAAAAAAGGTGCTTTATATTCCACGCTCATTCGCATGACAAATAGTTACGGTATTTTAAAAGAAAATGGGATCTTGATTGATTTGCCTTTAACAAACCAAGAGCTTGCTAACTTCTGTGCTACTTCACGCGAAAGTGTCAACCGTATGTTAAATGAATTAAAAAAACAAGGAATCCTTTCTATTCAGAAAGGAAAAATTACAATTCATAATTTACAATTTTTAAAATGTGAAATTTCTTGTGAAGATTGTCCCTCTTCTATTTGTAGTATTGAGTAGTCTCTCTATGTGAGAGGCTACTTTTTCTTTTCTCCTTCACTCTACACGAAAAACACATGATGAAATGTGAAAAACACCACACTCTTACGAAATGATTTTTGACAATCTGTTGAACTGTGATAGATATCACATCCCTATTTATTCCCTCCTCTTATAGTGAAGATAAGAAAATGAGAGGTAATAAAGGAGTGAGCAGTATGAAAAAGAAATCTTCAGCATTCATGAAACGGTTAAAATATTTTTCGCCAATAGATCGATATAACGAGAACCATACACAAGAAACATACGAAGATCGCGAATGGGAAAACGTCTATCGCAAAAGATGGCAACATGATAAAGTCATCCGCTCTACACATGGAGTAAACTGTACTGGCTCTTGTAGTTGGAACATTTATGTAAAAGATGGAATTGTAACTTGGGAAGGACAAGAATTAAATTATCCAACTACTGGCCCTGATATGCCGGATTTTGAGCCTCGGGGTTGTCCACGCGGCGCAAGTTTTTCTTGGTACATTTATAGTCCACTTCGCGTGAAATATCCATATGTACGCGGCGTCCTTTGGAATATGTGGAAGGAAGAACTTCAAAATCATACATCACCATTAGATGCTTGGAAAAGCATTGTAGAAAATCCTGAAAAAGCTCGCACCTATAAAAGTGCACGTGGTAAAGGTGGATTCATTCGTGCGAACTGGGATGAAGTATTGCAACTTGTTGCAACCTCCTTACTATATACAGTAATGAAATATGGTCCCGATCGAAACGTTGGTTTCTCACCAATTCCAGCCATGTCTATGTTAAGTCATGCTGCTGGTAGCCGCTTTATGCAGCTGATGGGTGGACCTATGCTCAGCTTCTATGATTGGTACGCTGACCTCCCACCTGCTTCCCCACAAATTTGGGGTGATCAAACAGATGTACCAGAAAGTAGTGATTGGTATAACTCTGGTTACATTATGACATGGGGTTCAAACGTTCCAATGACCAGAACGCCAGATGCGCACTTCTTAGCTGAAGTACGCTACAAAGGAACAAAAGTTGTTTCCGTAAGTCCTGACTTTGCTGAATCCACAAAATTTGCTGATGACTGGATGAGCGTAAAACAAGGGACAGATGGCGCACTTGCGATGGCGATGGGGCACGTCATTTTACAAGAGTTTTATGTGGACAAACAAGTAGAATGCTTCACAAATTATGCAAAACAATATACTGATTTCCCGTTCTTCGTCACATTAAAACAGCAAGGAGACCAATTCATAGCAGATCGGTTCTTACATGCAAATGATATTGGCCGTGAAACAAAGCTTGGCGAATGGAAGCCTGTTCTTTGGAATGATAACACGAATGATTTTGCTATTCCTCACGGTACAATGGGCTCTCGCTGGGATAATGAGAAGAAATGGAACTTGCGCTTAGAAGATGAGCAAACGGGAGAAAAAATTAATCCGCGGCTTTCTTTACTTGGCATGGAAGATGCCATTGGTACTGTACAGATTCCATACTTCTCTGATGAAGGGAATCAAATACTAGAACGAACAATTCCAGTGAAGAAAATGAAAACACGAGATGGTGATGTTTTCGTTACAACTGTGTACGACTTAACATTAGCTAACTACGGCGTAAACCGTGGACTTGGCGGCCAAGAACCAAAAGACTTTCATGATTCGATTCCATTTACACCAGCATGGCAAGAAAACATCACAGGTGTAAAACGAGACTTAGTCATTCAAATCGCTCGTGAGTTTGCTCAAAACGCCATCGATACAAATGGTCGTTCCATGATTATTGTCGGTGCTGGTATTAACCATTGGTTTAACTCTGATACGATTTATCGCGCTGTTTTAAACCTCGTTCTTCTCGTTGGGGCACAAGGCGTAAATGGCGGTGGTTGGGCACATTATGTCGGGCAAGAAAAATTACGTCCAGCCGAAGGATGGCAAACCATTGCGATGGCAAGAGACTGGCAAGGTCCTCCAAAGCTACAAAACGGGACATCATTCTTCTATTTTGTAACAGATCAGTGGCGTTATGAAGATACACCAGTCGGTCACTTAGCATCACCAGTTGTTGGCAACTCACGCTATCAACATCATGGTGATTACAATGTATTAGCAGCTCGTCTTGGCTGGCTTCCTTCTTATCCGACTTTCGAAAAGAATGGAATTGAAATTTATAAAGAAGCTGTCGCTAATGGGGCAACCACAAAAGAAGAAATTGGAATATATGTGGCACAGAAATTAAAAGAAAAAGAACTGAAATTTGCCATTGAAGATCCAGATAACAAAAATAACTTCCCACGTAACTTATTTGTATGGCGTGCAAACTTAATTTCAAGTTCAGGTAAAGGTCACGAATATTTCTTAAAACATTTACTCGGTACAACAAATGGATTAATGAACGATGATAGCGATTCATTGCGACCAGAAGAAATAAAATGGCATGAAACGGCCCCTGAAGGCAAACTAGATTTACTTGTTAACCTAGATTTCCGTATGGCCGGGACAGCACTTTATTCCGATATTGTTCTACCCGCTTCAACATGGTATGAAAAACACGATTTAAGTAGTACAGATATGCATCCATTTGTACATCCATTTAATCCAGCTATTGGTTCACCATGGGAAGCTCGTTCCGACTGGGACATTTTCTGCTCCCTTGCAAAAGCAGTCTCTAAATTAGCAACAGAACTTGATCTTGATCCAATAAAAGAAGTTGTTGCAACTCCGCTTCTTCACGATACACCGCAAGAATTAGCACAGCCACTTGGCAAGATTAAAGACTGGAGCAAAGGGGAATGTGAACCAATTCCAGGTAAAACGATGCCACAAATTCATGTTGTCGAGCGTGATTATAAAACAATTTATGACAAAATGACTGCGCTTGGACCAAATGCTGGTAAACAACCAATTGGGACAAAAGGTATTTCTTGGTCCGCAGAAAAAGAGTACGAACAATTAAAGAGTCGCTTAGGAGTCATCCGCACCGATTCTATCGCAAAAGGATGCCCTAATATAACAGAAGCAGTCCATGCAGCAGAAGCAGTCCTTACTCTTTCTTCAACAACTAATGGTCATATGGCTGTAAAAGCGTGGGAAGCTCTTGAAAAACAAACAGATTTAAAATTACGCGATTTAGCAGCAGAACGCGAAGAAGAGTGTTTCACATTCGAGCAAATTACAGCACAACCTAAAACAGTAATTACTTCTCCTGCCTTTACTGGCTCAGAAAAAGGGGGACGCCGCTACTCACCATTTACAACAAATGTAGAACGTCTTATTCCTTGGAGAACGATTACAGGACGACAATCATTCTACTTAGATCACGAGATGATGAAAGAGTTTGGTGAAACAATGGCAACATTTAAACCAATCTTGCAGCATAAACCGTTTCAAAAATCACGTCCGGAAGTAGAAGGAAAAGAAATTACGCTAAACTATTTAACGCCGCATAATAAATGGTCTATTCATAGTATGTACTTCGATTCCTTACCAATGTTAACACTATTCCGTGGTGGTCCAACTGTTTGGATGAATAAAGATGACGCCGCTGAAGCTGGTGTAGATGATAACGACTGGATTGAATGTTTCAACCGAAACGGCGTTGTTGTAGCACGTGCAGTTGTTACACATCGCATACCAAGAGGAATGGCCTTTATGCATCATGCACAAGACCGTCATATTAACGTGCCTGGTACAAATTTAACAAGTAACCGTGGTGGAACGCATAATAGTCCAACGCGCATCCATGTAAAACCAACGCATATGATTGGCGGATATGGTCAATTAAGCTATGGGTTTAACTACTATGGTCCAACGGGTAATCAGCGTGATTTAAACGTCGTCATCCGCAAACTGAAGGAGGTAGATTGGCTTGAAGATTAAAGCACAAGTCGGAATGGTAATGAACTTAGATAAATGTATCGGCTGCCATACTTGTAGTGTAACGTGCAAAAATACCTGGACAAATCGTCCAGGTGCTGAATATATGTATTTTAACAATGTGGAAACAAAGCCTGGTATTGGCTATCCAAAACAATGGGAAAATCAAGAAATATATAAAGGCGGCTGGGAAGTAAAGAACGGTGAACTTCAGCTCAAATCCGGTTCTAAAGTGAAACGTCTACTAAATATTTTTCATAATCCAGATTTACCGACAATCGATGATTACTTCGAGCCATGGAACTACGATTATGAAACGTTAACAAACAGCCCGCAGCGCAAACATCAACCAGTAGCTCGTCCAAAATCGGCAATTACAGGCGAATTTATCGATAAAATTGAATGGGGGCCAAACTGGGAAGATGACTTAGCTGGTGGACATATCACTGCCTTACAAGACCCGAATGTAAAGAAAATGGAAGAAGATATTAAGACAGACTTTGAAAACGTCTTTATGATGTATTTACCTCGCATTTGCGAACATTGTATGAATCCGTCTTGCGTTTCTTCTTGTCCATCTGGCGCGATGTATAAACGTGAAGAAGATGGAATTGTTCTTGTCGATCAAAATGCATGCCGTGCTTGGAGATTTTGTGTATCTTCTTGCCCATATAAAAAAGTGTATTTCAACTGGCAAACGAATAAAGCGGAAAAATGTACAATGTGCTTCCCGCGTATTGAGGCGGGTATGCCTACCATCTGTTCTGAAACATGTGTAGGGCGTATACGCTACATTGGTGTTATGTTATATGACGCTGACAAGGTAAAAGAAGCCGCTTCCATCGAAAATGAAAAAGACTTATATGAATCGCAGCTTACTGTTTTCTTAGATCCAAATGATCCAGAAGTAGTTGCCGAGGCAAAAAAACAAGGAATACCTGAAGAATGGATAAAAGCAGCGCAACATTCACCAATTTACAAAATGATTATCGATTGGAAAATCGCTCTTCCGCTTCACCCTGAATATAGAACAATGCCAATGGTTTGGTATATTCCACCGCTCAGTCCAATTATGAATATAGTCGAAGGAAAAGGAAGCAACTGGAAAGAAGAGGATATTTTCCCTGCAATTGATAATATGCGAATTCCAATTCAATATTTAGCGAATTTACTTACCGCTGGGGACGAATCCCACATTCGACTTACATTGAAAAAAATGGCTGTCATGCGCACACATATGAGAGCACTACAAGTTCATAAAGAGCCAGATGAAATGGTATTAAAAGAACTTGGATTAACAAAAGAAGATGTAGAAGATATGTACCGCCTACTAGCAATCGCAAAATATAAAGATCGCTTTGTTATTCCAACAACTCACCGCGAGCAAGTTGCTGATTTATATAGTGAACAAGGAAGCTGTGGCCTTTCCTTTGCCGGTGGTCCAGGCTCTTGCATGACGCTTTCTTAACTAAGGGAGGTAACAACGATGAAACAAAGTTTACAAACCGCTTTTTCTTGTACTTCCTTCCTTCTCTCCTATCCTGAAGCAGGATGGAGAGAAGCTTTACCCGAACTACAAGAAACAATCCGTACGATTACAAATGAAGAAATTCGCACATTGCTTACAAGATTCATAAAACAAGTACAGAACAAAACAGATGCGCAACTAATCGACTCGTATGTGTATACATTCGACTTCGGAAAAAAGACAAATTTATACTTAACTTATATGAATACAGGTGAACAAAGAGAACGCGGAATTGAATTACTAGAATTAAAACAACATTATCAAAAAGCTGGCTTTATGGTAACAGATAAGGAGCTTCCTGATTACTTACCACTTCTTCTTGAATTTCTAGCAAACGCACCGGAAGAAGATTGTGATCCACTTATAAGTAAGTACATGAAAAATATACAAGCTTTGCATGAGCAATTAAAAAAAGCAAATTGTCTACATGAACCAATCATCGCTTCCGTTCTGCTTGCTATTGATGCATGGGGTGTACAAACAAATGAGAAAGGAGTTCTCTAAACATGCTGGATCAATTTTTCTGGGTGCTATTTCCTTATATCATTTTCGCAATCTTTATCGGCGGACACATTTTTCGCTATAACTATGACCAATTTGGTTGGACATCAAAATCTAGTGAACTGCTCGAAAAGAAAATACTTCGAATTGGAAGTCTTCTCTTTCACTTTGGAATTATGTTTGTAATCGGCGGTCATATTATGGGAATTTTAATTCCGGAATCTGTCTATCGCTCACTCGGTATTTCAGAGTATACTTATCATATCATTGCTATTAGTTTCGGACTTCCTGCTGGAATTGCTTCTATTGTTGGATTAGTAATCTTAATGTATCGTCGTTTTACAGTAAAACGTATGATTGCAACAAGTACAAAAGGAGACTATATAGCTCTCATTCTACTGTTCATTGTTATGTTAGCCGGTCTTTCTTCTACCTTTTTCAATATTGATGCAAAAGGCTTTGATTACCGTACAACAATTGGCCCATGGTTCCGTAGTCTGTTCATTTTCAGTCCGAAAGCAGAATATATGGCAGACGTACCGATTTGGTTTAAAATTCATATTATTGCAGCACTAGGCCTTTTTGCAACTTGGCCATTCACAAGACTCGTACATGTATTTAGTGTTCCCGTAAAATATTTACGTCGCAGCTACGTAATTTATCGAAAACGCATGCCCATGCACCTTAAGAAATAATCCCCTACAATCAGGGGATTATTTCTTATAAACCAGGCGCGGAATTAAAAGCATCTGTATTTGGCACTGCTTGCAAAATTCCAACGGGATTCTCCCCTTATAATCCTGTATTTTGACTTTCAGATGTTTGTGTTCCTCTTGTATACGTTGTTGTCACTGTGTCACCTGGTTGTAAGCAAAGATTTGATGTTGTACCAACTACTGTTACAACATCGATGCACGTCGGTCCCAATGCCCCGCTATATGTTTTAGAAGCAACAAATGAAGTATCACTTAAGTGATCACCTGTAAATATATTTCCATACTGATTTACAATGACAAATTTTTGAATATGAGCAGGCATATTTATTCCTCCTTTCCTTTATGATCCTAATGTTAATTCACTCGTTTCTAATGGCGGAAAAACTCTGGAACTCTTGGCGTTTCAGGTTGCATACGTTTGCCATTAAAAAAATTAGCGATGCTTGACCCGCCAGCACCAGCATATACTTTTTGAACCCCTGAAGGTGAAAGGCTATAATAATCGCCTACATTCACGTTGCCTTTATTATTGATAATTTTCATATTACGAATTCGCGCACCCAAATTATTCCCTCCTTTGTACACTGTATGCATAAGAAAAAAAACTTGAAACAGACACGTTTCAAGTTTTTATAAATTCATTATTTAATTTCTCCTTTATATTGCAGCATACCGCCAACCATATTGACGGTTTTAAATCCTTGCTCATTTAAATAGTGACATACATTTTCACTGCGCATTCCTGATCTACAAATAAAAATATATTCATTTTCCTTATCAAAGAATTCCAATTTATTTGGAATGTCACCCATTTTTATATGTACAGCTTCTGGAATTTTCCCTTGCGCCACTTCTTCATCTTCACGTACATCTACTAGAAATAATGTCTCTCCATTTTCGAGACGCTTTTGTACTTCTTCTGTTGTAATTGTTTTTACTTCTGTCATCGATTGTTCCTCCTTATATACAATAAAACTTTGAAACAGTATTTTTCCTCTTTACTCACCAATTTTAGCATGCTGATGGCTGAACGCAAAGAAATGAAACTGTACCTTTTCTTATCTCTTTCTCAACTTTTTATCAATATTTATACTTTACAAAGCTAACTTTCACATTGTATTCTCATAATACTTGTTTTACGAAAGGAGCGAAGTGACATGACACTTTCATTTTTCTTTATGGGCCTTATTTTTCTTATTCTTTCTATCATTGTATTTAATATGAAGAAAAACTATAATAAGCTATCGTTTCAAGAAATCTCATTCCTACTTTTATTACTTAGCATCGCTTTTTTCGGCGCATGCATTGCCACGTATATTTTTCGTTTAAAGTTTGTATAAAGAAAGGTGCTACTTGCTAAATATGCACCTTTCTTTATACAAAACTAGATATTTTACGATTCAAAAACTCATACAATTTCTTCTCAAATAGATGGATATCCATCACTCCAGCCATATGTCCATTCGTGCTTTCAATCTCATATACTTCTGCAAATTTCCCTTGTTTTTTCAGGCTATCAACCATTTTATAATTATAATGTGCTGGTTGTAATACGTCTTGCTTACATGGAATCATCAGCACATTTGCCTCAATTTGTGAAAGTGCCTCATCCATAGAGGAGAAGCCATACGCAATATCATGTAATAACGTTGCCTTTGCAGTATACATCCATGAATTTGCGTCTACAAATTGAATATTTTGAAGCGTTAAGCAATCAATCTCTTTCTCAAATGATGTCGGTGAACCAAAGTTTTCATACGGTTTTGTTTCGGTACTATTACGCGGAAATTCCTTTTCATAATACTTCGCATCAAATGCATTGATAAACATCATTTTACTTGCTACATGTAATCCCTTAATTGGTTGCTCTTCCCCATAAGTCCCATCCTGCCATTTCGGATCCAACTGAATGGCATCAATTGCATTCCGCAAAACATTCACAGATGTTACAACTGGATTTTGCGGATTCGTAATTACACCTATCATTCGTTCGACCATATGTGGATAATGAACCGCCCATTGCTGCGCAATCATCCCACCTGCCGATGGCCCAATTACAGCGTGTAACCTGTTAATCCCTATTTCTTTTATTAATTCATATTGGATGCGAGCAACATCTAAAAAAGTGAATACTGGAAAATCCATCCCATATTCCAAACCGGTTTCTGGATTCATTGACTTTGGCCCTGTCGTTATAACATACGGATTTTTCACTTGAACATTACAAAGATTATCCGTACATATAACAAAGTATTGGTCCGTATCAATTGCTTTTCCTGGTCCAATCAACCCATCCCACCATCCAGGCAGTAAATCATTCTCCGTATACTTTCCTGCCGCATGACTCGTTGCACTAAAATAATGACAAACTAAAATCGCATTGGATTTTTCCTTATTTAACTTCCCATATGTTTCATATCCCATCTGAATAGGAATTTTCTTTTTATTTGCAAATGTAAATTGTTTCAAAGAAAAACACTCTTTTTTCACATACACGTTCCATTTCTCCTTTCAAACATCTTATTCTTCCAACCTCTCTACTAACCCGCTCAATTTTTCCGTCTATAATGGCAACTGCTTTTACATATTTGATTATTTTTCATACTCCATCTCAAGTCCCATCATTTTCATAACAAATCAATTTTGCTTATAAAAAGATTACACGTTTCTAAAAGAAAACCTTCTTTTTATATAACAGTTTTCTTTCCAGACATATGTATAAGAAACAAAATACACCATAAACTAACATCATCTTACATAAGTTAAAGAGGGAGAAAGCAATGATTTGGAACTGGTTACGAAAGAAAAAAACAGCAAAGATCCAAAAGGAAACTGCTAAGCAGGACGAGCAGCAACGCCTTGTGCAAACTTCTCAGCAAAGAGAGCAAAAGCAATCCGAACAACAGCACCTTAATCAAGCTTCTCAGCGAGGAGAACAGATCCTCAATAAGCAACAACCTGTTCAAGAAGCAACCCATACACATACTAGTGACAATAGCATTTATGATTTCAGTCAACCGAAGAAAGAAAAGGTTCACACTCTTCAAGATTTGTTAGAGAAATTGAAAGCATCTAGCGATTTTGTCAATTATCACACATCCGATGATGAAACAATGCCATACTGGATTTCTTACTATCGGCCATCACTTGACGGTGAAAAGTTACAAAAATATTTAATGCCAACATTATTAGAACGCACATGCTCTACATTAGAAGAATTGAAAGAACACATTCCAATGAGTGGAATTATAATTACAAATGATTTACAAAAAATAGAAGATATGGTCTTAAAGGGGCACGCAATTGTTCAATTACATGAAAAAGATCAAAAATGTCTACTTGCAAATATCGCAATTGATAATTATCGAGCACCAACTGCACCATTAAATGAATCAACAGTAGTTGGCCCACAAGAGGGTTTCGTCGAAGATATTGATACAAATATAAATTTAGTCCGAAAACGCCTCCCAGTATTAGCATTACAAACGAAAGAAATTATCATTGGAGCTTTTTCAAAGACAAAGGTTGTGATGATGTACTTAGACAACCTTGCTGAAAAAGAAAATGTTGCTTTCTTAGAAGAGTCTCTTCGAACAATTAAATATGATCAAATTAATGACAGTTCTTATATTCAAGAATTAATGGGTGAAAAGTCAATTTTCCCTCTCTATATTAATACAGAGCGCACTGATAGAGTAACAAAAGCTTTAATCGATGGAAAAATTGCTATTTTTGTCGACGGCTCACCTAGCGTTTTACTTACGCCTGTCTCTTATTTTGATTTCTTTGTTTCACCTGAAGATTACAACGTCTCTTGGATGTATGCTACATTTTCGAGAATGTTACGTTTAATTGCTGTTCTTTTTTCGATTTGTGCAACTCCATTATATGTCGCTGTCTTAAGCTATCATTATGAATTGATTCCAAGCGACTTATTAGAAACATTGATTTTATCCAGAGCCCAAGTTCCATTCCCTCCTTTAATAGAAGCGCTATTTTTAGAACTTGCAATTGATTTATTAAGAGAAGCAGGCGCCAGACTCCCAATGAAAGTAGGGCAAACGCTCGGTATTGTAGGGGGGATTGTAATTGGTCAAGCCTCTGTTGAAGCTGGTTTAACAAGTAATATTCTCTTAATTATTGTTGCTTTATCTGCACTTGCTTCCTTTATTACACCTATTTATAAAATGGGAAACACTGTGCGATTATTACGATTCCCATTTCTGATTAGTGCAGAATTAGGCGGACTTTTAGGCATTGTACTTGGATTTCTTTTTTTATTTACCCATTTATTCCGCCTATCATCTTTACGCAAACCATATGCCCTCTTTTATCCAGCAAGGAAACAATCCTTTAAGGACTCTTGGGTGCGGTTTCCTCTATCTGTAATTGATACAAGAGATGTACAAGCAAGAGCACAGCACGTAAAAAAGACTGCAAAAGGTATTCCAATAAAACATAGATCTGATTTTGATGAATAAAGCGAGGTGCATCTTATGAGTAAAGTTAAAACAAAATATCAAATATCACCTATCTTTGTTTTCTTCTTAATTCATGGTGCACAATTTGGAGCGGGGGTTTTAGGCTTTGCACGCATCATCGCAAAGTCCGCAGGATACGATGGTTGGATAGGAGTTCTCATTGTAGGAATTACCATCCACATTCTCATCTGGATGATGCATTTCTTGTTAAAAGAAAATGAGGGGAATTTAATTGATTTACATCAAGAGCTGTTCGGAAAGTGGGTTGGAACAGGAATGAACCTACTCTTTGTGACTTACTTTTTCATTATAAGTATTTCCGTTATCCGAACCTATGTCGAAATTGTTCAAGTATGGATGTTTCCTACCGCTTCTACATGGACATTGACCTTTTTCTTCTGCTTACTTAGCTATTACATTATCTCATCAGGATTTCGCGTTATGACCGGCATATGCGTAATTTCTATCGCCGGAATTTTCGGTTATCTTTTCCTTAGTTTATTTGTTCTAAAATATGCACAGTGGGAAAATTTACTTCCTATATTTTCTCATTCTGTTCAGGATATATTAAAAGCAGCACAATCCTCTATTTACACGATGACTGGATTTGAAGTATACCTTATGATTTATCCATTTGTAAAAGGGGCACAAAAGTCTCATAAATTCGCACAATATGGCGCACTATTTTCTAACATTTTATACGTATTCAGTACTATGCTAGCCTTTGCTTTTTTTAGTGAAAATCAGTTATTACAAACAATATGGCCGCAGCTTTCTATGACACAGGTTATTCAACTTCCCTTTATTGAGCGCTTAGAGTACATTGCAATCTCTGCTTACGCTCTTGTCATTATGCCAAGTTTCTTACTTCCATTATGGGCTGCAACAAGAGGTACATATGAAGTCTTTCGTGTGAAACAAAAAAAGATTTTAATCGCTCTTTTGTTCATTACAATCATTATTTCACAACTATTAACAAATCGACACGATATTAATGATTTTATTAGCATGATATCTCATACTAGCTTTTTTGTTATTTATATGTACATCCCGATTTTATTTCTTATTATGTGGGTGAAAAGAAAATGGAAAAAATCAAAACAAAAGTAATTCTCCTTTCCTGTTTCTGTATGTTTAGTATGACTGGTTGCTTACAAAAAACGATTATTGATGATATTCAGCTCATTCAAGGAACGGTTTTTGATACAGCGAAAGATGATAAAGTAAAAGTAACATTTGTTTGTCCCGTACAGGAAAAAGGAAATAAAGTTGAAGTTTTTGAAGGGGTAGGGAATGCTGTAAAACAAGTAAAAGCCGATACTGCTTTAACATCTTCCCAACCGTTTGCAAACGGCCAAATGCGCGTTGCTCTGTTCACAATGAACATCGCTAAAAAAGGATTGTCCACTTCATTTGACACGCTCATTCGTGATGTAAATGTCGGAAATGCCTTATATGTTGCCTTATTAGATGGAAATGGGCGTGAATTATTTGAAGAAAAGTATACAACCTCATCAAATGTTGCAATTTATATAAAAAAGTTATTGGAGCATAATATGCAAACTGGTCCTTTGCCAACCGATAATGTACATTTGGGTGCATTCCGTTATTATCGCGTAGGCCAAGACTACTATATTCCTATCTTAAAAAAAAGCAAAGACAAAGTAAAAATTACTGGTATTGCTCTTTTCAAGAAAGATAAATATGTCGGGAAAATCAAGCAACGAGATCTGTTTGTATTTAAAGGATTAGTTGAAAAACATCGATTAGATTCACAGGAATTCAAAACAAACCCTGGATACACAATCATTAATAATATTCGCTCTACCCCTACTTACCAAGTACATGTAAAAAACGGCAGACCTTCTTTTCTCATTACAGTGAAACTTGATGCACGTATTCAAGAATTATCAAGAAAATTTAGTTTGGAAAATAAGAAGAATACACAAAAAATTGCTAGATCTATCGAAAAACAACTCAATACAAGAGCAGCAAAACTCATTAAACACTTTCAATCTTTGGATGTCGATCCCATTGGCCTTGGGGCAAGATTTAGGCAGCACTATCGACCATTCAACTTAGAGAAATGGAAAGCAATGTATAAAGATGTACCTATTAAAGTTCAATATAAAGTAAATATTACAAATTCAGGGGTTATTGAATAATAGAATCTAACATAAAGATTGAACTCCTCCCTCTAGCATGGTACAACGGAGAAGGGGGAGTTTTTTTATGCCTTACATAGAGAAAAAGGAGTTACGGGAGAGCTTATGTTAAAAAAATTGATAAAACCTATTTTAAATGGGGTTCTATTTCTCTTAGTATTTTTATTTGCACATACATATTTAAAAAATGTTTCTTTCACTCGTTATTTACTCATTGTTATTCCATCACTTCTTGTCGGAATATTCGGAATCGATATCGCTGTATCATTTTTCATAAAGAAAGAAGAATAACAAAGATCTTATGTTACAATGGAATTCGGCACATAGTAAGAAAGGATGAAACAACATGTCTAACGAAAAAGGTCTAGATAAAGGATATGAACTTGTCGCAAAAATGCATGAAGTATTCGGACACCCAGTTACAGATGTACCAACAAAATTAACGGAAGAACGTGCAAAGATTCGCGCAAGCTTTATGCAAGAAGAATTAGAAGAGTTTTTAGAAGCAACAACTCTAGAAGATCAATATGATGCATTAATCGATCTTATTTATTTTGCCTTTGGAACATTTGCAGAAATGGGAGTGCGTCCAGATAAAGGATTTGAAATTGTGAATAATGCCAATATGGCAAAGTTATTTCCTGATGGAAAACCGCGCTTTCGCGAAGGAGACGGCAAAATTTTAAAACCAGAAGGTTGGCAAGCACCCGAGCCACAACTTCGCGCAGAAATCGAGCGTCAACGCCAAGAAGCATTAGCAAAATCATTAAAATGAAAATTATGTAAAAAGGAGCTATCCAAACAAGATAGCTCCTTTCCACTATTTCTTCTTTTTCTCTGTCGGTTGACTTTGCTTAGCAAAGTTAGATGAATCATCAAAATTCGGCTGTTTTTTACCAGCATTATTACTTCTACCTTTTCCCATATGTAACACCTCCTCACCTTACTATGCCCAATAAAAAAATCCCCTTGCGCACAAGAGAATTTTTTATATGTGCTAGATTCCAATCATCAACATCCATTATATCCTGTATGACCATCTGTCCCTTCGGAATCCCTTGTCGCTCCGCCGTACCAAGTTTGATGATGTTGTCCTTGATGATGGTGCTGGTCTTGTTGATGTCCATGATGCCCATGGTGTCCGTGGTGCCCATGATGTCCGTGGTGTCCATACTGTCCATGATGTCCGTGATGTCCATGATGCCCGTGATGTCCATGATGCCCGTGATGTCCGTGATGCCCATGTTGTCCGTGATGCCCATGATGTCCATGGTGTCCATGATGTCCGTGATGCCCATGTTGTCCGTGGTGTCCATGATGTCCGTGATGCCCATGATGTCCGTGATGCCCATGTTGTCCGTGATGTCCGTGGTGTCCATGATGTCCGTGATGTCCGTGGTGTCCATGATGTCCGTGGTGTCCATGATGTCCGTAAACACCATATGGATTCACTGCTCCTATACCTGCTGCAACACCAATTCCTGGTGCTGGAAATACAGTCGGTCCCCCTAGTTGGCTACCCATTACAGCCCCTGGAGAGAATCCTCCTGGAAACCCTGGTGCTACCCCTGGCATTCCTGTTTGCACACCAGCTACAGATGGCGGGAATCCTCCTGCTCCTCCACCAATTCCCATCGGAGCATAGTGATGGTCTCCACTAATCATAAATCCATATGGTGCTTTATTATCTATCCCTTTCATTTCTTTCACCTCTTCTTCTCAAGTTTAGTCTACCTTTTTTATCATATTGCACACAATTGAATAGGTGTTTGTCTGTATAGGAATTCATCTTTTTTCCACTATGAAAAAGAGCAGCCTTCTTATAAAGGACTGCTCTTTTTCATCAGTTTGCAACAATATTAACAAGTTTTCCAGGAACGACAATTACTTTGCGAACTGTTTTCCCTTCAATTTGTTCTTTCACTTCTTCAAGTGCAAGTTGTTCCATTTCTTCTTTTGATGCGTCTTTTTTCATTTTCAGTTTTGCACGAACTTTTCCCATTACTTGAACAACAATTTCTACTTCATCTTCTACAAGTTTAGACTCATCAAATGTTGGCCAGCTTGCATATGTGATTGTTTCATTATAACCAAGCTTGCTCCAAAGTTCCTCTGCAATGTGCGGTGCAACTGGTGCAAGTAACTTCACGAAACCTTCTACATATTCTTTCGGAAGCGTTTCCGCTTTATATGCATCATTAATAAACATCATCATTTGAGAAATTGCAGTATTAAAATGAAGCTCTTCATAGTCTTCTGTTACTTTCTTCACTGTTTGGTGATATGCTTTTTCAAGCTCTTTATTCGGCGCATCTGTAATTTTCTCGCTTAATTCACCGTTTTCTTGAACGAATAGGCGCCATACGCGATCTAAGAAACGACGCGCTCCATCAAGGCCGTTTTCAGACCAAGCGATTGAAGCATCTAATGGTCCCATGAACATTTCGTAAAGACGAAGTGTATCAGCACCATGGCTTGCTACGATGTCATCAGGGTTTACAACGTTACCTTTTGACTTACTCATTTTCTCGTTGTTTTCTCCTAAAATCATACCTTGGTTAAATAGTTGTTGGAATGGCTCTTTCGTTGGAACAACACCGATATCATATAATACTTTATGCCAGAAACGAGCATATAGTAAATGAAGTACAGCATGCTCTGCCCCGCCAATATAAATATCAACTGGAAGCCATTGTTTTGCTTTTTCAGGATCTACAAGTGCTTCGTTATTGTTTGGATCGATATAACGTAAATAGTACCAGCAGCTACCAGCCCATTGCGGCATTGTATTTGTTTCACGACGGCCTTTTTTACCAGTCTCTGGATCTACAACATTTACCCACTCATCGATGTTTGCAAGTGGTGATTCACCTGTTCCAGACGGACGAATATTATCTGTTTTTGGAAGAACTAACGGTAATTCTTCTTCTTTCACCGCTGTCATCGTACCATCTTCCCAATGGATAATTGGAATTGGCTCACCCCAATAACGTTGACGACTAAATAACCAGTCACGAAGGCGGTACGTTACTTTTTGATTTCCTGCGCCTGTTACTTCAAGCCATTCAATCATTTTTGCAATTGCCTCTTCCTTATTTAAACCATTAAGGAATGCAGAATCGATGTGTTCCCCATCAGCTGTGTATGCTTCTTTCGTAATGTCTCCGCCTTTTACCACTTCTTTCATTGGCAGATCAAAAGTTTTGGCAAACTCATAATCGCGTTCATCATGAGCTGGAACTGCCATTACAGCACCTGTTCCATAGCTAGCAAGCACATAATCAGCAATCCAAATTGGTAATTTCTCTCCGTTTACAGGATTGATTGCGTATGCACCCGTGAATACACCTGTTTTTTCTTTCGCAAGCTCTGTACGTTCTAAATCACTTTTCGATTTTACAACATCAATGTAAGCTTCTACAGCTCCTTTTTGATCTTCTGTTGTAATTTCTGCAACAAGTGCATGCTCTGGAGCAAGTACGCAGTAAGTTGCTCCAAATAATGTATCAGGGCGCGTTGTAAAGATTGTAAATTTCTTATCTGTACCGTCGATATTAAAATGTACTTCTGCACCTTCAGAACGTCCAATCCAGTTGCGTTGCATATCTTTTAAACTTTCTGGCCAATCAAGCTCATCTAAGTCTTCTAGTAAGCGATCTGCATATGCAGTAATTTTTAGCATCCATTGTTTCATCGGACGGCGCTCAACAGGGTGTCCACCGCGCTCACTCTTACCATCAATTACTTCTTCATTCGCAAGCACTGTACCAAGTGCTGGGCACCAGTTTACAGGAATTTCATCCACGTAAGCTAAACCTTTTTCAAATAGCTTTAAGAAAATCCATTGTGTCCATTTATAGTAATTCGGATCTGTTGTATTTACTTCGCGATCCCAATCGTATGAGAAGCCAAGTGACTTAATTTGATTACGGAATGTGTTAATATTTTTCTCTGTAAATTCCGCTGGGCTATTCCCCGTATCAAGTGCATATTGCTCTGCTGGAAGACCGAATGCATCCCATCCCATTGGATGAAGAACATTATACCCTTGCATACGTTTCATACGTGATAAAATATCTGTTGCTGTATATCCCTCTGGATGTCCTACGTGAAGACCTGCACCTGATGGATATGGGAACATATCTAATGCATAAAATTTTGGTTTGTCTGTCTCATCTGGCGTACGGAATGTTTTATTCTCTTCCCAATACGCTTGCCACTTCTTCTCAATTTCTTGATGATTAAAGCTCATGAGATTCCCTCCTTAAAATACAATTTATTTTCACCGCCTAAAATACAAAAAACCTCTCATCCCTAAAAAGGGACGAGAGGTTATAGATTCCCGCGGTACCACCCTAAATTAATGTAAATACTTACATTCACTTAAATCCGTAACGTGGATGAACGGCCATTGCTACTTAAGTTCACAATCGCAACTCAAAGGCGAGTTCATAATGAAACATGGATTGACTTGCACCAACCGTCAACTCTCTAGACCCGTTTCGCTTACTACTACTCCTTCTCGCTGTTATTAAAAATATGAGTGAAGTTAAATATATTCTAAAACATGTTATATGTTCCGTCAAACTAAACTGCAATTTTTTCGTTCACTGTTTCTTCCACTTTTACTTTCTTATCAAAAATGCTTGTGGCAAAAAATGCTATTACAAGCATTACCATAATTGCTATAAACAATACTTCCATATTGTATAAATCAACAATTGCTCCACCAACAACCGGTCCAAACATTTTCCCTACAGTTGCTGCGCTATTGACAACCCCTTGATAAAAACCAAGTTTATCATTTGGCGCTAGTATATTTGCAATTGTTGGAACAGCCGGCCATACAAATAATTCTCCAATTGTTAATGTCACCATCGCGACAAGAAACATTGTAAATTGCTCCGCCTGACTTAATACAAAAAATGATGCTACAAAAATACCAATTCCGATCATAATTTGCTGCTTTAAAGAACGCTTCATTGCACGAATCATCATACTTACAAGCGGCTGTGCACAAACAATCATCGCTCCATTGATTGTCCATAATAAACTGTAATGACGCAAACTAATATTTAACTCTTGCATATGCGTTGCAATTGCCCCTTGCCACTGTACATACGTAACCCAACATAACGCATATGCTACACAAACAATAAGAAGCGCTTTAAATCCCGGTGTGAGCGAATACCCTTTGTTCATTTTAACTTCTGTTTGTAGACGTTGCTCTTTTTGATCCTCCATACCGCGAAAACCGATAAAAGCAATTAAAAAGAAAATAAAGTACAAAATAAAGTTTGCTAAGAAAATATAATCAAAGCGATAAGAAGCAACTAGGCCACCGCATGCTGTGCCAACAGCAATTCCGACATTTTGTCCAACATACATCGCATTAAATGCACGCCTTCCACCTTCTGGCCAAACTGCACCAACCATTGCATACATCGATGGAAAGACCATTCCCGAACCGAAACCAATTAATGCAAGCCAAATGACATACAATGGCCAACCATGGAAAAATACAAGACCTAAAATAGCAACAAGTGTAATCACAATTCCAAGTAACGTCGATTTATATCCGCCCCACTTATCAAACAATGTACCACCAAGCAAATTTCCAATTACGCCCGTAAGTGAGTTAATCATTAATACCATTCCGGCCACTGACAAAGATTTACCTAAATGGTCGTGTAAATAAATTGTATTAAAAGGCCATAAAAAAGAAGCACCTGTGACATTAATAATCATTCCAGCTACTAATAGCCATACTTTTCTTGGCATCGTGTCCCCTCCTATTCTGTTTTTTTCGTTCTTATATAACAGTAAAATTGTAGTCGTTTTTAAATAGGAAGGCAACTGATTAATAGTTGATGAAATTCAGATAATAGTAGAAAAAATACCGAACATTCTCTGCTCGGTATTTTTCCCTTACTCTTCTTTCGGAAGAACAATTCCTTTATACAATTGAACTGTAATTAAGTAGTAAATAGCGTAAATGACTACGAAAATAACAATTGGAACCCAAATGCGGAAGTACGGATCAATTAAAATAAATCCGAAGATATTCATACCAACTAACACATGGACAATACCTATAATTGCCGGAAATAAGAATACGAAAAATAACTCTTTATAAATAGATTTCGTTAATAACTCACGACGCACTCCAATTTTACGAAGCATTTGATAACGTGTAATATCTTTAGAAGCGCCAGAGAGAATTTTAAACATTAAGCAACTTGCCATCATTGCTAAGAAAGCAATTCCAAGGAAGAACCCCATAAATACTGTCCCGCTAGCAATCGTGTAAAATCCTGTATACATTGTATATTTACTTTGGAAGCTTCCTTCTTTTGCATTTTTATATTTCGCTTCCTGCAATTCGTCAAGTTTTTTCCATTCTTTTGTGTATGTGACAAAATCATCTGTTTTTCCAAGAAATACAATACCTTCTGTACCTTGCATATCGTTATACATCTTTTTATCAACAATTTTTATGGTATGATTAGGATGGACATAGAAAGGTTCTATTTTAAAGAATACTTCATTCCACTCTTCTGGCAGTACCTTTGCGTTAGGATCTTTTTCATTTCCACCTGAAATTGCTCCAACTGGAAGTTCTTCAGACACTTTTTTAAACTTAGCAACATCTTTTAAACTTTCCGCATTTTCACGATTAGATGTATCCATTATAATCGGACGATTCTTTTCTAAATCTTCATTTAAGTAGTAAACAAATTTATCGTCTACTTTATAGCGATATTCGCTTTTCTCTTGAAATGAAATCCCGTCTAAAATTTTCTTTTGTTCAGCTGTTGGATTATGAATTACTGCATCATATACTTCAAAAAGATCCACTGTATTCATTACATTATTTTTAAACGCCATCCCGCCAGAAATGGCTCCTGCACCCAGTGCAATTAACATCGCCACTGTTGCAAGTACTCTTGTTAAACTATTAATCCGGAAATTTAATTGTGCAAATGTAAAGGCATTCAATCCTTTTTCATTCCGCTTTTTGTTACTCTTTAGCTTTTTAATAATAACCGGAAGAAGTGCTCCGAACAGCATGTAAGTTCCTGATGTTACTGTAATTAGCGCAATAATAATGCCCATTTGCTTTAACTTATCCATATAAATCATGGAGGCATATCCAATTCCTAATAAAATAACTGCAAGTACCGCAATAATACTAGTTAGTTGCCCTTTCACTCTAATGCGCTCTGCTTGCGCATCTGCATGAACAAGTTGTAAAACGGAAATACGTGATAACTTAATACTGTTCATAATTGCTGATAATACAAATAATACAAAAAAGAAAATACAAGTAACGGTCATCGATGGAATATAAAACGCTTGATAACCACTTCCAGTAAACTCTAATTGTTTCATCAATAATTGACCGATTCCTTGTGCAAGCCCTGTACCAACTATAATCCCAATTACGAGAGAGGCAACTCCAATAATGACTGTTTCCATAAACATAAGCAAAGTAATTTTATGTTTCTTTGCTCCTAACATCATATACATGCCAAATTCTTTTTGGCGAAGCGATAATAAGAAAGAATTCGCATATAAAATATAAAAGAACGTAATAATTGCTAGTAAAAACGAACCAGCTTGAAAGACGAAAGTAATCGATTGAATGACCGAGTTAGATTGAAGAAATGCTTTATTCAACGCTAACGTTTGGAACATATAAAAAATTGAAATAGACATGACAAGACCAATTAGTAAGACGATATAATCTTTCAGCTTACTTTTTAATCCTGACATAGACAGCTTAAATAACATCCTGTTACCTCCTTTCTTACGCTTTTTTTGTGCCTAAATCTGCAAGCACATCTAATATTTCTTTATAAAAGTCTTCACGTGTTCCACTTCGATGAATCTCTTTATATAACTCACCATCTTGAATGAATAAAATACGCTCACAGTAACTTGCACTGTATGGATCGTGCGTTACCATCATAATGGATACACCTTGTTCTTCATTTAAATTCTTCATGGCTTCTAAAAGGCTTGTTGCATTTTTGGAATCAAGCGCTCCGGTTGGCTCGTCCCCTAAAATAATAGCTGGCTCATGCACAAGGGCACGTGCTGCTGCTGAACGTTGCTTTTGTCCCCCAGATACTTCAGATGGATATTTTTGAAGTATCTCTGAAATCCCTAGCATTTCTGCTACCTTTTCTACTTTTGGTCCAATCTTGCGTGATGAAACACCTTGAAGTGATAGCGGAAGAGCAATGTTTTCATAAATCGTTAAGTTCTCCAGTAAGTTGAAGTCTTGAAAGATAAATCCTAATTTTTGAGAACGAAAATCAGATAGCTCCCCTTGCTTCATCTTTGTAATATCCGTTCCTGCAATTTCAACAACACCACCTGTTGCTTTATCTAACGTTGAAATCACATTTAGTAATGTTGTTTTCCCAGAACCAGATGGTCCCATAATCCCAACAAATTCTCCCTCTTGAATCGAAAACGATACACCTTTTAAAGCATAAGATTGATTTTCACCTTTTTTACCGTACACTTTTTGGACGTTTTTTACGTCTACAACTGATTTGCTCATATACATCCTCCTACATGTTTTCTGCTTCCTATTTTGCATCTTTTCCCGAATCTCTACCATTGGTTAATATTACATTTACCTTACATTTTTGTAATATATATAAAGCTGGGCTTACATAAGCTCAGCTTTATATATTAACCTTTTAACACAAACTCATTTCCTTCATTATCTTGAAAGATCGCGAAAGTTCCCCAAGGCATTTCGTTTGGTTCTTGTTTAAACCCCACACCGTTTTTCTTCATTGTCTCATACGTCTCTGTCATATTGTCTGTTACAAATACAATTGATGCTTTTAACTCATTTGCATTTGGCATCATTGTTTTTGGATAAATAACTAAGTGTGACCGGGCTCCTTTTGGTCCTACTTCAATCCAACTTGCATTTGCCCCCATTGGGTCATTACGATATACTTCAAATCCAGCCTTCTCTGTCCAAAATTCAAGTGCCTGTTGTTGATCATCTACGTAAAGTGCGACTGTGCCAATATGTGCAATCATTGTTGTTTCCTCCAAATCTTTTCTCGGTTATCAAGCATAATATATTTCTCTATAAAAAGCGACTTTCATCATGCTTTATAAGCTACGAGGCAAGCTGGCTTATTTTTTAAGCAGCTTGTCACATCGTTAATTTCTGTAAAATTGTAAGCGTCCAATACGTAAGATTACAAAATAAAGTCAGGTCATACTTCGACCTGACTCACTCTGATTGCTTCGATTTTTGAGGTTGTCCTTTTTTACGATTACGTTGTTTCGCTTGAACAACTGGGTCAAGTTCATTTGAAAACTCAGCGTTATGCCCATTTTGTGTTTTTTGCTCTGGATTATTTTGATCAGAACGTTTTGCCACTTTTATTCACTCCTTATTAGTGCGGCGTAACAATCATTTGATGTTGCAATTGTCTAATTGCCATACGCACACGATTTAGCTGCTCACGCTGTTCATCATTCGCATGTTGCTGCATCACTTGTAAATCATTATAAGCTTGTTCTAACTTTAACTGAGCATCTGAATACTCCATTGTATTGTAATGCTCTTGCCTACTTCCAATATCTAACTGCTCTTTTGCATATTCCATCGCCTGTTCAGCTTGCGTAATGTATACTTCAAGTGATTGACGCTCTGCCATAACAAATTCCTCCTTGCCGTTACTTCCCCTTTAGTGTGTCCCTTCCATATCAACCTTATGAGTATGTTATAATGGATTTTGTTTTTACTGTACGCTCTTAAATGTAGGAGGAATATAAGTATGAAGGTTCAAAACCCTTTCCCATATACAAATGATAACAAACGTTACCATACGTGGAACTATCATTTACGAAAAGAATTTGGTGAAAAAATTTTTAAAGTTTCATTAGATGCCGGCTTTGACTGCCCGAACCGTGATGGCACAGTCGCATACGGCGGTTGTACGTTTTGCAGCGCTGCTGGTTCTGGTGACTTTGCTGGTGATCGTCGCGACGATGTTGTAACGCAATATTATGAAATGAAGGAAAAAATGCACACAAAGTGGAAGGATGGAAAATGTATTGCCTATTTCCAAGCATATACAAATACCCACGCTCCAGTTGAAGTATTAAAAGAAAAGTTCGAACCTCTTTTAGCAGAAAAGGACGTAGTCGGTCTCTCCATCGCAACGCGCCCAGACTGCTTACCTGACGATGTTGTAGAATATTTAGCTGAATTAAATAAACGCACATATCTTTGGGTTGAACTTGGCTTACAAACTGTTCACGAACGCACTGCGAACCTGATTAACCGTGCTCATGATTATCCAACATATATAGAAGGCGTAAATAAACTTCGTAAACATGGCATTAATGTATGTTCTCACATTATTAACGGCCTTCCGCTTGAAGACTATGATATGATGATGGAAACTGCACGTGAAGTGGCAAAACTTGATGTGCAAGGGATTAAAATCCATCTGCTTCATTTACTAAAAGGGACACCTATGGTGAAGCAATATGAAAAAGGACAATTACAATTTCTTTCCTTAAAAGATTACGTAAATCTCGTTGTTGACCAACTTGAAATCATTCCCGCAGACATGATTGTGCATCGCATCACAGGTGATGGTCCTCCTGACTTAATGATTGGTCCAATGTGGAGCTTAAATAAATGGGAAGTATTAAATTCTATCGATGCAGAGTTTGTACGCCGTGGAAGTTGGCAAGGAAAATTTGCAAACGAGGTGAAACAAGTATGAAATTAGAACGTGTCCTACCATTTGCGCGCACACTTTTACAAACAGCTGTCAAAGAGGGCGATTATGCCGTTGATGCAACCCTTGGCAATGGTCATGATGCTTGTTTTTTAGCAGAGATTGTTGGAGAGAACGGGAAAGTATTTGGATTTGATATTCAAAAAGAAGCCATTGAAAATTCCACTGCTCGCCTAAAAGAAAAAGGATTAGAAGAACGAACAGTTTTCATTCATGATAGCCACGATACGCTACTATCCGTCTTGCCAGCAGAAGCAAAAGGAAAAGTAACGGGAGCTATTTTTAATTTAGGTTACCTGCCTGGTGGCGACAAACATATCGTTACAAAGCCGAACTCGACAATTGCTGCCATTGAACAATTGTTAGAAATTATGGCACCGGAAGGAATCATCGTTCTTGTCATTTATCACGGACATCCAGAAGGAAAAATAGAGCGTGATGCTGTTCTACAATTTGCTGAAAGTTTGGATCAAAAACAAGCACATGTCCTTCGCTATGGATTTATCAATCAACAAAATAACCCACCATTTATTGTGGCCATTGAGAAACGTTAAATATATCGGCGATTTTTTTGATATATCGAACATAACTCCAATTATATCGGCGCAAATTAAAATATATCGGCGTTTCGACATGACATATCGGCCGCTCGACAAAAATCAACAAAGGGACGTGTGGTATGTGCACGTCTTTTTTGTATTGTACCACCCAAACAAAAACCATATAATGGATATACATATAATATATAGAAAGGTGGAAGTATTTTGTTGCTAGAACTAAAAGAAATCCAAAAGAAATATGGCAAACAACTTATATTAGAAAACATCCATCTATCCATTCCACAAGGACAAGCTGTTGCTATAGTTGGCGGCAATGGTACTGGAAAAAGCACTTTGCTCAAAATCATCGCTGGATTTATTCATCCGACAGCAGGCACAATTTACAAAGAATCGAGTATAAAGATTGGATATGTACCCGAGCAGTTTCCAGAAGATATTCGTTTTACACTCGAAGATTATTTATATCACCTCGGCCGTATTCATCACCTCTCAAAAGAGCATTTACAAAGTAAAATCCCTTCATTATTAGGAATTTTTCATTTACAACATGCGAATCATTCCGTTATAAGAAACTTTTCAAAAGGAATGAAGCAAAGAACAAATATTATGCAAGCGCTCCTTAGCGATGTTGATATATTAATGTTAGATGAGCCACTTTCTGGACTCGACCTAAAATCTCAGCAAAAACTGGAACATATATTGCTTACATTAAAGGAACAAGGTCTCACGATTCTCTTCACCTGCCATGAAAAACAACTCTTAGTAAGCTTGGCCGACCGAATTGTAACAATTGCCAATCATACAATTGCAGAGGACAAACTATTGGTAACCGATATCACTCAAAAAGAACATATTTATATAGAAGCGATCGTCCCACATACATTTTCTATCTCAGAATTACAGAAACAACCTGGCTACATCCATGTTACATATGCCGTAAAGCAGCATCTTATTCAATTGCACATCAAAAAAACTTACACAAATGATATACTTCACTATTTATTACATAACAATGCATCCATTACATTATTACAACCTAAATCGTTAAAACAAAAGGAGGATTTTTATGATTGCACTCATTCGTTACAACTTTCTTGATTATACAAAGTCATATAAATACATACCACCAATTGCGATGTATATCGTAAGTTTACTTTTTGTTTATGCCTACAAACCAAACCCAATTGTTTCCACGTATTTAGAAACTGCTCTTATGCTCTATTTACTTGCAGCGTGGATTACCATTACACTATTTCATACAGAAGACCCTGTTCAAGAACAAATTACTCTTTCACATACTAAAAATATACGAACCTTATACCTTGGCAAATATGGAACAGCTCTTCTTATTTGCAGTATTCTTTCTCTTATTTCTGTTATATATCCTATTGCCTTTCAAATGTTTAAAGAAAAAATGACGCTTTCCTTATTTATCACAGGATTTCTGTCCCACTTTTCTTTATCTATACTCGGCGTTTCCATTGCAACACTATTTACACGAAACATCATAAAAAAAGCAAGCACAGCTTGGCTTTCCCTTTCATTTATATTACTGATTACGATTGCATCCATTCGTCTCAAAAAAGAATGGCCCGAACTACTATGGATTTTTCCACCTATTAACGATTTTATGATGCTGAGTTCTTATAAACATAACTTGGCTATCCATACACTATGGCTTACTGCATGGTCACTTGCATATTCCTTTATTTTAATGATTTTGTTTCTTTATCTTGCAAGAAGAAGGAACACGTAGACAAAAACGAGAATTGTTAAATTTAAATTATGAAATTAGGAGGATATACAGAAATGATTGGAATACTAGCAGGAATGGGGCCGAAATCAACAGGGCCATTTATTGACACCGTAGTAGAACAATGTCAACAAATATATGGGGCAAAAAATGATATAGATTTTCCACATATGATGATTTACTCTTGTCCGACACCATTTTATATAGATAAACCTATTGATCATGAAGCAATGAAACAAGCAATTGTCACTGGCGCTCAAAGACTTGAAAACATAGGTGTTGATTTTATTGCCATGCCATGTAATACGGCTCATTTATATTTTAACGAAATACAAAATGCAGTCGCTCTCCCTCTTTTAAATATAATTGATGAGACGCTGAAAGAACTACCAAATCATATTCATAAAGTGACCCTCTTAGCAACAAATGCCACTGTGCAATCTCGTATTTATCAAAACGAAATTACAAAGCTTGGTATAGAATATATACATAAAGAGAGTTGGCAAAAAGATACAATACAAATCATTTCAAGCATAAAAAAAGGTCATCTACATAAAGCAAATGAATTATGGAATACTCTTTCTATAGAGTTAGCAGAAACAGTAGATGCTGCTATCATTGCCTGTACCGATTTAAATGTTGTCACAAACAGCGAAACTGGCAGCCTTTACTTTGTAGATTCATCTGTATGTCTTGCAAAAGCGGTTGTGCATCAATATATAAGAAACAAATCACAACTTACATCTTAAATATCCAAAATAAAAACAACCGACTCTTTTAAAGGAGCCGGTTGTCCATTTATTCTTCAATTGATAAAAATATTTTAATACTTCCATCCTTAGAGTAAAATTCAAAATCCGTTTGATAGGCTCGTTTTATATCACTTTGCCAAATTTTTTCCCAAGCGTGAAATACACCTTGCGGATTGCTATTGTCTACTTCAACAACGTAATAATTTCCAGCTGGAATAATCATTTTATGTGCCGCGACAAGCTCCTTTTCTGTGCCGATATACAAATCATACTCACCTGTATAATCACTTTCATAGTTCGTATAAACACCATATACGTCACCTTTTAAATCAAGCTGAAGAAACTCTTCCCATAACTTAAATATACTGTGTATATTTTGGTTACTTGTTCTCACCTTTTTCCCATACACCTGTTTTTCAGTAACTGCTATATTCATGTATATCCCCCCAATATTTAATAAGTAAAGGGTAACATACAAAATATGACAACAGTCTGTCAGCTTTTATAAATATATTCAATTTCTTCTCTATATTTCTTTTTTAGCCATAACGGTTCTACAATTTTTACATTTCTGCCAAACATCAGCAAAAATGGTAATATATTTTTATTAATATCATATTGAAAAGTGACTTGTACATCTCCCTCTTCAAGTATTTCAATTTCTTCATCCGTAAAGAAATCATACAGTTTACCTAATGTACTTTTAGAAAATAACAGCATAATCTGTTCTAACTTTTCTTTGCGCTCCTTTATAAATTCAGGCTTTCTATCATAAACAATCTCAGTATTATCATCGATTATGTCCATTCTTCTAATTCTAGTCAATTTGAATACTCTTAAAGCCTTTCTTAATACACAAACTGCTTCTAAATACCAGCTACCATTCATAAAATTTAGTTTTAATGGCTGAATGATTCGCTTTGATAGATGTCCTGTTTGTGATACATATGAAATCTGCAGTTTCTGCTCCTTCTCAATCATCACAAGCACTTTTTTCACCTTTTGTTTTGTCTCTTCTTCTATCGTTTCTCGGTGTAACGTAGAGAACGAAACTGTCATATTTGACGTGTGATCTCTCTTTGTTTCTTTCAATACCTCTATTTTCTTTTGCAAAATGGATAATTGCTCGTCATCAAAAAGCTCGCTTTTTAAAGTTAAACCTTCTAGTAAAAAACGCTTTTCCTCTTCGCTAAATGTAAACTTGTCTAATCGATAATTATCAATTAGCGTAAAACCGCCATTCTTTCCTAAATAAGAAATAATCGGAATGCCAATCGCCGATAACGCATCAATATCTCGATAAATCGTTCGTTTGCTAACTTCAAATGTGTTGGCTAACTCTTCAGCAGAAATGATATCTTTTTGCAGCAAATAAATAAGTATCGAAAGCATTCTCTCTGTCTTCACTGACTCCCCTCCTTATGTGCTAATAGTAAAAAGCCACTCTTAAACAGAGTGGTCTTTTTACGTCACTGCGCCATTTTCTTTCGGTACATCTTACCGTTCCAATAGAAGAATCGTGAAGTGAAACCGCCATATTTCACAATGCGCCGTGCTATATGCTGCATATTCTTTTTCTCTAAAACTTTTTGATCCGACAAATAAATCCCCAATAATCCGCGGCTAATTAAACGATGAAATTTCGCATGCGGCAAGTCACTAATACTTTTTTCCGCCTCTTGCACAAAATGTTTCATTCTTGCTAATATGACCTGCTCATTTTCATAATAGCTACAAAAATTCAAATCACCGCCAATTCGGTCTTCTTCTTGATCAATGAAATAATCCAGTAAAATATGAAGACCTTGCACGTAAGGAAAATACCCTTGTTTAATCTTTATAATATCCTCATCAAGTAATTCGTCATGGAAAGCATACGCCACGAGACAAAAAATTCCAAGAGTTGATCCTGCGCATGCTGAAAATTCAAACCAGCTCATTGGTGGAACACTTTCTTTATGAGCTTCAAACCACGTTTGTAAACGCGGCTCTCGTTCTTCTAATTTCACGTGCTTATGAATTTGCAAATCACAATAATAACATGCAAGTTCATGAAGAATAGGTGCAATTTTATCGTAATGCTTCGTTTTCCTTAACACATCCTGACAAGTAGCTACAAGTTCATCTAAATATCCACCATCATCTTGGTCATCACGATATCGATAATAATTGCCACCACTTTCACTTTCAGGTGTTAACGCCATTAACATTGATTCATGAAGTGCAGCAAAATCTTTCGGATCAAGCGATGTACTGCGATCACATAAATTATCTAAGTAATCGCTAATCGTCTGATACGCTACAATAAATCGAATACATTCCTCCCTTTGCTCATTTGCAAGTAGAGCTAAAATACTACCACCCTCACAATGAAACGTTTTATGTTCAATACTTGCAAGCGCTTGATTATGGAGTTCGTCATTCGGAATATGATAAGCACGCTCTTTCCACATTGCCAGCTCATGGTGTACTACCGGAAACACATCACGGTATACTTTCGCCATGAGCGTTATGGGATTACTCGGTACGTTCACTTCGGCCTTCATCTCCTCTATTAAATGTACAAATTCATTATTTATTTGTTTCTATTCTGTTATTGACATGCATTTCAGTAAATGACTTGATATAATTAAAAACTTCATCTCGCTCATACTCATTTAATAACTCATGATAACAATTCGGCCATTCTTTATACGCCTTATCACTGATTTTTAAATTATCAAACCATTTACGGACACTTGTTTTATCTACTAGTTTATCCTCACACGCCTGCATTAGCAAGAGCGGAACGTCTGGGAACTCATCTATTTTTTCATGAGCAATTCGTGTAGATTTTATCAATTCACTATACCAGCGAACGGATACCTTGCGCAAGAACAATGAATCATTTTCCATTGCATCGCGAACTTCTTTATTTCTTGTTGACATTTCCACTGTAAGATTCGTCGGAAATTGTAATTTCGGCATAACAATATTTAATACCTTCGCCAGAGCTCGAAGTGGTGCCGCTGGAGTAGCTAACACCCCTAAGCATGGTGAACTTAATATAATACCATCTATATCTTCGCGCTTCGTTTCTTCCATCATTCGAATGATGATAAGTCCCCCCATACTATGTCCCAATAAAAAAATAGGTAGTCTATACTTTCTCGCTTCTTTTATCCATACTTTGACCTCTTCTATGTATTCATCAAACGAATTAATATGTCCTCTATTTCTTGACGTTGTTCCATGAGCAGGAAGATCTCCCATAACAACATGATACCCAATGTGATTCCACTCTTCTGCCAGCGCTTCATAACGTCCATGGTATTCCATGGCACCATGCACAATTACGATAACAGCCTTTGCCGATTCCGCTTCATAATTCCACATATAATTCTCCTCCATTTCACTCTGTTTCATAATTTGATACACTAAAAATAGTCTCTAGGAAAGGAAGGCTGAACATGATCTATTCTTACAAAGATAAAAATCCGAAAATTGCGAGTAGTGCTTTTATTGCTGACTACGTTACGATTACAGGTGACGTTACAATCGGTGAAGAATCCAGCATTTGGTTTAACACTGTCATTCGGGGGGATGTGTCTCCAACCATCATCGGAAATAGAGTGAATGTACAAGATCAATGTACCCTGCATCAAAGTCCGCAATATCCTCTCATTTTAGAAGATGATGTTACAATTGGACATCAAGTAATTTTACATAGCTGCATGATAAAAAAAGACGCTTTAATCGGGATGGGGTCTATCATTTTAGACGGTGCTGAAATTGGTGAAGGTGCTTTTATCGGCGCTGGAAGCTTAGTTTCACAAGGAAAGAAAATACCTCCTCATACACTTGCATTTGGACGTCCCGCAAAAGTCATTCGTGAATTAACAGATGCAGATCGAAAAGATATGGAACGTATTCGTAAGCAATATGTTGAAAAAGGACAATACTATAAATCATTACAAAAATAACTCTTCTTGCTGCCATAACAATGGCAGCTTATTTTATGAAAATACAAATAGTTTCTTTACAAAATTTTATCCCGCTATTTTAGGGCAGCCCGATTGGTGAGGGCTCATAATCAGTGGGGAATGAAGCCCCCCTGATTAAAGTTTCACTTTATTATCTCCTCAACAAAATCTTATTAAAATAGAAGATATCATCTCAATATATATGTAAATGAGAAGGAAGATGTTCCATGAAGATGAAATCTGTCAGCTCCTTATATAAAATAGCGTGTTACATTTTCAAAAGAATTAACCGTTATTTCGATCAAAAAACATTAAATGTCTTTTTCCGTATCATTACACACATCGGTGATGCAATCTTCTCTATCTCACTCGTCCTTTGTCTTCTTATTTTTTTCAAAAGGGATTCTACAAATTATGCAGCAGCTGTTTCCTTAACAATGAGCCATATTCCTGTACAAATGTTAAAAAGATGGTATCCACGTAAACGACCTTATTTAACAATCCAAAATGCAAAATATCCATCGCATTCTTTAAAAGGCTATTCTTTTCCATCTTGGACACACAACAGCCATTTTTTCTGTTATCATTCCATTTATTTCTTTTTACATGTAAGTAATTCTGCATATTCTTCTTTCGTATTCACATTTACAAACCATGTTTTTTCTATATTCCATTCATCTCCCGTCACATACTTTACATTACAATGTGATAAAAGTTGCTCCATGCTCCGTTTTTCTTCGTCTAATAACTTATAAATTTTCTCTTTCACATTCTTATGATACGCCCCTAATAACGGCTGCTTTCTCCCCTCAACAATCGGAATAATCGCTTCATACTCATCGTCAATTTGTCCTGTTATTTGTTTTATCCATTTGCTAGAAATATTCGGCGTGTCACAAGGTGAAATCATATACCATTCTGCTTCAAGATGCTCCATACCAGATACAATTCCTGCAAGCGGTCCTTCTCCTTTATAGAAAGAAATATCTTCTATAACAGGAACTTCTATTAAATGAGCTACACGTTCTTTTATGCTAGCATGACTAATGACAACTATATCTTGCATTACATCCTGCATCACTTGAACAATCCGTTCAATAAACGTATACCCTTGCCAACTTACTAAGGCTTTCGGTTCTCCAAAGCGTCTAGACATACCACCAGCTAATACAATTCCTGCTACGCTCTTCATTGGCGATTTAGCTCAAATATAATATGCCCGAGCTCTGGCAAAATCAATTTATTCATCGCAAGACGCACAGCTCCAGTCGAACCTGGCATAGCAAAGACAACCTTTCTGCCCATTGTTCCCCCAATTGCTCTACTTAACATTGCTGCACTCCCGATATCCTCTAAATAACTAATCGTGCGAAATAGCTCACCAAATCCAACAATCTCTTTATCTATTAATGCCGAAACTGCTTCAATCGTTACATCGCGCTTTGTAATACCAGTTCCTCCGTTTGTTAAAATAACGTCGACATCTTCTTGATGATATCCACTTAATACAGCTTGCCTAATACTTTCTTTATCATCTTTTACAATTTCATAGGCAGTTACGAAATGACCTGCTTCGCTTAATAACTCATGTAATACCTTACCGCTTTTATCCGTTGTATCTGTACGTGTATCAGACACAGTAATTACTTTACAACGCACTTCTTTTGGCGCTTGTTTTTTATGTTCTACTACACTCATGCTCATTCTCCTCTTTTAACAAACTCTATTTTATTTTATCATACCCGATTCAATCCCTTGCTTATATGAAGCACATCACACTTTCATCATTATGTAGTGACGACACAAAATAATATGTTACAATATTAGTATATAAATCCATAAAGAGGAATCTTATTGTTTCTTCCACCACATATCATCTCTACGACTCACTCAATCACAATTACTATTTTTCACATTCTATAAATCGAACCGTATTTTCACAATGAGGAGGATATACATGGGACTCTATCAAAAACTTACAACAACATTTCTTCTTTTGTTTGCTGCTTCCATAAGTGCAGGATTTGCGTTAAAAGATGCTGTACCTCATGCAACGATTGGCGGAATTAGTTTTGCCACGTTTTTTTTACTATGCAGTGCATTTTGCGCTGGAAAAGCGCGTCAAAAGAGAAGATGATTGCAAATATTCCGCAGTAAGCCAATACTTTGTAAGTCTTGCAAAAAAGAAATCAAATCTTATGAAAAATCATGGATTCATATGCCTACCCCTAGTAGCGGGATGACAAATATAAAAAATATATTGAACTGAATGGACAAATATATTGTAATGCTTGCGCTGAGGTATGTACGAAACAAAATAATGAGATGAAATAGGAGGTATTTCCAAATTGTTTGAATCTAACCGAATTCGCTTACGAAAGTTATCAGAAGACGATATTCCGACTTATCATCTTTGGCGTAACGATCCTGAAGTTATGCAAACAACTAGCCCTATACTTGATACATATTCATTCGAAGAGACCGAAGCATTTTGCAAACAAATCATACACGCAGCTAATTCCAAAAGTTATATCATCGAATTGAAAAATGACAACCTCCCAATAGGAATTACCTCTCTCATTCAGATTGATTCCTATAACCAGAACGCAGAATGTATCATCGATATTGGGCAGAAAGATTACTGGGGACAAGGATATGGTAAAGAAGCATTAACTCTATTATTAAACTACGCTTTTCGAGAATTAAACTTACATCGCGTTTCTCTACGAGTATTTTCGTTTAACGATAAGGCAATACATCTTTATAAGAAACTTGGCTTTCAACATGAAGGGACTTGTAAAGAAGCGATATTTCGAAATGGGGCATGGCATGATATTGAACTTTTTGCACTATTACAGCCTAACTATAAATAAAAAAGGTTTTGCGCGAAAGCGCAAAACCTTTTTTATTATATTATAGACCAGCTTGCTCTTTTAAGTCAGCTGCTTTGTCTGTACGCTCCCAAGGAAGATCTACATCAGTACGTCCAAAGTGGCCGTAAGCTGCTGTTTGTTTGTAAATTGGGCGACGTAGGTCTAACATTTTAATAATGCCAGCTGGGCGAAGATCGAAGTTGTTACGAACTAATTCTACTAGTACCTCTTCAGATACTTTCCCAGTTCCAAATGTATCAACTGAAATTGATACTGGCTTCGCTACACCAATTGCATACGCAAGCTGTACTTCTGCTTTTTCAGCAAGACCAGCTGCTACAATATTTTTCGCAACATAACGTGCTGCATACGCTGCAGAACGGTCAACTTTTGTTGCATCCTTACCAGAGAATGCACCACCGCCGTGACGAGCATATCCACCATAAGTATCAACGATAATTTTACGTCCCGTTAATCCAGCATCCCCTTGTGGCCCACCAATTACGAAACGACCAGTTGGGTTAATAAAGAATTTTGTTTCTTCGTCCATTAATTCTGCTGGCACAACAGCTTTAATTACATGCTCTTTTAAGTCGCGATCGATTTGTTCCCATGTAATTTCCGGATGATGTTGAGTAGAAATTACAATTGTGTCGACACGTACTGGTTTACCATTTTCATCATACTCAACTGTAACTTGCGTTTTACCGTCTGGACGTAAATATTCTAATGTTTCATCTTTACGAACTTCCGTTAAACGACGAGCTAATTTGTGAGCAAGTGAGATTGGAAGTGGCATTAATTCTTTCGTTTCATTACATGCGAAACCAAACATTAAACCTTGGTCTCCTGCACCAATCGCTTCAATCTCAGCATCAGTCATTTGACCTTCACGTGCTTCTAACGCTCGGTCAACACCCATAGCGATGTCAGCAGATTGTTCATCGATAGATGTTAAAACTGCACAAGTTTCTGCATCGAATCCATATTTTGCACGAGTATACCCAATGCCTTGTATTGTTTCACGAACGATTTTTGGAATATCTACATACGTAGAAGTTGTAATTTCCCCCGCTACCAATACTAAACCAGTTGTTACTGTTGTTTCACAAGCTACACGTGCATTTGCGTCTTTTGATAAGATCGCATCTAAAATTGAATCAGAAATTTGGTCACAAATTTTATCTGGATGTCCTTCAGTTACAGACTCAGATGTGAACAGATGACGTTGTTTTGTCATGTGGTAAACCTCCCTACAGTAATTGTATATATTGTACGGAACTCATCCTTAACTTGCCACAAATTGCGACATTCATTTATTCTCCCACACAAGTATAAAGAAAAACCTTTCCCATTATATAGAGGAAAGGTTTGGTTTGCTACTTGCATACTGCTTTTTGCCCTTCGCTCTTATCGTTCGAGACCATTCGCCTCGCACAGGTTTTAGCACCTATTCACTTGTTTTTACCAGTACAAGTGAGGTTGCTGGGCTTCATCGGGCCTGTCCCTCCGCCAGCTCGGGATAAGAGAGTATCCGTCCCAACCTATACTAAAGAAATGCTATTCATTTGTCAATTAATATTCATTTATTCCTACAAGTTTTTCACGCTAAAATATAAATAAGAAAATTATACATTCACACAAACAAAAATAAATAAATAGTATACATTATTTATATAATTGTGTTATACTTTTGATGGGGATTACGAGAAATATTTCATAAAATGAAAAGGATGGTATATAAACTATGAGTACTGTGAATGTCCAAATTGGATTACATGAATTACTGAACGGAAGCAATGCACAGATTCAACTAAGCGTTCCGCAGTTAGTGGAAAAAGTACTGATGAGAAATGAAGGAAAACTAACTTCTACCGGTGCTGTTTCTGCTTCAACAGGAAAATATACAGGACGTTCTCCTAAAGATAAATTTATCGTGAAAGAACCATCGGTTGCAAATAAAATCGCTTGGGGACCTGTAAATCAACCGATTTCTGAAGAGCGTTTTAATAAATTATATACAAAAGTATTAGAGTACTTAAAGGAAAAAGAAGAACTATTTGTATTTAAAGGATTTGCTGGCGCTGATCGTAACTACCGTCTGCCAATTCAAGTTGTAAACGAATATGCATGGCATAATTTATTCGTTCATCAATTATTTATTCGTCCAACTGAAGAGGAATTAGCAAATCATAATGCACCATTCACAATTGTTTCTGCACCAAACTTTAAAGCAGATCCAGCAGTTGATGGCACAAACTCTGAAGCATTCATTATTGTTTCATTCGAAAAACGCATTGTGCTAATTGGTGGTACTGAATACGCTGGAGAAATGAAGAAATCTATTTTCTCTATTATGAACTTCTTACTTCCTGAACAAGATATTCTTTCTATGCACTGCTCTGCTAACGTAGGGGAAGAAGGCGACGTAGCATTATTCTTCGGCTTATCTGGAACAGGTAAAACAACTTTATCAGCTGACCCACATCGAAAATTAATCGGTGATGATGAACATGGATGGTCTGATAATGGCGTATTCAATATTGAAGGCGGTTGCTACGCAAAATGCATTAATCTTTCTCATGAAAAAGAACCACAAATCTTTGATGCTATTAAATTCGGATCCGTATTAGAAAATGTTATAGTTGATGATAAAACACGCATTGCAGACTATAGCGATACAGCGTTAACAGAAAATACACGTGCTGCATATCCAATAGATGCGATTGACAATATCGTTCTACCAAGTGTTGCAGGACACCCAAATACCATTATTTTCTTAACTGCTGATGCATCTGGTGTATTACCACCAATCAGTAAGTTATCAAAAGAACAAGCTATGTATCATTTCTTAAGCGGTTACACTAGTAAACTAGCAGGGACTGAACGTGGTGTTACATCTCCACAAGCTACATTCTCTACTTGCTTCGGTTCACCATTCTTACCGCTTGATGCATCAAGATATGCAGAAATGCTTGGTGAAAAAATTGAAAAGCACGATGCAAAAGTATTCTTAGTAAATACTGGTTGGACTGGCGGCGAATACGGCGTTGGGAAGCGCATGAATTTAGCTTATACTCGAGCAATGGTTCAAGCTGCATTAAACGGTGAACTGGATAAAGTAGAAACCGTAAAACATGATATCTTCGGTCTAGATGTTCCACTTCATGTGCCAAGTGTACCTGATGAAGTATTAATGCCTGAACAAACATGGGCTGATCAAGCTGCTTATAAGCAAAAAGCAATTGAACTTGCTAATCAATTTAAAGAAAACTTCAAGAAATTCGATAATGTCTCAAAAGATATTATCAACCTTGGCGGTCCAACTGCTTAAGAATGACTCTTACCCATATGAATAAGTATGTTGTAAATCAAAATAAAGCTACGCGTACTCACCGACAAAACCCAATGCGACTTTATCGGTTATACACATACTTACAATAAAAAAGAAGCTTACGATAAAAAACGTAAGCTTCTTTCTTTATATAAAATCCTACCTTCAAAAACCAAACAGAGTGTCTCACTTCTTTTGAAGAAGGAACGTTTTATACTTATAATCTATTTCTGCTCATCTTTCATGCTGTAATACCCTAAATTAATGACAATTAAGATGTAACCACCCATAATCCCAACAGCAAACGCCCACATTACCATATGATGTTCGATTTCATACATAATAATTGCACCCAGTATCGCTGCTGCAAATCGATTAAACATTCCAAGGGACGGTGCCTTTGTTTTTTTTACAATGCTATCCCCAAGCTTTTCAATGCGTCTGCCTAAAATCCAAACACAATACATACTAACTAGTAGACCGATTCCCACACCTAAAAAATGTGCAGAAAATGGAGTCATTGCCCATCCTAGTAGCATAATACCTAGCAAATAATACATTTGAATTTTAAACGCCCTTAATGACATACGAATCATACTATGCTCCTTTACTGTTATTCATTTCTATCTACATACCATCACATTTTATTTGTTATATTTACAAAAATCATATAAACACTGCGTTTATGTTATTAAAATACTTTTACAAAATAACATTATACAAGATTTTTACTGCCTATCCTAAAGATTTTTTGACGTTTTTGCAAACATTTTTCTGTCCATTTCCCAAAAAATTGATATCAATCTATAAACATATGGATATGATGTAGTAAGCACATAAATAAAGGGGGCGTCTGATGATTTATTTTTTATTGGCTCTTATTCATTTCATTGTTCCAGCACTTATTGGCCTTTCTTTATATTGGTACACAAAAAAGCACAGTATCTTCTATGCTGTTCTCGGTGTCCTTCTTCCCGGCATCATTCTCATCACATTATTTCGTATACCGTTTCTTAATTTAATCCCTCTTATTACTGCTATTCTTTTTCTCATATTTCTTCCCAAAATAAAAAAATAGGAAAACAGATCACGATTGATCTGTTTTCCTATTTTGATATATGTTCTGATATGATTGCCTGTGATGCTCGCTCTTCAAATTTCACAAACCATAATCCGAAAAAAATAATACATCCACCAATGATTTGCTGCATAGAAATATGCTCTTTTGCCCATAACGCTGCAAATAACACTGCTACAAGTGGAGTAATATACATATACACCATCGTATGGGATGCTCCGATTTTTTGAACCCCTATATACCACATTACCAAACCAAATACTGTTACAAAGAAAATAGAATATAAGAGCGCAAACCATGTCATTCCTTTTTCAATTTGAAATGGTAATAAAAAGACATGCCATCCACTCAGTAGACAAAGTGGAATCGCCCCAACAACCGCTGACCAAGCAGTGACACGTAGTGCTGTATATTTTTTTATAAGTGGTCCCGCTAATACTGGATAAAGCCCCCAACATATTGAAGTAATAACCCCAATCCCATTTCCATAGAACGAGCTGGCAAATGAATGGCCCGCTCGTAACACAAGTACTGTGCCTGCACAAGCGATAATAGAACCGATGAATTTTCGAATAGAAAAATTCTCTTGTTTCAGCGAAATTGTAAATAGTGTTGTAAAAATAGGTGAAATAGAAATGAGTAAAGAAGCATTTGTTGCAGATGTATATTTTACAGTTTCCATAAATAATGTTTGATATAGTATAATGCCAACAACACTGACAATAATGAGCCTCGGTATATCTCTTCTCTCTATATAGAGCGACTTTTCAATATAAAACGTAAGTAATAATAACAGCGGTGCTGCTGCCATCATCCGAAGTGCTGTAAATTCAATCGCTGTAAATTCTAATAGCCCGTATTTCGCAATCGTATAATTGATGCCCCATATAACCACAACGCTAAAAATTAATACTTCAATTCCCCATCTCCTCATTCTTATCTCCCCCATAAGAATAATTATACAGAAATTTCAATCCATTTTGCGTTTTTATTATCTAAAAAACTCCATAAAAAAGGAGCATATTTTTGCTCCTCCTTCATTCATTACACTCGAATATGAAGTTTCATATTTGGATTATAAAATTGACTCGGACTCTTTAATTGAAAATACTCACCCGATTCATGCAAATCGACAATCAATTTATCATCCATAAATACAAGCTTTGTACGATCTGCGATAAATTTTAATTTATTTGACGCAACGTCTACATCACGTTCCTCTTTTTCAGATACAGCTACTAAATCAATAATTCCACTCATTACACAGCCGCACCCTTCGTTATCATAAAATAACTTCATAAATTTCGTCTCGTTTGGAATCGTATCCATAATTTTTTTATAAGCTGTATCTGTTACAGTTACATACATATTTATCCGTCCCATCTTTATATATTTTTACATTCTTTTATCTGGCTATTGATCCCGCTTTTTTAGGGCAGTGAGATGATCTATAAAAACCTTGTCTTTTTATTCATTCTCTCTTTTACTAAAAAAGGCAAGGTTTTTATCTAACCCATTCTATACTCAAATACACTTAAAAAATCAATTATTACTGATTTACAGAAATTCCTATTTCATAAAAATCTCGCTCTTGCAAAATAGGGGATACATACACAATAGATTTTACAGTTATATTTAACGGTACAGTTGTAATAATAAAGTCTACATCCATTCCTTCAATATCTCCTTGTAACACCCTTTTATTTTTCCCTTCTATAAACTCTAGTTGATCACCATACCGTTTATTAATACAGCTTTTCATATACTGTTCCCAGCTTTTTCCTTCCCCTGTAAGAAGTAACACTTTTTTTCTATTTTTATTAGGGAGTTTTCCTATTGCTGCAATCCTCATAGTTACTTTTGCAACTTCTTCGTCCGGAATATCTGTTAGTTTCAATTGTTTTCCCCATTTTATATACGCCTTTTTTACTAAATCAAACGTTTCTTTATAGTTTTTCTTTATATATGCACACGTATCTTTTTCTGGAGCTTTTATTCTAGGAAGGAATTTTAATATATAAAATGTATTTCTACAATACTCAATCATTCCATATACAAAATCTTCATGACTAGCTAAATCCATTTGTAATTCTTGCTCCAACATATCAATGAAATTCTTTATATAAACATAAGCCTGTATTTTCCCTTCTGTATAAAGCGTTAATTCTTCTCTTTTGGAATTTGTTTCATTTTCACTTACATAACTCGATAATTTAATAATGATAATTAACAACACTTGTTCTTCAATATGTAAAGGTCTATTTCCATCTTTCTTTATAATGTGCTCCCCTTCAAATATTTTTTTGTAATATAAAGATTCAAGTGTATTTTTAATAACCCATTCACTAAATTGTACTTTATATCCTTGATTCATTCGCTTAAAAAGAATTGCCAGAATAAAGACTAATCTTCTTCGGTCGTTAGAATAAAATAGAATTCCTAGTTTCTCCTCAATATAGTCTACATAACTTAATAGCACTTCTTCTTTATATTCTGGAAAAGGCCATTCGTCTTCTATAAAAGCTTCTAAATAACGTTCAGAAAACATAAGTATAATTTGAAACTCATTCCCTATAATTTGTAACGGTTTCTTTTGTAAAGACAAACCAAATTTCTTTATATATCTGGCAAGCCTTCTTAACACTGTATTAGTAGAAGAAATAGGTAGATATAAATTTTCTGATAAAGATGTAACTGTGCTTGAACTTTCTTCTAATAATTGCTGAAGAACTAAAAACGTTCGAGACTGTTTTAAAAGTTTCGAAATCACCTCAGAAATTGATTGATCTTGAGGTAAAGATAACTTTACACCTTTTCCTTTTTTAGAATGTATCGTTGTGCCTGTTGGTAATAAATCATTAATCACTACTATATCTTTTCGTATCGTTTTACTAGAAGAATTCAACCGCTTTTCCAATTCTAAAAGCGTGAACCACTTCTTTTCTTGAACAAGAATATTTAATAAATTGATTTTGCGCTCAATTTCTTTTTCCATCGTTATCACCTTCATTTCTATTCTAAAGGAATTTTAGATTTTTTCCAAACTAGCTGCAAAAACTTGATTAAAATATATACTCTAGCGATTCATTAGACATCTTCGCTCTGTTTATTTTTATTTCTTGAAATGCTTTACAAACTTATCGGATTTTTTGTCTTTTAAAGAATCAATCATTTTCCTTTTGGTAAAGAAAAGAGGTTTTATATGCGAACGTGAAAAAAATGGCACTTTATACTCGCTTTTGCTGTCTCGTTCATTTTATGGATTGGTGGCAATCTACTTTATAATAGTTTTTAAGTTGCTTCAGGGGCATGGCTTGATACATATTCTACTAATAAGGACGTGAATATGTATTAGCAAGTTTTTTTAATGAGGATTGAAGCGAAATACTATCCACTTCTTTTAACCAAGTTCATTCTTTCTTTAGTTGTGTTAATTGAGAAGAACAAGTGTTTATAAGTGAATCCTTTGCCTGTTTCTTTGTATGCTTCATTTCATTGCGCTAAAAAGTGATTGAATACAAAACGAGAACATCCGGTTGTTTTAGCAATTAGTATCTCTTGTTCTTTATTTGGATAGAGGCGAAACTTATACGCTTTATTGACTAACGTGCCTTCCACCTCCTCATTGGGCTATGCCCTCCACATTCCTTGAGGTGGGTATCTTCTCGCCTAAAAAGATAAAATCAAGATGAAAAGACAATTCCTTCAAAAAGAAAACGGCCCCTCATGCAGAGAGATGCCGTTTTCTTTAATCGATTATTTTTCTTCGTCTATAACTCTTAACATACGATTTAAAAATGCTGCTGCTTCCGCACGGCTTGCCGTTCCTTTTGGTAAGAATTGATTTTGATCATTTCCTTTAACAATTCCTAATCCATATACACGTTGCAGCGCTTTTTTATCATAAGCTGCATCTTGATCTATAAACGGAACTTCTTTTAATGCTCCAGTAATTCCTTTGCTTTGCAAGGCACGATCTACCATAATGACTACTTCTTCACGCGTAATCGTATCATTTGGTGCAAATATACCATTGCCTCGTCCATGAATGATACCAGCTGCCGCTGCTCGGTTTATGCCATCTACTAATGATGGATGTGCCAATCCAAGATCTTTAAAGTTTGATGTTCCTTCCGATAATTGTAAAGCTCGCGCAATTAACGCCGCAAATTCTGCACGTGTTACAAGGCGCTCTGGCCAATACGAACCTTTCCCATCTCCCGCCATAATACCTTTTTTCGCGAGCTCACGAATTTCGTGTTCATACCATTTTCCAGAGATATCATCTTTTTTCTTATTTTTCGTGTTATCTATAACTTCGGGCTCGTCTTTCTTCTCTTTTTGCTTGTTGTCTATAACTTCAGATTCATCTTTCTTCTCTTTTTCTTTGTTATCTATAACTGCTAAATCTACATCTTGAGGATCTTGAAATCCTTTTGGTGTAATAATATATTGTTTAGTTGTTTGCTTATCTTGAGGCACCTTTTCATTGTTATGATATACATGCAATCTGCTAGGCTCACTATGGAACACTTCGACTATATCTCCATAGTTAAACTTTACATTTTGTATTTTACTAACGAAATCTTTCGCCCCCACTTGTCCGCTTGTCGATACGGAGAGCTTTTCTTGTCTTGTATCTTTATCATATACTTTGAAAGAATAGTATGTTTCTGGAAAACGGTAATGAATTGTCTTCGTTACATCCGTCGTAATAGCTTTCAGTTGACGATTAGCATGAGAAATACTGATAATTGCACTATTCCAATCACTCAACCCTTGAAAGACTATACTATCCCCATAAGTTACTTTCATAGGGACAATAACCGCATTCTTATTACCTTCTTTATCAGCAATTTCAACCGTTACAGATGCTGAGTCAAATTGCCTCATATCTATACTTCTATTCCCTGTCAAATAAACGTTAGGTGAAAGATTCGTTACAAGCTTTGTTACGTCAATATCATTAATGGCTCCTATATCAACTGTAGTTGGAACTGGTATTCCTCCCATTGGAACTTGGTACTTTGAGACTCTTTCTTCCACAACTGGTCTTAAATCTCTTCCCTTCCATATTTCTTTTTGAAGTTTAGGTAAATGTTTAATCCTATTTTTTGTTTTTTCTGACGGCATCAAACCCCATATTTCAAAGAAAGGAGTTAAATCCCGATTTGCCACCTTGGATGCCATTGTTATAAACAGTTGTTTTTTCTCTTCATCCGATCCATCCCCTAATTCTTCCAGTGAAGTTAAACGATACATCTGATGCAACTTCGGATAAAAATTATCTCCAAAAGCTAAATCTAGCTGCCAAAACATCCCTAATTTCACGAAAAGATTATCAATCTGATCATAATTTTTTTCTGATTGAGGCTTCATTAAATAAAGAAATATATCGTTATATCGTTCTTCCGCTTCTAAACGTGAAGGATTCCCAAAAGCTCTTTGCACTGCCATACTGTAAATATTTACCGTAACCTCGGTTAAACCAGACCATTTCCATGTTTGTTGCCTTTGATGCCCTGCTTCATGCCATGGTCCCCATCCATCTTTTTCAAAGTGTTCTAAATCTAAAACATATTTCATAGCATCGGAAACATATCCAGTTCGATAGTTTGTCGCATACATCCAACCATCTTTTTTATTAAAATCTTCAACAAAATGAACGTAATGTGTATCAGCCTGTGCTACACCTGTATACTCCTCTGATACTCCTGATACTTTATCTTGAATTCGAATCGCTTCATCATGCTTACGCAATAACGGTGAGGGATCTTTTCCTCCTAAATATTGTTTAGCAGCTTTATACGTCACTGTGAATAAGCTTCTTTCTCCTTTTAATTCTACAGCATAAGCATTAGGGAACTTCTCTAACATTGCATCCCAATCTTCTTTCGTATGCTTTCCTAATTCGAAATATGGGATAGGCGTTCCACCACTTGATACAGTTACTTTTGTTTCTCCATTCAGATTAGCATTTTCAAAATATAGCATTCCACCTTTTGGAGCAGAAATTTCATTTTTCCCAGGTTTCAAATAAAATTTCTTAGGATTACCATCATAGGAATATGTGCCTATATATGCTTGAATATTTTGTTTTCCTTCAACATGGATTATTATTGTTTCATTTGGTTTAGCGTATAGCCCTGTTGGTTCAAATGGACTGAATGCAAAGGCACGCTGATGAATATTCGCAAGGTGATCGACATTCCCCTTTCCTTTCAAAAGAAAAGTACGCTCTTCTAATGTTGTTTCTATATTTTCTATCGACTCTGCTGCTGCTTTCGTTACTTCAAAGGTTCCGCTAGCAAATGGAACCCACAAAATATTGATTGCAAGCAATGTTTTATAAGTCATCGCGCCATACTTTTTTTTACTTTTTTTCATTCTTACTATCTTTCCTTTCTATCTTGTTGATTACATACAAAAAGCCGTTCCTTTAAGAGAATCTTATCATTGTAACATCTTCTCTAAAAAGAACAGGCGAAATTTTATAAATAAAAGGTTTATTATTACAAATAAAATCATGATGTATGAGTGTAAAAATAGTAAACTACTTTTACACTCATACATCATCCTGTCTAAAAAGAACGATCTTTTTAGACAGGATGAGTTTGGATTGGTAGTTTCTAAATAAGGAATTTTCATCGGCAACAACATGTACTTAAATGCTCTTTGTTCATTATTATTTTCTTATATTGATATTGTTTATACAATACGAATAAGTTCCTTTAACAAAAGGAAATCTATACTTTTTTCCCTCCATATCTACAACTTTCCTATTCATCTGTAACGTTAAAAAAGCAGATTGAAAGATAAAATGTACCCTATAGGATAGACACTTAAAAAAAGGTCTATTCTATAGGGTATTTCTTGTATAATGAGAGAAAAATGAGAATCGGAGACATTTCAAAATGACGAAAAAACTATTTACAGAAAAAGAAATTGAAATACTATCAAAAAATCGATACGTAAAATCGGTCAGCCCAAAAGGAATTACTTATACCGACGAATTCAAGCGTATTTTCATTAAAGAAAACGAAAAAGGAAAACCCCCTCGCATTATTTTTGAAGAATGTGGATTTGATGTAGAAATCATTGGCATACAACGTGTTATATCATCAGGAAATAGGTGGCGTACTTCCTATAAGAAAGATGGTGTATTTGGTCTAAGAGATACGCGTAAAGAAAACTCAGGAAGAAAGCTAGAGAGAGAACTTACATTAGAAGAGAAATATGCGCGTTTGGAAGCGGAACGAAACCTATTAAAAGCTGAAAATGAATTGTTAAAAAAGATAAAACTTATGGAAGGGAGGATGAGAAAGAAATAACGTTACGACCTAACCAAAAATATATGTTAATTCGTTCTATTATTGAAACATACAACCTCAAAAATATGGTGAAATATTTGTGCGGGATCGCTGGTGTTTCACGTTCAGGATACTATAATTATTTTTCTGTTTCTTCGCAAAGGCAGCGAAAAAACAGAATAGATCAGGATGAAATAACGAAAGAATGGATATTAAAGGCATTTCGATTTAAAAACCGAAAAAAAGGGGCTCGTCAAATCAAAATGACATTAGCGGGTCAATTTCAAGTTGTCTACAATTTGAAGCGTATTCGTAGAATTATGAAGAAATACGGGATTATCTGCCCGATCCGCAAAGCGAATCCTTACAAAAGAATGATAAAAGCGACGAAAGAACATTTCGTGGTACCAAATCGATTGAAGCGAGAATTCAGGCAAGGTACCCCTGGAAAAGTGCTTCTTACAGATATCACCTACCTGTTTTATGGTAAGAATCAGAAAGCATATTTATCTACTATTTTAGATGGGTCCACAAATGAAATTTTAGCCTATCACGTTTCAGAACAGCTCACATTAGACATCGCAATGACGACTCTTCACAACCTAAAGAAGAATAAGAAAATTCGATTGACTGAAGATGCCTATATTCATTCTGATCAAGGAGCTCATTATACAAGTCCGACCTATCAAAAACTAGTTAAAAAATTAAAACTGGGACAATCCATGTCAAGACGAGGAAACTGTTGGGATAATGCCCCCCAAGAATCTTTTTTCGGGCATTTTAAAGATGAAGCGCATATAAAAACTTGTACATCTTTTGCCCAGCTAAAACAAGAAATTAAAAACTATATCAAATACTATAACCAGCACAGATATCAATGGAATTTAAAGAAGATGACTCCTGTTGAATACAGAAATCATCTTCTCGCGGCTGCCTAACTTTTTTTAAAATGTCCTTTACAAAGGGTACAGATTAAGATTCAATCTGCTTTTTTTAATACTATTAAACTATTTATCATAAATTTAAATTATTTTTTTCTGTCCAATATTTTTGATTGCTAGTATCAAACGAAAACTCAATCCATCCATTTGGATCTTCACGATAAATATTTACAATCGATCCAGTAGACAATCTACCCACCTTATTTTGTTCTGGAGTAATATTTTCACTTCTAATTTTACCATTGAATGGAAATGGTATTTGATAATAATGTGCTGATGATTTTACCGTAGCTTTTGTCCCAGCTGGATACAACTTATATGGAATTGCCGATGGTAACGCATCAACATTTAATATACTTGGATTTTTTGAAAGCCTTTTTGCATACATATAGTCTTCTGCCTTAAAAGGCTTAATACGCTCCATAATATTTGCAATTTTAGGAGCCCATTCTTTATCTGTTGCATACTTAACATTCATACCCGTTAACGTTGGGCCATTATAATACATTCCTGTTTTTTCTAAGTAACGCGCACGTACATAATTTGCATTATAAGCAATACTTTCTCCATAACTTTGTAAATATTTCGCATTTCCAAATGGATCCCAATCATATGCACGTAATCCAAATAAGTTGTGTTTTCGATATGCAATTTCAGATTTTCCATAACCCGATTCCAAAATAGCATGTGCAGCTAAATATAATGCATTCACCCCATGATTATTTTGCGCTTCAATAAAGTCTTGTCCATGTCCTACTAATGGGCTATCAGGATGGTATCTTGCAATAAAGTTATCAATCTCTTTACCTGTAATATTGGAAGCTAATGTTAAATCTAATTCTACATATGATTTAGCAGTAATATTGTGTTTCGCATTTTCTCCTGGCTTTTTATCCATTACACGTAACATACGATTTAAAAATGCTGCTGCTTCCGCGCGGCTTGCCGTTCCTTTTGGTAAGAATTGATTTTGATCATTTCCTTTAACAATTCCTAATCCATATACACGTTGCAGCGCTTTTTTATCATAAGCTGCATCTTGATCTATAAATGGAGCTTCTTTTAATGCTCCAGTAATTCCTTTGCTTTGCAAAGCACGATCTACCATAATGACTACTTCTTCACGCGTAATCGTATCGTTTGGTGCAAATATACCATTGCCTCGACCATGAATGATACCAGCTGCCGCTGCTCGGTTTATGCCATCTACTAATGATGGATGAGCTAAACTAAGATCCTTAAAATTCGATTTCCCTTCTGGTAATTGTAAAGAACGTGTAATTAAAGCAGCAAATTCTGCACGTGTTACAAGACGCTCTGGCCAATATGAGCCCTTTCCATCTCCCGCCATAATACCTTTTTTCGCGAGCTCACGAATTTCGTGTTCATACCATTTCCCAGAAATATCGTCTTTTCGGTGAACCTCTTCTTTATTTGAGATTACAGCGGGCTTATTTTTTTCATAATAACTTTTCGCACCATTTAAAAAAGCTGGCCATGTCCCTCTTGCAATTATTTTTGCTGGACAATTTTTTCCACTCCAATGTTGATGTTTCTTTACATTATCTATTGGAATATTTAATTCCTGCATTAAATAAGCTGTCAATTTGCGAGCATTTTCTACTGCTTTCTCATAGTTTCCATCCTGATTTACAGCAATTTCAATTCCAATTGATTGTCTATTTCCAGTCCCGTTTGTTCCATCACCTGCATGCCATCCATTTTCATTTAAAGGTAAATGTTGGTAAATCTCTTTGTCATCTACTGTAAAATGCCATGATGCACCGCGACTTGTACTTCCTGTCGCTTGATTCATCAAATATTTAGCATGATTTTTTGCATCCGCACCTCTTCTTTCATTAGCAGTTTCGTGGATTGTGATATAACGAGGGTCCATAGCATAACCTGGGCGAATTTGTGGATTTCCTTTTGGAACAATCCATTCAGTAAACTTCACACCATATATATTCCCCACATTTAAGCTTGATGGCGCGTATTGAAGAGAAGCATCTTCTTTATAATTGACTGTAGACTGAATAAGAGAGGCCTTTGTTCCTTCAAATTTTGCAGATGACGAATGAATCCACTTTATCCCATTAGACGTTTGAATTTGAAACCATTCTCCAGCTTGTGTAATCGCCTCAACAGATTGAGGTTGTAAAACATCATTCTCTTTGAATGCATGAAATGGTGCTGAATATACAGATGTTACTTCTTTAATTTGTATTTTTTTTGTATCTTTCGGTAAAGAATATACTTCTCGTTCTTCAAGAACATTCTCTTTATTTTGTACCCAACCTTTTACAGAATCAGTTTCAATATAATACCAGTTTTCTTTTTTCTTAGTTGCTTTTACTACCTGTTGAGATACTTGATGTATAATTGGAGTATTTAAATCATAAGAAGAATATATAGGCATTTCTTTTGGAATATATACAAGAAAATCGCCTTGTATTTCACCATTTTCTCCTATTTTTTCACCTTTTCCATCTTCATCTTTCATATGTTCTTCTATACTTTTCAGCACCTGTATATCATAAGATATTGCTTCATCTAATTGTTTTACAGAGGAAGCTGAAGCTGCAAATGCAGGTGTTGCGGTCATTCCTCCCTGAAGTACCACTGTCATCGCTAAAACATTTAAAATCTTCTTTTTTATCATCATTGTTACACGAAATATCCTATTTATTTCGTGTTTGATACCTCCTTCTCCTAAGCAACATGCTATTTATTTATGAAACAAGCAATTATATAGTCGTATATCTTTCTTATAAAATGAAACTTTAATCAGAGAAGGGGTTCTTTTTCTCCCTCTGATTAACAGCTCTACTTCCACCTTATCATCTTGAGGTGGAAGTCTTCCTGCTCTAAAATAGCAGGATAAACAAAAGCGATTTTTACGTTATACTGCCTTTTTCTTAGAAGAGTCTTCACTTAAAATTCCTATAACTTTACATACTAAACTATCATTGATATCGTAGTAAATTTCTACTCCTTTTCTTCTTCCATATATTAATTGATGCATTCTTAATTTTGTTAAATGTTGTGATAGTGTCGATTGTGCCATATTAAGCTCTTTATAAATTTGCTTTCCATTTTTTGAATCACCCTCCATTAATAGATTCAATATTCTTAAACGATCCGGATGTGCCATAATTTTTAACTTATCTGCAAAATCCTCTAACTTATCTGCAAAACCTCTATATTTTTCTAGATTTTTCATTATAACCATAATCCTTTCATCTTAATATATAATTAAAAAGCTCAAAACAGATTAGAATTACCATATAGATGTAAATCACACGCAGTAGCTTTAGCCTTTACAAAGCCACTAGTATTAGTACAAGTAATATACTACAATTAATTATTTTATTTTTATATAATAAAAACTCCTTTTTACAAAGGGAATTTTATTATAATTGCATTTACCCCAACGGAAAAAATCTCCCCGTTCAATATGAGAATCATCTTTTGAAAACCGTCCACTTTCTTTTTCATGTTCTTTACAAAGAATAACATCTATCATTTAGAGATGTTATTCTTCTTCATCTATATTTTTGTTACAAACCAAAAAACCCCCCCTTATAAAATTCACATAATTCTCACAAATCACACGATAAACTCTTCACAATTCAATCTATAATAAATGTATAAGTACTACTCCCTAATTGACTTAGCTTGTCTAGTTATACCCCCGTCCTGAATATACGAAAAAAGAACTTGTAGCGAGCTACAAGTTCTTTTTTCGTATATATCATTTAAAAGATGATTTTTTTACTATATTGTTTGCCAACTAATAAGTCATACTGAATCAATTTATATTGTTCTAACATTTCTTTTTGCTTATTTGTTAATTTTTTAATATGTGTTCCATCTTGATTCACTTTTAATTCGTCCCTTAAAACTGGTATTTCTTCATATAATTTAGATAAAAATTGATAAAACGCTGGTTTCTTCAACTCTGCATAATCAAATACAAGATTAGAAAAATAAACCGGACTAACTCGTCCTAAATTGTCATTTGGTAAGTTAAAGTTGGCATATAGTAATAATGGTGTTTCAGCCATTGCTAGCCGTTCCTTAACAGATGTTTCATTCTCAATATATCCAGCTTCTTTATAAAGGGATTTATTTGTTCCTAACGACGGGAGATGATCTCCAAAGAAGACTAATATGGTTGGTTTACCCAACTTATCTAACTCTTCTATTAAATATTGTAATGCTTCATCAGAACGTCGTATTCCTTCCGTATAGGTCTCTAATTCCGCTTTAGACGCATCCTCTGTTAAACCATGTATTTCCGTTCTATTTTCTCCAAATCTTCCTGGAGTAAATGGAAAATGATTTTGCATCGTTACAGCATGAATAAATGTAGGTTGTGTCCTACGCTTTAATTCCTCTATTATCTCTTTACTCATGGATATATCACTAATATAATCTCCGTCAATGTCTGTATATTTCATCGTATCTTCTGCATGAAATGTATCAAATCCTAACACATGATATACTGTATCTCGTTTAAAGAAACTCCGACCATAACTATGAATTGCTGTTGCATAATAGCCCTCTTTCTTCAAACTACTTACAATAGACGGAACTTCATTTTGATTTGTAATGGCTTGTTGATACGGTATCGATCCAGGCTTCAAAAAGCTCATCGAATAACTTGTCAATGCTTCAAATTCCGTATTCGCTGTATTTCCTCCAAATGTAGGAGAAATGGTTTGTCCTCCTGGAAAGTTCTCTATATAATGATGTAAATGAGGAATTGGATCTTCACTAAATGATAAATTCATCAATTTCGTTGGATCCCAAAAAGCCTCACTCATAATGTATATAACATTCGGCTTCGCCTCATTGTTTTGTTCCCCTATATTCTCTCCATACTTTTTCTTTATATCATTTGCAATTTGAACCATTTTCTCTTTGGAATACCCTTTTGGCTCTTCCATAATTGTTGTATCTAAATTACTTATAAAGCCTAATACAAAACCATTATTTGCATAGTTCTCATTTTGATTCCACAAAATAAATTCTACGCCCCACTTTTGAAACAGTTTGCTCATAAATGTATTCGTATAATTACTGTACACATATAAAATAAAAATAGAAGCAATGATTCCAAAAAGCCTCATGCTAATAGGTACTTTGACAGGTTCCGTATGTTTTCGAATATATAAGAGCAATAGAATACTTAATGCAATACAGATAACCCCTAATAATACATATTTCCATTCTAAAGGTTCTAATACCATTGGAATGACAGATTTTAAATGGACAATTTGCGTAAAATCAGCAGGATAAAGAGGATCACCTCTAAACAGTATTTTCAAATAATTTACAATCGCAAATATAATTAACGAACAACTTGTCAAAACGGTGCTCAAAAACAGTTTTCCAAGCAGGTGGTATACAAGAAGATATAGGACATAAACAACAATTACACTCAATACAAAATGTCCCACATGCCAATATATCCAACTAAATACATACAGTATATCAAAATGGCTTTGTATGGCTAAAAAAGCTAAACAAATTGTATGCGCTACCAAAAAAAGGTAGCCATACAGTTGAATCATCTGCATGATTCCATTTCGCTCTTTATTTCTTGTACGTATGACATATAATAGCCCAACCCATAGACCAATCGTCACCACGGTGAAAGGGAGTTTTTCATTCAAAAATTCCTTTCCTTTATCGAATTCAAAAAACTTTAAAATCATAAATAGGAATGTTACCAATAATAATGCCAACATTCCACTATGAATAGTGGAAATCAATGTATTCGTATGTTTTCTCGGTTGCTGAAGTGAAAACTTATACTTCAATGTTCTCCCTCTTTTCTTACAATTGATTTCACCCCGCATCAGTAAGAACCATTCTCTTCATAATCAAATATATTATATTTCAAGCTAGGAGCCCGTACGCTTTCTTCTATTATACACATGAAGTCTGCATTATACTCCAAAATTATAATTAGAACTTTTCATTTCACCGTTTTGTTTGCACAAATAAGTAAAGTATTTCATTTTATCCCACTATTTTAAGGCAGTAGCATCTCGATTGATGAAGACTTATAACAGGTGTGAGCTAAATTCCTCACAAGTTTTGCTTTATAAAATATTATTGTAAAATCCACACTGATGTAATTTTTACTTTATGATATAATGCAATTATGTTTTGGATAGGCTTAATGAGATTAGGACTTTATCACGAAATAAATAAAGAAAGAAACAAAAAAGGAGATGCTTATTTTTGTTAGCCAAATTTAAAAGTTTGCCTAAAGCGGTATATGTAATTTTAACGCTTTCTTTCCTTCTGCATATTTTTTGTTTAGTAAAACAACCGGGACTTGACGGAGAGTTAGTAAAAGTAACATATGGCGCGAATGATGCATTTAACTATTCGTTAACAGCCGAACAGTTATTAAAACACGGTGTATTTGGTTATGTGTATTTAGAACCAAGCGAGGTACCTGGAAAAAATGCATATATCACACCTGGTCAACCGTTATTATTAGCGGGCGCAATGATTATATCTGATGTCACACACCTTCCTTACTACTACGTAGCAACTGTTATCAATATGCTACTTAATCTTGGTACAGTGCTCTTAGTATTTTTAATCGGAAAAGAATTATTTGAGAAAAATATTTATGGAATTGTTGCAAGTATTTTATACGCAATTTATCCGAGTAACTATACATACTTCCGTACATTATTAACAGAAGTTCCTTCCATATTCTTTTTATGTTTCAGTGTATATATATTTATTCTTGCTTGGAAGTACAATAAAACAAAATTCCATATTTGGTTTGGAATCGTCGTATCTATGTTACTCATGATTCGCCCAAATCCAGCTCCTATGTTACTCATTCCGGTTCTTGTTGTCTTGTTCACATATGGAATCAAAGATTCCATTCGAATTGGGCTACTGTGGTTTATTGGACCATTCTTTATTATTGGTGCATGGGTATTTCGTAACTATTTGGCATTCCATAAATTCATTTTGTTCTCAACACAAAGCGCCGATCCATTAATTGCAGGTGCTGATCCATTCAATAAGATCGGCTACGAAAACGTTGTAAATGAAATGAAGGCAAAAGGACTCACTGATAAAGGGGAATACGCGAAAGAACTCATTAAAAATGGATTTAAAACGGATTTCACATATTGGTTCTCTTGGTTTACTGTCGGAAAAACAATCGAGTTATTTAAAACAGCTCCTGCTGTAGACCAATATCGCATTCATCATTTTATCCAACTTTGTCATAGAGTCTTTATTATCGGTACCTTCTTAAGCAGTTTCTGCTTCATGCTGAACTCATTTAAACATAAGCGGGTTATGATGTTAGTAGCAAGCTCTGTTATTTACATCATCTTCTCAAATTTATTCCTAGCAATTAATCGCTATGGATTTTTCATTAACCCGCTTATGTGTTTAATTCTTGCATATGGACTTATTTATATTGCAACAAAGCTCCCGTTTTTCAAAGTAAAACGCGCTTAATTCAAGAGGTTGTCCGAATAAAATGGACAACCTCTTGAATTTAATTACATACTTACATCTTTTCAAATTCACTTTTATGTAATGTACTCTCTAACAAACAGAGGTTATCCACAAGAATAGATTACTGCTCTCTTATCAACCGATCCTTTGAACGCGACCAATTTGTCCATCTTGTAAACACACTTTAATGCCATAAGGATGCGTTTCAGTATGAGTTAAAATATCTTTTACAACGCCACTGACACGCGTACGACGATCCTTATCCAATATAATTTCCACATGAGTTCCAATCGAAATTTGTGATCTTGTCGGTTTTCCTCCTCGTACCTGTGTAGATTGCTGCTTTTGTTTTTCTTGTTTGTGCTTTTCTTCTATACGCTGCTCTTCTTGCTTACGTTTTTCTTCTATACGCTGCTCTTCTTGCTTACGTTTTTCTTCTATACGCTGCTCTTCTTGCTTGCGTTTTTCTTCTTCTATACGTTGCTCTTCTTGCTTGCGTTTTTCTTCTTCTATACGCTGCTCTTCTTGCTTGCGTTTTTCTTCTTCTATACGCTGCTCTTCTTGCTTGCGTTTTTCTTCTTCTATACGCTGCTCTTCTTGCTTGCGTTTTTCTTCTTCTATACGCTGCTCTTCTTGCTTGCGTTTTTCTTCTTCTATACGCTGCTCTTCTTGCGCTTCCTTCTTTTCAGAACCATGGACACCCTGGCATGCAGTTAACACAATTACAAAGAAACTCATAAGCAATAGTAAAAATAATTTCTTTTCCATTAAGATCCTCCTATCTATAAAAAAATAACGAACTTGTTTAGAATAACAAATATACGAATATGATTTTGTCGTTTTTTGTCGAAAAAATCCCTAACATTTCATTCTACGCTCTATATACATTTGCCCACCTCATTTTTTTCATCACAAAGCGAATAAAAAAATTCCTCCTATATCACTCACATCTAGGCACTTACCTACATATCATGACAGTAGATTGATTTCTAGGAGGTGTTTTTTTATTGAAAAAATTGTTAGCGGTTTTCTGTATATTTGTCCTTACTGTTGTAACGCTTGTCGCCTGCAGTAAAACGGAAAATACGAACCAACAAACGCACAAAATTAGAATTGGCGAAGTAACACATTCTCTTTTTTATACACCGTTATATGTCGGTATGGAAAAAGGTTTTTTTAAAGAGGAAGGGCTAGATATTGATTTACAAACAACAGCAGGTGGCGATAAAACGATGACCGCCTTATTATCTGGCGGAATTGATATTGCACTTGTCGGGTCTGAAACATCCATTTATGTTCACCAGCAAGGAGCTAAAGATCCGATTATTAACTTTGCTCAGCTTACACAAACTGATGGGACTTTTTTAGTATCACGTAAAAAGTTAGATTCTTTTAATTGGAATGATGTAAAAGGTGTCACTTTCCTAGGGCAACGGAAAGGCGGTATGCCACAAATGGTCGGAGAATACGTTTTAAAGAAGAACGGCATCGATCCGCATAAAGACACGAATCTTATTCAAAATATTGAGTTTGCAAATATCGCAAATGCTTTTGCATCTGGTACAGGGGAATTTGTTCAACTTTTTGAACCAACAGCAAGCATTTTTGAAAAAGAAGGAAAAGGATATATCGTCGCTTCTTTTGGAGCTGAATCAGGAACTGTTCCTTACACAACATTTATGGCAAAGCAAAGCTTTTTGAAGAAAGAGAAAGCCGCAGCCGAAAAGTTTACACGTGCCTTATATAAAGCGCAACAATGGGTTGATACACATACACCTGAAGAAATAGCCGATGTTGTTACTCCTCTTTTTCAAGACACTTCAAAAGATATTACCGTAAAAGTCATTGAGCGCTATAAAAAACAACATTCTTATGCAACGGATCCTTTATTAGATGAAAAAGAATGGGTACAGCTACAAGCAATCATGAAAGAAGCTGGCGAATTACAAAAAGAAGTTCCACATCAAGCGCTTGTGAATACAAATATTGCTAAGAGCGTTATTAAGAAATAGAGGCGAATTCAATGAGTTTCTTACAAATATCTAATGTTTCTCACTGTTTTTTTGCCAAAGATCATGCAAAGCTTGTTCTGGAATGTATGAACTTACACGTAAAAGAAGGAGAATTTATTTCCATTCTTGGACCAAGTGGCTGTGGAAAGACAACTCTTCTATCCATTATTGCTGGCCTTTTAAAGCCAACTGACGGCCTCGTCTTTTTAGAAGGAGAACCTGTGACAAAATCAACAGATTCCATGGGTTACATGCTCCAGCAAGACTATTTATTCCCATGGAAAACGATTGAAGAAAATATTATGCTTGGTTTGCGTATTACAAACACCTATAAAGAGGAGACAAAAAAGCATGCATTGCAACTTTTAAAGCAAGTTGGATTAGATGGAGTCGAAAAACAGTCCCCAAGTGAGCTATCAGGCGGCATGCGCCAACGTGCTGCGCTCGTTCGAACGCTCGCAACAAATCCGAAAATTCTTTTGCTAGATGAACCATTTTCCGCACTTGATTATCAAACAAAATTAAAACTAGAAGAACTTGTTTTTTCTTTACTCCCAACGTATAAGAAGACATCCCTTCTCGTTACACATGATATTGAAGAAGCTATTGCGATGAGCGATAAAATTTATTTACTTCAAGCAAAGCCTGGCAAAGTTGCAAGAACCTTTCATATTCCCAAAAACATTCGTTCTTTATCACCATTAGAAGCAAGACGTCATCCCGATTTCCCAGCCCTTTTTCAAGATATATGGAAGGAGCTGGAACGCCTTGGATAATATAAAACAACTACATGAACAGTTTCGAAAAAAAGAACGAACACGCACATGGATTACTCACATTTTACAGCTATGTATTTTAAGTCTTTTCTTTGTCTTATGGGAAATTGCTAGTAACCAAGAGTGGATTGACCCTTTACTATTTAGTTCCCCTTCAAATATTTGGGAGTTATTTCTGAATAAATGGATCGATGGCTCTCTTTGGGCCCATATTTGGACGACACTTCTTGAAACAGGCGTTGGCTTTATTCTCGGCACTGTACTCGGTACCATTATTGCGACGATTCTTTGGTGGATTCCTCTTGTAGCCCGTGTCCTTGACCCATACCTTGTCGTCCTAAATGCAATGCCCAAAGTAGCACTTGGTCCAATTATCATCGTTATTTTTGGTCCAAATATTACGTCTTCTATTGCGATGGGAGTCATTATTTCCATCATTATTACTATTCTCGTTATTTATAGTGCCTTTCAAGAAGTCGATGCAAATTATATAAAAGTAATGCATACATTTGGCGCAAATAAATGGCAAACATATCAACAAGTGATTTTACCCGCTTCTTTCCCAACTATTATTTCAACACTAAAAGTAAATGTTGGATTATCATGGGTTGGGGTTATTTTTGGAGAACTTCTCGTTTCAAAACAAGGTCTAGGATATTTAATTAGCTACGGTTTTCAAGTCTTTAACTTTACACTCATACTGCTTAGCGTATTATTAACATGCGTTCTTGCTACTCTCATGTATGTGTTTGTAGAAGGCTTCGAAAAATTAATAATTGGAAAACGTAAAAGAAGCTGATCCCAAACTATATGATGGGCTCAGCTTCTTTCTACATATATCATTTATTTTGAATCGCATACTTTTGTATCCTTCACCACCATATTTCCTTCAACTGTAACCGTATGAAAACAATCTTTCACACGTACTTTTACAACGTTATATTGTCGATCAATCATACGATACTCACTAAAATGTTTATTTAATGCTGTACGAATTTGTTCACCTTCAAAAATCGGAATACTATGAGACATTACCCAAATGAGACCAGCAATTGCAAGAACCGTTTTCATCCGCTCTACTACCTCCTTGAGAATAATATATTATCTCTATAGTATGTATATTTAAAATGTGTCAATTTTGTGTCAATTTTATATTTATTCGACCGTAAACCTTTTATTCCTTTTTCCTCATAAAAAAAAGCAACCACTATTTTGGCTGCTTGGATCACTTACGCTTCTTTTACTCCCTTCGAAATTTCATATAGTCCAGATAATACTTCTGCTCTCATTTTCACAAGTTCAGGGAATTGATAGAAGAATGCAATTTTTTGATACTTCAGTTCTGTTCCTTCTTTCACCTTCTTTGAATCTTGTAAAATGAATGCTGTAAATGTATCTGCTATATCCTCAGCGACATTCGTCGTTCCGTATTCTGAAACAAATTGATCATGTTTCTCTTCAAAAAATGTAATTCGTGCTTCTTCATTTGTCTCAATCTGCTTCTCTTTCCATTCTCGTTCAATCGGTTTCCAAAACGAATCATAAAATGTATGAATATACGAACCTTTCTTCACACATCCTTCTTGTAAGAAAAGAGTTTTGCATTTGTTTTGATAGGATGAAATATCTTTACCTTCTTCAAATGACTTTATATACTTTTCATTCACTGGGATTTGTCTATCATTAAGTGTCAATACATGGGCTGTCTCATGAATTAATGTTTTCATTACTTCGTCTATATTGACGCCTGAATCAAGTGTATCTAAACTTAACACCCAATCTTTCGGATCGTCCATACTAGGAGCAACGTGAGCAACAATCCCTTCATATCCATCTGTCACAATATCAAACTCTACAATGTTCTTTCGATATTTAGAAGGAATTAATGTACGATACATATCCCACAGCATTTCATGATAATCGCTATCTTCATGTTGTTCCATAATCTCATTCTTTGCTTCCTGATCATCAGCAAATGCTTTATTGAAACGCTTTTTATCTAGTTTTTCAAAATATGGATCGATAATTTCCTCTTCATCTATGTAATAAGATGCTAAAAAGAAATAGTTTTCATCATCTTGCTTCTTTTCAGTTCCCCTCATGCTATCTAACTGTACATCTTTCTTTTCTATTTCTTTCGATTCCTTTACATAGTCTGTTGGCTCTTCCAATTGAGATAGACTTTCCATCTTTTTGTATACTTTCTCAACCATCCGATCTCCAATTCTCGTACATTCTTCTTCTGTATGACATATTTCTTTCGTTTCGGCAACCTCTACTTCTTTACTGCATCCCGCTATCAGTAGTCCCATTGCTATAATAAAGCCTACAAACTTACTATAAAACTTCCCCATAAAAACCTCCATCATTCGATTCTACAAAAATATCATACGCATTCTTTCTAAAATATGCGATACTTATTTTTAAAGAAAGAGAGATTTATTTTGAGGTGAGTTTGAACAATCCCGTATGATAAAAGAACTCGGCCACTTTACTTTATAAAACAGCCGAGTTCTTCTATATGCTTCATCGTACGCGCTAATACATCATCGCGCATAATAAAACTAAATTTTCTATCATGTTTAATGTTATCAGGAATTTCTTTTAATAACACAGATCCTTTTGTTTCTTCATAATGCGTATGTTCTTCCACCGCACTAATGGTTGCGAAATAAATATTTTTAATAATAATTTTATCTTTTCCTGACACTTTGTATTGCCCTAAGTAAGTTAAATCAGAAACAATCCCGCCGGTTTCTTCATGAACTTCCCTAACTGCCGCTTCTTCCGGTGTCTCTCCCATTTCTACTTTTCCACCTGGAAATTCAAGACCACGGCGCAAATGATGCGTTAATAACCATTGATCCCTGTACCGGCATACAACCCAAACATGCTTTGGCTCAGGAGAAAATGGATAACGTTCAAACGATAATTGTACAGTGTTGTGGTAATAATCTTTAAATGTGTACATGCCATTACTCCCCTATTGATGGTTACAAGTTTTTCCTACCACAAATTGTAGCATATTCTCGCTTTCCTGCATAATGTTATCCAACTATAATCCATTGATTATTCCCATTTGTGCGACTAATTCTTTCGTTTCATGACTCCCTAAATCATAAATCATCTTATATGCCTTTTGTAGTTCTGCATCATATCGATCATTATTCGAGTCATGATGATACTCAACGAACGGGACATGAGAACGTACAAATGATCCAAGGTCTTCGCGATACGCTTGGTCAAAGTATTCTCGGAGCTGGATAATTTCCTCATCCGTTGCTCGAATTTCAAAGCTATATGTATCCGCTGTTTTCACTTGCGAAATTTGTCCATTTCCAACTGATATATAGTATGTTTTTCTATTCTCCATATAGCGCCCTTCTTTCTCTCTTTTTATTTTCTATTGTTTTCAACAATTACAAAATTATGTAAAAGCACTCTTTGTTTCATAATAAAATAAAGAAAAGAAGGGATATGAGGAACCTCGTATACTAAAGAAAGAAGCTGCCTTTCACAGGCAGCTTCCTTTCATTTTAACCAAATACTTTTTCAAGATCGTCTTTATCTTGGCTTAACCAGAAATTCATCAAGCGTTTTGCTCCTTCTAAATCATGAAGTTTCGCTTGCCCACATTGCGTTTCATTGGCAGCTGGGATTTCTGTTATTTGAACTGCATCTTTTAACGTTAGTTCTAATAAATCAATGATTTCACGAACTGTCGGTGTACCACTTACAACAAGATAATATCCTGTTTGGCAACCCATTGGTGAAATGTCGATAATATCAAAATGTGGATAACGATCGATATATTTACGTAAGTTAAACGCTAATAGATGTTCTAACGTATGAATCACATCTGGTTTCATCGCTTGTTTATTTGGTTGGCAAAAACGGATATCAAACTTATTTACAATACCGTCGCTACCTACTTGATGAACACCACAATGTCTTACATAAGGAGCCTTTACAATTGTATGATCTAATTCAAAGCTTTCTACTGATGGCATAAATCATCTCTCCCGCTTTTATTTTTAATTCCGTTATATCCAATATGATATAACGGAAATCCGAATTAGTAAAGTATTAAGTATGGTCCGTGCTATAATACTAGAAGAATATGCTGAAAAGGAGACCGTTATGAAACAGATTTTTATTGGTATTATACGTTTTTATCAAAAATTCATCTCGCCGATGACACCACCTACATGCCGCTTTTATCCGACTTGCTCTCATTATGGTTTAGAGGCATTTCAAACACACGGTGCTCTCAAAGGTTTTTGGCTCACACTAAAGCGTATATTAAAATGTCACCCTTTTCATCCCGGAGGATTTGATCCCGTCCCAGACAAAAAGGATGACAAATGAAATTTTTAAGCTTCATAGCCGTTCACAACTAAATCTAATTTCCCCGTGTCAGGGTGAATAACAAGACCATGGACAGGTACTTCTGTTGGAAGTAACGGATGATTACGAAGAACTGATACGCTATGTTCTACACTTTCTTCTACACTTGAGAAACCTTGTAAGAATTTTTCTAAATCAATTCCAGAATAACGAAGTGCATCTAATCTCTCTTCTGATACACCGCGCTCTTTCATTTTTTCAATTGTACTGCTTGCTTGAATTTTTGCCATACCACAATCATGATGACCAATAATACATACTTCGTCAGCACCAAGTTCATATACAGCAACTAAAATACTACGCATAATACTTCCAAATGGATGAGAAATAACAGCCCCTGCTACTTTAATAATTTTCACATCACCATTTCGCATATTCATTGCTTTTGGTAATAATTCAACAAGACGAGTATCCATGCAAGAGACAATGACCATTTTTTTATTTGGAAACTTCCCTGCCTCATACTCCTCATATTTTTTCTCTTCTACAAATTTTTCATTGTACCTCAAAATCTCTTCTAATGACTTCATAGTAAAAAGCCCCTCTTTTCTCTCATTTAAACTACATATTTAGTTTACCAAAATCTAAAAAACACAAAAAGAATATCGTCTTATATTAAAAATAAGATTTTTTCAGATAATCGACATAATTCTTTCAAAATATACACACAGCTTTGTAACAACTCTTCCCTATTTTTCTCATGTTTTCACTATAAACTAAATGTAGATAATGTTTAAAAAGGAGTGAACTCTTATTATGTCCGACGTTTTGTTACTGAGTCGTTTTCAATTTGCAATTACAGTCTTTTATCATTTCTTATTTGTACCATTGACAATCGGACTTGTTATTTTAGTAGCGTGTATGGAAACACAGTATGCACGTACATTAAACCCAACATATCGTAAAATGGCAAATTTCTGGGGTAAGCTATTTACGATAAATTTCGTAATGGGGATTATAACTGGGATTACAATGGAATTCCAATTTGGAACAAACTGGTCCGAGTATTCTAAGTACATGGGCGACATATTTGGATCACCACTTGCAATTGAAGCACTTGTTGCTTTCTTCTTAGAATCTACTTTTATGGGAATTTGGTTATTTGGTAAAGATAAAATATCACCAAAATTCCGTGCTTTCTGTATGTGGATGGTTGCACTTGGAACAAATATTTCTGCACTTTGGATTATCACAGCAAACGGTTTTATGCAAAACCCTGTTGGTTATGTAGTACGCAATGGTCGTGCTGAATTAGATAATTTCTGGGCTCTCGTTACAAATCCATATGCATGGCATATGTTCTTCCATACAGTTGTTGGTTGTTATATCGTTGGTTCTTTCTTTGTTATGGCAATTAGCGCATATCATTTATTACGTAAAAACGATGTAGACTTCTTTAAAAAATCATTTAAATTTGGACTTATTTTAGGTTTATTTGCAGCAACTGCAACACCTTTCATCGGTCATCAATCCGGTGTTTATGCGGCAAAAATGCAACCTGCAAAAGGTGCAGCAATGGAAGCGGTTTGGGAGACTGGAAAAGGACAAGGATTCTCTATCATTCAAATTCCTGATGTAGAAAATGAAAAGAATTTTGAATTATTCACAATCCCAAAACTTGGAAGCTTCTTCTATACAAATTCATTTGATGGGGAAATTGTTGGCCTGAAAGATATTCCAAAAGAAGATCGTCCTAACGTAAACCTTGTTTACTATAGCTTCCGCTTAATGGTTGCACTTGGCATATTCTTCATGGCATTAACTTGGTTTGGTTTCTATTTAAACCGAAAAGGAAAATTAGAAAACTCAAAACGATTCTTAAAGATTACAATGTGGTCTGTTTTACTTCCATATGTTGCAATTAATGCTGGATGGATTGTTGCCGAAGCAGGCCGTCAACCGTGGACAGTATATAAATTAATGCGAACAGCCGAAGCTGTTTCTCCAATTTCTGTACCACAAATTTGGTTCTCACTTCTTAGCTTAGTTTTATTCTATACATTACTTTTAATTGCCGATGTATACTTGATGTTGAAATTTGCTAAGAAAGGGCCAGCTGCGTTAGAAGAACCTGTTACTAAGGGAGGTGCAGCTCATGTCTCATGATATGCTTGCAGTGATTTGGTTCGGTTTATGGGGCGTGATTTGGACTGTTTACTTTATTCTCGATGGCTATGCACTTGGAAACGGCATGATCTTCCCTTTCGTTACAAAAGATCGAAAAGAACGCAACCAAATGCAAGAAGCAATCGGCCCTTTCTGGGGTGGCAATGAAGTTTGGTTAATTACAGCCGGGGGAGCTACTTTCGCTGCCTTTCCAATCACTTATGCAAATATGTTTAGCTACTTATATACACCGTTATTTTTAGTATTACTTGCTCTTTTCGCTCGTGCAGCAGGGCTTGAATTTATGCATAAAGATGATTCACCAGTTTGGCAAAGCGCTTGTAAATGGGCTTTTACCATCGGTAGTTTTCTTATCGCTTTCTTATTCGGTGTTACATTCGCTAACCTATACTATGGATTACAAATTGGTAAGGATGGTTATGAAGGAACATTATTTACTTTACTAAATCATTATGGTATTTTAGGCGGTCTTTTCTTCACAGCAATCTTCGTTGTCTCTGGATCGCTTTGGGTTATGATTAAAACGTCTGGAGAAGTAGCAGATCGCGCTTATAAAATTGCAAAACCATTTTCAATGACAGCAGCTATCTTACTAGCAATCTTCTATGTAGCAACTGCAAATCGGACAAACTTATTCCAAAACTTCACAGAATATCCCGTACTATTCATTGTCCCAGCTCTTGCTATGATATTAAGCATTATAACAATCGCTATGGTATACAAACATAAAATTGGTTTTGCCTTTACAACGGTTTGCTTAACAATTGCGATGTTTATGGCAACTGGCTTTATTGGCATGTTCCCGCGCATGTTACCATCGCGCATTAATGACGCATACAGCACAACGCTATATAAAGCAGCTGGCAGTGAATTAAACTTAAAAATTATGTTCTTCGTCGCTTTAATCATGGTACCAATTGTTATTGGATATCAACTTTGGAGCTATAGTATCTTTAAAGAAAAAATCCATAAAGACTCTGCCAAAGGATATCACTAAAATATGAAAAAGACACTCTAAAAAGAGTGTCTTTTTCTGCCTACACGTATGATTTTCGATTAGAAGTTATGTGTTAAAACCTAACAACTATGACAAAGAAAATTACCAACAGCTTTCATTATGATTATATCATACACAATCCTTATCAATTCTATGCAATTTTACATATTTAGATTACAAAAATAAACCGAATTCCTTAAACAGTGCAGTACGGGTTCTATTATTTTCCTGCTTTCTTTCGTTCACAAGCAATGCCATCACCATCTCGGTCTAAATGCTTGCCGTAATACGGGCTCTCTTTCGTAATATCATAAATACCAGCAGCGTTTGCTTCTTTACAGTTCGCAAAGCGGTTCGGCTTTGTTTCTGGTTTCACGACTGGATTTGCAACTGGTCTTTTTTCAAAGGGTAATGTCGCATTATATAAGAACTGCACATATTGTTCACGACTTACATGCATTTTTGGTGCATACATACCATTGCCTGTTCCATTAGTAATACGATTGGACTGCACAGCACTAATCGCATCATTTGCCCATGATTTTCTATCTACGTCTGAAAAAGTATGCTCTGACCTTACGTCTAATTGAAACGCCCTTGTTAAAATTTGCGCCATTTCTTCACGAGTTAGCGAGTCTTTGGGCCTAAACATTCCTTTTTCGTCTCCTGCAAAAATACCCATTTCTGTTAAAGCTAAAATTTCTTTTTTAAATATAGTTGAATGATTGCTCACATCTTTATAAGGGTTATGATAATATTCTTTTTCCGCTGGTTTGAAATGACGGAACATAAGAGCTGCAACTTGTTCACGCGTTACCTCATCTCCCAATCCAAAATTTCCATCTCCATATCCAAAAACAATATTTTTATTTGCTAATTCGATAATCGCTTTGTACGCCCAGTGATGATTCGGAAGATCTGAAAAAGTAATTTGTGCCTGTGCATTTCCAATAGATGTGAATGTCGTTGCGGCAACAATTGCACCTGTCATCAATATTTTTTTGAAGTTCATTTCTACGTCTCCTTTACTAAAAAGCACTATTATATCCCTTTAACATAATAATAAATTATACATATGTTATTTGTCATATGTTGTCGAAAAAAACAAAAGAGGAATCATATGATCCCTCTTTTGTTAAGGCATAAATGACAAGTATGGAGACAGCTAACTTTTTCAAAAGTTTGTTAGGGGTAGTAATTTGAAAAAGAAAGTCTTTTCAAATTCAATGTAACATTAATGGAAGATATAGTAAATTGATAATATTTATACGGAAGATTGCTAATGTTTAGTATAAATATTTATTCCTATTATTATAGTGAAAAATGAATAGCATCCTTAATCTAAAATTGAAAAAAGCACCTCTTATCGAGATGCTCTATTCTCTATTTGTCCCCCTTCCTATTAACCCAGAATGAGTTGGCACGGAATCTAATAAATAGCCTATCAGGAACAATTCTGCCTTATAGCACTTCTACAAATCCAAGTTTTTTCTCTTCATCCTCCACTGATTATGAGCTCCCATCTATCTTCCTTGCTTCTCTTTGGATCTTGAGGTGGGAGTCTTACTGCCCTAAAATAGTGAGATAAGCAATATCATTTCCGCGATATAAATAGAAAAGACACTCCGTAGAGTGTCCAAAACCATTTTACTTTTAATATATCGCTTTGAATACATTGTATCATATTATTCCATACTATTTATTGAGAAAATTCTAAATCCTCTTTTTTCTAAGAACTATCTTTTTCATCATGTAATATAATCTTTGTGATAAAGCGAAGCTTTAATCAGTAGTGGGACTTTCTTCATCAGCACTGATTATGGCTCCTCTTTAATGAGGTTGCCATGAAATATCGGATCAATTAACACAAAGATTATAAAAATGAGGTGTATATTACTTGATTATTTTTGGGATGATTCCTCTTATTTTATTCATTATTTTTCTTTATTCTTATTTAAAAGATCCAAGAAAAATAATAAACGGCTTTTTATTTAATACTTTTTTCTGTTCATTTCTCGTTTTTTGTCTTATTGTCGCTTTTCAATTTGATAATGAAAACATACATTGGATTCTTGTAATGCCTTTTTTAGCTTTTATACTGATGTTACCTTTCGGCATAATTGCATTAGTAATAGGACTATTTCTTAATGCAAAAACATTAATGAAAAAAGAAGGACGACGCTTTTCTAATTGTTTAACACTCTTTTTAGGTATATTCATTTTACTATGGATACTACTGGCTATTTTTGACCCGGCAAGCTTGTTTTCTTCTCATTTTCAACCTATATTCGGCGCAATTTCGCTCATTATTTTGTACTTTTTTATACATGTTCTAAATTTCTTCACTGCCTATCTTCTTTATCAATTTAATAGGCCAAAATACAATCAAGATTTCATTATCGTTCTCGGCAGTGGGTTAATTCGTGATAAAGTTCCACCACTACTAGCAAGCCGTATTCATAAAGCAATTGATTTCTATCATAAGCAAGCTGCAGTTGCTTCACCACCTACAATTATTTTCTCCGGTGGACAAGGACCTGATGAAAACCTTCCTGAAGCTGAAGCAATGCAAAAATATGCTGTGGAACAAGGAATTCCGATTGAACATACAGTGCAAGAAAACCGATCAGTTAATACGTACCAAAACATGCTGTTCTCAAAGCAAATTATGGATTCATTAAAACCAGACGGAAATTACAACAGCATCTTTGCAACAAATAACTTCCACCTATTTCGCGCTGGTTTATATGCCAAACAAGCTGGTCTAAATAGCCAAGGAATTGGTTCAAAAACGGCTTTTTATTATTGGCCAAACGCATTGATTCGTGAATATATCGCAATTGTTGTCATGGGGAAAAAGCGCCATATAAAAGTTGTAGGGGTTATTTTAGGATTTGCGATATTCTTGACTGTTCTAAGTTTTATATTTCATTAATATACAGCCAAGACTATTCTTAAAAGCAGAAGAATAGCCTTGGCTTCCTTATTGCTTGTAATCCTATGAAATGCTCGATAATTAATTACACGCAAAAAAGGCCCAAGAAATTGATACCACTCTTCTTGGGCCTTTCTCACTATCTTCTTTTCGTAATTTTCCCTGCACCACCAACCCGTGTTTTAGGGGGAGATGTATTCTTTGGCGGAGTTTTAATCGATGATTTGGGCTTCACATCTGAGCTATTACCACCTGGTGATTTTGTAATTGTTCCTTTCTTTCCTGTAGATGGTGGAACTTTCTTATTCTCTTTTTTCGTAATACTTCCTTGATCTCCTACAGATGGTTTGGAATCAATTTTATCACTTCTTTTAATAATCGACCCTTTTCCCTCTTTTGTAATAGGCGGTGGTGTTTTCTTTTCCTCTTTTGTAGGCGGTCTTTCCGGGATAACTGGCTTATGATTTTGTCTATCATTATATCCGCGATAATCACCACGCGACGATTTATACGAACCAAATATATCATTTAAAATACTTCCGACAATATACCCTTGTAAAAAAGATGGTTGATAATTTTGGCGAACAAATTCTTTATTGCTAATTTCAATCAGTGTATCCGATGGTTTTTCTTTATCTTTTTGAAGGTTATAAATCTCATCAGAATACACAAGAAACATTTGATTTTCGTCTTCTTTTGACACTTGCTTTGGCTCTTTTTCATCTACCAATTCCTTTGCAACCTGAGGAACTGTTTTGTTTGCAGCCCTATATACATATGATTCTTGCTTACCATCTTTTGCAACTGATTCTAATGGGTAGCGGTCTTGAATGGACTGTTCATTTCCCTCTCCCAATAATATGTAGCCAGCAACTATAAGTATTCCAATAATTACAAAAGTAGCAATACCGAGCGATTTAATCATGGTAAACAATCGGTTTGACATGATTATCGCCTCCTTATGTTGCCCTTATAATTTGTACATCCGCAGAAAGAATTGCTTCTCCCTCATACATCATTGTGCGTCCATCTTGCCATTCAATACGAAGTAATTTTCGATTATCGGATTGAAATTCCCATACATATTGCTCATCTGAAACAGCAAACGGTGTTTTTCCCATGACAACAGCACGTCCACTATAGTGCTCTTCTAGATGATAATCGATACCATCCATTTCAATTGTTGTTGGAATCTCATCTATCGAATCTAAACGCCCGTCAATCGGTGTATATAATTTATAATACGTACTTTCACGATTTTCAATTTTTAAATAACGAATCGTTTTCCCATCCTGCAACGTTAATACAATTTCATTACGAGAATGCATGCTTGTTTTTCCAATTAATTCATACATTATTAATGAAACTTCAATCATATCTCCAGGAGCTAACGTTAATAACGATCGTTCTGGTTTAGCAGGTTCTGGACTTTTTATTATATTTTTAATTCGCTTAAATAAACTCATGCTTTATCCCTCCTCTTTCTGTTATAGACAAGCTGCTAAAATAAGTGCTCCAACAATATGTAATGAGCCCGCTAATAAAGCGTGCGAAACATGCCCTTGCTTTGTTCCTTCTTCTAAATCTAATCCCATTATTTTTCTTAAGATCAATTCAATCAACATCTCTACAACTAATAAAATGACAAATGATACAACTGAGGCTAAAAGTGCTTGCCATAAATCATTTGATTTTGTAATCGATTGCGACAAAATATATCCTTGTGCAAATAATTTCATAATAAATCGTGTTGTCACAGCTATATTTCCTTTTTTCATTTCTGCTACATCATTATATTTTGTAAAAATAGAATCAATCCACATCAGTGTAAATAAAAGAATAGCGCTTGCTCCTGTCCAGACAAACATCGCTAACACATTCATCCACGTCATACAAAAACCTCCTCTAAGAACATAATAAGAAAACCGACATGATTACTTTTCATGTCATGTCGGTTCTTTTATCTTTATATCTATGTTCATTCCCTGTATCGAAATACAAATAAAGTAAATTACTTTTTTACAGCATAAAATGCTGCGTCTATATACAGCTAAACACTCTTTCTCCTAAAAAAGAAAGATTTTTCTTCTATATTACTTCTCGTACTGCTTCATAATACGCGCTAATTCGTCCTCTACAGCTGAGTTTTTATTTAAAGCTGCAAATTCCTCATCTAACGACTTTTCTTTTTTATAAATTTCACCGCTTGCCTCTGCTTCTGCTTCTAATTGAAGAGCTTTTTCTTCCATGCGGCTAAGCCCCGCTTTTGCAGTATTAGCATCGAATCCAGACATTGCTTGATTGATACTTTTTTGTGCTTTGGCTGCATTTACACGCGCAACAAGCGTTTCACGTTTATTTTTCAATTCTGTTAATTGCTTGCGCATTTCTTCTAATTTAGCACGAAGGTTATCCGCAGCCGCTTTATTTTGTTCATAACTTGCTTTATATTCATTCATTTTTTGCTCTGCACTTTGCTTCTCTTCTAAAGCGCGACGCGCAAGATCAATATTGTTTGCTTGAACAGCCATATGCGCTTGTTCTTCACGTTTTTTAACAAGTGCTTCTTGCTCTTCAAATAATAATTTAAACTTTTTCTCAAGCGCAATTTGAGCTGCTACACTCTTCTCAGCTTCTTGTACATCCTCTTGCATATCACGTAAATATTGATCCGTCATCTTAACTGGATCTTCCGCTTTTTCAATGAGTGCGTACACATTTGACATCGTTAGATCCCTTAATCGCTTAAATAAAGACATTTCAATTCCTCCTATATATTTACATCTAATTTCAAATCCCCTACTTAGAAGCCTTAAAAAATCTCCCTTCACAGTAAAAATATTCATTTTTATAACCTTGTGTACATTATATCAAACCCAACATGCCCTTACATCTTATTTTTCAAATATAAAAAGAATAATCTTACATTCTGATTACAATATGTGTATACAATTCCCTATGTTCGAATTTCCCACTCCTTCTTTTTGTTACTCCATTACATATTTGTCATGTTACTGCAAGAAAAATCAATCGTTCATATAAAATGAAACTTGTAACATTAGACGGAAAGAAAGTACTTGTAATGAATCAAACAAAAATATGAAGGCAACACAAGTATTGGTAATAACCGTAGCTATGCAGATATGTTTACAATTGTAGAGAATGCTGCATATGACACCGTAAAAGGAGAAGAAAAAACTGTAGGTGTGCTGAAATTTGATAAAGACCTTAGCAAAGAGTTTTCAGGAAGAAATGGAGTAGACGCGGCGTAGCTTGTTAAAATGAAATGATACATAAAAAAAGCTTTGCAAATTTCGCAAAGCTTTTTATTTATTCACAGTATGATTCCTATTCGGACTACAAGTTTTCGACTGACAAGATTGATTTAAAGAACATGCCGCACATTTTCCTTTTTTACTTCTCTTTACAAAACGAAATAACGTATATCCTGCATAACCAAAAATGACAGCACCAATAACAATATTGACTATCATTATTATACATCTCCTTCTAGAATCCGAGTAACGCCCCAACTTGATATATGACAAATGTTAATACATAAGCAACAATAAGTGGATACACAACAGAGAAAATCGTCCATTTTATCGAACCTGTTTCCCGGCGAATCACAGCTACTGTTGCAAGGCATGGAACGTACAACAAAAGAAAGAACATAAATGCATATGCTGATAACGCTGTATAGTGCGCTCCCATAATATTTCCTAATGCATCTTCTTTTACTGCATAAATAATTGCCATGGTCGAAACAACGACCTCTTTTGCTAAAAACCCTGTTAACAGTGATGCTGCTGCTTGCCACGTTCCAAAACCGAGCGGTGCTAACAGCGGTGCAACGACTCCACCAATCATCGCTAAGAAACTATCTCCCATATCAACACCAAACCCAGATGGACCAGCATAATTTAATAACCAAATCACAACCGATCCACCAAAAATAAACGTACCCGCTTTACGGACAAAGCCTTTTCCTTTTTCCCATGTGCTAAGCCATAATGTTTTCGCTTGCGGCATGCGATAAGGTGGCAATTCCACAACAAAAATAGACTTTTCTTCTTTTAAAATCGTCATGGACATGATTTTCGTAACAAGTAATGCAAGTATAATACCGGCGATGTATAAAGAAAATACAACAGTCGCCTGGCTATGAGGAAAGAAAACTCCTGCAAATAATGCATATACAGGTAGACGCGCTGAACAAGACATAAATGGTGTTACGAAGACCGTTAACAGTCGTTCTTTTTCTTGTTCAATTGTTCTTGCTGCCATAATTCCCGGAACGTTACAACCAAAACCGATAATCATTGGAATAAACGCTTTTCCGTTTAAACCAAAGAACTCCATAATTCTATCCATCACAACTGCGATTCGCGCCATATATCCGGAGTCCTCTAATAATGAAATAAAAAAGAACAAAGCAAAGATTTGTGGGACAAATACTAATACAGCACCAACGCCAGCAATAATTCCTTCCGTAATAAGCGCTTGAATAAAATCAGAAGCTCCTATATGAATCAACCCAGCTGTAACCCAATCTGTAAGCTGTCCACTAAAAAATTCATCAAGTATATCCGATAATGGTGTGCCAATCCACGTAAACGTAACCTGAAAAATGAAAAACATGACTGCTAAAAAGATGGGCAGTCCAAAAATTTTATGTGCAATCAACTTATCTATTTTTTCTGAAAAAGGAATTTTCCCTTCCTGTTTATGTTGAATGACACTTGTTTTTAACTTTTCAATATACGTTGCACGCGTGTTATACATATGCTCTTCTAACGTACAATCCAGTTTTTTCTCTAACTGAGAGCGTATTGTTACTAATTCATGATAAATAGATAATCCCATTACCTCTTGTTCCACCACTTCATTATTGCTTAAAAATTGAAGCGCTAGCCATCTTAAATGCTCATAATTTTCTTTCATAAAAAGTGTCATGATACTTGCTATTGCTGTCTCTACTTGTTCACCATATGAAAGAATAAATGAGTTCATTTCTTTCCTATTATTTTCATGAAGAGTAGCTAGTAATTCATCACAACCTTTCCCGTTTCTTGCAACAACAGGAACAACTGTTACTCCCAATATTTCTGATAATCTTTTTACATCAATCACAATTCCGCGTTGCTTTGCCACATCAATCATATTTAAACCAATAGACATAGGCTTTCCAAATTCCAAAAGCTGTAATGTTAAATGCATATTGCGCTCAAATTGAGAAGAATCAACAATATTTAACATATAATGAAATTCCTCTGTTAATAAAAAGTGAGTAACGACTCCCTCATCTCGAGAAACAGGATTTAAATCATATACACCTGGTAGATCAATTAATGTTCCTTGTTTATCTTTCAATTTCCCTATCTTTTTTTCTACCGTTACCCCGCTCCAGTTTCCTACATATTCATAAGAACCTGTTAATGCATTAAATAACGATGTTTTTCCTGTATTTGGATTCCCTAACAAAGCAACCTTATTCACACTAATTCCACCTTTATCATTTTCGCATCGCAATGACGAATACTAATGAATTGTCCGCGGCACTCTAGTGTAAACGGCCCTTTGAACATCGCCTTTTGTTTCACACGCAATTCACTTCCTTCTGAAAGACCAAATGCAACTAATCTCCGTTTTAACAATTTATCTAATGCCTGCATACTTTTCACTAATACTTTTTCACCTATTTGAATATCAACCAAACTCATAATCTCCCCCCTTAAAAGATAATGATAATTATTTTCAATAAATTATAGCATACTGTATAAATCATACACTATAGCTTTTCTATTCTATTTGTTAACATTTTCGTACACTTATATTGAAATAGTGGCAATACAAGATTCATTTGCCCTTCTCATCCATTTCGATTAAAATAAATTTAACAAATAAAGAATTTCGTTATCACAGGGGGAGCTATATGGCTGAGAGGGAACAATTTGTTCCGACCCTTAGAACCTGTTAGTTAATGCTAATGTAGGGATTGTGCAAACGTTAAAATACATCTCCTCTTCTTCATTACGTATTTTATATCTCCCTATGGTACATAATTCTTTTTTGTGCAACTTGGATTTAGGGGGAATGTCAACATGCGTAACACCAATTTACAAGCGATGATTGAATCTGCAATTCTCGCAGCCTTCGCCTTAATCATCGACATTTTACCATTATCAATTAAAATCCCAACAGGCGGTTCTGTTTCATTTGCTATGATCCCTATTTTTATTATTGCGTATCGCTGGGGATTCAAAATGGCCTTTTTAGGAGGGCTTATTTGGGGGTTATTACAAATTGTCTTCGGAGATGCCTATATTTTAACGCCAATACAAGCGGTTATTGAATACTTCATTGCTTTTGCTTTTATTGGATTTGCTGGCTTATTTTATCGCTCAATTCAAAAAGCCATTTCAAATAACCAAGGAAAAAAAGTTCTCTTGTATATAATCTTGGGAACATTGATCGGCAGTTTTGCACGCTATTTCTGCCATTTTATTGCGGGAATTATTTTCTGGGGACAATACGCACCAAAAGGACAATCAGCCTTTCTATACTCTTTCATTGTAAATGGTAGTATAATGCTTGCTTCTTTTGCATTATGTACAGTATTGCTATTGCTTCTATATACAACGTCACCACGTTTATTCCAAAGCATTCGTGCTTATCCTATTCATTCAAAAAATAAGAGCGCCTAAACGCTATTCTTTAAGTTGTAGAGAAAGAATTCTCTACAACCTTTTTTATGAACAGAATGGAAAAGGCACTGTAGATTTTCTCTACAGTGCCTTTTCGTGTCTCAGTACTTAATTGTTACTTTCATGCAATTCTAGAATAGGAGTATCCGAAGAAAATTGTCTTGGCTCAGTTTTCTTTAAGTGATTTTTGACGTTACACTTCTGATATTGGACAATCCATGCTTTAATAGGGTTAGTAAAGATGATTCTTTGCTCTTGATTAGGGGTCCCTTCTTCCAAATTACAATGTTCGCCCCATTTACACCATCTCATTGTAAATGTTGAAGAAGTTTCATCATCTGATTGATCAAATAAGTGAGAAAGAGTCATCTCTCCATCTAGTATGATAGTATTACTAGTAGATAGAAAAGCAAAGTTTGTCCAACGTTTCTTCATTCCCTCCTACTCCTTTTCGCATAGAATGCCTAAAACTACATTTACCTAAAATGGGTTTGTCTCTTTCCTTACACTTTTTATAGTACCCGAAATAATATTACTCAACTATCGATTATTCTTACAATTCACCTTACATTTTTGTAAGAAATAAAGTGAAACTTTAATCAGTAGTGGTTTTCTTCATCCCCCACTAATTATGAGCCCTCACCAATCGGGCTGCCCTAAAATAGCGGGATAAAAAAACCTCCATCTCTTATAAATGAAGGCCTTACATTATACTTTATTTTTTATTATTATTTAATCCCGCTTCATATAATTGACGCATCATTCCATGAGAAATAGCTCCAAGAATTAAAGTCATTCCAATTAACGAAACTCGAAGCACAGGAATATCAATTATATAAGCTAGCAACCCAAGAACAATTGTTAGAAATAATGCTTTTATAAATGTAACACTTGTGTACTGTTTCTTTTTCATGACTCTCACCTTTCATGAAAACGTTTTCCTTACCACTATTATATCATATCATCAGACCTTTTACGGAGGATTTTGTTAAAAAATATTGAATTTTCACTTCTCATCATCATGTTTTGACTTTTCTTTCTCTATCCTTTACAGTCGAAATGTTCATAAGTTTTATAACGTAGGAGGCTTCTCATGAATATTAAAATAAAAGATACATTAATCTCCGAAGAAACACTACAGGCAAAAGTCAAAGAATTAGCAAGCCAAATTGAGCGTGATTTTGCTGGAGAAGAAATCATTATTATTGCTGTATTAAAAGGTTCTTTCGTCTTTGCCGCTGATTTAATTCGTCATATTAAAAACGATGTAACTATTGATTTTATCTCTGCATCTAGCTATGGTAACCAAACGGAAACAACGGGGAAAGTTAAATTACTAAAAGATATCGATGTCAATATTACCGGGAAAAATGTCATTGTTGTAGAAGATATTATTGATTCTGGTTTAACACTTCATTTCTTAAAAGATCACTTCTTCATGCATAAACCAAAAACATTGAAATTCTGTACATTACTGGATAAGCCAGAACGTCGTAAAGTAGACTTACAAGCAGAATATGTAGGATTCCAAATCCCTGATGAATTCATTGTTGGATACGGTATTGACTGCGCAGAAAAATATCGTAACTTGCCATACATCGCTTCCGTTGTAACAGAAAAGTAAGTTGACACTTCCAGAAAGTGTATTTCTATCATGCATTATTACTAAAGAGGCAAAGGGAGAGATACAAATGAATAAGACAGAGTTTGAAAAAGTTCTACTCATTGTCAATCCAAAAGCAGGACAAGGTGATTTACATACAAATCTAGAAAAAATTGTCCCGCCACTAGCAGCCACTTTTCCCGACTTACGAATCCTTCATACAAAAGAGCAAGGAGATGCGACAAAATATTGTAGAGAATTTGCAAGTGAAGTTGATTTAATCATTGTCTTTGGCGGTGATGGAACCGTTTTTGAATGTACAAATGGACTAGCTCCTCTTGAAATAAGACCAACTCTTGCCATTATTCCAGGAGGAACTTGTAATGACTTCTCTCGTACACTTGGCATTCCACAAAATATTGCTCATGCAGCAAATGTGATTGTAAAAGGAGATACAAAGCCAGTTGATGTTGCAAAAGCAAATGACCAATACTTCTTAAATTTTTGGGGAATTGGACTTGTTTCGGAAGTATCTCATAACATTGACGCAGAGGAAAAAGCAAAGCTTGGGAAAATTGGTTACTATTTAAGTACACTTCGTACCGTTAAAAATGCTGATACTTTCTCTGTCAAGATTACGTATGATGGACAAATATACGAGGATGAAGCTGTCTTAGTAATGATAGGAAATGGAGAATATCTTGGTGGAATTCCTTCCTTCATTCCGAATGTACAATGTGATGATGGTTCCCTTGATATTTTTGCTGTAAGATCAACAGGTTTCCAAGCATTTAGAGATTATATTAACAAGAAACTCTTTGAAGACACTGATGAAAATGATATTTTTCATGCACAAGCAAAATCTATTCGCATTGAAACGAAAGAGGAAAAAGAAGTGGATACAGATGGAGAAAGTGCCCTGCACACACCATGCCACATTGAATTGTTACCTGGGCATTTTACAATGATTTATAACTCTAATACCGTGCGATAAAGTTATCATGAACGAAACTAGCTCCTTACCCGTAATTTCGTAGGTTAATTTGGTTACACTGAATAACTATAAAAAACAAACCAAATCAGAGCTACATTACGAAAGGAGCTAGTTTATTATGAAGGATATCACAAAATACGTAGTTTTAAACATTTCATTCCTATTTATTTACTACCGTACTTTTTTTCTGTATACACAAATACGAAATACTAGCAATGCTAAAAATAATACCACCGAAATAAATTCCATACTTCGTCGCCATTTCTACAATTGTTTCAATATCATTTCATATAGCCAAAGTGTATCAATCATTTTTTAAAAAATAGCATCAAAAATTCTTAAGATTTTATGAAGAAGTAAAAAAGACTTTGCGCACACCCGCAAAGTCTTTCTCCATTTATAAACCAAATATTTAATAGTATGAATCAACTGAATCGAAACGGAATGATCCTATTTGTTCATTCCTTTAAATTTCCGCTGTATGTTATAAAAAGCGACGCTAGATAATGTTGTGGGCCGATCCTCCAGAAATAGCAGACATTACATCTACAACTTGTTGGAAAAATTGTTTACAATCTAACTCACCACGGTGTAATTCCTTATATAATTGTCCATCTTTCATGAAGATAACACGTTTACAATAACTTGCCGCAAAGGCATCATGTGTAACCATTAAAATTGTTGCATGATCATATTCATTCAATGATTTCATACTTTCTAATAAATCAGTCGCTGCTTTTGAATCAAGCGCCCCTGTTGGCTCATCTCCAAAAATCATACTTGGATTTGTAACAATAGCACGAGAAGCTGCGCAGCGTTGCTTTTGTCCGCCAGATATTTGATAAGGAAATTGATTTAAAATATGATCAATTCCAAACTTCTTCGCAATTTCAAGTACGCGTCGGTCAATTTCATTTGCTTTTATCTTTGATAATGCAAGTGGTAACGCAATATTCTCTTTTACTGTTAACGAATCTAGTAAATTATACTCTTGGAAAATGAAACCTAAATGATTGCGGCGAAATAAAGCCAATGTATCATCATTCATCTTTACAATATCACTTCCATCAATGAAAATCTCACCGCTCGTCGCATGATCAATTGTAGAAAGAACATTTAAAAGAGTCGTCTTACCGGAACCAGATGGTCCCATAATTCCAACGAACTCACCTTCTTTTACTTCCAAATGAATGCTCTTTAACGCTTCAAATTGATTTCCACCTGTATCATATATTTTTTTTATATTTCTTGCTTCTAGCACTGTTTTCATCTATCATTCCTCGTTTCTTCTATTCTTTCTTTCCACTCTATCTACTCTCTACTTTTGCCACTATCGATGTTTCTTACAAAAAGAGGTCAGTTATGTAAGGGCTTTTAGTAGAAGAAAACGAAATACAGCTTTGCGAAATAACTACTTTACTACTGTAACACCAAGGATCAAGAACCATCCATTCATTCTTCTTACAGGAACATTACATTTCTGTAAGATTAAACAGCACCTATATCATTGTACATGGAATGTTAAATGCGGTTATTTCCTTCCTGCTACTCTAGAATCCAAACTTTGTAAAAGTAAAAAAGCTGTTCTTCCCCTAGAAGGAAAAACAGCTTTTCATTTTCCCTCTCCCCCTTTAGTCGTAAACGTAAACACCCACGCTAATAAATCTGGAAATACAGTCGTGTTTAAAGAGTAAACAACGAATTGTCCTCTTTTTTCATCTTGAATAAATTCAGCAGTTTTAAGTGATGCGAATCAATAATTAGACATTTAGATATTTATCTAAATATCTAACCAACAATAAATAATTGTAAATGATTCACATGTATCTTTTTACTTTTTCCACTTTTGTCCTATACTGTTTAGTAGCACTTATTGCAACATAATGAAAAGACAAGAAACACATGTTACACTATAGCTACAATGGCTTTTGGAGGAGGAATATACATATGTATACAGTTTTAATCGTTGAAGACGATCCAAATATTTCATCTTTGCTTCAATCTCATATTCAAAAATATGGTTATGAAGCTGTTATTGCGGAAAATTTCGATGATATTCTAGAATCATTTAACGCTGTAAATCCACATCTTGTCTTACTTGATGTTAATTTACCTAAATTCGATGGTTTTTACTGGTGTCGTCAAATTCGTCATGAATCAACCTGTCCTATCATTTTCATCTCTGCTCGTGCAGGTGAGATGGAACAAATTATGGCAATTGAAAGCGGTGCGGATGATTACATTACAAAACCATTCCACTATGACGTTGTGATGGCAAAAATAAAGGGACAATTACGACGGATTTATGGCGATTATGCACCAAATATTTCTGAACGAATCGTTGAAGTAGAAGGATTAAAATTATTCCCGGAACGACCAGAAATGCACTTTAAAGCTGAGCAAGTTCTTCTTACAAAAAAAGAGGCCATTTTGGCAGAAATGCTTCTAGCGAAGTTCCCACGCACAGCAAGCCGTGAAGATTTACTAGCTGCACTTTGGGATGATGAAAGCTTCGTGGAAGAAAATACATTAAATGTAAATATTACACGCCTTCGTAAGAAGTTTAATGAACTTGGCATTCAAAATGGAATTGAAACTGTGCGCGGATTGGGATATCGCTTAAATGCAACTTGGAGTGAATAAGCATGAGGTTATTTTTACGTGATCATTTTGCATTTTTTCTACTATATGCTTTAAATTTCGGTATCATTTTCATATTATATGACGCTGTCGATGGATTTCAAAATAACAAATTTTATTTTATCGTACTAAGTTTATATTTATTTATTTGCTTCCTTGCTTATCGCTATGTTCGCAATCGGAGAATGTATCATCGTTTAAGTGAACCACCCGATAAACTGGAAGATGCATTTATTGAAAGAGCAACAGCTCCTATGCCTCATAGTGTAAACGAGCTTGTTCGCACACAATATCGTTTGTTTCAAAAAGAATTGCAAACGTATGAAGTAAAACAACAGGAACATCAATTATTTATTAATCACTGGGTACATCAAATGAAAACTCCCGTTTCTGTTATGCAGCTTATGGTTCTAGAAATGGAAGATGAGCAATTAATTCCTAAGTTTAAAAAGGAACTCGATAGATTAAATCAAGGACTTGATATGGCATTATATATGGCAAGATTAAATAACTTCCACGAAGACTTCCATGTTGAAACCATATCATTGAAAGAGATTGTAACGAAAAATATTAATGGATTAAAAGAGCTATTGATTCGCAATGGAGTCTTCCCCGTGTTAGAAGTGCACTCTGATTTTAAAGTTGCTTCTGACGCGAAATGGTTGAATTTCATCATTTATCAATTAATGACAAATGCTGTCCGCTATTCGGGAGAGCATGGGAAAAAAGTTTTCTTATCTGCCTATTCTAATGGGACAAACATTGTTTTAGAAGTGCGCGATGAAGGTGTCGGTATTCCAAAAGAAGATATTCGCAGAGTATTCGAACCATTTTATACTGGAAAAAATGGTCGCACATTCGGAGAGTCTACCGGCATGGGCCTTTATATTGTAAGCAAAATTTGTGATTATTTAGGCCATTCCGTAACGCTCGATTCTGAAGTAGGCAAAGGCACTTCTATTAAAATTATTTTCCATCATGCTGTAAATAACGTATCTGATGAAAATAAGACGGTGATAAGTACATGACAATAGCATATTTCACAAAAGTGTATGAGGATTCATTCTCATACACTTTTTACAGCAAGATTTTTTGTTCTTTTATAAGGAGGCATACAGCATGACATTTTGGCAATTCGCATTAAAAAATGTAACACGTAACTCAAGAGCTTATTTCGCTTATTTTGTAAGTAGTGCGTTTTCCATTGCCACTTTCTTTTCATTTGCAGTGTATTTATTTCATCCTCGATTACAAAATATGAGTACATCAGATGCCGTAACAAGCTTAATGATTTTATCAGAAGTGATTATTGTCGGTTTCTCATTTTTATTCCTGCTTTATTCCATCGGTACTTTTTTAAAAGTGCGCAAAAAACAGTTTGGTATTTTAACCGTCTTAGGGATCTCACAAAGACAATTAAAGCGTCTTATATTTATGGAAAATATGTTAATTGGAGGATTGTCTATCTTTTTTGGGATACAATTCGGACTCGTTTTTTCACAATTTTTCTTGCTTGTAACAGCCAAAATCACACACGCATCTGGTCTATACTTATATTGGCCCACTGGTGCGATTATTTTAACTATAACAATCTTTCTTGGTCTCTTTATTGTTGTCTCAACTTTTACTCCTATGCTTATTCGAACAAGAAAAGCAGTACGCTTACTAAAAGAAGGGAATATGAAGCAGAAGGAACGTAAGCCTTCTATATTTATTTCTCTTTTTGGTATTACTTGTTTACTTTTAGGATATATATTAGCTGGCAATCCAAAATACTTTCTATCACTCGGCTTAGAAATCGGAACCATATACATTGCTTCTAGCGTTTTTGTTATTCCAGCACTCGTTACGATTGGAACATACCTTTTCTTTTCTCAAATTAGTTTCCTGCTGATTCGTATATTAAAAAGACAAAGAAAATTTTATATGAAACGGATTAATATGCTGTGGATTTCTGATTTAGCAAGTCGTATTCGAACCAATATTAATATGCTCTTTATTGTAGCAATGCTCTCCGCCCTTGCATTTACAATGATTACATTCATATATGGATTAGGAAAATTTATGAAATTTGATGTAGCAAACAATAAGCCATTTCCTTTCACTTATATTTCATATGATGCCAATCCATTTGCCTCACAGCATATGAATTGGCTAGAAAAACGACTTAGTGAAGAACAGTTTTCCTATAAAAAATTGAAAACTGATCTATATGAAATTTCATTGCAAAAAGACGAAACCATCTCATACGACCGAACTGCATATGTACTAAAGGAAAGTGATTATAATAAACTGGCAGATGCTTTAGGCTTGAAACACCTTTTTGTAAAAGACAATGAAACATATGTACTACCTGGGCATGGTTATCAAAATGTATTGAGCCCTCTGCAAAAAGATCTCAAGCAAACAAACATTACGCTGTCCCAGGCTTCACTTACATTACAAATAAAAGGATATGAAACATTCAGTGTAATACCGACTGGATTAACATCACAATTACTAATTTTATCTGATGATACTGTCCATGCATTATCCAGCCATATGAAGCATATGACACTATATAACTTTGCTGTACAAGATTGGGAAAGGACACACGTAATCGCTAGGGAATACCTTGATAAATTAACGGCAGATCGAAAAAGTATTGCATCGGAAGAGCCTTTATATATGATGGAAGAAGCAAGTGATACATTATATCAAATTAAATTAGGTGCTGCTTCCTTCTTCTTAATTGGTACGTTCCTTGGTGTCATTTTCTTTATCGGAGCTGGAAGTGTTCTTTATTTCCGTATGTACACCGATTTAGCAAATGAACATGAAAAGTATATTACCATTACCAAAATTGGTCTAACCGAATTAGAGATGCAGCAATCGGCTACGATTCAACTTGCTATCTTGTTTTTTGTTCCTTATATTATGGCTTCCATCCATACAATGTTTGCAACGAAAATGCTACAAGAAGTGATAAACTTATCATTATTTACTGAAGTTACAGTTGTTCTCATTATATTTGGAATGGTCGAGATTCTCTTTTTCTTCTTAATTCGTTCCTTGTATATACAAAAGTTATCGCAGCACATTAAGCTTTAAAAAATAGAAAGGTGAATTCTTATGGAAGAAGTATTGCATATAAAAAATGTCTCAAAAGTGTATGAGGGTAAGGTCCCTCATACTGCTTTAAAAAATATTAATTTACATGTAGATAAAGGAGAGTTTGTTGCCATTATGGGGCCTTCTGGGAGTGGAAAGTCCACTTTCTTAAATGTAATTTCAACGATTGATTCTCCTACTGCTGGTGAAGTATTTATTAATGGCAAACAGCCGCATACGTTCCGGCGTGAAAAGCTTGCTGTATTCCGCCGTCAAGAACTAGGGTTTGTCTTTCAAAACTTTAATCTTTTAGACACATTAACAATTGGAGAAAATATTGTCTTACCATTAACGCTAGACAATGTTCCTTTAAAAGAAATGGATGAAAAACTTGATAGTATCTCAAAGAAACTTGGAATTGATCATATTTTAGATAAACGAATTTTTGAGGTTTCTGGTGGACAAGCCCAGCGAACTGCAGTAGCTCGTGCGGTCATTCATCATCCATCTCTTCTACTTGCAGATGAACCGACGGGAAACCTAGATTCAAAAGCAGCCATCGATGTTATGGAATTGTTTACAAAACTCAATAAAGAAGAGAATGCTACGATTTTAATGGTAACGCATGATCCTTTTGCCGCAAGTTATTGCAATCGCGTTATCTTCATTAAAGATGGAGAGCTTTATAATGAATTACATCGCGGATTGTATCGTGAGAAGTTCTATCAAGAAATATTAGATGTATTAGCATTGCTTGGCGGAAGACGCGGATGACGTTTTTGCAATTTGCATTTAAAAATGTAACGCGCAATTCGAGAGCTTATTTTGCTTACTTTGTAAGTAGTGCATTTTCCTTTGCTGTGTATTTATTTCATCCTAAACTTAAAAATAGTGAACTCAATCAAGCCCTTAACATCTTGATAGCTACTTCCGAAGTTGTCATTCTCTTCCTCTCCTTTTTCTTTTTGCTATATTCTATTGGTACCTTTTTAAAAGTACGCAAGAAACAATTTGGCATCTTAACTGTTTTAGGAACATCACAAAAACAATTCATACATGAAAAACGTTCAGCATGATCTCGAATCCGTTCAGACGGAGCATCCTCCATTTCATGCTACTGAGACCAGCAATTCACTGTATCAATTAGGAGTTGCCTCTTTTTTCTTAATTGGTACATTCCTTGGTGTAATCTTTTTCATCGGTGCTGGAAGTGTTCTTTATTTCCGTATGTACACCGATTTAGCAACTGAACATGAAAAATATATTACCATTACCAAAATCGGTTTAACAGAATACGAGATGAAACAATCTGTTACCATTCAGCTTGCCATCTTATTCTTTGTTCCATATATTATGGCTTCTATTCATACATTTTTTGCAACAAAGATGCTGCAAGATATATTAGGCTTATCCTTATCTGCTGAAATCACAGTTGTGCTAACGATTTTTGGATCGGTTGAAATTCTCTTTTTCTTTTTACTTCTCTCTCTATGCAAAAATTATCACATCCTATTAGATTATGAATAAAATAGCCTTGTGCGTCACACACAAGGCTATTTTTAATAGTTTTTGTTAGCAGCCGTAACCATATCCGCCATATCCGCAATAGCCGCCGTAGCCACCGCCGAAGCAGCTAGCTCCGATAATAATTAACAGAATAAACAATACAATTAAAAGCGCAAAGCCGCCTCCGCAACCATGATGTCCATGCCCATGTCTGTTATCGCACTTTTCACTCATTTGCTCTATTCCTCCTTTACTATCATTCGTAACAAGATCTCCAATCTTGCTCTAAATGAGGGGATTCAATTTATATTATGTTTTTGGGGCAAATGGGAAGCTTGTTTGGCACAAAAACGGGCTTGTGCTCTTATGTACAAAGAAAAAGAGGATCCGCTATATGAATCCTTTTTTTATCTCTTATATATAATATGTTGCTTTGTTATTTCCTCTAATCTCTCGCGGTTCACAGCATATCCAAGCCCAGTAGCTTTCGGAACAATCACTTTTCCATTCTGAAGCGTTACTTCTGGCAAAATAATATCCTTCTCCCAATGTCTATTAGAAGCAGAAATATCTCCTGGAATCGTAAAGTTTGGAAGCGATGCTAATGCAATATTTTGTGCGCGTGAAATTCCCATTTCAACCATACCGCCGCACCAAACTGGAATGTTATGATTCCTACAATAATCATGAATTTGAATGGATTCCGTAAGTCCTCCCACTCGGCCCGGCTTAATATTCATAATGCGACAACTTCCAAGTGTAATTGCTACTCTTGCATCTTCCAAGCTATGAATACTTTCATCTAAACAAATGGGGGTTTCCATTTGTTTTTGAAGCTTGGCGTGATCCAAAAAATCGTTATCCGCTAACGGCTGCTCAATCATCATTAATTGAAATTCATCCAGCCTTTTTAACCGCTCAATATCCGCTAACGTATACGCAGAATTCGCATCTGCCATAAGTGGTATCTTTGGAAAAACTCTTCGTATTTCCTTTAGCAATTCATAATCAAGTTCCGGCTTAATTTTCACTTTAAAGCGCTGATACCCTTCTTCTGCGTACGTTTCAATTCGTTTCAACATATTGGGAACTGTATCTAACCCGACTACAACCCCTACTTCAATTTCTGGCTGTGTTCCCCCAAGTAAAGTTGCTAATGACTGATTATGACGTTTCGCATATAAGTCCCATACAGCCCCTTCTATTCCTGCTTTCGCCATATGGTTCCGTTTTATATGTTGAAAGAGACTAGGAATTTCATCTGGGTGCATAATTTCAAGCTTTAGCAAATCTGGCAATAAAAAATCTCGAAGCATATGAAGTGCTGTTGTGATTGTTTCTTCCGTATACCACGGTTCTGAAAAGGCGACAACTTCTCCAAACCCGATATATCCGTCCGTATCCTCCAATTCAACTACAATGCTTTCCCGTCTTTCATATGTGCCATAACTCGCAGCAAAAGGAATAACAAGCGGCATTTCTGTTACATAGAGCGTTGCCTTGTTAATTCTCATTTATTTCTCCTCCAAAAGCTGCCTTAGTTCACGTCTTAATAATTTTTTTGAAGCATTACGCGGTAACTCATGTAAAAAATAAACCGCTTTTGGCACCTTATACTTTGCCAATTTCTCTTCGCAAAAATGAATCATTTCTTCCTCGGTAACCTGCCCCGCTTTTACAACAAATGCAACAGGTACTTGTCCCCATGTTTCATCAGATTTTCCAACGACACCTGCTTCTAAAACGAGCGGATGAGAAAGTAATACCTCTTCAATTTGCGCAGGATAAATGTTTTCGCCACCTGAAATAATTAAATCACTGCGACGATCTAATACATATAAAAATCCTTCGTCGTCTACATAACCAAGATCACCAGTATGAAGCCAACCATCTACAATTGTTTCACGCGTTGCATCTTCACGCTTAAAATATCCTCGTGTGACGTTAGGACCTTTCACAACAATTTCTCCTTCTACATTTGCAGGCATAACCTTACCGTCCTTCTCAATGCGAAGTTGACATGGGAAAAGAGGTTTCCCTGCAGAACCAACTTTCGTTAACATATAATCAGCAGAAAGCGTACAAATTTGTGAAGATGTTTCTGTCATTCCATATGTTTGATATACTGGAATTCCTTTTTGTACACATGCTTCTAAAAGGGGCTTTGGTGCCGGTCCTCCGCCTAATAACATGCAGCGTAAAGAGCTTGGATATGTTTCATTTCCCAGTCTCTCTAACAAATCTGTCAACATCTTTGCAACAACTGATATAATGGTTACCCCTTTTGTTTGAATGGCTTGATGAATAAAATCTGGGTCATATTTGGGAACTAACAATACTCGCATACCGTACATAATGTTTTTCATTAAAAGAGATAATCCGCCTACATGAAACATTGGCATACATGCTAACCAACAATCATCATCGCGAAGCCCTAAATTCAGCGAAGAACCCACAGCACTTGCCCAATGGTTCCCATATGTTAAAATAACTCCTTTTGGCTTGCCCGTTGTTCCAGATGTATAAATGATTGTCATTGCCTCTGCTAAAGAAAATTCCTCTTGAATCACCACAGACTGCTTTGGTCCGTTCTCCACTTCCTCAAATGTGTAGACAGGCACCTGCTCTGGTTCAAATATTTGATCAGTTAATAAGCAAATCACTTCAGCATCTTCCATTTGCCAAAGTAGCTCTTCTCTTGAAAGACGTGTATTTAGTAATACAGCTATAGCTCCTATATAAGATAGTGCATGAATCACTGCAATCATTTCCATACCATTTTTCATCAGAACAGCCACTTTTTGACCTTTTTTTATTTGTAAGTAAGCAAGGTTTTCACAAACAGATACTACTTTTTCATGTAATGCGAAGAAAGTAATTTTCTCCTCTTTTGTTTCAATTGCGATGCGATCCGGTGTTAAAAATGCACGTTGCATTAGCCAATTGGGCATTGTCTCCATTTCCAATTCTCCTTCCATGAAAGAAAGAGACTTGATGTGTATCAAGTCTCTTATTCTGAACGAGCTACTTCCGCATGGGAAAGTAAAAATTACTCTTCATGCGAAAGAACATTAGCCGTCAGGGATAGACATTCGATTCCGCTTTTGATCAAGGGAAACGAGGGAATTGTCCGAAGTCTGGACGGCGTTTTTCTTTGAACGCGTCACGACCTTCTTTTGCTTCGTCAGTTGTGTAATACAATAACGTTGCGTCTCCCGCTAGTTGTTGAATACCAGCTAGGCCGTCCGTGTCTGCGTTGAATGCAGCTTTTAAGAAACGTAATGCCATTGGGCTCTTTTCTAAAATTTCTTCTGCCCATTTTACTGTTTCTTCTTCTAATTGATCTAGTGGTACAACTGTATTAATTAAGCCCATATCAAGCGCTTCTTGTGCGTTATATTGGCGACATAAATACCAAATTTCACGAGCTTTCTTATGACCTACCATGCGAGCTAAATAACCAGCACCGTATCCACCATCAAAGCTTCCTACTTTCGGACCAGTTTGTCCAAATACTGCGTTGTCTGCCGCAATTGTTAAATCACATACAATATGAAGTACGTGTCCACCACCAATTGCATAACCTGCTACCATTGCGATAACTGGTTTCGGAATTGCACGGATTAAACGTTGTAAGTCTAATACGTTTAATCGAGGAATTTTGTCTCCTCCTACATATCCACCATGACCGCGAACTTTTTGGTCGCCGCCAGAACAGAATGCACGTCCACCTTCACCAGTTAAAATGATAACGCCGATATTTTCATCATCACGCGCATGTGCAAAAGCATCGATTAACTCCATTACCGTTTCAGGACGGAATGCGTTATGTACTTCAGGGCGATTAATCGAAATCTTTGCGATACCATTGTATGTGGAATAAATAATATCTTCGTAATTGCCTTCTTTTATCCATTCGATAGCCATTACTCTTACCTCCTTTTTGTTGTGCTAATATAAGTTCAACTTTCTCTAAAAAAAGAAAGCATCACCGTATGGTTTTTAAAAATCCCTCTACTATTGTACCAAACTTTTGCGGTTGTTCCACATGAATTGCATGGCCTGCTTTATCAATTTTGACAAATTTCGCGTTTCGGATGCGTTTTTGCATATTTTTTAAGATTAAAAAAAACTTTTTGTCATACTCTCCACTTAGTAACAGAACAGGCATCTTCAGTCCTGCCAGCTCATTCCACCAAGAAGGCTGAGCGCCTGTCCCCATACCTCTTAAACTATTTGCAAGTCCCCTCGGATGATTTGCGAGCCGCTCTTTTCTTACTGCCTGCTTTATGGCTTGTGGCAATGTTTTTTGCGTTGCAAATAAAGGTATGTTTTCCCAATGATTTACGAAGACTTCGATTCCTTCTAATTCAATTCGCTCTGCCAATTGTTCATCCTTCATGCGGCGTGCTTTTCTGTCCGCCTCTGTTTCGAGCCCAGCTGTACAGTTTTCTAATATAAGTGATTTTACGCGCTCCGGATACAAACACGACATTGTAATGGCAAGTCTTCCGCCCATTGAATATCCAAGTATATGCGCCTTTTCAATTTGCAAGTGATCGAGCAACTTTGTCATCTGCACCGCCACATTTTGAATATCATAATGAACTAGGCTTTCAGGGCTTTCCGTTTTCCCATGTCCTACAATATCAACAGTGATCACTTGAAACTGTTTGCTCCATAAAGGAAGAAATGACCGCCATGTTTCCATGCTTCCTGTAAAACCATGAAGGAGCAATAATGCCTCCCCACTTCCAGCCACTTCATATTCATACGCCACACCTTCTAGTGTTACTTTCATTCCGTGTCACCTTGCAACATGTCTTTGATTTCTATTACGGATTTTGCCCACAATTTACGATGCAACTGTACATTTTCTTCTCGATTCGTACAAATTTCCACAACATGTAATCCTCTTTCTATTATTCCTTTTTGTACTTCCTCACGAAATGCTTCCCAGCCACTTACGCGAACAAATGAACCACCGTACATCTTTACAACATGCTCATAATCAAGACCAAGCGGTGTTCCAAATAGCGATTCAAAATGCTCTTTTGACTCATATTGTGGTAAGAATGAAAAAATACCTCCACCATCATTATTCACAACAACAATAGTTATATTTAAATCATGTAATTTCGCTGCTAAAAGACCATTTAAATCATGATAAAATGATAAATCACCAATTACTAATACAAGTGGTTCACAAACAGTGCTTGCTCCTAATGCAGTGGAAATAATTCCATCAATACCATTCACACCACGATTGGCCATCACATGTATTTTTTTCTCGTTTGTAAATAAAAATGTATCTGCATCACGAATTGGCATACTGTTACTTACAAATAATGTCGCACCTTCTGGTAATATACGAACAATATCTGTAATCACTTTTCCTTCAAAAGCAGTATCATATGCTTCAACTTCACGAAGTGTTTCCTTTGTTTTATCGTTTATATGTTTCCATTTTTTGAACCAGTCATTCTGTTCTCGTTTTTGCATATGTTCTGTCATCGCTTTGCAAAATGCCACATCGCTTGCAGAAACAACTTCTGTTGTCATTAAAGCTGGGTCTCGCCACTTTCCAGATTCATCTACAATGATATGAACAGCACTCTCTTGTTTTTTTATATATTGCGTTAATGCTTTTGATACAGGCATACCACCAAAACGGATGATGATATCTGGCTTCCACGTATCTTTTAATAATTCATTTCGCAAAAAGGTATCATAGCAATCGATAATCATTGTTTGATTATGGCTTCCAGTCCGAAGATTTGAAAGTGGGTCCGCTAAAACTGGGTATCCTGTTTTCTCCGCAAACTCCGCAATCACTTCTACAAGCTCTAGGTGACTATCGTCTCCACAAACAATAAGCCCCTTTTCTAGACGTGAAAGGCGCTTTATAAGAGAACGGATATATTCACTCGTTAGCGTCATGCTTCCTTGTTGAACCCTATTCGTATATTCTCCGCACCCTTGTTCCCACAATCCATCTAACGAAAAGTCTGGAATAAGTGGTTCGCGAAGTGGGAAGTTCATATGGACAGGTCCCATTGGTGCAAAAGATGCACTTGCCACAGCACGTCCAGCTGCCATGCGAACATATTGATACATTGGCTCTCTCGCTTCTGGAAGTGCCATTTCCATAAATTGTTTCACAAATGAGCCGTATAAATTGAATTGATTCATTGCCTGCGGTGCTCCTACATCTCTCAATTCATGCGGTCTATCTGCAGTTAAAACGAGTAGGGGTACTCTTGCATGATACGCTTCACAAACAGCTGGATAATAATTTGCTGCGGCTGTTCCCGACGTACATAATATCGCCACAGGCTGTTTTTTCGCTTTCGCCATACCGAGCGCGAAAAAGGCCGCGGATCGTTCATCTACGTGTAAATATGTTTTTATTTGTTCATGCTGCTCCATTAATAAGGCTAGCGGTGTTGATCGCGAGCCTGGACTAATGACAACATCACATACATTTAGACGCGCTAGTTCGTCAACAAACGCGCCTAAATAATATGATAATGCTTCTATATGATTATTCATTTCATCAATTCCTCCAAAGCACCAAGCATCGGTCTAAACTTCAAACTTGTCTCTTCATATTCAAGCTGTGGGACAGAATCCATTACAATGCCACAGCCCGCAAATAAGGATGCCTTTTCACCATTTAATAATCCACAGCGCAATGCCACTGCAAATTCTCCGTTCCCTTGCTCATCCATCCAACCGATTGGTGCCCCGTACAATCCTCTATCTAATAATTCAACATCACGAATTAATTTCATCGCTACGTGACGAGGTGTGCCACCAAGAGCTGGCGTTGGATGCAATTCTTCTACCAATGTTAAAAGGGAAGCATCCCCCTCCGCTTCAACAGGTGTATATAAATGAATTAAATTTTTCGTTGTTAATAATCCTGGACTCTCTGGAATATTAACAAATTCGCAATGTTCCTGTAATACACTACGGATCATATTTACTACATAACCATGCTCTACTAAATTCTTTTCATCATGAAGGAGCATTTCGCCATTTTTTTGACTCTCTTCTATAGAATTCCCCTGCCCAATTGATCCAGCAAGGCACATAGAAGTGAACTTATTCCCTTCTTTACGGATTAATCGTTCCGGTGTCGCTCCTAAGAAGCACGCTCCTTTATAATCAAAAGAAAATACATAGCAATCCGGCTGTCCAATACGAAGTGCTTCTAGCACGCGAGCAGAATCAATTTGTTGGTCTATTTCTAATTTAAGTTCTCGCGCTAATACCACTTTCTGTATGTTTCCCTTTCTCATTTCCTCTTGTACTTTTTCAATTGCATGCATCCATCCTTGCGGGTCTACTTCCACTTTAGAAGTAACCGTTAATCGCGATTCTTCAAGCGGATATTCACTTTCTTGTAAAATTCTTTCCTCTAAAGAAGAAATTTCTTCATATTTCTTATCCGCAGAATCTTTAGCCGAAACAAAAGTATTTATCGTAAGCCATGCTTTTTCGTTTTTTACTGTTAATAAAAAGGCTGGCAATGAAAATGTTGTATCTTTAAATTCCTTCCAAAGCTCCGTTTGTTCCTTTTCTGGATCAAATGAAAAACCGCCAAATAAAAGCGGACCTGTCCCAAATTCATACGCTTCTCTTTGAATAACCGCCTTCTCTTGTACTCTGTTCCACTGCTGACGAGCATCTTGAAAGCGTGCATTTGAAGAGTTTACTATGTTGAAAACAGAACCAATCCCCGCAAATATAACGCGCTCTGCTGGATCTGCAAAATAACATCTATGCTCGGATGCAATCCTTTTTCCTGCCGCATAAAACAGCAACGGATCTATCCAATCTATTTGTTTTACAAAACTAACCAATGTCTGTTCATTTGTACTCTTTTCAATCGCTGTAGTGAGTACTTCTTGCAAGTCTTTTTGTTTCGTTTGAATCACAAAGTCTCCCCCCTATGGGCGAAAAATAGTCATAAATACGCTTGATTTTAAGATACACCTCAAACGAAAGTCATGTCAACGATTAGCATTTCTGAGAAATTCGTCTGCTCTTCCTAAAAAATAAACGTTGACACTATATAATGCTTTTTTCTACACTTAAGTGTGTACATTATGTGACCAAGGAGGAATCAAAATGGAAATGAAAGTCGAAACGAATTCCTCTCCTATGGCGCCAAAACCGAAGAAACAGACAGGTTGGCGCATTTGGTGGAGTTTATTGCGTCCTCATACATTAACTGCTGCGTTTGTTCCTGTTTTTATTGGAACAGCTTATGCAATGCAAGTCGGCGGTATAAATCAAATACACCTTCCTCTTTTCTTTATCATGCTTCTTGCTTGTCTTCTCATTCAAGCAGCAACAAACATGTTTAATGAATACTTTGATTACAAAAGAGGATTGGATCATGAAGGTTCAGTTGGGATTGGCGGAGCGATTGTCCGCGACGGTATTAAACCAAAAACTGTATTGAACTTAGCCTTTGGATTTTTTGGTATTTCCATTCTATTAGGCGTTTACATTTGCATGAATTCTAGCTGGTGGCTTGCAGCAATCGGCCTTATTTGTATGGCTGTTGCCTACCTTTATACAGGTGGTCCACTTCCAATTGCGTACACACCATTTGGGGAATTAACAGCTGGATTATTTATGGGCGTTATTATTATTGGAATTTCATTCTTTATTCAAACTGGAACTGTAACATCAGAAGTTGTTCTCTTATCTATCCCAAATGCAATATTAATTGGTGCTATTTTACTTTCAAACAATATTCGCGATTTAGATGGAGATAAAGAAAACGGTCGTAACACATTAGCAATTATCGTGGGACGTGAAAAAGCAATTGGTGTTCTTGCTTCGATGTTTATCGTTTCTTACATTTGGACAGTTGCACTTATCATCGTTGGAATCGTATCTCCATGGATGCTCATTGTATTCTTAAGTGTCCCGAAAGCATTTAAAGCAACAAAAGGCTTTATTGGAAAGAGCATTCCAATGGAAATGGTACCGGCAATGGTAGCAACAGCGAAAACAAATACAATTTTCGGTTTCTTAATGGGAATTGGATTGCTACTTGGATATTTCTTATAAAAAATGAGCTGCTTATGCGGCTCATTTTTTATTTATCGGCGATTCGACACCACTTATCGACCAACCGACAAATTTCAACATAAAAATCCACCTCATAATTCCTACATGCAAGGCTCATACTACATAAGGAAACCGAATTGTAGGAAGGTGGATACGATGTTAACTCCACAACAAATCAATCATTTTAGAGCCATATTAGAAAAGCAAAAACAAGAATTAGAACAAACGTTGCAAAATCATGAAAATGAAGATCGTGCTTCTGAGCGGGAATCAGTTGGCGAACTATCCGCTTATGATAATCATCCAGGGGATATGGCAACAGAATTGTATGAACGTGAAAAAGATTTTGGGCTCATTGAATTTTGGAACAAACAGCTCCAAGATACAAAGCATGCTTTAGAAAAAATCGAAGCAGGCACATATGGTATTTGCGAAGTTTCGGGCGAACCTATTCCGCTTGAAAGGCTAGAAGCAATGCCTACTGCCACAGCATGCATCGAGCACACAACAAATCAATTCAATACAAGAACACGGCCAGTTGAAGAAGAAATTCTAAAACCGTCATTTAGTAGACACGACAAAGATCGTTCTGTCCAATACGACGCGGAAGATGCTTGGCAAGATGTCGCCAATTATGGAACATCCGAAACACCTGCTGATTTAGAAAGGCGAGATTCCAAAAACTATAATGAAATGTATATCAATGGTGAAGAACACGTCGGATATGTTGAGGATTTCGAAAATTTCATCGGAACAGATATACATGGGAAAAACCCACAAATTTTTGCGACAGAAGAACATGAAGAATATGAACAGATGCTGGATGATTTTGAAGAGCGTACTTTTAAAGGGGAATTATCTATTAATGAATCGCACTTTAAAGAATAATAAAAAAGCATTCCGAGAGTCGGAATGCTTTTCTTCGCTAGCTAATTAGTTTTTTGTAACGTTAGCAGCTTGTGGTCCACGGTTACCTTCAACGATTTCGAAAGATACTTCTTGACCTTCTTCTAAAGTTTTGAAGCCTTCGCTTTGGATCGCTGAGAAGTGAACGAATACATCGTCTCCACCTTCAACTTCGATAAAACCGAAACCTTTTTCGCTGTTAAACCATTTAACTTTACCAGTTTGCATGTTCATGTACCTCCTAATTAAAAATGAAACTATGAATCCACATGAAAAGGTGGATATAAAGGACATGAATGCATAACAAGCGTAAAGCTAGAATTCCACGTGCTTTATTTCCGTACCACATTATGTAGCTCAATAGTGATTTCACTATATCACGCTATACCGAAAACGTCAAATGACAACACTTTCATTCTCAAACTTTTTTCTACATTACGCAGCAGATTGCTCCGTGCGCATATGTATTTTCTGTAAACTCCCAATTTTTATTATCGCCTTATTTTTTTGTGCAATAGTACTATCCATTACAGAGGTGAAAAGAATGAGGTCTCATGAAATTGAGTTTAAACTATACGGCGATGATATGCAGTTTGTAGCAATTGAATTAGCTCCAAAAAAAGCGTCATTGCAAAAGCTAGTGCAATGATAATGCTGAAAGATCATATTGAAATGGAAACAATTTTCGGTGATGGTTCCGGTCCTTCTCCCGATTTATTCGACAAACTAATGGGCGCTAGTAAACGTCTTATTGCAGGAAAAAGCATGTTCATGACTGTATTTACCAATACTGGTCATGGTAAGCGTCACGTATCATTTGCTGCACTATATCCGGAAAAAATTGTCCCTGTCGATTTAACAGAATATCAAGGGAAAATAATTTATCAAAAAGATGCGTTTCTTTGTACAGCGAAAGGCGTTTCCACCGGAATTAAGTTTACAAAAAACTAGGAAGCGGTTTCTTCGGTGGTGAAGGTTTCCTCATGCAAAAACTTGAAGGTGATGGCCTAGCTTTCATGCATGCAAGAGGTACGATCTATAAGCGAGAGTTACAGCCTGGCAAAAGATTACGTATTGATACAGGTTGCCTTGTTGCAATGACAAAAGATATTCATTATGATATTGAATTTGTTGGTAACGTAAAAACAGCACTATTTGGTGGAGAAGGTCTATTCTTCACAACACTAGAAGGCTTAGGAACAGTTTGGATTCAATCCTTAACACTTAGAATTGAAAGCCCTGCAGTTCAAACTAGCGGTGAAGGTAGCGTTTTAAGTGGAATAGGACGACTTTTAGATGGAAAAAAGTAAACATAAGAGCCCGATTAGTGAGGGGTCATAGTCAGTGGGATAAAAAAAACACACTGATGAAAGTTTCACCTTACCTTAAAGCACGCAAAGAATGATTTACCTCTCCCACTCATATATTGAATTATACTTCTTCTTAAGGAGGGCTTCTTACATGCGAGCTCCTTTATCCTTCGACAAAGATACTGCTATATTGTTAGCCTCTTGCTGTGAGCTAGCATATGAGCAATATAAATATAATGGCATTTTCAAAATACCTGACGGGTTTCAATATGTACAAGGCATTCAAGCGAAAGCGCTTCAAACGACAGAATGGTTCGGCTTCATAATAGAATCTGAGGATACGATTATCGTGGCATTCCGAGGGACACAAACAGAAACAGATTGGATTACAGACTCACTTGTCCATCAAAAACCATATCCCTATGCACTAAATAGTGGAAATGTTCATCATGGTTTCTTGTCTACTTATGAATCTTGCCGCGATACTATTATGGATATGCTTGTTTCCTTACCGGCACATAAAAAACTTCTCGCTACAGGGCATAGTCTAGGAGCAGCACTTGCTACACTACACATATTAGATGCGCGCATGAACACCGCTTTTTCCCAGTATGGTCTCTATAGCTTTGCCTCACCAAAAGTTGGTGATATAGCTTTTCGCAACTACTATAAATTACAAGTGGCTAGCAGCTTTCGATTCGTAAATTTATTTGATGTAGTCCCTCTTCTTCCCCCACGAAAAGTACATTTTAATGAACAAGATTGGGAATATACACATGTTCATCACAATATGACATTTACTAAAAATACAAAATCTATTACACATAACCACTCTATCACGACATACAAAACTTGTCTGACTTCTCATTTCTAACTAGGTGATAATTGGAAATGAGAAGTCAGTATATTATAATAATATATGCAACTACTTTGGGATGAGGGGATTACGCATGGTTAAATATTTCTTCGCACTTTTTCTAATCTTCATTTTTGTTGTTACAGGTTTCTTTACATTCTCATATTTTGCTACAGAGGAATATAGTGGTACTGGTATATTATATTCCATAGTAAACAATACAAAACCAGCTTTGTAACTCTAAAGCTGGTTTTATTTATCATTTATAAGAACGAATCAAACGATTAAAATGCACTTAAATAGTAAAGTACAAGTATCATACACTTCTTATGATTGTTTTACTTGATCTCCTATTCCCCAAATCTCTTTACTATACTGTAAAATGGTACGATCACTTGCAAAATGTCCTGATTGTGCAATATTCATAATCGACATTTCAAGCCATTTTCTTCTATTTTCATACGCTTTTCCAACCTCTTCTTGTCTTTCAGCATACGGGCTAAAATCACGAAGAACAAAATATTCATCATTTTGGATGATAAGAGAGTCGTAAATCACTTCGAACTCTGCTCCAGCTTTTGCAAAGAAGCCATTTGTTAACTGATTAACTACCTTTTTAATATGCCTGTTATGATGATAATAATCGTTCGCACGATATCCACCATTTTGGTAATAATGAAGTACCTCTTCTGCTGTTAACCCAAAAATAAAGCACGCCTCATCACCAACACGATCTCTTATCTCAATGTTGGCACCATCTAATGTTCCGATTGTAATCGCACCATTCATCATAAACTTCATATTTCCTGTTCCTGATGCTTCTTTACTCGCCGTAGAAATTTGTTCACTTACATCTGCTGCTGGAAATATGTCTTCTGCTAAGGAAACCCGATAGTTTTCTAGAAAAATAACTTTCATATATTGACTAACATAAGGGTCATCATTTACTTTTCTAGCAAGTTCATTTATTAATTTAATAATCTTTTTTGCATAGTAATAACCTGGTGATGCTTTTGCTCCAAATATAAATGTGCGCGGATAAAATGAAAAACTAGAATCTTCCTTTAAACGATTATATAGATATAAAATATGTAATACGTTTAAAAGCTGCCTTTTATATGCGTGTAATCGTTTCACTTGCACATCAAAAATAGAATGTGGATCAATAAGAATCCCCATTTTATTTTGAATACGTTCTGCCAAAATATTTTTACGCTTCTGCTTAACCGCATGTAATTTTTCTTGAAAAACAGTATTATTTTTAAAGCTTTGTAATGCTTCTAACCGAATCGGTTCTTTTTTCCATCCTGTTCCAATCACTTCTGAAATAAGGGTAGTCAGCTCTGGATTTGCTTTCATAAGCCAGCGCCGATGTGTAATCCCATTTGTCTTATTATTAAACTTCTCTGGATAAAATTCATAAAACAAACGCATTTCACGCCGTTTTAAAATTTCCGTATGAATTTTAGCTACACCGTTTATACTATAACTTCCAACAATCGCCAAATGAGCCATCTTGACAAGATCATGCGCAATAATCGCCATATCTTCAATCCGCTTCCATTCATATGGATATCGCTCCCAAAGCTCGTGACAAAAACGCTCATTAATTTCTTCAATAATCATATAAATCCGTGGTAATAGTGGCTTAAAAATATGAACGGGCCATTTCTCAAGCGCCTCTGATAATGTAGTATGATTTGTATAAGAAATAGTATGTGTTGTAATATACCAGGCCTCTTCCCAAGAAAGCTTCTCCTCATCTAACAATATACGCATAAGCTCTGGAATTGCTAAAACGGGATGCGTATCATTAATATGAATTGCAATTTTTTCATGCAAATTCTGGAGCGTTCCATTGCGTTCCCTATGCATACGAATAATGTTTTGTAAGCTTGCTGATACTAAAAAATATTGCTGTTTCAACCGTAATATTTTTCCCTCATCATGAGTATCATCGGGATATAAAAATTCTGAGACAACCTCAGTATCACGCTTATACTTTAAAACATCTTTACAATGTTGTGGAAACGGAACTGGCTCTGCATTCCAAAGCCGCAGTGTATTTACTGTATCCGTTTCATACCCTACGACTGGAACATCGTAAGGAACAGCCATAATCACTTCAGCACCTGTATGTCGAAACTCGAGACGACCATTTTGTTTTATCGGCTCTACATGTCCAAAATAACTCACTTCTACCGCTTGATCATACCTTCTCACTTCCCACACATTCTCATGAAGAAGCCATTGTTCTGGTAATTCCACTTGATAACCATCAACAATTTTTTGGTCAAATAAACCATGCTTATACCTGATGCCACATCCATGTCCTGGAAGATTTAACGATGCTAATGAATCAAGAAAACAAGCGGCAAGGCGTCCTAATCCTCCATTTCCTAACCCTGCATCTGCTTCGCTTTCCTCTAACTCCTTTAATGAAATACCAAGTTCCTTAAGTCCTTGTTCACATATATTACGGATACCTAGATTAAGCATATTACTTCCAAGTAAGCGTCCAAGAAGAAATTCAATGGACAAATAGTACACTTGCTTTTGATTTGCTGTTCGATATTTTTCATTCGTCGCAATCCATTGCTGATTCATATACTCACGTACCATGTGACCAAGTGTATTATATTGATCTCGACTTGTAGACTCCTTGAAACTTTTTCCGTACATCGTTTCTAGTTTTTCTAAAAACGCTGCCTTAAAGCTTTCCACATGAGTAAACATGTTTTCACCACCTAAGAAAGTTTCAGCAAACGATTATATAAATCCTTATAGGCAAGAGCTGATGTTTTCCAGCTATGGTCTTCTGTCATCGCTTGCTTAACAAGCTGATTCCATACTGCTGGATCCTCGTAGTACCGCAGTGCACGCCTCACTGTATACAACATGTCATGTGCATTAAAGTTTGTAAACGTAAAACCATTCCCAGATTTCGTCTCCACATGATACGACTTTACAGTATCATTTAATCCCCCCGTCTCCCGCACAATTGGAATAACACCATATGTCAATGCAATAAGTTGTCCAAGTCCACATGGTTCGAATAACGAAGGCATTAAAAATAAATCACTGCCTGCATATACTTGATGTGCTAATTCTTCATTAAATCCGATATACACCTTTACCTTTTCTGAATATTCATACGCCATCCACTCAAAAAATTGCTCATATTCTGAATCTCCTGATCCTAAAATAATACACTGCACATCTTCTTGCATGATTTCTTGAAAAACAGCGCGTACTAAATCCAGACCTTTTTGCTTTGTCAGACGTGTTACCATTGAAATAATCGGTGTATTCTCTTTTTCTGGTAAACCGAAATAATGCTGTAATGCCCATTTATTTTCCCGTTTGGCATATAAAGTATCCACATCATATGTGGCTGTAATATAAGAATCTAGACGTGGATTATATACACTCGTATCAATTCCATTTACAATGCCGCTTAATTTATCATTATATTTACGCAATAAACCATCTAACTTTTCACCAAAAAATTCATATTGAATCTCTTCCTTATACGTCGAACTAACTGTTGTAATATGGTCCGCTGCAATAATGCCGCCTTTCATAAAATTAATATTCCCATAAAACTCAAGCTGTTCACTATTGAAATATTCATCACCAAGCTCTAATAAATCATGTATCACTTCCCGCGGAAACACCCCTTGGAATTGTAAGTTATGAATGGTATACACTGTTTTGATTTTTTCATATAACGGGTTATCTTTATATTTTTCATGAAGTAAAAAATTGACCATCGCAGTATGCCAATCATGACTATGAATAAGATCTACTTCAAAATCAAGATATGGAATACTTTCTAATATGGCTTTTGAAAAGAAAGAAAATCGCTCTCCATCATCGTAATGTCCATAGAGAGAATCTCTTTTAAAATAGTATTCGTTATCGATTAAATAATACGTAATCCCGTCTTGTTCCCCTTTTAAAATACCGCAATATTGATTTCGCCATCCAAGCGGCACATGAATCACTTTATGAAGTTTGAAAGATTCTCGCAAGTTTGCAGGGATGAGACTATAATTTGGAAGCATAATCCGAACATTTACTCCAAGCTTCTTTAATTCTTTTGGGAGCGCCCCTGCAACATCTGCTAATCCTCCCGATTTAATAAACGGTACACATTCTGATACTGCAAATAAAATATTCACGTGTTATCCACTGCCAAAAAGCATCTATTGATTCCGCTCTTCTAGCAGCTTCCTCCCTTCACATTTTCATTCCATTCTTTATGAGCAAGTAAATCCCTATTTCATAGGGATTTACTTCCAGACTATTTACGAATAGCTCTTCATTGTTTGACTTCTTATTTGTCCCTTCTCCACAACAAGTGGAGAACCAGACGCCCCTGTTAATATTACACCATCCTCGATTTTAACATCCTTATCGATAATAACCCCATCTAATATACAGTTATCTCCAATCTGACTCTTTTGCATAATAATACTATTACGAATGATTGAACCTTTTCCAATCTTTACAGAACGAAATACGACACTATTCGTAATTTCTCCTTCAATCATACTGCCATTTGCAATCATTGTATTTTTCACTTTCGCTCCCTTTAAATACCGTGTTGGCGGTTCATCTTTTACTTTCGTAAAGATTGGAGCCTCCTTTGTGAATAATTGTTTCCAAATAGCAGGCTGTAAAATTTCTAAACTATGTTTATAATAACTTTCAATTGAATCAATGATCGCGACATATCCGGTATGCTCATATGTGGCTATATATAATGATTTTCCTCGTTTCTCTTTCACTACATCAAATAAACTATAATGTTCTTTACCTTTATATGTCTCAAATAAATCTACTAATAGCTGTTTCTTCAGCACGTAAGTTTGCAAAGAAATACCTTCGTGGCATACTTCAGTAATATCTGCCCCTATATGTATATGCCTCTTTAACACTGCTTGAAAATTGAAAGACGTAACAAGATGACTATTTGTAATCACCACATATTCTTGTCTACTGCGCAGAAAATAATCAATATGTCTCCGAAAATGTGCAAAAGACCCAAATTCCTCTTGATCACATTGGCAATTCGGGGGAAATAAAAATAGGCCGTCACGTTTTCTATCTAAATCCCATTGTTTCCCTGATCCGAGATGATCCATTAAGGAACGATTTTTATGACTTGTAAAAATCGCTACACTATGGATATGGGAATGAACCATATTAGAAAGCATAAAATCAATCAGACGATAACGTCCTCCAAACGGTAATGCTGCAAGCGAACGATGTCCTGTCACATTCCTTAAAGAAGGAAAACTTCCTGTTGCATTAATAATTCCTAACATTGTTTCTCCCATCCATCTCATCCCCTTATCTATATTCCTTCTGCAATCAATACAACATCGTCGGTATTTTTCTCTGATCGAATCACCTCTCCATCTTCAATGACCATACCGGGCCCAACAATTGCTTTTTCAATGACAACATTTTTACCGATATGAGCCCCGGGCATCACAACTGAATCAATCACTTTACTTCCTTCATCTACTGTTACACCTTGAAAAAGCACAGAATGCCTCACTTCTCCCTCAATAATACATCCTTCATTAATCAGTGATTCTTCTACTTTGGCTGTCTCAGAAATGAACTGCGGTGGTTCATTTGGATTAACAGAATACACGCGCCATTCATGATCATTTAACTGTAATAAAGACTCATCACGAAGTAAGTCCATATTTGCTTCCCATAAGCTCTTTACTGTACCAACATCCTTCCAATATCCTTGAAATGGATACGCAATTAATTTTTTCCCTTCATCTAATAAAAGTGGCAGTACGTCTTTTCCGAAATCATTACTAGAGTCCGGGTTTCGTGCATCCATCTCTAAATACTCTTTTAAAATGGCCCAATTAAAAATATAAATACCCATTGAAGCTAAATTGCTTTTCGGAAATTGTGGTTTTTCTTCAAACTCGACAATTTCCATCTCTTCATTTGTATTCATAATACCGAAACGACTTGCTTCATCCCATGGCACTTCAATAACAGAAATCGAAACATCCGCTTCTTTCGCAATATGGTAATCTAGCATTTTGCTATAATCCATCTTATAAATATGATCTCCAGATAAAATCAAGACATATTCAGGATTATATTGCCGTAAAAAATTCATATTTTGATAAATGGCACTCGCTGTGCCCGTATACCATTTCACTCCAGACGCTTCTGCGTATGGAGGCAAAACCGTTACTCCGCCATTCACTCGATCTAAGTCCCATGCATTTCCAATCCCTATATAATTATGAAGCTCTAATGGTTGATATTGCGTCAAAATCCCCACTGTTTCAATTCCAGAGTTGGAGCAATTACTTAATGTAAAGTCAATAATTCTATACTTACCACCAAAAGGAACAGCTGGCTTCGCTAAGTTTTTTGTTAATGCACTTAAGCGACTACCTTTTCCTCCGGCTAGTAGCATTGCTACGCAATTCTGCTTTTTTACCATCTTGTTTTTTGCTCCCCTTTCTCATTTTCACTGGTCTTAAAATAGATACGCCAAATGGTGGAATTGTAATTTCTACATGAGCAGTTTGATTATGATATGGCTGTGAAATGCTTTTTAAACGCTTTTTATTTATTCTTCCTGAACCACCATATGCTATCGCGTCACTATTTAAAATCTCGTTATAATATTGAAACTCTGGTACGCCAACCTTATACTTTTCATACACAATGCTAGTAAAATTGCATATCACAATCAGAACATCATCTTCTCTATCTCCTTTACGAATAAACGAGAAAATACTTTGCTCTTTATTATCAGCATCAATCCATTGGAATCCTTCATGAGAATAATCGAGCTGCCAAAGTGGTTTAGAACGCTTATACAATGCTATGAGTTCTTTAAAGTAATCATGCATATGACGATGCATTTCAAATTCATGTAAATTCCAATCTAAATCTTCAAGATCTTTCCACTCATCAAATTGTCCAAATTCGCCTCCCATAAACAATAATTTCTTTCCTGGATGTGTAAAGAAATATCCATATAATAAGCGAAGCTGTGCAAACTTCTCCCAATAGTTTCCTGGCATTTTGTTCAGCAATGATTTCTTTCCATGAACGACCTCATCATGTGAAAGAGGTAAAATAAAATTTTCTGAGTAAGCATATAATAAAGAAAATGTCATTTTTTCATGAATATATTTTCGATACTCTGGAGCACACTCCATATATTTCAAAACATCATTCATCCAACCCATATTCCACTTATAATTAAATCCTAATCCCCCTTCATAAGTTGGAGCAGTTACAAGAGGCCAAGCTGTTGAATCTTCAGCAGTCATTAGAAATTCGCCATCTTCTGCAAATACTGCTTCATTTAATTCACGCAAAAAAGAAACTGCATATTCATTACTCTGTGCTTTCCCCTCTTTCTCCCAATACAGCATATTCGCAACTGCATCAACACGAAAACCATCAATATGATAATATTTCATCCAAAATAGTGCATTTGAAATTAAAAAATTCCTTACCTCTCGCTTTCCTAAATCAAAGTTTGCCGTTCCCCAAACACGATTTTCTTGTACATCTAAATCTCTATATTCATAGGTTGGTGTTCCATCGAATAAATATAAGCCATGAGCATCTTTGCAAAAATGCCCTGGTACCCAATCTAAAATGACACCGATTCCATATTTATGACATTCATCGACAAAATACATAAAATCATGCGGCGTGCCGAAACGACTTGTCACTGCATAGTATCCCGTCCCTTGATATCCCCATGACCGATCATATGGATGCTCAACAAGCGGCATAATCTCAATATGAGTAAAATGATGATTTGCCATATAAGGAATCAATTCCTCTGCCATTTCACGATATGAGTATAAAGAACCATCTTCTTTCTTTTTCCATGATCCAAAATGCAATTCATAAATTGCCATTGCTTCTTTATAAACTGACTTTTTTTTCTTTTTACGAAACCAATTTTTATCATTCCATTCGTATCCCTCTATATCCAAAATAACAGATGCCGTATTTGGTCTTACTTCTGCATATGTTGCATAAGGATCTGCTTTCAAAATCACTTCGCCATTGATGGTCTCAATAGCATATTTATATATTTCTTTTTCTTCTATTTGAGGAATAAATAGCGACCAAATCCCCGCTTCTGTCACTTTTTGCATCCTATGTTGCTTTTCATTCCATTCATTAAAATCTCCAACAACACTTAGATTTTTAGCACGAGGAGCCCATACAGTAAAACGTACACCATGCACTCCATTTTCTACTGCAAGATGTGCTCCAAATATTTGATAGCTCTCATAACATTTCTCTGTATGAAATTGTTCTAACCTTTCTTCTAAACAATGTATGGCACGCAATATGTTCACCTCACGAAGATGACAGAATTTTTCAATACATTCAACATTCGCTATAGGGATGAAATATCCTTGTTCCTTTTGAAATAAATATCCGTTTTTTCATAACATTTGAGAGAAAAAACATCACCTTATAAGGAAATATATCGAAATTTGACGAACATTTTCCGAAAGCGCTTTAATGATTGAGAAGAAATGATTAGGATATATCGGCAATTTCAACAAATTGCGTCACTTCATTAACTATTAAAAAAAGAGTCCGCCCAAAAGTATAACTTTTGGACGGACTCTTTTTTATCCTTCTCCAGCAAAAAGGGATATATTTTGGGGATATACAACAAGAACTAGAAAAGGAATTTATATAAAATTTAGAAGCAGGAAGCAGTTCCCAGCTTCTAAATCAGTTATTAACTATCTTATAATACTGGTGCCATTGTTTCTTTCAATACTTTTACAGAATGAGCGAATTTTGCTTTTTCTTCTTCATTCAACTCGAGCTCAACAATTTCACGTACACCTTGACGATTAATAATAGCAGGAACACCTACATAAGCATCTTTCTCACCATATTGGCCTTCAAGGTATGCAGATACAGTTAATACGCTGTTCTCGTTGTTTAAAATTGCTTTTGTTACACGAAGTAGTGACATACCGATTCCATAGTAAGTTGCGCCTTTACGCTCGATGATATGATAAGCAGCATCACGAACATTGACAAAGATATCTTCTAAATCTTTTTGGCTGTATTTTTCTTTGTTATCAGACATAATTTTTTCAATTTTTTGAACACCTATTGTCGCATGACTCCAAACTGGAAGTTCAGTATCACCATGTTCCCCAATGATATATGCATGAACATTGCGTGGATCCACATCGAAGTAATCACCCAACATGTAGCGGAAACGAGCAGAGTCAAGAGTTGTACCAGAACCAATTACACGCTCTTTTGGTAATCCAGATTCTTTCCAAGTTACATAAGTTAAAATATCAACTGGGTTAGTTGCGATTAAGAAAATCCCATCGAAACCAGTATCCATAATACTACGAACAATTTGCTTAAAGATTTTTGCATTTTTCTCCACTAAATCTAAACGAGTTTCACCTGGTTTTTGTGGTAATCCAGCTGTGATACAGACAATGTCAGCATCCTTACAATCTTCATAGCTACCTTTCCAAATCTTTGTTGGTGATGGAGCAAATGGTACCGCATGGCTTAAGTCCATCGCTTCTCCTTCTGCCTTTGCTTCATTCACATCTACAAGCACGAATTCTTCAGCTACACCTTGGTTAATCATGGAATAAGCGTAACTACAACCTACAGCTCCTGTTCCTACTAATACTACACGATTAATGCCTTTTTTCATTGTGAATTCCCCTCTCTATGACTAACATTTATTATTGTTGTTTTAATAATTAATTAAAGTACTAATTTAATGTTGTTTAACTTCCTTACACTCATATTGTAGCATAAGTAATTGTGAAAAAGTTCACAAATTATGACCTATTTGTGAACTTTTTCACACATAGTAGAAAGTTATACTATTACCCATGAAATCAATTCCATTTTTTCGATCTGCCTGCTAATTGTAAAAAAACAATTAGTATATACATATACTTCTTTTTCTCCTTACCTGCACGATCTCGATACCTTCCAAAGCTTATGTTCTTTATGGAATCCCTACTTGATATTCCATTTCTTCTCAATAGTCTGCAAGTAATTAGATTTGATACAATAAAAATGAGGTGAAATAATGAGGAATTCGTAAGAAAGCAAAACAATAACCATTCCTATTCTTTGGAGTATTTCTTTAATAATTGCTACATTGCTAATATTTTTTATAACAAGATTAAATCTATGGACCTTAATTATTTGATCCCGCTATTTCAGGGTAGTAAGACTCCCACCTCAAGATTCAGAGAGCAGCAAGGAAGATAGGTGGGAGTAGGGCTGCCCGTAACAGCCCGATTGGTGAGAGCCCATAATCAGCGAGGGATGAAGCCCCCCCACTGATTAAAGTTTTACTTTATTTTCTATAATCGATGTTGGATGTATCATCGCTTCACTCTTAGCAGTTAAAGCCAAAAAACTTAGCATAATGATCTTTTGTATGATATTAAGTAGTATATGTTTGATACTATTAACCATTATTATATTTTTACTATTTCAGAAACATGAAAAAAGAGATAGCATAATGCTATCTCTTTCATATGACCCGTACGGGATTCGAACCCGTGTTACCGCCGTGAAAGGGCGGTGTCTTAACCACTTGACCAACGGGCCAAATTTCTGGCAGAGAAGAAGGGATTCGAACCCTCGCGCCGCGTTAGCGACCTACTCCCTTAGCAGGGGAGCCCCTTGAGCCTCTTGGGTACTTCTCTATAATGGCTCCGCAGGTAGGACTCGAACCTACGACCGATCGGTTAACAGCCGATAGCTCTACCACTGAGCTACTGCGGAATAATGGTGGGCCTAAATGGACTTGAACCATCGACCTCACGCTTATCAGGCGTGCGCTCTAACCAGCTGAGCTATAGGCCCACAGAAGAAAAAGCGGGTGAAGAGAATCGAACTCTCGACCAGAGCTTGGAAGGCTCTTGTTTTACCACTAAACTACACCCGCATAAAATTGTAAATGGTGAGCCATGAAGGACTCGAACCTTCGACCCTCTGATTAAAAGTCAGATGCTCTACCAACTGAGCTAATGGCTCATTTTGAAAATGGTGCCGGCTAGAGGACTTGAACCCCCAACCTACTGATTACAAGTCAGTTGCTCTACCAATTGAGCTAAGCCGGCTTGCTATTTCAAAATGGTGGCTCGGGACGGAATCGAACCGCCGACACGAGGATTTTCAGTCCTCTGCTCTACCGACTGAGCTACCGAGCCTTTATATGATGGCGGTCCCGACCGGGGTCGAACCGGCGATCTCCTGCGTGACAGGCAGGCATGTTAACCACTACACCACGGGACCTTGGTTGCGGGGACAGGATTTGAACCTGCGACCTTCGGGTTATGAGCCCGACGAGCTACCAGACTGCTCCACCCCGCGATGATATATAATATGAAAATGGAGGAGGTAGAGGGATTCGAACCCCCGCGCGACTCTCGCCGCCTGTCGGTTTTCAAGACCGATCCCTTCAGCCAGACTTGGGTATACCTCCATATAATTTAATTTAAGTGGTGGACCTTGTAGGACTCGAACCTACGACCGGACGGTTATGAGCCGTCTGCTCTAACCAGCTGAGCTAAAGGTCCTTTATGGTAGCGGCGGAGGGGATCGAACCCCCGACCTCACGGGTATGAACCGTACGCTCTAGCCAGCTGAGCTACACCGCCATAAAACTCATATAAAGTGGAGCCTAGCGGGATCGAACCGCTGACCTCCTGCGTGCAAGGCAGGCGCTCTCCCAGCTGAGCTAAGGCCCCATGTTTTTTTAGTATCGGGAAGACAGGATTTGAACCTGCGACCCCCTGGTCCCAAACCAGGTGCTCTACCAAGCTGAGCCACTTCCCGAAAGAGAACGCGCCCGAGAGGAGTCGAACCCCTAACCTCTTGATCCGTAGTCAAACGCTCTATCCAATTGAGCTACGGGCGCATATGGTGCCGAGGGCGGGAGTCGAACCCGCACGGTGGTCACCCACCGCAGGATTTTAAGTCCTGTGCGTCTGCCTGTTCCGCCACCCCGGCATGTCATATTTGGAGCGGAAGACGGGATTCGAACCCGCGACCCCAACCTTGGCAAGGTTGTATTCTACCACTGAACTACTTCCGCAAGACATGTTATAAGTGTTTTATTAAAAGTGCGGGTGAAGGGAGTCGAACCCCCACGCCAAAGGCGCCAGATCCTAAGTCTGGTGCGTCTGCCAATTCCGCCACACCCGCATACTATATTTTAAAATATGGGGCGACTGATGGGAATCGAACCCACGAATGCCGGAGCCACAATCCGGTGCGTTAACCACTTCGCCACAGTCGCCATAGTTACTGGTGCCGGCTAGAGGACTTGAACCCCCAACCTACTGATTACAAGTCAGTTGCTCTACCAATTGAGCTAAGCCGGCATATATGGTGGAGGATGACGGGATCGAACCGCCGACCCCCTGCTTGTAAGGCAGGTGCTCTCCCAGCTGAGCTAATCCTCCATTCGCCTGGCGACGTCCTACTCTCACAGGGGCAAGGCCCCAACTACCATCGGCGCTAGAGAGCTTAACTTCCGTGTTCGGTATGGGAACGGGTGTGACCTCTCTGCCATCATCACCAGACAATATTCATTTGAGACAATCATTATTATACCTAATTCACTAAAAAAGTCAACAAGTTTTTTTATATTCTCTCAAAACTAGATAACATTTGCTTCATATTGAATCCAGCTCCAGCGACTCTGAACAAGTCGCTTCCGCTTTTTTATTGGTTAAGTCCTCGATCTATTAGTATTCGTCAGCTCCACGTGTCACCACGCTTCCACCTCGAACCTATCAACCTGATCATCTTTCAGGGATCTTACTAGCTTACGCTATGGGAAATCTCATCTTGAGGGGGGCTTCATGCTTAGATGCTTTCAGCACTTATCCCTTCCGCACATAGCTACCCAGCGATGCCCTTGGCAGAACAACTGGTACACCAGCGGTGCGTCCATCCCGGTCCTCTCGTACTAAGGACAGCTCCTCTCAAATTTCCTACGCCCACGACGGATAGGGACCGAACTGTCTCACGACGTTCTGAACCCAGCTCGCGTACCGCTTTAATGGGCGAACAGCCCAACCCTTGGGACCGACTACAGCCCCAGGATGCGATGAGCCGACATCGAGGTGCCAAACCTCCCCGTCGATG